>NZ_JBNJNF010000001.1:0-675000 GCF_050936215.1 Microbispora sp. CA-102843
ACCTTCTGGTCGGTCGGCTGGCCGTCGTCGTCGACGTCGTACACCGCGGTGCGGATCGCCCGGGCGATGACGCGTGAGGCGCGGACGAGCCGCAGCTCGGCGTCATCGGGGACCGGGTCGAGGTAGTCGATCAGGTCATCGGCGGTGGCGTACGCCATGGCGACCTCCCCTCGGGTGCGCGGGCGGGCGGACCTCCGACGCCCACCCGCGCACGCTCACTGGCCCGGGCTGGGCTTGCGGGCGGCGGCCGGCTTGTCGGTCTTCGCCTCCTGCTGGCCGCCGGACTCCTCGATCTTGTAGTCGTGCCGCTCGAAGTACGCCCGCGACGTCTCCGGCAGGTCGTCGACGCTGGCCCGGCCCTTCACGAAGGAGACGCCGGCGACCTCGCCGGTGTAGTCCTCGTTCGGCGCGGTGATGTTGACGCTCACGTGATGACTCCTCTTGTCCGTAGGGCCGCGAGCAGGGTGTTGAAGTCGGCCACCAGCTCGTCCACGTCGGTGGCGGTGGAGTCGGCGACCGTTTCCGCGGCGCCGGCCATCAGGCGGTCGCCGCTGCTGAGGTCGGCGAGGACGTCGTCGAGCGGCTGCGGCCCGTCGTCGGTGGCGACGGTGATGGCGGGGGCGGCCGCGACGTTGCGCACCTCACCGTCGGGTGTGTCGTTCACTGGACCTTGATGTTGCGGAGGACGGCCGCCGCCTTCGTCGACTTGAGCGCGACGGCGACGGGGCCGAGCTCGACCTCGCCGGTCTTGACCGCGCCCGCGCTGTTGAAGTCCGGCAGCCACTGGCGCACCAGCTGGCCGCCGACGGTGGACACGCCGTGGAACCCGTCGAGGCCGACCCTGAAGGCGTACAGGTCGGTCAGGCCCGTGGTGGACGAGCCGCCGACGGTCCTCGTGCTGATCGGGATGATCGGGTTGTTGGACCCGGCCTTGTTGCCGGGGTCGGCGAAGATGATTCCGCCGTAGGTCTCCCGCTCGATCGGGCGGCCGCCGGCGCCGATCAGCCCGTCGATCGGGTCGCGGGTGTACATCCCGGAGCGGCGGGCGATCGCACGGACCTTGGCCAGGGCCTTGGTGTTGCCGAGGATGACGGTCGGGGTGCCGTCCATGATCGACAGGAACTCGTCGAGGACGTCGAGCGCCGCGAAGGCGGTGTCGTTGCCGCTGGCGATGGACGTCCAGTCGGTCGTCTTGGCGGCGTTGAACTCGGTGGAGCTGCCCGTGAGGGCCTTGTCCAGGCCGTCGAAGGCGTTCGCGTCGCTCGCGGTGTCACCGTTGATCACGGTGTCCTGGAACAGCGTCTGCGCCGCCTTGATCTTCTGCGTCATGTTCAGCGACACGGTGCCGGACGCGGCCGGGCCGATCTGCGCGATCACGCGGTCCACCTGGAACGACCCACCGAGGACGGCCAGGTCCACGGTGTAGCGCTGGGTGGTGACGTTCTGCGGCGTGTACTCGGTGTTGAGCTGGCGGAACGCGGCGGTCGGCTGGGTGACCAGGCGCCGGTACCCGTAGGTGAGGGTGGCGCCGCCCCCGGCCGGGTTGACGGCGTCATCGAAGATCAGCGCGTCGAGGACGGCGCTGCCCTTGCGGAACTCGTCGATGACGGCCACGTCGATGTCGTCGACGGCGTTGTTCTTGGCCTCGGCCAGGGACACAGCCATGGCGGTTTCCTACCTTCCGAGTCGGGCCGCGATGGCGGCCTCCAGAGAGTTGGGTCTGGGCGGTGGAGGTGTGGTGCCCATGGGCGCCCCGGAGGCCGGCGGAGGTGCCGGGGTCGGGGCTGCGGACTGCTGGGCGGCCATCCACGGGTTCGCCTGCAAGATCTCGTTGATCTTCGCGGCGAGCTGCGTGTTGAAGTCCGGCGCGGCCGGGTCGAGCTCGGCGGCCGCGGCCTGGAACGGCAGCGACTGCAGCAGCGCGTGCCCGTTCACGCCGAGCGTGGGCGCGGCCGCGAACGCGTGCTGTGCGACCACCGCGGTGCGCGCGGCGACCCGCCGGTTGGCGTTCTCCTGTCGGAGGTCGGCGATCTCCTTCTGCGCCCACTGGGGGAGGCGGGAGACGTCCCGGGTGCCGTCGTCGGCCGGTGGTGCGGCCTGCGCGGGCGGCTGGGGGATCGGGGGGACCGGGGGCGGCGGTGTCCAGGACGGAGGTGCGGGCGCCTGGCTCGCGGGATCGGTGGACTGCGGCGCGGCCGTGGGAGCGGGCGTGGTCGCGGGCGCCTGGCCCTGCGGTGCCTGCTGCTGGCTCGGGTCGGACGCCGGCGCGGCGGGCGCCGGTGCGCCTTCGCCGGATCCGCCTGCCATGAGGCGGATGGGGCCTCGGCTGGTGTAGCCGATGATCGCCCCGGGCGTCGTCGACGGGATGAACAGGGACATGCGGACCCTCCAGGGGACTCGCGGGGGTGGTCGCTCGGCGCCTGGCCGAGCTGGGGTGGTGCTGGGGCTCGCACCAGGCGAGCCCATTTCGGTGATGCAGGACGCCACATTTCGGGCGTCCCTCCGGACGGAACCGGACGATTTGGAACGGTGCGCGGCGTAGTGTCCGGCGCATGCCTCCGACTCAGCAGCCGCAGCAGTGGCCACCGCAGCAGCCGTACGCCGCCCCGCCGCCTCAGCAGTGGGGGCCGCCACCCGTGCCGCCGCGGCCGCCGGCGAAGAAGACCAGCCCGCTGACGGTGGTGATCGTCGTCGCGGCCGTGCTCGTCCTGGCCGTCATCGCCACCGTGGCGAAGGTGGCCACCGAGGACGCGCCGGCGCCGAAGGCGAGCGCGACGGCGGCCGCGGTGCCCTCACCGGACGCTGAGCAGCGCGCCGCCTACCTGGCCGCGCTCGAGCGGATCGATCCGGGCCTGGTGGCCAACGAGGACCGCGCGATCCGCCGAGCGTCACGGGTGTGCGAGCGGATCCACAACCCGGCCGGCGGCATGAGCTTGGAGCGGTACACGGTCGAGGAGTTGTCCGGCGGGAACGCGTCGATCACCACGGCGCAGGCCCGTCAGGTCATCAAGGCCGTCAAGGCGTGGTGCCCAGCTCCATGACCTGCTCGGCGAGGCGGTGGAACTCGTCCTCGGCCTCGACGGGCGGGTTCACGTCGAGGTAGTGCTGCTGATAGTCCGAGCCTTCCTTGCGACCCTCCGGGCGGAATGCCGCCTGGTCGAGGTGCCTGCGTTCCCAGTCGGTGTGCAGGTCGGCGAGCTCGGCCAGGCGGGCGATCCGCTCGGCCGAGGGCCTCGTCGGTTTCACCGGAGCCATTTCACTCCCTGCCAGTCCGAGCCCAGCATGTACGCCTTGCCGAGCCAGCTGGTCGCGCCGTCGGTGCGGCCGACTTGGCTCATCTCGTACGGCGTGGGGTACCGCTCGCTGCCGAACGGTTCCTCCCTCGCCCTGCGCAGGATATCCCGGGCGGCCGCCGCGGCAGGGTCGTTACGGTGCTCGTCGAGGAACTCCTCGAAGCCCTCGAACATCGCCTCGGCCGTCTCCTCGTCCGCCCAGTCGAAGCCGTGCCGGGCCCAGGTGTAGCCGCCGACGTCGATGTCGGCGTGCACCTGGATCCGCTCGACGCCGGACTGGCGATACCAGCGTTCGAGGTAGGCGTTGAACTCGCTGGCGAAGCCCTGGCCCCTGACGCTCTTGTGGAGGGTCAGGAGCGAGTGCTCGACCCACAGGGTGCCGGTCTCGCCGTCGCGGAAGAACACCCGCTCGACGGCGCCCACCTCGCGGCCGGCGGCGTCCTTGATGGCGGAGGAGATGATGACCGAGTCGTCGCCGAGCCGCCGCAGCATCCCCATGCCTTCGGGCTCGACGCGTAGACCGGCGTGCTCAGTGCGGAAGACCTTGTAGAACGCCTCTTGTACCCGGGCCCGCTCCTCGGCCGACACGTTGCGGGTGTCGGTGGGGATGAGGTCGCCGATGCGCGGCCGGTTGGCCTCGCGCCGGGCCCGCTCCTCTGCCGCCTTGCGGGCGCGGGCGACTGCGGCCTCGGCGTCGCGTCGCGCCTTGGCTGCCGCCTCCTCGGCTTCGCGTCGGGCTCGCGCTGCGTCCTCGGCCGCGCGCTGCTGCGCGGCCAGGTCGTCAAGCGAGGCCTGCCCAGACGCGGCGCGCGGCCGCGCCGGGGGCTGCTCCGGCACGGACGCGGCCGCGGACCGGGGGGCTGGCCCGCCGTCGAGGGTGGGCTGCACCGGGGGCTGCAGGTCGCCGACGGGTCCGCCGGGCGGGCCGCCGGCCTTCGGCAGGTTGCCGGCGCCGATCTGCTCGCGATACCTGAGCCGCTTGAGCTTGGGGTTCTCGGCCAGGTGGGCGCGTAGCTTGGCCTGCGCCGCCCTGACCTTCCGGTTGGCTTCCTTCTTCGCCTCGGGGGTGAGCGCGCCCTCGGCTTGTTCTTTCGCGGCGCGGATCTCCCGCTCGAGGGCGCGTTGCTTCTGCCTCGCCTTGTCGCCCTCCGGGTCCTCCGTGTTCGTCGGAATCTTCGTGATCCCGGCCTGGTAGGCGGACACGCTGTGCCTGCAGTTGGGGTGCTGGAACCCGGCGGCCCGGGCCTCGTCGAGCGTGGCCACGACGTCGACTTCGACCATGACGCCGTCGCGGGTGGCGTGCTCCACCTGCACCTTGCCGACCTGGCCGCCGAGGGACAGGATCTTGCCCTCGTACGGCCGGCACTTCGAGCACTCCTGCGGAGCGTTGGACACGATGACCAGGTCCATGCCGATGCTCTGCAGCCGGTCGGTCTGCCCCTGGACGGCGGCGCGCTGGATGTTGGTGCGGCCGAGCATCTCCACATAGGAGGAGAGCCGCCAGACGCGGCCGGCCCGGTCCGTGAAGTTGACGATCCCGCGGTCGATCAGCCGCTGCCACGCGGCTTGTGACGCCTCACGCCTGGTGTACGCACCGGACGCGATGCGGGCGGCCGTGCCCGCCTGCACCGCGCGGTACGCGTCCACAGGAGCCCGCAAGATGTTGCCGTCCACCCGGCCGAGGTCGCGGTGCAGCGCCGCGGCGATGTTCTCGATCACCGCGGCGTTGGGCAGCTGCTCGGCGATCGCCTGCCGGGACGCCTGGCCGATGCCGGAGCGGGGGAACCACCTCTCGGGGAGGTCGGCCAGCGCGGCGCCCTGGCCGTGGCGGTAGGCGTCGGCGACGGCCTGTCGGATCACCTTCGCCCGGGTCGCCTGCAGGGCGGCGAGGATCGTCTGCGCCGAGCGGCGCAGCGCCTGGACGGCGTCGAGCTTCGCCTCCTGGAACGGCGACGGCAGCGGCGGATCCTGCCGGAGGCGCTGGGCGACGGATTTGACGAGCGCGGTCTCGACCTCGCGGTAGAGGTCGGCGATGGTGCTGGTGATCTGGTCGACGAGGTCCTGGTCGACGGCCACGACGACCCCCTCGAACTATAAAGCGAGAGTTTATAGTTGGCCCCTGACCAGGCATTACTCCCCGGGCGGGCCGTCCTGCCCGTCGGCCGGCGGCGCGTTCGGATCCTCAGCCGGATCCGGGCGCAGCGCGAACGGGTCGGGGACCGGCTGCGGCCGCTGATCGGCGATCCGCGCCACCTCGGCCATGATTTCCGTCTCGTCCCAGTCCTGGTGCAGCAGGCGGACGAGCGTCTCGTCCGAGGCGGCCTCGGCCTGCCGCATGAGGTTCGCGGTCTGGGCGAGCTGCATGAGGTCCGGCGAGACACTGTCGCCGAACACGATGGTCGGCCGCTCCGGCACGATCTTCGACCCGAACAGCTTGTTGTCGAGCTGCAGCAGCGTCTCGACGGAGCTGGCCAGCTCGGGCGCCGTGTACAAGGCTTTCTTTCCGCGGGTGACGAGGCTGCGGCGTTCTTTCGCGGCGACCTCGGTCGCGGTGATCGCCACGTCGCCGCTCAGCCCGAAGGACTGCGCCGAGTAGCCGGTCGCGCGGAGGATGGCGGAGAGGAGCTCGGCTTGGGTGTCGCGGTGCTCTTGCACGCGGATCGCGAACTGCGTGGCCGTGATGTTGATGCCCTCGCCCGGCAGCGCGCTGTCGATCGCCTCGTACACCTCGCGGTCGAGGCTGAACGCCCCGCCCTGGCCCGGGCCGAGGTTCTGCACGTACTCCTTCGGGACGACCAGCCGGCCCTTGCCGATACGAATGTCGCGCATCCATGACGACCAGGTCTCGTCGACGGCGTCCATGAGGCCGAGCACGGCGCCGGTGAAGTCGGACCGGCCGAGCGGCGCGCCGGCGGGCACCCTGCGCCAGTCCCGGTTGGGCCTCATGTTCGGGATGTAGTTCGCCGTCGCCTGCTTGAGGCCGGTCTCGATCGCGGGCTGCAGTCGCTCGGTCTCCGGGTGCGCGGTGAGTGGCAGTTGGTCGCCGAGCTCGCCCGGGTTGCCCCGGTACAAGCCGTTGTAGATCCACCCGGGTTCGTGGCGTTCGAGGTGCAGCAGGCACTTGCCCTTGTCGTCCTGCTCGATGATCCGCCAGAACGTGACGGCCCACAGTCGGCCCCACCGCCACTCGGGCACGGCGGCGTCGGCGTGCACCGTGCCGAGCCAGGGCCGTTCGGCGATGTCGCGGTCCCACACGGTCCGCAGGTAGTAGCCGCCGAGTGCCGCGCCGACCTCCGCGCCCTCCAACAGGGTGGCTTGGAGGCCTTCCTCGACGAGCTCCTCGATCCGCTTCTGCGTCTCGGGGTTCTCGACGGTCATGGTCGGAGGCTCGGAGAAGAGCAGGTCCGACGACATGGTGGCGAGGTCGCTCGCGATCGGCACGTGCAGCTTCGTGCGGCGCTCACCCTCGGGGGTGGGCTGCCCCCACCAGAACCGGGCGGCCGCGCCGAGCAGGCCGCCGCGGTACTGCGAGGGCCGGTTCGCGGGGCGGGTCTTGTCGGCCTGGCTGCGGTAGATCGTGGTGAGCTGGTCGGCGTCGCCGCGATACCAGGCGTCGAGGACCTCGTATTGGGCGTAGATGTCGGCGAGCGGTTTGGGCGGCCAGTTGCCGCCGCTGGGCAGCGGCATCAGTCCTCCTACCTGCGACGATGCGGACTACTAACATTTCGGCGAGCCATTCCCGGACAATTGAAGGGTCCAGTAATTCGAGCCGAGAAAGGCTTCCGGAAATGCTCAAGTTCGAAATTCTGTGGAGGTCGCCCCGCCGACGGGAGACGGTCGAGGCGGAGCGTGTGGTGCCTGAGCGCGGGTTCCACGTCTTCTACGTCGGCAACGACGTCGTGAAGAGCGTCCGCAGCGCCCTGGTCGAGGGCGTCACGCGTCTGCCGTAGCGCTCCCGCTGTTCTCCGGCTCGCTGTCGCCGGCGGTGTCCTCGACGGCGGCGGCGAGCTGGTGGAACAGCTCGGCGACGAGGGGGCGGGCGTTCGCGCGCAGGCTCTCGATGTCGACGGCGGCGAGGCTGTGCATCGGGCCGTCACCGACCTGGCCGTAGATCGTGAGGATCGCCTTAGCCATCAGAGCGGGTTGCCGTCCTCGTCGATCTCGTCGGCGTGCGCGATCAGCCACAACGGCGAGTAAGACCCCGTCTCGTACAGGTGCGGCGATTCCCCGAGCGCGTAGAACGCGCCGGACTGGCCGTGCCAGCCGACCTGACGGAGATCGAGCCGCCACCTACGTCCATCGGGCGAGGTGTTGATAACGGTCTTGGTCTCCCCAGGCTCAGACTGGCGCCGGTACGGGCGACGGTCCTCGGGCTTGGGCATGAAGGTCTCCCGGAAGGGGTCGAGGGTTGGGCACGAGAAGCCGACTTCCCGCAAGCTACTGACGAGTCAGGCGGCGGTGAGCTCGGGTTCGGCGAGCTGTCCGTGCCAGATCGCCCGGGTGGTGCGGATGCCGTACCTGAGGGCGTCGGCGCCGTGGTCGTTGACCTTGATCGGCTTGTCCTCGCCTTTCTCGGCCGAGGCGGGATCCCACGCGTACGAGGGGATCTCGGCGATCAGCTCGGGGCACTGGTCGGACACGAGGAGCCGGCCGGTGGCGAACAGTGAGGCGACGTCGCGGATGCCGTCGACGACCTCGTTGTCGGCGAGCACGGACGACCAGCCGTCGCGGTGCAGCTGCACGCGGAAGCTCGCGGCCGAGGGGTCGATGACGGTGTACGCGGGCCGGATGCCGAGGCCTTCGGCCCACGCGCGGACCTGCGCGGAGTACTCGGCGTCTGTGAGCGATCGGCGCTGTTTCTTGGAGTCCCAGCGCCACTCGTGCGCCACGTACAGCCGCCTGTCCACGCCGAGGCCGATCAGCAGGGCGTGGAACGGGTTCGTGGTGCCGTAGTCCATGCTCATGACGATCCACCGGGTGATGCCGGGCAGCTCGTCGACGACGTGCCGCGCGGGATCCCACGATTCGTAGATCACGCCTTCGGCGAGGACCCACTCGCCGAGGATCAGCCGGCGGTGCCAGAGTCCGGTGAACTCGGCGGACACCGCGGCGACGTACTCGGCGGTGAGGTTGGGGTTGTCGGCCAGCTGGAACGAGAAGCGGTGGAGGTTGAGCCGGTCGTCGCCGTGGTGGCGGTGGAGCTGGCCGTCGCGGTCGAGGTGGAGCGCGGCCCGGTCGAGGTAGTTCTTCTTGAGCCAGTGCTGTGGGCCGTCGGGGTTCGTGGTGGCAAACAGCTGCGCGCCCGGGATGGAGAGCCGGGTGAGCAGCATGACCCAGAACGACTCGGGCATCGTCGAGGCCTCGTCGACGTACGCCCCGACCAGGCTGAGACCTCGGATCTTGTCTGAGCTGCCCTCGTTGTAGGCGCCGGCGATGTACACCTTGCGGCCGAGGAGGTGGAGCTCTCCGGCGCCGGCGGCCAGGCGGCACCGCTGCTTGCCGAGCATCTCGATCAGGGGGTCGATGATGTTCCGCTTGAGGGTGCGCTCGGTCTTGCCGACCATGAGCAGCGGCCCGGGCGGCGCGGTGCGGACGAACTTGAGCCACCGCATGAGGCTGCTGATCGTCTTCGACGAGCGGACCGAGCCGTCCCAGATGTTCAGGCGCGCGGTGGACAGCTCGAACGAGGCGCGCTGCTTGCCGACGAGCGGGTTGATGATCACTGCCCTGTGATCCCTCTCAACCAGGCGTCGACGGCGGCCAGGCCTTCGGGGTCGCGGTCCATGTCGACGAGGGCGCGGTGCTTGTCGACGAGGATGCCGTAGGAGACGGCGGCGTCGCGGGCGGAGGCCTCGGGGAGCGCGGCGAGCGCGCGGCGGAGCGCGGCCCGGGCGGCGGCGAGTGACTCGGCGGCCAGGGTGGCGCGTTCGCTGGCGGCGTCGGCTTGGGCGGCCTCGGTCGCGCGTTTCGTGGCTGACCGGTCAAAGGCGTGGGTCAGCCCGGCGGCTCTGGCGATGTTGGTGACGGTGCCGGCGCTGACGCCGTGCTCGCGGGCGATGACGTTGCGGGCGTGGCCGGCCTTGATGTCGTCGAGGATGGCGGCGCGCTTGTCGGGGTCGAGGGGGCGCGGCACATGCTCACCCCCTGGACATGACGAAGCCCCGCGCGGTGGCGGGGCTCTGACCTGCGGGCATAGGTGTCTCCGCAGGGTTTCAGCGTGACAGGTTCGGATGATCTTCGCAAATGTGCTGGTCAGGGGCGGTTTCGGGGACTGCGGGCGGCCCGCGCGGGGGCGGGCCGGTGGTCAGCGGCGGGGGTCGGTGACGCCGTTGTTCTCGATGGCGAACTCGACGGCGTCGGTGGTGAGCTCCTTGGCGTCCCAGAGGTCGATGACGAGGTCGTTCATGCCGTCCTGGCGGGCCATCTCCCAGAGGTGCTCGATGAGGTCGTAGGCGCGGGCGGGGTTGTCGATGGCGTTGACGATCTGGGCGGTGAGCTGCTCGCGGGTCATGGTGTCCTCCCTGGTCTCGGTGGCTAGCCACCACGCTAGCACGCCCATCGACAGGTGGCAAGCCACCGTGGGAGGATGGGCCCATGCCCAACGTGCACCGCCTCCCCGCGAAGGCCTTCCGCCCCCAGCCCGACGAGCACGCGCAGGCGATGGCCCTGCTCAGGGAGCGCGGCCTGACCATGGACGCGCTGCTGCAGGCCTGCCAGCGCGCCCTCATCGCCGACCCTGACGGCGCGCTCGCCGCCCTCGCCCCGCACTGGCCGGGCAAGGGCGACGAGGACGCGGCCGAGTAGGTCACCGCCGCGCCCGGATGGTCCGGCAGGACCCGTGCGCGCACTCGGCGCACGCGGGCCCGGCCGGGATGGGCAGCACGCCGGCCGCCAGGTCGAGCACGTCGCCGACGCGGTACAGCGGCCGCCCGCGCGCGTCGCGGCCGCGGGCGAGCAGGCACCCGCGGTGTGCCCACTGCCGGATCCGCTCGGGCGTGACGGGCCTGCCGAGGTTGGTCACGGCCCGGGCGATCTCCGTCGCGGTCCCCAGGACGGCCTCAGCCTCGCCGAGGAGCCACTGGCGGCGCTGGTGCACCCGGTAGGTCGCCCCGCACGCCCTGCAGGTCACCTGAGCCGCGCCGGGGGGCGCGTACAGGTCGGCGCCGCAGGGCGCGCCGTGGTGTTCGCCGGCGCACGGGCCGACGTACACGTGGTCGCCGGGCGGCCAGACGACGGCCTCGGCGTTGACGATCGCCGCGGTGAGCTCATCGACGGCGTCGGGGCCTTCGGGCATGTGCCGGAGGGTCTCGGCGCGGCTGGCGAGCCAGCCGGCCATGGCGGGCAGCGTGTCGGCCGGTGGGTTGCGCGCCGTGATGAGCCTGCAGGAGCCGTGCAGACACCCGGTGCGGCAGGTCGGGCCGATCGGGCGCAGGTCGCCCTCCAGGACGCGCACCCACCCGACGAGCGTGCTGCGCAGCACGTACAGCGCCTCAGAGGCGGCGTAGCCGTACGGCAAGGGCTGCTCGGCGCCGCCGCGGCCGCCGCCCCCGCCGAGCTTGGCCTGTCGGGCGAGCGCGGTGTCGAGCTCGTCAGCGAGGCCTCCGCCGGTGAGGCGGACGAGGTGCTCGTGCAGGCCGGAGGCGCAGCCGGGGCAGACGTAGGCGTTGTCGGGGACGGGGCGGCCGCAGCAGCCGCAGCGGACGAGGACGGCCATGGTCAAGCCTCACCGTCCGCGGCGGGGGCGCGGCGGCCGAGGGCCTGCTCGACGAGTGCGCGGCCGCGCCGGTTGGTGTCGCCGTTGTCGCGCTCACCGAGCGGGGGCACCGGCGGCACGGGCTTGGCCGCGGGCGTCGACGGCGGCAGGTAGTCGCGGGGCCGTTCCCGGAGGGCCCGGGTGATGTAGGCGATGGGCTTGTCGACGTCGCGGCCGTCGAGGAGCTGCCGGCGGACGCGGGCCGCCCATTCGGGCGGCACGGTCCGGCCGGTCAGGTCCTGCAGGAGGTCGGTGATCTTCTGGTCGATCCGCTGGGTCTGGTCGTCGTCGTCGTCTTCGTGCGCGGTGCGGCGCGTAGACGACGACTTAGACACAGACTCAGACATAGACACAGACATAGACACCGACGGACTTTGGTCGGATTCCGCCTGGATTCCGTCCGGAGTCGGGTCGGATTCCGCCCGGACAATTCCGGGCCTGGCCTGCGGCTTCGCGCTTCTCTCAGCGGTTTTTGCGTTCTTGGCGCGGTCTCTGCGCTTGCGTTCCCGCTCGCGTTCTTGGTCGGCCTCAACGCGTGCTCTGGTCAGGTTGCGAGGGCTCCACTGGTGGAATTTGTAGCCTCCCCGGCAGCGCTTCCACAGCCCGCGGCGCACCAGCTCGTCGGCTGCCTCCTCCGGCGTCCTGGACAGCAACGCGAGCACGTGATCGGCGATGAAGCCGTCAGACAGCTTCGCCGCGGAGTACGAGCCAGCGCGCACCCAGAGCGCCGTGGCGGCATCGGACATCCCGATGGCCTTGGGGTGGTCGTAGAAGTCGGGGTCAACCTGGAACCTGACGGGCATCTATGTGTTCCGTTTCCCAGTTGGTCAGGCGGTGTGTGAGCAAGGTGGAGGCCCCGCCCGGCGCGGGTCTGGTCGGCCGGGCGGGGCTCGGGGTCGTCTACGTGTGGTCGTGGCTCCTACTCGTGCCGGGGGAGGGCCTGCCGGGCGGCGAGGTATTCGTCTGTGGGCGGGCGGCCGGAGCTGTAGTTGGGGTGGCGCCAGGCGCCGATCACGTCGCCGGGCCGGGAGTTGGCCTCGGCCGCGACCTTGGGGAAGAGGGTGAGGATCCGCGGCCAGGGCCAGCCCTGGTGTTCGAGGTGGCGGAGGACCTGGAGGATGTCGCCTTGCCGCCAGTCGGGGCGGGTGTGGGACAGCAGGCTCAGCAGCTCGTTGGTCGCGCGGCGCGGCTCACTCGGCATCGGACGGTTCCCCCTTCCACTGGTGGTCGGTGCAGGCGCTCCAGAACGCGCGCACGTCCGTGGCGGTGCCGTGGCTGGCCCGGGCGCCGTTGCCGAAGGTGCACTTCGGGTAGCCCCAGGCGTTGTTCTGCCGTAAGGCGCAGTTGCCGCAGCGGCGGCCGGGCGCCTGCCGGTCGTTGTACGGCGCGGCCTCCGGGTGTAGACGCAGCGGCCGGGTGAGCACGACGGTCAGCGGGTGACGGCCGGCGGCGAGGAGTGCCGCCTGCCGTTTCGTCCGGCGCACGCCCTCCGACTCCTTCGGGGCGGGCGGCGCGGCCGGCTGCTCGACGTCGAACAGGGCGGGCAGCTCACCCATCGGTGTTCCCGAGCGCGGCGGTGAGCGCGGCCGCGAGCTCCTCGGCGATCGCCGCGTCCTCCCGCCGGCGCTTCTCGTCCAGCTCCCGCAGCCCGACCGCGCCGAGCAGCGCGTAAGCGTGCGCCTCCTCCTCGAGGGCCAGGCGCACCATCACGGGCATGCCCGGGTTCGCGGCCAGCACGAGAGCGAGCTCCCGCGGGAGATCCTCGCTGTCGATCACGCGCTGCTCGTCGACGCCGTTGACGAGCAGCCGCCAGTAGCGGTCGTCGTTCACGGTCGGGATGATCTGCAGGTCCGCGTAGTAGAGCGCGTCGCTGACGACGCCCGCGTTGACGCCGGCCCCGTCCAGGGCGTTGCGGGTGGCGTCGTGCAGCTGCTGCAGGGTGGTGATCGGCATCAGTCGTCCCCCTCCGCCACCATCTGCGGCAGCAGGTTGAGCTGCCGCTTGGCGTCCTCGGCCGAGTGGATCTCGTCGAGGGTGCCGCGCGCCGTCCTCAGCTGATACATCGCCCGCTGGGCGCGGCGCAGGTGGTCCTCCTGGTCGCGCGTGGCGATCTCCAGCCCCGTGATCCGCAGGTACGCGGCCGGGGCCGCCTCGACGTCGGGGGTGACGTCGACGCGCTTCACGCTGGTGAGCTCGACGATCGCGACGACGTTGTTGCCGAGCTTGCCGAGGCGGGCCTCGTACGGCTCCAGCAGGCGCCTGATGGCCTTCGTCAGCTTGCTGTCGAGCTTGATGTCCGGCATCAGTCGCCGTCCTTTCCGGTTGTCTGCGGCCAGGTGTGGCCAAGCTGGTCGTCGTGGTCGCCGTCGTGGCCGCGCTCGCGCTCGCACCAGCTGGCGCCCTTCGGGCCGGCCTCGTCCGCGCAGGGCTGGACGATGCCGTGCTCACGGAAGGCCGCGACGATGGAGGGGTCGTGGTCGAACTCGCCGAGGCTCTCGCCTTCGGTGTCCCAGCCGCGCCCCTGCAGGGCCTTGATGAGGGCGCTGCAGACGCGGCGCTTGATCTCCGGGGCGGCGCCCGCGTTGATCAGCGCTCGCGCGACGGGGTCGAAGACGTCTCCGGCGGATGCCCAGCCCATCAGAGGGTCACCGCCCCTTCCGTGATGTCGTTGATGCGCTGCATGAGGCGGGTGTTGGTCTCCTGCGTGCGGAGCATCTCCTCCCGCTCGCCGAACGGCGTGCCGTCGCGCAGCTGTCGGGTCAGAGACGCGATGCGGGCCTCGTACCGCTCGGCCTGCTCCTTCAACGCCCGGTCAGCCTGCGCCAGGTCCTCACGCAAGAGGCCGGCGTGCTGGTGGAGCTGGTCGATCAGCACCTGGCAGCCGCAGGGGTCTTCGTCCTCGTCCGCCGTCGCGTCCACCAGCGGGGCGGCCTCCGCCCACTGCCACGGCCATTTCATGAGACTCTCCAGATCTGGATTACGGCGCCCGGCCGGTCGAGGGCGAGCGGGTGCCCGGGGTAGAACTTGCGGACTCGGCCGTCGACGACCTGCGAGTCGTCGGCCCATACGGAGGCCTGCGTCAGCGCGTCGCCGATCGCGCGGCCGTGGTGGTCCCAGTCGCCGGAACTCCTGGTGACTGGGAGGGCCCGGGGCGAGGCGAGCGGCGGCAGGGTGACGGTCATCAGGACCACGTACGCGCCCTTGAGGTGCCCGTGGTCCTTACGAGGCACCCCACAGGTCACGCACGGCCCGGAGCGGCCCTTGCGCTCCCTGGTGGGCGGCTGGTGCTCGTGCGTGCCGAGGACCTCCATCGCGGCGTCCCGGATCGCGTTGCGCCACGGCCGCAGCTGCTTGTCGTTGGCGTAGTAGCCGCGGCCGGCAGGGTTGTAGGAGATCCGCCCCTGCCCGGCTGGTGTGCCGTACGCGGTGATCGTGACGAGCGGGGCCCCGGAGGGCGCGGGGTAGGCCGCGCCCTCCGAGGTCACGAGGTCGAGCTGCCTCACGTGCCGCTCCCGCCCGGGATGACCGTGAGGGGCGGCCGGTCGGCCGGCTCGGTCACGCCGAGCTGCTCCATGAAGCCGTGGAGCTCGGCCGCAGCCATGCGGTAGTTGCCCGCGTGGCCGATCCGGTTCCAGGAGGTGGCCAGGCCGAGCGCCCCGATCCGGAGGCGGGTGGCGTAGTCGAGCGCAGCGCTGCGCTCGTTCACCGCCTCGGCGACCTGGGTAAGCAGGTCGGCGATGGTGCGGGACCTCGCGCCGATCTCGGCCGCCTGGTCGGCGATGATCCGGCGGAGGTCCTCAACCTCGGCGTGGTGGTCGAGGAGCAGCTGCGCGCGGGACTTACCGAAGAAGCCCATCAGAACGGCACCTCGCTTCCGATGGGGAAGAGCGGCAGCGGTCGACGCGGGCCCGTCTGCTGGGTGATGATGACGACGCTGTTGCCGTAGCCGAAGTGCAGGCGGCGGGCGATCTGGCAGCCGGTGCACTTGCACTGCAAGCGCTCGTCCCAGCGGCCGTCGGCGCTTTCGACCCACGTGGCGTGGCCGGTCAGCATCTCCTCGAACGCCCGGCGCACCTCGTCCAGCTCGGCCCGGTACTCGGCGCGCTCCTCGGCGAAGCCTGCTTCGCGGCAGTCGCAGGCGGTGCGGTGGTCGACGCACGCGGCGTACCGGGGGTCGAGGCTGTTCTTCGGCAGCGGTACCGCGAGCGGGATCTCCACCAGGTTGCGGTACGGCCCGAACCTGACGACGTGCCGGAGTGCGATCTCGGTGGACGTCATTGGCCCTCGCCGCCCTTCACCCCAGCGACCTCGCGCCACGCCTTCCAGTCCTCGATCGGTAGGCCGCCGACGCTCACGTCGTCGCCAACGTGTTCGTGGTCGTTGAGTGCGGTCGCGGCGGCCAGGGCGAGCGTCGCGCGCACCTGAGCGGCAGCAAGCAGGTAACGTTCCTGAGTGCTGCCGATCCTCTCGCGAGCCGCGCTTTCCAGCAGCGCCTCAGCCTGGGCGTAGTTCTCCGGGCCGGTCACCGGTCCTCGCTCTCCGGGTCGTCGACGACCTCCGCGTCCACCGGCTCGTCGCCGTCGGGCGCGTCCTCGTCGGCCTCCGGATCCACCGCGGCGTCGCGGATATCCGCCAGCAACTCGCCGAGCCGCACATCCGGATCCGGGCCCGCGTTGATCACCCGCTCCAACGTGTCGATCAGCACGGCCGCCTCGTCCTTCGTCAGGTCGCCGGACGAGTTGAGCTCGCGGTTGACGATCGTCGACGACGCGCGCAACCGGTCGGCGCGGTCGCTCCAGCCGATCTGGTTGAACAGGGCGTGGATCTTCCGCGACTGCGGCCGCGTCAACGGCTCCGGCGCGGCCGCCGGCGGCCGCTGCGGCTCCTCGGCCTCCGGCGCCGACGGCATGCCGGGCAGCGTGTCCTCGAACCCGGGCTCGCCCGGCAGCGGCGGCTCCGGCACCTGCGCGCGCGGCGCCTCCCTCGCCTCGGCCGGGGACACCGCGGTGACGCCCTCCGCCGCGGGCTCCGGCTCGGGAGCGGGCGGCGGGGTGGCGGCCGCCGTTCGGCGCCGCGCCGTACGCCGCTTCGTCGGCTGCTGCTCGGCCGCCTCGTCGACCACGCCCGCGTAGTCGCCGGCGTCGTCCTCCGCCTCTTCCGTGACGGCCATACCAGCGACCACGTCGGGAAAGACGATGTCGCACAGTTCGCCAGTCGCACGGGCCTGGAGCATCCGGCGCGGGTACTTCTGCCAGGTGTTCTTGCCTGCCAGCCCGGCCCGCTTGGCGTCGTCCATGGTCCACTCGACGGTCGTCCACGCCTGCTCGCCGCGGCGGCGCCCCCTGACCCGGCAGCGGGTGATGGTGTTCTCCTCGTAGACCAGGTCATGACCGGCGGCGAGGACGCGGGCGCGCATCAGCTTCGCCGACATGGTCGGCCTGCCCTCGACGACGTACATGTGCTGCAGCGACGTCATGGGCCCGATGCCGACCTCACGACCGGCCAGAATGGCGGCCGCGGTCGCGGCGTAGTTGCCGCGCAGCCCCTTGGGGACGAAGTCGGTGTCGTGGATAGTTTCGGCCAGTCGGACGATGTCGGTGATGACGTCCTTCCAGCCGTCGACGACGTCGCGCTGGGGAGCGACGGTGCCGGCCTCGCGCACGGCGATCTCGCTGCTGGTCACGCTGCAACCTCCGAAGGGGGCAGAAGGGCGTCGCCCTTGTAGTCGCGGCACTCCTTCGAGGCCTGGGCGACCTGGGCGATGTACAGGAACTGGCGGAACACCTCAGGTCCCGCCTCGAAGGGGTAGAGGTCGTATCCGTCGGCGCGGAGCCACACCACGCCAACCTCGTCGACCTCCGGCATGGGGATCTGGCGGCCCTCGTCGTCGAGATAGAAGTCGGCGAACCGGTAGGCGCTGAGCTGGAACGCCATGTCCCCGTACGGGCCCTTGGCGTTGGTCTTCCAGTCCAGGAGCCAGCGCTTCCCATCGGCCAGGTCAGCGACCAGGTCCGGCGACCCGCCGTACCGGTAGCGCCGGGAGAAGATGGGCCGCTCGACGAGCACCTGCTCCGCCTGCCACTCGTCCAGGAAGCGGACGCAGGACTCGACGTGACCGGCGAGCTCGTCGGGCACGTCGACCTCTTCGCCGCGGGTGAGAGCCTCGGCGAGCTTGTGCACGCGGGTGCCGCGCACGCCCGCCGCGTCGCGGACGGCGGTGTGCGCCTTCGCGAGGCGCTTGAGCCGCTCGGACGGGGTGAGGCCGGCGATCTCGTCCCAGTTGTCGACGGCGTGCGCCGCGACGGTGTCGGCCGCCCAGTTGATCAGCCCGGACTTGGGGAAGCCGTCGCCGATCAGCGTGGTGACGCCGGGGATCTTCTCGCCGTCGAGGAGGTAGGAGTGTCCGCGGCCGTGGTTGCGCCGCTTGGTCTCGCCGCTCACAGGGCCCTCAGTCCCTCGACGACCCGCAGGAGGACGCCGGTGTCGACGCCGGACGGCTGCCGGTAGCCGGTGGGGGCGGCGTGCCGCGGGGCCGGGATCGGCTCGACGCGCAGGTTGGCGATCCGGGCGTTGGCGGCCGCCCGGGCGGCGCGCTGCGCAGCGGTCGGCGGCTCGTACGCGTGGCCCGGGCGGGCGGGCACCCAGAACAGCGAGTGGGTGCTCTCGACGTGGCCGCACCAGCGGCAGCCGTCCAGCAGCCGCCGCACTCCGTCGGGCCAGCGGATCAGCGAACGCCTCAGGCCGGTGCGAGGGTCGATCGTCAGGTAGCTCACCGCCACCTCCTCGGCTGGTCGCGCCACACCGCGCTGGTGTCGGTGGCCTTGCGGAGGACGGTGGTGCGGTACCAGCACGGCGCGCCGTCGCCGAAGTCGACGTGCACGATGGGCGCGCCGCTGCGGAGGACGGCGTGCGCGGCCTGGGCACCGTTGAGCAACTCGGCGGCGATCGGGTCGCGCGGCGGGCAGGCCACGATGGTTCCGGTGCGCCGCGTGCTGCTGTGCTGCACCTTGAGGTTTAGCGGCCAGAGGTTGGCCAGGTGGAGGATCAACGGTCTCCTTCTTCGAGAATCAGAGCGATCTGGCGGCGGGCGACCGTGATCCGGTCGGCGTCGGTGTCGCCGGTGCGCAGGTCACCGAGCCAGGAGGTGTGCTCGGCGATGGTGGGGTCGGCGGCCGCGGCCTGCTCGGCGCGGGCGGCCCGGGCGGTGCGGGAGAACGCGAGGGTGAGCAGGTGCGGGAGCTGGCGGCCGGCCATCAGTCCTCCAGGGGGTGGCGGGACTCGCCGGTCTCGACCGGGTCCTCGACGCCGAGCGCGTCGGGCGTCAGGACGCGGGCGGTGCGCCGGGCCCGCTCGGCGTCGATGCGGGCGGCCCGCTGGAGCGCGTCGTCGCGCAGCTCGCTCACGAGCGCGGCGCGGGCGCGGCGCAGCTCGGCGATCGTCGCGTCGATGTGCGCCACGGTGTCGTGCCCGATGGCGACGTACGGGCGGGCGCCAACGCTGGACCGGGAGATCCACAGGCAGTTGTCGCGGAGGGCGAGGTTCAGCTTCACCACGGCGGCGGTGAGGGTGTCGTGGACGCTCACGCGTTCTCACCGCAGGTCTGTGCGGTGCGGTGGTCGGCTAGCCACTCGCAGCGCGCCATGTCGAGGTACGCGGCGAGCTCGGAGCGCGGGGGAGGCACCAGGAGCTCCTCGTAGGAGAGAATGGGCATGCGAGTTGTCCCTTCGGGGATTTGGCCCCCGCAGCCGCCGGAATCGGCTGCCGGGGGCTTCTTTCTTCTTCAGGAGAGGCCGAGCATTTTCCGCAGGTCGGCGGTGGGGATCATGATCAGCTTGCCGACGCGGATGTTCGGGATGTCGCCGGTGTGCACGGCCTTGTAGGCGGCAGCCCGGGACAGGCCGAAGATGCGACCCATCTCGGGGACCGTGAGCATGGGCTGGACCTCGGGGTCAGGCACCGGCATGCGGGGCTGGCGAGTCTTCTGGCGAGTGCGCGTGGCGGTGGCCATTTCGGGGGTCACTTTCTGTTCGTGGGGGCGGGCTCGCGGAGGAGCGCGCCGAGTTCGACGTGCAGCTCGCCGGCGAGGCGCTCGGCGAGGGTCAGAGACGGGCTCTTGACCTCGCGCTCGACCTTGGACAGGTAGGGCGCGGTGACGCCGACCCTCTTGGAGAGCGCGGCGATGGTCAGCCGTTGGGCGCGCCGGATCGCACGGATCGCGCGGCCGTTCTGGGTGACCGTAATCACGGGTGGCACGGAGACAAACTAGGACTGGAGTCATATCTAGTCAACTTGAGTCCCTCGTGTTAGGACTCATTTAGAGCGGTTCTGACTGGCATCGCCAAAGGGGTAAGGCGCGTGTAACCTGCGGAGATATCGAGTCACAATGAGTCTTGACGGAGTCCTAATGAGTCCGCGACGATCGCGGCATCGTCAAGCTGTACGTACGGGCCTACCTGTACACACAGGCGCGACGGGCGAGGGAGAGAACCATGTCTGGGTCCGCAGACGACTGGAAGCGCCTGGGAGAGCAGCTAGTCGCCAGGCGGGTTGAGCTCAACTCTGACTGGAGCAACCGCAGCAAGTTCACGCACGACACCGGCGTGGATTACCGGGTTGTCTACGACCTGGAGAGGGCCAAGCGGACGAATTTCTCCGGAGCGATGATCCGGCGCCTGGAGAAGGCGTATCAGCTACGCGCCGGCGCGATCCCAGCGATCCTCGGCGGGGACGACATCGCGCTGTGGGGGAACGAAGTAAACGAGCGCAGGGCGCGCGAGGCCCGCGAGCAGCTGCACACGCGCTCAGTCATGGAGGGCGAGTTCGAGGTGTTCCTGGCGGAGGCGAAGGACGCGATCCGACACCTCCCCCCGGAGCAACGCGAGGAGGCGGAGCGTACGACGATCCGGTTGCTGCGGGGAATGCTGCGCGACATGGGGGCCAACATCTAGCGACCGCGTAGCGACGTTCGAAGATCGTAATGTCTTCGTTGCCTCGGTCTTTTGTTCGAGATGTTGACCCTGTGATGTTGTCGGGGCCAGTATGCGATTTCCAGGATGCCCGGTTTGGGGTAGGTGCGCATTGGCTGTCGAGAACATGCACGATCGACTCAGGGTGGCAGTGGCCGAGAGCAGCGAGTTGCCTGAACCGGAACGCTTCGCCTGGGGGCGGGCCGGGGACTTCCTGGCCATCGTGCATGCGCCGGGCTATGACCGGCGGATCATCGCAGCCGTGGCGGCCGCCGAGTTCGATCCGGCTGACTTCGCGTGCATCCGCGAGGCGCTCGGCCTGGGGCCGGCGCCCGCTCCTGTTGACCTCGTTCGCGCGTCCCTCGACGGTCTCAACTGACCCTGGATCGCTCCAAGAGTGGGGACGCGCCGACACTCAAGATCGACGGTGCCCCCACGTGGGGGCACGGCGCGTAACTTCTAGTTCCATCTGGTCTCGTTGCGTCTTGTTGCGTCTACGCATGCCCAGCTACGATGCCCATCCACCCAGATCAGCATGGGGATAGAGGTCGGGTTCAAATCCCACCTCCACCGCTCGACGAAAGAGTCGCCGACCTGGTTTCCGCAGGTCGGCGGCTCTTCTCGTATACGGGGGGCTCAGCCCTGCAGCTCCAGCACCCGGGCGTGCAGCACGGAACGCTGGTGCAGCGCGGCACGCAGGGCGCGGTGCAGGCCGTCCTCCAGGTACAGCTCGCCCTTCCACTGCACCACGTGCGGGAACAGGTCGCCGTAGAAGGTCGAGTCCTTGGCGAGCAACGAGTGCAGGTCCAGCACCGCCTTCGTGGTGACCAGCGTGTCGAGCCGGACCTGCCGGGGCGGGATCTGCGCCCACTCCCGTGACGACAATCCGTGTTCGGGGTAGGGCCGTCCGTCACCGACCAACTTAAAGATCACGGTACGTAGTTTAGGAGACGACGCAAAGGTTCGCGCCCGAGCCTCTGCCGGGGGTCTCAGACGCTCCCGGAGAAGGTGTCGCAGCGTGCCGGGTCGCCCGACGAGTAGCCGTTCGTGAACCACTTCATCCGCTGGGCGGAGGTGCCGTGGGTGAACGCGTCCGGGTTGACCCTGCCCTGGGCCTGCTCCTGGATGTGGTCGTCCCCGACCGCCGAGGCGGCGTCGAGCGCCTCCTGGATGTCGGCGTCGGTGAACGGCTTGGCGTAGAAGCCGGTGTCCACCGCGTTCTTGGCCCACACGCCCGCGTAGCAGTCGGCCTGGAGTTCGAGCCGCACCGAGCCGCTCTGCGCGCCCTGGTCCTGGCCGACGCGGTTCATCGTGCCGAGCAGGTCCTGCGCGTGGTGGCCGTACTCGTGGGCGATCACGTACGCCTGGGCGAACGGGCCGCCCTTGGCCCCGAACCGCGACTGCAGCTCGTCGAAGAACGACAGGTCCAGGTAGACGTGCTTGTCATTGGGGCAGTAGAAGGGGCCGACGGAGGAGTCCGCGGCCCCGCAGCCGGTCTGCACCCCGCCGGAGAACAGGGTGGTCTTCGCGCCGGTGTACCCCTGGATCTGCTCGCTCCAGTACTTCTGGATGCTGTTGACGACGCCCACGACCCGGCACTTCTCCGACTGGTCGGCGTCGGCGCCGGTCTTGCACTGCGCGCTCAGGTCGCTGGTCGGCTGCAGGCCGGCGGGTTCGTCGCCGCCGCCCGTGATGTTGCCGGGGTTGACACCGAAGATCAGGGCCACGATGAGGGCGATGATGCCGGCGGCTCCGCCGCCGATGGCCAGACCTCCGCCGCGGAACCCGCCTCCACCGCCGACGTCCTCTACCTGTGAGGGGTCGAGTTGCGCTCGGTCATCGAAATCCATCTGCGACGCTCCCGATGGCGTTGCCGTCACTGCGTTGCGTTGTTCGCCGGCCCTACTGCCCCGGAGGGCGGTGATCATGCCTGAAGGTCCGCCATGCCGGATCTGTCTTGCCCTGATCTTCGCGTTTTGCCGGGTTAGGATCATCGCGTGCCTCGGAACGCCTTACCCCGGCTGGTGCCGCCGATGCCGGGCGGGCGGGGGTGGCTCGGACCGCTGGCCGTGGCCGCTTTCGGGGGGTTCCTCCGGTTCGATCGTCTCGATGTGCCGCACGCGCTCGTCTTCGACGAGCTCTACTACGCCAAGGACGCCTACTCCCTGATCAGGTTCGGCGTCGAACGGCAGTTCGCCGACGGCGCCGACCAGGTGTTCGCGCGGGGCGGCACGGACGTGTTCAAGACGTGCGGGACGGTCGAGGAGTGTGCCGCCTACGTCGCCCACCCCCCGCTCGGCAAGTGGCTGATCGGGGCGGGAGAGTGGCTTTTCGGCCTCACGCCCTTCGGGTGGCGGTGCGTCGCCGCGCTCGCGGGCACGCTCAGCGTGCTGGTCCTGGCGCGGACCGCCCGCCGGATGACCCGCTCGACCCTCCTGGGCTGCCTCGCCGGTCTGCTGCTGGCCCTGGACGGCCTGCACCTCGTGCTGTCGCGCTCCGCGCTGCTCGACGTCTTCCTCACGTTCTGGGTGCTCGCGGGCTTCGCCTGCCTGGTCGCCGACCGCGACGCGGCCCGCACGCGCCTCACGGAGTGGTATCGCACCTCCGCTCTGAACGGGCCCGCTCCCCGGCTCGGCCCGCGGCCCTGGCGGCTGGCGGCCGGGCTGTGCCTGGGCGCGGCGACGGCGAGCAAGTGGACCGGCCTGCTGTTCGTCGTGGTGTTCGGGATCATGACGCTCGTCTGGGACTGCGGGGCCAGGCGCGCCGTCGGCCTGCGGCGGCCGTACCGGCAGGCGGTTCGCCTCGACTGGCCGCTGGGCCTCGCCTGGCTCGGCGCCGTACCGCCCGTCGTGTACGCCGCGTCGTTCGCCGGATGGTTCGCTTCGGCCGGCGGGTGGGGCCGCAACTGGGACCGCGCGACCTCGAACGGCTGGGCCTACTTCGTCTTCGACTCGCTTCGCTCGCTGGTGGACTACCAGAGCCAGGTGTTCGGCTTCCACCAGGGGCTGAGCACGCCCCACGACTACCAGTCGGACCCGTGGGGGTGGCCGCTGCTGCTGCGGCCCGTCGCGTTCTTCTACCAGTCGCCCCGCGGCACGTGCGGCGCGTCCTCCTGCTCGCAGGCGATCCTCGGGACCGGCACCCCCGTGATCTGGTACGGCGGGCTGCTCGCGCTGCTCGCGACGCTGGCGTGGTATCTGAGGACCCGCGACTGGCGGGCCGGCGCCGTCCTGCTCGCCTACGCGGCGGGATGGCTGCCATGGTTCTACTTCGCGCTGGCCGACGACCGCACGATGTACCTGTTCTACGCGCTCCCTGCGGTGCCGTTCATGATCCTCGCGATCGTGCTGGCGTGCGGGCTCGTCCTCGGGCCGCCGGGCGCGCCTGCCGCGCGGCGGTCCACGGGGGCGGCGGTGGTGGGCGCGTTCACGCTGCTCGCGCTGGTGAACTTCTGGTGGCTGTCGCCCGTGCTCACCGCCGTGCCCGTGCCGTACGACGTCTGGCTGAGCCGGATGCTGCTGCGCAGCTGGATCTGATCGTTAGTTGTAGACGACGAAGTCGGGATAGACGTGGACGCCGGGCCTGCCCCCGATCTCCGCCACCGCGTCGCGGATCCGCCGCAGGTGCTCGACCGTCATCTGGAGCGGCGGCTCGTCCGGCTGGTAGGTGGTGCGGATCGGGTAGTCCTCGCCCGGCACGCCGGTCATCTCGATGTGGCAGCCGAGAACGTGGGTGACGGGCCGGGCCTCGGCGAACCTCACCAGGCGGTCGATGGTCCGTCCGAACGCCGGCCAGTCCTCGACGTACAGCCGGCCGGGGTAGACGGTGTCACCGGTCAGGAGCAGGCCGGTGGGCCGGTCGTAGAAGGTCACCGCCGACCTGTGGTGCCCGGGGCTCGCCAGCACGTCCAGAACGCGGCCGCCCAGGTCGACGGTCCCGGGAACGTCGAGATCGTCGCCGAGCCCGAAGAACTCGCGCACGTGCTCCGCGGCGGGATCGACGATCACCGTGTCCGGGCGGTCGCGGAACTGGCCGTCGCCCGCGATGTGGTCGCCGTGGCCGTGCGTGTGGGCGACGAGGAGCCCGTAGCCCTCGCGGGGATGATCGGCCAGCCAGCGGTCCACGATCTCGTCCACCGTCCGGCGCAGCGGGAAGTACGCGGGTGACGCCGTCGCGCCGGTGTCGAGCAGCAGGGCCCGGGAGTTCCCGAACATCAGGAACATGAAGGGCGCCTCGTAGTTGATCGCCTTGTTCTGGCGCATGACGTACGTGTGCTCGTCGTATCGGTGCACCTGGATGTCGGGGTCGGCGTTGTGCTTGGCCGACTCCGAGCCGTGGATCCACTTGACGTCGAGGTCGCCCGCGCTCGGGATCTCCGGGAAGTCGATCTGTTCCATCCGGCCCACCCTGCTGTCCCCGGCCGCCGGCTGTCCAGCCGATACGGCTAGAGGCGGGTCGCGGCCCGGACCAGCCCGGCGATGGCTTGCGACCGGCTGCGCGGCGGCCATGCGATCACCGTCGTCACCGCCGGAGCGTCCAGCACGGGCACGGCGGCGAGGTCGCGGCGCAGATGAGCCCGGCACGACTCCGGCAGGACCGCCGAGGCCCGGCCGAGCGCGATCAACTGCAGAAGCTGCGCGTGGTCGCGAACCTCCGGACCGGGGCCGTCCGGGTAGGTGCCGTCGGTGCGGGGCCAGCGCGGCGTGGGCAGGCCGGACAGCGCGGTGACGTCGGCCATCCGCAGGTGGGCCCGGCTGGCGAGGGGGTGCGCCGCGGGCAGCACCACGACCTGCCCCTCCGCGCACAGCTCCTCGACGTCGAACCCGGCCGTCGAGTCGAACGGCCGGTGCAGCAGACCCACGTCGGCCCGCCCGTCGCGCAGCAGCCGCTCCTGCTCGCCGGGCCCGCACAGGAGCACGTCGACGGCGACCGCGCCGGGCTCGGCGGCGTACGCGTCGAGCAGGTTCGGCAGCAGATCGCCGGAGGCCCCGGCCTTCGTGACGAGGACCAGGCCGGGCCGGCCGTTCGCGGTGAGGGCGGCGCGGCGGGTGCGGCGCTCGGCGGCCTCCACCGCGTCGAGGGCCGCACGGCCCTCGCGCAGCAGCACCGACCCGGCCTCGGTCAGCGTGACGGTGCGGCTCGTGCGTTCCAGCAACGTCACCCCGAGCCGCCGTTCGAGCTGCCCGATCGCCCGCGACAGCGGCGGCTGCGCGATCCCGAGCCGCTGCGCGGCCCGCCCGAAGTGCAGTTCCTCGGCGACGGCGACGAAGTACCGCAGCTCACGCGTCTCCATGCCGTCACGGTACTCGCCGGGAGCGGGGGATTGATACCTGGGAGGTATCGATGCTCACCCAAACGGTGTTGGAAGTCCGGCAGTGGACGCGGACAGGATGAGACGCATGAGCGAAGGGACGATCGCGCTGGTGACCGGCGCGAACAAGGGGATCGGATACGAGATCGCGGCCGGCCTGGGCGCCCTCGGCTGGAGCGTCGGCGTCGGCGCCCGGGACGAGGAGCGCAGGGAAGCCGCGGTGGAGAAGCTGCGCGCGGCCGGTGCCGACGCGTTCGGCGTGCCGCTCGACGTGACGGACGACGCGAGCGTGGCCGCCGCCGCCGGGCTGATCGAGGAGCGCGCGGGGCGCCTGGACGTGCTCGTCAACAACGCCGGGATAACCGGCGGCGTGGCACAGATGCCCACCACGGCCGATCTCGAGACGGTGCGGGCGGCCGTGGAGACCAACGTGATCGGCGTCATCCGCGTCACCAACGCGATGCTGCCGTTGCTGCGCCGCTCGGCGTCGCCCCGGATCGTGAACATGTCCAGCACCGTCGGCTCACTCACACGGCAGACCACTCCCGGCGATGGGACGGGCCCGATCGCCGTCGCTTACGCGCCGTCGAAGACATTTCTCAACGCCGTCACCGTGCAGTACGCCAAGGAGTTGCGCGACACGAACATCCTGATCAACGCCGGCTGCCCCGGTTTCTGCGCGACCGACCTCAACGGCTTCCGCGGCGTCCGTACGCCCGAGCAAGGCGCGGCGGTCGCGATCCGGCTTGCGACCCTGCCGGACGACGGCCCGACCGGTGGGTTCTTCGACGACGCCGGGGTGGTGCCCTGGTGATGACACACGCGCCGGCCACGACCGGTACCGGCCGATGAGATCCAGACGCACGAAGGGCCCGGCTGGATGGACCGGGCCCTTCGTGTTCTTGCTGCTCAACCAAGCGCGGAGGATAGGAGATTCGAACTCCTGAGGGGTTGCCCCCAACACGCTTTCCAAGCGTGCGCCCTAGGCCAACTAGGCGAATCCTCCGTCGGACAGCTTAGCCCACTTTCCGTCGTGGTTTCGACTGTTGTCTCGACGGCCCGCGCACACCCGTCGATTGGCTAGACTGTCCAGCGGACCCCTCGCGCGGCGTCATCCTGTGAACCTCCCCAGGGCCGGAAGGCAGCAAGGATAAACGGGCTCTGGCGGGTGTGCGAGGGGTCTCTCAGTTAGCGGGTACGCCGGCCGGGTCGACCCTCCGAGGAGGCGGCATGAGTCTTGCGCTGTACCGCAAGTACAGACCCGGGACATTCGCCGAGGTCAAGGGGCAGGAGCACGTCACCGACCCGTTGCGCCAGGCGTTGCGCAGCGGCCGGATCCACCACGCCTACCTCTTCAGCGGCCCGCGCGGCTGCGGCAAGACCTCCAGCGCCCGCATCCTCGCCCGGTCCCTCAACTGTGAGAAGGGCCCGACGCCCGACCCCTGCGGGGAGTGCGAATCCTGCGTCGCGCTGGCCCCCACCGGGCCGGGCCACCTCGACGTCATCGAGATCGACGCGGCGTCGCACGGCGGCGTGGACGACGCGCGCGACCTGCGTGAGCGGGCCTTCTTCGCCCCCGTCTCGGCGCGCTACAAGATCTACATCATCGACGAGGCCCACATGGTCACCCGTGAGGGCTTCAACGCGCTGCTGAAGCTGGTGGAGGAGCCGCCGCCGCACCTCAAGTTCGTCTTCGCCACCACCGAGCCGGAGAAGGTCATCGGGACGATCAAGTCCCGTACCCACCACTACCCCTTCCGGCTGATGCCGCCCGCGACCCTGCGCCGGCTCATGGAGGAGATCCTCGACTCCGAGTCCGTGCCCTACGAGCCGGCCGCGTTACCGCTGGTCGTACGGGCGGGCGCGGGATCGGCCCGGGACACGCTGTCGATCCTCGACCAGCTCCTCGCGGGCGCCGACGAGTCCGGCATCACCTACCAGCGGGCGGTGTCCCTGCTCGGCTACACCGACGGCGACCTGCTGGACGAGGTGGTCGACGCGTTCGCCAAGCGGGACGGCGCGGCCGTGTTCCAGGCCGTGCACCGGGTGATCGAGGGTGGCCACGACCCGCGCCGCTTCGCCACGGACCTGCTCGAACGCTTCCGTGACCTGGTGATCCTCTCCAACGTCCCCGAGGCCGCGGGCAGCGGCCTGCTCGACCGGCCGGCCGACGAACTGGAGCGTCTGCAGGCGCAGGCGGCGTCGATGGGCCCCGCCGAGCTGACCCGGGCGGCCGAGGTGTTCAACGCCGGTCTGACCGAGATGCGCGGCGCGACCTCCCCTCGCCTGCTGCTGGAATTGATGTGCGCCCGCGTGCTGCTGCCCGGGGCCGACCAGGGCGAGGCCGCGCTGCTGACCCGGCTCGAACGGCTGGAGCGCGGCGTCGCGGCCGGGACGTACGCCGCCGCGCCGCAGGCTCCCGCCGTTCCCCAGCCCGCACCGCCGCCCGCGCCCGTCGCCGCGGCCCCGGCTCCGCAGGTTCAGGCGTCCCCCGCCGCCCCCGCCGCTCAGGCCGCCCCTGCGGCCGAACGGAGCGCCGACGACTGGCCCACCCCCGTACGGCCCGGCTCCGGGGCGGCGCCGCCGCCTCCGCAGGCGCAGCAGGCCCAGGCGCCCGCCGCGGGCGGAGGGCCGGTGCAGCAGGCCTGGCCGCAGGTGCTCGAAGCGATCAAGAACCGCCAGCGGGTGGCCTGGATGATCCTCAACGCCCAGGGCAGGCTGCTCGGTGTCGAGGGCAACGTCGTGACCGTCGGCTTCGAGAAGCCGGGCGACGTGCAGGGCTTCCTCAAGGGCAAGCGCGACGATGTGGTGGCCGCCGCGCTCGGCGACGTGCTCGGCGGCACCTGGCGCGTCGAGGTCGTCGTCGGCGGCTCGGGTCCCGGCCCGGCCGGCCCCGTCACCCGCGGGCCGTCCGGCCCGCAGACGCCCACGCCGCCTCCCACGCCCACGGCTCCGCCTGCCGCGCCTGCCACGCCCGCCGCGTCGGCTCCTACGGCGATGCCGCCCACAGGGGCCACGCCCGCCCCTGCCCCGGCCGCTCCCCAGGCCGCCCCGGCTCCGGAGCGGAAGGCGCCCGCGCCCGCGGTGTCGTCCGGCGGGACGACCGACGAGACCTGGCCAGACGCGCCGTCCGACGACGACGACGCGCCGTCCCCGGCCCCGCGATCAGCGCCGAGCCCCGGCCTGGCCGCCGCGCGCTCGGCGGCCCGGGCCGCCGCTCAAACGGGCCCCCGGCAGGCCTGGCCGGAGACGGTGCCCGGCCGTAAGGGCGGGGCCTCCCGCCCGGACGACGACGTGGACCCGCTCAGCGACGACGCGGACGTCGGCGAACTGTCCGGCATGGCCCTCATCCAGCGTGAGCTGGGCGGCCGCATCATCGAGGAAATCGATCATTCCTGAGCGCCTTCCCCGCCCGAGGGACGGCCGCCGCATGGACGGAGACTGGTGGGGTAACCGGTGTCCGTCCGCCCGCGACCCGGCGCGGAACACACACACCGCGCCGGTGCGGAAACCGGGGCGGACGCCGTAGGCTCGGTCGCGACGAACATGTCGCTGGACGCTGAGGAGCGCAACCATCGTGAATCCAGGGGATGTCAACCTCCAGCAGTTGCTGGAGCAGGCTCAGCTGATGCAGCAGCAGCTCGTCACCGCGCAGCAGGAGCTCAGCGACGCCGAGGTCGAGGGCAGTGCCGGGGGCGGCCTGGTCGTCGCCACCGTGAACGGCAGCGGCGAGCTTCTCGAGCTCGAGATCAGCCCGCTGGCCATCGACGCGAGCGACCCGGAGGAGACCGCGCAGACGATCGCGGACCTCGTGCTCGCCGCCGTGCGGGACGCCGTACGCGCCGCCGGGGAGCTGCAGCAGGAGAAGCTGGGCCCGCTCGCGCAGGGACTCGGGGGCGGCCTCGGCGGCCAGCTGCCGGGGTTCTAGAGCATGTACGAAGGGGTCGTCCAGAACCTGATCGACGAGCTCGGGCTGCTGCCCGGCGTCGGTCCCAAGAGCGCGCAGCGGATCGCGTTCCACCTCCTCGCGGCCGACCCGGCCGACGTCAAGCGGCTCGCGCACGCCCTTCTCGAAGTGAAGGAGAAGGTGCGCTTCTGCCGAGTCTGCGGGAACGTGGCCGAGGAGGAGGAGTGCCGGATCTGCCGGGACCAGCGGCGTGATCCGCACGTCATCTGCGTGGTCGAGGAGTCGAAGGACGTGGTGGCGATCGAGCGGACCCGTGAGTTCCGCGGTCGCTACCACGTGCTCGGCGGGGCGATCAGCCCGATCGACGGCATCGGCCCGGACGACCTGAAGATCCGCGAGCTGATGACCCGGCTGGCCGACGGCCAGGTGACCGAGCTGATCCTCGCGACCGACCCGAACCTCGAGGGCGAGGCGACGGCCACCTACCTGGCCAGGCTCGTCAAGCCCCTGGGATTGAAAGTGACCCGACTGGCCAGCGGTCTGCCTGTGGGCGGTGATCTCGAGTACGCCGACGAGGTCACCTTGGGCCGCGCTTTTGAAGGACGGAGGCTGCTGGATGTCTGACGAGTGGAACGACCTGGCCGCACGCGTCGCCGGACACGCGCAGAACTTCATCGACGGCCTCACCCGCCTGGCCGGCGGTGAGGGCGGCGACGCCACGCTGCCGCTGCTCCTGGTGGAGGTGGCCCAGGTCAGCCTCGCGGGCACCCAGCTCGGGGCCGCCCAGGACGTGATCCTGCAGGGCAACGTCGAGCCCGCGCTGAGCGACGACCCCGACATCGACCCCCTCCGTACGGCTCTCGCCGCCCGGCTCGGCCCGGTGGACGACTACGCCGAGGTGTTCGACCCCTACAAGGACACCGTGGTCACCCCCTACCGGCTGTCGGACGACCTCACGGCGGTGGCGGCCGACCTCATCCACGGGCTGCGGCACTACCGGGCGGGCCGCCCGCTCGAGGCGCTGTGGTGGTGGCAGTACTCCTACTTCAACACCTGGGGCAACCACGCGGGCGCGGCGCTGCGGGCCCTGCAGGCGCTGGTCGCGCACACCCGGCTCGACGTGGTCGAAGAGGGCACGGCGGTCTGATCAGGAAGGCGCCGCGTCCACATGCTGGTCGTGTCCGGTCTCGCTTTGGGGCGCCCAAGTACACTGTGAGCTCCACGTCCTGATTCGTTGGAGATTCCAGTGGCGCTCGTTGTGCAAAAGTACGGTGGTTCCTCCGTAGCCGACGCGTCCTGCATCAAGCGGGTCGCCCAGCGGATCGTGGCGACGAAAAAAGCGGGCAACGACGTCGTGGTGGTGGTCTCCGCGATGGGCGACACCACCGACGAGCTGCTCGACCTTGCCCAGCAGGTGTCGCCGCTGCCGCCCGGCCGCGAGCTCGACATGCTGCTGACCTCGGGTGAGCGGATCTCGATGGCGCTGCTCGCGATGGCGATCGCCAACCTCGGTCACGAGGCGCGCAGCTTCACCGGCTCGCAGGCCGGTGTCATCACCGACTCGACGCACGGCAAGGCGCGCATCATCGACGTGACGCCCAGCCGCATCCAGGAGGCCGTCGACTCGGGTCAGATCGCGATCGTGGCCGGCTTCCAGGGCGTCTCCCAGGACAGCAAGGACATCACGACGCTGGGCCGGGGTGGTTCCGACACCACGGCAGTCGCTCTCGCGGCGGCGCTCGGCGCGGACGTCTGCGAGATCTACACCGACGTGGACGGCATCTACACCGCCGATCCCCGCATCGTCCGCAACGCGCGGCAGATCCCGCGGATCTCCTACGAGGAGGCGATGGAGATGGCGGCGTGCGGGGCGAAGATCCTGCACCTGCGCTGCGTGGAGTACGCCCGCAGGTTCGACCTGCCCATCCACGTCAGAAGCTCGTTCAGCACGAGGGAAGGCACCTGGGTCGTCTCCGACCCCTACAGCGAAGGAACCGAAGTGGAGCAGCCCATCATCTCCGGGGTCGCGCACGACCGGAGCGAGGCCAAGATCACTGTGGTCGGGGTGCCCGACAAGGTCGGAGAGGCCGCCGCCATCTTCCGCACGCTGGCCGACGCCGAGATCAACATCGACATGATCGTGCAGAACGTGTCGGCGGCGGCGACCGGGCGTACCGACATCTCGTTCACGCTCCCGGCCAACGACAGCCAGACGGCCCTCACGGCGCTGAAGAAGATCCAGAACCAGGTCGCCTTCGAGTCGCTGCTGTACGACGACCAGATCGGCAAGGTCTCCCTGGTCGGCGCGGGCATGCGCTCCCACCCGGGCGTCACCGCCAAGTTCTTCGGCGCGCTGGCCGACGCCGGGGTGAACATCGAGATGATCTCGACCTCGGAGATCCGCATCTCCGTCGTCGTGGGACAGAACGAGGTGGACACCGCGGTCGCCGCCGCCCACCGCGCGTTCGACCTCGACGCCGACCAGGTCGAGGCCGTTGTGTACGGAGGTACCGGACGATGAGCCGCAAGCCCACCCTCGCCGTCGTCGGCGCGACCGGTGCCGTCGGCACCGTCATGCTCGAGATCCTGACCAACCGCCGCGACCTGTCCGACGTGTACGGCGAGATCCGGCTGATCGCCTCGCCGCGCTCGGCGGGCAAGGTGCTGAGCGTGCGCGGCGAGGATGTCGTCGTCCAGGCGCTGTCGCCGGAGGCGTTCGACGGCGTCGACATCGCGATGTTCGACGTGCCGGACGAGATCTCCGCCGAGTGGGCGCCGATCGCCGCCGAGCGCGGCGCGGTGGCCGTGGACAACTCCGGCGCCTTCCGGATGGACCCGGACGTGCCGCTCGTGGTGCCCGAGTGCAACCCCGAGCAGGCCCGCAACCGGCCGAAGGGGATCATCTCGAACCCCAACTGCACCACCCTGTCGATGATGGCCGCCATGGGCGCCCTGCACCGCGAGTGGGGCCTGCGCGAGCTGATCGTCGCCTCCTACCAGGCGGTGTCCGGCGCCGGGGTGGCCGGGCCCGAGCGGCTGTACGCCGAGATCGAGGCCGTCGCCGGCGACCGGGCGATGGGCACCGTGGCGGGCGACGTGCGCAAGGCCGTGCCCGACCTGGCCGACTCGCCGTTCCCGGCCCCGCTGGTGCTCAACGTGGTGCCGCTGGCCGGCTCGCTCAAGGACGGCGGCTGGACCTCGGAGGAGCTGAAGGTCCGCAACGAGTCGCGCAAGATCCTCGGTATCCCCGACCTGAAGGTCTCGGCGACCTGCGTCCGCGTCCCGGTGGTGACCACCCACTCGCTGGCCGTCCACGCGACGTTCGAGCGGGAGGTCACGGTCGAGGGCGCCCGGGCGATCCTGGACGCCGCGCCGACCGTCGTGGTGCTCGACGACCCCGCGAACGGTGTGTTCCCCACGCCGGCGGACGTCGTGGGGACCGACCCGACCTACGTCGGCCGGATCCGCCAGGCGCTCGACTTCCCGAACACGCTCGACCTGTTCCTGTGCGGCGACAACCTGCGCAAGGGCGCCGCGCTCAACACCGCCGAGATCGCCGCGCTGGTCGCCACCGAGTTCGCGTAGGCCCGTCAGGCGGTAAGGCTTCACCTGAACAGCACGTCCCAGTGGGTGGGCTCGTCCGCCCACACGTCGTCACCCCGCGCATCGGACCCGGACGGCAGGTCCGGGTCCGACGGCGGCGGGCGATACAACGCGGCTCCGTCCCCGCGCGTGCGCCAGTAGCGGTAGGTCCGGGTGATGTACGCGTCGAGGCACCGGTTGTGCGCGAGGTCCACCTTGTAGCCGTTGCCGTGGCTGTAACGGCCGCCGGCGTGCCCGGTCTCGGTGCCGCCGGTGATCGTCACCGGGCAGCCGCTGTCCCGCCGCAGGTCGATGGTGCGCATCAGCGTGCCATACCGGATGGCCTCCAGCGACGTGCAGTACCGGTGGCGGCGGTCGGCGCAGTCGCCGGTCGACTGCTGGCGCACCCCGGCGTCCAGCAGCAGGCCGGCCGCCTGCGCGTGGCCGATCCGCTCGTCCGCCGCCGTGGTGTCCCAGGTCTTCACCGTGGCGATGAACGTGCCGGCCAGCAGCGGCGGGAGGGAGACCTCCCCGCTCGCCTCGACGCGCGGGGTGTCCGGTGTGCCCTGGGCGGCCGTGGGCGGCGGTGACGGCGGTGGGACGGGGTCCCTGTGGTTCTGCGTGGGCAGGGAGATCAGGACGGCGGTGCCGATGCCGGCCAGCCCCCGCCATGACGGGCGGACGTCCAAGTGCCTCGTTTCCTCAGTCGACGACGGGGGCTGAGGTCTTCAATGCCACACGCGGAGGCCGCTCGGCGCGCTGCCACGAGGCGGTTTGCCGCGACCCGTGGATCATCTTGTCGGTTCATGACCAGATGAGGGCCTGAGCCGTACAGTGACGAGCGTGGCCGAGAAGACACGGGAGCTGATCGTCGAGACGGCCCTCCGGCTGTTCAGGGAGCGGGGGTACGAATCGACCACGATGCGCGCCATCGCCGCCGAGGCGGGCGTGTCGGTGGGCAACGCCTACTACTACTTCAGGTCCAAAGAGCAGCTGGTCCAGGCGTACTACGACCGGGCGCAGGCGACGCACGAGGCGGCCTGCCGTGAGGTGTTCGCCGCCGAGCGGTCGTTCGCCGGGCGGCTCGGGGGAGTGCTGCGGGAGTGGGTGCGGATCTCCGAGCCCTACCACGAGTTCGCGGTGAAGTTCTTCAAGCACGCGGCGGAGCCCAGCAACCCCCTGAGCCCGTTCAGCGCCGAGTCGGCGCCCGCCCGCGAGTCGGCCGTCGCGCTCTACCGGGAGGTGGTCGAGGGATCGGCCGGACGCATGGACGACGAACTGCGCGAGGAGCTTCCCGAACTGCTGTGGCTGCTGTGGATGGGGGTCGTGTTGTTCTGGGTCCACGACAACTCGCCCGGCTGCGCGCGCACCTACCGGCTGATCGACCGGGTCGTCCCGCTCGTCGACCGGCTGGTCGGCCTGTCGCATCTGCCCGGTATCAAGGGCGTGGCCAGGGAGGTCATCGAGGTGGTCCACGAACTTCGGGCGTGACCGCGAATCCATACCGTCCGGTTGGTATGGTCAGGTCGAGACCTTGGAAGGGGTGGCCGTGGACCGCTGGGGCATGACGATTCCGTTCTTCGGGCAGACGCCGGTCGAGTCGAAGGAGCTCATCACCGAGTTGCCCGCACTGGGCTACACCGACGCGTGGTCGGCCGAGGTGGGCGGCACGGACGGGTTCGTCCCGCTGGCCCTGGCGGCCGAGTGGGCGCCGTCCCTGCGCCTGGGCACCGCGATCGTCCCCGTCTACACCCGCGGCCCGGCCCTGCTGGCCATGTCGGCGGCCACGCTGGCGGACCTCGCCCCGGGCAGGTTCGTGCTGGGCATCGGCGCGTCGTCCCCGGTCATCGTGGGCAACTGGAACGCCGGCGAGTTCGACAAGCCGTACGCGCGGGTCCGCGACACCCTGCGCTTCCTGCGGGCGGCGCTGGCCGGGGAGAAGGTCACCGAGAGCTACGAGACCTTCGCCGTCAAGGGCTTCCGGCTGGAGAAGGCCCCCGGGACGCCACCGAGGATCGTGCTCGCCGCGCTGCGGCCCGGGATGCTCCGCCTGGCCGCCCGTGAGGCCGACGGAGCGATCACCAATTGGCTGTCCCCCGAGGACGTATGGAAGGTCCGGGGCGAGCTGGGGCCGGAGACCGAGCTGACCGCGCGGCTGTTCGTCGTGGTGACCGAGGACGCCGTCAAGGCGCGCGAGATCGGCCGCAGGCTGCTGGCCGCCTACCTCACCGTGCCGGTGTACGCGGCGTTCCACGAGTGGCTGGGCCGGGGGGAGCTGCTGCGGCCCATGCAGGAGGCGTGGGCGGCCGGGGACCGGAAGGCCGCGCTGAAGGCGATCCCCGACGAGGTCGTGGACGATCTCGTCGTGCACGGCGACGCCGCGGCCTGCCGGGCCCGGGTGCGGGAGTACGTGGCCGCCGGGCTGGACACGCCCGTGCTGGCCCCGCTGCCGGGCGGCGACCTGCCGCTCGCCGACACCGTAAGGGCGCTCGCGCCCGGCGCCTGACGCCCCACCGTGAGAGCCTGACGGAACGGGGCGGCGCCGCCGAACGTTAACCAGAAGGCAAAGCGGGCAGAGGTGTCCACCTGGAGGTGTCCTCATGGTGAAGGCAGGACGTGCGGCGGCCACCTGGCGCGCCTACCGCGATGTCTCCAAGCCCGGCTCGCCGGGATTCGGGGCTCGGCTGCGGGCCGTGCCCCGGATGCTCCGCGCCGCGGTTAAGGGCGACTACCCCGGCCTGACCAAGGGCAAGCTCGCCATGCTCGGCATGGCCGTGGCCTACATCGTGTCGCCCATCGACGTGGTCCCCGACTTCCTCCTCGGCGTGGGCGTGGTCGACGACTTCGGCGTGTTCCTGTGGCTGGCGACCGCGCTGCTCGGCGAGAGCGGCCAGTTCGTCGAATGGGAGAGGGACCCGCGGGCGACCGCGAAGTGATCAATTAGCGCAAATCCTACCTAATCTGTAGGGTAATGCTCAAACATCGCCAACGGTGCTGATCTTAGCGAAACGAGCGTTACCGCCATGTCTCCCGCCCTGTCTCCACGTGCCTCCGCAGCCACGATCGAAGCCGCCCGTGCCGGATGGGACGTGTGGCGGGCGGAGCGGCTGGCCTCCGTGCGGGCTCCGCGGGGCAACCTGGCTCTCGTGGAGACCCGGTGGCCGGCCCCGGGCGAGGAGACGTCTCCGGAGGAGGCCCTCGCCGGCCGGCCGCCGAGCGTCACGGCGACGCGGATCGAGCGGGCCCACATCGCGACCGGCGAGCCCGAGCACGGCATCCGGTTGTGGGACGCGGACGCGCCCGCCATCCGCCACTTCGAGACCATCGACGTCTTCCCGTTCGCTCCCGAGTGGGTGATCGAGGCCGTCTTCACGCCGGTGTCCGACGCGCGCCTGCTGCCCTTCGAGCACGTCCGGGACGCCGGCGGCACCCGTGACCACGTCGTTCCCGGCGACATCACCTTCACGCTCGACGGCACGCCGTACAACCTGGCCGCCTTCGACGACGGGGGAACGCTGCTCCTGGTCGTGGGCGACCGCACCAACGGCTCGGCGACGTACGGCGGCGGGCGGTTCCTGACGGTGGAGCCCGAGCCCGGCGGCCGCGTCGTCCTGGACTTCAACCGCGCCTTCGCGCCGCCGTGCGCCTTCTCGCCCTCCTTCAACTGTCCGCTGCCCCCGCCGCGGAACCGGCTGGACGCGCCCGTCGAGGCGGGGGAGAAGCTTCCCGTCTTCCGCGACGGCTTCCGGCCGTACTGACTTCCTTCTGATCCCCCCTCCCTCCCCCCGCCTCACCTATTGCACCAACCAGGTGGCCGCATGGCCGCCGACCAGGAGAAACAGTGAACAGCAAGACGACGTCGCTGATCGGCGCCGCCCTCGTCCTCGCGCTCGCCCTCGCCGGGTGCGGGTCGGGCTCCTCCGGCTCCGCGGGGTCCTCCGGCTCCACGGGCGGCGCCGGGGCGACGGCGGCGTACGACCCGGAGGCGACGATCGAGATCGGGTCGCTCTACGAGCCGCAGAACCTCGACAACACGGCCGGGGGCGGACAGGGCACGACGGAGGCGTTCAACGGCAACGTCTACGAGGGACTGTTCAGGCTCACCGACGACGGCAAGGTCGAGAGCCTGCTGGCGAAGGACCACACGGTCAGCAAGGACGGCCTCACGTACACGTTCACGCTGAGGAGCGGCGTGAAGTTCCACTCGGGCAAGCCGCTCACCTCGGCCGACGTCAAGTACAGCATCGAGAAGGTCACCGGCCCCGACTCCCAGTCGGCCCGCAAGAGCAGCCTCAGTGTGATCAAGAGCATCGACACGCCGGACGACTCCACGGTCACGGTGAAGCTCTCCAGCAAGTCGATCTCGCTTGTCTACAACCTCAGCTACGTGTGGATCGTCAACTCCCAGGCCAAGAGCCTGACGACCACGGAGGACGGCACCGGTCCCTACACGCTGGGGACGTGGAAGCGCGGCTCCTCGCTCACCCTTGAGCGCTTCCCCGGCTACTGGGGCACCCCGGCGACCAACAAGCAGGTCGTGTTCCACTACTTCACCGACGCGAGCGCGCTGAACAACGCCCTGCTGACCAAGGCGGTCGACGTCGTGACCAGCGAGCAGAGCCCCGACGCGCTGGCGAACTTCGAGAGCAACGGGGACTACAAGGTCAACGACGGCCAGTCGACGACCAAGCTGCTGCTGGCGTTCAACGACCGCAAGGCGCCGTTCGACAAGGTGCTCGTCCGCAAGGCGATCACCTCCGCGATCGACAACAAGAAGCTGCTCAGCTCGATCTGGGGCAAGTACGGCACGCTGATCGGCTCGATGGTGCCGCCCACCGACCCCTGGTATGAGGACCTCACCACGGTCAACCCGTACGACCCCGACCTGGCGAAGAAGGAGCTCGCCGAGGCGGGCTACGGGAACGGTTTCTCCTTCACGCTCGACACGCCGAACTACGACCCCCACCCGACCGTCGCGACGTTCGTGAAGTCGGAACTGGCGAAGGTCGGGATCACCGTGAACATCAACGTGATCACGGCGGACGAGTGGTACACCAAGGTCTACAAGAACCGCGACTTCGCGGCGACGCTGCAGGAGCACGTCAACGACCGCGACGTGGTCTGGTACGGCAACCCCGACTTCTACTGGGGATACGACAACCCGCAGGTCGCCAAGTGGGTCGAGCAGGCCGAGCAGTCCGACACGGCCGACGGGCAGACGGCCCTGCTCAAGAAGGTCAACCAGCAGATCGCCGCCGACGCGGCCAGCGACTGGCTCTACCTCTACCCGCAGATCGTCGTGGCGTCCTCGTCGCTGTCGGGCTATCCGTTGAACGGCCTGAACTCCCAGTTCTACGCGTACGGCATCAAGAAGAGCGGCGGGCGGGGCTGACGCCCGCGTCCGTGACGTCCTCATGACCGTCTATCTGCTGCGCCGGACGGCGTTCCTCGTCGTCTCGCTGTTCCTGGCCGCCGTGGTGCTGTTCCTGCTGCTGCGCCTGCTTCCGGGCGATCCCGCCAACGCGCTGCTGTCGGTCGGGGCGAGCCCGGAGCAGGTCGAGGCCGCCCGTCACCAGATCGGGACGGATCAGCCGCTGCCCGTGCAGTTCGTCTCGTGGCTCGGCGAGATGTCGAGGCTGGACCTCGGCAGCTCGTTCGTCAGCACGCTTCCCGTGGGCCCCGAGATCGCCGCCCGCCTCGTCGTGACGGTTCCGCTGACCCTGCTCGCCTTCCTCCTGGCCGTCGTGATCGCCGTACCGGTCGGTTTCGTCGCGGCCTACAAAGCGGGCACCTGGTATGGCTCGGTGCTCAGCGCGCTGTCGCAACTCGGCATCGCGGTGCCCGTCTTCTGGGTCGGCATGCTGCTGATCACGGTGTTCTCGCTCCACCTCGGCGTGCTGCCGGCCGGGGGGTTCCCCCAGGACGACTGGGCGAGCCCGGGCGACGCGCTCACCTCGCTGACGCTGCCGGTCGTCACGATCGCCCTCGTCATGTCGGCCTCCCTGATCCGCTACGTCCGGTCGGCCACCCTCGACGTGCTGGGCAGCGACTACCTGCGTACGGCGCGGGCACTGGGCTCGTCGTTCATCGGGGCGATGTGGCGGCACGGCCTGCGCAACGCGGTGGTCCCGGTCGTCTCGATCCTGGGCATCGAGCTCGCCACCACCTTTCTCGGCGCGGTCGTGGTGGAGAGCGTGTTCGCGCTGCCCGGGCTCGGCGGCATGCTCGTCAAGGGCTTCGCGCAGCACGACTACCCGGTCATCCAGGGGATCCTGGTGGTGAGCACGTTCGCCGTGCTGCTCATCGGTTTCGCGGCCGACCTCGTCCAGCGGCTCATCGATCCGCGGCTGCGCCGCTCGCTCGCCGGGAACCTCTCCGGGGACAGGGCATGAGCGCGCCCGGTCGCCGCGTTCCGCGGTCGGCGACGCTGGTCGCCGGCTGCGTCCTCGCCGGTCTCGTCCTCGCCGTGGCCGTCCTGTCGTTCTTCTGGCTGCCCTATCCGCCGGACGACACCTCGGGCGACCGGCTGATGCCCCCGGGCCTGCCTCACCTGCTCGGGACCGACAAGCTCGGCAGGGACCTGCTCACCCAGCTCATGATCGGCGCGAGGGTCGCCCTGGAGGCGGGAGCGGGGTCGGTGCTGATCGGCGGACTCCTGGGCCTCGCGGGCGGCCTCGCCGCCGGCTTCGCCACCCGCTGGCTCGACGACACGGTCTCGGCCCTCCTGGACATCCTCATCGCCTTCCCGACCGTGCTCCTGGCCATGCTCGTGACCGCCGCGCGAGAGGCGTCGCTCGGTTCGGCGGTCATCGCGATCGGGTTGGCGATGTCGGCGATCGTGGCCCGGCTCACCCGGGTGCTGGTCAAGCGCGTCCTGGCCCAGGACTTCATCACGGCCTCGCGCACCTCGGGGACGTCCTGGCCCAGGATCGTCGTCGAACACGTGCTGCCGAACATCTGGCCGACGCTGTCGGTCAACCTCGCGCTGCAGTTCGGGCTGGCCGTCCTGGCGGAGGCGAGCCTGTCCTATCTCGGCCTGGGCGCACCGCCCCCGAACGCCTCCTGGGGGCGGATGCTCCAGGAGGCCCAGGCGAGCGTGTTCATCGCCCCGGCAGGGGTGATCGCCCCTGGCGTCCTGCTCGTCGTCCTCGTCGTCGGCGTCAACCTCATCGCCGACGGCGTGCGCGACGTGGCCGACCCGACCCGGAGGAGGACCAGGTGACCGGGGATCGGGCGACCCTTCTCGCCGTGGCAGGGCTTCACGTGCGCAGCCCCGAGGGCCGCGACCTCGTCTCGGACGTGTCGTTCATGCTCGACGCGGGCGAGCGGCTGGGCCTGATCGGAGAATCGGGGTCGGGCAAGTCCATGACCGCCCTGGCGATCATGGGTCTCACGCCTCCCGGGATGACCGTCTCGGGCAGCGTCGTGTTCGACGCGCCCAGTCTTGGCCGCACCGAGGTCGTGGGGGCAGGGGAGCGGCGGCTCACCTCGCTGCGCGGCCGGGCGACGAGCACGGTCTTCCAGGAGCCGCTCACCGCCCTCGACCCGCTCATGCGAGTGGGCCGTCAGGTGGCCGAGCCGCTCCGGCGCAGGAAGGGGCTGCGCGGGCGGGCCCTGGACGCGGCGGTGACGGCCGCGCTCGAGGAGGTGCGGCTGACCGATCCCGAGCGGATCGCCCGGGCCTACCCCCACGAGATCTCCGGCGGCCAGCGTCAGCGGGTGGCGATCGCCATGGCCCTCGCCTGCGGCCCCGCTCTGCTCATCGCGGACGAGCCCACGACGGCCCTCGACGTCACCGTGCAGGCCGACGTCCTCGCGCTGCTCGACGGCCTGGTGAAGGAACGGGGGATGGCACTGCTGTTCATCAGCCACGACCTGGCGGTCGTCTCGCGGATCGCCGAGCGCGTCATCGTCCTGAAGAACGGAGTGGCGGTGGAGTCCGGGAGCGTCGACGAGGTCGTCAACGCGCCGCGCCACCCGTACACGAGGGATCTGGTGGGCAGCGCGCGGCGGCTCGACGGCGCACTCGACTGGAGGACGCCATGACCCGGCCCATTCTGGAGGTGCGGGACGCCGGCTTCGCCTACGGCCGCTCGGCCCCCGTGCTCACGGACGTCTCCGTCGCCGTCACTCCCGGACGCAGCCTCGCGCTGGTGGGAGAGTCGGGCGCGGGCAAGACCACGCTGCTGCGCCTGCTGCTCGGGCTGGCCAGGCCGACGAGCGGACAGGTCCTCTACGAGGGGAGGGATCTCACGCCGCGTGACCGGGCCCTGATGCGGGAATTCCGGCGCAGCGTGCAGACGGTGTTCCAGGACCCGTACTCCTCGCTCGACCCCCGGCAGCGGGTCGGCAGGATCGTCTCCGAACCCCTCCGGTCGCTGGGTCTCCGACAGGAGATGACCGCCCGGGTCACCGCGGCCCTGGACGCGGTCGGACTGCCCGAGGACGCCGCGAGCCGCTATCCGCAGGAGTTCTCGGGAGGGCAGCGGCAGCGCATCGCCATCGCACGGGCGATCGTGTGCGAGCCCCGCGTGCTGCTCGCGGACGAGCCGGTCAGCGCGCTCGACGTCTCCACCCGCGTACGCGTCGTCGACCTGCTGCACGAGCTCCGGGAGACCCGCGCGCTGACGGTCGTGATGGTGTCGCACGACCTGGCCGTGGTGGCCGCCCTCTGCCAGGAGGTGGCCGTGCTTGAACGCGGCCGGATCGTCGAGCGGGGGGACACCGCCCAGGTGCTCGGCGCTCCCCGCCACGCCTACACGCGACGGCTGATCGACAGCGTCCCCCGGCTGCCCCCGCCCGCCGCCAACGGCCACCCGAGCATCGAGGCACCCGGTCACTGAGGACGAGCAGCATCCTTGTGCAGCATGGCGGCGAACCCGTCGAGATGGCGGGCCAGGCTGTACTCGAACAGTCCGTCCACGTCCGTCACCGTCTCCTCCGCGATGGCGGTCAGCAGCGGGAACCGCCCGGTGCCGAGGAGCGCGTCGGCTCGCTCCTGCTGGGCCAGCCACCACCGGTCGAGCGTCACACCGGTCTCCTGTTCGGCTTCGGCTTCCTGCGCCATGGACAGCGCGGCGGAGACGACCAGCGCGTGCAGGGTGAGTGCCTCGCGGATCCGGGTCGTCATGGGCAGCCCGAGTCCGTCGAGGGCGCGCAGTGTCCACTCCGTGTGCTCCATCATGTTGGGCGCCAGCAGCGGGCGGGTGAACGAGACCGCCCTGGGCAGCCAGAGGTGCCTGCGGCACAGCTCCCACTGTAGGCGGGAGACCAGTTCGAGCTTGGCCCGCCAGCCGTCCGGCCCTGGGGCGGGCAGTTCCGCCTCACCGAACACCTCGTCGGTCATCTGCATGACCAGCTCGTCCTTGCCCGCCACATGCCGGTACAGCGACATCGGGCCGACGCCCATCTCGGCCGCGATCCGGCGCATGGAGACGGCGTCGAGCCCCTCTCTGTCGGCGATCGCGATGGCGGTGCGGAGAGTGTGCTTGCGGTTCAGCGCCTGCTTGGGGATGCCCGCGCCCGCCTGCCGCTGCCGCGCGCCCGGCTGCTGTGGCGCGGCCGGTTGCCCGCGGCCGGCGGTGACCACCGCGCCGGCGCCGACCTTCGTCTCTACCAGCCCTTCGTCGCGAAGGGCCGCCATCACCTTCGTCGCGGTCGCGACCGCCACGCCCCAACGCCCGGCGATCTGGCGGATGGAGGGCATGCGTTCGCCGGGACGCAGCTCGCCGGTCAGGATCCGGGTCCGGATCTCGGTGGCGATCTGCTGATAGGGCGGGATCGTGGGCGGCACGAGAGCAGAGTGTACTAGTTCACTTTCGATGCCGTCCAGTACACTTCCTTCGGCCATGGCGCCATTTCGTAAGTCACTCTCGATACGCTGTACGCATGACAGCTGATACGGCGTACGCAACCGTGCGGCGGGCCGGTGACGAGGGCGCCCGGGCAGTGCTGGACGTCCTGACCGAGGCGTTCATGAACGATCCCCTCGTCCGCTGGCTCTTCCCCGCGGCAGGCGACCGCGGCCGCCTCCAAAGGCACTACTACCGCCCCTTGCTCGCCCACCCCGCCGCCGAGGCGTACCTGGCCGGCGACCACGAGGGCGCCTCGGTGTGGCTGACGCTGACCGCCGGGGAGCGGGCGCTCACCGAGAACTCGTTCGAGCCGAGAGTCTTCGGCGACAGCGGCCTGCGGCTGCGGGCCCTGGGGGAGGCGCTGGACCCCCGGCACCCCCGCGAGCCGCACCTCTACCTGCCCTGCATCGGCGTGCTCGGCGGGCGGCAGGGCGCCGGGTTCGGTTCGGCGATGCTGCGGCACCGCCTGGAGCGGGCGGACGCTGACGGAGTCCCCGCGTACCTGGAGGCGAGCTCGGCCCGCAGTCGCGCCCTCTACCTGCGGCACGGTTTCGCAGATCTCGGCGAGCCGGTACGCGTGGCCGACGGCCCGCTCCTGTGGCCGATGTGGCGTCAACCAGCACAAGAAGGAGACAACCGATGACCCGTGAAGCACAGCCGACCCTGGTCTTCATCCACGGCACCCACTCCTCGTCGTACCTGGCCTCCGGCCTGATCACCGAGCTCACCCTGCGCGGACACCGCGCCGTGGCCGTCGACCTCCCCGGACACGGCGACGAGGCGTTCTACCCCCGCGCCTACCAGGCCCCGCAGGATCTGCAGGCCCTGGCCACCGAGCCGTCCCCGCTCGCCAAGCTCACCATCGACGACTACGTCGAACGCGTTGTGGACGTGGTGCGCAGCGCCCGCCGCCACGGCCCCGTGATCCTGGCCGGCGCCAGCCAGGGCGGTGTGGTGGTGAGCAGGGTCGGCAACGCGATCCCCGACCTGCTCGACCGCGTGATCTACACCGCCGCGTACTGCTGCGTGGACCTGCCCAACCTGAGCGCCTACCTCTCCACCGAGGAGAACGCCGACAGCCTGCTCCCGAAGGTGACCGCCGCGATGGCCGGCGACCCTGCGGTCCTGGGGGTGGCCCGGCTCAACTGGCGCACGGCCGATCCGGCGATCATCGACGGCATCAGGGAGTGCCTGGCCGGCGACTTCACCGACGAGGCCATGACCCGGCTGCTCAACACGTTCCAGCCGGACGAACCCGTCAGCATCCCTATGGCCGACGCCCGGGGCGAAGCACACACCTGGGGCCGGATCCCCCGCACCTACATCCGCTTCACACAGGACCGGCTGATCCCGCCGGCCCTGCAGGACCGCTTCATCGCCGAGGCCGACCGCCTCACCCCCGACAACCCGACCGACGTACGCAGCGTCGCCGCCCCTCACGTCGGCCCGTTCGACCGGCCCGAACTGGTGGACATCCTCGTCGAACTCCTGACGCCCTGACCCTGTCGTAACTCCGGGCAGACCCTAGAGCTGCTCCTGCCGCAGCCAGGCCCGCGAGGGCAGGGGGTGGCCGAACAGGCGGGCGGCGTTGCCGTACGAGACCCTGGCGATGTCGGCGGGCGGCAGGCTGCCGAGGTTGCGGGCCACCGCGCGCTGGGTGTCGGGCCAGGTGGACTCCGCGCGCGGGTAGCCGGACTCCAGCAGCACGCGCTCCATGCCCACGGCGAGCCGCACCGAGCTCAGCGCGCTGTCGTCGAGCGTGCCGAAGAAGAAGTTGCGCCGCAGCACCTCGCTGGGCTTGAGGCCGCCCTCCCAGGAGGACTCGCCGGCGACCGGGTGATCGAGCGCGTAGTCGGCCCGCTCGGCCAGCATCGGCAGCCACCCCACGCCACCCTCCACGATGAGGATGCGCAGCTTGGGGAATCGCAGTGCCACGCCCGACCACAGCCAGTCGGCGCAGGCGAACATCGCGCTCGCCGGGATCAGCGTGGTGATCGCCTCGACCGGGGTGTCGGGCGAGGGCACCGGTGCCCAGGAGGACGCCCCGGTGTGCAGGCAGACGACCGTCCCGGTCTCCTCGCAGGCGGCGAAGAACGGATCCCAGTGACGGCTGTGGATGGACGGCAGTCGCAGCCGGGTGGGGAACTCGGGGAACACGACGGCCTTGAAACCGCGTGACGCGTTGGCCCTGATCTCCTTCGCCGCGATCTCGGGGTCGGGGAGCCAGGGAAGCTGGAGTGCGATCATGCGCTCGGGGTAGGTGCCGGCCCACACGTCGACGTGCCAGTCGTTCCAGGCCTGTACGAGCGCGAGCCCGAGGTCCTGGTCGCGGGTGCGGCCGAACGCCACCCCCGCCTGGCTCGCCAGCATGCCGGGGAAGCACAGGGCCGCCCAGATCCCGGCGCGGTCCATGTCGCCGATCCGGTCCTCGATGTCGTAGCAGCCCGGCCGCATGTTCTCGAAACGGACGGGGTCGAGCGTCCACTGCTCCTTGGGCAGGCCCGCGCCCACGTCCAGCCCGGCGCAGGGATAGGTGGCGCCGCCGTACCGCCACACCTGGTGGCCCGAGTCGGTCTCCACGACCTTGGGCGCGAGGTCCTTGTACTTCTCAGGAAGGCGGTCCTCGAAGAGGTCGGCCGGCTCGATCAGGTGATCATCGACCGAGATGATCACGTAGTCCCGCCGCCTCGGCTCTGGGTCGGGATGCAGCGGCGTAGTCACGGTAGTAAACGGTAGAGCCAAGGGATAACACCGTACAAGCTGCGAGGTCTCCGGTTGGTATCCGTGCGCTCACCTTGCGGCGCGTACGGTCACGCCATGTGACGCCTGTTCCGCCCGGAGGTCGCGGGCCTCCCGGCGCACCAGCAGCACCCAGCCGCCCACCGCGATCCCGATGAACAGCCACCACTGCACGGCGTACGCCAGGTTGAGTCCGCCCCCGGCGCCCACGTCGGGCGGGGGAAGGAGTTCGGGTGCGGCCCCGCCCTGCGGCTGCTGCGCGGTGAGCTCCACGAAACCGCCGAAGACCGCGTACGGCAGGCCCTTCGCGATCTCGGGTGTGTTGATCAGCAGAATCTGACCGGACGGCAGCCCGGCTCGGTTCCTGATGCCGGTGTTGTCCTGCGTCTCGGCCGGGCGGAGCCGTCCGGTGACCGCCACCTCCCCCGTGGGCGGTGCGGGCACCTGCGGCGGCGTGTCCGCGGTCGCCCCGGCCGGGACCCAGCCCCGGTTCACCAGCACGGCGCCCTGCGGCGTGACGAGCGGGGTGACCACGTAGAACCCGAAGCGGCTGTTGAGGGTGCGCCTGCGCACCACGAGCTCGTGGGAGGGGTCGTACCGTCCGGCGGCGGTGACGAGGCGATACCTGTCCCTCTCCGGCACGGAACCGCCGGTTCTGTCCAGCCGGTCGAGCGGCACGGGCGCGGCGGCGAGGTTGGCGGTGATCCTCGCGCTGTCGGCCGACCGCTCCTCGAACCGCCCCCACTGCCACTTCCCCAGGAAGAAGAAGGCGGGGATCAGCACGAGCACGAGCAGGTGCAGCCCGAGCCAGCGGCGCGAGAGGAGGAACCGGTACACGTGACCAGCCTAGGCAGCGTGGTGAGTGCCCTCACCTCCGGGCGGAGCACGGAAAATGAACACAGGTCAGGCCGGGGTGCTGAGGCGGGCGCCGGGGCCGGGGCGGGGGGTCACCTCGCGCGGGCCGCCGACCTCGTGGCCCTCCTCGCACACCAGGTGCAGCGCGACGGGCGCGCCGCAGTCGCGGTGGGTCACCACGACCGGCGGCCCCTCGGGATCGGCCAGATAGCGGTCCCCCCAGTGCATGAGCGAGATCATGATCGGGTAGAGGTCGAGGCCCTTCTGGGTGAGCCGGTACTCGTCGCGCTGACGCTGGCCGGGCTCCTGGTAGGGCACCTTGCGCAGCAGGCCCTCGTCGACGAGCCGGGACAGCCGCGCGCTCAGCACCTGCCGGGGCGCGCCGGTGCGCGTCTGAAGGTCGGCGAACCGCCGGACGCCGTTGAACGCCTCCCGGAGGACCAGGAACGTCCACTTCTCGCCGAGCACGGCGAGGGTTCGCTCGATGGAGCAGTTGTCCACCCGGTAACGCCGCATGTCGCGCATCGTAACCACAACCTCCTCCCCGCATCTAAGTCTACTTGACAGACTCAGCGCGCTCGGGAGAGGCTGAGTCCATGTTGGGAACTCAGGTGAGGCCCATTGTGGACGTCCGTGCGGCACGTCCGGGCGACGACGAGGAGCGGGTGCGGCTCTTCCTGGAGGGCCTGTCGCAGGCGACGCTGACGAACCGCTTCTTCGTCGGCCAGGGCCGGCCGAGCGCGAGCCTGATCCGCGCGATGGTCGCGCGCGACGACCGGCGGGACGCGCTGCTCGCGCTGCACGGCGACGCCGTGATCGGGCACGCCATGAGCCACCTGGTGGAGGGCGAGGTGGAGATCGCGGTCGTGGTGGACGACCGGTGGCAGAACCTCGGCGTGGGGTCGCGGCTCGTGCGCACCCTCCTGCGGCGGGCGTCCGTACGCGGCGCGGTCGTCGTCGGCATGGACGTCATGACGGAGAACCGGCGGGTTCTGTCCATGGTGCGCAGGGCCTGGCCCTCTGCCACAATCGACACGCAGGGCACATCCGTCGAGATCAAAGCCGACCTCCCATTTGCAGAACAAGGTTCTGTTGGTTCACCATTGACTATGTGAAGAACGCGAAGAGCGGGCGAGACGGCAGGGCCAGGATCATCGAGGGCGCCCTGCGCAGGTTCAGCCAGAGCGGGGTGTCGGCCACCACCCTGGCCAGCCTTCGGCAGGAGAGCGGCGTCAGCGTCGGCAGCTTCTATCACCACTTCACGAGCAAGGAACACGTCTTCGGCGTGCTCTACGCCGAGATCCTGGACCTGTACCAGGACGCCTTCGTCAGTGAGCTCGTCCGCCACGAGGACGCCCGCGCCGGCATCGAGGCCATCGTCGCGATACACATGGCCTGGTGCGGCGAGCACCCCGAGCGCGCCCGCCTGCTGATCAGCGAGCGCCCGCCCCGGCGCAACGAGCCCGGCGGGCCGGAGGTCGCCGAGTCGAGGCGCGAGTTCTTCCGGCAGGTCTCCGACTGGTGGCGGCCGCACATGAAGGACGGCGTGCTCCGCCCCGTCCCCGCCACCATGTGCTACGTGTTGTGGCTCGGCCCGGCGCAGGAGATGTGCCGCCTGTGGTTCAGCGGCGCCCACCAGCCCACCCAGGAGGAGATCCGCGAGCTGGGCGAGGCCGCCTGGAACAGCCTGAAGATGCCGTAGATTCGATCTGTGGACGCCCCTTCTGACCTGGTCCGGCGGCTTCGCGGGAGATTCGTGGAGACCGGATACACGATCGACGGCGTGCGTGAGCGGCTGGGCGATATGGCCGCCTCCGCCCTGGCGCGTGAGGAGATCGTGCCCGCGCTGCGCGCCACCAGGGACGCCGACCCCCTCGCCGCGCTGATCCGCCTGTGGTGGCTGGGCGCCCCGGTCAGCATGGCCGCCGCCGACCTCCCGCTGCAGGAGCTCATCGAGGCCGGGCTGCTGGTGCGCCTGGGCGACTCCGTGCAGGCCACCGTGCACCTCCAGCCCTGGGACACCGGAACGGGCGACCCGGCGTACGTGGTGTCCGACCGCAAGGTGCGGCCCGGCGACCCCTCCCTGCGGCCCGACCACGTGGTGGGAGCGGGCGGCGCCTCGGCCAACCTCGCCCAGCTCGGCTGGACCGCGCCGGTCGGCCGGGCGCTCGACCTCGGCACGGGCTGCGGCGTGCAGGTGCTGCACCTGGCGCCCAGGGCGGAGCACGTCGTCGCGACCGACGTGAACCGCAGGGCGCTGCGGCTGGCCCGCCTCAGCTGGGGCCTTTCCGGCGTGACCGGCGTCGAGGCGCGCGAGGGCTCGACGTACGACCCGGTGGACGGCGAGCGGTTCGACCTCGTGGTGTCCAACCCGCCGTTCGTCATCGCGCCCGAGGCCAGGTACACCTACCGGGAGGCCGGGCGGCGCGGCGACGAGTTCTGCCGCGACCTCGTACGGCGCACGCCTCGGCACCTCGCCCAGGGCGGCCAGGCGCGCTTCCTCGCCAACTGGCTGCACGTCAAGGGCGAGGACTGGCAGGACAGGGTGGGCGGCTGGCTCGCGGAGACCGGCTGCGACGGCTGGGCCGTGCAGCGCGACGTGCAGGACCCGGCCGAGTACGTCGAGCTGTGGCTGCGGGACTCCGCGGAACACGGCACGTCGGCCTACCGGGAGCGTTACGACGAGTGGCTCGGCTGGTTCGAGTCGATGGACGTGACCGGCGTCGGCTTCGGCTGGATCGCCCTGCACGACTCCGGCTCGCTGAGCCCGCTCGTGCGGGTGGAGGAGATGACGCAGCCGGTCGAGCCGCCGTCCGGCGCGCTGGTCGGGGAGGTCCTGCGCGCGGCGCGCACCGCCCACGAACTGTCCGACGAGGACCTGCTCGACGCGCGCCTGAAGGTGGCCGAGGGCGTCGTGGAGGAGCGCGTCGGCCCTCCCGGCGCCGACGATCCCTCCCGCATCGTCCTGCGGCAGACCCGGGGCGCGCGCCGTACGGTCGCCGTGGGGACGGTGGAGGCGGCCCTGGCCGGGGTGTGCGACGGCGACCTGCCCACGCGCCCGCTGCTCGCCGCGATCGCCGAGCTGACCGGCGAGGACCCGGCCGCGGTGCTCCGTGAGGCCCCCGCGGCGCTGCGCCCGCTGATCGCCGAGGGCTTTCTCGACGTCACAACCACGGTTGCCACGGTTGCAAGTCTCCGTTGATCGGAGTTTGAACGTCGCGGGCGACAGTGGTCCTGCGCGGGCTTCGGGGGGGTTCGAAGCCCGAGCGGAAGCCCGGCCGGTCGTCAACGTGAGGCGGCGTGTCGTCACGAGGCGCACCGGAAGGATCCGGGCCCCTGCGCGCCCCAGTGGCGACGGGCGGCCGGCCGGGCGGTCGACGCCCTGCATGAGATGGGACCACGAGTCAGAATCGGTGATCGATGTGATCAACCACGTCCGGATGAGCCGGCTCGACGACGACCTACGTCTCGACCTGTTCGCGCAGGAGCGCACGGATGTCGTCGGCCTCGGGAGAGCCGAGCCGGGTGAAGATGTCGAGGGCCTTGACCAGGGCCTCCCTGCCCCGGCCGGTCTGCCCGAGGCCCGCGAGGGCCTTGCCGAGGGCGGCGAGTGACTGCGCCTCGCCGTACGGGTGGGTGATCTCCCGGCTCACGGTCAGCGCCTGCTCGGCGTGCCGGGCGGCCTCGGCGAACCGCCCGGCGGCGATGAAGGTGGCGGCGAGCCGGTAGCAGACCCGCTGCTCCCAGACCCGCTGGTTGCTCGCACGGAAGAAGGCCAGGCACTCGGCGTGGTGGACGACGGCCTCGTTGAGCCGCCCGACGTGCGACAGCACGTTGCCGAGGTGGTAGCGGGCGCGGGCCATCCCGGCGCCGCTGCCGATCTCGGAGAAGACCGCCAGCCCGCGCTCGGCCGCGGCGATGGCGTCGTCCGGCCGCCCGAGGCCCAGGTGGTCGCGGGCGGAGTAGCACGACGCCAGTGCCTCGCCCGCGGGGTTGCCCGTCTCCCGGTGGACCGCCGTGGCCCGGTCGAACCATTCGAGCGCCTCGGTGTGGCGGCGTCGGCGGCCGGCGACGACCGCCAGCGCGTTGCACGTCTCGCCCAGCACGATGTGGTCGCCGGTCTCCTCGCCCAGCGTCCGCGCGGCGAGGAAGTGGGCCTCGGCCTCGGCCAGCCGGTTCGCGCCGAACAACACCCGGCCCAGGACGTAGCGGCAGCGCAACTCGCCGCGCCGCTCGCCGGCCCGGTGTGTCGCCGTCAGCAGGGTCGAGGTGCGGTGCTCGAACTCGCGCTGGTTGGTGCCCGACTCCAGCAGCGGCTCCAAAGCCAGCAGCAGGTCGGCCGCCGCGAGCAGGTCCCCGCCCGACTCGCACGCCTGGGCCACGGCCCCGAACATGTCCTCGGCCTCCGCCGACAGCCACGCCACGGCCTCGTCGGCGGAGGAGAAGGAATGGCCGCGCACGCCCAGGTCGGTGAGGTTGTCGGCGATGGCGCTGCCCTCGTACGCCAGCCGGTGGGCCGCGCCCGCCGACGCCAGGTAGAAGCCCAGCAGCCGCCGCAGGGCGAGCGCGCGGGCCGCGGGCTCCTCGGCGTCCTCCGCCTGCCGCCGGGCGAACAGCTTGAGCAGGTCGTGGAAGCGGTAGCGGCCCGGCGCGGGCGCCTCCAGCAGGCTGGCGTCGACCAGCGACTCGATCACGTCCTCGGCCTCGGCCGGGGTGAGGTCGAGCACGGCCGCCGCCGCGAAGACCGAGATGCCCGAGCCCGCCGGCAGTGACAGCAGCCGGAACGCCCGCGCCTGCCGGGCGTCGAGCTGGCCGTACCCGAGGGCGAACGTCGCCGAGACCGCCAGGTTGCCGATCTTCATCTCGTCGAGGCGGCGGCGCTCGTCGGCGAGCCGGGGGACGAGCGAGGCCACCGTCCAGGACGGGCGGGAGGCGAGCCTGGCCGCGACGATCCGCACGGCCAGCGGCAGGAAGCCGCAGGCGGCGACCACGTCCATGGCTGCGGCCCGTTCGGCCGCCACCCTCTCGGGGCCCGCGACCGCCGCGAGCAGCGACAGCGCCTCCTCGGGCTCCATCACGTCGAGGTCGACGAGCCGGGCCGCGGGCAGGTCGGCCAGCTTGCCCCGGCTGGTGATGATCGCGGCGCAGCCGGCCGAGCCGGGCAGCAGGTGCTCGACCTGCTCGGCGTCGCGGGCGTTGTCGAGCAGCACCAGCATCCTGCGCTCGGCCAGCAGCGAACGGAACAGCGCGGAGCGCTCGGCCAGGCCGTCGGGGATCACGTCCATCGGGATGCCGAGGGCGCGCAGGAACGCGACCAGCGCCGTCTCAGGCGCGGTGGGCTCGGCGCCGTATCCCCGCAGGTCGGCGTAGAGCTGGCCGTCGGGGAACAGGTCCTCGGCGAGGTGGGCCACGTGGACGGCCAGGGTCGTCTTGCCCACGCCGCCGATGCCCGACATCGCCGCGACCGGCACGCCCTCTCCCGCCCCTTCTCCCCGCAGCAGCGCGAGCAGCCTCTGCACCAGGCCGGTACGTCCGGTGAAGTCGGATACGGCCGCCGGGAGCTGCGCCGGTCTCGGCATCTCGATCGCGGGGCCGGTCTCGGCCGTCGCGGCGTCATCGTGGACGTCCGGAGGCGAGAGCCGTACGGGAGGGGGTGCGGGGGCGAGAGAGAGGTCGGCGGCGAGGATGCGCCGGTGGAGGTCGGCCAGCTCGGCCCCGGGCTCGATGCCGAGCTCCTCCACGAGCGCCTGCCGGGTCTCGGTGAAGACCGACAGGGCCTCGGCCTGCCTGCCGCAGCGGTAGTAGGCCAGCATGAGCTGGGCGCGCAACCGCTCGCGCAGCGGGTGTTCGGCGGCGAGCGCGACCAGCTCGGAGACGATCTCCGCGTGCCGGCCCAGCTCCAGGTCGAGCTCTATGAGTGTCTCGACCGCGCTCATCCGGCGCTCGGCCAGCCGGTCGCGCTGGTGCTCGGCGTACGGGCCGACGGCGCCGGCCAGCGGCTCGCCCGACCACAGGCGCAGAGCCCCGCGCAGCCGCCGGGCGGCCTCCCCGGCCCGGCCCGTACGGCGGTCGGACTCGGCGGCGGCGCACTCGCGCTCGAAGACGGCGAGGTCGAAGCGGGCGGGGTCGAGCCGCAGCGCGTACCCCCTGCCCACGGAAGTCAGCAGCCGCGGCGGGGTCCTCGGGGAACGGTCCGGCTCCAGGACGGTGCGCAGGCGGGAGACATAGGTGCGCAGCGCGCCGAGCGCGCGCGGGGGCGCGTCCTCGCCCCACACGCCGTCGATCATCTCGTCCGGCGTGACCGCGTGCCCCTCCCGCAGCAGGAGCATCGCGAGAATGGAGCGTTGCAAGGGCGTGCCGAGGTCGAGCTCGGCGCCGTCACGCCATGCCAGGACGGGTCCCAGCACGGCGAAGCGCAGGCCGTCGGCGGCGGCGTGATCAGGCATGTGACCTGTCTCCCAATGGCAAGATTTCCGACCAAATGATAGATCGTGTCGCGCGGCGGCAGTAGGACCGAGCACGCTGGTTCAGCGTGCGTTCAGGTGCTTGAAAGCAGCCTGCAAACCACGGTGAGAGCGCTGAAAGCAGGTTGCAGGCGGGTGGGCCTATCACTGAGGTGCAACCCCGAGAGCACCCCGCATCGGGGGATCGTCCTCGAACAGGAGAACCGAAATGCGACGCTCCATCACCCTCGGTCTCGCCGCAGCCACCGCCGTCGCCGCCCTCGGGCTGCCGGCCCTCGCGACCGCCGCCAACGCCGCCCCCACCTCCACCGCCTCCACCGCCTCCGCCCCCCACCACCACGACTGGGACTACGACGGCTGGTGGGGCACCTACTGGTCGTCCAACCACCTCGCCAAGGCCAAGGGCTACGTCGACGTGAACTACGACGACGAGGAGTCGAACCGGGTCCACATCACCGGCAAGCTCTGGGACAACGACCACCGCACCTACGGCCAGGGCGGCAAGTGCGCGTACATCCAGTTCCGCGTGTCGTCCTGGGACGACAGCGAGGACGACTGGTCCTCCAGCGTCAAGTGGTACAAGTACTGCGGCGCCGGCGGCTACAAGCAGATCAACTTCTGGCGCTACGACGTCGCCCAGGTGCAGGCGAAGGTCTGCCAGATCGGTCAGTACAGCAGCTTCCCCGTCAAGTGCGGCTCCTGGCACGACATCTACAACGCCTACGAGGACGACTTCGGCTACGACGTCTGATGACCGTCCCCCCTTCAGCACCCCATCGCATGACGCGGCCCGTCCCTTCCGGGACGGGCCGCTCTTCTCTGTGGGTCTCTACGGGCTGATCACGCTGCTTCCGATGCCGCTTCCAGGAGACCCAGCCTCACGCGGAGACGATCGCGTACGGCGGGCCATTCGGGACTCAGAATCGAGTAGTACGCGGTATCTCGGACCGTGTCGTCGGCGCCTCGGCTGTCCGCTCGTCGCACACCGTCGAGGTGCGCGCCGAGGGCCTCGATGGCGACCCGGGATCGGGTGTTGCGTACGTCTGCCTTGAGGGTGATCCGGTGAACCTGCCAGGTCTCGAAGGCCAGGGAGAGCATCAGATACTTGCTCTCCCGGTTGACACCGGTGCCCTGGGCCGACGCGGCGAGCCAGGTGTACCCGATGTCCGCGACGGACGGGACCTCGCCCACCGCGCCCTTCGTACCCGGTGGCCAGGGCATCGGGCCCTGCCAGTACTCCAGGTTCATCAGACGGGTGGCACCGACCACGCGGTCGGTGTGCAGCCACCGGATGGCGAAGGGCAGCGTGCGGCCCTCCGCCTGCTCAGCCAAGGCGGCCTCCACATAGGAGGCCATCTCATCCCGGCCAGCGGGAACGCGAGTGAAGGCGTACGTCGAACGGTCTTCACTCGCCGCGGCGACGAGGTCGTCGAGCACCGCGAGGCTGAGCGGTTCCAGGCGCACGGAGCGCCCGGACAGGGTGACAAAAGCGGGCATGAGCACATGATGAGGGCTGCTGACCACGGCTGATACCAAATGACACGAGACATCTTGGCGGGGGATGGGTTAAGGGGTGTACCTGGAGGAGAAATCGCAGGTCAGAGCCTTGATCTGGGTCTCGTGTGACGGGCGGCCAGGGTAAAGATTTGGCCAAAGACCCACGATGCCCGGCGAACCGTTCGGCGGAGGGCGGCGGGGACGTCCGCGGGCGCGCCGAACCAGGTCTCCAGGGCGTCCGCGACCCCTTCGGCATCGGGGTCGTGCGGGTCCCCCGCCCAGGCGACGATGCCGTCCGGGCGTACGAGAAGCGCGCCGGGAGCGTGCGGGTCGCGTATCGCCGTCGTGACGGTGGTGACCCGGTCTCCGTAGCCGTCCACGGCCGTGCCGCCGAGTCTGGATCCGCTCTGGCGGACGAGCAGGCCCCGTCCATGGTGGAGGTGATCGGCGAGCCGTGAGCCGTCCTCGAACTCGTAGTCGGGCGCACTGCGTCCCACCAGGGGGTGCCCGCTGTCACCGGGCATGTCGTACCGCTGCCAGACGCCCGAGATCTTCTTCACGAAGTAGGTGGTGCCGGTGACCGTCTCGATCAGGTCGGCGACCACCGACCGCGCCGCCCGCGCGTGGGCGTCGGGACGCATCAGGGCGATCTGGGCGCGCGTCCAGTCGAGCACCCACGCGCCGATCGGGTGCCGCTCCCGCGTGTAGGTGTCGAGAAGCCCTTCCGGAGCCTGCCCTCGGACGACGGCCGCGAGCTTCCAGCCGAGGTTCACGGCGTCGCCCAGCCCCAGGTTCAGGCCCTGGCCGCCGAAGGGCGAGTGGACGTGCGCGGCGTCGCCGGCCAGCAGCACCCGGCCGAGCCGGTAGGTCGCCGCCTGCCGGGCGTTGTCCGTGAACCGGGTGGCCGTCCTGATCTCCTTGACGACCACGTCGGCGCCCGTGACATACCTGACCGAGTCCTGCAGTTCCTCCGGGGTCACCGGCGCGGTCCTGTCGGCCCCGCTGCGTGCGACGCCGTCGAAGCGCGCGACGAGGACGCGGCCCGGCACCGGCCCGTGGGAGTAGACCCCCGTGGGCGTGGCCTGCCAGCCCACGCCCAGGTGTTCGGTGCCCTCCATCTCCGCGACGGCCTGGTAGGCGGTGATCTCCGGGTCCGTCCCGGGGAAATCGAAGCCGGCCAGTTTGCGTACCGTGCTCCTGCCTCCGTCGCAGCCCACCAGCCAGCGGCCCTGCACCGGGCCGTCGGTCGTGGTAACCGTGACCCGCTCGCCGTCGTCGGCGAAGCCGGTCACCTCCACACCGCGCCGCACCTCGACTCCCAGCTCGGCCGCGCGTACGGCGAGGATCTCTTCGAGCTGCTGCTGCGACACCAGGCCGATCTCGGCGGCCGGTCCACGGCCGGACAGGTCCGGGTCGTCGGCGTCCAGCCGTTCGGCGCTCAGCATCATCCCGGCGAAGTGGCCGGCGAACCTGGGCGGGATTCGGCGTGGCCCTTCGGCCGGGGTCCGCCCACGCATGAAGGCGGCCATCAGTTCCAGCGTCCGGTCGTGGGCCTCCTTGAGCGCGGGCAGCAGGCCGCGCCGGTAGAGCGCCTCCACGCTGGGCGTGTTCAGCGCTCCCGCCTTGATCGTCTGGTCGATCTCGGTCAGCCGTTCGAGCACCACGACCGACGCCCCGCCCAGTCGCAGTTCGCAGGCCAGCATCAGGCCGACCGGCCCTCCGCCGGCCACGACGACGTCGTACGACATTCGCCCTCCCCGTAGTTACTGTTGCTATAAACTTACTGTCGCTAAAAGTTTTTAGCAACTAGAGTGAGGTAGGTGACGGAGACCTTGGGGCTGCGGGAGCGGAAGAAGCGGCAGACGCGCTCGCTCATCTCGGACGTGGCCTCGGGCCTGTTCATCCAGCGCGGGTTCGACAACGTCACGGTCGCCGAGGTCGCCGAGGCGGCCGGAGTCTCGACCAAGACCGTCTTCAACTACTTTCCCCGCAAGGAGGACCTGTTCCTCGATCGCTTCCCCGAGGCGGTCGAACTGGTCACCCGGGCCGTACGGGGACGCGCCGAGGGGGAGAGCCCTCTCGCCGCGCTGCGCCGGCTGTTCCTCGGCCTGCTGGAAGAAGGTCATCCGCTCGGCGGCATCAGCCCGAGATATCAGGTGTTCTGGCAGGTGGTCCTGGACTCGCCCGCGCTCAGGGCCCGGGTGAGGGAACTGGTCGAGGAGTTCGAGGGCGTGCTCGCCGCCCTGTTCGCCGAGGCGGCCGGAGCCGGCCCCGCCGAGCCGGCCCCGAAGCTCGCCGCCGCCCTGGTGGTCGCCGCCTATCGCGCCGTTTACCTCACCAGCGTCGGCAGGATCCGCGCCGGTGATCCCGGGCAGGACGTGCTCGCCGACCACATCGCCCTGCTCGACCGCGCTTTGGAAGCCGTCGAACGCGCCGTCGCCGCCTTCTGAGTGGCCGCCGACGCTATTGCCCCCTTTTCCGGGTTGACCTGCTGCTCCAACTATTCGCTTCCGGCGGCTTGCTGGGGGTGGTGAGGGCTGAAAGAATTCATACAGGTTTTCGAATTCGTCGAGGGGGTGTCATGGATCTGTTCGACTCGGATTCTGACCACCCTCGTCGTTCGAATAGCTCTGACGACTGGTGGGACCGGTTGACCTCCGGTTCGCCGTTGTGGTCGGCTGAGGGTTCGCTCGCCCGGGAGCATTTTCCGATCAGCGACCCTGAGCCGCCGCAGCGGGCGGACCAGGACACGAGTGACGCCCCGACCGGTGCCGACAGCGCAGACAGCCCGGGTGTGGATGCCGCCGGTGTGGGTGATCGCCGAGCGCGGTCGTCGTGGGTGCTGGTGGGTTCTGTTCGTGAGTCGGCGCAGGCGTTGGCGCTGGCGCCGCTTCCTGATGATGCGGACGTCTGTCTTGCCGAGGCCGAGGATTTGATGTTCGCGCGGGATCGGATCACCTCCGCGTTGGCGGATCGGGTGGGGCGGGTGCATCGGGCGGGGCAGGCCAGGCAGCATGGGCATGCCTCCACCCGCAGCTGGTTGCGTACCGCCGGGGGGATGAGCGTGCCCGGTGCGGGTCGCCTGCTGACCTTGGCCGTGGAGTTGGCGCGTCTGCCCCGGGTGCGGGAGCGGTTCGCCGCCGGGCAGTTGGCGGCGGGGGTGGTGGAGGCGATCTGCGCCGCCACCGCGCAGTTGACCGACGAGCAGGCCGACGTGGCCGAGCCGATTTTGCTGGAACTGGCGGACAAGGCGGGCCCGGCGGAGGTGGCCAAGGCCGGCCGCTACCTGCGCGCCGTGCTGGACCCTGATGGTGAGGACCGTGATGAGCAGGCCGACTACGGGCGGCGTTTCCTGAGGGTCCGCCCGACCGGGGGCGGCGGGCTGGAAGGGGAGTTCTACCTGCCCCGCGAGGCGGCAGCCCGGCTGCGCAGCCTGTTGGACGCCTACGCCAAGCCGAAGGCTGAGGGGGATGACCGGCCGCCGCGGGTGCGCAACGCGGATGCGTTCATCGCGTTCCTGGAGCAGAAGATCGCCACCGAGCTCCTGGTCCTGGTCAACGCCGAATCCCTCCCCACCGACCCTGTCACCGGCCACCCCGACCACCCGGAAGACACCGGCCCCAGCGACACCGGCCCCAGCGACACAGAGCCCAGCGACGCCGAAGACACGGGCGACTGCGCCCCCAGCGACACCGGAAGCGCCGACGCCGCCTGCGATGTGAGCACCGGCTCTGCTGAGGGCGACGACGCCGCGCCCGCAGAGGGCGAGGACTGCGACCGTGGTGCGGGCCAAACGGAAGCGACGGACGCCAGCCGCGCGTCAGCATGGCTCGCGCGCGGCGGCAGCGGGCAGTCGCACACAGCGCATCCGCGCTCAGAGCATCCGGATCCCCCTCCCGAGGATCCACCTGGACATCACGCCCGCGCCGGGCATCAGCCTGCGGGGGACTGCCGGCATGCGCAGGGCACACCTGAGGACCACGGCGACGTGCACGGTGGCCAGTGCCGCCATGAGCCGGACTGCGATGAGCAGGGCCGGGCTCAGCAGGACGCGGCGGATGGCCGGGGCACCTGCGGGTGCGGCGGTAGAGCGCGGTGCTCGGCCGGAGCGCCGGGGACATCGGGAACGGTGCCGGGCGAGCGGGGACCGGAGCCGGGGAGGCCACCGGGAACAGCGCCAGGGACGACGCCAGGGACGAGGCCAGGGACGAGGCCAGGGACGACGCCAGGAGCGCTGCCCGGGACAGCACCAGGGCCGTTGCTGGGGACGGCGCCGGGGCTGTTGCTGGCGACCGGGCAGATGCTGCCCGTCTCCGGCGTGCACCGGATGGCCCGCACCTCCACCCTGGTGCGTCTGGTGATGGACGCCGACGGGCAGGTGCTGGACATGGGCCGCAAGGTCCGCCTGGCCACCCCCGCCCAACGACGGGCCGTCTTCGCCCGCTACGCCACCTGCTGGATCGACGGCTGCCCCCTGCCCGCCACCATGTGCCAGATCGACCACGCCGACAACTGGAGCACCGGCGGGCTGACCGACCTGAAGCTGCTCGGCCCGGCCTGCCAGTTCCACAACCGCGACCGCTACCGCCACCCCGACCGCTACACCCGCCACAAGGTGGGCACCGACCGCTGGGCCTTTACCTACCACTCGGCTCACACCAGGCGATTGCGGATCTAAGGGAGTATGCGCCGACACGCCGCACGACCGGGATGGCGGCGGCCTGTGACATGGCTGATCTGTGGCATGGCTGCTCTGTGCTGTGGCAGTGAGGATGACTCGGAGTAAGTTGCTGTGATCGAATCCGGGTGAGGAGGCTGGCGATGTCACGGTTCATCGGGAAGTTCGCGGTGGTCACCGGTGCGGCGCGGGGGATCGGTGCGGCGATCGCACGTCGGCTGGCCGCGGAGGGCGCGGCGGTGGCCTGCGTGGACCTCACCTCGGAGCGGTGTGCCTCGATCGTGGACGAGATCACCGTCACCGGGGGCAGGGCGGTCGCGTTCGGCTGCGACGTCTCCGACAGCGCTCAGGTCGAGGCGCTGGTGTCGGGGGTGATAGCCGAGTTCGGACGGATCGACGTGCTGGTGAACAACGCCGGGCTGACCCGCGACAACCTGCTGTTCCGTATGTCTGAGGAAGACTGGGACAAGGTCGTCGACGTGAACCTCAAGAGCGTCTTCCTCATGAGCCAGGCCGTCCAGAAGCACATGGTGGAGCAGCGGTCGGGAGCGATCGTCAACCTGTCGAGCCGGTCGGCGCTGGGAAACCGGGGGCAGGCCAACTACTCGGCGGCCAAGGCGGGCATCCAGGGGCTCACCGCGACCATGGCGATCGAACTGGGCCCCTTCGGAGTCCGGGTGAACGCGGTCGCGCCCGGGTACGTCGCGACGCCGATGACGGAGGCGACGGCGGTGCGACTGGGAGTGACCCCGGAGGAGCACCAGGCCACGATGGCGCAGGCCGTGCCGTTGCGGCGGGTCGGCCAGCCGACCGAGATCGCGTCAGTGGTGGCGTTCTTCGCCTCCGACGACGCGTCGTACGTCACCGGCCAGACGCTCTACGTCAACGGCGGCTCTCGATAGGGACGCGGCCGCAAGCATGAGGATCGGGGTCTTCCTCGTCGCGGCGGGCTTCCCGGGCATGGCGCCCGGGGACGTGCTGCGCGGCACGGTGGAGGCGATCGAGGCCGCCGAACGGGCCGGGTTCGACGACGCCTGGATCGCCGAGCACCACTTCATGTCGTACGGCGTCTGCCCGTCGGCGCTGACGCTGGCGGCCGTGGCACTGGGCCGGACCTCGCGGATCACGGTGGGGACGGCGGTCAGCGTGCTGTCCGCCCAGCATCCGGTCGCGCTGGCGGAGCAGGCGGCGATCCTCCATCACGTGTCGGACGGCAGGTTCCGGCTCGGTGTGGGCCGTGGGGGTCCGTGGCTGGAACTGGAGGTCTTCGGCACCGGGACGGCGAGATATGAGCGGGGCTTCCCCGAATCGCTCGACCTGCTGTGCGCGGCACTGGCCGGTGAGTCGGCCGGTGAGTCGGTGGCGGCGGACGGCGAGTTCTTCCGCTTCCGGGAGGTCACGATGGTTCCGCAGGCCCGGATGTCGCCGGTCGTCGCCTGCACGTCGGACGGCACGGTCAGGCTCGCCGCCGAACGGGGGCTGCCCATGCTCCTCGGCATGCACGTCGGCGACGAGGAGAAGGCGGAGACGATCGCCGCCTACGAGGCGTACGCGGCGGGCCCGGCGGTGCACATCGGCGCCGCGCTCGCTCACGTGGCGGACACCACCGAGCAGGCCGTGCGGGAGATGCGGGATTCGCTGCCGCGCTGGCTCGGGCCGGGACTGGCCGGGTATGTCCCCGTGGACGGCCGGCCACCACCGCGGCGGAACATACCGGAGTACGTGGACCTGCTGTGCCGGATCCATCCGGTGGGCTCGGCGGAGCACTGCGTGGAGAAGATCACCACCACGGCGGCGCAAACCGGGCTGCGACACCTCATCCTGATGGTCGAGGGAGCCGGAGACCGTGTTCGGACGCTGGAGAACATCGCCCGCCTCGGCGCGGAGGTGCTGCCAGCCGTGCGGCGAGGGCTGGGGGCGGCGTGAACCGGAGCGCCGCCCCCAGCCGAAGAAACCGGCCCGATCAAGCCGACATGGTCAGCAGTCGACCAGTTCCGGGCTCTGGTTCAGGATCTGCGCGCGAGGCGTGACGAACTCCCGGTAGGCCTCGGTGGCCTCCGGGCGGAACACGGCGACGCGGTGGCAGTTCTGGAAGGCCAGCCGTACGCCGAAGTGCCTTTCGAGGGCGCCGCGCATCGCGTCGCTGGCCAGGCAGCGCAGCAACTGACCGCGAGCGGCTTCGTCGGGCGGCGGCACCTGGTTGTCGGCGAAGTCGGCGCCGGACCGGTCCCGCCGCTCGACCAGCGCGGTGATCGTCGTCCAGGCATACGGCAGCGAGTCGCGGACGCAGGCGACGAAGGCCGCGTCGTCCACCTCACCGGCGCGGGCCTGGTCGAGCAGGTCGTTGGACACTGACAGCGACATGGGCTTGTTCTCCTCTCGGCGTCTGCTCAGAGAGCGGGGACGCAGTTGACAGTAGATCGAACGCGCCGGGCCTCCATCTGGCGCGGAGGCGACACGTTCATGGGGCGGCGACGGCCGGGCCGTACACGAAGCCGGGGTCGATCTGCGCGACCAGGTCCCGTCCCGTCGCCCGGTTGGCCCACGCACGGGCGTTCCTGATGTGGAACTCGGCCGCCTGCCTGCCGAACTTCGGCCAGTCCTTGGGCTGCGTGTCGAGCCGGTCGAGCATGGTGGCGAGGGCCAGGTGGCCGGCGGGCTCCAGGTCGTCGAGCGTGAACGGCCGGCCCTGCTCCATGCCGCGGATGGCGGGGGAGTGGCCGAACCAGGTCAGCAGGTCGTCTCCGACGTGCTCGCGGAGGAAGTCGACGTCCTCCGGCGAGTGGACCTTGTTGCCCACGACCGCGATCTCGACGTCGAACCCGGCGGCGTGGTCGCGGTACTGCCGGTAGACGCTCACGCCCTGGCGGGTCGGCTCCGCGACCAGGAAGGTGAGGTCGAAGCGGGTGAACAACCCGGAGGCGAAGGAATCCGCCCCGGCGGTCATGTCCACCACGACGTACTCGCCGGGGCCGTCGACCAGATGGTTGAGATAGAGCTCCACCGCGCCGAGCTTGGAGTGGTAGCAGGCGACGCCGAGGTCGTCCTCCTCGAACGGGCCGGTGACCATGAGCGAGACGCCCTCGACATGCCGGGAAGGGAAGAACGGGTCGTCCAGCCGGATCAGCCGCGAGCCGCGCCCGGGCGGGGTCGTCTTGACCATGGACGCCGCGTCGCGGATCAGTGGATTGTCGCCGCGCAGGTAGTCCTTGATCTCGGTCAGCATCCCGCCAAGCGGTGGCGGGTGCTCGGCCGCGTCTGCATCCGCATCCGCATCCGCAGCCAGGCCCAGGGCCAGGCCGAGGTGCTGGTTGATGTCGGCGTCGATGGCGACGACCGGCCCCCGCCGCGTCGCGTACCTCGCGAACAGCGAAGACAGCGTGGTCTTGCCGCTTCCGCCCTTGCCGACGAACGCCACTCGCATGAAGGCCCCCCGATCCAAATGAACAGGTCAAAATGAAAACCGTTGTCACTTTCACTTGTGCGTCATCATGACACACTCGAGGAGAGCGCGGGCGGATTTCAGGCCGCGGCGGGCGTCGGGACGATCGACGGCGGCTGGAAGAGCGAGAGCACCTTGACGAGCGTGGGCCGCAATGTGTCCCAGTCGGCGGCGGGGGCGGTCCAGGTGAGCACGCTCGTCGTCGTGCCGGTGGAGATCACCCGGCGATACTGGTGATACTCCACTCCCTTGGCCAGGTGGTCCCGCGCCGACGCCTTGCGCGGGGTCCAGGTGAACTCCCAGTCGGCGGACGGGCCGTGCTCGCCGGTCACGGCCCTGAGGCGAAGCTTGCGATAGGTCTTGGCGACCGGACGGAGGATCTCCTCCGCCTCGCCAAGCGCCGCCAGGGGATCGGTGCCGCGCTGCGCGGTCACCTCGACCGTGAACGCCGCCCCACCGTCTCGCGAGCGCCACGAGGTCGAGTAAGGCCTCTCCTCGCGGGTCCAGTCGCGGGGCACCCCGGCCCGCCATCCGGCGTCGGACGTGTGCCACTTCAGCTTCAGCCGCCGGGCGGACGCCGACGGGGAGACCGGGACCGGCGTCGCCGGAGAGGTGACCGCCTCGGCCGAGGTCCCGGCCGAGGTCCCGGCCGAGGCCCGGCTTTCCCCTCCGGACCGCAGCACCGCCCAACCCCCCAGAACACAGGCGACCAACACGGCCGCCGCGATCCCAGTAATGAGACGAGCACGGCCGGGGCCCCGGCGTACGGGCCGAGGCGGGGCGGGCGGCTCGATCTCGGCGAGCAGGCGATCGGCGGTCTCCGCGTCGATCCGCCGCCTGGGCTCCCGGGCCAGCAGCCCGGTGAGCACCGCGCGCAGTTCCCCGGGCACATCCTCCAGCGGCCCCGCGCTCGTGGGCGGTTCGCCGGTGACGGCCAGGTGGAGGGTGGCGCCCAGCGACCACAGGTCGGCGGCGACCGTGCGCGGCCCGCCGGCGGCCCGTTCCGGGGCGAGGTACGTCTCGGTGCCACGGCCGGCGGAAGGGCTGCCGGTCCCGGGCGTGCGGGCGAACGCCGGATCGGTGGCCGGCACCGACACGCCGAAGTCGGCGAGCAGCACCCGCCCGTCGTGCGCGAGGAGCACGTTGGCGGGCCGGACGTCGCCGTGCCGTACGCCGGCGGCGTGGGCGTGCGTGAGCGCGGACAGCACCGTGCGGGCGATCCGCGCGGCCTCGGCCGGAGGCAGCGGTCCGTCGCCGGAGACCACCCCGTCGAGCGAGCGCGAGGGGACCAGCTCCGTCACGATGTACGGGGTGTCGCCATCCTCGGCGACGTCGTAGACGGCGGCGATGTGCGGGTGGCGCAGCCGCTCGGCCTGGCGGGCCTCACGGGAGATCTGCTGGACGAGCCGCAGCCGCGCGGTCTCGCCCAGGTCCGGGGGCAGCAGGACCTCGCGGATCGCGACGGGCCGGTCGAGCAGCGTGTCGCGGCCCTCCCACACCAGCCCGGTGCGACCGTGGCCGAGGGCGCGGACCAGCCGGTATCGCCTGACGATGAGCTGCCCAGCAGTACCCATCCCGCCTGCCTCTACGCCACGGCACGTTCCACCTGAATGTGGAGTCTTCCACAAGTACCGGGATCAGAGGGGCGGAAGTGAACCGGTCGCGATGTGGGCGAGCGTGACCTCGGTGAGCGTCGCCTGCTCGTGGTCGCGCAGCGCCGTCCAGACGTCGCCGAGCGGCTCGGCGACCCCGTGGAACCCCTCGCTGTCCTGGGGCGCCCCCTCCATGATGAGGACGACGTCGGCGAGCGTGATCTGCTCGGCGGGCCGCGCGAGCCAGTAGCCGCCGTCAGGCCCGCGCTGGCTGTGGATGAGGCCGGCCCGCCGCATCTGCAGCAGGATGTTGTCGAGGAACCGCCGGGGAATGCGCTGGGCGGCCGCGATCCGCTCGGCCGGGACCGGCCCCGGCGCCGCCGCGGCCAGTTCGGCGGCGGCGCGCAGGGCGTACTGGGTCCGTACGGAAAGCCGCATGTTCTCACACTGCGTCTGTCACAGCGCGAGGGCCAGGGATCGGGCGCCGGGCGCGGGCCTGACATGCACGACGTCGCCCGGCCCGAACCCGAGCCGGTCGGCCTGTTCCCGCGTCACCTGGACCCACGCCTCGTGCCCGCCGATCTCCACTTCCACGCGCACCTCGAAGCCGAGCCGTACGACGCGGGAGACCACGGCGGGCGAGCCGCCCTCGACGGGATCCGGGCTGATCTCGATGTCGTGCGGGCGGACCAGACTGCCGCCGATCTCGGTGACCGGGCCCAGGAAGCGCATCACGAACGGGTTGGCCGGGTTGTCGTACACCTCGCCGGGGCTGCCGGCCTGCACGACCTCGCCCCCGGCCAGCACCACGATCGTGTCGGCGACCTCGATGGCCTCCTCCTGGTCGTGGGTGACGAACACGGTGGTGACGTGGACCTCGTCGTGCAGCCTGCGCAGCCACGTCCGCAGCTCCTTGCGCACCTGCGCGTCGAGGGCGCCGAACGGCTCGTCCAGCAGCAGCACCTGGGGCTCCACCGCGAGGGCCCGGGCCAGGGCCATGCGCTGGCGCTGGCCGCCCGACAGCTGGGACGGGTAGCGGTCGGCCAGTTTCTCCAGGTGGACCAGCTCCAGCAGCTCCATGACGCGTTTGCGGATCTCGTCCTTGGGCCGCTTGCGGATCTCCAGCCCGAAGGCCACGTTGCGGAAGACCGTGAGGTGCTTGAAGGCGGCGTAGTGCTGGAACACGAAGCCGACGTTGCGCCGCTGCGGGGACAGCCGGGTGGCGTCGACGCCGGAGATACGGACCGTGCCGGTGTCGGGCTGCTCCAGGCCGGCGATCACCCGCAGCAGCGTCGACTTCCCCCCGCCGCTCGGGCCGAGCAGGGCGGTGAGCGACCCTGCGGCGACGTCCAGCGACACGTCGTGCAGGACGGGCGTCGTCCCGAACGACTTGTTCACGTCGCGTACCTCAATTGCCATCAGACCGATCCTTCGGGCGCAGGAGCTTGGTGAGCAGCAGGGTGACCACGGCGATCAGGGCGAGGGCCGTCGCGGCGGCGAACGCGGCCGGCTGGTCGAAGTTCTGGAACCGCTCCTCGACGAACAGCGTCAGCGTCTGGGTCTGGTCCACGAGGCGGCCGGAGACCACCGCGACCGCGCCGTACTCGCCGAGCGAACGGGCCAGGCAGAGGACGACGCCGTAGCCGAGGGCCCAGCGGATGCCGGGGAGCGTGATGCGGACGAACGTCTGGAGGCGGCTCGCGCCCAGCGTGTGCGCGGCCTGCTCCTGCTCGTCGCCGAGCTCCTCCAGGACCGGCACGACGGCCCGCACGACGAGCGGCAGCGACACGAACACCGTGGCCAGCACCATGCCGGGGGTGGAGAAGATCACCTGGACTCCCCAGCTCTCCAGCAGGCCGCCGAAGGGGGAGAACCGACCGTACACGAGGATGAGCGCGAGCCCGACGACGACCGGCGAGACGGCCATCGGCAGGTCGATGAACGCGCCCAGCAGCCGCTTGCCCGGGAACTGGTGCCGGACGAGCAGGAGCGCGGCGCCGACCCCGAAGACCGTGTTGGCCAGGACCGCCCAGCCGGCGACCGTCAGCGTGACCTTGAAGGCGTGCAGCGCCGACGGGGAGGTCAGGGCCTCGGCGAACGGCCCGAGCCCGTCTCCGAAGGTCCGCCAGACGATCAGCCCCACCGGCAGCACCAGCAGGAACAGGACGTAGACGACGGCGACCACGCGTAGGACGTGCCTAGCCACGGCGGCTCCCCCAGCGCTGCAGGACGTCGAGCGTGATCAGCGCGACCAGGGCCACCACGAGCAGGACCGTCGAGATCGCTGCCGCGCCGGTGGTGTTGTCGCCCTCGATCTGGCTGAAGATGTTCACCGCCGCGACCTGCGTCTTGAACGGAAGGTTGCCCGAGATGAGCACGGTCGAGCCGAACTCGGCGATCGCCCGGGTGAAGGCGAGGGCGGTGCCGGACAGCATCGCGGGGATCAGGTTCGGCAGGATGACCCGGCGGAAGGTCTGCAACGGCCCCGCGCCGAGGGAGGCCGCCGCCTGCTCCATCTCCGTGTCGAGCTCCAGCAGGACCGGCTGCACCGTACGGACGACGAACGGCAGCGTGACGAACAGCAGTGCCAGCACGACTCCGGCCCTGCTGTAGGCCAGGTTGACCCCGAGCGGGGACTGTGGGCCGTACAACGCGAGCAGGACGAGACCGGCGACGATGGTCGGCAGCGCGAACGGCAGGTCGATGATCGTGTCGAGGACCGCCCGGCCGGGGAAGCGGTCGCGGACCAGCACCCAGGCGATGACCGTCCCGATGACCAGGTTGACCAGGGCGACGAGCACCGAGGCGCCGACGGTCAGGGTGAGCGCCGACCAGGCGTCGGGGGTGGTGACCGAGCGCCAGAAATACCCGGGCCCCTCGTCGGCCGAGCGCCAGACGACGGCGGCCAGGGGGATCAGCACGATCAGGCTCAGGTACAGCACCGCGGTGCCGAGGCCGGCGGCGGTGCCGCCGGCCGGGCGTCGGACAGGGCGTACGGTGATCGTGGTCACTTTTCGGTCGCCACACCGAGCTTGCGTTCGATCTCCGCGACCTTGCCGGTCTTCGAGTCGAAGAAGTCAGTCGTGATCTTGTCCCAGCCGCCGAGGTCCTGGATCGTGAACAGCTGCGGCGGGGTGGGCCAGTTGAAGCCGGTCACGCCGTCGGCGACCGGGCGGTAGCCGTTCTTGGCGAAGATGGTCTGGGCCTCGACCGAGTAGAGGTACTTCAGGAAGGCCGCGGCCTCCTCGGGGTGGGCGCTGTTCTTCGTCACGGCCACCGGGTTCTCGATGAGGAGCGTCGAGTCCGGAACCGTGTAGTCGATCTCCTGGTTGTTCTGCTGAGCGAAGATCGCCTCGTTCTCGTACGTGAGGATCGCGTCGCCCTTGCCGCCGGTGAAGGTCTGCAGCGACTTGCGGCCGCTGTCGTCCTGGACCGGCACGTTCTTGAGCAGCGCGTCCAGATAGGCGAGCCCGGCGGTCTGGTCGGCGCCCTTGTTCGACTTGGCGCCGTAGCCCGCGAGCAGGTTCCAGCGGGCGCCGCCGGAGGTGAACGGGTTGGGCGTGATGACCTCGACTCCGGGCTTGACGAGGTCGTCCCAGGTCTTGATGCCCTTCGGGTTGCCCTTGCGGGTGCCGATGACGACGACGGACTTGGTGAGGATCCCCTTGGTGGGACCGGTGTTCCAGTCCGGCGCGACGAGGCCGGCCTTCACGAGCCGGGTGATGTCGGTCTCCAGGGAGAACTCGACGATGTCCGCCTTAAGCCCGTTCGCCACGGCGCGGCTCTGGTCGCCGGACGCGCCGAACGACTGGGTGAAGGTGATGTTCTTGCCCTCGGGCGTCTTCTGGAACGCCTTGATGACGTCCTCGAACGCCGCCTGGGGGGTGGAGTAGGCGACCAGCGCCAACTGAACCTTGCCTCCGCCGCCGTTGCCCCCGCTGGCGTTGTCGTCTCCCCCGCAGGCGGTGACCAGGGTGGTCGTCGCCATGACGGCGGCTGCGATGGCCCCGAGCCTGCGCACTCTCATGCCTGTCCTCTATTCCTACCAAGTCAGTCGGTTTAGTCGATATTAAAGACCGTTCCACGATTCCCGTCAACCCCGATGGGTTTGCTGGGTTTGTTGCCGGAGTGACAAACCCGCTTCCAGTGATTGTTGTGAAATTTCCAGACAGGACGTGTCGACAAGTGCTAGGAACGTTCGCTATTGGGATACGGACCCAAGGCTCACCGAGGAAGGAACTTCATGCGCGACCCGGTCACCGAGGACGCCTACGAGCAGGACGACTCGTTCATCCGGCCGTACATCAGCGGCGAAGGCCAGTACGGCGGGGAGGGAGACCGGTTCTGGTCGGAGGAGCACGACGAGCAGGTTCTCGGCGCCACGCCGGGCGACCAGGGCGACGTGCTGTCGGAGGACTGGCGGCCGGACCAGCCCGCGCAGACCCCCGCCGACCACGCCGAGCAGGCTGACTACGCCGCTGGACGCACCGCTCGGCTCCGCTCCGAAGACCTGACGAGCGACGGGGACCTGACGAGCGACGGGGACCTGATGAGCGACGGCGACACCGATCCGCGCGGCTTCCTCGGCTCGGGCTGGCGCAGCGCCCCCGACCCGGACGAGGACGAGAACGAGGGTTCGCGGCGCGGCGGGATGCTGCTGCGGACCGGGCTGATCGCCGTCGGGGTTCTGGGGGCGATCTGGGCGCTGGCACTGTGGGTCGGGCAGCCCTCCGGAGCGGAGTGCGAGGGCGGGGCGGGCTGCGCCGCCGCGACGGCACCGGTCTCGCCGGCCTCCGACGGCGACGCCGCGGCCGGGGAGCCCACCGACGCGCCCACAGACGCAGTGCCCACAGACGCAGTGCCCACAGACGCAGTGCCCACCGACGCCGTGCCGAGCGACGCCCCCACCGACGCCCCCAGGGCCGAACCCACACGCACCCAGCCCGGCGCGTCCGGGACCTCGGCGCCGGTCGCGTCGTCCGCGCCCACACACACGGCCCGGTCCCGCGCGCAGGACCCCGCCCCCCGGACCACCGCCTCCCCGCGCCCGTCGCGGTCCCGGGTGCCGATCGACACGCAGGAGCAGGCTTCCGCCGGCGAGCACGCCGACGAGCGGGCCGGTGGAACGGCCTCGGGGACGGACACGGCGTCCGAGGAGCAGGCGGCCACGGCCCCCCAGACGGCCGCGCCCGCCCCCACCCAGGAGACGCCGCGCCGTGGCGGCGGCCTGTTCGGCTGGCTGTTCTAGAAGCCGGCTGTTCTGGAACTCGCGACTCAGGAAGCCGTGCAGCTGTCCTGAGTGGCGTCGAAGCCCTCCACGTCGTCGAGCGTCCTGGGGGGCTTCATTCCGTTCCAGTCGGCCCCGATCCCCAGCACGAGGGTCTGGGTGGTGGCCGTGCGCACCAGGCGGGAGCGCGCCTTCTTGAGCTCGCGATACAGCCGGGACGCCCGGCTCTCGCCGTTCTCCGAGTACGCGATGACGGTCTTGGCGTACGGCTTGGGCGCCTGCTCGACCTTGACGATGTGGTAGCCGCGCTGCTCCAGTTCGGCGGCCACCTGGGTGCCGAGCCCCTGCTGCCCGCTGCCGTTGCGCACCAGGATGTGGATCTGCGACTTGGGGATCTTCTGCTCGCCGCTCTTGACGTTCTTGGCGATCTGGTCGGCGGCGACCATCCTGAACAACCGCTGGGCCTGCGGCTGCACCCACTCGACCCGGCCGGGGTTCGTGACCGAGTAACGCCAGGGGGTGGTGACGAAGCGGATCTGCCCGGCCGTCAGGCCTTGCGCGCTCATCGCGAGGTCCTTCATCACGCCGATCGTGAGGTCGGGGTCGGTGGTGATCGACTTGGTCACCGCGTCGAGGAACCCGAACAGCGTCGCGGGGTTGGTCAGTGTCTCGCCGCTCATGGCCTTCTTGGCCATCGAGGCCAGGAACATCTGCTGGCGCTGGATCCGGCCGATGTCGGAGCCGTCGCCGAGCGAGTAGCGGGCACGGACGTATCCGAGCGCCTGCTCGCCCTTGAGGATCTGCCTGCCCGCTGGCAGGTCGAGCAGCGCCTTCTTGTCGTGGACGGCCTGCGGCAGACAGACCTGCACGCCGTCCAGCGCGTTCACCATCGCCTTGAAGCCGGTGAAGTCGACCTTCATGAAGTGGTCGATGCGGATGTCGGTGAGTCCCTCGATCGTCTTCCAGGTGCAGGCGATGCCGCCGGAGTTGAACGACTCGTTGATCATTCCCACGTGCGGACGCTGGCCCGGCAGGTTGCCCTTGGCCGGGCAGGAGGGGAGGCGGACGAGTGAGTCGCGCGGGAAGCTGATCAGCACCGCGCCGTCCCGGTTCGGGGAGATGTGCGCCACGATGATCGTGTCGGTGCGCTCGCCGGGGAACTTGCCGTATTTGGCGTTGGCGCCGTTGCGCTGGTCCGAGCCCACGATCAACACGTTGAGCGCCTTGCTGATCTTCTGTGGGCGTGCCTCGCCCCCGAGATCCTTCTGGGTCACCGCCTCGTGCTTGACGTTGCCGCTCAGCTTGACGTACCCGCCGACGGCGAACGTGGCGGCACCCGTGAGCACGCCCAGCGCTCCCGACAGCGTGACCCACAGCCATGCCCGCCACTTGGGCGGCGTCCGGGGCGGCGGCGCCTGGAGGTCCTCCGCCGGGGGCGCGGGGCGGACGTCGACGTGACCCACTGTCGTGCTCCTGAGGGTCGGACCAGGCGTTTCTCACCTGGTCGAAAGCCAGTAGCGGCAAACGGGGCCAAGTGTAGCGATCTCTCCTGAACGTCACCTTTCAAACGCCAAAGGCACTGCTTGGTAAGGACTCTGCAAGCGCCGATCAAGCCCGTCCGCCTATCCCTGTGACGTGCGAGAAATGCGGAGGGTTCAGAGCAATGTCGCGTAACGTCTTCGTCGTCGGCGCCAGCGCCGGCATCGTCCTGTTGTTCGCCGGGATCTACGGGATGGGCTCGATCTCCACCATGTCGTGGGGGTTGCCCGCCTTCATCGTCGGGATGTTCCTGCTGATCGGCGACGTCGTCATCCTGGCCACCAGGCTGGTCGGCGGCGGCGGCCCGTCCGGCGGCGTCTTCGGCCAGATGAAGAGCTTCCTGGGGACCGGCAACCAGGACCTCGTCGGCACCGGCCTGCCGGCCACCGCCCTGGTCGCGGGCATGCGGGACACGGGCACCATGGTGAACGACCAGGTCGTCGTCGCCTTCGACCTGCGGGTGCAGCCCGCCTCCGGCGCGCCGTACGTGGTCGCGCACCGGCAGATCCTCCCGCGGCTGTTGATGGGCGCCGTCCTGCCCGGCCGGACGGTCCAGGTGTGGACCGACCCCGCGGACCCGCAGCGTCTGGTGATCGACTGGTCCGCGCTCCCCTCCCAGGCCTGAGGTCTAGACGGGCGGCGCCGTGCTGCCGCGGGTGGTCAGGCGAGGGGCCTCGTCCTCCAGCGGACTGGCCTCCACGCCGTCGATCAGCGCGAGCAGCCGCTGCGCCGCGTGCCCGCCGTACGCGGGGATGTCGCGGGTGAGCACGGTCAGCGGCGGGCGGACGACCTGGCAGAGCGGGGAGTCGTCCCAGGCGACGACGGACAGGTCGGCCGGCACGTCGAGCCGCATCTCCTGGGCGACGGACAGGCCGGCCACGGCCATGATGTCGTTGTCGAAGACGATCGCCGTGGGCCGCTCGGGTGAGCTGAGCAGCCGCCGCGTGGCCCGCGCCCCCTCCTCGCCGGTGTAGTCGGTGTGCACGATCGGGCAGGCGTCCAGTCCGAGACCGGCGCAGACGTCGCCGAACGCCCGGTCGCGGATCGCGGTGTGCGACAGCCGGGGCAGTCCGGCGACGCGGGCGATCCGCCGATGCCCGAGCGCGACGAGATACTCCACCGTCTCGCGCACGGCCGCGCTGTCGTCGGCCCAGACCGGCACGAGCGATCCGGCGGCCGAGGGGTGCCCGAGCACGACGACGGGCATGCCCATCTCCTCCACCTGCGGCACGCGGGGGTCGTCGAGGTGGAGGTCGACGAGGATCGCGCCGTCCACCCGGCCCTCCCCCCACCAGCGGCGGTAGACGCCCATCTCGGCCTCGTGGTCGCCGACCACCTGGAGCAGCAGCGCGTACGAGCGGGCGGACAGCTCCGCCTCGATGCCGCTGATCAGCTCCATGAAGAACGGCTCGACGCCGAGGAACCGGGCGGGCCGGCACAGGGCGAGGCCCACGGCGTGCGCGCGGGCGCCGTTGAGCGCCCTGGCGGCGATGTTCGGCCGCCACCCGATCTCGTTCGCGATGGCCAGGATGCGGGCCCTGGTGGCTTCGGACACCCCCGGCTGGCCGTTCAGGGCGTACGAGACCGCGCCCTTGGAGACCCCCGCCTGGCGTGCGATGTCCGCGATGGTCGGTCTTCTCACGTGTCCCCTCGGCTGAACCGGTCCAGTGAACCTCACCTTACTACCGTTACTTTGCCTACATCTTCCCCTATTGACACCAGCGACATCCGGATTTTACGGTCTCGGTACTTATCCGGTTCAGCACCCAAGGCGCAGCGAGGCGATCGGTGCGGACCGCTGTTCATCGGGGCCTGGCAGGAGTGCGGACCCCGCGCGGTGTCGCGTGGGGGAAGGAGAGTCACCATGCGAAACCGAAAGCGGTTTCTTATACCGGTGCTGGCAGCCGGCCTGTTAAGCGCGGCCTGCTCGGGAGGCGGGGGTTCGTCCACGCCGACCGGCCCGGCCGGAGACGGCGCGGCGGGAGGCGGCGCGGCCGCCCCGGCGGGCGGCAGCGGCGGGGCATTCCCCCGCAACGAGACCCTCTACACCAGCGGCACCCAGTGGGGGCCGCCCGCGAACTGGAACCCGCTGCGCGAGTGGGACTTCGCCACCGGCACCAAGGGCCTGGTCTACGAGACGCTGTTCATGTACGACCCGAACACCGACAAGTTCACGCCCTGGCTGGCCGAGAGCGGCGACTGGACCGGTGACCTGGAGTACACGCTCAAGCTCCGCAAGGACGTCACCTGGTCGGACGGCAAACCGTTCACGGCGGACGACGTGATCTTCACGTTCGAGCTCGGCAAGATGGAGACCGTCCCCTACCACCCGCTGTGGGACTGGATGAAGAACGCCGAGAAGGTCGACGACTACACGATCAAGTTCACCTTCGCCACGGCGAACTACCAGGAGTGGGCCAACCACCTCTACAGCCGGGCCATCGTCCCCAAGCACCTGTGGGAGGGGCGGTCCGAGGACGAGGTGATGAACGGGGTCAACGAGAAGCCCGTCGGCACCGGCCCGTACGCCTACCAGTCCCACGACCAGGACCGCATGGTCTGGGTCAAGCGCGACGGCTGGTGGGCGACCAAGGCCCTCGGCAAGGACGTCAAGCCCAAGTACATCGTCGACATCGTCAACTCCAGCAACGAGGTCGCGATGGGCCTGCTGCTGCAGAAGGGCCTCGACCTCAGCACCAACTTCCTGCCGGGCATCGCCAACCTGGTCAAGGGCAACTTCGGCATCGAGACCTACTACGACCAGGCGCCGTACATGCTGTCGGCGAACACCACCTGGATGTGGTTCAACACCGCCAAGAAGCCGATGGACGACAAGGAGTTCCGCAAGGCGGTCGCCTACTCCATCGACACCAAGAAGATCGTCGAGGGCGTCTACGGCAACCTGGTCAAGGCGTCCGACCCGACCGGCATGCTGCCGCAGTGGGACAAGTACGTCGACAAGAACGTCACCTCCACGCTCGGCTTCTCCTACAACCCGGACAAGGCCAAGCAGCTGCTCGCCGACGCCGGCTACAAGGACCGCAACGGCGACGGGCTGGTGGAGTCGCCGAGCGGTGCCAAGATCTCGCTGAAGCTGATCGTGCCCGCCGGGTGGACCGACTGGATGGAGGCGGCCCGGGTCATCAGCTCCAGCGCCAAGGCCGCCGGAATCGACATCGAGGCCGACTTCCCCGACTACAACGCGCTCGTCGACGTGCGTAACCAGGGCAAGTACGACCTTGTCCTCAACAACGACAAGCAGCTGGCGAACACCCCCTGGCTGTACTACGACTACCTGTTCCGCCTGCCGGTGCAGAAGCTGCAGACCACGACGAACTTCGGCCGGTACGAGAACAAGCGGGCGTGGGAGCTCACGCAGCAGCTCGACCAGGTCAAGCCCGAGGACGTCGAGGGCATGAAGAAGATCACCTCGGAGCTGCAGAAGATCCAGCTCGAGGACGTGCCGTTCATCCCGCTCTGGTACAACGGCCTGTGGTCCCAGACCACCAACTCGGTCTGGAAGAACTGGCCCAGCAGTGCGCCGAACGCGCCGAAGTACCCGCCGACGGTGTGGCGTAACTGGCTGGAGATGGGCGGCACGCTCATGCTCACCGAACTCCAGCCGGCCTCCGGAGGCTGATCTTCTCGCGCCCCCCTGTCACTGCCACTGTCACCCGAGCGGGGCAGGGGGGCGCCGTTCCGCGACCGGGAGGTCGAATTGCGCCGCTATTTCGGCAGAAAGCTTCTCATCTACGGCCTGACGTTCTTCGTGGCCGTGACCATCAACTGGATGATCCCGCGGTTCATGCCGGGCGACCCCGTGCAGAGCATGCTCTCACGCGCCAACGTCGCACAGCCGGCGGCCGTCGAGGCCATGCGGGCGCACTACACCGCGATGTTCGGCTTCGACCTGCCGCTGTGGCAGCAGTACCTCAACTTCTGGGGCTCGCTGCTGAAGGGCGACCTCGGCATCAGCATCTGGCTGTTCCCGACGCCGGTGTCCGACGTGATCATCCGGGCGGTCCCGTACACGCTGGGCCTGCTGATCCCGTCCATCCTGCTGAGCTGGTTCGCGGGCAACCGGTTCGGCGCCTTCGCCGCGCGGCGCAAGTGGCTCGACAACAGCGTGCTCCCCATCGGCTACGTGCTGACCGCCACGCCGTACATGTGGCTGGCGATCCTGCTGGCCTGGGCGCTCGGCATCGTCGCGGGCGTGTTCCCGGTCGCCGGGGCCTACGGCTTCGACATGCAGCCGTCCATGTCGTGGGAGTTCCTCGGCAGCCTCGCCCAGCACTGGTTCCTCCCGTTCGCCTCGCTGTTCCTGGTCGCGTTCGGCGGCTGGGCAATCGGCATGCGCAACATGATCATCTATGAGCTTGAGGCGGACTACGTCAACTACCTGCGGGCGCTCGGCGCGCCGATGCGGCTGGTGCGGCGCTACGCCTTCAGGAACGCGATCCTGCCCCAGGTGACCGGCCTGGCCCTGCAACTCGGCGTGCTCGTGGCGGGCGCACTGGTCACCGAAATCGTCTTCAGTTATCCCGGGCTGGGGCACCTGATCCTCCAGGCCATCCAGAACCAGGACTTCTTCCTGCTGCAGGGCACCTTCCTGTTCATCGTCATCGGCGTGCTGATCGCCAACTTCGTCATCGACATCGCGTACGTCCTGGTGGACCCGCGCACCAGGACCGGGATGGGAGGAGCGGCGTGAGCGAGGTCCTGCCCCAGCCGCCGACGGCGCGCCGCGAGGCCCTGCACTTCGCGCTGCGCAACCGCAAGCTGGTCGTCGGCACGGTCATCGTCGGCGTGTTCCTCGTGGCCGGCCTGGCCGGGCCGCTGCTGTTCGACCACGGGCCGAACGACTACGTCGGGCCGCCCATGGCGCCGCCGTCCGGGGAGTTCTGGTTCGGCACCACGACGTTCGGCCAGGACGTCTTCGCCCAGTTCGTGTACGGACTGCGCTCGACGTTCCTCGTGGGCGTGCTCGGCGGCGTGCTGGCGGCGGTCGTCGGCATGGTCGTGGGGTTCGTCGCGGGCTACCGCGGCGGGTGGGTCGACGAACTGCTCAACATGCTCACCAACATCGTGCTCGTGCTGCCCGCGCTGGTGGTGCTGCTGATCGTCAACGCCTACCTGGGTGTGCGCAGCATCGGCGTGCAGGCGCTGTTCATCGGGCTGACCTCGTGGCCGTGGGCCGCGCGGGCGATCAGGGCGCAGACATTCTCGCTGCGCTCGCGCGACTTCGTCGACCTCGCCCGGCTGAGCGGCGTGCGCACCCCGAAGATCATCTCTCGGGAGATCGCGCCGAACATGAGCTCGTACCTATTCCTGACGTTCATCCTGCTGTTCGGCAGCGCGATCCTGATCGCCGCCTCGCTCGACTTCATCGGCCTCGGACCCACCGAGGGGGTCTCCCTCGGCCTGATGCTCAACAACGCCGCACGGTGGAGCGCGCTCCAGCTCGGCCTGTGGTGGTGGTTCATCCCTCCGGGCGCCGGCATCACGGCGATCGTCGGCGCGCTCTACGTCATGAACGTCGGGCTGGACGAGGTGTTCAACCCGAAGCTGAGGGAGATGTGACGTGGCGCTGAATGTCACCGACCTCCGGGTCTACTACCGGACGCTGCGCGGCGAGGTGAAGGCGCTCGACGGCGTCACGTTCACCGTCGCGGACGGCGAGATCATGGGCCTGGCGGGGGAGTCGGGCTCGGGCAAGTCCACGCTCGCCAAGAGCCTGATCCGGCTGGACGGCCGCATGCGGCACGTCGGCGGCACGGTGGAGCTGGACGGCAGGACCATGCCGCTGTCGGACGACGGCGCGATGGACGAGTTCCGCTTCCGCGAGGTGTCGCTCATCCCGCAGTACTCGATGAGCGCGCTCAACCCGACCAGGAAGATCGGCAAGATGGTCGGCGAGTTGCTGGAGTCGCGCGGCGAGCGGCCGGAGAGGGCCGAGCTGGAGCGGCGGCTGGAGCTGGTCGGCCTGTCGAAGGATGTGCTCGACCGCTACCCGATCGAGCTGTCCGGCGGCATGAAGCAGCGGGTGGTCATGGTCGTCTCCACGCTGCTGAACCCCTCGCTGCTGATCGCCGACGAGGTCACCTCCGCGCTCGACGTGTCCAGCCAGAAGGCCGTGGCCACGACGCTGCTCGGGTTCCGCGACCACGGCCTGGTCACGAGCATGATGGTGGTCACCCACGACATCTCGCTCGTCTATCAGATCGCCGACACGATCATGGTGATGTACGCCGGGCGGCTGGCCGAGAAGGCCCCGGCCGAGGTGCTCGTCACCGCCCCGAGGCATCCGTACACCAAGCAGCTCATCTCCGCGCTGCCCGAGGTGGGGGTGCGCTACGAGGACCGCCGGCTGACGGGCATTCCCGGCAATCCGCCGTCCCTGCTCAAGCCGCCCGGGGGATGCCGGTTCCGGGACCGCTGCCCGCTCGCGTTCGACCAGTGCGCCGAGCAGCCGCCGTTCGCCGAGGTGGCCCCCGGCCACTTCGTCGCCTGCTGGAAGGCCGAATGATGCTCAAGCTGGACGGTGTGTCCAAGGTCTACCGCGTCGGCGCCTTCGGCGGGCGCGAGCTGAAGGCCGTCTCCGACGTCAGCTTCGAGGTCGGCGAGGGAGAGGTGGTCTCGCTCATCGGCGAGAGCGGCAGCGGCAAGAGCACGCTCGGCCGGATGATCCTGCGCCTCGCCTCGATCAGCGGCGGCACGATCACCCTGGACGGCAGGGACATCACCTCGATCAAGGACCGCAAGGAGTACTACCGGCAGGTGCAGGGCGTCTTCCAGGACCCCTTCAGCTGCTACAACCCCGTCTTCCGGGCCGACCGCGTCTTCACGATGATCAAGGAGCAGTACTTCTCCCAGGTCGGCGCGGACGAGTGGCGCAAGCGTGTGGATGGCGCGCTGGAGAGCGTGCGGCTCGACCCCGGCAACGTCCTCGGCAAGTATCCCCACCAGCTCAGCGGCGGCCAGCTCCAGCGCATGCTGATCGCCAGGGCCGTGCTCCTCGACATCCGGCTGCTGGTCGCCGACGAGATCATCAGCATGCTCGACGCGTCCACCCGCATCGACGTGCTCAACCTGCTCGCCGACCTGCGGGCGCGCGGCCTCGGCATCCTGTTCGTCACGCACGACCTGTCGCTCGGCAACTACGTCAGCGACCGGACGGTGGTGCTACGGCACGGGAAGATCGTGGAGATGGGCCGGACGGACCTCGTGTTCGGCAACCCGGCGCATCCCTACACGCGCTCGCTGCTGGCCTCGGTCCCCCGGCTGCACGCCAAGTGGACGGACGACGTGGTTGAGGACGTGCCCTGCGCTTACCACGAGGCGCCGCAGGAGAGCCGGACCCGCCCGGGGCTGGCCGAGGTCGAAGACGACCACCACGTGGCGTGCGCCGGTTGCGGGGCATCGGGGATCGAGGAGAAGAAGATTAAGGAGAAAGCGTGAGCTCGTACCGTCCCCTCCACGACGGGTGGACCGTCACCGCCGTGTCGTCGACCGGGCAGCTCCGGCCGGTGGTCGCGGGCCTGCCCGCGGCCGTTCCCGGTTGCGTCCACACCGACCTCCTCGCCGCCGGGCTGATCGAGGACCCCTACCAGGACGACAACGAGGACCAGCTGACCTGGATCGGGCGTACGGCGTGGTCGTACGAGACCGCTTTCACATGGGAGTTCGCGCAGGACGGCACCGACGACGACCGGGCGGACCTCGTCTGCGAGGGGCTCGACACTGCCGCCACACTCGTGCTCAACGGCATCGAGATCGGCACGACGGCCGACATGCACCGGTCATACCGCTTCCCCGTGCGGCACCTGCTGCGCGTGGGCGAGAACACGCTCAGGATCCTGTTCGACCCGCCGTACGGGTACGCGGAGGCGCAGAAGGCGGCCCTCGGCGACCGCCCCGGCGCGTACGCCGAGCCGTACCAGTTCATCAGGAAGATGGCCTGCAACTTCGGCTGGGACTGGGGGCCGACGCTGGTCACGGCCGGGATCTGGCGGCCCATCGGCATCGAGACCTGGAGCACCGCCCGGCTCGCCGAGGTGCGTCCGCTCGTCCACGGAGACGGCACGGTGGAAGTGCACGTCGCGGTGGAGAGGGCCACCGAGCGGCCGCTCACGCTCACCGCCTCGGCCGGGGGCGTGACCGAGACCGTCACCGTCGGCGCCGGGCAGCGCCGGGCCGTCGTCACGCTGACCGTGCCGGACCCCGACCTGTGGTGGCCGCGCGGGTACGGCGAGCAGCCGCTGTACGACCTGACCGTGAGCCTTGAGGGTCAGGAGTGGACCGGGCGGATCGGGTTCAGGTCGGTCGAGCTCGACCGCACGGGCGACGCGTTCACCTTCGTGATCAACGGGAAGCCGGTCTTCGTCAAGGGCTTCAACTGGATCCCCGACGACTGCTTCCCGAGCCGGATCACGCGGGAGCGGCTGGCCGAGCGGTTCGCCCAGGCGGCCGCCGCGGGCGCCAACTGCCTGCGGGTGTGGGGCGGCGGCATGTACGAGAGCGAGGACTTCTACGACCTCGCCGACGAGATGGGCCTGCTCGTCTGGCAGGACTTCCCGTTCGCCTGCGCGGCCTACCCGGAGGAGGGCCGCTTCGCGGCGGAGGTCGAGGCCGAGGCCCGCGAGCACGTCGCCCGTCTGGCCCACCGCGCGAGCCTCGTGCTGTGGTGCGGCAACAACGAGAACATCGAGGGCCACGCCGACTGGGGCTGGCAGGACACGCTGGAGGGCCGCAGCTGGGGCGGCGGCTTCTACTACGACCTGCTGCCCCGGGTCGTCGCCGAACTCGACCCGACCCGGCCGTACTGGCCGGGCAGCCCCTACTCCGGGGCCCCCGACCTGCCGCCGAACGACCCGTCCAAGGGCACGGTCCACATCTGGACGGTCTGGAACCACCAGGACTACACCCACTACGCGACCTACACGCCGAGGTTCGTGGCCGAGTTCGGCTTCCAGGGCCCGCCGACGTACGCGACGCTGCGCGCCGCGGTCTCCGACGACCCGCTGACGCCGGTCTCCCCCGGGGTGACCCACCACCAGAAGGCGATCGACGGCAACCTCAAGCTGCTGCGCGGGCTCGGCGAGCACCTGCCCCAGCCGGACGGGTTCGACGACTGGCACTACTACACCCAGGTTAACCAGGCCAGGGCGATGGCGTTCGGCATCGAGCGGTTCCGGGCGCTCGCGCCCCACTGCATGGGCACGATCGTGTGGCAGCTCAACGACTGCTGGCCGGTCACCTCCTGGGCCGCGGTGGACGGCGGCGGGCGGCGCAAGCCGCTGTGGTACGCGCTGCGCCGGGCGTACGCCGACCGGTTGCTGACCTTCCAGGGCGACGCGCTGGCGGTCGTCAACGACACCGGCGAGCCGTGGTCGGGGGAGCTCGCCGTCGACCGGCTCAGCCTGGCGGGGGAGATCCTGGCCAAGGAGCGCTTCGACGTGTCGGTCCCGGCGCGTGGCACGGCGTCCGTGGAGCTGCCCGAGGGGGTGGCGCGGGCCGGGAACCCGGCGGGCGAGGTGCTGGTGGCCACCCTCGGCGACGTACGCGCGCTGCGGTTCCCGGGCGAGGACCCGGCCATGGACTACCCGCCGACGGAGATGGACACGGTGGTCGAGGAGATCGAGGGCGGGCTGCGGGTGCGGGTGACCGCGCGGACGGTCGTGCGCGAGCTCGCGATCTTCCCCGACCGCCTCGACCCTCGCGCGACCGTGGACGACCAGCTCGTCACGCTGCTGCCGGGGGAGACCGCGGTCTTCCACGTCACGGGCGGTGATGTGGATCCCGGCGCGCTCGTCCGTCACCCGGTGCTCCGGTGCGTCAACGAACCCCGTTAGTCTCGGATCGCCCCCGCCTGACGCCCGAAGGACGCCTGTGGATCTGCTCGCCAATGTCATCAAGGACTACCCCTGGGGCTCCCGGACGGCCATCGCGGAGCTGACCGGGCGGCCCGCCTCGGGGCCGGAGGCCGAGATGTGGCTGGGCGCCCACCCGGCCGCGTCCTCCCGGCTGACCAGGGACGGGGCCGAGACCACGCTCGCCGACGCGGTCGCGGCCGACCCTGTGGGGACCCTCGGGGAGGCGGTCGCCGGCCGGTTCGGGGAGCGGCTGCCCTACCTGATGAAGCTGATCGCGGTGGACGCGCCCCTGTCGCTGCAGGTCCACCCCGACGCCGAGCAGGCCGCCGACGGCCACGCCCGGGGGGACGCGAACTACACCGACCCCTGGCACAAGCCGGAGCTGGTCTGCGCGCTCACGCCGTTCACCGGGCTGGCCGGGTTCCGGCCGCCCGAGCAGTCGGAGATGCTGGTCGAGCGGCTGCACGTGGACGCGCTGCGGCCGGTGGTCGCGGCGCTGCGCGACGGCGACGTGCTCGGCGCGCTGCGGGTGCTGCTGGAGTGGCCGGGCTCCCGGAGGGAGCTGGTCGGGTCCATGGTGTGGGCGGCCTCCGCCTGCCACACGCCCGACTACGCGCTGGTCGTACGGCTGGCCCGGCGTTATCCCGAGGACCCGGCCGTGCTGGCGCCGCTGCTGATGCGCCGTCACACGCTGGCCCCCGGCGAGGCGCTGTTCCTCGGGGCGGGGGTGCTGCACTGCTACCTCGACGGCTTCGCCGTGGAGATCATGGCCTGCTCCGACAACGTGCTGCGGGCGGGCCTGACCGGCAAGCACATCGACGTGGAGGAACTGCTGCGCATCACCGACGCCGCGGCGCAGCCCCTGCCGGTGGAGCCGGTCGGCGGCGCGTACGTGCCGCCGATCCCGGAGTTCCTGCTCCGCAGGATCGCGCCCGGCACGAACGAGGTGCTCCACGGAGCGGCGCCCAGGATCGTGCTGTGCACCGAAGGCGTCGTCGACGTGGTCACGGCCGGAGGCTCCGAGGTCAAGCTCCGCCCGGGTGAGTCGGTGTTCGCCGCCGCGTCCGAGGGACCCGTCGAGATCGGCGGGGACGGCGTCGCCTTCTGCGCCGAGCCCCACCTGTGACTCACTTAGCGTGATGTTTGTCCTACAGGGCGTGAAGTGAACGCGTCCCGCGGGTAGGAGCCCCTCATTGTCAAGCGCGGCCCGATGAGGGGGATCCATGGGGCGCTTCAGGGTTGCCGGCATCGCCGCGGCTTCGTTGGGGGTGGTCGCACTCTCCGCCTGCTCGGCGGGCGGGGGCAAGCACGTCACGCACGCGAGCCCGGCCGGTCACCAGCAGAACAACGCGGTCGCCGGGGCGGCGCTGCGCAAGTCCGAGACGGCCGCCGCCGCCCAGGCGAAGGCCAACGAGCTGGGGCAGGTCCCGGTGATCATGTATCACCGGATCGTCAAGAACCCGCCGCCGGGCGACGACCGCAGCCCGAAGGACTTCCGCGACGAGCTCGAGCGGCTCGCGGCGGAGGACTACGTGCCGGTCACCGCGGCCGAGTACGTCACCGGCAAGATCGACATTCCGGCGGGTAAGCACCCGGTGGTGCTGACCTTCGACGACTCCTCGCCCTCCCAGCTCACGCTCGACGGCATGGGCAATCCGGCGCCGGACTGCGCGATCGGCATCCTGATGGATGTCGCGAAGAAGCACCCGGGCTTCCGGCCGGTGGCGACCATGTACGTGATCAAGGACCTGTTCGGCAAGGCCCGCCAGGAGGAGCAGATCCAGGTCCTGCAGTGGCTCAAGGACCACAACTTCGACATCGGCAACCACACCCGCGACCACCTCAACCTGCTCGGCAAGCCGAAGGACCAGGTGGAGAACCAGATCGCGGCCGGGCAGACGCTGATCACCTCGCTGATCAAGACGCCGCCGGTCACGCTCGCCCTGCCGTACGGCAACCAGCCGCACGAGAAGAAGTGGGCGCTGCAGGGGGCGTCCGGCGGCACCCGCTACGACTACAAGGGCGTGTTCCTCGCGGGCTACACCCCGGCGCCGTCGCCGTACGCCAAGGACTTCGACCCCGTCGGCATCCCGCGGATCAGGTCGAAGGAGAAGGTCGGCGACTGCAAGAAGTTCTGCTCGATGGCGTGGCTCGACTGGCTCAAGGCCAACCCCACCGACCGCTACACCTCGGACGGCAACCCCAACACGGTCGCCTTCCCGAAGTTCAAGGCGGCCTTCGTCGCACCGTCGTTCACGTCCCGTGCGCTGCCGTACTGACGGGATGGATGACCGTGCGGGGGCGGCTACCCTGCCAGCATGGACGACGTCACCGCCCCCGGACGGCCGGGCGCCGCCGTGTCCGCTGAGCCGGACGCGGCCGCCCTGCGGGGTCTCACGCCGCGGCTGATCGGCCCGGAGATCATCGCGGTCTTCGCGGTCTCGCTCGGCGCCAGCGCCCTGCTGTCGCTCATCCGCCTCCTTGGCGCACTGACCGCGCCGAAGGACCTGGGCGACCAGCACGCGGTGCTCGTCGGCTCGCTGGCCCCCGGCCGCCCGTGGCTGGATCTCTCGCTGCACCTCGCGGGGATCGCGGTGAACGTGGCGCCGGTGGGGCTCGTCGCCTACCTGCTGGCCCGATCGGGCGAGTCCATGCGCACGATCGGGGCCGACTGGCGCGAGCCGGGCCGCGACACGCTGCGCGGAGCCCTGCTGGCGGCGGTGATCGGCGGCAGCGGGCTGGTGTTCTACCTGTTCGCCTTCCGGTCCGGGTTCAACCTGAACGTCGTGCCGGACAGCCTGCCGGACACCTGGTGGCGGATCCCGGTCCTGGTCGCCGAGGCCGCCCAGAACGGCGTGCTGGAGGAGGTGCTGGTCGCCGGTTATCTGCTGCACCGGCTGCGGCAGCGCGACTGGTCTCCGTGGCGCGCGGTGGGGGCGTCGGCCGTCCTGCGCGGCTCCTACCACCTCTACCAGGGCTTCGGCGGCTTCATCGGCAACATCGCGATGGGCGTGGTCTTCGGCCGGCTCTACCAGCGCTGGGGGCGGACCATGCCGCTGATCATCGCGCACACGCTGATCGACGTGGTCGCCTTCGTCGGGTACGGCGTGCTGCGCGGCCGTGTCTCCTGGCTGCCCTGATCTCCTGTCTAATCGGGCGGAATGCGTTCTCTCTGGCGCGCCTGATTGATTTGGGCGCGATCCCGGTGCATCGTTGACGGGCCGCCGCACGTCTGGATCCCCCCGGGCAAAACCGGCCTGTCCTGGCCGCATTTTTCATTCGGGGAATTCGCATGAGGCGTTTATCGACACGCATTCCATATCCGGCGCGCCGGCGCGCCGCTGTTGACCGCCGGCCCGGGGGGCGCACCCGCCCGCCCGGCCGTGGACGTCCGGTCAGCCTGCCGCATCGGTGCCGAGTGGGAGGCGGGGCCGCGAGCCGGAACTCCGCCGTGCCCGTCACCGCGAGTGCCGTGACCGCGCGTGCGGCCCTGCCCGTACGGCCCGCTCCCGGGCGCACAGGGTCGTGGGCGGCGGTCCCGCCGAGGCGGGAGACGGGCGTCTTATTACGACCGGTGCCGAGGGCGAGGTCCGACCCGTTATGTCCCGCACGCCGGGTGCCCGCAGGGGCGCCCGGCGTGTCTTTTTTCTGGAGCTCAGGCGAGGCAGCGCAGGGCGCCCCGGACGCGGGCGTCGAGAGGATGCTCGGCGGGCAGACGGCCGACCGTCGCGTCGACGAACTCCTCGGGGGTGAGGTCGGCGGTCAGGCCGTCGTCCACCTGCGCCTGCAACCGGCCGCAGGCGCGTTCGACCCGCGCCTTGGACCCCTGCTCCTCCAGCACGAACACGCCGACCCGGACCCGCCAGTCGAGGCGGTCGCCTGCCTCGTCCGCCGTCACGGGCGCCCCGACGTCGTCGGCGTGCGTGGCGTACTCCGAGTCGTAGTGGAAGGTCTGGAGACCGGCCGGGTAGGGGCCGGCCGACGTGTGGAGCGTGCCGTCGCGGCCCAGGGCGCGCATCCGCCTTCGGGTCTCCCTGTTCTTGGCCCGCCACTCGTCGAGCACCTGCTCCACCGGCAGGCCGTGCCGCTTGCGCACGCACCAGTCGTTGAAGCCGTCGAAGCCCCCGCGCACGCCCTCGTGTTCGAGCAGCTCGTAGAACCCGTCGATGTCGTCGTCCAGGCACGCGTGGTTGTACAACTCCTCGCCGGCCAGGTGTGCGAGCACGTCGCGCACCGTCCAGCCGTCGCACCGGGAGGGGCGGTTCCAGCCGTCCTCGTCGAGGGAGGAGAAGAAGCGGTCGAGCCGTGCCGCCTCGGTGTCGAAGATGTCGAAGGGGTCGAGCCCCGCCAGTTCGTCCCGTGCAGAGGTCATGCCTGAGCCGTACCCGGCGTCGCTCCGCCCTCACTTCGCGACGGTACGGCGGGCGGCATTGGGCGGTGTCAGGACATTTCTCTCATAAGGCGGACATTTAAACCTGTGGTGGTCTCAACAAAGCGCAGGGGAAGGGAAAGACCGGGTCTTAGGTCGTTTGTCCGGTGATCTGCGCGGAAACCCCGAGATCGGTAAGCACGGTGGTTGTTCGGTGGATGTTCCAGGGGGAAAACGAAATGGCAAAAAGCACGAGCGTCGCCGGGATCCTCGCGATCGGCGCCGTCCTCGCCGGTGGCGCCGTGATCGCGGGTGCTCCTCTCCTCGCGGCTCCGGCGGGGGCCGCCACGATGTCCGCGCAGCAGAGCCTCGTCGGGTTCGGCCATCCGCACTCCCGGGGCCAGCGCAACCGCCAGAAGAACGGGCACCGGCACAATCAGCGACTGCGGGAGCAGCAGCGCCAGCACCAGTTCCTGCTGCGTGACTTCACGCTGGTCCTCACGCCGTTCCAGAAGGGGATGACGGACGCGCGGGCGCTGCCGTACAACTGGCAGAACGACAGCACGTCTGCGCTGCAGTACGCCAACCAGGACCAGCTGGCCGCGCTGCAGGACGTGCCCGAGTCGGTCGAGATCAACCGCGACGGCCAGGAGGAGAACAGCAAGACGGCGGTCTCCCCGCGGGTGGAAGATGAAAAGCACGACGTGGACGTCAACGTGGACCGTAAGCAGGACATCAAGAAGGACGTCAAGAAGGACGAACCGGCGCCCCGGCCGCACGTCGATCCCGTCAAGCCGCCCGCCGACGTCACGCCCACGACCCCCACGTCGAAGCCCGAGCCGGCGCCGGTCGTGAAGCCGGTCGTGCAGCCGGTCGTGCAGCCGGTCGTCAAGCCGGTGGAGAAGCCGGTGGAGAAGCCGGTGGAGAAGCCGGTGGAGAAGCCGGTCGCGCAGCCGCCCGTCGAGAAGCCGGCGCCCGAGCCCGCGGCGTGCGCGCCCGCCTGTTCGCCCGGTCTCACCTTGCCCCTGACCCTCTCGCTCACGGCCAAGGTGTCCCTCGCGGCGGACGCGGGTGTGGGCGCGGCCGCGAAGCCGGACGCCGCGACCACCGGGATCTGCCTGCCGCTGGCCACGAGCTGAGCCGTCAGGCGTCCCTGCGGGCCAGCAGGACGGCGGCCACCCCGTACGGCACGGCCACGTAGGCGGCCATGACCGCGAGCGCGGCGAGCGGCGACAGCAGCGCGCCGCCGACCGACTGGGGGTTGCCCGTGCCGGCCAGCTGGCCCGCCAGGGCGCCCGGCAGGATCGAGCCGATGCGCTCGTCCCAGGGCGCCGGAAGGTTGTAGCCGACGATAGGGAGCACGTACCAGACCGCCACGAGGACGGCGATGGCGGCGACGGCGGAGCGCGTGATCGCGGTCAGGCACAGGCCGAGGAGTGCGAACATCGCGATGGATAGGCTCATCGCCAGGAAGAGCGGCATCTGCCCGCTCAGCGCCTCGGCCGACTGGCCGCGGATGGGCCGGTCGCCGATGACGAGCCGCCCGGCGGCATATGTCGCGAGCACGGCCGCGAGCCCCGTGCAGAAGGCGACGACCGCGACGACGCCGGTCTTGGCGGCCAGCACCCGCCCACGTGACGGCAGCACGGTGAACGTGGCGCGGATCATGCCGGTGCCGTACTCGCCGGAGAAGGCGAGGACGCCCAGCACGGCCAGGCACAGCGAGGCGAGCATGTGCGTCACCTCGGGCAGCGACGACACCTCGAGGTGATCGCGCTGATCGGGCGGCAGGTCCTCCCACAGGTGGACGGCGTACCAGGCCAGCAGGGCCATGAGACCGACGACGACGCCGATGACGCCGAGGACGACGGAGGTGGACCGGAGGGTGCGGAGCTTGAGCCACTCGGCGGCGAGAGCGTCGATCACCGGTCCGCCCCCTCTGCCGTGAGCCGCATGTAGGTCTCCTCAAGGGAGGCACCGCGCGGGGTGACCTCGTGGAGGGGGATCGCGTGCCGGGCCGCGAGGTCGCCGATCTCCGTCGGATCGAGGCCGCGCACCGACAGGCCCCCGCCGTCCTCGGCCGTGACCGTCCCGCCCGCGGCCGACAGTGCGGTGGCGAGATCGCCGGCGCGGCTGCTGCGGACGAACACGTCCCGTACGGCGGTCAGCTCCCGCATCGGGGTGTCCGCGATGAGCCGCCCACGGCCGATGACGACCAGGTGGTCCGCGGTGAGCTCCATCTCGCTCATCAGGTGGCTCGACAGCAGCACCGTGCGCCCCTCGGCGGCGAGGCCGCGGAGCAGTTCGCGGATCCAGCGCACGCCGTCAGGATCGAGGCCGTTGACCGGCTCGTCGAGCAGCAGCACCCCCGGGTCGCCGAGAAGCGCGGCGGCGATCCCGAGGCGCTGGCGCATACCGAGCGAGAAGCCCCCGATCCGCTTGCGGGCCACTCCGGCCAGGCCCACCTGCTCGATGACGGACACGACCCGGTCCCGGCCGATGCGGTTGGCGCGGGCCATCCAGCTCAGGTGGCCAAGGGGCGTACGCCCGCCCTGGACCGCCCCGGCGTCCAGGAGCGCGCCCACCTCCCGCATCGGGTGGCGGAGGCGGTCGTACCGGCCGCCGCTCACCAGCGCCTCGCCGCTCGCCGGGCGGTCCAGGCCGAGGATCATCCGCATGGTCGTGGACTTGCCCGCGCCGTTCGGCCCGAGGAACCCGGTCACGCGGCCTGGTTTCACGTGGAACGTCAGCCCGTCCACGGCGACCGTGCGCCCGAAGCGCTTGGTCAGCTCTCTGACTTCGATCATGTCCCGACGGTCTCGCGGGCCGCCCGGTCCCCGCGTCGGAGCGAAGTGCGATCTGCCGGACGCGCCTCAGACCATGGCATGACAGACCAGGGCAGGAGGCGAACGCGCACACGTATGGCTAGCGTGGGCGCGTGGACGATCCGGACGTGCGGCCGTTGTTCCCCCGGCCGCTGCGCCCCCGTGAGCTGGTCGCGCTCGACGTGCTGGCCGGAGTGGGTTACGCGTTCGTGCTGGTCGTCAACTCCCCAGGCGCGCACCATCCGGCGGCCTGGGCCCTGATCGCCACGATGACGCTGCCGCTCGCGGTCAGGCGGCGGTGGCCGCTGCCGGTCTTCTGCGTCGTCGCGGTCGCGTCCGTGGCGGCCATGACGCTCGGCGTCGCGCGGGAGCCGCTGGCCGCCGCGGCGTACGCGCTCTATCCGGTCGCGCTCACGACGCGGCGGCACCGGTGGGAGCCGACGGCGGCGATCGGCGCGCTGACCGTCGGGGCGCTGCTGCTGGCGGCGGTCGGCGGCGTGGCGGCCGAGCCGGAGGTCAGGCGCATCGTGGAGACCGTCGTGCTCGGCTCGCTCGCGCTGGGCGGGGCCTGGACGATCGGCCGGGCGGTGCGGGAGCGCCGGGCGTACGTCGCGCGCCGGGCCGAGCAGGCCGCCGAGCACGCCGTCACCGAGGAACGGCTGCGCATCGCCAGGGAGATGCACGACGTGGTCTCCCACACGCTCAGCCTCATCGGGGTCAAGGCCGGGGTCGCCGCGCACGTGGCCGACCGGCGGCCCGAGGAGGCGCTGGAGGCGCTGCGGGTCATCGAGACCACGAGCAGGCAGGCGCTGACCGAGATGCGGCACATGCTCGGCGTGCTGCGTACGGCCCCCGGAGCTGTCACCGGCGCGCTGTCCCCGGCGCCGGGCCTCACGGCGCTGCCGGACATCGCCGAGCGTGCGGCGGCCGCGGGCGTACGCGTGGACCTGGACGTGCGGGTGACGGACGGCCTGTCCCCGGCGCTGGAGCTGGCGGTCCACCGGATCGTCCAGGAGGCCGTCACCAACGTGGTCAGGCACGCGGCCCCGGCGGCCTGCCGGGTCCTGGTGGCCGACGAGGGGGGAGACGAGGGGGGAGACGAGGGAGCACAGGTGCGGATCGAGGTGACCGACGACGGGCCGGGCCGCCGGGTCCTGCCCGCCGGCCCGCCGGGGCACGGCCTGATCGGCATGCGCGAGCGCGTGACGGCGTACGGCGGGGTCTTCACGGCCGGTCCGCTGCCCGGCGGCGGGTTCCGCGTGCTCGCCCGCCTGCCGCTGGAAGGGAAGAGGACATGAACGGGCCAGAGCCGATCCGAGTGCTGCTCGCCGACGACCAGGAACTGCTGCGCGGCAGCCTGCGCCTGCTGGTCGACAGCACGCCGGGGCTGGTCGCGGTCGGCGAGGCGGGCACCGGGGCGCGTGCCGTCGAACTGGCCCGCGCCGAGCGTCCCGACGTCGTGCTGATGGACGTGCGGATGCCCGGCATGGACGGCATCGAGGCGACCCGACGCATCTGCGCCGAGCCATGCGGTACGAAGGTGCTGATCCTCACCACGTTCGACCTCGACGAGTACGTCTACGCGGGGCTGCGGGCCGGGGCGAGCGGGTTCCTGCTGAAGAACACGCCGCCCGCCGACCTGCTGGCGGCGATCCGTGTCATCGCCGCGGGCGAGGGGCTGCTGGCGCCGAGCGTGACACGGCGGCTGATCGTCGAGTTCGCCCGGACCGCCGCGGACCGGCCTCGATCCGGCCCCTTGCTCGACGGGCTGACCGGCCGCGAGCGGGAGGTGCTCACGCTCGTCGCGCGCGGCCTGTCCAACCTGGAGATCGCCGCGAACCTGCATGTGAGCACGGCCACTGTGAAGACCCACATCGGCCACCTGCTCGCCAAGCTCGGCGCGCGCGACCGGGCCCAGCTGGTCATCGCCGCCTACGAAGGGGGGCTCGTCTCCGTGGCACGGCCGCACCCGTGACAGGGTGGAGCCCGTGGAAGTCTTCGATGTGATCGTGATTGGCGCGGGTTCGACGGGCGAGGTCGCGGCGGGACGGTTGGCGGCGGCCGGCCTGAGCACCGTCATCGTGGAGGGCGAGCGGGCCGGAGGGGAGTGCTCCTACTGGGCTTGCATGCCGAGCAAGGCGCTCCTGCGGCCGGTGGACCTCGCGGGAGAGGTGGGCCGGGTCACGGGGCTGCGGCTGGAACGCACAGTCGAGGGCGGGCCGATCGACGCCGCCGCGGTGCTGGCCCGGCGTGACGCCGTGGTCTCGCACTACGACGACACGGGGCAGGTCCGGTGGCTCGACTCGGCGGGCGTGACGCTCGTACGCGGCACCGGACGGCTCGCCGGCCCCCGGCGGGTCGAGGTCACGACGGCCGACGGCGGCACCCGAACGCTCGTCGCGAACCACGCCGTCATGCTGGCCACCGGAAGCCGCCCGGTGATCCCGCCCGTGGCCGGTCTCGCCGCGGCCGAGCCGTGGACGAACCGCGAGGCGACCGGCGTGCGTGCCGTACCGGACCGGCTCGTGGTGATCGGCGGCGGCGTGGTGGCGTGCGAGATGGCCCAGGCCATGCGCGGGCTCGGCGCCCGGGAGGTCACGATGCTCGTCCGGGGCGGCGAGCTGCTGACGAGGCTGGAGCCCTTCGCCGGGGAGATGGTCGCGCGGTCCCTGGCGGACCAGGGGATCGACATCCGCACGCACGAGAGCGCGGAGAAGGTCGAGCGGCCGGAGCCGGGCGGCGAGGTCACGGTGCGGCTCGCGAGCGGGGGGACGGTCACGGCCGACGAGATCCTGGTCGCCGCCGGTCGCCGGTCCGCCACCGACGACCTCGGCCTGGCCTCGGCCGGGCTGCCGGAGTCGGGTCCGATAAAGGTGGACGAGAGCATGCGGGCCACCGGCGTGGCGGACGGCTGGCTCTACGCGGTGGGGGACGTCAACGGCCTCGCGCTCCTCACGCACATGGGCAAATACCAGGCGCGGGTGGCCGCGGACGTGATCGCCGCCCGTGCCCGGGGCGAGGCGGACGACCGGCCCGGGATGCGCGATCGCGCGGACCGCGCCGGGGCGCCGCAGGTGGTCTTCACCGATCCGCAGGTGTGCGCGGTGGGCCGCACCGAGGCGCAGGCCCGCGCCGAGGGCTTCGACGTGCGGGTCGTGGAGTACGAGATGCACCAGGTGGCCGGTGGCTACCTCCTCGGCGACGGCTATCGGGGCAAGGCCAAGGCGGTGGTCGACGAGCGCCGCCGGGTGCTGCTCGGCGTGACCTTCGTGGCCCCCGGGGCGGCCGAGCTGCTGCACGCCGCGACGATCGCGGTCACCTCCGGGGTGACTCTGGACGACCTGTGGCACGCCGTCCCGGCGTACCCGACCGTCAGCGAGGTGTGGCTGCGCCTGCTGGAGGCGTACGGGCTCTAGAAACCAATCACGGCGGGGTGGCGCGGGTCCTCGACGCGGACGGCCACGTCTGCGGCCCGCACCGGGCCGGTCTCGCGCTCGTACCGCTCGTAGGCGGGCAGCGTCCACCGCTCCTCGGGCGGCGTACGGCGGGCCAGCGCGGCGGCCGACATGGACAGATGGACGGTCAGGTCGAACGGCAGGCCGCGCCCGAGCAGCAGCGCGCCGTCGAGCAGCACCACCCCGCCCGGCTTCAGCGTCACGTAGTCCGCGCGGGTGGCCCGGTCGCGCACGCTGTCCCACAGCGAGGGCAGCACCCGGCCCGTACGGCCAGGTTCGAGCGGCCCGAGCACCTCGCGGGTGAGGCCCCCCACGTCCAGCCACTCGTCGTAGAACACGTCGGGGTCGGTGCGGCCGAACTCCAGCCGGAGCGAGGCCGGGCGCAGGAACCCGGCCGCGGGCACCCGCAGGACCTCCCGGCCGCGCAGGCGCAGCGGCTCCACCAGGTCGTCGGCCAGCCGTCCCGGTTCTGCGGCGGGGGCGCCGTCCACGGCGACACGCACCCACGCGTCGCGCGGCCGGTCGGCGATCAGGTCGGCGAGTTCCTCCACGAGCAGGGACGGGGAGACAGGACGGGCACGCACTCGTCCATCTTCGCCAACGGTCCCGAGTGAGCGGTGACCAAGGTCCTCTCCGGGTGGGGTCCGCCAGCCCTGGGTCCGTGATCCGGGCTGGGCCAGGCTTCAGACGTCCCTCATCAGCGTGTGGAGCCCCCATGGACGTCCTGGATCTGTCCCGGTGGCAGTTCGGCATCACGACCGTCTACCACTTCCTGTTCGTGCCGCTCACGATCGGCCTGTCGGTCCTCGTGGCCGGATTCCAAACGGCGTGGCACCGTACGGGCGATGCGGCCTATCTGCGGATGACGAGGTTCTGGGGCCGCCTCTTCCTGATCAACTTCGCGATGGGCGTGGTCACCGGCATCGTCCAGGAGTTCCAGTTCGGGATGAACTGGAGCGCCTACTCGCGGTTCGTCGGCGACGTGTTCGGTGCGCCGCTCGCCATGGAAGGGCTGATGGCCTTCTTCCTGGAGTCCACCTTCCTGGGCCTGTGGATATTCGGCTGGGACAAGCTGCCGCCGAAGGTCCACCTCGCGACCATCTGGCTGGCCGCGATCGGCACGAACATCTCCGCGTACTTCATCCTCGCCGCCAACTCCTGGATGCAGCACCCGGTCGGATATCGGCTCAACCCGCTCACCGGGCGCGCCGAGCTCACCGACATCTGGGCGGTGCTGACCAACTCGACCACCCTCGCGGCGTTTCCCCACGTCATCTTCGGCGCGTTCGTGACGGCCGGCGCGTTCGTCATCGGCGTGAGCGCCTGGCAGCTCGCGCGCAGGCGTGAGGTGGACCTGTTCCGCGCCTCGGCCCGCCCCGCCCTGGTCGTCACGCTCGTCGCGTCGGCCGGGGTGATGCTGAGCGGCCACTGGCAGGCGCAGATCATGACGGAGCAGCAGCCGATGAAGATGGCCGCCGCCGAGGCCCTGTGGGAGGACGAGACCTCCGCCGGCTTTTCGATCTTCGCGGTCGGCGACGTGGAGAACGGCCGCAACCACCTCAACATCCAGATCCCGTACGGCCTGAGCCTGCTGTCCACCAACACGCTGGACGGGAAGGTCGAGGGCATCAACGACATCCAGGCGAGGTACGAGAAGACGTACGGCCCCGGCGACTACCGGCCCGTCGTCGGCCTCGCGTACTGGTCGTTCCGCCTGATGATCGGCTTCGGCGCGCTGGCCGGGCTGCTGGCGCTGGCCGGGCTGTGGCTGACCCGCCGCCGCAGGCTGCCCGGCAACCCCTGGTTCTACCGGATCGGCGTGCTCGGCATCGGGCTGCCGTTCCTGGCCAACACGCTCGGGTGGGTCTTCACCGAGATGGGCCGCCAGCCGTGGACCGTGTTCGGCATCATGCGGACCGCCGCGGCCGTCTCGCCCGGCTCCGACGTGGGCGAGGTCGCCACCACCCTCGTCGGGTTCACGCTGGTCTACGCCGTGCTCGCGGTCATCGAGGTCCGCCTGCTGCTGAAGTTCATCCGCAAGGGGCCCGAGCCCGAGGACGCGGTCCGTCAGGACGAGCCCGCTCTCCCGGCCCTGTCGTACTGAAGGACGCATCCATGGAGCTCACCACCGTCTGGTTCCTGCTCATCGCCGTCCTGTGGACGGGCTACTTCGTGCTGGAGGGGTTCGACTTCGGCGTCGGCGTCCTGCTGCCGTTCCTCGGCCGCGACGAGGCGGAGCGCGGCACGCTCGTGCGCGCCATCGGCCCGGTCTGGGACGGCAACGAGGTCTGGCTGCTGGTCGCGGGCGGCGCCACGTTCGCCGCCTTCCCCGAGTGGTACGCCACCCTGTTCAGCGGCTTCTACCTGCCCTTGTTCCTGGTCCTGCTGGCCCTCATCGTGCGCGGGGTGGCGCTGGAGTATCGCTCGAAGAGCGACAGCACCCGGGGCTGGGACCGCGCGTTCTTCTGGGGCTCGCTCGGCCCGGCCTTCCTGTGGGGCGTGGCCTTCGCCAACATCGTGCGCGGGGTCCCGCTGGACGCCCGGCACGAGTACACCGGCGGCCTGCTCGACCTGCTCAACCCCTACGCGCTGCTCGGCGGCCTGGCCACGCTGGCGCTGTTCACCCTGCACGGCGCCGTGTTCACCGCGCTCAAGACCACCGGCGAGCTGCGGGAACGGGCCAGGACGGCGGCCCAATGGACCGGTCTGGCCGCCCTCGTGCTGGGCGGGTCGTTCCTGCTGGCCACGCAGCTCATGACCGGCACCGCGGGCACCTGGGCGAGCGTGGCGGTCGCCGCCGCCGGGATCGCCGGCGCGCTCGTCGCGACGCTGCGCGGCCGGGACGGCTGGGCCTTCGCGGCCAACGCGGCCGCCGTCGTCGCGGTCACCGTCACGCTCTTCGGCGGGCTGTGGCCTGACGTCATGCCCGCGCTCGACCCCGCCAACAGCCTGACCGTCCACAACGCGGCGTCCACGCCGTACACGCTGGGCGTCATGACCTGGGTCGCGGCGATCTTCACCCCGGTGGTCCTCGCCTACCAGGCATGGACCTACTGGGTGTTCCGCCGCCGCCTGACGGTCACCCGCTGACGCACGAACGCCCGCCTCGGGAAACGAGGCGGGCGTTCTTCGCGGGTGCTATCGGTTGAGGCGGTGTCATCGGTTGAGGCGACGGCCGGAGATCTGCTCGGGGGCCATCACGATGAAGTGGTCGCGGGTTCCGGGCACCCACGGCGTGAGCGGCAGCGCCGACAGGCGGGCGATCTCCTCCGGCTCCGAGACCGCGCGGGCGCGGCCCACCGCCGTCACCGACCAGCCCGTACGGAACGCCGCGTCGAAGTCGTCGGCCTCGAAGGCCACGATGGCGTTGCGCGCCGCGGCGGCGAGCTTGGAACCGGGGGCGGTGCGGATGACGATGTTCCCGTCGAGCAGGCAGAAGTTGACCGGCTGGACGGCGGGGAGGGCACGATCGGTGAAGACGATCCTGCCGATGGGGGCGGAGGCCAGCAGGTCCAGGCATTCCCCTCCGCTGAGGATCTCCAGGCCGGCCGAGTCGAGCTTCATGTCTGCAAGCCTGAGGGATCGAGCGCCACACGGGTTAGGGACGAAGGTCCCGTTGTCGACGTCGATCGGCCCCGGCTCAGTTGTCCTGTCCGGCCTTGAGACGGGCGGCGAGCGCGGCGGCCTGGGTGCGGCGCTGCATGTCGAGCTTGCTCAGCAGGTTGGACACGTAGTTCTTGACCGTCTTCTCGGCCAGGAACATCCGCTCGCCGATCTGCCGGTTGGTCAGGCCCTCGCCGATCAGCTCCAGGATCTGCCGCTCCTGGTCCGACAGCGCGGCCAGCGGGTCCTTCTTCGTGGCCTGGTCGCGCAGCCGGTGCAGCATGGCGGCGGTGGTCTGCGGGTCCAGCAGCGACTGGCCGCCGGCCACCGTGCGCACCGCGCCGACCAGGTCCGAGCCGTGGATCTGCTTGAGCACATAACCGGCCGCCCCGGCCATGACCGCGTTGAACAACGCCTCGTCGTCGGCGTAGGAGGTCAGCATCAGGCAGGCCAGACCGGGCACCTTCGAGCGGACCTCACGGCAGACGTCCACCCCGCTGCCGTCGGGCAGGCGCACGTCGAGCACCGCCACGTCGGGCCGCAGCGCGGGGATGCGGGCCACGGCCGACTCCGCCGTCCCCGCCTCGCCGACGACCTCGATGTCGTCCTCGGCGTCCAGCAACGCCGCCACCCCACGCCGTACGACCTCGTGATCGTCCACCAGGAACACCCGAATCATGACCTGGACGTTAGCCTCCCTTGGGCCCGCCGGAAAAGTGGCGAAGGTCCTCTGACCGCTCTCAATGGCGGGACAGGCGACGCAGGGCGCTCCTGATCCTGCCGCCGAACGGCGCGCGCCGCCGGGGCTGGGCGTCACGGGCGACCCGCAACTCCATGAGGGCCGTGGCCGCGTCCGGGCGCTTGGCGGGTGTGGGGTCGCGCATCCGCCGTACGAGGTCCATGACCTCGGGGGCGACGCCGCCGGCGTCCGGCTCGGCGTCCACTCCGGGCACGGGCAACTCGCCGGTCAGGAGCTGGAAGGCGATCACCCCGGCCGAGTACACGTCGGCGGCGGGGGTCATCCGGTCGGGGCGCGCCCGGCATTCGGGGGCCACGTAGTGGACGTCGAGGATGTTGGGCAGCTCGTTGGCCACGGTGTGCTTGCGCGTGCCGGGCTTGGCGTAGTCGAAGCCGGTCAGCATCGCGTTCCCGTCGTCGGTGACGAGCACGCAGGCGGGGGTGAGCGCCCGGTGGATGACGTTGTTGGCGTGGACGTGGGCGAGCCCGTCCAGCATGTCCTCCATGACGCCGAGCTTGGCGTCGATGCCTAGCTTCCGCCCGGTCAGGTGCAGGTGCAGGGCCTGCCCGTGGACGTCGTCGAGCACGAGCACGAACCGGCTCTCGTCGTCGATGGCGAAGAAGTCCCGCGAGCGTACGACGCAGGGATGCGGCGGGATCTTGGCGAGCGACTGGTAGGCGTTGGCGATCCGGCGCTGCTCTGCCACCCGCCGCCGCTGCTCGGCCATCGGGTCGGCGCGGTAGACCCGCAGCAGCACCGTGCCGCTGGTCGGGGCGGTCGCGTTGACGGCGCGATACTCGGTGACCCGGCTGTCGCCGCCGAGTTGCTCCTCCACCTCCCAGTTGCCGAAGCGCGGCGGCGCGGTCGAGCGGCGCACCGTGCCGTTCAGCGCCTCGAGGATCGCCGTCCGGTACGGCTCGGCGTCGCGGCTGCACCCGTGCCGCACCCGGGACGCGTCGCTGAGCATGGGAACGAGCCCGGCGATCGTGGTGACGTGCCGGGCGTCGCGGCCGCTGGGGTCGACGAGGACGGCTCCCGGGGCGGTCAGCACCACCACGTTGTCGACGTACAACCGCTCCAGCTCGCGGTGCTCCTCGATCAGCAGGCCCTTCAGCGCCCGCGCGGTGCCGCGCAGCTTGGCCACCGGCGAGCCGAACGCCTCCCGGTGCTGGGGGAACCACCGGGTGCCCGACACCTCGAACCGGCCCCGGGCTCCCTTCACGTCGATCACCACGAGGGAGTGGCCGGTGAGCACGACCACGTCCACCTCGAACAGGTCGGCCCCGCGCGGGATCTCGATGTTGTGCAGCAGCAGCCAGTCGTCAGGGGCGTCGTCCCGTAGGTGCGCGATGACCCTTCGCTCGGCGTCATTGACGGGGCGTCCGCCACCGACGATATGAGCCATCTCTGCTGCTCCGCCTCTCTGACCAGATTGAGAACTTAATCCTCCTAGGTAGCGGTATTCCCGCGCCACCACCGATTCCCCCGCATTGTCCCAGGGGAAATCTGGAACCCCATCTTCGGGCCCGCTCCAGCCGGGCCACCACGGAACGCGCGATCACCCGATTGCCAGGGATGGGGGGTATCGCGGTTTGTAGTGGCCGATGCCAGGAAACGGAGTGTTTCATGCGAGTTGTCGTGTTTGGCGCGAGCGGGAACGTCGGAACGAGCCTGCTCGCCGCCCTCGAGTCCGAGACGAGCGTGACCTCGATCGTCGGGGTGGCCAGGCGGATGCCGGGCTGGCGACCGGCGAAGACCGAATGGCGTAGGGCCGACGTCTTCAGGGACGACCTCGATCCGATCCTCGCCGGCGCCGACGCGGTCGTGCACCTGGCCTGGCTGTTCCAGCCCACGCACGACCCGGTCACCACCTGGAACTCCAACGTTCTCGGCAGCATGCGCGTGTTCGACGCCGTCGTCCGGGCCGGGGTCTCCGCCCTCGTCGTCTCGTCGTCCGTGGGGGCGTACTCGCCGGGGCCCAAGGACCCGCCCGTCGACGAGTCCTGGCCGACCCACGGCTGGCCGAACGCCGCGTACGGGCGGGAGAAGGCCTACGTCGAGCGCATGCTCGACATCTTCGAGCGCGACCACCCGGACGTCCGCGTGGTGCGGATGCGCCCGGGGTTCATCTTCAAGGAGGAGGCCGCGACCGAGCAGCGACGGCTGTTCGCCGGGCCGTTCCTGCCGCAGCGGCTGGTGCGGCCTGAGCTGATCCCGTTCGTGCCGGACATGCCGCGCCTGCGGTTCCAGGCGCTCCACTCGCGGGACGCCGGCGAGGCGTTCCGGCTGGCGCTCACCCACGACGTGCGGGGCGCGTTCAACATCGCCGCCGACCCCGTGATCGACCCCGCCGTGCTGGCGGACCTGCTCGGCGCGCGGCGGGTGCCGGTCCCGGCCGTGGTGGTCCGCACCGCGGTGTCCGCCGGCTGGCACCTGCGGCTGATCCCGGCCTCGCCCGGCCTGGTGGAGATGGTCCTGCAGGTTCCGATCATGGACACCACCCGCGCCCGCGAGGAGCTGGGCTGGCAGCCCCGGCACAGCGCGGTGGACGCCCTGCGCGCCGTGATCGAGGGCATGCGCCGCGGTGCGGGCATGGAGACCCCGCCGCTCGCGCCCGATTCGGGCCGGGAGCGGATCAAGGAGGTCACGACGGGCGTGGGCATGCGGCCGTAGGAGGCACCGGCGAGGGAGGCACGATGGCGCTGCTCGATCCCGACTGCGTACGGCGGCTGCTGGAGTCGGCCGACCCGGACGTCGCGCTGGTCTTCGTCCGGGGCGAGTGCCTCGTGCTGCCGCTGGACGAGATCGACGAGAGGCACCGCAAGCTCGTGGTGGTGCGCCGGGCGGACCTGCCCGAGGCCCACAGCGACGAGCCGGTGACGGAGGAGCGGGTGGAGGCGCTCACGCGGTGCCTCGAGAACGCCGTACGCGACCTCGGCGCCTGAATCCGCCACGGACTGTTGATGCGTGACGAGGGCGTCACGTTCGGTAACATCGTCTCGACATCCCCCACTCGGAAGCGGTCCCGGGCATCGTGCGGACCGCGGGCGGCCCGGATATGCCGCCCGATGCCGTCCTCAGAGACAAATGACGGCGTGTCGCGCGCTGACCCAAAATTCCGGAAAGCGCTGCGGACAAATCGGACAGTCAACTTCGCATCGCCGGACAAATCAGGATCAAAAGCTATCGCAAGCTGTGATCTGATCGTCACTCTTCGTACGGAACCCCGAATGTCGCTCGTATTCGTTGCGTGCACGGTGGGTCACCTGTGAACATCAGGGAAAGGTCCGGAATCCCTCCTACCGGGTCGGCGGCGCGACGGCGGCGGGGATTCCGCCCATGGCGCGCTTCTGACCGGCCGGGAACGGATTCCTGATCGGGCCGATCGACAGGTCCGAGACATCGATCTCGGCCAGCGCATATGGGGAGGGGGCCCCGATGACTGCTATCAGGCCCCGCGGGAGCGGGGGACGCCGTCAGGAAGGGCGGATTCACGACCCGGAATTCGGCTCGTGGATCGGCGAGGTGGCCAGAGCGGTCCGGGACGTGGTCGACAGCACACCCCGGACCATCCGCCTCTGCGCCCTGATCGCGGTTGCCGCCGCGTCATGGGCATTCCTCAGGTAGCCGTCCAGCAGCCATGAGGAGGTGGTCGCGGACCCAGGTTAAGGCGGCCGGAGAGCCGTGACGGCCCGGTTTACGGGATCGGGACGATAACCAGGGCCAACCCGGGGTCAACCCGGGCCGACCCGGGCGCTGCCTGGGTCCGCGACGGGCCACCGCTTGGTGACAGGGGGGCAGGCGATAGAGGCAGGTGTCCGCTCAGACCGAGTGGGCGCTGCGCCCGAGGGAGGCGGCGTCGTCCACAACGCCGTCGTCAACCTGCATGAACAGCCGGATCGTCGACTGACCGGGGATCCGGTCGATGGTCACCGAGTCGCACAGCTCGCCCATGAGCCACAGGCCGAAGCCGCGGTCGCCGCGGCCGCTGGGCCGCTCGCTCGGCACTGCGCCGGGCCGCAGGACGCCGACGTGGTCGGCGACGTCGACGGCGAGCACGCCGCCGTCGCAGGAGATCGCCAGCGTCCCGGCTCCCCCTCCGTGTTCGAGCACGTTGATGGCGGCCTCGTTGGCGGCGATGACGAGGTCGTCCAGTCGGGGGCCGGTGAGGCCCGCCTGCACGGCGTACCGCTGGATGTTCTCGCGGAGTTCCGCGAGATCATCCGTTATCGGCCACTGCCGGCGGTGATCCACCACCTGTCCTCCTCGCCGCCGTCTTTCCCGGCTGGGTCTGCCGCCCGATGTCTCCGAGGCTACCGTCTCGTTACCCGTTCCCTGCCTTCACCTGGGGGTCGACCGCGCACTGACCGTGTCGACGGCCTCCGCCAGGTCCGGCGCGACGGTGAAGGCGCTGATCAGTCCGGTGACTCTGAAGATCCTCGCCAGCCGGGCGTTCAGGCCCGCCAGCGTCACCGCGCCGTTCCGCTCCTGCATCAGCTTCCGTACGGACAGCAGGATCCGGATGCCCGTGGAGTCGCAGAAGTCCAGGCCGCCCAGGTCGAGGATGAGCTCGCGGTGCTCCTCACCGAGGGCCGTCTCGACGTCCTGGCACAGCCGCTCGGCGTTCGTGTAATCCAGGGCGCCGTCGAGCGCGACGACCAGCACATGGTCGGCGACGGGGGCGGACACGGGGGTCAGTACGACGGCGGCGGTCACGGAGCACACCTCGGCGGACGCTGCGGGGACGGTCGGGCGGTGGGGGGACAGGGCCTGGCCGGGGCCCCGGCCAGGTTCGCCAGTCTAGACCAGCGACGCCGCCCGGCAGGGGCGTACGGCCTGCGGAGAGGTTCTCCGCCACCGGTCGAGTTGGACGGTCAAGAAACGCCATATGTGGTTTTTCGCCCAATGGTCGGGGGGAATGGGGGACTGACCGACTGGACCCCTCCTGAAAAGACCGCTTATGCCAGACGTGACAAGGGAGGTCCAGTTCGACACCGTGCACGGACCCTCCCTCGTCGCGCAGGCAACCGTGAGTCCGGCGACGCTCACGCTCGGAGTCGAGGAGGAGTTCCTGCTCGCCGACCCGCGAACCGGGCGGGTCGTCCCGGCGGCGCGGGAGATCCGCGAGCGGGCGGCCGGGCCGGGGGCGGACCGGCTGGTGTTCGAACTGACGCAGTTCCAACTGGAGAGCAACACCGCCGTGCACACCACCCTGCGGGACCTGCACGGCGACCTGCTGGAGATGCGCCGCGCCGCCGTGGGCGCCGCCGCGAGCGCGGGGCTCGCGCTCGTCGCGTGCGGCACCGCGCTGGACGGCAACACGGGGGTGCCGCCCCTGTCGTCGTGCCCTCGCTACCAGGCCATGCTCCGCGAGTTCGGGGCGGTCATGGACGGCCAGGGGGTCTGCGGCTGCCACATCCACGTGGGCATCGAAGACCGCGACGAGGCGTTGCGGGTCAGCAACCACCTCCGGCCCTGGCTCCCGATCCTGCAGGCGCTCGCGGCCAACTCGCCGATCGCGGACGGCCGGGACACCGGCTACGCGAGCTGGCGCGCGCTGATGATGGGCAGGTGGCCGAGTGCGGAGCCGCCGCCGTTCTTCCGCTCGCCCGAGCACTACGAGAGCCTCGTCGCCGGCATGCTGGCCGGGGGGACGATTCTCGACCGGAAAATGATCTACTGGCTGGTCCGCCCGTCCGACCACGTGCCCACACTGGAGATCCGCGCGGCCGACGTGTGCCCGACGGCCGGGGAGACCGTGCTGCTCGCCGGACTGGTGCGGGGGCTGGCCGAGACGGCGCTGCGCGACGTGCGGGCCGGCGTGCCCGCCCCCGACGTCGAGGGCACCCTGCTTCGGGCGGCCTACTGGCGGGCCGCCCGTGACGGCGTGGACGGCGAGGCGCTCGACCTGCTGAGTGGGGGCGGCGCGCGGGTGCCCGCCTGGCGCCTGGTGGACCGCATGCTCGACCACGTGCGGCCGGTGCTGGAGGAGAACGGCGACTGGGAGTCGCTGACCCTCCAGCTCGACCGCGTACGGCACAGCGGATCGGGGGCGGCGCGTCAGCGGGCGGCGTACGCGCGGCGCGGCCGGCTGCGTGACGTGACGGAGCTGCTCACGGCGCAGACCGCGGTCTCCTGCTGGGCCTGACCGGGCGCTCCCGTCACGCTCCCGTCACTCGGCGACGACGCGCAGCGTCTTCAGGCTGGGATCGCTGACGTCGGGGATGTTCATGCCGCCTTCGAGCCCGGTTGTCAGATAGCTCAGCACCGGCTCGGTGATGCGCTCGCCCGGGCACAGGGCGGGCGCGCCAGGCGGGTAGGGCGTGACCATCTCGGCCACGATCCGGCCCACCGCCTGACCGGTGGGCACGATCTCGACCCGCCCGAAGAACGCGTCCCTGGGCAGCATCGCGATGTCCAGCTCCAGCTCCCCCGGCTCGGGCACGTCGATGGCGGCCGCGGGCGGCAGGCCGCGGGCCGACGACAGGGCGCGCAGCGCGTCGAGCAGCACGCCGGCCGTCTCCTCGCTGTCGGCGACGGTGAGCTCGGCGCTGACGCGGCGGTGGTCGCTCAGCGAGAGGTTGACGTGGCAGCGCTCGCGCACCCAGTCGGCGGCGTGGTAGCCGTCGACGCCGAGCCCCGACACGTCGACCACGATCTTCAGCGGGTCCGTGTCGAAGGCGCCGGTGTTCTCCTTGCTCAGCACCCACAGGCCGTGCATCTTGTCGATCTCCCTGCGGACCGACTCCGCGAGCTCCAGCGTGCGGTCGAGCAGGTCCTTGCCGTGCTCCACCATCTGCCTGCGCCAGCCGTCGAGCGCCGCGTAGATCAGAGTCGAGGGGCTGGTCGTGCCGAGCAGGTCCTCTCGGGCCTTGAGCACGGCCGGGTCCACCCGGTTGCCCTGGAGGTGGAACACCGAGCTCTGCTCCAGCCCGTTGCCCATCTTGTGGACGCTCGTCACGCACAGGTCGGCCCCGGCGTTCATGCCCCACGTGGGCAGGTCCTCGTGAAACGGCAGGTGGGCGCCCCAGGCCTCGTCCACGATGAACGTGCGGTCATGCCTGCGGCACACCTCGGTGATCGCCTCCAGGTCACCGCAGGTGCCGTAGTCCACCGGGCTGGCGACGATGACGCCCTTGGCATCGGGGGCCGCCCTGAACGCCTCCTCCACCGCCTCTGGAGTGGGCGGATACGACATGTGCAGATCGCCGTCCCAGTCCCCGTGCACCCAGACGGGCTGGACGCCGCTCAGGATCAGCGCCGAGATGACCGACTTGTGGGCGTTGCGGGCGACCAGCAGTTTCTCCCCGGGCCCGGCCACGGAGAGCATGGCGCTCTTGACCGACAGGGAGCTGCCACAGGTGGAGAAGAACGCCTGCTCGGCGTTGACCGCCTCCGCCATGAGCTGCTGCGCCTCTTCGAGCACGCCGTTGCGCTGCAACCGGTCGTCCAGCCCGTTCAGGACCATCACGTCGTCCCTGAAGACGTCCGTGCCCATGACTTCGAGGACCCGCGGGTCGACGCCTCGCCCCTGCTTGTGGCCCGGAGGTGTGAAGCTCAGGTCTCCCCGCCGGCGGTAGGCGGTGAGTGCCTCCAGCACGGGCGCGCGGGACTGGTCCATGTCCGTGTTCTCCCCTGAACGACGTGGGGCGGTTTCCCCTCGTCCGCGCGTACCCGGACCTGACCGGCACAAACGACGGCGGCGGGCGGTCAGAGGCCCCCGCCCTCGGAGAGAGGGCGGGGGCCGGTGGTCAAACGGTCAGACCGTGAACCTTCAGACCATGGACACGTCGTGCGAGGCCGTCAGCACCATCGCGGCGACGGCCTCGACGGGCGTGCCGTCGATGATGAACGTGTCGCGCAGCCGGGTCGCCTCAAGGACGATCTTCAAGATGCCGTGAACTCCGGTGAGCCGCATCAAACCGGCGGCCTTCTCGATGTCGTCCCGGGCGTCCAGCAGCGCTTCCAGGCCGCAGGAGTCGCAGAACCGCAGACCGGACGCATCCACCACGATCTTGATGCGACCCTGGCGGACAAGATTCCTGATCGCCCTCCGGAGCGTGTCCCCGCTGGCGATGTCGAGTTCACCTCGCAGCACGACCACGACGGCCGGCTGGTGATCGCTCACAGTAATCTCGAGCTGCTGCGTTGTCATATACGCGCCTTCATCCATATTTTTCGGGCGTACTGTCTTGAACGACGCTACCCGGCAGAGTGTCAGGTCCCGGTAATGCGCGACGGTCGATGGTATGCGAGTCAGTCCAGCAACCCCACCTGTACGCCAGAATGTGGCAAATAAGTAAAGAAGTCGGGCTTTGCGGCGATCTTTGGGGGTGTGTCCCGAACTTCCCGGGATCACGGGAAACCCCTGTCCCGTAGGGGCTTCCGGCCCGCTGGTGATCGCCGGAGGCGGGTGCCCGGACGCGGTGGCCGGTGCCGGCCGCCCGGTCTCGCGGGGGTGGAGACTGGACCTCTTCAAACATACCAGCTAGCTGGACAAAGCAGGTATGTCCCGCCTTTCTCGAAACATGCTTACTCTTCCCATTCCTTCTTGATGAACGCATTACCGACCATGCCGGGTCCGTGGCTCAACCCTGACCGCCCCATACGGAAGGTCATGTGAACACCAGGCGTCGGCGCTTGGCCCGTCCGCGCGCGGGTAGGGGGCCGGTTCCCGGAAGTACGGCGAACGGGAGGATCGGCATGGCGGACGAGATCAACGCGGGCAGGAACGCGGCGCGGGCACTGGCGGCCAGGACGCCCGGCTGGATGGTCTGGTACGGCGAGCACACCGGGAGCTTCTGGGCCGTCCCCCGGACCACGACGGCGATCGTGCCGCGCATGCTGGAGGCGCCGACGGCGGACGACCTGGAGAACGAGATCCGGCAGGCGGAGGGGCACCCCGCGCGGGAGCAGGCGCAGGAGAAGCCGGAGCCCGAAAAGTCGGAGAGGGCGCCGCAGCCGGCACCGGAGATCCCCCGTCACCGCCGCCCGGTCGCCGAGACCGAGGCGCCCCGGATCCCCGTACGACGCTGACCGTGCGCGTCGTCCGGGACGGTCCCCTCTTTTATAGTGACCGCTCATGACAACGGACCGATGGGCGCTGGGCGGCGATCTGAACGTCGCGAGGATCGGCTACGGCGCGATGAAGCTGACCGGCTGGCCGAAGGGCGAGCGGCCCGGCCGGGAGACGGCCCTGGCCGTCCTGCGGCGGGCCGTCGAGTGCGGCGTGAACCACATCGACACCGCGTACTACTACGCGCGGGACGGGGTGATGGCCAACGAGCTGATCCGGGAGGCGCTGCACCCCTATCCGGACGATCTGGTGATCGTGACGAAGGTGGGGGCGCTGGTCGAGGGCTCCGACGTGCGGCTGCCCGCGGCGGAGAAGACCGGCCTGACCTCCGACGGGCTGCGCCGCGGCATCGAGGCGAACCTGCGCTCGCTCGGCGTGGACCGGCTCGATGTGGTGAACCTGCGCATGGGCGACCTCGATCGCGTTCAGACGTCCCTGGCCGCGCCCCTGGAGACGCTGCTCGCGCTGCGGGAGGAGGGCCTGATTCGCCACCTGGGTGTCTCCAACGTCACCGCCGCCGAGTTCGCCGAGGCTCGCGCGATCGCCCCGATCGCCTGCGTGCAGAATCTCTACAACCTGTCCCGGCGCGACGACGACCCCCTGGTCGAGGCCTGCGCGCAGGCGGGCATCGCCTACGTCCCCTACTTCCCGGTCGGCGGCTTCCAGCCGATCACGGCCGCGCGCCTGGAGGCCGTGGCCGCCCGGCACGGCACGACCACGCCGCAGGTGGCCCTCGCCTGGCTGCTCGCCAGGTCGCCCAACATCCTGCCGATCCCCGGCACCGGCTCACTGGACCATCTGCAGGAGAACGTCGCCGCCGGCGCGCTGAAGCTGAGCGCTCAGGACATCGAGGAGCTCGGATAGGGCACGCGTCACACGGGCACGACGACGTATCCGCCGGGGTCGAGCCTGCCGCCGACCGGCTTGCCGGTGATCAGGTCGGTGCCGTGGACCGGCACGTGCTGCTCGTCCCCGGTGTGATTGAGGGCGAAGACCCGGTCCCGCTGCCGTACGACCTCGACGCCCGGGACGCCGCCGCCGGCCAGCCCGGCGTGAGCGAGGACGCGGGCGTAGCCGCGGTCGTCGAGCCGGGTCGAGACGTACCACGCCGTGCCGCCGCCGAGGCGGTGGCGCGTGACGGCGGGCCCGCCGCCGGGGTAGCGGGCGATCGCCTCGGCCCCGTCCAGGTGCACGATCTCGCTCCACACCGTCGCGCGGCCGTATTCCGGCAGTTCGACCGTCTCGGCGAGCGGGTGGAACTCCTCCACGCGGATGCCGAGGGTCTCACGCAACGCCCCCGGATAGCCGCCCAGCCTGATCCGGGTGTGCTCGTCGGCGATCCCGCTGAAGAACGACACGACGAGCGTGCCGCCGCCCTCCACGTACGCCCGGAGGCCGCGGGCGGCCTCGTCGGAGATCAGATAGAGGCTGGGCACGAGGACGGCCCGGTACGCCGACAGATCGTGCGACGGGTGGGCGAAGCAGGCGGCGACGCCCTGCCGCCAGAGCACCCGGTGGGCCTGCTCGGCGGCCGCGAGGTAGTCGATCTCGGCGGACGGCAGGCCGGGCCCCTGGACGGCCCACCACGCCTCCTCGTCCCACAGGATCGCGACCTCCGCCTCGACGACCGGTTCGTCGGGTGGCGTGGGAATCCGCTCCAGCGCCTCGCCCAGGTCGCACACCTCACGGAAGACGCGGGAGTCCGGACCGGTGTGCGGGAGCATGCCGGGATGCCACTGCTCGGCGCCGCCGCGGGAGGCACGCCACTGGAAGAACATGACCCCCTTCGAGCCCCGGGCGACGTGTTGCAGGCTGTGCCTGGCGATCTCGCCGGGCTCCTTGGGCGACATGCGCGGGCCCAGGACGTATCCCGTGGCCTGCTCCATGAGCAGCCAGGGCCGCCCGCCCGCCCACGAACGGACCAGGTCGGCGGCGAAGGCGGTCTGCTCGGCCGCCGCCATGCCCTGCCCAGAGGGATAGTGGTCGACGGCGACCAGGTCCACCTCGCGCGACCACTTCCAATGGTCGATCGACGCCCAGCCGGCCAGCACGTAGTTGGTGGTGACGGGCACCTCGGGGGTCAGTTCGCGTAACAGGTCGCGCTGCTCCCGGAAGTGGGCGAGCATCTCCTCGGAGACGAACCGGCGGAAGTCGAGCGCCTGCGCCGGGTTGGGGAGATACTGCGTCGCCCGGGGCGGAGTGATCTGCGCCCAGTCCGAGTAGTGCTGGCCCCAGAACGCGGTCGTCCAGGCGTCGTTGAGCGCGTCGAGGCCGCCGTGCCGCTCCCGCAGCCACGTCCGGAACGCCGCGCCGGCCTGGTCGCAGTGGCAGGGCGTGCCGTACTCGTTGTGCACGTGCCACATGGCCAGCGCGGGGTGGTCGCGGTAGCGCTCGCCGAGAGCGCGGGTGACCCGCAGCGACGCCTCCCGATACGCCGGGGCGCTCACGCAGTAGGTGTCGCGGCTGCCGTGCGTGAGCCGTACGCCGTCCCGGGTGACGGTCAGGGCGTCGGGGTGCGCCAGGGAGAACCACGGCGGGGGAGAGGCGGTCGGGACGGCCAGGTCCACCCGGATCCCGCCGTCGGCGAGCAGGTCGAGCACCCGGTCGAGCCAGCCGAAGGTGTAGCGGCCCTCGGACGGCTCCAGCCGCGACCAGGAGAAGACGCCGACGGTGACGAGGTTGACTCCGGCCCGGCGCATGAGCGCGACGTCCTCGGCCCAGACCTCCTCGGGCCACTGCTCCGGGTTGTGGTCCCCGCCGTACCAGAGCGGCATGCACGTGCCCTTCTTTTGGCTGGAAGCCAAACTAATTGGGCGAGATCAAGGAGTCAACGGCCCCGCCCCGCCAGGGTGGTCAGGAGGGTGTACGGCGACGCCCCGCCGGTGGGAGGCGCGGCGGGGCGTCGGTCTGGGGGAGGGGCGTCAGGGGCGAAGCGTCAGCCCTTGATGGCGCCGATGATGACGCCCTTGGTGAAGTGGCGCTGCACGAACGGGTAGATGATCAGGGCGGGCAGCACGGCGATGGCGACGATGGCCATCTTGATGGCCAGGGTCGGCGGCGCGACGTGGCCGAAGCCGCTGACGCCGGCGGTGGCCGTCGGCAGGGGGTTGGAGTCCACGACGTACTGCCGCAGGATCAGCGCGAGCGGCCACTTGCGGGTGTCGTCGATGAACAGCATGGCGTTGAACCACGCGTTCCAGTAGCCGACCGCGTAGAACAGGCCGATGACCGCCGTGACCGCCTTCGACAGCGGCAGCACGATCCGCCACAGGATGCGGAACTCCCCGGCGCCGTCGATGCGGGCGCTGTCGAGCAGCTCGTGCGGGATGTTCATGAAGAACGCCCGCAGCACGACGACGTTGAACGCCGACACGGCCGACGGCAGGATCAGCGACCAGTACGAGTCCTTCAGCCCGAGCGAGCTCACCATCAGGTAGGTCGGGATCAGGCCGGGGAAGAACACGAACATCAGCAGCACGCAGAACAGCAGCGGCCGGTGGAACAGCGTCCCCGGCCGCGACAGCGCGTACGCGCCGAGGACGCTCACGCCGAGGCTGACCACCGTGCCGGCGGCGGTGACGCCGGTGCTGACCAGCACCGCGCGGCTGACCACGCTGTCGGAGAAGATCTGGCGGTACGCGTCGAACGTGATGCCGTCCGGCATCAGCACCAGGCCGCCGACCCGGTTCACCGTCTCCGCCGACGACAGGCTCGTCAGCACGATCGTGTAGAGCGGCAGCAGTACGGCGAGCACGATGAGCACCAGCGCGCCGCCCTTGCCGGCGCGCCCGGCGAGCGATCCGGGCTCCTCCCAGGGTGCGAGTCCTGACACCTTCTTCTTGGTCATGATCGCGAATACACCCCCCGCTCGCCCAGGGCGTGTGCCACCCGGTTGGCCACCAGGATGAGCACCAGCCCGACCAGGCCCTTGAACAGGCCGGCCGCCGCGCCGTACCCGAGGTCGCCGGTGCGCAGGCCGGACCAGTAGACGAAGGTGTCGAAGACCTCCGACGCCTGGCTGCCGACCGCGCTGCGTTGCAGCATGAACTGCTCGAAGCCGACGTTGAGCGCGTCGCCGAGCCGCAGGATCAGCAGCAGCACGATGACCGGCCGCAGGCCCGGCAGCGTGATGTGCCACATCCGCCGCCACCGGCGGGCCCCGTCGACCGCGGCGGCCTCGTACAGGTTCTGGTCGATGGTGCTGAGCGCGGCGAGGAACACGATCGTGCCCCAGCCGGCGTCCTTCCAGACCGTCTCCGCGGTGACCAGCAGAATGAACGTGTCGGAGTTGGTCATCCAGTCGATGCCGGAGTGCCCGTGGTCGCGCAGGATCTGCGCGATGAGGCCGGCGCCGCCGAACATCTGCTGGAAGATCGCGACCACCAGCACCCACGAGAAGAAGTGGGGCAGGTAGATGACACCCTGGACGAAGGCCCGCAGGCGCCCGGAGATCACGCTGTTGAGCAGCAGTGCGAGCGCGATCGGCACCGGGAAGTAGAAGACGAGCTGGAACGCGGTGATGCCCAGCGTGTTCACCACCGCCCGGATGAACTGCGGGTCGCCGAACAGCTGGGCGAAGTTGGTGAAACCGATGATCGGGCTGCCCAGGATGCCGCCGCTGAACGGGTTGTAGTCCTGGAAGGCGATGACGTTGCCCAGCGCCGGGACCCACCAGAAGGCGGTGACCAGCACCAGCATCGGCGCGGCCATGACCAGCAGCGGCCAGTCCCGGCGCAGCCGGTCCCTGAAGGCGCGCTGTCGTGCGACGGCCGGTCCGGCCTGGGTCGCCCCGGGCCGGACCTCCGTCACGCTCCTCGTGTCCGTGTCGGCACTCACAGCCGCCCGTTCTCCCTGGCGACCTTCATGTAGAACTCGCGGGCCTCGTTGCCGCCCTGCTCCTGCCAGTCCTTGACGATCTTGGCCCACTCCGAGACCGGCCGCTTGCCGCGGAAGATCTCGTTCATCTTGTCCTCGGTCGGCTGGGTCAGACCGGCCATCTTGGACGGCTTCTCGACCCGGAGGCCGACGAACGGGTCGGCCTCCAGGTACTGCGAGGCCGTGGCCTGCCAGCCGTGGTACGCCTCGACGTAGCCGGGGTACTGGTTCTCGCTGATCGCGCCGGGCCGTCCGGACAGGAACATGTACGTCGGGGCGAACTCCTTGCGGCCGAGCGCGGTCTGCTGGACCTGCCCGTCCTTCAGCGTGAAGTGCTTGCCCTCGACGCCGTTGTTGACCAGGTCGTACTCCTGGGTGCCGTACGGCGCGGAGCACCAGTCGGCGATGCCGATCAGCTCGCGGGTGCGGGCGTCGCCGAGGCCCTTCTTGATGAAGCAGAACATGCCGGCGGGCTCGTTGCGCCACACGATGACCTTGCCGCCCTGGTGGGCCGGGTACGGGTCCACCGCCCGTACGTTGATCTTGGGGTTGGTGGGCAGGAAGCGGCCGAGCAACTCGTGGATCGCGCCGAGGCCGTCCTTGTACATGACGATCTGCCCGCTGCCGAAGGGCTCCTTGTGGTCGGCGAACTGGTTGGCCACGACGTCCGGGTGGACGTATCCGGCGTCGAACAGCTTCGTCATCAGCTCGATGGACTGCTGCCACTCCGGCGTCTCGTACTTGTAGATCAGCGTGCCGTCGGGCTGCTTGCGCCACTCGCGCGGAGCGCCGAACGCCCGCTGGAGCTCCTGGTCCATGCCGCCGAACGCCCAGCGCTTCTTCTTCGGGTTGGTCAGCTCCTTGCCCAGCGCGAGCAGGTCGTCGGCGCTCTTGGGCGCGGACAGGCCGAGCTCGTCGAGGATGTCCTGGCGGGCGATCGTGGCGAACGGATAGGGCGCGTTCTGCCACGGGATGCCCTGGAGCACGCCGCCGAACACGCCGTACGTCCACGCGGCGGTGTCGTAGTTGGCCAGCAGCGGGAACTCCTTGGCCTTGTCGCCCGCCAGGTAGGGCGACAGGTCGGCGAAGAGCTTGTTGGCCGCCTCGGTGAAGTGGGCGAGGGAGTCGATGTTCCAGCCCGGGATCTGGATCATGTCGGGGACGTCGCCGCTGGCGAGCAGGGTGTTCAGCTTGTCGACGTAGGTGTTGCCGTCGGAGATGTTGAACCGGACGACCCCGCCGAGCCGTTCGTTGACGGCGTCGTAGTAGGAGTTCTCGCCGAGCCCGGGAGGGACGGTGCCCCACAGCGGGGTCATCACCTTCACCTCCGTGCCGCTGGTGATCGGCTTGGTGGTGACGGCCTGGACCATCGTGCCCGGCCTGGTCAGGAAGCCGGGTTCGACGAATTCGGAGCCCGGCAGGTCGGGCGACAGGCCGGACACCTGGAACGGCACGCGGGTGGGCACGAGGCCCTTGAGCTTGTCGGCGGAGACGGCGGTGCCCTTGGACACTTCCTTCTTGGCCGCGCAACCGGCGAGGCCTGCGGCGGCGAACGCGCCGACGCCGACCATCCCGAGGAATCCGCGGCGGCTGGTCAGGGGGCCGCCGGGGGGTTGACTCATTGGTGCGATCCTTCCGGGAACGGATGGTGATTTAGTTCGTCCAGTAGCCAAACAAATTAACCGGTTAACGGGTCGGCGACAAGATTCCATGAAACGTTCATCGCGATTGCGGGATCGGGGCTCGACCGCCAAGGGCGATTCGGCGATGCTGCAGACAATCGGGCCGGCCGCCTTCGCCTCCTGAGGGCTCCTGAGGGCTTCTGGGGGCTTCTGAGGGCGCCGTCTCCCCGGACGTGAGGAGTGGCCGTGACCGGCGCGATGGCCGTGGACGAGGCGGGCAACGAGCTGACCGCGTTCCACCGGGTGGCGGAGCAGGCGATGTTCTCCAACGCCCCGACGCCGCTCGCGCTGGTCGCGGCCTGGCACCGGCACGCGCGCCTGGACCGGCTGCTCCTCGTCTTCAACCGCTTCCGCGACTGCTGGGAGCTGCCGGGCGGCCTGATCGATCCCGGGGAGACGCCCCGCCAGGCGGCCGTACGGGAACTGCGCGAGGAGTCCGGGCTGCGGGCCGGGGACCTCACCTTCGCCGGATACGCCCGGTTCGTGCTGGGGACCGAGCGGCGCACGGAGTACGCGGCCGTGTACGCCCTCCGGGTGCCCGGACCGCATGGCGGGTTCATGCCCAATGACGAGATCGGCGCGATCGGCTGGTGGGACGGCACGACACCGCTGCCGGGCCGGGTGCAGAACCTGGACGTCCTCCTGGGCCGGCTGGCCAGGGAAACGATTTCTGATTGCTATCGACTGGAATAGGACCGGTCCAAAATTGACACAGGTCCGCAAACGCGATTGACATTGTCCGTAATGCAACGAATCGGCGGCGATAGCGCGGGATTCAACTACCCGCCAGTACAATTTTCTCGCCCCACATCGCCACTGACCAGGGCTTATGCCGTAAATGGCGGTATCTGATGCCCAATATTTGATATTGCGGACGAATTTCCGAATGGGAGTGACATAATGCGTGGGAGCGCTCCCGCGCTTCCGGCTGCATTCTCCGCAGCGCCATCCGGCACGCCTGCCCGAAGGGCACGTTGGAAGGAAGGTGCCGCGTCTTCATGACGGCATTCGGCAAAAGTCCTCCGTCCCGGCCGCATCTCGACGGAAATGTTCCGGCGGACGTCGTCCGCGCCGGCTCCCGCCCCTGGGCGCCCCATCTGTGGTGGATGGCCCTGGCCGTCGGGGCGCTCGGCTTCGTCTTCGTGTGGCTGGCCACGCCGCACACCAGGGAGATCGGCTCCCCCTGGGAGCTGGTGGCCAAGCTGGTCGCGTTCGCCTGCCTGTGCGTGGCGATCGCGGTCTTCCCCTGGGTGTCGCCGAGGCTGAACTGGCTGCTCTACGTCCCGTTCGTCTTCTTCACCGGCTATCTCATCCCGCGGATCAGCTGGTTCTACTACGGCGACGGCGCGCGGGCCCAGGGCGACAGCTTCTACACGCACCTCTACCTGCTGCTCTATCCGGGGATCGTGCTCACGGTCGCCGCCGCCTACCGCATCGGCGGGGGCACCCCGGGCCGCTGCCTGAAGATCATGGTGAGCGGGATCCTCATCGTGTTCTCCGGCTTCCTCGACCTCATGTGGTTCGTCGTCAACCCGGTCGAGATCCCCGAGGTCATCGACGCGCCGCACATCAACCTGTTCACCGGGGGGCCGATCTCGTTCGGCGCGACGATCGTGTTCGCGCTCGTACACGTCCCGATCATCGTCGGGGTCAACCTGCTTCCCCTCGACCGCTGGATCGGCCGCCTGCTGGGCGCCGGTGCCGGTGACCGCTGATGAGCGTCGCCGTGAACATCTCCGTGAACATCTCCGTGGCCGCGCCCGCGTACAACGAGGCGGACACCATCGCGGCGGTGGTGCGCGAATGGCAGGACTACCTGGAGAACACCCCGGCCGTGGGCGACTGGGAGATCGTCGTCTGCGACGACGGGAGCGGTGACGCGACCGGCGAGATCCTGGCCGGCCTGCGGGCCCGGTGCCCGCGGCTCGTCGTCGTCACGTTCGAGCGCAACCGCGGCGCGGGTGCGGCCATCGCCGCCGCGATCGCCCACACCCGGCTCGACTGGGTGGTGTTGCTCGACTCCGACGGCCAGTTCCCGATCGCCAACCTCGACCGCGTCCTGCCGCGCGTCCAGGCCGGGGAGGCGCTGGCGTTCTCGGGTGCCCGGATCAGGAAGGCCGACGGCGTGGCCTACCGGTGGGGGTCGGCGGCCAGCGGCGCGGTCAGCAACCTGCTTCACCACACGCGTTATCGCGACTTCAACTCGATCTTCAAGGTGGTGCACGGCCCGCTCTTCCGGTCGCTGCCGCTGGAGTCGGCCGGGATGAACTGCTCGACCGAGATCACCGCGCGGGTCGCCGAGATGGGCCACGAGTGGGTGGAGGTCCCGATCGAGCACCGGGAGCGCGGCGGCGGCACGCGCGGCTGGCGCTACTTGCGCGGCGCCCGCGACCGGGCCCTGTTCGTCGCCTACCTCGGCTACCGCCACTGGCTGCTGCGCCGGGGCGTCCTGCGCCGGCCCGCTGCTCGTGAGGAGATCTCTCGTGAGGGGATCCGATGAACGTCGCGGTGACGATGTTCAGCGGCGGACGCGGGGCGGCCGGCATCGCGAGGGGCATGCTGGGCACCCCGGGCGTCGGCCTGTCGCTGGTCGTCAACGGCTACGACAACGGCCTGTCCACCGGCGCGCTGCGACGCTACCTGCCCGGGATGCTCGGGCCGTCGGACTTCCGCAAGAACCTCCTGCTCCACCTCGACCCCGCCGATCCGGCGCAGGCCGCGCTGGCGACCGTGCTCGAACACCGCCTGCCGGGCGGGACGTCGCCCGCGGGGCTCACCGCCGTCATCGAGGCGATCGCCGCGCGGCGCGGCCCGTTCGCCGCGCTGCCGGAGGCGGCCCGTGAGGCCGTCACGGCGGACCTGCGCGTGTTCGCCCGGCGGCTCGCCGCGTACCCGCACGGGCTCGACCTCGCCGACTGCGCGCTCGGCAATCTCGTGTTCGCGGGGGCCTACCTGCGGCTCGGCCGGGACTTCAACGCCGCCGTCGACGCCTGCGCCCGCACGTTCGGCTCGCCCGTACGGCTGCTCAACGTGACCAACGGGGAGAACGCCTACCTGGCCGCGCTCAGGCGGGACGGCAGCCTGCTGGCAGACGAGGCCGACATCGTCGCGCCGCAGGGCCCCGGAGTGATCACCGACCTGTTCCTGCTGCGCGAGCCGCTCGGCGCGCGGCGGCGGGCCGAACTGGAGGCGCTGCCGCCCGAGTGGACCAGGGAGGTCCTGGGCCGCGAGCGCGCCGAGGTGACGCCGAGCCGGCGGGCGCTGGAGGCGATCCGCGACGCCGACCTCATCGTCTACGGCCCGGGCACCCCCCACTCCTCGCTCCTGCCCAGCTATCTCACGCCCGGAGTGGCGGACGCCGTCGCGCGGAGCCGGGCGGCGGCCAAGGTGTTCGTCGTCAACACCCGCGACGACCACGACACCCGGGGGTTGAGCGCGCCCGACTTGGTGGACCGCACGCTGGCCCACCTCGGCGACCCCCGCAACGGCCGGCGGCTGGTGACCCATGTGCTGAGCCACCGTGCCGGTTCGGTACCCGACGCCCCGGCGGTGCCGTACGCCGTGCTCGACCGGGGCGAGTGGGCGGGTGCCCGCTGGGTCACCGCCGACCTGGAGCATCCTGTCGACTTGGGACACCCTGGCCGCCCGGGCGTGCACCACCCCGAGCGTACGGCAGAGGCCCTGCTCGCCATCAGGGACGAGGCGGCCTTGGTGCGGGCCCAATGACGGCGCTCCTGGCGGACGCGTGCGCCCGCCGCGTCTGGCTCTTCGACCTCGACGGCACGCTCGTGGACTCCTGTCCGGCCCACGAGGCGGCCTTCCGGCAGGCCATCGCCGAGGTCGCGCCCGATCGGCTCGCGTCCTTCCGGTACGCCGACCACGCGGGCGCGAGCACCCGCGAGGTGGCGGTGCGCCTGCTGGGCGACACAGGGGAGGCCGACCGGCTGACCCGGCTGAAGCAGCGGCTGTACCGCGAGCGGGCCGGCGCGGTGGCCGTGTTCCCCGGTGCGCGGCGGCTGCTCGGCCGCCTGGTCGCCGGGGGCCGCGACGCCTACCTCGTCACCAGCGGCAGCCGGGCGTCGGTCGCGCGGGTGCTCGCGGCCTGCTCCCTGGGCGCGTACTTCCGTGGCGTGCTCACCAGCGACGACGTCCCGGCGAGCAAGCCCGACCCGGCCTTCTACACGTACGCGTGCGAGCACTGGGGGCTCGATCCCGGCGCGGCCGTGGTGCTGGAGGACTCCGCGCACGGGGTGGCGTCGGCGGTCGGCGCGGGCCTGGCGACCCTGCACGTCCACGTCGCCGAGCCCGCTCCCGGGGCGGTGGCCGTACGCGACCTGGAACAGATCGTGTCTCTCCTGTTCGCGGAGGTGGGCGGTGCCGGCTGAACGGTTGTGCGCGGTGATCCCGGCGGCCGGGCGGGGGACCCGCCTGGGCCTCGGCATACCCAAGATCATGGTGGAGATCGCCGACGGCGTCACCGTGTGGCACGTGCTCCACCGGCGGCTGCGGCCGTACGTCGAGCACGTCCACGTCGTGATGTCCCCCGAGGGGGAGGGGCCGTTCCGCGCGCTGGCGGCGGAAGAGATCGCGACCGGCGCGGTCTCGGTGAGCGTGCAAGACAAGCCCACCGGCATGGGCGGTGCGATCTTCGGCGCCGCGCCGCACTGGGAGGCCTACGGTGCGATCCTCGTGGTCTGGGGCGACCAGGCGGGCCTGTCCCCGGTGACGGTCGATCGCGTCGTCCGGGCGCACGAGAAGGGGCTCACGCTCCCGCTGGTGTCGATGCCCGACCCGTACGTGGAGTACGAACTCGACGACGACGGGACGCTCGTGCGGGTGCGCCAGTCGCGCGAGGGCGACGAGTGCCGCCCCGGCGGGCTCAGCGACGTGGGCGTGTTCTGCCTGAGCACCTCCAGCCTGCGTGAGGAGTGGAGGCGCTACCTGGGCGAGGCGGCTCTCGGCGTACGCACCGGAGAGGTGAACTTCCTGCCGTTCCTGCCCTGTCTGTCGGCGGAGCGGAACTGGCCGCTGACGGTGGTGCCGGTGACCGACCCCGACGAGGCGCGCGGCGTCAACACGGCAGAAGACCTCGAGTTCGCCCGGCGGGCACACCTGCGGTGGGCGCGCTGACGGACCGGGCGGCCGGGCTCCTGGCCGCCCACCGCTGGGCCGCGGGGCCCACGCTGGTGAGCACCGTGGCCAGCGGCACGGCCGCCGCGACCACGCTCGTCATCGCACGAGGGGTGGGCGCCGCCGCGTTCGGCCACTTCACCGTGGTCCTGTCGATCGCGCTGATCGTCACCGTCGGCATGCTGACGAGCCTCAACTACGTCATGTTCCAGGAACTGCCGCGGGCCGAGCCGGGTGCGCGGCCCGCCCTGGTCACGACGGCGCTGCTGGCCACGCTCGTGATGGGCGCGGCGGTGTTCGCCGCCGGCCTGGCGGCCGCACCGCTGCTGACCGCCGCGCTCGGCGTGGACACCCGCACGCTCGCCTTCGCGCTGGCGCTGGCGCTGTCGATGACGCTCAACCAGCTCACCGAGAGCTTCCTGCGCGGGCTGAAGAGGTTCCGCCTCGTCGCCGGGCTCAAGCTCGCCGTGGCCGTCGTCTATATGGGCGCCGCCGCGTGCTGCCTGCTGGTCTTCGGCGTGCGGGACGCCGAGCCCTACCTGGTCGCGCTGATCGGCACCAACCTGGCCTTCGCCCTGGTCTCCGTCGCCGGGTTCGAGGTCGCGCCCCGGTCCTGGTCGTGGGCGCTGGCCCGCTCGCTCTACCGGCACGGCGCGTACGTCACCGTCATCGCCGCGCTCACGGCGGTGGTGTTCGGGGTGGACGTCATCTTCCTCAACCACTGGGCGCCCCGGGCCGACGTCGGCGTCTACTCCGTCTACAACGGCTTCCCCAAACGGTTGCTCGGCGTGGTGTTCACCGACGGCGTCGGCCTGGTGCTGCTGCCCACGCTGGCGACGTCGGACAAGCCCGCCGTGATGCGGCGGATCGCCCGGCTCGCCCCGGTGGTGTTCGGGGCGACCGTCGTGTTCTCGTTCGCGGCGAGCACGGTGTTCTTCCTGCTCATGGGGGGCGAGTATCCGTACTCGCTCGGCCTGATGGCGCTGTCGGCGCTCGGGATCGGCGCGCACACGGTCTTCAACCTCCAGCAGGTCGCCCTGACCATGGACGGGGTGCGGGGGGCGAAGGTGCTCATCGGCTGCCTGCTCGCCGGGACGCCGTTCGCGCTCGCCTGCCAGGCGGCGCTCATCGCCTGGCAGGGGCTGGCCGGCGGGCTGGTGGCCTTCGCCCTGAGCAACCTCATCCTCGTGGCCGTCGTGACGGCCGTCTCCGCCCGGCTCTACCGGCCGGCTGGCGCTTTGGAGGTGCGCGGGTGAGGATCGCCCACGTCATCAACCAGTTCCCGCCCAACATCACGGCGGGGCTCGGCCGGTATGCCGAGCTGATCGCGCCGCATCTGGCACGCGACCACGAGATGGCGGTCTTCACGCTGAACGACGGCCGTCTGCCGGTGCGGGAGCGGATCGGCGGTGTCACGGTGTGGCGGCCGCGCGGGCGCATCCTCGGCGCGATCGCGCGCCGCAGGCGGCTCAACCGCACGCGCGGCGTGGAGTTCCTCCTGCTCGCGCTGACCGTCGTGGTGAGCAACTGGCGTTACTTCCTGCTCCTGCGGCGGCTGCGTCCCGACCGGCGGCCCGACCTCGTCGCCGTCCACGACTCGACGAACTTCCTGTGCGGCCTGCTGTGCCACTACGTGCTGCGGCTCCCGGTCGTTTTTCACGTCCACACGACCGAGTACGGCGTCGCCCCGCAGCGGAGCATCGCCGACCCGCTCAACCTGTTCGCCGCGCTGGAGCGGTGGCTGGCACGGGTCTCCCGGCGGGTCGTGGTCGCGACGCCGGAGGTGCGCGAGCAACTGCTGGAGGCGGGCTGGGACCGCTCGCCGATCGACGTCGTCCGCCTCGGCGGCACGTACGAGCGGGTGGTCGCCGACCCCGCGTTCGACCGCGACAAGCTGCGCCTCGGCGCGGCGGACCTGCGCGCCCGGCTCGGCATCGCCGAGGAGGACCCGGTGCTGCTGTTCGTCGGCCGCCTCGAACGGCAGAAGGGGATCTACCCGCTGCTTGAGGCCATGCGCGCCATCGCGCCCGCCGTGCCGGGGCTGCGTCTGGTGCTCGTGGGGGAGGGCGACGAGGCGGGCGTCGCGCGGATCGTCGCCGAGACGGGGCTCGACGGCCGGGTGCTGACCTCGGGCGGTTTCGTGGACGGGCAGGCGCTGCTGGAGTACTACGCGATGGCCGACGCCTGCGTCTTCCCCTCGCTCTTCGAGCCGTTCGGGCTGGTGGCGACCGAGGCGATGGCCCTCGCCCGGCCGGTGATCCTGGGTGACGGCTTCTCCCGGATCTTCCTCGGCGACCCCGCGCGGCCCGCCGTACGGTTCGTGCGGGCGGGCGATCCCCGCGACATCGCCGACGGGGTGATCGAGGTCATGACCGATCCCGGGCTGCGCCGCACCCTGGCCGAGCGGGGCGAGCGGCTGGTGCGGGAGACGCTGAGCTGGAGCCGCGCCGCCGAGGAGACGCTCGCCGTGTACGCCGAGGTGCTCTCGGGGACGACGCGATGATCTCGCTGGTCGTGCCGTGCTACAACGCGGCCAGGACGCTGCGGCTGTGCCTGGAGTCGGCGCTGGCGCAGACGCGCGCGCCCGGCGAGATCGTCGTGGTCGACGACGCGAGCACCGACGGCTCGGCGGAGATCGCCGAGGAGCTGGGCTGCCGGGTCGTGCGCCTGCCGGAGAACCGGGGCGTGTCCGCCGCCAGGAACGCCGGGATCGACGCCACCACGGGCGATGTGATCTTCTTCCTCGACTCCGACGTGGCGCTGCGGCCCGACGCGGTCGCGAACGCGATGGAGATCCTGGACCACGATCCCGAGGTCGGCTGCGTCCACGGCGTCTACGACACCGTGCCGCTCATCGACGACGGGCCGGCCGAGTGGTATCGCATCCTGCACGCGGTGCACTGGCGCCGCCGCCACCTCGGGGAGGTCAACAGCGTCGTGTTCGCCCTCGCCGCCGTCCGCCGCGACGTGCTGCTCGCCGTGGGCAGGCTCGACGAGCGGCTGCGCGACTGCGAGGACGTCGAATACAGCAGCAGGCTCGCCGTACGCAGCCGGATCGTGCTGACCGACACGGTCGTGGGCCGTCACGACGACGGCAGCCGCCTGCTGCCGATCCTGACCGAGCAGTGGCGGCGGGCCCTGCCGCTGATCCCGCTCGCGCTGACCACCACCCGGCGCGGTGCGGCCAAGCCGGAGCACGCCAACAGCCCGGCGGGCATCCTCTCCTGCGGGCTCGCCCTCGCCGGCCTGGGGCTGGTGCTGCTGAGCCTGCCGTTCGGGCTGTTCCATCCCCTTCTGCTCGGGGCCCCCGCCGTGTTCGTCGCCGGATTCGTCCTCGCCGATCCGGAGCTGGTCGGGTTCGTCCGCCGGCAGCGGGGGCCGGTCTTCGCCGTCTATTTCATGGCCGTCCACCTGGTCGTCCACGTGGTGCTCGTCACCGGTTTGCTGGTCGGGTCGCTGCGCCTGCTCACCGGTGCGCGGGAGAGCCGCGCCGAGGCCGCGTGAGACGTCAGGCGCAGCCGACGCGCGCGGTGCTCAGGGCGATGTCGTCCACCCAGAGGTCGTACGCCGCGGGAGAGGGGTTCGGCTGGTAGAGCTGCCAGCCGATCTTGACGGTGTCGAAGCGGGGGAACACGAAGTCCACGTTGTCGCCGCCGTGGTCGCGGGTGGACACGGTGAGGTCGGGCTTGGCCACGCCGTCGAACCAGAGCGAGATCTTGTTGTCGGCGGGGTCCATCCGCCACTCGACGCACTGCCACACGTCCGCCCGCGACGGGGCCGACTCGCGCCAGTTGGTCCAGTCGCCGGTCGGGCCGCCGTCCGCGCCGACCCCCCACAGGTCTTTGCCCAGCGTGGGGACGTACTGGCCGCCGAGCGGCCGGACGATCTCCGGACCCGCACCGGTGGCCTCGACCAGCGTGTAGTGGGCCCAGTCGGGGGCGGTGGGGAACGCCTTGACGCGCAGCCGCAGGCGGCCGTAGAAGCCGTTGCCGGGCGGGGCGAAGTCGTCCACCTTGAGGAACGCCCGGCCGTTGCCCTCGGTGTGGACGTGCAGCATCTTCTGGCCGCGGGCGCCGCGCTCCACCGTGAGCGTCCCGTGCTTGGTGTCGACGCCCCATTTGAGGCTCGCGGCGCCGCCGACCGGCAGCGACTGGAAGTCCTCGCAGAACAGCGTGCCGCCCTTCGCGCAGGTTCCCGGCCCGTGTGACGCGGAGGCGGCCGACGTCGCCGTCAGCGGCAGCAGCAGGGCCAGGCAGGCCACGGGTAACAGTCGTCGCACGACACGCTCCTTTTCCCGATGACAACGGCAGAAGTAAGGTACGTCATTTGGGAGCGCTCCCATAGACGTGCGTGGAAGATCGATGAAAGGGATGGATCGCGCGGATAATCTACGTGTGAAAGGACCTTCCCGGCGATTATTTCTCCAGCTCGGCGGGCTCGCCGTGCTGGCCACGGCCTGTGCGCCCCGGGAGAAAGCCGATGCCGGGACCTTCACCCTGCTGCGCCGCCGATGGCGGGAGGTCACGCTCGGATACCCGGGGACGTTCGACCCGGAGCGGGAGCCGTACCGGACCCGGCTGGCGCGGCTGGGCGCGGAGGCGGCCCGGCACCGCGACGCGATGACGCCCACGCGCCGGTCGCTCTGGCCCGGCCTGCCCTTCCCCTCCCTCGACGCCACGCCGGCCCGGCTGCGGGCGATGGCCCGCGCGTACGCGCTGCCGGGCACCGGGCTGACCGCCGAGCCGGGCCTCGGCACGGCGGTCGCGGCGGGCATCGAGCACTACGTGGGGCAGGTGTACGCCGCGGACGCCGAGCAGACCGGCAACTGGTGGGACTGGCAGATCGGGACGCCCAGGGCGCTGCTCGACGCGGCCGTGCTGGCGGCTCCGCATCTGACCGACACCCAGGTCTCGGCGCTGTGCGAGGCGGTGGACCACTTCGTCCCGGAAAGCCGGCTGGACGACTACGTGGGCAACAGCACCGGGGCCAACCGGGTCGATCTGTGCACGGTGACGCTGCTGCGGGCGATCGCCGGCGCCGACCCCGGCCGTGCCGCGCTCGCGGCCTCCGCGCTCTCCCCGATGTTCCCGTACGTCACCGAAGGAGACGGCTTCTACCGCGACGGCTCGTTCATCCAGCACGGGTCCGTCCCCTACCAGGGCGGGTACGGCGCGGTGCTGCTGACCGGCCTCGCGACGCTGTTCGCGGTCCTGCGCGGCACGCCATGGGAGGTCACCGACCCGGCGGCGCGCACCGTCCTCGACGCCGTGGACCGGTCGTTCGCCCCCTTCGTCCACGACGGCGCGTGCATGGACCTCGTACGTGGACGGGGCATCGACAGGCGGCCGTACGGCGACCACAGGAGGGGCAGGGAGATCGCCGCGGCGGTCCTGCTGCTGGCCGAGACCGCTCCCGACGCCGAGCGGGCCCGCTGGCGGGCCATGGTCAAGGGCTGGGCCGTGCGCGACACCGCGAAGCCGATGCTCCGCACGGCCGAGGGGGTGGCCGGGGGTGCGGCCGAGGGAGGCGACCTGGCGTTCCACGCGCGCCTGTCGGCCGTGCTGGGCGACGCGACCGTCCCGGCCGCCGCCGAGCCCACCGGACACCGCCTGTTCCCGATGAGCGCCCGCGCCGTGCACCGAGGGCCCGGCTGGTGCGCGGCGGTCAGCATGGCCTCCTCCCGCGTCGCGCGCTACGAGTACGGCAACGGCGAGAACCTGCGCGGCTGGCACACCGGCTCCGGAATGCTCTACTGGTGGGCGACCGGGCAGGGTGACCAGTACTCCGACGCCTTCTGGCCCACCGTGGACCCTTACCGGCTGCCGGGCACGACGGTGTCCACCAAGCGGCTCACCGACGGCGCGGGCGGCGAGTGGGGCGACACCCGCCCGCCTGCCGAGTGGGTGGGCGGCGCGACCGACGGAACGTACGCCGCCGTGGGCCAGCACCTCTACGGCCTGGAGAGCACGCTGGAGGCGTACAAGTCGTGGTTCTTCCTCGACGACGCCGTGGTCTGCCTCGGCGCCGGCATCACCTGCGGGGACGGCGTGCCGGTCGAGACCGTCGTGGACAACCGCAGGACCGGCGCCCGGCTCACCGTGGACACCGGTTGGGCTCATCTGGACGGCCACGGCGGATACGTCGTGCCCGCCGGTCAGCCGCTGCGCACGCTGCGCGCGAACCGCACGGCCGCGGGGGTCACCCGGGCCTACGTGACACTGTGGCTCGACCACGGCGTGGACCCGGACGCGGCCGGTTACGTCTACCACCTCATGCCGGGGGCGGGCCCGGCCGAGACCGCCGCCCGCGCCGCCGATCCCGGCTGGGCCCGGGTGCTCGTCAACACCTCCGCCCAGCAGGGGATCGAGGTCCCGTCGCTGGGCGTCACCGCGGTCAACTTCTGGACGGGTGGACGGGCGGGCGGCCTGACGGCCTCCGATCCGTGCGCGGTCCTCGTGCGCGACCTCGGCGACGGCACGGCCACGGTGACGGTGGCCGACCCCCGGCGCGACCTCGACGGGCTGGCGGTGACGTGGGACCGCCCGGTGGCCGGGGTCACGCGCGGCCACCCGCTCCTGGACCGCGCGGAGACCGGCGCCCGGCTCACGCTCACGTTCGGCGAGTTGGCCGCGCGCGAGGGCGCCTCCTGCACGGTGACCGTGCGGCTCGGCGCTTCGACAGCCTGAGCGGGGCCGGGCATCATGAACGCCGTGTCCACCCTGCCCGATCACCCAGAAGACGCGCTGGACTGTGCCGATTTGGAAGACGCGCTGGAAGACGCGCTGGAGAAGTCGCTCGGACGCTTCCCGGTGGCCGAGCTGACGCGGAGCGTGCAGACGCTCATCCGGCAGTACCGGGAGGGCTTCGACCGGAGCGTGCCCGCGCTGAGCTCGGAGGTCGCGGTCGCCGCGTACGCCGGATATCGCATGCCGGCGACCTACAGCGCCGTGCGCGCGGCGCTGCGCCAGGTCGCCCTGCTGGCCCCCGGTTTCGCGCCGGAGACCCAGGTGGACGTGGGCGGCGGCACGGGCAGCGCGCTGTGGGCCGCGAGCGCGGTCTGGCCGACGCTGCGGACGGTCACCGTCCTGGAGCAGTCGCCCTCCGCCATCGCCTTCGGGCGGCGGCTGGCCGGTCGCGCCCCCGCCGCGGCCGTACGCGAGGCGCGCTGGCAGCAGGCGTTCGTCGACCGGAGCGCGCCCGCGCCGGAGGCCGATCTGGTCACGATGTCCTACGTGCTCGGCGAGCTGTCGCCCGCCGTCCAGGAGGAGGTCGTCGGGTCCGCGGCCCGGGACGCGGCCATGCTGGTGATCGTCGAGCCCGGCACGCCCGCCGGGTATGCCCGGATCGCGGCGGCCCGGCGGCTGCTGGCGGAGTCAGGCCTGCATGTGGTCGCCCCGTGCCCGCACGACGGCGAGTGCCCGATCCGCCCGGAGCGGGACTGGTGTCACTTCGCGGTCCGCCTCAACCGCACGGCGCTGCACCGGCGGGTCAAGGACGGCACGCTGAGCTTCGAGGACGAGAAGTTCTCCTACGTCGCGGCGTCGGCCCGGCCGTGGCCGCGCGCGCAGAGCCGGATCCTGCGCCATCCCCTCAAGCGCAAGGGGCTGGTGACGCTGCGCCTGTGCACGGCCGAGGACGGGCTGGCCGACCGCGCGGTCTCCAAGCGGCAGGGCGAGACCTACCGCGTGGCGCGTGATGTCGTCTGGGGCGACGCCTGGCCGCCGCCCGCCGACTAGTTCCCGAGGCCGGCGGGGCCTCCACACGAGTCCGGGAAAGGTACAGTTCAACGGTTTCGTAGGATAGGGCAAATCATCAACCGGCCAGGCGGGCCTCCAGGCCCCCGTCCGGTGAGACGGGAAGGAGCCCCGAGGTCAGCACCGTCGACGAAGCGCCCGGCAGGCCGCTGTGGCTCGCCTCCACCACGGAGGTGCGCCGTCTCACGGCCGTGCGCCGCTACGCCGCACTGGAGACTGCCTCCGGCACCGCGTTCGACCGGGTGGCCGCCCTGGCCGCGCGGATCTTCCACGCCCCCTTCGCCACCGTGACGATCGTCGGCGACGACACGGTCCGCGTCATCGCCGCGCACGGGCCGTCACCGCGTGGCGGGCTCGTCGAGAGCCTGTGCGCCGAGGCCGTACGGCACGGCGGCCCGTACGTCGTCGACGACACGCTGCTGCACCCGCAGGCGGCCGGCGACCCGGCGGTGCGCGGTGAGCCGGGAATCCGTTTCTACGCCGCAGCCCTGATCACGACGCCCGACGGCGAGGCCCTGGGCAGCGTCAACGTCATGGACGTGCGCCCCCGTGAGGCCGGCGAGGAGGAACTGGCCTGCCTGCGGGACCTGGCCGGCCTCGTCATGGACGAACTGGAGGTGCGGCTGGCCACGCACCGCACGGTCGAGGTCGAAAGGGAGCTGCGCGCGGGCGCCGAGCGGCTGGCCCGCACCCTGCAGCGCACCCTGCTTCCGCCGGCGCTGCCCCGGGTGCCCGGACTGTGCGCGGCCGCCGCCTACCACCCCGTCTCGGCCGACGAGGTGGGCGGCGACTTCTACGACCTGTTCCCCCTCGACGGCGACCGGTGGGGGTTCTTCCTCGGCGACGTCTGCGGCAAGGGCGCCGACGCCGCCGCGCTGACGTCACTGGTCCGCTACACCCTGCGCGCCGCGGCCGTCTACGACGCCGACCCGCACGCGGTGCTGGCCAACCTCGACGCGGTCCTGCAACAGGAGCACGGGGGCGGCGAGGCCCCCACGCCGTACTGCACGGCGGTCTTCGGCGTCCTGCAGCCCGACGGCGACGGGTTCGGCGTCACGCTCGCCACCGGGGGCCATCCCCCGGCGCTGGCGGTGCGGGCGAACGGCGCCGTCGAGCCCATCCACCCGGCCGGCGGGCAGCTGATCGGCATCCTGCGCAATCCCCAATTCGCCCAGGTGAGCGCGCGTCTGAACGCCGGTGACGCGCTGCTGCTCTACACCGACGGCCTCACCGAGGCGCGCACGCCGTCCGGCTCGATGCTCGACGAGGACGGGCTGACCGCGTATCTCGCCGCCGCCGGACCCACCAGCGCCGACGCCCTCCTGACAACCATGCACGACCTGATCACGGCCTTGGGCAAGGGAGTGTCAGACGACACCGCGATCCTCGCCCTGTCCGTCCCGCCCGCTACTCGAACGCCCGGGAGTCTCGGTGCAGCATGACAACGGTCTGACCGTCAGCCTCCAGCCGCACGCCTCCGGGCCGCGCCTGCTGGTCGTGGCCGGTGACCTGGACCACCACACCACTCCGCGCCTGCGGGCGGCTCTGGAGGAGGTCGAGTTCGGCCCGGGCGCCGACCTCGTGATCGACCTGTCCGGCCTGACCTTCTGCGACTCCACCGGCATCGCCACACTGGTCGCGGCCCACCAGCGCGCCGCCGACGCGGGCGCCGCCCTGCTCCTGGCCGGTCTGAACCCCGACATCGCCCGCGTTTTCCAGATCATGGGCCTGGACCGGTTGCTCTCCTTCTACGACAGCCCGGAAGAGGCCGTACGCGCGCTGAGTAAATGAGCAGGGGGCCGGTGAGGGGGGCTACAGGGGCGCGACGGCGACGGCGACCGCGATGTTCTGCCTGATGTCGCAGTTCCTGACCCGGCGGCAGAAACCGTCCGCCACGCTGGTCGCGCCGCCCGCGGTGCTGGCCGCGGTGTGCTGGTGACCCCGATTCCGCGTGGGGCTGTCCAGGTAGACGATGTTCCGGTTGCGGGTGCCGTTGCCGACGGAGGCCGGGCCGTCACCGTGCCCCCGCCCGGCCCGCGCGTTCGCGGGAGCGGTGAGGAGGACCTGCGCGGCCGCGGCCGCGACGAGGACGACGGCGAACAGCGGGAGACGCCGAGACGCGCCGCATGAATGAAGCATCCGCCACCGCCCGTCGCCCATGCGCCGCCCGCCCGTCACGGGGCGCGTTGGTCACACGGTAGCTTCCGCAGCGGTCCTGCCGATGTTCCCCGGCGCGCGTGTCCCGCCATGTTCCCGGCCGTTTTACGGCGCGTCAGCGTCCGTTGATCACGGTGCCGCTCGTCCTGGGGGAGCTCTGGTTCCGGCCCCAGAGGTTCTGGGAGCCTCTGCAGCCGGGGCGGCGCCGGCAGTTGGCGGCCTGGGTGTTCACCGACGCGTCCACTCCCGTGATGACCTGCTGAGCGCCCGTCATGTTCCGCTGGCTGCCGACGAGCAGGGAGTTCAGGTTGTTCTGGCCGTTGTTGATCACGTATCTGGAGTTGGCGCCGTTTCCGTCGCCGCCGCCCCATCCCCGGCTCGTCGCCGCGTCCGCGCTCACGGGGGAGATCGCGACGCCCGCGCTCGTGAACGTCAGCGCGGTCAGCGCCAGCAGTCGCGCCGCCGGGCCGATGAGCGCGTGTCGCCCCCTGTGACGAGCCATGTTCTCCTGCGCCTTCTCCGTCGTCCGTCAAGGAGATCCGCTCGCACGGACCTGCCGGGCATCTACCCTCGGGTGACGCGCTCGTCACGGCCGCTGAACGAGGATTAACTCCTCTCTGGTGATATGCCGGTCCTTTTCGCGTCCCGCCGGATTCGCGCATCAGAAAGGCGGACCATCTCGTTCTGCCGGTCTGAGGCCCGCACTCGCTGCGTCAGATCGCAGAAGCGGGACCAGCGGCGGCAGGCGATGCTCTGCGCGTTCGCCAGGCCGCTGACGCCGACCGTCCTCTGCTGGATGCCGGTCCCGCTTCTCGCACTGCCCACCGTTAGCTGGCTGACGTTGCGTATTCCGTTGCCCAGGCGGACGGTGGTGTTGTTGCCGTTACGGTCGCCGTTTCCGGCCGTACGGGCGACCGCCGCGCGCCCGGCGGCGGGCGGCGGAAACGCGGCGAGCGCCGCCGTCGCGATCGTGACCGCGGCCATGGCGAGACCGCCGCGCATCAGCGGTTCACCGCCGGGTGGTCCTGGCTCCGGTGTCCCTGGCTACGGTGTCCTGGGCGCGGATGTTCTGCGACAGCGCGCAGAGCCGGCCGTGCGGCCTGCACAGGCCGCCCTGCACGCTGCTGACCCCGCCCACTCCCGCCGAGTACTGGTGGAGGGCGCCGCGCAGGTGCGTGCTGCCCATCGCCACCAGATTCCGGTTGGCCGAGCCGTTGCCCACGCGTACGGCGGAGCGGTTTCCGTTGCCGTCTCCGGCCGCCGCGCCCGCGTTCACCGGCGCCGCCAGGGCCAGGGCCAGCGCGACAGCGAGCGTGACCGCCGTCGCGGCGGGGCGTCGCGGAAGGGAGCCAGGGAATCCCGTGCGGGTGTGGATGATCGGCATCGAAGTGCCTCTACCCCGCGCGCGGGCCCGCGCCCCGGCACCGGCGGAAACCGGGCCGGATCATTCCCCGCTCATAGAGCGGCCGCCCCTTGGATGAAGGGGCGGCCGGTCGCCGGTTATCGGCTGGTCACCTCGTACGTCCGCAGGTAGTCGAACGTCGCCGTGGCGCCCGCCGTGTTCATCGAGATCAGGCCGATCTTCACCGGCCCGGTGCGCGGGAGCGACCAGGTGCCGCCCCAGATCCAGTGGGTGCCGTCGGTGCTCGACGCCATCCGGACGTCGTGCTCGCCGTTCTCCTCGTCGTAGTGGTAGAGCAGCCGCAGCCAGGTGGTCTCCGCGGCCGGGCCGCCGAACATCGGCGCGTTGGCGACCGCGGTGGGCGGGGTGGTGCCCGGACGCGGGCCCTCCTTGCCGAACTCGGTCTGGTGCAGCACCGCGCCGTTGCCCTGGTTCAGAGGCAGGATCGAGTGGGTCAGCTTCAGCCACCGGTCGTCGTTCTCGTACAGCAGCAGACCGGCCTGCTGGTTGCCCTTCGTGCCGTCGAAGGTGAGCTTCGTCTCCACGGCGAAGTCGCCCTGCGGCGCGTCGCGGAGCAGGATCGACGCGGTGTTGTTGCCCAGGTACAGCTCGGCGTTCTGCGTCGGCCAGACCAGGGAGCCGTTCGACAGGGTGGCCGACGGGTTGCGGACCTTGGTCCAGCCGGTGGGCGAGCCGGTGCCGTCGAACTCGTCGGAGTACGCCGGGAGCTGCTTGCCCAGGACGGGGTCGGGCACCCGCTCGGTCACCGGCTGGTACAGCGGAGCGGCCCCCACGTTGTCGGCGTCGGCGGCGCCGCGCGTGGTCACGCCGATGGCGCCCGAGGTGGGCGCGCCGTCGGGCAGGGTCGTGGAGACCGTCGCCACCGGGTCCCCGAGCCGGTCGGCCGACACTGACACGACCAGGGCGTTCCCGCGCCGCTCGGCGGCCACGTTGTGCCAGGAGCCGTAGTCGAACGAGGCCGGCAGCGGGCTGGAGACTGTCGTCGTCTTCCCGTTCACCTTGGCCGTCACCACGAGCGCGCCCTGCTCCCTGTCGAGCCACGCGGTGATGTTCCTCGCGCCGTTCTCGCGGGTCACGAAGAGCCCGGCGGCGGTGCCGCCCTCGCCCAGCCGCAGGTCGGCCTCCACGCGGACGTCGCCCTCGACCGTGCGGTCGCTGAGCTCGCTGGTCACGCCCTTGCCGGTGAGGTAGCCGAGCGAGTCGGGGTCGGAAGCGAGCTTCCACGGCCCGGTCCACCCGTCCTTGCCCTCGTTGAACGTGCCGCCCACGGTCCACGTGGTGACCGGCGCCGGCTGCTCGCCGCTGGACGGCCCGGCCCCGGCCCGTACGACCGGCCAGCCGTCGATCCAGTCGAGCCGGTCGATCATCAGCGGCCGGCGGGCCAGGTTGCTGATCGTCGTGCCCCAGGTCGTCGTGACCGGCCCGAACTCGGGGGCCGACGACGGGATCGCGTGGTAGACCAGCCAGTCCTGCCCGCTGAGGTCGGTCTGGATGGCGTTGTGGCCCGGGCCGACCCAGCCGTTGCCGTTGGCCGCGAGGACGATGCCGTCCTTGCTGGTCAGATCCATCAGGTCGACGCCGGTCGGGGTGGTGAACGGCCCGAGCGGGTTGTCGGCGCGGCCGACCTTGACCGTGTAGCCGCTGAACGCGCCGTCGCAGCACCCGGCGTCGGAGTAGAAGAGGTAGTACTTGTCGTCGCGCCGGACGACGAAGCCGCCCTCCATGCGGCGCCCGCGGGCGATCTGCTTGACCTCGCCGGTGACCTCGGTCGCGTCGGCGTTCATCTTCGCGACGCAGATCGTGTCGTAACTGCCCCAGTAGAGGTAGTTGTCGCCGTTGACGTCGGTGTAGATGGCCTGGTCGATGTTGCCGGTCGGGCAGCCGCTGCCGCCCGCCGGGACGATCCGCCCGTGATCGGTCCAGGGGCCAGTCGGGCGGCTGCTCGTGGCCAGGCCCACGCCGCCCGTGGAGAGCGAGTACGTAAGGTGGTAGGCCCCGTTGATGTACCGGATGTCCGGCGCCCAGGGGCGGGCGCCGTTCGGCCACCACGAGGGGTGGTTGTCTCCGGTGTAGACGTCCCCGGCGTGCGTCCAGTGCACCATGTCGGGGGACGTGAGCATCGGCAGGATGTGCTCGTTCTTCCCGTCGATCGGGTTCGTGGTGCCGTAGGCGTACCAGAGGCCGTCTTTGCCGCGGATCATCGTGGGGTCGGGGAAGGTCTGCACCGCCCCGGCGCTCACGGGGTTGGTGTAGGTGGGTCCGGACGCCGCCTGCACTGTTGATGCCTGGGCAGGCAGCGCCGCCGGGACCACGGAGGACGCGAAGAGTAAGGCTCCGATCACCAGTTGTCTCACGGCGAGCACCGTAGACAGGTGAAATTTTTCCGTCGAGACGCCGTCAGAATCCGGTGTCTCACGGGCCTCAGAAGCCCCCGGCGGGTGCGGCAGGATGCCATGGAGCTTGTCGGGGAGGTGTCCGCGCTGGTCAGAGGTTTTCGTCAAGATCCTGAACAGATTTCCGGATTCTTTCTGTCGGATGGTTGACGTAAAAAACAGACGAACCTTAGGTTTCCAGCGTGTCAACGACCCCCAACGGCGTGCATGCCCTCGTGCGCCGCTCCCATGAGGAGCGGGTGCTGCGCGTGCTCCGCCAGAACGGCGCGCAGAGCCGCAACGAGATCGCGGCCCGGGTCGGCCTGTCACGCACCACGGTCTCCGAGATCACCAGCGATCTCCTCGGCCGCGGTGCCATCCGCGTCGTCGACACCGACGCCGTGGAGCGCGTGGGCAGCGGCCGGCCGGCCGAGCGGCTCGCGCTGGACCCCGCCTCCGGGCAGTACATGGGCGTCGACTTCGGCCACCGCCGCGTGAACGTCCTGGTGGCCGATGCCGCGCACGACATCATCGCGTCCGGGACCGCCCGTTACGAGGAGTCTGCGCAGTGGCCCGAGCGTCTCGACGCCGGGCTCGCGCTGATCGACCGGCTGAGCGCCGAGACCGGCGTCCACTACGGCGCGCTCCAGGCGATCGGGATCGGCGTGCCGGGGTGGGGCGACCGCTCACGGGCCGACGGCGTCGCGGACGTGTTCGCCCAGCGCTTCCACGCCGCGGTGACCGTGGACAACAACGTGCGCTTCGCCGGGCTGGCCGAGGCGCTGCACGCCCAGTCGGACACCGTACGCGACCTCATCTACCTGCGCCTGTCCGACGGGGTCGGCGGCGGGCTGGTGGTGGGCGGCCAGCTCGCGCGGGGCTCGAAGGGGTACGCCGGCGAGCTGGGGCACGTGACCGCCGTTCCCGGCGGCGCGCAGTGCCGCTGCGGCAAGCGCGGCTGCGTCGAGACCGTCGCGTCGGTCCCGGCGATCCTCGGGCGGTGCCGGCAGCTCGGCGTGCCCGTGGACACGCTGGACGACCTGAAGGCAGCGGTGGAGATCGCCCACCCGACCGTGGACCAGGTGCTCCGCGAGGCCGGCATGGAGGTCGGCCGGGTGCTCGGCACGGCGGCCATGACACTCAACCCGGACGAGATCGTGCTCGGCGGCGAGATCATCCAGATCGCTCCGGCCCTGCTGCGGCAGGTCGCGGACACGGTCACCTACGAGCTGTCGTGGTGGACCGACGCGGCGCCTGTGATCCGCCCCGCCCTGCTCTCGGACGACGGCGGCGCGCGCGGGGCCATCGCGGCCCTGTTCCACGAGTCCCCCCTGCTCGCCGGATACGAAGCGAACGTCACGACGGACGGAGGCCGATAGTGGCCGTGACCAGTGCGGGCGCCACGAGGGCCGACAACGCCCCCGCCCGGCCGCGCAAGAACCGGACCTTCCTGGTCCTCAACATCATCTCGATCGTGGCCGGAATCGCGATCTGGTGGGGGCTGTCCCTGGCCGGGCTCCAGTTCCCCACTCCGGTCGAGGTCGTCTCGGCCGCCTGGAAGATGATCCAGGACGGCACGCTGGTCACCGACGTCGGGGCCTCACTCGGGCGCGTGCTGGCCGGGTTCGCCCTCGGTTCGGTCGCGGCGGTGATCGTCGGCTTCGTCATGGGGTGGTACACCGTGGCCCGCGGCCTGTTCGAGCCGTGGATCCAGTTCTTCCGCACCATCCCGCCGCTGGCGATGCTGCCCCTGGTGCTCGTCCTGATGGGTATCGGGGAGAGCCCGAAGATCTTCGTCATCTTCCTGGCGGCGTTCCTGTCCTGCGTCATCTCCACCTACCAGGGCGTGGTGAACGTGGACAAGACGCTCATCAACGCCGCGCGGGTGCTCGGCGCGAGTGACGGGACCATCTTCGGCCGTGTCGTGGTGCCGGCCTCGACGCCGTTCATCCTCGTGGGCATGCGGGTCGGGCTCGGCTCGGCCTGGGGCACGCTGGTGGCCGCAGAACTCCTGGCCGCGCAGGCCGGGCTCGGCCACCGGATGCAGAGCGCGCAGCTCTACTACGACCTTCCGACGATCTTCGTCGGCATCATCGCGATCGGGATCCTCGGCCTGATCATGGACCGGCTGCTCATGATCGCCGGCAACAAGCTGACGGCCTGGCAGGAGAACCGATGAGCACTCCCAAGATCTCCGTTCGCGACGTCCAGAAGATCTTCCCGGTGGGGAAGGAGCCGTTCGTCGCGCTCGGCGGCGTCTCGCTGGACATCGCCGACAACGAGTTCGTGACGGTCGTCGGCCCCTCCGGCTGCGGCAAGAGCACGCTGCTCAACATCCTCGCCGGGCTGGAGCAGCCAACCGGCGGCACCGCGCTGGTGGACGGCAAGCCGGTCACCGGCCCCGGCCCCGAGCGCGGCGTCATCTTCCAGCAGTACGCGTTGTTCCCGTGGCTGACCGTCCGCGAGAACGTCGAGTTCGGCATGCGCACCGCGAAGGTCCCCAAGGCCGAACGGCGGGAGCGGGCCGAGCACTTCATCCGCCTGGTCGGCCTTGAGCAGTTCGCCGACGCGCTGCCCAAGACGCTGTCGGGCGGCATGAAGCAGCGCTGCGCGATCGCCCGCGCGTACGCGGTGAACCCGTCGATCCTGCTCATGGACGAGCCCTTCGGCGCCCTGGACGCGCTGACCCGGGTGCGGCTCCAGGAGCAGCTCCTGGACACCTGGAGCAAGGAGCGCCGGACGGTCATGTTCATCACCCACGACGTCGACGAGGCGGTGTTCCTCGCCAACCGGGTGGTCGTCATGGCCGCCAGGCCCGGCCGGATCGCCGAGATCATCGACGTCGACCTCCCCTACCCGCGCGACGAGGACATGAGGCTGAGCCCCGAGTTCGGGGCCCTGCGCAACCGCGTCTGGCACGCGGTGTACCACCAGCGGCAGATCAAGGAGCCCGCGAAATGAAGAAGACACTCCTGACCGCCGCGGCGGTCGTCGTGGCACTGTCGGCGGCGGCCTGCGGGTCGGACGACTCCGCCGGGTCGGGCGGCTCTGGCGGCGGCACGACCCACGTGAACTTCGGCTACATCGCCGACTTCAACGGCGCGAGCCTGCTCGCCGTGGCCGACAAGCAGGGCCTGTGGCAGAAGCACGGCCTCGACGCCAAGGTCAGCGTGTTCACCAACGGCCCGCTGCAGATCCAGGCGCTGGGCACCGGCGACCTCGACTTCGGCTACATCGGCCCCGGCGCCATGTGGCTGCCCGCCTCGGGCAAGGCCAAGGTCGTCGCGCTGAACACGCTCGGCAACGCCGACCGCGTCATCGCCCAGGCCGGCACCACCTCGCTTGAGGGCCTGAAGGGCAAGACGATCGGCGTGCCCGAGGGCACCTCCGGCGACATGATCCTCACCCTCGCGCTGAAGAAGGCCGGGCTGACCAAGGACGACGTGAAGATCGTCCCGATGGACGCGTCCACCATCGTGTCGGCGTTCACCTCCAAGCAGATCGACGCGGCGGGCTTCTGGTACCCGGCCATCTCCACGATCAAGAAGAGCGTCCCCGACCTGGTCGAGCTGGCCAAGAACGAGGACTTCTCCGACACCGTGTCGTTCCCGACCGCGTTCGTCGCCGGCAACGACGTCGTCGCCAAGGAGAAGGACAAGACCGAGAAGGTCATCGGAGTGCTGCGCGACGCCATCCAGTACCGCAGCGAGCACCTCGACGAGACCGTGGCCGCGACCGCCGAGATGCTCAAGCTGCCGGCCGACCAGGTCAAGGCCGACGCGGCCAACTCCAAGGTGCTGTCGCTCTCCGACCTGGACGGCTACACCAAGGACGGGACGATCGAGAAGTGGCTGAGCGGGATGGGTGACTACTTCGTCGGCGCGGGCAAGCTGCCCTCGGCCGTCGACCCGAAGACGTACTACACCGGCGATCTGTTCACGGGCGCGGCCAAGTGACGAGCCCAGTGAACGTCCTGTTCCTGATGACCGACCAGCACCGGGCCGACACCCTGGGGGCGTACGGGAACCGTCTCGCCGCCACCCCGGTGCTGGACGAGCTGGCCCGGACAGGGACGCGGTTCGATCGCTGGTACACCCCCACCGCGATCTGCACGCCGGCGCGGGCGAGCCTGCTCACCGGGCAGGCGCCGTTCCGGCACAAGCTGCTCGCCAACCACGAGAGGAACGTCGGCTACATCGAGGACCTGCCCGACGACCAGTGGGCCTTCTCCACGGCCCTGCGGGACGCCGGGTACAACTGCGGGCTCATCGGCAAGTGGCACGTCGGGCACCACCGGCGGGCGGCCGACTTCGGGTTCGACGGGCCGGACCTGCCGGGGTGGCACAACCCGGTGGACCACCCCGACTACCTGGACTATCTCAAGGCCAACGACCTGCCGCCCTACGAGATCCACGACCGCATCCGCGGGACGCTGCCGAACGGCGGGCCGGGCAACCTGCTCGCCGCGCGGCTGCGGCAGCCGGTCGAGGCGACGTTCGAGCACTACCTCGCCACCCGGGCGATCGAGATGCTGGAGCGGTACGCCGCCGAGCCGAAGCCGTTCTTCCTGCAGCTCAACTTCTTCGGCCCGCACCTGCCGTACATCGTGCCGGACGAGTACTTCGACATGTTCGACCCGGAGCTGGTCGAGCTGCCCAAGTCGATCGCGGAGACCTTCGCCGGAAAGCCGCCGGTGCAGGCCAACTACAGCGCGCACTGGACGTTCGACAGCATGCCGCTGGAGGTGACGCGCAAGCTCATCGCGGTCTACTGGGGCTACGTCGCGCTCATCGACATGGAGATCGGCCGGGTCATGGACGCCATGCGGCGCCTCGGCCTGAACGACGACACGGCCGTGTTCTTCACCTGTGACCACGGCGAGTTCACCGGCGCCCACCGGCTGCACGACAAGGGCCCGGCGATGTACGAGGACATCTACCGCACCCCCGGCCTGCTGCGGATCCCGGGCCAGGAGCCCGGGGTCGTCCGTACGGAGTTCGTCAGCCTGCTGGACTGCACGGCGACCATCCTGGAGCTGGCCGGGATCGACCCCGCCCCCGCGGTCGACTCGCGCAGCCTCGTCCCGCTCGCCTCCACCCACGAGGTGCCGTGGGAGCAGGACATCATCTGCGAGTTCCACGGGCACCACTTCCCGTACCCGCAGCGGATGATCAGGACAGACCGCTACAAGCTGGTCGTCAACCCCGACTCGACCAACGAGCTGTACGACCTGTTCACCGACCCGGACGAACTGCTCAACGTGTACGCCCACCCCGAGATGGCGGAGGTGCGCACCCGGCTGATGCGGCGGCTCTACCAGGTGTTGCGCGACCGTGGCGACAACTTCTACCACTGGATGACCTCGATGTACGACGTCGGCGACGTCTCCTACGACCCGACCCTGAGCGGACTGGACGAGGCGACCTACCGGTGAGCAGGCGTCCCAACATCGTCATGATCCTGACCGACGACCACGCGTCGCACGCGGTCAGCGCGTACGGCTCTGTCGTCAACCGGACACCGCGGATCGACGAGATCGCGGACCTCGGTGTCCGGTTCGACAACTGCTTCGCCACCAACGCGCTGTGCTCGCCGAGCCGGGCCAGCATCCTGACCGGGACGTACTCGCACGTGAACGGCGTCTCGACGCTGGTCACGCCGATCGACGCGGCGCAGCCGACGTTCGTGAGCCAGTTGAAGGCCGCCGGATACCGCACCGCGATCGTCGGCAAGTGGCACATGGGGGACGGCCCGGGGCATAACCCCCAGGGGTTCGACTACTGGGACGTGCTGATCGAGCAGGGGGAGTACTTCGACCCCTCGTTCCTGTCGGAGGAGGGCTTGAGGACCGTCCCCGGCTACGCCACCGACCTCATCACGGACATGGCGCTGAACTGGGCGGACTCGCTCGACGGCGACGATCCGTACTGTCTGCTGATCTACCACAAGGCGCCGCACCGCCCGTGGGAGCCGGACGACAAGCACGCGGGGATGTACACCGATCCCATCCCGGTGCCCGCGACGTTCGACGACGACTACGCGACGCGCTCGTCGTCGGCCCGGCGGGCCGCCATGCGGATCGCCGAGCACCTCAACGCCGAGGACCTCAAGCAGGACCCGCCCGAGGGGCTGTCGTACGAGGAACTGGCGCTGTGGAAGTACCAGCGCTACATGGAGGACTACCTGGCCGTCGTCGCGTCGGTGGACGACAACGTCGGCCGGGTGGTCGACTGGCTGCGCGACCGCGGGGACCTCGACGACACGCTGCTGATGTACTGCTCCGACCAGGGCTTCTTCCTGGGCGACCACGGCTGGTTCGACAAGCGGTTCATGTACGAGGAGTCGCTGCGGATGCCGCTCGTGCTGAGCTATCCGCGGCGCATCCCGGCGGGCCAGGCGCACACCGGGATCGTCACGAACGTCGACTTCGCACAGACCGTGCTGGACGCGGCCGGGGTGGCGCACCACCCCCGGATGCAGGGCCGCAGCTTCCTGGCCGACCTGACCGGCGAGCCGGGCCCGGCTCCCGCGGAGGGCATGTACTACCGCTACTGGGAGCACGACGACGTCTTCCACAAGGCGCCGGCCCACTACGGCTACCGGACGTCCCGCTATAAGATCATCTACTTCTACAACGACGGCATGGGCATCCCCGGCACGGGCGCGTTCACCTACCCCGGCGAGTGGGAGCTGTACGACCTGGAGGCCGACCCGGAGGAGCTGCGCAACGTCTACGACGACCCGGCCTACCGCGAGGTCCGCGAGGAGATGAAGGTCCGCATGTGGCACGCGCAGGCGGCCCTCGGCGACGAGCCGCACCCGAGCCAGCCGGTGCCCCAGGCGCTGGAAAACACGGGGGTCTGATGTCCTGCTGCACGCCCGCCACGCCGGGACAGCCCCTGGAGCCGGTGCGCTTCACGGCACACGGTGGCCATGGGATCGGTGGCCATGGGATCGGTGGCCACGGGATCGAGCAGGTGCGCCTGCCCGGCGGGGAGTTCCGGATGGGCGACGCCACCGGCGACGGCAACCCTGGCGACGGCGAGACGCCCGTCCACGCCGTCACGGTGGCGCCGTTCTCGATCGACGCCACGACCGTGACGGTCGCGGACTTCGCCGCCTTCGCCGACGCGACCGGCTACCGCACCGAGGCGGAGGAGTACGGCTTCTCCGCCGTCTTCCACCTGGCGATGCGCGCCCACCCCGACGACCTGATGGGGCCGGTGCCCGGCACCCCCTGGTGGGCGGGCGTGCGCGGCGCCGACTGGCGCCACCCCGCCGGGCGGCTGTCCGAGGCCGAGCCCGACCACCCGGTGGTCCACGTGAGCTGGAACGACGCGATGGCGTACTGCTCCTGGGCGGGCCGGCGGCTGCCCACGGAGGCCGAGTGGGAGTACGCCTCCCGGGGCGGCCTCGACGGCGCCCGCTACCCCTGGGGAGACGACCTGCCTCAGGACGAGTGGCGGGTGAACATCTGGCAGGGCGTGTTCCCCACGGAGAACACCCTGGACGACGGTTATCTCACGACCGCCCCGGCGCGTACGTTCGCGCCCAACGCGTACGGGCTGTGGCAGACGGTGGGGAACGTCTGGGAGTGGTGCGCGGACTGGTACGCGCCCGACTACTACGTCTACTCGCCCTCGGACAACCCGCGCGGTCCGCTGCGCGGCGGGGCCCGGGTGCTGCGCGGCGGCTCGTTCCTGTGCCACGACTCCTACTGCAACCGCTACCGCAACTCGGCGCGGTCGTCGAACACCCCCGACTCCTCCATGGCCAACGCCGGGTTCCGCACCGTCGCGCTCTGATTCCGCGGCTGGGATTCCGCGGCTGGGATTCCGCGGCTGGGATCCCACGGCTGGGATCCCGCGACCGGGGGTTCGTGAATCTTTCAGCGCCGCCCCGGCGGCCGGGCAGGTCGGGACCGGTGCTCTCCGGCGCTCCCTGGCCGCCGGTGATCTCCGATGCGATAGTGCGGGTGCCGCTCACCCTGTGGGCGTCTATCCCGGGAGGATCGCATGCGTACGGTTCGGGCTCTACTCGTCTCCGCGGCCCTGGCCGCCGGCCTGGTGTCGGTCGGCACGGCGCCGGCACACGCCGACAGCATCCGGTACGCCTACTACTACCAGTCGGACTGTTACAACGGCGGCAACCTCGGCATCCAGTGGGGTTGGTGGACATCCTTCCGCTGCGAATGGGGAACCGGCGGGGGCAACTTCTGGTTCCTCTACGCCTGACGCCCGGTGGACGCCCCGTACCCCCGAGTGCGGGGCGTCCACACGTTCCTGGAGGCGTCAGGGCAGGGTGGCGAGGAACGGCTTGACGGTCCTGGAGAAGCTCCAGTTGTTCGAGGCGTCCCAGTTGATCGACCAGGTCATCGCGCCCCGGATGTCCGGGTAGGTCCGTGACGGGACGAACGAGCCGCAGTTGGTGCGCCGCGCCAGGCAGTTGAGCGCGTTGGTGACCGCGCTCGGGGAGACGACGCCGCCGCCCGCCGCGCCGGGGCCCGCAGGCAGGCCGAGGGCGACCTGGTCGGGGCGCAGGCCGTTCTCCAGCTGGATGCAGGCCAGCGCGGTCATGAAGTCCACCGTCCCCTGGCTGTAGACCTTCTGGTCACAGCCGAGCATCGCGCCGGAGTTGTAGTACTGCATGTTGACGACGGTGAGGATGTCCTTGATGTTCAGCGCGAGCTTGAAATACTCCATGCCGGTCGACTGCATGTCGATGGTCTGCGGGGCCATCATGATGATCAGCCCGGAGCCCGCCTTCGCCCGCAGGTCGCGCAGCGCCTGGGCCATGTAGGTCGCGTTGAGGCCGTTCTCCAGGTCGATGTCGACGCCGTCGAACCCGTAGGTCTGCATGATCGAGTAGACCGAGTTCGCGAACGCCGTGGCCGCGCCCGAGCTGGCCACCTGCACGCGGCCCGCCTCGCCGCCGACGCTGAGGATGACCTTCTGACCGCGCTGCCTGAGCGCCTGCACGTCGGCCTTGAACTGGGCCTCGGTGTATCCGCCGAGAGCGGCGGACAGGCCGGAGTCGAGGGCGAACGTCACCTGGCCCGGCGTGGTGGTCGACTCGCCGAACGCGATCGCGACCACGTCGTAGTCCTGCGGCACCTGCGACAGCTTGAGCTCGACGGCGGGGTTGACGAAGTTGTGCCAGTAGCCGGTGAGGATGTGCTTGGGCAACCCCCCGCCTGAGGTGCACCCGGTGGTCGTGCCGGTGACGGCGGCGCTCGCCGCGGACTCGCCCGCGGAGTTGTACGCCCTGACCGTGTAGGTGTGGGTGGTGCAGGCGCCGAGCGAGCCGATCGTCGCGGTGGTGCCGGTGACCTGGGCCTGCTGGGTCGTGCCCTCGTAGACGCGGTAGCCGGTCACGGTGCCGCTGGAGGCGGTCCACGACAGCGAGATCGACGTGTCGGTGCCGCCGGTCACCGTGGGAGCGCCGGGCTGCCCGGGCGTACCCGTGCCGGTGGCGGTCGTGGCCGAGACGGCGGCGCTCGCCGCCGACACATTGCCCGCCGCGTCCCGCGCTTTGACCGTGTAGCCGTACGTCGTGCCCGAGGCCAGGCCGCCGTCGGTGTACGTCGTCCCCGTCACGGTGGTGACGAGCTGCGAGCCGCGGTAGACCTCGTAGCCGGTCACGCCGACGTTGTCGGTCGAGGCGTTCCACGCGAGCGACACGCTGCTCGACGTGGTGCCGGTCACCCGCAGGCCGGCCGGGACGCTGGGGGCCGTCGTGTCGCCGCTACTGGTCCCGACCGCCTTCCACAGCGCCGGGACGTTGGGCGGCTCCCATCCCGGCAGCGACGTGTGCCCCTGGACGCACTCGTAGTCGGTGCCGTTGTAGGTCACCCGTGCGCCTGTGGCGTAAGAGGTGTAGGGCGCCCAGGCCGCGTACGCGAGCGCCACAGTGGGCGCCGCCGACGCGGGGGCGGGGCCGGCCCCGACCCCTGCCAGGCAGAGGCCCAACGCGAGCAACAGCGCGCTGAGCAGCCGTTTCTTCATCAATGCCGTCCTTCCGGGGTGCCGATCGGCGTCCGCGAGGAGGCGTCGGGTGACACGACGGCCGGTCGCGTGGCCTTCCCTTCCTTAGGAAAGTTTCCTATTAGTTTTGCGCGAGCGTAGCCCCGGAAAGACGCGCGTACAAGACCCAAAAGCGGCGAGGTGGGGAAGGGAATGATGACTGCGGGATCAGCGACAAGGTCGGCGCGCTGCCCAAGCTGCTCCTGTTCGCGCGCTCGGGGTTCTCGGCCGCGCTGGTACGCCTCGCCGACAGACGGCCCGACGTGGAACTCGTCGATCTTGGCCGTCTGTACGGCGGAGCGTGAGGATCCTTCGCCGCTTCGCGGCCTACTTCCCGAAACCGGCGGTCAGGCCGCTGAGCAGCTGACGGCGGCCGACCGTGTAGAGGATCAGCATCGGCAGGATGGTCAGCACGACGGAGGCCAGCACGGCGGGCACGTTCACGCCGTACGGCCCTCCCTGGAACGCCGCCAGCGCCAGCGGGAGCGTGCGCTTGTCGGGGCTCTGGGTGAGGATCAGCGGCAGCAGGAACCCGTTCCAGACCTGCAGCGCGTTGTAGATCGACACCGTCACCACGGCCGGCCGGGTGAGCGGGAAGGCCAGGCCCCACAGCGTCTTCCACTCGGTCGCGCCGTCCATCCGCATCGACTCGAACAGTTCCTTGGGCACGTCCCTGATGAAGTTGGCCAGCACCAGCACCGACAGCGGAATCGCGAAGGCGACCGACGGCAGGATCAGCGCCGTCAGCGAGTCGTAGAGGTGCAGCTTGATGATCAGCAGGTAGACCGGAATGACGGTCGCCTGCAGCGGGATGGCCAGGCCCATGAGGAACAGCGAGTTCACGCCGCGGAGGAAGCGGCTGACGCCGCCGCTCCGGACGATCGCGTACGCCGCCATGAACGAGAACAGGACCGACGGGATGACCGTGCCGATGGCGACGAGGAGGCTGTTCAGGAAGTACAGCGGGAAGTCCATGTCGAGCACGAGCCGGTAGTTGTCCAGGGTCGGCTCGGTGGGCGGCAGCAGCGGGTTGGTGATGTAGTAGTTGGACTGCGTCTTGAAGCTGGTGATCACGATCCAGTAGATCGGAATGATCACCACGGCCAGCCACAGCCAGCCCACCAGCCCGCCCAGCCAGTTGGGGCGCTGGGAGGTCGATTTCGGCCGGCGGCGTCCGTGCGCCCCTGGCGCCGTGGCGCGCTGGGCTGCCCTCGAGGTGTGGGTCGCGGTCACAGTCAGGCCCCTTCCAGCTGGCTGGCGTTGGGGTTGCGGCCGCCCAGCCGGCGCAGCAGCAGCGCCAGGGCGAGGCCCACGATGACGAGGATGACACCGATCACACAGGCCGCTCCCATGAGGTTCGCCTGGAAACCGCGCTTGTACATGTCCAGGGCGAGCGCGCGGGTGGCGTCGCCGGGACCGCCCTCGGTGAGCACGAAGATCAGGTCGAAGAAGGTCAGGGAGCCGACGACCATCAGCGTGGAGGACGTGATGGCGGTGTACTTGAGCTGGGGCAGCGTGATGTTGAAGAACATGCGGACGCGCCCCGCGCCGTCCAGCTCGGCGGCCTCGTAGAGCGAACGCGGGATCTGCCGTACGCCACCCTGGTAGAGCAGCGCGTGGAACGGGATGAACTGCCAGGACACGATGAAGATCACAACGCCCATGGCGAGGCCGGGCTCGCCGAGCCAGTCCTGGTTGAGCAGGTCGATGTGCAGCCCGGCGCCGAGCCCGAAGTTCGGGTCGAGGAGCGCCTTGAAGGTGATCGCGATGGCGGCCGAGCTGAGCAGCAGCGGGATGAAGTACAGCACCGCGAGCAGTTCGCGGTAGCGCTGACGGCCCGCCAGGAACACCCCGATCAGGATGCTGGCCGGTGTCTGGACAGCCCAGGAGAGCGCCGTGATCAGGAACGTCACCCACAGCGCGTGCGGCAGGCCGGGGTCGGAGAGCACCTCCCGCCAGCTCTCGAGCCCGGTCAGCTTGATCTCGCCAAGCGTGTCCCAGGACGTGAAGCTGAGCAGCAGGACCCCGATCAGCGGAATCAGCGCGAAGGCCGCGAAGGCCACCAGCGCCGGCAGGGCAAGCCACGGCAGGACGCCGCCGCCGCGCGCCTTGGGCGCGGCGGCGGACGACGTCCTTCGTGCGGTAGTAGCGGACATGCTCACTTGCCGATGACCGCGTTCATGTTGGTCGCGAACTGCTGCGGCGAGATCGACAGCTGGAACAGCTTGGCGATGTTGTCCAGAAGCACCTCGGCCGCGGTCGGGCTGAGCGCCTGGTCCCACGACTGGGCGAAGACCTTGGCGTTGCTGGCGACGCCGTAGATGAAGTTCAGGAACTCGGCGTCCTTGGAGCCGGCGAACAGCTTGTCGGAGCCCTTGACGATCGGCACACCGCCGGTGCCGACCCAGTCCTTCTGCTCCTGGTCGTCGAGCAGGCCGGTGGCGAAGAACTTCTTGGCGATCTCCTTCTGCTCGTCCGTCGCCTTGGAGGAGATCGACAGGTACTGGCCGGGGTTGCCGACGGTGTCGCTCGGGTCGCCCTTGCCACCGTCGATCGGCGGGAAGTTCATCCAGCCGAGGCCGCCGCTGGAGACGATGTCGCCGCCCTGCGCCTGCTGGATGCCGTACGACCAGCTGCCGTGCAGCATCATCGCGGCCTTGCCGGTGTAGAGCAGCGCCTGGTCGGCGTTGGAGTCGGCGGTGATGGAGGAGAAGCCCTTGATGAACGCGTTGGCCTTGATGAGCTCCTGCATCTTGGTCAGGCCCTCGATGGACGCCGGGTTGCTCCAGGCGTCCTTCTCGCCGTCGAAGACGGCCTGGAACACCTCGGGGCCGGCGATGCGGTCGAAGAGGAACTCCAGCCACATCATGTTCGTCCAGCGCGACTGGCCGGCCAGGGAGAACGGCGCGATCCCCGCCGCGTTGAACTTCTTCACCAGGTCGAGGATGTCGCCGTACGACTGCGGCGGCTGCGCCCCGACCTTCTCGAAGACCTTCTTGTTGTAGAACAGGACGATCGGCTGCACGGTCTCGCACGGCATCGCGTAGATCTTGCCGTCGATCGTCGCGGCGCCGAAGGAGGAGGGGAACAGCCGGTCCTTCACGGCGGCGTTCTGGTCGAACCACGAGGTGAGGTCCTCGACCTGGCCGGCCTGCACGTAGCTGCGCAGGCCGCCGCCGCCCCAGCCCCAGATGATGGTGGGCGCCTGGTTCGCCCCGATCGCGGTCTTGATCTTCGTCTTGTACGCGTCGTTCTGGATGGTCGTCAGCTGGATCTGGCCGTTGGGGTTGGCCTTGTTGAACCGCTGGACGGCCGCGGTGCGGGGGGCCTCTCCGGGGGGGCCCTGAAGGAACCAGTAAGTGGCCTTGGCCCCTCCGCCGCCACCGCCGGTCGCGCCACCGCCGGCGCCCCCGCCTGAGGGGGCCGGGCCGGATGTGCCGCAGGCCGCTAACGCGGCACCGAGGGGGAGGCCCATGGAGAGGCTGAGGAAAGTGCGGCGGGATGATGTGCTGGACTCCACGCTGATCTCCGTACGTCGAACGCCGAGGCTGGCCGCGGCTCGTTGAAATCATCGGACGCGGTGGGGGCGACGTGGATCGGCACCCCGGTGCCATTCGTCCACTCCTTCTTGAGTCGGCTCGTTTCGAAACATTTCGACACAAGCCGCGTGGCACGCCAATTTAGATTTGCAGTACCTGACTGTCAAGAGCGCTCTCACGGCCCCTCCAGCTCAGCGTGAGGCGTGTGTAAAGTACCGACGAGCAGGCGTCTACCTGGTGATCTTGTCGGACCGAAAGATTGACGACAAAAGCGCCATAGAGGCCGAAATGTTTCGAAACTTTTTTGAGGAGAGCAGATGACGGCCCCAGATCGGACGCACGCCGCGGACGGGACGCTCCGGGCGTGGCAGGACCCGGCACTTCCCGTGGCCGACCGGGTCGAGGCCCTCCTCGCGGAGATGACCCTTGAGGAGAAGGTCGGCCAGCTCGGCAGCCGGTGGATCGGCAACGACATGCAGGCGCCGGAGGAGGTGGAGCCCGACGCGGCGCACAACGTGGCCCCCATGCAGGACGTCTTCGCCGCCTCGGGGACGGTGCCCATCGAGGAGGCCGTACGCCACGGGCTCGGCCACCTGACGCGGGTGTTCGGCAGCGCTCCCGTGACGGCGGTGGAGGGCGCGGCGGAGGTGGTGCGGCTGCAGCGCGAGGTGGTGAAGCACTCCCGGCTCGGCATCCCGGCGCTGGTCCACGAGGAGTGCCTGACCGGTTTCACCACCTACGGCGCGACCGTCTATCCGGCGGCCATCGCCTGGGGCGCGACCTTCGACCCCGAGCTGGTGGAGCGGATGGCCGCCGCCATCGGCAGGGACATGCGGGCCGTGGGCGCCCATCAGGGCCTGTCGCCGGTGCTCGACGTGGTGCGCGACTACCGCTGGGGCCGGGTCGAGGAGACCATGGGCGAGGATCCGTACCTCGTCGCGACGCTCGGCGCGGCCTATGTGCGCGGCCTGGAGAACGCCGGGGTCATCGCCACCCTCAAGCACTTCGCCGGTTACTCCGCGTCGCGGGCGGCCCGCAACCACGGCCCGGTGCCGATGGGCCGGCGCGAGCTGATGGACATGATCCTGCCGACGTTCGAGACCGCCATCGCCGAGGGCGGCGCGCGCTCGGTCATGAACTCCTACTCGGACGTGGACGGCGTGCCCGCCGCCGCCGACCCGTGGCTGCTGACCGAGGTGCTGCGCGGCGAGTGGGGGTTCACCGGGACGGTCGTGTCGGACTACTGGGCGATCGCGTTCCTCGCGAAGATGCACCAGGTCGCCGCGGACCACGAAGAGGCCGGGGTGCTCGCGCTGACCGCGGGCCTCGACGTGGAGCTGCCCGACACGCTCGGCTTCGGCCGGCACCTGGCGGAGCGGGTGCGGCGGGGCGAGCTGCCCGAGGAACTGGTGGACCGGGCCGCGCGCCGCCTGCTCACCCAGAAGGTGCAGCTCGGGCTGCTCGACCCGGACTGGACGCCGGAGCGGTCGGTGGCCGGCGCGGACGCCGTGGACCTCGACTCGCCGGCCAACCGGGCGCTGGCCCGGGAGCTGGCCGAGCGGTCGATCGTGCTGCTCGACGCGGGCGACGCGCTGCCGCTGCTCGGGGAGGAGCGCAGGGGACCGCGCCGGGTGGCCGTGGTCGGGCCCTGCGCCGACGACCCGCGCACGTTCATGGGCTGCTACGCCTTCCCCAACCACGTGCTGCCCCGCCACCCGGGTCTCGGGCTCGGCGTGGAGGCGCCCAGCCTGCTCGACGCGCTGCGGGCCGAGCTGCCGGACGCCGAGATCGTCCACGAGCGGGGCTGCGACTGGCGGGACGAGGACCGGTCCGGCTTCGCCGCCGCGCTCGCGGCCGCCCGCGACTCCGACCTGTGCGTGGCCGTCGTCGGCGACCTCGCCGGGCTGTTCGGGCAGGGCACCTCGGGTGAGGGCTGCGACGCCGAGGACCTGCGGCTGCCGGGGACGCAGGAGGACCTGCTGGTCGAGCTGGCCGCCACGGGCACGCCGGTCGTGGTGGTCGTGGTGTCCGGCCGGCCGTACGCGCTGGGGCGGGTGCGCGACCGGGCCGCCGCGCTCGTCCAGGCGTTCATGCCGGGCGAGGAGGGCGGGGCGGCCATCGCCGGCGTCCTGTCCGGCCGGGTGCAGCCCAGCGGGAAGCTGCCGGTGCAGATCCCGCGGACCCCGGGCGGGCAGCCGGGCACCTACCTGCAGCCGCCGCTGGGCTCCGACAGCCACGGCATCAGCAACCTCGACCCGACCCCGCTGTTCCCGTTCGGCTACGGCTCCTCCTACACCGCCTTCGAGGTCGGCGACCTGGAGATCGGCGAGGCCGAGGTGCCGACTGACGGGGAGTTCACCGTGTCGGTGCGCGTGCGCAACACCGGGGGCCGGGCGGGCGAGGAGGTCGTCCAGCTCTACCTGCACGACGTGCTGGCGCAGGTGACCAGGCCGGTTCGGCAGCTCGCCGGGTTCGCCCGGGTGCGGCTCGAGCCGGGCGAGAGCGCGCGGGCGACCTTCACCGTGCACGCGGACAGGACCGCCTTCACCGGCCGCGACCTGCGGCGGATCGTCGAGCCCGGAGACATCGAGGTGTTCGTCGGCACCTCCGCGTCGGACCTGCCGTGCCGGGGCCGCGTACGGCTGACCGGCCCGCTGCGCCACGTCGGCCGCGGCCGGCGGCTGGTCACCCCCGTGGAGGTGCGACCGGCGGCGGGCCCCGAGCAGGGAGGAACAGATGCCGCCAAGTCGTAGGCGGGCCACTCTCGCCACGGTCGCGGCGTCGGCGGGGGTGTCGGTCGCGACCGTGTCGAAGGTGCTCAACGGCCGCAGCGACGTCGCGCCTGAGACCCGTTCCCTGGTGCTGTCGCTGCTGGAGCAGCACGACTACGTCGCGCCGCCGCAGCGCCGCGGCGAGGTCGCGCCCGACACGATCGAGGTGGAGTTCGACGCGGACCTCAACGCGTACTCCACCGAGATCGTCCAGGGCGCGGTGCAGGCCGGCGCCGACCTCGACGTGGCCGTGGTGGTGAGCATCCGGCGCAACGCCGACCGCACGGGAGGGTGGGCGCGCGAACTGGTCGCGGCCGGGCGGCGGGCGTTGGTCGCCGTCACCGGCGAACTGACCTCCGGGCAGCTCACCGCCCTGGCCCGGGCGCGGCTGCCCCTGGTCGTGATCGACCCGCTGAACCTGCCGCGGGCCCGGGTGACCAGCGTCGGCTCGACGAACTTCGCCGGTGGCATGGCCGCGACGCAGCACCTGCTCGCGCTCGGGCACCGGAACGTCGCCTACCTCGGCGGCCCGGCCACCGCGGCCTGCAACCAGGCCCGGCTGCACGGCTACCGGGCCGCCATGGAGGCCGGGGAGGCTCCCGTCCTGCCCGGGTACGTGCGGACCGGACACTTCCACTACCACGACGGCGTGACGGGCGGGGCGGCCCTGCTCGACCTGCCCGAGGCGCCCACGGGGATCTTCGCGGGCTGCGACGACATCGCGCTCGGCGTGCTGGAGGCGGCCAGGGCGCGGGGGCTGCGCGTGCCCGAGGATCTCAGCATCGTGGGCTTCGACGACACGCAGATCGCCCGGATGGCCTCGCCGCCCCTGACCACCGTGCGGCAGCCGCTGCGGGAGATGGGCGCCGTCGCGGTGCGTACGGCGCTGCGCCTGGCGGCAGGGGAACAGGTCGAGTCGCACCACGTCGAACTCGCGACGGAGCTCGTGGTGCGCGGCTCGACCGCCCCCGCGGCGCACACCTGCGGGTGAGGCCCAAACCGCGTGATAGATGTGGTGTTGTGCGGGCTCGTACGGCCCCCGACGGCGGAGCGGGAAGCAATCGGCCGGGACGAACGTTGCACAGTGCAATAGACGCAGTGCAATAGACGCAGTGCAATAACCGCGGCGCAGTAGTCGCGTGAAAGTTGGTGGTCTCGATGACCGTCCAGGCAAAGGCACTGATCACGCTCCTGCCCTCCGACCAGGGTGGCCTGCCGCACGAACTGCCCTTCCGTACGCAATCGCTGGTGATCTGCGCCTGCGCCTACGCCGGAGAGGAGGGCAGGTGGCTCAGCCGGCCGTTCCAGGTGGCGATCACGGCGGACGACGAGGAGCCGCTGACCCCCGGAGACTGGCTGCACGTGGTGACCATCGCGACCACCGACGACGACGCGGTCGAGTATCTGCGCCCCGGGGAGCGCTTCCGCCTCTGGTGCGGTCACGACGTCGGCAGCGGGATCGTCTCCCGCCGCCTGATCTGACCGTCCGGCCGGTCCTGACCGCGGCCGTGTCCCGCCGGGGCGGGCCGCGCGCATAGGCTTGTGTCACGCCCGCTAGCTGCGGGAACGGGGGGCCTGCCCGCTTGGGGAGGCGAAAATGGCCGAACAACCACTACCACTCGCCGCGTACCAGCGGCTGCACACACACGACGTCGACGAGGCCCGTACGAGGGTGGGGGACGCCCTCGGCGACCACGGGCTGCGCCCGGTCGGCTCGGAGACCCGGCTCGACGTCCGCATGAACGGGATGGCGTTCGACGGAATCGGGCTGTACTCGCTCGGCTACGGCACGGAGGTGCTGATCACGCCACAGCCGTTGGACAGCTACCTGCTCGTCGAGATCCCGCTGACCGGCGCCGCCGAGGTGTCCCACGGCCGCGAACGGATCGTGTCGACGCCCGAGTTCGCCTCCGTACTGTCGCTGACGCGGCCCATGTCCATGCGGTGGGCCCCCGGGCACGCGTCGCTGATCGCCCGCTTCGACCGCGCCGCGCTCGAAGCCCACCTCGGCAAGCTCACGGGGCGCACGCCGCGCAGGCCGCTCGCCTTCTCCCTCGGCATGGACCTGACCCTGCCCCCCGCCCGGTCCTGGCTCTCGGTCGTCGACCTGCTCCGGCGGGAGGCGGAGACCGGCGGCGCCATGCTGGAGCAGCCCATCGCGCTCAGGCAACTGGAGGGGCTGCTGATGACGCAGTTGCTGCTGGCCCAGCCCAGCAACTACAGCGAGGCGCTGTGCGGCGGACAGCCCCGCGTCGCGCCCACGGCGGTGGAACGGGCCGTGGACCTGATCGAGGCGCGGGCGGCGGAACCGCTCACCGTGGAGCAGATCGCCGAGGCGGTGGGCGTCGGCGCGCGGGCGCTTCAGGACGGGTTCCGGCGCCAGCTGGAGACGACGCCCATGAGCTACCTGAGGGAGGTGCGTCTCGATCGGGTGCGTGCCGAACTCACGGTCGGGAATCCGGCCGCCACCACGGTCACCGACGTCGCCTACCGCTGGGGGTTCGTCCATCTGGGGCGGTTCGCCCTCGCCTACCGCCGGCGTTTCGGGCAGTCCCCGTCGGAGACCCTTCGCCGCTGAGCGCGGGCGTGCGGCTGCGGCGTACGGCTCTTAATGGGCCGGCAGGTCCGCCCACCACGTGGTGGTGCCGCAGGGACGGCTCAGGGAGCCGTGCCGGATGGCGAGGGCGTCGACGACGGTGGCGCCGCGCCCGCTTTCGTCCGGGGACGTCCCGGTTCCCGGCCACACCGGTGCGGCTCCGGCGTCGGTGACCTCGACCCGGATGATGTGATGATCTTCCTCCGGGCAGAGGAGGAGCCGGAGCTCGGCCGGCGGCAGGGCGTGGAGTACGGCGTTGGTCACCATCTCGGAGATCACCAGCACGGCCTCCTGCGCGGCGGTCCCGGTCGTTCCCCAGGCCGCCAGCACGCCGAGCGCACGGTGCCGTACGCCGCTGACCGCCTGCGGAGAGTGCGGCACCGGACACGTGTATACGGAAACGATCGCCTCGGCCGTGCAGACGTCGGCGCGGTCCATGGTCTGCGAGTTCATCGTCTCGTGCTCCTTGGTCACCAGCGGGCGGGACTCCCGTGGAGAAGCGCCCCCGACGTTCCGTACGCGGCGCGTCATGCGGTCGGTAAGAGCGTCACTTATCGCAGACTAGGCACGCCGCGCGACCGCCCGCTATCCCCAAGGCGAGGGCGGGTATCCGCATAACGAACCATTACCCGGACGCCCGTGCGGGTCGGCGAATCCATGGGCGGAACGAGCGAGCCCTCACCCCGGCGAGCCGTCACCATTCAAGGAAACAGACCTATGCTTTACCCGCTATGGCGCGAGTTCTGGTACTTGGCCACATCGGCGCGGAGGCTCGTCCCTCATGGGCGCCGTGGGGCGCTTCGCGGTCCGTCTGGCGGCAGGACGCTTCGACGAGTGCGTGGCAGGCGCTCGCCCCGGTGTGGGAGCGGATCCCGCAGGAGGTCCAAGAGCTGTACGCCCGGGCTCTCGTGGCGGCCGGCCGTCTGGAGGAGGCCAGGGCCGTGTGGCCGGCGGCCCTCCCGCGCCGTGACCTCACCTGGGCGGGCATGATGGCGGCACGGTCGGCGACCGCGATCGGGTTGGCGGACCGCGAGGCGGCCGAGGAGTGCTACCGCCTGCTCCTCCCCGCGGAGGGGGAGATGGCCGGGCTGAGCACCGCGTCGGTCACCTTCGGTCCGGTGGCCACCGCGCTCGGCGACCTCGCCGTCTTCCTGGGCAGGCCCGAGGCCGCGGCGGGACACTACGGCCTGGCGGCGGAGGTCGCCCGGCAGGTCGGCTCTCCCCACTGGGGAGAAGGCGGCGCGTGACGCGCTCGCGAGCCTGTGATCAGCGAGGACGCCGGGGCGTGGGAACGGGCTGCCCGCGTCGCGCGGCCTCCCGTTCTAGTCGCGGTGCCAGGGCGCGAGCGGTCCGCATCATCTTCCGCACCTGCCCGAGACGGCCGCCGCTGAGGCTGAAGTCCGCGAGGGCGCGCTCGACCCGCACGTGGACCCCGTCGGGCACGGGCGTGGCCTCGCCGACCAGCACGACGTTCTCCTGGCCGCCCATCTCGGCGTCGTGGGTGTGGAAGGTCATGCAGGCGCGTCCACGTGCCAGGACGCCGGGCGGCCCGGTCCGTACGAGGAAGCCGTCGTCCACGCGGGTCGCGCCCAGCGAACGCAGCGGCAGGGGCCAGCCGTCCTCGCCGATCACGGTCAGCACGGGATCACCGAGGCGGACGGCATGGTCGGCACGCGGGCGCCAGTCGGCGGGCGGCTCCAGCCATGCCGGAGCGCCGGCTCCCGTAGGGGCGGGGTCCGACGGCGGCGCGGTCACGTCCCGCGCCGCCTCCCACCGCAGGGGAGGCGCGTCGAGCCGCCCGTCCGGCCACCACAGCACGCGCAGCGGGGTGACCTCGATCCATATCCTCGCCCAGTACCAGGCCTGGCGTCGCACGAGGAACCACGGCTGCCGGGCGACCGCCTGCGGATACTTCGCCAGCGTCCGCCGCAGATAGAGATCGGTGTTGGCCTGCAGATCCGCGTCCCTCACGGTGGCCAGGCCCTGGACGAGCACGACCGGAGGGCCGGAGACGGGCGACCCCGTGGGGTCGGAGAACAGCAGGGCGACCCGGGGGTCGCGTCTGGCCCGTTCGGCCTTGGACGGATAGGTCAGGCCCGTCGAGACGTCGACCGTACGGCCGTCCTCGGCGACGTAGGGCCCCACCGGCCAGGTGATCGGCGTCCCGGTGCGGGTGAGCGAGGCGTATTCGCACGTCAGTGCGTGTTCGAGAACCGGCAGGACCTCGGCGGGCCAGGTGGTGCGCCCGGCCGTGCCGGACGCGGGCGACAAGGACATCCCATGCTCCCTCGCTGCGGAAAGCCGGAGAATTCCGAGGTCTGTCCGCGGAATTCCTTACGCCGGTGAATCTAGGCGGCCCGGCTTAGGCGGCACTTGGGACGGACTTATGCACGGGAAAGACACGCCGACGGCGGGGATCAGCGGGCGGACGGGGCGTTCATCCGCTGACGCCGGAGCTGCTCGGCGAACTCCCTGGCCATCGCGAGCTGCTCGCGCAGTCTGTCGGCGCGTTCCGCGACCGCCTTCTCGAACAGTTGCAGCCGGGCGAGCAGGCCGGGGTCGTCGTCACCGCGGGCCAGCCGGTCGGTGATCTCCAGCAGGTCGCGCATCTCCTCCAGGGTGAACCCCAGCGGCTTCATCCGCCTGATCAGCGCCAGGCGCTGCACGTCCTCTTCGCTGTAGAGCCGGAAACCCCCCTGCGTGCGGGCGGGCACGACCAGGCCGACCTCCTCGTAGTGGCGGATCGTGCGCAGGGACAGCCCGAGCCGCTCGGCGACCTCGCCGATCTGCACCAGACCTTCAGGCATCGCTCCGCTCACCTTTCCTACCCCCGCGGTCACCGCTCCCGTGCGGGTACCGTTGCCACTCATGGCCCACCCTCACGTAAAGGTAGGGTTTCGCAGAACAGCTCCCTGGAACTCTTCGGTGACGATACCTCTCGTCCGGGAGTCCGGCTGGAAGGGAGGACAAGCATAAGGCCCTGGGCTCGCCCTGGTGGAGTCCGGCGGCGACGCCGCTTCCCACCGCGACGGCGCGCCCGGCGAAAGGGAAGGGCCAGGCGGGCCGTGCGGTGGCTTGACGCCTGCGATGGGCGAGCACGCGGCGAAGCGGAGTCCCACCACAAGCGGGGCAACTCTACTCTCACGGAAGGTTAGAGAGCAACAACCGGTGGCGGCCAGGGTGCGAGTGCTCCCGATCAGTAGGTGCTGGGCCCCGGTTCCTCGACGTTCCACGTCACCGTGCCGTCCGGCTGGACGCATCGCCGGCGGACCCGGGTGACCAGCTGGGTCGGCAGCTGGAGCGCCGCCACCCAGGATCCGTTCCTGCTCCGCTCGAAACAGACGTTGTCGCCGTTGACGACGACGCGGTCGGCGGTGAGGGTGCGCTGAAACCCGCTGTACATCCTGACGCGGTAGATGGACATCGTCCTCCCTCTCCACGTGCGGTCTCTCGTGTGGCCGGGCCCACCGCGGCGGAATCTCCCCTGCGGGCGGGCCCTGAGCGGCTGGGCCCCTGGCCTCCCGGCGGTCACGACGCGGGGCGCGGGGGTGTCGCGGGACGGCTGCGCGTCGGCCGGGAGAACCACGTGACCAGGATCACCCTACTCTGACGTCAGAGTAGACGGATCCCCGGCCCGGTGACCGGGGTCGGCGCACGCATCCGGGCTGGTCACCGTCTACGACAGGTGAACGAGGCCCGTGCGGGACGTGACGGTCTGTCCGCCGCCACGTCCCGCGCGGGCCCCATCGCGCACTCTCCCGCTTGCGCGTACCCCCGGAATCCGGTCTCATGCACGGACGCGTATGCGGGTGTGGCCGGTCAGCTCGTCAGCAGACCGATGCCGAGGGTCAGCACGCCCGCCGCCAGGCAGAGCGCGCCGATCCAGAGCAGGATGATCAGCCGGTTCGGCCGGGTCACGCCCCGGCCGAGGGACGACAGGAAGAACCCGGCGGACATCAGCGCGGCGGCGGCCGGCACGCCGAGCCGGGCGGCCCACAGGGCGGCGCCGTCGAGACCGGTGGCGTCGACGAAGAGGAGGCACACCAGCCCGAGGGTGACCAGCACCCCCGCGTGTGCGTGCCCGGCACGGGCGAACGTCTGCTGGAAGGGCGTCATCGGCACCTCGCCACGGACGATCCTGGTGAGGAACCACCCGCCGAACTCGATGGTCACGATGGTCAGCAGAACGGCGCCGGCGATCACCTGGGTCGGCTGGCTGAGCTGCAGGGGGGTCATTGGGCACTCCTGTGAGGACGTTGGTATGGCGGGGGCGGTGGTGGGTGGACGTCAGCGACGGGTGTCCAGGGCGGCCTCGGGAAGGCCGAGTGTCCGTGCGAGATCCGCCAACTCGGCCTCGAACAGCTCGCCCGCCTCGTCACCGATCACGCGCGGGAGGCCGAGCGACTCCAGGCAGACCATTCCGTACAGCCTCGTCCAGCAGCGGGTGAAGGCGACCGCGGCGGTGGTGGAGGGCATCGTGATCTCCAGCATTCGGACGAGCCGCTCGGCCAGCGGCTCGATCCGCGGCCCGCGGGGCCAGGGAGTCGGGGAGGCGCCGCCGTAGTCCCGCCAGACTTCGGCGAAGATCTCTCCGAACAGCTTCCCCACCTGGCCTCGTGCACGGCCGACCGCCTGGTTCTCCTCCTCCGGCGGGGACACGACCAGGGAGAGGTGGAACTCCCGGGGGTGCTCGACCCCCCAGCGCCGCAACGCCCTGCTGGCGACGACGAGCCTGCCCGCCGTCTCCGCCTCGTCCACCTCGCCGACCCTGGCGGCGATGAACTCGGTGAGCTCGTCCAGGATCGCCACGATCACCGCGTCGAGGAGGGTGCGGTGGCTGTCGAAGTAGCGGTAGACCCCGGGCGGGGTCATCCCCATCTCCCGGGCGACCGCTCGGATCGTCAGCGCTTCTACGCCCTGGGTCGTCAGGATCTCGCGGCTCACCAAGATGAGCTCGCGCAACGTCGCGTCACGCACCCTCTGGCGTCGTGAAGGACCGGCCGTCGTGGACCCCTCCATAGGTCTGCCTCCCATCTTGTATGTTGTCACATGTTAACTGTAGCGTCTTGCGTTAGCTATAGCGTTCGTGCGACGCTGAAGTTACCTGCATTCGCGCGGTCATCGCCCGTCCGACCTTGGAGGCTCCCTTGAACATCGACTCCGGCACCGCGCTGCGCTCCAGGCCCGCCGGAGCCCCGGTCGCCGCGCCTCGGGTCGGCACCGCCGAACGCGACCGTGCCGTCGAACTGCTCGGTGACGCGTTCAGCGCCGGCTACCTGTCGAAAGAGGAGTTCGACGAGCGCCTCGACGTGGCCGCGCGAGCGCGTCACCGCACCGAGCTCGACGCCCTCCTCGCCGACCTGCCGGCCAAGCTGCGCACGTCGAAGGACCGGGCGCTGCGCCGGGCCCGCAAGGCGAGGGCGGCCAGGCTCGGCGTGCGCATCCACGCCGGCGTCTACGCCGGCACGTCACTTCTCCTGGTGGGCGTCTGGCTCGCCGTCGGGCGGGCGACGGACTTCTGGTATCCGTGGCCGATCTGGCCCATCCTGGGCTGGGGTGCCGGAGTGCTGGGCCACGCCGTACCCGTGACCCTGGCGGTCCGCGCCCGCGAGCGCCGGGAGACACTTAAATCAATTGCTTGACTTACCGCATCGATTCCGGTGCGGTGGTGAGGGTGACCGGTAAGTTACGAGCCGAACGGGTCAGCGTGACCCGCGAGCGGATTCTGTCGGCGGCGGAGCGGCTGTTCGCCGAACACGGCGTGTTCGCCGTGTCCAACCGCCAGGTCAGCGAGGCCGCGGGGCAGGGCAACAACGCCGCGGTCGGCTACCACTTCGGCACCAAGGCGGATCTCGTACGCGCGATCGCCCGCAGGCACGCCGAGTCGGTCGACCGGATACGCGAGCGGATGCTGGCCGACATCGGCGACTCCGCCGACGTACGCGACTGGGTGGCCTGCCTGGTCCGCCCGGTCACCGAGCATCTGGCCGCTCAGGGCAACCCGACCTGGTACGCCCGCTTCATCGCCCAGGTGGTGACCGACCCCTCGCTGCGTGCGATCATCGCCGAGGAGACGCACGCCTCGCTGCGACAGGCGCTGGACGGGTTCATCCGCTGCCTGCCCGAACTGCCCGCCGAAGTCCGGGCGGAGCGCAGCGACATGGCGCGGCAGCTGATCACGCACGTGTGCGCCGAACGTGAACGCGCCCTCGCCGAAGGCGCCCCTACGCCCAGGTCCAGTTGGCACGGCACGGCGACCGGGCTGATCGACGCGCTCGTCGGGCTGTGGCTGGCGCCTGTCTCCCAGGACCCGTGAGGTTCACCCCGCCGGACGCATGTCCGCCTCGTCCTCACCGCGGCCGAGGACGCCGAGCAGCCACCGCCCGGCCGCGGCCAGCCGGGCCCGGACCCCGTCGCGGAGCAGCAGCCAGGCGACCCAGCCGGCGGCGAGCACGGCCCAGTACGAGATCAGCCGGTAGAGCGCGACGACGGCCGCCGCCATGCTGCCGGTGACACCCGCTCCGACGAACGTGGCGGCCATGCCGAGCTCGGCGACGCCGAGCCCGCCGGGGACGACCGCGAGCGTCGCCGCGATCTTGCCCGCCACGTAGCCGAGCAGCACGGTGTGCGGCCCCAGCCCGACCCCCGCCGCCGCGCACACGGCGGCCAGGCAGGCCAGGTCGAGAAGCCAGTTGGCCAGCGCGAGGACGGCGAGGACCAGCCGGTCCCTGCCGGTCGGCCTGATCGCCTCCCTGGCCGCGAGGATCCGGCGGGAGGCGCCGGAACGACGGCCGCCGGCCCGCCGGCGCAGCCGTGCCAGCGCGAAGACGGCCGCTGCGACGGCGGCCAGCGCGATCAGCGCAGGGCCCCGGGTCGCGTCGCCGCCCAGCAGCGCGACCAGCCCCAGCACGGTGAAGGTGGCGGTCGAGTAGACGGCGCTGAGCACGAGCGTCGCGACCGACAGCGGCTTGGACGCGCCGAGCCGGCCGAACTCACGGATGGTGAAGGCGACCGAGAGCACCGGTCCGGCGGGCAGGGAGCTGGACACGGCGTTGCGCGCGTACGCGACGGCCACCGAGCGCGGACGGGTGAGCGTGATGCCGCCGCTCCTGAGCAGGCGGCGCAGCAGCCCCGCGAAGAGTCTCATCGAGAGGCCCTCGGCGATCACGGCGACGGCCAGCCAGCCCAGGTTCACCCTCTGGACCGAAGCCCAGACCGCGTCCGGGTCGGGGATCCTGTCCCTGAGGGCGAACAGCGCCACTCCGGCCACGCCGACGGCGGCGGCGCTTCGGAGCCGGCGCGCCGTTCTCGCGCGAGCGACGGAGGCAGGGGACATGCGCGGGTTCTCCGGTGCGCGTCGGGGCGTGCTGCGCCTTTAAATCAAGCGACTGACTTAGGTTAGCATCGTGGTTTTTCCCGGCGCGGAGAGGATCCCCGGCAGTCGGGCGGCCTCGCCGCGTACGGGTCTGCGGTCATCGGATCGGTGGCCATCGGATCTGTGGTCATCGGATCTGTGGTCATCGTGGCCCTCTTCCGCATGGCCTCAGCGGTATCGGCCGGCGCCCCCGGTGAACGGCTGCGCCGGTGGAGATGCCGGGCCGGAACGGGAGGGTGCCGGTAACGCGTCGGATGCCGAGGGCGAAGGCGACCCAGCGCGCCCACCGCACCGCCGAGTAGTCCTACAGCGAGAAGGATTGCCAGCCTGGCCATGTCGGCGGGGGAGAACGTCAGAGTTCCGGCGTCGTTCACCAGGAATCCGGTGAGGAACAGCCACGCCATGGCGGCCGTGGCCGTCGCGCTGATCACGCTCCGGCCTCGTATCGCGTAAACGGCTACGGTGATGGCCGTCGCCGCCATCCGATCCGCGATATCGGAAAAGGCCAACGCGGCGACGGCGCAGGAAAGGGTTGCCGTCACGAATCCGCCCACCAAGAGGAATTCAAGCGGGGTGGGGTGTGCGATATAAAACCTCATTCGTTATCGACGTCCCCTCGCCTCGTGAGAAGGTGCCGAAGACGAATTCCCACTTACCTCATCCCTTCAGCCTGTCCAGATCCAGGTTGAGCTCCAGCACGTTCACGCCGGGCTCGCCCATGAAGCCGAGCGCCCTGCCGGTGGTGTGCCGCGCGATGAGGGCCCGTATCGTGTCCAGGCCGAGGCCGCGCTCCCTGGCGACCCGGGGCGCCTGCAACTCGGCGTACGCGACCGAGATGTGCGGGTCGAGGCCGGATCCGCTGGCCGTGACGGCGTCGGCGGGCACCGGCACGTCCGTCACGTTCCCCCGGTCCGGGACGGTGCGGCCGGCCGAGTAGTCGTCTCCGGGCTTGCCGCACTCGACCTGCACTCCTTGATAGACCGGGATGAACGGCGTGGCGGGGCAGGCCTGGTTGACGCTGACCACCCGGGTGGGCGTGCCGACCACGGGAAAGACTTTCAGCACCGCGCCGACCCCGTCGCCGGTGCAGTACGGCCGGGCGCCGCTGACGCCCTCCAGCTCGCCGACCGCCTTGGAACGGGCGCACACCTGGGTGAGCAGGCTCTGCTTGCCGGTGTCGGGGTTCCCCTCGTCGTCCTTGGCGCCCGGCACCGGGAGAGTGTCGAGGACGTCTTCCGGGCCGAGGTTGCTCGCGCCCGAGGCCAGCGGGTCGTAGCCGCCCGCGGAGGGGCGGCTCTGGAAGTACTTCCTGATCGGGTTGCCGTCCTTGTCGGTGAAGCTCTGGCCGATGAGGGCGCTGCCCACATCCGTGCCGCCCTTCCGCACCGGTTCCTTCTGCACCGGTTCCTTCTGCACTAGGGAGCCGTTGGCGTTGCCGTTGAAAATGGCCTGGGCGACACCGGTGACCAACAGCGGATAGATCGCGCCGGTCACCAGGGTGAGCACGAGAAGTGCGCGCAGCGCCGCGAGGTGCCGGCGGATCCAGCTTGGCAGGCGTTCCATTTACGACATCCCCGGGAGGAACTGGACCAGCAGGTCGATGAGCTTGATGCCGAGGAACGGGACGACGATCCCGCCCAGGCCGTAGATGTAGAGGTTGCGGGACAGCAGCGTGGACGCGCTGGAGGGGCGATACCGGACGCCGCGCAGGGCGAGCGGGATGAGTGCGACGATGACCAGGGCGTTGAAGATCACCGCGGACAGGATGGCCGACTGCGGGCTGTGCAGCCGCATCACGTTCAGCGCGTCCAGACCCGGATAGACCACCGCGAACATGGCGGGGATGATCGCGAAATACTTCGCGATGTCGTTGGCGATGGAGAACGTGGTCAGCGCCCCACGCGTGATCAGCAACTGCTTGCCGATCTCGACGATCTCGATGAGCTTGGTCGGGTTGGAGTCGAGGTCGACCATGTTCCCGGCCTCCTTGGCCGCCGAGGTGCCGGTGTTCATCGCCACCCCCACGTCGGCCTGCGCCAGCGCCGGAGCGTCGTTGGTGCCGTCCCCGGTCATCGCGACCAGCCGCCCGCCCTCCTGCTCCTTCCTGATGAGCGCCAGCTTGTCCTCCGGGGTGGCCTCCGCGAGGAAGTCGTCCACGCCCGCCTCGCCGGCGATGGCCTTGGCGGTCATCGGGTTGTCCCCGGTGATCATCACGGTGCGGATGCCCATCCGGCGCATCTCGTCGAACCGCTCCCGCATGCCCGCTTTGACGACGTCCTTGAGGTGGATGACACCGAGGACACGGGCAGTGCCGCCGTCGGCGACCTCACCCACCACCAGCGGGGTGCCGCCGGAGGCGGAGATGCCGTCGACCAGCTGCCCGACGTGCGCGGTGGGATGGCCGCCGTTGTCGCGCACCCACTTCATCACGGCGGTCGCGGCGCCCTTGCGGACCCGGCGCCCGTCGACGTCGACGCCGGACATGCGGGTCTGCGCGGTGAACGGAACCCAGTCGGCGTGCGTCAGCTCGCCCGGCTGGCGTTCGCGCAGGCCGTAGGCGTTCTTGGCGTAGACGACGATCGAACGGCCCTCGGGGGTCTCGTCCGCCAGGCTGGCCAGCTGCGCCGCCCGCGCCAGTTCCATCGCGGGCACCCCGGGCACCGGGAGGAACTCGGCCGCCTGCCGGTTGCCCAACGTGATCGTGCCGGTCTTGTCGAGCAGCAGCGTGCTGACGTCACCGGCGGCCTCCACCGCCCGCCCGCTCATCGCCAGCACGTTGCGCTGGACCAGGCGGTCCATGCCGGCGATGCCGATGGCCGACAGCAACGCCCCGATCGTCGTCGGAATCAGGCAGACCAGCAGCGAGATCAGCACGATGCCGGTGACGCCGTGCCCGTTCAGGGCCAGGGAGTCGGGGATGCCGGGGTTGCTGGCCTTGGAGTAGATCGCGAGCGGCTGCATGGTCACCGTGGCGATCAGGAAGATGATCGTCAGTGCGGCCAGCAGGATGTTGAGGGCGATCTCGTTGGGCGTCTTCTGCCGGTCCGCCCCCTCCACCAGGGCGATCATCCGGTCGATGAAGCTCTCACCGGGCTTCTGCGTGATCCGCACCACGATCCGGTCCGACAGCACCTTCGTGCCGCCCGTGACCGCCGACCGGTCCCCGCCGGACTCGCGGATCACGGGGGCGGACTCGCCGGTGATCGCCGACTCGTCCACGCTGGCGATGCCCTCGACCACGTCGCCGTCGCCCGGGATGACCTCCCCGGCCTCGACCACCACGACGTCGCCCTGCCGGAGTTCGGGGGCACCCACCGTCTCCCACCGGCCGGGATCGCCTGGGTCCGGCAGCCGCCGCGCCGTGGTGTCGCGCTTGGCCGCCCGCAGCGTGGCGGCCTGGGCCTTGCCGCGCCCCTCGGCCACGGCCTCGGCCAGGTTGGCGAACAGCACGGTCAGCCACAGCCACACGACGATCGCCCAGGCGAAGACCGAGGGATCGACGACCGCGAGCACGGTGGTGAACGCCGCGCCGATCTCGACGATGAACATGACCGGGTTGCGCCACAACGTGGCCGGGTTCAGCTTGCGCAGCGCGTCAGGCAGGGAGGTGAGGAGCTGCTTCGGGTCGAGCAGGCCGCCGCCCACCTTGCCGCCCTTCTCGGGAGCGGGCGCCTTGCCCGGCGCTTGCGGCGCTTGGAGCACTGTCATCACTGGATTCCTTCTGCGAGCGGGCCGAGCGCCAGAGCGGGGAGGAAGGTCAGCGCCACCAGGATGATCGTCACGCCGACGACCATGCCGACGAACTGCGGGCGGTGGGTGGGGAGCGTGCCCGCCGAGGCCGGTACGGGGGCCTGCCTGGCCAGCGAGCCGGCGAGGCCGAGCACGAAGACGATCGGCAGGAAGCGGCCGAAGGCCATGCACAGCCCGAGCGCGGTGTCGTACCAGGGGGTGTTGACGGTGATGCCGGCGAACGCCGACCCGTTGTTGTTGGAGGCGCTGGTGAACGCGTAGAGCACTTCCGACAGGCCGTGCGGCCCGGAGTTGAGCATGCTCGCGCGCTGCTCGGGCGAGCCCATGGCCAGGGCGGTGCCCACGAGCACGAGCGCCGGGGTGGTCAGGAAGTAGAGCGAGGCCAGCTTGATCTCGCGTGCGCCGATCTTCTTGCCCAGATACTCCGGCGTACGGCCCACCATCAGGCCGGCGACGAAGACCGTGATCAGCGCCAGCACGAGCATGCCGTACAGGCCGGAACCGACCCCGCCGGGCGCGACCTCGCCCAGCATCATGTTGAACATCGTCATCATGCCGCCCAGCGGGGTGTAGGAGTCGTGGAAGGAGTTCACGGCCCCGGTCGAGGTCAGCGTGGTGGCGGTGGCGAAGGTGGCGGAGTCGGACAGTCCCAGCCGGACCTCCTTGCCCTCCATCGCCGCGCCCACCGCCTGCGGGACGGTCGCGTGCCCGGCGATCTCGAACGTGTTGGTCAGCGTGACACTGACCAGCGCCAGCACGGCCATGACGGCGACGATCGCGTAGCCCTGGCGCACCTGGCCGACGATCCGGCCGAAGGTGCGGGGCAGTGCGAACGGGATCAGCAGGATCAGGAAGATCTCCAGCCAGTTCGTCCAGGAGGCCGCGTTCTCGAAGGGATGAGCGGAGTTGGCGTTGTAGAAGCCGCCGCCGTTGGTGCCGAGCAGCTTGATGACCTCCTGGCTGGCCACCGGCCCGCCGGTGATGCTCTGCGTGCCTCCGGCGAGGGTGGTGACCTCGTGGGCGCTGGAGAAGTTCTGGATCAGGCCACCGGCCACCAGGATCAGCGCGCCGATGAACGCGATCGGCAGCAGGATGCGCACCGTGCCGCGGACCAGGTCCACCCAGAAGTTGCCGAGGTTCTCGGTCTGCTTGCGGGCGAAGCCCCGCACCAGCGCGATCGCGACGGCCATGCCCACCGCGGCCGACACGAAGTTCTGCACCGCCAGGCCGGCCATCTGCACCAGGTGGCCCATCGTGGACTCACCCGAGTACGCCTGCCAGTTGGTGTTGGTGACGAAACTGACCGCCGTGTTCCAGGCGATGTGGTCGGTCACCCCGGGAAAGCCGAGGCTCAGCAGCAGTTTGTCCTGCAGGCGCTGGAAGGCGTAGAGGAACAGGATGGAGACGGCCGAGAACGCGAGCACGCTGCCGGCGTAGACGCTCCACCGCTGCTCGGCGTCCGGCCGGGCTCCGATGAGACGGTAGATCACTCGTTCGAAGGCCAGGTGCCGCGTGCCGCTGTAGACGCGGTACATGTAGTCGCCGAGCGGCCGGTGCGTCAGCACCAGGGCGACGACGAGGGATCCGATGAACAGGATTCCGGCCGTGGTCGGCGACATCAGAAACGCTCCGGGAACAGCAGGGCCGCGATCATGAAGACCGCCAGGCCGACGGCCACGATCAGCCCCACGGCGTTGACAGCGCTCACAGGCGCTCCACCGCCTTCACCACGAGCCCGCAGATCGCGAATATCGCGACCGTCAGGGCGACGAAGATGACGTCAGCCATCTCACTTCCTCAAATCCGGATGCTTGCCTGGCCGCCGGACAGACGGCCATGAACCAGCAAAACCCCAGATTTAAGAAGCTTTGACGTTCTTGATGCCTTTCATACGCCGCCCGCCGGAACAATTACGCCGTCTCTACGCGGCTGGTTCGGGCGCGCACGTCTGCTCTCCCCGGCGGTGCGGAACGAAGAGGGCCGCGCCGTCGCGCGAAGGAAGCGACCGGGATCGCGGCGACCCATCAACATCACGTCAGCTTTCCACGGCCCGGCGTCGGAATTCCGTAGCGACGGGTTCCCGCTGGTCGCCCGGGTTCTAACGTCGCCTTCGTAGAGCCCTTTGAAAGGCGCGAAATGCTCGAAAAACCGTTATATGTGCCGGTTCGCCGCAGCACGTTCTCTCTGGCGCTACGCCTGTTCCGGACGGCCGCGGGCAAGCGGACGGCCGTGGCCTTCACCTCGCCGTTCCGGCTGGCGAGGGCGCTGGGCGGCGACCAGGACTGGATCCGCCTGAGTGAGCCCGCGCTGCGGGGCATGATCAACGACCTCAATGTGATCGGGATCGTGATCGACCCCGCAGGCGCGACGAACCGGCCGATCTCCAGGACCGCGTGATGTGCGTTCTCCAGCAGAACCTCGCCGACCAAGATGATCGATTCGTGGAGCCGCAGACGGCCGGGAACCCGTTACCCGAGACGGTGCCGTCCCGGAGCAGTGACCGCACGACCTCTCCGCGAGCGGCGGACGTCAACCGGGCGTCAGATTCGGCGGGACCGCCGTAGGAATGGCGTCAGGATCGACCGCCCACGGGCCGGCCCCTGCTTAGCGTGTTGTGTGTCCCATTTTCGGGCTGTTTGCCCGTTCAGGGCGGCAGGGCCGTTCAGAAGGCGGTGTGCTGTGAAATCCATCGACGACGTCGACCGGTCGCTGCTCCAGGCGCTGACGCGCGACGGGCGCGCTCCGGTGCGGGCCCTCGCCCGCGACCTTGCGCTCGGCGACAACACGGTCTCCATCCGGCTGCGCAGGCTGCGTGACAGCGGCGCGCTGGCCGCCGTCCGCGCCGAGGTGGACCCGGCGGCGTTCGGCCGCCCGATCCAGGCCGTCGTACGCCTCCGGCTGCGCCGCGATGTGACGTGCGGAGCCTACGAGCAGCGGCTGCGTGAGATGCCCGCGGTGTTGTGCGCGCTGGTCCTGCTCGGCGACGCCGACATCGAGGTACGAGTGGCCTGCCGGAGCATGGACGACCTCGAACTGGCGGTGGCGACGCTTCGCGACGCGGGCGCCGACACCACCTGCACCCAGATCGTGACCCGTACGGTCACCGGACTCGGCCAGGCGCTCCTGGCGGAGAAGAGAACGAAATGAGCCTGCTGATCACCCCTCCGCGTACGACGGAGACGGCCGACGGCCCCTGGCCGGCGACCGCGCGCTTCGGCGCCGAGGGCCATGCGACGGTCGGCGGCGTCGACCTGATGAAGGTGGCCGGGCGCTTCGGCACCCCGGCGTACGTCATGGACGAGACGGACGTGCGCCTGCGCTGCCGCGCCTACCGCTCCGCGCTGCCCAGGGCCGAGATCGCGTACGCCGCCAAGGCGTTCTGGTGCCGCGCCATGGCCGCCTGGGTGCGGTCCGAGGGGCTCGCCCTCGACGTGTGCTCGGCCGGCGAGCTGGCCGTGGCGAGGGCCGCCGGTTTCCCGGCGGACAAGATCATCCTCCACGGCAACGCCAAGACCCCGGCGGAGCTGCGCGCCGCGGTGGACGAGCGCGTCGGCCGCATCGTCGTCGACGACCTCGCCGAGATCAACCGCCTCGCCGCGCTCGTTCCCGCCGGGATGCGGCAGAAGGTGCTGGTGCGGGTGATTCCCGACATCGAGGCCGGGGCGCACGCCGCCATCCGCACGGGCGGCGAGGACCACAAGTTCGGGCTGTCGATCGCGGCCGGTGTGGCGAGGGAGGCGGTGAATCGGATCCTCCGCCAGCCGCGCCTGGAGCTGGTCGGCCTGCACTGCCACCTGGGGTCCCAGATCGCCGCCGCCGAGCCGTACGAGCGGAGCGCCCATGTGCTGGTGGAGCAGCTCGCGCGGATCCGCGACGCGCACGGAGTGACGCTGCCCCAGCTCGACCTCGGCGGCGGTCACGCGATCGCGTACACGAGCGGGCAGACCGGCCTGACTCCCTCCCAGCTCAGCTCACTGGCCGCGACCGTCGAGAGGCGCTGTGCCGGCATTGGCCTGCCGGCGCCGCGGCTGACCGTCGAACCCGGACGGGCCATCGCCGGGCCCGCCGGCGTGACGCTCTATCGGGTGATCGCCGTCAAGAAGGGGCTGCGCCGTACGTACGTCGCGGTCGACGGAGGCATGAGCGACAACCCCCGGCCCGCGATGTACGGCTCGCGGTACGAGATGCGCATGATCGGCCGGGCGACGCGCGAGGGCGAGCGCGACTTCACCGTGGTCGGCCACCACTGCGAAAGCGGGGACACCCTGGCCGAGGATGTCGCGCTCCCCGCCGACATCCGCCCCGGAGACGTGCTCGCCGTCGCCGCCACCGGTGCCTACAACCACTCGATGGCCTCCACCTACAACATGACCGGGCGCCCGCCGGTCGTCGCCGTCAGCCGGGGCAAGGCCCGGCTGGTCGTCCGCCGCGAGGGCCTCGACGACCTGCTGCGCCGCGACGTCGGCCTCTGAGAACTCGCGGGGAAGATCGTGCACGTCTCGTCGGCAGGGCGCGTCCTGACGGCCGCACTCCTGGTGATCGTCGCCTGCGCGACCAGCGCGATCGTCAGCTCCCTTCTGATCCGCGGCGCTGACGCCTACGCCGACGGCCATCGACGGGTGACAGCACAGGTCGTACGGGTGCTCAGGACCCCCGTCGTCGGGGCCCGGTCCGCTCCGCTGCCCGCCGCCGTGGTGGAGGCCGTCTGGACCGGCCGGGACGGCCGTCCCCACACGGGCAGGACGGTGGCGGCCTCCGGGCATCAGGCAGGGGACCGGCTGGCTCTCTGGGTCGGCGCGGGGGAAGAGTTGACCCCCGGCCCCTCGCCGACCGCCATGGTCGTCCTGGTCGCCCTGCTGGCAGGACTGACCGTGTCCGGCGGCCTCTGGACCGCCGGTCACCTCGTGCGGACGGGACGCCGTGTGTGGACCGCGCGGCGCGCCATGGCCGGATGGGAAGGCGAATGGCGGACCATCACCGCCAGAGGGCGCTGACACCCGCGACGGTCACAGCCATCCCCCTCTTGAACACATCATCATGAGGGTCGCTGGGCGCCAAGGACGCTGGACAGGAACGCGCGGGTGCGCTCGTGCGCCGGGGCGGCGAGAAGCTCGCGGGGACGGCCCTCTTCGACGACCACGCCGTCGGCGAAGAAGGTCAGCCGGTCGCCGACCTCGCGGGCGAAGGCGATCTCGTGGGTCACCACGATCATCGTCATCCCCTCGGCAGCCAGGCCCTTCATGACCTCGAGCACCTCGTCCACCAGCTCGGGGTCGAGGGCGGAGGTCGGTTCGTCGAACAGCATCAGCGCCGGGTTCATCGCCAGCGCCCGGGCGATGGCCACCCGCTGCTGCTGGCCGCCGGAGAGCTGGTGGGGCCGCTTGTGCGCGTGGTCGGCCAGGCCCACGCGGTCCAGGTGCTCCATCGCCAGCGTTCGCGCCCGATCCGGCGGCGTGTCCAGTACGTGGACGGGGCCGCAGGCGACGTTCTCCAGCGCGCTCTGGTGGGCGAACAGGTTGAATCGCTGGAACACCATGCCGATGTTCCTGCGGAAGGCGGCGAACTGCTTGGGCGTCCAGGGGTGATACCTGCCGTCCCGCAGAGTGTGGCCGACCTCCTCCCCGAGCACGCGCAGGCTGCCGCCCAGCACCGGTTCCAGGCCGTTGAGGCACCGCAGGAACGTGGACTTGCCCGAGCCCGACGGCCCGATGACGCAGCTCACCTCGCCGGAGGCCACGGTGAAGTCCACCCCGTTGAGCACCTGCACGCCGCCGTAGCCCATCCGGACGTCCGACGCCACCACCACGGGGGCGGCGCCGGCGCTCATGCGGCCACCTTCGGCAGGACCCGGGCCGCGACCCCGCCGCCGCGCACCAGCCGTACGGCGTCGGAGCCGAAGCGGCGCTCCAGCCGCCCCTGCAGGAAGGTCGCCACGGCAGTCATGATCATGTACCAGACGCTCGCCACGATCAGCAGCTCCATGATCCGGTTGTTCGCCTTGTAGATCTGGCTGGCGTTGGTCATCAGGTCGTGCCCGGCGACGACGTACACCAGGGAGGTGGTCTTCAGCATGGAGATGAACTCGTTGCCGGTCGGCGGGATGATGATGCGCAGCGCCTGCGGCAGCACGATGACCCGCATCCGCTTGGCCGGCGTCATGCCCAGCGCGTACGCCGCCTCGGTCTGGCCCCGGTCCACCGCCTGGATCCCGGCGCGCACGGTCTCGGCGAAGTACGCCGCCAGGTTCAACCCCAGCCCCAGCATGGCCGAGGTGAAGCCGGTCATCACCTGGTTGGTGTCCCACTTGAGGCCGATCATCGTGAACGGGATCTTGAGCACCAGCTCGGGGAACAGGAACGCCAGGTTGTACCAGAAGATGAGCTGCACCAGCACCGGCGTGCCGCGGAAGAACCAGATGTAGAACGTGGCCAGCCCGCTCAGCACCGGGTTGTGCGCCAGGCGCATGACCGCGACCAGGACGCCGAGCACCAGCCCAAGGGCCGTCGCCAGCACGGAGATCTCGATGGTGACCCAGACCCCGGACAGGATCCGCTCGTTGAACAGGTACTCGGCGACCTTGCCCCAGTCGAGGCGCGGGTTGACCACCACCAGGTAGACCAGCCAGCCGGCGACCGCGAGCGCGACGGCCGCGGCGAGCCAGCGGCCCCAGTGCAGGGTGCGCGCGACGGGGACCGGCGCGCCGGACCCGTCGGCGATCGGTTCGGTGCGCACGTCACTTACCGCCGTTGACCACGGCCGACTCGACGGCCAGCGGGTCCAGGTTCCACGCCTTGAGCAGCCCGCCGTACTCCCCGCTCTTGATGAGGGAGTCGAGCGCGCCCTTGACGGAGTCGATGAGCTCCTTGTTGTCCGGCTTCATCCCGATCCCCCAGGGGCTCGCGGTCCCGTCGAGGCTGATCGCCTCCATGTCGAGCTTGGGGTCGGCCGCCTTGTACGCGGCGACCACGTAGTCGGTGACGCTCGCCTGCGCGCGGCCGTTGCCCACCTGGAGCATGGCTTCCGTGTCGCCGGGGAACTTCAGGATGTCCACGGCGGGCTTGCCGTCCTTCTTGCAGGCGGCGTCATAGCTCTCGGCCAGCTCCATCGAGGAGCCGTTGTCGACGACGGAGACCGTCTTGCCGCACACGTCCCCGGGCCCGGTGATGCCCGCCGGGTTGCCCTTCTTGACCAGCAGCGCGGCGCCGGCCTGCACGTAGTCGACGAACGTGACCTGGCCCTGCCGTTCCGGCGTGTCGCTCATCGAGGAGATGACGAAGTCGTAGCGGCCGGTGAGCACACCGGGGATCTGCGAGTTGAACTCCTCGTCGGTGATGGTCACCTTGACGCCGAGCTTCCTCGCGATGGCGCGCGCCAGGGCGGGGTCGAAGCCGATCGGCGTCTTGCCGTCGCTCGCGTACAGCTCCATGGGCGGGTAGCCGATCGAGGAGACGACCTTGAGGCCGCCGGACTTCAGGCTCGCCGGCGCCTTGGCCGCGAGCTCCTGGTCGGGGGTGATGGCGTTGATGACGTCGGCCGCCTTCTCCTCGGCGGGGGCCTGGTCGAGGACGACGGCCGGCGCCGAGGCCGCCGTGCCGGAGTCGTCGGCGTCGAGGGACTGGGCGCCGCAGGCGGCGGTCGCGGTGAGCAGCCCGCCGACGGCGAGCATGGTGAGGATCCGGGTGTTCAAAGGGGGGTGCTCCTTCAGATTCGCCGCCAGCGGACCTCGCCGCCGACGACGGTGGTCAGAACCTTGGTGCGCAGCACCGCCTCGGGCGACTCCAGGTAGGGGTCGGTGTCCACCGCGATGAAATCGGCGAGTCTGCCGGGCGCGAGGACGCCCTTGCGCTCCTCCTCGCCCGCGGCGTAGGCCGCGCCCAGGGTGTGGGCGGTGACGGCCTCGGCCATGCTCAGCCGCTGCTCCGGCTGCCACCCGCCGGCGGGGGTGCCGTCGGTCCGGGTGCGGGTCACCGCGGCGTACAGCGCGGCGAAGGGGTTGGGGTGCTCGACGGGGGCGTCGGAGCCGAAGGCCAGCGCCACGCCGACGTTCAGCATGCTCCGCCAGGCGTAGGAGGCCAGCTCGTGGCCGGCCAGCAGGTGGTCCACCAGGTCGATGTCGCTCGTGCAGTGCACGGGCTGCATCGAGGCGACGATGCCCAGCCGCGCCATCCGCGCCAGGTCGCCGGGCCGCAGGTGCTGGGCGTGCTCGATGCGGTGCCGCAGGCCCGGCGTGGCGCCGATCGCCTCGTACGCGTTGATGACCAGGTGGTTGGCCCGGTCGCCGATCGCGTGCGTCGCCACGGCGATGCCGGCTCCCGCCGCCCGGGAGAACAGCGCGACCAGCTCCTCGTACGGCGTGACCGCGATGCCGGTGTTGCCGTGGTCGCCGGCGAAGGACTCGCTCATGTGGCAGGTGTGCGAGCCCAGCGCCCCGTCGCTGAAGATCTTCACAGGGCCGGTGCGGAACCAGTCGTCGCCCTGCCCGGTGCGGCGGCCCTCGGCGATCGCCGCCTCCAGGTGGACCATCGGGATCGCCTTGTGGACGCGCAGCTTCAGCTCGCCCGCGTCGCGCAGCTCCAGGTAGGCGGCCCGGCAGTCCTCACCGTCGATGTCGTGCACGCTGGTCAGGCCGAGCGCGAGCAGCTCGTCCTGCCCCGCGCGGAGCAGGTCGCGCAGGTCGGGGGAGACCATGAGGTCGCGCAGCGGGTATGAGGCCGCCTCGCGGAGGATGCCGGTCGGCTCCCCGCTCGCGTCCCTGACGATGTCGCCGCCCACGGGGTCCGGCGTGGCCGCGTCGATGCCGGCCAGCCGCAGCGCGGCCGAGTTGGCCCACACGGTGTGGCCGTCCACGCTGGGCAGCGCGACCGGCAGGTCGGGGCAGACCGAGTCGAGGGCGTACCGGTCCGGCTGGGCGGGCGGATCCCAGGTGTTGCTGTTCCATCGGCCGCCGAACAGCCAGGCGCCCGGCCGCAGCCGCGCCGCGTGCGCGGCCACCATGGCGAGGGCCTCGTCCAGGGACCGCACGTCGCGCAGGTCCACCGCGCCGAGACTCTGGGCGTACTGCGCGGTGTGGATGTGCGCGTCGTAGAGGCCGGGGAGCACCGCCGCGCCGTCCAGGTCGATCAGCTCCGCTCCCGGACCCGCGGCCTCGCGCACCTCCGCCTCCGTGCCGACGGCGAGCAGCGTCTCGCCGTCCACGGCCATGGCCTGGGCGGGCGGGGTGCCGCCGGCTCCCGTGTGGATGGCGGCGTTGCGGTACACGCGAATGCTCATGTGACTCTCAAAGGGATTCGGGGAACGGTGGTCCATCACTGTAGGTGTGGCGAAAAAAAGGCGGAAGCGCTATAAACACGACATTCAGCAGCCCTGAGAGCAAGGAGCGCTAATGCTCAAGCCGGAACACCTGCGCACTTTGCGTGAGGTGATCCAGCTCGGCTCCTTCGCCGCCGCGGCGAACCGGCTGGGATACACCTCATCGGCCGTCTCCCAGCAGATGGCCGCGCTGGAACGGCAGATCGGCGTGCGGCTGTTCGAGCGGTCCGCGCACAGCGTGCTGCCCACCGGCGCCGCCGAGGTGCTGGCCAGGCACGCCGCGACCGTGCTCAACGACATGGAACGCATGATCGCCACCGTCCAGGCCGTGCACCGAAACAGCGAGCGGCGGATCCACCTGGGCATCTTCCCCAGCTTCGCCGACGTGCTGACCGGCGTGCTCGGGCGGATGGATGACAGGGACCGGGCCGGCGTCAGGGTCACCGTCGGTGAGTCCTCCCAGCTCATCCCGCGTCTCGGCGCCGGAGGCGAGATGGACGCGGCGATCGTCTACCAGGTGGGGAACTCCGGCCTCTCGTGGCCGTCGGCGCTGGGCCGCCGCTGGATCGCCGAGGACCGCTACAAGGTCGTCCTTCCCGCCCGGTGGGGCGACCTGGCGCCGTACCGGGCCGAGCAGCTCGTCGACCTGCCGTGGATCACACACCACCCGGGCAGCAGCGACGCCTCCTTCTTCGAGGGCGTGTTCGCCCGCTGGAGCCTGCACCCCCGGGTGGCCGGCCACTCCGACGACTTCAAGATCACGCTGGCGATGATCGAGGCGGGGATGGGCGCCGCGCTCATCCCCGACCTCGCGCTGCGCGGGCACGGTTCGGGCGTCGTGGTCGCCGACGTGCCCTGGCTGAACACCAGTCGCAGCATCTTCGCCCTCGCCCGCCCCGAGCGGGAGACCGCCCGTCTGCTGTCCCTGCTGGACGCGCTGGCGGTCTGACCGTACGGCACGGCCACTCCGGAACGGGCGTCCGCGCGGGGCTCGACGCGGAACAGGGGATCTGTCACTATTTGCCGGATTATGGGCGCGGCCGGTGACGACCCGCCGCGCCGTCCCCATCGGACGGCTCCCGGAGCAGGCGCGAGGAGGTCCCCGACCATGGAACGCGAGGCGGCGCTCATCGGATCCGCCGAGGCGGTCGCGGAACGCGAGGCGGCGATCGCCCGGTCCGCCGAGGCGATCCGCCGGCACAGCGGGCACGCCATCCTCATCGAGGCCGGTGCCGAGCCGGTGATCGAGCGGCTCGCCGGCCACGAGCGCCCCGCCCCCGGCGTCCCGCCGGAGCTGTGGGCCTGGACGTTCGTCGTCAAGGACATGATCGACGTCGCCGGGCTCCCCACGACCCGCGGCTCCGCCCTGTACGGGAGCGAGGAGGCGCTGACCACCGCCCCCTGCGTCGAGGCGCTGGAACGCGCGGGGGCACTGCTGGTCGGCAAGGCGAACCAGCACGAGTTCGCCTGGGGCGTCACCAGCGAGAATCCGCACTGGGGCGACGTGCGCAACCCGCGCCACCCACACCTGTCTCCCGGCGGGTCGAGCGGCGGCACGGCCGCCGCGCTCGCCGCGGGCATCGCCCGGTTCGGCCTCGGCACCGACACCGGCGGCTCCGTACGGATTCCGGCGGCCTGCTGCGGCGTGGTCGGCCTGCGCCCCGGAGCCGGCGCCGTCCCGTCCGAGGGCGTTGCGCCGCTCGCCCCCATGTTCGACGTCGTCGGCCCCATGTCCACCTCGGTCGCCGACTGCGCCCGCGTGTGGCGGGTGCTCTCCGGCGAGGCGGTCGAGCCGCCGGACTCGCTGTCGGGGCTGGTCGTCGGCGTCGCCGAGGGGTGCGCGCAGGCCGGGGAGTTCGCCGACCTCGGCGCAGAGGTCCGCGAGATCGCCCTGCCGTACGACATCCTCCCGCCGTACTGGACGATCGTGGGCGCGCAGGCCCGCCGCACGCACGAGGCCACCTATCCGGGGGCGGCCGAGAGCTACAGCGAGGGGGTGCGGCGGAAGCTGGACGGCGCCGCGGGGATCGGCCACCGGGAGTACCGCCGGGCGGTCGAGGAGCTCGCCGCGGTCCGGGCCCGGTTCTCCGCGGAGATGTCCGGGGTCGATCTCCTGATCACGCCGACGCTCGGCGGCCCCGCGCCCCGGTTCGGGTGCGACGAGGTCGCCGTACGCGGCGAGGTCGGCCGCCTCACCGCCGTCGTGTCGGCGCTCGGCCTGCCCGCGCTGGCGGTCGGCGACCTGCAGGTGGTGGGACGCCGCGAGGCGGACGTCCTGCGCGCCGGGCTCTGCCGGGAGGCGCGGGGCGGCGGCGTCCCCGAGCCCCGCTGACCCTTCAGGCGTGCCGCGGCAGGATCCACGGGTCCACCGGGACGACGGCCGTGCAGCGGCCGAGCCGGTCGAGGACCCGGCCGTACAGCTTGGTCTGCCGCAGCACGATCTGCCGGTCGGCGACGCTGACGTGGGGGAACCGCTCCTCCAGGCGGACCACCAGCGGGTGCAGGTCCGAGACCCCGTGCAGGCCCACGGTGAGGAGCATGTTGCGGGTGCCCGCGAGCGCCGCGCAGGTGCGCGTCTCCGGCCAGCCGAGCAGCGCCCGGCCCGTCTCCTCCAGCCGGCCGTCCGGCATCCGCAGCCACAAGATCGCCGAGGAGTGCCAGCCCGCCTGCGAGCGCGCGAGATCGCAGCGGAAGTCGATGTCACCCGTCGCGACCAGCCGCGACAGCCTGCGCTGCACCGTGCGCTCGGACGCGCCGACGGTCCGGGCCAGCTCGGAGTAACCGGCCCGGCCGTCCGTGAGCAGGGCCTTGAACAGCAGGCGATCGAGTGCGTCCATCCGCCTCGTCGACTCCGGCGGGCCGGGCCGCCGTGCCAGCGCGGCCGCCGCACGAGGGGGCAGCACGCGCAGCCGCCAGCGGCACGAGGCCTCGAAGACGCGCGTCGCGACGTGGGTGCGCACCTTCGCCACGCCCGGCACCCGCGGCAGGTCCGTGAGCAGGTAATCCGCCAGAGCCGGCATCGACGCGGCCACGGCGATCACGAACAGGTCGTGGCCCGCGGCGACGTGCTGCACGGTGATGAGGTGCCCGGCCGTGGCGAGCCGGTCCGCCACCTCGACCGCGGCTCCGGCCTCGCAGTCGATCTCCAGGAACGCCATGCTCATCGCGTGCATCTGGCGCTGCCCGAGGGCGACGGTGGTCCACGCCTCGCCCGAGGCGTTCAGCCGCTGCCAGCGCCGCGCGGCCGTCACCGGATCGGCGCCGATCGCCGCCCCGATGTCCACCCAGCTCGCGCGCGGGTTGATCTGGAGCGCGTCGATCAGTTCGAGGTCGGCCTCCGACAACAACCGAGACGGCTCTGTGCCGGAATCCTGCACAATCACCCCTTCGATGGCTGTTTGCTGCGTTTGCAAGCCGAAATCACCTTATAGATCGATCCTTGTGCGGGCAGCCGTCCCGGCTCGCCTCGGCCGTACGTACGGCTATTGCGCCGAAGCCTCCGCGACCGTGCGGGAACCCGTGGCGCTCGGGGAGAGGACGAATCGCGATGACTCGGTTCTGCGGCACCCGGCGGGTCGGCCGCCCGGCTGGAGGCGGCCGGTGAGCGGACCCCGACTGGTCGGCGTCCTGGGCGGCATGGGACCGGCGGCGACGGTCGACTTCTACGGCAAGCTCGTGGAGGAGACGCCGGCGACCTGCGACCAGGGGCACGTGCCCGTCGTCATCTGGGGCGACCCCCGCGTCCCCGACCGCTCCCTGAGCCTGGTCGGCGACGGTGAGGACCCGACCCCCTACCTGCGACGCGGCATCGAGGGCCTGAAACGGGCCGGGTGCCAGGTGCTCGCCGTGCCGTGCAACACCGCCCACGCGTTCGTCCCCCGCCTCGCGGACGAGGCCGGGCTGGAGCTGGCCAGCATCATCGAGGTCACCGCCGACGCTCTCGCCGCCGACGGCGTACGCGCGGCGGGCGTGCTCGCCACGTCGGGCACCCTGCGCGCGGGCCTGTACGCGGAGGCGCTGCGGCGTCGCGGTGTCGCGGTGATCGAGCCGGGCGAGGCCGACCAGCGGCGGGTCATGGCCGCCATCGGCGCGGTCAAGAGCGGCGCCGCGGGGACGGCCCACCGGCAGGCGCTCGAGGAGGTCTCCCGCTCTCTCGCGGACCGCGGCGCTGAGCGGGTCGTCGCCGCGTGCACCGAGATCGTCCTGGCCCTGGACGGCTCCCGCGTCCCTGTCCCCGTCGTCGATCCCGCCCGCCTGCTGGCCCGCCGGGTCGCCGAGCTGGCGCTCGGCTGAGGCCGCCCGCTCCGGGCCCCCGGCCGCCGCGGCCGTTCGTACGCGGCGACTCGCAGATGGGGCTCGGATCGACATGCCGGCCCCGGAAACGACTTGTGGAGGCTCGGGGTCATCCCCAGCCTCCACATGTGCGAAAGATCTGTGTCCGAGGGGGGACTTGAACCCCCATGCCCATCACTGGGCACTAGCACCTCAAGCTAGCGCGTCTGCCTATTCCGCCACCCGGACGTGGTGCCTCACGCGGGATCGTCATCCCGCGTCGGCTGATACAGATTAGCACTCTCTCGGCCCTGCTTCATACCGGGATTCGGCCCCTGCGCGGCTCGCGCAAGCCCGGGGGTGAACGTCACGCCTGTACGGCGGCAGGATGGAGGCGCGAGCCGTACGACGGTAGAAGGGGGGCCCGCCGACGGGCCCGCCCGGCAGGAGGAGGCGTAATGACCCCACGCTACGGGGAGGACGAGGTCGCGGAGCTGTGCCGCGATCTGATCCGCATCGACTCGGTCAACGCTGGGGACAACGCGGGGCCCGGGGAACGTGAGGCCGCGGAGTACGTGGCGGGCAAGTTGTCGGAGGTCGGCCTGGAGCCGCGGATCCTCGAGTCCGACCCCGGGCGGGCGAACGTGGTCGCCCGCGTCGAGGGCACCGACCCGAGCAGGGACGCCCTGGTCCTCCACGGTCATCTGGACGTCGTGCCGTTCGACGCCGCCGACTGGACCCACCACCCGCTGAGCGGTGAGATCGCCGACGGCTGCGTCTGGGGCCGCGGGGCGGTCGACATGAAGGACATGGACGCGATGATCCTCGCCGTGGTGCGGCGGCGGCTGAGCGAGGGGCGCAGGCCGCCCAGGGACGTCGTCCTCGTCTTCACCGCGGACGAGGAGGCCGGGGGCCACTACGGCGCCCAGTGGCTGGCCGAGCGGCATCCGGAGGTCTTCGAGGGCTGCACCGAGGCCATCGGCGAGGTCGGCGGCTTCAGCGTGACCACCGACAAGGGCCGGCTGTACCTGATCGAGGCGGCGGAGAAGGGCATCGCCTGGATGCGCCTGACGGCCAAGGGCAGGGCCGGGCACGGCTCGATGCTCAACGACGACAACGCCGTGACCGAGCTCGCCGAGGCGGTCGGCCGGCTCGGCCGCCACAAGTGGCCGGTGCGGCTCACGCCCACCGTGCAGGCGTTCTTCGAGGAGGTCTTCGGCACGGAGGTCAAGGCGGAGGACGCGGAGGCGGCGGTGGCCACCCTCGGGTCGCTCGCCCGGATGATCGGGGCCACTCTCCGCAACACGACCAACCCGACCATGCTCCAGGCCGGTTACAAGGCGAACGTCATCCCCCAGATCGCGAGCGCGCACGTGGACGGCAGGTTCCTGCCGGGGTACGAGGACGAGTTCTTCCAGACCGTGGACGAGCTGCTGGGGCCCAACGTGACCCGGGAGTTCGTCTACCACGACGTGGCGGTCGAGACCCCCTTCAAGGGCCCGCTGGTCACGGCGATGGCCGACGCGCTGCAGGAGGAGGACCCGGGCTCGCGGGCCGTGCCGTACACGCTCAGCGGAGGCACCGACCTCAAGGCGTTCAGCCGTCTCGGCATCAGCGGCTACGGCTTCGCGCCGCTGCGGCTTCCCGAAGACTTGGACTTCTCCGGGATGTTCCATGGCGTCGACGAGCGAGTTCCGGTTGATTCGCTCCGGTTTGGCGTCCGGGTCCTTGACCGTTTCCTCGGATACTGCTGAGAAAGCTCTTGCGATCACATGCCGTGCCGCTACAGTAACTCTCCGTTGGGGGTTGGATCCGCACCGGGTGGACCCAGCGGACTGTGGACTCAGCGGTTTGGGGAGGTCGCGTGACGCGCACGTCGCAGGAGCAGCGGAGGGCGAGTTCGCCCGCCGCCGTTCCCGGCGTGCGCGTCACGTCTCCCGGCTCTGCGGAGCGGGGCCGGATGGCGCGGTTCGCGGCCGGCTCCCGTCTGGGCCGCCTGCTGGTCATCGGCGGGCTGATCGCCGCCGGATGGCTGCTCGGCGTGATCTTCGGTGTCTTCGGCACGGCGACGTCCGTGGCCGGGACCGCACCCTCACATGACGTCGCCGGGTCGGTTCTTCCCGACCGTTTCTCAGGTCCGGACCTCGGCCTGCCGCCCACGCCGGGCGCGGTCGAGTCCCACGGGAAGAGCACCGACGGTTTCCCCACGGCGGCGGACGACGTCTCGGTGAACGCCGAGGCGATGGCGGGGCGCACGGTCGACGGGCTCACCAGCCAGTCAAAGCCTCTGCTCCCTCCGCCCTCCACTGCGGACCACGCGCCCGCAGACCAGGGCCTGGTCCCGCAGTCGAGCGGTGGAAACATCCTGTTCGGGGATGTCGCGCGGGATGTGTTCGAACCGCGCTTCACCAAGCTGCCCGCCCCACTGGCGGCGGTTGTTCCCCCGGTGGTCCGCACAGCGGCGGACGACCCGTCTTTCTCTCCTGACTGATCCCGCCTTCGTGCCGGTCCCCGTCGTACGGCGACCGGTGCCATCGCCTGCCCTCACTCGTGGTGCCCGGGCGGCAGGCTCCCGCGGGTGACGCGGAATTTCCCATCCTCGTGACCGTCCACGGCTCCGCTGTGCTCATGCGGCCTGGACATGCGTCGCGAGCTGTCAGGTAACCCCCTAGAAGAACCACTAGGAGCATTCATCATGCGAACGTGGGCGAAGGGCTCCGCCTCCGCGGCTTTTCTGGCCGCCGGCGTCATGGCCCTTGGCAGCGGTACGGCTTTCGCCGACACCGACGGCAGCCACTCGGTGCTCGGCGGCAACCAGGTCGACATCCCGGTGACCCTGCCGATCGACATCAGCGGCAACGCGGTGGCGGTCATCGGCGAATCCCGGGCCTCCTCCCTGGGCGGCGCGACCGCGCAGGGCGCGGGCGTGGGCGCCGGACAGAACAGGACCTCCGGCGAGGGCAGCATCCTCGGCGGCAACCAGGTGGTCGCGCCGATCAACGCCCCGATCGACGCCTGCGGCAACGCGGTGTCCGTCATCGGCCGGTCCGACGCGGGCTGCCGGGGCGGCGCGGCGGTCAAGGGCTCGGGACGGCGCGGGAACGCGGGCGGCAACCGCACCAGCGGGGCGCACAGCATCGGGGGCGGCAACCAGGTCGTCGCGCCGATCACCGCGCCGATCAACCTGTGCGGCAACTCGATCGCCGTCTTCGGCGACGCCACCGCCGGGTGCCGTGGCGGCGCCTTCGTCGGAGGCGGCTATGACGGCGTCCGCGCCGGCGGCAACCGCACCAGCGGCCGCGGCTCGATCCTGGGCGGCAACCAGGTGGTCGCCCCGATCACCGTGCCGATCAACGTCTGCGGCAACTCCGTCGCGGTCATCGGTAAGGCGTTCTCGGGCTGCCGCGGCGGTTCGTCCGTGGGCGGCTCCGGCGGGCACGGCGGCCACGGCGGCCACGGCCACGGCGGCCACGGCCACGGGGGTCACGGCGGGTACGGCGGTCACCACGGAGGCGGTCACTGGCACCGTCCCGGCTCGACCGGCCACGACACCGACGGCCGCTACTCGGTCGGCAGCGGCACCCAGGTGGTCGCGCCGATCACCACGCCGGCCAACGTGTGCGGCAACGGTTCGGGCAGCTGCCACGGCGGCTCCACGCCCGGTCACGGTGGCTACGGCGGTCACGGTGGCTACGGCGGTCACGGTGGGCACGGTGGGCACGGTGGGCACGGCGGCCACGGCGGCTGGTCCGGCGGTTGGTCCGGTGCGGGCGGCAACCGCACCAGCGGGGTGCACAGCGTCGGCGGCGGCAACCAGGTGGTCGCTCCGATCAACGCGCCGATCAACGTCTGCGGCAACGCCATCGCGATCGTCGGCGACGCCTTCGCTGGCTGCCGCGGCGGCGCGACCGTGATCGGCGGCTGGAGCAAGCACGGCGGCCGCTGGGGCGCCGGCGGGAACGTCACGTCCGGCCACGGCTCGATCCTCGGGGGCAACCAGGTGGTCGCCCCGATCAACGCGCCGATCAACGTCTGCGGCAACGCGGTGAGCGTCATCGGCCGGTCCCACGCGGGCTGCCAGGGCGGCGCCTCGGTCCTTGGCGGCGGTGCCGGCGCGGGCGGCAACATCACCTCGGGCAGGCACGGGATCCTCGCGGGCAACCAGATCGTCGTCCCGATCAACGCGCCGATCAACGTCTGCGGCAACTCGGTCGCCGTGCTCGGCGACGCCGCCGCGGGCTGCCTGGGCGGTGCCCAGGTGGGCGGCGGCTGGAAGGGGCACGGCTACTGGGCCCACCCCGAGCACAAGGCCGCCCGCGGCGCGGTCATGCCCGCGATGCCGGGCGCGTCGGTGCTGTCGGGCAAGCACACCGTGCAGCCGATGAGCGCCGCCGCCACCCCCTCCGCTCCGGTCGTCGGCGACCTGCCGAACATGCTCGGCCTGCCGGAGACGCCGAGCCTGCCCGCCGGCCCCGCCGTGAATGGCAAGAAGGGCGGCAGCACCCCCGCGGCCGTCTCCAAGGCCGGGGGAACGCTCGACGACGCGACTCGGTCGCTGACCACCAACCAGACGCTGGAGGACGCGACCGCCTCGCTGCCCGTCGGCGACACGGCGCGCAACCTGCCCACCGGCGACCTCGGGAAGAGCGCCGACGTGCTGCCGCTGGGCAAGCTGAGCCCCCTCAAGCTGATGAGCGCCGAGCAGCCCGTCGGCCTGACCGGGATGAACCCGGCGTCGTTCCTCGCCCTGGCCCTCGGCGCCATGTTCGCCGCTTCGGCGAGCCTGTTCGCCGTCACCCGCCGCTTCCGGTTCGGTCGCAAGTAGCCGTACGGCCGCGTGTGACGGCACGGGAACACCTCCGGCGGCGACGGCCGTGCGGAAGTGATCCGGCGGCGCGCGGCTGACGGAGGCGAGGGATATCACTCGCCCGCGCCAGGGAGTGTCTGACAGATGCTGCCCGGCGCGGGCGACCAGGACGCCCCCCCACCGCCAGTGGGAGGCACGAACGCTTTGCCCGTTCCGGGGGCGCGGCCCGGGGCGGGCAAAGCCCTTTTGTCCGGTACTGTTTCGAGACGGATTGGAGCACTTACGGTCATGGCACCGACGGCATTGCGGATGGGCAAAGCCCTTTTGACCGTGGCGTCCGCGCCTCCGGGGCTCACATGGTCCGGGCGGCCCGTATGATCTTCCGACGCAGCCGCACGCGCCTGCTGCCGTCGGGATAAAGGCGTAGCCGCTCCAGTTCCCAGTCTCCGTGCTCGGCATGCTCCGTGAGCATCTGCCTCGCCACCTCACGAGGGGTGCCCCGAGGGAGATACAGGTCCAGATAGGAGTAGTCGAGCACAGCCATTGGTCTCCGGGGCGTGCTAGGGAACTCGATGGGCTCTATTCTGCGTCTCCGTGGATAACAGCGCCAGACGGGTTACATTCCCGGACATAACCGGGTAGCCCGAGGGGGAGGAACGTGCGGCGGCAGGTACCTTCAAAGCGGCGCCTCGTCGGCGCCCGATGGGGGTAAGAAGCCCCCGGCCCGGACGACGAGGGTGTCATGAGCCGGGAGTACGAAGCCCGGCAGTACGGGGAATGACAGCGGACAGCGAGGTAGGAAGCAGCGTGCCAGCCAACAACGGCAACGCCGGCGGAACCCGCCTGGTGATCGTGGAATCGCCCGCGAAGGCGAAGACGATCGCCGGGTACCTCGGGCGCGGCTACATCGTAGAGTCGAGCATCGGCCACATTCGTGATCTTCCGGAGAAGGCCGATGACATCCCGGAGAAGTACAAGAGCGAGGCCTGGGCCCGCCTCGGGGTGAACGTCGACCACGAGTTCGAGCCGCTCTATGTCGTGAACCCGGACAAGAAGTCACAGGTGTCCAAGCTCAAGCAGCTTCTCAAGGAAGCAGACGAGCTCTACCTCGCCACCGACGAGGACCGGGAGGGCGAGGCGATCGCCTGGCACCTGCGCGAGGTGCTCAAGCCCAAGATCCCGGTGCACCGCATGGTGTTCCACGAGATCACCCCGCACGCCATCAGGGACGCGGTCTCCAACCCCCGTGACCTCAACCTCCGCCTGGTCGACGCCCAGGAGACCCGGCGCATCCTCGACCGCCTGTACGGCTACGAGGTCAGCCCGGTCCTGTGGAAGAAGGTCAAGCCGCGGCTTTCCGCCGGCCGTGTCCAGTCGGTCGCCACCAGGCTGGTGGTGGAGCGCGAGCGGGAGCGCATGGCGTTCACCGCCGCCAACTACTGGGATCTGCAGGCGCTGTTCGACACCGGCCGGGCGGGCGACGACCCCCGGACGTTCTCCGCCACGCTGACCGGTGTGGACGGCAGGCGCGTGGCCCAGGGCCGCGACTTCGCCTCCACCGGCAGGCTGAAGGGCTCCGACGTCCTCCACCTCGACGAGGCCGCCGCGACGGCCCTCGCCGGCCGCCTGGAGGGCGTGTCCTACGCGGTGCGGTCGGTCGAGCGCAAGCCGTACACGCGCAAGCCGTACGCGCCGTTCCGGACGACGACGCTGCAGCAGGAGGCGAGCCGCAAGCTGGGCTTCTCCGCCAAGTACACGATGCAGGTGGCCCAGCGGCTGTACGAGAACGGCTACATCACCTACATGCGTACCGACAGCATCACGCTGTCGGAGACCGCCGTCGCCGCCGCCCGCAGCCAGGCGATCAAGCTGTACGGCTCGGCGTACGTGCCGGACAAGCCGCGCGTCTACACCAGCAAGGTGAAGAACGCCCAGGAGGCGCACGAGGCGATCCGGCCGTCCGGTGAGGAGTTCAGGACGCCGGGCGAGACCGGCCTGTCCGGGGACATGTTCCGGCTGTACGAGCTGATCTGGCAGCGCACGGTCGCCTCCCAGATGAAGGACGCGGTCGGCGAGTCGGTGTCGATCAAGGTCGGCGGCACGTCCAGCACCGGGGAGAACGTCGAGTTCAGCGCCACCGGCCGGACGATCACCTTCCACGGCTTCCTCAAGGCGTACGTGGAGGGCGCGGACGACCCCTCGACCGACCGGGACGACTCGGAGAAGCGCCTGCCCACGCTGACCGAGGGCGACCGGCTCACGGCGGCCGAGCTGACCGCGCTCGGGCACTCGACCAAGCCGCCCGCGCGCTACACCGAGGCGTCGCTGGTCAAGGAGCTGGAGGACCGGGAGATCGGGCGGCCGTCGACGTACGCGTCGATCATCGGAACGATCCTCGACCGGGGCTACGTGTTCAAGAAGGGCACCGCCCTGGTGCCGTCGTTCCTCGCGTTCGCCGTGGTCAACCTGCTCGAACAGCACTTCGGCAACCTGGTCGACTACGACTTCACGGCCGAGATGGAGAAGGTCCTCGACGACATCGCCAACGACCGCGCCGAGCGGGTGCCCGAGCTGCGCCGGTTCTACTTCGGCGGCGGGGACGGCGACGAGGGCCTGAAGGAGATGGTCACCGACCTCGGCGAGATCGACGCCAAGGAGATCAGCTCGTTCCCGATCAAGGGAACGGACATCGTGATCAGGGTTGGCCGCTACGGGCCCTACCTCGACCGCGGCGGCGCCCGGGTGAACATCCCCGAGGACATGGCGCCCGACGATCTGACCGCCGAGAAGGCCGAGGAGCTGTTCTCGCGCCCGAGCGGCGACCGCGAGCTGGGCGTCGACCCGGCGACCGGCCGGACGATCGTGGCCAAGGACGGCCGTTTCGGCCCGTACGTCACGGAGATCCTGCCCGAGGAGCCGGCGCCGGCCGACGGCAAGAAGCGGACGAAGAAGGCCGACGCGCCCAAGCCGCGGACCAGCTCGCTGTTCAAGTCGATGTCCCTCGACACGATCACCTTGGAGCAGGCGCTGATGCTGCTCCAGCTGCCCAGGGTCGTCGGCGAGCTCGACGGCGAGGAGGTGACCGCGCAGAACGGCAGGTTCGGGCCGTACATCAAGAAGGGCACCGACTCGCGCTCGCTGGGCTCGGAGGATGACCTGCTCACGGTCACGATCGAGCAGGCCAAGGAGCTGTTCGCGCAGCCGAAGGCCCGCGGACGCGGCCGTGCCGCCGCCGCGCCGCCCCTTCGTGAGCTGGGCGAGGACCCGAACTCCAAGAAGCCGATCGTGGTGAAGGAGGGCCGCTTCGGCCCGTACGTCACCGACGGGGAGACCAACGCGTCGCTGCGCAAGGGCGACACGGTCGAGGACATCACGCTGGAGCGGGCGGCGGAGCTGCTGGTCGAGCGGCGGGAGCGGGCGCCCGCCCCCAAGCGCACGACCACCCGGACCAGGACCGCCGCGAAGAAGCCCGCCGCGAAGTCCTGACCCCCGGTCCCGGCGGACGGCGGCCTCGCCGGGGCGCGGTGGCATGTTCGGGCGCGGCTTCGCACGGCGTCGCCGCGCCTGTGGACACCCGGCCGGGCTGTGGACAACGGGCGCGGCCGTCGGTGTGAGCTCGTAGCATCGTCGTCAGCCGGCCCTTGATCGCTAGCCGGTCGAGGGGAGTTCTCGTGGGGTTCGTCGGCATGATTGTGACGGCCGTGGTCGTCGTGCACCTCTATTTGTGGTGGCGGCTGGTCAGGGCGTCGACGACGCCGCGATCGCGTCCGCGCCGGGTGCTGACGTGGGCGCTCGTGATCCTGGCCGTCCTGATGGTGGTGACCTTCGCCGGGAGCCGGCTCGGCCTCGGCATGGACGTCGAGCGGGTCGTGGCCTGGCCCGGCTACCTGTGGCTGGCCGTGATGTTCTACCTGTTCGTGTTCGGCCTGGTCATGGAGGTGCCCCGGGCGGTCGCGACGTTCGTCGTGTCCAGACGCCGCCGTACGGCCGAAACCGCGGCTCCGGCCGACCCGGCCGAGGGGGAGGCGGCGCCGGTGGACGAGGTGGTCCTCGCCGGCGCGGCGGCCGGGGGAGGCTCCGCCGCTCACGGCACGGCCACGACCGGCAGGCCGGCGGCGGAAGGGGCCGCGGCGGACGCGCCGGCGATCGACCGGCGGCTGTTCATCTCCCGCACGGCCTCCGTGGTCGTGGCCGCGGGGGCGCTCGCGACCGTGGGCTACGGCGTGAGCCGGGCCCTGGGCGATCCGGTGATCGAGCGGGTGCCGATCCGCCTGCCCCGGCTCGACCCCCGGATGAGCGGGCTGCGCATCGCGGTCGTCAGCGACATCCATCTCGGCCCGCTGAGCGGCCGGGGCCACACCGAACGGATCGTCCGGATGATCAACGGCCTGGAGGCCGACGCGGTGACGATCGTGGGCGACCTGGTGGACGGCACGGTCGCCGAGCTCGGTCGTCTCGCCATGCCCCTCAGGTCCCTCGAATCCCGCTACGGCGCGTATTTCGTGACCGGCAACCACGAGTACTACACCGCCGCGGGCCCGCAGGAATGGATCGAGGAGTTGCGCTCGCTGGGCGTCCGGCCGCTGCGCAACGAGCGGGTCGAGATCCGGCACGCGGGAGCCGTACTGGACCTCGCGGGCGTCAACGACCTCAACGGCGTGCCGTCGGGCGACGGCCCGGACTTCGACAAGGCGCTCGGGAGTCGCGACGCGAACCGGCCCGTCGTGCTCATGGCCCACCAGCCCGTCCAGGTGACGCAGGCCGCCGCGCACGGCGTCGATCTCCAGCTGTCCGGGCACACCCACGGCGGGCAGATGGCGCCGTTCAACCTGCTCGTGCCGCTGCAGCAGCCTGTGGTGGCGGGGCTGGCGAGCGTGCCGCGCACGGGCGGCGGCGACACCCAGGTCTACGTGACGCGGGGCGCGGGCTTCTGGGGGCCGCCGGTCCGGGTGGGCGCGCCGCCCGAGATCACCCTCATCGAGCTGCGCACCTGACCGTGCCCGGTTCGCGGGAGCGGAACCGGGCAGAGCATTGGTGCCATCTCGCAGCGAGGACGAGGCGGACGTAATACCCTCAGGCGACGGGCAGGCCCCAGCGGCCCGCTCGACCGTCTCCCAAGCCCAGCGAGCACCTGGATACGCTGACATCATGAGCACCACTGGCCGGGCCGCCGCGCGCCGCAAGCAGCCGCACGTGCTGGCGAACGCGCCGTTCCGCAGGCTCTGGACGGCGATGGCGACGTGCAGCCTCGGCGACTGGCTCAACATCATCGCGCTGACCGCCCTGGCCGGTAACCTGACCGCGCGGTCCGGCTTCCAGGCGCAGAGCCTCGCCATCGGCGGCGTCTTCGTCGCCAAGATGCTGCCCGCGATCCTGCTCGGCCCGCTCGCGGGAGCGGCGGCCGACCGGTTCGACCGCAGGCTGACGATGGTCGTCGCCGACCTCGCCAGGTTCGCGGTGGTGCTGTCGATCCCACTGGTCGGCAGCTACCAGTGGGTGATCATCGCGACGTTCCTGGTCGAGTGCGTGAACCTGTTCTGGGTGCCCGCCAAGGACGCCACCGTGCCCAACCTCGTGCCCAAGGATCGGCTCGAGGAGGCCAACCAGCTCAACCTTCTCGTCACGTACGGCACCGCCCCTGTGGCCGCGGCCCTGTTCGCGATCCTGTCGGGCGTGGTCACGACGATCTCGGCGGCCGCCCCGTCGTTCGACGTCGCGGCCACCAGCGTGGCGCTGTACCTCAACGCGCTGGCCTACCTCGCCTCCGCCGTGATGGTCTTCACGCTCCGGGCCATCCCGAAGAACCACGTCAGGCACGTGTCCGCGCCCTCGGTGCTCCGGCAGATCACCGAAGGCTGGCGGTTCGTCGGCGGCAACCGCATCGTGCGCGGCCTGATCATCGGCATGCTCGGCGCGTTCGCCGCCGGGGGCGCCGTCGTCGGCGTCGCCAAGGCGTACGTGCAGGCCCTGGGCGGCGGTGACGCGGGGTACGGCGCGGTGTTCTGCGCCGTCTTCCTCGGCATGGCGTTCGGCATGTTCTTCGGCCTGCGACTGCTGAAGGGCCTGTCCAGGCGGCGGCTGTTCGGGTTGTCGATCGTGCTCGCGGGGCTGACGCTGGCCGCCGTCTCGCTCATCCAGAACCTGGTGGTCGTCGTCGTGCTGACCGTGGTGCTGGGCGCCTGCGCCGGCATCGCCTGGATCATCGGCTACACGGTGATCGGTCTGGAGGTGGAGGACGGGCTGCGCGGCCGTACGTTCTCCTTCCTGCAGTCGCTGGCCCGGGTGGTGCTGCTGCTGGTCGTGGCGGTGGCCTCCACGCTGGCCGCGCTGTTCGGCACGCACGCCCTCCAGATCGCCGGGATCAGCTACCGCTTCGACGGCACGAACATCGTGCTGCTCCTGGGGGCGCTGCTGGCGATCGCCGTCGGGGTGGTCGCGCTGCGGCACATGGACGACCGGCCGGGTGTCCCGATCGCGGTCGACCTGCTGACCGCCCTGCGCGGGCGGCGGTTCGTGCCGGAGGAGGCGGCGGACCCCGATCGCGGGCTGTTCATCGCCTTCGAGGGCGGCGAGGGCTCGGGCAAGACCACCCAGTCGCGGCTGCTCGCGATCTGGCTGCGCGACCAGGGCTTCGACGTCGTGCAGACCCGCGAGCCGGGCTCGACCAAGGTCGGCATGCGGTTGCGGGCGATCCTGCTCGACGCCGCCCACCAGGGCCTGTCCCCACGGGCCGAGGCCATGCTGTACGCCGCCGACCGGGCCGAGCACGTGGAGAAGGTCATCAGGCCCGCGCTGCGGCGCGGCTCGACGGTGATCTCCGACAGGTACGTGGACTCGTCGCTGGCCTACCAGGGCGCCGGGCGGTCGCTCGACCAGGAGGACGTCGCCAAGATCAACAGGTGGGCGACGGGCGGGCTCGTCCCCGACCTGACCGTGCTCATCGACGTGCCGCCCGCGGTCGGGCTGCAGCGGATGGCCTCGCCCGCCGACCGCATCGAGGCCGAGCCGCTGGAGTTCCACGAGCGGGTGCGGCGGGAGTTCCGGGCGCTGGCGGCGGCCGACCCCGACCGCTATCTCGTGGTGGACGGCACGCTGGACCAGCGGGAGGTGACGCGCCTGATCCAGGACCGGGTGCGGGAGATCCTGCCCGACCCGGTGCCGCAGGAGGCCGAGGAGGCCACCGGCACGATGCCCGCCATCCGCGACTTCGGGTAGCCGTATGACTGTCTTCGGGGATCTCATCGGGCAGGACCGGGCGATCGACGTGATGCGGCGGGCGGCGTCGGCCGCCGCGGAGGTCGTCGCCGGAGGTCGCGGCGCGGGCATGACCCACGCCTGGCTGTTCACCGGGCCGGCCCTGCGGTCCGCGGCCGCCACGGCGTTCGCGGCCTCGCTGCTCTGTTCCGACCAGGGCTGCGGCCACTGTGACAACTGCCACCAGGTCGAGGTCGGCTCGCATCCGGACGTCACGTTCGTACGGCCCGAGGGCCTGTCGTACAGCGTGCGGCAGACACGCGAACTCGTGCTCAAGGCGGCGGGGGCGCCCACGCTCGGCCGCTGGCGGATCGTGCTGTTCGAGGGCGCCGACCGGGTGACGGAGGCGGCGGCCAACGCGCTGCTCAAGGCCATCGAGGAGCCGCCGCCGCGGACGGTGTGGCTGCTGTGCGCGCCCTCCCCTGACGACATGATCATCACGATCCGCTCGCGCTGCCGGGTCGTGACGCTGGGCACGCCCTCCACCGAGGCGGTCGCGAACGTGCTGGTGACCCGCGACGGGGTGCCCCACGACGTGGCGCTCGACGCCGCGCGGGCGGCCCAGGGGGACATCGGCCGGGCGCGGCGGCTCGCGCTGGACGAGGAGGCGCGGCGCAGGCGCGACGACGTGCTGTCGATCCCCCGGGCGCTGACCGGTGTGGCGGAGTGCATCACCGCCGCCGAGCGGCTGGTGAAGACCTCCAGCGAGGACGCCGACGCGGCCACGACCGTGCTGAACGAGGCCGAGACCGCCGAGCTGCGCAAGGTCTACGGCGAGGGCTCGTCCGGTAAGGGGCTTAACAAGGGCCTCGTGCGGGGCGGCGCGGGGGCGCTCAAGGAACTCGAGACCATGCAGAAGTCGCGGGCGACCCGCATCAAGCGCGACTCCCTCGATCTCGCGCTGCTCGAACTCGTGGCGTTCTACCGCGACGTGCTGTCCGTCCAGTTCGGGGCCTCGGTCGAGCTGTCCAACGAGGACCGCAGGCACGAGGTGGAGGCCGTCGCGCGCGCGTCCACTCCCGAGCAGACGCTCCGCCGTACGGATGCGATCATGAAGTGCCGGGAGCGGCTGGCGGCCAACGTCAACCCGCAGATCGCGGTCGAGGCCATGACCCTCGCCCTCCGCTCGCCCGCGTAGGACGCCAAGCAACCCTGGCGGGCGTACGGCGTCTCTGGTACATGAAGGCCGAAACGCTCGATCTCGATCAGCAATCCGGGGGGCCCGTGAGCGTCCCGCCCCTGTCGGCGGGCGCCGACGACACGGTCAGCGGGCTCTACGCCGAGCACGCCCTCGGCCTCACCCGGCTGGCCCTGATCATGGTCGGTGACCGGGAGAGCGCCGAGGACGTGGTGCAGGAGGCGTTCCTGGGCCTGCACCGGCGCTTCGACGGCCTTCGCGACCGGGACAAGGCGCTCGTCTACGTGCGCGCCGCGGTGCTGAACAACGCCCGCTCCGTGCTGCGCAGGCGGCGGCTGCCGTCCTGGTTCGCCGGCACGTACGACCCGCCCGTCTGGTCGGCCGAGTCGGCCGCGATGCTCGGCGCGGAGCGGCGGGAGGTCATGGAGGCACTCCACCGCCTGCCCCGGCGCCAGCGGGAGGCCCTGGTCCTGCGCTACTACGCCGAGCTGTCCGAAGAGGAGACGGCCCGGGTCATGAAGATCAGCCGGGGCACCGTCAAGTCCACCACCTCCCGGGCGCTCGACGCGCTCGGCCGCCTCCTGGGAGAGACCCGATGAACGACGACGTCATCCGCCGGTTGCAGGACGCCGCCCACGCGGTGGGGGAGACGGTCGAGGCCGTCCCGCCGTTCGATCCCGCCGCCGCCCCCGCTCGCCGCCATACGCGTGTGGGCGCCGCGCGGGGCAGGACCTGGCTGATTCCGGTCGCGGCGGCGGCCGCCGTGACGGTCGCGGTCACGGGTGGGGTGGCCGTCGCGCGCCACGGCGGCGGGACCATGGACACGGCCGCCGGCACGACGGCGGGCCCCGCCGCCGAGCCGACTTTCCTCGTGCAGATCCGCTCCGGCGACATGGCGGTCAGGAGTGTCGCCGACGGCCACGTGACGGCCAGGGTGCCGGGGCCGGAGGGCGAGCGGTTCACCCAGGTGCAGGCCGTCCGGGACAACCGGCTCTTCTACGCCGTGGCCCAGCAGGACGGGTGCCGGTCGCGCTTCTACCGGTTCAGCCTCAGCGACAGCGGGGAGGTCGGCGCCATCGGCGAGCTCCCGTTCACGCCGCCGGAGGGCACCGCCGTCACCTCGCTCGCGGTGAACGGGGACGGCTCCACGCTGGCCTACGGGCTGTCTTCCTGTACGCCGGGCGGCAAGGGCGCGTCCCTGATCGTCACGAATACGGCGACCGGTGACAGCCGTACCTGGACGTCCGCACACACGTCCGCCCTCGAGGACATCTCGATGAGTGATGACGGGCGCACCCTGGTGTTCCGCCGGGCGGGCGTGGTCTGGGGGACGTCGGCGGAGGCCACGCCGGAGGCGATCACGGAGCAGACGGGCCCGCCGGAAGTCCCCGCGGAGCGGGAAGTCACCGCGAAGCCGGAAGTCACCGCGGAGCCGGGAGTCCCTGCGGAGCCGGAAGTCTCGCCGGAGGCGCCTCCGGGGTCCGCCCCCACCCTGGAATCGGCTCTCCCGCAGGACGACGGCGGCGTCCTGCCGGAGTCGCGCGTGACCCCGGCGGAACCGGGGACGGCGCCGTTCCCGGTTGCTTCGGCGGATCCGGAGGTGGGGCCCGCACCGCGAGAGCAGCCCGTGGCGGCGTCGGCCGAGCCCTCCGCTCCGCCGCTCCCCAAGGGGTGGACATGCCTGATACCGGCCAGGACGGTGGAGAACCCGGCCTCGGGCACGACGCATCCCTCAGGCGTACCTGCGACGGCGGTCGCCTGGGAGTGCTCGATCTCCCACACTGTGTGGGTGCTCGACACCGGCACCTCCGGCGGCGGCCTCGACGACGCGCGTGCGATCACGCTCGGGGAATCGTCCGTCCCGACGACGAGCGGGATCAACGACATCGTCCTCACCCCCGACGGCGGACGCGTCGTGGCCACGCTGGGCTGGAGCAAGCTGGCACAGGTGCAGGGGGTGACCAAGCTCGCGGGGGCTGTCGACGAGGTCGTGGCGTACGACGTCGGAACCGGGCGGGCCGTGCGGACCCTCTATCGCCGTGAGGACGGACGGCCTCCCTTCGAGCGTGTCGACGTGGACGGCACCGGGCGGTTCGTCCTGGTGGTCGGGCCGGACGAGACGGGACAGGTGACCGAATCCGGATATCGCACGCTGTTCAAGGACGGCGGCGGCGTCGCGTGGACGGCGGCCTGGTAAGCGGATGTTCCGGCGGGCCGGGTCTCCCGGCCCGCCGGAGGTTGTCCACAGGCGATGATTGCCGGTGCCGTACGGCACGTATGGTGGGTTCGAACGCCTGAGGCGTTTGGGGCGCGACAGCCGTGCAGGACCGAGGAGGGCCGGCTCTTGGGAATGATGATGGCCGTGAGCTTCACTCGCTACGGGCGGCTCTACTATCTCGATCCGGGCGGCCACTCTCCCAAGGTGGGCGACAAGGTCCTCGTGCCGACGGATTCGGGCCCGGAGGTCGCCGAGTGCGTGTGGGCGCCGCAGTACGTGAGCGAGGACGTCGAGGGGCTGCCCGTCTGCCAGGGCGTCGCGGCCGAGGAGCACCTGGCCCGCGACGAGACCAACCGCCGCCGCAGGGCGGAGGCCCGCAGCGTGTCCAAGCGCCTGATCAAACGGCACGAGCTTCCGATGAAGGTGGTCGGCGTCGACTACCTGGACGCCGACAACGTCTACACCGTGTACTTCTCCGCACCCCACCGGGTCGACTTCCGCGCGCTCGTGCGCGACCTGGCCCGCAACCTGCGTGCCCGGGTCGAGCTGCGGCAGATCGGCCCGCGCGACGAGGCCAGGCTCCAGGGCGGCATCGGCCCCTGCGGACGCGACCTGTGCTGCGCGACGTTCCTCAAGGACTTCGAGCCCGTCTCGGTGCGGATGGCCAAGGACCAGGACCTCCCGGTCAACCCGCTCAGGATCGCGGGCGCCTGCGGCCGGCTGATGTGCTGCCTGAAGTACGAGCACCCGCTCTACCAGGAGTTCCGGGCGTCGGCGCCGCGCACGGGCCTCGCGGTGGACACCCCGCAGGGCCCGGGCACGGTGGTGGGGCACAACGTGCCGTCCGACTCGGTCATCGTCCGCCTCAACGAGGGCGGCCGCCGCTGCGCCTGTTCCAAGGCCAGCGTCTGCGCCCCCCGAAAGCAACATGACGCGATGTACGGCGACGCGCAGGCAGTGGCCGTGAGCGATCCCGAAGGGTAGGCGTGGTTTCGCTCGCACGGGTCGTGCCGCTTTCCGGCGGATCTGGGGGATCCGGCAGTCCATGCCGCAGAGACGAGTCCATTCGGCGGCTCGCGCCAAGGGCGTGAACCGGCAACAGGTCTGGCCGCCGAATACGGCGTAATACCCTGCGATGGTGAACACCCAGCGCCGCCTGGCGGCATGGCTGAAGACGAAGTCGCCGGATGACCGGCGGCTGATCCTCGCCCGGGTCGGGTTCACCTCCGACGACGAGATAACTCCGCAGGACCTCGCCCGGCTGCTGCTCCAGCCGCGTGCGGCGCTCTCGCTCGCGCGGTTCTGCACCCTGCCTCAGCACCAGGCGCTGTCGGCCGTCGCGTGGCTGGCGGCGCAGCGGCACGGGCCGCTGCTCAACCTCTGGCATGACGGGGACCCGGCCACAAGGGCCGTGCCTCGCGCCGACGTGCTCGATCTGCTGGCCGGGAGCGATCCCGCCCTGCGCGCGCACGCCGCCGCCACTCTGGACGCGCTCGCCGACACGGCGCTGGTGCTTCCGCCGCACGACGACCAAGTGATCGTGTCCACGGGCGTCCACGCGCACCTCGCCGAGGCAGCGGGGCTGGGCCGCCCGGCGGCCGAGCTCATCAGGCTCCACTTCAACGCTCCGGAGGTCCACGCGATCGCCGAGACCCTGGGATTCCCGAAGGCCAGGGCTCGGGAGGGCGCCGAGCAGAACGTGCTCGGCCTGCTCACCGATCACGAGCGGGTGCGGGCCCTGCTCGCGCAGGCCCCCGCGGACGCCCGGGAGTGGCTGCTCGACATCATCGGGCACGGATCGCAGGTGCTCACCCACGCCTACCAGGCTCGCGGCGGCTTCGGCTACCAGCAGGCCCCGAAGTACGCCTTCCGACCCGGAGGTTCCGGCGACCCGAACACCGACTGGCTGGCCGCGCATGGGCTCCTGCTGCCCGCCGGGCAGTACGACACGGCCGAGGTGCCGATCGAGGTCGCCGTGGCCGCCCTCGGCGAGCTGCGCGTCCCGTTCGCCCCGGAGCCGCCGCAGCCCCCGGCCGGCCTGCCCGACGCAGCCGGGGCCGACGGTTCCGCCCAGGCGGCCGCCACCGCCGCGCTCGCCCAGATCGAGCGCGTGCTCGCCGCGTGCGCCGACCAGCCTCCAGTCCTGCGCAAGGCCGGCGGACTGGCGGTCCGCGACACCAAGCGGATCGCCAAGGCGGCCGGCGTGGCCGAGGACGTCGCCCGGCTCTGGCTCGACCTGACCACGCAGGCCGGACTGCTCGGCCTGCATGCGGAGCCGGTGCCGCGGCCCAAGGGCCATCGCGGGAAGCTGCCGGAGCCGGTCGTGAGCCTGCTGCCCAAGACGGAGTACGACGACTGGCTGAAGCGGTCTCCCGTCGAGCGGCTGGTGACGATCATCGCCACCTGGGCGACCATACCGGCCGTCTACACGTACTGGCCGGAGGAGGCCGGGACGCCGGTCGCCCTCACCGAGCCCGACGATCCGAACGCGGTCGGCATCAGATATGCCGTGTTCGAGGCGCTCGCCGCGCTTCCCCCGGGCAAGGGCGTCTCCGCCGCCTGCCTGCCGTACGTGACGGAGCGGGCGGCCTGGCACCGCTCGCACCACTTCGCCGAGTCGGGGGCGGACGACGATCTGGTCGGAGCCGTCATGCGTGAGGCCGAGCTGCTCGGCCTGGTCGCCGGGGGCGCCCTCACCGGCGTCGGTCGTGTCGTACGCGACCTGCTGCCCACTGGTGAGGCGTGGACGTCGCCGGAGCCCGCGCTGACCGCCGCCCTGGCGGCCCTGCTCCCGCCCGCGCAGGCCACCGCGTTCTTCCAGGCAGACCTGACGGCGGTGGTCCGCGGGATGCCCGGCCCGGAGCTCGCCGAACTGCTCGACGACGTCGCCGACCGCGAGTCGGAGGGGCACGCCGTGGTCTGGCGCTTCACCGCTTCGACCGTGCGCCGCGCCTTCGATCGGGGGCACGAGGCCGGCGCCCTGCTCGCGCGGCTCGCCGAGGCGGCCGAGGCGCCCCTGCCGCAACCGCTGGAATACCTGATCAAGGACACCGCCCGTACGCATGGGCGCGTCCGGGTGGTGCGCTCCGGGTGCTGCATCCGTTCCGACGACGAAGCGCTCGTCGAGGAACTCGCCCGCTCTCAGACGCTGCGCACGCTGGGTCTGCGCAAGATCGCTCCGACTGTGCTGATCAGCGTGGCGGGCGAGGAGGAGACCCTGACCCGGCTGCGCGCCGCCGGCTACACCCCGGCACTGGAGTCCGAGACCGGGGCGGCGATCATCGAGAGAGCCGCCCGGCGGCGCGCGTGACGTACGGCCGGCCGGTTCCCGCCGGAGCATGAAACCCGCGCCTTCGGAGAGCTAACGCACGGGCACGTCGTCGAACGTGCCGAAGGGGCCGGCGTCGAAGGTCACGCTGGTGACACCCGGCGGCGGCGCCGGGACGTAGAAGAAGCCGCGGTTGCCCGTGCCCGGCTTGACGTTGAACGTCGCCCAGCCCGGGTCCACATAGTCGTCGGGGCCCCGCGGGTCGTCCGGTCCCATCCGTACGGCGCGATAGACGGTGCGTGAGGCGGGATCGACGACAGAGAAGGCGGTGTACCAGCCGCCGATGTAGGCGATGTCCCCTCCGTATCCCGTCCCCGCGCCGAGGTTCCCCGGGCCGAGGTTGACGATGTCGAACACCGCGACGAGGTAGGCGCCGTCGCGGTAGAAGGGCTTCACGTCCATGCGGAGCCGCTGCCCGGACGGCTGCCTGGTGTAGGTCCGGCTGGCGACGGGCTCGCCGTCGTCCGCGTGGAACGGGGCCGGCCGTCCCCCGACTGCGGTGGTCTCTGCGGCATGGGTCTCGGCGGCTCCCGAGGCCGTGGAGCCGCCGGTCCGTTGCTTGATCTGGTAGGAGATCTCGACGCGCCGGTTCTTGGCACGCGCCTTCTCGTCGTCCGCCCCGCCCTCCCGAGCGACGGGCTCGGTCTCGCCCTTGCCCGTCGCGCGGTAGCGGTACGCCCCGCCGAGGCGTGCCTGCAGCTCCTTGCGTACGGCCTCCGCGCGCCGCAGGGACAGGGCCATGTTGTACGCGTGCGTCCCCTTGCCGTCGGTGTGGCCCTCGATGAGGATCGGGGGCTTGCCCGGATCGGCCTTCTCCCGGGTCTCCTTCGCGACGTCGTCGAGCACGGCTCTGGCCCGTGCCGTGAGCCGGTCCGAGTCGAAGGCGAACAGCACGTCGGTGCGCAGGCCCACGGTCTCGTCGCCGCCGCTCGCGGTGGTCGTCTTCTCCGCGCCCTCGGTGATGCCGTACAGGTCCTGGACGCTGCTGGTGATCTGCCCGGCCGGTTCCCGCACCGGCCAGGACACCGTGGTGCCCGGCGCCGGTGTGCTGCCGGGGGCGGGCGTCGGCGACAGGGGGTCGCCGGAACCGGTCCCGTCCACCACGGGCACGCCGGTGAACTCGCCCGCCGTTCCCGCCGTGATCGCGGTGACCGTACGGACGTCCGCCGGGATCGGCGGGTAGTACACGACGGTCTCGTAGCGCACGCCGGGCTGGTAGTAGCCGGGTTTGCTGCCCAGCGTCCCCACCCGGTCGCTCAGGGGGTGATAGACCTTGCCGCCGACCGGATCGATGAGAGGGATGCGGTAGCTGGTGAGGTCTCCGGCCGCCGTCCCGAACGAGTTCCCGGTGTGGCGCGCCTCGTCCTCCAGCGAGGTGACCGTGAAACGGAGGACGGACCGATCGCCCAACCGCTCCACCCCGCGCATCTCCACCCGCGCGTGCAGGGGGCCGGTGGGACCGAACCACCCCTCCTTGGCCAGAGACGTCACCTCCTCCGCCGGTGAGATCCCCGCGGAGGCGACGGACGGCGAGGGCCGCGTCGGCGAGGCGCCCTGGGAGGAGACCGCCCCGGGCCCGCCGAGCACCCCGCATCCGGACACCGTCAGGAACGCGGCCATGGTCACTGGAAGGGTCAGCTCGCGTGAGCGCCACCGGTAAGCCATGTGCCGGAATTGTACGGATGAGAGAGGGCGGCCCGGAGTGGTAACCGATTCCGGGGGTCCGCGCCTTTCAGCCCGTCTTCGGGCAGACGGTGCCGTTCTTGGGAGCGCGCAGGGCGAGCAGGTAGTCGTCGACCGCGTTGTCCACACACGTGGAGCCGCTGCGGTAGGCCGTGTGCCCGTCGCCGTCGTACCCGAGGAGCACGCCCGAGGTCAGCTCCGAGGCGAGCCCCTGAGCCCACTCGTACGGCGTGGCGGGGTCGCGCAGGGTGCCGACGACGAGGATCGGCGGCGCGCCGGTGGCCTTGAGCGGCTTGTCGGTGCCGACGGACTTCGCGGGCCAGTAGGCGCAGGGCAGCGAACCCCACATCACGAACGGCCCGAAGTGCGGCGCCGCCTTGGCGGCCTCGCCCGCGGCCTGCCGGTACGCGTCGAGCCCCTTGGGGAACGGGTGGTCCACACAGTTGACGGCCATGTTCGCCTCGGTCTGGTTCGAGTACGAGCCGTCGGACCGCCGGTCGACCAGCAGGTCGGCCATCTGGAGCAACTCCGTCCCGTTGCCCTCGTTGATCGCCTTGCTCAGAGCCTCCCGCAGCCGGGGCCAGGCCGCGCGCTCGTACAGCGGGGTGGCGATGCCGATCACCGTCCACGCCTCGTTGATCACCCGGCCGTCGCCGAGGTCGTTCTTCAGCGGCTGCCGGTCGGCCTTCGCCAGCAGGTCGCTGATCTCCTTCATCGCGCCGTCCACCGTACGGCTCTTGAAGGGGCAGGAGTGGTTGAGGAAGCAGTCCTCGACGAAGGCCTTCAGCGCGACCTCGAAGCCCTTCGCCTGCACCTCGTTGGACTTCAGCGACGGCACGGCCGGGTCCACCGCGCCGTCGAGCACGAGTGCCCGCACGCGCTTGGGGAACAGGTCGGCGTACATCGCGCCCAGGTAGGTGCCGTACGACTTGCCGAGATAGGTGAGACCGGGGTCGCCGAGGACGCCGCGCAGGACGTCCATGTCCCTGGCCGCGTCGGCCGTGCCGACGTGGGGGAGCAGCCGGGCCGACTTGGCTCCGCAGCTGTCGGCGAACTGCTTGGACACCTTGTCGAGCGCCGTGACCTCCGCCGGCGTGTCCGGGCTCGAGTCCATCCCGATGTACGCGTCGAGCTGGGAGGCCGTCATGCACGTGACGGGGGTCGACTCGCCCACGCCACGCGGGTCGAACCCCACGATGTCGTACTGGGCGCGCACCTTGTCGCTCACCACGGATCGGGCCGCCCGGGCGTATTGGATGCCCGAACCTCCGGGCCCGCCGGGGTTGATGAGCAGGGAGCCGGCGCGCTTGCCGGTGGCCGGCAGGCGGATCACGCTGAGCTGGATGCGCTCGCCGGAGGGCTTCGTGTAGTCGAGGGGCACCTCGATCTTGGCGCACTGGAAGCCGTCGCCGCACGTGCGCCACGTGGGCCGCTGCGCGTAGAACGGGCGCAGCTCGGCTGTGGGCGCATCGACCGCCGGCTGTGCCTTCGCGCCTGTGCTCGGCTGCTCGGAGGGGGCCGGGGCGTGGCTGGAACACGCCGTGAACGGCAGCAGCGCGGCCAGCGCCGCGACCGCCATTCGCCGGCTCGGACCGCCGCCGTACCGCGTACGAAGCGGTGTGACCTTCACTTTCTGCCCGGCCGATCGCATAACCCGTCGTTTCCCCTGCCGTCGCCTGCGTGACGAGGACCAGCATGCCGCCTGGCGAGGGCGGGCGGCGACCTCCCGGCAACGGTCGCGAAGGATGAGGTCAAATGTCTGGCGGCTCGGGGGCGCCGTCAGGCGAGACGGGGCGCTTTTCCTGTGACAGATGCGCCTGGTATGGCCTGTTTCTGCTGGTCATCGGGTAAAGGCAGGCCCTCTGGGCGGCTGGGGAAGTTTTACCGATCTCCGTGGAAGGCGCCGGGCTCCCGGAGCGCGCTCGGAGGGCCGCGGCGCTCCCGGCGGCGACGGGTGCACGAGAACCACGACGACCCTGTAGACTGTGCGAAGCCGTTCGCGGCATGCCGCCTTAGCTCAGTCGGCCAGAGCACTTCACTCGTAATGAAGGGGTCAAGGGTTCGATTCCCTTAGGCGGCTCCATTTTTCAGAGGCCCTCCCGGATCGCCGGCGAGGGCCTTTGCGTGTCTGTCTGCGCGACTGCCGTTCCCCGCAGGTAACTTGTCGTGCTCGATTCCCGGTTGCCTACGGCTGACCTCCGTTTTTAGGGTGGGTGGCCGTGATCAACGGAACGGTGGAACCGGGTTTCGAGCAGGTACGGGACGTTTTCGCCGATGTGCTGAAGCGGCAGGCTGGAGGAGCGGGGGCGGCGGTCGCCGCCCAGCTGGACGGCCGATGGATCGTCGACCTGTGGGGCGGGCCCGGCTGGTCACGCGACAGCATCGTCATGCCGTACTCCGTAACCAAACCGTTCGCGGCGGTCTGTGCGTTGCTCCTCGTGGATCGGGGCGTGCTGGAGTTGGACGCCCCGATGCAGCGCTACTGGCCCGAGTTCACCGCGCCGGCGACCGTACGACATGTCCTGTCGCACCAGGCCGGCGTGGTGGCACTGGACCAGCCGGTACCCACCGAGACCTTCTACGACTGGGACCGGCTGTGCGCGCTTCTTGCCGCGCAGGAGCCGTTGTGGGAGCCGGGCACCGCGCACGGCGAGTCGGCGTTGTTCTACGGGCATCTGGTCGGCGAACTGGTCCGGCGCACCGACGGGCGGACGCTCGGCCGCTTTCTCGCTGAGGAGGTCTGCGGCCCGCACGAGCTGGACTTTCACATCGGCCTCGGCCCCGCTGAACAGGCACGGGCGATCGAGCTGACCGGCTTGACCCCGGCCTACCGGGCTGCCGCGCTGGACGGCAAGCCCGACCTCTACCACCGGGCGATCGGCAATCCGCTCGGTGCCCAGGACCCGGCCGTGGTCAACTCCGCCGCCTGGCGGGCCGCCGAGATCCCCGCTGTCAACGGCCACGGCACCGCCCGTGCAGCCGCCGGCTTCTACTCCACGTTGCCGCGGCTGCTGTCAGCCGACCTGCTCGCCGAGGCCACCACCGCCCAATGCTCGGGGATGGACGCGGTTTTCGGGGCACAGGCGACCTGGGGGCTGGGCTTCGGCATCGACGGTGACGACTACGGTATGGGCGGCCTGGGCGGCAACTACGCCGGAGCCGCGGGCTACACCTTCGCCTTCCTCACCGGCCATGCCGGCGATTTCGATCGCGCCACTGACCTGGAGAACGCGCTGCGCGCCGTTCTCGGGCTCGGCCCGATTCCCGTCTAGACCGGGTGCGGCGGCGGAAGACGGGCCCTCAGCTCAGCGCCTGCATCAGGAGCGCGCCGATCCTCGCCTCGACGTCGGCGGTCATCTCGGTAATGGCGTACGAGGCCGGCCACATGGCGCCTTCGTCGAGGTTCGCCTCGTCGCTGAAGCCGAGGGTCGCGTACCGGGCCTTGAACTTCGCCGCAGACTGGAAGAAGCAGATCATCTTGCCGTCGCGGTAGTACGCGGGCATCCCATACCACAGCTTCGGCGTGAGGGCGGGCGCGCTGGCCTTGATCACGGTGTGCAACCGCTCGGCGATCACCCGGTCGGACTCCGACATCTCGGCGATCTTCGCGAGCACCTCGCTCTCCGTGTCGGCCTTGGCGCCCCGCCGAGCTTTCGTCTTCAGCTCCTTGGCGCGCTCCTTCATCGCGTCGCGCTCCTCTTCGGTGAAACCGTCGTACTTCTGGCCCTCGGGGGTGGCGGTCTTCGGCGTGGTCGTCATGACGACTTCCTCTCTCTGCGGTTTATGGCTTCGGGCGGTGCTGGTCGGGGATGGTGTCACCACTTGCCCGCCTGCTGGCGGGTCGGCACGTTGAGCCGGTTGAAGGCGTTGGAGATTGCGATGTTGAGCAACAGTGCGGCCAGCTCCTTCTGGTCGAAGTGCTTGGCGGCCATGTCCCATACCTGGTCCGGCACCGGGTCCGGCTGGTCGGCGAGCCGGGTCACGGCCTCGGTAAGGGCCAGTGCGGCGCGCTCCTCGTCGCTGAACCACGGCGTCTCCCGCCACGCGGCGACGGCGTGCACCTGGTCTGCGGTCACGCCGTGCCGCTGGGCCTGGTGGACGCCCCCGGCCACACACGGGCCGCAGCCGTTGATCTGGCTGGCCCGCAGGTGGCTCAGCGCCAGCAGCTTGCCGTCCACTCCGGCACCCGCGATGGCCTTGTTGACCGCCATCAGGGCCTCCATCGCCTCGGGAATCAAAGCCGCCGGGTTCGGCATGCGCTCGGTCGACATCGCTGCTCCTTCGTCGCGGGTGTTTCCGACAGGAGTAATGGGACCATCGGCGGGCCCGGGCCCGCCTGGTCCGTGGGACACCGTGGGACACGGAAAACCCGGTTGAGCAGCGCGAACGCATCGCCGATCCGTCTCCGCGGGCCGGGACGGGTACGGTGTTGCACGTGTCCAGCCCCCAGGAACGACTGGTGGCTCAGCTCGCCCGGATCAAGGAGCTGAGCGGGCTCAGCCTGCGCGCCCTCGCCCGCGAGACGGGTCTGAGCAGCTCGTCGCTGTCCCGATATCTGACCGGCCGGCTCGTTCCGCCGTGGGAGGCCGTCGTGGCGCTGTGCCGGGCCGTGGGACGCGATCCCCGGCCACTGCGCGCGCTGTGGGCCGAGGCGGCCAAGGCCGGCGCGGAGCCCGTCCGGCGCCGCAACGATCTGCCGGCCGACCTGTTCGACTTCACCGGCAGGGAAGCGGAGTCCGCGCTGGTCGCAGAGCTGCTGGGCGCTACCGGCGCGGCCGCGATCGACGGCATGGCGGGCGTGGGCAAGACCAGCCTGGCCGTGCATGTGGCCCATCGGCTCGCCCCTACGTATCCGGACGGCGGGCTCTATCTCGACCTGCAGGGCTTCACCCCGGGTCAGGAGCCACTGGAGCCGCACGCCGCGCTGGGCCGGCTGCTCGGCGCGTTGGACGTCACGCAGCCCCCGGCCGGCACCGCCGAACGCGCGGCGCTCTGGCGGTCGGAGCTGTCACGCCGGCGGGTTCTCGTCGTGCTCGACAACGCGGTCGACGCGGAGCAGGTGCGCCCGCTGCTCCCCGGCGCGGGGAAGTCCGCGGTCCTGGTCACCAGCCGCAACCGTCTGGTCAGCCTGGACGGAGTGCCGCCGGTGTCTCTGGAGCCGCTGGCCGACGACGACGCGGTTTACCTGTTCGGCCGGGCGGCCGGGCTCGCGCTCACCGAAGAGGAATCGGTCAGCCAGGTGCTGCGGCAGTGCGGCGGGCTTCCGCTGGCGCTGCGGATGGCGGGCGCGCGGCTTCGCCACCGCCCGGGCTGGACGGTGGCGGTGCTGGCCGAGCGGTTGCGCGCCACCCCCAGCCGCTTCGACTCCGTCTTCGGCATGTCGCTGCAGCAACTCGACTCGGTCCAGCGCCGCATGTTCCGGCTGCTGGGCGTGCTGCCGGGCGCCGACTTCGACGCGGCGGTGGCGGGCGCGCTCAGCGACATGCCGCCCGATCGGGTCGGCGCCGCGCTGGAGGAGCTGATCGACGCCCACCTGGTCGAGGAGCCCTCGCCCGGGCGGTATCGGATGCACGATCTGATCCGGCAGTACGCGGCGGACATCGCCGCCGACGAGGAGCCGCGGGCCGAAGCCGCCCTGCGCCGGGTCCTGCGGCACTATCTGGCGCAGGCCGTCGCCCACGATCGGACGCTGCCCTCGCCGCAGCGCACGGAGCCCTCGCCGGGAGATCCGGCGAAGGCCATGGCCTGGTTCGACCTCGAGTACGTCAACCTGGTGGCCTGCTTCGACGCCGCCGTGCGGCTCGGCGTGGACGAGGTAGTGGCCGAGCTGCCGCAGGCCATGCGGGTCTGGTTCTTCCGGCACCGCGGAACCGACGACCAGGCACGCCTGCTCGAAGCCGCCGCGGCCGCCGCGGCACGTCTCGGCCGGGACAGGCAGCGGGCTTCGCTGCTCGCCGACCTCGGCTTCGCCCGTTCCGCCGCCGGACGCCTCACCGAGGCGCTCTCCACCTATGAACTGGCCGAGCGGTCAGGGCCGGACGACGACGTCGCAGCCGCTCTGGCGCTGCGCATCGGCTTCGTGTGCCGGGATCTCGGTGACCTCGAAGCGGCACAGGCGCACTTCCGGCGGGCACGCGAGCTGTTCGAGAAGCTCGGGCGCCATATGGGGCAGTCCCAGGCGCTGGCCTTCGATGGATGGGTGACACTTCACCTCGGGCGGCGCAGTGAAGCCGTCGAACTCGCCCGGGCATCCGTCGCCCTGGCAGACGGGCCCGCACAGATCACCGGGCTGGTCACCCTCGGTCTCGCGCTGGCACCGGACGACCCGGCGGAGTCACTGCGAACGCTGCATGACGCGTTGAAGCTGTCCGAGCAGAACAACCTTCAACACAACCAGGCGTGGTGCCACAACTATCTCGGTGTCGCGCTGCGGATCACGGGTTCACCCGAGAAGGCGCTCGAACACCACCGGCGGGCCTTCGAGCTGCTGGAACCGCTGGCCGAGGTGCAGCTGGAGATCGACTTCCTGCACACCTACGCCGAGACGTGCCGCGCGGCGGGCCGCTATGACGAGGCGCTGGCGCTGCTCGACCGGACCATCGATCTCGCGCGTGAGCTGGGCCGGTCGCACGACGAGAAGCTCGCCCGCGCGGCGCGGGAGATCGTGCGCGCCGCCTGTTGAGCCATCCCCGCCGTCCGTACGCTTCGCTGGATCGCCGGCTATGCCCTCGTTAATCGCTTGTCGGCCGCCATGCGTGTCGCCGATGATGCGGCCATCGCGCATGCTGACGGCACAACGGATCGGGAAACACCATGGACGTCACCAATCGCCGTGAGCTCGCCCGCAGGGCGCTCGACGGCTATGGGAGCGGTCCTGCCGCGCCGGTTCTGGCGATGGACCGCGCCCTGGCGAAGGCCGGCAACGCCGTGACCTTGGTGCTCGTCGAGGGCCCCAGCGACCAGATCGCACTGGAAACGGCCGCGGTGGGCCGCGGCCGGGATCTCGAGGCGGAGCGGGTCGTGATTGTGCCGATCGGCGGGGCGCACGCGATCGGCCGCTTCCTGACGACGTTGGGCCCTCCGGACAGCCGGGTGCGTCTTGCCGGTCTGTATGACCTGCATGAGGAGGAGATATTCCGGCGTGCGATGGTCGCGAACCAGGTCGGCTCACCCCGCACGCGCGGTGACATGGAGCACCTCGGGTTCTACGTCTGCGTGAACGATCTGGAGGACGAGCTGATCCGCGCCGTGGGCACTGCAGGGGTCGAAGCGCTCTTCGACTCGCAAGGCGACCTCGGATCGTTCCGTTCGTTGCAGAGCCAGCCCGTCTGGCGCGGCCGGGATCTTGAAGCGCAGATGCGGCGGTTTCTGGGCAGTGGCGCGCGCCGCAAGCTCCGCTACGCACGGCTGCTCGTCGAGGCGGCAGGCGGCAGGGACGCCCTGCCTCGGCCGCTCGACGCGCTGCTCACCGCCGTTTGAGGCAGCAGCAGGCGAGTCCGCCCAATTTCGCGGGTGACGAGTGATCGGTAAGGTTCCGCCCAGTCGGACGAAAGGGTCATCGTGCCGCGGGGGAGCCGGTTGTCGTCATACGCCGTTCCGGCCTGGTTGGCCGCGGTAGCCCTGGCCGCCGTTCCGAGTTGGGAAGTGTGGCGGGAGCGGTGGGAACTGGGGAACGGCGAAGGATCCTTCGAGATTCAGGGGTGCGTAGGTGTCCTGGGCGGCGACGAATGGCCGCTTTCCGTGCTGCGCGACGACCTGTCGAGGGTGGTGGAGACCGCTGAGGGCTGGGCGGTTCCCGCTCTGGCCGTGCTCCTGGGACTTCTGGCGTACGTACGTGACACAGGCCGAGAGGTCGTCGGCCGGCGGGTGGCCGGGCTCCTCGTCGTGACCGCCGTCGTCGAGCCCCTCGTCCCGATGTACAGCGAGCCGGGGGGCTGCCTGGAGACGATCCCACTGCTCAGCGCCGACTGGTTCCGTGCGGTGCTCAGCGGTTGGGGGTCGAACCAGGTGTGCCTCCTGCTGGCGGCGGCACTGGTGTACGTCGCGTCGCGGACGGCGACCCGGGAAGAACCGGTTGCCGCTGGGACCGGGACGACATGGCGTCGCCTGGTGGCGGCTCTGATCGACTACCTGGTCGTCGTCGCTGCTCTCCGCGTCGTCGTGGAACCGGCCTGGTCTCTGATCGATGCGGGCGTCTGGTTCTCCTGGTTCGGCCAGGGGGTGCTGGGACGGCTCGACGATGTGCTCGACGGCAGCGTGAAGTCAGAAGAGCTGCTCGCCCTGTCCACGTTGCTCCTCTATTTCTGGGCGCAGCACACCTTGTGGGGGCGGACGCTCGGCAAGCGGCTGCTGCGCGTACGCGTCGTCGACACGCGGACGGGTGAACGGCTGGGAGCGGGCGCGACGGCCCTCCGCACGCTGGCCTTCCCCTTCCTCGCCTTCGTTCCCGGCATCGGGCTGGTGCTCCTGCTCGCCTGCGGGCTGTGGGCGTTCTTGGACGCCGACGGGCAGGTCCTGCACGACCGGCTGCTGGGCGCGGCGGTCGTACGTCACCCGTCACACCAGAGGCGGTCCTCGTGCCCCTGATCTCCCGTAGCGACTGCGAGGTGGACGTCCACGACGGGACGTTCTTCATCGTCGATGTGTCGTTCTCCTGGGACCCCTGCGACCCGTCCGATCGCGGCGGCCTCAGGCGTTCGGCCGAGGACGACCTCGTGAGCCTCACGCTCGAAGTGTGGGACGACGAGCCGGGGGATCAGCGCGAGGCGTGGGCGGACGTCGTCACCTGCGTCTTCCGCTCGGAGACCGGAGAGATCTGCGCGGCGGAGCTGTACACGGACGTGCAGGACGGGTTCCTGCTCCTCGGCGAGCCGGAGCGGCTGTGGAACGTCCGGGTGTACACGCGGGCGGATGACGGGGCGGATCCACGGGAGCAGTTCCTGGTCCAGTTCTGGCCGCGGGGCGCCTGGACATAGATCCAGATCTTCCCTGCGCAGAGTCGGGAGAGAACAAGATCCGGCCAACTGTTGGCACGGCCGCACGTGTCATCCCGCACCTGTCCTCCCCGTCGCACGAGTCTTCCCTGCGGTGCCAGCGCCGGTCGTGCGGCCTGGTGAATCGCCACGACGAGAGGACCTTCATGATGAGGCACATCCGCGGGATGTGTTACCCCGTCGCCGCCCTGGTGGCGGTGGTTGTCCCCCTGGCGCTGTCCGGAGCGGTCCCGGCCGACGCCGCGCCCGCCCGCACCGAGGTCGCGGCCACGGCGGCGCAGCGGGCGGCGGCGCCGAATCCCGCATCGTGTCCTGAGCAGGTGGCGCTGGTCAACGGCGGTTTCGAGAAGCCCGTCGTCGCCGGGACGTGGGCTGCGTTCCCCGACGCCTCGCAGAACAACCCGAACGCGGTGCCGGGCTGGCGGACGACCGCCACCGATCACATGATCGAGGTCTGGAGCCCCCGGATGAACGTTCCGGCGCTCGAGGGCGCGCAGTTCGCGGAGCTGAACGCCAACCAGGTCTCGACCCTCTACCAGGACCGTCCGACCACTCCGGGCCAGAAGCTGTACTGGCGGCTGTCCCACCGCGGGCGTCTCGGCACCGACCAGATGGCGCTGGACATCGGCGCCCCCTCGGGCCCGGCCCAGCAGGGGACGATGTCCGACGGCAACGGGAAGTGGGGCACCTATTACGGCACCTACACCGTGCCCGCCGGCCAGACGACGACCAGGTTCGCCTTCCGCTCCATTTCCGCTGCCGGAGGCAACGCGTCGGTCGGCAACTTCCTCGACGACGTCTTCTTCGGCACCCCGCCGTGCGTCGTCCTCACCAAGTCCGCCAGCCCGCAGGGGCCGGTGAACGTCGGCGCCGAGATCACCTACCGGCTGACCGCCGTCAACAAGGGCGGCGACGTGGCGCAGAACGTCAGGCTCACCGACAAGGTCCCGGCCGGGACCACGTACGTGCCCGGCTCGCTCCGCGTCGTGGGCGGCCCCAACAGCGGCGCCATGACCGACCAGGCCGGTGACGACCAGGCCGAGTTCGACGCCGCCACCGGTGCGATCTCCTTCAGGCTGGGAGACGGCGCCACGGGCACGGCAGGGGGCCGGCTGGCCAACGACACCACCCTGCCGGACGGCACCACCGTGGAGTTCCGAGTCAAGGTCGGCAGGTCGGTCGCGGGCAAGCAGGTCGTCAACAGCGGCTCGGTCGCCTACGAGAACCGGCTCGGCCCCGAGCCCGAGCCGCTGACCTCCACCAGCGGTGACGCCGTCACCGAGGTCAACCCGGCCGTCGACCTGAGCGTGGTCAAGTCCGCGGACAAGACCGAGGTCACCGTGGGCGAGACCGTCATCTACCGCGTCACGGTCGCCAACGCCGGGCCCAACGACGCCACCGGCGTCGCCGTCAAGGACGCCCTGCCGGCCAACCTGGCCTTCCTGTCCGCCACGCCCTCGACCGGCACGTACGCCGGTGGAACGTGGACCGTGGGAACGCTGGCCAGCGGCGCGACGGCCACACTGATCGTCCGCGCGAAGGCCACCGCGGTCGGAGAGACGGTCAACACCGCCACCGTCGGCGGCAAGGAGCTCGACCTCGACCCGGCCAACGACAGCGACGCGGTCAAGGTCTGCGTCCAGCGCGAGCCGTTCTGCCCGTACTGCACGCCCGGGAGCAAGCAGGGCACCGGGAAGTGACCCGCTGAAACCGGGAGCCGCCCTGCCGTGACCCGCGCCACGGCAGGGCGGCGGCCGCCGGGACTACCGTTGCGCCGCAGAAGACGCGCCGCGACGGAGAGGATTCCCATGGCAGGCCGCACCCTTCTGGACGAGCTGTACGAGGCCGAGCGGCGGCTGCAGAACGCGCAGCTCGCCGGTGACGTGGAGGAGCTCGATCGGCTGCTCGACGAGCGGCTCGTCTTCACGGGACCGCCGGACGGCCGGCTGCACACGGAGGCCAAGCAGCTCGATCTCCACAACCACCGCTCGCGTACGCAGGTGATGACGAAGGTGGCCGAGGAGGACCTCACCGCCGTCGTCTCGGGGACGACCGGAGTCACGTGCTTCCTCGGCACCCTCGAAGGCGCCTTCGCGGGTGAGCCGTTCGCCGGTCGGCTGCGCTACACACGCACATGGGTGCACACCGACGAGTACGGCTGGCGCGTCCTGGCCGCCCACGCTGGCGAGGCGTGATCACAAGGCCCTTCCGGACACCCCGGAGGGGCCTTCACGCGTATCGGGCCGGAAACACGCGAGCAGCGGATCGGCGGGGGTGCGCGTTCACACTGCATGGATCGTGAATCCCTACGGCTGACGGCGCTCGCGCCGCCCGCGCCGCCTCCGGAGGCCGATCTGGCGGGCCTGTACCGCGCGCACCGGGTCGGCCTGGTGCGGCTCGCGGTGCTGCTCGTCGGCGACCTGGAGACGGCGGAGGACGTGGTGCAGGACGTCTTCGCCCGGCTGCACGGCCGACGGCGGCCCCCGGAGCTGACGCTCGCCTATCTGCGGACCTGTGTGCTCAACGGGTCGCGGTCGGTGCTGCGCCGCCGTGCGGTCATGCTGCGCCGGACGCAGCGGGTCACCGACCTCGCCGACTCGGCGGAGACCGCCGTCCTCATCGGCGAGTCCCGCAGGCAGGTGCTGCTGGCGCTGGCCCGGCTGCCCCGGCGGCAGCGGGAGGCGCTGGTGCTGCGTTACTACCTCGACCTGACGGACTCCGAGATCGCCCTGGTCATGGGGGTGGGGCAGAGCACCGTCAGATCCACGACCGCAAGGGCCTTGGCCAGACTCCTTCGCGAACTGGGAGAGGACGCATGAGCACCATCGAGGATCGGCTCCGTGACGCCATGGCGGCCCGCGCGCGTACGGTGCCGGACGACGGCCTCGACCACGCGCTGCCCGCGCCACGTCACACCCGGCCGCGCAGCCTCGCGATCGCCGCCGCGGCCCTCGCGGTGGCCGGCACGATCGTGGGCGTTGCACGGCTCGCGGAGCCGTCTCCGGACCCCCGGGGGGTCGGCGTCGCGGCGGCCTCGTCCGGCTGGGTGGACGTCTCGGCCTTCCTCTGTACGGACTCCTCACCCTTCGAGGGCTGCAAGGGCGGCGCGGCCACCGCCAAGGAGAAGGAGAACATCGAGCGGGCTCTCCGGGTCCGCCGTGACGTGCAGACCATCGTGTTCGAGGACCAGCGGACGGCGTTCGAGAACTTCCGCAGATCGGAGAAGGACCCGAGGCTGCTGGAGGGGGTCAGGGCCGAGGACATGTCGGAGTCCTTCCGCATCAAAGTCGCTCCCGGCGCCGATCCCCTGGCCGTGGTCAGGGCGGTGAAGGACCTGCCTGGAGTGTCCACCGTGGTCGACGAGACGTGCTCGAGAGACGAGTTCGCCCGGTCGGCTCAGATCTCCGGGCAGTGCGACTTCCGGGGCAGGGGACGTTGAGCGCGCCTGGACACGCGGAAGGGGCACGGGCGGGAACGCCCGTGCCCCTCATGGCCCTACTGGATGTCAGGACCTCGCTTCCCGCCGACTCACGGGTCGCAGTCCTCGCTGGAGGACCGCATCATGGGCCGGCTGTAGCTGGTGACCTGCTGTGACTCGGTGACGTACCGCGTCTGGGTGACCGGGCGCTGGTAGGTCATCATGCGCGTGTAGCTGACCGGACGGCTCTCCGAGACGAAGTGCGTGGACTTCACCTCGTGAGACTCCGGCACCATCCGGGTGTAGCTGACCGGACGGCTTTCCGTGACGAAGCGCGTCTCTGTGACCGGGCGCTGGAAGGTCTCCTGGCGGGTGACCGGCCGGCTCTCGGTGACGTACCGCGTCTCTGTGACCGGGCGCTGGAAGGTCTCCCGGTGGGTGACCGGCCGGCTCTCGGTGACGTAGCTCACCACGGGACGCTTGTAGGTGACGTACCGCGTCACCGGACGCGACTCGGTGACGTACCGCGTCTGGGTGACCGGGCGCTGGAAGGTCACCTCGTGGGTGACCGGCCGGCTCTCGGTGACCATGCGCGTGTAGGACACGGGGCGCTGGTAGGACACCTCGCGCGTTTCGGTGACCGGACGCATCCGGGTGACCGTACGCGTCTCGGTGACCGGGCGCTGGAAGGTGACCTGCCGAGTGAACGTGACCGGACGGCTCTCGGTCACCATACGCGTCTGCGTGACCGGGCGCTGGTAGGTGATCGTCCGCGTGTAGCTGATCGGACGGCTGTACGACGAGCGCTCGCGAAGGAGCGACGACTCGCTCAGCGAGGGCCGTGAGTGGTGGTAGGCGAGGTTGCTCCCGGACTGGCCGCCCGACTCCTCGCTCGATCCGCTCGACTCCTCGCTCGATGAACTCTCCTGGGCGCTCTCCGGCGCGTACCCGCTCTCCTCCTCGTACGCGCGACCGCTCTCCTGAGCCGCCTCCTCCGACTGTTCGCCGAGGCTGGTGCCCGGCTCCTCGGCCCGCGGCGCGCTGAGCGCGGCGGCGAGGCCGGTCGGGTGGGCGGCGGTGGAGGCCGATGCGATGGCCGGCCAAAGCGTGACGGCGGACAGGACTGCCGGACCCAGCAGTAATGAGAATCGAGTGCCGTGCATAGAGATACTCCTCTCCGATCAGCGATCGGGTGTATCTCAATCGTTGGCACACGCCGCCGGAGCCCGTCCAGGCGAGTTGACCCCTCCCGGGCCGTTCGGTGTCGCATTTCATGTATACCGATGGGCGTGCCTGCCAATGAAGGCGTGGATGACCGGGCTCCGTTTTGCCTCCGCATTCCGGGGACAATGTGCTTCGAATCATTGCCGAGACGTTTACAAATTCGGCATTGCGTGTTTTCCGGGAAATGCGCAGGCTCAGCGGTGCGCGATGACGGCGTATCGCTCGTCGTGAACGGGCTTGCCCCACAGCACGGGATCGGTCAGCGGCTCCACCCGCACGCTCGCGGCGTACGGCCGCAGCACCTCGACGAGGGGGTCGGCGCTCACCCCGCCGAGCCAGGGCAGGGAGCGGGCGCCCGGCACGTATGGCGGGCCGTCCCCGGAGGCCCGCCAGTTGCCCTCGATGAGGATCAGCCGGCCGTGCGGGCGCAGCAGGCTTATCCAGGTGCGCAACGCGCGTTCCGGTGCGGGCAGGGTCCACAGCAGGTGCCGGGCCAGGACGACGTCGAAGGAGGTTCCGGCGGCGGCCGGCGGGCCGCTCGCGTCGCCGGTGAGGACGGGCGCGGTGAAGCCCGCGGCGGCGAGCTTGCGCCGGGCCGCCTCGGCCATCCTGGGGGACAGGTCCACACCGACCGGCCGGTGTCCCTGCTCGGCCAGCAGCAGCGTCAGCGAGCCGGTGCCGCAGCCCAGGTCGAGGACGTCGGCGGGAGGCCGCGGCATCCAGGACCGCAGGCGTCTCGCCCAGGCCGCGCGGACCCGGAGGTCGTGAAGCCCGTGGTCGGCTTCGTCGTCGAAGGTGTCTGCCTCCGCGTCCCAGTAGGAGGCGATCGACTGGGGATCCAGATCGGGCACGGACGCATCTTGTCACCCGTCGCCGACAAAAGTGGATGCAAAGGGTAAGACGGGTGATATCCACAGGGGTCAGGCGGTCTGCCGGGGGTGAACGGTTCACCACCGAGAGGCCCAGGAGACCTGAGAGACCTGAGAGACCCACGAGAACCGAGAAACCCAGGAGAGACGCCAGGACCCCGGCAGGAGGATCTCCTGCCGGGGTCCCGCACGTGTGGTGCCGGTGCCGGGTCGCCTCTCGGCGAAAGGCACAACGCGGCTCCAGCCGAACGGTAATCCGCGAAGGCAAATTAGGTGAGGCCCGGGGACACCTGCACACCGGCCACGCTTCATCCAACCACGTGTCCGCACTCGTTGTTCCCGGGCCACGCCATCTTTTTCCGAGTCGATCTCCGGAGCCCGGCGCTCGACCGCGGAGGAAGACGGTCCTTCAGGACATGCGGGGGAAAAGGTGTTGCCCGCCTCCGCCGTGCTCGGGGAGCCTCCCTCCTGTGGAACGAGTGATTCTGGCCGGGGCGGACGGCGTCCCGGCCGTCAGTTATGTCGAGGACGAGCGGTACGGACTGCCGTGCGCCGACCTGATCGAGGTCGTGGGCCCGGGCGCGATCGACGCGATCATGGCGAAGCTGCCGGGCTGGGCGGTGGCGGGGCCGGTGGACCTGGGCGAGGCGCTCGTGGCGCGCGGCGCCCGGGTGATGCGGCACGCCCACGAGATGACCTGTGAGCCGCGTACGGCGCCGCCGGCCGAGACCGGCGCCCCCGACGGTTACCGGTTCGTTCCCTGCGACCGCTCGGCGGAGGAGGTGTTCGCGGCGTGGCGGGCGGCCTATCCGCCCGGCCACCCGGACCACCGGAGCGTGGACGACGCCGCCGCGCTGGGCGACGTCCTCACCCCGCTGCTGAAGGGACAGGTGACCGGCGAGATCCTGCCCTGCAGCCTGCTCGCCGTGGACCGGGACGGCGTGGTGGCCGGCGGCGTGGTGGTCACTCTCTTCCACGGCAGGCCCTGGGTGGTCGAGGTCTTCCGCCACCCCGCCCGCACGCCCTCCGGCCTCGGCACGCGCATGCTGGCCGCCGTACGGGACAGGGCGGTGGCCGACGGATGGGAGCGGCTGGGGCTGGTCGTGTCCGAGGGCAACCCGGCCAGACGGGTATACGAACGGCTCGGGTTCACCCTGGTGGGCAGCTCGATGACCGTGGTCGTTCCGGGCTGACAGTCACAGGGACGAGACGAACTCCTTCAACTCCCGCTCGTAACGCCCGGGGTCGGCGTTCCAGGAGCCCGTGTGCCCGCCTCCGCTCGTCCGCACGAGCCTGACGATGTCGGGGCGGGCCTCGGCGAACCGCAGCGCCGGGCCGATCGGCACGGTCGCGTCGCCGTCGTCCACGAAGACCAGCGTGGGGACCCTGAACTCGCGGGCGTGCCGCAGGTGGTCGACGTCGTCGAACGACACGCCGGTGCGCCGCCGGATGACCCATTCGCCCACCGACACGAGGAAGCCGGGCACACCCATCTGCTCGGCCCCGAGGGCGATCGGCGCCCGCCAGTCGATGACCGGGCTGTCGAGGATCATGGCCTTGATCGGCTCGCCGGGCAGGTTGCGTACGGCCATCGGCACGATGCCCCCGCCCATCGACCAGCCGTACAGGACGATCCCGGTCGCGCCCTGCCGTCTCGCGTACGTGATGGCCGCCGCCACGTCCTGCCACTCGGTGGCGCCGAGGTGGAACTTGCCGTCCGGGCTCGCCGGGGCGTCCTCGTCGTTGCGGTAGGTGATGCCCAGCACCGGCATCCCCAGGTTGTGGAAAACCGGCAGCACGCGCAGGGCCTCCGCAGGGCCGCCGTTGCGGCCGTGCACGGCGATCACCCAGGTCGTCGAGGTGCCCTCGGTCCGCCAGCCGGGGAAGTCGCCGAGCGGAGAGGGGACCTTCACGTCCGTGTACGGCACGCCGGCGGCGGCCGGGGTCGCGTGGCCCCACATCCAGCGGTCGAGGTAGGCGCGCACCCCGGGACGCAACTCGCCGTGGACGACCTCGGTGACCTTCCTGGTCACCGTGCCGGCCCCGGTCGCGATCACCTGTCCCACCAGTGCGTTGCCGTCCGCCCAGGTCAGGCCGTACGTGCCGGGGGCGGCCGTGTCGGCGGCGCCCTTGATCGTGACCTGGTCGCCGCTGACGGCCGTCACCTGCAGGGGATAGCCGGAGGTGTGGACGGGATCGATCACCAGGCCGGAGTAGTACCAGCCCGCCCCGCCGACGGCGGCCACCGCGAGCACCACGACGACGGCGAGCGTCCACAGCAGGCGGCGCCGCCATCGTGTCCTCCAGCGCATGGCCCAGAATCTACTGGGCCTTTTTCAATTGGTTAAGTGCGGATGACGCCTTTCGTGCGCATGAGGAACTCGCCGAGGTAGGCGTCGTGCGGAACCCACGGCGGCATCATGTACGTGGGGGTGTCCCCCAGGTAGACGTTCCTGATCGACGGGTCCTCCACCAGGCGGTCGACCAATCCGGCGTCCTCCGTGATCGCGGTTAGCACGAGCGTGTTCCGCAGCGGCTCGATGTCGTCCGCCCGGCTCCAGGGCGCGAACCACACACAGGGGAACGACAGCTCGATGCCCGTTTGGGGCGCGTCCGGCCGGTCCACCCGGAAGACGGCCGGCCGCAGCACCCCGCAGCCGTCGCCCAGGTCGTCCACCACGCCGTCGCCGCCGAGCACCGGCGTCGCGCCGTTCACGTGGTCGAGCAGGTACTTCTCGATCGCGTGCGCGTCCGCGACCGGCTGGACGGGCAGCACCGCGCCGTCGTCCTCCGGCGGCAGGCTCGGGATCCCCGAGAGTCGTTCCGCGACGGCCTCGGCCACCGGCGCGGGATCGCCCTCCACGAAGACGGCGGTGGTGTTCACGCAGGCCGTCCCCCCGAAGGCGCTCACCGACTCCACGATCGTGCCGACGTGCGACTCCCAGTCGTGCCCGGTGAGCAGGATCTTGGACCGTCCCGGGCCCTGCGGCAGCACCCTGACGTCGTTGCCGTACTTGTTCACGACCTCCTCGCCGCCGTACACCATGGCGAGGTCCGCGTCGCGGATGATGTCGTCGGCCACCGCGTAGTCGGTCGGCAGGAGCACCACGTGGTCGTCGCCGAACCCCGACTCCCGCAGCGCCGTGATCAGGCGGTGCGGGGTGAAGGGCTCGCGCCGCGAGGGGCGCACCGCGACCCGGTAGCCGAGCGCCAGGGCCTCCAGCCACAGCGTGTGCACGCCCGGGTGGTTGCCCGCGGCGTGCACGGCGAAGACGTCGCCGCGCCGCGTCCAGACCGCCTGGCCGTTGCGGGTGAGCGGGTCGCGCCAGTCGTCCACCGCGCCCTCGGGACGGGCGTACCGGGTCGTGCGGTACGCCTCGGCGGCGCGCCGTCCGATGCCCGAGGTCGCCGAGCGGACCACCGTGATCGGCATCCCCGAGACGCGGCTGACGATGTGGTGGTACTCCTCCGCCGGAATGCCGTCCACCACCCCGGTCGCGAACAGCCGTCCCGCGCGGGCGAGGGCCGTCGCCCGCTCGTGGGCCGGCAGGGTCCGCGCCTCCCGCAGGGCCGACATCGTCCGCTGGACGAACAGCCGCGGCACCAGGCTCAGCTCGGCGACCGGCGTCCCGGTCAGCTCCGTGATCGTCTGCCGGCTGCGGCTGTGGTAGGGCCCGCCCGCGCCCAGCGCGTCGAGCCGGATCAGCTCGTCCATCAGTACACCCCCTCGATGACCGGTTCGTTGTCGAAGGTGGGGAGCGGGCCGACGTCCGCGACGGAGTCGCCCATCTGCCCCGGCGGCGGCGCCACGCGGGTGGCCAGGTCGCGTTCGAGATTGTTGGGCAGCAGGAAGCTCTTGCTGACGTGGTGCATCACCACCTGGCCGCGGTCGCCGTACCTGACGACCTCCCCGGTGTCCTGGTCCACCACGGAGAACGTGACGTAGGGCGAGAACGTGTCGAAGACGACGAGGTCCTCCTCAGGCGGCGCGAGGCGCTCGGCCAGCCCGCCGAGGATCATCGTGCTGCCGTACGTGCCGTACAGCTTGACGTTCGGGAAGACCTCGGTGCGGAGCAGGTAGCGGGTGTCGGGGTCCATGTGCGCGCCGCCCCAGCTGATCGCGGCGATCTTCGAGTTGATCAGATCGACGAGCGCGTTCCTGCGGGCCAGCCGGGTCAGCAGCGGCGGCGTGGTCACCAGGACCCGCACGTCCTGGGTCTCCAGGATGTAGGTGCTCTGGTCGATCAGGTGCTCGGCGTAGCGCTCGGCCTCGTCGGCGCGGCCCTCGGCGATGCACCTCTTCACCCACCGGGGGTCCATGTCGACCGTGAACCGGATGCCGCCCCGCCGCGCGGCCTGCCAGCGGACCAGCTCGCCGAAGACGTGCGGCCCGGTCGGCCCGAGCGACAGCCAGTGGCCGCTCTCGGGATAGCCCCTCGCCTGCAGGTCCTGCTCGGTCCGGTGCATCAGCCGGTCCAACCAGTCCCGCAGCAGCACGACGCGCTTGGGCGGCCCGGTCGTGCCGCCGCTCTCGTACACGCCGATCACGTCCGCGTCCGGGCCGTACCCCCGGGGGATGAGGTCCTCCACCCGGACGTCGCGAAGCTCGTTGGCCACGTTGGGGAACCGGCGCAGGTCCTCGAAGCTGCGCACGTCCTCACGCGGGTCGAAGCCGAGCGTCTTCGCCCGTTCCAGCCAGTACGGCGAGCCGGTCTCGGGGCTGAAGTGCCACCGCATGGCGGCCTCGATGAACTCCGGTCCCTCCGGGACCTGGTCGAGCGGGCAGTCGAGGATCGGATCAGTTGCCATATCCCGTCCCTTTGACTTGGAAATCCCCTAAAAAGCCAGGCTATTTCCGGGTGATTCGCCACCAGGTCAAGAGATTCCGGGACTGTGGAAAGGATCGGGCACCAGATGTCAGGGCCAGACGTCAGGGCCACATTGCGAACCGTCAGCAGGGCACCTTGACGTGGGAGGGATGGGGTGCGAGAGAGGGCAGGGCCTGCGCCACGTCCACCCCGAGGACGGCCCTGGAGTCGATCACCGCTCCCTCCGGCGTGCGCGTCGTCACCTTCCTCGGCTTCCTGTCCCGTTCGAGTTCCCGGCGCAGCGTCTCGGCGTCCATGCCTTTGGACACCCCGTCCCGGACGATGCGGTCGATCTCCGCGTCGGTCAGGGGCGGGAATGTGGACGATCTCGTCCTGTCGCGGGTCGCCACCGTACGCTCGCCCAGGTAGCGGTAGGTGCTCTTGTCGAAGATGAGCTCGGTTTGGGTGTAGTCCTCCTTCATCGTGACCCCGACGCCGTGCCTGCCCGCCGCGTCCACGGCGTCCGGCACCATGGTGATCCCGTCGACTCCGGCGGCGATCCGGAACAGCGCCGCAGTGAGAGAGGGACGGAAGACGCTCTCGCGGACGAAGGTCCCGACGGCTCTCCAGAACCGCAGATGCTCCGGCACGGCCGTGTATCTGGCCGCCTGGGTCTCGATCCGCCACCAGGCCGCCGGACACGTCGGCGGGATGGACGCCGCTGCGGACGTACGCCCGATAGAGGGTGATCTCGCTGCGGCGGCGCTTGCCGATGACGTTGGAGGCGATGCCGTACAGCCACGGACGGGCGTCGGCGTGCCGGACGTCGTAGCGATGCCGGCTCTGGAACGCGGCGAGGAACGTCTCGGACACCACGTCCTCGGCGCCGTCCGGCCCCAGGCGCCGGGCGGCGTACCGGTGCAGGGAGGGCGCGTGCCGGTCGAAGAGCACGGCGAAGACCTCCGGCTCCCGCAACGACCGCTGGATCAGCGTCATGTCTGCGGCGTCAACGGCCGTTGCGGATTCCGGCATGAACGGTGGACCCCTTCATCAGTCGCCTTTCGCGAGGGCGGGTACGGTCGCCCGTTATTACCGGCCGCCTCCGGAATGGTTCACGATGGCGATGTCCCGGTTCGCAGGCCCGTCGTGACGGCGGAAAAATGACGTGCCCGGTGTGGTGGGCGGCAGGTAGCCTCTCCGGGAAATCCGGAAGGGGCGTCAAGTGGGTCATGTCGAGGTCGGGCATCTGACGCATGTGCTGCCGGACGGCAGGATGCTCCTGAACGACGTCTCGTTCCGGGTGGGGGAGGGCGTCAAGGCGGCCCTGGTCGGCCCGAACGGCGCGGGCAAGACGACCCTGCTCCGGATGATCGCGGGCGATCTCCAGCCGGTCGAGGGCACGGTGGCCCATTCGGGCGGTCTCGGCGTGATGCGGCAGTTCGTCGGCAACATCCGTGACGGCCGTACGGTCCAGGACCTGCTGCTCAGCGTCGCGCCGGAACGGGTCAGGACGGCGGCCGAGCGGCTGCACGCCACCGAGCTCGTGATGATGGAGCGGGACGACGAGAAGACCCAGATGCGGTACGCCCAGGCGATCACCGACTACACCGACGCCGGGGGCTATGACATCGAGGTGCTCTGGGACGCCTGCGCGATGGCCGCCCTCGGCGCGCCGTACGACAGGGTGAAGTATCGCGAGGTCGCCACGCTGTCCGGCGGCGAGCAGAAGAGGCTGGTGCTGGAGGCGCTGCTGCGCGGGCCCGACCAGGTGTTGCTGCTCGACGAGCCCGACAACTACCTCGACGTGCCGGGCAAGGTGTGGCTGGAGACGGCGCTGCGCGAGACGCCCAAGACCGTGCTGCTGGTCTCCCACGACCGCCAGCTGCTCGCCAACGCCGCCGACCGGATCGTCACGGTCGAGTCCGGCAACGTCTGGATCCACGGCGGCGGCTTCGCGACGTACGCCGAGGCGCGGCGGGAGCGCAACGAGCGGCTCGACGAGCTGCGCAGGCGCTGGGACGAGGAGCACGTCAAGCTCAAGCGCCTGGTGGTCATGCTCAGGCAGAAGGCCACCTACAACGACGGCATGGCCGCGGCCTACCACGCGGCGCAGACCCGGCTGCGCCGGTTCGAGGAGGCCGGGCCGCCGGAGCTCGCGCCGAAGGACCAGGTCATCAGCATGCGGTTGCGCGGCGGGCGCACCGGCAAGCGGGCGGTGATGTGTGAGGGCCTGGAGCTGACCGGCCTCATGAAGCCCTTCGACCTGGAGGTCTGGTACGGCGAGCGGGTCGCCGTCCTCGGCTCGAACGGCTCCGGCAAGTCGCACTTCCTGCGGTTGCTCGCGGGGGAGGGCGTACGGCACACCGGAACGGTCAGACTCGGCGCGCGGGTCGCCCCCGGGCACTTCGCCCAGACCCACGCCCGGCCAGAACTGCTCAGCCGCACGCCCTGCGAGATCGTCATGACCGAGCACGCCCGGCTGAAGAACGAGGCGATGAAGGCCCTGGCCCGCTACGAACTCGCCGGCCGGGTCGCCGAGCAGCGGTTCGAGACGCTGTCGGGCGGCCAGCAGGCCCGCCTGCAGATCCTGCTGCTCGAACTGTCGGGCGCCACGCTGCTGCTGCTCGACGAGCCGACCGACAACCTCGACCTGGCCAGCGCCGAGGCCCTGCAGCAGGGCCTGGACGCCTTCGAGGGCACCGTGGTGGCGGTGACGCACGACCGCTGGTTCGCCGCCGACTTCGACCGCTACCTGGTCTTCGGCTCAGACGGGCGGGTGTACGAGTCGCCCGAGCCGGTCTGGGACGAGACACGCGTGGTCCGCCCGCGATAGACGGCCGGTAAAGATACCGGCGGGAGCGCGCGTGTCCCGGGGGCGGCGTCCCATTCAGCGGTTATGACGGCTAAGTGACGCGACGTTGCCACATGACCGTCGCACTCGCCCTCGCCGCATTGGCGATGGCGTCGTGCGCGAGGGGAAACAATCAGGAGGGCCCGCAACCGCTGGCCCTGAAGGAGCAGGTGTCCTCGATCGTGCGCTCGGGGGCCGGATACGCGGTGACCTGGGCGGGGGTGCTGAGCAACCCCAACCGCTGGCATTTCGGGGAGAACGCCGTCGCCGTGATCACGGCCGTGGACGCCGCCGGCAAGGAGGTCGTCCACCTGGAACAGCCGCTGGACGCGGTGCCGCCCGGCCGCCCGCTGGCGTTCGGCGGCCAGGTCGCGAGCGCCGCCCAGCCGGTCCGCGTGAAGATCGACTATCGTCCCGCCTCGTGGCGGTCCATCCCGCGCGTCCCGTCGGCGTTCCTCAAGTTCCCGATCTCGGACGTCCGCACGGACAAGCTGTCGAACGGGTCCTACCTCGTCACCGGCTACGTGCTCGACCCGTTCCGCAAGCCCGCCGGCGCCCTCGCGGTCACGGCTCTGCTGCGTGACGCCGCGGGCAAGCTCGTCGGCGGGGCCACGTCGTACGTGGACGACGTGCGGCCGGGGGCCAAGCGCAGGTTCGTCATCACCGTCGATGGCGTGCGCGGGGCGGTCGGTGCGACCGACGTGCAGGCCACGACCTGGGGCTCGACCGCCAAGACGTACGAGGATCTGGCCCAGGCAGGGGCCGTTCCGCTGCACACGGTCGCGCCGACGACGGAGCCGTTCGCCAAGGACCGCGGGTATCCGCCGCCCAACGACCGGCGCCAGTGAGCGGCCCACTGCCGATCTTGACAGGGCGGGCGGGCTACCGTAGCGGGATGGCCACCCCCAGGATCGTGCTGTTCGGAGCCACCGGCTTCACCGGCAGGCTCACCGCCGAGGCGCTCGCCGCACGCGGGGCCCGGCCGCTGTTGGCCGGGCGGGACCAGACGCGGCTCACCGCCCTCGCCGACGCGCTGGGCGGTGACCTGCCCACGGCGGTCGCCGACGTCGGCCGCCCCGAGTCCGTACGCCGGATCGTCGGGCCGGGCGACGTGCTGATCTCGACCGTCGGCCCGTTCGTCCGGTGGGGGGAGGCCGCGGTCGCCGCCGCGACCGAGGCGGGCGCGGTCTACCTCGACACCACCGGAGAGCCCACGTTCATCAAGCGGACCTTCCAGCGGTACGGCCCCGCCGCGGCGGCCAGGGGCGCGGCACTGATCACCGCCTTCGGGTACGACTACGTGCCCGGCAACCTCGCCGCGGCCCTGGCCCTGCGCAAGGCCGGGCCGGGGGCCGTCCGCGTGGACGTCGGCTACTTCGTGGACGGCGGCATGGCGCGTCGCGCGAGTGCCGGGACCCGCGCCTCGGCGCTGGGAATGGTCCTCGAACCGATGTACGGCTTCCGCGAGGGGCGCATCGTCCCCGAGCACGGCCGCACCCGCAAGTTCCTCGTGGACGGCCGCGTGCGGCACGGCCTGTCCATCGGCGCCTCTGAGCACTTCACGCTGCCGCCCGCGCATCCCGGCCTGCGCGAGGTGAACGTCTACCTCGGCTGGCTGGGCGGGCTGACCAGGGTCGCGGGCGTGCTGGCCAAGGCGACCCCCGCCATCGCCGCGCTGCCGGGGATCCGGCGGGCGACCGAGGCGCTGGCCGACCGGGTGCTCCGTACGGGCGGGGGCGGCGCGCCGGCCGGGGCGGGCGTGTCGTCGATCATCGTCGCCGAGGCGTACGACGCGGAAGGCCGCCGCCTTGCCTCCGTCCACCTCGCTGGAGGCGACCCGTACGAGTTCACGGCCGGCGTGCTGGCCTGGGCGGCGACGACGGCGCTGGCCGAGGGTGTGCACGGCACCGGTGCCCTGGGGCCTGTCGACGCCTTCGGTCTCGACGCGCTCACGCGGGGCTGCGCCGAGGTGGGAATGGCCGTACGGGATTGACGGCGTCCGTCCGGCGTCTTGCACGGCGTCCTCTATGCGGGCCGGATTTTTCCCGATTAGTCGCGCAATAAAGTGGCGAATTCCGGCAAATCAACGGGACGGCGGAGTGTAAAACCCGACGATGTAGGTACGTGACTTCACCTGAATGGGTGGAGCGGGGAGTTACTAAGCATTTACGCTCCGTTATATGAATGATGGCGTCCTGGTCGAGGCGTTGCGAGCCCGGGATCCGGGAGCGCTGGCCGCCCTTTATGACATGTATGCGGGCAATCTCTATCGGTACTGCCGCACGTTGCTGGCCGGGCCCGACGCCGCCCAGGTCGCGCTGCGCGACACGCTGATCGCCGCGGAGGCCCTCGTCGGCTCGCTGGCCGACCCGGACAGGTTCCGTCCCTGGCTGTACGCCCTCGCCCGCGGCGAGTGCATGCGCCGCCGCACGCCGGGAGAGGAGGACGGGCCGGAGACCGGGCCGGTTCCCGTCGCGACCGTGCCCTTCCCCGGCGTCACGGCCGGAGGCGCCGACGCCGACCTGCGCCTCGTCGCGAGCAGCGCCGTGGGGGCGCTGTCGGCCGAGGACCGGGAGGTGCTCGAACTGGCGGCCCGGCACGGGATGACCGCCGGCCAGGACCTGGCCGCGGTGCTCGGCACGGGCGAGCGGTACGCCGAGGCGCTCCTCGACGCGGCCACGGAACGCCTTCGCGAGACGGTGACCGTCGAGCTCCTGGCCAGGCGTGCCACCCACGACTGCGAGCGGGCGTCCGCCATCCTCGCGGGGTTCACCGGCGAGCTCACCCCGCAGGCGCGGGCACAGCTCACCCGGCACCTCGCGCGGTGCGAGACCTGCGGGCGCCAGCGCGTCCGGCAGATCTCCCCGGCCAAGGTGTTCGGCCTGCTCCCCCAGGTCGCCCTGCCGGAGACGCTGCGGGTGCGGGTGCTCAGCAGCTTCATCGACCCCGAACTCGTCCCCTATCGGCGGTACGTCGCCAAGCGCGTGGGCGGGCTCAACGCCGCGGGCTTCCCGAGGGCCGGCCGCCGCGAGGGCAGGCTGGCGCAGGCGGTGGCGGGTGCCGTGGCCGCCCTGGCGGCGGTGGCGACGATCGCGCTCGTGTTCGCCCAGTTCGCCGGGGACCTGCGCGAGCAGGCCGCCGACACGTTCGCGCCGCCCCGGCTCCCCGCGGCCGAGGCTCCGGCCGTCCCGTCCGACGGCACCGCCTCTCCGGAGGGGTCGTCCGACGAGGCTGACGAGGCCGACGGGGTCGCCGGACGCTCGCCCGTGCCCCCGGTCTCCCGGGATCTGGCCGAGCCGGTCGTGCCCGTGGTTCCCGCGAGGCCGGTCGTCCTGCCGCGCCCGGCGCCCCTGCCCGCTCCCGTGCCGCCCTCCGCCGGCCGGCCGCACCATCCCGCGCCGCACGGAAAGCCGTCCGGGCACCCCACCGGCGCGCCGTCCCCGCAGGGTCCGGGCGCATCGCCGTCCGGCCCGACGCCCTCGCCCACCGTCATCCCCAGCACCCCCGGAACCCCTGGAACCCCCGGCACGGAGCCGGGCGAGGAGCCCGGCTCCGGCGGCCCCGGCTCCGGGGGCCCCGGTTCCGGTGGGCCCGGTTCTGGTGGACCTGGCTCCGGCGGCCCCCGCCCGGGGTGGCCGCCCCGCGGAGGGCCGCCGCCGGCGCACTGGCCGGAACACCGTCCGCCCTGGCGTGACCACCAGCACCATCCCCGTCCCCACCGGGAGTGCCCGCCGACTTCCGCGCCCTCCCGTGGGCCCTCCCGCGGGCCCTCCGGCGGCCACGGCGAGCCCCCGGCCGTACCTCCCGGGCGCGGCGGACACGGCGGCAGGCACGAGGCGCAGGGCGACGGAGGCGGCGGGCGGGCACATGGCGGCTCCGCCGGTGGCCCGCCGTGGCACGCCCGGTCCGGCGGCTCGGGCTGGGAGGGCCCGCGCCGCGACGGTCCGGGTCCGGACCGCCCCGGCCGGGACGGCTCGCTGCCGGGCGTCCCTGGTGGAACCCGGGACGGCGGCTCCGAACGCGGGGCGGAGCGTCGCGGCACTTCCGGCGATCCCGCGGCCGGAAGCCCCGGAGGACCCGGAGGCGCCTTCCCTGCCTAAACGGGACGACCTACCACATAGGTTGATTACTGGGCGTAGCTTAGATGTGTACGGAGAGTAGTCGCCGGGAAGTGAGGGGAGTGGAGCAGGGAAGGGGAAGGAATTGCCACTCCTCAGAGCATCGGGGCTGGTCGCCGGGCTCGGGTCAAGTCTCGTCCTGACCTTCGGAGCCCCGGCGGGAGCCGATCCGAAGCCGTCCGCCAAGGACGTCGCCAAGGCGCGCCAGCAGGTGCAGGAGCGCGTACGGGAACTTGGCAAGGCCGAGGCCGACCTCGCGGTCGCGCAGGCCCGCAAGGAGACGCTGAACACCGAGGCCGAGCGGCTCGTGGAGGCGTACAACGGGCAGCTCGTCCAGCTTGAGCAGGCGCGTGCCGCGTACGAGCAGTCGGCGCGGCGGGTCAGTCAGGCGTCCGACCAGGTCGCCCGGCTGCGCGGCGAGGTGGCGGCGAGGGTGGCCGAGGGGTACAGCGGGGTGCGGCTGTCACCGTCCGCCGCGGCCATGCTCGGCGGTCTCGGCGACGTGCACGGCTTCCTGCGAAGAGCCAGCATGCTGACGCAACTCGGCGACGAACAGGCCGCCTCGCTGCAACGGCTGAATGACGCGCAACAGGTCTTCGAGATCCTCCGAGAACAGGCGGCCCGTGCCTACTCCGAGCAGTCGCACAGCGCCGACGAGGTGCGGCAGGCGAAGGACACGGCACAGCGGGCCGTCGAGGAACAGCTCGAACAGACCAAACAGATCGAGCAGGAGAAAGCGGAGATCTCCAAACGGCTGGAGGCCGCCCGCGACCGCGTCGACGAGCTGAAACAGGCGAGGAGCAAAGCCAGGCAGGCGGCCCTCCCCGCACGCAGAAGTCTGGCGGTGCCGGCCTGGGCGGGGCGGCTCGGGTCGGGACCCGGCGAGATGGCCGCCCAATGGGCGCTCAAACAGATCGGCAAGCCGTACGTGTGGGCCGCCGCAGGCCCGTCGGGATTCGACTGCTCGGGGCTGACGATGCGCGCCTGGCAGCGGGCCGGGGTGTCACTCGATCACTGGACCGGCACGCAGTGGACCTCGGGACGGCACGTCCCGGTGAAGGAACTGCGCACCGGCGATCTCATCTTCTACGGCCAGTTGAGCCGGAATCCCGGCACCATCCATCATGTGGGCATCTACATCGGGCGCGGCATGATGGTCCACGCCCCCCAGACGGGGGACGTGGTGCGCATCTCGCCTATCTGGCGCCACGATCTGGTCGGCGCCACCCGGCCAGGGTAGGTCGGGTCCCTTGGATCTTTTTGCCTACTGCGGTAGCCCAGGCGGCGCCTCGCTACAGCAAGATCCGCGGGACACTCCCCGACTCAGTGCTCCTCGCCGTGGTGCTCGGTGTCATGGTGCTCGGTGTCGTGGTGCTCGGTCTCCTGGAAGCGCTCGATGCTGGCGACGATCTCGGCCTCGGCCTCGGTACGGCCGACCCAGTTGGCGCCCTCGACCGACTTGCCGGGCTCCAGGTCCTTGTAGACCTCGAAGAAGTGCTGGATCTCCAGCCGGTCGAACTCGGCGACGTGGTGGATGTCGCGGATGTGCTCCATCCGCGGATCGGTCGCCGGAACGCACAGGACCTTGTCGTCGCCGCCCTTCTCGTCGGTCATCCGGAACATGCCGACCGCCCGGCAGCGGATCAGGCAACCGGGAAAAGTCGGCTCCTGTAGCAGGACCAGCGCGTCGAGCGGGTCTCCGTCCTCGCCGAGCGTGTTCTCGATGAACCCGTAGTCGGCGGGGTACTGGGTAGACGTGAAAAGCAGGCGGTCCAGACGTATGCGGCCGGTCTTGTGGTCAACCTCGTACTTGTTCCGTTGTCCCTTGGGGATCTCAACGACAACGTCGAACTCCACTCGTTCCTCCGCATGAGTCCCCGGTCTCCCGGGCTGGCGTTAATGTCTCGTAGGCGTGGTCAAGGTCGGCGCGAAATGAGGGTGTAGTGGTGCGACGTGAGCGGTGGATGGTGGTGGCCACCCTCGCCCTGCTGCAGATCTTCGTCGTCCTCGCGGGCACTTACTTGGTCACCCATGACGCCGACAGGACCCCGGCTCCGGTCGCGTCTCCGAAGCCGACCCCGATCCCCCTGGTGACCGCGGGTCCGGTTCTGGCCGCGGCGGGGGACGGGGCTCTCCCCGCCAAGGGTACTTTGACCACCCGGCTCACCGCTGCGATGGGTGACCCCGCCCTCGGTGGCAGCGTGGCCGGGATCGTGCTCGACGCAGCGACGGGAACGCCGATATTCGACGGTCGCTCGGGCACTCCCATCACCCCGGCCTCGACCACCAAGGTCGTCACCGCGCTGACGGTGCTGGCCACGGTGGGGCCGGACGCCCGCCTGGCCACCCGGGTCGTGCGGGGGGCCTCCGCCAATTCGATCGTCCTCGTCGGCGGCGGCGACCCGACCCTGGCCGGCCCGCGGACGAGCGCCGCCGAGCAGGAGGAGATCTACCCGCGGCCCGCGTCGCTCGCCCGGCTCGCATCGAGTACGGCCAGGGCGCTCAAGGCGGCGAAGATCACCTCGGTGGACCTGTCGTACGACGCCTCCCTGTTCGACGGGCCGAGGACGGCGCCGGGCTGGAAGCCGACGTACATCCCGGAGGGCAGCGTGGCCCCGGTGGCCGCGCTCATGATGGACGAGGGCCGGGCGGCCAACGGCGCCCGCTACCCGGACCCGGCGCAGGCCACCGCCGACGCGTTCGCCACGCTGCTCAGGAAGAACGGCATCAAGGTGGGCAAGGGGGTCGACTCGGCCAAGGCGGCGCCCACCGCGCAGGAGCTGGCCCGGGTGGAGTCCGGCCCGATCTACGCGCTCGTGGAGCGGATGCTCACCCACAGCGACAACGACCTCGCCGAGGCGCTCGCCCGCCAGTCCGCCATCAAGGAGGGCCTCCCGCACACCTTCCAGGGCGTGCCCACGGCGGTCGGGCGCGTGCTCACCCGCCTCGGCGTGGCCGACGGGGTGGAGGTCCACGACGGTAGCGGGCTTTCCACCAAGAACCGGATCACGCCGACGGCCCTCGCCCACATCCTGGCCGTGGCGGCGTCCTCCGCCCATCCGGAGCTGCACTCGCTGATCAGCGGCCTGCCGGTCGCGCATTTCACCGGGACTCTGCACAACCGTTACGGGAAGTCCGATTCGAAGGCCGGCGCCGGATTGGTACGCGCGAAGACGGGCACTCTGAACGGGGTGAACACCCTGGCGGGCATCGCGTACACATCCGACGGCCGGTTGCTGACCTTCGCGTTCATGGCCGACCAGGTGGCCAACCCGCCGGAGGCGATCGCCGCCCTCGACAAAATGGCCACGATCGTCTCCCAGAGCTAGCCATCCCCTCGCGCCTGTATGCGCGGCGAGAAGTCGGAGAACGTACGGTGGTGGGTATGCAGGTGATCGACTGGGATCTGGCCGTCGCGACCGGGGTGCGCCTTGTGCGGCCCGGCCCTCAGGTGAGCCGCGAGGAGGCCAGGCAGGCGGTCCTCGAACTGCGGCGGCTGTCGCGGGACGCCGAGGGGCACGTGCGGGATTTCACCCGCATCGACTCGGCGGCGCCCGAGGCGGCGACCGTGGTCGACCGTCCCGGGTGGATCCGCGCCAACGTGGACGGCTTCCGCGTGGTGCTCGAGCCGCTGACGCAGAAGATGTCGAACATGCCGGCGGTCGTCGGCGCGGTCGGCTCGCGCATCACCGGGCTCGAGGTCGGCGCGGTGCTGGCCTTCCTCGCCTCCCGGGTGCTCGGGCAGTATGAGCTGTTCCTGCCGCCCGACCCCTCGGGCAACGCCCCGACCGGCCGCCTGACGCTGGTGGCGCCCAACATCGTGCACGCCGAGCGCGAGCTGGGCGTCGATCCCCGCGACTTCCGCCTGTGGGTGTGCCTGCACGAGGAGACCCACCGGGTGCAGTTCACCGGCGTCCCCTGGCTCCGGGAGTACGTCCGCAGCCAGATGACCGAGTTCCTCCTCGCGTCCGAGATGGACCTGGCGACCCTGCTGGAGCGCCTGCGCGCCGCCTCCGACGCCGTGGCCGACGCCTTCAGGGGCGGCGAGGGCAACCTCATCGAGGCCATCCAGACGCCCGAGCAGAAGGCCGTGCTCGATCGCGTGACGGCCGTGATGACGCTGGTGGAGGGGCACGGCGACTACGTCATGGACGCGGTGGGCCCGTCCGTCGTGCCGTCGGTCGCCGAGATCCGCGCCAAGTTCCAGCGCCGCCGCGAGGGCGGCTCGCGCTTCGACCAGCTCGTCCGCCGGCTGCTCGGCATCGAGCTGAAGATGAAGCAGTACGCCGAGGGCTCCCACTTCGTCCGCACGGTCGTGGACGAGGCCGGCATGGAGTCGTTCAACAAGGTCTGGACCTCGCCGGAGACCCTGCCCGACCGCGGGGAGATCGCCGACCCGCACGCCTGGATGTCCCGCGTCCTGACCTCCGCCTGATTCCCGCCCACCTGCTCGGGCCCGTCGGACGCGCGTTTCCCCATGCCCGGCGTGGGCGGCCAGAATGGCCGCATGGGCCCGCATCCCGCCGTCGCCGACGTCCGCCGCGCCGTACGGCTGTCGCTCGCGGACCTCGCCGCCCCTCGGGGGGCGCGGGAGTCGCGCGGCGCGCTCGTCCTCGTGGCCTGCAGCGGCGGCGCCGACTCGCTGGCGCTGGCGGCGGCCACCGGCTTCGCGGCCCCGCGCCTGGGGCTGCGCGCCGGGCTGCTGACCGTCGACCACGGCTTGCAAGAGGGCTCGGCCGACCGGGCCCGCGACGTCGTACGGCTCGCGTCCACGCTCGGTCTCGATCCGGCTGAGGCGCTGACCGTCACGGTCGGCACGGCCGGCGGCCCCGAGGCCGCGGCGCGGGAGGCCCGCTACGCCGCGCTGTCCGCGGCGGCCGACCGGCTGGGCGCCGCCGCGGTCCTGCTCGGCCACACCCGCGACGACCAGGCGGAGACCGTGCTGCTGCGCCTGGCCCGCGGCAGCGGCACGCGGTCCCTGTCCGGCATGGCGGAGGCCTCCGGGATCTACCGCCGCCCCCTGCTGGGGCTCGGCCGGGTGCGGACCAGGCAGGCGTGTGACGCCCTCGGCCTGCGGCCCTGGGACGACCCGCACAACGACGATCCGGCGTACACCAGGGTCCGGGTGCGGCGCGACGCCCTCCCGGCGCTGGAGGCGGCGCTGGGGCCGGGGATCGCCGAGGCGCTGGCCCGTACGGCGCGGCTGTGCCGGGACGACGCCGACGCCCTGGACGCGTGGGCGGACGCCGTCCACGCGAAGTCGCGCGGCCCCGGCGGGGAGCTGGACGTGGCCGTGCTGTCGGACGTGCCGGGGGCGGTGCGGCGACGGGTCATCCAGCGGGCGGCCGTGGAGGCCGGGGCGCACGCCGCCGCGCTCGCGGCGGTGCACATCGAGGCGGTCGAGCGGCTGGTGACCGGCTGGCACGGGCAGAAGGGCGTGGACCTACCCGGGGGGGTGGGGGTGGTGAGGCGCTGTGGCACGCTTGTCTTCGCCGTGGACAATCTCTCGCTCGCGTAAGGAAAACCCCAGGTGAACGCAGCCGACATGGGCAAGGACCTCTCCAAAGTCCTCATCTCGGAGCAGGAGCTGCAGGAGAAGATCAGAGAACTGGCGGGCCAGATCGACGCCGACTACGCCGGCAGGGAACTGTTGATCGTCGGTGTGCTCAAGGGAGCGGTCATGGTCATGGCCGACCTCGCCCGCGCGCTGCACGTGCCCGTGCAGATGGACTGGATGGCCGTTTCCTCGTACGGCGCGGGGACCATATCGTCCGGCGTCGTGCGGGTGCTGAAGGACCTCGACACCGACATCGCCGGCCGGCACGTGCTCGTGGTCGAGGACATCATCGACTCCGGGCTGACCCTCTCGTGGCTGATGAACAACCTGAAGTCGCGCAATCCGGCGTCCGTGGAGATCTGCACCCTGCTGCGCAAACCGGACGCGGTGAAGGTCGAGTTGGACGTCCGTTACGTCGGTTTTGACATCCCCAACGAGTTCGTCATCGGGTACGGGCTCGATTACGCGGAGCGGTATCGCAACCTGCCGTTCATCGGGACTCTTGCGCCTCATGTGTACGGAGGGGAGTAAGCCCTTAGCGAAGTGACCCTCGAATCGTGCGTTATTGGGCTCCAGGTCCGGGAACACGGGGTTGGCTGACGTACGTTGGAAAGGCAAAGCCGGAGCCGCTCGGGCAGTTACCCGACGCGGCTGCCGGGTGTACCTTCGGATATCCGTGGGAGGCCGGTCGGCCGGCCCACGGTAGCCAGAAGGAGCGGTAAGGGATGCCGCGACCCCGGGATCTCCCGGGGCAGGCCTTGGTCAGGAAGGGACGGGCCCGCCGGGGTTCCGCAACGGATGGATCTCAAGCGATTTACACGTGGCCCACTGCTGTGGATCCTGGGCATCGTATTGCTTCTCCTGCTCGTCACCACGATGTTCGGCGGAGACGGCAACTACACCACCGCTGACACCTCGACGGTCGTCCAGCAGATCCAGCAGGGCAATGTCAAGAACGCGGTGGTCGTCGACAAGGACCAGCGTGTCGAGCTGACGCTGAACAAGCCGATCGACGTCAACGGCAAGCAGGGGGTCAGCCGCATCCAGGCTCCCTGGGTCGAGGGCCAGGGTGTCCAGCTCACGCAGGCGCTCGACCAGGCCAAGCCCTCCGGGGGCTGGACCGTCGAGGTGCCGAAGGAGAACTTCCTCGTCAGCCTGCTGGTCAGCTTCCTGCCGATCATCATCATCGTCCTGATCTTCCTGTTCATCATGAACCAGATGCAGGGCGGCGGCTCCCGGGTCATGAACTTCGGCAAGTCGCGGGCGAAGCTGATCACCAAGGACACCCCGAAGACGACCTTCGCCGACGTCGCGGGGGCCGACGAGGCGATCGAGGAGCTCCAGGAGATCAAGGAGTTCCTCCAGGCCCCGGCCAAGTTCCAGGCCATCGGCGCCAAGATCCCCAAGGGTGTGCTGCTGTACGGCCCGCCCGGCACCGGCAAGACCCTGCTCGCCCGCGCCGTCGCGGGTGAGGCGGGCGTGCCGTTCTACTCGATCTCCGGTTCCGACTTCGTCGAGATGTTCGTCGGCGTCGGCGCCTCCCGCGTCCGCGACCTGTTCGAGCAGGCCAAGGCGAACGCCCCGGCGATCATCTTCATCGACGAGATCGACGCCGTCGGCCGGCACCGCGGCGCGGGCCTCGGCGGCGGCCACGACGAGCGCGAGCAGACGCTGAACCAGCTCCTCGTCGAGATGGACGGCTTCGACGTCAAGGGCGGCGTGATCCTCATCGCCGCGACCAACCGCCCCGACATCCTCGACCCCGCCCTGCTGCGTCCCGGCCGTTTCGACCGCCAGGTCGTCATCGACCGGCCCGACCTGGAGGGCCGCAAGGGCATCCTGCGGGTCCACGGCCGCGGCAAGCCGTTCGCGCAGGACGTGGACCTCGACGTGATCGCCCGCAGGACTCCCGGCTTCACCGGCGCCGACCTCGCGAACGTGATCAACGAGGCGGCTCTGCTGACCGCCCGTCAGGACCAGAAGCTCATCACGATGTCGACTCTCGAGGAGTCGATCGACCGCGTGATGGCCGGTCCCGAGCGCAAGTCCCGGGTCATGTCGGACCAGGAGAAGAAGATCATCGCCTACCACGAGGGCGGTCACGCCCTGGTGGCCCACGCGCTGCCCAACTCCGACCCGGTCCACAAGATCACGATCCTGTCGCGTGGCCGCGCCCTCGGTTACACGATGACGCTGCCGATGGAGGACAAGTTCCTCGCGACCCGGTCCGAGATGATGGACCAGCTCGCCATGCTCCTCGGCGGCCGCACCGCGGAGGAGCTCGTCTTCCACGAGCCCACCACCGGCGCGTCCAACGACATCGAGAAGGCGACCTCCATCGCCCGCCGGATGACCACCGAGTACGGCATGAGCGAGCGGCTCGGCGCCCGGAAGTTCGGCAGCGGCAACGGCGAGGTCTTCCTGGGCCGTGAGATGGGCCACGAGCGCGACTACTCCGAGCAGATCGCCTCGGCGATCGACGAGGAGGTCCGCCGCCTCATCGAGAGCGCGCACGACCAGGCGTGGGAGATCCTCGTCCAGTACCGCGACGTGCTCGACAACCTCGTGCTCGAACTGATGGAGAAGGAGACGCTCTCCCGGGAGCAGGTCCTCGAGATCTTCTCGCCCGTCGTGCCCAAGGAGAAGCGTCCCTCCTACGCCGGATACGGCAAGCGTCTGCCGTCCGACCGTCCTCCGGTCATCACGCCCAAGGAGCGCGCGAACGGCAACGGCTCGGCGCTGCCCGCCGGCGGCACCGGCTCCACCCCGTGGGTCAACGACCAGTCGGCGCAGCGGGACGAGGCCTGATCGTGGCGGAGCCCAACGTGGCGGGTCCGCCTCCTGGCTTCGACCACGACCGGATCGAGAAGGCGGTCCGGGAGATCCTGTTCGCGATCGGGGAGGACCCCGATCGCGACGGGCTCCGGGACACCCCGGCCCGTGTGGCCCGCGCGTTCGCGGAGCAGTTCGCCGGCTTGGGCCAGCGGCCCGAGGACGCGCTGACCACCATGTTCGACGCGGACCACGACGAGATGGTGCTCGTCAAGGACATCGAGGTGATGTCCACCTGCGAGCACCATCTGCTCCCGTTCCACGGTGTGGCCCACATCGGCTACACCCCGAACGACAAGGGACGCATCACCGGCCTGTCCAAGCTGGCCAGGCTGGTGGACGTCTACGCCCGCAGGCCGCAGGTCCAGGAGCGGATGACCTCCCAGATCGCCGACGGCCTGATGCAGGTGCTGGAGCCGCGCGGGGTGATCGTGGTCATCGAGGCCGAGCACATGTGCATGACCATGCGCGGCGTGCGCAAGCCCGGCGCCAAGACGATCACGTCGGCCGTCCGGGGTGACTTCCGTTCCAGCGAGGCGACCAGGGCCGAGGCCATGTCGCTGATCCTGCGCGGCTGAGCGCGGGCGACGGCCGATTGGGACGCCGCTCCTGCCCGACGGGCACCGAGTCTCGGGGCACTAGTCTTGACCCCATGACCGCAGCGAGTGTGCCCGGTATGCCCGAGGCCGGGCGCTGCTTGGTCATGGGCGTGGTCAACGTGACCCCCGACTCCTTCTCCGACGGCGGGCAGTGGTTCGACGTCGACGTCGCGATCAGGCACGGCCTCGACCTGGTGGCCGAGGGCGCCGACATCGTCGACGTGGGCGGCGAGTCCACCCGCCCGGGCGCGGCGCGGGTCTCCCTGGAGGAGGAGCTGCGCCGTGTCGAGCCGGTGATCCGCGCGCTCACCCAGGAGGGCGTGACGGTCAGCGTCGACACCATGCGCGCGGAGGTGGCCGAGGTGGCCGTCGCGGCCGGGGCGAAGCTCGTCAACGACGTGAGCGGCGGACTGGCCGACCCGGCGATGCCGCGGGTGGTTGCCGCGACCGGCGTGCCGTACGTGGTGATGCACTGGCGCGGGCACAGCCGCGACATGGACAGCCGGGCCATCTACAGCGACGTCGTGACCGAGGTGGCGGAGGAGCTGCGCAAGCGGGTCGACTCCGTGCTGGCCGAGGGCGTGCGGGAGGAGCAGATCGTGCTCGACCCCGGCCTCGGGTTCTCCAAGAACGCCGAGCACAACTGGGCCCTGCTGGCCGGCATCGGCGAGCTGAACCGCCTCGGGCACCCGTTGCTGATCGGAGCGTCGAGGAAACGCTTCCTCGGCCGCCTGCTGCCGGGGCCGGACGGCGAGCCCCGGCCGTTCGACGGCAGCGACGACGCCACGCTCGCCGTCACCGCGCTCGCGGCGCGGGCCGGCGCGTGGTGCGTGCGGGTGCATCGGGTGCGGGCGAACGCCGACGCGGTGCGTGTGGCCGCCGCGTGGAGGGCAGCAGCCGTACGACACGCTGACGAGGGCCGGTGACGACATGCCGACAGGGACGCCGATGAAGGACATCGAGGAGCTCAACCAGGCGTTCTACAACGCCATCGAGAGCGGCGACCTCGACAAGATGTCGGAGATCTGGATCGAGGACGTCCCGGGACGTCCGGCGATGTGCGTCCACCCCGGCTGGCCCATGCTGAGCGGGCGGTCGGAGGTGCTGCGCTCGTGGGCGCTCATCATGGCCAACACGCCGTACATCCAGTTCGTGCTGACCGACGTGCAGACGACCGTGATCGGGGACGTAGCCGTGGTCACCTGCGCGGAGAACATCCTCACGGCCGCCGACACCGACGAGCCGGGCTTCGCGGCCGGCCGGGTGGTCGCCTCAAGCACCTACGTGCGGACCGGGACCGGGTGGCGGCTGTGGCTCTACCACGGCTCACCGGTCCTGCAGAGCGACGACGACGAGGAGGATCAGGAGCAGTGACGGCGCGGCCTGCGACCAGTCGTGACACCGTGCGATTGACGGGTCTGCGGGCCCGCGGCAGGCACGGTTGCCTGCCCGCCGAGCGCGAGCTGGGCCAGGAGTTCGTGGTCGACGTGGCCCTGTGGTTGGACACCGCCCCGGCGGCTGCGGCCGACGACCTGACCCTCACGGTGGACTACGGGGCACTGGCGGCGGAGCTCGTCCGCATCGTGGAGGGCGAGCCGGTCAACCTCATCGAGACCCTCGCCGAGCGGCTCGCGGCGGCCTGCCTGGCCCACGAGCTGGTCGAGGAGGCGGAGGTCAGTGTGCACAAACCGGCGGCACCCATCCCGCTGCCGTTCGGCGACGTGGTGGTGACGATCAGAAGGGGCCGCGAATGAGGGTCGTGATCGCGCTCGGCAGCAACCTCGGCCGCCGCATCGACAACCTCCAAGGAGCCGTCGACTCGCTGTTCGACGCCCCCGGGCTCACGTTCGTGGCGGTGTCGCCGGTCTACGAGACCGATCCGGTCGGCGGCCCCGAGCAAGGCCCCTATCTCAACGCGGTCGTGATCGCCGAGAGCATGCTCGACCCCCGCACGCTGCTCGACCGCGCGCAGAGCGTCGAGAACGCGTTCGGCCGCGAGCGCAGGGAGCGGTGGGGCCCCCGCACGCTCGACGTGGACCTCATCGCGGTCGGGAGTCTCATGTCGGACGACCCCGAGCTCACGCTCCCGCACCCCCGGGCGCACGAGCGGGCGTTCGTGCTGGTCCCGTGGGCGCAGGCCGATCCTGCGGCGGTGCTGCCCGGGCGCGGGTCGGTGGCGGCCCTGCTGGCCGACATGGACCAGAGCGGGGTGCGGCTGCGGCCCGACCTCGTGCTCGAACCCCCGGTCTGATCGACGAGGAGTCCCCGCGTGAAGCCCAGCAATCCCGGCGTGCTCGTCGGTCTGGTGGTCGTGTTCGCCCTGCTCACCTGGGGGCTGCTGCGGCAGTTCTACTCCATGGTGCCGACCCTGCCGTGGACCGCGATCCCCACCACCCTGCTGCTGGCCGTCGGCGAGGTCTACACGGGCTGGCTGACCCGGGCGAGGATCCTGCGCCGCCCGCACACCAAGCCCGTCGAGCCGCTGGCCGTCGCCCGCCTGGCGGCGCTGGCCAAGGCCACGGCGTACGCCGGGGCGGCGTTCGGCGGCGTCTTCGCCGGGTTCGTGGTGCGCGTGCTCGACCTGCTCGACCTGGAGAAGCCCCGCCAGGACGCGCTCGTCGGAGGCGGGTCGTTCGTGGCCTGCGTGATCCTGATCTGCGCGGCGCTGTTCCTCGAGCACTGCTGCCGGGTGCCCGGCAAGCCTTCCGGGGAGACGTGACCGCTACTTGTCGATGTCGCCGACCACGAAGAACATCGAGCCGAGGATGGCGATCATGTCGGCGACCAGGTTGCCCGGCAGTATCTCCCGCAGCACCTGGATGTTGTTGTAGGAGGCGCTGCGCAGCTTGAGCCGCCACGGCGTCTTCTCGCCCCGCGACACGAGGTAGTAGCCGTTCAGGCCGAGCGGGTTCTCCGTCCAGGCGTACGTGTGGCCTTCTGGCGCCTTCAGCACCTTCGGCAGCCGCTGGTTGATCGGTCCCGGCGGCAGATGCCGCAGGCGCTCGACGCAGGCGTCGGCCAGGTCGAGGGAGACCTTGACCTGTTCGAGCAGCACCTGGAACCGGGCCTGGCAGTCTCCGGCCGACCGGGTCACGACCTTCACCGGCAGCTCGCCGTAGGCGAGGTAGGGCTCGTCGCGCCGCAGGTCGAAGTCGACGCCCGAGGCCCGCGCGATCGGGCCGCTCACGCCGTACTGCATGATCGTCTCGCGGTCGAGCACGCCGACGCCGCGGGTGCGGGCCAGGAAGATCTCGTTGCCGGCGATCAGTTCCTCGATGTCGGGCAGCCGCCGCCGCACGGCCGCGACGGCGGCGGTGACGCGGTCGAGCCAGCCCAGGGGCAGCTCCTCCTTCAGCCCGCCCACCCGGTTGAACATGTAGTGCATGCGGCCGCCGGAGATCTCCTCCATGACGTGCTGCAGGGTCTCGCGCTCCCGGAAGGCGTAGAAGACCGGAGTGATCGCGCCGAGCTCCAGGGGATAGCTGCCGAGGAACATCAGGTGGCTGAGCACGCGGTTGAGCTCGGCCAGCAGCGTCCTGGCCCACACCGCCCTGGGCGGGGGCTGCATGCCCAGCATGCGCTCGACCGCGAGCACGACGCCCAGCTCGTTGGCGAACGCCGACAGCCAGTCGTGCCGGTTGGCGAGCACGATGATCTGCCGGTAGTCGCGCACCTCGAACAGCTTCTCCGCGCCGCGGTGCATGTAGCCGACGATCGGCTCGGCGGCCGTGATGCGCTCGCCGTCGAGGACGAGCCGCAGCCGCAGCACGCCGTGGGTGGACGGATGCTGCGGGCCGATGTTGAGGATCATGTCCTCGGTGGCCAGCTCCCTCGCCTGCACGGCGTCGGCTCCCGCGCCGATCCCCACGATGCGTTCCCGGCGCACGCCCTCCTGCTCGCTCGTCATGCCTTCCATGCTTTCACGCTCATTACCTAGGAGCGAAGACGGCGAAGGCTCCGCCTGTAGAGGCACTCGGGGCCCGCTTGGACCTGGTCGTCGACTTCGGCGATCGGACGCTGCGCCTGCCTGTGAGCGAGAAGCCGACGGATGCCGCTTGAGCGGGACCTCTCGGACGAGACCCCCAACCTGAGTCTCCGTCTTCAGGTTGTGGCGATTTCGCGGAGCGCCTCGACGAGGCGGTCGACGTGTTCGGTGGTCGTGCCGATGCCGATCGAGGCGCGCACGGCGCTGAACGTGCCGTCCGCGCAGCCGCCGTCCTCCCCACCGCCGAGGAGGTGGCGGACGAACGGGTGGGCGCAGAACTTGCCGTCCCTGACGCCGATGCCCCACTCGGCCGACAGCGCCTCGGCGACCTCGCGGGCCGGACGGCCCTCGACCGTGAACGACACGATGCCGACGCGCGGCTGGTCCTGACCCCACAGCGACAGCTCGCGTACGCCGGGGATCGTGGCGAGCCCGGCGCGCAGGCGGGCGAGCAGGCGCTCCTCCTCCCGCACCAGCGCGGTCCAGCCGGTCGCGGTCAGCGCGTCGCAGGCGGCGGCGAGCGCGATCGCGCCGAGCACGTTGGGGGTGCCCGCCTCGTGCCGCGTCTCGGGGTCGTCGCTCCACTCGGTGGTCTCGCCCACCGCCTGTACGGCTCCGCCGCCGCGCAGGTACGGATCGGCGTCGGCGAGCCAGTCGGGGCGGCCCACGAGCACCCCGGCGCCGAACGGGGCGTAGAGCTTGTGCCCGGAGAAGGCCACGTAGTCGAGGTCGAGCGCGGCGAGGTTGAGCCCGCGGTGGGGGACGAACTGGGCCGCGTCCACGGCGATCCGCGCGCCGTGCCGGTGGGCGATGTGGGCCAGCCCGGCGATCGGCCACAGCTCGCCCGTGACGTTGGAGGCGGCGGTCACGACGAGCAGGGCCGGGCCCTCGATCGCGGCCAGCGCCTCGTCGGCCGCCCGGAGCGCCTCGCCGGGGAAGGCGGGCGGCGCGAGCCGTACGGTGTTCGGCCAGGGCAGCAGCGAGGCGTGGTGCTCGGTCTCGAACACCACCACGGTGGTGCCCTCGGGGAGGCTGCGGGCCAGCAGGTTCATGGCGTCGGTCGTGTTGCGCACGAAGACCAGCGCGTCGCCGGGGCGGGCGCCGACGAAGGCCCGCACGGTGTGCCTGGCCTGCTCATACCTGGCCGTCGTGAGCTGCGAGGCGTAGCCCGCGCCCCGGTGGACGCTGGAGTAGGCCGGCAGCGCCGCCGCGACGGCGGCGTTCACCGGCTCGAGACAGGGCGCGCTCGCCGCGTAGTCGAGGTTCGCGTACGGCACGAGCCGGCCGCCCTTGACGGGCACCTCCAGGTCGGCGCCGACGACGGCGGGAAGCCGCGGCGCGATGTCCTCGGTGGAGCGGCGGACGGCCTGCTGGACGAAAGTGAGTGCGGACAACGCCAAGCCTCCTCGGGATCGGGGACCCCGGCCATGGCGTAGGGAGGCGGAGCCCGCGCTTGCCCGGCACACTTCGTGCCGGACCCGGTCCTCACCCGGGGCACCCCGCCGCGAGCGCGAGGGTTGCCGGCCAGCAAGCCGGGGCTTGACGCTGGCACTCATGACCTGGACGGCACTATAACCCGACCCCGCCCCCCGGCCGCAAGTGCGGGCGACCCACGCGGATTCAGTCGTTGTCGACCGTGACGCCCAGGATGTGGGCGAACATCGGCGCGAGTTCCATCAGCTGGACGCCGCTGATGGTCGCGCCGCGCAGCGCGTCGTAGCCGTCGGAGATGCCCAGGGACACGGCGCCCCGCAGGTCGACCCGGAACATGCGCGCCTTGTCGAACCGCACCCGTTCCAGCGTGGAGCCGGGGAAGGTGACGCCGGTCAGCGTGGCGCCCGCGAAATCCACGTCGCGCAGCGTGCACTCGACGAACGAGACCTCCCGCAGGTCGGCCGCGCGGAGGTTGACCGAGTCGAGCTTGCACCGGTGGAAGGTCACATGGCTCATCTCGGCGCCGGGCAGCGCCGTGCCGGCCGGGGCGCTCATGATGATCTCCGCGTCCGCCCAGGCGGACTCGGTGAGGTCGCCGCCCACCCAGCGCACGCCGTTGAGCCACACGTCCGAGAAACGGGCGCGCCGATAGCGGCCGCCGACGAACGTCACCGAGGTGAAGGCCGATTCGATGAACCGGGCGTTGGAGGCCTCGGCGTCCTCGAACTCCTGCCCGTCGAACAGGACCGTGTCGTAGTCGCCGCCCTGAGCGAGCCGCCCGTCGAACGGTTCGAGGTGATCGGCGTAGGGCAATTCGCCGAGCTCGCGGGGTTCTCTGCGGTGCTGTTCGCGGCGCTTCGGCATCGCACCAACCTATGCCATGAAGGACCCGCACGCCCGTACTCCCAGGCGAGGTCTTTCATCCGTATTGTTGTCCATTGTGAAGTTTGATCCCTGGAATGCCGAGTTCATCGCGTACCCCTACGACGCCTACCGTGACCTGCGCGACAACGAGCCGGTCAGCTTCTTCGAGCCGACGGGGCAGTGGCTGATCGCCCGCCACGCGGATGTGAACGCGCTGCTGCGCGACCGGCGCCTCGGCCGGTCCTATCTGCACGTGGCGACGCACGAGGCGTTCGGCCGCGAGCCCGAGCCGGAGTTCCAGGAACCGTTCTGGCGGGTGGTGCGGGCCGGGATGCTCGACGTCGAGCCGCCGATCCACACGCGGCTGCGCCGCCTGGTGTCCAAGGCGTTCACGCCACGCATGGTCGAGTCGCTGCGTCCCCGCGTACGGAAGATCGCGACCGAGCTGACCGAGGGGCTGGTCGAGCGCGGCGGCGGCGATCTGCTGGCCGAGGTGGCCGAGCCGCTGCCGGTCACCGTGATCGCCGAGATGCTGGGCGTGCCCGAGGCCGACCGAGACCTCCTGCGCCCCTGGTCGGCCGACATCTGCGGGATGTACGAGCTGAACCCCTCGCTGGAGGCCCAGCACACGGCCGTACGCGCGGCGACGGAGTTCGCCGAATACCTGCGCGGGCTGGCCAGGGCGCGCAGGGAGCGGCCGGGCGACGACATGATCTCGGCGCTGGCCCAGGTGGTGGACGACGGGGACCGGCTGACCGAGGACGAGCTGATCGGCACCTGTGTGCTGCTGCTCAACGCCGGGCACGAGGCCACGGTCAACGCCACCGGCAGCGGGTGGTGGGCGCTGTTCCGCAACCCGGGTGAGCTGGAGCGGCTGCGCGCCGACCCCGGCCTGATGCCGACGGCGGTCGAGGAACTGCTGCGCTACGACACCCCGGCGCAGATGTTCGAGCGGTGGGTGCTGGAGGACATCGAGGTCGGCGGGGTGACGATCCCCCAGGGCGTGGAGATCGCGCTGCTGTTCGGCTCGGCGAACCGGGACCCCGAGGTCTTCGCCGACCCGGACCGTCTCGACCTCGGCCGGGCGGACAACCCGCACATCTCGTTCGGCGCCGGCATCCATTTCTGCCTCGGCGCGCCGCTCGCGCGGGTCGAGATGGCGGAGTCGTTCGGCGTCCTGCTGCGGCTGGCGCCCAAGCTGGAGCTCGCCGAGGAGCCTGCCTGGAAGCCCAGCTACATCATGCGCGGCCTGGAATCGCTCAAGGTCACCGTCTGACGACCTGGCTGAGCCAGCCGAAGCCGCCGAGACCGGCCGGGTCGATCAGCTCCGCCTCCTGGGAGGCCCGGCCGAGCGCGCGTACGTACCCGGCGGGATCGGCGGACGCGAGCGCGAGCGGCGGCCGGGCGCCGGTGACCCCCAGGTCCCGCAGCGCCTCCCGCTGCGTGGTGAGCGTGGTCGCCTCCGCCCCCACCCGCTCGCCGGCCGCCGCGCAGGCGTCCAGCGCGACGTGGGCGGTGATGTCGCACGACCCGTCCGGTGTGGCCGGCACCACCGAGCCGTCGCGATATCCGGTGACCGTGCCGAGCGGGGGCCGCCGCCCGGCCTGATGGGCGTAGTCCACGGCGACCGCCGTGCCGCGCGCCAGCCGCGTGATCAGCGAGGCCCACGCCTCGTCGCGGGGGCGGCCGATCTCGGCGCGTTCCCCCGGTGAGCGCAGCGGCCACCAGCGTTCCAGCCAGGCCAGATCCTCGGGGCCGGGAGCGGGCCCGAGCCGTTCGTCGCCGGTCGAGGTGTCCACGAGCACCAGGCGCGGGCCGTCCGGCGTCATCTCGGCGACGTCGAGCGGCACGTTGTCCAGCCACTCGTTGGCGATCACCAGGCCGGTGATCCCGCACGGCGCCTCCGGCTCCCAGGCGACGCGGGGGTCGAGATCGCCGGGCCGGGGGGACAGGTCGACGGCGGTGACGCGCAGCCGCGCCGCGAGGTCCGGCGGCGCGGCGGCCAGCACCCGGGCGGCCAGCAGGCCGTTGCCGCTGCCCATGTCCACGAGATCGACCGGATCGGGCCGCCCGAGGGTGGTGTGGACCTGCCGGAGCAGGCACAGCACCGCCTCGGCGAAGACCGGCGAGGCATGCACCGACGTGCGGAAATGCCGGTCGGGGCGCTCCCGCAGATAGAAGCCCTCCGCGCCGTAGAGCGCCCGTCGCATGGCCTCCCGCCAGGTGACCTCCACAGCGCCCCACGTTACCGACACGCCGATGGCGTGACGAAAAGTAGTCACTTTCGTACTTATGGCTCAACATAGGGCCGTGAGAAACGGGACAAAATCCGACCGTTGGGCCACGCCCGGGCCGGCGGAAGCGCCGCCGCTACGCTGAAGCGAGGGGAGGCGTCATGGACACTAGTGACCGCCCGGCGCGGCTCGCCGTGGGAGTGCTCGGCGCGGGACGGGTTGGTTCCGTGCTCGGAGCCGCGCTCATGCTCGCGGGTCATCGGGTGGTGGCGGCCAGCGGCGTGTCCGACGCGTCGGCGCGGCGGGCCGCCGACCGCCTCGGCATGAAGCTCAGCAGGCCGGACGAGGTGATCGCCCGGTCCGAGCTCGTGCTGCTGACCGTGCCGGACGACGTGCTGCCCGGCCTCGTCTCCGGCCTCGCCGCCACCGGCGCCGACCTGCGCGGCAAGCTGCTCGTGCACGCCAGCGGCGCGTACGGCCTGGGCGTGCTCGATCCCGCGGCCGAGGCGGGGGCGCTGCCGCTCGCGCTGCACCCCGTGATGACGTTCACCGGCAGGAGCGACGACCTGACCCGGCTCAACGGCTGCTCGTTCGGCGTCACGGCGCCCGACCTGCTGCGGCCGGTGGCCGAGGCGCTGGTGATCGAGATGGGCGGCGAGCCGGTGTGGATCGCCGATCACGATCGCCCGCTCTACCACGCCGCCCTGGCCGGCGCCGCGAACCACATGGTGACGCTCGTCGCCGAGTCTCAGGAGCTGCTCGCGAAGATCGGCGTGGAGCATCCGGGCCGGATGCTCGGCCCGCTGCTGAGCGCGGCACTCGACAACGTGCTGCGCCTGGGCATCAGCGGGCTCACCGGGCCCGTGGTGCGCGGCGACGCGGGCACCGTGCGCAAGCACGTGGACGCGCTCATCCTGGCCGCCCCCGAGGCCGCGGACGCGTACGTCGCCCTCGCGAGGCTCACCGCCGACCGGGCGCTCGCGGCGGGCCTGCTCAAGCCGGAGGCGGCCGAACGCCTGCTGGACGCCCTGGGAGGGAACATATGGACCTGACCGTCGCCGCCGACCGCGCCGTCCTCGACAAGGCGAGGGACGCGCTCGGCCCCGGGAGGATCGCCCTGGTCCCCACGATGGGCGCGCTCCACGAGGGTCACCGGTCGCTGATGCGGCTGGCGCGCGAGCACGCCGACCACGTGGTGGTGAGCGTGTTCGTCAATCCCCTGCAGTTCGGCCCCAGCGAGGACTTCTCCCGCTATCCCCGTACGTTCGACGCCGACCTCCGGGTGTGCGAGGAGGAGGGCGTGGGCGTGGTCTTCGCGCCCTCGGCCGAGGACATGTACCTGCCGGACCGCCAGGTGGAGGTTTCGGCCGGCGGCATGGGCGGGGTGGTCGAGGGCGCCTTCCGGCCCGGCCACTTCGACGGCGTGCTGACCGTGGTGCTCAAGCTGTTCAACCTGGTGCGGCCGGACGTCGCGGTCTTCGGGCAGAAGGACGCCCAGCAGCTCGCGCTGATCCGGCGGATGGTGGCCGACCTCGACGTCCCGGTGTCGGTCGTCGGAGCCCCGACCGTGCGGGAGCCCGACGGCCTCGCGCTGTCGAGCCGCAACAGGTATCTGTCCGAGGCCGACCGCCGCACCGCGCTCGCGCTGTCGCGGGCGCTGCGGGCCGGCGCGGCGCGAGGCCAGGCAGCAGGGCCGGCCGGAATCCTCGACGCCGCGCGGGCCGTGCTGGAGGAGGCGGCACGCTTCGACCCGCCGCTGCTGCTCGACTACCTGATCCTGGCCGACCCCGCGACGTTCGCGCCGGTCGGCGACGACCACCGGGGCGAGGCGATCCTGGCCGTGGCCGCCAAGGTGGGCACCACCCGCCTGATCGACAACATGGTCCTGACGCTGTAGGGGGCGCAGCGGCTCAGGCTGCCCCGGCCCGCAGTGTGAACCAGAAGGTGGGGAACGGGTTCGTCCCGGGTGTGACGTCGACAAGCTCCCAGCCGGCGAACCTGGCACGCAGCTCGTCGGCGGTGACGCCGGAGAACGTGTCGTCGAGCGTTCCGGGGCCGTAGCCGAACATCAGCAGCCGTGCGCCGGGAGCGGCGCGGCGGGTGAGCCCGGCGGCGTAGGCGTCGCGGCGGTGCGGCGGGATGCCGCAGTAGCAGCTCAGGTCGAAGAACAGGTCGTAGGGGCCGGGCGCGTCCAGCTCGTCGAGCCGGGTGGCGTCCCCGTGCAGCAGCCGTACGGCCACTCCCGCCGCGTCGACCTTCTCGCGGGCCTGCTCGATCGCGCGGTCGATCATGTCGACGGCCGCGACCTCCCAGCCGTGCCGGGCCAGATAGACGGCGTTGGTTCCGGTGCCGCAGCCGAGCTCCAGAGCGCGGCCGGGCGGCAGCGCATCGTGCCCCTCGATCAGGGCGACCAACTCGGGCGGCGTCACGCCGGTGTCCCACGGCGGCTTGCCGGCGAGGTAGTACCTCTCCAGTTCTCGGCGTACGGCCTCCTCGTCCGCGTCCGGGCCCTGAGCAGTGTTCGCCTTGTCCATGATCCGCTCCAAGTTCTTAGAGTTAAACTCTAGTGACGAACTCTAGAGATATACTCGTGCCATGGACACCGTCAAGAGGCCGGACAAACGGGCCGGGCGCTCACGCCGCACCCGGGAGAAGGTCATCCAGGCGGCGCGGGAGCTGTTCGTCGCGCAGGGCTATGGGGCGACGAGCCTGCAGGAGGTCGCCGACCGGGCGGGCGTGGCCGTTCAGACGGTCTACTTCGTCTTCGGCAACAAGCGCACGCTGTTCAAGGACGTCGTCGACACGTCCATCGCCGGGGACGCCGAACCGGTGGCCACCATGGACCGTGAATGGTTCCGCGCCGCGTGCGCCGCGCCCACCGCGGCCGACCAGCTGCGCGCGCACGTTCAGGGCGCCGCCGAGATCCTCGGCCGGGTCGCCCCGATCATGCCGCTCATCGAGTCGGCCGCGGCCACCGACCCGCAGATCGCCGCGCAATGGCCCGACGGCCCCGATCCGCGCTACATCGTGCAGCACGCCGCGGCCCAGGCGCTGGCCGGCAAACCCGGCGCCCGGCCCGACGTCTCCGTCGAGATGGCCGCGGACCTGCTGTTCTGCCTGCTCAGCCCGCAGCTGTACCTGCTCTTCGTCCAGGACCGCGGCTGGTCGACGGACCGATGGGAGGAATGGGCCTACGCCACTCTGGCCACCCAGCTCTGCACCGGCCATGCGGCGGGCGCGGGTGGCCCGGACGGCCGTGGCCAGGGGGACCGTTTATAGGAGGGGCCGGGGCGTCACCATCACCCGGGGGGCGTTATCGTCATTGTGACGAAAGGGGATCCCCTCATGGTGGCGCTCGCACGCAGACTCACCGCCCCCGCACCCGGCTGGACCGTCGAGGCCGACACAGTCGTGATCGGGTCCGGCATCGCCGGCCTCACCGTGGCGCTGCGCCACGTCGAACTCGACCCCCGGGCGCGCGTGCTCGTGGTCACCAAGGACGTGCTGTCGGCCGGGTCCACCCGCTGGGCCCAGGGCGGCATCGCCGCCGTTCTCGACCCTGAGGACACCCCCGACGAGCACCTGAGGGACACGCTCGTCGCCGGGGTCGGCCTGTGCGACGAGGAGGCCGTACGCGTCCTGGTCACCGAGGGCCCCGACGCGCTGAAGCGGCTGATGAGCCACGGCGCAGAGTTCGACCGCGGCACCGACGGCGAGCTGCAGCTCACCCGTGAGGGCGGCCACCGCCGCAACCGCATCGTGCACGCGGGCGGCGACGCCACCGGCGCCGAGGTGCAGCGGGCCCTGGCCGAGGCGGTGCTGGCCGAGCCCCGCATCGAGGTCATCGAGCACGCCCTCGCCCTCGACCTCCTCCTCGACGCCGAGGGCCGCGCCTGCGGGGTCACGCTCCACGTGATGGGGGAGGGCGCCCGCGACGGCGTCGGCGCCGTACGGGCCGGGGCCGTGGTGCTGGCCAGCGGCGGCATGGGCCAGGTCTACGCGGCCACCACCAACCCGGTCGTGTCCACCGGGGACGGTGTGGCGCTGGCCCTGCGGGCGGGCGCGGTGGTCAGGGACATCGAGTTCGTGCAGTTCCACCCCACGGTCCTGTGGCTGGGAGAGGGCTCCACCGGCCAGCAGCCTCTCGTCTCCGAGGCGGTGCGCGGCGAGGGCGCCGTGCTGATCGACTCGAACAACGAGCGCTTCATGCGGGGCGTGCACGAGCTGGCCGACCTCGCGCCCCGCGACGTGGTCGCCAAGGCGATCATGCGCCAGATGGCGCGGACCGGCGCCGACCACGTCTACCTCGACGCCACCCACTTCGGCGAGGAGAAGTGGCGCTCCAGGTTCCCCACGATCCTCGCCGTCTGCCGCGAGCACGGCATCGACCCCGTCACCGAGCCCATCCCCGTCGCCCCTGCCGCCCACTACGCGAGCGGCGGCGTGCGCACCGACCTGTACGGCAGGACCAGCGTGCCCGGCCTGTACGCCTGCGGAGAGGCGGCCTGCACGGGCGTGCACGGCGCCAACCGGCTGGCCTCCAACTCCCTTCTGGAAGGGCTCGTCTACGGCGAGCGCATCGCCGCCGATCTGGCCGCCCGCGACCTCACCCCGTGCGAGCCCGCCCCGGCCGACGACCGGCCCGAGGGCCTGGTGGACCCGCGTACGCGGCCGAGGATCCAGAGCCACATGAGCCGGGGCGCCGGGGTGCTGCGCAGCGACCGGAGCCTCGCGCAGGTCGCTCGCGCGCTCTCTGACGCCCGCTGGACGCCGGTCGAGGTCGAGCCCTGCACGGAGTCGTGGGAGGCGACCAACCTCCTCACGGTGGCCTCCGCGCTGGTCGCCGCGGCGGCCGTGCGCGAGGAGACCCGCGGCTCGCACTGGCGGGAGGACCACCCCGACCGCGACGACGCCCGCTGGCGGGCGCACATCGACATCGCCCTGACGGCGGAGGGACTGACCTTGACGTACACGCCACACGAGGAACCGCGGACCGAGCTGGAGAAGGCCGGCCTCGACCCGGACGCCGTGCTGCGGCTCGTCCGGGCCGCGCTGGAGGAGGACCTGGCCGGGGGGCAGGACGTGACCTCGGTCGCCACCATCCCCGCCGGCCAGCGGGCCGTGGCCGACGTGGTCGCCCGGAAGGAGGGCGTGCTCGCCGGCCTGGCCGTGGCCGAGGCCGTCTTCCGCCAGGCCGCCGGGCCGGTAGAAGTCGAGCGGCAGGCCGTCGACGGCGACCGCGTGCGCCCCGGCGACGTGGTCATGACCGTGCGGGGCGCCACTCGGGACCTGCTGACGATGGAGCGCACCGCGCTCAACTTCCTCACCCACCTGTCCGGCGTCGCCACCCAGACCCGCCGCTGGGTGGACGCCGTCGAGGGCACCGGCGCCCGCATCCGCGACAGCCGCAAGACCCTGCCCGGTCTGCGGGCCCTGGAGAAGTATGCCGTCCGGGCCGGCGGCGGGGTCAACCATCGGATGGGCCTGCACGACGCCGCCCTGATCAAGGACAACCACGTCGTCGCCGCCGGAGGCGTCGCCGAGGCGTTCCGGGCCGTACGGCAGGCCTTCCCCGGCCTGCCGATCGAGGTCGAGGTGGACCGGATCGACCAGATCGAGCCGGTTCTGGCCGAGGGCGCCGACGAGATCCTGCTCGACAACTTCACCGTGGACCAGCTCGCCGAGGCCGTACGGCTGGTGGCCGGGCGGGCGCGGCTGGAGTCGAGCGGCGGGCTGACCCTGGACGCGGCCCGCGCGGTGGCCGAGACCGGGGTCGACTACCTGGCCGTCGGCGCTCTCACGCACTCGGCCCCGGCACTCGACCTTGGCCTAGATCTTCGTGATGCATAATCAGGGAATGCTGCTCACCATCGACGTCAGCAACACCCACACGGTGCTGGGCCTGTTCGAGGGTGAAGAGGTGATCGAGCACTGGCGGATCGCCACCGACCCCCGCCGTACGGCGGACGAGATCGCGGTGGTGCTCCAGGGTCTCCTGGGGCAGTCGCCGCTGCTCAAGGACGCCGATATCAGCGGAATCGCGATCTGCTCCACGGTCCCGTCGGTGCTCAACGAGATGCGGGAGATGTCCCGGCGCTACTACGGCGACGTCACGGCGGTGGTCGTCGAGCCGGGCGTGCGCACCGGCGTACCGGTCCGGATGGACAACCCCAAGGAGGTCGGCAGCGACCGCATCGTGAACGCGCTCGCCGCCACCACCCTGTACGGCGGGCCGTGCGTGATCGTGGACTTCGGCACGGCCACCTCGTTCGACGCCGTCTCGGCCCGGGGCGAGTACGTCGGCGCGGTGACCGCCCCCGGCCTGGAGATCTCGGTGGACGCGCTGGCCACGGCAGGGGCCCAGCTCCACAAGGTGGAGCTGGTCCGGCCGCGGTCGGTGATCGCCAAGAACACCGTGGAGGCGCTCCAGTCGGGCATCATCTACGGCTTCGCGGGCCTGGTCGACGGCATCGTGGACCGCATGACGGCCGAGCTGGCCTCCGATCCCGACGACGTCACCGTGGTCGCCACGGGCACAGGTGCGCCGCTCGTCATCGGAGAGGCCCGTACGATCGACGTGCACGAGCCCTGGCTCACGCTGATCGGCCTGCGGCTGGTCTACGCCCGGAACGCGTCCTGACGACTCCCTCGCGTACGGGACCATAGAAGGCAGGATCCCGTTCAGAGAGGACTGACGTGATGGACGCCGACTGGGTGGCGCGTTTCGCCGATGAGGTCATCGCCGAGGCTGAACGGCGCGCACCGGGCAAACCCGTCGTCTGCGCGTCAGGCCTCAGCCCGTCCGGCCCGATCCACCTGGGCAACCTGCGCGAGGTCATGACCCCGCACCTGGTGGCCGACGAGATCAGGCGGCGCGGGTACGAGTGCGTGCACATCATCTCGTGGGACGACTTCGACCGCTTCCGCAAGGTTCCCGTGGGCATCGACCCCGCGTGGAACGAGCACATCGGCAAGCCGCTGACCTCGGTCCCGGCCCCGCCCGGCAGCGAATACCCGAACTGGGCCGAGCACTTCAAGGCGCCGATGATCGCCGCGCTCAACGACCTCGGCGTGGAGTTCCAGGGCATCAGCCAGACGCAGATGTACACCTCCGGGGCGTACCGGGAGCAGGTGCTGCTCGCGATGCGCGAGCGGCGGGGGATCGACGCGATCCTCGACCAGTACCGCACCAAGAAGGCGAAGGCCAAGGAGGTCGCGGACGCCGACGAGGCCGCCGCCCTCGAGGGCTCGGGGGCCGCGAGCGAGGACGACGGCTCCGGCGCCGGGGGCTACTACCCCTACAAGCCCTACTGCTCGGTCTGCGACCGCGACCTGACCACGGTCACGTCGTACGACGACGAGACCACCGCGATGTCCTACACCTGCGTGTGCGGCCACGGTGAGACCGTCCTGCTGTCCGAGCACACCCGGGGCAAGCTGGTGTGGAAGGTCGACTGGCCGATGCGCTGGGCCTACGAGGGCGTGGTCTTCGAGCCGTCGGGTGTGGACCACAGCTCGCCGGGCTCGTCGTTCGTCGTCGGCGGCCAGATCGTCCGCGAGGTGTTCGGCGCCCCGCAGCCGATCGGGCCGATGTACGCCTTCGTCGGCATCAGCGGCATGGCCAAGATGAGCAGCTCCAAGGGTGGCGTGCCGACCCCGGCCGACGCTCTGTCGATCATGGAGCCCGCGCTGCTGCGCTGGCTGTACGCCCGCCGCCGCCCCAACCAGTCGTTCAAGGTCTCCTTCGACCAGGAGATCCAGCGGATGTACGACGAGTGGGACACGCTGACCAAGAAGGTGCAGGACGGCACGGCGCTGCCGGCCGACCAGTCGGCCTACCGCCGCGCGTCGACCACGGCCTCCCGGGCCCTGCCGGAGACGCCGCGGCGGCTGCCCTACCGGACGCTCGCCTCGGTCGTGGACATCGCCACCGGGCACGAGGAGCAGACGCTGCGCATCCTGCGCGCGTTCGACCCGGAGATCGCCGGGCTGGACGAGCTGCGGCCGCGGCTCGACCGCGCCCAGCACTGGGTGAACACCTACGTGCCCGCGGAGGACCGCACGCAGGTGCGCGAGACGCCCGACAAGGAACTGCTCGACACGCTCGGCGAGCAGGATCGGGAGTCGCTGCGCCTGCTGGCGGAGGGCCTCGACGAGCACTGGTCGCTCGACGGGCTGACCACGCTCGTCTACGGCGTGCCGAAGGTGCAGGCCGGGCTCGACATGGACGCCAAGGCGGCCACGCCCGAGCTGAAGTCGGCCCAGCGCGCGTTCTTCGCCCTGCTCTACCGGCTGCTCGTCGGCCGCGACACCGGCCCGCGGCTGCCCACGCTGCTGCTGGCCGTGGGCCGCGACCGGGTGCGCGAGCTGCTCGGTCGTGGCTGATCTCGCTGTCTCCTGACCTCCTGGGCGCGGGCCGGACGGCATGGCCGTCCGGCCCGCGGCCCGTGCGTCACGGCAGCAGGACCAGGCGGCCGCGCAGGCCGCCCCTCCGCAGGCGTTCGTGCGCCTCGGCCGCCCGCTCCAGCGAGTAGGTGCCGATGGGCACTCAGACGGCGGCCGGGCGGCGCGAGGAGGCGCGTCAGCGATACAACGCGTGCGTCGCGACGCTGCCCGTCGCGGAAGCTGCTCGACACCCTCAGCGACAAGTGGGTGAGCCTGGCGCTCACGGCGCTCGCCCACGGCCCTCTCCGCTAAAGAGAACTGGCGAGGACGATCGCCGGTGTCAGCCAGAAGATGCTCACGCAGACGCTGCGGAGGATGGAGCGCGACGGCCTGGTCTCCCGCACGATCACCCCCTCGGTGCCGGTCCGGGTCGACTACCGGCTCACGCGCCTGGGCGAGGACCTGATGCCGCTGCTGGAAGCGATCAAGCGCTGGGCGGAGGTCCACATGGAGGACGTCGAGGCGGCCCGCGAGGCGTACGACCGGCGTCCCGACTCCTAACCTTGACGACCTTCATGGCAGGCGTTTACCTTCCCTGAAGGGTGGGCCGACGAAGCATCGTCGTGGGGGAGGGCGGACGATGGGTGTTCCCGAGGTCGTCTACCGAGGTGACAATCTCGCCTCGGACCTTGAGCGTGCCGGTCTCACCGAAGAGGATCTGCTTCTCCTCGCGGAGCTGGCCAAGGGCGTGACCGCCGACCGGGTGGGCCGCAGTCTCGACGTCAGCGGGCGCACCGTGCGGCGCCGGCTGCGGTGCATCTGCGACCGGATCGGCGTCGCGACCGCGATCGAGGCCGTCGCCTGGGCGGCACGCCGCCGCCTCATCTGACCGCGCTCCGCCCTCGCCCCTCTATGGAGGAAGGGCTCAGTCGGCGACGCGCACCGCTCCCGCGAACGGCCGCCCGGCGATCTTCGCGATGTGGATGACGTCTCCCGTGCGCGGCGCGTGGATCATGTAGCCACCGCCGATGTAGATGCCCACGTGGTGCAGGTCGGAGTAGAAGAAGACCAGGTCGCCGGGGCGGAGCTGGTCGCGGGAGATGTGCGTGCCGGCCGTCCACTGGTCGCCCGTGTAGTGGGGCAGGCTGATGCCGACGGACTGGTAGGCCGCCATGACCAGGCCCGAGCAGTCGAAGGAGCCGGGCCCCTCGGCGCCCCACACGTACGGCTTGAGCTGCTGCCTGAGGGCCCAGCGCGCCGCCTGGGAGGCCTTGCCGTCGCCCACGATGGGGAACGCCATCCTGCTGCGCGTCTCGGTGCCGACCGTCTGGGAGACCTGCCGGTAGAGACTGCTCTCGGTCGTCTTGATCAGCTTGGTGATCTTGTCGCGCCGCGAGTCGAGGCCGCTGAGGAGCTTCTTGACCTCGGCCTGCCGCGCGGAGGCGCTCTCCCTGGCCCGTGCGGCGGCGTCCATGGCCTTGGTGACCTCGGCGACCTCCTGGCTCTCCTGCAGCTCCAGCGCGTACGTCGTGGAGGCCTGGTCCAGGTACCGCCGCGGGTCGGCGTCGCTGTCGATGAGCACGAGCGCGTTGCCGAGCCCGTTGGTCATGTAGGAGTGCTGCGCGAAGGCGCTCGCCTTCTGCCGGCGGACCTCCAGCTCCGCCTCGCTCTTGGCGAGGTTCTTCTTGGCGAGGTCGGCGGACCGCTCTGCCGCCTTCAGACGCACCCGCTCGCCGTTGTACTGCTCGGTGAGGGTCTCGATCTCGGTGTAGAGGCTCTCGACCTGCGCGGTGAGCTCCTTGAGGCTCGGCTTGGGGTCGGCGGTGGCGCGGACCACCGGGGCGCCGACCGTGATCGCGGTGAGTGCGACGCCGACGAACGCCAAGCGGCGGATGGCACCCGGACCGGCCGTGCCGGATCCGGACCGTCGGCGGCGGGCGTGCCTGCCCGCCGGCCGTCCTCCACGCATGCGCAACCGAGCTCCTCTCCCACGTGCGCCCCGCGGCGGGCCGTCGTCGAGACGGGCCGTACGGCGGAGCACTTCTGAGCGCCTACCGGGTTAGCTGACGGGTTCGGGCCGGAGTAGCCCTACCTTGGTGGATTCACCCCTTGACGATCTGAGATCGAACCGATCCTGATCCTGCAGTTGGGTCCCCGGCTCCCCTTCGCACTCGGTGCTTCGAAGATTCGGCGCCCGGTCGCCGTGAGCGCTCACGATGACCGGCATCGTCGCTGGACGATAGTGCACGGCGAGTTCTTGCTCAACCAGAACTCCGAAACCCGTCTACGTTTGACAACCAAACGATCACAGTCGGGTCACGAGCTCAGTAGTGATACGTCCGCGTTCACCTGGGTATAGGGCGATCTGGGGCTTTGGAAGTGCCGCTGGGACTGTTGAAAAAAGTGGGACGAACCGGAACGGCCGTCTCAGGGTGCGGCCCTGCATCCGTCCGTATCCTGGCGGCTACGGAGGGTCAGGCCTCATGTCGGGTATGGCGTTTGGGAATGACCGTTATCCGTGGGGAGACGCTCCGCGCCCGGCCGCGTGGGATCGGCCGCGGTCCGGCTAGGCTGGCCGTCCATGGAGCAGGTCGCCGCGCAGACATCCAGCGGATCGGGTGCCACGGCCGTGACGGTGCGCCGGGCCAGGACGCCGGACGTCCGGGCGATCCGGAGCCTCGTCGACGCGTATTCGGGCGTAGGTCCCCGCCTGCTCAAGAAGAGCACGGTCACGCTGTACGAGGACGTCCAGGAGTTCTGGGTGGCCGAGACGGACGGGCAGATCGTCGGCTGCGGCGCGCTCCACGTGCTGTGGGAGGACCTGGCCGAGATCAGGACCGTCGCGGTGGACCCCGCGGCACGCCGCGGGGGCATCGGCCATCGGATCGTCGCCGCGCTCATCGAGACCGCCAACGACCTCGGCGTGCGGAGGGTCTTCTGCCTCACGTTCGCGGTGGAATTCTTCGCCCGGCACGGCTTCAGGCCCATCCAGGGCACCCCGGTCTCTCCTGAGGTGTACGCGGAACTGCTCGCGTCGTACGACGAGGGCGTCGCCGAGTTTCTCGACCTGGAGCACGTCAAGCCGAACACGCTGGGGAACACCCGGATGTTGCTGCACCTCGACCGTCGTTGATCACCTTTGATGGGCATTGATCACTGATCTTGACGACAATTGTCGTCTGCTGCAAAGGTGACTGTTGATACACCTGTCGCTACTTTTGGCAATATCAGCGTGTGCTACAGACGTGCGGCGCATGCGTCTTCGAAACGAGGTGACACGGTGAGCACCGGACAGCCGCCGTACCCCCAGGACGAGTCGGACGGAACGCCACCGCCGTCATCGAACCCCGGGTACAGCACGGACAGACAGCCCCAGGACTACGACCCCGACGTCACGGTCGTCAGCTATCGCCACTCCGGGCAGCACACGGGTCCGCAGCAGCCGCCCGGCTACGACCCCGCCCAGGGCGGCTACGGCCAGCAGCAGGGCTATGGCGCCCAGCAGGGCCAGCAGCAGCAGTACGGCCAGCAGGGGTACGGCCAGACCGGCCCGCAGCAGGGCTACGGACAGGAGGCCGCCCAGCAGCAGGGCTACGGGCAGCAGCAGTACGGCCAGCAAGGTCATGGCCAGACCGGCCCACAGCAGGGTTATGGCCAGCAGGGTTATGGCCAGACCGGCCCACAGCAGGGTTATGGCCAGCAGGCTTATGGCCAGACCGGTCCGCAGCAGGGCTACGGCCAGCAGTACGGGCAGCAGGGCTACGGCGCCCAGCAGGGCCAGCAGCAGCAGTACGGCCAGCCGTCCCAGGGCGGCTACGGCCAGCAGGCCGCCCCACAGGACTACGGCCAGCAGCAGGGCTATGGCGCCCAGCAGGGCCAGCAGCAGCAGTACGGCCAGCAGGGTCAGGGCGCCCAGCAGGGCCAGCAGCAGGGCTACGGCCAGCAGCCCGGTTACGGCCAGCAGGCCTATGGTCAGCAGCAGGGCTATGGCCAGCAGCAGTACGGCCAGCAGCAGGGCTACGGGCAGCAGCAGCAGTACGGCCAGCAGGGTCAGGGCGCCCAGCAGGGCCAGCAGCAGGGCTACGGCCAGCAGCCCGGTTACGGCCAGCAGGCCTATGGTCAGCCCGCCTTCGGCCAGCCGTACCCGGCCGCGGGGCCGATTCCGCCCGGCGCCCCGGCTCCGCTCGCGGAATGGTGGCAGCGTCTCGTCGCCCGCATCATCGACGGCGTGATCATCGGTATCCCCTTCAGCATCATCATGCTCGTGATCAGGGGAATCGTTGTGACCAACGCGAGCATCGACATAACGACCGGGGTTTACAACCCCGGAAGCGGTGCCTTCCTGGCGTCACTGCTCACGGCGATCCTGGGCGGACTCGTCATGGTCGCCTACGAATTCCTCATGCTGCGGGCGCAAGGGCAGACGCTCGGCAAGAAAATCATGGGCATCAAGGTCGTTCCGGTCGGCGGCACTCTCGACGCGGGCGGGCTTCCCCAGGACGTGGCGGTCAAGCGCGCCGGCGTGCTCTTCGCTTTCGAGTTCCTGCAGTGGATTCCCGTTATCAGCTACCTCGCGAGCATCGCCTCCCTTCTGAACGTGCTGTGGCTGCTGTGGGACAAGCCGTTGCAACAGGCGCTGCATGACAAGGTCGCCAACACCGTGGTGGTGAAGGTCAAGTAACGACGACAGACGGGGCCGATGGAACGGACCATCGGCCCCGTTTTTCTATGGGCCGCTATGGCTCCGTCCGCACCGCCCGCTCACCCGGCTGTGACGGAAAAACCTTGCGGGGCCGCCCGGGCATGCCATGCTTGGGTTCACCGTCCCGAGAGGTGCCCAATGACCGCGAGACCGCCCCCGGCGCCAATCCTTAAGACTCGCCCTCGCCGCCTGTCCGGGTCATATCCGCCCACGGGCGGCTTAAGGAACCGTCAGGGGCGCTTATGGGGCCGTATGGAGCCGCACAGGCCCTTATGGCGCTCCCGGAAGCCCACCCGCTCTACCCGGCCGCAGGCGGCGTCCGCGGAATGCGGGGATCGTTTGGCCGTGGGAAACTCTGACGCCACGGCCGCCCGGGCCGTCCACGTGATTGTGCCCCCGCTCCTTTTTTTGATCTTCAGAGCTCCGGCCCGTCGATCTTGACGGAACCGGCCAGTCCTCTCTTTTTACGAGGCTTCCGGGCTGTGGTGATCTGCTTGCGCGTATATCCCGCAAGGCGTGCGCGCCGTACGAGAAGGCTGCCGGGCCCCTTGTGAAGATCCGGCCGCCGCGACACGGGCTCCTCGTTTCCCCGAGCTCTTCAACGGCCGTACGTCCCGGTCAGGCCTTTTCCACAGGGCGTGTTTGCCGCTTCACACTTGTCCGTCCGTGCCGGTTCGTCCTGGTCGGCAAGCCGCTCACCTGCGGCTACGGCATGGGCCGCAGGGAACTCCGGGGCGTGCGGCCCGGTCGCCGGCCGTTGGCCGGAAGCGCGCAAGCGGCCGAAACGGCGGGACGGCCCAGGATCGGTGACCGCCGGGGTCGGCATTCTGGGTACGATTTCGAGTGCATCCGGTAAGGCCGCTGGAGAGACGAGGGATTACCCCGGCCCTCCAGGGGCACCCCGGAAGGCGCGCCTGGTCCCTCCCGGCGCTATGGTCGTATCAGGGCGCCCGGCCCGGCAAGAGGCCGGCGGCCTTGCCACGTCCTCGGAATTTCCTCGGGTGCACCTAATGACACCCCCGGCACGAGCGAGGCAGAATGACAGAGGTATTGTCCGCCTTGATACCTTCCGTGGTCGTCGCCGGCGCGGTCGTCTACGGCATCGTAAAGTTGGTACGTTCCGACGCTGCGGGCCTCCACACGGCACGGGAGCCACGCGAGAAGTCACCGGACTCAGAGGTTCCTGAGAATCCGCAATCATGAATTGTCAGCCGGGGGAAACCGGGTATATGTTTGGCTGACGAATCAAACTATGGGCTGCGAAAGGATTGCCGGATGGCCAAGCACACGCAGGTGATTCTCATCGACGATCTCGATGGCGGCGAGGCCAATGAGACGGTCACCTTCGCGATTGACGGCACGTCTTATGAGATTGACCTGAGCGACGGCAACGCGAAGCGGCTTCGCGAGGCCCTGTCGCCTTTCGTCGGCGGCGCGCGGCGCGCGGACAGCGGGCAGGCCCGTGGGCGCCGTCGTGGTGCGGGCGGTGGAGGCCAGCGAGCCATGACCCGCGAGAAGAGCGCGGAGATCCGCGCCTGGGCGAAGGCTCACGGACACCCCGTGAGCGAGCGCGGCCGCATTGCCGCCTCGATCGTCCAAGCGTACGAGGACGCGCACTAAGGTCGTGTCCCTTAGATCTTCCGCCTACTGCGGTCGGCCAGGCGGCGCTTCGCTCCGTTGCCGTCGTTGCCAATAGCTCCGCTATTGGCTCCTCCTCGGCCTTGCGATGCGCCCACCTGGACGATCCTCGCTACGGCAAGATCTGCGGGACACTCCTTAACTCCAACCTTGATCGCGCGGTTATGGTGGTCGTCGGAGGACCTGACGATCGCATAACCGCGCGATTGTGTTTGTGCTCCCTTAAAACCTCGTTCGCTTGCGGCGTATCGGGAACATGTCACCCCCAGCAGGGGGTTGGATAGAGCATGAACGCCCTGCGCTTGGGGAACCCTTCTGCCAAGGAGAGCGGGTCGCTGGGTCGGGGCTACCATGCGGAACGACGGGCCGGATCTCCCGTGCTCGCCTGACCGCTCTGTGAGGAGCGACGAGATGTTCGAGAGGTTCACCGACCGTGCGCGGCGGGTTGTCGTCCTGGCCCAGGAAGAGGCCCGGATGCTCAACCACAACTACATCGGTACTGAGCACATTCTTCTTGGCTTGATCCATGAGGGTGAGGGTGTGGCGGCCAAGGCTCTGGAGAGCCTTGGGATCAGTCTCGAGGGGGTGCGCCAGCAGGTCGAGGAGATCATCGGCCAGGGGCAGTCGGCGCCGTCGGGACACATCCCCTTCACGCCGCGGGCCAAGAAGGTTCTTGAGCTGTCGCTGCGCGAGGCGTTGCAGCTCGGGCACAACTACATCGGCACCGAGCACATTCTTCTGGGGTTGATCCGGGAGGGTGAGGGTGTCGCGGCGCAGGTGCTGGTGAAGCTGGGCGCCGATCTGAACAGGGTGCGTCAGCAGGTCATTCAGTTGCTGCACGGCTATCAGGGCAAGGAGCCGGCGGCGGCGGGCGGGCCGCAGGAGTCGGCGCCGTCGACCTCGCTTGTGCTGGATCAGTTCGGGCGCAACCTGACCCAGGCGGCGCGGGAGGGCAAGCTCGACCCGGTGATCGGCCGGGACAAGGAGATCGAGCGGGTCATGCAGGTCCTGTCCAGGAGGACCAAGAACAACCCGGTGCTGGTGGGTGAGCCCGGTGTGGGCAAGACCGCCGTGGTGGAGGGGCTGTCGCAGAAGATCGTCAAGGGTGAGGTGCCCGAGACGCTGAAGGACAAGCAGCTCTACACCCTGGACCTGGGTGCGCTGGTGGCCGGTTCCCGCTACCGCGGTGACTTCGAAGAGCGCCTGAAGAAGGTGCTCAAGGAGATCCGCACCCGCGGCGACATCATTCTGTTCATCGACGAGCTGCACACGCTGGTCGGCGCGGGCGCCGCCGAGGGCGCCATCGACGCCGCCAGCATCCTCAAGCCGATGCTGGCCCGCGGTGAGCTTCAGACCATCGGTGCCACCACGCTCGACGAGTACCGCAAGCACCTGGAGAAGGACGCGGCGCTGGAGCGGCGGTTCCAGCCGATCCAGGTGGCCGAGCCGTCGCTGTCGCACACGATCGAGATCCTCAAGGGTCTGCGGGACCGTTACGAGGCGCATCACCGGGTGTCGATCACCGATGGCGCGCTGGTGGCGGCCGCGACGTTGGCGGATCGGTATATCAGTGACCGGTTCCTGCCGGACAAGGCGATCGACCTGATCGACGAGGCCGGGTCGCGGATGCGGATTCGCCGGATGACGGCGCCGCCGGACCTGCGCGAGTACGACGAGAAGATCGCGAATGTGCGGCGGGAGAAGGAGTCCGCGATCGACGCGCAGGACTTCGAGAAGGCCGCGGCGTTGCGGGATCAGGAAAAGCAGCTGCAGCTCAAGCGGGAGCGGCGGGAGAAGGAGTGGAAGGCCGGCGACATGGATGTCGTGGCCGAGGTGACCGAGGAGCTCATCGCCGAGGTCCTGGCCACCGCCACCGGCATCCCGGTGTTCAAGCTGACCGAGGAGGAGTCGCAGCGGCTGCTCCGGATGGAAGACGAGCTGCACAAGCGGATCATCGGTCAGGACGACGCGATCAAGGGTCTGTCCCGGTCGATCCGGCGGACCAGGGCCGGTCTGAAGGACCCGCGCCGTCCGGGTGGGTCGTTCATCTTCGCCGGCCCGTCGGGTGTGGGTAAGACCGAGCTGTCCAAGGCGCTGGCGGAGTTCCTGTTCGGGGACGAAGACGCGCTGATCATGCTGGACATGTCGGAGTTCATGGAGAAGCACACCGTCTCGCGGCTGTTCGGCTCCCCGCCCGGTTACGTCGGGTACGAAGAGGGCGGCCAGCTGACCGAGAAGGTGCGGCGCAAGCCGTTCTCTGTGGTCCTGTTCGACGAGATCGAGAAGGCCCACCCCGACATCTTCAACAGCCTGCTGCAGATCCTGGAGGACGGTCGCCTGACCGACGCCCAGGGCCGGGTGGTGGACTTCAAGAACACCGTCATCATCATGACGACCAACCTCGGCACCCGCGACATCTCCAAGGGCATCGGGGTCGGGTTCGCCCGCGCCAACGACACCGAGTCGAACTACGACCGGATGAAGTCGAAGGTCCAGGAGGAGCTCAAGCAGCACTTCCGGCCGGAGTTCCTCAACCGCGTCGACGACATCGTGGTCTTCCACCAGCTCACGCCCAAGGAGATCATCCAGATCGTGGACCTGATGCTCGCCCAGGTGGCCGAGCGGCTCAAGGACCGCGACATGGGCCTGGAGCTGACCCAGGCCGCCAAGCAGCTGCTGGCCGACCGTGGGTACGACCCGGTGATGGGCGCCCGTCCGCTGCGGCGCACGATCCAGCGGGAGCTGGAGGACACGCTGTCGGAGAAGATCCTCTACGGCGAGCTGCGGCCCGGCCAGGTCGTCAAGATCGACATCGAGGGCGAGGGCGACAACGCCACGTTCGTCTTCGCCGGCGAGGCGAAGAGCCCGGCGGTCCCGGACTCGGCGGCCTCCATCGCGGAGGCGGTCCAGCGCTGATCCGCCTGCGATAACCCGTTCCACCCGAGGGGCGCTCCGTGAGGGGCGCCTCTCGGCGTTTTCCGCCGTACCTCGGTCACGGTGCGGTCACCTTCGGGCCGAGAAGGCGAGAACCGGTATCACGCCACCGAACGTAGTACTACACTTTGTAGAGTCCGCTCGCGGTCTGCCATGAGCGCGTGCGGGCGGGATGTCATCCCTGCGGCGTACCAGACAATCCGCTGCGGGGCGGACGCGTAGGGCCGGGCGCACGAGGGAAGCTCGGTCCACCCGGGAGAGATCCCGGCGGTAGGAGGACCGGAGTCCCATGCGGTCGGGACACGCCCTGTGGGCGAAATGGCGGTCCGGAAGTGCACAAGCCTTGGAGGCACCTGATGCGCCTGTTGCACGACGACGGGACGCTGGTTCACCTGGCCTACAACGCGGGCGTACATCCCGCCGAGGATCTGGAGAACCTGATCGCCCACCTCACGCGTTACGCCGTGCCGGTGCGCAGGAAGCTGGGCGTCGAACGGCTGGGCGTCGGCCTGTGGCTCGCCCCTGCCGTGGCGGACCACCTCATCGCCGATCGCATCGAGCTCGTACGGCTGCGCCGGTCGCTGGAGGAACGCGGCCTGGAGTGCGTCAGCCTGAACGGCACCGGTGGACGCAACCAGGAGGTTCCCGGACCCGACTGGGCCAAGCCCGAGCGCTACCGCTACACCATGGCGCTGGCGAAGATCCTCGCGTTCCTGCTGCCGGACGACGTGGAGTCGGGCAGCATCTCCACGATCCCGATCGGCTGGCGCCGCGACTGGCCCGCCGACCTGCACGCCATCGCCTCCCGCCGGCTCGAACGGCTGTCGCGTGAGCTGCGCGGCCTCTACAGCGTCACGGGCAAGACGGTCAGGGTCGGCTTCGAGCCCTGGCCTGGCTGTGTGCTGGAGACCACCGAGCAGGCCCTTGAGCGGGTCTGCGACATCGACTCCGATCACCTCGGCGTCTGCCTGGACGCCTGCCACCTGTCCTGCGGCGCCGAGGAGCCCGACGCGGCGCTGCGCGGGCTGGCCCTCGCCGGGGCTCCCGTGGTCAAGCTCAGCCACGTGCACAACCACAGCCAGGAGATCCCCAGCACCCAGCCGGTGATCGCCGACACGCTCACCGCGATCCTGTCCGGGGCGGTGAACGGCACCGCGCACGTCGAGGTGGAGGCCCACGACCTGACCTCCCCCAAGGCGAAGGGTCCCGCCGCCCTGGTGGCGAAGCTCGCCGACGAGCTCGACTGGACCCGCCGCAACCTCACCGCGCTCGGCCTCAAGCTCGCCGCCTGACAGACGCCCCCAGCGGCGTCAGGAAGGCAACTGGTAGGTGCCGTCGGGGAGTACCTCGGCCAGGCCGTCGTCCAGGAGGCCGTCCAGTGCGCGCTCGCGCTGCACATGGTCGGCCCAGACGGCGTCCAGCGCCTCCTTGGGGACCGGCCCGTGCGCCTCGCGGAGCACGGCGAGCAGGCGCCCGCGGCACTGCCGGTCGGTCCCCGCGTACGTCTGACCCTGCCGTGCCGGGCCGTCGTGGGCCGGACGCCCGGCCAGCCGCCAGGCGCACTGCGCGGTGACCGGGCAGCGCTCACAGCGGGGGGCTCTGGCCGTGCACACCAGCGCGCCCAACTCCATCACGGCCACGGCCCAGCGGGGCGCGCCCACCGGGGGCACCAGCGACTCCGCCAGCCGCCGCTCGGCCGCCGTGGTCGCCTTCGGCGGGTACTCCTCGCCGCGCACCGCCCGAGCCAGCACCCGCCGGACGTTGGTGTCCAGCACCGCGTGGCTGCCGCCGTACGCGAAGCTGGCCACGGCCGCCGCCGTGTAGTCGCCGATCCCGGGCAGGGCCCGCAGCTCGTCGTACGTGGACGGCACGCGGCCATCATGGTCGGCCGTGATGGCCCGCGCGCACGCGTGGAGGTTGAGCGCCCTGCGCGGGTAGCCGAGCCGCCCCCAGTGGCGTACGGCCTCGCCGGGGGACTCCTTCGCGAGCGCCTCAGGGGTGGGCCAGCGCTCCATCCACTCGGTCCAGACGGGCAGCACCCGGGCGACGGGCGTCTGCTGGAGCATGATCTCGCTCACCAGGATGCCCCAGGGGGTCGCGTCGGGACGCCGCCAGGGCAGGTCGCGGTTGTGCTCGGCGTACCAGTCGAGGATGGGCTCACGCAGGGAGGCGGACACTCCCCGACTGTACCGAGCGAGCCGGAGGGGCGCGCCGCCGAGCGTACGGCGCCCGATTGCGCAAAGACCCGGCGAGGCTGCGATCTGGGAAAGGGCAAGGTTCAGCGAGCCGTTACCTCTGACCCGCCAGGGCTCTCCATACTGTCCGTATGGATCCGGACACTTTCCGTGGTGACGTGGGCGTCGAGGGGGCGGACGTCTACTGGCGCCGCCGGGTGTCGGTGCTCACGGGGATGCTCGTCGTGGTGGCGGTCGTGGCATGGGCGTGCAGCAGCGCCTCCGGGCGGCCGGACGAGACCGCCGCCGCCGTCAAGGCGACGCCCTCCGACCGGCTGGTCGTCTCGCTGCCCGCCGGCCTGGCTCCTCCGAAGACGCCCGCCGCCTCCGGCGTCGTTCTGGGGCAGCCGTCGCCGTCCGCCTCCGCGGGCGTCTCGCCCTCGCCCGGCAAGCCGCGGCGCCCCGGCGACCCCTGCGACGAGAAGGACCTCGTGCTCGCACTGCAGTCCGGCCAGGAAGTGTACGGCAAGGGTGTCACGCCGACCTTCCTGCTGACGGTCGTGAGCACGGGCAAGGTCGAATGCACGGTGGACGTCGGGCCGCGCACGCTGGAGATGCGGGTGCTGTCGGGTGGCGAGCGCGTGTGGTCGACGGCCGACTGCGTGGCGGGCGACGGCGTGGACAGGCAGTTGCTGGAGCGCGGCATCCCCTACGTGCGCTCGATCCGGTGGGATCGCCACCGCTCGGGGAGCACGTGCGCCGGCAAGCGGTCGCCCGCCGACGCCGGCACGTACGTCGCGACCGCGCACTCGGGCGGCCTGAAGAGTCCGAAGATCGTCTTCCATCTGCGCTGAACGGCGTGCGCCGTCGGTCAGAGATAGCGCTCCAGGATGGACGACTCGGCGAGCCGGGACAGGCCCTCGCGGACGCTGCGCGCCCGGGTCTCGCCCACGCCGCCGACGGCCTGGAGATCGTCGGTGCTGGCCGCCAGCAGCTTCTGCAGGCCGCCGAAGTGGCTCACGAGCCGGTCGACGATCGCCCCGGGCAGGCGGGGGACCTTGGTGAGCAGCCGGAAGCCGCGCGGGCTGACCGGCGTGTCGAGCGCGTCGCCGCCGTGGTGACCGAGGATCTGGGCCACCTTCGACAGGTCGAGCAGGTCGCCGGAGGACAGCTCGTCCAGCTCCCGCATGGCGTCGGCGTCCCCGTACGGCCGTGCGCCGAGCGAGCCGGGCGCGTAGTCGCGGATGATCTGCACGCGGTCGGTCTCCACGCCCGCGAACAGCTCGTCGAGCTGGAGGGACAGCAGCCGCCCGTCGGTGCCGAGCTCGACGACGTATCCCTCGATCTCGCGGGCGATTCGGCGGACCATTTCCAGGCGCTGGACGACGACGGCCACGTCGCGGACCGTGACGAGGTCCTCGATCTCCAGGGCCGACAGGTTGCCGGAGACCTCGTCGAGCCGCTTCTTGTAGCGTTCGAGCGTCGCCAGGGCCTGGTTGGCCTTGGAGAGGATCGCGGCCGACTCCTCCAGGACGTAGCGGATGCCGTCGAGGTAGAGCGCGATGATCCGCATCGACTTGCTGATCGCGATGACCGGGAGCGAGGTCTGCTTGGCCACCCGCTGCGCCGTGCGGTGCCGGGTGCCGGACTCGTCGGTGGGGATGGCCGGGTCGGGCACGAGGTGCACGGCGGCCCGCACGATCCTGAGGTGGGCCGTGTCGAGCACGATCGCGCCGTCCATCTTGGCCAGCTCGCGCAGGCGGGTCGCGGAGAACTCGACGTCGAGCGTGAACCCGCCGGTGCAGATGTCCTCGACCGTGCGGTCGTACCCGAGGACGATCAGGCCCCCCGTGTGGCCGCGCAGGATGCGCTCCAGCCCGTCACGCAGCGCCGTCCCCGGGGCGAGCGAGGCGAGCACGGCCCTTCTGCGGTCGTCGATCGCCTTGTCGTTGTCCAGCACATACACCCCAGTGGGCTCGCCCGGTCGTTATCCGTCAGATCGTCTTCCTACCGATCCCTTGTCGCGGCGAGATCCGCGAGGCGCTCCGCGGACGCCCTGTGAAGCCCCTCGGGGGCGCGGGGGCGAGGCCACGGCCGACGGGGCAGGCAACAGAGTTTACCGGCGTGACGCCATGCTCACCTGTCTCACGACCGATCACCTCGCCGACCTCATGAGGTTGAGCGCGTCCCACACGTTCTCCACCTCCGTGACCTCGAAGCCCGGCGCGAACGGCGTCGTGCGGCCGGTCGGCGAGCGCAGCGCCACCAGGCGGCCGCGGCTCGCCGACGCCTCCAGGCGCGGGCCTTCCTCCTCCAGCGAGCCGGTGGGCACCAGCGCCCTGGTGAAGCCGAGCCGGGCCGCCTCGGCCAGCCGCCGCCGCACATCCCGCACGGGCCGCAGTTCGCCGGCCAGGCCGACCTCGCCCAGCGCGACGAGTCCGGAGGGCAGGGCCTGGTCGCCGGCCGCGCTGACGACCGACAGCATCAGCGCGAGGTCGACGGCGGGGTCGGTCAGGCGGATCCCGCCCACGGTGGCCGTGAAGACGTCGCACTTGCCGATCTTGGCGTTGAGCCGCCGCTCCATGACGGCGAGCACCATCGCCACCCGGTAGGAGTCGAGTCCGGAGGACGTGCGGCGAGGCTGGGGAGCCTCGGTCGGGCCGACCAGGGCCTGCAACTCGGCCGGGATCGGCCGGGTGCCCTCGATGGTCACGGTGACGCAGGTGCCCGGCACCGGCTCGGGATGGCGGGAGACGAACAGCCCGCTGGGGTCGGTGATCCCGGTGATGCCCCGCTCGTGCAGGTCGAAGCAGCCCACCTCGTCGATCGGGCCGAACCGGTTCTTCACCGCGCGCACCAGGCGCAGCCGCGAGTTGCGGTCGCCCTCGAAGTGGAGCACGACGTCCACCAGGTGTTCCAGCACCCGGGGCCCGGCGATCGTGCCGTCCTTGGTCACGTGGCCGACGAGCACCGTGGACATGGCCCGCTCCTTGGCGAGGCGGACCAGGTTGCCGGCGACCTCCCTGACCTGGGTGACGCCGCCGGGCACCCCGGTCGCGTCGGCCGAGCCGATCGTTTGGACCGAGTCGACGATGAGCAGGCTCGGCTGCACCTTCTCGACGTGCGCCACCAGGGCGGACAGGTCGGTCTCCGCGGCCAGGTAGAGCCTGTCCTCGATCGCGCCGATGCGGTCGGCGCGCATGCGCACCTGGGCGGTGGACTCCTCGCCGGTCACGTAGAGGACGGTCTCGCCCTGCGCGGTGCGGGCGGCGGCCTCAAGCAGCAGCGTCGACTTCCCGATGCCCGGCTCTCCCGCCAGGAGCACGACCGCGCCCGGGACGAGGCCGCCGCCGAGCACGCGGTCGAGTTCGGGGACTCCGGTCGTCCGCGAGCTGGCGACCTCGGCCTTCACCTGGCCGATCGGGACGGCGGGGGCGGAGACCGCGCCCGGCTTGACCACGTGGACGCCCTGCCGGGCCCCGGCCTCCTCGACCGTGCCCCACGCCTGGCACTCCCCGCACCTGCCGACCCACTTGACCGTGGTCCAGCCGCACTCGCCGCACCGGTACGCCGGTTTCGCTGCCTTGCTCACGTGCGGGAGGTTACCGGTCGCCGCCGACAATCCCTTCTAGCTTTCCGGCTTCTCCGGCACGTAGAAGGCGGTGGTGCCGGCGACCGCGGTGGTCACCACGTCGTCCGGCGCGCCGGAGGCCCGGTATGCCTCGCCCCACAGGTCGCTGCTGAGCCTCATGAGCTCCCGTGCCTCCTCCGACTGCTCCCACGCCGAGGGGTCGTCGAGCATCTCGCCGCGCAGGTGCAGCCCGAGCCCGAGCAGCGCCAGGTCCCAGCCGACGCCCGTGGCCCCCGGCCCGAACTGGTCCCAGAACTCCGGCGGCACCACGGCGACGTGCTCCAGCTCGAACGAGGTGCGGCCGTCGCCCTCCGTGCTCAGCCGCACCTCGACCTCGCTGAAGCCGGGGTTCTCGCCGAACAGCCAGCTCACCCGCAGCAGCCGGGGCGGCTCGCACCGCAGGATCTCCCCGCCCGCGTTGCCCTGGAGCTGGTAGTGCCCGCCGAGCTTCAGTTCGCCGCTCACCGGAAGGAACCAGCGGCTGATCCGCTCGGGGTCGGTGCAGGCGTCCCACACGTCTTCGATCTCGGCGTCGTAGGCGCGCCGCAGCAGCACCGTGCGGGCCTCGCCTTCCGGCAGGTCGCGCGTGCCGACCGCGCGGTGGGCTTGGTTGATGTGGTCGATGAAGTCGCTCATGGCCGCTCTTCCTCGTCGTCCGTCGTGGGCTGCGTGATGGCAGCGTCATGGGCATCGCCGCCGCCGTGCCGCCGTCCGAGCCGCCGCTCCCGTCTGCCCCGCGCCAGTTCGGTGTCGAGCGAGTCGAGCCGCTGCTCCGAGAAGCCGCGGAACCGCTCCAGCCAGATGTCGATCTCCCGCAGAGGCGCCGGTTCCACGGCGTACAGCCGCCGCGTGCCCTCGGCCCGTACGGACGCCAGCCCGGACTCGCGGAGCACCCGCAGGTGCTGGGAGATGGCCGGCTGTGAGATCCCGAACTCGGCGTGGATGACCGAGGTGAGCGCGCCCGACGTCTGCTCGCCTTGGGAGAGCAGTTCCAGGATCCGGCGTCGCACCGGATCCCCCAGCGCGTCGAATGCGTGCACGCGCCCACTATGCCGAGGGCCGCTTATAAAAGTCAACGCTTATATAAGCAGCCCTCGGCGTCGGAGGGGGCTAGAAATGGCCGGCGAGGTCGGCGAGCAGCAGGCGCTTGGGCTTGGCGCCCACGACCTGGCGGACGATCTCGCCGTCCCGGTAGAGGTTCAGCGTGGGGAAGCCCATCACGCCGTAGCGGCGGGCGATCTCCGGGTGGTCGTCGGCGTTGAGCTTGGCGACCGTGAGACGGTCGCCGTACTCGGCCGCGATCTCCTCCAGGATCGGGGCGATCATCTTGCACGGCGGGCACCAGTCGGTCCAGAAGTCCACCAGCACCGGCTTGCCGCTGCGCAGCACCTGCTCGTCGAAGTTCTCCGCGGTCAGCGTGATCATGACTCTCCTCGTCGTGTCAGCAGGCAGCCGGGGCAGGCCTCGGCGAACTGGGCGGCCACCTCCGAACGGCGGGCCAGCAGGTCGCGGATCTGCCGGTCGATCTCGGCGAGCTTGCGCCGGTAGACGGCGACCGACTCGGGGCAGGAGCCTCCGGACGGGTGCCCGGAGCGCAGGCAGTCCACGAACGGGCGGGCGTCCTCCAGCGTGAAGCCGACCGACATCAGTTCGCGGATCTCGGTGACGATCCGGACGTCCGACTCGTCGTACTCGCGATATCCGTTCGCCGATCGGCGCGACCGGATGAGCCCCCGCTGCTCGTAGTAGCGCAGCGCCCGGGTGCTCACTCCCGCGCGCCGGGCCAGCTCGCCGATCCGCATCGGCCCCTCCTCGGCTGTCCTGGGCACGACGGTAAAGGTTGACGCCGGTGACAAGGTCAAGCCCGGGGCTCAGAATTCCCGCCATCTCAGGACGTTGGGGTAGGCAAGCTCCAGGCCCTCGACCTCCCGCAGCGCCTCGCCGGCCACCTCGGGCGTGAACTCGATGCGCAGCACCGCCTCCAGGTCGGCCCTGGAACGGAACGTCATCCGCAGGTCCAGCTCCTCGCGCCGCCAGCCATGCCGCGACCAGAAGCGTTCCACGGCCTCGGGGGAGTACGACGGCAGCGACCGGCGGAACCAGCGGCCGAACGCCCCGCGCGAGGCGTCCACGTCGACCACGAAGGCCGTGCCGCCCCGCCGCAGCACCCGCCCCAGCTCGCGCAGCCCCGGTTCGCAGCCGGGCCCGAAGAAGTACGCCCAGCGTGCGATCGCCACGTCGGCCGACGCGTCGGGGAGGGGCAGCGCCTGCGCGGTGCCCGTACGCACCGAGACGCTGGGCAGCGACGCGCAGCGGGCCGCGGCCTGGGCGGCCAGGCCGCCGTGCGGCTCGACGCCCACGACCCGCCCGGCGGACGCGGCGAGCGCGGGCAGGTGGAAGCCGTTGCCGCAGCCGATCTCGACCACGGTCGCGCCGTCCCAGGGCCGTACGGCCCGCATCGCCGCCTCGGCCGCGCCCGCGGGTCCCACGGCGAGGTTCTCCAGCTCGTAGATCTGGGGAGTGTTCCAGATGTTCGGACTGGGTACGGCCCCGCTCACGATCCGTGCCATGCGCCCCACATTAGTTCGCGACCTTGGGTAGTTGATTGTGGCGAAGCGGCGTACGGCGCGGGTGCGGCTTAGTCTGGATCCGTGAACGGGCGCAGGGAGCGAACGGACGGCCACGGCCACGGGACTGGAACGTGCCCGGGGGCCGCCAGGGGAGGCTGGCCTCATGAGTGACATCCGCGTGCCCAGCGGCAAGGTGGCGCTGTCGACGGCGTCGGTGTACCCGGAGCGTACGCCGGACGCCTTCGAACTGGCCGCCCGGCTTGGGTACGACGGCGTAGAGATCATGGTGGGACAGGACCCGGTCAGTCAGGACGTGGAGGTCCTCCAACGGCTGCGCGACCACTATGAGATCCCGATCCTGGCCGTGCACGCGCCCTGCCTGCTGGTGACCCAGCGAGTTTGGGGCCGCGACCCGTGGCTGAAGCTGCGCAGGGCCCGCGAGGCGGCCGAGCGGCTGGGCGCGCAGACCGTCGTCGTCCACCCGCCCTTCCGCTGGCAGCGCGACTACGCCAGGGAGTTCGAGAAGGGCCTGGCCAGGATGCGCGAGGAGACCGACGTCGTCTTCGCGGTGGAGAACATGTTCCCGCTGCGGGCCAGGGGCAACGAGGTCGTGCCGTACGCGCCGGACTGGAACCCCATCGACTACGACTTCCCCGACGTGACGCTCGACCTGTCCCATACGGCGGTGTCGGGGTCCGACGCGATGGAGATGGCGACCAAGCTGGGCGAGCGGCTGGCCCACCTGCACCTGGCGGACGGGTTGGGCACCACCAACAAGGACGAGCACCTGGTGCCCGGCCGGGGGTCGCAGCCCTGCGGGCCGATCCTGGAACGCCTGGCCGGCAACGGTTACCGGGGCCTGATCGTCCTGGAGATCAACACGCGCAAGGCCACCAGCCGCACCGAGCGGATCGAGGACCTGACGGAGGCGCTCGCCTTCGCCAGGCTCCACTACGCCGCCTCGTCCACGGCCTCATGAACGAGCGGCTCGCGGACAGCCATCGGGTCTTCGACCGCGTCTCCCAGGAGTACGACGCGGCGAGGCCGCACTACCCGGAGGCCCTCTACCTCGCGCTGGAGACCCTGTCGGGGGTCCGGCTCGCCGGGGCGACCGTGATCGACGTCGGAGCGGGCACGGGCATCTCGACCCGGGGCCTGCTCGACCGCGGCGCCCGGGTCGTCGCCGTGGACCGCGGCGAGCGGATGCTGGCCCGCCTGCGCGCGCGCACGGCCTGCCCGGCCCTGCTCGCCGACGGGAACGACCTGCCCTTCCGCGCGGGCGCGGCCGACCTGGTGACGTACGCCCAGTCGTGGCACTGGCTCGACCCGGCGCTGTCGGTGGCCGAGGCCGTACGGGTTACAGGGGACGGCGGTGTGACCGGGGACGGCGGCGCGGTCGCGGGCTGGTGGAACACCGTGGACCCCGGCAAGGCGGACTGGCTGGCGGCCAACCAGGTGCGGCTCGCCGAGTCGTGCCCCGGCTACATCGGGCCCGTGCTGCCCGGATGGAGCATGCCGCCGATCGCCGCGGCCATGTCCGACGCGGGCCTCGCCGTGGCGGAGACCTGGGTCGACTGGACCAGGTCGGTGCGGCTGGAGGACTTCCTGACCGACCTGCACTCCCACTCGTACATGGCGAGGATGGAGAGCGACGTGGTGACGGAATTGCTCGCCAGGGAGCGCGCCGAGCTCGGCCGGGTCTTCCCCGACGGGCGGCTGACCGTCCCCATGCGCGTGTATCTTGCGGTGGGCCGCAGGGGCTGAGCTGGAGCGGGGAGCGACGTGACGACGGAGGTGCCGGAGGTCTCGGGCGGCAGGCGGCCACCGGGGCGGCGGCCCGGCCGGCGTCCGGGTGCGGCGGACACCCGCGGCGAGATCCTGGCCGCGGCGCGCAGGGTCTTCGCGGAGAAGGGGTTCGACAAGGCGACGATCCGCGGCATCGCCAGGGAGGCCGGTGTCGATCCTGCTCTCGTCCACCACTACTTCGACAGCAAGGAGGGGATGTTCGTCGCGGCCATGCGGCTGCCGATGGACCCCTCTGCGGCGCTTCCCCTCATCCTGTCCGGGCCGCGTGAGGAGGTCGGCGAGCGCATCGTCCGCTTCATCCTGACGATGACGGCGGACCCGGCGGCCAGGGAGCCGCTGCTGGGGCTCGTGCGGACGGCGATGGTGAACGAGCAGGCCGTCGGCATGATCCGGGAGTTCTTCACGGCGGCCATCCTCGGCCGGGTGGCCGAGGCGCTGGACGTTCCGCCGCTGCGGATGCAGGCAGCCTTCGCGCAGTTGTTCGGCGTGGTGATGACGCGGTACATCCTCAGGTTCGAACCGATGGCCTCCGCCGACGTCGAGGAGATCGTCGCGCTGCTCGGCCCTACCGTGCAGCACTACCTGGCCGGATAGATTACGGGCGGCCCCTCTCATACCCTCTTGTAGAGCTTTGTTCTAGTATCGTGCCATCGGCGGGAAACGCAGTGACAGGCGCCACTCGCCGAGCGTGACGCAGGATAAGTTACTCGCCGGTACTATTCGGGAAGCGTAGGCGTTATCCACAGGGCGGGACCCGACCGCCCACGTGAGGGCGCCGCGCCCCTACGCTGGCCGCCGACGTTCGATTTGGGAGGGACTCGTGCTCTGGGTAGCGATTGTGGGCCTCGTCGCGACCGCCGTGGCGGTCGCGTTGGCGGGCCGTCGCGTGCTGTTCCTCTATCGGCTCGCCCGCAGCGGCCAGCCGGCCCCGGAGCGTATCGAGTACGCCAGGGAACATGTGGGCGCCGAGGTCAAGGCCCAGTTGGTCGAGGTGTTCGGTCAGCGCAAGCTGCTGAAGTGGACGCCGTCGGGCACCGCGCACTTCTTCGTCATGTGGGCGTTCTTCATCCTGGCCACGGTCTACCTGGAGGCCTACGGCGCGCTCATCCAGGGCGCCATAACCGGTAAGCCGGATTTCCACATCCCGCTGATCGGGACCTGGCCGGTGCTGGGCTTCCTGCAGGACTTCATCGCGGTCGCGGCCCTGATCGGCCTGATCGCCTTCGCCGCCATCCGGATCAAGAACTCGCCCAAGAAGCTGGGCCGCGGCTCCCGCTTCTCGGGTTCGCACCTGGGCGGGGCCTGGTTCACGCTGTTCATGATCTTCAACGTGATCTGGACGATGTTCCTGTTCCGCGGGGCGGCCGTCAACACCGGCAACCTCCCCTATGAGTCGGGGGCGTTCGCCTCGGACGCGGTCGCGAAGATCCTGCCCGACAGCGAGGTGCTGGAGGCCGTCGGCCTGCTGCTGCACATCGGCGTCATGCTGGTGTTCCTGGTCTTCGTGGTGAACTCCAAGCACCTGCACATCTTCACCGCGCCGTTGAACGTGTTGTTCTCCCGCCGCCCCGACGGGCTGGGCCCGGCCCAGCCGATGCGCAGCGGCGGCACGGTGCTGGACTTCGAGGAGGCCGACCCCGAGGTCGACGTGTTCGGCCGCGGCAAGATCCAGGAAACGAGTTGGAAGGGCTTCCTGGACTTCTACACCTGCACCGAGTGCGGCCGCTGCCAGTCCCAGTGCCCGGCGTGGAACACCGACAAGCCGCTGTCGCCCAAGATGCTCATCCTCGACCAGCGTGACCACGCCTTCGCCGTGGCGCCGTACCTGCTGGCCGGGGAGAAGGACAAGGAGAGCTTCCCGCAGGATGTGCTGGCCCTGCTGGACAAGCCGCTGGTCGGCGAGGACGGGGTCATCCACCCCGACGTGTTGTGGTCGTGCACCAACTGCGGCGCCTGTGTGGAGCAGTGCCCGGTCGACATCGAGCACATCGACCACATTCTCGACATGCGCCGCTACCAGGTGATGATCGAGTCGTCGTTCCCGTCCGAGGCCGGGGTGATGCTCAAGAACCTGGAGAACAAGGGCAACCCGTGGGGCATGTCGGAGATGAAGCGCGCCGAGTGGATCGAGGAGCTCGATTTCGAGGTCCCCATTGTGGACTCGACAATGCCCGAGGATGTGGAGTACCTGTTCTGGGTCGGCTGCGCCGGCGCGCTGGAGGACCGGGCCAAGAAGACCACCAAGGCGGTGGCCGAACTGCTGCACATCGCCGGGGTGAAGTTCGGTGTGCTCGGCCCGATGGAGGCCTGCACCGGTGACCCGGCCCGCCGCCTGGGCATGGAGTTCCTGTTCAACATGCTCGCCCAGCAGAACATCGAGACGCTGAATGAGGCCGGGGTCAAGAAGATCGTGGCGACCTGCCCGCACTGCTTCAACACCCTGGCCAATGAGTATCCGCAGCTGGGGGGCACCTATGAGGTCGTGCACCACACCCAGCTGCTGGCGCACCTGGTCGAGGAGGGCAGGCTCACCCCGATCAACCCGATCGAGGAGAAGATCACCTACCACGACCCGTGCTTCCTCGGCCGGCACAACAAGGTCTACGCCCAGCCGCGCGACATCATGGCCAAGGTGCCCGGCGTCCAGGCCCAGGAGATGCACCGCTGCAAGGAACGCGGATTCTGCTGCGGCGCCGGCGGCGCGCGCATGTGGATGGAAGAGCGCATCGGAAAGCGCATCAACACCGAGCGCGTGGACGAGGCGCTGACCACCGATCCCGACACCGTCTCCACCGCCTGCCCGTTCTGCCTCGTGATGCTCGGCGACGCGATCAACGAGAAGAAGAACGCCGGTCAGGCCAAGGAGTCGCTGGAGGTCGTGGACGTCGCCCAGCTCCTCATCAAATCCATCAAGCAGGGGTAAAGCAATCTTTGCCGGGATCGTGAACTATTTGTGGAAATCACTCGTCAAGGCGATGGAATGAACCGTGTTTCACGGAAGAGTGACAAAGGCTTTCTCCACATAACAGGAAAATCACGGTAACCTCAACGTTGGCTCAATCGACGGGGAGGGGGCTGGACGGTGGGTGTGGTCGTCATCGACGCGGAGGTCACCCTGGCGGACGTCCTCTCCCTGCGCCTGGCCATCGCCGAGCCGCTGGCGGACGGCACCCGCCTGGTCCTGCGGAAACGGGGCGCGGGTGAGGAACGGCGGGTGACGCTCGGCGCCTCCGGCGGGCGTACGAGGGACGCCAGCATCGCGGTCTCCCTCGCGCCTCTCGACCTCGCCCCCGGCCGCTGGGACGCCTACCTCGAACAGGACGGTGCCCGCGCCCGCATTCAAAGCGCCGACCCCGGATTCTCGCTCGACCGCCTCGACGCGTACGCGCTGGGCCGGCGGACGCTGGCCTACCGGGCCTACCGCACCCGCAACGGATTCCTGGCCCTGAAGATCGATCCGGCGGAGCCGGTCGCCGACGTTCGTGCGCTGTGGTTCCGCGAGGGGCGCTTCGAGGTGACCGGGCTGCTGGCCTACACCGGCCTGGACGACGACGACCAGCACCGCCACGCCACGCTCGCGCTGCGCCACGGCGATCCGGCCGCGACCGTACGGGTCGCCGCCACCGTCCAGGGGGTCCGGTTCCACGCCGCGCTCTCGCTGTGCGACGTGCTGGCAGCCACCCCCGACTCACAGGGCTCCTGGGAGCCCTACCTGGAGGTGGACGGCGTCGACCGCGCGCTGCCGCTGGGCGCCAGGCTCGACGACGTCGAGGGCAAACGCCGCCGCGTCCACTATCCCCACGCGCTGGTGGACGGCGTGCCGATCCGGCCCAGCTTCACTCCCGGCGACGAGCTGCTGCTGGAGGTGGGAGCGTGAGGATCGCGTTCCTGCTCCCCTCGGCGTACGGCATGCGCGGCGACGTGCGGGCGATGCTGAACCTCGCAGGAGGGCTGGCCTCGCGGCACGAGGTGGAGGTCGTGAGCGTCCGGCGCACCAGGGAGACGCCGTTCTTCCCGGTCGACCGCCAGGTGACGCTGCGCTGGCTCGTGGACGCCCGGCCCGGTGTCCATCACCTGCTGCCCCGGGGACAGGTGCGCACCGAGGTGGCGCTCTGGCGGATGCTGCGCGGCCTGAGCGCCGACGTCCTGGTCACCACCCGGCCGACGCTGAGCGTGCAGGCCGCCAGGTATGCCCCGCGCGACGTCGTCCGCATCGCACGGGAGTGGAGCAGGCCGTCGGTGCCCGGCCCGGTGCGCCGGTTCTACCCCCGCCTCGACGCCGTGGTGGCGAGCACCGCCGGCCGGCGGGACGAGTGGGTGCGGCTGCTCGACGACGACCTGTCGGTCCACGTCATCCCCGACGCCCTGCCCGGGGCGCCCTGGCCGCGCTCCCGCATGGACAACCGGATCGTCAGCGCGGGGGGCAGGCTGGTGCCCGGCAAGTCGTACGACCAGCTCGTGCGCGCCTTTGCGATCGTCGCCGACAAGCGGCCCGACTGGCGGCTGCGGTTGTACGGCGGGGGCCCGGAGGAGCGGCGGCTGCGCGCCCTCGTCCGCGACCTCGACCTGCACAACCACGTGTACTTCATGGGCACCACCCCCGACCTGCCCGGCGAGTTCGCCAAGGCGTCCATCGTCGCGGTGCCGTCGCGGCACGAGGTGCTGGGCATGACCGTCATCGAGGCGCTGAGCTGCGGCGTGCCGGTCGTGGGCTTCGCCGCATCCCGCGGGCCCGCCGAGTTCCTCCGCCCGGGCCGCGACAGCGTGCTGGTCCAGGAGGGGGAGGGCGGCGACGCCGAGTCGCTCGCCTGCGCGCTGCTCACCCTCGTCGACGACGAACGCCGCCGCATGAAGCTGGCGGCCGGGGCGCTGGAGACCGCGTCCGCCCACGCCGCGCCGGCCGTCGCGGTCCGCTGGGAGGAGCTCATGTACGGCCTGCGCTCCCGCCCCTGACCCGTCACGTCCGTCAGTGGGTCACAACCGGATCACAAGGGTCTGTCGTGATGCTGAGATCCCGTAGAAACGGTGATCGTGGAGCTCGGAAGGGAAACAGCATGACGAACACGACTATGCGTCTGGGACGTTCGGCGATGGTGGCGGCCCTCGCCGTGGGCGCCGCACTGGGCGGTGCCACGTCCGCGAGCGCGGCGGAGAGAACAGCGGGTAGCGCGTCCGCGAGCGCGGCCGTGCGGCTGGGGCCGTACGGCTACGGTGACGTGAAGCTGGGGATGAGCGCCAAGCAGGCCCAGAAGACCGGCAAGATCGTCAAAAAGCTCGCCGGTGAGGGCTGCTCGGGCTGGGACCTGAAGGCGCACCCGACCGCCAAGGACAGGGTCGGCCTGTTCATCTCGAAGAAGCTCGGCGTGGCGGCGATCTTCGCGTTCAAGGGGGCCAGGACTCCGGAGGGCGTCGGAATCGGCTCCACCATGAAGCAGCTGAAGAAGGCCTACCCTCACCTCGAGACGCCCGCCGGCGGTTTCCCCATCGCCGCGGTCCCCGGCAACGGCAAGGCTTCCTACTACTTCCTGCTGCGCCACGGCAAGGTGTACGAGCTGGCCCTGACCCTCAAGAACCAGGACTGTTTCAACTAGACGCACGACGGCGGCCGGTTGACTCAGTCGCCGGGCTCGCTGAGGTGTGCGGCGGCGGCGCTGACGGAGTCGTGGGTCGGCAGCTCCGTGTCGAGGCCGGTGATCCTGAGCATCCGGGCGAAGCGCCCGTGGGCGCCGCTGAGCGCCAGGCGCCCGCCGGCCGCCCTGACGGCGGTCAGGGCTCCCATGAGGACGCTCAGCCCGGTCGAGTCGCAGAACTTGAGCCCCTCGGCGTCGAGCACGATCCGGGGCGGTGTGCGCAGCCCGACGGCCTCGGCCAGGCAGGCGCGCAGCGAGTGGGCGGAGCCCAGGTCCAGGTCGCCGAACATCCGGATGACGACGACGTCCTCGTCCAGAACAGTGAGCATGGAGAAGGTGTCGGGCTGTCCGTGCCTTCCCGGTTCCACTCGTGCTCGCCCCTGCTCACCTGGCCCTGCCGTCCGGCCGTCGCCTCACAACCCGCCGGAGCTGTCCGTCAATGATTGCACATGGCAAATGATGCCCGGGCCAGACCGTCAGGCTCGTTCCCTGCGGACGAGCAGCATGGCGGCGTCGTCAGGGACGGGCCCGCCGACGTGCGCGACCAGGTCGCGTTCCAGCAGGTCGAGGGCGCCCTGCGGATCGCCGGCCCGCAGCAGGCGGGGCGCCCGGTCCTCCAGGGGGTAGAAGGCTCCGTCCAGGTCACGCGCCTCGATCACGCCGTCGGTGTAGAAGAGAATCTGGTCGCCCCCGCGGAACGCGCACCCGTACGGCTCTGGGCCGTTGGGGGCGAGCGCGACCATGCCGAGCGGCGGCGCCTCCTCGCGGGGTTCGAGCCGGTGGACACAGCCGTCGTCCGTGAGCAGCAGAGGCGGCGGGTGGCCGTAGTTGAGCAGGGAGATCTCGTCCTCGCGCACCTCCGCGAGTATGGCGGTGACGAACTTCTCCCCGCCGAGCCGCCACGCGAGGTGGTCCTCCAGGTATCGGCCGACACCGGCGAGCGCCGTCTCGTCGTAGGCGGCCTCCCGGAAGGCGCCGACCACCGAGGCCGCCGTCTCCACCGCGTCCAGGCCCTTTCCCTGCACGTCGCCGACGATCAGCCGGACGCCGCCCGGCCCCCTGGCGATGTCGTACAGGTCTCCGCCGATGCGGGCGTCCACGGCGGCGGACGTGTAGGACAAGGCGATGAGCAGGTCGCCCGCGCGGCGGGGCACCGGGTGCAGCAGCACGCGCTGGACCGCCTCGGCGACGAGGCGGACGTTCGCCAGCTTGCGCTCGCCCTCGGCCCGGAGCCGGCACGCCAGCATGGCGGCCGCGGTGACCCCGACGATCGCGACCAGCGTGACGGTGTTCTGCGGGCGGCAGAGCAGGCGGTCGTGGTAGGCCACCGGCACGGACAGGACGAGCGCGACCAGCCCGGCCAGCGCCGTGTGGCGCTCACCGCCCGTCACCGCGGCCAGCGCGGGCCCGAGGGTCAGCAACGGCAGCAGGCCCAGGGACGGCCCGGCGAGCATGTCGAGCACCACCACTGCCGCCATGGCGGCGAGCGGCAGCGTACGGAGGACAGCCTGGGTTCCCATCCGCGACTCCAGCGCCGCTATGAGCCGGTCCAGGCATGCATTCCCGGGATCACCTGCCCTACCCGCCGTATCGGGACGGCGACGCTGAATACCGGTTACGGGTATCGTTGAAGGATGCACGGCTACAGCGGGGACAAGCAGGCCTACCTCACCCGCCTGCGCCGGATCGAGGGACAGATCCGGGGTCTGCAGCGGATGGTGGACGAGGAAGCCTACTGCATCGACATCCTCACCCAGGTCTCGGCGGCCACCCGCGCCCTCCAGGCGGTGGCACTCGGCCTGCTGGAGGACCACATCGCCCACTGCGTCGCCGATGCCGTCAAGAGCGGAGGCCCGGAGGCCGCAGAGAAGGTGAAGGAGGCCTCGGCGGCCATCGCCCGGCTCGTCAGGTCGTGACCGTCTGCTCGTGACGGCCTGGCAGTGACGGCCTGTCGGTGATCGCCCGTCCGGGCGGCCGGACGGATCACCCCGGTTGAGCAACCGTCCCGGGCTCACCAGATGCCCGGGACGGTCCGTGCTCTCAGTGCCTTCAGCGGCTCGCCGAAGTCCGCAATCCGAGCGCGTTGTCGAGCTCTTCCAAGGTCAGTCGGTTTTCCGTGATGTTCACGGCCTCCAGCACCTCGGCGTAGAGCGCGATCTCGTCCAACGCGACACGGTCGTGGACCCGAGAGTCCAGGTCGTCGTGCCCCACCGCGTCGTCCTTCCTTCCGCAGCCCACACCCATCACGAGGTTACGTCCGGGTACCCTGCCGCGACATGGCCCATCGTGACCATTCCGACTCGCACCCCTCGTCCCTCCGGGACCATTTCCCCGATACCGAGATCACAATTCGATGAAAAAGACGATGATGGGGGGAAGGGATTGCTAAAGCGGAGGTAAGGACGAAATATCCGAATTGGAAGTTTCGAACAGCCAGCCGCCGGACTCCTCCAGATCGGGCTTGCGCTCCGCCGTCTCCTGCGGGCGCGGGTCGTCCCGCTGATGGATCAGGCACTTGACGACCGCGGAGCACACCGCGAAGCCCTCGGGCGGCGCGGGCGTGCCGGTCAGGGCGCACCAGGCCAGGCCGGTCGCGTACGCGGAGCCGAGCAGGGCGGCGGCCGTCTCCCGGTCGGGCGGGACCAGCCCCGGCGGCAGCTCACCGCCGGCCGGCCAGCAGCCCCGCAGCGGATGGGTGGGCTCGGCGATCGCGAGATAGAGGGCCTGCCGGAGTTCGTCGTCCATCCAGGGATAGAGCGCGCTGACCACCTGCGCGGTGCGCGAGCTGCCCGGCGCCGCCCAGGCGGGCTCGGACACGCCGCACACGCCCGCCACGTCGGCGGCGAGCAGCGAGGCCGCCACGGCCCGCGGATCCATCCCGCGTGCGGTCGTGTAGCCCAGGGCCTCGACCAGGTCGTACAGGGTGTGCCGGAAGTGCTCGCCGGGCGCCCATTCGGGGAGCGTGGCGGGAACGAGGTGCGGCGGGCAGCGTGACAGCCAGGCCTGCCGTACGGCGCCGCCGGGCATGGCGTGCTGGTCCAGCCAGGGGCTGCCGAGCAGCGGCTCGGCCATCGCGATCAGCGCGTCGGCGCGCGGCCGGAACCGGGGGTCGGCGCGCAGCACGGTGGCGGTCTCGGCCATCAGCCCGGCCAGGCGCAGGCCCGCCTCCCGCGCGCCGGAGCGCATCCGCTCGGCGTACAGGGCCACGAGCGCGTCGAGCGAGCCCATGGGCAGCCAGCGCACCCAGTCGTCCCCGGGCAGGGGCCGGGCCAGGAACTCGCCGAACATCGACAGCATGACCTCGTTGCCGTCGAAGGCGGGCGCGTAGGCGCACCACACGATCGTGCCCCACACGGCGGCCACCGTGGCGGCCACGTCGCGGGCGAAGACCTGCTGGTAGACGCTGCCGCCGAGGGGGAAGTCCTCCCGGCGCAGCCCGCGGTGGGCGAGCAGCAGCGCGCGGAGCCGTTCGGTGATCTCGTGCGGGACGTCCGGGCCGACGAACGCCTGGGTGGACCCGCGGTCGTACGCGAAGTCCGGGCCCGCGGGGACCAGCGCGGGCGGGATCGCCACGCCCGGCGGACTCGGCCGTGCGCCGGAGCGTACGGCCGGATGCAGCGGGGGCGCCGACAGGTGCCAGCGGCCGTCGACGCGGTCCAGGCGATACCAGCGGGCGTGCGCGCCGAACAGCCACCGGGCGCCGTCCGGGGTCACGAGCGCCCGCTGGGCCAGGGTGTGCGCCCGGGTGACCGGGGGAAGCAGCGTCCACCGGGGGTCGCCGACGACGGCGCGCACGTCGCGCTCCATCATCGTGAACCCGTCCCAGTACACGCGGCAGTGACTCCTCCGTCCTCCGGAGAGGACGGCTTCTCGCTTATCCCGGTTGAGGCAGCCCCTCGCTGGATCCGATGGTAGCTCGCCGGTCCCGGAGGCGGCGGGAGCGCGTGCGGTGGAGGCATGGTGCGCCGGAGACCGTTGGTGAAAGTTTCACGCGTCGGGAGGTGTTGAGCAGCACATATACGTATTTCTCGGGATTGCGGCGTATTCCGGGGGCGTCGACCACTTGGCATGGGCTGCCGTGGCGTATTCCATAGGTGCTCGTGACGGAGATCCAGCAGGCCGGGGCCGCCCGGGAGCAGAGTGCGGACGAGGCGTCGGAGAAGATGGCGCCCGTGGACAGCTCTGGCGGCACGGCGACCGGCGAGCAGACGGGGCCGCACTCGGGCCGGAACCGCTGGGCGGTGTGGTGGCTCGGCCAGCCGGCCGACCGCACGGCCCTGCTGATCTGGTTCTTCTGGCAGGTCGCCTCGTACATCTACCTGATCCTCGCGGCGCCGGGTCGTACGGAGGACGCGATCCTCGACCGGTTCAACCGGTATGACTCCTACAACTTCATGGACATCGCGAAGTACGGCTACGACGGCCGGCCGGACGACCCGGACGCGCCGCGGCTCGTCGCGTTCTTCCCGGGCCTGCCGCTGCTGCTGCGCGCCCTGCACGTGTTCATCCCGGACCTGAGGCTCGCCCTCGTCCTGATCTCTCTCGTCGCGAGCGCCGTCGTGGCGGTGGCGCTGTCGCGGCTGAGCGAGTCGTATCGGGAGGGCAGCGGCCGCTGGACCGTGCTGGCGTTCTTCCTCAGCCCGTTCGCCGTGTTCCTGATGGCCGGCTATACGGAGGGGCTGTTCCTCGCGCTGGCCATCCCCGCGTGGCTGCTGGCGCGCCGGGGCCGGTGGGAGTACGCCGCCGTCTGCGCCGCCTTCGCGTCGTCCATCCGCATCTCCGGGCTCTTCCTCGCCCTCGGCCTGGTCGTGCAGTTCCTCGTCTCGCGCGACGGGCTGCGTGCTCCGAAGGGATGGCGGAACGCGCCGTGGCTGGTGCTGCCGGGCGTGCCGGTGCTGGCCTACATGATCTACCTCTGGAACCGCACGGGCGACCTGATGGCCTGGAAGGCGGCGGAGGCGCAGTACTGGGGCCGTTATCCCGAGGCACCCTGGAACGTGTTCATCGACACCTGGCACAGGTCGCTCAACGAGCCTGTCCTGGCGACGTCGTATCGCGAGGAGATCCTGTCGGCGATCGTGCTGGTCCTGCTGATCATCGCGCGGCTGGTCCGGCGCAACTGGCCCGACGTCGCCTATCTGGCGCCGCAGGCGGTGGCGCTGCTGGCGATGTCGTCGTTCTACATGTCCGTGGGCCGGGCGTCGCTGCTGTGGTGGCCGCTCTACATCTCCATCGGCGTCGTCGGCAGCCGAAGGCCCTGGGTCATGATGGCCTACCTCGCGGTCGCCGCGCCGGTGTGGGCAATCAATGTCGGGAATTTCACCACAGGCGCCTGGATTGGTTGATCCACCCTGACTAGCTTCTCCAGATATGGGGGCATTTGTCGCAGGAGTGGCGATTGTTGCGCTTGTGGTGGCCGGTCTTCCATCGGCGGCCGACACCTACCGGGTGAACGTCCTCACCTTCAACGTCTGCGCGGCGGGCAACAGCGCCGGCACCTGCGTACGCGACCTGACGCCCCAGCACCGCAGAACCTGGGCGGGACAGGTCTCCGCGCTGATCCGGTCGAGGGACGTGGACGTCGCCTCGTTCACCGAGATGTGCTACGCCCAGGTGGGCCTGCTCCGGCGCGAACTGCCCGGCTATCGCCTGGTCTGGTACGGCTACGCCAAGGGCGGCGGGCCGGGCCGCGAGGACCGGTGCCGCACGTTGTGGAGCGACCTCACTCCGGACACGGCACCGCCGGACGGCAAGACCTTCGGCATGGCGCTGGCGCTGAAGAACGGCGCCGAGGGCCCGCCGCTGCGGCGGCTGCTGCGCGCCGACCACGCCCCGGCCGTACCCGGTGAGACGATCCACCCGCGCGGCCTGCTGTGCGCCACGGGCCCGGTCGGCCCGCGCCGCTCGGTCTGTTGCGTGACCCACATCTCCGACACCGAGACCCCGCGGCAGGTCACCGGGCTGGTGGCGACGTACGCCGGCGGCGCGCCGGTGATCCTCACCGGCGACTTCAACCGCGAGCCCGGCCACGACCAGCTCACCGACGTGTACGGCATGGGTCTTGGCGACGGCGGCTACACCGAGGCCGACGCCGAGCCGTGCGGGGTCGCGCGCCGCGGCGGCGAGCCCACCACACGCGGCGGCCGGAAGATCGACTACATCTTCGCGACCGAGGCCGACTACCGTCCGGGCGGAGCCGAGGTCATCAGGACCGACCCGGAGCTGTCGGACCACCTGGCGCTGGCCGGCACGCTCATCGGGACCGAACCGAGGCCGCGGCGTGACGGCGGGCCTTGGCGAGGTAGTTGTCCGGCGTACGCGCGAAGGAGGCGCGGTCGTCGTCGGTGAGCTCACGGACGACCTTCCCCGGCACGCCCGCGACCAGCACGCCCGCCGGGATGCGGCGGCCGGGCGGCACGACGGCCCCGGCGGCGATCAGCGAGCCGGCTCCGACGATCGCTCCGCCGAGCACGACCGCCCCGATGCCCACGAGCGCACCGGTCTCGACGTGCGCGCCGTGCACCATCGCCCGATGGCCGAGGCTGACCCTGTCCTCCAGGATCGCGGGCTCGCCGGGGTCGGCGTGCAGGCAGCACAGGTCCTGGATGTTGACCTCGTCGCCGACCTCGATCCGCTCGTCGTCGCCGCGCAGCACCGATCCGTACCAGACGTTCGCGCCGCGTCCGAGCCGCACCCTTCCGACGACCACCGCCCCCGGGGCCACCCATGCCTCGGGATGGATGATCGGCGTGGCGTCGTCGTCCAGGTCGGCGATGTACGGCATGGGTCCATGATCCCATGAGCCACGCCCCGGGCTCGGTGCGGCCTCCGGTTTCGCTGACCGCCTGAGGCGTTCAGGTTGCGATGTGCGACGGATAGCAGGAAAGTCGTGTCCTGGCTGCGTTACCGTCGTTATCTCCAACCCCAGGGTTTCTCATGACGAATCAGACCGACAACTTCCCCGACCTGATGAGTGACGACTCCTTCGAAGTCGTGATGCGTGGGTACAGCCGCAGGCAGGTCCACGACTACATAGTCCGGACCCGCAACCAGATCCGGGACCTGGAGGAACGGCTCGCACGCACGATCGACCAGGCGGAGCAGATCCGCCTGGAACTGGCCGAGGCGCGGCGAAGGATGGCGGAGTCGCCGCAGAACCCCGACGAGCTGGGGGAGCGGCTGAGCCAGATACTCAAGCTGGCGCAGGAGGAGGCGGCGGCCAACAAGGAGGCGTCCGAGGCGGAGGCCAGGAGGCTGCGCGAGACCTCGGCGGCCGAGGCCGAACGGCTGGTGACGTCGGCGCGTGAGCAGGCCGACGCGATCAGGGCCGCCGCCCAGGAGGAGGCCGAGCGCCGCGTCGCCGACGCCACCTCCACCGCGGAGCGGCTGCTGGCGCAGGCGGGCGCGGACGCGGAGGAGACGCTGGGCACGGCCCGCGCGGAGGCGGAGGAGACCCTGCGCTCCGCCCGCGCCGAGGGGGAGCGGCAGCTCACCGCCGCCCGGACGGAGGCGGAGCGGCTGCTCGTCGAGGCGCGCGGGCAGGCCGAGGCCATGCTGGCGGCGGCGCAGCAGCGGGTGAACGCGCTGGACGAGCACACCGGCCGTCGGGTCGCCTACCTCACCGACACCCACACGGAGGTCGTGCGCCGGCTCAACGAGATCGGCTCGGTGCTCGGCGACCTGATGCACCGCGAGGCCGGGGCCGGCCCGCTGATCGACGAGGCCGCCGTGCTGCCGCCCGCGCCGCAGGTGCACGCCATCGCCGCGGGCGCGCCGGATCAGGGGCACGAGCCGGTCGAGGACCCGCGGCAGGCCCTGGAGGCCGCGCCGTCCGGGCACGAGGCGCACTTGGCCGCCGACGCGTCCGGCGAGTACGAGGCCGCCGGCCAGGGGCGGATGGACGGCGACGAGGACGACGCGGTCCTGATCGTGGACGACGGACGCCACGAGAACGGTCACGACGTGACGCCGTCGCCCGAGGACACCGACGTCAACCTCGGCCGTGTGCGGCGTTCGACGCCGGACGGTGAGTCGGTCGCCGGCAAGTGAGCCGGCAGGTGAGCCCGGCCACTCGCGGACACCGGGACTGGTAGCGGAAGCCCCCGCCCCCGATCGGGTCGGGGGCTTCCGCGCTCATGGGTCGGCGGCGCGGGCCTCCTGTTCGCGCAACAGCTCACGCAGTCCGTCGGGCTCGTCGGCGTCGATGGTCATCGCGCATCCCGCCGCCCGCTGCGCCGAGGTGAGCAGGTGGTGCCGGGTCGCCCACCACCGGCCCGCGTCACTCCGCCAGATCGTCCACTCCGGAAACTCCCGGGCGATCTCGGCGAGGCGTCGGTCCAAGGACATCCGTACACCTTCCCTCGCCGTAGGCCCGGTGTTCTTGACGGCTCCTCCTCAAGGTGCGGGACATCTCTAGAGAAATCAATGATCGGGATGGTCAGGTCAACGTTGCCTCTTGACCTAGGCGTCGAAGTCGTACTGGAGTACATACGACGCCGCGTCGAGGATCATCTCGTTGACCTCGACCGGCACGCCCCCTTCAGTGAAGGCCACCCGGGTGACGGAGATCACCGGCGTGCCGGCGGGAAGGCTCAGCGACTCGGCCTCCCCGGGCAGCGGCATCCGCGCCCGCACCTCCTCGCTGAAGTGGACGGGAGGCCGGCCGAGCTCGCCCAGCCGGGCGTACACCCCGCCGGGACCGGTGTCGGGCAGGACGACCGCCGTGCCCTCCACGAGATCGGCGGGAAAGTGGGAGGCCGCGAGCTGCACCGGACGGCCGTCCACCGAGTAGCGACGCCGGCGCACCCACACCTCGCCCGTGCCGAGCACGCGGGCGACCTGCTCGCTCGCGGGCTCGCGCAGGATGGTCACCTCGTCCACGACGTACGACCGGCCCCGGGTGTCGGAGTCCCAGATGGCCAGGCCCTGGGCCCACTGCTGACGGGAGAGGCGGCGGGACCCGTGGCGGCGGATGGGGCGGAACAGCCGTACGTAGACGCCCGATCCCCGCTTCGGCACGGCCAGCCCTTCGTTGATCAGCACGGCGAGCGCCTGCCGTGCCGTGGCCCGTGCGACGCCGTGCTCCTTCATGAGCGCGTTTTCGCCCGGTAGCCGATCGCCATCACCGAGCACTCCGGACAGGATCTGATCGCGCAGCCGGTCGGCGATGCGGCGATAGATCGGGGACTCGTGATGCACCGACGGGGATTCCGTCACGTTTGATCACCCTCTGTCACCAACGGGGGTTTGGCGTCTCCAGAGAACTTGCCCCGTCTTGTCCACGATCGCACAGAGTCTTGGGTGCGTCTTGTGCTTACTTTGCGCTGATCGTGCCGGTGTGGCGATCTCTGGGGGTTATAGCCGTCCGCTACGGTGGAACGGTCCCTTCCGGTATTGCCGGTGCCGGGAACGCTCTGTCATCACGACCACGGCAAGATCGGATATTTCGGTACATAATGCGGTGACGAAGGAGTTGCCGATGGTTCTCAGCCGTGCCGAATGCCAGGACCTCGACGCCAAGGACCCGCTCGGGGAGTTCCGGGACGAGTTCTCGCTGCCTCCCGGGGTCGTCTACCTGCTGGGCAACTCGCTCGGCGCGCTACCCAGGCGTACGCCTGAACGGGTGGCCCACACGGTCGAGACCGAGTGGGGGGTGCATCTCGGGGCGAGCTGGAACACGGCCGGCTGGTGGGACATGCCGCAGAGCACCGGTGACCGCATCGCGCCCCTGATCGGCGCACGCCCCGGCGACGTGCTGGCCGGCGACTCCACCTCGGTGAACATCTTCAAGGTGGTCACGGCCGCCCTTCCGCTGCGGCCCGGCCGCCGTGTGATCGTCTCCGACCTCGACAACTTCCCCACGGACCGGTACGTCGTGGAGGGCGCCGCCCGGGCGCTCGGCTCGTACGAGATCCGGGACATCGGCGAGGCCGGCCGTTCACTGGAGGACGCCCTCGGCGAGGACGTCGCGCTCGTGCTGCTGTCGCACGTGGACTACCGGACCGGGGCCGCCAGGGACATGGCGGCGGTGACGGAGCTGGTCCGGGCGGCCGGCGCGCTCATGGTCTGGGACCTGTGCCACAGCGCCGGTGCGCTGCCCGTGCGGGTGGGCGAGGCGGACTTCGCCGTCGGCTGCACCTACAAGTACCTGAACGGCGGGCCCGGCGCCCCCGCCTACCTGTACGTCGCGCCGCGCCACCAGGACGCCGTCCACAACGTGCTGTCGGGCTGGCACGGCCACGCCGCGCCCTTCGACTTCGAACCGCACTACCGCCCCGCCCCCGGTGTGCGCCGCTTCGCCACGGGCAGCCCGCCGATCCTGTCGTACGCCGCGCTGAACGCGTCCCTCGACATCTGGGAGCGGGTGGACCTGGACGAGGTCAGAGCCAAGAGCGTGGCCCTGACCTCGCTGTTCATCGACCTGCTCGACGATCTCGTCGACCCGGGGCTCGGGCTCGCCCTGGCCACCCCGCGCGACCCGGAGCGGCGGGGAAGCCAGGTCAGCTACCTTCACCCGCAGGGTTACCCCGTGGTGCGCGCGCTCGCGGACCGGGGGGTGATGGGCGACTACCGCGAGCCGGACTTCGTCCGTTTCGGCTTCGCCCCGCTGTACCTGCGCTACGTCGACGTGTACGACGCGGCGACGGCGCTGGCCGAGGTGCTCGGCGAGGAGCTGTGGCGGGACGAGCGCTACGCGCGGCGGCTCACCGTCACCTGACGTGCGTCAACGGCGGCGGCGGGCCAGCCCGGCGACGATGTCGCCGGCCAGTGCCACGCAGCGGTCGCAGATGCGCCCGCCCTCGCCGTGGACCATGTGGACGCGCGGGCCCGGCGGCCTGCGGCAGAAGGAGCAGGCGGCGTCGCGCTTCATGCGGCGGTTGACCAGGTGCCGGTGGGCGAAGGCGGGCGTGAAGCGCCTGCGCGTGCTCCGCCTGATGTATCCGAACCGCTCACCGATGGCGGTCCAGGACGCGCCGGCCTCGCGGGCCCGGCACACCGCGAGATCGAGCAGGACGTCCGCCTCGCCACCCAGTTCGGGAATCAGGGTGATCGCGGCGGACAGGATTTCCAGGGGGTTTTCGGGGTCGGATGCGCGCGAGCGGGCCCGCTCGAGTAACTCAGATGCCTCCATGGCGGACACCATAGGCCGCCGTACAAAGACGATCAAGCGCGCACGCGACCACTGTGCGTAGGCTGGGCCTGGTGAGAATGCCTGAGGTGCGGGCGCGCGAGCTGTTCGCGGACGCCCGGGTGGCCCGCCTCGCGACCGCCGGAGCCGGGGGCGCCCCGCGGCTCGTCCCGGTCACCTTCGCCCTGGTGGTTGGTGATGAGGTGGTGCGCGGCGACGACGAGGGCACCGTGGTGACGGCGGTGGACCACAAGCCGAAGGCCACCACCGACCTGCGGCGGCTGCGCGACATCCGCGACAATCCCCGCGTCTGCCTGCTGGCCGACCACTACGAGGACGACTGGGAACGGCTGTGGTGGGTGCGCGCCGACGGGCACGCCCGCGTCGTGGAGGGCGGCGACGAGCGTGAGCGGGCCGTGGCATGGCTGGTGCGCAAGTATGCCCAGTATCGCGAGCGTCCCCCGGCCGGGCCCGCGATCCTGATCCGGGTCGACCGCTGGTCGGGCTGGTCGTCCGGCGAGATGTAGGCCCGGAAAGGCGTGGTCAGGCGGGCGGGAAGGGGTCGTCTCCCCGGGCGATCGCGTCGAGCATGCGGGCCGTGAACGCCTGCGCCGCGCGGTGGATGCCGGGACCGAAGCTGACCCTGGCCACGCCGAGGGCCGCGAGGTCGCGGATGGCCGGCGCGCCGGGCCGGGACAGCACGTTGATCGGGCCGCCGATCTCCCGGGCGAGCGCGCCGATCACCTCGGGGTCGCTCGCGAGGATCGGGTAGACGCAGTCGGCGCCGGCCTTGAGGTAGCGGCCGCCCCGGTCGAGCGCCTCCGCGAGCCTCTCACCGGGGTTGCCCGAGCCGTGGATGAAGGTGTCCACGCGGGCGTTGATCACGAGGTCGGTCCCGGCCTCGGCCGCCGCCGCCCGTACGGCGGCCAGGAAGTCCGCCTGCTCACCGGGGTCGATCATCGCCCCGGACGCCGGGTCGGAGTCCTCCAGGTTGCAGCCCACGGCGCCCGCGGCGGCGAGCCGTTCGACGAGTTCGGCGGGCTCCAGGCCGTAGCCGCGCTCGATGTCGGCGGTGACGGGAACGGCCACGGCCCGGGTGATGCGGGCCACGGCAGCGAACATCTCGTCCACGGGCGTGTCCTGCCCGTCCTCGTAGCCCAGGGCGGCGGCGACGGACTGGCTGCCGGTGGCGACGGCGGGGAATCCCGCCGCCTCGACGGCGCGCGCCGACGCGGCGTCCCAGACGTTGGGCAGCACGACGGGGTCGCCGGGCACGTGGAGCGCCCGCAGGGCCGCGGCCTTCTCGCAGATCGCCGCCTTCTCGTGGCTCGTCGTCTTCTCGTGGCTCGTCGTCTTCCCGGGGGTCTCAGCCATGAGGCCACCCTAGAGAGCCCGGCCGGGGAGCACGCCATCGATTTTTCGTGATGCGCCCGAAGTGAGGGGAGATCGCAAGGGCTTTGAGGGGGCGAGTCCGGTGACGTGGCCGACCTGCTGTTGGATACGCTCGCGGAACCGGCCCCCCGATCCCCCGAGCAGCCTCGTCAGGAGAGTTTCATGAGCGACATCGACACTGCCGCCGACCAGGCCGGGGCGGACAGCCGTCCCCGAGTGGACTTCTACTTCGACCCCGTCTGCCCGTTCGCCTGGGTCACGTCGCGGTGGATCCTGGAGGTCGAGAAGCAGCGCGACATCGACCTGCGCTTCCGGCTGATGAGCCTTTCCGTGCTGAACGAGAACAAGAAGGACGCGTCCGACTTCTACCGCGAGGCGGTGCCCAGGTGGCGCGGCCCGGTCCGGGTGTGCATCGCCGCCGCGCAGGACCACGGCGAGGCCGTGCTGCGCGACCTGTACACCGCGATGGGCACCCGCATCCACAACCAGAACAACAAGGACTACGGGGTCGTGGCCAAGGAGGCGCTCGCCGAGGTCGGGCTGCCGGTCGAACTGGCCGACGCCGCCGGCACCGACGAGTACGACGAGGCCCTGCGCCGGATGCACCACGAGGGCATGGATCCGGTCGGCGACGAGGTGGGCACGCCCACGATCCACATCGACGGCGTGGCGTTCTTCGGCCCGGTGATGACCCGCATCCCGCGGGGCGAGGAGGCCGCTCGCATCTTCGACGGCGCCGTCGCCATGGCGAAGTTCCCGTACTTCTACGAGATCAAGCGCAGCCGCGACACCGACCCCGAATTCGACTGAGCGGCGCCTCTCACCTCGGCGGCTCCTCCGGGGGCCGCCGGGGCGCCGCCTTGCCCGTGCTCCTGAACAGCGAACGCATGGTCGCCAGCGCGGGGGACCTGTCGTCGGACCGCCTGGCCAGGCTGATCGTCCGGTGCAGGCCCGGCGGGGCGAGCCGCCGTACGCTGAGGGGGTTTTCCGCCAGCTCGGCCACGGTCCTCGGCACGAGGGCGAGGCCCATGCCCCCGCTGGCCAGGGCGCACGACATGCCGTAGTTGCCCGTCTCGTACGCCACGACGGGCGGAGGCAGCCCCTCGCGGCGGAACAGCGCCTCGAGCGCGTCCCGGTTGGCCAGCCCGCGCGAGCCGCTGATCAGCGGCCGGCCGGCGAGCTCCGGCCACGGCAGCGGCTCGGCCGGGTCGGTGAGCGCGTGGCCGGGGGCGGCCACCAGCACCAGCTCCTCCACCAGCAGCGCCTCGACGGTGACGCCCGAGGGCAGCGCGGGGGCCGGCTGGTGTTCGTAGGTGTGCGTGAGCACGAGATCCGCCTCGCCCGCCGCCAGTGCGGGCAGCCCGGACGGCGGTTCGTACTCCCTCACATTCACCTCCACGGCGGGGTGAGCCCGCCGGAACGCCGCGAGGACCGGCGGTAACAGGTGGATGCCGGCGGTCGTGAACGTGCCGATCGTGATGTGGCCGCCGGACAGGCCGGCGAGCGCGGCCAGGCCGTGCCGGGCCCGCTCCAGCTCGTCGAGAACCCGCCGGGCGTGCTCCACCAGCAGCTCGCCCGCCGCCGTGAGCGTGGCGCCGCGGCGGTGCCGGATCACGAGTACGGCTCCCGCCTCCCGTTCCAGCTTGGCGATCTGCTGCGACAGCGCGGGAGGCGTGTAACCGAGGCGGGCGGCCGCCCGGGTGATCGAACCGGCCTCGGCGACCGCCACCAGCGCCGCGAGGCGCGTCACATCCTGCATGAAGCAATGCTTAACACCGCCTCGCCAAATATGACATACCTCACGAAGGCTCCGCTCCCGCATCCTCGACTCACGACCCGATGCGAACTTGGAGGAGCGGATGACCACAACACGATCGACCCGGCCGTTCGAGGTGTGCGTGATCGGAGCGGGGCCGCGCGGGATGTCGGTGATCGAGCGGCTGTGCGCCAACGCACGGAGGCTGCCGCCGCGGGCACGCGTCCTGCTGCACGTCGTGGATCCGTACCCGCCGGGTGCGGGGCAGGTGTGGCGCACCGACCAGCCGGGCCAGCTCCTCATGAACACCGTCGCCTCGCAGGTCACGCTCTTCACCGATCCCAGCGTCGACATCCGGGGGCCGCTGGAGACGGGCCCCAGCCTGTACGAGTGGGCGCGGCAGCTGGTGCTCTTCGCGGACGGCGTGCTTTCGCCGGACGGCGCGCTGTTCCCGGACGGCGTCTCGGAGGACGTGCTCGCCGAGGCGCGGCGGCTCGGGCCCGACACCTACCCCACCCGGGCCTTCTACGGCCGCTACCTGCGCTGGGTGTTCGAGCGGGTGGTCGCGCGGGCGCCCCGGCAGGTGGAGGTGCGGGTGCACGCCACGCGGGCGACCTCGCTCGACGACGTGCCCGGCACCGGCGCGCAGCGGGTGACGCTTGAGGACGGCACCGTGCTCGGCTCGCTCGACGCGGTGGTCCTGGCCCAGGGACACCTGCCGGTCGAGCCCTCGGACGCCGAGCTGGAGGCGGCCGCGTACGCCGCCGCCCACGGCCTGCTCCACGTGCCGCCCGCCAACCCCGCCGACGCCGACCTCAGCGGAGTGCAGCCGGGGGAGGCGGTGCTGCTGCGCGGGCTCGGGCTCAACTTCTTCGACCACATGGCCCTGCTGACGCTCGGGCGCGGCGGCCGGTTCGAGCGCGGTGAGGCGGGCCGCCTCGTCTACCGGCCCTCCGGCCGCGAGCCCCGCCTGTACGCCGGATCGCGCCGGGGCATCCCCTACCAGTCCCGGGGGGAGAACCAGAAGGGCGTCGAAGGCAGGCACGAGCCGCTGGTGCTCACGCCGAGCAGGATCGAGTCGCTGGCCGCGCGCTCGGCCGCCCGCGGCGGGCTCGACTTCCGCGCCGACCTATGGCCGCTGATCGCCAAGGAGGTGGAGACGGTCTACTACGCCACCCTCCTGGCGCGGCGGGACTGCGAGTGCGTCGCCGGGCGCTTCCGCACCGCCTACCTCGCCCACCCGTGGGGCGACCCCGCGGAGGCCATGGTGCTGGACGCCTTCGGCATCGGCCCGGCGGTGCGGTGGGACTGGGAGCGCGTGGCCGAGCCGCACCGGGGGATCGGCTTCACCGGCCAGGGCGACTTCCACGAGTGGCTGACCGCCTATCTGCGCACCGACCTGGCGCAGGCCCAAGAAGGCAATGTGAGCGGTCCGCTGAAGGCCGCCCTCGACGTGCTGCGCGACCTGCGCAACGAGGTCAGGCAGGTGGTCGACCACGGCGGGCTCACCGGGCGCTCGCACCGCGACGACCTCGACCGGTGGTACACGCCGCTCAACGCGTTCCTGTCCATCGGGCCGCCGGCCGAGCGGGTCGAGCAGATGATCGCGCTCATCGAGGCGGGCGTGCTGACCGTCGTGGGTCCCGACATGCGGGTGCACGCTCGCGACGGCGCCTTCGAGGCCGAGTCGGCCGCCGTGCCGGGCTCCGCCGTACGGGCCAGGGTGCTCGTCGAGGCGCGCCTGCCCGAGATCGACCTGCGGCGCACGGCCGACCCGCTGCTGCGCCACCTGCTCGGCACCGGCCAGTGCCGGGCGTACGTGATCGGCGGGCGGCGTGGGGAGGACGGCCACGAGACGGGCGGCCTCGCGGTCACCCGCCGGCCCTACCGGCTCCTGGACGCGGCCGGGCGGGCCCACCCGCGCCGGTTCGCGTACGGCGTGCCCACCGAGTCGGTCCACTGGGTGACCGCCGCGGGCGTGCGGCCGGGGGTGAACTCCGTGATCCTGGGCGACTCCGACGCCATCGCCCGCAGCGTGCTCGCGCTGACGCCCGCGCGGGCCCTCACGCGCCGCCGCCGTGTCGCCCGCGTGCCCGCCGGCCCGCGTACGGCTCTCGCCTGCGGCGCGACGCGGGCGGGCGTCCGATGAACGCGGGCGGCGACCTCGATCTGGGCCTGCTGTCCCCGGTCCGGGTGGGCACGGCGGCGGAGCGGGCGACCGGCGACGGCGCGTGGCTGCGCGCGATGCTCGACGCGGAGGCCGCCCTGGTCCGCGCGCAGGCCCGGCTGGGAGTGGTCCCGATGGAGGCCGCGGAGACGATCGGCAAGGTGGCGGAGGCGGGCGCCCTCGACCTGGCGGCCCTGGCCCTGCGCGCCCGCGAGGCGGCCAACCCCGTCGTGGCGCTGGTCGAGGACCTGACGGCCGCCGTGGCGGTGGTGGACCCGGCCGCGGCCGAGTACGTGCACCGCGGCTCCACGAGCCAGGACATCATGGACACGGCCGCCATGCTGGTGGCCGCCCGGACCCTCGACCTGATCACCGCCGACCTGGACCGGGCCGCGACCGCGCTCGCGGGGCTCGCGGCGCGGCACCGCGACACGCTGATGCCGGGCCGCACGCTGACCCAGCAGGCGGTGCCCACCACGTTCGGCCTGAAGGCGGCCGGGTGGCTGCACGCCGTACGCGAGGCCGCGGCGCGGCTGCGGCGGGTGCGCGCGGAGCTGCCGGCCGAGCTCGGCGGCGCGGCCGGCACGCTGGCGGGCTACGTGGAGTACGCGCGGATCGCCGGGGTGCCCGACCCCGAGGCGTACCCGGAACGGCTGATCGCCGCGTTCGCCGCCGAGGTGGGGCTGGCCGAGCCGGTGGTCCCCTGGCACGTCCTGCGGATCCCGATCGCCGACCTCGCCGGGGCGCTGGCCCTCGCCTCGGGGGTGCTCGGGAAGATCGCCGTCGACGTGCAGTCACTGTCGCGCACCGAGGTGGCCGAGGTCGTGGAGCCGGCCGCCCCCGGCCGGGGCGTGTCGTCGGCGATGCCGCACAAGCGCAACCCGGTCCTCGCCACGCTCGTCCGGTCGGCGGCGATCCAGGTGCCCGCGCTCGCCGCGAGTCTCCACCAGTGCCTGCTCGCCGAGGACGAACGGCCCGCGGGTGCCTGGCACGCCGAGTGGCAGCCGCTGCGCGAGTGCCTGCGGCTGGTCGGCGGGGCCGCCGCGGTGACGGCCGAACTGACCGAGGGACTGGTCGCCTTCCCCGAGCGCATGCGGGCCAACCTCGCGCTCACCGGCAGCCTGACCGTCACGGAACGGGCGGCCGCCGTGCTCGCGCCCGTCCTGGGGAAGGGCACCGCCAAGCGGCTGCTCGGGGAGGCGTCCGCGGTCGCCGCCGCGTCCGGGCGCCCCGTGGCCGAGGCGCTGGAGGAACTCCTGCCCGTGCCCGAGGGGCTGGACCTGGCCCGGCTGTTCGACCCCGCCGAGTACACGGGGGCCGCCGGAGCGCTCGTCGACCGCGTTCTACGCTGCTGCCAAGACGAGTGAGGAGGTCCCGTGACCGGTCGCGTCCTTCCCTTCGGGCCGTCGAGCCCGATCATCCAGGCCCCCATGGCGGGCGGCGGATCCACCCCGGCTCTGGCGGCGGCGGTGTCCGGGGCTGGCGGCCTCGGGTTCCTCGCGGCGGGCTACCGTACGGCGCAGGACGTGCGCCGGGAGATCGCGGCGGTGCGCGAGCGGACGGACCGGTCGTTCGGTGTGAACGTGTTCGTCCCCGGTTTCCTCGTCCCCGGTTCCGAGGTCGCCCGGCAGGAGCCGGGTGACGCCGCGGCGGTGGCCCGCTACCGCGACGAGCTCGCTCCCCTGGCCGAGCGGTACGGCGTGACGCTGCCGGAGGCGCCCGCCTGGGACGACGACGAGTGGGACGCCAAGATCGATCTCCTGGTGGACGAACGGGTGCCGGTGGCCGGGTTCACCTTCGGCTGCCCGCCGCCCGAGGTGACGGCCCGCCTCCACGACGCCGGTGCCGTGATTATGATCATGGTGAACACCCCGTGGGAGGCGGTCGCGGCGGCCGAGGCCGGGGCCGACGCCGTGATCGTCCAGGGCCCCGGCGCGGGCGGGCACCAGGCGGCCTTCCTTCCCCCGCCGCCCTCCTGGAAGGCGCCCGACGACCTGCCGGAACTGGTGGCCCTCGTGCGGGAGGCGACCGCCGTGCCGCTCGTGGCCGCCGGGGGGATCATGGACGGCGCGGACGTCGCCGCCGTCCTCGCCGCGGGCGCGGTCGCGGCGCAACTGGGCACCGCGTTCCTGTGCACCCCGGAGAGCGGGGCACACCCCGTGCACAAGGCCGCCCTCGCCGATCCCCGGTTCACCGGAACCGCGTTCACCCGGGCCTTCTCCGGACGTACGGCACGCGGCCTGGCCAACCGGTTCATGGCGGAACACGAGGCGTCGGCGCCCGCGTGCTACCCACAGGTGCACCACCTGACGAAGGGACTGCGCCGCGCGGCGGCGGAGCACGGCGACCCCGAGGCGATGGCCCTGTGGTGTGGCCGGGGATACCGCCGCTGCCGCGACCTCCCCGCCGCCGCACTCGTCGAGGCCCTCATGGAGGAACTCGCAGCCGCCCGCGCCTGACCGCGTTCACACGGATCTTTCGCGGGAGCAGCTCACGGGCCAGGCTGCGGGTCATGGAACGCACCGCCGCCTTGCCGGCCGCGTACGCGCTGAGCATCGGCAGCCCCAGCACGTTCGCGACCGAGGTGGTGAGCACCACGCCGCTGCCCTCCGCCATCAGCGGGGCGACGATTCTTGACCTCCAGGTCAAGAATCGGAGCGTGCGCTACGGGACATGCTCCAGGAGCGCGTTGGTTCAAGGTCGGAAGAAGGGCGGGGCGACACGCGGGCTTAATGGGCGGGTAACCCGGAAATGCGACGGTGAAGAGGCCGGCGGAGGGCGCAGGCGCTTGTTTTCGCCTCTGAACTAAGATGACCGTGTCGCGACGGGGAGGGTGGTCATGGCGAGGCCTCAGCGCAGGACGGTACGGGACATCCGCAGAGGCAACCGGGCCGTGTTGCTGCGCGCGCTCTACTTCTCCGGCCCGACCAGCCGCAACGACCTCACCGCGCGCACCGGCCTGAGCGCCGCCACGGTCAGCACGATGACCGCCGACCTGCTGGGCGAGAACATCGTCGTGGAGGCGGGCCAGGTGGAGTCCGACGGAGGCCGGCCCCGCGTGCTGCTGCGGGTCAACCCCGAGTACGGCTTCGCGGTGGGCGTCGACGTGGCCGAGACGCACGTCCGGGTCGGATTGTTCGACCTGGAGATGACCGAGCGGGCCAAGGTGGACTACATGCTGCGGCCGGCCCGCCACGACCCCGAGCTGGTCGCCCGGCACATCCTCGCGGGAGTCGAGGTCGTGCTGTCGGACGCGGGCGTGTCCCCCGAGCAGGTGCTCGGCATCGGCGTGGGGGTTCCCGGCATCGTCGAGCCGGGAGCCGACGGCGTCATCCACGCCAAGACCTTCGGCTGGGACGGCGTTCCGCTTGGAGCGCTCCTGCGCCGCGGCACCTCGCTCCCGCTGTACGTGGACAACGGCGCCAAGACGATGGGCCAGGCCGAGTTGTGGTTCGGCTCGGGCCGGGGCGCCTCGGACGCGGTCATCGTGCTGCTCGGCGTGGGGGTGGGCGCGACCATCGTGGCCGACGGCACCACGTTCCGCGGGGTCAGCAGCAGCGCGGGCGAGTGGGGCCACACGAAGATCGTGGCGGGCGGGCGGCCCTGCCGTTGCGGCGGACACGGCTGCCTGGAGGCGTACGTCGGGATCGAGGCCATCCTCGACCGGGCGGGCGTCACCTCGCGGGGCGACTGGGAGGAGGACCTCGCCGGCGTGCTGGCGTCGAAGTCCCCGGTGGTCGAGGAGACCGTCACCTATCTGGGCGTCGGCCTGGCCAACCTGGTCAACCTGATCAACCCCGAGAAGATCGTGATCGGCGGCTGGGTGGGGGTCCAGCTCGGCGAGAGCCTGCTGCCCGGCATCCGCCGCGCCACCGCGGCCAACTCGCTGGCCGAGCCGTACGCCGCGACGTCGATCGTCCTGGGCCGCCTCGGTCCCGACGCGGTCGCGCTGGGGGCCGCCACGCTCGTCCTGGAGGAGTTCCTGAACGCGCCCCAGGTGGCCCGCATCACCGCCGCCGGCTGACGGTACGGCCGGGGACCGGCCACGCGTTCTCCGGAAAGACCCCGCACGCGACCGATGGCGACAGACGTCCTCGGCATTGTTCTCCCTGCTCAGGTGGAGACCGATTCGCGCCCGCGGGCCGCACGCCGAGGCGCCCCGGCGACGGCGCCGCGTGCATGGGGAGGGAGCGGCGGCCGGCAGGGGATGGCCCGGCGGGCGGCGAATCGGTCGGGTCCAACACTGGGAGAGCGCTCTCCCGGAGAGTATCACCACTGTTACAGAAACAGTCAATAGATATTTCTGAGCGTGAACTAAGTCTTGACATAAGCGGATTGGCGGGCGCACGCTCATGCCGCTGGACCTCTCTCATCCCCCGAACCCTCGCCCGAGGGGCTCCGCACCAAGGAGACGTGCATGCCTCCCTCCTCCCCGCCCCACCTCGCACGCCGGCGGCGCAGACGATCCCGCCTGGTCGCCGCCGGGCTCGTCGCGCTGTCGACCTTCGCGGCCGTGACCGGTGTCGTCCCCTCCTCCTACAGCGCCGCGGCGGCGGCCTGCGGCACGGCCAACGTCGCACAGGGCAGGCCGTCGTCGGCCTCCTCCACGGAGAACGCCGGATCGCCGGCGTCGGCCGCGTTCGACGGCGACACCTCCACTCGCTGGTCGAGCGCGTTCAGCGACCCGCAGTGGATCCAGGTGGATCTGGGCAGCTCGCAGCAGATCTGCCGGGTCGTGCTCAACTGGGAGGCCGCCCGCGCCCAGACGTTCAAGATCCAGGTCTCGGCCGACGGCTCCGCCTGGTCGGACGCGACCGCCACGCTGAACGGCGCGAGCGGAACCCAGTCCCTCGACCTGACGGCCACCGGCCGCTATGTCCGGATGTACGGGCTCACCCGCGCCACGGCGTACGGCTACTCGCTCTGGGAGTTCGCCGTCAACGTCGCCTCGGGCGGCGGGACCACCTGTGGCACCGCGAACGTCGCGCAGGGCAAGCCGTCGTCGGCCTCCTCGACCGAGAACGCCGGATCGCCGGCGTCGGCCGCGTTCGACGGCGACACCGGCACCCGGTGGTCGAGCGCGTTCAGCGACCCGCAGTGGATCCAGGTGGATCTGGGCAGCTCTCAGCAGATCTGCAAGGTGATCCTGAACTGGGAGGCCGCCTACGCCAAGACCTTCAAGATCCAGGTGTCGGCCGACGGCTCCGCCTGGTCGGACGCGACCGCCACGCTGAACGGCGTGAGTGGCACCCAGTCGCTGGACGTGTCGGCTACGGGCCGCTATGTCCGGATGTACGGCCTGACCAGGGCCACGGCGTACGGCTACTCGCTCTGGGAGTTCGCCGTCAACACCACCGGCGGCGGTGACGACGGCGGCCCCAATCTCCCGGGCGGCGGCGACCTCGGGCCGAACGTGAGGGTCTTCGACCCCTCCATGTCGAGCGCGAGCATCCAGAGCACGCTCGACACCATCTTCAAGCAGCAGGAGTCGAACCAGTTCGGCAGCCAGCGCTACGCGCTGCTGTTCAAGCCGGGCACCTACAGCGGCCTCAACGCCCAGATCGGCTTCTACACCTCGATCTCCGGTCTCGGCCAGTCGCCCGACAACGTCACGATCAACGGTGACATCACCGTCGACGCCGGGTGGTTCAACGGCAACGCCACCCAGAACTTCTGGCGGTCGGCGGAGAACCTGGCCGTCGTGCCGGTCAACGGCACCGACCGGTGGGCCGTGGCCCAGGCCGCGCCGTTCCGGCGGATCCACGTGCGCGGCGGGCTGAACCTCGCCCCCAACGGGTACGGCTGGGCCAGCGGCGGCTACATCGCCGACAGCAAGATCGACGGCACGGTCGGCCCGTACTCCCAGCAGCAGTGGTTCACCCGCGACAGCAACATCGGCGGCTGGACCAACGGCGTCTGGAACATGGTGTTCTCCGGCGTCGTCGGCGCTCCGGCGCAGAGCTTCCCGAACCCGCCGTACACGACCCTCGCGCAGAGCCCTGTCACCCGGGAGAAGCCGTACCTGTACGTGGACTCGGGCGGCGCCTACCGCGTCTTCGTCCCGTCGCTGCGGACGAACTCCAGCGGCGCGAGCTGGGCGAACGGCGCGACTCCCGGCACGTCGATCCCGCTGACGCAGTTCTACGTCGCCAAGCCGTCCGACAGCGCCGCCACGCTCAACCAGGCGCTGAGCCAGGGCCTGAACCTGCTGTTCACGCCCGGCGTCTACCACCTCAACCAGACGCTGAACGTGACCCGGCCGGACACGGTGGTCCTCGGGCTCGGCTACGCCACGCTGATCCCGGACAACGGGGTCGTCGCGATGAGCGTCGCGGACGTCGACGGCGTGAAGATCGGCGGCCTGCTCTTCGACGCCGGCACGGTCAACTCGCCGGTGCTGCTGCGGGTCGGCCCCGACGGATCCTCCGCGGGCCACGCCGCCAACCCCACCTCGATCCAGGACGTGTTCTTCCGGATCGGCGGCGCGGGCCCCGGCTCGGCAACCACCAGCCTGGTCGTGAACAGCAACAACACGATCATCGACCACATCTGGGCGTGGCGGGCCGACCACGGCGCGGGCGTGGGCTGGAACTCCAACCCCGCCGACACCGGCCTGATCGTCAACGGCAACAACGTGACGGCGTACGGCCTGTTCGTCGAGCACTACAAGAAGTACGAGGTGATCTGGAACGGCCAGGGCGGCAAGACGATCTTCTTCCAGAACGAGCTGCCCTACGACCCGCCGAACCAGGCGTCCTGGATGAACGGCTCGACCCGGGGCTACGCCGCCTACAAGGTGGCCGACGGCGTGACCAGCCACGAGGCCTGGGGCATGGGCAGCTACTGCAACTTCAGCACCGACCCCTCGATCGTGGCCGAGCGCGGCTTCGAGGCCCCCAACAGATCCGGGGTGAAGTTCCACGACCTGCTCACGGTGTCGCTGGGCGGCGTGGGCACGATCGCCCACGTCATCAACGACACGGGCGGCCCGGCCCAGGGCACGGCCACCGTCCCGGTCAACGTGGTCAGCTACCCCTGACCCGCAACAAGGCGCGGCGGGAGGCTCATCGCCTCCCGCCGCGCCTCGCGTGCCGTGAAAGAAGCCGCGGTGTCACATCCGGGCGCCGGCGGGCTCGAGCGTGTGGATCCGCACGGCGTGCCGTACGCGCATTTCGAGTTCGTCCAGCTCGGCCGCGGTGGGCGCGTCGATGAGGAACGTCACGGCGCGGTCGTCGGAGCTGTGCAGCGGCCCGAGCTCGGCGCCCTGGTCCTTGAGCACGAGCACGGCGCGCAGGGTGGGCGGGTCGTCAGGTGCGCCGGGCTCGATCTCGGGCCACAGGCCGCCCTCGCCCACCCAGGCCGGTGAGATCCCCGGCCAGTCCACCGTCACGTCGCCGAGCCGTCCGGGCTCGTGCTCCAGGTAGACCTGCCGGGCGTACCGCCGCGGCGCGGGGTAGACGGCGGGCTCGCCGAGGGCGATGCGGATGATCTCCGGCTCCATCGGGGCGCCGGTCGCGAGCGAGTAGAGGATTGACAGGCCGTCTCCGGGGGTGCGCGCGGCCACCTCCATCAGGTAGGTCCGGCCCGCGCCGTCCACCCGCCACTCGGCGTGCGCGATGCCGTTCGCGAAGGCCAGCTGTTCGAGCATGCGCCGGTTGGCGTCGAGGATGATCCCGTTCACGTCCTCCAGCTCGTTCGGGACCGAGTGGGACAGCTCGACGAAGGTGCGGGTGCCCGACTCGGTCGTCTCCTTGCGGGTCACCGAGGCGAAGACGATCCGGCCGTCCTGCACCAGGCTCTCCACGGAGAACTCCTGGCCCGCCACCTTCTCCTCCACCAGCACCGTCTCGTGCGGCAGGTACGCGTCGAGCTGGGCGCGCAGCTCGGCCGCGTCGCGCACGGTCTCCACACCGGAGCTGGAGTGCCGGCTTGCGGGCTTGACCACTGCGGGGAACGACACGCCGGCGGCGGAGAACGTCGCACGCGCGGCCGGGGGGACGACCGCCGAGGCCGGGCTGAACTCCGGCAGGTACCACCGCTGGAGGTACTTGCTGCGGCAGGCGCGGGTGGCCCGCAGGCCGGGGGAGGGCAACCCCAGGGCGTCGGCGAGCAGACCGGTCGGCTCGACCAGCGTCTCGCCGACCGCGTAGACGCCGGCGATGTCGTAGCGATCCCGCCAGGCCCGTACGCCGGAGATCACGCCCGCGGTGAACGAGTTGTCCGTGTTGACGTCGCCGTCGGTGAAGGCGATCTCCTCGATGACCGAGGCCGGGTGCGTGGGATCGCGCATCTGGGCCAGCGCCTGCTCCCGCCAGGACGCCGGCGTGACCACGAGGATCCGCAGCCCCCGGCGGGACAGTTCGCGCAGATAAAGAGGGGCCCGGCAGATCACCAGGAATGATCCGGTAAGTACGAATGCTCGAGGTTTCACTTTCGTCACCGCCGTTTCTCGCACGTGCTCACAGGCACTTCGGAACGGACATTAGTTCCGCCATTTTCGGACGGTCAATGAAATTTCCCGATCATTCGGGATGGGTTGTTACCCGATAGGGGTGAACCGGGGTCGTCGGCAGCCCTTACCGCGGGGCGCCTCGGGGGCGCCTCGGGGACACCGAGAAGTCCGAGGTCATCCCGGATTGTCCGGCTGCGCTGTGGGGCCGTTAGGGGTTGTGAGAAATGTGCGCCAGATCGAATCCTGAATTAGCCCGACAGGGCCGGAACATCCGCGCACCCCGATTGGAGGGCTGTTCACATGGCTGGCAACGGCGCCGGAGAAGACGGTCTGGAGACGCTGCGGGCTTCGCTCGACCGTATCGACGAGTCGCTGCTCGACACGCTGCGCAGGCGCATCGAGTGCTGCGTGGAAATCGCACATTTCAAGCGCGATCACAATGTCCCGATGATGCAGCCCCACCGCATCGGCATCGTGCAGCGGCGGGCCGCCCGATACGCGCAGGACCACGGAATCGACCCCGACTTCCTGCGCCGCCTCTACGAACTCGTCATCGCGGAGACCTGCAGGGTCGAGGACCTGGTGATCGGCGATGTCGCCGCTCGGTGAACGCGGCGCCGGCGGCTCACCCGGCTATTCCGACACGGCTTGGAGGAACCCCGGAATGAGAACGATCCTGATCGACAATTACGACTCGTTCACCTACAACCTCTACCAGCTCCTGGGCGAGGTGAACGGGCAGCCCCCGGTCGTGGTGCGCAACGACGCCGACTGGTCCCAGGTGCCGATCCACGAGTTCGACAGCGTCGTGATCTCCCCGGGTCCGGGCCGGCCCGAGCGGGCCCGCGACTTCGGGGTGAGCGCGCGGGCCATCCGCGAGAGCGGGCTGCCCGTGCTCGGCGTCTGCCTCGGCCACCAGGGCATCTGCCACCTGTTCGGCGGGACCGTCACCCACGCGCCGCAGCCGATGCACGGCCGCGTCTCGCCGGTGCGCCACACCGGCGCCGACATCTTCGCCGGCCTGCCCTCGCCGTTCTCGGTCGTGCGCTACCACTCGCTGGCCGCCACCGACCTGCCGGACGAGCTGGAGGCCGTGGCCTGGACCGACGACGGCGTGGTCATGGGGGTCCGGCACCGCACCGAGCCCATCTGGGGCGTCCAGTTCCACCCTGAGTCGATCAGCAGCGAGCACGGCCGCGAGCTGCTGGCCAACTTCCGCGACCTCGCGCTGGCCCACCGCCGCGCCAGGGAGGAGAAGGCCGCCGCCGCCCGCTCGCCCTACCGGGTGCACGTGCGCATGCTGCCGCTGCTGCCGGACGCGGAGAGCGCCTACCGGGAGCTGTTCGCGGGCAAGGAGCACGGCTTCTGGCTCGACAGCAGCTCGGTGATCGAGGGGCTGTCTCGGTTCTCGTTCATGGGTGACGGCTCCGGGCCGCTCGCCGAGTACGTCACCTACCGGGTGGCGGAGGGAGCGGTGACCGTCCGACGCTCGGACGGACTCGGGCAGCAGGTCGTGCAGCGGATCGAGCAGCCGTTCTTCGAGTACCTGGACGAGCGGCTGCGTGAGCGCGCCGTGCCGGCGCCCGAGGGCCTGCCGTTCGACTTCAACCTCGGGTACGTCGGCTACCTGGGCTACGAGCTCAAGGCGGAGGCGGGTGGCCAGGCCGCGTACCAGGCCGAGGAGCCCGACGCGGCGCTGCTGTTCGCCGACCGGATGCTCGTGCTCGACGACGTGGAGGGCGTCTGCTACCTGCTCGCGTTGACGACGAACGAGGACGGCGCCCCGGCCGCCGGCGACGCGCTCGCCTGGCTGGACGAGACCACGGCGCGGCTGTTCTCCCTGCCGAGGCATGAGCCGGCCGAGCAGGTCGCGTTCGCGGGGGTCGGCATGACCGACCCGGCGATCGCCGACGCGGTGGAGATGCGGCACGACAAGCAGGGCTACCTCAGCCGGATCGGCGAGTGCCTGGAGGAGATCTACCACGGCGAGTCCTACGAGATCTGCCTCACCAACGCCGTCACCGTCCGCGCCGAGATCGACCCGCTGCGGACCTACAGCCACCTGCGGAAGATCAGCCCGGTGCCGTACGGCGCGCTGCTCGACTTCCCCGACGTCGCGGTGCTCAGCGCCTCGCCCGAGCGGTTCATGACGATCGGTCCCGACCGGGTCGCCGAGTCCAAGCCGATCAAGGGCACCCGGCCGCGCGGCGCGACGCCCGAGGAGGACGAGGCGCTCCGCCACGACCTGCTCAGCCGCGAGAAGGACCGCGCCGAGAACCTCATGATCGTCGACTTGATCCGCAACGACCTGAACACGGTCTGCGAGGTCGGGTCGGTGCACGTGCCCCGGCTGTTCCACGTCGAGACGTACGCGCCGGTGCACCAGCTCGTCTCCACCATCCGCGGCACGCTGCGCCCGGAGGAGTCGGTGGTGAGCTGTGTGCGGGCCGCCTTCCCCGGCGGGTCGATGACGGGCGCACCCAAGATCCGCACGATGGAGATCATCGACCGTCTGGAGGAGGGCCCGCGCGGCGCCTACTCCGGCGGGCTCGGCTGGTTCTCCCTGAGCGGGGCCACCGACCTCAGCATCATCATCCGCACCCTCGTCGCCACCCGGGACCGGGTCAGCTTCGGGGTCGGCGGCGCGATCGTGGCCCTGTCGGACCCCGAGGAGGAGTTCGAGGAGACGGTCGTCAAGTCCCGTGCCATGATCACCGCGGTGCTGGCCACCGCGGCCCAGACCGTGGGGGCCTGACGATGACTCGCGGGGACCACACGACGGACCTGCTGCGGCGCTGCGTCGTCGTCGGCGGCGCGGGCGCCGTGGGCCGCCTGTTCGCCGAGCACCTGCTGGGGTCGGGCGCCGAGGTGCTCGTCGTCGACCCCGGCGCAGCGGACGGCAGGCCGGCCAAGGAAACACAGGCCGGCGAGGCGAGGTTCCTGCGAGGCGACATCACGGACATCGGGCCCGATCTCGCCGAAGAGATCGGGCGGGCCGACCTGGTCCTGCTCGCGGTGCCGGAGCAGGTGGCGCTCGCGGCGGTGAAGCAGGTGGCCGCCGCGATGCGGCCGGGCGCGCTACTCGCCGACACGCTCTCGGTCAAGGGCCCGATCGCCGATGCGATCCTGGCGCACGCCGGGGACGTCGAGGCGGCCGGTCTCAACCCGATGTTCGCCCCGTCGCTCGGCTTCGCGGGACGGCCGGTCGCCGCCGTAGTGGTACACGACGGTCCCCGCGCGAGGGCGCTGCTGCGGCTGGTCGAGAGCTGGGGCGGCCGTGCCGTACGGCTCGGCGCGCACGAGCACGACCGGCTGGCCGCGGCGACGCAGGCGCTCACCCACGCGGCGGTGCTGTCGTTCGGGTTGGCGCTGGCCCGCCTCGGCGTCGGCGTCGCAGAACTGGCCGCCGTCGCCCCGCCGCCGCACGCCACGATGCTCGCGCTGCTGGCCCGGATCGCCTCGGGCACCCCGGAGGTCTACTGGGACGTCCAGTCGGCCAACCCGCAGGCCGCCGCCGCCCGCGAGGCGCTGGCCGAAGGCATACGCACGCTCGCCGGCCTCCTGGACGGCCGGGCGGACGGGGAGGCGGAGTTCGCGGCGGCCCTGGGCGGGCTGCGCGACCTCCTCGGCCCCGATCTCGACTTCTACCGCGACACCTGCGCCGAGATGTTCGGCGCACTGCCTCCCTTTGAGCACCCCCAGCCCCCCTACGAGCCCAGCCCCCCTACGAGCACGTCACCTCCCGTCACGACCGAAAGGTGAAATCGATGACCATCTCCCACGAGACCGTCCTCACGCCGGAGCAGCGCGCCAGGTTCGCCGCGGACCCGGACCTCGGCGGCGGCAACCTGCTGACGAAGGCCATCGAGGCCAACCCGCACCCGGAGCTGCCGTTCATCCACCTGGGCAGACCGCTGACCAACACCAAGGGTGAGCAGCAGACCGAGTTCAGCCTGCTCGAGCTGGACGAGCTGGCCCAGAGCTGGTCGGTGTGGTACCTGCGCCAGGGTGTGCGGCCCCGCGACCGCGTGGCCATCTACCTGGAGGACTCCTTCGCCTACTCCCTGCACTTCTACGCGCTGTCCCAGATCGGCGCGGTGGCGGTGCTGGTCAACAGCAAGGCGTCGCGGTACATCGCCACCGAGCTGTGCCGCCAGACCAACCCGGTCGGCATGTACACCGACATCGCCCACCTGGAGATCCTCGGCGAGGAGTTCCACCTGCTGCCCGGCCTGCGGTGGACGCAGGTGGCCGAGGAGCTGCCCGCGCCCCCGCCCGCCGTCTTGCCGCAGGAGGCCCGCTTCCGCCACGTCGGCGAGGACCCGGTCTCGATCCTGCACTCCTCCGGCACCACCGGGCGGCCCAAGCCGGTCATCCAGACCCACCGCTCGTGCGTGGCCGGGCCGCGCTTCCGCCTCGTGGACCACCACGAGCAGCCGGGCGCCGTGATGATGACCGCGCTGCCGCAGTCGCACCTCGGCTGCATCGCCTACACGACGTACGCCATGCTGGGCGGCACGCCCATCGTGCCCTGGTTCGACACCAGCGGCCCCGAGCTGGCCGAGGCCGTCGAGAAGTACCGCCCGACGACCGTCATGGCCTTCGGCCACGCGTACGCCGAGCTGGCGGGCGCGGACCTGCCGGCCGGGGCGATCGACTCGGTCAACGTCTGGATCTCCATCGGCGACGCGGTCCACGAGAAGCACATCAAGGGAATTCTGGCCAAGCGCGACCCGTCGCTGCCGCCGGCCGCGTTCTTCGACCGCCTCGGCACCACCGAGCTGGGCTGGGGCGTGCTGCTGAAGGTCCGCACGCTGGCCGACGAGCGCAACGACCGGTGCGTGGGCAAGCCGGTCGGCGTCGCCGAGGTCGCCGTGCTGCGCAGGGACGGCACGATCGCCGACGTCAACGAGGTCGGGCTGCTCGGCGCGAAGGGCCCGGCGATCACCGCCGGATACTGGAGCGACTCCGACACCACCTACCGCAGCAAGCTGTCGGGCTACTGGCTGACCGGCGACATGGCGTACCGCGACGACGCGGGCAACTACTTCCAGGTCGACCGGGCGGTGGACGCGATCGAGACCCCGAGCGGCACCGGCTACTCGGTCTTCATGGAGGAGCTGCTGCTCAACGACCTGCCCGAGGTCCTCGACTGCGCCGTCGTGGCGGGCATCCACCGCGGCCGCACCGTCCCGGTGGCGGTCGTGACGTCCAGCGCCGCCAGGCCGGACGCGCAGAAGCTGCTCAACGAGGCGAACGAGAAGCTGAAGGCCGCCGGTCACCCCGAGCTGACCATGCTGGAGGTCGCGCGCAACGAGGAGGACTTCCCGGTCGGCGTCACCGGCAAGGTCCTCAAGCGCCGGCTGCGGGAGAAGTACAGCTCGCTGTCCACCTACATCCGCGAGAACGGCGGCAAGACGCTCGGCACGATCCTCAACGACGTCTTCGTCTGATCCCGTCCGTCCGGCGCACCGAGTCCCCCGATCCGCATGCGGATCAAAGGCGATCCGCACCTGATCCGCGCCGCCGGGCCGGAGGTTCCCCCCCAAGGCCCGGCCCGGCGGCGCACACGCAGAAGACGCTGCCGCCCCGACACCACGAAGACCCGACCACACGGATGTGGAGGAGATTCCCATGACTGACGCCGAGCTGTTGCTGGTGTTCGACTCGACGATCGATCCGTCCGGCATCGCCGGATGGGCCCAGCACTTCGACTCCACGGGCACCACGGCCACGACGTACCGGCTGGGCGGGGCGGCCGTGATGGTGGCGCAGGGGCCCGGCACCCTGCTGCCCCTCCCGGACGACCTGCCCCGGCCACGGCAGACGGCACGGGCGAGCGGCGGCTTCCGGCTCGGCCGGCGCGAGCTGTTCCCCTCGGGCACGGCCGTGACCATCGGCTCCGCCGTGATCGGGGACGGGGACATCGCCGTCTTCGCCGGACCCTGCGCGGTCGAGAACCCCGGGCAGATGATGTCCACGGCCAGGGCCGTCGCCCGGCACGGCTCGGTCGGCCTGCGCGGCGGCGCGTTCAAGCCGCGCACCACGCCGTACTCCTTCCAGGGCCTCAAGTGGGCGGGCCTGGACCTGCTGGCGCAGGCCAGGGAGGAGACCGGCCTGCCGATCCTCACCGAGGTGGTCGACCCCCGGCACGTGGACCGGATGGCCGAGGTGATCGACGGCTTCCAGATCGGCACCCGCAACATGCAGAACTTCGAGCTGCTGACCGAGGTGGGCCGCAGCGGCATGCCGGCCGTGCTCAAGCGCGGCTTCGGCTGCACGGTCGACGAGCTGCTGACCGCAGCCGAGTACCTCCTCGCCGAGGGCAACAACCAGGTCGTGCTGTGCGAGCGGGGGATCAGGACGTTCGAGGGGGCCACCCGCTTCACCCTCGATCTGTCGGCAGTGGCGCTGCTCAAGCGGCGCACCCACCTGCCGGTGATGGTCGACCCCAGCCACTCGCTCGGGATCCCCGAGCTCATCGAGCCGCTCACGCTGGCCGCCGTGGCGGCGGGCGCGGACGCCCTGCTGGTCGACGTGCACGTCCAGCCCGAGCAGGCGCTGTGCGACGGCAAGCAGGCGCTGCTCCCCGAGGACTTCGCCCGGCTGATGAGCCGGCTGGAGATGCTCGCGCTCGGCCTCGGCCGCCGGATGGCCCCGGCCCCGGCCGCCGACTACTCCGAGATCCACGACGCCCTCACCTCCGACGTCGTCTAGTCCGGCCCGGCTGCGTACGAGTGCCGGTCAGGGAGGTGGAGCGATGCGCGCGGCGACGAGCACGCGCCAGGCGGACGCCGACAGCGGCGTCGGTGCCGTCGACACTCACTGCCCGTACTGCGCGCTGCAGTGCGGCATGACCCTCAGCCCGGCGGGCCGCGCCTCGGTGCGGGTGCGGCCCCGCGACCCGTCCGCGGGCGGACTGTGCCAGAAGGGCTGGACCTCCGCGGCCCTGCTCGGCTCGCCGGCCCGGCTGACCACGCCGCTCGTCCGGGACGGCGGGACCCTGCGCCCGGCGAACTGGGACGAGGCCCTCGGCCTGGTCGCCCGAAAGATCAAGGAGATCGTCGCGGAGCGCGGGCCGGACGCCGTCGCGGTCTTCGGCGGCGGCGGGCTCACCAACGAGAAGGCGTATCTGCTCGGCAAGTTCGCCCGGGTGGCGCTCGGCACCTCCCAGGTCGACTACAACGGCAGGTTCTGCATGTCGTCGGCGGCGGCCGCGGCGCACCGCGCCTTCGGCCTCGACCGGGGGCTGCCGTTCCCCCTGGCCGACCTGGACGGCGCGGACGCTGTGCTGCTCGCCGGGGCCAACCCGGCCGAGACGATGCCGCCGTTCCTGTCACACCTGCGCCGCGCCATGGACGCCGGGGGACTGATCGTGGTCGATCCCCGGCGCACCCCCACGGCCGAGCGTGCGGCGCTGCACCTCGCGCCGGCCCCGGGCACCGACCTCGCGCTGGCGCTCGGCATCCTCCACGCCGCCGTGGCCGACGGCCGTCTCGACCACGGGTACGTCGGCGACCGCACGACGGGCTTCGATGAGGCCTGGCGGGTGGCCGCCGCCTGGTGGCCCGAGCGGGTCGAGCGGGTGACCGGCGTCGCCGCCGCCGACCAGCGCAGGGCCGCCGCGATCCTCGCCGAGGCCGCGAGCGCCTACGTGCTGACCGCCAGGGGGGCGGAGCAGCACGCCACGGGCGTGGACACGGTCGGGGCCTGGATCAACCTGGCGCTCGCGCTGGGCCTGCCCGGCCGCCGTGGCTCGGGCTGGGGCTGCCTGACCGGGCAGGGCAACGGGCAGGGCGGGCGCGAGCACGGACAGAAGGCCGACCAGCTGCCCGGCTACCGGCGGATCGACGACCCGGCGGCCCGCGCGCACGTGGCGCGGGTGTGGGGGATCGAGCCGTCCGCGCTGCCCGGCCCCGGACGGTCGGCGTTCGAACTGCTCGACGCGCTCGGCACCGCCGACGGCCCCTCCGCTCTGCTGGTCTTCGGCAGCAATCCGGTCGTGTCCGCGCCGCATTCGAGCCGGGTGGGCGATCGGCTGGCCGCGCTCGACCTCCTCGTGGTCGCCGACATCGTGCTGTCGGAGACCGCCGGGGCCGCCGACGTGGTGCTGCCGATCACGCAGTGGGCCGAGGAGGACGGCACGCTGACCAACCTCGAAGGGCGCGTGCTGCTGCGCCGCCGCGCGCTGACCCCGCCGCCCGGGGTGCGCACCGACCTGGAGGTCCTGCACGACCTGGCCGTACGGCTCGGGCAGCCGTCCGAGCGCTTCCCCGCCGACCCCGAGACGGTCTTCACCGAACTGCGGGCGGCATCGGAGGGCGGCCCCGCCGACTACTCGGGCGTGACCTGGGACCGGCTCCGGGCCGGGGAGCGGCTCCACTGGCCTGTTCCGGTTGGGCCTGCTTCGATTGGGCCTGTTCCGGTTGGGCCCGTCCCCCGGCAGCCGGGGCATCCGGGCACGCCGCGGCTGTTTCTGGACCGGTTCGCCCATCCCGACGGGCGGGCCAGGTTCGTCGCCGTGGACCACAAGGGGCCGGCCGAGCCGCCGGACGAGGAGTTCCCCCTGTACGCGATCACCGGGCGGGTGCTCCAGCACTACCAGTCGGGCGCGCAGACCCGCCGGGTGGAGGAACTGCGCGCGGTCGTGCCCGAGGTGTACGTCGAGGTGCACCCGGACACCGCGCGGCGGGCCGGGCTGGACGACGGTGCGGCGGCGGCGGTCGTCGGCAGGCGCGGGCGGGTTCTCGCGAAGGTGCGCTGCGTGCCGTCGATGCGGCCCGACGTGGTCTTCCTGCCGTTCCACTTCCCGGGCGCCCAGCGCGCCAACCTCGTGACGAATCCGGCGCTCGATCCCGTCAGCCGGATGCCCGAATTCAAGGTCTGCGCCGTACGGCTGTCGCCGGCGGCGGAACGGGAGGACGGGTGAACACCAGGGTCGTGATCGCCGGCTACGGCATGGCCGGCGCCCGGCTGGCGGAGGAGATCCGCCGCCGGGACCCGGCGGGGGAGCGCGTCGCGATCGTCGCGATCGGGGACGAGCCGCACCTGCCGTACAACCGGGTCCTGCTGTCGAACGTGCTGGCGGGCGCGATGCCCGCCGAGTCGGTGCGGCTGCAGGAGGAGGGCTGGGCCGCCGCGCACGGCGTCGAGGTGCTGCGGGGCCGTGAGGTCGTCTCGATCGACCGCGCCGGGCGCGGCGTCGAGCTCGACGACGGCACGCGGGTCGGCTACGACGTGCTCGTGCTGGCCACCGGCGCCCGCGCGTGGGTGCCGCCCGTGGAGGGGCTGACCGACGACGAGGGCGGGCTCGTCCCCGGCGTGGCGACCTTCCGCACGCTGGACGACTGCGTCGCGATCACGGCCGGAGCGCGCGGCGGCGTGGACGTGGCCGTGCTCGGTGGCGGCCTGCTCGGACTGGAGGCGGCCAGGGGCCTGGCGACGCGCGGCAACATGGTCACCGTCGTCCACCCGGGCGGCCACCTGATGGAGCGCCAGCTCGACCGCGGCGCGGGCCACGTGCTCGCCCGGGTCCTGCGCGGCCTCGGCGTGCGGGTGCTGCTGAACTCGCGGGCGGCCCGCTATCTGCCCGGCGACGGGCTGAAGCTGGACGACGGCCGGCTGGTCCCCGCCGACCTCGTCGTCGTGGCGGCGGGGGTGCGCCCGCAGACCGCCCAGGCGTCGGCCGCCGGGCTCGCCGTCGACGGCGGCGTGCTGGTGGACGACGACCTGCGCACGAGCGACCCGCTGATCCACGCGATCGGCGACTGCGCCCGGCACCCCGGCACGGTGCCCGGCCTGGTGCAGCCCGCCTGGGAGCAGGCCGCCGCGCTGGCCGCGCTGCTCACCGGCACGCGGTCGCCGTATCGCGGCACGAAGGTGGTGACCAGGCTCAAGGCGAGCGGGGTGGACCTGGCCGCGCTCGGCGACGTGCACGCCGCGCCGGACGACCCGCGCGCCGAGGTGCTGTGGCTGAGCGAGCCGACCCGGGGCCGCTACGCCAAGCTCGTCGTCCGCGACGAGCGGGTCGCGGGGGCCATCGCGCTCGGCGTGCCCGACGCCGCCGCCACGATCACCCAGTTCTACGACCGCGGCCTGCCCGTGCCGCCCGACCGGCTCGCGCTGCTGCTCGGCCGGGCCATGCCGTACGGCGAGGGCGGGACCCCCGGCGGCGGGAACGCGGCGGCGCTGCCCGGGACGAGCGTGGTGTGCCGTTGCAACACGGTCAGCAAGGACAAGCTGGTCGCCGCGTGGCGGTCCGGGGCACGCGACCTGACCGCGCTCGCCTCGGCCACCCGGGCGACCACGGGCTGCGGCACCTGCACCGACACGGTGTGCGGCATCGCCCGCTCGCTCGCCCAGGCGGAGAAGGCAGAAGCCGCGGGGACGGCGCATGCCCAGTCCTGAGACCCCGACGCCGAACACGCTGACGAGGAGACCCGCATGAGCGAGACGAGGGCGGCTGCCCGGCGCGGCCGCGGCTGGATCGAGCACTGGAATCCGGAGGACGAGCAGTTCTGGGAGACCACCGGCCGCCGGGTGGCCCGGCGCAACCTGATCCTGTCGGTCTTCACCGAGCACCTGGGCTTCGCGATCTGGGTGCTGTGGTCGGTGGTGGTGCTGAGCCTGCCGGCCGCCGGGCTGCCGATGAGCGTGTCGGAGTCGTTCTGGCTCGTCTCCGTGCCCAACCTGGTGGGGGCGGCGATCCGGATCCCGTACACGTTCGCGGTGCCGCGCTTCGGCGGACGGGTGTGGACGACGATCTCGGCGGCGCTGCTGCTGGTGCCGTCCTCGCTGCTGGCGTTCGTCGTGCCGAGCGGCTGGCTGGCCGCGCAGGACCACGACACGAGGTTCTGGGTCCTGCTCGCCTGCGCCGCCGTGGCGGGCGTCGGCGGCGGCAACTTCTCCTCCTCGATGGCGAACATCTCGTTCTTCTATCCCGAGCGGCGCAAGGGCTTCGCGCTCGGGCTCAACGCGGCGGGCGGCAACCTCGGCGTCGCGGTCGTCCAGCTCCTGGTGCCGCTGGTGGTCGTCGCCGGCGTGCCTGTGGCGGCGTCGGGCACGCGGGTCCACCTCGCGTACGCCGGCCTGATCTGGATGCCGTTCATCGTGGTCGCCGGGGTCGGCGCCTGGCTGTTCATGGACAGCCTCGCCGAGGCCAAGGCCGATCCCCGGTCGTACGCCGCGGCGCTGCGGCACGGGCAGACCTGGATCGTGTCGCTGCTCTACATCGGCACGTTCGGCTCGTTCATCGGGTTCTCCTTCGCGCTGCCGCTGGTGACCAGGACGACGTTCCCCGAGTTCCTCGCCCAGCACCCGTTCGTGCGCGACTACCTCGCCGGGCTCGGCTTCGTCGGGGCGCTGGCCGGGTCGGTCGCCCGGCCGCTCGGGGGCCGGCTGTCCGACCGGTACGGCGGGGCCAGGGTCACGCTGACCGTCTTCGCCGGGATGGTCGTGGCGACCGTCGCGGCGGCGGCCGGGGTGATCCGCCACGACTTCGGCCTGTTCTTCTGCGCCTACCTTGTCGTCTTCGCCTGTTCCGGCGTGGGCAACGGCTCGACGTACCGGATGATCCCGGTGATCTTCGGTGAGCTGGGGCGCAGGGAGGCCGCCAGGCGGGGCCTCGACCCGGCGCTGACCGCGACGGACTACAAGCGCAGGGCCGCGGCCGTGATCGGCATCGCCGGGGCGATCGGCGCGTTCGGCGGGTTCCTGATCCAGCAGGTGTTCCGCCTGGCGAGTCTCGACGCGGCGAGCGCGATGAAGGGCGTGACCGGCGCCGCCGCGGCCCGCGTCGCCCAGGAGCACGCGGGATGGTCGCTGCCCGCCCTGTGGATCTTCGTCGGCTCCTACGTGCTGCTCGCCGGGCTCACGTGGTGGGTCTACCTGCGGCGCGGACTGAGCCGTGCGCCGAGCTTCGCCTACGCCCGGGTGTGAATTTTCGTAGCACCCCGGCGTAACCAAAGTTGTAGGCCGTCTGCCCCTTCCGTCATTCGGCCTGGTCATTAGGGTGCGCGGCCGTTGTGGGGCCCTGTGCCCGTGCCTAACGTGCTGGTCAGAGGGCCTGCGAAACGGCTCGTACGGGATCTGGAGGGATTTCGATGGCACGTCGCATCCGCCTGAGCAAGCCGACCAGGAAGCCCCAGTCGAACTCGCCCGATCTCCGTACGCCGTCGGGCCGCGAGCTGCCCTACTGACCGACCCGCTCAAAGCACACAGCCGCTTCCAGCAGACAGAAGGGAGGGACCCGGTGAGCGACCTCGTCATGGTCATGCCCTACCGGGCGTTCGTCATCAAGGCCCGAGAGGAGGGGCACCGGATCTGCGCGGTCTGGGATCCCACCCTGCAGACGCCGGACTACCTGGCCGGCATCGCCGACCTCGCCGACGCCCTCGTGCTCGCCGACTTCGCCGATCCCGTCGCGTTCGACCGGGCCGTACGGCAGGCCGTGCGCGACTTCGGCGCCGACCTCGTCTACCACATCGGGGCCGAGGAGAGCATGCTCCCCACCTACCGCATCGCGGAGGAACTCGGCAAGGCGGTCAACCCCGCACGCTCGATCGAGCTGCTCAACGACAAGCTCCAGTTACGCCGGCTGCTCGCCGAGCACGATCTCTCGCCGGTGCGGTTCGCGCACGCGGCGCGCTGGCAGGACGTGCCCGCCCTGCTCGACGGCTTCGACCTGCCCGTGGTCGTCAAGCCGACCGAGCTGGCCGGCAGCCGGGGCGTCTACCTGCTGCGCGAGCCCGGGCAGGTCGCCGAATGGGGCGCGCTGCTCGACTCGTACGGCTACCGCGGCCCGGTCCTGGTGGAGGAGTACCTGCGCGGCCCCGAATACAGCGTGGAGTCGCTCAGCGACCACGGCCGCCACCAGGTGGTGGGCGTCACGCGCAAGGTGCTCGGCCCGCCGCCGCTGTTCGTCGAGGCCGGGCACGTGCACCCCGCGCAGGCCGGGCCCGACACGGCGGCGATGGCCGAGCTGACGATCGAGATGCTGCGGCTGACCGGCTACCAGACCGGCCCGGCCCACACCGAGATCATCTGGACCGCCGCCGGCCCCCGGATCGTCGAGTCGCAGGCGCGGCTCGGCGGCGACCAGATCCCGCGCCTGGTGCAGCTCGCCACCGGGCTCGACATCGAGCGGGCCGTCTTCGGGATCCTCGACGGCAGGCCGCCGGGCCCAGTGGAGCGCCGGGCGGTCGCCCACATCTCGTACTTCAGCCTGACCCCGGGCGAGGTCCGCGCCGTCTCCGGCGTGGAGGAGGCCAGGGCGCTCGACTATGTGGACATGCTGGAGTTCCCCTTCCGGCCGGGCGACCGGATTCCGGAGACGGTGGACTGGCGCACCCGGCACGGCTTCGTCGTCGTGACCGGGGAGACCGAGGAGCAGGCCGTCGCGCGGGCGCGGCACGTCCACTCGCTCGTACAGGTCGAAGTGGGCGAGCCCGTCGCGGCCGGGGCGGGCGTGACGTCATGAACCTGGCGGCGCTCCACCCGAACCTGCGGGTCCGCATCGCGGTCGGCTTCCTGCAGCGCCTGCTCGACTCGATGGTCATGTCGTTCATGGCCATCTACCTCGCCTTCGAGTACGGCGTGGCGGTCGCGGGCGTGCTGGTCGTGACCGTCATGGTGCTCGGCGTCGTGGGCACGCTGGCGGGCGGGCACATGTCCGACGCCCGCGGGCGTCGGCGCACGCTGCTGCTGGGCGAGACCGGCGTCTGCCTGACGTTCGCGCTCATGGCGGTGGCCGACTCGCCCGCCTGGCACAGCCCGGCGATCGTCTACTGCGGCTACCTCGTCAACAAGTTCGCCGCGAGCTTCGCCATGCCGGCGAACGACGCGATGATCCTCGACGTCACGACCCCCGAGAGCCGCAAGCTCGTCTACACGATCAACTACTGGTCCATCAACCTCGCACTGGCCTTCGGCGCGCTGCTCGGCGGCTTCCTCTACAACGGTCACTTCACACTTCTGCTGACCCTGGCCGCCTCGGGCACGGTCGCGATCGCCGCGGCCACGTACTTCCTGATCGCCGAGACCAAGCCGGAGGAGACCGAGCCGCGGGAGACCGGCGCGGCGGCCGAGCCGCGCGGGTCGATCCTGCGGGACTTCGCCTCCGGCTACCGGCTGGTGCTCCAGGACCGCGCCTTCGGCCGGCTGCTGGTGGCCGCCACCCTGTTCATGTCCATCGAGCTGCAGTTGATCAACTACATCGGCGTACGGCTGGCCAGGGACCTGCCGGCGCAGGACCTGCTGTCGATCGGCTCGTGGTCGGTCCGCGTGGACGGCGTGGAGATGCTCGGCATCCTCCGCGCGGAGAACACCGTGCTGGTCGTGGCGCTCGCGCTCGTCGCCCACCTGGTGCTGCGCCGGGTGCCCGACCGGGTCCGGATGTACGCCGGGGCGGGGCTGTTCACCGCCGGATACATGGTGCTGGCCGTCAGCGACACCGGCTGGGTCCTGCTCGTGGCCGCGCTGGTGCTCACCGTGGGTGAGCTGATGGACGTGCCGGTGCGGCAGGCGCTGCTCGCCGACATGGTCCCGGTCGCGTCCCGCACCCGCTACATGGCGGTCTACAACCTCAACATCCGGGTGGCCCTGGTCGTCGCGTCGCTGTGCATCACCATCGGCTCGGTCCTGCCTCCGTGGGGCATGGCCGCGCTGTACGGCGTCTTCGGCCTCGTGATCATCTGGCAGTACCATGCGATCCTCACCCCCTCCGCCGCCCGCGCCGAACTCGCGCGGGCGTGACCAGGGAGAGACCCGATGAACCTGACCACGCAAGTGATGGGCACCAGGCAAGAGATCGGCACGGTCCTGCGGGGCGCGGAGCTGGAGTATGAACGGCACGGCGACTGCTGGGTGAGCCGGGTGGTCGGCCCGCACATCGGCGCGCGGCACGCCGCCGTCGACGCGGTCCGCATCCCCGCGGGCCGCCAGTGGTCGCCGCCCGGCGCGGCGGCGGCCGAACAGGTCGCGGTCGTGCTGGCCGGCGCGGGCGTCGGCACCGTCGGCTACGAGATCAGCCGGATGCGCGCCGCCTCGGCGTTGTACTCGCCCATCGGCAGTACGTACTCCCTGTCGGCCGGCGACCGGGAGATGACCGTCTACATCTGGAGCGCCGTGCCGTCCGAGGGCGGCACGGCCCGCACCCGCCCGGCCCAATTCCGCTCGCTGTGGAACGGCGAGACCTGGCTGACCCCGCCTGCCGCGAACGTCCTGTTCCGGCCGGGAGCCGGCTGTGACGGGCTCTGCCTGCGCTGCGGGATCATGCAGCCGGGGGAGACGCTCGGCGTCCGACCGCACGAGGAGAACGAGGCGGTGTACTTCGTCTTCGAGGGCGAGGGGCAGTTCTACCTGCACGACCGGTGGGTGGACCTGGGGCCGGGCGACGGCGTCTTCGCGTCGCCGGGCATCCGGCAGGGCGCCCGCAACCCCTACTCGGGCCGCCTCGCCAGCCGCTTCGTCGTGTTCGGTGGTTCCGTGGCCGGAATTCCCTCATACCTGGCCGATGATTTGCCAGATTTGTAGCGCGAACGGTCGTAGCGGTAGGGAAAAATAGGGGTGGAAAATCCGCCTCGCGCAATCTGAGTGGTATCGGGTGCATCCTCGCGTTTCTCGTACCTCCATTACTTCCAGCGGTGTCCACGTGAATGACGAAGCGATATCGAAACCCTTCAAACGGTCACGGCCACGCCGGTCGAGGGCGGCGTCATGCGGCGCGTGAGCCTCGGCGGGCAGGGCCTCGTCTCCGCGAGCCTCGGGCTCGGCTGCACCGCGCTGACCGGCGCGTACGGCCCGGTCGACCCCGATGAGGCGATGCGGGTCGTCCGGCGCGCGCTCGACGGCGGCGTGTCGCTGATCGACCTGATCGACGCCGACGGCGAGGCCGAGCGCCTGGTCGGCAAGGCCGTCGCCCACCGGCGCGACGAGGCCCTGATCGCGGCCGCCCCCGGTTCGGCCCAATGGGAGGCGCGAGGCTGCGTGTCCCGTCCAGAGGACCTCGGCCGCGCCTGCGACGCGTCGCTGGCCCGCCTGGGGGTCGAGCGGATCGACCTGTTCGTGGTGGATCCCTGCGCCACCGGCGCGCCGATCGAGGAGACGATGGGCGTGGCCGGCCGTCTCCAGGACGCCGGGAAGATCGCGCACATCGGCATTCGAGGGCTGGACGGGGACCGGTTGCGGCGCGCGCACGCGGCGCGGCCCGTCGCCGCCGTCGCGGTGGAGTACTCCCTGTGGCAGCGCCGGGCGGAGCGGGAGCTGCTGCCGGTGACGCGCGAGCTGGGCATGGGCGTCATCGCCGGCAGACCGCTCGGCCGGGGCTTCCTGACCGGCCGGATCACCTCGCCGGTCCAGCTCGGTCCGGGGGACGTGCGCCGCCTGGACCCGCGTTTCTCGCCGGAGAGCCTGGAAGCCGAGCTGCTGCGGCTGCGCGACGCCCAGCGGGTGGCGGCCGAGATGGACGTCGGCATGGGACGGCTGGCCATCGCCTGGCTGCTGGCGCGGGGCGACGACATCGTGCCGGTGCCGAGCACGCGCGACCTGGTCCACCTGGAGATGAACCTCACCGCGGCCGGCATCCTGCTGCCCGAGCCGGTCAAGGCCCGCCTCGCTAGGACGTTTCCTCTGGAGGAGGGCTGAGGCTCAGGGGAACGAGCGCTGCCCCCGCATGCCGGGGGTGTTCGGGCGGGGGCGGGGCGCCGGCTGGTCGCGGCGCGGCGAGATGAGCGAGGCGGCCAGCGCCTTGTTGACCGCGTCGATCCGGGAGACCGCGCCGAGCTTGGTGAAGATGTTGTGCAGGTGCCGCTTGATCGTCGCCTCGGTGAGCGTGAGCCGGGTGGCGATCTGGTAGTTGCTCAGCGCCTGGGCGGCGAGTTCGAGGATCTCCCGCTCCCTGTCGGTCAGCACCACCTTCGACCCGCCCCCCTGCACCTGGGCGAAGGAGTCGCGCGAGACGGCGAGCACGAGGCGGTCGGGCTCGTCCCTGACGCTCCTGACGGCCGAGACCAGCTCCTGGCGGTGCACGCTCTTGAGCAGGTAGCCGCGGATGCCCGCCGCCAGCAGGCGGCTCAGCAGCTGCGGGCCGTCGTACATGCTGAGGATGATGATCTGCGACCCGGGCGAGATCTCGCGCATGCGGGCCACGGTCTGCGTGGCGTCGTCGCCGGGGATCTCGACGTCGAGGAGGACCACGTCGGGCCGCTCCCGCTCGACCAGGGCCACCGCCCCGTCGGAGTCGCCCGCCTCGCCGACGACCTCGAAGTCGTCCTGGGCCTCCAGGATCTCGCGCAGGCCCTCCCGGAACAGCGCGTGGTCGTCGATGACGGCAATACTGATCATTTTGTCCGATTCGCTCATTCTGCCCCCTCGCCTGGCGGCTCGGGGTTCGGTCGTGCCGAAGGCGCGCAACCAGGCACCCCGCGACTCGCACTGTGTTCCCTGATTCGCTCGCTGCGCTCAATCATGCGGTAAGCCCCGAGAAGGGCACGTACAGTTCGACGTGCGTGCCGTTGCCTGGCCTGCTCGTGATGGTGGTCGTCCCTCCGATGATCGCGGCGCGTTCCTGCATCGACAGCAGGCCCACCCCGTCCGACCGCCTGCCTCCTTCGGCGAAGCCCAGGCCGTCGTCGTCCACAGACGCCCGCAGCTCGTGCGGGGCGAAGTCGACCCGGATCAGCACCTTGTTGGGGCTGCCGTGGTTGAGCGCGTTCCTGGTCGCCTCACGCAGGATGAGGAAGGACTCGTCGCGCACGGTGGGAGAGGCCCACGTCTCGTCCCCGCTGACCCGCAGCCGGATGTCCACCTCGTCCATGTCCACGGTCTCGAGGTAGTACAGCAGGGCCTTCTCCAGGCTGTTGAGCGGCTCCTGCGGGTGCAGTTCGCTGGTGACCGCGCGCAGGTTCTGCATGGTCTCCAGGATGGCCTGCTGGGCCGTCTCCACCTTGGCGGTCGCCGTCGCGGGCTTGTTCGCCCGGTGCAGGTCGTACAGCTCCAGTTGCCGGTGGGCGACGCTGAGGCCGTGCCCGAGCCGGTCGTGCAGTTCGCGGGCGATCCGGCGGCGCTCCTCGACCTGGGCCTCGTGGACCTTGTCGAGCAGGAAGCTGGAGTAGCTGGCCGAGGCCTCCCTGATCCGTGTCGTGATGCTGCGCTCCAGCCCCAGCACGACCAGCGTGAGCAGCCGCATCGACTCGGCGTCGCCGGGCATGCGCTCCAGCAGGCAGGTCACGACCGCCTGGAACCACACCGACGCCGCGCGGAGCGACTCGTCCGGGTGAACCCCGCTCGCCGCCCTGGTCGCCCCCACCTCCCACGCGATGATCTTGTGGGAGTCGCCCACCCTGATGCTGCCGGCCCGCAGCGTCTCCGCGACGTCGTCGAGGATCTGCTCCGCGTTCGCCAGCGCCTGCCGCAGGGCGGTCGGGTCGCGGCTGATCGGGCTGTTCAGTGCCGCCAGGTTCCGTGCGTACGCTTCCAGAATCTCGGAGCGATGCGCTTCGAGGAAACCCTCGAAGTCCGGGACCGCCGGTCCCAGTTCTCCATCTCCCGCCAATGGACCCTCCGAGAGGAAGCGGACGAGTGCCTCCATCCTGGACTAAGCCGCACGCCCAGACAATAAGAATTGTGACACCAGCGGGAGAAGAACAGCCAAATGCACAGCGTATTGCGTCGTCATGAACGCCCGGTAGGGCAGGCGGCGGCGCGCCCGGGACCCCCGGGAAAGCGGAGTAAGAGTGACGACGACGAGCAGCGAGGCGCCGGTGAGCATGGCGGCCGGCGCCATGCCGAGCGGCACCCGCAATAGCAGCGCGACCGCGCAGAAAGCGAGCGCGACGGAGGCGGCGACCGCCGACAGCAGCAGCCTGACCGGCCATTCTCCGCGGCTCACCGCGAACGTCACGCGCCCGGCGGAGCGGTCGCCCGCGATGTCGGGCAGGTCCTTCGCCGGCGTGCCGACCAGGCCCATCCACAGCGAGGCCGCGACGGCGAACGCGGGCAGCGCGATCACCTCGTGCCCGGCGGGGCCGGTCCCGCCCGAGACGTAGCCCGCGCAGTAGGAGAGCAGGCCGGACAGGCCGCCGACCACCACCGTGGCGCTGGACCACTTCTTCAACTGGAAGGGCGGCGCCGAGTAGAGGTAGCCCAGCACGAGCACCGTCGTGACCAGCCAGATCATCGCGCCGCCGAGCAGCAGCGCGCCGATCTGGGCGGCCGCGGCGGCGGCCCAGGCGAAGACCCGGGCCAGGCCGGGGTCGAGGTCGCCGCGGGCGATCGGCCGGCGCGAGCCGTTCACGCGGTCCTCCCGCACGTCCGATACGCCGTTGAACAGGTAGACGAAGAAGATCGCGGACTGCCACACCAGGGCCCCCGCCACCAGGCGGAACGGGTCCGCGGGGGCGAGCCCGGCGCTCAGGGCCGCGCCGGCGGCGAACCGCAGGAAGAAGATGACGAGAACGGACGGGCGCGCCTCGGTCACGCACATTCCGAAGATTCGGAAAGGCGAAATCGAAATGGCTGGGAATGCTGCTCTGCTGATCGACATGACCCGGAGTATGTGTCCGATTCAGGGGGGCGTTAAGAGGGCCGCCCGGGAGGTTGTACCGGGACTACAACTTTCGATACCCCTACCGATCGTACGGGTGATGCCGGGCGCACTCTAGTTGCTTCTCCCTTGCCCCTTGACCAGGGCGCTTGTAGCTTCAGCAACGTGCCGGTCAGCGAATCACCCGCAATTAGGACGGCCTTCCGGAAGGGAGCCGACGCGATTCGCGGACAGCTTTAAGGAAAACGGTCGGTCGCGAATTCGGTGGCACGGTCGCCGATGAGAAAGGAATTCCTCATGAGCAGCTCTCCTTCCCGTTACTCGGCCTTCACCCCCGTCCGCCTGGCGGACAGGCGCTGGCCGGACCGGACGATCGAGGCCGCCCCGCGATGGCTGTCCACCGACCTGCGCGACGGCAACCAGTCGCTGGTCAACCCGATGAGCCCGGAGCGCAAGCTGGCGATGTTCGACCTGCTCGTACGGATGGGCTACAAGGAGATCGAGGTCGGGTTCCCGGTGGCGAGCCAGGACGACCACGACTTCGTCCGCATGCTCATCGAGCAGGACCGGATCCCCGACGACGTACGGATCTCGGTCCTGGTCCAGGCGCGGGACGAGCTGATCCGGCGGACCGTGGAGAGCCTGGCCGGCGCTCCCCGGGCCAACATCCACCTCTACAACGCGACGGCCCCGCTCTTCCGCCGGGTGGTCTTCGGCATGACCCGCGACGAGTGCAGGGACCTCGCCGTCGAGGGCACGCGACTGATGATGAAGTACGCCGAGGCGACCCTGGGCGACTGCGACCTGGGGTTCCAGTATTCGCCCGAGCTGTTCAACGAGACCGAGCCCGAGTTCGCGCTCGAGGTCTGCGAGGCGGTCATGGACGTGTGGCAGCCGGAGGCGGGCCGGGAGATCATCCTCAACTTCCCGACCACGGTGGAGCGGTCGCTCCCGCACGTCTTCGCCGACCAGATCGAGTGGCTCGACCGCAACCTGTCCCACCGCGAGCACGTCTGCCTGTCGATCCACCCGCACAACGACCGGGGCACCGGCGTGGCCGCCTCCGAGCTGGCGCTGCTGGCCGGCGCCCAGCGGATCGAGGGCTGCTTGTTCGGCAACGGCGAGCGGGCCGGCAACGTCTGCCTGGTCACGCTCGGCCTGAACATGTACACCCACGGTGTCGACCCCGGCATCGACTTCTCCGACATCACCGAGATCCGGCGCACTGTCGAGTACTGCAACGAGATGCAGGTCGGCCCCCGCCACCCGTACGGCGGCGACCTCGTCTACACGGCCTTCTCCGGCTCCCACCAGGACGCCATCAAGAAGGGCTTCGACGCGCTGGCCGTGGAGGCCGGCGAGGCGGGCGTCGGCGTGGACGACCTGCCGTGGCGCATGCCGTACCTGCCGATCGACCCCAAGGACGTCGGCCGCACGTACGAGGCGGTGGTGCGCATCAACAGCCAGTCGGGCAAGGGCGGCGTGGCCTACATCCTGAGCGCCTGGCACGGGCTGAACCTGCCCAAGGGCCTGCAGGTGGAGTTCGCCCGCATCGTGCAGGGCCACGCGGACGGCTCGGGCGGGGAGATCACCCCGGCCGTCGTCCGTGACCTGTTCGACGAGGAGTACCTGTCGCGGACCGAGATCACCGTCCCGCTCGGGCTCGGCGGCCGGCCGCTGCAGACCACGTTGCACGTCGACGGCGCGCGCTTCGACGTCGCCGGGCCGCGGGCGGACGCCATCCGCACCCTGGGCGCCCGGCTGGCGTTCTGGAACGTGGACGTGCAGACGGTCCACCGCACCGGCGTGGAGGCCGCGGACGGGAGCGCGGAGGACCGGGAGGTCGCGGTCTACGCCGAGTGCGTGATCGGCGGGCGGCAGGTCTGGGGGGTGGGCCTCGACCACGACGTGGTCACCGCGTCCTTCGCGGCCGTCCGCTCGGCGCTGGCCCGCGCGGGCGAAACGGACGCGGAAGGCGCGGGGGAGCGGGCCGGCGAGAGCGTTTCCGTGCCAATGACGCTGGTCGCCTGAACGCTGCTCAACACAGAAGCTTTACAAAAGTCACGGTAATTGTGAACCCGGCCGGCGCGGCCGAGGAACGAACGGAATTCGGGAGGCTCATTATGGCCCTGGTGGAGCGGGAAGAGGTGTTGGCCTCCCTTGAGGACATGCTGGCCGACGCCGTCACCGGCAGAGGAAAGATCGCTATCGTCGGCGGGCCCGTCGCGACGGGGAAGACCGCCCTGCTGAACACTCTGGTCGAGGACGCGCTCGAGCACGGCGCGCTGCCGCTGACCGCGACCTGCTCGCAGGCGGAGTCGGGACTGGCGCTGGCCGTGCTGTCGCAGATCCTGCACAACGCGCCGCTCACTCCCGACGAGGAGGAGCGCACCCGCAACCTGCTGCACGAAGGCGCCCGCTGCGCCATGTCGGCCGACCCGCTGGCCGACTACGTCGACCAGGTGGACGCCCACATCGTGCACGCCCTGTGCATGGTGTTGCTCGAACTCGCCGAGCGGCACCCGCTCATGATCGTGGTGGACGACATCCAGCACGCCGACCGCGCCTCGCAGCTCTGCCTGGCCTACCTCGCCCGCAGGCTGCGCTTCGCCCACATCCTGGCGATCTTCAGCCAGTCCGAGGAGGCGTGGAACGCCCCCACGCTGTTCCAGACCGAACTGCTGCGCCAGCCGCACTGCCGCCGTCTCCCGCTGTCGGCCCTGTCCCGCGAGGGCGTCGAGATCATGGCCGCCGACATCGTGGGCGACGACGTCGCCCGGCGGTTCGCCTCGGACTGGCACGCGGTCAGCGGCGGCAACCCGCTGCTCGTGGGCGCGCTCATCGAGGATCACCTCGCCGCGGCCGAGAGCGAACCGGAGGCGGAGCCGGACGAGATCGTCGCGGGCGACGCCTACCGGCAGGCGGTGCAGTCGTGCCTGCGTCGCGGCCACCCGCTCGCGGCCCGCGTCGCGCGGGGCCTGGCGGTCGCCAGCGACCCCGGCCACCTCGACCGGCTGCTCGACCTCGACGCCGGCACCGTCGTCCAGGCGCTCAACGCACTGCACAACGCCGGGCTGGTCGGCGCCGACCTGAACCTGCGCCACCCCCAGGCGCGCGCCGCCGTGCTCGTCGATCTGGACCGGCACGAGCGGACGGACCTGCACCGCAGGGCCGCCGAACTGGCGTACGGCCAGGGCGCCCCGGCCGCCGTGATCGCCGAGCACCTGCTGGCCGCCTCGCACAACGGGGGCCCGTGGGCCGTACCGATCCTGGAGGAGGCGGCCCGGCAGGCGCTCAGCGAGGGACGGGTCGAGCCCGCCGTCGACTACCTGCGACTGGCCGACGGCGCGTGCACCGACGACCAGCGCCGGGCCACCATCAAGACGACGCTGGTGCGGGCGGAGTGGCGGCTCAACCCGAGCGCCCCGGCGGCCCACCTCGACGAGCTCACCGACGCCATGCACCGCGGCCACCTGCGCGGCTCCGACGCGGTCGTGCTGGCCAAGGCGCTGCTGTGGCACGGCCGTTTCGACGACGCCCGCGACGTGCTCGACCACCTGGGCAGGATCGGCTCGATCATGGACGCGGAGACCGTGGCCGAGATCCGCGCCGTCCGGCCGTGGCTGCGCTGCTCCTACACGCCGTTCCTGGCGCACATCCCGAGGGTCACCGACATGAGCACGCAGGCGCCGCCGTCCGCGCCGGTCATCGGCCGGCTGGAGGCCGCCACCGCGCTCGCGTCGGTGCTGACCAAGGGCCCGCACCCGCAGACGCTGGCCGACGTCGAGCGCATCCTGCGCGGCTCCCGCCTGGACGACATGTCGATGGACGCCGTCGAGTGCGCCCTGCTCGCGCTGATCTACGGCGAGCGGCCCGACCTGGCGGCGCCCTGGTGCGACCTGTTCTTCGAGGAGGCCGCCAGCCGGCGTGCCCCCAGCAGGCAGGCCCGCCTCGCGGCGCTGCGCGCCGAGATCAGCCTGCGGCAGGGCGACCTGGAGGGCGCGGAGAGCCTCGCCCAGATGGCCGTACGGCTCATCCCGCCGACGAGCTGGGGGGTCGCGGTCGGCAGTCCGCTCTCGGTGCTGCTGACGGCGGTGACCGCGATGGGCCGGCTGGACGAGGCCGTGCAGCTGGTGAACCAGCCGGTGCCCGAGGCCATGCTCCAGACCCGATACGGCCTGCACTACCTGAACGCGCGGGGCCGCTATCACCTGGCGACGGGCGACCTCGGCATGGCGCTGCGCGACTTCCAGACCTGTGGCGAGCTGATGGGCTCCTGGAGCCTCGACTCGCCCGGACTGGTCTCCTGGCGGACGGGCGCGGCCGAGGCGCTGATCGGCATGGGCCGCGCGGAGCGGGCCCGGCCGCTGCTGGACGAGCACGTCGCCCGCTGCGCCCCCGGCCCGGTGCGCGCCCGCGGGACCGGCCTGCGGCTGACGGCCGCCGCGAGCGAGCCCCGGCAGCGTCCCCCGCTGCTGCGCCGCGCCGCCGACATGCTCCAGGCGAGCGGCGACCAGTACGAGCTGGCACGGGCCCTGGTCGACCTGGCCGACGCCTACCAGGCGGTGGGAGAGCTGCGCCGCGCCCGTACGGTCGCCAGGCAGGCCCAGCGGATCGCGGAGGAGTGCGAGGCCGTCCCGCTGGTCAACGCGCTCACCCAGGGCGGTCAGGGGCAGCCGGCCGAGCCGCCGCGCACGGAGAGCGGCCCGGGGACGCTGAGCGAAGCCGAGCGCCGGGTGGCCTCGCTCGCCGCGGTCGGATACACCAACCGCGAGATCGCCGACAAGCTGTACATCACGGTCAGCACGGTCGAGCAGCACCTGACCAGGATCTACCGCAAGCTCAACGTCACCCGCCGTTCCGACCTGCCCGCCAGCCTCGAATTCAGCACCTCTGCCTGAGACGGTTCCCTGACCCGCCGGCCGGCCGGACCCCCCCGGCCGGCCATTCCCCTGACTGGAAGGTGAACGCGAATGGCTCGGACGAGCGTCACATCCGGCGTCACCCCTACCGACGCCGCGCCGACGGGCCGCCTCACGGCGGCGCAGGGCGCGGCCATGTACGTCGGCGCGGTGCTCGGCACGGGCGTCATCGCCCTGCCCGCGCTCGCGGCCCAGGCGGCCGGGCCTGCGTCACTGCTGGCCTGGCTCGGCCTGGTCGTGCTGTCCGCCCCGCTCGCCGCGGCGTTCGCCGCGCTCGGCGCCCGCCACCCCGACTCCGGCGGTGTGTCGACCTACGCCCGCCTCGCCTTCGGGGACCGGGCCGCGGTCGTCGTCGGCTGGTGCTTCTACTTCGCGATACCGCCGAGCGCCGCCGCCGCGGCGCTGTTCGGCGGCGAGTACGTCGCCGCGGCGGTGGGCGGCGGGACCGGCACCGCGACGTTGACGGCGGCGGGGCTGATGGCGGTCGTGACCGTGTCGAACGCCTCCGGTCTGCGGGTGACCGGCCGGGTCCAGCTCGGGCTGGCCGGGCTGCTCGTCGCGTTGCTCGTCGTCGCCGTCGCGCTGTCGCTCCCGCACGCCGATGTGGCCAACCTGCGGCCGTTCGCCCCGCACGGCTGGACCGCCATCGCCCCGGCGGCGGCCCTGCTGGTGTGGAGCTTCGCCGGCTGGGAGGCGATCACGCACCTCGCCGCCGACTTCCGCAGGCCCGCCAGGGATCTGCCCAGGGCCGCCGCGGCCGCCGTCGTGCTGGTCGGCGTGCTGTACCTGTCGGTCGCCTTCGCCACCGTCGCCGTCCTCGGCCCGGCCGCCGGACGCGCGCGGGCGCCGCTCGGCGACCTGCTGGCCCTCGGTCTCGGCGGCAACGCCCGGCTGCTCGCCGCCGTCGCCGCACTGCTGCTGACGCTCGGCGCGATGAACGCGTACTGGGCCGGGGCGGCCAAGCTCGGCGCGGCCCTCGGCCGCGACGGCGCCCTGCCCGGCTGGCTGTCCCGCGGCAGCGTCGCCGGGGAGGTGCCCCGGCGCAGCCTCGCTGTCGTCGCCGTGCTGTCCTTCCTGGCCCTCGCCGTCGTGTACGCGGCGGGGACGGGCATCCGTCCTCTGGTGCTGATGACCAACGGGTCGTTCGTGGTGGTCTACGCGATCGGCGTGGCGGCGGCCATCCGGCTGCTGCCGCGCGGCCGGGCCAGGGCCGCCGCCCTGCTCGCGCTCGTGGCGGTCGTCCTGCTGGTCGCCGCGTCGGGGGTCTACCTCGTCTGGCCGCTGCTGGTCGGCGGTGCCGCCCTCGCGTACGCGCGGTTCACCCGCCGGGAGGCGGCCGTGCCTGTGGAAAATTGACGAAAGTGAATGGTCACGGGCGACTTTCCGCGACTGCCCGCCGTGCCGTCCGGTCCCTAGTTTCGAGGGGCCGGACGGACCGGCAGGACGCAGCGCGGAGGGCAACCGGTGGGCAACGAGATCGAGGACGTCCCGGACATCAGCGCCGAGTGGTACCGGGAGGTCACCGCGTTCGCCCAGCACACACCCGCATGGGTGCGCGGCGCGGCGGAGATCGCGACGGACGCCGTCCCCGCGATCCTCTTCGCGTTCCTCGTCTTCGGCTGGTGGCGGGCGCGGCGAGGGGACGACCGCAGGATGGCGCTCGCCCTGCTCGCACCGGTCGCGGTGGTGACGGCCTACCTCGCGAGTGAGGGCGTCAAGAGCGTCCTGCGGCTGCGCCGCCCCTGCTGGGACCTGGCGGTGGCCACGGTGGCGCCCTGCCCGCCGTACGGCGACTGGTCGCTGCCGAGCAACCACGCGACCTTCGCCGCGGCGGCGGCCGTCGCACTGGTCGCCCTGTGGCGCGGCATGGCGCTGGTGGCGCCGGTGCTCGCGCTGCTGGAGGCGTTCTCCAGGGTCTTCGTCGGCGTCCACTACCCCCACGACGTGGCGGCGGGGCTGCTGCTCGGCGCGCTGATCGCGCCGCTGGTCCTGCTGGCCCCGCGGAACCCGGCGACCGCCCTGGTCTCCGCGATGCGGCGGCGCCCGGCGCTGGCGGTCGTGCTGACTACCGCCCGCCCGCCAGTCCCGCCTCGTGCGCGATGATCGCCGCCCGCACCCGGTTGGGCACGCCGAGCTTGCTCATGATCGTGCTCACGTAGGTCTTGACGCTGCCCTCGGCGAGGTGCAGGCGCGTGGCGATGCCCGCGTTCGACATGCCCTCGCCGACCAGGGCGAGCACCTCGCGCTCCCGGTCGGTCAGCGCCGCGACGCGCTCGCGGGCCGCGGCCGAGCGCGACAGCCGGTCGCCGGCGAGTCCCCGGATGACCCGTGCGGCCACCGGCGGCGACAGGTACGCCCCGCCCAGGACGGCGTCCACCAGCTCACGCCCGTCGGCGGCCTCGGCTACCACGTCGATGCCCTGGTCCGCCGCCAGGATCGCCCGCACCCCGGCCCGGATGACCGGTTCGTCGTCGGCCAGGACCACCCGGATCGCATTCCGCCCGGCGCCGGCTCTCGGGGAGGCCGGCGGCGACCTCCCAGGGCGCCGATCCGCAGCGCGACCAGGCTCAGGTCGTGACCGAGCAGGTCGTGCATCTCCCTCGCGATGGCCGCCCGCTCCCGCAGCCTCGCCTGCTCGGCGAGCATGCGCCGCTCGCGCTCCAGATGCCCGGCGCGTTCCCAGCCCGCCCTGGTCAGGGCCAGGCTCTGGTGCCTCGCGTGGCCCGCGAGCCACGGGACGAGTCCGAACAGCGCGATGCCCGTGACGGCGACGAACCACGCGCCCAGATCCCACTGCGCCGCGAGAAGCCACCGTGCGAGCGGGACGACGACGGCGGCGGCGACCGCGGCGGCCGGCAGGCCGATCAGGGCGGGCCGGGCCCGGGTCATGCGCGCCCCGGCCAGGTAGCTCATCACGGCCAGGGCAAGGAAGAAGACGGTGGGGCCGCCCCGCACGGCCACCGAGCCCGCCCACAGCGCGGCCGTCACGAGCATCGCCCCCAGCGGCCGGGACCGGGCGAGCGCGACCGCGATGCCGACCGCCGTCAGCCCTGCGATCACCTCGGGCCAGGTGTACCTGTCGTCCAGGATGTTCGTGAGAGCCGCCCACAGCGCCGGCAGGCCGAGAACGGCCCAGAGCAGGACGTCCTTGAGGTATGCCGCTTTCCTCCCCACTCAGGCAACGGTATCCGCAGGTCGCGGGACCCTGACGAATCCGTGCAGGGTCCGGGCGCTGGCGTGGCCGGACAGAGACATCAGCATCGGCGCGGACCAGCCGTCCTCGCCAAGGTGGGCCAGGCGCGAGTGGCGCAGGCGGTGCAGCGTGTAGCCGCCGCTTTCCGGGTCGAGGTCCCCGGTGGCCCGTTTGAACAGATACTCCGCCCGCTCGTACGACAGCCGGCCCCGGCCCGTGTGCGGGCACAGGTCGGCCGCCGCCGGCATGCGGCCCGGCCCCGGTCTGCGGTCGGCGAGGAACAGCGGGCCCCGGCGGCGGTCCCCGACGAGGAGGGGCACAAGCGCGGCCGTGCCGGACTGCCAGCGCAGCCAGTGCCCCCTGGCCTTCACCTCGCCGCGCATGCCGGGCAGGTCGAGGTCCTCCACGTTGAGCGAGAGCGCCCATTCGGCCGGGGCCGCGCTCTCGTACAGCAGCAGCCACAGCGTGCGCTCGCGCAGCGGGATCTCCGGCCGCTTCCACAGGCTCTCCAGCCGCGACCGGTCGATGGGGCGGGTGCGGGCGCGGGGTTCGGGCCGCCGGTCGAGCGGAGCGGCGAGGCCGGCGGCGGCCCAGCCGCGTCCGGCCGCCCACGAGGCGAACGACCGCAGCGCCGCGCGATGCCGGTTCCAGGTCGCGCCCGCCGCCGTGCCCCACGCCATGGCGAAGACCTCGGCGACCGTGCGGGCCGTCACGTCCCGCAGCGGGACGTCCTCGCCGAGGTGCCGGCACAGCCGCGACAGGGTCTGGTTGTAGGAGCGAATCGTGTCGGCGCTCAGTTCGGGCCGGGCGAGGAAGAGCCCCATGGCCCCGCCGAGCGTGACGGCCCCATCCGCCGGTTCGGCCTCGGTGGCCTCCCTCTCGGCGCACATCGCGGCGCGTCGCAGCAGCACAGCCCGTTCCGCGCTGTTGCGGGTGAGGGAGGCCGCGCGTTCGAACTCCGCCCGGGCCTCGTCGTGCCGGCCGAGCCGGGCCAGCAGATCCCCGCGTACGGCGGGCAGCAGGTGGTAGCCCCTGAGCGCCGGTTCGCCGGTCAGCGTGTCCACCAGCGTGAGACCGGCACGCGGCCCGTGGGCCATGGCGAGCGCGACCGCGCGGTTGAGCTGGACGACGGGCGTGGGCAGCACCTTGACGAGGGCCTCGTAGAGCGCCGCGATCTGCGGCCAGTCGGTCTCCTCCGGCGTGGCGGCCCGCGCGTGGCAGGCCGCGATGGCCGCCTGCAGGACGTACGGGCCGAGGGGGCCGCCGGCCTGCCGCGCCCGCAGCAGCGCCGCGTAGCCGCGCCGGATGAGCAGCGGGTCCCAGCGCCCCCGGTTCTGCTCGTGCAGCACGACGGGCTCCCCCGACGGGCCGGTGCGCGCGGCCGACCGCGACTGCTGCAGCTCCATCAGCGCGACCAGGCCGTGCACCTCGGCCTCGTCCGGGGTCAGTTCGGCCAGGACGCGGCCCAGGCGCAGCGCCTCCAGGCAGAGGGACGGGCGCATCAGGTCGTCGCCCGCCGTCGCCGCGTATCCCTCGTTGAACACGAGATAGATCACTTCGAGCACCGACGACAGCCGGGCCGCCCGTTCCGGCCCCGACGGGACCTCGAAGGGGACGTGCGCGTCGGCGAGCGCCCGCTTGGCCCGCACGATCCGCTGCGCGACGGCGCTCTCGGAGACGAGGAAGGCCCGCGCGATCTCGTCGGTCCGCAGGCCGCCGATCAGCCGCAGCGTGAGCGCGACCCTGGCCTCGGTGGACAGCACCGGGTGACAGGAGACGAACATCAGCCGGAGGACGTCGTCGCCGACCTCCCCGTCGAGCGCGTCCACCACGTCGTCCACGTCACGTTCGCCGTCGTCGGGGCGGGTGGTGAGGTCGTGGGCGAGCTGCTCCTGCCCGCGGTCCCGCCGCTCCTCCCGGCGCAGGTGGTCGACGGCGCGGCGCTTGGCGATGGCCATGAGCCAGGCGCCCGGATTATCCGGGACGCCCGTCTCGGGCCACTGCTCCAGCGCGGCGAGGACCGCGTCCTGCGCCAGTTCCTCCGCCAGGCCGACGTCGCCGACCATCCGGACGAGGCCGGCGACGATCCTCGCGGACTCCATCTTCCAGACCGCGTCGACGACGCGATGGGCGTCCAGGGACGTCATTCGACCGATGACAGCATCGGCCCGCCCGCCGCGCAACCCGGCGCGTACGTCACCGAAGGCGCCTGCGGGCCGGACACCTGCCGGATCACGCCGTCAGCGCGGGCCGGTCCCGGGGGCGTCTTCGGGGCCGAACACCTGCTGGATCGCGCTCTCACCGTCGCCGACGATCTTCCAGAAGCGGCGGGCCATCTCCAGCGCCTCCTCGCGGGACCGCGCCTCGATCAGGGCGAAGCTGACGATCGCCTCCTTGGCCTCAGTGAAGGGGCCGTCGGTCACGGTGATCTCACCGCCGGAGGAGATCATCCGCACGCCGCCGGGCTCCAGCCCGCCGGTGGCCAGCAGCACGCCCGCCCGGGTCATCTCCTCGATGAAGGCGCCCATCTCGGCCATCATCGCCGCGTCCGGCGTCCGGGAGCCGCCCTTGGTGGTCATCAGGAACCGCATCGTCGTTCTCCTTCTTTCTGATCCTGTGGCCGGCCGGGCCGTTCGCCGGTCCCCGCCGTCACCTACACGTCGTCGGGGTCGAGCCGGAATCGACCGGCTCCGATCCTGACACGTCGTGACCTGGGCCTCTGCCGGGATGTGACAGGGAATGCGCATGTGACAGGGAATGCGCGCTCGCGGCTGACGCCGCAGGTGAGCGGGGGTGAGCCCACGGGCGGACGGCACAGGTGGGCACGGGGGTCGAATCACGCGGCCGCCGTTCGACGCGTAAGCGAGGCCGGACACCGCACCGGCCGGGACCACCGAAGAAGGGAACGGCCATGACCGTCACGCAGGACACGACCCAGCTCACCGCGCAGCCGACCGCCCAGCCCGCGCCGGGCTCGACGGGCTCCACGGCATCGACGGCATCGACGCGTGTGCTGCTCACCTGCGCCGTGCTCACCACGCCCTTCTTCGGGATCGTCTCGCTGACGCAGGCGTTCACCCGGGAGGGGTTCGACCTGCTCCGTCACCCGCTGAGCATGCTCAGCACCGGCGACCTCGGGTGGCTGCAGATCGGCAACTTCTGGATCACCGCCGTCCTGGCGGTCGCCGGGGCGATCGGACTGCGCAGGGTCATGCGCGGCACCCCCGGAGGGACGTGGGCGCCGAGGCTGCTGCTCGTCGAGGGCGCCGGACTCGCGGCGGCGGGGGTCTTCACCATGGACCCGGGGGACGGCTTCCCCGCGGGCACCCCACTGGGCGCCCCGGCCGGGATGAGCTGGCACGCGATGCTGCACATGGCGTCCGGCTCGGTGGCCTTCACCGCGCTCATCGCGGCCTGCTTCGTGCTCGGCCGTCACTTCGCCCGTGCGGGGCGGGGCGGGCACGCGGTCGCCTCGCGTCTCGGCGGCCTGGCGCTCCTGCTGGGCAACGGATGGGCCATGTCCGGCGGGCGGGCCGGCTCCCTCACCCTGTGCGTCGGCGTGCTGGTCGCCATGGCCTGGGTCTCGGTGGTCGCCGCGGCCAAGCGCGCGGACCTCACCCCGCGACGCTGACCGCCTCCGCCCAGCGCCTCGTCTTCACCCGGAACGGCTCGCCCGCCTCCCGATGCGGGAGGTGGGCTTTCGCCGTACATGGGTGCCGCGCGGGCAGAGCTCCTGATGCCCCGTTAATCATTGGGAGCTCTGCGAGGTCTGGTGATACGTTCTGCGTCGCTGTGCGTCGCTGCGACCTGAGGAGGTGAGACCGATCAACGCTGTGACAGGTCGGGGCTCCCTCCTTCGCATGGCCTAGGGAGCGCCCGCAGAAGGCATCCCGAAAGGCATGAAACGCTTTGCGCTTCATCTCCCAGACGTCGTCGGACGGCGTCACCGAACGGCTGTTCACCCTCGGCGAGAGTCCCGGTGTGCTGTGGACGCCGGAAGACGCCGTAGGGGCTCGTCCTCTGATCCTGATGGGTCACGGCGGCGGGCAGCACAAGAAGGCCCCGGGCATCGTGACCCGCGCGCGCCGCTTCGTCACCGAGGGCGGTTTCGCGGTGGTCGCGGTCGATGCGCCCAACCACGGCGATCGGCCGAAAACCGAGGAGTTCGCCCGGATCGCGGCCGAGTTGCGGGCCGGCATGGTCGCGGGTGAGGGCATCGCCCCGAAGCTCGTCGCCATGCACACGTTCCTGGCCGGCCAAGCCGTCCCGGAATGGCAGGCGGTCCTGACCGAGGTGCAGGAACTCGACTTCGTCGGCGTCGGCCCTGTGGGCTACTGCGGCATGTCGATGGGCTGCGGACTCGGCGTCCCCTTCGTCGCCGCGGAACCCCGGGTCCGCGCGGCGGTGCTGGGCCTGCTCGGCGTGGACGGGCTGGCCGAGACCGCCGCCCGGGTCACCGTCCCGGTGCAGTTCCTGCTCCAGTGGGACGACGACCAGGTGCCGCGGGCCCAGGGCCTGGCGCTGTTCGACGCTCTGGGGTCGGCTGACAAGACGCTGCACGCCAACCCCGGCAAGCATGGGGAGATCCCCGGGTTCGAGATCGGAAGCTCGCTGCGGTTCTTCACACGGCACCTCCGTTAGGGCCGCCGCCTCGTGATTCGCGACGCGCCGGTCGGGCTTCGTTCCCGGCCGGCGCGTTCGCATCAGGCTGTCCGGCATCGCCGAGGGCTACGGCCAGGATCACCCGCAGGGCAGCTCCGCGTTCACGGTGGTCGGGCCGCCGGGCGGGCTGTCCACGCGGAACCGGCCGTCCAGCGCGGCGACCCTGCGGGCCAGCCCGGACAGGCCGCCCCCGCCGGGGTCCGCGCCGCCCCGGCCGTCGTCGCGCACCCGTACGGCGATGACGTCCTCGTCCTCCAGGATCTCCACCCGCACCTGACCCGCCGCCGCGTGCTTGGCGGCGTTGGCCACGGCCTCGCGTACGACGAAGTAGACGGCCGTCTCCACCTCGGTGGGCGGGCGCGCGGTCAGGCCGTACGCGACGGTGACGGGCATCCCGGCTCTCTCGGCGACGGCGGCCAGGGCCTCGCGCAGCCCGAGCGCGTCGAGCTCGGCCGGGTAGACGCGCCACGCGACCTCGCGCAGCTCGCGCAGGGCCTCCTGGGCCTCCTCGTGGGCCTGCTGGAGCAGGTCGTCGCGTAGCTGCGGGGTGCGCCCACGCCGGGCCCGCCCGATCAGCACGGCGAGCGCCACCAGCCGCTGCTGCACGCCGTCGTGCAGGTCGCGCTCGATTCTGCGCCGCTCCTGGTCCACCGCGCTCACGATGCCGGCGCGGGTCCTGGCCAGCTCGTCGATGCGGCGCTCCAGCAGCTCCGTGGGGCTGGGGCCGAGGAAGCGGCGGGCGATCCGCAGTTCCAGGGCGGCGACGCCCTGGATGCCCATGATGTCGAGGAAGAGCAGCACCACCCCGGCCACCCCGATGTAGGCGAGCATGCCGGGAGTGGGCGGGATGCCGTCGGGGTTCTCCCCGTGGGCCCAGCCCCACACCAGCTGCACTCCCGAGCTCACCCCCAGCCACAGCAGGAAGAGCACGAGGCCGCCGAGCAGGCCGACCGGCCACCGGGCCGCGAGATACCCGGCCAGCCGGCCGGTCCCGGTGGCGAGGTCGAATCCGCCGAGCAGGCCGAGCCTGCGGATCTCCACCTCGGTCAGCCGTACGGCCACGGCCCGCAGCACCCGTTCCCCGGCCCGTCGCGCACCGGGGTGCGGCAGGCAGAGCAGGGCGACCGGCGCGGCCACCAGCAGGCAGGCCAGTTCGACGACCGCCGTCAGCGTGCCGACGACGAGCGCCGCGAGGATCCTGAGGGCGCGTGCGACGTTCATCGGCTCCTTCGCGGCGGTTCGCGCCGCGCGGGACGGCAGGCGGATTCGCCCGGGGAGCGGCTGGTCAACGGGCATGGCGTCCCTGGCCGCGCCGTTCCCGCAGCCGTACGGCCACGAACCGGACGGCGACGAGCACGACGGCCGCCACGACCACCTTGGACACGATGCCCATGTACTCCTCGACGAGGTGCCAGTTCTCGCCGAGCAGGTAACCCGCCAGCACGAACACGGTGTTCCAGATCAGGCTGCCGAGCGTGGTGAACAGGAGGAAGGTGCCGATCGGCATGCGTTCCACACCGGCGGGGACCGATATCAGGCTGCGAAAAATCGGGATCATGCGCCCGAAGAACACCGTCTTCACACCATGCCGGGCGAACCACGCCTCCGCCTTCTCGATGTCGGCGATCTTGACCAGCGGCAGACGTGCCGCGATGGCCACCGTACGCTCCCGGCCGAGCAGCGCGCCCACCCAGTACAGCGCGAGCGCCCCCACGACGGAGCCCGCGGTCGTCCACAGGAGGGCGGCGGCCAGGCTCATGTCCCCACGCGAGGCGGTGAACCCTGCGAGTGGCAGGATGACCTCGCTGGGCAGCGGCGGGAACAGGTTCTCCAGGGCGATGGCGACGCCGGCGCCCGGCGCGCCCAGGCGTTCGGTGAGCTCCATCGCCCACCCGGCGATCCCTCCGACTTCTGCGATATCCATGCGGCTGACGCTAGAAGCCGGGCAGTTCGATCACCATGAGGGGCGCCGCCGGGCTCCCTCCGGCGCGCGCCACCCCAGGGGTGCGGAAAACCGCAGACCGCATGGTTGTCCACAGGCTGTGGATATTCGGCTCGGCTTCAGGCCGCATCCGGACCCGCCACCGACTTCAGAGGTCGTCCTTCGGCGTCTGGGCCAGCACCTGGTCGGCGGTCGCCGTCACCACCGCCGCGGCCGCCGATATGTCCCTGACCTGCTCCGGGGGAAGGGCCCGCAGCACCTTCTCCAGCCCTTCCAAATCCGCCTGGTAGGCGGCCGCCATCGCCGCCTGGGCCTTGGCTGTGCGCCCTGCCTGCTCCACCGCCTTGCCGAGTGCCCGGCCGGCGCGGTCGACGGCCCTGGCCGCCTCGATCGCCGCTTTCTCAAGATTTCTCGCCCACTCGGGCGGCTGGTCGTTCATCGCTGTCCTCTGGTGAGGGGTGGTCCCGCGGGCATGGATCGCCCACGAAGAGTGCCGGATCAGCCACTTAATGCCCTCCCTGCGAGCTCTACACCCGGCGGGGCCCAAGCTCTCAGAGATCTCCCAGACAACGTGAGAGGGCCCCCGCGCGCTGCGGCGCGCGGGGGCCCCGGATCATGCCCCGGATCATGCCCCGGATCAGGCTTCGGATCGGGCTTCGGGCCAGGCTTCGGGCTAGGCTTCGGGCCAGGCTATGGACCGTGCCGGAAGAGGTCAGCCGCAGTGCTCGAACGGGCTGTCGTAACTGGACGAGCCCGCCTTGCCGCCCCACTTCACGCATTTGTCCGCTGCGGACGCCCGTACCGGCCCGGCGTAGTAGCCGTAGCTGCCGGAGTCGGTCGTCCGGGTCTTGCCCTGGACCTCCAGGTAGGCGCTGGTCGCGGTGGCCGTGCCCAGCGACGTCTTCTTCAGCGTCACGACGCAGTTGTAGCCGTTGCCGGAGTTGTAGAGCAGATAGACGGTGCCCGCCGTGCCGAGGGCGGCCGAGTCGATCACCGAGTAGCCGCTGCCGCACACCTGCTCCGGCGTGTACGGGTTCCCCGTCCCGCCGTCGCCCGTGACGTACTGCATGTACTTGTTCCAGTCCCAGTAGGGCCCGGGGTCGGTGTGGTCGGACCCGGGGACCTGGTAGTGCCCCACGATGTGGGACCGGTCCTTGGGGATGCCGTAGCGCGCGGCGATGGACCGGACGAGGGCGGCCGAGGAGCGGTACATCGCGTCGGTGAACCAGGACGCGTCGTCCACGTATCCCTCGTGCTCGATGCCGATGGAATGGTGGTTGTAGTCGGAGTTGCCCGCGTGCCAGGCCCGGTCCTTCTCCCGCACCATCTGCGTGATCGCGCCGTCGGAGGACCGTACGACGTAGTGCGCGGAGACCTGCGCGGCGGGGTTCTGGAACCAGGAGATCGTCCCCGCGTACGAGCCCTGGGTGACGTGGATGACGATGCGGTCGATCGAGTCGCTCGCCGGCCGGTCGGACACCGCGTAGTTGGCGGTGCTGGCCGGCACCCACGTCGCACCCGGGTAGTCCACGGCCGCCGCGGCGAGCGTGCGGTTCTCCGGCTGGTCGAGCTCGCGGGCGCCCGCGAGGGCTCCCCGGTCCGGATTCACCGGGCGGGCGGCCACGGTGATCGTCTCGCCCGCCGGCGTACGCGCGGTGAACCCGGCCGACAGCAGGTCGTAGACGGCGTCCGCGTACAGCCGGGCGACCTCGGGCGCGCTCGCCCCGCCGTAGCGCGCGACGGCGGTGTACCAGCGACCCGCGTCGGCGCGGGCGGCGGTGTCCAGGCCCAGGGCGTCGGCCCTGGCCCGCAGGACGGCCGCCGCGCCCGCCACGTTGGCCGCGTCGCCGGTCTTGAGCGAGGCGACCGGCGCCCCGGTGAGCCGTGCCGCCTCCTCCAGGGTGTGCAGGGTGGGATTGCTGACCAGGTGCGCCACGCCGTACCCGCCGCTCGCGCTCGGCCTGCCGCCGTGGCCGTCGAGGTGGGTCTCGGCGTAGGCGAGCGCGACGAGCAGGTCGCGGGGGACGCCGTGGGCCGCCGCCGCCCGCGTGAAGGCGGTGGCGAGCGGGCCCTCGGCGGCCGAGGCCGGCCCGGCCGGGACGAGCCCGGCCAGGCACAGCAGGCACATCACGACGCCGACGGCGGTCAGGGCCGTACGTCGGGACACGCGGACGATCAGGGGTTCGGTCATGGGGGTCAGCCGCAGTGCTCGAAGGGGCTGTCGTAGCTGGACGAGCCCGCCTTGCCGCCCCACTTGACGCAGGTGCCGGCGGCCGAGGCGCGGACCGGCCCGGCGTAGTAGCCGTAGTTGCCGGAGTCGGTCGTCCGGCTCTTGCCCTGGACCTCCAGGTAGGCGCTGGTCGCGGTGGCCGTGCCCAGCGACGTCTTCTTCATCGTGACGACGCAGTTGTAGCCGTTGCCGGAGTTGTAGAGCAGATAGACGGTGCCCGCCGTGCCGAGGGCGGCCGAGTCGATGACCGAGTAGCCGCTGCCGCAGACCTCCTGCGGGGTGTACGGGTTGGACGAACCGCCGCCGCCGCAGTTGTGCGAGGTCACGGTCTGCACGGGGTAGCCGAAGGTGACCCCGTTGAACACCGCCTTCTGGATGTTGGCGGGGTAGGACGTGTCGCTGGTGCGCACCTCGTAGTGCAGGTGCGGGGCGATGTTGTTGCCCGGCTTGCTGGTGTTGCCGACCTCGCCGATCTTCTGGCCCTGGGTGACGTGCGCCCCCTCGCTCACCGACCGGACGCGCAGGTGGGCGTAGTAGGTGAACCAGCCGCCGCCGTGGTCGATCTTCACGAGGTTGCCGAAGCCGTTGGTCGAGCCCTGGTGGGCCGAGGTGACCACCGTGCCGGCCGCCGCCGCCACGACCGTGTCACCGAGGTCCGCGTCGGCCGTGCTGCCACGGTTGAAGTCGATCTCGTACGACTGGTGGGCGCTGCTGGCGTTGGAGTTGCCGGTCCACACCTGGCCGCAGGGGAACGGCATCTGGAAGTCCGGGCGAGGACCCGCCGCGGAGGCCGCCGGGGCGGTGGCGGCGCTGAACGCGAGGCCGAGGACCACCGCGAGGCCCGCCGTGACAAGCGATTTGAGTCTCATGACCAAAAAGAGTCGGAATCTAGCGCACAAAAATCATCAAGAGTCGGTACAAAGGGTGGGCGAGTCATGGCGAACCGGTCCTTCGACAGGGGGAGCAACGCGGTCATGACAGTCGAAAAGCCCACGTTCAGCGTGCTCGGTCCGCTGGAGGTCCGCCTGCCGGGCACGGCACCACGGCTCGGCGGCCCGAAACCCCGCATGCTCCTGGCCACCCTTCTCCTCCACGCCAACCACACGGTCGGCGGCGACGAGCTCGCCGAGGTGCTGTGGCCGGACCACCGGCCGCGCTCGACCGCGGCCAACCTCCGCACGTACGCGAGCGCCCTGCGCGCGGAGCTCGGGCAGGCCCCGGCCCGCATCCGGGCCCTCGGGGCGGGATACGCGATCGAGCTGCCGCCACACGAGCTCGACCTGCTGCTGTTCGAGGAGCGGGTGACCGCCGCGCGGGAGTGCCGGGCGCGGGGCCGGCCGGACGAGGCGGCGGAACTGCTGGCACGGGCGCTGGCGCTGTGGCAGGGCGTCCCGCTGGCCGACCTGCCCGGCAGCCCGCTGTGGGACCGCCGGCTCGAACGGCTCGCGCAGGCGCGGCTGCGCGCCGCCGAGGACCTGGTCGAGCTGCTCATGGCGGCAGGAGAGTACGGCGAGGCGGTCGGGGAGCTGCGCGCCCTGCTCGCCGACCACCCCTTCCGCGAGGACCTGTGGCGCAGGCTCATACTGGCCCTGCACTGGTCGGGACGGCAGGGCGAGGCGCTGCACGCCTTCGGCACGATCCGCGAGCACCTCGTGACCGAACTCGGCATCGAGCCGGGCCCCGAGCTGCGCCGGGCGCACGAGGCCGTGCTCGCCGGGGAGCCGCCTCCGCCGCCATCCGCCTCGCATGGTCTCCGCACCGATCCCGTACTCCCCACCGCTTCCGGTTCTCCCGCAGAGCCCGCTCTCCCGGCCGCGCCGGTCTCCGACAGGGCCCCGGTCGTGCCGCGTCAGCTGCCGCCGGACCTGGTGGACTTCACCGGGCGGGCCGCCGAGGCGGCGGCGCTGACCCGGGCGCTCGTCCCCGGCGGGGTCGCCGTCGTCACCGGGCCGCCGGGCGTCGGGAAGACCGCGCTCGCGGTGCGCTGCGCGCACGCCGTCCGTGAGGCGTACCCCCACGGCCAGCTCTACTTGTCGCTGGGCGGCACCGCGCAGCCCAACGACGCCGCGAAGCCCAACAACACCGCGCAGCCCAACGACACCGCTCCGTCGGGCGGTGCCGCCGGGTCGCCGGTCGAGCCGGGGGAGCTGCTGGCCGAGGCGCTGCGCGCACTGGGCGCGGCGGAGCCGCTGCCGCCGACCGTCCACGAGCGCGCCGCGCTCTACCGCACGCTGCTCGCAGAGCGGCCGATGCTCGTCGTGCTCGACGACGCGGCGGGCGCCGCGCAGGTGCGGCCGCTGCTGCCGGGTGGCGGCAGCGCCGTCGTCGTGACGGGCAGGCGCCGCATCACCGAGCTGCCCGGCGCCGCGCGGATCGACCTGGACGTCCTGCCGCAGGCCGAGGCGCTGCGGCTGCTGACGGCGATCGTCGGCGCGGAGCGGCTGGAGCGGGAGCCGGAGGACGCCGCCGCCATCGTGCGGGCCTGCGGCCGGCTGCCGCTCGCGATCCGGGTGGCCGGGGCCCGGCTGGCCGCCCGCCCCGGCTGGTCGCCTGCCGTGCTGCGGCGGCGGCTCGACGACGAGACGGCCAGGCTCGCCGAGCTGCGCGCCGGCGACCTGGAGGTGCGGGAGTCCTTCGACCGCAGCTACCGCCTGCTGCCGGACGACGCCGCGCGTACCTTCCGCGCGCTCGGCCTGCTCGGCACCCGGCCGCTGCCCGGCTGGGTGGTCGACGCCGTGCTCGACCGGCACCGCAGCGACGACGTGACCGACGTGCTGGTCGACGCGAACCTGCTGCGTCCGGTGGGGACCGACCCCCTCGGGCAGCCCCGCTACCGGCTGCCCGATCTGCTGCGCGTCGACGCGAGGGACAAGGCGGGCGAGGTGGACATGCCGGCGCTGGCACGCGTGGTCGCGGGCTGGACGGCCGCCGCCGAACACGCCACGGCCCGGCTGCCCACCACGGTCTTCCGCCTGACCTCGCCCGCCGCCCGGCGCTGGCGGCTGCCCGAGGACGCCCTGCGCCGGGTCGCCGCCGACCCGGTCTCCTGGTTCGGCGCCGAGCACGAGACCCTGGTCGAGGCCGTACGGCTGGCCGCGGACGCGGGGCTGGCGGGCGCCGCCTGGGGCCTGGCGGCAACGCTCGTGCCGTACTTCGACCTGCGCTGTCACCTCGGCGCCTGGGAGGAGACCCATCGCGTCGCCCTGGAGGCGGCCCGCGCCGCCGGAGACCGGGCGGGCGAGGCCGCGATGCTGCGGGGGCTCGGCCAGGTGGCCCTCTATCGGGACAGGTACGCCCAGGCGGCCGGCATGTTCCGCAGCTCCCGGCTGATCTTCCGTACGCTCGGGGACGTCAGGGGCGAGGCCGTGTCGGTCTGCGGGCTGGGCGCGGTGGGCCAGTTCCGGGGCGACCAGGCCGCCGCGTCCCGGCACTTCCGCAGGGCCCTCGGGATGTTCGTGTCGCTGGACGACCGGTCGGGCGAGGCGTACGCGCGGCAGGCGCTCGGGCGCACCTGCCTGAGCGCGGGCGACCTGACCGGCGCCGCCGACTGGCTCGGCGGCGCGCTGCGCATGGCGCGGGAGCTCGGCGACGCCCACCGGGAGGGCTGCGTGTCGCTCCAGATCGGCCGCCTGCACGACCTCGCGGGGGAGACCGGTCGGGCGATGCGCGCCCAGGGCCGGGCGCTGACGATATTCGAGGGCTTCGGCGACCGGCACTGCGCGGCGTACGCGATGCAGGGCCTGGGCGGGCTCCAGGCGGCCAGGGGCGACTGGCGGCACGGCTCGGCCCGGCTGGAGAGCTCACTGGCGATCTTCCGGCAGCTCGGCGACCGGAGCGGGGAGGCGGCCACGCGGCGGCTGCTCGGTGAGCTGCACCGCTCGGCCGGGCGTCGCGCGCTCGCCCGCGGCTACCTCCACGCGGTCACGTCCCGGCAGGTGGTGGAAGACACGGCGATTTCTCATGATTAGACGGTCACGACCGGGGCATCAGAGGCGTCGTGGGTGGTGGATGGCTCTCCCGCTGGCCGGTGATCCGGCAGCTCAAGGGAGAGGATGGCAGAGGGCAGGCGGCGCGCTCGGCGCGTACGGACGCCTTGCGGCCCCGGGTCGAGGGAGCCGAGACGGTCGCGCGTTCCGTCTGCCCCTACTGCGCCGTGGGCTGCGGCCAGCTCGTCTACGTCAAGGACGGCAGGGTCACCCAGATCGAGGGCGACCCCGACTCGCCGATCTCCCGCGGGCGGCTCTGCCCGAAGGGCTCGGCCAGCAAGCAGCTCGTCACCCACCCCGGCCGCCAGACGAAGGTCCTCTACCGCAGGCCGTACGGCACCGAGTGGGAGCCGCTCGACCTCGAGACCGCGATGGACATGATCGCCGACCGGGTCGTGCGGACCCGGCGCGAGACCTGGCAGCAGACGCACGAGGGGCAAGAGGTCAGGAGGACTCTGGGCATCGCCAGCCTGGGCGGGGCGACGCTCGACAACGAAGAGAACTACCTGATGAAGAAGCTCTACACCGCCCTCGGCGCGATCCAGGTCGAGAACCAGGCACGCATATGACACTCCTCCACCGTCCCCGGTCTGGGGACCAGCTTCGGGCGTGGCGGCGCGACCCAGTATCAGCAGGACCTGGCCAACGCTGACTGCATCGTCATCCAGGGCTCCAACATGGCCGAGTGCCATCCGGTGGGGTACCAGTGGGTGATGGAGGCGCGTGCGCGCGGCGCGAAGGTCTTCCACATCGACCCGCGCTTCAGTCGCACCAGCGCGACCGTGGACAGGTATCTCGCGATCCGCGCCGGCACCGACATCGTGCTGCTCGGCGCGCTGATCAACTACGTGCTGTCGAACGGGCTCGACTTCCGCGAGTACGTCCTCGCGTACACGAACGCCTCGACCCTGGTGAACAAGGACTTCCGCGACACCGAGGACCTCGACGGCCTGTTCTCCGGCTACGACGAGGAGACCGGCAGGTACGACCCGTCGAGCTGGGCGTACGAGGGCGACGTGCCCGAGGAGGAGGAACTGACCGAGGGCGGCAAGCGCCACGCCGAGGCGGCGGGGTCCGACTCCTACGGCGCGCGCGGCGCGGGCGCCAGCGCGACGCCGCCCGAGGACCCGACGCTGAGCGACCCGCGGTGCGTCTACCGGATACTCAAGCGGCACTACTCCCGCTACACGCCGGAGATGGTCGAGGAGCTGTGCGGCATCCCGCCGGAGCGGTTCCAGGAGCTGGCCGAGGCGATCACCGCCAACTCGGGCCGGGAGCGGACCACGGCGTGGGTGTACTCGGTGGGCTGGACGCAGCACTCGGTCGGCGTGCAGTACATCAGGGCCGCCGCGATCCTGCAGCTTCTGCTGGGCAACATGGGTCGGCCGGGCGGCGGCATCATGGCGCTGCGCGGGCACGCGAGCATCCAGGGCTCCACGGACATCCCGACGCTGTTCAACCTGCTGCCGGGATACATCGCGATGCCGCACGCCTACCGGCACGACGGCCTCGACGACTACCTGAGGCGGGAGGGCGCAGACACCGGCTGGTGGGGCAACCGGCGGGCGTACGTCGTCAGCCTGCTCAAGGCGTGGTGGGGCGACGCGGCGACGGAGGACAACGACTACCGCTTCGACTACCTGCCGCGCCTGACCGGCGACCACGGCCACTACGCGACCGTGATGGGCCAGATCGACGGGACGGTCAAGGGTTACTTCGTCGTGGGAGAGAACCCGGCGGTCGGCTCGGCCAACGGCAAGGCGCAGCGGCTTGGCCTGGCGAACCTCGACTGGCTGGTGGTCCGCGACCTCGTACCGGTCGAGACCGCGACGTTCTGGAAGGACGCGCCGGAGATCGAGACGGGCGAGCTGCGGACCGAGGAGATCGGGACCGAGGTCTTCTTCGTGCCGGCCGCGAGCCACGTGGAGAAGGAGGGCACCTTCACCAACACCCAGCGGCTGCTGCAGTGGCGGGAGAAGGCCCTCGACCCGCCGGACGACTGCCGCAGTGACCTGTGGTTCTTCTACCACCTCGGCAAGCGGATCAGGCAGCGGCTCGGCGACGACGAGATCGACCGGCCGGTCATGGAGCTGACCTGGGACTACCCGGAGATCGGCGAGCAGCGCGATCCCGACGCCGAGGCCGTGCTGCGCGAGATCAACGGCACCGGCCCGGGCGGCCGCCTGCTGGCGTCGCTGCGCGAGCTCAAGCCCGACGGCTCGACGAGCTGCGGCTGCTGGATCTACTGCGGGGTGTACGCCGACGGGGTCAACATGGCGGCCCGGCGCAAGCCGCACACCGAGCAGGGGCCTGTCGCGCTCGAATGGGGCTGGGCCTGGCCGGCGAACCGGCGCATCCTCTACAACCGCGCCTCGGCCGACCCCCAGGGCCGCCCGTGGAGCGAGCGGAAGAAGTACGTCTACTGGGATGCGGAGAAGGGCCGGTGGGTCGGCCCCGACGTGCCGGACTTCGAGGAGGACAAGGCGCCCGGCTACGTGCCGCCGGAGGGGGCCAAGGCGCAGGACGCGCTGGCCGGGACCGACCCGTTCATCATGCAGTCGGACGGCAGGGGCTGGCTGTACGTCCCGTCCGGACTGTCCGACGGGCCGCTGCCCACCCACTACGAGCCGCACGAGTCGCCGGTGCGAAACGCGTTGTACGGCCGGCAGGCCAACCCGGCCCGCCGGACCATCGACCGCCCGGAGAACCCGTACAACCCTGCGCTGTCGCCCCGGTTCCCGTACGTCTACACCACGAGCAGGCTCACCGAGCACCACACGTCGGGCGCCATGAGCAGGCCCCTGCCCTACCTCGCGGAGCTGCAGCCTGAGGCGTTCTGCGAGGTGTCCCCGCGGATGGCGGAGGAGCTCGGACTGGAGAACGGCGAGTGGGCGACGATCGTCACCGCGCGGACCGCGATCGAGCTGCGCGTGCTCGTGACCGGCAGGGTGCGCCCGCTGCGGCTGAACGGCCGGACCGTCCACCAGGTGATCATGCCGTACCACTGGGGGTACAGCAGCGGCGGGGTGGTCACCGGGGACGTCGTCAACGACCTGCCGTCGATCGTGCTCGACCCGAACGTCTACATCCAGGAGAGCAAGGCCGGCACCTGCGACGTCCTGCCGGGCCGCCGCCCGCGCGGCAGGGGGCTGCTCGACCTGATCGAGAGGTACCGCGATGGCTGAGCGGATGGGCTTCTTCACCGACACGACCGTCTGCATCGGCTGCAAGGCCTGCGAGGTGGCCTGCAAGGAGTGGAACGACGTGCCCGACGACGGGTTCGTGTTCCGGGCCACCTCCTACGACAACACCGGCGCGCTCGGTGCGAGCACCTGGCGGCATGTGGCGTTCGTCGAGCAGGACGGCCGGTGGCTGATGTCGTCGGACGTGTGCAAGCACTGCACCCACGCCGCCTGCCTCGACGTCTGCCCCACCGGTGCGCTGTTCCGCACCGAGTTCGACACCGTCGTCGTCCAGCCCGACGTCTGCAACGGCTGCGGCTACTGCGTCCCCGCCTGCCCGTACGGCGTGATCGACCGCAGGGAGGACGACGGCCGGGCGTGGAAGTGCACGCTCTGCTACGACCGGCTGCGCGGCGGCATGGAGCCCGCCTGCGCCAAGGCGTGCCCGACGAAGTCCATCCAGTTCGGGCCACTCGACGAGCTGCGGCAGCGGGCCGAGGAGCGGGTCGAGCGGCTGCACGCCGAGGGCGAGACCGAGGCCCGGCTCTACGGCGCGAACCCGGACAACGGGGTGGGCGGCACGGGCGCGTTCTTCCTCCTGCTGGACGAGCCGGAGACGTACGGCCTGCCGCCGGATCCCGTGGTGACCACCCGCGACCTGCCCGCGATGTGGGGCTGGGCGGGCGGCGCCGCGCTCGCCCTGGCCGCCGGCGTCGCCGCCTGCTTCCTGGGACGACGCTGATGCGCGGGCCACAGCGGCGGGCGCCGGACCGGCGAGCTGCCCGCGGTTTCGCAGGCGTGACCGGGATGTGCACGAACACCATGAACGCAGTTGCGGGGAGGGCCTGATGCCGAGGCGCCAGGACGAGATGGTGCCGGACGCCGAGTTCCGGTCCTACTACGGCCAGCCGGTCATCAAGCAGCCCATCTGGCACGAACCTCACATGCCGGCGTACCTCTATCTGGGCGGGATGTCCGGCGCTGCGGGCGCGATGGCGGCGGTCGCCCGCCTGACCGGGCACGAACGGCTGGAACTGGCCGCCCGGATGACGGCCTTCGCCGGGGCGAGCGCCGGTGCGGCCTTCCTCGTGGCCGAGCTGGGCCGTCCCATGCGTTTCCTCAACATGCTGCGGGTCTTCAAGCTCACCTCGCCGATGAGCGTCGGCTCCTGGACGCTGGCCGCCCACAGCGGGCTGACCGGCGTCGCGGCGGGCTCCGCGGTGACCGGTCTGCTGCCCCTCGCCGGCGACGCCGCGTCGGTCGCGAGCGGCCTGAGCGGTGTGGCGATGGCCACCTACACGGCCGTCCTGCTGGCCGACACCGCCGTCCCCGCCTGGCACGAGGGGTTGCGCGAGCTGCCGTTCCTGTTCTCCGGGAGCGCCCTCGCCTCGGCGGGAGCGGCCGTCATGCTGACCACGCCCCGGGCGCAGGCGGGGCCCGCCCGCGCCGCGGCGGCGGCGGGCGCCGTGGCCGAGGTCGTCGCCGGCGGGCTGATGGAGCGCCGCCTCGGTTTCGTCGGCGAGCCGTACCGAAAGGGCAGGGCGGGCAGGCTCATGCGGGCCTCCCGCGTGCTCACCCTCGGCGGCGGCCTGCTCGCCACGGTCGCCGGGCGCAGCCGGGCCCTCACCGCGCTGTCCGGGCTCGCGATCACGGCTGGAGCCCTGTGCACCCGGTTCGGCGTGCTGGAGGCGGGCCGTGCGTCGGCCAAGGATCCCAAGTACACCGTCGTGCCGCAGCGCGCCCGCCTCGACGCCGGCCGCCCCGCCTCCGTCCCCGGCCGCTAGTGCCGGTCACCCTGCGCCGGTGACGGCTCGGCGCGGGTCGCGCGGTCGAACAGCTCGACGAGTTCGTTCGCGCAGACGTCGGGATCGAGGCCGTCGACGACCCGCTCGGCCATCGTGTCGATGGACGCGCGCAGAGCCGCCCCCATCACGGTGCAGTCGAACGTCCGGAAAACCCCCGTACGCTGCCCGTCCGCGAACAGGGTCACCAGCCTGGCTATCGCGGCGTCCCGCTCCTGGCCTCCGACGGGGACCTGGTTGAGGGCGATCTGCTGCACTGCGCGCACGTGTCCGGGATGGCGGGCGACGAAGGCGATGTTCGACCTGATGAACGCCTCCAGTTGGGCGCGGGCTCCGCGCGTGGCCTGCAGCGCCGGGCGCATGAAGGCCGCGGCGTCGGCGACGACCTGGTGGACGACAGCCTCGAACAGCCGGTCCTTGCTGGAGAAGTGGTAGGTGATGAGTCTCTTGCTGCTGAGCCCGGCATGTTCGCAGATGGCCTCGAACGTGGTCTCCGCGTAGCCGCGCTCGGCGAGCACGGCGATCGCGGCCGAGGCGATCTGAGCCTTGCGTGCCTCGGTGGCCGCCTGCCGGGTCCCAGAGCTTCTCATGTCACCTCAGCTTGCCACCCTTGGGATACGCCTCACGCACGGCACGTCGGTTGACGATCAGTGCGACAGCGGCGACCAGGACACCGACCACTCCTTGCTCCGCCTTCATCCACATCGGATAGCCGCTGTCGGGTGCGAGCAGGATGAGCAAGATTCCGATGGGGGCGGCGATGCTGACGAAGCGGATGCGTACGTACGCGGATCGCCTGCCTCGCGCGGCCTGCCCGGTCAGGGCGACGAGCCAGACGGATGCCGCGGCCACGGCGGCCCCGCGCACCCACACCACCCAGGTGCCGCCGATGACGGCGGCCACGCCGAGTGCGGCGATCGAGATGACGAGGACGGCGATGAAGAGCGCCCGCACGGGAGTCCAGACCGAGTTCTTATCCATGCGGATAAAATTATCCGCATGGATAAGAACGTGCAACCCTCATGCCGGCCCGGGCCCGGGCCGGTCAGCGTGACGTGGGAAAGGCGGCGCGCAGCCGGGATCCGTTGATGACGAAAGCCGCCGCGGCGATGGCGAGGGCGCAGGCGGCCTGCATCATGACGAACCACGCCGGGAGCATGCCGGGGATCAGGTCGATGCCGACGATCGCGAGCGGCATGACAACCGAGATGCCGCGCATGCGGAGATAGGCCGATCGTCTTCCCCACGCTGCGAGGACGGTCAACCAGTAGGCCACCGCGGCGCTCGCGCACAGCCCGGCCGACCGGCCCCACATGAACGAGGTCACCGTGTGATCGGTGATCGCGAGGATGGCGACCGTGACGAGGGCCGCGACGCTGAGCGCGCCGTAGGCCGCGACGAGGATCTTCGCCGTGCCGAAGGCTCGCCGGGTGCGCGCGTGGTCGAGGTGGGCGGCTTCGGTCGTGGTGCGCTCGACGGTTTCCATGTCTGCTTCTTCCCTCGTGTCGTTTTGCCTGCTGACGACGCTAGGGAGCCCATGGGTGGTGCGGTATGGGTCTGGACGTACGGAGGGGTGGGGCCAGACCTACTCCGGAGCCGATCCGGTGGGACCGGGCTCCGTGTGGTGCAAAAGTGAATACACCAAGCCGTACCGGCCGGATCGGCGCATCGCAGGACACCTCGGGAACGGGGTCATGAAGCGCGAAGGAAGGATCATGCGACAGCTGGTGTCGTGGGTGGCGAGTGCCGCCGTGGGGTTCGTGCGAGCGTGCGTCGTGGTGGTCGTCAGCATGCTGGTCCCGGCCGTGTGGGCCGCCGCCGTGGGGCTGTGGATCTGGTGGTGGGGCGGCAGTCCATGGCCGGGGATAGCGCCGCTCCTGTGGGCGTGTATCGGCACGCTCGCCCTGTCCCGCCCGGTGTGCCGAATGGTCCGCTCCATCGTCGCGAAGTGGACGGGCACCGTCATCCCCGCCGGATATCGGCAGGCCGCGCCGGTGGTGCGCATGTCGACCGGCTACTGGTGGAACGGCTACTCCTACGAACGCACCAGCCGGGACGCTCGCCAGGATCAGAGGATGCGGCTCTGGTGGAGCGACCCCGCCACCTGGCGCGACCTGCGGTTCGCGGTGATCGCACCCGCCACCATGGGGGTCATCGCGGCCATCCCACCGGCCGGGGTCGCGGCGGCGGTCGCCGGGTTCAGCCACCCGGCGCTCGCCATGCGTCTCATCGGGGTGATCGGCGTGGCCGTGGCGATCGGCGCCTCTCCGTACGCCTGGCGGCCGGTCGAGCCGGTGGCCGTCCGCTTCCTGCGGCCGTCGCCTGCGATGACGCTGGCGGACCGGGTGGATGAGCTGACGGCCCAGCGCGCGGACACGACGGTCGCGCAGGCCGCCGAGATCCGCCGCATCGAACGGGACCTGCACGACGGAGCGCAGGCGCGCATGGTCGCGCTCGGGATGTCCCTGGCGACCGTGGAGAGGCTGATGGAAAACGACCCCGACCGGGCCAAGGCGCTGCTGCGGGAGGCGCGAGCCGGGGCCGCCACGTCCCTGACCGAGCTCCGCGACCTGGTCAGGGGCATCAGCCCGCCGGTGCTGACCGAGCGGGGGCTCGTCGACGCCGTTCGCGCTCTCGCCCTGGACAGCCCCCTCGAAGCCGCTGTCAGCGCCGACCTTCGGCTACGCCTGGACCCGCCCGTCGAGTCCGCCCTGTACTTCGGAGTCGCCGAACTGCTCACCAACGCGGCCAAGCACGCCCGTGCGACCCAGGCACGGATCTCCATCGCCGGTGACGGCGCCGGCGTCGTCGTCGATGTCGAGGACGACGGCGGGGGTGGGGCTGGGGTGCGAGCCGGCGGTGGACTCGACGGCCTACGCCGCCGCCTCGCGGTCTTCGACGGCACCCTGGAGATCACCAGCCCGGCAGGCGGTCCGACCCGCGTGAGAATGGTTGTGCCATGCGAATCGTCGTAGCCGAAGACCTCTACCTCCTGCGCGACGGGATGGTCCGCCTCCTGGAGGCGTACGGACACCAGGTGGTGGCGACGGCGACCACCGGACCCGAGACGCTCGACGCGCTGCTGAAACAGCGGCCGGATGTCGCGATCATCGACGTCCGCATGCCGCCGACCCAGTCGGACGAGGGCCTGCGGGCGGCTCTCGACGCCCGTCGCCGACTGCCCGGACTGCCGATCCTGATCCTTTCCCAGCACGTCGAACAGCTGTACGCCCGCGAACTCCTGGCCGACGGCGCCGGCGGCATCGGCTATTTCCTCAAGGAGAGCGTGTTCGACGCCGATCAGTTCATCGACGCTCTGGAACGGGTGGCCGGTGGCGGGACCGCCATGGACCCGGCCGTCATCGCCAAACTGCTGTCCAGCGGGTCGTCGAACCGGCGACTCGAACGGCTCACGGAACGCGAACACTCCGTGCTCGGCCTCATGGCCGAAGGGCTGTCCAACCAGGCCGTCGGCCAGCGGCTCTTCCTCAGTGAGAGCGCCATCAGCAAGTACACGACCTCCATTTTCGGCAAGCTGGGCATCACCGACGACGGCAACAACAACCGCCGGGTCCTCGCCGTCCTCACCTACCTGAACAAACCCTGACCTGCTCCTCTAAGCCGGTCGGGGGCGGGCGTTGCGGAGGCGGATGCCGCTCCAGCCCAGGGAACTGGTGGTCACCGCGTCCCAGAACGGCCAGAGGTTGTCCAGCAGCCTGAGCTGGATGCCGGCCTCCTCGTGCAGCCGCAGCAGGTTTCCGACGGGTTCGGGCGGCCCGAGGGGTTCGACGGGTTCGGTGGCGACCACCGCGTTCGGCACCGGCTCACCGAACGGGGCGAACCTCTCCGCCGGGAGCCGGTAGGCGTACAGCCGCACGGTCAGGAAGGCGTCGAGCCAGCCGTACTCGATGGCGTGGACCCGCTCGCCGCAGCCCGGCCCGATGATCCGGTCGCGGTCGGCGTCCGCGGAGTCCGGCGTCGTCCAGGCCATGGCCCGCGGACACTGGCGGGGAAACCAGTAGTCGGGGCAGCGCTCGGCCGTCACCGCCCAGACGTACGCCGTCGTCTCCCGAGCGGTGGCCGCCACGTGCGGAACGAATCGGGTGATCTCCGAGTCCTCGGAGAAGTGCAGAACCTCACCGGGCTCAGGTCGCATGCCCCGTGTCTACCACCCCGGAGCCCGCGGCCCGGGCTCGCGAGCGTGGACGGCGCACGCGGGTCCAAGACGGGTGTCAGGCGAGCCGGATCGCGGCGGCCTCGGCCGGGACGAGCTCGCCGACGACGGGCGCGCCGGGGATCTCGCCGGCGACCAGCAGGCCGCCCGAGGTCTGGGCGTCGGCCAGCAGGAGCAGGTCCTCCTCCGCGTACCGGCCCGGGTCGAGGTGGGGCTGCACCCATGCCAGGTTGCGGCGGGTGCCGCCGCTGACGTATCCGTCGCGCACCGCCTGCCGTGCGCCCTCCAGGTAGGGCACGGCCGCCACGTCGACCACCGCCGTGACGCCGCTCGCCCTGGTCAGCTTGTACAGGTGGCCGAGCAGGCCGAATCCGGTCACGTCGGTCGCGCACCTGGCCCCGGCCGCCAGCGCCGCCCGGGAGGCGTCCCGGTTGAGCGTCGTCATCACCTCGATCGCCTGCGGGAACACCTCGCCGGTCGCCTTGTGCCTGGTGTTGAGCACGCCCACGCCGAGCGGTTTGGTGAGGGAGATCGGCGTTCCCGCGCGGCCCGCGTCGATGCGCAGCAGCCGGTCAGGGTCGGCCAGGCCGGTGACCGCCATGCCGTACTTCGGCTCGGGGTCGTCCACGCTGTGACCGCCCGCGACGTGGCAGCCCGCCGCCCGCGCCACGTCCAGGCCCCCACGCAGCACCTCCCTGGCGAGGTCCATGGACAGCGTCTCCCTGGGCCAGCCCAGCAGGTTCACCGCCACGACCGGCTCGCCGCCCACCGCGTACACGTCGGAGATCGCGTTGGCGGCCGCGATCCGCCCCCAGTCGTACGGGTCGTCCACGACGGGGGTGAAGAAGTCCGCGGTGGCGACGACCGCCCGGCCGCCCTCGATCCTGACCACGGCCGCGTCGTCGCCGTCGTCCAGTCCGATGAGCAGTTCGTTCGCGTACGCCGACGGGTTCGGGGCCACGAGCCCGGCCACGATGCTCTCCAGCTCACCCGGGGGGATCTTGCAGGCGCAGCCGCCCCCGTGGGCCTGCTGGGTCAGCCGGATTCCGGCCCGCTCCGCCGTCTCGGTCATACCGCCCCCGTTTCGAGTCGTTCGTCCGCCACGCCGTCATCACGGGGGCACCGCCCGGGTCCCTACCCGGTTCCGGCTAGGTTTCTCCCTGGAGGTGTGTGGGCGCCTGGTGGCCCCCGCGGTCTTCAAAACCGACGAGGCCGAGGTCCTCGGCCTGGCGGGTTCGATTCCCGTCCACCTCCGCTCCGCAGTCATGGCCGTGGTGGATCTGCCTGAGGGTGCGTGGTGGATCTGCCGCGCTCACACAGGTGGGCGCGGAGAACCTCGTGGACGCCCTCCGTGCGACAGGCATGCGCTTACCCTGCTCAGGATCGACGTTCCTCTCCTACGCACGTCGCCATCGCATCTGCTGACGACGACGGCGGCTCGGCTCGAGGCCGGAGTTCGCCGTGGAGATGCTGCGCGACCGGCTCGGCGTCGACATGCCCGACGGGCTTCCGGTCCAGGCGGCGAGCAACGACTTGAACGCCCCCCCGGTCTATCGATCTGCGACCCGATGTCGTGATGGGAGGCACTCATGGAGTTCGCTGTTTGGCCGGTCTACAGCCCGTTCGCGAAGATGCACTACGGCAAGGGCCTCCAAGCCGGTCGAGCGGAGGGCGAGGCCAGGGCGGTGCTGACCATCCTGGATGCTCGGGACATCCCGGTGGCCGAGGACGACCGAGCGTTCATCATGGAGTGCACGGATCTGGAGCGGCTTGACGAGTGGGCGCGGCGGGCCGTCACCGCGACCTCCGCCGCCGACCTGTTCGCCGGAGAGTTCTGACCGACCCGCCGGTGAGGACCGGCGGACGGGCCAATCGGAGGCTTACCTGCCGGAGGGGCGGGGGAGTAGGGCCGGGCCGGGGCGCCAGTCGCCGAGGTAGTTCCCGGGGGTGTGCTCGGCGGCCTGCTCGGGGGTGAGCTGTGGCCGGTTCTCGGGGACGGGGATCGCGGCGCCCCGGCCGATGTTGTGGAACTCGCCGAACCGCGCGTCCTGCCAGTGATACCCGGAGGTCATGTCCACGTACGGCGTGGCCGCGTCGATCGAGGAGCCCATCCAGGTCTCGCGTACAACCAGCGACGGGAGGGCGGTCGGGTCGCTGCTGGGCCGCCAGGGCCGGGCCAGGCCGAAGGACGCGTCGGCCGCGGTCCCGTTGATCACGCATCGCACCGCCAGATAGCCGCGCGGGTTGGCGGCGGCCGTGCTCGGCGCGAACACGAAGCCGTACGGACGGAACGTCACGTCCCTGGCCAGGGTGCTCAGCTCGCACCGCTCGAAGACGGCGGTGGCGCGGCCGAAGACGAAGTCGACGTCCCCCTCGACGTGGCACTCCCGGTAGTACTGCCGGGCGAAGAAGGCCAGGGCGCGGGTGTCGGCATACAACGTGTCCTGGTGGCCGAGGAAGCGGCACCTCTCGAAGTACGACCGGTCGCCCATGACCTTGGCCGCGACCGCCTGGGTGCCGGTGATGTCCGGGTGGTCGGCCCGCAGCCAGTCGTTGGCGAACGTGACGTGCGCGGCGGTGAAGCCGTCGGCCTGGATCGTGGTGGTGGCGCTGCCGCTGGTGCCGTACGTGCCGCCTTCGGGCTTGGGCGTGCCGGCCGCGTTGTCGTAGACGATCACCACGTCGCGCGCGTCGCCGGTCGCCCCCAGGAAGCACAGACCGGTCTTGGCCTGCGGCACGAGGACGGTCTCCCGGTAGGTCCCGGCCGCGATCACCAGGGTCCAGCCCTCGGCAGGGGCGTCCGGGGTCGCGTCGACGGCGGCCTGGACGGTGGTGTGGTCCCCGCGTCTCCGGGCGTCGACGTAGAGCGTGCGGTCGTTCAGCCGGTGCCGGGGCGAGCCGTACCGGCCGAAGGGGAGCACGTGGGCGGCGCGTGCGGGCGACGCGACCGCGAGGCCGAGGATCGCGGCGGCCGCGCCAACCAGCGCCTGCCGCCGGCCGATCAGGGGGGTCAGGGACGACATGACGGCTCCTCTGGTCACATATGTGAATAGATTCCTCAAATGCGAACAGAAGCACCGTAAGATCCGCTTCCGGCCCTGTCAATGACGGTCGGAAACGACTGGGACGGCAGTCATAAGACGACCTCAAGTGATCACCAAGTCGGATCGCACAGCATGGCCGTCTTTCATGAGCAACGACTTCCGTGAACAACGAAAGGGAACCCCGATGAGATGGACGGCGACGCTGCTGAGCGCCACGCTGCTCGGCAGCCTGCTGACCGGCCCTCCGGTGCTCGCGGCCTCTGTTTCCATGACGGCCCCCACCTCCAAGTCGGCCGCCGCCAGGTCGGCCCCTGTCATCACGACGGCCGTGGCCAGGGTCAAGGCGAGCCCGGCCACGAGATCCGGCGCCTGCCCCACCACTGTGGGCTTCTCCGCCGTGGTGGCGGCCAAGGGCAAGGGAACCGTGCGCTACCGCTGGGTACGCGGCGACGGGAGCAAGGGCGCCATCAGGAGCTTCCGCGTCAACGGCGCGCGCAAGGTGGTCGTGCGGGACCGGCAGACGTTCGACCGCAGCACCTCCGGCTGGCAGGCCGTGGAGATCCTGGGCAAGAAGGGACTGTCGGCCAAGGGCCGCTTCAGCGTCGGGTGCACCGGCACCACCGTGATCTGGGACACCGCTCACCCGCTGCCCGCCGAGCCCGCCAAGCCGCTGGTCGCCGCGGCCGCGGTCAGCGCGAGCCCGGCGAGCTACAGCGGCGCCTGCCCCACGACGGTGACGTTCACGGGCACCATCCAGGTGTCGCGTACGCCCGCCAAGGTCTACTACCGGTGGATCGACAGCGGCACGGGGGAGGGCCGGCTCGAGTCGCTCTTCTTCGCGGCCGGCGGCCCGCGCAGCCGGCAGGTCACGCTCCCGCTGGCCGTGGGCAGCTCCACTGCGGGCTGGAAGGCCATCCGCATCGTCAACTCCGGCGGTCGCGACTCCGGACGGGCCGCGTACTCGGTGACGTGCGCGACCACGCCGCCCACCTCGCCGAGCCCGTCGCCTTCGTCCAGCCCGTCGCCTTCGTCCAGCCCGTCGACGAGTCCGAGTCCTTCGACGAGTCCGACGACGCCGCCCGTGCAGACGCCGGTCCCCCGGATCGCCGACCTCACACCGGGTGACTACGAGGGCAGCTGCCTCGAACCGGTCGCGTACCAGGCCACCGGCCAGATCTCGCTTCCGGCGGGCGCGGCTCAGAGGGTCAAATACTGGTGGAGCCTCGACGGCTCCAGGTGGCAGGAGCAGTTCGCCGACTTCCCCGCCGGCGATCAGCCCCGTGCGCAGAACGTGTCCGCGACCTGGAGCCTTGACTCCACCCGGAGCGGCTCACACACCCTCGCGCTGCAGGCCGAAGGCGGCCCTGCCCAGCCGGCCCAGCGTACGTTCGCCTTCACGTGCGTGGCCGAGGGCGGCGACGCCAACCTGACCTTCGAGTACATGCTGACGTCCCAGTTCACCGGTCAGTGCGACGGCTCGTTCGGCATGCATGGCGACGCGTTGGTGATGACGGACCGCGACGCGGAGGTCAAGTATCGACTGGTCGTAGACGGCAAGCCGGGCGTGATCAGGACGGCGCAGCTCAAGCCCGGCGTACGGAGCAAGATCGGCGACTTCTGGTATAGCAACGCCAGGTCCAGTGGCTCCGGCGTCGTCCGCCTGGAGATCCTGAATCACAACAAGCCCGTCAAGCAGGCGCCGTACAGCTGGACGTGCGTGGAGCCGGACCCCTCGCCGGGCACGGTCCAGATCACCGAGATCGTGCCACTCGGCTACTACGGCGACTGCGTCGCCGCCCCGTACACGTCGGCCATGGGAGAGTTCAAGGCCGCCCCGGGAACGGAGATCACCTACCGCTGGGTGGTCGACGGCGTGAACCAGCAGACCGTCACCCACACGATCTCGTCAGGCGGCGTGGGGGGCATTCAGGCCTCCTACTGGCAACGGGAGGCGAGGACCGACGGCACGGTCAAGCTTGAGGTCCTGAACCACAACAAGCCGACGGCGCAGGTCACCTACCCCGTCCGCTGCCAGAGCTGACGAACGACCAGGTGAGTGCACGGCCCGGCCTCGCGGGCCGGGCCGTGCGCCACCGCTGTAATTTGAAGTGTGGATCCACGGAGGCGGGTGCCGCGCACCGACGCCGTGCTGGCCGATCCGCGGCTGGTCGCCGCCATCGAGCGGCTCGGCCGTCCGGCGGTCAAGGACGCGGTCGCGTGCGCGCAGCAGCGGGTGCGGCAGGGCGAGATCGAACCGGAGGACGTCGCGGACGTCGCGCTGGCGGCGCTGCCGCGTCACGCCACGACCCTCCGTCCTGTGATCAACATGACCGGCGTGCTGCTCCACACGAACCTGGGCCGTGCGCCGCTGTCCCCGGCCGCCGTCGAGGCGGTGACGGTGGCGGCGGGGGCGACCGACGTGGAGTTCGACCTGGTTACGGGGGCGCGGGCGCGCCGGGGACGTGGCGCGGTCGAGGCGCTCGCCCGGGCCGTGCCCGACGCCGGGGGCGTCCACGTGGTCAACAACAACGCCGCCGCCCTCGTGCTGGCCGCCACCGCGCTCGCCGCCGGGCGGGAGATCGTGATCAGCAGGGGTGAGCTGGTCGAGATCGGCGACGGTTTCCGCATTCCCGACCTGCTCGTGTCCACCGGCGCGCGGCTGCGCGAAGTGGGCACGACCAACCGCACCGCCCTGGCCGACTACCGGGACGTGATCGGGCCGCAGACGGGGTTCGTGCTGAAGGTCCACCCGTCGAACTTCCGGGTCGAGGGCTTCACCGGCTCGGTCGAGGTGTCCGAGCTGACCGGGCTGGGCGTGCCCGTGGTCGTCGACATCGGCTCCGGGCTGCTCGACCGCGATCCGCTCCTGCCCGAGGAGCCCGACGCCGCGAGCGTGCTGCGGGCCGGCGCCGACCTGGTCACCGCGAGCGGCGACAAGCTGCTCGGCGGCCCGCAGGCGGGCCTGCTGCTCGGCCGCCGCGACCTCGTCGAACGGCTCAGGCGTCACCCGCTCGCGCGTGCCCTGCGCGTGGACAAGCTGACGCTGGCCGCGATCGAGGCAACGCTGCGGGGCCCGGAGTCCCCCGTACGGCAGGCTCTCCACGCCGACCCGATCATTCTCGGCGAGCGCGCCGAGGCGCTGGTCAAGGCGCTGTGCCAGGCGGGCGTGGACGCGGCGGCCGTGCCTGCGGAGGCGACCGTGGGTGGGGGCGGCGCCCCCGGCGTGCGGCTGCCGAGTGTGGCGGTGAGCCTGCCGGAACGGCTGGCCGTACCGCTGCGGCGGGGCGAGCCGCCGGTCGTCGGCCGGGTCGAGGGGGGCCGCCTGCTGCTCGACCTGCGTGCCGTGCCGCAGGACCGGGACGGCGAGGTCCTGGCGGCCGTTTTGAAGGCGGCCGGCTGATGCACGTCGTGGCCACGGCCGGACACGTCGACCACGGGAAGTCGACCCTGGTGCGGGCGCTGACCGGTATGGAGCCCGACCGGCTGGCGGAGGAGCGGCGGCGCGGGCTCACGATCGAGCTGGGCTACGCCTGGACGACGCTGCCCTCCGGGGAGCGGGTCGCGTTCGTCGACGTGCCCGGGCACGAGCGGTTCCTCGGCACGATGCTCGCCGGTGTCGGCCCGGTGCCCGCCGTGATGTTCGTCGTCGCCGCCGACGAGGGGTGGATGCCCCAGTCGGAGGAGCACCTGCTCGCGCTGCGCACCCTCGGCGTACGGCACGGCCTGCTCGCCGTCACCCGTGCCGACCTGGCCGACCCCGCGCCCGCGCTGCGGGACGCACGCGACCGGCTGGCGGAGGCCGGGCTGGGCGAAGTGGAGGCCCTGGCCGTGAGCGGGCGCACCGGCGAGGGACTGGACGCGCTGCGCGCCGCCCTCGACCGGCTGGTGGCGGCGCTGCCCGCGCCCGATCCGCAGGCCCCCGTGCGGCTGTGGATCGACCGGGCGTTCAGCGTGCGCGGCAGCGGGACCGTCGTGACCGGCACGCTGCCCGCCGGCCGCGTCGAGGTGGGCGACGAGCTGGAACTGGACGGCGAGCCGGTGCGGGTGCGCGGCCTGGAGTCGCTGAAGGAGCACGTCGAGTCGGTCGCCGGAGTCGCGAGGGTGGCGCTCAACCTGCGCGGGCGGGTCGCGCCGCAACGCGGGCACGCTCTCGTCACGCCCGGCGCCTGGACGACGACGGACCTGGCCGACGTGCGCGTGACCATGGCGGAAGGCGCCCGCGGACCGCTTCCCACCCGGCTCACCGCCCACATCGGCTCGGCGTCGGTGCCGTGCGAGGTGCGCCCGCTCGGCCCGGAGGCGGCCCGGCTGCGCCTGGTCCGGCCGCTTCCCCTGCACCTGGGAGACGCGCTGCTGCTGCGGGATCCGGGCCGGGGGCAGGGCGAGCTGCGGGTGCTCGCGCGGGCGACCGTGCTCGACGTGCGGCCCCCGGAGCTGCGCCGCCGGGGGGCGGCCAGGGAGCGCGCCAAGGCGCTGGCGGACGCGTCGGCGGACGCGGCGTCCCTCCTGCGTACGCACCTGCTGCTGCGCGACGGCGAGCTGGTCGCGATGGGCTGCCCGCCCGAGGGACGGCCGGTGGCCGCCGGCTGGCATGCCGACCCCGACCACTGGTCGGAGCTGTCCACTCGGCTCCCCGAGGTCGTACGGCGGTACGCGGCCGATCATCCCTTGGAGCCGGGGATGCCGGTGGAGGCCGCCCGCCACGAGCTGGGCCTGCCCGACCGCCGGCTCGTGACGGCGCTCGTACGGCCGCCGCTGACGGTGGCCGACGGGCGGATCACCACGACGGGCCGCGTCGTGGCCGGGGCGGCCGGACTGCCCGCTACCGTCGCCCGGGCGGTGCGGGCCCTGCTGGACGACCTGGCCAAGGCCCCGTTCCAGGCGCCGGAGGCCGGGCGGCTGGCCGCGCTGGGGCTCGGGCCGCGCGAGCTCGCCGCCGCCGTACGCGCCGGGGTGCTGGTGCGTGTGGCCGAGGGCGTCGTACTCGCGCCGGGCGCCGACGCACGCGCGGCGGCGGTGCTGGCCCGGCTGCCGCAGCCGTTCACGGTCAGCCAGGCCAGGAGCGCGCTCGGCACCAGCCGCAGGGTCGCGGTGCCGCTGCTGGAGCACCTCGACCGCAAGGGCCTCACCGAGCGGGTGGACGAGGTCCACCGCCGGTCGATGTGAGGAGACGTCGCGCTTGCCGGCGACGGGGTTGCGACGGCGGCGATGTCGACGGTTCGCGCCGAGTCGTAGGCGCCGGCGAGGAACCGCCTGTAGTCGGGCGTGACGGCGGCGGGAGGCTGTGGCGGCGCGGGCGCGACCAGCGTCAGACCGGTCTGCCGCCCAGCCGGTGGCGGGACGGGCACAGCGGCCGTCGATCCGTCAGGCCCTGAGCTCGCCGCCGAGCGGGGAGGCGGGATAGCCCGGCACCCCGCCGCGTACCCTCCACGGCTCGTGGATCAGGTCGCCGGGCAGTGACGCGAGCTCGGGGACGTAGCGCCGCACGTACTCCCCCTCAGGGTCGAACCTCTTCGCCTGCCTCAGCGGGTTGAGCGTGCGGTAGGGCCGGGTGTCGTTGCCCGTCCCCGCGACCCACTGCCAGTTGCCGCAGTTGTTCGGCATGTCGCCGTCGAGCAGCCACTCGGCGAAGTGCTCCAGCCCGGCCCGCCAGTCGATCCCGAGCCGTTTGGTCAGGTAGGAGCCGGTGATCAGGCGCACCCGGTTGTGCATCCAACCCTCGGCGCGAAGCTGGCGCATGCCCGCGTCCACGATCGGGACTCCCGTGACGCCCTCCCGCCAGGCGGCCTCCGCCTCCTCGTCGCGCCGCCACTCCACGTCCCTCGGCCGGTAGTCGCGCCGGCCCATCTCCGGGAAGGCGGCGACGACCTGGTAGTGGAAGTCGCGCCAGCACAGCTGCCTGACGTACTCCCCGCCGCCGGGCTGTTCACAGGCGCGGTCCACCACCTCCGACGGCGACACGCAGCCGAAGTGGAGGTAGGCGCTCAGCATCGAGGTGCGCTCCGCCATCCGGTCGCGGGTCTCGGCGTAGGCGGCCAGGCCGCCGCCCACCCACCGCTCCAGCCGCCGCCGCGCCTCGCTCTCCCCGCCCCGCACGATCCCGTACGGCTCGGGGGCCGCCTCGGGCAGGACGCCCGGATCGATCCCGGGCGGCAGGCACAGGTGGTGGGGCGCGCCGAGGACCGGCCGTCTCACGGTGGCTGACCAGGCCCGCCAGTATGGCGAGAAGACCCGGTAGTGGCTCGCGTTTCCTTCAGGGGATGCGGACGGTCTCAGCGCGCCGGGGGGCACCACGGTCACGCCGGGGAAGAGGCGGAACTCCAGCCGGTGGGCCCGGCACTCCTCCGCCAGGCGCCGCTCCCGCCGCCGGGCCAGCGGGCTGACGTCCTCGCTCGCCCAGATCGCCGACGCGCCCGCCTCACCGGCCGCCCGTACGGCGTGCGCCACCGGGTCGCCGTGCCGTACGACGAGGTCCGCGCCGAGCGCGCGCAGGGACGACCGCAGGTCGTGGAGGGACGCGTGGAGGAAGTCGCGGCGGTGCCGGGCCCCGATCGCCGGATCGAACACGAACAACGGAACGACGTGCCGGGCCACGGCGCACGCCTCGGACAGCGCCGGGTGATCATGAATTCGCAGGTCCCGGTTGAACAGGACGACGACGGTCTCCACGCGTACCTCTTCGCCGTGGATCACGCCGATGGTTGCGGCTCCCGAGTAAATCGCGAGATCGTTTCGTCGTGCGGTGAGGGCTGCTTCACGCCGAGACTGGGCGTGCGCGTGCTGTAATGCCGAAAAAGCATGGAACGCTGGTTATTCCCCGGAAATATGAAGGCTATTCACATCGGATGTGGCGATCGGATGACCGGCGAAAGGCGGGCGCGGAAACCCTCCCGTCGCCGGATGCGCTCGATGTGTGAAAACAGAATGAAAGGCCAGGTCATCCGACTGCTGAAGCGATGGGAGCGGGTATGGTCCGCAACTTCTCCAGACAAGTCGGGAGACGATAACGGCGCCGAGACTGGGCCCCTTTCGGATGACCATATCGGTGTTATTTGCGGCTTATCCTCAACTCAGGATTTCTCTGGTTCTTTTCCTTCCCAACACAACGCAGTCAGTCTAAGATCTCGTTCTATGTATCGGTATGCATCAAGATTTCCTGTTAGGCAAGTGCGAAGCCTAAGTCGCAGTGATGCTCCGGCCGAACATGACGCTGTCGTCGTCCTCACTCCGATCCGGTGCGCATGAATCCGCCCGCCGGGGATGTGACGCTCGACCCCGGCCGGGGGATGGCATGGGTGGACGAGCACGGCGCCCACCTCGTCGACTACGCCTCCGGTCACCTGGAGTCCGCCCCCATGCTCGCGGCGGTGATCGCCGCGCTGGAGTCGTGCGCCGCCCGCGAACGGCCTGGGAACGTTTCAGACCGGGCCTGGCTGCTGTCCGCGCTGCGCCGCGAGGTCGCCACCGGCCCGGGGCGGGGATTCCTGCCCGGACCAGGTCCCGGCGGGCCCGACCACCTCGCGGTGCGGCGCGCGTGGCGCCTGGCGGACCCCCTGGGCGCGGAGACGCTGCTCCTGCTCTACCGCCACGAACTCCCGCTGCGGGATCTCGTGTACGTGCTCGCCCTGCCGCTGAAGGAGGCCGGCAGGCTCATCGCGCGTACTCAGGACGTGGTGGAGATCCTCGTGAGCGGGCTGGACGGCCTCGCCCGGGGCAGGCCGATCTGCCCGGAGATCGCTCCGCTGACCGCCGCCGTCTTTCCGGACGAGCACGGCGAGGCGGCCGACTTCGGCGCCGCCCGTACGGCGCTGCTCCGGCACATCGTGACGTGCGTGGTGTGCAAGCGGCCCATCAACATCCGATACACCGTTCCGCAGATCCTCTCCCGCCCCCCGGTCGCCGACCTCACGCCCGGGACCAGGCAGCGACTTCTGGACGCCTTGAACAGGGCCAGGCCCGCTCTGGCGGAGCGGACGGCGCATCGGCCTCCCTCGTCGTTCGGCCTGCCGCTCTCCGCACCCGTGGCCACCGCGCCCGCTCCGGCCGTCCCGCCGTCGCCCAGGCTTCCGGAGACGCCGGCCGTGTCTCATGAGGAGTCCCGTCCGCCGTCCCGGGAGGGCCGGGAGGACACGAGACCCGGCCCCCTGGTCCCGCCCGCGCAGCCGGAAACGCCGCGTCCTGGCGGCACCGCGTCCGGTGCCGGGCCCGAACCGCCGGAGCGCCCGGTGCGGGCCTTCTCCCAGGAGGACACCCAGCCGAGCCTGCCGTTGCCGCCGGGGATGTCGAAGTCACGCGGCGCGCAGCGGCCCAACCCGTTCCCCGGGTCGCAGGGCGCGACCGGATCATCCCGATCGCCGCAGGCGGGGTCGCCCGGACCTGTCGGATCGGCCGGTTACTTCGGCGCGGCCGGGGCGGCGCGGGGAGCGCATCCGGCTTCAGGAGAGGGCACCGCACCGCCGCCGGGGCAGGACACGCCTCTCTACAACGCGCTGCTCTCGCAGATCAGGGCCAGGGAGGCTTTGGCGCACGCCGCCGAGGCGGTGCCCGCCCCCGCCCATGTCACCGATGTCGCCGACACGGCCGGGGAGGTGCACCTCACCCACAGGCCGCTCGCCGGTGCGCTTGCGCAGATCAGGATCGTCGAAGTCCTGGCCCGGGTCGGCTCGCTGCTTCGGGCGACCGCCTTGAGGATCGTCATCGTCATCGTCGCGGGGGCGGCGGGGACCGTGACGGGAATCAACCTCCTCGCTCCTGCCTCCCAACCCCATAAGGGGTCGCTGGAGGCGAGCGTCGCGCAGGCTTCCGCCAATCCGCCGGGAACGGGGACGGGGACGAACCCCTCGGCGGCCGGTGAAACGGACGGCACGGCGACAGACGGTGCGGTGACAGACGGTGCGGTGACAGGGGGCACGGCGACAGGGGGCACGGCGACAGACGGTGCGGTGGCGGGCGGGGCCACGGCGGGCGGTACGGCGACGGGTACGGCCTCGGGTACGCCGCGGTCCACGGTGACCGCGACCGCCGCGGCCGGGGGCGCCGGACAGGGCGGACAGGGCGGACAGGGCGCCGCGCAGCCGAACGGACAGAGCACCGCGGCCGGGGGCGCCGCGCAGCCCGGCGGGCAGGACGGCGCTTCGGACACCCCCGCATCCCCCGGCGTCTTCCTGATGGGGGCCTGGGGCGTGCAGGCGCCGTCCGCCATCACACTCGACGCGTTCGGGAGGGGCACCCTCACTCTCTCGACCACCTCCGGAAAACCCGTGAAATGGCGGATATCGGCTCCCGGCCTGGTGGTCGAGCCGTCCAGTGGAACGCTCAAGCCCGGGCACACCGACGTGCTCACCGTGCGCGCGTTGCGCGTCCGCTACTGGTGCGGGGTCCCCTCGCCCGTGACGGCGCCGCTCGAACTGCACGCCCCGAAGGGCAAACGCACCGCCACCGTGCGATGGAGCACCTGCTGACCGCCCCCTTTTCCTCCTGTCCTCGGTGAAAGGACCCGCCCATGACCGAGATCCACACTCCGGTGCCCACTCCTGCCGAGCAGTTCCCGGAGAGCGTGCCTCTCACGGCCGAACATCTGTTGACCAACCGCCGTATGGAACCCACCGGTGGCTGGCGGCGGCTGGTCTACCAGCTCTCCGGCGGCCGGATCATCCCGTCGGAGTCGGCGTCGGAGCTGGAACGGCGCACGCTGATCGCCCAGGCGCAGACGCCTGTCGCCAGCGGTCACCACAGGATCGCGGTCATGAGTCTCAAAGGCGGGGTGGGGAAGACCACGACGACGGCGGCGCTGGGCAACACGCTGGCCTCGCTGCGCGGCGACCGGGTGATCGCCATCGACGCCAACCCCGACCGGGGGACGCTCGGCATCAAGGTGAAGTCGGAGACCGCGGCGACCATCAGGACCCTGCTGGCCGAGGCGCCGCACATCGTCCGGTATGCCGACGCCCGCGCGTTCACCTCGCAGTCGTCCGCCCGGCTGGAGGTGCTCGCGTCCGACACCGACCCGGCCGTCAGCGAGGCGTTCAACGCCGAGGACTACCGCACGGTCGCCAATCTGATCGAGCGCTACTACTCGATCTGCATCACCGACTGCGGCACCGGGCTCCTCCACGGCGCCATGGGCGCGACGCTGGAGCTCGCCGACCAGATCGTGCTGGTCACCATGGTCGCGGTGGACGGCGCGAGCTCGGCCGCCGCGACCCTCGACTGGCTCACCGCCCACGGCCACGGCCACCTCGTCAAGAACGCCATCGTCGTGCTGAACGCGGTCGAGCCGAAGTCACACGTGGACGTCGACCTGCTCGAACGCCACTTCGCCGGACGCTGCCGCACGGTGGTGCGGGTGCCGTTCGACCCGCACCTGAAGGAGGGCGCGGAGGTCGACCTGGCCCGGCTGCGGCCCACCACCCGCGGCGCGTACCTGCGCCTCGCCGCGGCCGCCGGGCAGGCGTTCTCGCAGCGGCCGGACCGGAGCAAGTAGTGGGACCGGTCATCCCCGATCCGGCGCTCGACTGGGACCTGGGACCGCCGCGGCGGTGGGATCCCCGGCACCTGGTCGTCGCCATCGCGGGGATCGTCACCGTCATCGCCGTCGCGGTGATCGTGCTGCAGACCCGGCACACCGAGGCGCCGTCCACGCCGGCGCGCGTCGCGGCGCCGTCCGTCGCTCTGGCGGCGCCCACCGGTCACGAGGGCGACGGAGGCTACCCCGTCGGCTTCCCCCACACCGAGATCGGGGCGGCGTCCGCGGCGGCCGCCGCCCTGGAGGCCGCCTGGACGCTCGACGTCGGCCAGGCGGAACAGGCGGCCGCGCTGTACGCCCCGCCGGACCAGCGTGAGGCGGCGCGCGAGGGTGCTCGCGACGCCGTACGCGGCTGGCGGGAGACCCTCGGCCTTCCCCCGGAAGGCGAACTCCCCGCCGGGGCGGCCCTTCGGACGCAGACGATCGGCGTCCAGTGGAAGGTCCGTTCCGAGGACCAGGTGCAGGTCTCCGTCCTGGTGCAGGTGACGGCGACCACGGGCGCCGGTGCCACCGGCCCCGTCTACTCCAGCCCCTACGCCATGAGCCTGCTGATGGCGTGGAAACCCGATATGCGCGGTGCGGACAAGGGCGACTGGGTGAACATCCCCGACCCGACGCCTCCGTCCGTTCCCGCAGCCGCTCTCCCAGGGACGTCCGAGTTCGCCGCGGCGGGCTGGAAGTCCCTCATCGGTCCCCGGCCCACTCCCTAGATCGAGGAAGAGCCCTCAATGACCCCCCGAATGTCCTCCCGGCGCGCCACCCTGGTCTCCGGCCTGCTCCTGGCCGCGGTATCCGCCACCGGCGGCGTCATCGTCGCGCAGCCCTGGGCCGCCGTGGCCGAGCCCGGCCGGGACGCCCCCCCACCTGTAGAAGGCGCCGCCTCCCTGGCCGCGCCCACCTCCGACGACCCCGCGGACACCTCGTCGTCCTCGTCGGATTCGTCGTCGAATTCGGCGCCGGATTCCTCGTCGGGCGGCTCCGGCGGCGCGGGTGACAGCGCGCGTGACGACGCCGCGAACGCCCCGGATGTCTCCGGCTCCTCCCGCGACGCGGGAGGTTCGCCGGGTGCGGCCCACGACTCCTCCGGCGCCTCCCGTCACTCCTCGCGCGGTTCCGAAGGCGCGTCGGGTGCGGCGCGGGACTCGTCCCGTGGTCCGGGCGATTCGTCCCGCTCGGTGCGCGCCGACTCCTCCGACGCCACCGCGAACGAACCCGACGCCACCGCGAACGAACCCGACGCCACCGCGAACGCACCGCGCGATTCCGGGAGCGCAGCGGACGACGCCGCGCCTGACAGACGGGCGGCGGACAAGGCCGGCTCCGGTTCCTCCGGAGGCTCGTCCGATACGGCCCGTGACTCCGCCGACAGCTCCGCCGGCTCGGCCGGGAGGTCACACGAGTCCGCTGGATCCTCCTCCGGGTCGTCCGGCGACGCCCCGGGCAGCAGGTCGGGCGGCACCTCCACCCGCGACCGGACGGCCCACGAGTCGCGCGATCCGGATCGCGATGGCCGGAGCGGCGTCACGGGCGACCGGACGGCTCGTGACACCCGTGATCACACCCGCCGCGGGTCCGGCCAGACCAGCGCCGACCGGCCGGTCGGCACCTCTCGCCACACCGGCAACGGCCGCGTCGAGGGCTCTGCCCCACCGCCGACCGCTCCGTCGCCGTACACGCCCGGTGGCACGGCGACGCCGCCGGTGTCCTCGCCGTCGGCTCCACAGGGACCCGTCCCCACCGCGACCAGCGGTCCCATGACGAAGGCCCTGGCCGCGCCAAGCGGGCAGAGCAAGCCGGAGCCGACGGCCGGCGGCGCCGCAACCGCGACTCCCGGCCAGACCGCTCAGGGCGCGCCGGCGCCCACCGCGAGCAGCGCGCCCACCGCGACGGCTCCCGCACCTGCCGAAAGCGGCTCCACCGCGCCCACCGCGAGCAGCGCGCCCACCGCGACCGCGACGCCGCAGGGCAGCCCGAACGCGACCGTCTCGGTGAGCGTCTCGCCCAGCCCGGACTCCACGGCGAGCAGCCAGCCGAGCCCCACGGCCACGGAGAAGCCGACAGACAAACCCACAGACAAACCCACAGACAAACCCACAGACAAACCCACAGACAAACCCACAGACAAACCCACAGACAAACCCACTGCCAAGCCGACGGAGAAGCCGACGGCCAAGCCCACCGCGAAGCCGAAGCCCACGGCCAAACCGGCGCCGGACGACAAGCCGACGCACAAGCCGACGCAGCAGCCTCCGGAGCCCAAGCCGAGCGCGACCGTCACCTCGACCGCGCTTCCCGCCGGCACCCCGCCCGCCGTCCCCCAGACGGGCGGCACGGCGACGCCGACGCGGACGGCCCTTCCGCCCGTGACGCCCACGACTCCTACGGCCGTGCCGACGCTTCCGGGCAGCCCGACGTGGGGGATCCCCGCGCCGTCGCTCACCGGCCGGTCCGCGGCGGTGCCGCCTGCCGCGGGCGGACAGCCGCCGACCGCGCCGATCGCGATCCCGGGATACCTGCCGCTGCCGCCGCTGGTCGCCCACGCGCACCATCGGTGCGGGGACGACGGCACGGGCGGCTGCTGGAGCCTCGCGCCATGGCGGAGCCGTACGTCCGGGCACTCCGACGAGTTCCTGGGCGGCGAGCAGACGAGCGGCACGGCGACGCCGCGGTGGGCCTTCGCCCCGCCGAGCGTGAAGCCGGGCCTGCCCAGCCCGTCGGGCGTCCCGGGCGCGTTCAGCGCGCCGTTCGCCGGGTTCGCGCTCGCGGCGGACGAACCGGACGCGGGCCGGGCCGGATGCTGGGCCTTCAGCCCTTCCGCCCACTGCGCGAGATGGTACTGACCGTACGCCGCTGACCACGTGTTATGCCGTCACCGTCCCGGGCAGGCTGCACCGCATGGAGCACATGGCGGAGGACCCGGCCACGGTGACGGCGGTCACGGTGACGCCCTGCGAGGACGGCCCGCTGCTGGTGCGCGGGCCGTTCACGCTCATGACGCAGGACGGGCGGCGCATCGATCCGGGCAGGGCCACGGTGGCGCTGTGCCGCTGCGGCCGGTCCTCGACCAAGCCGTTCTGCGACGGCTCTCACAAGGCGGTCGGCTTCCGCGCGACGAGCGAGCCCGACCCGCTCGCCTGACAGAAGAAAGCCCCGACCGCCGGTCCACTGCCTCGTCCAAGAGCAAAGGGGCGCGCGCCTACCCGGCCCCGAGCGCCCGGCGACGGAGCCGGCGCATCGAGTGCGCGGCGACCCGCAGGCGCCGCCCCCCGTACGGCACGCCGCCGAGCGCGAACCTGGCGGCCAGGGCCGCCCAGCTGCAGGTGGCGCGTTCGAGCACCCAGACCGGCGCGAACAGGCCGGCGGTGGCGGGGAAGACCCGGCGGCCACCGGCGCGGCGGCGTCCGATCTCCGCCAGGCCCACCGCCACGGCCGCGCCCGCCGCGACCAACTCCGGCCGGCGTCGCCACAGAGCCGCGCCGACGCAGGGGAGGACGGCGAGGAAGACCGCCATCCGCGCCGGCTGCGCCAGGTCGTCGTACGCCTGCCGCACCCGCTGCGACCAGAACCGGCGTGCGTCGGGCGGCAGGCGCCGCACGTACAGGTCGAGCGGGCGGACCTCCCGGCCGCCGTGGGCGCGGACCGTGCGGATCAGTTCCAGGTTCTCGAACAGCACGTCACCGTCGTAGCCGCCCATCTTCTCGAACGTCGAGCGGCGTACGCCGAAGGTGCCCGGATAGTCCGCCCCGAGGCCGCGGTTGAGCAGGGTGCGGGCGCTGTCCCAGCGGGCGTGCCAGGGGAGCGGGTGGAAGTGGTTCTGCGGGCGGACGAGGTCGGCGTGGCCCAGCAGGGCGCGGACCCGGGCGAGCGCGTCCGCGTCGTAGCGCACGTCGTCGTCGGCGATGACCACGTGCTCGCTCCGGGCGCGGCGCATGCCGGTGAGCACGCCCGCCACCTTGCCGTTCGCGACCGTCAGGTCGTCGTCGGGCCGCACGTGCTCGGCGATGCCGCGCCACAGGCGCGCGTGCCGTTCGAACAGCGGCGACGGCGAGCCGTCGACCACCACGATCCGGGCGTGCCGGGCCAGGCCGCGCAGGTAGCCGGTCAGCTCCGCCAGCCCGGCGTCGTCGCGCCAGCGCAGCGGCAGCACGTAGTCGATCTCCACTGTGGTACGGCGTGATTCGGGTGGGCGGCGGCAGAGCGTGGTCATCGGGTCGTCACCTCGGCGTCCGCCTCCCACAGGGAGGTGCGCCCCTCCCGCCAGCGGCCCAGCAGGTGCTCCGCGAAGAGCCGGTCGAGGGTCAGCGCGCAGGCGGCGCCGTACAGGATGTCCCCGGTCAGGCCGGGATGTTCGGCGGCGAACGCGCCGCACAGGTCGTGCGCGGCGATCTGCTCGTGCACGGCGTCGGCCTGCACGTGCTCGTCGTAGTAGCGGCGCGCGCCGGCGTCGCCGCCCAGCCGCCGCAGGCCCTGGCTGTAGCGGCGGTTGGGAAGCGACGAGGTCATCTCGAACGCCGCGAGGTGCCCGAGGAGCGCGCCCCGGCGGCGGCGGTGCAGCCCGAACAGCGACATGACGTTGCTGATCGCGAGCGTCACACCGGGGGCGCTGCCCAGGTAGGCGCCATAGGAGTCGTCGAGGCCGAGCCCCCGCATGGTCGCGCGGAACAGCTCGGCGTGCATGCGCTCCGGCCTGCCCCCGCCGTACTCGTCGGACTGGATCTCCACCAGCGCGGCCTTCGGCCGCCCGAGCAGGCGCGGGATGCCCCAGGTGTGGGGGTCGGCCTCCTTGAGCTGGTAGATCGACCGATGGATCACGAACTCGCGGAACCGCCTGGCGTCGGCTCTGCCGCGCAGGTACGCCGACAGCGAGGGGCCGTCGTCGGCCGCCACCAGCGCCGCCAGGGCCCGGGGCACCTCCTGCGGCGGCGGAGCGGGCGGGCGGGGCACACGCCGGGCCAGCCACCGCTCGAACCACCTCTCCAGGCGCTCCCGCAGCGCCAGCACCGCCGGGTTCCACTCCCACCGGTCGTCGACGCCGTCGAAGCCCTGGTAGTGCAGCTCGTAACAGACGAACAGCGCGAGCTGGGAATCCTCCTCGACACCGTACGCGTCGGCGGGCGGTGGGCCGAAAGCGTGCGGCGGCCGGGACAGCTCCGCGAAGAGCCGGTCGGTGAGCGGGCCTCGGGGCGCGGGCAACTGCATCAGCTCTCCAGCAGGCGGTAGACGGACACGTGGGCGCGGCTGTCGTCGGTGAAGGGGAGGCCGGACCAGTCGGCCCAGCGGTGCTCCCGCTCCATCCCGGCGAGGCGGGCCATGAGGTCCAGCTCGCACGGCCAGGCGTAGCGGTGGTTGGCCGGCAGCAACCGCAGGCCGCCCGCGGTCATCCGCAGTCTCGTGGTGTGCATGAACTGCTCGGCCGGGCTCAGCCGGGCGGCCTCGACGACGACCTCGTCGTCGCCGAGCGACAGCAGCCGCAGCGACGTCCGATCCCGGAAGGCCGCGGGATCCGGCACCCACGCCTCGATCACGAAGCGCCCCCCGGGCCGCAGATGGGCCGCGGCGTTGTGGAAGCACCGCACCTGGGCGTCCTGGGAGGGCAGCGCGAAGACGGTGTTGAAGGCCAGCAGGACGAGCGCGAACCGCCCCTCGACCCGCACCTCCGAGAAGTCGCCCACGGTCACCGGGATCCGTTCGCCGCCGGGCTTGTCCCGGAGGACCGCCACCATGTCGGGCGACCCGTCGACACCCGCCACGGCCAGGCCGCGGGCGGCGAGGGGGAGCGCCAGCCTGCCGGTGCCGATCCCGAACTCCAGGACGGGCCCTCCCTCGGCCAGCCGGAAGACGCGCTCGACCGCCGGGCCGGTGGGCAGGTGCTCCACCATCTCGTCGTAGATGTCTGCGATCGCCCGCCCGTAGGCGGACGCATCGAACTCCCCCATACGTTCCCCCCCCCCAACACGACCGGCACGTGCCATGGGGCTGCCGGTCGGCCCGTCACGTCCCCAGGTCGCATACACGCGCGGTCACGGCCCGTCGGTGGGCAGCAGCGTGCCGAGGGGCCCCAGGTCGAGGTTGAGGTCGGACGGTGAGACGTCGAACCGCTCGCACAACTCGGTCATGGCCTCCTCCAGGCGCATCAGCGTCAGGCCGAGCGTCTCGACCTGCTCGTCGGACAGGTCGCCCTGGTCCATCCGCCGGATGGCCTGCCGTTCCACGAGCTGGCGCACCAGTTCGACGAGCGTCAGCACGAGACGGCTCAGGTCGCGCCGGACCGCGTCCGGGTCGGTGTTCAGCCGCCAGGGACTTCCCCTCCCGGTTTCCGCGCTCCGCTCCCACTGGTCCGCGCCGCCCGCCTCGGGCTCCACGCCCATCCGCCACGGCCCCGCCGCGGTGTCCCACGGAGCGCTCCTGGCCTCACCACCGGTCATCCTCACCCTCCCTCCTGCCGCCGCCGGGATCGTCCGTCCGCCGCCCGCCCTCCGCGTACGGCTCGCCGAGTGGGGCGAACGGCTCGGTGCCGCGTACGGAGCCGAGCAGCGCCCGCAGGGAGATGTGGACGAGGTCGATGTCGGCGATCGACAGCACGATGTCGCCGGTGATCACCACGCCGCCCGCGAGCAGCCGGTCGAGCAGGTCGACGAGCGCCACGCGCTCGGGCGGCAGGCGGCCGTCGGCCGCGAGGGCGGCGCCCCGCGTGCGCTCCGGCACGTACGCCGGGGTCCCGCCGGCCGTCATCGCACGCCCCCGGCCCGGTCCGCCCCGAGGTCGATCGAGGTGAAGGAGTAGGGCGCCCACGGGCCGGTGAGCTCGACGTCCAGGAACCGGTCGCGGTAGCCGCCGAGCACCGCGGCGAACGCCTCCTCGCGGGCCGGATCCACCAGGTAGGCGCCGTTGAGCACCATCGACTCGCTCCGCCCGGACAGCTGGGGGTCCTGCGGGCGGTGGCGGCGGCTCGCCACGGCGAGCTGTCCCAGTTCGGCGTGCAGGCGCTCGGCCCGCTCGGCCGCCGCCCGCCACAGGTCCTCCCTGCCGCGCAGGCTCTCCTTCTTCCGGCGCAGGTACGCCATGCCGGGGCTGCCGCCACCGGCCTCGGCGGTGGCCGCAGGCGCGGGGGAGGGAGGCGGCGTGTCCCGGCGCAGGTAGGCCTTGACGCCCCACTCCCGCCGTCCCGTGACATGCGACAGGATCTCCGCGAAGTCGTCGTGGCGGCGGTCGAGGAGGTCGCGGACCTGCTCCTCGCCGGTGTAGACGGTCACGAGGCGCACGGGGGCGGCCGGCCCGGCCGCCGCCAGCGCCTCGACGACCCGATGATGGGCGCGGGCGACTCCCTCCACCCAGTCGAGGTCCTCCAGCGAGCGGCGCAGTGGTTCCTCCCCGAACCGGTCGAGGGGCACGTCGCTGACGTGGGCCACGAGCCCGCCGTGGGACACGGGCCGCACCGCGCCGTCCATGACGCCGCGCAGGTCACGAGGGGGCTCGCCGCCGGACGTCACCGCGTACAGGTAGACCCCCTGGCCGGGACCGCCCACGGCGGGGTGGTTCTCACTCACGGCGGGGTGTTTCTCACTCACGGCCGGGCTCCGATCCGCCGGGCCGGCCGAGCCGCCGGGCGCGAGCCTCGGCCTGGCGGTCGCCCCGCCGCTCACCCGGTCGCTCGTCCGCGCGCTCGCCCGGTTCGAGTTCCGTCCGCTCCTCCCAGGCGAGCAGGCGCTCCTCGACCGCGTTCAGGCGGTCGCGGAGCCGGCGGTTCTCCTCGACCAGTTCGCGGTCCTTGCCGCTCAGCCACGGGTCGCGCTCCCACCAGTCGATGCCGATCTCTCGCGCGGTGTCGACCGAGGCGATGACCAGCCGCAGCTTGATGGTCAGCAGCTCGATCTCCAGCAGGTTCACCCGGATGTCGCCGGCGATCACGATGCCCCGGTCGAGCACGCGTTCCAGGATGTCGCCCAGGTTGGTCGACTCCCGGCCCATGACGGGCGGCGGCGCGTAAGACTCGCGCAGGACGGGACGCGAGCGGGGATCGGTCATAGCCCACCGCCGTAGGCGCCGGAGCCGCGCCGATAGGTCCGGGTGCGCCGGTAGGACATGAGGTTCCCCTCGTCGTCCACCTGGCATTCGTAGATCGACAGCATGTCGCTGGTGGACGGGATCCTGCGGTCCTCGACGACCTCGACGTCCACCAGCCAGCCGTTCTCCACGGGTTCCACCGACGTGACCCCCTCCGTGTCCTTGGAGGTCAGGTCCGCGATGTAGCGCAGGCCGAGCCGGCCGGCCGACACCGCGTTCAGCGCGGCCCGGCGCCGGCGCGGCTCGGCACCGCGTTCGTCTTCGCCTTCGGACTCGTCGTACGGCCCGTCCTCCTCGACGGGCATGCCCGAGGGGGCCCGCCGCCCGTGCGGCGCGGCGTCCTCGTCGTAACGGACTCTCCGCCGGGGAGGCATGGGATCACCCCCTCCGCGGGCCGCTCATGAGCCTGAGGATCTCTTCCACGGCCTGGGCCTCCTCCTCTTCGGAGATCTGGCCCGAGCGTCTGGCCTCCTCGATGGCCTCCAGCCGCCGCCGGACCGCCGCCGGATCCCTCAGCTCATGCTCGACCTGCTGCTGGATCAGCTCGCCCAGCCGGATGACGCCGTGGATCGGGGCGAGCGGCCAGGTGAACAGCATGCTGATCAGTCCCACGGCAGCCTCCCCTCATGAGTCAGGTGGTGACGAAGTCGTACGGCGCCATCGGCCCGAGCAGCCGGACCTCGACCCGGTCTCCCCACTCGGAGCGCAACTCCCCGACGGCGCGTTCGAAGTCGGCCTGGCGGTCGTTCTCCACGAGGAACGCGACGTGCGCGGCGTCCCGCTCGTGGCTGGGGTCCCGGATCACGGCGCCGTCGGTGAAGGGCTCGAAGCGTTCGACGACCGCCTGCGTGTCGGCCTCGCGTTTCGCGGCGATGATCTGCGTGATCAGCTCGCCGAGGCGGATCCGTTCGTTGCGTGTCACCTCTTCCGGCAACTGCCTGATCCGTTCGCGCAACTGCCTGGCCTCGGCGTTCTCCGTCAGCACCTCGACCAGCACCGGTTGCTCGGCGTACCGCGCCTTGAGGACGAACTGGGCACGCCCCTCGATCTGCTTCAGGGCGGCCGCGAACGAGTCGTGATGCGGGGCCAGCAGCTCCTCCACGACCGCCTCCGGCGTGGTCATCACGGCGCCGAACCGCAGGGGAAGCACGGGGACCTCGGCCGCGGCCTCGTCGAGCAGCTGCTCGTGGGCCACCAGGTCCTGGGCGCGGCCGAGGGGGCGGTCCACGTCGACGTCGCTCACCAGGGCGGCGATCTCACCATGCCTGATGATCTTGATCTGGCTGGGGGGATCGCCCACCCCGATGGCGTCCTCGCTGATCTCCACGTCCTCCGGGAGGATGCCGTAGACGTAGCACGCGGTGTTGCGCTGCGGGGCCTCGGCCCGGTCGCCCGCCCCGGACTGCCTGATGGAGCCCGACATCTCAGTCCTCCTCCCGTCGACGCCTGCGGGTACGCGGGGCGGGTTCCTCCTCCGCGTAGTTCGCCAAGATGTCCTGCAGCTTCTCTCCGGCCGCCTCCAGCACGCCCTGGGCCACGCCCTTGGACTTGCCGTGGGCGATGCTCTGGGGGGCGCTCGACAGGAGATCGGGCAGCCCCTGCTGCTGGGATGCCAGGTCCAGCCGGTTCACCGCCTCCGCGAATCGGAGATAGGTGTCGACGCTCGCGACGACGACGCGCACGTCGATGGTCAGAATCTCGATGCCGACCAGTGAGACCCGCACGTAGGCATCGATCACGAGGCCCTTGTCCAGGATCGTGTCAATGACGTCTGCCAGGCCCGATCCCGACGACCGGCCCGGCAATCCGCCGCCACCCGTCGGTGGAACGGCTACCGTCATATGTTTCCCCTCCTCGGTTCCGTGTCGTGTTTCCGATCACTCGCCCCGCCCGCCGCCATCCCGGCGTACGGGCGGCTGCTCCACTTGTCGCTGTTGGTGCCTCCTATTCCGGGGGGCGGCGGCGCCGGACCAGGGGGCGGCGGCGCACCGGCCGCTCCTCCCCCGCCCCTGCGTGGGCCTCGCCCGTCTCCTCGGTCTCCTCGCCCCTGCGGGCCTGTTCGCCTTCGCCTCGCTCGGTCTCCGCCCCGCGCCGCCGGACCGGTGCCCGCGTGCCGCGCTCCTCGGGCTCGGCGGCACGCGTCCGGGTGGCCGGCGGCCTGGTGCGGCCGCCCGCCTGGGCGCCCGCGTAGGCGGGCCTGCGCGCCCGCTCGGGCTCCTCCTCCTCCTCTTCTTCTTCCTCTTCCTCGTACGGCTCTTCTTCGGCGCCCTCTTCTTCGGCGCCTTCTTCTTCCGGGGCCTCTTCCTCGGGCTCCTCGAACTCCTCGGCTTCCTCGCGTTCCTCGGGGGCCTCCTCGCCCCGCTCGCGCTCCTCGCGCAGCGCCGTCTCGTGGTCCTTGACGACCTCGCTGTCGCGGATCTCGCCCCGCCAGCCCTCGATCTCCTCGGGACGCAGCAGGGAGTTGGTCATGACGTGCCGTTTGAAGTGCTTGAACTCAAGCCGGACCCGGCGGCCCTGGGCCCGCCACAGGTTGCCGACACGCTCGAAGAAGCCCTGCGGGTGATACTCGACGACGAGCAGGACCCGGGTCAGTTCGGGCGTGATCTCGTGGAAGGTCACCGAGCCGTCCGGGAAGCCCTTCGGCCCCTGCGACCGCCAGATGATCCTGCTGTCGGGGATCTGCTCGACGATCGTCGACTCCCACGTGCGGTGGGACCAGAAGACCTGCGCCTTCCACCCGAGCTTCTCGTCGGACTTCTGCTCGACGGTCTCGACCTTCTTCATGAAGCTCGGGAAGTCCTCGAACTGCGTCCACTGGTTGTAGACCAGGCGGAGCGGCGCGCCGATGTCGAGCGATTCGATGATGTTGGTGACCTTGAGCTTCTTGCCCTTGCGGCCCTTGCCTCCGCCGCCGCCCCTGCCGAACAGGCCCTTGATCTTCTCCTTGCCGTACGCCATGAGGGCCGCGCGTACGGGGTGGCCGCCTCCACCGTCCTCGGTGAGAGCGTGGGTGAGAGCGCCGAGCAGGCCGCCTCCGCTCGTCGCGCCGAACCGGTCGGCCACCGTCTTGAGCACTTCCCGGGCGTCCCGGCCGCGGGTGAGGCCGCCGAGCAGCCCCCTGAGCGCCTCTCGTCCGCCGCCCTCCTTCCCCGTGAGTGCGCTGAACAGCCCGGAGCCGCCGTGCTCCACGTAGTCGGTGAGACGGCCGGCCAGACCGTCGATCTTCTCGGCGACCCGGGACAACGCGCGCTCGGCGACGGCCGTGGCGAGGTTCTGGAACTCCTGCCCGAGCCGTTGCGTGGGCAGTGCCCCTTCGTCCGGCGCCCGTGTGGTGGCCTGCGCCCGATCTCGCGTTTGTTCGGTCATCGGTCTCACCTCCTCCGCATGATGGGACGGGTGGGACGGATCCGGGGCCGGCGCCGCTCCTCGGGTTCGGGCTCCTCTGCCTCCTCCTCGTACGGCTCCTCGTACTCCTCTTCCTCCTCGTAGGCCTCTTCGGGCTCAGGCTCGCGCTGCGGCGGACGGCGGCGGGGCACCCGGCGGCGGCCCTCCTCCGTCGGCCGCTCCTTCTCCTCTTCCTCTTCCTCCTCCGCCGCGGCCCGGCCCCGGCCCTTGGGCTGCCGGAGCGCCTCGGCGCGTTCGTGCAGCTTGTCGCTCAGGTTGTCGATCTGACGGCTGGTGGCGCGCATGGCCGCTGCCTTGCCGATGTCGAGCAGGTCGCCGCGCACGCGCTCGGTGATCTTGCCCAGGTCAGGGACGTTGCCGCCGAGGATCTTGGGAACCTGTTCGAGGAGGGCGCCCGCGGCTCCCTCACCCTTGAGGCGGGCGGCGAGGATGGCCAGCGCGAGCACCAGCGCCAGGCGCAGCTTGTGGTGCCGGCCGAGGTAATAGCCCGCGATGACAGCCAGGGCCACCTTCAGTCCGTCTTTCATGATCGCGCCTCCTACTGACCGCCCCGAAGCGCCGTTCCGGACATCCGCCCGTCTCGCCGTGCGGCGCTGCGATCTGACTGAACGGTATGAATGCCCTAGACAGGCACATAAAAACTCGATCCAGTACATACCGGGCAGTTTTGGTCGGACTTGATCCCTGTCTTAGGGCCATCCGCCCTGACCCTCGCCGCGCTCGCCGGTCTTGGTGTGTTGGAGGGGTTCCGATGACCCAACCTCGCCCCACCTCCGATGATTACTGTGTGCAAACCGGGTATCACGGGCGTGTATCGGCGGTAAGCGGTACCTACCGCGCGCTCGAAGCGGGGGAGTCACATGACCGAGACCAGAACGACGACCGCGACCGTCGAGCAGGCGCCCGGGCGGTCCCCTGGAACGCACGGCGGCGCCGGCCTGGTGACGGAGCGGGGCCGCACCACGATCGCCGACGAGGTGGTCGCGAAGATCGCCGGCATGGCGGCCCGCGAGATCGACGGAGTTTACGACTTCGGCACCGGCACGGCCCGCGCGTTCGGCGCGATCAGGGGGGCGCTCGGCGGGGAGGACGGTGTCACCCGGGGCATGTCGGTCGAGGTCGGCGAGCGGCAGGCCGCCGTGGACATCCACCTCATCGTCGAGTACGGCGTCGCGATCCCCGACCTCGCGCAGGCGGTGCGGAGCCATGTGATCCGCGCGGTGGAGCGCATGTGCGGGCTGGAGGTCACCGAGGTCAACATCGCGGTCGACGACGTCCACCTGCCGAGGCAGCAGGAGCCGCAGGAGTCGCAGGCGCCCGCGGACGGGGAGCCGCGGGTCCAATGAGCGCAGTTCCGGAGAGCGCGGGGGCGGAACACGGCCGCCGGCGGGTCCCGGTGCCCGAGCCTGCCGGGCGCGGCTCCCCGGAAGGCCCGCCGCCGGAGCGGAACGCCGGAGCGGAGGAAGCGGAACGCGAGGTCTCCGCCCGCCGGATAGCGGACCGCGTGCTGTCGTGTCCCGACGTCGCCGACCTGTCCCGTGGACCGTTCGGCGTGGTCGCGACGTACCTGCCCGGTGGTCTCGTCCCGGGCGTCGCCATACGGGACGACGCGATCGAGATCGACATCGTCGCCCGATACGGCAGGCCGCTGCCGGAGGTCGCCGACCTGGTCCGTGACGCGATCGGCGACCTGGCGGCCGGCCGAAGGGTGGACGTGACGATCGCCGACGTGGTCAGAGACGACGGCGAAAGGAAGGAATGATCATGGAAGGCTATCCGCTCTGGGGCCTCGTGGGGCTGCTGTTCGGCACGGTGCTTGGGGTGGTCGGGGCCTTCGGCGGCCTCGCCGCGTTCATCATCGTCCTGGTCCTCGGCATCGTCGGGTTCTTCGTCGGCCTGGTGCTCGAAGGCGGCGTACACCTGCCGCAGATGCACCCGAGACGACAATGAGCGTGCCCGCGGCGCACGGGACGACGACGATCTCGGAGCGCGCCTTCGCGAGGATCGCCGAGAAACTGGCGAGCGAGGACGAGCACGTGACCGGCCTGCCCCACGTGTCGGCGTCGGTGTGCGGGGCGGTCGCCGCGGTCCACTGCGATCTGGCCGTGCGTTACCCGGCGCCGGTGCCGCGGCTGGCCGCGAAGATCCGCGAGCACGTCCGGCGGCGGCTGCGTGAGCTGACCGGCATCGCCGTGGAGAACGTGGACATCGAGGTCGTGGAGCTTGTGCCCGAGCGGAGGGGTGGCGATGAGCGAAGGCCGAGGCCCATCTGAAAGGGGGCAGCGCTTCGTCCCGATGCGGGGGTCCGGGGGTGGGGCGGCCCGCCGGTCCTTCCGGCCCAGCCGGGGGCTGCCGGCCGTGGTCGCCGCGCTGGCGCTGCTGGCGATCGGAGGCCTCACCGCCGTCCACGTGGTCTCCGCGCTGCTGGGGCTCCCCGTCAAGATCGTGCCATACGAAGGGTGGGCCCGCTGGGCGACCACCGCGGCCTGGGACGACGGCCGAGCCCTCGCGGTGGCCTCCGCGCTGGCCCTGATCGGACTGGTGCTGATACTGATCGCGGCCGTCCCCGGCCGGGGGCGGATGATCGCGCTGCGCACCGGGGACCCCGACCTGGTGGTCGGCCTGCCGCGCCGTGCGCTGGCGCGGGCGCTGAGAGCCAGGGCGAACCAGGTGGACGGCGTGCGCGCGGCCGGAGTGCGGTTGCGCGGCTGGCAGGCGAACGTGTCGGTCCGGACGGACCTGCGCGACACGACGGCGCTCCAGGAGCGCGTGCGGGCGGCCGTCGGGGACGAACTGGCCCGGCTCGCCCCCGCCCGCCGTGTCTCGCTGCACCTGCGCGTGCACGGGCCGTCATAGGCGAAGGAGGCAGGACCGTGAAGACGAGATCGGGCAAGGGCAACCGGGCGGGCCTGGCGTTGTTCGGCCTGGTCCTGCTGGCCGCGGGCGGCCTCGCGCTCGCGCGGGCGCTGGGCGCCTTCGGCGGCGCCGCGGTGCGGGGGCCGGTGGTGGACGCGGGGGCCAGGAGTCTCGCGGCGACGACGCCGTGGTTCTGGCCGGTCGTGGCCGCCATCGGATTCGTGATCGGGCTCATCGGGCTGGCCTGGCTTCTGGCGCTGCTGCGGATCGACCGGCCGCGGCGGCTGCGCCTGGAGTCGGACACGTCAGGGGTCACCGAGGTCGACACGCATCCCGCGAGCGCGGCCCTGGCCGAGCAGGTCAGCGCCTATCCGGACGTTCGCAGGGCGCACGCCGTGCTGCGCGGTTCGTCCGACGACCCGCACCTCGACCTCGGCGTCTCCGCCGTGGAACCGGCCGACCTCGGGGCACTGGTCACCCGGTTGCACGATGAGGCCGTCCCGAACCTGCGCACCACGCTCGGCCTGAGCCGCCTCCCGGCGATGGTCCGGCTCAACATCACCGGCGGCCGCCGGACCCGCGAGGTCCACTGAACCCCCAACACCGGGCCCGCAACACCGGGCCCGCAGCGGAGGGCGGCCCACCTGGTGTGCCGCCCTCCGCGGTCGTCACAGACCGTCGTTCTTGGTGCTACAACTCACGAGGAAGGAGCCCTGGCCCAGGCCCTGATAGGGGGAGGAGAGCTCCACCTTGAAGGAGCCGTTCTCCGACAGGCTCGTGCCGTACCTGGTGGTGATGGTCTTCTCCTGTGCCCCGGTCGAGGTGAAGGCGGTGCTTCCGGCGCCGAGGTACACCCACTGGTTGCGGGTCTGGTTGCTCTTGCGATACCAGCGGTAGTCGACGGTGGCAGGGCCGTCGGCCACGGCGAGCTTCGCGGTGAGCGTGAGCTCGGCGGGCCGGCCGGGCCCGCACACCTCGTTCTCGTCGGTGCGCTGCTTGCTGATGTCGGACACCGTCGGCTTGACGCAGACCGTGTCGAATGAGGCGGCCTGGGTGTCGGCGACGCCGGCCGGCTCGACGATCCTGAGGCGCATCGTGCCCTTGAGGCTGGTCGTGCGGACGAAGCCGTTGACGACCGTCTTGGTGCCGGGCGCGTCGAACGTCACGGAGACGGGGTTGGGACCGGGCCAGGGCTGGTTCTCCTGGTTGATCCAGAGGTACTTCACGGTCGTCGGCGCGGAGACCGTGATCTTCGCTGACAACACGTGCTTAAGACCGGACTCCGTCTCGTTGCACGGGCCGGTGTAGGCGGCCGGGGTGACCTGCATCTGTGAGGCGATCACCCCCGGGTCGACGCAGACGGTGTCGAACGTGGCGGCCTCGGTCTCCGCACCACCGAGCTCGTCGGCGAGCTTCAAGCGCATCGTGCCCTTGAGGCTGGTCGTGCGGAAGAAGACGTTGCTGACCGTTTTGCTGCCGGGCGCGTCGAAGGTCACCGAACCCGGGGTCCAGAAACCGTAGTCGGCCATCCACGAATAGTTGACGGTCATGGGCTTGGTGACCGTGATGGTCGCCGAGACCGTGTGCTCCAGGCCGTACGGCCCCACCTTGCACGAGCCGGTGTAGGTGGAGGGAGTGACCTTCATCCCCGACGCGGTGACGTACGGGTTCGCGGGGGCGCTGGGCGTCGGGGTCGCCGTGACCGCCGCCTGTGCGGTCGCCTGCTGCACGGGCACGGCGAGCAGCAGCCCCGCCAGCAGCACACCGGCGATCCCGAGCCTTCGGAGGAACGCTGGACGTCTCACATGACACCTCGTGTGTGATCGGAAGGCGCCCATGGTCTCCGGCCAGAATGGGAGCCAACTTGCGGATCACTGCAACGAGTGGCCGGACAGGACCTCGGCGAGGACGGCGGCCTGGCTGTGCTCGACGTCCCTGGTCGCGGTGAGCAGGGTCAGCGGCCCGCTCTCCATGAGGCGGCGCAGCCGGTCGAGGGCGGCGCGCCGCTCGGGATCGTCCAGCTCAGCGAGGTAGCGGCTGCGGAACTCGCCGAACCTCTCGGGGACGTGGCCATACCAGGTGCGCAGGGCGCCGGACGGCGCCACGTCCTTGAGCCATTCGTCCAGGTGAGCGGCTTCCTTGGTGAGGCCGCGCGGCCACACCCGGTCGACCAGCACCCGTGTCCCGTCCCCGGGCGCGGGCTCCTCGTACACGCGGCGGACCGTGACGGACATCGCCCTCACCTCCTCCTGCAGCCATACTCCCCAGCGGGCGGATGCGCACGCCGGTGTCCGGCAGCCGGACAAGGTGTGTAACTGAAAGTTTCACTTTCCGTAAGGGCGTTGTCGCTGGTCGGGATTTCGTTCAAGTCGTCGACCAATTCGGTCCATGTCGCCCACCTCGGCCCGATGTCTATGGTCCGGGACATGAGGATGCGAATGATCACGGCGGGTCTCGCCATGCTCGGCTCGGTCGCCGCGTCGCTCGTCGTCGGTCAGGCGGCGCACGCGGACACGGCGATCTGCGAGAAGTACGGCTCGACCACAATCCAGGGCAAGTACGTCGTCATGAACAACAACTGGGGCGATGACACGCAGCAGTGCATCAACGTCACCAGCACCGGGTTCTCGGTGACGCAGGCGTCCCACAACAAGGCGCAGAACGGCGCCCCCGGCGCCTACCCCGCGGTCTACGCCGGCTGTCACTACGCCAACTGCTCCAGCGGCAGCGGTCTCCCCCTGCAGGTGAGCAACAGTCAGTTCAACACCGTCCAGACCAGCGTCAGCATGACGTACCCCGGCTCGGGCGTGTACGACGCGGCGTACGACATCTGGTTCGACCCGACCGCGCGCAAGGACGGCCAGAACACCGGCGCCGAGCTGATGGTCTGGCTGAACCACACCGGCTCCATCCAGCCGGTCGGCTCGAAGGTCGGCACGGTCAACCTCGCCGGCGCCACCTGGGACGTCTGGTACGGCAACAGCGGCTGGAACGTCGTCTCCTACGTCCGCACCTCGCCGACGAACTCGCTCAGCTTCGCGGTGAGGACCTTCTTCGACGACATGGTGAGCCGGGGCTACGGCCAGCGGTCGTGGTACCTGACCAGCGTTCAGGCCGGGTTCGAGCCCTGGGTGGGCGGCACCGGGCTGGCGGTGAACAACTTCTCCTACAGCATCGGCGGCACGGTTCCCACCGACCCGTCGCCGAGCCCGACCGCGTCGCACAGCCCCACGCCCCCGCCGAGCGGCAACGGCGCCTGCCGGGTGAGCTACAGCAAGAACGAGTGGCCCGGCGGCTTCACCGGCAACGTCACCGTCACCAACACCTCCTCCAGCCCGGTGAACGGCTGGACCGTCGGCTTCTCCTTCCCGAACGGCCAGAAGCTCACCGGCTACTGGAGCGCCGACGTCACCCAGAGCGGGTCGTCGGTGACCGCGAAGAACCTGTCGTACAACGGCTCGATCCCGGCCGGCGGCAACGTCTCGTTCGGCTTCCAGGGCACCTGGAACGGCTCGAACGGCAACCCCACCGGCTTCACGCTGAACGGCACCCCCTGCTCGTCCTGAACACCGTGAAAAAGCGCCGCCGGAGGGATGTCCCTCCGGCGGCGCCGTCACATCGTCAGGGGTTGATGTTGATCGTGAAGGTGGACGTGGTGTTCTTGATGTCCTGGTAGTTGTCGCTGAGCTTCAGGTTGTTGAAGGTCACCGATCCGACCGCCGGCCCCTGGCCCGATTCCGGCAGCTCGTTCGCCCAGAGGGCGAAGCCCGACTTGGCGTCGAACTCGTCGCCGCTCTTGTGCGCGCCGGAGATCGAGATGTTGGTGAGGACGGTGTCCTTGATCGGATTGACCGGCTGACCGCCGAGGTACTGGGTCTGGAACATGATTCCCGAGTACGTCGGGTCCACGATGTCCACGTTGCTGATCCGGATGCCCTGGAACACCTTCGAGGCGGAGAACAGCCAGATCGCCGGGAAGGTCTGCTGGCCCCAGAAGTGGCCGCCCGCACGGACGATCGAGATGTTGTCGAACACCGTGGGCGGGCTCGCGCCGAAGCCGTTCATCGGGTAGCCGAAGTCGAGCGAGCTGATCGTGATGCCGGAGTAGGTCAGCGTGTCCGCGATGTAGATGTTCTTGAACGTGTTCGCGTACCCGCCGTAGACGGCGATGCCGGCCGCGCGCCACGGCAGGATCGCGGTCAGGTTCTCGTAGACGTTGTTCTTCTCGTCGGCGCCTCCCGCGTCGATGGCCGAGAACAGCGCGAAGCTGTCGTCGCCGGTCGACCTCGCCTCGTTGTTGGAGACCAGGTTGTCCGTGCTGCCGTTGGTCATGTTGACGCCGTCGGCGAACGTGTCACGGATCCGCGAGTTCTTGATCGTGATGTTGTCGGTGTTGGCGCCCCAGTACATGCAGACCTGGTGCTCGACCCAGATGTTGTCGATCGTCATGTTGGCGACGTTCTGCCAGTCGAACACCTTGCCCGGCCCGTCGATGCGGCTGGTGTAGTTGCCGAAGTAGGCGAACCCGGAGAACGTCGAGCCGTTGGCCGACGACTCCGCCCGGAAGCCGATGTCGGTGTTCTCCTGCGTCGTGGGCGCGTAGAACCGGGTGAACCACGGCCCGGCGCCGACGACCTTGACCGCCTTGCCGTACACCTGGAACTTGTTCGACGTCTGGTAGTCGCCCGGCGGCAGGTAGACGCCGACCAGCTTGCCGGTCGTGTCCATCCGCACCTTGTCGAGCGCGTTCTGGACGTCCTGGTGGGTGAACCCGGTCGGGACGGCGTACGTCGCGGGGTCGGGGTTGGGGATCGCCGACACCTGCTCCAGGTTCACGAAGTCGATCGCGTACGCGGAGGTGTTGGCGGCGTCCTTCTGCAGCCGGATCTTGCTGCCCTTCGGGACGGTCGTCCCGAGCAGGACGTTGGCCTCGTCGTAGATGTGCCGCGGGGCGCCCGCGCCCGGCGAGTTGCCCGGGCCCGCCTCCGGGCCGTACAGCCACGCGTACTTCGAGGTCAGGTTGATCGCCTTGAGGAAGCTGCCGTTGACGTAGACGTTCAGCGTGGCGTCGGTGCCGCCGCCGCCCGCCGCGTCGGGGATGGAGAAGCGGGTGACCAGGGTGTTCGTGTCGGCCCTGGTCGTCCACTCCACGTAGCTGCCGGTGGTGGTGAGCCGCACGGCCTTGCGGCCGGACGCCTCACCGGCCAGGTCGCCGATGGTCCGGTTCGGGCCGACGACCGTCGCCCCGCCGCCGGTCACGCCGTCCTCGGCCTCGTACATGTCGTACGGCATGTTCGCGCCGCGGCCGACGAAGAACGGCAGCGTGGAGGTGTTGTTGGCCTGCTTGACCGGCAGCTCGTTGGTGTCGGCGGCGAGCACCGTCTTCACCGTGTACCGGCCGTTGGCGGCCGTCCACGTGCCCAGGTTGACCGGGCTCGTCGTGGCCCCGGCCGCGATCGCACCGCTGTAGGAGCCGGTCAGCGTCTTGACGACGGTGCCGGAGTCATTGGCGATCGTGAGCGTGATGCCGTGGGCGCCGCCCGCCGAGGCGACCGTGCCCTGGTTCTTGATCGCCACGGTGAACGTCACCGTGCTGCCGTTCGCCGGGTTGCCGGGCGACCAGCTCACCGGGGATGCCACCAGGTCGGAGCTGTCGACCGGCCTCACGACCAGCGGGGAGGAGGCGGTGAAGGAGTTGTTGGTCTCGTTCTGCTCGATCACCGCGTTCGACTCGTCGACCTTGGCGCTCAGCGGGTAGCTGCCCGCGTCGCGCTGGCCGATGTTCGCCGTCACGGTGGCCGAGGCACCGGCCGCGAGGGCGCCGACCGCGGCGGTGCCCACCTTGGTCCCGCCCAGGTAGAAGTTGACGTTGGTGGCGCCGGAGCCGAGGTTGCCCGCGTTGCGCACCGTCGCCGACAGCGTTACGGCGTCGGTCTCGACCGGGGACGCGGGGGAGGCGGACAGGGAGGTGATGGTCAGGTCGGGGTTGGGCGCCGGGGAGCCGATGACCTGGAACTCGGCGACCTGCCCGGCCGGAGCGCCGGAGTTGGCGGTGAACTTGAGCTGCACGTCGGCGACCGTTGCGGAGCCCGGGCCGGAGATCGGGATCGTCACCGTGTTGCCGCTCGCGGGGTTGAAGGTGTAGGTCGCCGCGTTGGTCAGGTTGGTGAACCCGGACGCGCTCTGCTCGCGGCCCAGCACCTGGATCGTCTGCGTACGGGTCGACCAGGCGGCGTCGGGGTTGAGCTTGACCACGACCGAGCTGACGACCGCGTTGGCCCCGAGCTGGACGGTCAGCGTCTGCGGATAGGAGCCGCCCGCGCCCTCCCAGTAGGTCGCCACGTCGTTGTCGTTCGCGTTCGTCGCGACGTACGTGAACGTCGAGGAGGAGGCCGTGATCGGCTTGCCGACGGCCATGTTCGAGCCGCCGCCCGAGCCGTTGCGGGTGACGGTGTTGCTGTTGATCGACTCGTTGCCGGCCGCGTCCTTGGCCCGCACGTAGTACGACACGGTCGCGCTCGTGGGCTGCGTGTCGGTGTAGGTCGTGACATTTCCGGCCACGCTGCCGCGCAGCACGTTGTTCGCGTAGACGTCGTATCCGGTGACGTCGACGTTGTCGGTGGAGGCCGTCCAGGTGAGCTTGATCTGCCCCGGCGTGGTCTCGGTGTAGGCGAGGTTGCCGGGAGCGGTCGGGGCCTGGGTGTCGCCGGTCGAGCCCTTGCGGGTGACCGTGTTGCTGTTCGCCGACTCGTTGCCGGCCGCGTCCTTGGCCCGCACGTAGTAGGAGACGGTCGCGTCGGCCGGCTGGGTGTCGGTGTAGGTCAGGACGTTCCCTGCGACGCTGGTGCGCAGCACCCCGTTGGCGTAGACGTCGTATCCGGTGACCTCGACGTTGTCCGTGGAGGCCGACCAGGTGAGCCTGATCTGGTTGGCGCCGGGCTCGGTGTAGGCCAGGTTCGACGGCGCGGTCGGGGCCTGGGTGTCACCGGTGGGCGCCGGGCCGTACACCTCGAACTCGGAGACCTGCCCGGCCGGCCAGGCGGTGTTGGCGGTGACGGTCACCCTGACGTACCGGACGTTCGCGGTGGAGAAGCCGATCGTGACCGTGTTGCCGCTCGCGGGGTCGAAGGTGCGTCCCGCGGAGGCGGCGAGGGTGGAGAAGTTCGTGCCGTCGGTGCCGCCCTGCACGGCCAGCGTCTGGGTGCGGGCCTCCCAGGTGGGCGGGAGCTTCAGCACCACCTTGTTGACCGCGGTCGAGGCGCCGAGGTCCACCTGGAGCCACTGGGGGAAGGCGTTGTTGGAGCTCTCCCAGTAGGTGGCCTGGTTGCCGTCGTTGGCGTTGCCCGCGCCGTACACGTCGGCGTGCGCGCTCTCCTTCATGGTCTTGCCGAGCGCGAGGTTGCCGGAGGCCGTGGCGGCGCCGTACACCTCGATCTCGGACAGCTGCGCCGCGGGCCAGGCGGTGTTGGCGGTGATGTTGATCCGGACATACCGGGTCGTGGTCGCGGTGAAGCCGATCGTCACCGCGTTGCCCGAGCCGGGGGCGAAGGAGCGCCCCGCCGAGCTCGCGATCGTGTTGAAGGAGGACCCGTCGGTGCTGCCCTGCACCGACAGCGTCTGGGTGCGGGCCTCCCAGGCGGGCGGGAGCTTGAGCACGACCTGGTCGATGCTCGTCGCGCTGCCGAGGTCCACCTGCGCCCACTGCGGGAAGGCGTTGTTGGAGCTCTCCCAGTAGGTGCCCTGGTTGCCGTCGTTGAGGTTGCCCGCGACGTACGGGCTGTTGCTGCTGCTCGCGGTCACGGTGCGGCCGGCGGCGAGGTTGGGGCCGCCGGCGGCGGAGGCGGGGGAGAGGGGCGCGGCCACGGCGAGCAGGCAGGCCGCGGCCACCACAGCGATCAAGCGCAATAACGGGACATGCGTTTTCGACATTTGCGTTCCTCTGTCCGGCAGGAACCGACCGGCGGGTCGTCCGATCCGCGGTCGTGGGGGGATTTCGGAGATCGGGGCTGGACGGGGTCGCGGCGGCGACCGGTTGCCCACTGCCGTGGCCGACATCACCTCAGGTCCTTTCATGCGAAAGGTGACGGTGGCGGGGCGCACGGACGCAGTGCTTCCTGCCGGAACTTGCGGAGAGCCGCAAAGTCTCGATTTAGAGCTGCAAATTTCTTACATTAGGTTGCCCAGATGTTACATAGGGCCCACCGCGCCGTCAATGGGTCAGAAAAGTCGGATGGAAGGTGACAGGTCTGTCCCGTCCCCGAGCCGGGCCCACCTGGGGATACTTCAGTTGGGCGCCGGTCCGGAACCGGTCCTGCGCCCGCCCGCGGGTCCCCCAACTCGCGAAAGGAACCCGGCAGAGGAGCCCTCATGTTTCTGCCCCCCAGGCGCTCGCTCGCGGCGTTGGCCGTGCCGCTGGCGAGCCTGATCGCGGCCCCGGCCGCGGCGACACCCGCCCCGTTGAAGGCGGCCGCTCACGCGGCCCCGCGCGTGGCGACCCTGGTCGACGTGCGCGCCTCGCACCAGCCCGGACTCGACCGGGTCGTCTTCGAGTTCCGCGGGCCGCTCCCGGCGCGGCGCAACGCCGGCTACGTGCCCCGGCTGATCGCCGACGGCTCGGGCAACACGGTCCCGGTGGCCGGCGACGCGATCCTCGGGCTGCGCTTCGGCGGCGCGACCGGCCACGACAAGAACGGGGACCCCACCTACGGGCCCGCCCGCGAGACCTTCGCGCTGCCCGGCGTGATCCAGGTCGTCAACGCGGGCGACTTCGAGGCGGAGCTCACGTTCGGCATCGGCCTGACCAGGAAGGCGCCCTACCGCGTCTACACCCTCACGCACCCGAGCCGGGTGGTCGTGGACATCAAGACGCCCTACCGGACCGTGCCGGTGCGGACGTACTTCCTCGATTCCCGGGCGTACGCGGCGGGGCGGCGGCCGTACACGGCGGCGGTGTCACGGCCGGTGACACCGCCGTCCACCGCGCGCGGCGCGCTCCAGCGGCTGTTCGCCGGGCCGACGCAGGCGGAGTACGCCAAGGGGCTGCGCTTCGTCGCCTCGGGGGCCACCGGCGTCCGTTCGGTCGTCGTCCGTGACGGCGTCGCCCATGTGCGGCTCACCGGTTCCCTCGGCAGCGGTGGGTCGGCTTTCACGGTCGCCGACGAGATCACGCCCACGCTCAAGCGGCTTCCCGGAATCCGCTGGGTGAAGATCTACGACGCCCACGACCGCACCGAACGCCCGAAGGGGCAATCCGACTCCGTGCCGGAGAGCCTGGAACCGTGACGGCGGGAGGGCCGGGGCGCCCGGCCCTCCTCCTTCGTCCGCGACCACCGGGGTCAGTGCCCCTGGACGGAGAGGTGGACCTTGGAGAAGTCGCGCGCGGCCAGATGGTCCTTACGGATACCCCAGATCAGCCACGCGCCGTCGCCCCAGATCATCCCGGCCCTGGTGTCCTCGGCTACCTGCAGGAGCGTGACCCACTGCCGCGCCTCTTCCTGGAAGGCCGGATCGCCGTACCAGCCGGTGCCGGCGGCATGCGCCGCCACGGCCTCGATCGGGCTCTGGAGCCCGTCCGAGTAGCCGCCCACCTGGTGCGGCGGCCCGTCCCTTCCTCCGTCTTCGAACAGCGTGAGCTGCTGGTCGAAGGTCTCGCCGGTGTCCTCGTCCAGCACGTGGTGCCACACCCTCTCCTCGGCCTCCTCAAGGCTCCCGAAGACATCCACGAGAGCGGGATGGTCCCGCTCCGGCCAGCTCGGCTCGGTGACCGCGGCGAGCGGGAGCTCGGCGTACACCGTGGCGTGGTCGTCGGGCGCGGGCCGCTCGGCGACGGCGATTCCGTGCGGCACGTAGATCACCTGCGACTGCCTCGCGTCGGTCGTGGCGAAAAACAGCAGCGTGCCGGTGCCGGGCAGGGCGATGTCCACCTCGTAGCGTGCCAGCTCCCCGCAGTCGAGCTCGGCCAGGAACGACATCGGCCTGCACCCGTCGGCGAGGGACGGCCACGCCATGTCGTCCGGCAGCTTCGGGAGGCCCCCGAGCCGTCCGACCACGATCTCCCCGTCCTCGGCGGCCGACAGTCTTATCGCGGGCCGTAGCAGCCCGATCAGTCGCTCCGCGCTCTCCGCCGGCAACTCCTCGCGCGCGAACTCCGCGAAGTCGATCATCCAGTCCTTCATGCCGGCCATCATGCTTCCCGGGTATGACAGACCCGCCGCCGTTGACGGACCGGTCACCGCGGTTGCGACCAAGTACCTGTTCCCTCGGTTGGGCGCGGTACGACGCGAAGTTCGACGGCCGAGTGTCTCTTTACGGCCTCTCTCGTTGAAACTTTCGGAATAGGCCGTATTTGTTGTCAACCCTGCCCTGGCGTTTCCGCTGGTAATCCTTGGATTTGCCGTCCGGCATTGACCCGAGACGGGCCAGTTCGTAAGGTACGTCAACAGAAAGTTAGGGGATTGTTTCGAAAGTTTCGGCTTGTGGAACATTCCCGGCTCGTGCATCTGGACGTCCGACCCCGTACCCCCGACCGGAGGACCTTCCTCATGCTGCACAGATTCGCCGCGGCCCTCGCCGCGGCCGGGCTCGTCACCGCGCTCGCGGCGGCCCCCGCCTCCGCCCACCCCGACCGGCACCACGACAAGACCCTGGGTGAGCTGGCCGGCGCCTCGCATCGCTACCTCGGCTCGGCCACCGACAACCCCGAGTTCTCCGACGCGGCGTACCTCAAGATCCTCGGCAGCGAGTTCAACTCCACCACGGCGGGCAACGCGCTCAAGTGGTACGCCACCGAGCCGCAGCAGGGGGTGTTCGACTTCACCCAGGGTGACCAGGTGCTCGACTTCGCCCGCAAGCACCACATGTCCTTCCGGGCGCACACGCTGGTGTGGCACAGCCAGCTCCCCGACTGGCTGAACAACGGCACCTTCACCGCCGATCAGCTCCGGGCGATCCTCAAGAACCACATCGTGACCGAGGCGCGCCACTACCGGGGCAAGGTCTACTCGTGGGACGTCGTCAACGAGGCGTTCAACGAGGACGGCACCTACCGGGACACGATCTTCTACCGGACGCTCGGCCCCGGCTACATCGCCGACGCGCTGCGCTGGGCGCGCCAGGCCGACCCGCACGCCAAGCTCTACCTGAACGACTACAACATCGAGGCCGTCGGGCCCAAGAGCGACGCGTACTACAACCTGGTGAAGCAGCTCAAGGCCCAGGGCGTGCCGATCGACGGCGTCGGCTTCCAGGGGCACCTCGCGCTGCAGTACGGCTATCCGGACACGCTCCAGCAGAACCTGCAGCGCTTCGCCGACCTCGGCGTGGACGTCGCGATCACCGAGCTGGACATCCGCATGTACGTGCCGGCCGACGAGGCCAAGCTCGCGACCCAGGCCGACTGGTACGCCAGGGTGACCAAGGCCTGCCTCGCCGTCCGCCGCTGTGTCGGCATCACGATTTGGGACTACACCGACAAGTACTCCTGGATCCCCGCCTTCTTCGATGGTGAGGGCGCGGCCCTGCCGTACGACGAGAACCTCCAGCCCAAGCCGGCCTACTACGCGATCCGCGACGCCCTGCGCGGAGCCGGAAGGCACTGACCCTCCCCATGACGGTGCCCGCGCCCGCCAGGGGCGCGGGCACCGTTCCGCCGTTCTGCAAACCCGGCCACCGAGACTGAGCCGGTGCTATCGCTCTGCCGCTTTCAAGGCATCCTCGATGCTCTGCCCGCTCTGAAAGCGGACGGGGCGCAGCGCGCCGGACAACTTACGTAGGTCCTGAACGGCGTAACGGTTGACGGCCAAGGCGTCAGGAGCCGCAGCGACCGCGAGCCGTTCGGCGGCCTCCACGTCACCGGCGAGGGCATGGGCGCGCGCCAGGCATGTCCCGAACCAGGCACGGTCACGCCGATACGCCTCGGGCAGGGTCGCCAGTCCGCGGTCGAGGAATCGCACCGCGCGCGGGCCGTCGCCGAGGGCCAGTTCGGCCATTCCACGTTGCATGTCGAACCAGCCGTCGTCGTAGAAGTACATCCAGGGCGGCTCGTTCTCCGGATGTTCGCCCGCTGCCCGGATCAGTTTCTCGGCCTCTCCGAGCAGTCGCCGCGCGGGCCCGGCTTCGCCCATCTCGGCGTGGCCGCGGGCCGCCATCTGGGCCGCCATGCCCTGCACACCAAGGGTCGTCCTCCCGTCGTGCCAGCGCGCGGCCTCGGCCAGCCGTACGCACCGGAGTGCGTCGCCGATGCTCCAGGCCAGATGGGCGCGCATGTTGAGCGTGGTGGCGGCCAGAGCCGCGTCGCCCGCCTCCAGCGCCCAGCCGTGCGAGCGGTCGTACCAGGCGAGTGCGGCGGCATGGTCGCCGGAGTCCTGGCACATCCAGGCGATGAACTGGGCGTACTGCCCGAGCATGGCGACCACGCGGTCGGCGAGCGGGCCCGGAGCCCCTTGTGCGAGCACAGTGATCGCGTCGAGTTGGGCGCGTACGACCGGCAGCAGCGGACCGCTCCCCAAGGTGTCCTCGACGCGGCGGTGTTCGCCCAGGCAGCGTTCGAGCCACTCGATCGTGGTGGCATCCACGCGCTGCGGATGTTCGATGGCCTTCGTGATGCGCTCATACAGGTCCGGGTCTGGCGCACTGGTGAGGGAGGGAACAGGTCGCCGGTCCGAGCCGAACAGAGCGGTTTCGGTGGTGCCGAAGGCTCGGGCATACAGCATGCGGTAGGGGTCGTGGGGCTCGTTGTGCCCAGCCTCGTATGCCTTGATGCGGCGGATGATGGTCTCGCGGGAGGGCAGGCGGTTGCGGGTCTCCTCGTCGGCGGCCTCGACGAGCTTGCGGGCCATCTCTTTCTGGCTCCACAGCCGGTCGCGTCGTTCGGCACGGAGCCGTACGGCCCATGCGGGAAGTTCGGTGATCATGCGTTCACCTCTCCGCCAGACGTGGGGGCGTCCTGAGCACCCCCAGTGTCCCCTGATCGCATCTGTGATGCCGGGGTTACCGAGTGTTGTCATTGCTGGTGTGCGAGGTGAACAAGCGGGGTCCGCAGGCGCGGGAACGCCGTACGGACCCCTTGGCCAGGAATCGAGGTCCTGACCCATGGCAAACCATAAAGCCGTTGTCCCCGCCCCGGTGTGCGATGCCACGAGACGGGCCCCGAGGTCCGAGGAGTGCATCTCGGGGGCCGCTCATCATTGCAGGTGAATGAGTTCAAGAAAGAGCCGAGCTAATTAGAGCCGCTGAACAGCGGTCTGATGTAACGGCTCGCCTTTGATGGGAGTCTAGGTATTTCGGTGAACGGGACGTACGATGGGCCGGTCGATTGACATGATGGTCTGTAACACGTGGACTCGGTTGTCTGGAGGGTTGCATGACGCTTCGCCTGCGGCTTATCGTCCCGATTTCCCTGGCGGCCGGGCTGATGCTGTCCGCCTGTAGCGAACCGGAACCGACCGCAGCCGAAGCCGGCCAGATCCTCAAGAATCATATCGACCAAACCGTTAAGCATGCTTTTGGTACGGACATCGAGGTAACTGATCCCGGAGGTAAGGACATTCCCTGCGGTAACGGTGACTTCAAACGCAGGTACGCAGTGAAGGCAAGAGCGCGAGTTGGATCTGGAGATCCTGAGGGGATAACCCTCGCGTTGGTAGGCACGTTAGACGCCATTGCTGATTACAATTTGGTCAAGGCTGGTATGACTCCGACGTATCAGCAGGCCGTGAGTGACCAATATCATACACGGATTGTGCTTTCCTCACCGAGTAAGGGCAGGATAGAGGTGCGAGGTGAGACGGAGTGCCTGCCGTCGAAGTGAGGCGGAGAATCACTCGTATGGTGATGGACCCCGGGTTTCTGCGACTTTCCTTGCCCCCGCGAAGCGCTCCTCAAGAGATGCCTGCACTTCGCCGAGTCGGGTTTTGTTCGTCCCGCCGGAGCCGTTGGCGATGAGCCAGTTGTCGAAGTTGCGCACGGCCTCCTTGTTCTTGGCGATCTCGGAGAAGGGCAGCAGCGTGCCGTCGGCTCCGGTGATCGGCGCCTTGGAGAAGCGCGGGTCGTTCGGCGGGACCTTGGCCTTGAAGCCGTTGGACATCAAGATGTTCGCCAGCCAAGTCTCCCGCGCCATCCAGGCGGCGCGATCCTTCTCGTCCAGCCCACTCACTCGACTCTTGTCCGGGGTGATCCCCGGTTCCACCATGAGTGGCGAGAAGCTGGACACCCCCAGCCACAAAATCTGCCCAGTCATGCCCGAAATTGCCAGCCCGACGACGCCGAGACCGACGCCGTACGCGAACATCTCTGCCTTGACCCGGGCCTGGTCCTCGGCATCGAGCTTTCCCTGCACCTCCCGCTCGGTGGCGAACTGCATGCCGGCGACGTAGCCGAGCGCGCGCATCGCCCGTTCGAGGTGGTCGGTGCTTTTGCCGTTGTCCATTTTCGCGGCGGCGTTGACGATCCTGTCGGTGAGGTTGCCCATCCCTTGTTCGAAGGGCTTGATGTGTGCGGCTGAATCCGCGAACGTCTTGACGAACTCGTAGGTGTCCTTCGGACTGAGGCGAAACGCAGGGTGCAGGCCGGGCACGATTGTCTTGACCGGCCCGAAGGCGCTGGGCTGGGTGCGGTTGGCATCACTGAGGTTGGCCCCCTCGGTGAACTCGGTGGCGTAGGAGCCCGCGATCTCGGCCATGGACACCTGCATCGGTCTGAGGACACCGAGCTTGGGCATCTCCCGGATCACATCGAAGGCAAACCTCGCGGCCTCGGTCGAATGAGCCCCGTCCTTCTCGTCGTACGCTCCGGATGCGGTGGCCAGGACCCGGCCGAAGGCGTCGGCGACGTCGTTACCCGAGGCGACGGATTTGCTGTAGTCCAGGAACCGCTTCATCTTCTCGGCCTGGGTGAGCTTGACCCCGTCGCCGCCCATCTGGGCGAAGGCGGCGCGGGCGGCCTTGCCGTCCCCGACGAGGACCTCCAGGGCGAGGGCGACGGTGTCGGGGGAGTAGCCGTACGTCCTGGTCTCGTCCAGGCCGGCACCGGTCCGGTCCTGCCTGGGGTTCTTCACGAAGTCGTCCAGTGCGAGAGCGCGGGCGGCTGCCACGCGGACGTTCGTCGGGGCTTTCGCCCCGGCCAGCAGAGCGAGCCGGTTCCATGCGGTCTCGCTACTGCCGGGCTTGCTCAGCAACTCGGCCTTCACCTTCTCCATCGCCGGGATGCGGCCGGGGGCACGTAGCGCGGCGCCAAGGGCGGCGCTGAAGGCGGCGAGATCCTGCTTGGCCGTCGGGCTGCCGGTGTTCATGAGCAGGTTGGGCAGCGCGTCGCGCACCTTTGGGGGCAGGGTGGCGAAGAACGCCGCAGCGGCGGCGGGGTCCTTGGCCAGTGCGGCGACTTCCTTGATGTGCTGGTGGGCGAGTTCGCCCTTGGTTTCGACACTGGTGCCAGGGGTGGCGAGGATGTCGGTGCCGTACATGAGGCCCAGGCCGCGGCCGGCCGCGAAGCTGTCCAGCGCGTCGGGCAGCCGGGCGAAGGTGTGGTCGCCGGTCCCGTTCAGCGCCTTGATCAGCTCGGCCCGCTCCGACAGCTTGGGGGCCTGGCCTCTCCCCCAGTCGGCGATGGCGGCGATCTGCGCGAGGGGCGTGGTGCTCACTCCGTTCGCCCGGAAGAGCCCCTCGAAGTCGGTGGAGAAGGAGGTGAGCCGGTCGGATGCCTGGCGCAGGTCGGCAGCCATGGCGTTCATGGCCGCCGGGTCGATGCCGCAGAAGTCGCCGCTGGGGGATGTCATCGCGTCCTTCCTCCCGTGGCTGCCGGGGTCAGGGGCGTCCGGTCAGCTGATGACGGATGAGCTCGGCCTGGGAACGGGTCACCGTCGCCGGATGCCGGTGCAGCTCCTCCTCGATCGCGTAGGTCATCTGCCGTACGAGCTGCGCCAGGCGGTGATGCCGGTCGGCGACCTCGGTAGTCCATTTCGTGGCGGTCGGTCCCGTCCAGACCTTGCCCGACTGCATCGACGCGTAGACGCGCTGGTATGCCTGCCCGACCTCCTGAGACCGGTTGTGCACCTCTTTAAGGAGTTCCACCAGTTGTGCGTGGCGAGGGTTGGGAACCATCTCTTCCGCCACGCCGCCCCCTGCTGCCGCCCGCCGCTCGCCCCCGAGTCGCATTTGATGTCAAAGGTAGACATCGCCCTATAGCATCGGCAACCCCGAAATCGCGATGCATTTCGAGAGTGAGCCGTTTCCGGATTGGCTGACGCTTTTCTGTCTCGAAGGCGAAAACGTCCTCCCGGGTGGGAACTTATCCCCGCCTCGCTCACGTCGCCAGTGGGAACAATCAACTACTTGGAGCAACAACCGGCACTCGCACCCGCCCCCCGCCTGCGGCCTTTTCGGCCGTGTCGACCGCGTGAGCGCCTGGCTACGCACGTATTTCCGCCCGGTAATCGGCCCGTAACGAACCGTGGTGATCGTCGTGGGCAATGAGGTCACGCACACGCGGGAGGAAAGCGGTATGGCGTCCATCTTCGATCAGATCGGCGGTTCGGGCGCGGTCGCGGCCGTGGTCGACGAGTTCTACACGCGGGTCGTCGCCGACCCGATGCTGCGGGGCTACTTCGCGGACGTCGACATGGCCAAGCTCAAGGCGCACCAGCGCAGCTTCGTCGCCGCCGCGCTCGGCGGCCCGCAGGAATACCGGGGCAAGTCGATGGACGAGGCGCACGCCGGGCTCGCCATCACGGCGGAGGAGTTCGACCAGGTGGTCTTCCACCTGGCCGGGGCGTTGGAGTCGTGCGGCGTCGACGCCGAGACGATCGGCTCCATCGCCGGGGCCCTCGCACCGCTGAAGGAGCAGGTCGTGCAGAGCGCCGTCGCGGCCTGAACAATCGCCGTCCGCTGGGCCGGGCCGCGCGGAAGCGGGTGATGGCGGCCTGGTCGCCGTACCGGCGGGCGCGCCGGATCCGTCCACCCGGTGAGACGACCCTTGACCCTTAACCGGTTCACGGATGAACTGGCCGGTGATGGAATCGCGATTTGAGGACGTCGCCGCCCTGGGCGTGGACCCCGCGAGGGCCCGGGTCTACGCGGAGGGCTGGCAGTCGTGGAGCGTCACAGCCGCCCTTCCCCTGACGGAGACGCCCTATCGGGTGACCCTGCCGAACTCGCTGGTCATCGACTGCCACTACGGCTCGGCCCCGGACGAGGGCGTGTTCCGGGGCGAGGGACTGCTGGCGATCGACCCCGGGGATGGCGGGCCGGTTCATGTCTACGGCGCCGTGAACGCCGAGAGCGTCGCGTCCCGGGTGCCCGTCATCGAGGCGAGGCCGCGCGGCGGCCAGGTCGTGATCACGTCGGACGCACCCGTGAGCCGCATGGAGCACCAGGGCGGGCTGGAGGCGGCGCTGGCCCGCTGGGGCACCGCCTTCGCCGAGCGGGCCGGTGTGCGCCCGCGCCCCTCACCCACGGTGTGGTGCTCGTGGTACCAGTACTTCTCCGAGGTGACCCAGGAGGACATCGCCGAGAACCTCACGGCCATGGACGACCTGGCGGTCTCCGCGGACGTCGTGCAGATCGACGACGGCTACCAGGCCGCGCCGGGCGACTGGCTGACGTCCTCGGGCCGGTTCGACGACCTGCCCGGGTTGGTCCGGCGCATCCGCGAGCACGGACGGCGGGCCGGGATCTGGATCGCCCCCATGGTCGTCGCCCGCAAGAGCGCGCTCTTCGCCGCGCACCCGGAGTGGCTGGTGACCGATCCCGCGACCGGCGACCCGGTCTTCGCGGGCGACGTCCTCGGCGACTCCTGCGCCGCTCTCGACCTCACCCACCCCGGCGCGGCCGAATACCTGGCGGAGACGCTGCGGACCATGCGCGGCTGGGGCGTCGACTACTTCAAAATCGACTTCGTGTACGCGGGGGCGCTGGAGGGCCGCCGCCACGAGGACGTGACCGGTGTGGAGGCCTACCGCCACGGCCTGCGGCTCATCCGCGAGGCCATCGGTCCCGAGGCGTACCTGCTGGGGTGCGGCGCGCCGATCCTGCCCTCGGTCGGCATGGTCGACGCGATGCGGGTGGGCCCGGACATCGCGGCGTACTGGCAGAACCCGAGCGGACACCCGTCCGAGCCCAGCCAGGCCAACGCCACCAGGAACACCGTCGCCCGGGCGTGGCAGCACGGCAGGTTCTGGATCAACGACCCCGACTGCCTCATGCTCCGCCCGGAGGTCGAACGGCGGGAGGACTGGGCGCGCACCGTCGAGCGGTACGGCGGCCTGCGGGCCTCCAGCGACCGGCTGCGCGGCCTGGACGCGTGGGGGCTGGAGACCACCCGCCGCCTGCTCACCCCCGCCGGCCCCACCCCGCTCGTCTGACCCCCATCCCGCTCGTCTGACCGCGCCCCGGGGCTGCGAGCGCGGCTTCAGGGGACGAGCCTCAGCTCGGGGCGGTGGGCGGGCAGGCCGATCAGCTCGCGTACGCGCGCCATGGGCCAGGCGAGCTCCCGGGCCAGCGCGGGCACGGTCAGCCCGGTCTCGGCCGCCGCCATCTCGAAGGCCTGGGCGAGCAGGACCGGCTGCTCGCCGGGGTAGCCCGACACCGGCTCGGTGGCGAAGCCCGGCTGCCCGCGCAGCGCGGCGAGCCGCTGGTAGGCGCGCCCCGCCGCGGAGTCGGACAGCAGCCCGACCTCCCGGCACCGGTAGAGCAGGGAGTCGACCGACACGCCCCAGACACGGCGCAGCTCCGCCAGCCGCCGCAGGTCCGCACGGGTGGGCAGGCTGGGCAGGATGCTGCCGCGCGGCGTGAGGAACTCCGCGGCGAAGGAATCGGCCTCGCGTTCCTGCTGGCTGTCCCCGGCCGCGGCGTCCCCGTGCAACACCAGGTGCCCCAGCTCGTGGGCGGCGGTGAAGCGGTGCCGGTAGACGTCGTCGAAGCGGTTGGGCGTCAGGACGACGATGGGCCGGGGCAGGCTGGAGGTGGAGAAGGCGTCCACCGTGACCGCGTCCTCGTCGGCCTGGGGGAAGACGACGACGATCCCCCGGGCCTCCATGTGCCGCACCAGGTGGCTGATCGGCCCGGTGCCGAGCCCCCAGTGGGCCCGCAGCGCGCGGGCCGCGCCCGCGGGATCGCGGGGCAGGGCGCTGCCCGAGTGCACCTCGCCCCCGGCGAAGCCGGGCAGGTCCACGAAGGGGAGCCGCACCCGCTTCTCCAACGCGTACGTCAGCTCCCAGACCTGCTCGACGAAGGCCACGGCCTTGGCGCGCTGGTAGGCCCGGGTGGAGCGCAGGCTGCGGAAGTGCGCCATCGAGCCGTCCAGCTTGCCGTGCGGGCGGCCCGGCAGGAAGAAGGCCGCGGGAACCGCGAGCACCTCGGCGAGGAGCGGGACCAGATCGGGACGCGGCCGGGTGACCCCGGCCTCGTACTGGCCGACCGCTGCGGGTGACACGCCGATGCGCTCGGCCACCTCCTTCTTCGTCAGCGCCGCCAGGCGCCGCGCCTGGGTGAGGCGGGTTCCGTCGAAGGCGTCCGCCACGGCCTGCGGGCTGGGTGCTGGGTTGCTGGATTCGGGGGGAACGGTCTCCTCGACCAGGCGCAGCCGGTCATCGTCCTTCATCGGCGTCGGCGTCCGGTGCGTACGGCGCCTCACTCATCGGAGGCAGGGCGGTCGCGGGCTCGTACTGCGGGCGGGGGTTGAGCGCCGGAGCCGGCATCGCGCCCCGGGCGAACGCGGACGCCTCCCCGACGGGGGCCACCACCCCGGGCAGCCCGGCCACGGGCATCTGCCCGGCGAGCGGGATCGGCTCGCAGTGGTGCCAGCGCAGGCTGCCGGTGCGGTCGAGCAGCTCGGCCTCGCCCCACCACACGTCGAGCAGGCCGGCCCTGGCGTTGCACGCGTACGCGATGAGCACGAGGCGGGTGCCCTCGGGCAGCCGGGTGAGCGCGCGGTCGGCCGGAGTCGCGGGCTCCGGCAGGGCGGCCTCGACGCCGCCGAGCGTGAGCTGCTCGGCCCAGGGCTGTGGGCCGAACCTGGTGAACAGCGCCTGCACCAGCCCGGACGGCCTGCCGTCGCCGATCCTGGCGTTGACCACGCTGACCGAGCGGTCCTTGGCGTAGCGGAAGGGGAACAGCAGGTTGCCGCCGAGCACGACGAGCTCGTGCTGGGAGCCCGGCGGCTTGACGGTCTCGACGCCGGGCATGTCCGCGAACGTGCTGGCCAGGGCCTCGAACTTGCGGGACATGAGTGTGAAGCCGAACGGGTGGAGGAGCTCGGTCCGTGCGGTCTTCTGGGCGTCCTGGGCGTTCTCGAGCGCGAGCGCCAGCGCCTCGGCCACTCCCTGGCGGATCTGCTCGGCGCGCGGGCCGAACGTGTCCAGAGCCCAAGTCGACAGCATCGCCACCTCCGGTGTGCTTCGCGCAGTGCTGTTTCGTCCAGTGCTGCTTCGTCCAGTGGCCGTCGGACACCGGGGGCACTTTACTTTCCAACATCATAGTCCCGCAGGCGCTTCACACGTCACGTAGGTCACAGCTCTTTTTGACCGTCAGAGACAGGCCGGGGCGGAGCGGGCTCCTTATGGTGAGGTATGGGGGAGATCCTGGTCGGCACGGCGTCGTGGACCGACAAGACGCTGCTGGAGTCGGGGTGGTATCCGCCCGGCGTCACGACGCCCGAGGAACGCCTGCGCCACTACGCGAGTAGGTTCCCGCTGGTGGAGGTCGACTCCACCTACTACGCGCCGCCCGCCGAGGCCACCGTGCGGCTGTGGGCCGAGCGCACGCCGCCGGACTTCACGTTCGACGTCAAGGCGTTCTCGCTGCTCACGCGGCATCCGACCCGGCCGGCCGCGCTGCCGAAGGACCTGCGGCCGAGCGGCGGCGGCAAGAACCTGTACGCCCGCGACCTCGACCCCCGGATCGTCGAGCAGGTCTGGGAGCGGTTCCTCGGCGCCCTGCTGCCGCTGCGGGAGGCGGGCAAGCTCGGGGCGGTGCTCTTCCAGTTCCCCCGGTGGTTCCCGATCGGCCGGGCGAACAAGCACTACATCCTGGAGTGCAAGCGGCGCTGCGAGCCGCTGCGGATCTCCGTGGAGTTCCGCAACCACACGTGGATGAGCGAGGAGAACCAGGCCGAGACCCTCGATTTCCTCCGCTCGTACGCCATTCCGTACGTGTGCGTGGACATGCCGCAGGGCTACCCGGACTCGGTCCCGCCCGTCGTCGCGGCCACGTCCGACCTGGAGGTCGTGCGGTTCCACGGGCACAGCGACAAATGGACCAGCCACGACATCCACGAGCGCTTCGGCTACCGCTACTCCCTTGAGGAGCTGAAGCGGTGGGCGCCGAGGCTGCGCGAACTCGGCGGCCAGGCGTCCACGACCCACGTGCTGATGAACAACTGCTACCGCGACTACGCTCAGACCAACGCCCGCCAGCTCGCCGGCGTGCTCGCGGGCCTGCCGGACTGCGACGTCCGCCCCCGGCCGGGCGGGGACCGGACACACGAGGAGAGGACCTGATGACGGACCTGCCGAAGATCAGCGCTCCGGCCACGCGGGCACTCGCGGGCGCCGGCTACACCCGCCTGGAGCACCTCGCGCAGGCGACCGAGGCCGAACTCCTCGCGCTGCACGGCATGGGGCCGAAGGCGATGTCCGTGCTCCGCCAGGCTCTGGAGGAGCGCGGCCTGTCCTTCCGCGACGGCTGAGAGCTCAGCCGAACGCATAGTAGGAGTCCACGGCCGCCTGGCCGGTGTAGTTGGGGCCCGCCCGGTCGTCGGCGCCGAGGTAGGCACAGGGCAGGTCGATCTCCCTGCGGCCACGGCAGCTCACCCGCCTGGTCCTGGCGTCGTAGACGAGGCCGCTCGCCCGCAGCGCCGCCGTCAGCCGCCGTCCTGCGGGCGCCCCGTCCGCACGCCGTACGCTCCGCACGTCGAAGTTGGCGGCGAACAGGCCCTCGTCGGTCAGCCAGGAGGCGGCCCGGGCGATCACGCCCAGCTTGTCGCCGACGTAGTGCAGCCCGTGGACGCAGGTGATCAGGTCGAAGGCCGCGCCGGGCGCCCACGAGGTCACCGACGCCGTGACCAGCCGCAGCCGCAGGCCGGCAGGCGGACCGGCGAAGTAGCCGACCAGGTCCACGCCGACGATCTCCGCCCGGTCTCCCAGTGCGTGTGCGGCCTCGAACAGCGCGTTCGCCGTGCCGCAGCACAGGTCGAGCCACCGGACGACCCGATCGGCGCCGCGCAGGAGGGCGAGGACGTCGACGCCGAGTTCGCGCCGGTAGGCCGGCAGGCGGCGTTCGCGGTTCATGTCGCTGTTGGCCACGACCGAGGACCGCTCCAGGGCGTCGTCGTCCAGAAGCCGTAGATCACGATGGTCCATCCCCGTTTCCTAGCATTCCTACGGCCCCGGCGGGGAGGCCGCGCACCAGGCGCGATGCTGCCGACGCCCTATTTCGCCTAAAGTCACCTGAATGGCAGCAAACCGCACCCGGCTGGCATGGCTCGACGCCTTACGCGGGATCGCCGCTCCGGCCGTGGCGCTGCACCACTCGGCCTGGACCTTCGTCCCGGCCGTCTGGGGGGAGGTGGACCGCAGGGTCGACGTCGGCACCTGGGGCGTCTTCGTGTTCTTCCTGGTCAGCGGGTACATCATCCCGGCCTCGCTGGAACGGCGGGGCGACCTGCGGGCCTTCTGGACCGGCCGGGCCTTCCGGCTCCTCCCGCTGCTGCTGGCCGCGCTCGCCCTCGCGCTGCTCCTCGCGTACGCCGGCGTGTTCGCGACGTCGCCGGGCCTCGACCGCCGGCCGCCGCCGCTCGTCGCGCTGGCGAACCTCACGATGCTGCAGGAACTCCTCGGCGTCCCCTCGGTGATCAACGTGATGTGGACGCTCTCCTACGAGATGGCGTTCTACCTGATGACGGTGGGGCTGTTCGCCGTACGGCAGGCGCACAGGTCGGCGCCGATCGCCGTGGTCCTGGCGCTGGCGGCTGTGCCGCTCGGGCTGCTCTTGCCGCGCGCGACGATCAACGGCGGCGCGGACCTGGTCGCCGCGCTCATGGGCGTCGCGGTGGTCCTGGCCATCGTCGTGACCGTGGCCGCGAACGGGCGCCTCAGGACGGCGGCCGCGGTGATCGGCGGCCTGCTCGGCCTGGCGCTGGTGATCCTGGGCAGCCGGATCGGGGCGGGGCAGGGCCTGGTCATCGCGGCCGTGATGTTCGCCGGGACCGCCGTGTATCGCGCCGAGCAGGGCACGATCCGGCCGGTCTGGGCCGTCGCCGCCCTGCTGACGGTCCTCGTCTGCGGCGTCCTGGTGGCCCGCGAGCCCGCCTGGGCCTCGGCGGTCCTGCTGGCGGCGGGCTTCTTCGCGCTCGCGTTCGGGCTGCGGCGCCGTACGTTCCCGCGATGGCTCGCCCACCTCGGGGTGATCAGCTTCTCCTTGTATCTGCTGCACCCGCTCCTGCTGCGGGTCGTCCCGAACCTCCCGGTGTTCTTCCTCGTCCTGCTGGTCCTCGGTCACGTGGCGTACCGGTTCGTGGAGGCCCCCGGACAGCGCCTCGGCCGCCGCCTTCTCGGCTCCCGGGGAAAAATCGCGCCAACTTCGACCGGCGGCCGTGTGGGCGGCGCGCCCGTGGGGGACCAGCGGCTCTGACGTCGGTACGCAGGAGGGGACAGGTCATGAGCGAGGACCAGGAACTCCACGACCTGCACAGTCAGGGCCATGAGGCGGGCGTCGAGGGCAGCTCCAAGATGACCGCCGAGCAGCTTCGTGAGGCGCTGGCCAAGGTAGGCAAGGACGAGGACACGCAGTCGGCCAAGGCAGAGGCCAAGAGCGACCAGTGACCGCCACCCGAGCCGCCGGCTCCCCCGGGGAAGTGACTCGATGCTCCTAGACGACCTCGAGGTTGGCCATCATGCCCATGTCCTCGTGTTCGGCGTTGTGGCAGTGGAAGAGGTAACGGCCCTGGTAGCCGTCGAAACGGGTGATGATCTCCGCCCCTTCGCCCGGCCGTAGCGAAATGGTGTCCTTGAGGCCGGCGTCATGCGGCAGCGGCGGCCTGCCGCCGCGCGAGAGCACCCGGAAGCCGACCAGATGCAGGTGGACCGGATGGTGAACGTCGGCGACCAGCCGCCACACCTCGACATCACCGAGATTGACGGTGACATCGGAGCGGGCGGGATCGAACGGCAGTCCGCCGATCAGCCATCCGTGATCACCCCGCATGCGCCCCGCGCGGAAGGAGAACTCGCGCACCCTGACGGCGTCCGACCGGCGCCAGGCCGGTAGGTCGTTCGAGAGGGCGCGCGGGATACGGCTGGCGTCAGTGGCGTTGCGTGCGACCAGAAAGGCCATCACGTCGCGGGTACGGCCAGAGCCCAGCCGGTTGACGACTCTGACGCGGCTGCCGACCGGGACGCCCGAGAAGTCGACGACCACGTCGTAACGCTCGGCGGGCGCGATCGGCAGCAGCCTGTGGGTGACCGGCGTGGCGAGCAGCCCCTGGTCGGCGCCGATCTGGACGAGATCGAGCCGGCGTCCGTCGTCGGTGACCGCTTCGAGTTCGTAATGCCGGGCGTTCGAGGCGTTCAGGATGCGCAGCCGATACCGGGCCGCGTCGACCTCGTGCACGGGCCACGGTGCGCCGTTGACCAGGATCACGTCGCCGAGGACGCCGGCGAGATAGGGCTCGCGAACGCCAGGCCGTTCTCGCAGGGTGGCGTCGAGGGCGGGATAGTCGAGGCCGCCGTCGGCGGCGAACGCACGGTCGGCGATCACGAGAGGCAGCTCGCGCGGCCCCGCGGGCAGGCCGAGCGAGTCCTCGGCGTCGTCGCGGACGATCTGCAGCCCGGCCAGGCCCCGCCAGATCGCGGGGGCGGTGAAGTCCATCCGGTGGTCGTGATACCACAGCAGCGTCGGCCGCTGGTCCAGCGGGAAGGTGTAGTCCCGCGTCAGCTCGGTCACCACGGCCCGCGGATCGTGCATGCCATGCATCCCATGCCCCAGGTGCGGACCGGCTTCCTGCCAGATCTCGGGTACGACGAGGTCGGTCGGGTATCCGTCGGAGGCCGCCGGGGTCCGTCCGCCGTGCAGGTGCACGACGGTCGGCACGGGCAGCTCGTTGCGGTGCGTAACGGTGACCGGCCGGCCGCGGCGCGACTCGATCGTCGGCCCGGGGAAGGTGCCCTCATAGGTCCACAGCGGCGTTCTGACGCCGGGCAGGATCTCCGCGCTCGCCTCGCGCTGAGTGATCTCGTAACGGTCGGCACCGCCCGAGGTGCTGACCGGCTTCAGCACGGCGGGAATCGGCAGCGGCACCTGGAAGGGCGGCGGCAGTGGTATGGCGCTGCGCAGCTGGGCGCCGGTGATCGACGGCCGGCGGGCCAGCGCGGCCGAGGCCGACAGCCCGGTGGCCGCCATCAGCCCGAGTGCCCCGCCGATGCCCAGCATCCGCCGCCTGGTCATGCCGCGGCCCTCGTCGTGCTCACGCATCGCGGGACTCCCGCCGCAGGAGGGGTTGGCGCCAGACGGCGATGAACTGCACGACGAGCGCGGCGACCGTCATCACGCCCAGGGGGATGTGCAGCCAGAGCGCGCCGTCCAGTCCTGCGAAGTACTGCACCGTCTCGGCCGTCACCACCGCCACCGTTGCCAGGAACGGCCAGGCCTGACGCAGCCGCACCCAGACCGTGATCGCCGCGATCACCTGCAGGTAGCCGATGGAGGTGACCACGTCGGCGCCGACCGCGTGCCAGCGCAGGCTGTCGAAGTCGCCGGTCAGATACATCCCGGCGAACACCGGCTGGCCGGCGATCGCCGCCATGTGCGCGCTGACGACGGCCCGGAAAACCCACCCAGCCGGCCTTGTCCGATGCACGGCGGCGGATCCCAGACTGCTGGTGACCATGCGGGATCCTCCTCACTTTGATCTCTCTGTGTGAACGCCCACGACGCTATGACTGAGGAGCTATCTTGTCTAAGATCAATATTGCTATGATGTTATGCGTCCGGAGGCATGGTGGAGCTGAACTCGCTCAAGCAGTTCCTGGTGGTGGCGCGACTTGAGCACCTGAGCCGGGCAGCCGACGAGCTTCACATCGCCCAGCCCTCGCTGAGCCGCACCATCGCCCGGTTGGAGAGTGAACTGGGCACGCCGCTGTTCGACCGGACCGGCCGGCTCCGGCTCAACGACGCGGGCAAGCTCTTCCGCGATCACGTCGAACGTTCCCTCGGCGAGCTCGAGGCCGGACGACGCGCCGTCGCCGAGGCCACCAGCGAGGGCATCGGCACCGTGAGACTGGCGTCGGAAACCTTCCTCACCCTCACCGGCCCGCTGGCGGCCTACAAGCGAGCCCATCCCTCCATCGAGATCGAGCTCCACTGGTCACCGGCCGAGGACATGGCCCGCCGTCTGCGGGCCCAGGACGTCGACCTGTGTGTCGCCTCGCAGCCGATCAACGCCGAAGGCCTGGAGTCGACGCAGTTGTTCGAGGAGGCTGTGGGGGTGGGCATGCCACTCGATCACCCGCTCGCGGGCCGCACGTCCGTGAGCATCGACGAGCTCGCCGACCAGCCCTTCGTCACCGCCCGCAGGGGACACTGGCTACGCCGGCTGCTCGACCGGCTCTTCGTCGCACGAGGCCTCACACCGAAGATCGTCTGCGAAATCGACGAGCTCGCCGCCATCGCGGCGCTGATCAGCGCAGGACTCGGCATCGGTCTCGTCCCCGCCTTCGCCCGCCGCGGCGCCACGCGTGTCCCCGCCGTCTGGATCGCCGTCGACAGCCCCGACTGCCGTCGCGGGGTCACCCTGCACTGGGGTGCGGAAAGCCACCTGTCCACCGCCGCCCGCCTGATGCGCACCACGATCACCGGCTGGGACTGGACCACCGGCGAACCCCAAGAGGAACGCTGACGAGCGGCGCGAGTCAGCCTGTCGTCCACGGGCGGAGCTTGTCGGGGTTGCGTACGGCCCAGATGTGCGTGATCCGGTCGCCCGCGACCTCGAACGCGTACACCGATACGGTGACGCCGTCCTGCTGAGCGATCAGGCCGGGCTGGCCGTTGACCGTACGCTCCGAGATCGTCAAACTGCGGAGCCTGTCCTGGAGCTGGACCAGGGAGCGCACGATCTGCTCGGCGCCTTCGATCGGGTGGAGCGCGGCGCCGGCGAGTCCGCCGCCGTCGCCGGTCGCCGTGGCGTCGGGGGCGAGAAGGCCGATGAGGGCGTCGATGTCCTTGGCTTCCCACGCCTGCTTGAAGTCCCTCACGATGCCGGCGCGCCGGGCCGCCGGGGTCGCAGGGGCCTGTGAGTCGCGGATGCGGCGGCGGGCCGAGGAGGCCAGCTGGCGGCACGCCGCCGGGGTGCGGCCGACGATCTCGGCCACCTCGGCGAAGGAGTAGCGGAAGACGTCGTGCAGGACGAACGCGACGCGCTCGGCCGGGGTCATCGAGTCGAGCACGACGAGGAAGGCCATGCTGACCGACTCATCCAGGGTGACTCGATCGGCCGGATCGACCGTGGCACCGCCCGGCCGCCCGTCGATCCACTCCGCGGGTTCGGGCAGCGGCTCGGGGATCCATTCGCCCACGTAGCGCTCCCGCCGGGCCCGCGCCGAGCCGAGCAGGTCGAGGCAGATGCGGCTGGCGACCGTCGTCAGCCAGCCGCCGGGGGACTCGACGGCCTCCTGCCGCTCCCGCGACATGGCGTACCAGCGGGCGTAGGTCTCCTGCACGACGTCCTCGGCGTCGGCCAGGGAGCCGAGAAGCCGGTAGGCGAGATTGATCAGCCGGCGCCGCTCGCTCATGATCACACTCAGGCTTGGGTCGAGCCGGCCGTGTCCCGGCCCGGATGGGTTGGTCATGGTGTCGCCGGCTCCCTTGGTCGCATCCGTCCTCACTCGGTCCGACGAGACATCCCGCCCAACTGTGAGGTCCCGGCGTCGCCTCACATTCCGAGGGGGTGTGTCGTCGTACTGCTCGGAGGGGCGCGCCTTCCGAGAAAGCTCAAGCGAGAAACGAAAGGAGACCGATGAGCGACCTTGAGAGCATCGCCGACCGCATCGAGATCGAGGCGCTGCGCGGCGAGCTCCCATGCCGAGATGATGCGATGATCAAGATCGGAATCATACTCGGCAGCACCCGCCCCGGCCGCAGAGGCGAACAGGTCGCCACGTGGGTCTACGAGATGGCCACGCGCCGCACGGACGCCGAGTTCGAGGTGATCGACCTGCGTGACCACCCGTTGCCGCATCTGGACGAGCCGACGCCGGCACCGATGTCATCGGGCCGGTATCAGCACGAGCACACCAGGGCCTGGGCGGACGCCGTCGCCCCGTTCGACGGGTTCGTGATGGTCACTCCCGAGTACAACCACTCAACGTCCGGAGTGCTCAAGAACGCCATCGACTACCTGTACGCGGAGTGGAACAACAAGGCGGTCGGGTTCGTCTCCTACGGCGGCGTGGGCGGCGCCCGTGCGGTCGAGCAGCTGCGGCTGATCTGCGGGGCACTGCAGATGGCCGATGTGACCCCGCAGGTCACCCTGTCACTGCTGACCGAGTTCGAGAACTACACCGTCTTCAAGCCGGGCGCCCACAGCGTCAGCGCCCTGGACACGCTGCTGGACCAGGTCGTCGCCTGGAGCGGCGCCCTCGCGCCGCTGCGCGCCGCTTCCCCGGTCACCGTCGCCTGAACCTCCGCAGGCCGCCCCCTCCCGGGTGCTGTTTTCGTACCAGTGAGAAACCGAGATTCCACACCGGATGAAAGGAATGGCAGCGATGCCTACGCAATGCGAGGAAGACGAAGCCAAGATCAGGCAGCAGGTCGGCAAGATTGTCGAAGGAATTCGAGCCAAGGATCTCGAAGGCCTGAAGCGGATCTACGCAACGGACGTCGTGTCCTTCGACGTCGAGCCGCCACTGCAGCATGTGGGGATAGACGCGAAGATGAAGAACTGGGTGAACGCGTTCACGTTCTTCCAGGATGTGGATTACGAGGTGCGCGACCTGACCCTGACCGTGGGCGACACGGTGGCGTTCGGCCACTGCTTCGGCCGGCTCAGCGGCACGCTGAAGAACGGGACGGCGACGAGCGGTATGTGGGTCCGCGGCACTTTCTGCTTCCGGAAGATCGACGGCAATTGGTTGATCGCGCACGACCAGGCTTCCGTGCCGCTCGACATGTCGAGCGGCAGGGGGGTGACCGACCTCGAGCCCTGACGAATGGCAGAAGTCCGGGACGCCGCGGGCGCGCTGCCCGTTGATGCCACGGATCTGGTCGCGCAGGCCGGGGGCGTGGCGGTGCTGCCGCCGGTAAACGCATACCAGCGGGCGCTCTCACTCCACCTTGATGCGGCGACCTCCGGGAACGTGAGGTCGCCGCATCGACCGGCCTGCAGGCGCCGGCCAGGGCCGAGCTTCAAGGACTTCCCCGGCCGGCCGTGGATGACGACGCGGGGAGACGTGGAGGGGGCCGGAACCGATCCTGCGCAGCTCCGGATCCTCCGGAGGCCGGTCAGCCGGCGTCGGAGAGCGCGTCCAGGCGGGCCGTCTCCTCGGCCGTGAGGCGCAGCGCGGCGGCGGCCACGTTCTCGGTCAGGTGATCGGGGTTGCCGGTGCCCGGGATGGCCAGCACGTGCGGCCCCTGCTGGAGCGTCCAGGCCAGTCGCACCTGTGCCGGAGTGACCCCGTGCGCGCGGGCCACGGCGCGCACCTCCTCCTGGTCCGTGCCGCTCGCCCCCGACTCGCGGCCCTCGCCGGCGATCGCGAAGAACGGCACGAAGGCGACGCCCTGCTCGCCGCAGGTGCGCAGGAGCCCCCGACTGCGGGTGGCGCCGACGCCGTAGCGGTTCTGCACGCCCACCACCGGCGCGATCGCCTGGGCCTGCGCGAGATGCGCGGGCCGTACGTTGGAGATCCCGAGGTGCCGGATGAGACCGGCCTCGCGCAACTCGGCGAGCGCGCCGAAATGCTCGGCGATCGAGTCGAGCCCCGACTGGCGCAGGTAGACCAGGTCGAGGTGGTCACGGCCGAGCTGGCGCAGGTTCTCCTCGACCTGGCCGCGCAGCTGGTCGGGCCGGGCGAACGGCAGCCACTCGCCGGCCGGATCCCGTCCCGGGCCCACCTTGGTGGCGATGACCAGGTCGTCCGGGTAGGGCGCGAGCGCCCGGTTGATCAGCTCGTTGGCCGAGCGCAGCCGTGAGAAGTAGAACGCCGCCGTGTCGATGTGGTTCACGCCGAGGTCGACGGCGCGCCGCAGCACCGCGATCGACCGCCCGCGGTCGCTCGGCGTGCCGAGGTCGAATGCGGCGCTGCCCGTCAGGCGCATCGCGCCGAACCCCATCCGGTTGACCGTGAGGTCGCCGAGCCTCCAGGTCCCCGCCGCCCCCGCGCTGATCGTTCCCGTACTCATCGTTCCAGGATGCCTGTCACAGGCCCATGGTGTCGGCGAGCGCGTCCATGCCGGCGGCGAGCAGGATGGCCCCGCTGTGGCCCATGCCGGCGAACTGCCCCTGGACCTCCAGGCTCACCACGCCCTGGAGCTGGGCCCAGGCCATGACCGTCCCGGCCAGAGCGGTCGCCGGATCCCCCTCCGGGGTGAACGCCCGCACCCACTCGGCGACCGCCGGGGTCTCCTCCACCCACCGCCGCATCTGCTCCCGCAGCGGTTCGGTCCCCGGGCGGCAGCGCCCCCCGGCGAACACCGGAAGGAAGGGCCCGAGCACGTTCCGGGCCCGCATCACGCTCTCCGGGGGAGCCTGGTAGCCGGGCGAGGGCGTGCCGGCCAGCAACTGGAACAGGTGCGGGTTGGCCACCGCCCATCCGTGGAAGGCCCGGGCCAGCGCGTGCAGCCGCTCCCGCGGCGTGCCCTCGCCGGCGGCGTCCCGTACGGCCGCGGCGACCTCGCCGAAACCCTCAAGGATCAGCTCGGTCAGCAGGTCGTCGCGGCTGCGGAAGTACTTGTAGATCGCCGGGCCCGTGACGCCGAGCTGTTTCGCCACCGCGTTCAGGCTCAGCGCCGCCGCCCCGCCGTTGCCGATCTGGACGAGGGCGATCTGCTTGATCTCCGAACGGACCTGGTCCCGATAGCGCTGTCGCGGCGTTGACATCCTCTCATTATGGTGAGCACCTCTTATCGGCGTCTCCCGTCGCCCGGGACCAGGCGCGGCACGGCGGCCCCGACGGCCTGGACGGCCCGCGCCGCGATCAGCGCGGTGGGTGCACAGGGCCGTGCGCGAAAAAGGGCCGGACTTCCGGGGAATGGAAGTCCGGCCCTGAGCGGTGCCGGGTGACCGGCGGTCTTTCAGTGCTGGTTGTTCAGGGGGTGTAGATCTCCTGCACCTTGACGATCGTGCCGCGATAGACGGTGATGAGCGCCGGACGATGGCCGGCCTTCATCCGGGAGAGCAGCACGTTGCGGGAGCACCGCTTCGACCCGAGGCTGTCGTTCTTCGCCGTCACCGTGGTGCCCTTGCACCCGGTGGCGCTGTAGAACACGACGTTCTTCGCCACGGGAGAGGCGTAGGCAGTGACGTCACCCTCGGGCGGGCCCTCGAAGTACCCCTCCGTGTGGCCGGTCTTGTCCTTCACCCACTTGATCGGCTCGTATTCCGCCACCCCGGACCGGTAATACGTGACCCAGCCCCGCAGGATGCCGTCGTGCCGCGGCGAAATGTGCTTCGTGAAGTCATGGTGGGGGTCGCTCTGGAACGACGTGCCGAAGACCTTGGGGTTGGCGAACTTCGGCATGGCGGCGGCGTCGGCGGGGAGCGCCGCGGCGGAGAGCAACGCGGCGGCCGCGGCGGCGGGGACAACAACGCGGAGCGAGGTCGTGAGCTTCATGTCCTGTTGGACTCCGGGCCCAGCGGAAAGGTTCGCGCGGTCCGGACGAATCCCCGCGTGGGACGGTCCTCGCCCGCCCGCCGCCGGTAGAGCGATGCCTCAGCGGGCCTCGGGCTCGTCCCGTCGCGCGGCGTCCGCTCCGGCCCTCAGCCGGGCGTTCTCCTCTTCGAGCGCGCGCAGCCGCGCCTCGGCGTCAGGAGCGACGACGGGTGCCGTACGGGCCCGGGCGGTCGGGGCGTCGTCCTCGTCGCCGAGCTTGCCGGTCTCCCTCTTGAGGATCCGCAGCGACTGCCCGACGGCCTTCGCGGTGTCCGGCAGCTTCTTCGCGCCGAAGAGCAGCACGAGCACCACCAACACGATCATCCAGTGAACAGGGCTCAGCGAACCCATGGCGGGGTTCTCCTCTGGTCGTCGTTTTCCTGCTCACAGGGTATGCCATCGCATCCGCGGGCCGGAATAGCAGGCGTCCGGTCAGACGGCGGGCCGCAGCGCGAGCCGGACGCCGATGTGGGCGTGGGTGGCCAGCAGCCAGGTCGGCGCTCACCCACACCGAGGCGGTGGACCCGGCGAAGATCTGCGTCACCATCGTGACCGGGAACCAGAACCCGGCGAGCAGCGGCAGCCAGCGCAGGGCGCCGCGGTAGCGGCCGGTGACGGCCACGGCGATGCCCAGGACCAGCATGCCGAGCATGCTTCGGGTCCCCCGGCGACTGGCGGGTCGCGATGGCCCTCACCCCGGCCGCGCTCGTGCTGAGCCTTCTGGTGTCACTCGCGGCCTTCGTCCGCCGCTTTCGCGGGTCGTCCGGCGCGCGCCGCGCACAGTTGCGCTGGATGCTGCTCGCGGCCCTGCTCAACGGCGTGCTGATCTTCGTGCCCGCCGTGGTCGAGGGGGTGCCGCAGGACCTCACGTTCGTCGTCTCCCTGGCCGCGCTCGCCGCCGCCGTCCTGGTGGCCGTCGGCCGATACCGGCTGTACGACATCGACCCCGTGCTCGGCTGGACCCTCCTCTACGGCGGCCTGGCGGTCGCCGTCGTCGCGATCGACGTCCCCGTCTTCGTGGGGCTGGGCGCGCTCATCGACGAGCCGGTCGCGGCCGTGCTCGCCGCCGCCGCGGTCGCCGTCGTCTACGCGCCGCTGCGCGAGCGGGTCCGCCGCTGGGTGGGCCGCGTCCTCGCCGGGCGGGCGGAGCCGTACGACGTGGTCTCGGCCCTGGCCCGGCGGCTGGAGGAGTCGGTGAGCCCGGAGGAACTGCTGCTCACCGTGGCCCGGGCGGTGTCCACGGCACTGCGCTCGCCGTACGTGCGGGTGGAACTCGACCGCGCCGACGGCCGCACTCTCGTGGTCGAGCACGGCGCCCGGCGCGACGACGTCATCGTCCTTCCCTTCGCCTACCGCGCGGCCCCGATCGGCCGCCTCGTCCTCGTCCCGCGCGCGGGCGCGCCGCTCGCCGACGCCGACCAGCGGCTGCTCGCCGACGTCGTACGGCGGGCCGCGGCGGCCGTACGGGCCACGGCCCTGGCCGAGGAGCTTCAGCACAGCAGGGAACGCCTGGTGACGGGCGTCGAGGAGGAACGCCGCAGGCTGCGCAGGGACCTCCACGACGGGCTGGGGCCCACCCTCGACCTTCCACAACCTGCGCCCGCCTGCCCTGGACCAGTTCGGCCTGGCGGGGGCGCTGCGGCAGGAGGCCACGCGGTTCCGGGAGGGCGGGCTGACCGTACGCGTGGACACCGCGGGCGACCTGGCCGTGCTGCCTGCCGCGAGCGAGGTGGCGGCCTACCGGATCGTCTGTGAGGCTCTGGTCAACGCCGCGCGGCACGCGGACGCCGGCACCTGCGAGGTCCGCCTGACGGCGACCGGAAGCGAACTGGAGGTCGAGGTGCTCGACGACGGGAGAGGCGTCCGGCCGGGAGCCCTGATCGGCGTGGGCCTGGTCGGCATGCGGGAGCGGGCGGAAGAGCTCGGCGGAAGCTGTTCCGTCACCTCCCGTGACGGCGGCGGGACCCGCGTCCACGCCGTCCTCCCCGCGGAGGCGACGCGATGACCGACGGCCCGCTCCCGGCCGACGGCCCGGTGTCCGGCGGCGTGCCAGTGCCAGGCGGCCCGATGTCCGATGGCGGCGTGGTTCCTACCGTGCTGCTCGCCGACGACCACCCCGTCTACCGCAACGGCCTGCGGATGATGCTCGCCTCCACGGGTGAGGTCGAGGTGGTCGGCACCGCGGCCGACGGCGAGGAGGCCGTCGCGCAGGCGGTCGAACTGCGCCCCCGCGTCGTGGTCATGGACCTGCAGATGCCGCGACTGGACGGCGTCACCGCCACCCAGCGCATCGTGGAGGCCTGCCCGGAGACCCACGTCCTCGTGCTGACCATGCACGAGGACGACGAGAGCGTCTTCGCCGCCATGCTGGCCGGAGCCCGCGGCTACCTGCTCAAGGGCGCCGACCAGACGGAGATCCTGCGCGCCATCGCGGCCGTCGCCGGCGGCGAGGTCATCTTCGGGCCCGCGCTGGCCGGGCGGGTGACCCGCTACTTCAGCCGGCTCGCCGCCGTCCGGCCGCGGGAGCAGGAGCCGTTCCCGCAGCTCACCGCGCGGGAACGAGAGATCCTCGACCTCATCGCGGCCGGCCTGTCCAACACCCGGATCGCCGAGCGCCTGTCGCTGTCGCCCAAGACGGTGCGCAACAACGTGTCCAACGTCTTCGCGAAGCTGCAGGTCGCGGACCGGGCCCAGGCGATCGTACGAGCCCGTGAGGCCGGCTTCGGCCGCTGACCCGTGTCGTGTTCGTCGCGGCGGGCACTGGAGATCACCACCGGCATTCGGCCGCGCCCATGAAGCGACATGAAGCGACACGGAACGACATGGAACGACGGCCGCGGAGAGGTGAAACCCGGAGGGAGGACGCGCGGAATCACCCGCCTGCTGAAGCGGCCGGTCCCCCCCCTGCGACTGTGATGGTGCGACTGTGATGGGCAAGATCTTGGTCGGTACGGCCTCCTGGACGGACAAGTCGCTGCTCGCCTCGGGCTGGTATCCGCCCGAGGCGTCCACACCCGAGGCCAGGCTCGGCTACTACGCGGGCCGGTTCTCCCTGGTGGAGGTGGACGCCACCTACTACAACCCGCCGGCCCGGCGTACGGCCGAGCTGTGGCGTGACCGCACACCGAAGGACTTCACCTTCAACGTGAAGGCGTTCTCCCTGCTCACCGGGCATCCGACCCGGCCGGCCGCGCTCTACAGGGACCTGCGGGCCGTGCTGGGGGAGCCCAAACGGACGCTCTACCGGCGCGACCTCCCCCCGGAGGTCGTCGAGGAGGTGTGGCGCCGGTTCCTCGGCGCGCTGGAGCCGTTGCACGAGTCGGGGAAACTCGGCGCGGTGCTGTTCCAGTTCCCGCAGTGGTTCCCGCCGGGCGGCGCGAACCGCCGCTACATCCTCGAATGCCGCGACCGCTGCCTGCCGATGCGCGTGTGCGTCGAGTTCCGCAACGCGGCCTGGATGGACGAGGCCACCCGGAGGGACACTCTCGACTTCCTGACCGCCAACGACGTGCCGTACGTCGGAGTGGACATGCCGCAGGGGCATCCCTCGTCGGTTCCGCCGGTGCTCGCGGCCACCTCCGACCTCGCCGTCGTCCGCCTGCACGGTCATTCGGAGAAGTGGACGAGCCGCGTCATCGAGGAGCGGTTCGGCTACCTCTACTCCGAGGAGGAGCTCCGGCGCTGGGCCGGCCGGATCGCGGACGTGGCGGCCCGTACGGCGACCACACACGTGCTGACCAACAACTGCTGCGCCGACAACTCCCAGCGCAACGCCGCACGCCTGGCCGAACTGCTCGAAGAGCGAGGCGCCGACGTCGCCAGGCCCGCGGGTGGAAGCCGCCCCCTGAAGAATGGGCGCTATGAACATGAAGCCGGTCAACGTGAGTGAAGCCCTGGCATCGTTCGACGACGTCTACAGCCCGCGGATCGTGGCGCGGATGAACGACTACGACGTCAGGATCGCCCATGCCAAGGGGGAGCACGTCTGGCACGTCCACGACGACACCGACGAATTCTTCCTCGTCCTCGACGGCCGGTTCGACATCGCGTTGCGCGATGCCGGCGGACGGGAGACCACGGTCGTGCTCCACAAGGGCGACACGTTCGTCGTGCCCAGGGGCACCGAGCACAAGCCGTCGTCGCCCGGCGGGTCGATTCTCATGTTCGAGCCGTCGGGAACCGTGACGACCGGGGATCGCCACGAAGGAGAGATTCCAGACAACGTGGACAGCACGACAGGTCATCAACTGACGTGACCGGCTCGCTGCCGAGGCGGCGTTTCCGGCTTCCCGGGTGACGCTGACCGGGCCCTGGACACACGCGGAGACCGCCGTACGGGAGCCGCTTGGGGCGCCGAAGGCCGCCGATTCTCGGGGACAGGCCGATGCGGGCCGCCCGGACAGGTTCCGGACGGCCCGCGAGGAGCGTCAGGCCGGGTTCAGGTACCAGATCTGGTCACCTGCGACGATGCCGAGGCTGCCGTCGGTGTTGCCGGTGATCGTCTGCTGCTCCAAAGTGGTGCCGCCGCCGGGCGGGCTGTCGAGCACCTTCGCGCTGAAGCGGTTGACCAGATAGAACGTGCCGTCGGCGACCCGCCGCAACGTCCATTGCTGGCTGGTCGCGGTGCCGCAGGTCGCCTGCTTGATCTGCACGCCGTTCGTGGTGGCGGCCGAGACCAGGTCCAGGCACTTGGCGCTGTTGACGTTCACCAGGTTCCAGTACGACCCGGTGGCCTGCAGCCGCCACTGCTGGCTGGTCGCCCCCGACGGCGAATTGTGGGTGACCAGCGCGCCGGAGGCGGTCGAGCCGCCGACCGGCTCGGCGTTGTCGCGGCTGCCCAGGCCCTGCAGGTAGTAGACGCTGTTGTTGACCGGGGCGATGCCGGTGACCTGGTTGAACACCCACTGCTGGTTGGTGGCGCCGGTGTAGGTCTCCTGGGTGACGGGGGAGGGATAGGTGCCAGTCGCGGTCAGCGCCAGGCCCGACAGCCAGTCGAAGATGGCGTACGTGTTGGTGCCGACGGGCAGGTAGGCGAAGCGCATGCCGTCCTGGCCGTTGCAGATGTACTGCAGCAGCGTCGTGCCGGGGGTGGTGCCGCTGTAGGAGCTGTCGGCGCACAGGCGGCTGCCGACGTTGATGAACTGCAGCCCGGTCGTGTAGCCCATCAGCCACTTCTGGCTGGGAGTGTCGACGCGGGCGCGCTGGCTCAGCTCGGTCAGCGCCCCGGTGGACGCGCCGATGGGCTCCAGCGCCCCTCCCGTTGCCACGTTGGTGATGACGTAGGTGTTGCCGACCTTGGGATGGGGGTCGCTGTCGGCCGTGCTCCCGGCGATGAGGTAGGCGCTGTTGGCGGTGTTCCAGTGCGTGGCCAGGTAGCTGCCGGCGGCCGGGGCGGCGTTGTAGTAGTCGTCCCGGTTGCAGTCGGGCAGACGGTAGTCGTTCCACTGGAGGCAGTTCCACGACGGGGTGCCGCCGTAGCACATGAGGTCCCACTGGTCGAGGCAGTGCCAGCTGCCGTCGGAGTGCGCGGCGCTCATCTGTACGGCGCCGAAGGTGTGCCCGAGTTCGTGGGCGATGGCGTTGGCGCCGAAACAGCCGGGGATGGCGTCCACCCGGGCGTAGGCCAGGCCGTTGTTGAGATTGGCGGCCCCGGTGGTCAGGTCGTCGCCCTTGATCTCGCCCATGCCGCAGATCGCGGTGGCCTCGGTGAGCATGAGGTAGTGCCGGTCGGTGCTGGTGTAGCCGAGGGCCTTCACGGCGTTGACGCCCGAGTCGAAGTCGGCCAGCGAACCGGCAGGGACCACGAGGTTGCGCACGACGGGAGCGCAGCCGCCGGACACCGATGCGGTCACGTAGCGGATGTGCCGGCTGCGGCTGGAGGTCGCGGCGGCGTCGTTGAACTGGTCGTCCGCGTCGGCCAGCCAGGCCCGGAACATGGGCAGCAGCTGCGCGTAGCGGTCGGGCATCGACGACTCGCGTACGTACAGCACCTCCACCCGCTTGCCGCTGGTGCCGTCGCCGTCGCAGGCCACCAGCTGCGGGGTCGCCTGCGCCTTGGTCGCCGAGGCGGACGGAAGCGCGGCCGGGCCGGCCCGAACACCGACCTTGGCGCCGGGGAAGACGTCAGACGCGACGCGGGAGGGGCCGTCGTCCGGCGGCGCGGCGGCCGACACCCGCGAGGGTAAGACGATCAGGACGGCCGCGAGCGCCCACATTGCCGCCAGGGAGAGGGTTCGCCTGAGCTGCATTCCGATGAACTCCCATCGGTACGGATACGCCCTCGTGGGGGCGATTCACCGAAATGATCACATCGGCTGGGCGGACTTTTCGATCTTTGTAAGATTTCTCTCATAACGTTGACAAGCATGGTCAATTCACCGACCCGGTGATCGGTGCGGATTTTCGGTTACGTCATTTCCGCTGCTTCGGCGAGGCGGCGGAAGGATTTCCGGGGATCGCGTGCCGTGGGAGAAGAAGATGCGTGGGAGAAGAGCGTGTCCAGGGTCGAGGGAGACGGCCGGTGTCAGCCCCCGGTACTGCCGGAGAACTTTCGGGTGTGCGGGAAGCCAGGGGGTCCCGTCCAGAACCGTCGAATTCACGGCTCCACCGATTGTGTTTCGGCCAGCTCAATAGCTAGGCACGGTTCAATAGCTGGACCGGCTCCGAGCCGCCCGGGAAAAACCAGGAGAATCGCCGGTGACGAACCCGGCCGGCCTGAGAGACTCGGGTTATGGACACGGCCGCCGGGCGGGCTCTCGCGTTCGCGGGAACGGGATTGGGACTCCTCGCCGGGTGCGGCGCGATGATCCGGGGTCTGTTCGATGACGGGCCCGTCTTGGTGCGCGTCGGGTTCTTCGCCTTCGGCGCACTGCTCTTCCTCCACCTCGTACGCGGCCTGATGCGGGAATGGCGACGGCGCGGGCCGGCGGCTTCCGCTCCGGGGGAGGCGGGCGAGGAGTGAGGTTGTCCACGACCCCGTGCCTCATGCTCTGAGTCCGGGCGCTCAATGGCGCTCAGCTGTCATGAAACTTTCGCGATAGGGCTAAAAATTTCTGTTTGCCGATGGCGGTCGTCCTGTCGCGAGCGGCCCTGTTGCCCTCCTCTCAGATGCGGTGATCACCCCGTCTGATTTGGGCCTTGCGATGGCTGCAATATTTCGGTGAGTCTCTGAAAATATTCGCCTCCCACTCGGTCTGTGGTTCTCTCCGGGCTGTGACAGGTCCGGGACCCTCAGGAGGAAGGACGCACTGCCTTGATAGGTCTCAAGGTCTCGGCGGCAGCACTGGCGAGCCCGGTGCAGGCCGGGCTCACACTCTCCATCGGTGCCGGTCGGCCCACCCGCGGGGGCGCCCGATGATCGGCCACGTCACTTCCGGCGGCAGGAGCCGCACCCCGGGCGTCCGCCGCGCGCTCGTCGTCGGCGCCGTCGCGGCGCTTTCGCTGGGTCTCGCGGTGTTCGAGATCCCCGGCGCGAATGCCGGCGTTGGCGCGCTCGTCGCGACCGGAGCGGTGAACGCGGCGGCGGCCGCCGCCGGCGTCGAGGACGAGGGCGCCGACTGCGCGGTGTCCGACCTGGGAACTTTGACGTCCAACTCCAGGCTTCCCGATCCCTTCAAGAAGATCAACGGGCAGCGCATCACCTCCAAGTCGGAGTGGCGATGCCGCCGCGAAGAGATCAAGAAACTGGCCGAACGGTATGTCTACGGCGAGAAGCACGGCAAGCCGGCCGGCGTCACCGGGACGGTCTCGAGAACCGGCATCACGGTCAACGTGTCGGACAGCGGCAGGAGCTCCAGTTTCTCGGCGAGCGTGGATCTGCCGAGCGGCGCCGGGCCGTTCCCGGCCGTCATCGTCTACGGAGGATTCGGCGCCGACACGGCCACCATCAAGGCGAGCGGTGCCGCCGTCATCAGCTACGACCCCTATACGGTCGGCAAGGAGGGCACGGCCCGCAACAACAAGCAGGGCGCCTACTACAGCATCTACGGCTCTTCGAGCAGCACCGGGCTGCTCGCCGCCTGGGCCTGGGGCGTGAGCCGCATCATCGACGTCATCGAGCAGTCGGGCGGCAGCATCCTCAAGGCGGACGCGACCGGCGTCACGGGCTGCTCGCGGTTCGGCAAGGGCGCCTTCGCGGCCGGGATGTTCGATCAGCGCATCGCGTTGACCATGCCGATCGAGTCCGGCAGCGCCGGCGTACCCATCCTCCGCGGCGTCGCCCAGGAGTCCGGCGCCCAGCCGTTGAGCAGCGCCTACTCCGAGCAGCCGTGGCTGGGGGACGCGTTCAGCTCCTTCACCGGCAACCCCAGTCAGCTACCGGTCGACACCCACGAGATGGTGGGCATGATCGCCCCGCGCGGGTTGTTCATCATGGAGAACCCCCACGTCGACTGGCTGGGCGCCCAGTCGGGCAGCGTGGCCGCGCTGGCCGGAGCCGAGATCTACAAGGCGCTCGGCGCGGGAGACAACATCAGCTACTGGTCCGACGTACAGGACGGCACCCACTGCGCCACCCGGTCCGAATGGCGCACCCCGCTGCAGCAGAACATCCAGAAGTTCCTGCTGAAGACGGGCAACGCCGCCGCCGTGTTCCGGATCTCGTCCAAGAAGTCCGGCAACCTGTCGCAGTGGAGGGACTGGACGACCCCGGTCCTGACCGACTCCAGCCCGTCTCCCAGCCCGAGCCCGAGCAGCTCGCCCAGCCCCAGCCCCTCGCCGAGCCCGTCACCCAGTCCCTCACCCAGCGGAAGCCCGAACACCAGCCCGAGCCCGCCGGTCAGCCCGAGCCCCTCGCCGTCAGGCGGAGTCTCCGGGGCGTGCTCGGCGACGTTCCAGGTGGTCAACTCCTGGTCCGGCGGCTGGCAGGGTGAGGTCACGGTCCGTGCGGGGAACTCCGCCGTCAACGGCTGGACCGTGAACTGGACCTGGCCCGTTTCGCAGACCATCACCCAGATATGGGGAGGCGTACGGTCGGGCTCCGGCTCGAACGTGACGGTGCGCAACGAGTCGTGGAACGGCTCGGTCGCGGCCAACGGGAGCACGACCTTCGGCTTCATCGCCGGAGGGTCCCCGGCCACCCCGGCGGCCACCTGCACCAGCCCGTGACCCCATGGTCACGAGCGACTGAACCCTGATGGCAGGGCCCGCGGCAGTTGCGCCGCGGGCCCTCGGCATGTCTGGGCCGGACACGATGGGCTCATGACCCCCGTCCGGATCGTCGTCGGGGAAGACGTCGCTGATCCTGGTCCGGGCCGATACGGATCAGCCGTGGCGGATCAACGATGCCGGAGTCGGCCGACTAGCGGGGCGCCGCCTTTGTCAGTGACCGAAAAGCATGACCAGGCCGACGATGACGAAGTGGATGAGCACCGCGAACACCAGGACGCTGGCGAATATCCACTTGGCAGGGCCGTGCTCGAAGTGCTTGCTGTCCTTCATCGGCGGGCGCTTGGCGACGCGGTCGGCGATGCGCTCTTCGAGGCTCTTCCTACGGGCCATGACACTTCCTGTGTTCTCGGCGCTGCTTAGTGCACTAACAGTTAGTGTACTAATCAAGTAGCATGGCGGTGGAGGTGCACATGAGTGACATTGGCGACATCGCCGACCCGCTGGCCCTGGAGAACCAGGTCTGCTTCGCCCTGGCGGTCGCCTCACGGTCGGTCATCGGGCTCTACCGGCCCCTGCTCGAACCGATGGGCCTGACCCACCCGCAATATCTGGTGATGCTGGCCCTGTGGCAGCACGCACCGTTGTCGGTCAAGGACCTCAGCCGGCTGCTGCAGTTGGAGCCGGCCACCCTGTCGCCGTTGCTCAAGCGCCTGGAGGCCGCCGGCCTCGTCGAGCGCCGCCGCGCCAGCGACGACGAGCGTTCCCTGGCGGTCGTGCTGACCGGCGAGGGACGCGCACTGCGTCAGCAGGCCGAGAAGGTCCCCGTGGCGATCGTCGAGCGGCTGGGAATGGAGCTGGCCGAACTGCAGAGTCTGCACCGGGCGCTGACCCGCGTGATCGGCGCCGCCAACGGCGCTCACCTCGCCGGACAGCGATAGCGGTGCGCCCCGGGTCTCAACCCTGAGGTATGACCCGCTCTCCTTCACCCACGGGCTCCTCGAATCCAGCCAGGTAGGACCGCAGGAGATCCTCGGACACCGTGACGCGGTTCGGCCCACGCAGGTCGTTGCGCGCCGCGAGCCGCCGGCGCAGGGTCTCCGGGTTCGCTTTCAGGTAGACGAGCTCCCACGGGTACCCGTGACTCTCGATCAGGGACTTGTACCGGTCGCGTGTCGCGCGCTGCCAGAAGCTGTAGCCCAGGACCACCCGCCGGCCTGCCCGCATCAGGCGCACAAGCTCCTGCCGTAAGGCCTCCTCGGCATGGGCCTGATGATCGGCGTACTCCTTCGGGTCGAGGTGGGCGCCATCGCGCCCGAGCCGGGTCCAGACGGCCTCATCGACGGACAGCCGGACGTAGCCGCGCCGCTCCAGCTCCAGCGCGTAGGTCGTCTTGCCCGAACCCGCGATGCCGCACATCATCACGACGCGCCGCTCCGTCTCGTCCTGGAGGGGAGTGGCGGCACGGCCCGGTCCGAGGTCGCCAGGAATGCCTGCCATATACCGACCGTACGTCGCCAGGCTCGGCGGCACTCGCGCCCGCGGCTCGCGGAGGTCACCGTCAGCCGCCCGCCGGTGCGGCCGTCTTCGGAAGCCTCGGCACGGCGACTCGCTCGGCGCCACAGAGCGGGCGACGAAGGACTGTGGGACGGCCCTTCCGTCGCTCCCCATTGGTCACCGGTCACGCACCGAAGCCGTTGCGGCGGGGGATCTCACAAGGCGACGACCTTGCCGGTGAGACGGGCCTGTTCTGCGGCCCACACCACGCGGTGGGTCATCAGGCTCTCGTCCGCGTCCGACCGCAGCAGGCCGGCGTCGCCCGAGGCCACGGCGGCGAGGAAGGCGTCCGTGAGGCCCTCGTCGCCGCCCCCGTGCCCGTCGGCCGCCGACGGGCCCTGCACCTCGGACGTCGCCTCGTCGGCGCCCACGGTGATCGTCTCCTCGGCGCCGGTGCGGAAGTCGACCACTCGCAAGGTGCCGCCGTCGCCGTCGATGTAGCCATGCGTCCCGGACAACCGCGTACGCCGGTGCTCCATGGGAGTGAACGCGCTCATCGTGAACGAGCACGTCGCGCCGTCGTCGAACTCCATCAGGACCTCCTGATGATCCACGACATCGTTGTCGCACGCGTACACGCACCGCCCGTACGGTCCCGTGCGCAGCGCTTCCAGCACGTCCGCCTCGGTGCGCCCCGGCGTGACCGCCGACAGCGGCCAGAACTCGCTCGACGGATCCCCCAGGCACCCCAGGTAGAGCCGCGGCGCCGAGTATGGGCACGACGGCTCGATCGGGCAGTCGAGGCATCTGTCGGCGGCCCCGGCGGGCCGGTCCTCGGGGCGGAAGTGCGAAAGCGAGCCGAACGACGAGACGCGGGCCGGCGGCCGGCCGAAGAGGTGGACGAGCCAGTCGATGTCGTGGCACGCCTTGGTCAGCAGCATCGGCGCGGAGGTGTCCTGCCGCCGCCAGTGCCCGCGGACGAACGAGTGCGCCTGGTGCCACCACCCCACGGGTTCCAGATGCTGGACGTTGACGAGCCGTCCGATTCGCCCGTCCTCCAGCAGCCCGCGCATCGCCCGCGTGTAAGACGTGTACCTCAGCACATGGCAGACGGCGAGCATGATGCCGTTTCGCCTGGCCGCGGCGGCGATCCTGGTCGCCTCCTGCTCGCTCGTGGACATCGGCTTCTCCAGGAGAATGTGGTAACCGAGGTCCGCCAGCGCCACCGCGGGGTCGGCGTGCATCTGGTCGTGCGTGGCGACGACCGCCGCGTCGGCGATCCGGCCGCCCGCCGCCAGGTCCTTCCAGTCGGCGTGCGCCCGATCGGGCGAGATCCCGAACTCCTCGACGAAGACGGCACGCCGGAGGGGGTCGGGATCGGCCACCGCCACCACGCGGCCGGCCCCCGTGTGATGCGCGCGGCGCGCGTAGGTCAGCCCGCGCAGGCCTCCGCCGACGACGGCTAGAGTCACCTCAGTCATGGAACCTTCCCCGAATCAATATCATGGAGAGCATCATTATTCGTCCCGGGAAAGTCGACGGCAAGGGGGGCTCGATGGCCGGGGAACCGAGCGGCGGTGACCTGTCACGGCTCAGGCAGCTCAACTCGCTTGCCGTGATCAAGGCGCTGCAGGGCGGGACGTCGCTCACGCTCACCGAGGTGGCCAAGCGCACCGGGCTGTCGCGCGCCTCCACCGAGGACGTGGTCCGTGAGCTGCTGCAGAAGGGCTGGGTCACCGAGGCGGATCCCACCGCGGGCGGCGTGGGCCGCCCGGCCAGGCGCTACCGGTTCAGGGCGGAGGCGGGGCGGGTGCTCGGCGTCGACATCGGCGGACACAACATCCGCGCGGTCGTCGCCGACCTGGACGGCACCGTGCAGAACACCGCCCGCGTCCCCGTCACGCCAGAGATGGGCCGGGCCGAGCGCCTGGAGGCGGTCGACCACGCGGTGACCGAGTGCCTGGAGACGGCTGGTCTGACCGGCGGCGACGTCTGGGCCTCGGGCGTCGGCACCACCGGCCTGGTGGACGGCGTCGGCAAGGTGGTGCTCTCGGAGGCGCTGCCCGAGTGGACCGGAGTCGACCTCGCCGCCCACGTGCGCCGGCTCGCCTCCGGCCCCGTGCTGGTCGAGAACGACAGCAGGCTCGCCGCGCTCGCGGAGTGCTGGCGCGGCGCGGCCCGCTACGCCAAGGACATGGTGTTCCTGCTGGCCGGCCTGCGTACGGGCGCGGGCCTGGTCATCGACGGCAAGCTGCACAAGGGGTTCGCCAACGCCTCGGGCGAGATCGGCGCGCTGCCGGTGCTCGGCTGGATCCGCGCGCAGGAGCACCTGAGCGCCGCCAGCGGTGAGGCGGGCGACGTGTTCGCCGCGGCCAGGGCCGGCGACAGGGCCGCGGCCGCGGCCGTGCGCCGCTACGTCAGGGACCTCGCGCTCGGCACGTCCGCGCTGGTCCTGGCGCTGGACCCGCAGATGGTCGTGGTCGGCGGCGGCTTCTCGCGCTCGGCCGACGTGCTCATCGAGCCGCTCAGGCGCGAGCTCGACCGCTGGTGCATCCGTACGCCGGAGGTGCGCATGTCGGCGCTCGGCGAGGAGGGCGTGGTGCTCGGCGCCGTACGGCTGGCCCTCGACGACGTCGAGGACCGCGTGCTCGACGGCCGCACTCCGCTCTTGAGCCAACCGTAAGCTCGTGAGCCATCTGTAACACAGCCACTCTTGAACAAAATTTCACTGGACTCCATCATTACTCCCACGTTCTAGGAGAGGACCGGGAGATGTGGAAGTGGGCACGAGGCGGTGCCGCGCTGCTCTGCGCGGCACTGCTCGCCTCCGCGTGCGGGGGCGGTGAGCAGGCCGGCTCCGGCGCGCAGTCGCAGGAGAAGGTGACGCTGTCCTACGGAGTCTGGGACGCCACCCAGCAGAGCGCGATGCAGGAGCTGGCGGCGGAGTTCACCAGGACGCATCCGAACGTCGCCGTCGACGTCCAGCTCACGCCGTGGGCCGATTACTGGACGAAGCTCAAGGCCGCGGCGAGCGGCGGGGCGGCGCCCGACGTCTTCTGGATGAACGGCCCCAACTTCCAGCTCTACGCCTCCAACGGCGTGATCAAGCCGATCGAGGAGCAGGCCGACACGTCGGTCTATCCCAAGGCGCTGGTCGACCTCTACACCTATGACGGCAAGCTGTACGGCCTGCCGAAGGACATGGACACGGTCGGCGTCTGGTACAACAAGACGCTCTTCGACGCCGCCAAGGTGAAATACCCGGCCGACGACTGGACCTGGGCCGACTTCAAGGAGGCGGCGGCCAAGCTCACCGACCCGGACAAGGGCGTCTACGCCATCGGGGCCGAGCTCACGAGTTTCCAGGAATACCAGTACAACACCATCTATCAGGCCGGCGGCTACGTGATCTCCCCGGACGGCAGGAAGTCCGGCTACGACGACCCCAAGACCATCGAGGGCCTGAAGTTCTGGACCGACCTGATCGCCGCCAAGCAGTCGCCCGACCTGAAGACCATGACCGACACGGCCCCCCTCCAGCTCTTCGAGGCCGGCAAACTGGCCATGTACTGGGGCGGCTCCTGGGACGTGGCCGAGTTCACCAAGAACGACTACACCAAGGACAAGGTGGACGTCGCCCCGCTGCCGAAGGGTGAGAAGCAGGCCACGATCATCCACGGCGTCGCCAACGTGATGTCGGCCAAGACCGAGCACCCGGCGCAGGCGTGGGAGTTCGTCAAGTTCCTCGGCTCCAAGCCGGCCGCCGACATCCTCGGCAAGAAGGGCCCGATCCCCGCCTACAACGGCACCCAGAGCGCCTGGGTGAGCGCGCACCCCGAGCTGAAGCTGCAGGTCTTCCTCGACGCCGTCGCGTACGCGGTGCCGTACCCCGTCTCCAAGAACACCGCCGCCTGGCAGGAGGCGGAGCTCACTAACCTCACCAAGGCGTGGACCGGCGAGGTGCCGATCGAGAAGGCGGCCGCGGACCTGGCGGCCGGGATGAACGACCTACTGGCCAAGGAGTGACGTGACCACCACCGCCGGATCGCGGGCCGTCCGGGCGGCTCGCGTGGAGAAGGCGCGGCGGCCCCGCGCCGAGGCGCTCTGGGGGTATGCGTTCATCGCCCCCACCGGGCTCGGCCTGGCGATCTTCTACCTGTGGCCCGTCCTGCAGACCGCCTACTTCTCCTTCACGGAGTGGGGGGCGTTCGGCGGGCACACCTGGACGGGGCTCGACAACTACACCCGGCTCCTCGGAGACCCCGAGGTGGGGCGGGCGGTGCTCAACACGCTCATGTACACCGCCCTCGGCCTGGTCGGGATCCCGCTCGCGATCGTGTTCGCGGCGCTGCTCAACCGGCCGGGGCTGCGGGGCGTGAGCGTGTACCGCACCGCGTTCTTCCTGCCCGTGGTCACCATGCCGGTCGCGGTCGCGATGCTCTGGCGCTGGCTCTACAACGGCGACTACGGCCTGGTCAACCAGGTGCTCGCGACGGTGGGCATCGACGGGCCCAACTGGATAGCCGATCCGGCCACGGCCATGTACGCGCTGGTCGTCGTGGGCGTCTGGAGCAGCATCGGCTACAACCTGATCATCTTCCTGGCCGGCATGCAGGCCATCCCGAAGGAGCTGTACGAGGCGGCCTCCCTCGACGGGGCAGGGCGTGTCAGGCAGTTCTTCTCGATCACGCTGCCGATGCTGTCGCCGACCGCGTTCTTCGTCTCGATCGTCTCGGTGATCGGCTCGCTGCAGCTGTTCGACCTCGTCTTCGTGATGACCGGGTCGGGCCAGTCGGCGCGGGCCAACCCGGCGTACGGGCGGCTCCAGACCGTGGTGCAGCTCTTCTACGAGCGGGCCTTCGTCACCAACGACCGCGGCTACGCGGCCGCCATCGTGATCGCGCTGCTCGTGCTCATCGCGGGGCTGACGATCCTGCAGTTCCGGCTCCAGCGGAGGTGGGTGCACTATGTCTGAGCACCGCGCGTCTGAGCACCGCGCGTCTGAGCACCGCGCTTTCGGCGTGCACGGTGCTTTCGGCGTGCATGCTGTGCTCGTCGCGGCGTCGCTCGCGATGGTGGCCCCGTTCGTGTGGCAGGTCGTCACCTCGCTCAAGACGCTCAGCAGCGCCACCCGGGTGCCGCCGTCGTTCCTGCCGGAAGGCCACTGGGACAACTACGCCAAGGTCTTCGACCTGCTGCCGTTCGGCGACCAGTTCGTCAACACGGTCATCATGGCGGCGGGCCGGGTCGCCGGGCAGGTGCTGTTCTGCTCGATGGCCGCCTACGCCTTCGCCCGGCTGCGCTTCCCCGGAAAGAACGTGTTGTTCGGGGTGTTCCTGTCGGTCCTCATGGTGCCGCCGCAGCTCTTCGTGATCCCGCAGTATCAGATCATGTCCTCGCTCGGGTGGCTCAACAGCCTCCAGGCGATCGCCGTGCCCGGGTTGTTCAGCGCGTTCGGGGTGTTCCTGCTGCGGCAGTTCTTCCTCGGGCTGCCGCGCGAGCTGGAGGAGGCGGCCCGGCTCGACGGCGCAGGCCCGGTCCGGATCTACTGGTCGATCATGCTGCCGCTGGCCAGGCCGGGGCTGGTGGCGCTGTCCGTGCTGGTGCTCCTGTGGGCGTGGAACGACCTGTTCTGGCCGCTGGTGGTCAACACCGACCCGGAGAAAATGACGTTGTCGGCGGGGCTGGCCTCGCTGCAGGGCCAGTATCAGACCGATTATCCGGTCCTCATGGCCGGCTCCCTGATCGCCTCGCTTCCCGTGATCGCCGTCTTCGTGTTCCTGCAACGACAGTTCATCCAGGGGATCGCCCACACCGGCAGCAAAGGCTGACCCAATGGCCCCGGTCGCGGAGCGCGCGGCCACCCCTGAGGCGGCCGCGCGCTCTCCGCTCACATTGGGCCGGTGCCGACGATCCTTCCGTCCGCCGCGAGCAGCCGGAACGGCGCCGCCCGGTCGAGCGCGTCAAGGGCGACCGCGCGGCGGTCGAACGCACGGACGCCCAGCCCGAACGCGGCGAGCCGCAGGTGCAGGGCGCCGTCGTACGGCACGCTCATGACCGTGACGGCCTTCGGCGGGTGAGGCGCCACCGGCGGACGGTAGCCGGGATGGACGTCGTCATCCTGGCCGGTCCCGTGCTCGTGGTCGCGCAGCGACGCTTCGAGCTCGTCCCATCCCGCCGGGACCAGAAAGCGGGCCACGTGGTCCAGCAACCGGTCGAGGGTCGGCGCGACGCGGGCACCTCCGGTGCTGCCGGACGCCAGCCACCCCTGCGGGACGGGACGGACCAGCACCCCCTTGCACACGGCGCCGGCGAACCGGGCGATGGCCCACCGGCGCCGGTGCCCGGAAACGAGGGGCCCGGCCCAGTCGGCGGGCGGACCTCCACAGGCGCCGCACATCCGGGTGCCTCCCTCCTGCTCGCGCCCCCTCGCCGTGACGGTTACGCCCGGGGGCTGCGGGCCTTGAAGTCGTCCGCGATGGCGTCGAACGTGGACCACCGGACGCCCTCGTGCTTGTTGATGTGCTCGATGAGGCGCTCCAGCATGAGCAGGACCTGCGGGCGGCCCGAGACGTCCGGGTGAATCGTCATGGTGAAGACGGCGTACTCCGACTCGCGGTAGACCCAGTCGAACTGGTCGCGCCACATCTCCTCGATGTCGCGAGGGTTGACGAAGCCGTGGCTGTTCGGGCTGGTCTTGATGAACATCATCGGAGGCAGGTCGTCGAGGTACCAGCTCGCCGGGATCTCGACGAGGTCGGTCTCCTGCCCGCGCACGAGCGGCTTCATCCACTCGCGGGCGTCCTTGTCGTAGTCGATCTTCGACCAGGTGTCGCCGACGCGCACGTAGTACGGCTCGAAGTCGCGGTGCATGAGCGAGTGGTCGTACTTGATGCCGCGTTCGAGCAGCAGCTCGTTGGTGACCGGCGAGAACTCCCACCACGGCGCGACGTAGCCCGTGGGGCGCCGGCCGGTGCGCGTCTCGATGAGGTCGATGCAGTAGTCGAGGATGGTGGACTCCTGCTCGCGGCTCATCGCGATCGGGTTCTCGTGGCTGTATCCGTGCACGCCGATCTCGTGCCCGGCGGCCACGACCTGGTCGAACTGCTCGGGAAAGGTCTCGATGGAGTGACCCGGCCAGAACCAGGTCGACGGCAGGTCGTACTTCTTCAGCAGGGCGTTGAGCCGCGGGACGCCCACCTCGCCGGCGAACAGGCCGCGCGAGATGTCGTCCGGGGAGTCCTCACCACCGTAGGAGCCGAGCCAGCCGCCGACGGCGTCGACGTCGATCCCGAACGCTACGAAGATTTCCTTGGCCACAGCGCATCCTCTCTTCAGGGTTGGTATGGACGGGTCAGACATAGGCGGCGAGGGTCTGCCGCGTGACGGAGACACCCTCGGAGAGCAGCAGCGCCAGCAGCAGCCTCGCCTGGTAGAGGGGCAGCCCGCCGACGCTCAGCGCCCCGGCGCGTACGAGGTCCACCCCGCCGCCGTTGCCGTACGTGGGCAGGACGGGCCCCTCGGCCACCCGCGTGGACAGCCCCACGACCGTTCCCGCGGACACCGCCTCGTAAATCCACTCCAGCAGGGCGTGGTTGGCGTTGCCGACGCCGGTCCCGGCGAGCACGACCGCCCGCGCCCCGGCGCGTACGGCGGCACGGGCGAGTGCGGCGTCGGCGCCGGGGTGGACCGTCACGACGTCCACCCGGGTGTCGTCGAAGCGGGGACCGGGCAGGTCCAGCGGCGCCGTGCGCACGGGCCGCGCCGTGATGTGGACCCCGGACGCGTCCACCCGGCCGATGGGACCGCCGTCCAGGGTCCTGAACGGCTGGGCGGCGACGGTGTGGTGCTTGCGGGTGCCCCGGGCGGCGAAGATCCGCCCGGCGAAGGAGATGAGCGCACCGCACCCGCGCGCCCGGGGGGAGGCGGCGACGGCGACGGCCTCCCGGAGGTTGCGCGGCCCGTCGCTGTCGGGCTGGTCGGCCGCCCGCTGCGCGCCGGTGAGAACGACGGGCTTGTCACTGTCGTGGACGAGGTCCAGGAGGAAGGCCGTCTCCTCCATGGTGTCGGTGCCGTGGGTCACCACGACGCCGGTCACGTCGTCCCTGGCGATCTCCGCCGCGACGGCCTCCGCGATAAGGCGTAGCTCGCGGTGGCCGAGCAGGTAGGAACCGAGGTTGAGCAGGTCGCGGCCCTCGACCTCGACGTCCCCGTAGCCGGTGGAGCCGAGCAGCTGCGCGGCGGTCCTGCGCGCCACGGCCGCGCCGCCGGGCTCGCTGCTTGAGGCGATGGTGCCGCCGGTCGCGATGACGACGACGCGTGCCATCCGAGACTCACCTTCCGTGCCGATGGTTCCGCTGCTCGCCGGGACGCCGCTCACGGCATGACATCTGCTCGCCGGGACGCCGCTCACGGCATGACATCTGCTCACCGGGACGCCGCTCACGGCATGACGTCGCCGCAGTTGGGGCCCAGAGTCTGGCCGACGTAGATGTCGCCGCCGGGCGAGCCGGCCAGGAGCAGCGCGGTCGGCGCGACCTCCTCGGGGCGGCCGAACCTGCCGAGCGGCAGCTCCGCGGCCTTGCTCCGCTTCCACTCCTCCGACAGTCCGTCGATGAGCGGCGTCACGATCGGGCCGGGGGCGATGGCGTTGACGAGCACGCCCTTCGGCGCGAGTTCGAGGGCGAGGGCCTTCGTCAGGCCGATCACGCCCGACTTGGCGGCGACGTAGTGGGCGAGGTTCGTGCCGCCCTTGATCCCGAGCTGGGAGGCGATGTTGATGATGCGGCCCCGGCCCGCAGCCACCATGTACGGCGCGGCGTAGCGGGCGGCGAGGAAGACCCCGCGCAGGTCCACCGCGATGGTCCGGTCGAAGCGCTCCGGGGTCATCTCGAGAAAGGGAACCTCGTCGAGGATGCCGGCGGCGTTGACCAGCACGTCGATCCGGCCGTGCCGTTCCACCACCTCGGCCATGGCGCGCTCGACCGCGGCGGCGTCGGTGATGTCGGTGATGTGGCCCGTGACCGTGCCGAGGCCCAGCAGTTCCCCGGGGACGGGCTTGACGTCGAGCAGGGCGAGCCGGGCGCCTTCGGCGGCGAACAGCCGGGCCGTCGCGGCCCCGATGCCGCTCGACGCTCCGGTGATGACGGCGACCTGGCCGTCGAGCACTCCCATGTCCGTCCTCCCTCAGCTCGGCCAGCGGACGGTGAGCCCGCCGTCCACGACGACGCTCTGCCCGGTCACGTACGCGGCGTCGTCCGAGGTGAGGAACCGGATCACCCGGGCCGCCTCGTCGACCGTGCCCACCCGCCCGGCCGGGATGATCTTTCCTGCCTCCCGCAGGCCCTGCGGCCCGAGCGAGTTGACCTCGTCGAGCGACTGCGGGCTCTCGATCAGCCCGGGGATCACCGCGTTGACGCGGATCCCGCGCGGTGCCAGCTCGACGGCCAGGGAACGGCACAGACCGAGCACGCCGGCCTTGGCCGCCGCGTAGTGGCTGTGCTCCTCCCACCCGTACACGCCGCCGGCGATCGAGGAGGTGGCGACCAGCGCGCCGCCGTGCTCCATCCGCGCCGCGCAGGAGCGGAAGATGCGCAGGACGCCGCCGAGGTCGACCGAGAGCATGTCGTCCCACGCGCCGTCGGTCATCTCCTCGAGCGGCTGGCGGCGCAGCACGCCCGCGGCGGCCACGGCGATGTCGAGGCGGCCGAAGGCGTCCACCGCCGCCTGGGCGAAGCGCTCGGTCTGCTCGTACGACCGGACGTCGAGCTCCACGGCCGCGCAGCGCCCGCCCACGGCCTCGACGGCGGCGACCGTCTCGCCGGCGTCGTGCGGGTCTCCGGGGTAGTAGCCGACGACCGAGTGCGCCCCCGCCCGGGCGTAGGCGACGGCCAGGGCCCGGCCGATGCCGCTGGCCCCTCCCGAGATGACCGCGACCTTGCCTTCGAGCCCGTCGTCCCTGGTCATGCGAGAACCTCCTTCTTCTCTGCCGCGTGGTCGCCGAACCGGTTGGTGGTGTTCGTGCCGAGCATCAGGAGGCCCGAGATCAGCATGAACACGGAGCCGGCGGTGATCGCGGCGACGGTCATGGACAGCCCGGTCGCGAGGAGCACGCTGAGCAGCGCCGATCCGGCGATGCCGCCCAGCGGCGCCATGACGTGCGCCACGTTGGCTCCCGTTCCCCGTACGTGTGCGGGGAACGACTCGCCCATGTAGAACAACATCGCGGCGTAGGGGCCGTTGAGGAAGAAAAGCGTCAGCGCGTAGAGCGCGATGGTGAGCCCCTGCCCGGTGGGCAGGAGGAGCATGAGGAGGCTGACGATGCCGCCGATGGTCCACCCGAGCGTGATCGTCAGCTTCCGCCCGATCCGGTCGCCGATCCAGCCGTGGAAGAGGTATCCGGCGAATCCGGCGATGTTGGACAGGACGAGGACGATGAGCGCGCTCTCGAACGAGACGCCCTTCGCCTCGACCAGGACCGTGGTGCCGAGGACGGAGAAGACCTGGATGCCCATCCAGTTGGTGAGCCACGCGAGCGACAGGCTGATGGTGTGCCGCCGCAGACCGGGGGCGAGGACGTCCTTGAGCGCGCCGCTCGTCCTGCCGTCCACCAGCTCGGTGACGTCGTGTTCCTCGGCGAGCAGGCGCGCCCCGGCGTGATCGCCCTGCTCCTGGCGGCGCTTGACCTCCTTCATCGCGAGGAACGTCGGCGACTCGGGCAGCCTGAGCGCGAGCAGGATGATCGGGATGGAGAAGACGAGGGCGAAGAGGAAGGACCACCGCCATCCGGCGAGCGGCAGGAGCACCGCCGTGATGCCCGCCGACAGCAGGGCGCCCACCGGCCACCCCGCCTGCACCAGGCTGAAGACGAAGCCCCGGTTCTTCACCTTCTTGAACATCTCGTTGAGGTAGACGGCGTTGACCACCTCTTCGGAGAGCGACAGGCCGGTGAACGCCCGGATCACGACCACGCTCACGGCCCCGATCGCGAGTCCGGTGAGCCCCGAGGCGAGCGCGCCGCCGGTCATCAGCAGGACCAGGGCCTTCTTCCGGCCCATCTTGTCCAGGACCGGGCCGACGATGAGGGAGACGACGAACACGCCGACCGTGGCGAAGGTGTTGACCATCGTCGACTGGCTCGTGGACCAGCCGAAATGCTCGCCGATCTTGGGCAGGAGGGTGCCGAAGAGGGTGTAGTCGTACACGGAGGCGACCCAGGCGAGGAAGGCGATGACGCTGACGTAGGCGACCGAACGCTTCGTCACCGGCCGGTTCCAGGGTTCGTGCGCGGGCGCTTTCAGGGACGCGCCCGGCGCTCCCTGCGATGGGACAGCTCCCATTTGGGGGACTCCTCCTACTTGGTGCGCTGCAACGCACACAAAGGTTTGTGTAGCGCTACACAAAGGTTTGTGTAAGGGGCGGGGTAAGAGGCGTGACCTTTTCGCGTGCGATGTGACGGGGCCGGCGCTTGTAGCGCGACCGTTACGTATGCGTTCACGACGTCACGCCGGCCGGCGGCGGAGTTGTCGATCCACTCACTCGGCCGGGTGGGCCGCACAGGACCGCACCGGAGTGCGTTGGACCGCACTGGACTGCCTTGGGGGATCGGTGCGCCCCGGGTCGTTACCCAAACCTTTGTGTAACCTGCAGGCAGGTTAAAGTCGGGCATCCGGCCATGTCAAGGGTCACATGGGCGGGCCGGACCCGCCAGGACCGGTGGACCCGGAGGCCTCCGACGACACCGTCGACTCGCGGACGACGAGCGTGGGCGGCAGGCGCAGCGGTTCGACCTCGGCGCCCTCGAGCAGGTCGAGCAGCATCTGCAGCCCCAGCCGTCCGATCTCGTGCATCGGCGACCGTACGGTGGTCAGCGGGGTGGGCAGCTCGGCCGCCAGCGCCGTGTCGTTGTAACCGACCAGCGCGACGTCGTCGGGGATGGACAGCTTCCTGTCGCGCAGGGCGCCCATCACGCCGATCGCCGCGAAGTCGTTGGCGGCGAAGATCGCGTCCGGCAGTGGGCGGCCGTCGAGGATCCGCTCCGCCGCCTCCCGTCCGCCCTGCGCGTCGAAGCGGCCATGGAGGATGCGGTGCGGCGGGACGTCCACGCCCGCCTCGCGAAGCGCGTCGACGGCTCCCTGGGTCCGGTCGAGACCGGTCGAGGCGTACGGCTCACCGGCCAGGATCGCGACGTCGCGGCGTCCGATGGACACGAGGTGCTCGCCCACCAGCCTGCCGCCGAGATGGTCGTCGCAGGTCACGGACGGATAGTCGCGGGCACGCCGGGAGACGAGGACGAACTTCATGCCGCGCTCCGCGACCCCCTGCAGGAACTCGCCGTCGACCTGCGCGTCACCGAAGATCATGCCCTCGACCCGGCGCGACAGCAGCGTCTCGGTCGCATGCGCTCGCTTCTGCGGATCGTCGAGAGAGTTGGTGACGAAGGTGGCGAAGCCCTTCTCCGTGGCCGCCTCGTCGATCCCCTCGTAGATCGTGGCGAGGACGTAGTCCTGAAGCCTCGGCACGATCACGCCGATCAGCCGGGAGCGCCGCGTCCGTAACCCGACCGCCTGCGGGTTGGGCGTGTACCCGTGCGAGGCCGCCGCGGCGCGGACACGCTCGATCGTCTCCATGGACGCCCAGCGGCGCGCCTCCGCCTCGGAGGTCGAGTTCAGCACCCGGGAGACCGTCGAGGGGGTGACGCCCGTCTCCTCGGCGATCATCTGGAGCGTGGCGTGGGGCGTCCGCCTGCCCATCAGCACTCCCTGCACCCGCGATCCCTTGTCAACCCGCGACCATACACGCGCGGGACCACGCCCCATTCTCCCGCCTCGAAGCCGATGTGGGAGAACCTCGCCTGCGCCCACGTCGATTACTCCCCGTAGCCGGGGTGGCGGAAAATCGCTCGCTCTCTCCGTACACGCTGCGGCAGCATGGCCACGGCGATGTCGGCGTTCGGGAGGGCTGATGGCTGTGCTCGGGGCGATCGAGGACGCTGATGACGGCCCATCCGTGCGGCGATCGGCGGTTCTGCTGGCGCTGCGCTACTACTGCGGTGAGCTGAGGCGCCAGTGGCGGGTCGCGGTGCCCGCGCTGACGTTGCCGGCCCTGGGGAACATCTGCCTGTTCTACCTGGCGCCGCTGGCGGTGGCCGGGCTCGTGGGGCATCTGTCCGGCGGCGGGGACGGCACCATCGACGCGCTGCTGCCGTACGTGCTCACCTTCGGCGCGTTGCTGCTGACGGGCGAGGCGCTGTGGCGGGTGGGGCTGCACTTCCTGAACCGCACCGACGCCCGGGGCATCGAGCGACTCGGCGTGGTGGGCATGGACGAGTTGCTGGCCAAGGACACCGCTTTCTTCCATGACAACTTCGCCGGCTCGTTGACCAAGCGGGTGATCGGGTTCTCCTCCAGGTTCGAGGAGTTCGCCGACACGCTCACCTTCTCGATCGTGGCCAAGGTGATCCCCCTGGCCTTCGCCTCGGTGGTGCTGTGGCGATATCACCCGCTGCTGGTCCTCGTCCTCGTGGGCCTCATCATCGTCACCGGCGTTCTCGTCGCCCCGCTCATCCGCCGTCGCCAGGCCCTGGTCGACGAACGCGAGGCCGCCAGAGTGCTGGTGTCGGGCCACGTCGCCGACGTGCTGACCAATATGGAGTCGGTCCGCGCGTTCGCCGCCGAGGATCGCGAAGCCGCCGAATATCGGGTGCGGATCGCCGAGCAGCGCAGGTTGTCCCTCCGTTCCTGGGACTACGGCAACCTCCGGGTGGACACCGTCGTCGCCCCGCTGTCGGTGCTCACCAGCGCCGTGGGCCTGCTCCTCGCCGTGGCGCTCCGCGGCGGTCTCGGTGTGGAGGCCATCGTGGTGACGTTCACCTACTACACGAACACGATCAGCATCATGTTCGAGTTCAACCAGATCTACCGGCGCATCGAGAGCGTGCTCACCGAGGCGGCCCAGTTCACCGAGCTGCTCCTCGTGCCGCCGACCGTGGTGGATCCCGTCGATCCGCAGCCACTGCGCCCGGCCGACGCGGGCGTCCGCTTCGAACGGGTGAGGTTCGGGTACGCGGATGGCCCGCCCCTGTTCGACGACCTGGACCTCGACATCCCCAGCGGCACCAAGATCGGGCTGGTCGGCCAGTCCGGCGGCGGCAAGAGCACGCTCACCCGGCTGTTGCTGCGTCTCATGGACGTGAACGGAGGCAGGATCCTGATCGGCGGTCAGGACATCGCCCGGCTGCGTCAAGCCGACCTGCGCAGCCTGATCGCCTACGTTCCTCAGGAACCCGCCATGTTCCACCGGTCCGTGCGCGACAACCTCGCGTTCGCCCGGCCGGGCGCCACCGACGCCGAGATCCTCCGGGCCGCGCGGGCGGCACACGTCACGGAGTTCGTCGAGTCCCTGCCGGACGGGTTCGACACCCTGGTCGGCGAGCGTGGCGTCAAGCTCTCCGGCGGCCAGCGGCAACGCATCGCGCTCGCGCGGGCCATCCTGCGCGACGCCCCCATCCTGCTGCTGGACGAGGCGACCAGCGCCCTGGACTCAGAAAGCGAGATCCTCGTCCAGGAAGCCTTGTGGCGCCTGATGCAGGACCGGACCGCACTCGTGGTCGCGCACCGCCTGAGCACCGTCGTCCGCATGGACCGGCTTGTCGTGCTCAACCGGGGACACATCGTGGAGCAGGGCACCCACGGCGAATTGCTGCAGGCAGAAGGCCCGTACGCCCGGCTCTGGCACCACCAGTCCGGAGGCTTCCTCATCGAGGACAGCGCCCCCGACGCGCTCCACCGTTGACCGGCACCCGGGTCCGGAACGCACACGACCTGAGCTCGGCTGAGCCTCGCACGGTGCGGTGACTCTCATCGGCTCGTCGTGTCACGCCTTTCAGGGGTTTCTGGACCTTGCTCGGCGGTGTGGTCGGAGACGGATCCGAGCTTGTCGGGGTTGCTGACCACGTAGATGTCGCGCACCTGCTCCCCGCCTGCGTCGAGGTCGAGCACCATCACGGCGAGGGGCGCGTCCTCCGCGAAGATCACCACGGAGGGGTCGCCGTTGACCTGGCGGTGCCGGACGTCCACGCCGCCGCGCGCGTTGGCCACGACCACCCGGGCGACCTTGTCGCGGCCACGGATCGGACGCGGCCCGCCCGCCGCCGACTTGCCACCGCCGTCGGGCCACAGGACGACGTCCGGCGCGAGCATCTCCATCAGCGCGGGCAGGTCACCGCCGAACGCCGCCTCGACGAAGCGCTCGGTCACCTCCCGGTGCGTACGCCGATCGACCCGGGCGCGCGGACGCCGCGCCTGTACGTGTTCGCGCGCCCGGTGGGCGATCTGCCGGATCGCGGTCGGGCTGCGGTCCAGCATGGCGGCGATCTCGGTGTGCTGGTAGGCGAACACCTCGTGCAGGACGAACACGGCCCGCTCCAGCGGGGTGAGCGTCTCCAGGATCACCAGCAGCGCGATCGACACCGACTCCGCGCGTACGGCGGGCTCGGCGGCGTCGGGACCGGTGATCAGAGGTTCCGGCAGCCACGGGCCCAGGTAGGTCTCCTTGCGCCTGCGCAACGCGCTCTGGTGGGCGAGGGCCTGGTTGACCGCGACACGCACCAGGTACGCGCGGGGGTTGTCGATGCCGGCCACATCTCGTGCCGCCCACGCCAGCCAGGTCTCCTGAAGCACGTCCTCGGTGTCGCCGACCGTGCCGAGCATGTTGTAGACGATGGAGAACAACAACTCGCGGTGGCCGGCGAACGCCTCGGAGGCGTCGGCCGCGGGGATCTCACGCATCATGGGACTCCTTGCCGTTACGGATACTCCTCAAGAGCCCGTTGAGCACGAGAGTGTGACCTCGGCCGGGAAAACCACGGTGTCAGGCTGCCCGATCAGCGTGTCGCGTGCAGCACGAGGGCGGGATCGAGCGCCAGCGTGGCGACCGCCAGGCCGAGGAACACGATCGCCAGGTAGAACTGGGGTGAGAAGTCGCCGACGCGCAGATGGGTGTACAGGGCGCAGACGAAGTAGAGGACGAGGCCCGCGGCGGCGGCCGTGCCCACGAGGGGCACGCCCAGTAGCCCGAGCGCGAGTCCCAGCGCGCCCAGGGCCTTCAGCGCGCCGATCGGCCAGACCAGCCACGACTCCGGCACGCCGGCTCGGGCGAGCGCGGGGCCGAGGGTACGCATGATCGGCGCGAACCGGGTCATGGCCGCGAATCCGGAGAAGGTGTTGAAGGCGATGGTCACCAGAGCGGTGACGACGTAGGCGGTCGGCATCGAGGGCTCATCCGTTCCGGAAGGCGGCGATGTGGTCGGCCACCCAGTCGGCGTACGTCCGTGCGGGACGGCCGAGGACCTTGTCGACCTCACCTGTCGCGGGATGCTGGTCGCGGCCGGCGTAGTGGTCGTAGCGGGCCATCAAGGCGCGCACGAACGGTTCCGGCAGCCCGTTGCCGATCAGGTGTGCAGCGACGGCCCGCGGCGGGAGTTCCTCGAAGCGCAGGGGCCTGCCGAGCGCGGCGGCGATCACGGCCACCATCTCCTCGTGCGACAGCGACTCCGGTCCGGTGAGCTCCAGCCGGCGGCCCGCCAGTTCGTCGGTGAGCAGTGCGCGGGCCGCGACCTCGGCCAGATCCCGCTCGTCGAGCACGGACTCCCGGAAGCCCGCGTGCACGTAGCGCACGACGTCTCCGGCGCGGATCTGGGCGCCCCACGCCCGCAGGGTGTTGCCGGCGAAGCTGCCGGCGCGCAGGCTGGTCCAGGCCAGGCCGCTGGCGACGGCCGCTTCCTCGGCCTCCTTGTTCCGGTCTCCCCGCCGGCGGGACGGCTGCAGGTCGAACGGGTCGTCGATGTTCATCGCCGACAGGGCCACCACTTTGCGCACGCCCCGCTCGGCGGCCAGGGAGAGGAGCCGGTCGGCGGAGTCGCCGAAGGTGCGCGAATGCAGGAAGACCGCCTCGACGCCGGCGAAGTGTCCGGCCGTGGTGTCGGGCCGGGCCGGGTCGCCCTGGACGACCTCCACGCCGTACGGCAGGGCAGCGTCGCGCGGGGAGCGGCTCACGGCGCGTACGCGGGCGCCTTCGGCGACGAGCCGCTGGACGACGAGACGGCCGACGGCGCCGGTGGCTCCGGTGATGAGGATCATGGGTTTCGCTTTCATGTGGTCAGCGAGGATCAGGCCCGTGTCGTGGGCAGGAAGTGACGGGCGTGCTCGGCGGCCCACTGGGCGAACGTGCGCGGTGGACGGCCGACGACCTGCTCCACCTGGTCGGTCAGCCTGGTGGCGTACTCGTTGGGCGTGCCGTACATCCGCAGCAGGCTCTCCACCAGGTCCGCCTCGTCGGCTCCCGCGGCCTCGGCGAACGCGCGGAAGAGGGACAGCGGCGGACGCCGGCCCGGCACGCTCCACTCGCGGCGCACCTGGTCAGGGGTGAGCTCCTCGAACCGCAGGTCGTGGCCGGTCGCCTCGGCGATGATCGCGACCATCCGCCGCGCGGTCAGCACCTCGGGGCCGGTGAGGTGGTAGGACCTGCCGCCGTGACCGTCCTGCGTCAGCACGGCCGCCGCGACGGCGCCGATGTCGTATTCGTCGACCGGCGGGCTCTGGCGATCGCCGTACGGCTCACGCACCCGGCCGGTGGTCCGCAGCGACTCGCCCCAGTCGTTCAGGAAGTTGGCCATGAACTGCATCGGCCGCAGGAAGGTCCACTCCAGGCCACTGGCCCTGACGGCGGGCTCCAGCGTGCCCTCCTGCCAGCCGCCCAGGACGGTGGCCTTGCCGACCCCGGCCCGTTCCGCGAGATCGACGATGTCGCGTCCGTTGGTGAGAGGCCGGTAGCCGACGCCGAAATTGATCAGGTGGACGGCGGTGACGCCGTCGAAGGCCGCCTCCAGGCCGGCGGCGTCGGTGAGGTCACCCGCCGCCGCCTCGACACCGTACGGCAGGACGGCGCGGCCGGGGTCGCGGGTCAGCGCCCGCACCTTCCGGCCGCGTTCGAGAAGATGGCGGACGACCTGCCGGCCGACGGTGCCGGTGGCTCCGGTGACGAGAATGGTCATGCCGAGTGCTCCTTGTCGCCGTGGGTCACGCCGTCCCGCCCGCTGTGCGCGTGCGGGGACGGTCACGCCTCCTAAGAGGACCGGCGGGGAGCGAGTGTGACGTCGCGCGCGGATTCACCACATCGGCCTGAACACGCTTCGAGTTCGGCCTGCGACGCCTGCCGGACGGGATGGCGACGCGTCTCGGACCGAGAAACCGGACAGCCCGTACTGCGGGCCGAACCGATGGCTCGGCCCGTCAGAGCACCACCTGTATCTCGGTCGGGCCGGCGTATGGCGGCCCGGACCGCTGCTCGGCGTCATCGGCGGGCAGGCCGGACGACGACAGGGCGGTCAGGATCGCGGCGAGTTCGGCGCGGGTGTGGATGCCGAGCTTGCGGTAGATCCGGGCCAGGTGGGTGTCGACTGTCCGCTTGCTGATGGACAGAGCGATGGCCACCTCCAGGTTGCTCATGCCCTGCAGCACCAGGTCGGTGACGCGGCGCTCGCCGGTCGTCAGCGGGTGCTCGCCGTCCTGCCGCACGCGAGGGCTGCGCGCGCCGGTGGCCGTCAGGTGCTTGTCGGCCAGACCGGCGAGCCGTACGGCGCCGCAGTCGTTGGCCAGGCGGAGCCCGGCGGCCAGGGTGTCGCGGGCCTTCTGGTCGTCGCCGGTCTGCAGCAGCGCGATGCCCAGCCTGACCAGCGCCCGGGTGTACTCCAGCCGGCTGGCCCTGTTGTGCAGCAGATCCACGGCCTCGTGCAGCATCTTGAGCCGGGTGGTTCCCTCGTACGCCACGCTTCCGGCGCTGAGGGCACGAGCGATCGTCGTCGGCGAGCCCCAGGCGTGCGCGAGTTCCAGTTCCCGCTCTGCCACGATCCGCGCCGCCGCCTGCTCGCCGAACAGCATGTACGCCAGGACCGCGTTGGTCCCCCAGGGCACGCAGGCCGGGTTGGCGATGCCGGACGAGGTGAGTCGCCGCCCGCACTCCAGCAGGACCCGCAGGCCGTCGCGCGCCCTGCCCCGGGCGAGGTGCAGCCGACCCAGGCAATCCATGGCATAACCGGAGATCAGCGGATGCCAGTCCCCGTACGGGTCGACCGACGCGAGCAGCGACTCGGCGACGTCCAGCTCGCCCAGCTCGACGTGGGCACGCGCGGAGGCGGCCACTGCGGCGACGCGAAACCCGTCGGCGTGCGCGTCCGACGCGTACCTGATCGCCTCCTTGGCGTCGTGCAGCGAGCCGTTCAGGCTGCCGAGCTGATAGCGCACCTCGGAGCGGACCAGCAGCGACAGGACCAGCCGGGTGCCGGAGCCGGCTGCGCGGGCCTCGGTGACCACGCGTTCGGACCAGTACGACGCCTCGTCGGTCCGGTCGCTCCAGATGAGCGGGAGCATCGCCCCGAGCGGCACCACGCCCTTGCCGTTGAAACAGCGCCGGGCCAGCGTGAGAGTTCTGCTCATGTTGCGCCCGCGTGCGCTCGTGACCAGGGCGAGCGAGCTGAGGAACTCCCGCGCGGCCGAGGTGACGGGCGCGTGCGGCGACCCCCCGAGTTTTCGCAGCGCGCGCGGCACCGTCGCCGACGGTCCGGACAACAGGATCTGCGCGACGAGGATGAGCAGCAGGCTCGTCGCGACGGCCGGGGTCGCCTCCGTAGCGATCTGGAGGGCGTCGGCGAAGATGTCGCCCGCCTCGGCGGAGTTGACGGTCACCACGACGTCGGCGAACGGGGCGATCGCAGGGAGGTTGCCCGGTGACGCGCGCACCCGGCCGGAGACCGTGCGCAGGTGCCGCAGACACGCGGGCAGGTCGCGGTGCATCTCCACGGCGCCGAGCTCGGCGGTGACCTTGAGGACGGCGTCGGCGTCGCCGGACTCGGCGAGCGCGCGGTGCAGATAGCGGGTCGCGCGCTCCCAGGAGTGCCCGGCCGCCGCCTCCCCGGCGGCCTCGCGCAGGACTGTCACGGACCACGGGTCGCCGGTCGCGCCGGCCGACATCAGATGCCGGGCGGACCGGTTCACCGGGGCACCGAGGCGGTAGAGCAGGGACGCCGCCCTGCGGTGGAGGTTCTCGCGGTCGGCGGGGTCCATCCCGGCCAGGATCGTGTGCTGGACGTGCGGGTGGGCGAAGCAGTCGGGCGGCTTGCCGACGAGCAGGCCGGTGCGGCGTAGCGTCTCGCCCGCCTCCTCGGCCACGAGCTGGCCGAACCCCGAGAGCATGGCGGCGACCTCCAGCCCGTCGTCAGGGGCGACGATGGCCAGGCTCCGCAGCAGGTTCAGGCTCGCGGGGTCGCGGTCGGCGAGCCAGCCGGCGACCGTCTCGGTCATCGACGCGGCCCCGATCTTCAGCACCTGCGACAGCTCGGCCTCACCCGGTCGCACGCTCGCTGCGGCCAGCCGGTCGGCGTGCTGGTGCAGCAACAGCGGGTTCCCCTGGGCGAGCCGGTGGCAGGCGTCGGCCACACCGGCGTCGACGGGTCCGCCCAGCGCCGTCTCCAGCAGCCGCCGGGCGCAGGTGGGGCAGAGCGGGGCCGGCCGGAGCACGTGGGCGTACGGCAGGGCGTCGATGTCCCGGATGATGTCGCGGCCGGCGGGATCGTCGGACCCGACGGTGAGGACCATGAGGATCGGCAGGCCGTCAAGCCGGCGGGCGATGTAGGAACACCACTGGACCGACTGGGGGTCGGCGCAGTGGACGTCGTCGACGGCGATGATCAGCGGCTGCGCGCGGGTCATGGAGCGCGTCGCCCCGTACAGGCTCTGCAGCAGGTCCGGCGCGACGAGCCCGGCGGACGGCGGGCCGAACCCGCTCCCCGGGAGCGTCAGCGCGGCGGGCTCGACGGACGGCCGGTGGGCGGCGCCGCCCATCAGCGGGTCGAACAGTTGGCGGACCACGCCGAACGGGAAGTCGCGCTCCGCAGGATGGCCGCGCGCCATGAGCGCGGCGCCGACATCAGGCAGGCCCGTCAGTGCAGCCTGCAGCAGGGTGGTCTTGCCGACCCCCCTGGAACCGACGATCACGATCACGGCCGGCCGCCCCGCCGACAGGCCTGAAAGTGCCCCCCGAATCGTATTCAGCTCGAAGTCACGGTGCAGCACCGGCTGCCCTGAGGACATCGCTCCCCCGCGGGATGCGCTACGTCTGTTACGAGGATCATGCCGCGTACAACTGGCCGCTTGTCAATACCCGATTTGCCACGAAAGGGACTTACCGGGTCTTAAGTGGACAGATTGTCGAAGTTTCATGTATGGAGGGCGCTCGCCCGCATGAACTGCGTAGATCTTGACCGAAACGGGGGATCGGGACGGTCCGGGAAGTACGCACTTCACGTACGTATCCGTATGCTGTACACGAAAATACCCACTGAATGCGTACGCCAGAATTGCGTCTTTACATCCCTCCGGCTCCGGTGAAACGTTGCGATCAATGACAATTTGAGTATTGCGGGGGGAGCCATGGACCGCCCACGCCTCAAGGCGCATTTCACGGCCCAGGTGGTCGACGGATCGAAGGTGTTCCTCTTAGCCGAAGGCCAGCACTATCTCGTTCAGGGCGAAGCGGCCGTCAAGGTCCTGCCTTACCTGGACGGACGTCACACGATCGCCGACATCGCACAGGCGCTGACCGGGGAGCTGCCGCTTGCCCAGGTCCTCCTCGCGATCCGTAAATTCGCGGCGTTCGGCCACCTGGCGAACGGACGGCCCGACTGGCCGGACCACACTCTCGCTTATTGGGACGCACAGGGCGTCGATCCGGCGAACGCTCAAGAGGCCCTGTCTCGCACCGAATTCACCGTCGTCGCCGGCGACGGCGTGGACCCGGGGCCGGTCGTCGCGCAACTCGGCGCCCACGGCCTGCGCGTCCGCACGGCGAGCGTGGACGAGGAGGCCGCGGCACCCGGCGGCGCCCTGTCCGTGGTCGTCGTCAACGACTACCTCGACCCGGCGCTGGCCCGGCTCAACGCCGCCTATCTCGCGGCCGACCATCCGTACGCACTGGTCAAGCCGGTCGGCGTGATGCTGTGGATCGGCCCGGTGATCCAGCCGGGGCGCACCGGCTGCTGGGCCTGCCTCTCGCAGCGGCTCAGCGGAAACAGGCAGGTCGAGCGGTATCTCGCCGGCAAGCACGGGGGCGGCGCGGCGCACCACGCGGCGAAGGAAGCGGTCCCGGCGGGGGCGGCCGTGGCCGGCGGGCTGCTCGCGGTGGAGCTGGCCCGGACGGCGGCGACGGGCGCCCCGTCCCGGCTCGAAGCCAAGATGACCACGATCGACCTGCGGACGCTGGGCGCCATGGAGCACACCCTGGTACGCCTGCCGCAGTGCCCGGCCTGTGGCGACCCGTCGCTGATCACCGAGCGCAGTCCCAAGGTGGTGCTGTCGTCGCGCGACGCGCGGCACGTCACCGACGGCGGCTACCGCATCGAGCCGCCGACGCGTACGTACGCGCGGTTGGAGAAGCACATCAGCCCGCTCATCGGTGCGGTGACCCGGCTCCACACGTTCGCCGAGCAGGACAACGGCGTCACCTACAGCTTCACCGCGGGCCACAACTTCGCCATGATCGGCGACAACATGGATCTGCTCCGCCGCAACCTGCGCGGACAGAGCGGAGGCAAGGGCCGCACCGAGATCCAGGCCAGGGTCAGCGCGCTGTGCGAGGCCATCGAGCGCTACTCGGGCGTGTGGCGCGGCGAGGAGCCGGTCCGGAAGGCGGCGTACGACGACCTCGACACCGCCGCGGCCATCCACCCCGAGTCCCTGCTGCACTTCTCCGAGGCCCAGTACGCCGGCCGGGAGAAGTGGAACGCCGACCCGAGCCACCGGCTGCACCTGGTGCCCGAGCGGTTCCGCACCGACCTGCCGATCGACTGGTCGGCGGCCTGGTCGCTCACCGACGAGCGCGAGCGGCTGGTCCCCTCCGGCTACGCCTGGTACGGCCATCCCGACCTGGACCGGCACTTCTACTGCGTCGGCGACTCCAACGGGAACGCGTCGGGCAATTCGATGGAAGAGGCGATCCTGCAGGGCTTCTGCGAGCTCGTCGAACGCGACGCGGTCGCCCTGTGGTGGTACAACCGGGCCCGGCGCCCGGCCTTCGACCTGGACTCGCTGCGCGACCCCTATGTCGACACCCTGCGCGAGTTCTACGCGGGGATGGGGCGGAGCATCTGGCTGCTCGACATCACAAGCGACCTCGGCATCCCGGCCTTCGTCGGGGTCTCGCACCGGATCGACCACCCGGTCGAGGACATCATCGTCGGCTTCGGTGCCCACCTCGATCCGCGGATCGCGGCCATCAGGACGCTCACCGAGGTCAACCAGTTCCTGCCGTCGGTGGAGCGGCGCGACGAGCAGGGCAACACCGTCTACCTGGACGACGACATCGCCACGCTGGCCTGGTGGAAGCAGACCCGGCTGGCGGACGAGCCGTGGCTGGTCCCCGATCCGGCGCTCGGCTCGCGCTCGCTCGCCGACCATCCCCGCTCCGGCGGCGACGACCTGGCCGCGGACGTCGAAACCTGCGTCGCACGGGCCAGGGCGTGCGGAATCGAGGTCGTCGTCCTCGACCAGACCCGCCCCGACCTGGAGCTCAACGTGGTGCGGGTGATCGCGCCCGGCATGCGGCACTTCTGGCGGCGCCTCGGGCCGGGACGTCTCTACGACGTGCCGGTCGCGCTCGGCTGGGTGCCGGAGCCGGCCGCCGAGAAGGCCCTCAACCCCACGAGCGTCTTCTTCTAGCCGGATTGCGGAGGTACACGGTGACTCACACGGCTTCCGGAGCCGCGGCCCCGGCTCATGACCGCCCGGCGGACGGGCTCCGGCTCCGGCGCGACGCCGAGCTCTCGGAGGCCGACGGCCGGCTGGGGGTGAGCGGGCCTGCGGGCACGCTTCGGCTGCGCGACCTTCCGCCCGGCGCGAAGGCGGCGCTGTCGGCGCTGGCCACCGCCGATGTGGCGGAGGCGGATCTCACGGCGACGGTCGTCGCGGGCGACGGCTTGGCGGGGCTGCTGCGGTGGAACATGCTGCTGCGCCAACTGGCGAAGAACGGCCTGCTGGAGTACGCCGCGGACGGCGTCCGGCTGCGCCCCGTCGGCACCGGCCCGGTGGAGCCCGCCGCGCCCCTCGACCCGGACACCAGGGTGCGGCTGTCGCGCTTCGCCGTCGCCACCGCCGAGGACGGCGTGCTGACCGTGCGCTCCCCGCGGCACCCCGGTGTTGTCGAGCTGGGCCCGGACGCCGCTGGGCTCCTCGGCGCGCTGGCCGACTGGACCACCCCGGCCGAGCTGCCCGGGGCCGGGCGGGCGCTGCGGTTCTTCGCCGGGGCCGGCCTGCTCACCCGCACCGGGGAGGAGGACGATCGCTCGCACGCCCAGTGGTCCCCCCGCGACCTGTGGCTGCACGCGCACAGCCGGGGCCCTCGGGTCACCGGGCGGTACGGCGGGTCGTACCCGCTGGGTTCCCGGTTCGAGCCGGAGCCCGCATCTCCTCCGGCGTTCGCCGGCCCCCGGATTCCGCTGCCGCGGCCCGACCTGGAGCTGGTCGCCAAGGCCGACCCGCCCCTCACCGAAGCCCTGGAACGCCGTCGCTCCGTGCGCGAGCACGACCCGGCCGAGCCGATCACGGCCAGGGAGCTCGGCGAGCTGCTGTACCGGTCGATGCGGCGGCGCGAGGTCTTCACCGGGGAGGACGGGCAGCAGCTCGCCGACCGGCCGTACCCGTCCGGGGGGTCCATCCACGAGCTGGAGGTCTACCCGCTGGTGGTCTCCTGCCAGGGCGTCGAGCCGGGTCTGTGGCACTACGACACGGCCGGCCACGCGCTGGAGCGAGTGGCCGAGCCCGGCCCGGCGACCCGGATCCTGGTGGACCGGGCCAGGGCGGCGGCGGTGATGGAGGCCGACCCGCAGGTGCTGCTCGTGGTCAGCGCGCGGTTCGGCCGGGTGATGTGGAAGTACGAGACGATCGCCTACTCCCTTGTGCTCAAGCACGTGGGCGTGCTCTACCAGACGCTCTACCTCGTCGGCACGGCCATGGGCCTCGCGGTGTGCGGCCTCGGCGGGGGAGACGCCGCCGACTTCGCCACGGCGAGCGGGCTTGACTACCTCACCGAGGGAAGCGTCGGCGAGCTCGTTGTCGGCAGCAGGCGGTGACGCATGAGATTCCGGTTCAAGGCACTGCAGCGGATGCGGGAGCCCGACGAGCTCGACTCGCCGACTCTGCTGGCCTCCCCGCGTGGCTGGATCGCCACGTTCGTGGTGCTCATCGTCGTCGCGGGCGTCACCGTGTGGGCCTTCGTCGGCCGGCTGCCGATCAGCGTGTCCGCCACCGGCCTGCTCACCCATCCCGGCGGTACCGCCCCGATGCAGAGCCCGTACTCGGGGATGGTCCGCAAGCTGTTCGTCCACCCCGATGACACGGTCACACAGGGCCAGCTCGTGGCCGAGATCAACCCCGTGAGCGGTGCGCCGCACTGGGTCACCAGTCCGTTCACCGGGCACGTGGTGGCCGCGGCGGTCGACGACGGGCACATGGTCACCGTCGGCGAGAACCTGCTGACCGTGGAGCGCACCGACGCCCCGGACGACCGGCTGGTGGCGATGCTGTTCGTGCCGGCCGACCAGACGCTGGGCATCGTCCCCGGCCGGGCGGTCAACCTCGCGGTCTCCACGGCGCCGCCGGGGTCGTTCGGGCTGCTGCACGGCCGGGTCGCGTCGGTCAGCACGTACCCGCTGGTGATCGAGGAGATATCCGACCTGGTCGGCGGGGAGGCGGCGGCGCGGGCGTACCTGAAGGGCACCCCGCCCCGGTTGGTGATCGTCGACCTGGACCGGGATCCGCATACGGCGTCCGGATACGCCTGGTCCACGAAGGCGGGGCCGCCGGTGCGGCTCCAGTCACAGGTGAACGTCACGGGCTCGATCGACCTGGGCAGTCAGACGCTCTTCGACCTGCTTCTCGGACGCTGAGGCGCCGGCATGGCACGGATGAGCGCGGCCCGGCAGCGATCACGGATCGGACGTTCGCACGGTGCGATGAGCACGATCAAGGAGAACCTCCTCCGGAGGAGACAACAATGAGCCAGGCAACGGCAATGCCGCCCCGGTCTCCCGAGCCTCCGGGGTCCGCCGACGCGCCGGCGCCGCGGCGCCCGGCCGCACGGGGTGGCCTTCGGCAGCGCTGGTGGCGGTGGCGCAGCAGCACGCCGACTGTGATTCAGATGGAGGCGGTGGAGTGCGGCGCCGCCGCTCTCGCGATGGTCCTCGCGTACTACGGGAAGTTCGTCCCTCTGGAGGAGCTGCGGTCGGCCTGCGGTGTCTCCCGTGACGGGGCCAAGGCCTCCAGCGTCATCGCCGCGGCCCGCCGCTACGGCCTGATCGCCAGAGGCTTCCAGATGGAGGCCGAGGACCTGGCGACCGTCGCCAAGCCGGCCATCATCTTCTGGGCGTTCCAGCACTTCATGGTGGTGGAGGGGGTGCGCACCCGGTTCGGCAGGAAGGCCGTAGCGGTCAACGATCCGGCCGGCGGCCCCCGCATGATCGACTGGGCCGACTTCGACTCCGGATTCACCGGGGTGGTGCTGACGTTCGAGCCCGGCCCCGACTTCACGCCCAGCGGCCGCCCCACCCGCGTCGGCCAGGCGCTGCTGTCGCGGCGGATGCCGTCGGGCCGGGCCCTGCCGCTGGTCCTGCTCGCCAGCCTGCTGCTGGTGGTGCCGGGCATCGTCGGGCCGGCGTTCAGCCGGGTCTACATCGACCGGATCCTGTCCGGCCGCGAACCCGGCTACCTGCTGCCGCTGCTGCTGGCGATGGGCGTGACGGCGCTCGCGGTGTTCGTGCTCACCTCGGTGCAGCGGCACTACCTGCTCAGGCTGGAGATCCGGCTCGGCCTGGTGAGCTCGGCCCGGTTCTTCCGGCATCTGCTGCGGCTGCCGGTGGAGTTCTTCCTGCAGCGCCGCCCGGCCGAGGTCGCCAAGCGGGTCCAGGCCAACGACACGGTCGCCGAGATCCTCTCCCGTGACCTGGCGATCACCGTCGTCAACCTGGTGCTCGTGCTGTTCTACGCCGCCGTTCTGATCCGCTACGACCTGCTGCTCGGCCTGGTCGGGGTAGCCATGGCGCTGCTTAACATCCTCGTGCTGCGGCACGTCTCCCGGGCACGCACGGACGCGGCGGCGGCGCTCCGCGCCGACCTCGGCAACCTCACCTCCACGACCTTCAACACCCTCCAGCTGATCGAGACCGTCAAGGCGACCGGCGCCGAGCCGACCGCGTTTCAGCGCTGGGCCGGGTTCCTGGCCAAGGTCATCAGCGCCAAGCAACGGCTCGGCGTGGCCACCGCCACGCTCACCGTGGTGCCCCCGCTGCTGGCGGGGATCAACAGTGGGCTCATCCTGCTCATCGGCGGGTTACGGGTGGTCGACGGGGTGATCAGTGTCGGCATCCTGGTGGCCTTCCAGACGCTCCTCAGCGCGCTGTCGCGGCCGGTGACACAGCTGACCAACCTGGGCGGCCGGCTCCAGGACATCTCGGCCGACATCAGCCGCCTGTACGACGTGGAGCGTTACCCGGTCGCGCACGCCTTCAAGCGGCGGGAGCGGCCCGAGGCGCCGGGCCGCGGGCGCCTCGACAGCTGCCTGGAGTTCGAGGACGTGTCCTTCGGCTACAACGCCATCGGCGCCCCGGTGATCAAGAACCTGTCGTTCTCCGTGGTGCCCGGCCGTCGGGTGGCGATCGTCGGGAACTCGGGCAGCGGCAAGTCCACCGTCGGCAAGCTCGCGGCGGGTGTGTATCCGCCGGGGTCGGGGCGGGTCCTGCTGGACGGCCGCCCGAGGGAGGAACTGCCCCGGCCGGTCGTCGCCGCGTCCGTGGCGTACGTCGACCAGGACATCACCCTGTTCGAGGGGACCGTACGAGACAACCTGACGCTGTGGAGCGACGACATCAGCGACGAGGTGGTGGTCGAGGCGCTCCGCGACGCCGCCATCTTCGATCTGATCGGCGCCCGCCCGGGAGGACTGAACAGCACCGTGCGGGAGGGCGGCCGCAACTTCAGCGGCGGCCAGCGGCAGCGGCTGGAGCTGGCCCGGGCGCTGTCGGTGCAGCCGACCCTGCTGATCCTGGACGAGGCGACCAGCGCGCTCGACCCGGAGACCGAACGCATCATCGCCGACAACCTGCGTCGGCGCGGATGCGGCTGCCTGATCATCGCGCACCGCCTGTCCACTGTCAGGGACGCCGACGAGATCCTCGTGCTCGACCAGGGCGAGGTGGTCGAGCGCGGCTGCCACGAGGAGCTGGTCGACCTCGGAGGCCACTACGCCAAGCTCATCGAGAACGCCCAACGCAACGGAGGTTGACGTGTCCGAAGCCCCGCAGCGGTGCCGGTGAGAGAGCCGGCGAGAGAGCCTGTGAGAGAGATGGTGCGCCGGTGACCGTTTTCGCGCCGTTCTTCACGGAGGCGGCGACACCCGTGGACTATTCGGCCGACCGCCTGCTCGTCCTGTCCGACTTGCGGGAGGTGCTCCTCGTCGAGCAGGGCGCGGTCGACCTGTTCGCCGTACAGCTGGAGAACGGCCGGCCGGTGGGCCGGTGGAACTTCCTGTGCCGGCTGCGCCAGGGCGCACTGCTGCTCGGCGCCCCCAAAGGCCCCAAGCACAGCATCGTGGGCCGTCCGGTGCCGGGCACCCGGGTGTCCAGCATGCCCCTCGCCAGGCTGCGGGGGCTGTCGGCGACCGGCCGGTCCGGCACGCAGTCCACCGCGGAGTACGGCCTCGCCGTCAAGCAGTTCGTCCACGGCTTGGAGGCCGGCATCGTGTCGCTGGCGCAGGCTATGCGGGACAGGCTGCCACCGCGCGAGTTCGTCCCTCTGTCTCCCGGCGAGTCCACCGGGCTGGCCGGTGGCGCGGCCGCCCGGTCGGTGGACGGCGTGTGCTGGGTCACCGTCGAGGAGGGCACCGTCGAGAATCCCGAGGGCCTCGCCGGCCGTCTCACCGGGGGCGCCGAGATCTGTGTGACCGAGCGGGACTGGCTGGTCGCCCTCGGGCCCGCCCGGCTGCGCGCGAAGACCACCTGGGAGCTGCTCGCCGACGAGACGATCTGGCACCGGTGGGTGGAGCACACCACCCGGTTCCTCTACACGGTGGACCGCCGCGTCGAGCGGCAGGGCGTACGCGAGCAGGGGATGCTGGCCCGCAGGAACGAGCGGGAGGCCGGCACCCTGCGCGCGGCCCGGCAGGGGTTCGACGCGCTGGTGCGCGACACCGAGGCGCGGGTGCGGCTGGCCGACGTCACCGCCGACTCCCCTACGCTGGCCGCGGCGCGGCTGGTGGCGTCGCACGGGGGCTTCCAGGTCACCGCGCCGCCGCCCGGGGGCAGTCACGGCGCCCGGACGGACCCGCTGCAGGCGATCGCGCTGGCGTCCGGTGTGCGCACCAGGTCGGTGCGGCTGGACGACGCCTGGTGGAAGAAGGATCTCGGCCCCATGGTCGGCTTCCGCAAGGGCGACGAGACGCCAGTGGCGCTGCTGCCCATCGGCTCGCACTACGTGGTCGCGCAGCCGGGCCAGAACCGGGTCACCCCGGTCACCCGCGCGGTCGCCGCGGCGCTGTCCAACCGGGCCGAGGTGCTCTACCGGCCGCTGCCGCGAGAGGTGCGCTCGGTGGCCGGGCTGCTACGGTTCGGGCTCGCCCGCAACGCCCGCGACTTCTGGGTGCTGACGTCGCTCGGGACACTGGTAGCGATCATCGGCCTGCTGGTGCCCGCGATGACGGGGCTCGTCCTCGGCACGTTCGTGGCCGCCGCCCAGCGCGACCTGATCGTCGAGGGGGCGCTCTTGGTCATCGGGGGCGCGTTCGTGGCCGCTGCGCTGTCGATTGTTCAGAACGTCGCCGCGTTGCGCATCGAGGGGCGGTCGACGGCCCGGCTCCAGGCAGGCGCCTGGACGCGCCTGCTGTCGCTGCCCGCCACGTTCTTCGGCCAGTACTCCACCGGCGAGCTGGGCACCACGGTTCTGGGCGTCAGCGCCGCGCAGGAGATGCTGTCGGGCGTCATGACCACGGCGACGCTCGGGCTCTTCGCTGGGCTGGCCAACCTCGTGCTCGTCTATTTCTACGACGTCCGGATGGCCCTGATCGCGACGCTGCTCGTGCTGATCAGCGTGCTGGTGTGCGCCGCCGCCGGCTTCTTCGAGGTACGCCTGCAGCGCCGCCTGTACGAGCAGGAGCAACGGCTGTCCTCACGGGTGTTCCAGTTGCTCGCGGCCGTCCCGAAACTGCGGGTGGCGGCGGCGGAGGACCAGGCGTTCAGCGTGTGGACCCGGGAGTTCCTGCGGACGCGCAGCACGTCCGCGTCGGCCCGGCGGCTGCAGAACCTGGTGACCACATTCAATGCGGGGTTCCCCCTGGTCTGTTCGCTGATCGTCTTCGCGGTCGCGGCCGGGCCGCTGCACGGGGCGCTCGGCGTGCCCGCGTTCCTCGCGTTCTTCGCTGCGTTCAACCTGCTCATCGCCTCGGTGCTGCAGTTCACCGGCGCCGCCATCACCGCGATGAGCGTGGTGCCGATGCTGGAGAAGCTCGGCCCGGTGCTGGTGGCCGAGCCCGAGGAGCGCCCGGGTAAGGCCGACCCGGGCGACCTGTCCGGCCGGATCAGCCTGTCCCGGGTCTCGTTCCGGTACGGCGAGGACGGTCCGCTCGTGCTCAGCGACATCGACCTGTCCGTCGAGCCGGGAGAGTTCGTCGGCATCGTCGGTCCCACGGGCAGCGGAAAGTCCACGGTCCTGCGCCTGCTGCTCGGGTTCGAGGATCCGGTCGCCGGTACCGTTCTGTACGACGGCCAGGACCTGGCCGAGCTCGACATCGGGGCGGTGCGGCGGCAGTGCGGCGTCGTCCTGCAGAACGGCGCCCTGCTCGCCGGGGACATCCGGCAGAACATCGTGGGCAGCACCAACCACACGGTCGACGACGCCTGGGACGCCGCGGCCATGGCCGGCATCGCCGACGACATCGCGGCGATGCCGATGGGCATGCACACGGTCCTTTCGGAGGGAACCAACACCCTGTCGGGCGGCCAGCGGCAGCGCATCATGATCGCCCGGGCCCTGGTGTCCCGGCCGCGCATCGTCTTCTTCGACGAGGCCACGAGCGCCCTGGACAACCCGGCGCAGAACGTGGTGGCCGAGAGCACGCGCCAGATGAACGCCACCCGCATCGTCATCGCCCACCGCCTGTCCACCATCAAGGACGCCGACAAGATCGTCGTGATGGACGGCGGCCGGATCGTGCAGCAGGGCGGCTACGACGAATTGCTCGCGGACTCCGACGGCCTGTTCGCGCGTCTAGCCAGACGGCAGATCTGACTGATAAACATCACTGTCAGCAAGGAGAGGCGATGGAATTCGCGCTGCTGGTTTACGGGGCCGAACTGGCCTGGACCGAGATGACCGCCGAAGAGCGGCGGCAACACTTCGAACTGCACCGTGATTTCGGCGCCGACCTGCGCAGGGCCGGGGTCCGGGTGGTCTACGGCTTTCGCGGCTGGCCCGCCCCGAATCGGCCGGCGAGAAACCGCGAGAGGACCGGGAGTCCGAGCTCGGTGGTTTCTGGATCCTGGACCTGCCGTCGGAGCAGGACGCCGTCGCCTGGTCGGAGCGCCTGCCGCGCGGGCCGGGTGACCGGGTTGAGCTGCGTCGCTGCGAACGTGCAGGATGAAGCGTAGACCTGCCTCGGTGGCCCCGCCCGCACCCCGGGGCCGGCATGTCATGCGGCGATCCGTTCGCGGAGCAGGATCAGAAAGGGAGGACGACGGGTGGATTTCGTTCTACTGATACATGGCGACGAAATGCTCTGGGACTCCTTCACCGAGAACGAGCGAGAGCGGATGGCCGAGGCGCATAGCCAGTTCGGCCGCTCGATGGTCGAGGCGGGTGTCATCGTGAAGTTCGGCGCGGGACTCACCCGGTCGGGCACGGCCAAGCTGGTCCGTCCCGAAGGTCCCGCCGTCACGGGCCCGTACGCTGTCGGCCGCGAGCAGATCGGCGGCATCTGGGTCATCGACGTGCAGTCCGCCGAGGAGGCGGAGGCGTGGGCCAGGAAGATGCCCTACGCCCCCGGCGACATCGTGGAGATCCGTCTCTGCGATCCCGCCTGAGTGGCGCCCCGGCCGCCGCCGGACCACGAGGGTGCCCCGGCGACAGCCACCAAGCGCTCAGTAGCGCGGCCGGCGGCTCAGGACGATGCCGCCGGCGAGGAACACCACCCCGACGACGCCGTACACCACCGCGAGGGTCGTGGCGGGGGGCTTCTCGCTGGCGTTCAGGACGGCCAGGCCGAGGCCGACGATGCCGGCGATGTAGCAGAAGATGGCGATGAAGATCTTCCAGAACGGGCTCATTGCTTCCTCTCAGGGGATACGTCCGGGCCGCCCGGTGCGGTCCCGGTGACGATGAAGCCGAGCAGCATGACCCACGCGTCCGGGTCGGCCCGGAACCGCCTCCACCTGTCGGCCGCCAGCGCGAGCTGGGCCATCGACAGCGCGCCCGACGCGACGAGCGGAACCAGGCGCTCCGGCCCGAGGTGCGGTGCGAAGGCGTCCGTGGGACGGTCGTCGTTGGTGGTGGCGAAGGGGCGTAGCACGACGTCGGCGAAACCGGCCCGCCGTAGCAGCCGGGTCAGCTTCCTGCCGATCTGGCGGTCGCCCCCGGCGTCGCGCTGGGCGGCGGCCATCGCTTGGTGCACCGAGCCGAGCTCGCCGTACATCGGGTCGGCCAGCCCCCACAGCATGCTGTCGACCTCGACGACGGCCAGCACCCCACCGGGGCGCAGCACGCGCAGCGCCTCGGCGAGCACCGGCACCGGGTCGGCGACGTGCTGCAGTACGTAGCGGAGCAGAACCCCGCCGACGCATCCCGTACGCAACGGCAGCCGGGCGGCATCGCCCGCCAGCAGCGGCGCCCCGGCGCCGGCGGCGTGCGCCAGCAGGACCGTGTCGATGTCGGCGGCCACGACGGGCAGTGCCGGCTCGGCGGCGCGCAGCCTACGGGTGACGGCGCCCGAGCCGGCGCCCAGCTCCAGCAGTGGCCCAGCCCTGGTCAGGCCGAGGTCGCGCAGGATGCGCAGTTCCTCGTCGAAGGAGAGCGCCGCCTGGGCCTCCAGCCGGGCCACCTCGCCGTCCAGGCCGCCCCATGTCGTGTTGGCGGCGTCGTACGAGCCGGCCCTGCCCGCCTCGATGCGTACGGGAGACGTCGTCATCGCGGCCTCGGGATCATCATCATGCCGTGCCGGGGCCGCAGGGTGACCAGCGCCTCCGGCTCGACCGGGAAGCCCTCGACCAGCTCCAGGCGCAGCCGCTGAAGCAGCACCGCGAGCGCGAGCACCGCCTCGACCAGCGCGAAGTGCCGCCCGATGCAGATCCGCGGCCCGCCGCCGAACGGCAGGTACTGATGGCTGAGGTGGCGCGCCGACCGCTCCTGCGTGAACCGCTCGGGCCGGTACGCATCCGGCTCGTCCCAGTACCTCGGGTCCCGGTGCAGCGTCCAAGGGCTGATGCACACCAGCGTCCCCGCGGGCACGTCGTACCCGTCGATGACGTCGGCCTCGACGGAGCGGCGCGAGATGAGCCAGACGGGCGGGTAGAGCCGCATGGCCTCCTGGATCGCCCGCCGGCACGCCGTCAGCCGTGGCAGGTCCCCGGCGGTCGGCAGCCGCCCGCCCAGCACCTCGTCGATCTCGTCGTACACCGCGCGTGCCGCGTCCCTGTGCCGGTCCAACAGGTAGAGCGTCCAGGTCAGCGCCTTCGCCGTGGTCTCGTGGCCGGCCATGACGATCGTCAGCACCTGGTCGCGCAGGTCGGTGTCGGACATCGCGTGCCCGGCGGCGAGCATCGAGGTGAGCAGGTCATCCCCGTCACCTCCGCCGCTGCGGCGGGCCGCGATGATGACCCGGGTCACCTGGTCGAGGAACGCGCGCGCCCGCTGGAACCCGGCGTACCGCCTGGCCGTGTCGGCGGGGTCCGGGTCGTCGGTCGGTACGTAGTGGCCGATGAAGCGGTTGACCGCGTCCACGGCGCGGCCGAACCCCGCGCCGATGGCGCCGACGTCGGTTCCGAGCATGGCCCTGACGATGACCGTGAGAGTGAGCGCCGTCAGGTCGTGGTCGACGCGCACGGCCCGGCCGTCCGGCCCGTCGCTCCAGCGGTCCAGCAGATTGCGGGCCGCGTCGGTGATGACCTGGTCGAACCGCTCCACCTCGGTGAGCCGGAAGGCGGGCGCGCACATCCTGCGCTGCGCCGCCCACTCCTTCCCGTTGCTGGTCAGCAGCCCGTTGCCGAGCAGCGGACGGAGCATGGCGTCGTCGGGGGTGCGGTCCTTGGTGTAGTTGGTCCCGTTCTCCTTCAGGACGTAGCGGGCCAGGTCGGGCCGGTTGAGCATGTAGACCGGCTCGCCGTCGGCGTCGTGCCGCGTGACGTCACCGTACGCGGCCATCGCGGTGACGAACTCCAGTGGCGCGTCGCGCATCGCGCGCAGGCTCTGGGTGCCGCCCGGCCCGGGCGGCAGACGGGGTGACAGAGGCGGTGATACGTACGTCCCGGCCATGGACTCTCCGAATCAATTACGCAATCCGCTATTTGTTATGCGTATTTCGAGGGATCGGAATACGTACTCGAAAGCCGTATTGTTCATGCTGATCCACCTGTAGAGTACTCCCCGTTCCAAGGCCTCTCAATGCTTAATCTGGAGCCTTCGGAAATTAAGTCTGGGCAACGGAATTCAGGCGTGTAAGACTCCGTTTCGAGACGGCGCGCCGCGCCGCGACGGCGAAAGGCTCCAGGAGGAATCAATGGCCCTGAATCCCAGAGAGCGGACGGAATTCGTAAACGCCTACACCCGCATCCTGATCACCGCCTGGTCGAGCGAGGAATTCTCGGCCAAGCTCGACAGCAACCCGCGCGAAGCCCTTGCCGAGGCCGGGTTGGAGGTGCCGGCGGGCGCCACGATCCAGCTGGTCCGCAACGTCCCCGAGGGCGCCCACGACAGCAACCTCGACGTGCAGGTCAGCCTGTGGGAGCGCGGCCTCGAGACCGGGTCCTTCGAGTTCCACGTCCCGGAGACCCCGCAGATCGACATGGCCGAGCTGAGCGAGGGCGACCTCGACTCGATCGCGGCGGGCGACATCAACTGCTGCTGCTGCCCCTGCTGCTGCTGCACCTGATCATTCCCGGCGGTAAACGAGACGGAGAAGAGGTCATGGCCACTGACGTTGATCAGGCGAACCCCATTCACGTGCGCAGGCTGCAGAAGCGGTACGGTGCCGCCCACGCCGTGGAAAATGTCGACCTGGACGTTCATCCCGGTGAGGTCTTCGCCCTGCTGGGGCCGAATGGCGCGGGAAAGACGACCACGGTCGAGATCCTCGAAGGGGTTCGCCGGAGGACGAGTGGCGACGTGCGTGTCCTCGGCCGGGACCCGGCCGAGGACAGGCCCGAGTGGCGCGCCCGGCTCGGCATCGTGCCGCAGAGCACCGGCGCCTACTCCGACCTCACAGTGCGTGAGGTCGTCGACCACTTCGCGGCGTTCTACCCGGCGCCGCTCCCCGCCGGGCAGGCCATCGAGATGGTGGGCCTCAGCAAGCAGGAGCGCAAGCAGGCGCAGACGCTGTCCGGCGGCCAGCTGCGCCGCCTGGACGTCGCCGTCGGGATCGTCGGCGACCCGGATCTGATCTTCCTCGACGAGCCGACCACCGGGCTCGACCCCGAGGCCAGGCAGGAGGCCTGGGAGCTGGTGCGGTACTTCTCCGAACAGGGCAAGACCACCGTGCTGACCACGCACTACCTGGACGAGGTGGAGGCGCTGGCCCAGCGGGCAGCCGTCATCGTGGCGGGCCGGGTCGTCGAGACGGGCCCCGTCGCCGAGCTGGGCGGCCGGCGCGACACCCCGGCCGTAGTGAGCTTCACCCGCCCCGGTGGCCTGGTCGGCGTGCCCCTTCCGCAGCTGCCCGCGGACGCGCTGGTCGACCCGTCGGCCGACCCGGACGACGGCGTCGTCACGCTGCACACCCACAACCCGACGCAGGCCCTGGCCGCGATCCTCCCCTGGGCCGCGGAGGCGGGCGTACACGAGCTGCCGGACCTGCGGGTCCAGCGCCCCACGCTCGAGGACGTCTATCTCAAGCTCATCCGTGAGAACCAGGGGGGCAATCGATGACCATTCCGGAAACGGCCGTGGCCAGGCCCGCCGAGCGCGCGATCCCGGCGTCCGGGTCGGGTCTGTGGCGAGCGTCGGTGGCCAGGTCGTCCGTGGAGCTGAAGTCGTTCTTCCGCAACCGGCAGTCGCTGTTCTTCACGCTGCTGCTGCCGGTGGTGCTGCTCGTGGTGCTGGGTTCGATCTTCTCCGGCACCGTCCCGGGTACGCACACGGACTTCAAGCAGGTGTTCGTGGCCGGGATCATCGCCTGCGGCATCATGAGCGTCAGCTTCAACGGCCTGGCGATCAGCATCGCGATCGAGCGGGACACCGGCATGATCCGCCGGCTGGCATCCTCGCCCATGCCGAAGTCCGCGTACTTCACCGGGAAGATCGTGCGGGTCGTGGTGACCGGCGTGCTGGAGGCGCTGATCCTCATCGCGGTCGGCGTCACACTGTTCCACCTGCCGCTGCCGGGCACCGTCGACCATTGGCTCACCTTCGTGTGGGTGCTGGTCCTCGGCGCCACGGCCTGCTCGCTGCTGGCCGTGGCTTTCAGCGCGCTCATCCCGAACGCCCGGTCGGCCCCCGCCATCGTCACCCTGCCGTTCCTGGTCCTGCAGTTCATCTCCGGGGTGTTCTTCCCCTACAGCCAGCTGCCGGCCTGGATGCAGACGATCGCCGCGTGGTTCCCGCTGAAGTGGATGACCCAGGGCCTGCGGTCGGTGTTCCTGCCGGAGAGCTTCGCTGTCGTGGAGCCCGCGGGCACGTGGGAGCTGGGCCGGATCGCGGCGGTGCTCGGGGCGTGGTGCGTGGCCGCGCTGGTGCTGAGCCTGCTGACGTTCCGGTGGCGCGGGCCCAACGTCCGGTGACGGCCGGCATCAGGGGGCGAGCGTGAACCTCTCCAGCCGCCGGGGCACGAGCGACCGGGACCACACGGGCGGCGATCCCACGGCGTGCAGCCCGGGGTACCCGGTCAGCAGGCCGCGCAGCAGCGCCGCCCCGGCGTGCCTCACCAGTGGAGCTCCCAGGCAGAGATGGGTACCGGCGCCGAACGCGAGGTGTGGATTGGGCGAGCGGGTCACCACCAGATCGTCGGGCCGGTCGAACACGTCCGGGTCCCGGTTCGCCGCCGAGATCAGCGCGAGCACCCGGGATCCGGCCGGGATCGTGCCCCCGTCCAGAGTCACCGCCTGGGTCGTTACCCGGACCGTGAACGGGATCGGCGACTCCAGCCGCAGCAGCTCGTCCACGGCGAGCACCGCCGCTTCGCCGTCCCCGCGCACGATTTCGACGGCCTCCGGCCGCGGCAGCAGCCTGTGCAGGGCGTTACCGACCATTTCGGCCAGCGGCTTCCAGCCCCCGACCACGGCCAACGAGGCGATCCCGAGCATCTCCGCGCGTGACAGCCGTCCGTCGGCGGCCAGCCTCCCGAACGGCGAAGCGGGGACGTCCCCGGAGGCGGCCCCGGCGATCGCGGCGGCGCGGTCGGCGCGGGCGTCCAGGAAGGCGGTCAGCTCTCCCATCGCCGTTCGGCCCGCCGAGGCGGCCTGGGGGCCCGCCAGGGGGTCCAGGTTCACCGACGTGCGGCGGGCCAGGTCGGCGAAGGCCGGGAGGTCGGCGGGCGGGAGTCCGAACAGGCAGGCGAGGACGCCCGTTGCGAACGGCTCGCCGATGTCCGCCGTCGCATCGATCTCGGCCCGTCCCGCCAGGCCGGCCAGCAACGCGTCAACCTCGTCCGCGATCCCACCGGCCAACCCCCGTACCGCCGCGGGCCCCATCAGCAGCGCGCCCGGCGAGCGGAGCCGCTGGTGCTCCGGCGGGTCGGTGGTGAGCATGGACGGAGGCAGGTCGTCCTGCCTGACCCGTTCCCGCTGGCCGAGCGCCGCGGAGAAGCGCGGGTCACGCAGCGCCAGCACGCAGTCGGCGTGGCGGGTCAGCAGCCACATGCGTGAGGTCACGTCGAAGTGCACAGGATCGTTGGCCCGCAGCCACCGGTACGCCGGGTACGGGTCGGCCAGACCGCGCGGCGAGAACGGATGAGCCAGATCGCCGGGCAGGGGGCGGGGCAGCGTCATCGCGTGTCCTCCCGATCGGATCAAGGACAAGCTACTACAAGGTGATCAACCGTGACAGAGTTCGACGTCGTTGTGATCGGGGCGGGTGTCAGCGGCCTGACCGCCGCCGCACGCCTGCACGACGCGGGCCTGGCGGTGATCGTGCTGGAGGCCGCCGACCGGATCGGCGGCCGCATCCGCACCCACCGGCCGTCCCTGCTCGAACTCGGCGCGCAGGTGATCCATGGTGACCGCAACCCCATCATGTCCCTGCCGGACCAGGAGCGTCCCGCGCCCGTGCCGCGCCGGTCGGCCAGGGTCCTGCTCGACGGCGCGCTGCTGCCGATAGCCGCGCTGTCCGACGTAGGGGCGTCACCGCCCGTGCTGGAGGAGCGGCTGCTCGCCACCGCGACCGAGGACGTGTCGGTCGCCGAGTGGCTGAAGCTGAACGCGCCCCCCGCCACGCCCTTCGACTGCGCGTACGAATGGTTCCGGCAGAACTGGGTGGCCGACCCGCACGTGCTCAGCGCGCTCGGGCTCGCCCGCGCCCGGCGCGCCGAGCGGGTGGGACGGGGCCAGTTCGCGTTCCCAGGCGGATACGACCGCCTGCCGGCGCGGCTCGCCACCGGCCTGGCCGTGCGGACGGGCCGCCCGGTCCTGCGCGTCGCCTGGTCGCCCGGTCGCGCGGAGGTCACGACCGCAGAGGACACGCTGGCCGCGCGCGCCGTCGTCGTCACCGTGCCGCCGCCCCTGGTCGCCGAGGGCAGGCTCGCCATCAGCGGCCTGTCCGTCGTCAAACAGGCGGCGGCGCACAAACTGCGGCTCGGCGACGCCTGGTGCGCGGTCGTCACCTACTCCCGCCCGGCTCCCGAGTCGGTCGTGGTCTTCGACGGCGACGGACGGCTCGGGTTCGTCACCGTCACCGAGGGGCGCCCGGAGGTGCACGTGCTGGCGAAGGAGCGCGCGGCCGGGGCGGCCCGTACGGCGGCCCGCTCGCGCGGCCGGCTGGCCGCGCTGCTGGGCGAGGTGATGCCGTGGACCCGCGGCCTGGAGCCCACGGCGATCGATGTGGCCGACTGGGGCGCCGACCCCTGGACGGGCGGCGCGTTCACGTATCCGGCGGTGGGGGCCCTCTGGGCCGCCGCCGCCTGGGCCGAGCCCATGGGCGAGACCGTCTTCTTCGCCGGGGAGGCCACCGCCGGCCGCCTCGGCCCGCCCATGGTCCACATGGCGATGGCCAGCGGCGAGCGAGTCGCCGCCGAGGTGATGGGAGCGCTGGAGAGATGACACTGCACGGGGGATGGTTCCTGCTCGCGCTGGAGGAGGAGCTCACCGAGGACGTGACGCCGCTGCGCCTCGGCGACCGCCGCCTGATCGCGGTCCGCGACGGCGACCGGGTCCGCGTCTTCGACGGCGTCTGCCCGCACCGGGGCGCCCACCTGGGGTACGGCGGAAAGCTCAGCGGTGGCTGCGTGATCTGCCCGTTCCACGGCAAGCGGATCTCGCTGGGGGACGCGACGCGCCGCCTGTCGGTGCCCGAGTTGCGGACCGTGCAAGCCGGCGCCGCCCTGTTCGCCCGGCTCTCCGACGCCCCCCGCGACGACCGGGGCTTCGAGCAGGCGATCAAGCAGATCGCCGCCGACCTGCTGATCGTCGGCGCGGTGATCCAGCCGGTGGCGGTGCCCGCGGAGTACGTCGTGGAGAACGCCTTCGACGCCGAGCACTTCCGTACGGTTCACCTGGTGCCGGCGGTCCGCGGCATGCACGCCAGCATGGGCGAGCACGACGAGCTGCTCATCGAGGGCGAGTTCCGCACCAAGGCGCCGCCCTGGGAGGAGGAGCGGCGGCTGGACTTCGCCTCCCGTTTCATGGCCCGGGCGTTCAGCCCGCACCTGGTGGTCACCGAACTGGGCGACGAGCGGCAGCCGTACACGATCATCACGGGTGCGGTCCCCGACGGGCGGGGCTGCGTGGGGCGGGTGGCCATCGGGGTCAGGCCCGGTCAGACCGGCTCCCTGCCCGCCCTGATCCACGGCGCGCGCTACGCCTTCGAGCAGGACAAGGTGGTCTGGGACCATCTGGACGTCGACGCCCCGCAGCGGTTCGACGCCGCGGACACGCCGGTCGTGGCCTTCCGGCACTTCTGCGCCGGCTTCGGAGACGGGCCGGAGGCGGACTCATGACCCTGCACCTGCGCACGTACGGCGACGGCCCGGCGGTGCTGTGGATCCACGGCTACACGATGGACTCGTCGGTGTGGGAGCGGCACTGGGCGCTGCTGCCCGGGTGGCGGCACATCGGCGTCGACCTGCCCGGGCACGGCCTGTCCGGCCCGCTGCGGCCCGGTACCTCGCTGCCCGGGCTCGGGGCGGAGCTGATCGAGATCGCCAGGACCCATTCGGCTCGCATGATCGTGGCGGAATCCATCGGCTCGATGATCGCCCTGCAGATGGCCATCGACGACCCGGCGGCCGTACGTGCGCTGATCGTCGGCTCGCCGACCATCGCCGGCGCGCCCGCCGAGCCCGGCACCGGTGAGCGCTACCGCGCGCTGGCCGTCCTGGCGCGGCTCGGGGCCAGCGGCGCGCAGCTCGCCGACCTGTGGATGACGTCGCCGCCGGACATCTTCAGGGGCACCGAGCGGCACCCCGAGCTGCGGGCCCGGCTGCGCGGGATCATAGCCCGGCACACCTGGGGTGAGCTGCGCAACGGCGCGATGCACGCCCTCAGCAGGCACGTCCACGCGCCGGAGGACCTGCGCGGCATCAGGGCGTCGACGCTGGTCATGGTCGGCGAGGAGGACATGTCGACGTTCCGGTCGAGCGCCGAGCTGCTGCGCGCGACGGTTCCCCGGTGTGAGACCCGGACGATTCCCATGGCGGGCCACCTGTGCCTCATCGAGCGGCCTGAGACAACGGCGCCGATCATCGGCGCCCACCTGACGCTGACCGCGATGGAGGCGCCCCGTGCCGATTCACGAGCACTATGAGCCGGGCTCGCCCTGCTGGGTGGACTACGCGGCGCTCGACCCCGAGGGCGCGCGAGCGTTCTACGGGGAGCTGTTCGGGTGGACGTTCGACGAGAGCGGCGGGTACGAGTACATCCGCCTGGGTGAGCGGATCGTCGGCGGGTTCGGCCGAGTGCCGCCGGGGCAGCGGCTGCCCGCGTCGTGGAACACCTACCTGGCGGTCGCCGACGCCGACGCCGCGGCGGAGCGGGTGCGGAAGTGGGGCGGAACCGTGGTGTTCGGCCCGATCGACGCCGGGCACGACGGGCGGCTGCTGTTCGCCGTGGATCCGTCGGGAGCGGCCGTGGGGTTCTGGCAGGGGCACCGGCCCGACGGCGTCGTGCTGGTGGACGAGCCGGGCACATGGTGCCGCCACGAGCTGTGGACGGACGACCCCGCCCGCTGCGCCGCGTTCTACGCGGCGGTGTTCGACGGGGCCGGGAGCCAGGCCGTCAGTGGACGTGGGCCGAGGCCGCGATGGATGACGTTCTTCCTGACGGGCGATGGTCCCGCGACGCTCGCCGCGGCCGAGCGCCGGGGCGCCGAGATCGCCGCGGAGCACGGCCGCGCGACAGTCCTGCGGGATCCGTGGGGTGCGCTGTTCGCGGTGACGCCGCTATGAGCGGTCGGGCCGGCGACGGCCCCAGACCACGAAGAACAAGCCGACCAGGATCGCGCCGACGACGACCACGATCCCGCCGATCGTTCTGTCGATCACCAGGGTGACGACGGCGACGAGCGCGTAGACGACCGGGACGATCAAACGGAGGTTGCTCAAGCCCATGATGTGCTCCTCTGTGCGGTTCCAGCCCCGACAGCATCATCGGCTCTTGACAACGTCCGGTCCAGAATAACGCCGAGATTAGGTCGAAGAATACGTATGGCGGATCCGCGCGCATACGTATCCGACCAGCGCCGATGCGTAACTACGTAACCGCAGGAAAAAAGAAGGAACCCCAACTCATGACGAAGGTAATGGTAATCGGAGGCGGCCCCGCCGGCTCGGTCGCGGCGACGCTGCTCGCGCAGCGCGGGATGGACGTCCGCCTTTTCGAACGCGACGTGTTTCCCCGCTATCACGTCGGCGAGTCCGTCTCGCCGTCGTGCCGCGCGATCATCGACTACGCCGGCGCGCATGACAAGATCGAGGCACGCGGTTACACGGTGAAGGAGGGCCTCCTGCTGCGCTGGGGCACCGAGCGGGACTGGACCGTCGACTGGTCCAGAACGTTCGGGCCGGCGGTGCGCTCCTGGCAGGTGGACCGTGCCGACTTCGACAAGGTGCTGCTCGACCACGCCGCCGACCAGGGTGCCGAGGTGATCCAGGGGGCCCGGGTCAGGCGGGTGCACTTCGCGGACAGCCGGGCGTGCGCAGCCGAGTGGGAGTACAAGGGCACGACCGCCACCGAGGAGTTCGACTTTCTCGTCGACGCGTCCGGGCGCGCGGGCGTGATCTCCGTGCAGCACCTGCGCAATCGCAAGCCGCACGATGTTTTCCGCAATGTTGCCATATGGGGTTATTACCGGGGTGGCGCGCTGCTCCCCGATACTCCCGGCGGCGGCATCAACGTCATCTCCTCTCCCGAGGGCTGGTATTGGGTGATCCCGCTGCGCGACGACATCTACAGCGTCGGCTTCGTCACGCTCCAGTCGCGCTTCCTGGAGCGCAAGCCCGGCTTCGAGTCGCCGGAGAAGATGTTCCACGCGCTCGTCGCCGAATCGGCCACCGTCTCCGAACTGGTCGCGAACGGCACGTTCATCGGCCCCGTCCGTGTCGAGCAGGATTTCTCGTACGTCGCCGACCGGTTCTGCGGCCCCGGGTACTTCATGGCCGGCGACGCCGCGTGCTTCCTCGACCCGCTGTTGTCCACGGGGGTCCACCTGGCCCTCTACAGCGGCCTGCTCGCGGCGGCCTCGATCACGGCGACGGTCAACGGGGACGTCGGCGAATCGGAGGCCCGGGGATTCTACGAGGCGCTCTACCGCAACTCGTACACCCGGCTGTTCACCATGGTCTCGGCGGTCTACCGGCAGTACCGCGGCCGGGCCGGCTACTTCTGGCTCGCCCAGCACCTGGTCAGGGACGCGTCCGCGAAGCGGCCCGGTGCGGCGTTCGCCTCGATCACGGCCGGGCTGTCGGACCTGGTGGACGCGAGCTCCGCCGGCGGCACCGCCCCTATACACGAGCTGATCGCCGCCGCCCACACGGCCGAGGTCCGGGCGGCCGGGAACGTGCCCGCCGCGGACAGCACACAGGCCCCGATGCGGATGGACGCCAACGACCTCTACGACGCCGCCACCGGCCTCTATCTGGTGACCCACCCCACGCTTGGCATCAGCCGAGCCACGGCTCCCACGGAATCGGCGCGCGGCCTGGCCTTCACCCGATGAGACCGATATATCGAGGACACCCCATGACGCGACTGATCCGTTTACTGTCGCCGCTCCTGTGCGCGGTGGCGCTCGCGGTCACACCTGCGGCGGCATCCGTCGCCGCCCCCGCGAGCCCGGCGACGTCACTGGACGTCCCCACCCAGCAGGCCGCGATGGACCGGCTTTCCTTCATGGTCGGCAGCTGGGTCGGCTCGGGCTGGACCATCACCGCCTCCGGCACCCGCCAGGAGTTCCTGCAGACCGAGCGGGTCCGGCGCCAGGTGCAAGGCTCGGTGATCTCCGTCGAGGGCCTGGGGCGGGACAAGGCCGACCCTACGAGGATCGTGGACAGCGCACTCGCCGTGATCAACTACGACGACACCACCTCGCAGTACCGCTGGGAGGCGTTCTCCCAGGGCCACGTCACCACGAGCGTGCCCGTCGTCGGCGACGATACGTTCCAGTGGACCTTGTCCATGCCGGGCGTAACCATCAGGTACACCCTTCAGTTCACCCGTACGTCCTGGCACGAGGTCGGTGAGATCAGCACCGACGGCGGCCAGAGCTGGCACAAGAACTTCCAGATGGATCTCATCCGGCTCCGCTGAGCGGCGGGGCCGGGGTCACCCCCAGTCGGCGTGGCACCTCTTCCGGTGCGAGGTCGGCACGGCCTCAGCACGATCGTGCTGACGATGAACACCTACGCCCACGTGCTGCCCGAGCACCAGGCGACGGCGCCCGACAAGCTGGAAAAGGCGCCAGGAGGTCGCGGCTAGGGCAGTTCGCGGCGCACCAGAGCTTTGGAGAAGGGTTCTCCGGTTCTCCGGGCGTACGCCATTCGTGCGCGCACCTCGCTGAGCGAGCGCGGGCGGTAACCAGGGCCCCCACAACAACTCTTGTGAAAGCGGACACCCGCGTGCAGCAGCACCGAGAGCGTCCGCCAGCCTGCGCTGTCCCTACGACGCGGAGCCGCGAAGGCGGAGCCGACATGGACAAGCGGCTGGGCGCATCGAGGGCAGAGCCGATCGTCAAGGCCCAGGCCTGGATATGGCTGCTTGTACGAGGCTCGGCAAGGCAAGCAGACGAAGGAGGTCTTTCCGTGGGCCATACGGCCAGAGTAGGCCGATCACTCACCAAGGGCGACAGGGTTTGAGGCCGGGCGGAGCGGGCCGTCCACGTCGAGGCGGTCGACTCGGATGAGGTTCAGGGGATGGATGAACTCAGGAACCGCAGGCTGGGCCGGCCCGTGGCAGAGGTGGTGATCTCCGCTCGTACACGGTAGACGCGCTCCACCGTCTCCTCGGTGAGGACCCGTCCGGGAGGGCCCGCGGCGATGAGCCGTCCTTCGTGGAGCAGCAGGAGGTGGTCGCAGTACTGGGCGGCGAGGTTGAGATCGTGCAGGGCGGTGACGACAGTGACGGGGGTCGCGGCGAGCAGGTCCAGAAGGGCGAGCTGGTGGGCGATGTCCAGGTGGTTGGTGGGTTCGTCGAGCAGCAGTTCTGAGGGTTCCTGGGCGAGTGCGCGGGCGATGTTCACCCGCTGACGCTCACCGCCGGAGAGCGTGGACCAGCGGCGGTGCTCCAGATCGGCCAGGCCGCACCGGCGCAGGGCGCGGCGGGCGTGCGCCAGGTCCTTCTCGCTCGCGGCGGCCGCCAGGCGGCGGCGATGCGGGATACGTCCCAGCAGCACCACATCGAGGACGGTCAGCTCCGCGTCGGTGCTCACTTCCTGGGCGACCACCGCCATGCGGCGGGCCACGTCGCGCCGCGGCAGACGGTCCAAGTCGCGGCCGTCGAGCAGAACCGCGCCGCCCCGCGGTCGCAGCAGCCCGGTGAGCAACCGCAGGAGAGTGGACTTGCCCGAGCCGTTCGGGCCGAGCAGCCCCGTGAGGCCACCCGGGGTGATCTCGACGGTGATCCCGTCGACGATCGGTCGGCCCTGGGCCGTCCACGTGACGTCATGGGCGCGCAGGCTCACGCCGGCGTCTCCTTTCTCCGCGACATGATGAGCGCGAAGGCGGGGACGCCGATCAGCGCCGTCAGCACGCCGACGGGAATCTCTCGGGGTGCGAAAGCGGTGCGGGCGACGGTGTCGGCGGCGAGCAGGAACACGCCGCCGTACAGGGAACAGGCGGGGAGCAGGGCATGGTGCCGGCCGCCGGTGAGAGCGCGCACGGCATGCGGGACGATCAAGCCGACGAAGCCGATCGCGCCGCTCGCCGCGACCAGCACCGCCGTGGTGAGCGCGGTGACCGTGAACAGGATCAGCTCAGTCCTGGCCGGGGCGATGCCCAGCGACGCGGCGGCCTCCCGGCCGAAGGCGAACGCGTCCAGCGCGGCGGACGCCAGCCAGCAGGCGAGCATTCCCGCCGTCGCGACGACGGCACACAAGGCCACGCTGGCCCAGCTCGCCGAGGCCAGCGAGCCGAGCAGCCAGAACGTCACTCCGCGGGTGCTCTGCGCGTCCGCCGCCCAGATCACGGTGAGGCTGGTCAGGGCGCTGAACAGTTGCGAGACCACCACACCGGCCAGCACGACGCGGATCGTGCTGCCGAACTGCCGGCCGACCATGGCGAGCACGCAGCAGAAGGCGAGCACGCTGCCGCTGAAGGCGCCCGCCGACAGCGCCGCGGTGCCGGCGCCCAGGCCCAGAACCAGCACGGCCACGGCCCCGGTGGAGGCGCCGGAGGAGATCCCCAACAGGTAGGGATCGGCCAGTGGGTTGCGGGTCAGCGCCTGCAGCACGGCCCCGCACACCGAGAGGCCGGCTCCCACCAGCACGGACAGGAGCACCCTCGGCAGGCGCAGCTCCCAGATGATGCCGTCGTCCAGCGGCGAGAGCGGCTCCACCGGCAGGCCGGCATGGGACGCGACCGTGCGCAGCACATCGGTGGGAGACAACCCCGCGGCCCCCACCACGGAGGCGGCCGCGATCGACAGCGCCAGGAGCAGCAGGCCCCCGACGATCGCGAGGGCCGTACCGCGCTTCCTCATCGCCTGGCGAAGACGACGTAGTCGTCGAGGTACTGCCAGACGGTGCCCACCTCGGTGAAGCCGGCCGTACGGAGCGCGGCCTGGTGGAAGGCCAACGGTGCCAGGGGCTGAGGCGGCCGGTCGGCGAAACGCCGCTCGCGCTCGGCGATCCGCCGGGCGAGGTCGGGCAGTTGCCCGGCCAGGGTCCACCATTCGCCCCAGGTGCCGGCGCCGGCGGCGAAGGCGGCCTGCTGCACCTGCTCGTCATGGCGAGCCGACATCTCGGCGAGGGTGGGATGCTCGGCCCCGAAGCGGAGGTGGTCGGCGTTGAGCAGGACCGCCCCGGGCGGCAGGATCGCGGCCAGTTCGGTGTAGACGCCGAGCAACTGCTGAGGCGACAGCCAGTGCAGCGCGGTCGAGGTCAGGACGGCGTCGAAACTCCATTCGGTGAAGCGCCGGCTCCATCCGGGTTCGGCAAGGTCGGCGTCGATCACGGTGGCTCGCTCGCCGTACTCGCCGAGGACGGTCTCGGCGAGCCGGGCCAGCACGGGGTCGTAGTCCGCGGCGACGACGCGGGAGCCGGGCAGGCGGGCCAGCACCCGGTCCGCGATCGAGCCCGGCCCGCAGGCCAGGTCCAGCACGGTCGGCTCGGCGGGGGAGTGCAGGCGAAGGACGTCCAGCATGACCTCGAAGCGGTTCTCGCGGTGGGCGACGTAGGCGCTTTGCTGTTCCTCCCAGCGGGCCAGCAGGTCGCGAGGGGCCAGGGAGGTGGTGGGGGTGGTCAAGGGGGTCTCCTATCGGTGGTGCTTTCAGCCGTACAGGCGGGCCAGGCCCTGACCGACCTGCTCGACGGCGGTGATGCTGCGGACGGACGGGTCCACGGAGGAGCCGGGGACGACGATGAAGCGGTCGTTCTTGACCGCGGTGAGCTTGGAGGCGACAGGGTCTTCGCGCAGGAAACGCTTCTTGGCCTCGGCGCTGTCGCCGTCGCCGCCGCGGGTGAGGTCGGCCAGCACGATCACGCCGGGGTCGCGGGCGGCGATCTCCTCCCAGTTGCCCTCCGGCCACTGCTGCTTCACGTCGGCGAACGCGTTCTGTGCTCCCAGCAGCCTGGTGATCGTGCCGGGCAGGCCGGTGTCTCCGGCGATGGCGGGGGTCTTGGTGCCGGAGTAGTACCACATGACGCTCGCGTTGAGACCCTCCGGTGCCGAGCGCTTGGCCTCCTCCAGCCGCCGGCGCAGGTCGGCGACCACGGCCTGGCCCCGCTCGCGCACCCCGAAGACGGTGGCGACGTCGTCGATCTCCTCGAAGATCGCCTCGAACTCGGCCGTCGCGGGGATGAGCGCCCGGTCCTCGCAGTCGTTGGACGACAGGTACGCGGGGACGCCCAGCTTGGCGAGGTCCTGCCGGGATCCGGCGGCCTCGGGGGCGAAGGCCGAGGCGCGCATGGAGTAGACGAAGTCAGGCTTCTTGGCCAGCAGCGCCTCACGGCCCGGATACTGCGGCGCGAGCACCGGAACCCGGGCGTAGGCCTCTTCCAACTCGGGCAGCACCGGGTCGGTCTGGTAGGCGGTGCCGACCATGCGGTCGGCCAGCCCCAGGGTCAGCATGATCTCTGCCGCGTTCTGTTCCATGGCGACCGCCCGCTGGGGCGGGGCCGGGATCCCCAGCGTGACCCCGCAGCTCGTCACCCGCGTCCCCCGTGGCGCGGAGGCGGTGGTCGTCGCCGTGCCGCTTCCGCACGCGCTGACCAGGGCCAGCACAGCGGCCGCCACACCCAAAGAAATGGGAATGGTTTTCATGTTCATTTACCCTAGCATTGCCGGGGAACATGGTCGCCGGGCGGCCACCTCGCGCGATGCGGTCGCCATCGAGCACGACGACCTGGTCGACGGCATGCTGCGTCGCCGGTGGTGCCGGCCCGCCTGCTCCTGCCGCTCGTCAGCCGACGCCCGCCTGGTCGAGCAGGGCGCGGGCCTCGTCCGGCCGCAGCTCGCGGCCTCGGCCGAACGCCTCGGCGAAGCCGTCGTCGCCCAGGGCGGCCCGTACCGCGGCGGTCGTCCGTTTCGTGTCGCCCCGCTCGGCCGGGGTGGCCGCGACGCGCATCGATTCGCGGGCTGCCGCCGCCGCGCCCAGCAACCGGGCGGCATCGTGGGGGCGGCCGTCGAGCGCGCTCGCGCCGGCGAGTCCGGACAACGCCTGGGCGATGTCCCCCAGGGTTCCGAGCTCCCGGCCGACCGCGAAGGCCTCCAGATGCCGGGCCAGCGCCGCCGCCGCGTTCCCGCGCAGCTCCTCGACGTACCCGAGCTCGACCAGCACGCTTGGCAGGTACAGCGGGCGGCCCGGTCCCTCGTCCTGCCGCTCGGCGGCGTCCATCAGGACGCGCAGGTGGGCCTCGGCGACATCGAGGTCGCCCTCCCTGCGGGCGGCGAAGGCCAGCCCCATCTCGGCGAACACGGTCCCAAGGGGGGAGCCCTGCTCGACGGCGAGCCGCAGGCCCTCGCGGCAGTAGTCGCGTGCCAGGCGGTAGTCGCCGTTCTGCATGGCGATCCAGCCGAGCCAGGACAGGTGCCCGGAGACGTCGGGCCACAGCTCGAGCTCCTCGGCCATGCGCAGGGCGTCGCGGTGCAGGCGGGCGGCCCGCTCGTAGTCGCCGGTCAACCCGGCATGGGCGCCGAGCCACTCGGTGGCCTGCAGCAGGCCCCACCGGTCGCCGAGCCGGCGAAACAGCGCCTCGCTCTCCGCGCCGTCCCGTTCGAGCGCGCCGGCGTCACCCCTCACGTGGGCCTGCTTGGCACGCAGGGCCAGCGCGGCGGCGACTCCCCACTGGTCGTCCAGCACGCGGAAGGCGTCAAGGGCCCGGTCGATCCGTTTTCCCGTGGCGGCCACGTCGCCCAGGTCGATCTCGGCGAACGCGAGGAACCACTCCGCCCTGGCCCGACCTCTCGGGTCGTCCACCCCCTCGTACGGGCGCAGCGCGGCCTCGTGGCGTTCCGGCCAGTTTGTGACGTCGCCGAGCAGGAACGAGATGCCGGTGTGCCAGGCCGCGGCCCGCGCTCGCGCGGCCGGTGAGGCCGCGGCGCCGACGCGGAGCGCGGCCTCGAGCGAGCGCCGGGCCTCGGCCAGCCGCCCGCGCAGGAACCAGTACCAGGTGAGCACGTTGACCAGCCGCAACGCCAGGTCGGCGGCACCCCGCTGCACGGCGGTGTCGAGCGCGCCGCGCAGGTTGGCGGCCTCGGCGTCCAGCCGCCGCAGCCATCGCCGTTGCTCAGGCCCGTACAGGTGCGGCTCGGCCTCCTCTGCCAGCGCGACGTAGTGGGCGCAGTGCCTCAGCCGGATCCGCTGGAGCTCGCCCGCCTCGCGCAGCCGGTCCAGACAGTAGGCGGCCACCGATTCGAGCAGCCGGTAGCGAGGCCTGTCGTCACCGGAGACGGTCACCAGCGAGCGATCCACCAGGCGGGCCAGGGTGTCGAGCGTCTCCCCGCGCGACGCGCCGTCCGCCGAGCACACCGCCTCGGCGGCCTCCGCGGTGCAGCCGTCCGAGTGGACGGCCAGCCGGCGCAGCACGACGCGCTCGGCGGGAGTGAGCAACTGCCAGCTCCAGTCGATCATCCCCGTGAGCGTCTGCTGGCGCGGCGGAGCACCCCGATGTCCCGTGGCCAGCAGCCGGAACCGGTCGTCGAGCCCGGCGGCCAGACCGTTCATCCCGAGTGCCCGTACGCGGGTGGCGGCCAGCTCCAGCGCCAGCGGAATGCCGTCCAGCCGGCGGCAGACCAGGGCGACGGCCTCCGCGTTGCCGGGGGTGAGGGTGAACCCGCGTGCCGCGGCGCCGGCCCGGGTGACGAACAGCCGCACCGCGCTGAAGCGCGCCAGGCTCGCGGGGTCGCTCCCGTGGGCGGGTTCCGGCGCATCGAGCGGAGGCACGGGCCACACGACCTCGCCCGCCAGGCCGAGCGGCTCGCGGCTGGTCGCCAGAACGCGTAGGCCGGGCGCGGCGTGGAGCAGGAGGTTCGCGAGCTCCGCCACGTGCTCGATCACGTGCTCGCAGTTGTCGAGCACCAGCATCAGACGCCGGGCGCGCAGGGCACGGGCGAGCCGCCCGGCCGGCGTCAGCCGCTCGTGCGGCGCGGCGACATCCCGGATGTCCAGTACGGCCATGACCGCATCGGCGAGAGCGTCCACGCCGTCCGGCGCTCCGGGACGGTCGAACGTCCCCAGTTCGGCCAGCCAGACGCCGTCGGGGTACGACTCGACCAGCGGGGTGGCCACCTCCACCGCGAGACGGGTCTTGCCGACCCCGCCGGACCCGGTGAGCGTCACCAGGCGGCTCCGCTCCAGCAGCACGCGCACCTCGGCGACGGCGTCGTCCCTGCCGATGAGGCCGGTGACCGGGCTGGGCAGGTTCGTCGCGGGCCGTACCGCGGCCACGGCGATTTCGGGGACGGCGGGGGACGCGACGGGCACGTCCAGCCCGGGATCCCGGGTCAGGATCGCCTGGCGCAGGCTCGCCAGGTCCTGGCCGGGGACCAGCCCCAGCTCCTTGTCCAAGTGGACGCGCAGCTCCTCGTGGCTCGCCAGCGCCTCGGCCTGCCGCCCGGCCCGGTACAGGGCGAGCATGTGCAGGGCACGCGCCCGCTCTCGCAGCGGGTGCCGGGCCAGCAGGTCACCGAGGTCGGCGGCGACGTCGGCGGCGGCGCCGAGCGCGAGCCGCGCCTCCGCCAGGTCCTCCCGGGCGGCCAGGCGCAGCTCATCGAGGCGGGCGATCGTGGCGCGCGCGAACGGCTCGTCGGCGAAGTCCGCGAACGCGGGCCCGCGCCACAGCGCGAGGGCGTCGGACAGCAGCGCCGCCTTCGCCCGCAGGTCCGTCGTGTCGCGGGCCTCGGCCGTCAGGCGCTCGAACCGGTCGGCGTCCACCATGCCGTCGCCTGCCGCGAGCAGGTAGCCGGGCGGGGGCGAGACGACGAGCGCGCGGCCGCCCGGCTGCGCGTCCTCCAGCGCCCGGCGCAGCTGGGAGACCTTCGCCGACAGTGCTCCCGGGGGATTGCCCGGCAGGTCGTCGCCCCACAGGTGCTCGATCAGCGTGTCGGCGGAGACCGGGCGTCCCGCGTGCACCAGCAGCGCCGCGAGCAGGGCGCGGACCTTGAGCCCGGGCACCGCGACGACGTCGCCCTCATCGCTCCACACGGCCAGCGGTCCCAGGACCCCGAAACGCATGACCGTCACGATAACCGCGCACGGTCGTGCCCCGCCTGCCCCTGTGTAGAGCGCTTCAGGAACGAGCCGTGTGGTCCGTCAGCCGGGAGACAGGGTCTTGGCGACGATCGCACCGATGTGGTGGAAGGTGCTGTAGTCGCCGGCGGTGACCCGGTTCTTGGCGACCGCGAAGGCGACGCCGCTCGCGGTGTCGGCGTACGCGGCGGTGCCGCCGCTGCCGGCCATGCCGAACAGGGTGGGGCTGTCGAGGGGGCCGGGGAAGCCGATGTCGTAGCCCAGCCCCCGGTTCGCCGGGAAGCCGGTGATCTCGTCGACACCGCTGATCGCGACGGCGGTGACCTCGCTGAGCCGCTCGGGGGAGACGAGCCGTACGCCGTCGACCTCGCCCATCAGGGCGGCGTACATGCGCGCGACGGCGCGGGCGGTCACGACGGCGCCCGCGGGGATGTCGGCAGTGAGCACGTCGCGGCGATTGCAGTAGTCGGCGCTCGGCATGGCGGCGGGCGGCGCCGCCGTCCACCCGTCCAGGACGCGGAAGAACGGCACCTGCTCGGCCATCGCCGCCATCATCTCCGGGGTCAGCTCCATGCCGCCCTCGGGCTCCTCGAGGCGGGCCAGGCGGTCCAGCTCGGACTCCGGAACCCCGAAGAACATCTCCGCGGAGACGCCGAGCGGCCCGGCCACCTCGTCCGCGAGTACGCGTGAGATCGGCCGGCCGGTGGCGCGCCGCACGATCTCGCCGATGACGTACCCGTACGACTGGGGGTGGTAGCCGGTCCTGGTTCCCGGCTCCCACCACGGCGCGGCCCCGGCGATCGTCGCGCACATGGCGTCCCAGTCGGTCAGGTCCTCGGGCGTGGTGGCCTGGGGGAGGCCGGGGACGCCCGTCGAGTGGGTGAGCGCGTGGCGGACCGTGGCCCGCTCCTTGCCGTGCACGCCGAACTCCGGCCACAGATCCACGATCGGTGTGTCGTAGCCGAGCACGCCCTTTTCCACGAGCACGTGCACCACGGTCGAGGCGACACCCTTGCCTGTCGACGTGACGTGGAAAGGCGTGTCCGCGGTGACCGGCCGGCCGGTCGTCGCGTCGGCCACTCCGGCGACGGCGTCGACCACGAGGTCGCCGTGCCGGTACACGGCGACCTGCAGGCCGCGCTCGGCGCCCGACTCGACCAGCTGGTCGACGACGTCCCGCACCTGCCGCTGAACGTCCTTCATCCCGGTGTTCCTTCCTGGTGATGGCATGTGATGGTTTCGGCTGTCAGCGCAGCGGCTCGTGGGTCTGCACGACGACGCCTGACCCGAACGTCCTGGTGCCGGCAAGCCGCATGCGGGTTTCGCTCCAGCCCGTGAACAGGTGCTCTCCGCGGCCGAGGACGACGGGGTGGATCCAGAGCCGGATCTCGTCGACCAGGCCCTGCCGCGCCAGGAGGCGGGCCAGGTCGCCGCAGCCGTACATGAGGATGTCCAGGCCCGGCTGCCGTTTCAGCGTGCGCACCGCATCCACGACGTCGCCTTCGATCAGCCGGGAATTGGTCCACGCGAGCTCGCGCAGCGTGGTGGACGCGACGTACTTCGGCATCGTGTTGATCCGGTCGGCGAAGCCCTCCTGGGGGCTTCCCTCGTCCGTGATCGAGGGCCAGCTTTCGGCGAACCCCTGATAGGTCACTCGGCCCATCAGCAGCGCGTCCGCCGCGAACAGCTGATCGCGGGCGTAGCCGCCGTACTCCTCGGTGAAGTACTCGAGCGACCACTCCTGGGGGTCGTCCTGGACGCCGTCCAGGGTCACGAAGACCGATACGATCACTTTGCGCACATCGTGCTCCTCGGGTCGGGCGCATGCCGCCTCCGGCGGTCCCGCGCTTCAGCAGGTGTAGGGGGTCCTGGCTCGCGCCTCGCGCAGCGCGTGCGCCCACCAGGCCAGCTCGTCGAGCAGCGTCTTGACCGTGGTGTTGCAGGCCGCGGTCGGTACGGGCCAGCTGCCGTCGGCCGCGAACAGGTCCCAGTAGCAGGGCAGGCTCACGATGGTGCGGATGGGCACCGCGTGCAGCTCCGTGAACACCTCCCGCAACTGGGCGGCGGCGTGCAGGCCGCCCGATTCCCTCCCGTACGCGACGAAGGTGACGGGTTTGGCCCGCCACTCCTCGTAGAACCAGTCGATGGCTGTCTTGAGAGGAGCGGGGAAGCTCCGGTTGTACTCGGGCGTGACCACCACGAACGCGTCGGCCGCGCTCAACCGCGGAGCCAGCCGCCGCACCTGCTCTGGCGTGGGATCGCCGTGATCGGGGAGGGTGTCGGGCAGTCGCGCGTCGACCAGGTCGATGACGTCGATGTCGAGGTCCCTGCGCCTGCGCGCATGGGCGGCGAACCAGCCGGCGGCCGTGGGGCCGAACCGGCCGTTCCGGGTGCTGCCGATGATGACCGCCAGCCGCAAGGTATCGCTGTCCGACATCTCCGCCCTCCCTCGGGCTCGTCCGTCCCACGCTGTCGACTGTGCCGGAGGGTGCTTACGGCCTGTTTACGTCCGGCGCGGGGGTGAGCGTCAACGAACCGTAAGAGCTGTCCCGCATGGTGGGGCCCGCACATCGAGGAGTGCCGGCGACGTGAGCGCCGGTGGCCCGCAGATCACGATTCGCTTCGAGGAAGGCCCCGTCATGCCTGGTTACGACGTGGACGAGTACGTGCGGAACATGCTCCCGGCGCAGCATCGGAGCGTGGTCGGTGCGTTGCGCGAGTTGATGCGCGAGAGCGCCCCGGACGCCGCCGAGGTGATCAGCCGCGGATCGCCCGCGTGGAAGGGCGACAAGATTCTGGCCATCATCAGCCACAGCAGAACGCACGTCACCCTCGCGTTCGCCCGGGGAGCGGAGTTCGACGACGGACACGGGCTGCTGGAGGGTGTCGGGAAGACGACAAGGCATGTGAAGATCAAGAACCTTGACGCCCTCGACCGAAACGCCCTGCGCGACTACATCCTCCAGGCCGTCACCTTGGACGGTGGCCTGCCCCCCGGTCACGCCGCTGACCCCCCGGCGTCGTAGGGGCTGCAGGGAAGGAGAGGTCGTCAGTGGTAGCAGCCGCCCAAAGCTGCGATCGCATGCCGCTGAGCGCGATGAATAATCGCTATGCGCCCGCTCCCGGTCACGGCTGACGTCTGCGAGCGCGCATAGACGACGCGACCGGAGAAGACCACGTGACGCATCGAATCAGGCTCGCCACGCAGCAGGATGCCCCAACTCTGGCCAGGGTCCAGAGGCACCACGACGGCGCGGTCGTTCTCGACCGCAGCGACGTCCTGCCGATCAGGAAGTTGCGCTACCGCAAAGCCCTCAACCGCTAGCCGACGCGGGCGCGCGGTTTCCAATAAAGGAAGGGCGTTGCGTGCCGTCTATCCGGAAGGCGGCGCGATCTACAGATCGCCTTCTCGCCATGCCTGGATTTCCGCTTCCAGTGCGGCTTCGTTCAGAGGGGGCACTCTCGCAACGGATGCCCACGCGTCGATCAGTTCCGCGGCTTGCCCCACGTTCTCGCTCGTGGCCTCGCCATGGACGGTAAACCACGCGATCAAGGCCCCGGCTTCTGGTTGGCCTATGTCGCAGCGGGGGCACAGCACGACGATGCCGGTGCCCGGAACGGTTTCGTTTCGAGCATTGACGAGACGGTGCGGGACCCGGGCCGAGAGGATCCCTTCCTGGCCGCATCGTCCACACTCGGGTGGCTCTGCTGTCAGGATGACTTCGACTCGGCTCGGGTCCGGGGTGGAGCTGATTGTCACGGCACAACAAGCGCGTTCGCGCCCAGGAGAACTTTGATATCTCCGGCGAATGCGCCGTTGTTGATGTTCACCGCGTAGTCGGGGAGCTCCACAAGGTTAATCTTGCGGTTGAGTCGCTCCACTCGCAAACGCACAGGGGTTTCACCTGGATGTACGGTCAGAATCCGCTTGAGCTCATAGACGAGCTCTTTGTCGATGCGTTCCTCGCGGAGAGCGATCACTACTGGTTCGCGGCCGTCGTCCTGGATACCGGAGATGTCGAGGAACGCGATGTCGGTGGCGTTGAAGGAGATAGTGGCTTCGTCGCCGTCGCCGCGTGAACGGATCCGGCCGGTGACGGAGACGACCAGGTCGGGTGCGAGATTGGTGCCGTAAAGCTGGTAGGTCTGAGGGAAGCAGGGAACCTCGATCGACGCGTCGTGGTCTTCGATTTTGAGGATGGCCCAGACGTCGCCCTTTTTGGTGACCTTCTTGTCGACGCCTGAGATGATGCCGGCGATGCGGACGTTGCCTGCCCCGGCCTGCCCATCGAGAACTTGAGCGATGGTCAGATCCCGGTTGCGTTCCAAAATGCGTTCGGCGCCATTGAGCGGGTGGTCGGAAACGTAAAGGCCAAGCATCTCCCGCTCGAAGGCTAGTTTGGTCCTCTTGTCCCACTCACCTTCCGGGACGGAGATATGAAAGACGTTCGCCGCATCATCGTCATCGTCGAACGCGCCGAAGAGCGAGTCCTGGCCGAGCGCTTCCTTGCGCTTGACATCGATCACCGCATCCACGGCCTGCTCGTGGATCTGGATCAGTCCATGCCGGGCGTGGCTAAGGCCGTCGAACGCTCCGGCTTTGATCAGAGATTCAATTGTGCGCTTGTTGCAGACAACCTGGGGAACCTTGGTCAGAAAGTCGTTGAAGTCGGTGTATGCACCCTTTTCGCGGCGCGCGGAGATGATGCCCTTGATGGCGTTCTCCCCGACGTTCTGGATCGCGCCCAATCCGAAGCGAACGTCCTCCCCGACGGCCGAGAAACGGAGGCCGGACTCGTTGACATCAGGCGGTAGGACCTTGAGCTTCATTCGTCGGCACTCGGCGAGGTAGAGCGCCATGCGGTCTTTGTTCGTGCCGACAGAGGTGAGCAGGGCGGCCATGTACTCGGCCGGGTAGTTGGCCTTGAGATAGGCGGTCCAGTAGGAGACGAGCCCGTAGCCGGCGGTGTGGGACTTGTTGAAGCCATAGGAGCTGAACGGCTCCAGAACGTCCCAGACGGCCTTCGCCGCTTCCTCGGTGTAGCCCTTGGCGGTCATGCCGGAGGAGAAGGTGGCCCATTGTTTGTCCATCTCCTCTTTCTTCTTCTTGCCCATGGCCCGGCGCAGGATGTCGGCGCCACCGAGGGTGTAGCCGGCCAGTTGCTGGGCGATGGCCATGACCTGCTCCTGGTAGACCACCAGGTGGTAGGTGGTGCCGAGGATCGGCTCAAGGGCTTCTTTGAGAGAGGGATGGATCGGGGTGATCTCCTGCTGTCCGGCTTTGCGCAGCGCATAGTTGACGTGGGCGTTCGCCCCCATTGGTCCGGGACGGCCCAGGGCGAGGATCGACGAGATGTCTTCGAAGCGGGCCGGAGCGATCAGCTTGGTGAGGTCCCGCATCATCGAGCTGTCGAGCTGGAACACGCCGAGCGTCTCGCCGCGGGCCAGCAGCTCGTAGGTTTTCTTGTCGTCCAGCGCGAGGCTGAGCATGTCCAGGTCGACGCCGCGGTTGTCCTTGACGTTCTGCACCGCGTCACCGATGACGGTCAGGTTGCGCAGGCCCAGGAAGTCCATTTTCAGGGCGCCCATGGACTCGGAACTGGGTCCGTCGAAGCCGGTGATGCGAGCACCGTCATCAGGGCGCATGAAGATCGGCATGACGTCGATCAACGGCTGAGAGGAAAGGATGACCCCTGCGGCGTGAACGCCGGTGCCCCGGGTCAGCCCTTCCAGACCGAGTGCGGTGTCGATGACCCGCTTGACGTCGGAGTCTTCCTCGTAGAGTTTCCTCAGCTCGGTCGCCTCGGCGTACCGGGGGTGCTTCTCGTCGAAGATGCCGGTAAGCGGGATTTCCTTACCCATGACGGCCGGTGGGAAGGCCTTGGTGATCTTCTCGCCTACCGGGAAGGGGTAGCCGAGGACGCGGGCCGCGTCCTTGACCGCCGCCTTCGACTTGATCGTCATGTAGGTGATGATCAGCGAGACGTTGTCCTCGCCATACTTCTCCGTGACATAACGGATCATGTCGCCGCGCCGACGCTCGTCGAAGTCGAGGTCGACATCGGGCATGGAGATACGTTCCGGGTTCAGGAACCGCTCGAACAGCAGTGAATGCTCGATGGGATCGAGCTCGGTGATGCCGGTGACGTAAGCCACCATCGACCCGGTGGCCGATCCTCGGCCCGGGCCCAGCCAGATCCCGCTCTCCCGCGCGTAGCGACAGATGTCGGCGACGACGAGGAAGTACCCGGGGAAACCCATGCCCTCGATGACGCCGAGCTCGTACTCGATCCGCTCCACGACCTCGGCCGGTACGGGCTCGCCGTAACGTCGCACCGCGCCACGCTGGGCCTCCTTGCGGAGCCAGCTCATCTCGGTCTCCCCTTCGGGAACCGGGAACTTGGCGGCGAGGTCACGGTGAGCGAACACCTCGTCGTACGGCTCGACCCGCTCAGCGATCAGCAGGGTGTTCTTGCAGCCCTCGGCCCACATATCGGAGTTGGGGTCGAGAGCCCACATCTCCTCGGCGGTGCGTACGTAGTAGCCGTTGCCGGAGAAGCGGAACCGGCTGGGGTCGCTGAGCAGGGAGTTGGTGCCGACACAGAGCAACGCGTCGTGGGCGGTGGCCTGGTCTTCGGTCACGTAGTGGGAGTCGTTGGTGACCAGGGGCGGGATACCGAGGGTCTTGCCGATCCGCAGCAGGTCCTCGCGGACCCCCGTCTCGATGGGAATCCCGCCGTGGTCCATGATCTCCAGGAAGTAATTGTCCCGCCCGAAGATTTCCTGGTATTTGGCGGCGTGTTCCAGCGCCTTGTCGTACTGCCCGAGCCGGAGCCGGGTCTGCACCGCTCCGGACGGACAGCCCGTGGTGGCGACGATCCCCTCGTGGTACTCCGCGAACAGCTCGTCGTCCATGCGCGGGTACTTCTTCATGTGGCCTTGGAGGGAGGCCAGCGACGAGATCCTGAACAAGTTCCGCAGACCCTGGGCGTTGACCGCCCACATCGTCTTGTGAAGGTAGGTGCCGCTGGCCGACACGTCACCGCCCAGACCGGTGCGCTCGTCGGACTTACGCTGGTGGGGCTCTCCCCAGAACACCGGCTGTTTGTAGTGGCGGGATTCCGGACTGACGTAACCCTCGATCCCGATGATCGGCTTGACCCCGGCGGCCTTCATCTTCGACTGGAACTCATAGGCGCCGAACATGTTGCCGTGGTCGCTCATGGCGATAGCGGGCATGCCCAGCGCGGCTGCCCGCTCAGCCAGTTTGCCGATCTTCGCCGCTCCGTCCAGCATGGAGTATTCGGTGTGAACATGCAGGTGAACGAACGAATCAGCCACTGGGGATCTCTGGCCTTTCGTGGTGGGGCGAGCGGAGACCCAACTCTATCGAGAGCCCGAAGTGGCCGTCGTGGCTCATCTGGAAACAGGTCATCGCTGGTGCGCGAGAGCCCTCCGATCACACGAGAGGCCCCGCAGCCGGGTTGCTGCGGCCGCCGGAGCCACGCGGGTCAGGCGGGTTCGTCCGCCGACGTGACCGGCGGGAGGGGCAGCGGGCGGTCGAGAAGGAACGCCACGAGCAGGTCGCGGTAGAGGTCAGGGCGGCCGTTGGCGATCGAGTGCCCCGCGCCGCGCACGTAGACGAGGGTCGACTCGGGAAGCGTGCGCCGGTACTCGTAGGTGACCGCCCATTTCAGGTAGTCGCACTCGCCGCGCACGATGAGCGTGGGCACATGGACGGTCCGCAGCTTCGGACGCGGGTCGGGGACGGTGGTGGCGTCGGCGGACGTCATCTGATTGGTGTAGAAGCCGGGCGGGTTGTCGTGGACGGGGGCGGGCGGGCTCCCCGGGCATCCGGTGGCGTCCTTGGCCGCGATCAGCAATTCGCGGAAGTACGCGTCGGCCTCGGCGTCGGGCACGAGTGCGTGTGCGGCAGCCGGGCTGACCTGGAGCAGGAGCGCTTGGAGGAGGAACCGGGGGTTGGAGGTCAGCTCGTCGGAGCGTTCGGCCTCGGCCGGGGGGAGACGGTCCCAGGGACTGCCCGGTCCGCCGGGGAAGGCCGGTTCCCAGATCGCGCCCGGTGAGGTGAGCACGGCTTTGGCGACGTGGCTGGGATGGGCGGCCATGTATGCCGCCGACAGGGTCCCGCCCCATGACCTGCCCACGAGGACGACCTTCTCGGCGTGTATCGCGCGGCGGATCGCCTCCAGATCGGCGACGTGCCGGGCGACGGTGTAGCCGGTCACGTCGGCCAGCCGGGTGGAGCGGCCGGCGCCGACCTGGTCGTAGGCGTAAACGTCGAAACCGGCCGCGGCCAGCTCCCGCCCGGCCTCCGGGACGCCCTCTCCGGGGGTCCCCGGGCCGCCGTGCAGGAAGATCACGGGCGTTGGGCGCGGCGTACCGGACGCGGCGACCTTCACGTAGGCGATGCGGGATCCCGTGGGCAGGTCCCAGTGGGAGACGCCGGGCGGGGCCGCGGCCGTCGGCGGCACGGGGAAGGGACGCATCACCGTGAGGGCCGCGGGCCCGGCCGTCACGAGCACGACGCCGGCGACGTACGGCCACAGCGCCCGCGGTCTGCCGAGCCGCCTTGTCGCGGCCCGCCCGAACACCCAGGCGGTTCCCGCCGCCGCAAGGAGGCCGGCCGCGGAGAACACCATCACGGCCGGGACGGCGGCGGCCGTCCCGACGAAGGCCGCCGTCCCGGCCACGGCCGCCGCGATCACCCCGGCGAGCGACAACGCGCCGCCGGACAACAGGTTGGATCTCATGCGAGCCACGCTAGGAAGCCGAACCCGCGTCGACCTCCTCCCGCGGAACCGTCGTCACCCCCGCCGTACGGCGGGGGTCAGCGCCTGCCCGGGCGGATCAGGCCGGTCTCGTATGCCGTGATGGTCGCCTGGAGGCGGTCGCGGACGTCGAGCTTGGCGAGGATCACCGCGACGTGGTCCTTGACGGTCGAGGGGCTGATCCGGAGAACCTCGCCGATCTCGGCGTTGGTGAGACCGCGGGCGACGTGCGTCAGCACCTCGGTCTCGCGCCGGGTGAGCGTGCCGAGGACGGCGGGGTCACGAGGTTCCGGCTCGGACGCGAAGCGATCGATGAGGCGTCGGGTGACCCCCGGATCGAGGAGGGCGTCTCCCGAGGCCACCACCCGGACCGCTTCGGCGACCCGCTCCGGCTCGGCATCCTTGAGCAGGAATCCGCCGGCGCCGGCCCTCAGCGCCGAGAACACGTACTCGTCGAGGCCGAACGTCGTCAGCACCACCACCCGAGTGCCCGGCGCTTCTGCTCCGATCCGGGCGGTCGCCCGCAACCCGTCCAGGCCCGGCATCCGGATGTCCATGAGGGCCACATCGGGCCGCAGCGACACAGCCAGCGCCACGGCGGCTTCCCCATCCGCGGCCTGGCCCACGACGCTCAGATCGGGTTCGGCGTCCAGGACCGCCGCTATGCCCGCCCGCACCACCGCCTGGTCGTCGGCGACCGTCACCCTGATCAAGGGAGCACCTCCGGAAGCCACACCCTCACCATCCCGTCCCCGGCGTCCGAGAAGCTACCTCCCGCCGCGTCGGCCAGCGCGCGAACCCGCCGGTCCCCGCTCGTGGCGGCAGGCCCCGAGACCGCGACGCCGTCGGCGCGGCAGGCCACCGTGATCTCCCGCCCATCCCGCGTGCAGTCCCGCAGGAACAACTCCGCCACCCTGAACGCGACGACCTCCACGCTGGGGGACGCTTCGCGGCGGGCTCCGGCGTACCGGACGGTGCCCTGGTGCCGCACGGCGAGCAGGGCGATTCCGGCGATGGTCGGGGGCGGGTCGTCGCCGCTTTGGCGGCGCAGCTCACTGAGCGACTCCCTGAGCGCGGCCAGCCCGGCCCTGGCCTCGGCCAGCACCGTGTCCAGCCGCCCCGCGTCCGCCGCGACCACGATGGCCCTGGCATGTCGCAGGGCCGTACGGCGCAGGCCCGCCGCCAGCCGGCTCCGCTCCTCCAGCACGACCGTCGCCGTCTCGCGGCCGAGCAGATCCCGCTCCCAAGCCACGGCCGCATGGCGCCGCGCACGCCTTGACCCCATTGCCAGGCCGAGCGCCCACGCCACCGCCGACGGGACCGCGACGCCCAGGGCCAGCACCGCCCACGCGGCTGCCCGGTCTCCAACGATCCCCGGCCCGCACGCCAGAGCAAGCCCGCCTATCGCCCCCACAGCCGCCGTGGCGAGAGCCCCCCGCCGCCGGCGTGCGCGTGGGCCGTACGCGCCCAGCGCGTAGAGCAGCGCCAGCTCAACCCACAGGCACCACAGGAACACGTCCCCTGCGGGCTGCTCCGTCCAGCCGGCGAGTCCGGCGGCGAGCAGGAGCGGATAGACCGACAACGCCGCCGTCAGGCTGAAAAGCGGCGCCCGCCTGCGCAGGCCGAGCGGCAGAGCGTGCGCGACGAAGAGCGGCACCAGCAGGGCGGCCTCTCCGGGGAGGCTCTCGGGCGTGTCGGTCGTCAACAGGCTCGTACCGATGGACAGCGCCACCGCGAGGATCGCCAGCGCGGCGTCGGACGCCTGCCGGCCACGCCATTCGTACGACGTCGATGCCGGGCCCTCGTCAGGGGTGAGCGGGAGTTCGGCGCGCACGGCCCATCCCCGGTCATCCGGCCCCGCGGACAGGGACCCTCCGCAGGCGGCCACCGCCGTCCTGAGCCCGGCGAGCCCGTATCCACCACCCAGTCCACGTGCCGCGTCCGCGTTGTCCGCGACCGGCTCGCCGGGATCGTTGACGATCGTGACGACCAGGCGGCCGGGTTCGCGGTCGACGCCGACCCGCACGGCGCCTCCCGGCGCGTACCGCAGGGCGTTGGTCAGCGCCTCGCGAACCACCCGGCATGCGACGGCGGCGATCTCAGGCGGGGCGCTCCCGGCTGTTCTGACGTAGGTGAGACGCGGCTCTGGCCACGTGGCGGCCAACGCGTCCACGTCGGCGAGATCGGCCGAGCCGACACCGGTGCCGGCGGTGGTCAGCCGCTCCAGTTCCTGGGTGGCCAGGCGTCCGGTCTCAGCGGCATACCGGGCTGCCTCCGCCACGAGAGCCGGATCGGCGAGACGCAAGGCGGAGGCGGCGCCGACCGCGATGCCGGTGAGTCTGTGGGCGGCGGTGTCGTGAAGTTCGGCGGCGAGCCGGTGCCGCTCGGCCTCGGCGGCCACGCCCGGCACATCGGGTGCGGCCGCGCGGAAGACGGCCACGGCCCTGCGTGCCGCCCGGGCGCGCCGCCGCGCCCTGCCCAGGGCCCAGGTAACCGCGGCGAGTCCGGCGGCCAGCAGTGTCACGCCGGTGACGGACCTGGGTGACTCCCCGAGGACGCTCGCCGTCCCCGCGGCCAGCGACACCGTGACCACGACGCCCCCGGCTGCCACCCCTGCCGTCTGCCGCAGGGCCAAGCCGTACAGCGCCACGGTCACGATGAGCGGCACAACCCACCACAGCCAGCCCGACAGCACGCCGAGCAAGCCTAACGATTCCGCACGTGACAGCACAGACGCGGCGGGTGCCGTCTTCGCCCCAACCCGCCCGGTGGATGATTCGGCGTGCTTTTCCACGGGTGCGGCACCAGGAAAGGTCACGCTATCCGTCGCGAGCGTGCGTCCCGATGGATGCGCGGGGTCGTCATGCGAGGTGTTCGGGCAGCGCGGCGAGCCCCACTGGTCACTGGTCCGCCCGGCTTGTCCGGCGGGCGGGACGATCGGGCTCACCTCAGCCGGCTACGGCCTTCAAGAGACGACCAGTGATCACCCCGGAGCCGGAGTGCCCCGCTGGAGTCATTTCTACTTCGCACTCGACACCTTGCCCCACTCATGACATTCAGACAAATAAGAGATAAGGGAATTTAGCGCCTCTAAGTTATATAAAGCGGGCAATTCTTATATCCAAGAAAAGCCCGGAAGAACTCTAGAAAATCCCTTAAGGACCACATATTCTTCGCTATGGCGCGGTCAAAAGGGAGCGCGTCCGCTATGGCGCGGTCAAAAGGGAGCGCGTCGTTCCAAGCGGGGAGAAAAGAAGGGAGTCGACATGCCGGATATCGACCTCGGGCAGGCCAGCAACTGGGATGAGGGTGACTTTCACGGCCGAATCAAGCTGGCCAACAACCACTTCTGGAACGTCCCTGAACAAAAGGACGTGGTTATAGGCTCGCCGAACAGCGTCGAGATTTCGGTGAACACAAACTTTTCCAGCTCCCAAGAGATGGACAAGATTTACTTCACGACTCACCACGGGTCAACGAAGAAGATCATCGGGGTCCTGGACTCCGACGGGAACCTCTACATCGCCGGCCAGGTGATAACGGGCCAAAAAAACCTGTCCTACTAGTAGCGCCCTACCTCGTGGTGCGTGGGCACTGGTTCGTCGGCTGGCACAGCCCCTACCGGGCGACGGCCAGTTCGCGATAGCGTCCGCCAGGACGAGTTGATGCTCGCGGCCGGCAGCGACGCACCAGTGCCTGTGCGCGACACCTGATCGGGGTCGGCGGAGTTCCCATCGGCCCCGATCAGTAGAGGGAAATGACTACCCCTGCTCGGACGGGGCCCGCCGCCTCGAAGAGGTGTGTGGTGTCCATCGCATGATGTCGAGCAGTTGTTGACGCGGCAGACGATTGTGCTCCGAATGCTCATACAAGTAAGATCGCGATGGATTCGCACCATCAGCGTCCAAATCCATCGAGATGGTCATGCTAATTGGGTGGCACGCCCGATTCTTTAGCCTACTGAGGGAACTCCCGGGCCGCTCCTGCTGAAGTTGTCGAAATCGACGTCTCCGCCAGCCGCATCAGCCATTCGGAAGTTGTCACTCAGCCCGTCCGTTGCCATCTCGAAGGCGGGCATAGAGGCGGCACGTAGCGCCGCCCTTGATCGGCTCCGACCGGAACACTTGGACGCCTTCTATGGCTATTTGAACAAGCAGGACCTCCGGCTGAACACGATCGTGTAAATCCACCGCATCCTGTCGCGCGCGATCAAGCTCGCCGTACGGCGGGAGATCGTCGCCCGGAACGTCTGCGGACTGATCGACGAACCGACCGGGGAGGAAGTTGAGATAGAGCCGCTGTCGGAGGACGAGGCGCGCGACATCCTCGACGTGGCGAAAGACCGCCGGAACGGTGCGCGCTGGTCGGTGGCACTCGCGCTCGGTCTTTGTGAGGCGCTTGGCCTGCGCTGGAAATACGTGGACCTGAAGCGGGGGCAGCTCCGGATCTTCTGGCAGATCAAGCACCAGCGTTACCGGCACGGCTGCGAGGATCCACATGCCTGCCGCGCTGCCCTCCACCGGTACCCGTGCCCGGCCGACTGCCCCAAGGCGAAGCGGACGTCCGGACTTGCGTCAAGCAGCGTTACCCGGCCTCCTGCCACGAGGCACGGCGGCAAGTGCCCGAAGTTCTGCGAACCCCGCTGCACCAAGCACGTCCCCGGTCGCCATTCCTCGGCAATTGGACGCCAAGAGGCACCAGACGGGCTTGAGCCGTAGAAGCCGGCCTGCTGGGCTTGTCCGGGTCGATGGCAGGAGGGATGCACGGGCTCTAGACCAGCCACCTGAAACCCGCGCTCTCCAGCTCGGCGGCATCCCGGAGCCGGAGCGCCCCCGCCGGAGGCACGCGCTCTTCAGCGCATATTGTTGCGCGGTTCCGTTCCCTGCCAACCATCATGAGCTGCCTGCTGTCCAGGCGGGGGCAGGGAACGACGGAGACCATGCGGAGTACAAGAGGGCCGCAAAGAGCAGAGCCCGGCGGCGCGGCGCTGTGGTCGGTGGGTGCGTTGGATTGCGGCGTCTGTTGCGGTGCGGTCGGCGGCCCGAGCCGCCGCCGGCCGGTACCGGCCCCCAGGCCGCATGCCCGGACGGCAGGCGGGCGGCCGCCGCTGACCGGTCTGATCCAGTTGTTCGAGGTGCACGAGACGTCGGAGCAGGCCTTGACGGATCTGGACGGCTCGGAGCCTGACGCGAATGCGGCACGCTCCTCCAGTCTGAGGCGTGAGCGGGGGTCGTCTATCACCTGATGGTGGCGGCGCGGCACCTGTCCGAGGGGCGCTTGGGTACGGCGGGCTGGTGTGCGGCGGGCGGCGCGAGCCGCCGCCGGCCGGCGGCATCCAGGCGGATGGCGGTGGGATATGCGTATCACCTGTGCTAGGTTGGACCTAGTTGCAGTTGTGGTACCCATGATGAACTTGTGTGCACCTGACGGTATGTAGCCTCAGGTGCATTTTTTGTTTGCCGGTCTTCTCCGGGTGTGGGCCTATCGCGGCAACGCGGGATTCGTGACAGTGCGGATTTCGGCTACGCCTATCAAGAGGAGAGCAATATGGCTTCTGGCACCGTGAAGTGGTTCAACGCGGAAAAGGGCTTCGGCTTCATCGAGCAGGACGGCGGCGGCGCCGACGTCTTCGCGCACTACTCGAACATCGTCTCTCAGGGCGGCTACCGCGAGCTGCGCGACGGCCAGCGGGTGGCCTTCGATGTCACCCAGGGCCAGAAGGGCCCTCAGGCCGAGAACATCGTTCCCGCCTGACGAAGTAGCGCCACGTATCAGGGCTCGCACCTTCACGGGTGCGAGCCCTGATACGTTTCCGGCTGCTGCATCGCTGCCGCACGAGAATCGGCGGCACGGGATGTCAATCACAGCCGCACAGCTCCTCAATACCAGTGATCGACAGCGTGTGAAACGTCATCACGCCTGGTAGGAGGCACGTAGCCGGGAGATGTGAGGCCGGCGACAAAAAGCGCGACCAGGTCGCCAAGCTGCACACCAAGACCCGGTCAGCTTCACGCTGCCGGGTCTCCTCACCGCCGGTGCTAGTGTCCGGCCGGGCGGTCGCGCGCGTTGTTAATGCGCAGCGCCTCGGCGAGCTGGTCTTCCAAGATGATGATCCGGCAGGCGGCTTCCACAGGAGTGCCCTGATCGACGAGTTCCCGGGCGCGCGCGGCCAGCCGCAGCTGGTAGCGGGAGTAGCGGCGATGGCCGCCGCTGGAGCGTTTCGGCTCGATCAGTTTCGCGGCGCCCAGAGCCCGCAGGAACGCGGGACTGACACCGAGCATCTCCGCGGCCGCGCCCATGCTGTAGGCGGGGTAGTCCTCATCATCGAACCGGTCTTCGGCGCTGGATCCAGCCCTGGAGCCGGCCGTGTCCGCAGTCCTGCCGTGAGCGAGCGTGTCATCCTCGGTAGCCGAGCGAGGTTGATCCATAGATTCCTTTCCATCACGCGCACAGGGGGCCCCGGCACCTGTCGTGCCGGGGCCCCGAAGAGTTCAACACCATCTACCGGCCATCTGGCCGGCTCATTGTTTTCCGCGTCCGCCGTACTGAGCGGCGGGGGTGCGGGGATCGCGGATGCGTGACCGTAGACCACCTTCCAATCTGTGGAACTGCGGTACCCGAGCGGCGAGACTCAGCCGACTACGGGCGATCCTGATGGCGTCAACACTCCCTTCATCTCTCTTTCCGGACCACTGTCCGGCTTCACCTGCGGCAGCGCGTCCACGATCAGGGCCCCTTACCACTGCGCTGGCCCGTCACGTCCGACCTTCTGCCATCAACTTCCAACTTCGTCTTGCTCCGGGCAGTTCATCGTGGTGCTAGTACTTCCGCCGCCCGGCCGAACCGTTCCTTACGATGCGAGAAACAGTAGCCCCAGCGGCCACAATTGTCTACTGCCGCGAACATAGATTTTCGGTGTCGGGCGCGGCATGCTTCCGGCGGCGTCGTTGACGAGCGGGAACGCCGCCAACGCCGGACCTCGTTCCTGCCGCCCTCGCCTCCCTCTGCCGATGGGCGGTCCGCCACGACCTTCTGCAGGCCAACCCAACGGACCGGATCGACACCGTCAAGGTGCCCAAGACGCCTCAGCGACTACCTGACGTACTGGCTCGAACAGGTCGCCAAGCCCAAGGTCCGGCCGTTCACCTACCGGAGTTACGAGACGTACGTGCGGCGGTACCTGACCCCCCTGGGCTCGGCAAGAAGCAGCTCAAGAAGTTGACGGCCCAGGACATCCATCCGGACGTGGCTCGTGAAGGTGTCCAAGACGTACCAGTGTTGCCTGCAGGGGCACGACGCTAAACGGCCGAAGCGGCGGTGCTGCAACAAGGTGCCGTCTCCCCGGACGGTGCAGTACCTTCACGCCCTGCTCCGGGCCGCGCTCGCTCAGGCGGTCCGCGAAGATCTGGTGCTGCGCAACGTCGCGAAGAACGTCCAACTGGGCACGGTCGAGCGGCCGTAGATCCAGGCGCTCACCCTCGACGAGGCCAAGCAGTTCCTCCGGCAGGCGCGCAAGGGCCGGTTCTACGCGGTGTACGTCGTGGCCTTGGGCGTCGGCCTCCGGCGCGGTGAGGCGCTCGGGCTCCGCTGGGATGACGTCGACCTGGACATCGGCGTGCTCCGGGTCCGGCAGGCACTCCAGCGGCAGAAGGGCGAGGGGCTCAAGCTCGTGCCGCTCAAAACGCAGCGCTCTCGTCGTACGATCCGGCTTCCGGAGAACCTGGTGAAGGTCCTCAAGGAGCACAGGGCCGAGCAAGCCGCGGAGCGCCTGGCGGCCGGATCGGCGTGGAACAACCCGCACGGCCTGGTGTTCACGACGCACATCGGGACCGCCATCGAGCCGGAGAATCTCTACCTGCACTTCCGGGCCGTGTGCGACGCGGCGGGCATCCGGCGGGTACGGCTGCACGACCTCCGGCACACCTGCGCGACGATCCTGCTCGCTCAGGGCGTGGACACCCGGACCGCCTCAGCGGGCCGAGGTCCAGGTGGAGCCGGGCTCTGACACGAGAGTTGCTCGCCTGAGCAGCCACTGCTCGACCGCCGCGCTCATCTTCCCGCCCGCCTCCAGCGCCGCCGCCTTGGCGGCGACCGGGTTGGTGCCCGCCGCCTGGCCGAGGATCACCCCGAGCACCAGGCGGCCCCGCACGCGGGAGGCCCACATCAGGTTGCCGCCCGCGGCGGTGCCGGAGCCGGTCTTGATGCCGATGACGCCGTGCCTGTTCAGCAGCGTGTTGGTGTTCGGCAGCTTTCTCGCGTCGCCGGGGACGGCGGTGTCCGCCTGCGCCACCACCTCGCGGAAGACCGGGTCGCGCATCGCCTCCTTGGCCAGCTTGAGCTGGTCGGCCGCGATGCTGACGGTGCTGTCCTCGTTGCCGCTGGCACCCGTGTACCTGGTGTTGGACATGCCTAGACGGTGGGCGGTGGCGTTCATCCGCTCGACGAAGCGCTCCTGCGAACCTGCGTCCCAGCGGGCCAGGAGGCGGGCCACGTTGTTTCCCGACGGCACCATCATCAACTCCAGCATGCGGCGCAGCCGTACCCGCTGGCCCTCCCTGACCGGGGCGGTGGATTCCTGTAGCGCGTAGGACTCGTCGGCGGCTGTGCGGTCCACCTCGATCAGCGGGCCGTCGTCGCCCAGCCGGAGCGGGTGGCGGCGCAGGATCACGTAGGCGGTCATGACCTTCGTCACGCTGGCGATGGGCACCGGGTTCGGCTCGCCGCTGACGCCGGGGCCGGCCATGCCCTCCACCTCGACCGCCGCCTGGCCCTCGGGCGGCCACGGCAGGGGCATGCCGGAAATGGCGCCGGAGACGGGCGGCACCGCTCCGCAGCCGAACAGAGCGCTCGCCAGCAGGAGGAATATCAAAGAACGTCGCATACCGGACACGGTGGGCTACCCACGTGTCCGTCCGGCCGTGGCCGTGTCTCCACCCGCGCTTGGCTGAGTATCACCTCTGCATCAGCCCGACGGCTGACGGGGGAGGCGGAGGACGGCGACGGCGCCGCCGGGGGCGTTGGCCAGGGTCAGGTCGGCGCCTATGACATGGGCGTGCCCCAGTGCGATCGTCAGCCCGAGGCCGTGACCGCGGCCGCGTTCCGCGGCACCCGTGCGGAAGCGTTTCGGGCCGTCGGCAAGGAGCTCCGGGGGGAAGCCCGGTCCCCGGTCGCGGACCTCGATCACGTGGTCCCCGACCATGATCTCCACCGGGGGTGCACCGTGGCGGTGGGCGTTGAGCACGAGGTTGGCGAGGATCCGGTCCAGGCGACGCGGGTCTGTCTCGGCCACCGGATCCCCCGAAGCCAGCACCCGCACCTGGACCCCCACCCGGGCCGCGGACTCCTCGGCCAACTCGGCCAGCGGCACCCGTACCCGCTCGGCGACCTCGGCCCCCGCGTCAAGCCTGGAGACCTCCAGCAGGTCCTCCACCAGCGAGCGCAGCACCCGCACCCGGCCGCGTACCAGATCGGTCGTCTCGCCCTCCTCCAGCAGTTCGACCACGGCGACCAAGCCCATCAGCGGGGTACGCAGGTCATGGGCGACATCGGCGGTGAACCGCTGCTCGGCCAGCAGCCGGTGCTGCAGGCTCGCGGCCATGAAGTCCACGGCGGCGGAGATGTCGGCGATTTCGTCACGCCCGCCCCAGCGCGCCAACCTGCCGCCCCGGTGCGGGCGGGCCGGGGCGATGCGGGCGTTCAGGTCGCCGTTCGCGATCCTGCGGGCGGTGCGGGCGACCCGCCGCAGCCGCCGGTTGGCCAGCTCGGCCAGGCACACCGAGACCGGCACCACCACGGCGAGTGTGGTCAGCGCGGCCCGGACCATGGCTCGGTCGAAGGCACGCAGCCGGATCATGTCCGACCCCATCTCCATCGTGGAGGTGGCCACGAGTCCCTCGCCCACCCATTGCGCCGCCCACATCCACGGCTCATCGGGCTTCTGGTCGTCGTACCAGATGGCGGGCGACTCTACGGCCAGCTGTTTGCGTAGGGGAGAGGGCAGCTCATCCGGTCTCTTGATCGATTCAGTCCACGGGACAGGCCCCTCGGGGGGAGTGCCCGCGCGGTACTCCTTGGCAACCATCGCGGCCCACTCCAGCGCCCGCCCTTCACCCTGCCGCATCGCGCGCTCAAGAGTCGTGCGGTGGACCAGGATCCCGACCACGGCCACGACCGCGCAGCAGGCCAGTGTGATCAGTGCCGCCACCTTCCACCGCAGCGAGCCCACCATCATGACGGGCGCAACTTGTAGCCGAACCCGCGCACCGTCTCGATCCGGTCCGCGCCGATCTTCTTACGCAGCCGCTGCACGCAGAGGTCGACGACGCGGCTGTCGCCGTCCCAGCTGTAGTCCCAGACGGTACGCAGCAGCGTGGCGCGTTCCAGCACAATGCCGGGGTGGGCGGCGAACTCCAGCAGCAGCCGCAGCTCGGTCGGGGTCAGCTCGACGCGTTGCCCGGCCCGCCGTACCTCCAGCGCGCCGGTGTCGATGCTCAGCTCGCCGAAGTGCAGCACGGCGAGCGCGACGGCCTGCCCCGCCGTGGGTTCGGCGGGCTCCGGCCGGGCGAAGGCGGCCCTGCGCAGCAGTGACCGGATCCTGGCCACCAGCACCGGCAGGTCGACTGGTTTCACCACGTAGTCGTCGGCGCCGCCCTCCAGCCCTGCGACGATGTCCAGTCCGTCACCGCGGGCCGACATCATGAGGATCGGCACCTGACTGGTTTCCCGGATCCTGCGGCACAAGCTGATGCCGTCCAGGTTGGGCAGCATCACATCCAGCAGCAGGAGGTCGTGGCCGCCCGCCTGGGCCGCCTCCAGGCCGCTCAGCCCGTCAGCGGCGGTGGTCGTTCGATAGCCGTAGCGTTCCAGGGCCAGGCTGACCGACGCGCGAATCACCGCGTCGTCTTCGACGAGCAGCAGGGATGTCATGAAAATGCACCATATCTACCGAAGTGCGTTGACCGGTTCCATGCGAGCGGCACGCAGGGCCGGGTACAGGCCGGCGAGCAGCCCGACGACGGCACCGGCAGCCGGTGCCATGACGGCCAGCCGTACCTCCAGGACCGGAGTCCACTGCTTGGCGGCGCAGACCGCGACGACCACGACGATCCCCACGGAAGCGCCGACGATGCCGCCGGTCAGCCCGGTGAGGGTGGACTCCAGCAGGAACTGCGCGGCGACGTGGCGGCGGGCGGCGCCCAGGGCGCGGCGCAAGCCGATCTCGGCGATGCGCTCCATCACGGTCACCAGGGTGACATTGGCGATGCCGACCGCGCCGACGACCAGGGAGACCAGCCCGAGGATCAGGAAGAGGGCGTTGACGTCGCCTTCCACCGCATCGCGCGCTCTGGTGGGGCTGGGCGGCGAGATGACCTGAAGGAGGGCCTCGTTGCCGGGGCTGAGTGCGGTCGGCGCCTGCCTGGCGATCAGTTCGGCGGCGCCGAGGCCGGTGTTGACCAGGACCCGGGTCACCGTGCTCAGGCCGTAGCGCTTGCCGACGGCCGGTGGCAGCATGACGGCGCTCGCAAGGCTCTTTTCGCGTTTCAGGTCGCCGAGCACGCCGATGACGGTGTACGCCTGGGTGCCGATGAAGACGGCCGGAGCCCGTTCCAGCCGGGAGATGCCCAGCATCTTGGCCGCGTGCTGGCCCAGCACGACGACCTTGTCCCCACGGGCGATGTGCCCGGCGTCGAAGTAGCGGCCCTGGACCATCCTCCCTTTGACCGCGGCGGGCAGGCCTGGGCTGCTGGCGATCACCGTGAGAGTCTGGTCGGTGATCCGGGTGGGGTCCACCATGTCGTTGGAGCGGACGCTGAGGTTGGCGCTCTGGTTCGACTCGGCGAGGGCGGCGGCGGAGATTACCCCGCGCAGTCGGGTCACCCGCTCGACGTCGGCCCAATCGACCAAAGGGAACGGGTTCTCCGGGACTTCGACCGTGACAGAGGTGGCGGTCAGCTCGTCGAAACGGCCGACGATCTGGTTGCCCGCCGTCGCGGCGACGCCCAGGGTGACCACGAGGGTGGTGATGCCCAGCACGGTACCCAGCGTGGTCAGCACCGAGCGCACCGGGCGGGCCAGCAGGCCCGCCATGGCCTCGTTCAGCAGGTCGCGTGGGTGCACATCTACTCCTCCGCCAAGGTGCCGTCGGTGATGCGCACCCGGCGCGCGGCGCGCTCGCTCACCTCGTTCTCGTGGGTGATGACCACGATGGTCATGCCCTGGGCGCGCAGTTCGTCGAACAGGTCGAGCACGGCATGGGTGTTCTTGCTGTCGAGGTTGCCGGTGGGCTCGTCGCACAGCAGCAGCGCGGGCTCGCCCATCAGGGCGCGGGCGATGGCGGCGCGCTGCCGCTCGCCGCCGGACATCCTGCCGGGCAGGAACTCCACCCGGTGTGACAGCCGTACCCGCTCCAGAGCCCGCAGCGCGCGCTCGCGCCGCCCCTTGCGCGACCCCCTGCCGTAGACCTCGGCCAGCATCACGTTCTCCAGCACGCTGCGGTGGGGCAGCAGATGAAAGGACTGGAAGACGAAGCCGATACGGCTGCCGCGCACCGTGGTCCGCGCGCTGTCCTTCAGCATGGTGGTCTCGATGCCGTCGAGCCGGTAGCTGCCGCTGGTCGGCCGGTCGAGCAGGCCGAGCATGTTGAGCAGGGTGGACTTGCCGGATCCTGAGGGGCCGACTATGGCGACATAGTCCGATCTCTCGACTCTCAGGTTGATGGCGGAGAGTGCTCTGACGGGGGGATCGGTGGGGAACTCCTTGGTCAGGTCGTCGAGCAGGATGACCGGCTCAGGCACTGTTGATCACCACCATGTCGCCCGGCTTGAGGTCGCCGGTCACCTCCACGGCTCCGTCGGCGGACAGGCCGGTGCGTACCTCGACCTCCTTGGTCTGGTCGGGCGCGGTCTCCACCTGCACCCGGGCCCTGCCATCCGCGGCGGTGACGACCGCCGCGGCGGGGACCACGAGCACCTCCTGGTCGGTGGCACCGATGGTGACGCGAACCGTGACGGGCGCGCCGGCAAGCTTCTTGAGGCCCTTCATCGAGGCAGGAGTGATCGTCACCGGCGTGGCGCCCTTCGTGTCGCGCCCGCCGAGGGAGGTCACCGTGCCGGGGACGATCTTGCCGGCCTCGGTCTCGATGCTCGCGTTCAGACCCGTCTTCATCCGCTCGGCCTCAGCCACGTCCACCGAGCCTGAGACCACGAAGGTGGAGCTGGTTACCGTGGCGATCGACTTGTCCACCAACTCGCCTGCCTTGACGGTCGACCTGTGCAGTCGGGCGGGTAGTTTGGGCAGGAAGACGACCTCTCCCGGCGGGACGGTGGTGCCGTAGGTCCGGGAGAACTCGGCCAGCAGCGCCCGTGCCGCGGCCAGGTCACTCTGGGCGTTGGCCACCCTCAGCTTGACGGGCGAGAGCTGCCTGGCCTGCCTGAGCGCCTGCTCGGCGGTGACGACGGCCTCGCGAGCCACCCGGACGTTCTTCGTCAGCTCAGTCAGCCGCTTGGCCCGCGCGGTCTCGGCCTCTTCCAGTACGCGCTCCAGCGCCGACCTGGCGGCGGCCAGATCGGCTCTGGCGTTGATGACCCTGAGTTCGAGCAGGCGGGTGTCGGTAGGCGGCCCGGCCGTGGCACCCGCAGTGGGCCCTGTGGCGGGGCTGGGGTCGAGGGTGGGCGCGGGGGTGGGCCTCGCGGTGGCCTGGGCGAGTTCCTGCTGGGCCGCCAGCAGGTTCTCCTCGGCCGCCCGTACTGCGCTCTCGGCGGCCTCGACCTTGGCCTCGTCCTCGGTGGTGTGGTCCTGTGCCCGCGCGCTCTTCAGCGCTTGTTCGGCCTCCCTCAGATCCTGCCGGGCGTTGGCGAGCCTGACTTTCAGCGGGAGCACACCCTTGCCCTGATCAAGCGCCTCACGCGCGGTCGCGAGCACTTCCTGCGCGGCCCGTACGGCCCGGCGCAGGTCGTCGCGCCTCTGCCGCAGTTCCAAGGTGGGTTGCTGCGCCTCATACCCCCGATTGGCGTAGAAGCGCGACACCGCGGCGATGGTCGCCTGGTCGAACACGCCGGTCGCGGGCGCGCGGTAGCCGAGCCTGCGCAGCGCCTTCTGCAACTGCTGGACATCGGCCCCCTTGGCGCCGGAGACAATGCTGCGGTGCATCGGCACCGTGCCGGAGAAGACGAACACCGGGCGCCCGTTCACCTCCATCAGCACCGCGCCCTCCGCCAGGGTGCCGCGCCGGGGAGCGCGGGTAGCGCGCTGAGCGGTTTCGCTGCCGCCCACCACCCCGGCCAGGGACACCGGATACGGCGAGCCGTACTCCAGCGTGCCGCTGACCACGACCGTGGCGACCAGCTTGCGCCGCTCGACCGCGACGGTGACCAGCGACGGTTTGGGCGGCTTGCGCGCCGCCGCCTCGTCGGCCGGGGAGCGCAGCAGGGTGCCCACTCCCCAGCCGGTCCCGGCGATCACCAAGACCACGGCCAGCACGAGCAGCAGCTTGCCGCGAGGGGTACGCATCACTGCTCTTGGAACCCGTACTTCACCCGGGCCTCGTTGGTGAGCCGCTTTTGCAGGGGGATGAAGGCGGCGTAGAAGTCCTTGCCGCACTCCAGGTCGACCAGCGCCGACGTAATCTCCTTGGCGAGGTACGGCCTGGCCGCCTCCGCCGTGACGGTGCCCGCCTTGCCGAGTTGGTCGGCCTGCTTGCCCCACACATCCATGCCGCGGACGCTCAGCGCGAGCGGCTTCGCGGAGGTCACCCGCTCGCCTTTGGACTTCAGGCACTCGGCGAAGGCCGCGGCGAGCTCCAGGAGCTTGGGGTCGCCGTCGAGCTCCTTGTCGATGTTCTCGATCTCAGTGCTCATCTGGTCCTGATAGTCGGCGACCGAGGTGACTTTCAGGCCGTTCACCTGCTGGAGGGCGGTGACCCGGCACTCGTTCAAAGTCTTGAGGTAGGCGTCCCGTTTGGCGCCGGAGAGGCTGTCGATCGTCGCCTGGTTGGGGTCCGGCGCCTGCGTTTCCGGCGGCTTCGGATAGACGACGGCGGAAAAGACGCCGAAGCCGTTCTTGCTGCGGTCCGCCTTCATAGCCGCGTAGTCAGCGGGATTCGCATCGGACTGCTTGGGCCGGCTGACCGAGGGGGTGTAGGCGAAACCCTTCTGCTTCATGCAGGTGGCGATGACGTTCTCCCGCTCGCGGGCCTTGTCCATCGAGGCATTCCCGCCACTGGCCACGGGGACGGCGTTCGCCCCGCACCCGGTCAACACCGCAAGGCCGAGCAGACCGCACATCAGTACACGCATGGAGTACTCCTTCACCGTGACATGGGGGAATCGCGCCGACCCTCGTGGCGCCGTGGCCACCTTGGCGGCCGTTTTCCTCCACTCGGTGTTGGCCGGGTATCCATCCGCGCTCAGCCGTGTATCCGCCAGGTATCAGCACCTATTGCTGCGATCTTCAAGAAGAAGATCAATACGCCGCCGACACGGATCGAAAGCGGGGCCGATCGCACGGCAACGGGCGAGGCCTCGGGGTGCACGGACGACTCACCGAAGCTCTCGCCGACGCGCGCAAGGGCGTCCCCGTGGAGACGACCACGCTCAGCCTCGGCGCTCACGGCCCAGGACATCCGGACGTGGCTCGTGAAGGTGTCCAGGACGTGCCAGTGTTGCCTGCAGGGGCACGACGCCAAACGGCCGAAGCGGCACAAGGACCCGGGAAAGCAGCAGCGGTGCTGCGCTGTCGGGAAGTGCTGCAACAAGGTGCCGTCTCCCCGGACGGTGCGGTACCTTCACGCCCTGCTCCGGGCCGCGCTCGCTCAGGCGGTCCGCGAAGATCTGGTGCTGCGCAACGTCGCGAAGAATGTCCAACTGGGCACGGTCGAGCGGCCGGAGATCCAGGCGCTCACCCTCGACGAGGCCAAGCAGTTCCTCCGGCAGGCGCGCAAGGGCCGGTTCTACGCGGTGTGGGCGGTGGCTCTGGGCGTCGGCCTCCGGCGCGGTGAGGCGCTCGGGCTCCGCTGGGATGACGTCGACCTGGACAACGGCGTGCTCCGCGTCCGGCAGGCACTCCAGTAAAAGCGCCATGGATCAGTGCCGCCCGGTGTCGCACCGTGTCGTTTCACGCCGTTTCGTCCGCCATTCTCCCCTGCCGCTCTGCCGGGTGATGACACCGAGTGCCGTGCTGTGCCGGGGACAGGCGAGCAACCAGCGAGCAAACAGGGATCGCTTGACCATCGCCGGGTTGCTCACGCACCCCACGCGGGGTGGCCGCCGAAGTCGGCTACCGCGCCCAGCATGTCGTTCTGCTCGAGTTGGTCAGGCGATCGCGGCGATATCACCGTCATCGAAGTAGATCGACTGGTGGAGTCGGCCTCCGAGAGCGGCCGCGTAGCGGGCCAGGATGTCCTGGCCGGAGATCTTGCCCTGCTCGATCTGAGAGATGCGCCCCTTGGTGACCCCCATGCGCTCGGCCACCTGCTGCTGAGTCAGGCCACGGCTGCGGCGGATCTCCGCCAGCCGATGCCCCTGGACCTCGGCCAGAAGCTCCCGCTTACCGGCTTCGACCGCTTCCTCCCCGCCGGCCCGCTCGACATGCTCCGCCCGGATATCCTTCCAGCGAACGTACCCGCTCATCTGCTCTCCTCTTGCTGAGCGCGCTCCTTCAGATAGACCTCAAACCGGTGCTCGGCCAGCGGAATGGCCTCCTCGTACCAGCTTTTCCACCGCCCGGCCTTGTCACCGGCGACCAGCAGGGTGCTGGAGCGCCACGGGTCAAAGGCGAACAGGATGCGTACCGTGCCGGGCCGGAGTTCCTTAAGGTTCTGAATCGATGATCCGCTGATCGTATCGACCAGCGGCCGCCCCAGCCCGGGACCACCTTCGGCGAGCGCGTCGACCCTCGGCTTGTTCAGCATCCACGCCGTCACAAAGATCAAGCAGACCATACAGGCGATCGGCCGCAACCCCCTACGCGCCATTCCATTGATCACATAGCGTCACACTCGGCGGTCGCCGCCCGACTTTGAAATCGCCCTGGGCCGGCGGTCTGCTAGGCGGACGAGGCCTTAGACAAGTCCGATCACCCCAGTTCAAACACACCTCCTCATGTAAACGATCAAGCTCGCCCGCATTCGCCGCGAAAGACGAAGGCTGCGGGTCTTATTTGCCATGAAGACACTGCGCGTCACTGGTTTATGTCAGGCACTATCGCTTCCGACGGCGTCTTGACTGTCGCAAGTTGCTCGCTTAGCTTTGGCGTGGGCACTGGCGTGCTTGGCGCTATAGGGGAGAAGAGTGAGGAACGCTATTTACCAACATGGGGTGGCTTTCTGATGGCCGGGCTTACTATCCGGCTGTTCGGCCAGATTTCTGTTCAGCGAGACGGGCAACCACTGCCAGGCATTTTGTCCAAAGCGCTGGAGCTTCTTTGCTACCTGCTGCTCCACAGGGAACGCAGCCATACGCGCGAGGCCCTAGCGGCCGTATTCTGGCCAGAGGCGCCAGAATCCCTTTCAAGGAAATACCTCCGCCAGGCCATCTGGCGACTCGGTTCGACGCTGTCTAGCCAGGTCGGCCCGGCACGGGAGGGATCCGAAGGGCTGCTCATAGTGAATCCTGGCTGGATTCGGGTGAATCCGAAAGCGTCCTACTGGCTCGATGTGGCGACGTTTGAGCAGACGTATAACCTTCATCGTGATATTCCAGGCGAGGAACTCACCGATAGCCAGGCGCAGGCTCTTGAGGCAGCCGTCGTCCTTTACGGCGGCGATTTGATCGAGGTGTGGTATCAGGATTGGTGCATACTTGAACGCAACCGACTTCAACTAATCTGGCTGGCAATGCTCGAGCAGCTGATGTCACATTACGAAGCCAAGCGGAGCTACGCGAAAGGAATTGCGTACGGTCAGCGCGTTCTGCGCTATGATCCGGCGCGGGAATGCACTCACCGGTATCTGATGCGGATGTATTACCAGGCGGGTGACCGCACCACTGCGCTGCGTCAGTACGAGCGCTGCGCCGCGGCTATGGCGAAGTATTTCGATCTCGAGCCCTCGCATGAAACGGTCTCCCTCTACCACCTTCTCCGCGGTGACCGCCTGGCGGATCCGCCTCGCCAGGCCACGGACGCCACGTACCCAGGCGGCGATCTGCTTCTCGGGCTGCAGACGAGCCTCGACCGTATCCAGGCTAGCCTGACCGACCTCGAGCGCCAGGTTCAACAACAGCTGATGCGATCAGCCGGATGCCGACTCGATGCACGCCGCATCACTCCGGCACATCCTGGCTGAGTTGGAACGATGTACTCCACGTCGCTTCAGCACATCCTGGCTGAGTTAGAACGCCTGGACCTGCTGCTCCGCATCCAGGTGTGGCGCGCCCGCCAGGCGCGCGGCGAGGCGGGGGACCTGGCTGCGTTCTACATTCCCGAGGCCGAGGCGGACGAGTTCTTTGACAAGGCCCTTGGGGCACCGGTCTGGGCCAGCTTCCCGCTCCCGCCTGAGCAGCGGGAAGCCGCCCAGGCCAAGCTCGACCAGCTTGCGGCCGAGGTTGGCAGGCACGCGGCGGAAAGCCTGGCACAGGGCATACCGCTGCGGCTGGTCAAGCTGGGCCGGATGTTCGGCCTGACCGAGTTCGATCTCGATGTCATCCTGCTCTGCCTGGCGCCGGAACTCGACCGGGGCTACGAACGCCTCTACGCCTACCTGCACGACGACGTCACCCGCCGTCGGCCGACGGTCGAGCTGGCCCTCAACCTTTTCTGTCCCGACCTGGCCGGCAAAGTGGCCGCACGGACGCGCCTTACCCAAGCGGGCCCGCTGCGTGCGTCCCGCTTGGTGGACCTGCACGACGAGCCTGGCCCCCTGCTGGGCAGCAGCTTACGGCTTGAGCCGCGGGTGGCCGGCTACCTGCTCGGGGATGATTCCGTCGATGACCGGCTGCGGGTGTATACGAGGCTGGTCCACCCGGCAGTCGGTCCGGGGGAACCGGCGGTCCCCGATGCCCTGTCCCGGCTCGCCGGACAGCCACCCGAGAACTGCGTGCTGTATCTCCAGGGGGCCTATGGTGCGGGTAGGCGAACCGCGGCTGCCGCGGCCTTCGACCGGCCGCTGCTGGTCGTGGCGGGCAGGCGGTTGGCCGCCGGCGACGCCGACGAGTTCACCGAGCTGGTGCACCTGATCGGCCGCGAGGCCAGGCTGCAAGAAGCGCTGCTGTACTGGGAGGACTTCGAGTCGGCCAAGGAGAACGACACGCGGCTGGCGGCTCTGTTCTGGTTGCTTGAGGCAGTTCCTGGCCCGGCGTTCCTGTCCGGGTCGGCCACCTGGGAACCGGCGGGCGACCTGCGGGGGCTCACGTTCCTGCGGATCCCGTTCCCGTTGCCCGGTCCAGGCGAGCGCCTGCGCCTGTGGCAAGCGGCGCTGGCCGACGCCTGCGTGCCGCCGTCTGACCTGGCCGACCTGGCTGGCATGTTCCGCCTCAGCGGCGGCCAGATCCACGACGCCGCGGTGACCGCCCGCAACCTGGCTCTCGCCCGCGACCCGGCGGCGACGCAGGTCACCCTGGCCGACCTGCACGCCGCCTGCCGCCTGCACTCCAACCGCAGGCTCGCGGAACTGGCCGTTCAGATCACGCCTCACTACACCTGGCACGACATCGTGCTGCCCGACGACCAGATGGCGCAGCTCCGGGAGATCTATGACCAGGTCCGCCACCGCAACCTCGTTTACGACACGTGGGGCTTCGACGGCAAGCTGGCGATGGGCAAGGGGCTCAACGTCCTGTTCGCCGGCTCGCCAGGCACCGGCAAGACCATGGCTGCCGACGTTCTGGCCCATAGCCTTGGCCTGAGCTTGTACAAGATCGACCTTTCCGCCGTGGTCAGCAAGTACATCGGCGAGACGGAAAAGAACCTGGCCCGTATCTTCGCCGAGGCCACGACCAGCAACGCCATCTTGTTCTTCGATGAGGCGGACGCGCTGTTCGGCAAGCGCACCCAGGTACGTGACGCTCACGACAGGTACGCCAACGTCGAGACCAGCTACCTGCTGCAGAAGATGGAGGAATACGACGGCATGGTCGTGCTGGCCACCAACCTGCTCAAGAACATGGACGAGGCGTTCGTGCGCAGGCTGCACGTCACCGTGGAGTTCCCGGTGCCCGGCGTGGCCGATCGGCGGCGCATCTGGGAGCAGATCTGGCCCGCGGCCATGCCGCGCGACCTCGACCTTGATTTGGACTTCCTGGCCCGGCGGGTTGAGGTGGCCGGTGGCAGCATCCGCAACATCGCGCTGGCCGGCGCATTCCTCGCCGCCGCGGACGGTGGCATGGTCACGATGGCGCACCTGTTGCATGCGACTCGCCGGGAGTATCAGAAGATGGGGAAAGTGCTGACCGCCGGGGAACTCGGCGACCACTGAGCCGCCCGACGAATTCCGGATAGGGACCCAAGTAGGGTACGAGTCAGTCCGGAAGGCAGGGTAACTGTCGAAGAACCCGGGCAGTACGTCCCCCGAGTTGTGCACCGAGGTCGTCGGTATGTCCTGATCGAGGGAACACACACGCCCGCAGGCCGCCCGCGATGTGGCCGATTCGGGAAGTTGAAGACTGAGCCGGTATCTCCCCACGGCCGCGGGCTAGACGAGCAGTCATCACGTACATCGACGGCTTCTATCCGTACGGCGGGTTCATTCAGCGCTTGGTTAAGACGCGCCCGCTGACGCGCCGGCAGATGCCGCGTGAACGCCGGCCTGTTATCACAGATGTCATGCTCCACGACCTCGACGCGACGCTGGCGGCGGTCTTGCGGGACGAACTCACCGTGCAGAACGTCGCCGTCAGCTTCGCGGCGCCTGATGACCAGTTCCCGCCGTCCGGCGTCCGCCTGCCCGCGATCTCCTTCTTCCTCTATGACGTACGAGAGGACAAGGGCCTGCGCTCGGCCCAGTGGGAGCTGGACAAGCAGTCCGACGGAACGTTCCAGCGGACACCGCCGTCGGTCCGCGTCACCTGCTCCTACCTGATCACCGCCTGGCCCAGCCCAAGCGCTCCGGACCCCTCCCAGGACGAGCACCGCTTGCTGGGCGAGGCATTGAAGGTGCTGCTTCGCCACCGCACGATTCCGGAGAGCTATCTCAGAGGTGAGCTCTCGGGGCAGCAGGTCCCGCCACCCGCCAGGGTCACCGCCGAGGGCCACCTGCAGAGCCTGGGCGAACTCTGGCAGGCCATGGGCGGCAAGCCCAAGGCCACGCTGAACTACGCGGTCACGATCAGCGTCAACGTCTCCGAGCCCGTCGCGGCCGGCCCGGCGGTGACCAAGACGGTGACCAGGATTACTCAGGGAACAAGCCCGGCCGTAACCAGTCAGGAGTGAACAGATGGCGAGATACGCGTGGCCAGGCGTCTACGTGGAGGAAGTACCTTCGGCGATCAAACCCATCGCCGGGGCCGGAACGAGCACAGCCGCGTTCATCGGCATCTCGGCCGACATCACCGAGGCCTGGGATCCCAAGAACAAGGCCGGCATGCCGGCCAACGCGTCCGGCCAGGCCTACACCCAGGCGGCGAAGCTCACCCCGAAGGCGGTCAACGGCTGGACGGAGTTCACCCAGGGCTTCGGGGACATCCAGGCAGCCAACCAGTACCTTGCTCAGGCCGTCTTCGGATTCTTCAACAACGGGGGCACCCGCTGCTGGGTGATCAGGATCGACAAGGCCGGCGACCTGACCCAGGCGCTGGCGAAGCTCGAGGGCATCGACGAAGTCGCCATCGTCGCCGCGCCACTGCCGCCCGATGTGCCGGCCAAGGAGCTGAACACGGCGCAGCAAGCCCTGATCACGCACTGCCAGAAGCTCGAAGATCGGTTCGCCATCCTGGACAGCAGCAGCGACATCGCGAACAACAACCTGAACATCACGACGGACGCGACCGGTATCTGGCGGCCGGCCGCCAACCCGAAGGGCTACGGCGCGTTCTACTTCCCCTGGATCCTGGTCGCAGATCCGCTGGGCCAGCCCGGCAGCCGGATTGCGGTGCCGCCGAGCGGCCACGTGGCCGGCATCTACGCCCGCAGCGACTCCGAGCGCGGGGTGCACAAGGCGCCCGCCAACGAGGCCATCCTGGGCGCGCTCGACGTGAAGTACCAGGTCAGCAAGATCGCCCAGGGCCCGCTGAACCTGGCCGGCGTGAACTGCATCAGGTCGTTCAACGGCACGATCAAGGTATATGGCGCGCGCACGCTGGCCTCGGACCCGGCGGGCGATCCCGAGTGGGCCTACGTCAACGTGCGGCGGCTGGTCAACTTCCTCCGCGAGTCCATCGACGAGGGGACGCAGTGGGCGGTGTTTGAGCCGAACGCGCCGGACCTCTGGTCGAAGATCCGCCGCAACGTGACCGCGTTCCTCAACGGCCAGTGGGCCGCCGGCGCGCTCGTGGGCGCGACTCCGGAGCAGGCGTTCTACGTCCGCTGCGACGAGACCACCAATCCGCCGGACGTGCGCGCGCGTGGCGAGGTGGTAACCGAGATCGGCGTGGCCGTGGCGCGACCTGCCGAGTTCGTCATCTTCCGGCTGAGCCAGTGGGCCGGACCGGGGCAGTAGCCGACCATGGCTGTGCCGCCGATCACCGGTTACCAGGCGCCCGGGGTCTACCCGCAGGACGTCTTCCCGCCACCCGCGCCGAGCTTGCTCACCGGGGTGCCCGCCTTCCTCGGCTACACCGGCGACGGAAAGCCCGGCGCGCCGTACCCACTGACGCTGTGGCCGCAGTTCAGGACGCGGTTCGGCGCCCCGCGGAATGACGGCTTCCTGGGCCACGCCGTGCGCGGTTTCTTCGAGAACGGCGGCCTGCTGTGCTACGTGGTCCCCCTCGACAAGAAGGCCACCCCACTGACCGCCCTTCGCGGTGGCCTGACGGCGCTGCATGATGTCGACGCCGTGGACCTGGTCTGCGCCCCGGACATCATGGCCCCGGCCGGCCTGACCGGCACGCCGGACGTCGAGGCCGTTACCGCCCTGCAGGCCGAGGTGCTCGCCGACTGCCGGCGCACCGGCGGCCGGTTCGCCATCCTCGACGCGGTGCTGACGTCCGACACGGGCACCGTCGAAAGGCAACGTGCCGCGCTGGACAGCCGGGACGGCGCGCTCTACCACCCCTGGCTGTGGGCTCCCGGTCAGGACGGGACCCCGCTCTACCTGCCGCCCTGCGGACACGTGGCAGGGATCTACGCCCGCAGCGACCAGCAGGTCGGCGTGCACAAGGCCCCGGCCAACGAGGCCGTCGACGGGGTGCTGGACCTGCGGGCCACCCTGACCGACGACGTGATCGGCCGACTCTACGCCAAAGGGGTGAACTGTCTTCGCGTGATACCCGGCCGAGGCATCCGGGTCTGGGGGGCGCGCACGTTGAGCGGCGAGCCCGGCTGGCAGTCCATCGGCGCCCGGCGGGTCTTCCTGACCATTGGCCGCTGGCTGGAGCGGTTCCTTACCGAGCTGACCTATGAGCCCAACGGCGTCAGGCTGTGGGTGCGCATCATGCGCGAACTGACCGCCTACCTGGACGGCCTGTTCCGGCACGGCGCGCTCAGGGGCCACACCCCGGAGGAAGCCTTCTTCGTCAAGTGCGACAGCGAGACCAACCCGCCTGACGTGATCGAGGCGGGGATGGTGGTGACCAACGTCGGCGTGGCCCTGGCCGCGCCGGCCGAGTTCATCGTCGTCCGCATCATCCACGGCACCAGCGGCGTCAGCATCCAGTCAGCTTCAGCAACCGCATAAGACCGCATCAGGAGGTCCGACCATGGCCAGCCGACTCGATCCCTATAGCGGCTACAACTTCTCTGTCGAACTGGACGGCATCACCCGGGCCGGCTTCCGCGAGTGCTCTGGGCTGGAGAACAGCCAGAACGCGGGGGAATACCGGGAAGGCACGGACAAGAACCTGAGCGTCCGCAAGCTGCCGGGACTCGTCACCCACTCCGACATCACGCTCAGCCGCGGCATCACGTCCGACAGAAAGCTGTGGGACTGGCGCGAGAAGGCGATGAAGGGCAACGTCGAGCGACACGACATCTCGATCACGCTCCTGGACGACAACGGCAACGCCAAGATCACCTGGAACCTGTTCGACTGCTGGCCGCGTCAGTGGACCGGGCCGAGCCTCAACGCGACCACCGACGACCTGGCCATCGAACAGCTCGTCCTGGCCTGCGAGCGGGTCGAGGTCGATAAGTGGAGCTGACCGTCACGCCGGCCGCGCATCAGACCGAGTTCTCTTTCACCCTGCCCCTCGGCCTGGCCGACCCTGACGGCACCGTGCACCGGGACGGCGCGATGCGCCTGGCCACGGCGTTCGACGAGGTCGAGCCGCTCAAGGATCCGCGGGTACGCGCCAACCCGGGCTACCTGGTGATCATCTTGCTGGCCCGCGTGATCACCAGGCTCGGCACCGTCGATCACATCAACACCAGGGCGATCGAGAACCTGTACGCCGCCGACCTGGCCTACCTTCAGGACTTCTACCTGCGCGTCAACCAGAACGGGCACACCAGGCTCCAGGTGGCCTGCCCGCACTGCGACGGCGAGTTCGACGTGGAGGTGGCCGGCTTGGGGGAATAGCGCGCTACCCCTCCGACCGGCTGCACGAGGAGGTAGCGTACTTGGCTTTTCACTTCCACTGGTCCTACCAGGAGGTCATGCGGCTTGACCACCAGGAGCGCCAGCGGTGGGTGGCGGAGGCGGCCCGGATCAACGAACGACGCAGCGAAACGGGAGGTATGTGGCGATGACGTCGACGGGTGTCCCGCTGGGGCTGAGCTGGCTGCCGTCGGTGGTCGGAAACTGGGTGCCGGGCGCGCAACCGCTGCAGCCGTATCAGACCTTCAACTTCGCCGTGGAGATCGAGGGACTGCTCGTCGGCGGGTTCACCGAGGTAAGCGGCCTGGAAAGCCAGGTCGAGGTCGAGGAGTACCGCGAAGGCGGGGTCAACGGCTTCGTCCATAAGCTCCCCAGCCGCACCAGCCACTCCAACCTGGTGCTCAGCCACGGCCTGACGTCGATGAGCACTCTGTGGAACTGGTACCACGACACGACCCAGGGCTCGATCCAGCGTAAGAACGGCACGATCATGCTGCTCGACCCCAGGCAGGTCCCGGTGATGTGGTGGAACTTCCGCAACGCCCTGCCCGTGCGCTGGTCCGGTCCCACCTTCAACGCTTCCAGCGACGCGGTGGGGGTCGAGTCGCTGGAACTCGCCCATCAAGGGCTGACCAAGCCCCTGCTGGGCCAGGCGGGCGCTCAGGCGACCGGCATCGCGGGGATGACCGGGCGGTAAGGAGTGGAGAAGCCGATGGCACAACCGACGCCGGCGGAGGATCAAGCCCCGTCCCCTGACGGTGCCCTGCTCACCCGGCTCTGGCGGCGGGTAGAACAACCCGGCTGCGTCCGGCACGGCCAGGTCCGGGCCCTGCTCGCCCGACACCGGCGCATGGCGGGCGAACCGCCGCTGGCCGAACTGCTGCTGCGCCGCGGCCACGGCACGGACATTGAGCCGAGCGGCCCGCCCATCGTGGTCGCGAGGCCGGCAACCGCCGCCCCCGGTGCCGTTCCGGGGGTCGCCACGCCACCAGCGGCCCCCCAGCCATCGGTCCGCACCAGGCCCGCGCGGCCCAACGACCAGCCGTCCAGCCTGCCGTCCCCGGCGCGGCGTGCAGCCCAGGCACCAGCCGACCCCGCCGGGCTGGTCTCCCCGCTCCCATCCGCCACAAGCACCCCGGCCCCAACCACGGCCACCGGGACCCTGACGCCCCGGGCCGGAGCCCGGCCGGCCGCCGGCGCCGCCCGTCCAGGCGCACCGCGCCCGGTCCTGAGCGCCCCGGCCCGGCCGGTCCCCGGCCTGGCCGCGATGCCGCCGGGCACCGGGCCGGACCCGTGGGCCCCATCGGCCGCGACGGTCGGCGAGACCCGCCGCCCTGTCGTCCGCGCCGGAGGCGACAGCAAGGCCCCCCCGACGCTCGCCTGGCCCCGGCCCTCCCCGGAGCAGGCCGGCGGTACCAGTGGACCCGCGCGTCCGCCCGTGCCAGTGGTGCGGGAACGGGTCTCCCCGCAGGGCGCCTGGCGGCCCGGCCCGGCTGTACCGCAGCGGCCCGCCATGCCCCAGCGTCCCGCGCCACCCGCGGCCGACCCCACCGTGCCGGCCCCGGGCCGGACCGCGGACCCGGCCCGCGCGGCGCGCGTCCCGTCCCGGACGTCGCCAGATAAGCCGGTGGAGCCGGTGGAGCCCTCCGGCCACCGTGCCGGCCAGCGGGAGCCGGCGCGACCGACACCGCCCCAGATCGACCTGAACCGCATCGTCAGCACCGTGCAGCGCAGGCTCACACACCAGATGGCCATCGAAAGGGAGCGCAGGGGGATGAGGCGATGAGCGTCAACAAGGCCAAGATGGTGTCGGAGATCCTCGGCCTGGGCGGCGGCGGGGGCGAGCTGCACAAGCTCACCATCTACTACGAGCAGGGCGGCGTGCAGCGGCAGGGCTCCATCGAGGCGCTGTTCAATCCCAGCGAGATCACCCTGACCAGGTCCGCGAAGTGGGAGCAACAGGAGACGGTCGGCCAGAGCACGGCATTGGTGGAGCAGGAATTCCGCTCGGTGGAAGCGGAGAGGTTCTCCATCGAGTTGTTCTTCGACACCTACGAATCCCGGTCGAGCGGGTTGACCGCGGCGCGCGCCGCGGCCACGTTCCTTCCGGCCGGCCTGATTTCCGGGCGCGAGGCAACCGACGTGCGGCAGTACACCGATCAGATCGCCCGGCTGGCCAAGGTCGACGCCGAACTGCATCGCCCGCCGGTATGCGAACTGCGCTGGGGCGTCTTCGACATCTTCACCGGCGTGCTGACCACCCTGCAGCAGCGGTTCACGATGTTTCTGGACGACGGGACGCCGGTGCGGGCCACCCTGACCTGCGAATTCGCCGAAGTCGGCACGCAGGCTCACGCCACGGAACTGCATTCCTCCGACGTCATCAAGACGCGCCAGGTGCGGCGCCACGACACGCTGCAGAGCCTGGCCGCCGACGAGTACGGCGATCCGGCCCTGTGGCGGCCCATCGCGACCGCCAACGGCATCGTCAACCCGCGCGACCTGCGGCCGGGGACGAGGCTGACCATTCCCAAGCTGCAGCCATGAGGGCCGGAATGAGAGCCGCCGTGCCGCGCGGCGGCCTGCCCGACCTCAGCGTCCGCGTCAACGGCTCGGCCTTGCCCGCGGCGGCTCAGTCGGACCTGCGCTCGGTCACGGTCCAGGAGGACCTGGAGGCCCTCAGCATGTTCACGCTGGAACTGTATAACTGGGACGACAAGCTGTTGCGGGTCTCCTGGTCGGACTCCCCGCTCTTCGCCGTGGGCAACCAGGTTGAGATCTGGCTCGGATACGTCGGCGACCTGCACAAGGTGATGCTGGCCGAGATCACCAGCCTCGAGCCCGTCTTCACCGCCGAGTCACCGCCCGTGCTGATGGTCCGCGGCTACGACCACCGCCACCGGCTGGCGCGGGGCCGCAAGACCCGCACTTTCGCCCAGATGAAGGACAGCGCCATCGCCGGCCAGGTCGCCCGTGAGGCCGGGCTGCGCGCCCAGGTCGAGGACACGAAGGTCACGCACAGCTATGTCATCCAGAGCAATCAGTCCGACTGGGAATTCCTGCTCCGGCGGGCGAGCCTGATCGGGTACGAGATGTACGTCAGGGACAAGGTCCTGTACTTCCGGCCGCCGCAGTCAGCGGCCCAGCCCGCGGCCACACTGTCCCTCGGCCAGGACATCACGGAGTTCAGCCCACGCCTGAGCTCGCTGGCCCAGGCCGGCGAGGTGGCCGTCCGCAGCTGGAACGTCAAGGAGAAGAAGGCGGTCGTCGCCACCGAGCAGTCGGCCTCGCCATCAGGCTCCGCGACCGTACGCCGGGCGTTCGGAGCCTCCAGCCTGGCTATTCTCGGCCAGCCCACCCGGGACCTCGCCGAAGCAGGCCCCATTGCCCAGGGCCAGTTCAACGCCATGTCCCTGACGTACGTGGAAGGCGATGTGGTCGCCTCCGGGCGGCCTCAACTGCACGCCGGCACCGTGGTGGACATCACCGGGGCCGGCCGGACGTTCAGCGGCCGCTACTACGTCACCTCGGTCACCCACACGATGACCCTCGAGCAGGGCTACCAGACTTCCTTCACCGTGAAAAGGAACGCCGCCTGATGGACGCGTATTCGGCACTGACCATGCTGTCCGGCACCGACGAGCGCTTCTTCGGCGTGGCCATCGGCATTGTGACGAACAACAAGGACCCCGACGGTCTCGGGCGGGTCAAGGCGAGCCTGCCCTGGATGGGCGATCAGGTCGAGACTGACTGGGCCCGGGTGGTGGCCCCGATGGCGGGCTCCGGCCGGGGCGTCTATTTCCTGCCAGAAGTCGACGACGAGGTGCTGGTCGCCTTCGAGCACGGCAACCCGGACACTCCCTACGTGCTGGGCGGGCTGTGGAACGGCCAGGACAAGCCGCCGGAGTCGAACAGTGACGGCAAGAACGACCTGCGCACGATCAAGTCACGCAGCGGCAACGTGATCCGCCTTTCCGACACCGACGGTGACGCGAAGATCGAGATCATCGACAGCAGCGCCAAAAACAAGATCGTCATCCGCGCCAAGGACAACAGCATCACGATCACCGCCGAGGGCGACGTGACCATCGAGTCCGGCGGGAAGCTGAAGCTGAGCGGCAATGGCGTGGAGATCACCTCCACGTCCACGGTCAAGATCGAGGCCAGTCAGAAGGCCGACGTCACCGCGTCAGGCCAGCTGACCCTCAAGGGCAGCCAGGTGAACATCAACTAGGACGGGGACGCTTTCGATGGGACAGCCAGCAGCCAAGCAGGGCGACCAGGTGACGGCCGTGGACAACCACTTCGTTCAGACGCCCCCGGGGCCCGTTCTGTTGTTGCCGCATCCCTTCACCGGGGTGCTCAGCGGCGGGCTGAGCTCTGATGTCAAGATCTCGGGCCGGCCGGCCGCGACGGTGGGCAGCACCGCGGACAACACCCCGCCGCACGTACCGACTGCTCCAGGCACCGGCTTCCAACGGCCGCCGTCGAACAAGGGCACGGTCCAGGTGGGCAGCCCGACGGTGATGATCAACGGCAAGCCCGCGGCACGTAACGGCGACAAGGCACTCACCTGCAACGATCCCGCTGACCTGCCGACCGGCACCGTGATCGCCACCGGCACCGTGCTGATCGGCTGATGCGATGGCGGGCACCGATTTCCTCGGCCTGGGCTGGAACTTCCCCATCGGCGTCGACAAAAGCGGCCGGATCGAGCCGACGCCGGACGGCGATGCCTCCATCCGCCAGTCCATCTGGATGATCCTGTCGACCTCGCCGGGCGAGCGCGTGATGCGGCCCGACTTCGGCTGCGGCCTGAGCGATCTGGTCTTCGGCGTCAACAACGCGGCCATGGCCACCGCGGTGACCCGCGCGGTCCGCGAGGCGCTGGCCACCTGGGAGCCGCGCATCGACGTCCTCGACGTTTACGCCGCCCCCGACCCGTCCCGACCCAACGTTCTCGTCATTGAGATCAACTACCGGGTGCGCGCGACCAACAGCCGCTTCAACCTGGTCTACCCGTTCTTCCTGGAGTAGCCGTGCAGGCGCCTGACATCGACACGCGGACCTACGCCGACATCGTCGACCAGACCCAGAAGCTGGCCGGGCAGCTCAGCGGCTGGAAGCCCCCGCCCGACGGGGCGCCGGACCCGGGCAAGGCGCTGATCGGCGTCTTCGGCCGCTTCGCCGAGCTGGTGATAGAGCGGCTCAACCGCGCGCCGGACAAGAACTACCTCGCGTTCCTGAACCTCATCGGCGCCGCGCCGCAGCCGCCGCGGGCCGCCCGGGTGCCGCTGACGTTCCGCCTGGCGACGGGCAGCCCGGTGGACGCGGTGGTCCCGGCCGGCGTGCTGGCCGCGGCGCCTCCGCTGCCCGGGGAACAGGACGACGTGGTCTTCGAGACCGAGCAACTGCTGGTCGTCACTCGGACCCAGCTACAGGCCGCCTACGTGAGCGACACCGCGCACGACAAATACAGCGACCGGTCCGCCCAGGCGACGGGCGCGGTCGACCAGCCGTTCGCCGTCTTCGCCGGCGAGCAGGCCTCGCCCCACCAGCTCTACCTGGCATGTGATCCGCTGCTGGCCCAGCCCGGCCCCAAGAAGGTCGTGCTCGCCCTCACCTCGCCGGACACCTGGCAGTGGCTGAGCTGGCCCATCAGCTGGGCGTACTGGGACGGGGCGGCCTGGCACCCGGTCACCAGCAACGCCGAGGTCACGAACGGCGCCTGGCGCGTGACGCTGCCCGACCTGCCTGCGGTGACCTCCTCCACGGTCAACGGGATCACTGCCGGCTGGCTGCGGGCGCAGCTCGATCGGCCGCTTTCCCCGCGCCAGAGCGACCTGGTTCCCGAATCGGCCGCGGTCGGCGCCAATAAGCCGCAGGACCTTGCGCTCCCGCTGTCCCCGTTTCCCCCAGACAAGCCCCAGCGGTTCTACCTGAGCGCGGACGAGGCATTTGCCGCCAAAGGCGGCCAGGTGAACGTACGGGTCCGCCTCTCACAGCCGGGGCAAGGGGGGAAGGACCTGATACTCACCTGGTCCTATCAGGAGAATGGCAAGTGGCGGGAGCTGGGGACGTCCAGCGCCACCGCGGAGCAGACGGGCAGCATCGACTTCGACTTCCGCGACGGCACCCGGGCCCTCACCCAGAACGGCGAGATCAGCTTCCACGTGCCCATGTCGTGGCCGCGCGGCCTCTACTACAACCGCACTGGGCGCTGGCTGCGCGTCGAGGTCACCAGCGGGCAGTACACGACCGCACCTCGGATCGAGGCGCTGACGGTCGGATACGACTGGCCGCCGCCCCGGCTCGGCAGCATCACCGCCACCGTCCACCCGGGCGCGCCCGCGCCCCCGGTGCCGCCCGAGGCCGCGTTCGGCAACGCCACCGGCATCGACCTCAGCAAGGACTTCTACCCGTTCGGCCAGCAGCCGCAGTTCAACGACACGTTCTACGTCGCGTGCCCGGACGCGCTGGCCAAGCCGGGCGCGGTCATCACCCTCGACGTGACGCTGACCAACCCGCCGGGCGGCGCGAGCACCCAGGTGCCGCCGCCGGTTCGGACCGATGGCAATCCCAAGATCATCTGGGAGGTCTCGGACGGCAGCCAGTGGCACCACGTGGCGGCCGCGAACTACGCGTTCACGAGCAACGGGAAGGTGAGCCTCACCCTGCCGGATTCCGCCGGGCCCACCACGGTCAACGGCCGGCAGGGGTACTGGCTGCGCGCCAGGCTGGTCAGCGGCGGATATGGCGGGCCCGCCAGTTACAAGCAGACCGGCACCACGTACACGTACCAGCCCGAGACCTTCGCGCCTCCGGTCGTCAAGACCCTGACGATCACCGCGGCGGCCGCGCCGCAGCAGCCCGCCCCCGTCACGGCCTGTATGAGCTATAACGACTTCAGGTACGCCGACTTCACCGCTTCCGCCGGGGCCGGGTCTGCCCGGGCGGACCCGGTGTTCGCTCCTTTCACCCCTGCGGCGGACACCGAGCCCGCCCTCTACCTGGGGTTCGACCAGCCGTTCAGCCAGCGACCCGTGACGCTGTTCCTCGAAGTGGAACCGCCGCTTCCCGAACAGGTGGCGGCCGACCAACTGGCCGGGACTGATCCCGCCGCGGCCGTGCACCTCACCTGGGAGTACGCCGGCCCGGCCGGCTGGCGGCCGCTGGACGCGGTGGACAAGACCCAGGGCCTCAGCCGCCGCGACCTGGTGACCTTCGTCGGCCCCGCGGACCTCGCCCCGCGTTCTTGTTTCGGCCAGACCCTGTCCTGGCTGCGGCTGCGGCTGCGCCGGCAGGCGGGCGCCTTCCCGATCCCGCCCCGGCTGCGCCGGGTGTTGCTCAACACCACCTGGGCAACCCAGGTCACCACGGTGGACGGCGAGATCCTCGGCTCCAGCAACGGTGACGCCGGCCAGGCGTTCACCGCGGCGCAAACCCCCGTCCAGCCCGGCCAGCAGGTGACCGTGCGCGAACCGCAGCGGCCCACGCTCGCCGAGGAGCAGGCGCTGGTCGAGGTCGAGGGCGCCGACGCCGTCACCGTCACCCTGGACGCCGCCGGGCAGCCGGATGAGATCTGGGTGCGCTGGCACGCCGTGCCGGACTTCTACCAGTCCGGCCCGCAGGACCGGCACTACACGGTCGACCCGCTGTCCGGCGTGATCAGGTTCGGCGACGGCTCGTACGGACTGATCCCGCCCGCCGGGCCGAACAACATCCGCATGACCTACCGCACCGGCGGCGGCGAGCAAGGCAACCGGGACAGCGCGACCATCGTCGAACTCAAGTCCAGCGTGCCGTACATCGACGGCGTCACCAACAACGAGCCGAGCCGGGGCGGCGCGCCCGTCGAGCCGATCGACCGGTTGAAGGCCCGGGGACCCAGGGTCCTGCGCCACCGCGACCGCGCCGTGGCGGCCCAGGACCTCGAGGACCTGGCCGTGGCCGCCTCCGCCGAGGTGGCCACCGCGGCCGCGGTCGTGCCGATATTCAACCCGAACGGCCTCTGGCTCGATCCGCAGGCGCCCGTGCCCACCCCCGACCACGCCCTGGTCGACGCCGGCCGGATGGGGGTGATCATCGTCCCGGACGAGCCGGAGTCGGCCCGTCCCACGCCCAGTCTCGTCCTGCTCAGCCAGGTCCAGGAGTACCTGCGGCAACGCTGTCCGCCGACCGCCGACCTGTGGGTGGCAGGACCTGAGTGGGTCGCGATGACGGTGAAGGCCACGGTGGTGGTCACCTCGGCGGAGGAGGCCGACCCGGCCGCCGACCGGGCCAGAGCGGCGCTGGACCGCTACCTTCACCCGCTGACCGGCGGAACGGACGGCCAGGGGTGGGCGCTCGGCGACAGGCCCCACGGCTCGGACCTCACCGCGCTGCTGGCCGCGGTCGCGGGCGTGGACCATGTCGGCGCCCTGAGCGTGTCCTACGAGCCGGAGACCTCCGACCCGGAACGCAAGCTGGCGCTGCAGCGGATCCTGGCCCGGCCGCTGACCGAGCCGGGCGACGCGCCGGAACGAGAACGCGAACTGACGGACTGGCTGGACCGCGCCCTGGTCTATTCCGGCCTGCACCAGATCACCGTGGCCCTGGCGTGAGCAGACCATAAGGAGAGCCGATGCCGATCCCGCTCCCGAACCTCGACGACCGGAGCTACGCCGACCTGATGGCGCAGGCCCAGGCGCTGATCCCCGCCCTGGACCCGGCCTGGACCAACTACAACCCGAGCGACCCGGGCATCACGCTCATCGAGCTGCTGGCCTGGCTGACCGAGATGCAGCTGTTCCAGGTCAACCAGGTCACGCCCGCCAGCACCGAGAAGTTCCTCAAGCTGCTGAACGGGCCGAACTGGCGCAAGCCGCCGGACGTGAGCCTGGACGCCGCGATCCGCCAGACCATCCTCGCTCAGCGCGAGCGCTACCGAGCCGTCACCGCCGACGACTACGAGTGGCTGGCGCTGAACGCCTGGCCGCAGACCCCGGAGGCCGGGCAGCTCCCCGGCGGCGGGCGGCTCGCGCGGGCGCGCTGCATACCGCGGCGCGACCTGTCCGTCACCGACCCGGCCAAGCGCCGTGCGGACGCCCCGGCGCACGTGAGCCTGGTGGTCCTACCGGCCGCGGACGGCGCAAGCGCGCTGTATGACGCGCTGTGGCAGTTCTTCGACGAGCGCCGCACCCTGACCACCCGCCACCACGTGGTGAGACCTGGCTACGTGCCGGTCGAGATCTCGGCGAACCTGGCCCTGCACCCCGACGCGCCGCCGTCCCAGACGCTCAACGACGTGAAGCAGGCGCTGAAGGACTTCTACGATCCCCGAACCGGCGGCCCTGGCCAAGCGGGCTGGCCCTTCGGCCGGGCGGTCTACGCGTCCGAGGCCTCGTCGGTGCTTGAGCGGGTCCCGATGGTCGACTACGTCGAGGACGTCCAGGTCAGGGTCCACGGCACCCCTGACGAACCGGACAGGGTGCGGACCGACGCCGGCGGCAACCGGGTCGCCGTGGTGCTGCACGCCGGCGAACTCGTGCAGCTGCAGGCCACCCCGCTGGTCGCCTACGACGTGCGCGGCCGGCGTTACTCGGAGCGGTAAAGCCGATGGAACCCCAGAACCCTCCGCAGCCCGTCAGCGGCTACCTCGACTACCTGCCGGCCATCTTCCGGCAGGAGCCGTTCGCCGGCAGTTTCCTGCGGGCCTTCGAGATCGTGCTGAGCGGCGCGGACGACCAGCCCGGACTCGAAACCGCGATCGGCGGCCTTGCCGACTATTTCGACCCGGCGACGACCAAGGCCGAATTCCTGCCCTGGCTGGCCGGCTGGGTGACGCTCAGCCTGCGCGCCGACTGGGATGAGCAGACCAAGCGTAACTTCATCGCACAGATCGTGCCGCTTTACCGCCTGCGCGGCACCAAGGCCGGGCTGCGGCGCATGCTCGAGCTGTACACCGGAAAGCCGGTTGAAATCTACGACACGTTCGACAACCTGCCCTACTTCTTCCAGGTACGGCTGACACTGAGCGAGCCGGACCCGGTACAGCTGCAGGCCAAGCAGCAGATCGCCCGGTCCATCATCGACCAGGAAAAGCCGGCGCACACCTTTTACGCCCTGCAAGTCGCGGTACCCGCGATGCGCTTGGTGTCGAAGGCATTGCACGAGCGGGAGAAAGCGCCCCTGTTGATCCTCGGCAAGAACACCCTGCTGGGAACGTCGATCCTGTAGAGGAATAACCTATGCCCGATAATGCTCTGCCCAGCGCCGTAGAAAAGCGGGTCCGCTATTTCGACGGACAGTTCCTGCAGGACCAGGACTTCATTGACGAGCAGAATTACCAGCTCGACCGCGAGCATCGGCACAACCGCCTTTTGCACGGGCCCGGCATCGCCGAGGGCCTGACGGTCACATCCGCCGCGCCGAACCAGGTGACCGTCGCCCCGGGCACCGCCATCGACAGCGAGGGCCGTCAGCTTGTGCTGGCGCAGGCCACGACGGTGGACCTGCCCGGCGCCGACTTCAACGACAAGCAGGGCGTCGAGCTGCTTCTCAGCTACCGGGAGAACGCGGAGGACCCGCAGACCGCCGGGGGCAGCCAGGACTTCACCCGCTGGCTGGAGCGCCCGAAGCTGACCGCCCGCGCCCCTGACAAGACCTATTCGGGCACTGAGCCGCCCGTGCTGCTCGCCAAGGTGGGGCTGGACGCCGCCGGCCGGGTCGAGGTCGACAGCACGGTGCGCTCGTATTCGGGCCTGCGCCTGCCCGGCTCCGGCGCCGACCCGGCCACCCTGCGCGCGACCAGCGGCGACCGGGTTCACCTAGCCGGCTCGCTGACCGTCGACGGCAGCATCGGCGTCGGCACGACGAACCACCCGACCGCCAAGCTGGAGGTGGTCGGCCGCGGCGGCAAGTCGGTCGACCTGGTGGTCAACGGGCAGCTGAAGTCAGACAATGAAGACGGCGGGCTGTGGGTGGCCTCGGATCGGTTCGTCGGCGGGTTCGAAACGAACAAGCTCGGCTTCTACAACGGCGACGCCTGGCGGCTGGCGGTCCTGCCCGACGGCAACGTCGGCGTCGGCACGGCCGACCCGACCGCCAAGCTACACGTCAACGGGTCGGTCTACGCCCACAACTTCCGGATCGGCAACGTCACCATCGGCGAGATGGAGCTGCGCATCCTGCAGCGCCTGGCCGCGGGCCCACTGCTCACCATCGACACGCCCATCGTGGTCAAGGGCGCGCCCCTCACGGTGCACTACTCCACCGCGCCGGGCACCGTCAGCAGCACGAACTGGATCGGCATCTACCCCGCCGCCGAGACCGTGCCGAAGACGCGCGGGTATACCACCTACAAGTACGCGCCCGGCGCCGACGGCAGCGTCACCTTGGACACCGGCACTGTGCCCGGGCCGGGCCGTTACGCGGCCTGGTACTTCTACGACAACGGCTACACCACCCTGGCCGACCCGGTCATCTTCACCGTGACCTGAGCCCGTGACGCAGGACCCCGGTGAGCGGTCACCAGGGTCCCTGCGCCGTGTGGGGCGGACCTGCGGCCGGTATCCGGCGGAGGACTGGTCGGTACGCGGGAAGGTCCGGCATAGCGTACCGGCATGGATGTTTTCCTGGAGTTGCTCGCCCGGGAGGCCTCGGCGGTGGAGTTCGAGGGGCCGGTGTCGCGGGCGCGGGCGGGCGGGGCCGACGCGGCCTCACCGCGTTGCTGTCCGAGGCGATCAAGGAACAGGATGCGGTGGTACGGGCCTTGTCATCCGAGGTGGCCGCCTTGCGGGCCGGGCTGTCCGGCCAGACGGCCTGATGAGGGAAGGAGCGCTCAGCGTGCGGGAACAGCTAGAACAGCGGATCGGTGAGTTGAGGGCCGAGCAGCAGAAGGGGCAACAGATGCTCGCCGAGCTCGAAGCCAAGCAGGCCGAACTGCACCAGACCGTGCTGCGCATCAGCGGCGCCATCCAGGTCCTGGAAGAACTGCTCACCGGCATGGCCCAGCAGGACGGCCTGGTGTCAGCGGCGGCGAACTCACCGGCTACGGGTCCTTGACGTAGACGTAGCCGGTGTCGAGCGCCTTCCTGACCACGGCCGTCGTGGGAACGCCCCACCGTTCCGGCCAGCCAAGGTCGTCATGCTCGTACCACTCGCCACAACAGCGCGCGGCCGACCAGGGTGACGCATCGCCAGGCCGGTGAGATGGAACATCGGGTACGTAGCGCTCCTACGGGAGTGCCACGTACCCGATGAGCTCGTTCAGGCTCTTGCCAGGGGGAGTCCGTTGGGATCCCAGTTGCCTTTCCGCACCGCGGCGAGGAGATCGGTCAGAGGGCCGAATCCACCCACGAGCCCGCAGGCCGTTTCGGTGCGCTGCCGCTGCCTGGCGGCGAACGGGTCACGCTCGGCCTCGGCAAAGACGAGGTGACGCTCCAGGTGATCCCGACCATGGATGGGAGGACAACCCGATCCCACCACGGTTACCAGGAGCGTCTGAGCTGGCGTTATGGCCCTGCCGCGGTCCGAGCTGTGTCCATGTAGGCGCCACGCGCCAATCGAGCCAAGTTCGCGGCCGGAGACGGCCCGACGGACGTGTCGAGAGACGGGTTGACAGACCGGAGGGTGGTGCGCTGTGGAACACGGGCCGCCCCAGGCATGCCACGAACTGCCATGACCTGCGAGCGACCTGATCAACCGGTGTACACCTGTCGGCTGCCACTAGGTAGCGAGCCTGCCCGATGGCGGATCCGACAAGACCCATCAAGGAGCCATCATGCGCGGCCGAAGCTTCGGTGTGGACCATGTCGCTGCCGCCAAGGCACGCCCCGTGCCCGTCCAGTCCCCAAGGCAGGGCGGCGCACCCAGTCAACGTGACGACGGCAGGCTGCATCCGGCCGGTGAGGCGCTGCTCGCGGTGCAGCGTAGTTATGGCAACCAGCATGTGCAGCGGGCCGTGATCCAGGCCAAGCTTGTGGTCGGCCCGCCCCGCGACCGGTACGAGCGCGAGGCGGACCGAGTCGCCCAGGCCGTGGTTCGCGGAACCACCAGACCTGGAATGGTGGGTGCCCAGTCCGTCGGCGGCCCGTCCAGCAACGCGCCCGTGCGGGCCGCGGGCGGTTCGGTAGCCCCCGGCCTGCAGCAGGACATCCAGCAGGCGCGGGGTCACGGCCAGTCGCTCCCCGAGCATGTCCGAGTACCGATGGAACAGGCCCTCGGCGTCGACTTCACCGACGTTCGGCTGCATACCGACAGTGAGGCCGACCACCTCAGCCGCAGTCTCGGGGCCAGGGCCTTCACCTCCGGCAGGGACATCTTCCTGCGCCGAGGCCAGACCGACCTGACCGGCCCGGCCGGCCGCGAGCTCATCGCCCATGAGCTGACTCACGTCGTCCAGCAGGGCAGCGGCGGCGCCGGGGAGGGCGTCATCCAGCGCTGGTATACAGACGAGGACCCGCGGCGCGCCCAGTTGTCCCATGAGGCGTGGCACGTCGTCCAGCAGAGGGGGGGCCGCTTGTAGGACGACGTTTCCCCCTTGAGTACGTAGCGCTTGGTCAGCGCCATGGACGATGTCCATGATCTTCAGGGGTGCTCTTGGGGTTGGGCTGGTTCGTGCCCGGCGGGACGCTTTCGTCGATCCGGGCCTGACGGATCCATTTGCGTAGCGTGAACCGCGCCGGGTTTCGTGGAGACTCTGATGTTCAAGGCTTGGTGTGCGCCTATTCCAATCGGACTGGCTGTCCTTGGAACGCCTTACGGCTGTGCCTTCTCTTGATCACCTGGTCGACCAGGCGGGATGTTCGGCATCTAAACGATCTGCCGCGCGCCCGGTCCGCGCCCGCGGGCGAACGACGAGCAACCAAACGAGATCAACTGCTCGCTGCAAGGGTCATCTCGACAGAGAAACCCCAGGTCAGATGGGATGCGGAGTGGTGGGGCGCCAGGGGCTCGAACCCTGAACCGACGGATTAAAAGCGCCCTTGATCAGTGCCGTCTACTGTCGCCGCGTGCCGCCTTACACCAATCCGTCCGCCATTGTCCCCGGGAATCTGCCGCCCAGTCCCGCTGTGTGCCGCGCCGTATCCCGTACACACGAGCAACCACCGAGCAAACATGGGCCATTGACCGTCACCCACCTCCACTGCTGTGGATCTGCGAACTAATCCCGATCGCTAAAGGCCAGCGAGATCATCAAGACCGGAGGGTCGGACCATGGAGTCAATTCCATATCGATGTCTAGCTACGGTAGCTGCCTGACCGCCACCCAATTCACGACTTTCCCAACAGAGTCACAGAGATGGGCGTCCTCCGAGCAGGTGGGCCATCGTGGTGGGCGGTGCCCGAGCGAGTGGGTCCAGGTGGTGGGCCGTTTCCGGGCTGGTGGTGATCTTCGCGGCGGCCCGGTACCGGGGAGCTACGACACCGGGGCGGTCGCGCGGCGCCAGGTGGACAGGACGACCAGGCCGCCCGCGACCGCCGCGGCCAGCAGGGTCACCCCGAAGGCGGTCGTACCCGCGGTGAGCCCGATCGCGTCGCTCAGGTACCCGGCCATCACCGGCAACAGCCCGGCCGGCACGTAGCCGCCCACGTTCAGGGCCGCGTTCGCCTCGGCCAGCCGGGCCGGTTCGATCGTGTGGTTCAGCAGGGACAGCCCGCCGAGCTGGCCCAGGCCCTGCCCTGCGCCCGCCAGCACCGCCGCGGCGAACAGCAGAGGCACCGAGGACGTGTGCACCGCGGTCACCAGCGCCGCCATGGCAGCCGCCGTACTCACCGCCCCCATCACGAGGACCGTCCGCCGGCTCAGCCGCGCTACCGCGTAACTGCACCCCGGTGGCCGTGACGAACATGACGAACGCGGTGAGCCCGGCCAGTACCCGGCTGCTGCTGTGCAGCAGCGTGGCCAGCAGCGACGGGCCGAGGGAGAGCACGAACGACGTCGCCGTGATCCCCGGCGCGAAGACCGCGACCCCGAGCACGAGCCGTGGCCCGTGGCCGTGCGGCACGCCGGGCACCCGGACCCACCCGCCCTTCCCCGGGTTCGCGTGCCGCCGCACCGGCATGCGCGCCACCACGACGAAGGCCACCGCGAGCAGCACGAGTTCAACGAGGAACACCGTCACCGTCGGCCCGGGCAGCGTCTCCGACAGCACCCCGGCCAGCAGCGGGCCCAGCCCGGCGCCGAAGACCATCGCACAGGAGGCCAGCAGCGCGGCCAGGTGCCTGCGCGCCGGGCCGGCCACGTCCGTCACCGCGGCCATGCCCGCCGAGACGATCGCGCCCACCGCGATTCCGGTGAACAGCCGGGCCACGATGAGCGCGGCGACCCCGGTGGCGGTGGCGAAGACGACGCAGGCGACGGCGGCCAGTGCGAGCGCGGGCAGCAGCACCGGCTTGCGCCCCAGCCGGTCGGACGCGATCCCGGAGACCAGCAGCGATCCGATCAGCCCGGCGATGTAGCAGGCGAAGATCACGGTCAGCGTGCCCTTGGAGAACCCGATGTCGTGCTGCCAGACCACGTACAGCGGCGTCGCCGCGTTGGACAGCACGAACACCGCGGTCACCGGCCAAGCGGCCAGCCAGATCCACCAGGTGGGCGGCGCCCCGGCCGGTGTGGACGAGATCCGCCTGGAGGCCGTGTTCGCCGTGCTGAGCGAGCCGCTGCGGCTGACCATCGTGCGCAAGCTGCTGCTGGAATCCGAGGCGTTCGACCACACGTGCGGCTGGTTCGGCCTGGACCGGCCCAAGTCCTCGCTGACCCACCACTTCCGCGCCCTGCGCGAGGCCGGCGTCATCCGGCAGCGCCAGTACGGCCTGGAACGCCGCAGCCACGTGCGCGTGGACGACCTGGAGGAACGCTTCCCCGGCCTGCTGGACGGCCCCGGCCGAGTCCTGACGTCTCCGCTTCCCGGGTCTCCGTCCTGCCGTGGGCCCACTGCGTGACTCCGTTGGGGGATCCGCGAACCGGGTGGTGGCGGGGTCGCGTCGGTCGTGATGCCCGGAGTGTCCGTCGGGCTGAGGGGAGCCGTCGCCCGGCCGGGGAATGGCCCGCTGTCGCCGGGCCCGCGTCTTCCCGCCGAACGCTGATCTCTGTGGGGTGGGTTCATCATCACCTCCTCGACCTGGGATTACGGGGCGGTACGGCGGCGTCTTGCCCTCCGGGCGGTCGATCTGGTCGCGCCGGAGGCGTGGGTGCTGGACGACACCGGGCACGTCAAGGACGGGGACGCCTCGCCCGGGGTGGCCCGGCAGTACACCGGCACGGCGGGCAAGGTCGCCAACTGCCAGATCGCGGTCAGTGTGCACGCGGTCACCGACACCGGCTCGGCCGCGCTGAACTGGCGGTTGTTCCTGCCCGAAAGCTGGGACGATGCTCTGGCCGAGGATGAGGGGCAGGCGGAGCGCATCGCCCAGCGGCGGCGGCGCTGTGCGATCCCCGAGCAGGTGCGGCACCGCCCCAAGTGGCAGCTCGCCCTGGACATGCTGGATGAACTGGCCGCCTGGGGGCTGGTCCCGCCGCTGGTGGTGGCCGACGCCGGATACGGTGAGGCGACCGCACTGCGACTCGGCCTGACCGCCCGGCACATCCCGTACGTGGTCAGCGTCAAGGGCGCTACCACGGCCTACCCGTCCGATGCCGAGCCGGAGCAGACGCCGTATGCGGGAACCGGTCGCCGGCCGGTGGCCAAGTACCGCATCCCGCGCTCCACGCTGCGGGAGCTGGCCCTGGCAGCCGGACGGCGCGCGTTGCGCCGGGTGACCTGGCGGCTAAGCAGCAAGCACACCGCGGGCAACCCGAGTGCGAGGATGACCTCCCGGTTCCTGGTGCTGCGAGTACGCCCGGCCAACCGTGGCATCACCCGGCAGGAGGACGGCCACCTGCCCGAGTGCTGGCTGCTGGCCGAATGGCCGCCCGGCGCCAGCGAGGCCACCGATTACTGGCTGTCCACCCTGCCCGCCGACACCCGGCTGCGGGACCTGGTCCGCCTGGCGAAGATCCGCTGGCGGATCGAGCACGACTACCGCGAACTGAAGACCGGGCTCGGCCTGACCCACTTCGAAGGCCGTTCCTTCACCGGCTGGCACCGCCACGTCACCCTGGTATCCGCGGCCCACCTGTTCCTCACCGAACTCCGCTTGGCCAGCCCAAAAGCACCTGGGGCGGCCTGACCTTCTACAAGATCCTCCACATGCTCCAGGTGTTATTGGCGACCTGGACAGGCCGATGCCCCACCTGCCGCCAACGACCACCATGAGGACCTAACGAAGTCCTACTAGGTCGGACCGGCACCGTCAGCGAAGTACGGCAGGACCATCTCGACCAGTGCGGTGACATCGGCGTCGACCATCGGCTCGCCGGTCATGCCCATCCGGTGGAGCAGGGTTCCGACGACGACGTCAATGAAGAACAGGACCCGGTTCTCCGGTTCGCCGAGTGCGTCTTGGAGCGCGAGTCGGTAGGGGTCCTGCAACCGTGCGGATAGGACCTCGCGCAGGGCTGGGTCGCTGACGGCGTCACTGAACACGCCTGCGAAAGCGTCCCCTACCCCGGGCTCTCCGATCTTCGCCGCGATCCAGCGGATGGCCGAGGACATGTGTTCGGCTCGAGAGGTGCCCTCCAGCGGCGCCGGGCCGAACGCGTCAAGTAGGCAGTCCACGATCAGCGCACCCTTCGATGGCCAGCGACGGTAGATCGTCGTCTTGGCGATTCCGGCCGCGGCGGCGATGCGGTCGACGGTGGCGCGCGCGTAGCCGAGTTCGTGGACCGTGCTCAGCGTCGCGGCGAAGACTACGGCGTTGACGCCGGAGCGTGGGCGACCGGGTGGTCTGGCGGATGTGGTCGCTCTTGTCATGCTCACACGATAACTTGTTACGCTACTGTTGGTATCGATACCTTTAGTGTCGAAACTATTCGGCTGAGGAGGAGACATGAGCGAGGTCACCGGTATGGAGCGGCCACCACTGGGTGTCCGGTTGCTGCATGCCCTGGGGAGGGAGCCGGACTGGCTGGCGATGACGGCCGAGGAGCTGGTCGCCTTGCGTGACGCGGTGAACCGCAAGCGAGCGTCCCGTCTGGCGCGGCTGATCAGCGGGTTTCCGGACCGCCGCGCCACTATCCAGTGGCGGGAGGTGGCGCTGCCTGACCGCGGGCTCCGAGTGCGGGTGTACCGGCCCTCACCCGGGCGCGGTGACGAACGCGCCGCCCGGGCCGGCCTGCCACTTGTGCTCCACGTGCACGGAGGCGGGTTCGTGGGCACGGCGGTGCAGAGCGACTGGGTGAACAGCCATCTCGCCGCGCGACTGCCCGCGGTCGTGGTCTCAGTCGAGCACCGCCTCCTTGATCCGGAGACTCCGCTGTCGGCGGCCATAGACGACGGCTGGGACGTACTCGGACACGTGGTGCAGCACGCCGCGCAGTGGGGAGTCGACCCGGCACGCACCGCCATCTTCGGTGAGAGCACCGGCTCGATGGTCACTGCCCTGGCCGCGATCCGGGCGAGAGAGTCCGGCCTGCTCATGCGGGCACAGGTGCTGGTCAACCCCGCTGTCGACCTGACATCGGCGGGGTTCGACCACGCGTCGATCAACCGGCATGGCGACAGCCCGACCCTCACTATGAAGCAGATGCGGCTGTTCCAGCGGCTCGCAGTTCCGCCGGGAACGGATCCTCGTGCGGTGTCGCCGCTGTATGCCGACGATCTGAGCGGGCTGGCCCCGGCGCTCGTGGTGGTGCCGACCATTGATCCAGTGGCCGATCACGGCCGTTGTTACGCCGAACGACTGCGGGCGGCAGGGACGCCCGCGCGGCTCATCGAATATCCCGGAGCGACGCACGCGTTTCTCAGCATGCCGGGCGTGGTGCCGCAAGCGAAGGCCGCGCGGGCGGAGATCGTCGAATTCCTCCGGGGGGCCCTCGCCGGGTGATGGGTTCCGGCCTGCCGGTTTCTGTTCCACATCATCGCGTCCATGGACGACGTCCGGGGACCTGGCCGCATCGAGATTGAAGACGAGAAGAGATGACCACCACCGACCTTGCCCGGGCGAGGGAGCAGTCCGCACCGCCACCGGATGCCGAATCCGCCCCGGGACGGAGCATCGCGGGGCTACTGCGCCCTTACTCATGGAGTTTCGCCGCTGTCGTGATCCTGCAGGTCATCGGTGCCATTGCTGGGCTGGCGCCGCTGCTGGCGGTCGTCGAACTGGGGCGTACGTTGTTGTCGCCCGGCCCGGTCGATCATGGTCATGTAGGGACCGTAGTGATCGCGGGTGCGGTCGGCTTGTCCGTCCGGCTGCTCTTCACGGCCGCATCGTCTGGAATCGGGCATGTTCTCGACGGCCGGGTGCAACTGGCGTTTCGCCGGCTCCTGGCCGCGCGGCTGGGGCTCGTGCCGATCGGCTGGTTCTCCCGGCGCAGGACCGGCGAGCTGGCGAAGGTGGTGGGCGAGGACGTGAGCGCCCTGCACCCGGTCATCGCCCACACCCCCGGCGAGCTCGTCTCCGCGTTCGTGGTGCCGCTGGTGTCGCTGATCTACTTGTTCACCGTCGACTGGCGGCTCACGCTGATCACGCTGATCCCGGTGGTGATGGCAGTGGCGCTGGTCCCCCTGATGATGACCCCGACCCGGACCCGCGAGCAGGAGGAGTTCGACGCGGCCATGGGACGGATCGCGAGTTCCGTCGTCGAGTTCGTGCAGGGGATCTCGGTGGTCAAGGCGTTCGGCGGCTCCGAGCGCGCCCACCGCACGTTCCTGTCGGCCGCGGACGACTTCGTCGGCGTCTTCCTCCGGTGGGTGCGCGGCATGTCCGTGGTCGCCGCCGGGATGCAGTTGGCGCTGTCGCCGCCGTTCGTGCTGCTGGTCGTGCTGATCGGCGGCGCGGCTCTGATCACGAACGGTTCCATGGCCCCGGCTGGCCTGCTGCCCTTCCTGCTGCTCGGGCTGGGCCTGACCGCTCCGGTGGCGGCCCTCGGCCACGGCTTCGACGACCTGCGGGCCGCCGGCCGCGCGATCGGCCGGATCAGGGACGTGCTCGCGCTGCGGCCGCTGCCGGAGCCCGCGCACCCGGTCGCGCCACAGGGGCACCGGGTGGAACTGCGCGACGTTCGATTCGGTTACGACGCCGACCGCGAGGTGCTGCGCGGGATCGACCTGGTGCTCGAGCCGGGGACGGTCACCGCGGTCGTCGGGCCGTCGGGAAGCGGGAAGTCCACGCTGGTCCAGCTCCTGCCGCGGTTCTTCGACCCGACCCACGGTTCGGTCGTGCTGGGCGGCGTCGATCTGCGCGAGATCGACAGCGGGGAGCTCCACCGGCTGGTGTCCTTCGTCTTCCAGGACGTCCGCCTGCTGCGCGCGTCGGTCGCGGACAACATCGCGCTCGCGGTGCCGCATGCCGACCTCGACGACGTGATGCGCGCCGCCCGGCTGGCCGATATTCACGACCGAATCCTCGAGCTGCCGCGCGGGTACGGGACGGTGATCGGTGAAGACGCCCGACTGTCCGGTGGCGAGGCACAGCGGATCTCGATCGCACGCGCGCTGCTGGCCGACGCGCCCGTCCTGGTGCTCGACGAGGCGACCTCCTTCGCCGACCCGCGGACCGAGCAGGCGGTGCGCCGGGCCTTGACGACGCTGGAGGGCGACCGCACGATCCTGGTCATCGCCCATCGGCTGGAGACGGTCGCGGGCGCGGACAGCGTCGTGGTGCTGGACGACGGGTCGATCGTGGAGCGTGGCAGGCCCGCCGAGCTGCTGGCGCGGAACGGGAAGTTCGCAGCGTTCTGGCGGTCGCACCGATCGGCGATGGACGAAGAGACCGACATCCGCCGTGGCGTACCGCAAGGAGACGAGATCCGATGATTCGACTGCTGCTGCGCGTGCTGGGACACGAGTACGCCCGGGCGATGCGCCGCACCGTGGTCCTGATGACGATCACCGCGATGGCCGAGGGCTTGTCCTACGCGCTGCTGGTTCCGGTGTTGCGGGCACTGCTCGGGAGCACCCCGGCGGACGCCTGGCCGTGGCTGGTCGCGTTCGGGGCCGCGGTCGTGGTCTACGCCGTGCTGCGTTACATCAGCGATTTGTCCGGTATGCGGGTCGGGGCCACGATGTTGCGTGGCATGTATCACCGGCTCGGTGAGCATCTGGCCCGATTGCCCATCGGCTGGTACAGCGCCGCCCGGGTCGGCGAGGTGTCCGTCATGGCCGGTCGCGGCGTCCTGCGGGCGATGGGGGTGGCGGCGCATCTGCTGGCACCGTTCATCTCCGCCCTGGTGACTCCCCTGACGATCGTCGCCGTGATGATCGCCTTCGATTGGCGGCTGGGGCTGGCCGCGCTGATCGGCGCACCCGTCGTGGCGGCGGTCAACGCCTGGACGACACGCTCGACGGCCGTCGCCGACGCCGAGCGCCACGAACGCGACAAGGAGGCCACCGGGCGGGTCATCGAATATCTCCAGGCCCAGCCGGTGCTGCGCGCCGGCGGCCGGACCGTCGAACGTTTCCAGGCGCTCGACGACGCGCTGCGGGAGGTCCAGCGCGCCTCCCGCCGTACCGTGCTGGCGACGCTGCCCGGCGCGGTGGGCCTGACGCTCGTGGTGCAGGCGATGTTCACCGTGGTGCTGGTGCTGGGCGCCCACCTCGCGCTCGGCGGGGACATCGGCGCGGCGGAGATTCTGACGATCCTGGTGCTCGCCGCCCGCTGCGCCGATCCGCTGCTGTCGTTGTCGGACATCGGCGGCAAGCTCCGCGGCGCGCGGTCGGAGCTGGACAGGCTCGACACGGTCTTGCGCACCGAGCCGCTGCCGGAGGCTCCCGACCCGATCCAGCCGGTACGCCATGACCTGGAGTTCGACTCCGTCACCTTCCGGCATGGCGACCGCACGGTGTTCGACGACGTGTCGTTGTCGGTGCCAGAAGGACAGCGGCTCGCCGTCGTCGGCCCCTCGGGCGCGGGCAAGAGCACCTTGCTGCAGTTGCTCGCGCGGTTCTACGACGTGGACGCGGGCGCGGTGCGCGTGGGCGGCGTGGACGTGCGCGCCGTCGACAGCCGGGTGTCGATGGCGCGGATCGCCATCGTCTTCCAGGACGTCTACCTCTTCGACGGCACGATCGAGGAGAACGTGCGTCTGGGCCGTCCCGACGCCGACGAGGCCGACGTGCGGGCGGCCGCGACCGCGGCGCGGCTGGACGAGGTGATCGAGCGGCTGCCGGGCGGATGGGCGACGAACGTCGGCGAGGGCGGAGCGCTGCTGTCGGGCGGTGAACGCCAGCGCGTCTCGATCGCGCGGGCGCTGCTGAAGAACGCGCCGATCGTGCTGCTGGACGAGGTGACCTCCGCACTCGACCCGGTGAACGAGGCGGCCGTCCACGAGGGCATCGAGCGCCTGATGGCGGGGCGGACCGTGGTGATGGTGGCGCATCGTATGCGGACCGTCCGACGCGCCGATCGGGTCGTCTTCCTGGACGGCGGCCGGATCGTGGAGGAGGGCGGCCACGACGAGCTGCTGCGCCGCGGTGGCCGCTACGCCGATTTCTGGAACATCTCCATGGCGCCGGCAGCGAGTGAATGAGTCGGTTGTACCGCGTCAAGAGTCATCGTAGAGCGCTTGGCCTGGGATCGACCTCCAGACCCGGTGACCCCTGACCCGCAGGTACGTGAGCGGGCCACAGTCCGCCGCTACTCCGCGGCGTACAAGGCCCGGATCCTGCAGGAGTACGAGCAGCTCGATAAGGCCGGCAAAGGCGCACTGCTACGCGGGGAAGGCCTGTACTCCTCACTGATCTCCAGTTGGAAGACCGCCCGAGACCACGGCGCCGCCGAGGCACTGTCCCGGCCGGTCGGCCGCCCCAAAGCCGACCCCCGCGATAAGAAGATCCAGGAATTGGAGGGCGAGGTCGAGCGGTTTCGCGCCGAACTTGGCACGACCCGCCAGGTGATCGAGGTGCAGGGAAAGCTCTTCGCGCTGCTGGATCAGCTCGCCACCGTCAGCGAGAACCCGACGGCTCGGGGCGAGCAGCGACCCACACCCACGCTTTCCACCATGTACCGGATCCTGCGCGCTCTGAGCCGAACCCGGGCGACGTGCATTACGGCCGTGCCGCCGCTGTCCGCGACCGGCGCGCCCGCGTCCTGGCCACTGCCCAAGCCGTGCACCCCGAACGCTTCGCCAGCGGCGGCACCCCGTCCCCGCCCGATCTGCCTGGAGCAGCGTGGATCAACAAGCCCACGTCCGTCACGGCAACCGACCAGGAGCACACGCCAGAGAAGCCGACACAGAATTAGCCCAGCTCAACCGCCTCGAGCAAATTGACAGGTTCCGGATTGCATAAGGGCGGTTCGCGTTGTTGCAGCGGGCGTAGATGTCGGCGCAGCTCTCCAAGAGGTTGAGGACGCGTTGAGGTGAGCGCGAGCGTCGGCGTACTCGCCGTGGTGGGCGTCGATCCGGCGAGTGACTTGGTCGAGTTCACCAAAGATGCGGTCCTGTTTACGAAGGGGTGCCCTCGGCGCGGTAACCGCATGGCCCGGAGCCTCCCTCGCTACGTGACCGGGCTGGAGAGAGTCGCTTTCACCAGGACAGGCAGCATTTCAGGACGGGAGATTCGAGATGGCGGTAGGAATGACCGCAGCACGTTTGACATGGCGACGCCGGAGGCTCCTTGCGGCGATGTGGATCGGACTTGTTCTGACCGTCATCGCCGCTGTCTACCCGTTCGTCGACCGCACCACGGCGCATGTCCTGGCCGACCATATCCAGGCGGGCTATCCCTCCTACAGCGCCGGCGAGATCGATACCGCTGTCACCGCCTACCTGGTCATCTTGTCGATGGTGGGAGGGTCGGGCCTTATCGGATGGCTGGGGACGTTGTGGGCAGCGAAGGTCGGCAAGAGGTGGACGCGTTGGGCGGCGACCGGTGTCTTCGCGGTCGCACTCTGCATCGCGCTCGCCGGGCTGACCGTGACCGACAGCTCCGGCGACGTCGGGCTCGCGCCCGCGGTCGGGTGGTTCCAGATGCTTCCGTGCGTGCCGGGACTGCTGGCCGTCGTGATGCTTTGGTGGCGGGGTCAATGACCACGGTGCCTGGAGGCTGGCCGGATGCGCCCGAGCTTGTCAGGGGGTGAGAACCCTGGACAAGGCGTGGGTCCGGCCGTCGCAGAGGACGAGCAGTGGTTGCCCGTCCAAGGTCATCCGTGCGGCCGGGCCCCGTTGGCTCGACGAGGATCGACTTGCCGCTGTATGTGCGCGCCGAGCCGGCGATGAACGCCGGCCCGTCGTCCCCGCATACGCCTCGTGGGAGACCACGGATGGTTAGGCGCGCGGCCGAGATCTGCCACCCTGAGGAGTTCCGCGACGTCTACTACCAGGTGTTTCGAGAGCCGCCATACGGTGAGGACGCCGCGGCCGCGGCCGAGTTCGCCGAACGGCTGGTCCAACACGCGGCACTGCCCGGCTTCTCCGTGACCACCGTGCTCGACGATGGCGTGCTCGGCGGCTTCGCCTACGGGGTACGCCTGGAGGAGGGATGGTGGCACCCGCAGGCCGCCGGACCCGCGCCACAGGGGCTGCGCGGGCCCCTGTTCTACGTCTACGAGCTCGCGGTCGCGCCAGGGCTGCGCGGCCGGGGGCACGGCCGCGAGTTGCTGGACCTGCTGCTCACCGACCGCACTGAGGCGTTCGCCGTGCTCGCTGCGTCAAATGAAGCGCCGGTGCGTGAGCTGTACCGGCGGTGGGGTTGGACCAAGGTCGGCGAACTTACGGAACCACCGAACGGCGTGGACCTCCTCGCCCTCCCCTTGAGGTTGATGAAGAGCGAAGAGCGATGAACATCATCGACCTTGCCGAACGTATCCTGACTCCTTTTCTCTCACGCTCCATGAGCACCCTAGTTTCCGTCGAGAAGGTCGAAAGGCATGGTTCTTGCTGGGGGTAGAACTCGAATCAGTAGATCCGGCGGAGGCGACTGTGGATCTCGCTATTGTGGTGCAAGAGGAACTACTGATCTTTAATTCGTGATGTCGACCCCCGTTCTCATGGTCAGGCTGGTGGGTGGGAAGCATCCGTCGATGAGGTGGGGCCTGTACTGGATCTTCTTCAGGGCGCGCTTGATGACGCGGACGAGCTGGGGTAGGTCGGCGGCGGCGAGGTTGGCCAAGGCGCCGCGTTGAGCAGGGACCAGATGCCCTCGGTGGGGTTGAGGTCGGGGGCGTAGGCGGGGAACTGGACGATGGTGAGCCAGTCGGCGTGCTCGGCGGCGAAGGTCTTCATCCCGGGCACCAGGTGCAGGTTCAGGTTGTCCCAGATCAGCACGATCGGGGCGCCGAGCTGGGCGTGAGCGGACAGGATCAGATCCCGGTAGTCCATCCAGCCGAAGGTCTTGGACTCGCCCTTGCGGCCGCGATAGACGTGCAGGCGGTAGATCAGCCGGGAGCGTTCGCCGGGTTTGTAGCAGACCAGGGCGGCGATGTTCACCCGTCCGCTTCCGCGCCCGGGGACATGTACCACCGGGGTGTGCCCGCGCCGGCCCCACGTTCGTGCGCGAGGCGGCCTCAGCCCTTGACCGGCTTCGTCTTCGAAGCAGATCCAGGCGCCGTCGGCCGCCGCGGATCTTCCAGCTGTGGCCAGACCTCCTTCTTCCACACCTCGATCGCGGCCTCGTCCCGCTCGATCGCCCGCCGGGCGGGGCGCTGGCACGACCAGCCATTGCGCCGCAGCAGGTACCACACCCCCTGGACGGTGTAGCCGATGTGGAACATGCGGCCGATCAGCGTTTTGATCCGCATCAGCGTCCAGCGCTGGTCGGCGAACCCGTGCGCCAGCGGACCGCGTTCCAGCTCGGCCTCCAGCCGGGCGAACTGCGCCGGGCTGAGCCGGGGCAGCCCATGCGGGCCTGCTGAGGCCAGCGCCGCCGTGCCGCCCTCGCGCCAGGCGCGCCGCCACCGCTCCACCGACCGCTGGGTGACCCGCAGCGTCTTGGCTACCGCCGCGTTCGTGACCCCCTGTGCGAACATCTCGGCTGCTTGCAGCCGTACCTTTTCGCGGCGTTGCTGCTCCTGGGGGGTGAAGCCGCCGCCTTGGGCATACCGCACACCCTGGTCATACAGATCAGATCAGCCCTCGTCAGCTCACCGACAAGACCCATTTAGGTTCCGTAGTAACCGCCATCCATATTGATTGATTCGTCGACTCGGCGAGGAGCGGTAGGGGCGGGCGGAGACGGAGGGTAATCATAAAGGTGCTCCAGCTCCCGTCGTCGGCTACGCATTCCTTCGAAGAGTGGCGGGACATCTTCGGCTAGGTCGCCCTTGAATCTCAGATAGCGCAGATCAATGCGACTTCCGCTTCCGTCCCTGCTTAGGAGGCGGACCCGCGTGCAATGATCCGCGTAGGCATCCGCCAGAGAGTGCTGATCGTGGACCAGGTCGATCTGAACATCGAGCCCGAACGTTTGGTCAAGGATTAGATCCAGCACTGCGTTTGGCGGCCGACTGTTCTGCCATTCGAATTGAATGTGGTATTCGCTATCGTGGGCGCCATGAAAGTTGAACCACATGTCGTGAGCGAGGAAGGGGTCGCAGAGCCCTGGCAGTCTGCGCAACAGGTCGGATGCCAGGCGGCTGGCTTGGTAGTGCTCTCCGCCGATAGCGTAGCGGCCTGGCCAGAACGCGTTGATGAAGTCGAGTTCGACAGGATGCCAAGCGTTCGGGTGGGAGTCCCATGGGAAAGTGAGATCGGAGCCGAAGTCGTCTATGGCGATCTTGATCGCTTTATGCCAGAGGCTTTCGTTCTTCATGGGGATTCTGACAAGTGCTGGCTCGCCGGGGCGATACAGCACGACGTGCCCATTTTCAAAGAAGAATCGTAGTCCTGGGATTCCCTGGATCTCGACGTCGTCGCTGGCTGAAGCCTCTTTGGGGCGCAGCGTCGGAATGAGTTCTCGGATGAGGTCAGGCAGGTACTGCACTGGGATTCCTATGGTGAGGTCCTCGGGGGAAGGGTCGACCCAGGCGGTGCCGTAAGCCGGGATGAAGGGAGACCAGAAAACTGGGTTCCACTCCCCGATGCGTTCCAGGATTAGCGCTTCGAGCGCGGCTTGCGCGGTCGTAGCGACGGGAATCGGGCCACAGCCCTTTCTCTGATCCCGCCGCAGGGACGCGAGCGCATGCTGGTGAGCCTGGCCCGTGTAGAGAGCTCTCTTCCGCGCGTTCTCATTCGTGCCCATGACAACTCCGATGGCACGCCGCCCGGCTCAGCGTAGATCGAAGTGATGGTCGCACGTGTCTTGGCGAGCTGACGTGCTCGAGTGGAAGAGCCTAAGCCCCTGCAACCCTGCTGGCGATCTAACTGCCGGGTCTGATCACCGGGAACGGCGCCCACAACGCCGGGAGTCTCTCTCCTGGCAGGATTTTGCACTCAACCCGCGGGCGGTGCAAGCGAAACCCGCCGGTTCGCTATGGCCGGTGCGACGAGTGCTTCCCCGTGGACTAACGCAGGCATGGCTCCTCAGGTGGCAAGGTGGTGGGCTGGTCTAACAGCGCTCATCGCTCGTTACCAGCATCATGATCGTGGACAGCCAGCGCCCGGCGTGCCAGCCGACGGACCGAATATTGTCGATCCTTTACCAGGGCGTGAAGAAGCTCAGGCGCGGGTGCATCTGATTCTCCTAGGGTGTCTGCCAAGGTTAGGCGCACGATCGCGGCCTTGTCGTGGGCAAGGCGTTGACCGATCCGCTCATCACGTTGTTCAGGTTGTTTCGCCCAGCGATAAGCTGCCAACGCGCGGACCGCTGGATGCGGATGTCCGATGAGCATGGCCGGAGAGGTTAGGGCGGAGTTGGTGGGGAGCCGGCAAAGCGCCCTCGCGATGGCTTGGACGGTCTGGTCGTCAGCGGAGCTCATAAGGCTGATTCCTATCGCATCGACCTGCGGAGCCTGGTCTATGCGGCAAGTGATGCTCGCCAGTTGTAGACCGCAGGCAGCGAGATTGGTCTTGCCGAGATCGATACGGAACAGACTGAGGGGGTGTGTGGGAGTGAGAGGGCCGTCGTAGGCGGTGGAGTTTTCCTCTCCTTTCGCGAACCATACGGCCATATCGAAAAGGCGGTCGCGGGTCGGGGATGACAGGGAGCCCGCCAGGGCCCCGAGCGCCACCATTGCCTCACGCCGGTTGCGGGCCACCTCCTGACGGTCCTGCGCTCGCGTGACCAATGCTGCAGTGACCTCTTCCCGGTCCTTTTCGGGTAGCGCTGTGACCAGGCACGCTTGCAAGCCGAGACCGCTCGCGTAGGCGATGCAGCCCGGAGGGGTTGCGTACGATGTCAGTAGGCTGTCGCGGGCTTGGAGCGCCACTGTGATATCGGGAAGTTCGATGTCCATGCGCACAAGTAGCCGTGCTGCCGTTGCACTATCGCGGGCCAGTGCCTGTAGTTCGGCGGCGAAGAGATCCGCATGTTCGGTGATGGCAACACCAGCGAGAGTCGCTACCTGCTGAGAAATGGATGCGTCGAGCCCGATCATGCGGACGAGTTGGCCGGCGGCTCGTTTGGCCTGATCCTCATCGCCGTACAGGATCCCGGCCAGCGCCTTGACGTGCGCCTCATCGCAAAAGCGGTAGGTGCCGCTCTCGCGTTCGACTAAGGGGTCAAGGGTATCCAGCAGACGGGAGGCCTGGGCAGCGGTGCCTCTCTCGATGAGCGCGGCGAGGAGCTTGAGAGCGGCCATGCCTGCCGAAGGTCCCCTCTGGCTCTGCCGGATACGCCCCGTGCAATAACGCTCCCACTCGTCCAGGGCGATGGCGAGGAGGCTCGTGACCTGCTCGTCGGGAACCAGATCGCCTTGCAGCGCCATACCGGTGAAGCCGGCGGCTCGCTGATCAGGCACGTGGCTGGTGACGTAAGGAGTGAGGTCGAGGTAGTCATCCTCCATGCCGCCGACAAGCTTCTTGATCGCTTTGGTCTGGCCAGATCGGGCGTACAGAGAGGCGGCCCGCGCGCGTTCGCCGGTTTCGGCGTAGATCTCGGCGAGCAAATCGAGGGCGAATTGCTCACTGGCGAAGTGGGCAGAAGTGACCGCGGAGCGCAGAGCCCGGCGGGCGGCATGGGCCGCGCGCGCATACTTCTGGCGCCTTAGCGCGGTTGCCGCATCCTCGATGTGGTTCCTACGTTGGGCGAGCAATGCGGTTCCGCCGCTGGCCCGCATAGCCTGCGCCAGCGGATGTGTCTCCGTCCATTCCTCATCCGGCCCGTAGATGGACATGCACGTGCGAACCGCGTACAGCCATTCGGCGGTATCGTCTCCGAGCCCGGCAAGAGTGCCAGCGTTGATGGCGTCCCACCACATCTGGACCGCCGCATCCGCCGCCCCAGTGAGCATCAGATGGCGGGCGTACCTGGCCAGAATTAGCGCGGCCTCCGGCGGCGGCAAGCGTCTGCGCTGGGCGGATACGACGATATCCTGCCAGCTCTCGGTTACTTCCGCGATAACTAGGTTGATTCTGGTTCGGAGCAGGCCGGTTGCTCGGTCGGCGGCTGCGAAGAAGGCAGGCAGCCGTGCCAGGATCAGGTCCGGCTGCTCGCTGGCGATCGCGGCCTCACCCAGCGCCAGAATGTACTTGGACAGGTGATCGTCTTCCAGTTCGGCTAAGGCGTCGACCGCCGCCGCGAGTGCGGTCAAATTATCCAGGGCATGCCATGCCGCAGAATGGACGGCCAGGGCGGCGGCGGCCCGCTCTTTCGCAGGCGAGCCCAGGCGTGCCGTGTGCGCGAGTTGGCTGAGGCGATGGTAGACGCCCGTATCCTCATCAGGTCCCTCAGTGTGCGCGTATTGTTCGACGATGTCGGCGTAGAGAATCGCTGCACTGTCGCAGTCTCCGCTGGCTTCCAGCGCAGCGCCAGCGCGAATGAGTATGAGCAGAGCGTGGCCCCGATAGCCTGCCTCCCGTAGCGACATCGCGATTTCACGGAATAGCGCCGCGGCATGGAGCGGCTTGTCAGCTTCGTCGGCCGTCGCCTGGTAGAGCTTCTCGGCCAGACCCGGGATCGCCTCGATCGGCCCACGCGCTAGTGCATCCGCGCGGATGGTGCTGTCGATCGTGTCAGGGAATTGGCCGAACAGAAGCGCCCGCGAAAGACCGAGGTAGCGGTGGGCGATCCAGCGCAGGTCGGGATCGCTGAGCCGTTCGGCGATGGCGTACCCGTCGAGGATCTCTAGGTCCAGGTCGTACTCCCGTTGCGCCCACGCTTGAAGGTCATGCCGGGTTGCTGTGTTGACATTGTGGACGGTGAAGGCGTACACGATGTCGACCTGGCGGCCCGTCATCACGGTGGCAACATCAGACTTGATCTTTCCCGGCAGGTCCTTACGCTGGAGGGTGCACGCAAAAACGATCATCTTGCCGGCGTCATGGGAGATCTGCGCTCCTGGTAACCGGTCCCGGATGAAACTCCGGAAGCTCTCGAAGTCCCGTCCTTGATCACCGCCGGAGGACACCGGCCCGGTGGCGGGAACGATGTTCCGGGTGATCCTCGCACGTGCGAATTCGCGGCAGATGTCCTCAAATGTGTGATGCCCATTGCGGCCTGACAACCGTAGCAGCGCCTCATGCACTGCTTCTGCGATGACGTCAGGCGTTTCGCTAAGCCAAGGTTGCGACACGGGTAACAAGCGTAGCCAGACGGCCCGACACTTTCGCAGGGTCGCGTGACCGTTCCTGTGCGAATGATGTCGCCGGCCATTCTTGGGGGGCGCTGGTGTGGTGCAGGGTGCGCCATTAGCGGTGAGCAGGGACGAGTCCGCGTTCGCGCGGGAAACGCAGGGATCGAAAGAGGTCGTGGTGGACGCAGCGCCAATACCGGGCGCGCGTCCATCGGCGGACTGCTTGAGCGGGGTTTCCGCCCCGTGACTGGCTTCCCTCGGCATCAAACGCCTTGCCGACTTCACCGCCAACCCCTGTGTCGCACCTCTCCATTGATCCACACCCAGGTAGCCGCGCGCTGGTATGGGTCAAGCAGTCGAAGGCCGTCAACCCAGCAGAGTCCGCCGCGACGATCCTCGACGGCTGGCGTGCCATAGCTGGGCGTAGGGGGCCCGAGAGGTCTTCGGTTGTGGTCTTCTGCTGATGGTCTGTGGGGCCTGGCCTGACGGAGGGCACCTAAACGATCTACCGTGTGCCCGGTCCGTGCCCGCGAGCTAACAACGAGCAACCAAACGAGATGAACTTCTCGCCGCGAGACCCATCCCAACCGAGAAACCCCAGGTCAGATGGGCTGTGGAGTGGTGGGGCGCCAGGGACTCGAACCCTGAACCGACGGATTAAAAGTCCGCAGCTCTGCCATTGAGCTAGCACCCCTTGGTCGTGCCCCCCGGACCCCGCCCGCGTCGCGGTGTGATCCGCAGAACACTCCCCAAGATGCAGGGTACAGAGAGTACCGCGTCTTCGGCGACGCCATTGTCCCTGATCGCCCCGTCATCGGTCTCCGCAGCCCCCGGCGAGGGGCCATGAAGCGGTCGTCAGCGGAAGGCGTCGAGGCCCGTCAGAGCCTTGCCCAGAGTCAGCAGGTGCACTTCCTGGGTGCCCTCGTACGTGAGCACGGACTCCAGGTTGGTCATGTGCCTGATGACCGGATACTCCAACGTGACCCCGTTGGCCCCGAGCACCGTACGCGCCTCGCGGGCGATGTCCAGCGCGGCCCGGACGTTGGCCAGCTTGCCGAAGCTGACCTGGGTGGGCTTCAGCTTCCCGGCGTCCTTGAGCCGGCCGAGGTGGAGGGCGGTGAGCCCGGCCTGGCCGAGCGCGACCGCCATCCAGGCCAGCTTCTCCTGCGTGAGCTGGAAGGCGCCGATCGGCTTGCCGAACTGCACCCGCGTGGTGGCGTAGTCCACGGCCGCCTCCAGGCAGGCCCGGCCCGCTCCGACCACGCCCCACAGAATGCCGTACCTCGCCTCGCTGAGGCACGACAGCGGGCCCTTCAGCCCCGTGACGCCCGGCAGCACCGCGGAGGCGGGCAGCCGTACGTCGTCGAAGTACAGGGAGGCCGTGATCGAGGCACGCAGCGACAGTTTGCGGTGGATCTCGGCGGACGAGAAGCCGGGGGTCGAGGTGGGGACGACGAAACCGCGGATGCCCTCGTCGGTCTGCGCCCACACGACGGCCACGTCGGCGATCGAGCCGTTGGTGATCCACATCTTGGCGCCGTTCAGGATCCAGTCGCCGGACGGGTCCTGCTTGGCGGTGGTGCGCATGCCGGCGGGGTCGGACCCGTGGTCGGGCTCGGTCAGGCCGAAGCAGCCGATGGCCTCCCCTGACGCCAGCCGGGGCAGCCACTCCTCCTTCTGCTCGTCCGAGCCGTACTTCCAGATCGGGAACATCGCCAGCGACCCCTGCACGGACACGAACGACCGCAGCCCCGAGTCGCCCGCCTCGAGCTCCCGACAGGCCACGCCGTACGAGACCGCGTCGAGCCCGGCGCAGCCGTACCCCTCCAGGTGCATGCCGAGGAGGCCGAGCGAGCCCAGGGCCGGGGCGAGTTCGCGGGCGGGGAACGTGCCCTGCTCGAACCACTCGCCGACGTGGGGGAGGACCTTGTCGGAGACGAGTTCCCTGACGGAGTCCCTGATCATGCGGTGCTCAGGGTCGAGCTGGTCGTCGAGTTCGAGGAGGTCGTCCATAGCCGCCAGGGTATCCGGGCCCCCTCGGGGTAGGGCCAGGGGGAATCCCGATGTGCGCCCACCCCTCTGAGAGGCACTGTGGAGGTATGAACGAGATGAACACCAACGGTTCGGTCAAGCAGCTCCACCGCACTCGGAACGGCAGGATCGTCGCCGGGGTGTGCTCGGGTGTCGCCGAGTACACCGGCATCGACGCCAACATCCTGCGCCTCGGGCTCGCCGTCGCGAGCTTCTTCGGCGGCCTCGGCGTGGGCATCTACGCCGTCGCCTGGCTCCTTCTCCCCGAGGAGGACAAGAACACCTCCATCGTCCAGGACCTCATCGACAAGAACAAGGACGGCCGGGTCTGGCAGGACGCCAAGGCCAAGTGGGACAACGTCCAGCAGGGCTGGAACCAGGGCCGCTCCACCGACACCCCGTACCCCCCGCAGGCCCCGAACTACGAGCAGCACCCGTACAGCCGGCCCTCCACCGGCGACTCCCAGAACCAGGGTCCGCAGGCCTGACTCAGGTAGCGGCGGCCCGGACCTTGGCGATGATCTCCCTGCGCGACTCGGTCCAGAGCATGGCGAGCACGGCTGCGGCGCACAGCCCGGCCACTCCCGCCAGCGTCACAACCGGCTCTGGGCCGAGTCGCTGGGCGGCGGCGCCTCCGACGAGGATGCCGACGCCCTGGGCGGCCAGCAGCCCCGACTGCACCAGCCCGAACGCCGCGGCCCGTCCCGACGCCGGGACGCACTGGACGAAGGCCGCGTTGGCCGCGAGCTGGTAGGCCCCGCCGATGCCGGACAGCACCCACAGGGCGAGCACGCCCTCCAGCGGCGGCCGGATCACGCACAGCACGAGTGGCGCGCAGGTCAGCATGGCCAGCCAGCCCATGCCCCGCAGCCGCCCCGACGGCGTGACGAACCGCCCGAAGAAGAACGCGCCGATGACCGTGCCCGTCGGCATCGCCGCCATCAGCAGACCTGTGATCACCGGGACGGGCAGCCTCCCGTCGGCGAGCGCCGCGGCGTACGGCACCGCGATGCCCTCGGGGATCACGTAGAACCCGCACAGCCAGGCGAACAGCACGAGCGTGCGCAGCCGCCGTTCCCCGAACACCAGGCGCGCGCCCGACAGCGTCATCCGCCACACGGACGGCCGCCCGCCGTCCTCCCGCAACGGCGCCGGGCGGTGCCGCACCCCCGCGACGATCACCAGGGCCGATCCGAGGAACGTCGCGCAGTCCAGCGCCAGCGCCCGATAGGGGCCGAGCACCGCGATCGCCGCGCCTCCGGCGGCGAACCCGAGCATCTGCACGGCCTGGTTGGTCACGTTCTGCAGGGCGGACCCCACGACGTACCGGTCGCCCTCGAGGACCTCGGGCAGCAGCGCCGCGCGGGCGGCCGAGAACGGCGCGCCGAGCAGCACCACACAGAAGACCAGCGCGCACAGCACGGGAAACGGTGTGCCGGGCAGGGCCATCGCGGCGAGCATCAGGGCGCGCAGCACGTCGCACCAGAGCATGACCCGCCTGCGCGGATATCGGTCGGCGAGCCCGGCCAGCAGGGGCCCGCCGAGGATGGGCGGCAGGTAGGTCAGCGCGTAGACGGCGGCCGTGGCCAGCGGCGAGGCGGTCCGGCTGTAGACCAGCACCGCGAGTGCCACCTGGGCGAGCTGGTCGCCGAGCAGCGACATGCCCTGTCCGAGCCACAGGGCCCGGAACTCGGGGATCGCGGCCACCTCCCGGTAGGTGGTTCGCACCTCGGGGGAACGGCGGTGCCGGCCGGACAGCCTGCCGGGCTTGGTGGCCGCCATCTCACTTCGCAGAGGTCGCTCCGTCGGCCGTGGCCGCCGGTAGCCGCGGCCACTGAATCTGACAGCGCGTGGTCAACATGTCACTTACAGTGCCCGCCGGATCCGACTTTTGCAACCCGCTGACGGTCCCATTTCGCGCCCCGCGAACGCCGATCACCGCCCTGACGAGCGGAAACTCCACCAAAAGGGGATGTCACCAGCCGAGCTCGTGCAGCCGTTCGTCGTCGATGCCGAAGTGATGGGCGATCTCGTGGACGACGGTGACGCGGACCTCCTCGACCACGTCGTCCTCGGTCTCGCAGATCTCCAGCGTCGGGTTCCGGTAGATCTCGATGCGGTCCGGGAGAACCCCCGAGTACCAGTCGCCCCGCTCGGTCAGTGGAATGCCCGTGTAGAGCCCCAGCAGGCCGGGCTCGGGCGGGTCGTCCACCACCACGACCACGACGTTGTCCATGACCTTGGCCAGATCCGGGGGAATGGTGTCGAGCGCCTCGGCCACGAGCTCCTCGAACCTCTTCAGCGGGACGTCGATCACGCGCTCATCGTGTCATCGCGAGGCGGCCGTGCGGTAGCGCCGTACGGCGAGCGGCGCGAACACCGCGATGATCAGCAGCGACCAGAACAGCGACGCGGTCACCGGGTGCTGGAGAGGCCAGGAGGCGGCGGCCGAGCGGGGGTTGCCGAACAGTTCGCGGGCGGCCGCGACGACCGCGCTCATCGGGTTCCAGTCCGCGATCGCCCGCAGCCACCCGGGCAGTCCCTCCAGCGGCACGAACGCGTTGGCCAGGAACGTCATCGGGAACAGCCAGCCGAACGTCGCGGCGTCCGCCTGCGCGCCGTTCTTCGCGAGCAGCCCGATGTACGTGCCCACCCAGATCATCGCGTACCCGAACAGGGCGAGCAGCGCGAAGCCGGCGAGCGTCTCCAGAGGGGCGCCGTGCGGACGCCATCCCGCGATCAGCAGGCCGCAGACGGCCATCATCGCGAGCGACAGCCAGTCCTTGGACAGGTCCGCGAGGCTCCGTCCGGCCAGCAGTGCCCCGCGCGCGATGGGCTGGGCGCGGAAGCGGTCGATGATGCCGCGCGCCATGTCCTCGGCGACCGACGTGGCGGCGGCGACCGCGGACAGTGCCATGACCTGCATGAAGATTCCGGGCATCAGGTAGTTCCGGTAGTCGCCCCCGCCGGGCAGCGTGATCGCGCTGCCGAAGACGTACCCGAACAGGACGGTCATGATGACCGGGGCGACCAGCTCGGCGGCGATCTGGCCGGGCTGGGCGCGCAGTTGGGAGTAGCTGCGCCCCGCGATGACGAACGTGTCGCTCAGGGCCCAGCGCAGCCGTTCTGCCCTCGTCGCAGGGGGTTCCACGGTGATCACGCCGCCTCCTTCTCTCTGATGGGCGCGTCCGTGAGCGCCAGGAACACCTCGTCCAGCGTCGGCCGGCGCAGCCCCAGGTCCTCCACGCCGACCCCGGCGGCGTCGAGGGCCGCGGCGACCCTCACCAGGGCCGCGGCGCCGTCCGAGACGGGCATGACGAGCCGCCGCTCGGAGGGGTCGATCTCGGGCTCGCCTGGGAGCACCCCGCGCACGGCCTCGACGCCGGGCGCGAGGTCCGCGGCCTCGCGGAAGGCGACGCTCACCCGGTCGCCGCCCACCGTCGCCTTGAGCGCGGACGGCGACCCGGCCGCGACCACCCGTCCGGCGTCCATGACCGCGATCCGGTCGGCCAGGTGGTCGGCCTCGTCGAGGTACTGCGTGGTGAGCAGGAGGGTGGTCCCCTCGGCGACGAGCTCGCGCAGCACGTCCCACAGCGCGAGGCGGCTGCGAGGGTCGAGGCCGGTGGTCGGCTCGTCCATGAACAGCATCGGCGGAGAGACGATCAGGCTGGCGGCCAGGTCGAGCCTGCGGCGCATGCCGCCCGAATACGTCCGCACCGGACGGTTCGCAGCCTCGGTCAGACCGAACCGCTCGAGCAGCTCCTCGGCCCTGCGGCGGGCCGTACGGCGGGGCAGGTGGTAGAGCCGGCCGAACAGCTCCAGGTTGCGGCGTCCGGTCAGCAGCTCGTCCACGGCCGCGTGCTGGCCAGCGAGGCCGATGCGGTAGCGGAGCCGTTCGGCGTCCCTGACCACGTCGCAGCCGGCCACCCGGGCCGAGCCGCCGTCGGGGCGCAGCAGCGTCGTGAGGACGCGCACCATCGTCGTCTTGCCGGCGCCGTTGGGCCCGAGCAGGCCGCACACCGAGCCGCGCGGCACGTCGAGGTCGACGCCCCGCAGCGCCTCGGTAGTGCCGAACCGCTTGCGTACTCCTTCCGCATGGATCACGGCATCTCCTTAACGCAGTTAAATTTAACAATGTTAAGGATGCATTGAACGCCGTTAAGCTGTCAACCGTGGCACTCGAACGCGACACGATCGTCAGGACCGCCATCCGGCTCCTCGACGAGGTGGGGCTGGAGAAACTGACCTTGCGCAGGCTCGCGACCGAGCTGGGCGTGCAGGCCCCCGCCCTCTATTGGCACTTCAGGAACAAGCAGGAGCTCCTGGACGAGATGGCCGAGGCGATCTCCGTGCAGGAGCCGCTGCGGCCGCTCGCCGAGGGGGAGTCGTGGGAGGAGTGGCTGGCGGAGTGGTGCAGGGGCCAGCGCCGCGCGTTCAAGTCGCACCGCGACACCGCGCGCCTCACCGCCGGCACCCACCCCGGCACGGCCACGCTGCAGACCGTCGAGACCATCCTGGAGTCGCTGCGGAAGGTCGGGTTCACCCGTACGGACGCGATGTGGGGTCTCGGCACGCTCGCGAGCTTCCTCGGCGGATTCGTGCTGGAGGAGCAGGCCGACCAGGAGAGGGGGGCGACCGACCCGGCCCTGTTCAAGGAGGCGCTGGAGAGTCTCGCGCCGTACCCGAACGTGCGCGCGGTCATGGCCGAGACCGGCGGCCCGCAGACGGACGCGTCCTTTGAGCACGGTTTGGCGCTGATTTTATCCGGTATGCGGGCACGTCAGGAGGCAAATTCCGACGGTCGGTAACCGGATCACCGTGTTCTGGTAACCAAGTAGGCCGGATCTTCGGGTAGTCAGGTAGGGATGGACAGCTCCAGGTTGAGGGCGCTCGCCCATAGGACGGTAGACAGCCGGCTCGCCCGCGTGCTTGCCCGCGTGCTCGCGGTCGTGCTGGCCGCGGTGGTCGGCGGATGGCTCGGCATGGCGTTCGGCGCCAAGGTGGACACGGCGGTCGGGCCCGCCGACATCGGAATGTCCCTGACCCCGTCCTGGAGCGGGGAGACCGTCATCGACGTACGGCCCCTCGGGACGCTCAGCTTCGACAGCCACAACGGCCCGATCCGGCTCGGCCTGACGATCGAGGCGGTCCACCCCGAGGTCGCGGAGGAGATCCTCAAGAACCCCCGGTGGGCCGACCGGCTGCCGACGACCATCGAGGCCGACGTCATCTCCGGGCTGCGGAGCCTCGTCATACGCTCGGTGCTGTTCGCCGTCGCCGCCGGGTTCCTCACCGGCCTGGTCGCCTTCCGGCGGCTGTCGCGGGCGGCCTGGACCGCGGCCGGCTCGCTGGCGATGGTCGTCATCGTCGGCGGCGTCTCGGCGCTGACGTTCAACCCCCGCTCGATCGCCGAGCCCCGGTACACCGGGCTGCTCACGGGCGTGCCGTCCCTGGTCGGCGACGCCCGGTCGATCGTGACCAAGTTCTCCGAATACCGCGGCCAGCTCGCCAAGCTGGTGACCAACGTCTCCCAGCTGTACGAGGCGGGGTCGAACCTGCCGATCTTCGACCCCGATCCGGACACCATCCGCGTGCTGCACGTCTCCGACCTGCACATCAACCCGCTGGGCTGGAACGTGATCAAGTCGCTGAAGGACCAGTTCAAGGTCGACCTGATCATCGACACCGGCGACATCAGCGACCACGGGACCAAGGCCGAGAACGAGTACGTCAAGGAGATCGGCTCGCTCGGCGTGCCGTACGTCTATGTGCGTGGCAACCACGACTCCATGACGACCCAGCGGGCGGTCGAGAAGCAGAAGCACGCGATCGTGCTGGACGGCACCGCCGCAACGGTCAAGGGGTTGAGCATCTACGGCATCGGCGACCCGAGGTTCACCCCTGACAAGTCCGTACAGGTGGCGGGGGACGAGAGCAAGAGCCTCCTCGACCTCGGCCGGGCCAACGCGGCCAAGCTGGCGCCGCGCGAGCGGCCCCGTTCCGCCTCCACCTCGGCCCCGGACAAGATCGCCGCCGACGTCGTGGCCGTCCACGACCCGACCGTGGGCCGGGGGCTGTCCGGGTACGTGCCGCTCGTGCTGAGCGGGCACGTCCACGCGCGGTCCACCGAGCTGCTGCCCTCGGGCACCCGGTTGATGATCCAGGGGTCCACCGGAGGTGCGGGTCTGCGCGGCCTGGAGCACGACGAGCCGACCCCGCTGACCGCCTCGGTGCTCTACTTCGGCAAGAGCAGCCACCGCTTGGAGGCCTGGGACGACATCACCGTTGGCGGCCTCGGCGAGCAGTGGATCCAGTGTGAGCGTCATATCGAGCCGGACCCTGGCCGTACAATTTCTCCCGAGTCGCCGCAGGCACCGTCGTCGCCGACGGTAACCGGCAGCGGCTCGCCGTCGCCGGTCGCTTTGGCATCAGGGGCAAACGTCCCCTATGCTTCAGAGGTCTCCGACGGAAGGCGTCACGGAACAGGGCGGAAGCCTTGAGCCCCCATCGTCTAGCGGCCTAGGACACCGCCCTTTCAAGGCGGCGGCACGGGTTCGAATCCCGTTGGGGGCACGTGGAGCGCGTCGAGCGCACCGGATGACGGAAGGTCGAAGACCTCCCGGAAGCTGGTAAGCTAGGCAAGCCGAACAACACGGGGAAGCGAAAGCCCCCCGGACATAAAGGTCCTGTAGAGCAGTTTGGAGTGCTCGCCACCCTGTCAAGGTGGAGGTCGCGGGTTCAAGTCCCGTCAGGACCGCGTACGGCGGCAGCCGCCGAGGTCAGGTAGCTCAGTTGGTACGAGCGTCCGCCTGAAAAGCGGAAGGTCGGCAGTTCGACCCTGCCCCTGACCACCATACTTGAACAGCACAAACGCCCCGAGCCGATCACGGCCGGGGCGTTCTTGTTTGGCTTTGACGACAACGCTGACGACAACCGGCCCACGCCGCCGTGCCGCCCTCGCGCCACTGACCGCTGAGTGACCCGCAGCGTCTTGGCTACCGCCGCGTTCGTGACCCCCCGTGCGAACATCTCGGCTGCTTGCAGCCGTATCTCCTCGCGGCGCCGCTGCTCCTGGGGGGTGAAGCCGCCGCCTTAGGCATACCGCACACCCTGGTCATACAGATCAGATCAGCCCTCGTCAGCTCACCGACAAGACCCATTTATGTTCCGTAGCAAGATCGGCGGGCCATTAAGGGGGGTCAACGGCAGTCAGTCACGGTCACTCGCGGTTGCATCCTCGCCCAGGTCGGGGCCGTTGTCCCTGATGATCAGGCCGATTTGCAAGCAGAAAGTCAGGAGTTCGGCTCCCCTAGGCTGCACCAATTCAAACGCACTCTCGCCGAAGGTCGTTGGCGAGAGTGCGTGACTATCTGAGTGACTACGATCTCTCTTCCGCTGGAGTCGTGTATCAGTATTTCGGCGCCGGCAAGTTGTCTGCACACGCTGCCTCAGCGAGGCAGCACGGCTCCTGTCGAGAAGTGGTCAGCGCGAGAGCGTACGTTCGGCTATCCTCCTGCGCGGACGGAATTGTGTCCCAGTTGCGTACGCAGGGTGGCGGTGTGCTCGCGGCTTTTCGGACGGCTCAGTTGTAGGGGTTGTCGTAGGTCACGGATTTGGTGCGGCTGTTGTAAGTTTGGCCGGGATAGAACCAGCCGCCCGTCACGTACAAGGTGACGTTCGTGAGGGTGGTGGAGTGGGTGTATTCACCCTCGTAGAGGGATAGGTACAGCTGGCACCCGGGGGGAGCAGCTGCCGTGCCTGCCCCGGTCGGGGAGAGGGTGGTACTAGTGCCGTTGACGGTCATGTAGAAGTTCGGCTGGGGGTAGGACCCGCTCCCCCAGCACAGCCGGAGCGCGTACCTGAACTTCCTGTTCCCGTCGTCGAAGGCCAGCGTGCCGGTCACCTCGGCGAGCAAGGTCGGCGGGCCGGCATTCGAGGTCACCGCAAGGTACACGGTCTGGTTGGGGCCGTAGGCGGCGTGTGCGGGAGTGACTGGCACCAGGATCGCAGCGAGTGTTGCGATGGCGATGGCGACAGAGCCGGCCACACGACGTGCTTTTGAACGTGTCAATTCCAATCTCACTTCTTTGATGATGTGGGCGGATCACACCGGAGGTTATTGTCGGGGCCTCCAGTCGTCCAGATAGGCGATTGAGAGCCACTGATTCGGCTCGGCGTTAACCTATTGCCATGGCAGCTCTCGCGAGGGTAGGGCAGGCGTGCCACCAGGTCGGGGATCAGCCTTGCAGAGCCGTAATACCGGCGTGCCGGGTGTAATTTTCATTTCACCCGGACGCGGTGACTCCGGCACCGGAGACGACTACTGATCTTGAAATTAGCGATCGTTAAACACCTGTTGACCAGGATCTTTTAGGAGGCTACGTACCACGAGGCGTTGCTGATCTCGAGGCGCAGAGCTTCAGAGGAGGGCTTCGCCCAGTCTGCCGAGAGCTTTGCGCTTGTCGTCAAGGGAAGTGTGGGCATACACCTTCATCGTGACTTCGATGTCGGAGTGCCCCACGATCTCTCGCACGATGTGCGGCGGTACGCCGAGGTCGAGCAGGAGACTCACACAAGTGTGGCGGAGGTCGTGAAGCCGTACCGGCCCAAGGCCGGCGGTCTTGCGGATCTCGCCCCAGCTACGGCGAAGGTTGTCAGGCTCCATCGGTGTTCCGCGCCGGGAGGGGAAGACCAGCCCATGATCCTCCCAGTCCGGCCAGCGGTCGGAGCGCTCGGCGAACTGGCGCTTGCGGTGCTCCTTAAGCGCCTCGATGCAGATGGGCGGAAGCGGGACAGTGCGCTCTGAGTCCTCCGTCTTCGGCTTCACGAACTGGAGTCGGCCGCCGACTCGCTGGAGGGTCTGGACGACTTCGAGCGTGCCCGCCTCCAGGTCGACGTCTTCCCAGCGAAGCCCGAGCAGTTCGCCGCGCCGCAGGCCGAGGCAGACCGCCAGGACGTAGAGCGCGCCGAGACGGTGACCCTGAGCGGCCTTCAACAGTGCGCGTGCCTGTGGAACGGTGAGGCCGCGGTTGACCTTGTACTTGGGTGGTGACACCTTCACGAGCTTCGCGACGTTGCGCGAAATGATCTCTTCTCGGACCGCGTTCTCCAGGGCGTTCCGCAGGACAGCGTGAATGAACTGGACCATGCGAGCCTCGATCTTGTATTCGCAGCACTTGCCGCCCTTCTTGGCACAGCACTCCGGCGGCTTCCGAAGCTTGTCCCACCCCCGCTGACAGCACTGGCAGCCGGTACGGAGAGACGTGACGAACTGGCGGACCTCCGCCGCGTTGAGCTTGTCGAGGCGCTTCCGGCCGAGGGTCGGCACGAGATACCGCCGGATAACTCCCTCGTACCCCTGCGCCGTCTTGGGGCGGCGCTCAACTTTGACGACATGCTCCAGCCAGTAGGCCAAGTAGTCGCCAACGGTCCAGCTCTCGGCGGCAACGGGGATGCCCTGGTCGGCCTGTGACTTGAGAGCGACGAACTTGGCGTGGCACTCCTCGCGGGTCTTGCCGTACACGCTGACGCGTTTGATCGTGCCCGCCGTGGTCGGGACGAAGACCTTGGCCTCGTATCGCCCGTCCTTACGCTGGACGATCGTTCCCTCGCCGTTGGAGCGCTTCCGCGTCTTCCGCGGCTTACGGCCCTTCGGCTCCTCGTCGGGACCACCATCTCTGAACAGCCCAAACGCCCCGATCCGATCACGGCCGGGGCGTTTTTGATCTCCAGTGACAGCAACGCTGACAGCAACGTCTCCTGTGAGGCGTGGATGATAGTCGGCTTCCCCTCGTTGACGGCCATGGGAGTCCGCGTTAGCGTTCGGATTTTGTGGTCTCAGAGTGATTGGCGTCATTGGGACAGCGATAGGTGCCGCAGTCGGTAGCGGGTTCGCCGTCGTCTCGCTCATTCTCAAGGCGAGGCAGGACACTGCGGCGGAGTTGCGCCAGCATCAGCGGGAAGAAGCTCGCCGGAGCCGGGATCGGACCTGGGAGATCACACTTCAGAACCTTGATGCCCGAAGAGAGACCTACGCAGGTGTCCTGCGCCATGCCGTGGCCTACGACAAGTGGCTCGCCTCGGTAGTGGAACTGCCCAGAGAGCCGGTCCCCAGGGCTGCTGGACGCTCATCGCGTTCGAGTGCAAGCAAGCAGCCCCATATCTTGCCCGACCTCGAAGATCTGGTCTTCCAAGTCGACGTTCACGCCCAAGATCCAGAAGTCGGCGAAGTCCTCAGAGAATTTCTCCAGAAAGCGCAAGAAGCGCAGGCTGCGATCGAGGCCGGGGATCGGCATACGGCGGCCAGGTTGGCGGCTGAGGTGAAGATGCTCATCTCGAAGCTACGGAATACATGCCGCTGGGATCTTGGCCTCTTCGCTACCAACCCGAAGGAGGCTCGAACTCGACCGCCTGCCCACGAAGACGCAAAAAGGGCACGTGCCCCAGTAGTGGAACTCCGGGGCACCGTTGCTGCAGAGATCAGGTGAGCGTGTCTCCGAGTTTTCCAAGAGCCTGGCGCTTGTCATCGAGGGAGACATGGACGTAGATGGTCATGGTGACTTCGGCGGGCCCGGGTGATGAACTACCGGGCATCCTTCGTCACTCATCTGAAGCATTATCTTACTGTCGGTTCAGTCAGCTGATCCAGCGCGCCGGTTGTCCGGTCAGGCGGGCGATGGCGTCAAAATCGGCGTCTGCATGCAAGACGGTGAGCTTGTGATGGCGAGCCGTTACCGCCATGAGGAGATCGACGGGAGAGGCACATGGGTGCCATCCCCTGTCAGCGAGTTCGCGTTGCAGCCGACTTGTCTCGTCCCAAGCCGATTCGGGGATGAAGTAGTACGGAAAAGTCTCCCGGAGCAGGCTGTCGGCTTCGTAGAAGGCCGGCCGGCCGCCGACTGCTCTGAGGTACTCCTGTCTGATCGGCTCGCAGATGCCGACAAGCCCGGCGGAAACCGTGTGGTCCCATTCCGCACCCACCTGACCACGGTAGAAGCGGACCAAGCCACTGGTATCGATGAGGTAGAGCTCTGTCACGCCACAGCCTGTTGTGCGCTATCACCCTTCTCGATGGCCGAAAAATCGATCTCTCCCTCAGCCACCATCTCGCGCATACGAGCTATGGCGGCTGCACGTCTGCGTCGATCGACGATCTCTCGTAGAGCGGCGTTGACCGTGTCTTTCTTGGAAGAAGTGCCGAGCAGCTTCGCGGCCTCGGCCAGGGCCTCGTCGTCGAGGTCGATCAGGGTCTTGGTCATGGGCACCGCCTCGCTCGTATATATAAATCCAGATTAGTATATCAGCAGACGTCGGCCGATGAGAGTTCCCAGCGGCAGGATCTCTGCGAAGACCTGGCCGGGTTCCGGTCTGCCTTGGCTGTGTCGCCAGTTGCCTGGGCGTATGGGCTGGCCTGATCATCTCCTAGACCAGCTCATAGAGGAGCTTCGGAGACGAGCGATGACGGCAACACTGACGGCAACGCTGGCCACCACGCACACACGACGGACACCGTCGATCACCCTCGACCCCCAGGTCTTCCATGGGGTGACAGGGCGACTGCTACACCTGAAAAGCGGAAGGTCGGCAGTTCGACCCTGCCCCTGACCACCACCAATGAACAGCCAAAACGCCCCGAGCGATTATGCTCCGGGGCGTTTTTGTTTCGCTTTGACGCAACGCTGACGACCACGCCTCTACCGATTAACGTCTAGCAGCCCGCTGCAGAAAATACATGAGCGCTTTTGCCCCGTGATCGGGTGTGTATGGATCTGTGAGAGGTCGGAAGCGTCGTCGCTGTAGGTGGCGAAAGCTGGAGCCCGCACCCGGCACCCTGGTGAGCACCGATCAGGACACTCGGCCGGCAGGACGAGCATCTCGAAGACGGTCGGCCGCACGCTGAGCAGGTCACCGGCATCTCTTCCGTACCCCGCTCCCGGGAAGGCGCCGCGGAGACCGTGTGGCGTGAATCTCGACATCAGCCGTGACCACCTCGTGTTGTACGCGCGGTGCCCGCGGCCGAGTCGCTCACGGCGCTCGACGTCCTGGCCAGGCGCTCGCCGTCCCGGCGTTGGTGCAGGCGAGACTTCCGAGAGATTTGTCCATGGGCTTGTCGAAACCCGGGCCGCCGTCGCTGCTGTGCGTCGGTTGCTCACGCCCGAGAGGCGTACCTTAGCCGCTGCTCGACCAGCTTGCCGATGCGCTGGCGGCGTCGCCGCTTTCCCCCACGAACGTCGATGTCCGGACCCGAGCATCCGGGGCCAACCGGACATTGCCGATGTTGGCGACGGTGTAGGTCACCTCGACCGAACCCGCGGCGAAGGGGTTCCATGACCGTGCGGGACGTGTACCAGGCTCGCACACGTCCCGCACGCGCCAGCGGACGGTTGGGCCCGCCTCCGGCTCAGGACTGGTTGAACAGCGACAGCGTCAGGGTCGAGTGGTACTCCCCGGCGGCGACGTCGACCGGGGTGCGCAGGGCGAGGTCGGCGTTGACCTGGGAGGTGCCGATCTCGTCGGCGGAGTTCGCGATCGACGCGAGCAGCTCCTGGCCCTCCAGACCCACCGTGGGGGCTCCGGTGCCGTCGGAGATGACACTGGAGACCGGCTCACCGGCCGACACCGCCCCGGTGGAGGAGTCGCTCAGCAGGCGCGGCTTCCATCCCAGGTACTCCGGGCCGATGGTCTTGGCGGAGTCGCCGGTCGCGGTGAACTGGCTGGACTGGCCGACCACCGCCCAGAACTCGCCCGCGGGGATCTCCTCGGGCAGGCGGGTGTCGGTCACCGTGACCGTCGGCAGGGTGCCGGTGAACTGGCGGGCGGCGGCATCCGAGCCGTTCTCCGTGAGGGCCACTCCGTTGTTGTCGGCGACGGTCATCGACAGCTGACCGGGAGTGCGGATGGGCTCGATGTTCACCGACACGTCGATGCCGTTGCCGGGGTCGTCGTCCGCCATCGCGGGACCGGCCACGCCGAGAAGAGCGAGGCCGAGCACCGACGCGGTGAGTATCTGGGTAGTTCTCTTGGGTTTCATGTGATCGCTCCATTTATGGGGGCCGGGGCCGGTCGGCTGATCGGCCGACCGGCCCCGGTTTACTAAGGCGGTGTCCTCGGGCGGCTAGGCGTATCCGCCGTGGCTACCGTCGGCCGGCCCGGTCAGCCGCAGCTGATCAGGGTGTAGGTGGCGTCGTAGGACGAGGTGACCTGCTTGCCACCGATCGTCGCGGTCCCCTTCACGGTCACCGCGCCCGCGGGGATCTGCCCGGCCCGGGTGGTGAAGGACTGGTACGCCTGCTTGCCCGGGGCCACGTCGGCCACGGTCTTGGAACCGTAGGGGGTCGATAGCGTCACGTTCGCCGGTACGTTGGCGTCGTTGACGGCCGTCACGGCCACGTACGCCGACGTCCCCACGCAGCGGGACGAGGCGGACACGATCAGCGGGACGTCAGGGGTGCTCGGCTGCCAGGTCAGCTTCGGCTGGGCCTGCGTATTGAACCTGTCGAGCTTCACCGACTCCGCGGCGTCGATCTCGGCCCTGTTGAGGAACTGGCTCGGCGTCAGCTTGAAGGCGTCGAAACCACGGGCGATCTCACTACCGTAGATGTAGCCGTTGTACCAGTAGACCGACCAGAAGCCACCGAGCGCCAGCGAGGTCGCGCTGACCGGGCCACGGTCGAAGAACGCGATCTCCTTGGGCTTGCTGGAGTCGGTGAAGTCGAACACCGACAGGCCGCCCTGGTACCAGGCCTGGACCATGACGTCACGGCCGGGGATCGGGACGAGCGACCCGTTGTGCGCGACACAGTTCTCCGTGGTCGTCTGCGGCGCCGGCAGCTTGTAGTAGCTACGGAACTTCAGCTTGCCGTCGACGATGTCGTAGATCGAGTTCGCGCCCCAGGACGGCTGGTCGGTGTCCCGGCAGCGCGCGGCGGAACCGCCGCCCCACTCATCGGTGAAGACGACCTTCGTGCCGTCGTTGTTGAAGGTGGCCGAGTGCCAGTACGCGTAGTTCGGGTCGGAGACCTCGTCGAGCCGCTTGGGGTTGGCCGGGTCGGAGATGTCGAGCAGGATGCCGTTACCCGCACAGGCACCGGCGGCGATCCCGAGCTCGGAGTACGCCGTGATGTCGTGGCAGTGGTTGGTGACCGGCGACGGCGACCAGTTGCTGCCAGAGGGGTGCTGCGGCGTGGGCGGGGTGTTCTGCAGGCCGTTGATGGCGCCGGTCTCCCGGTCGGCGAACAGCCGGGGCTGGCTCACGACCGCCGCGTTCTGCGGGGCGGCCAGCGGCACGCGAATGATGTCGATCCGCCACAGCGAGGTGTTCGGATCGGTCGCGGCCGTGTTGGCGCAGCCTGCGAGTTCCTGGCCGGAGCGCACGCTGGCGGTACCGGAGACGTAGACGTACACGTTCTCCGGCTCGTTCTTGCTGGTCACCAGCGTGTGGGTGTGCGAGCCGCGGCAGGTCTGCACCGCCGCCACCTGCACCGGGTGGCTGATGTCGCTGATGTCGAAGATACGGACGCCGCGGAAGCGATCGGGGTTGACCGTGCCGCTGGCTCCCTGCGTGCCACAGTCGATCCGGCCGCGGGTCTCCTCGACCGACATGAACAGCAGGTTCCCGTACACCGACAGGTCGCCCTGCCCGCCCGGGCAGATCACCGAGGTCGTCAGCACCGGGTTGGCGCCCGTGGAGATGTCGTAGATGTTAAAGCCGGTGTAGTTGCCGACGAAGGCATAGTTACCGCTGAACGCCATGTCGGAGTTGGCGTACGAGCTGTTCCCCGGGTTCGAGGGCTGCACGAAGCCCTCGGGCTTGTCCCGGTGCGCGGTCATTTCCAGTCCACTGATGGCCGTCTGGGCGTCCAGCCATCCCGCGCCGAGACCGATCCGGGGATCGGTGTCGGACGCCGCCATCGCCGTGGTGGCAGGCAGCAAGCCCACCAACAACGCTCCCACGGCGATCATCCCGAGCCTGCGTAGTCGAGCACGTCCCCCACGCGCCGTACGGCTACTTCTCACGGGCCGCTTCCCTTCTTTCTGGCATCTCCTCCCGATTTGATCCATCACCGACGGACGACCATGGACCTGACCGGTGCCTCTGCGCGACGCCGGCTTGGGGGGAGATCCATTTGGTGGTTCCCGCGAACTGTAACGGAAAGGATGTTGATGTTCTATACCCATACATATCTACTTGTTCCGGACAGGCATCCCCAGCAATCGGAAGCGGTTCCACATAATGAATTCGTTGCCCACATTGCGGTACCTGAGCGCATTCGCGCTGGTCACCGGTGTGATTGCCGGATGCACCGCGGAGACTCCCAAGCCACCGGCCGCTCCCGCGGTCGTCCAACCGGGTGCGCCAGGAAAACCCGTACAGGTGCTGTCCAGCGACGCCGTGCCACGGGCCGATAACATTCCGATCACCGCCGCCGATGTGCTCTTCATGCAGGGGATGATCTCGCACCACGCCCAGGCGCTGCGGATGACCGCGCTCGTCCCCACCCACAGCACGAACAGGGACATCTCGCTGATAGCCGGGCGGATCGCGGCATCCCAGGAGGACGAGATCACGCTGATGCGGCGCTGGCTCCAGGACCGGGGCCAGACGGTGCCGGACGCGAACCACGATCATTCCGGCACGGGCGACGGGGAGCTCATGCCCGGCATGTTGACCGAGGAGCAGTTCGCCGAACTGAGGAAGGCCAACGGCGCCGAGTTCGACCGGCTCTTCGTGAAATACATGATCGCTCACCACATGGGCGCGCTTCAAATGGTGGAGAAGCTTTTCAACAGCGACGGCGGCCAGGAAACGGAGATCAACATCTACGCCACACACGTCGGCGCGGACCAGAGCATCGAGGTCGACCGCATGCAGAAGCTCCTGGCCGAAATGGGCGTCACCTCCCCCAAATGACCCGGCCAGGCCGGTTGTACACGCCTGGTGGCCTCGATCCGGCTCTGCCGTCCTTGGCGTGAACTTCGCCGCGCCGGTGGTCGCACGAAACCCGCCAACACGCAACGGAGCGAGAGACCTCATTACCAGCCGGGGCGCCACCACAAGAATTCGACCAGTGAATCTTTCACCTGCGAAATAGCGTGATCGGGAGGGAACACCCATGCCATAGTGCGGATACAGCGGTCGGGGAGGCGGATTCTCTCCGATGAATGTTCCGGGAGTTAACGATGCATGCGGCTGGATCGCCCTCCCTGCTGTTGGGCATGCCGGGTCCCGCGTGCTGCTCGCCGGGTCGAGTTGTTCGTCCCAGGGTCGCGGATGTCCGCGTTACCGGCCGTCCCGAGAACAGTGCGTGATCTTGGTCGGCAACTGATCGAGCGGGCCGGCCTCGCACGGCTGACCACGCTCATCGATCCCGAGAGTCTGGGGTGGGACGGAAGTAGACGATCTTGCGATCCACGTGCCGTCGTCCGAAAGTCGCCGGTCTGGTTACTCTCGCCGACAAGGGCTACATCGGCCGCGAGCCAGTACGCGTGCCCTATAAGGGGCGGGGCAAGCCCGTCGGGCAGAAGGCCGCCAACGCCGCTCACGCCAAGCTCCGCGGTCCCGGCGAGCGGGCCAATGCGCAGTTGAAGAGCTGGCGCATCCTCCGGAAACTACGCTGCTGCCCCAAACGAGCAGGTCAGCTCGTCAAAGCCATTCACGTCCTTCAAACCGGAGAAGCAGGATAAAGGGGCGACCCCGAACATTGCCCACGCGGCCGACCGTTACGGCTTCATAACCAAGACGATCTCTCGCCGCCGCCTGCTGGAACGCCTGGCCGACGGGCTGCCCGACGACCTCGTCCAACACGGCATAGGAACTCAGGACCATGGCCAGGTCAGGGCGACCTTCAGCGACGGGTCGACGGCCAGAGGAGACCTGCTCATCGGCTATTCCCCGAGACGTCCCAGACCGCCATGCTCGCCCGCTACAGCAAGCCGACAAGCCCGGCGGAAACCATGTGATCCCATTCCGCACCCACCTGACCATTCTGCCTTGGCTGTGTTGCCGGTTGCCTGGGCGTACGGGCTGGCCTGATCATCTCCCCGACCAGCTCATAGAGGAGCTTCGGAGATGAGCGATGACGACTTTACTATCGTTCGCATGGAGCTGTGGGAGCGTTCCGGGACGCTGGATCTCCTCGGCGATCTTCTGCGTGAGAGCGCCGGCGGCGGTCGTGTTGCGGTGGTGGCCGGTGAGGCCGGGATCGGCAAGTCCGTGCTCGTGACCGAGTTCGCCCGGCGATGCGGGCCGGCGGCATGGGTGCTCTGGGGCGGCTGCGACCGGTTGATCACCCCACGGGCCCTTGGTCCCCTGCACGACATCGGCCGCCAGACCCGAGGTGTCCTGGCCAAGCGGCTGAACGCCGGCGCCGCGCAGGAGGAGCTCTTCACGGCGTTTCTCGACGAGATCTCCGGCCCGCCGCAGCGCCCGCGCCCGGTCGTTGTCGTGGAGGACGTCCATTGGGCTGACGAGGCCACACTCGACTGGCTGATCTGGTCGGGCCGACGGATCGGTCGGATGCCGGTCCTGTTCGTGGTGACCTACCGTGACGATGAGGTGGGTGCCGAGCACCCGCTGCGGGGCGCCCTTGCGACCCTGCCCGGCGCGATCACGCGACGCGTGTCGCTGTCGCCGCTGTCGCGGGAGTGCGTGGCGGATCAGGCATACCGGACCGGGCGGGATCCGGAGCTGGTCTACCGGTTGTCCGGCGGCAACCCGTTGCTGGTGACCGAGCTGTTGAAGGCGGAGGGGCGGGCGGTGCCGGCCACCGTGCAGGACCTTGTCCTGGACCGGCTGCGGCTGTTGCCGCGGCCCGCCCGGGAGTTGGCCCACCTGGTGTCGGTGATCCCGACTCGCGCCGACGCCGCCGTCGTGGGGGGAGTGCCGGACCTGGTCGACATGTGCGTCGACGCCGGGGTGTTCGTGCCGTCCGGTGACGGTGTGTCGTACCGTCACGAGTTGCTGCGGAGTGCGGTGGAGGACGCGCTGCCGCCCGCGCGCCGTGCCGCGCTGCACCGGCGGGTGCTGGGCGTGCTGACCGGGGTCCCCGGGGTCGACCCGGGCCGCTTGGTTCACCACGCTACGCAAGCGGGGGACGAGGCCGCGGTCCTGCGGTACGGGCAGGTGGCGGGGGCCGGCGCTGCCCGGCAGGGCGCCCATCGAGAGGCGACGGCACACTATCGCTCAGCGGCCGTGTACGCGGACCGGCTACCGGCCCAGCAGCAGGCCGAGCTGCTGGAGGCCTACGCGTTCCAGGCATACCTGGCCGGGCTGGCCGAGGAGGGATTGCAGGCCCGGTGGGCGGCGCTGGCCGCACGGGAGAATCTGCGGCAACCCGAACAGGTCGGTGAGAACCTGCGTTGGATCTCTCGGTTGGCCTGGTGGGCGGGGAACGCGGGGCAGGCCTGGGAGGCGGCCGTGCGGGCGATCACAGTCCTCGAGACCGAGCTGCCGGGCCGGCAACTGGCCATGGCCTACAGCAACCGGTCCCAGTTGCACATGCTTGCGGGCGAGCAGGAGGCGGCGGTCTCGTGGGGAGAGCGGGCGCGAACCCTGGCCGTTCGGCTGGGGGATGTGGAGACCTCCGTCCACGCTGAGATCAACGTGAGCACCGCCCGCCTCACGGGCGGTGACGAAACCGCGTCTACGGCGCTGCGGGAGGTGCACGAGCGCGCCTCAACCCTCGGGCTGGCCGATCACGCCGCCCGGGCACTCGTCAACCTGGCGACCTCGCTGGTGCAACTGGCCGAGTACGAAGCCGCCGCACCGGCGGTCGAACATGCGCTGGCGTACGCCACTCAACAGGACCTCGACGGCTACGTCCAGTACCTGCTCGGGGTGCGAGCGGGGGTGCGGCTGGTGCGGTGTGACTGGGCCGGCGCTCTGGCCGATGCGGACGCGGCACTGGATCGGCCGGTCCGAGCCGGGGTCGCCGTGGTTCCCGCGCTGCTGGCGCGGGGCCGGATTCAGGCGGCCCGTGGCGAACGCGAGGCGCGGGTCACGCTCGACGAGGCTGCCCGCCAGGCCGAACGCACCGGTGAGGTGCAGCGGGTCTGCCCGGTGGCGGCGGCCCGCTCGGAGTACTTCCTGCTGTACGGCGATGCCAGGCGTGCCGCCGAGGAGGCCCGACACGGCCTGGACCTGGCCGTCAGGGCGAACCATTCGGTGTACATCGGGGAGCTGGCCTATCGGTTGTGGCGGGCCGGGGATGCCGGGTTGCCCGGTGCGGGGGCCCGGCCGTACCAGATGATGATCGACGAAGACTGGGCCGGCGCGGCTGCGGAGTGGGCGCGGCGCGGGGCGGCGTATATGCGCGTCGAGGCACTGGCGGGCGGTGATCAGGGCGCTGCGGCCGAAGCCTTGCGGGTCCTGGACGAGCTGGGGGCCACGCGGGTGGCGGAGCGGTTGCGGGCGGAGCTGAGAAGGCGCGGTTTCACTCAGGTGCCGCGTGGCCCTCGCCGGACGACGGCCGCCAACCCCGGCGGCCTTACGCTGCGCCAGGCGGAGGTGCTCGCGCTGCTGGCCGAAGGGCTGTCCAACGCCGAGATAGCCGGTCACCTGTCGTTGTCGGTCAAAACCGTCGACCACCACGTTTCCGCGGTGCTGGACAAGCTCGGTGTGGCCAACCGGGGCCAGGCGGTTGCTGCGGCGCACCGGCTGAACCTAGTCCGGAAGCCCGCAAAATAGGGAATTCTCCCCAATCGCGGATCGCCGCGAGGACCTACCGTTCTGCGCTGAGATGCCGTCCCGAGGGGGAGACATGAGTGATCTCAGCACACCGAGCTATCTCAACACACCTGGCGAATCACCCCTTTACGAAGCTGAGCGGCCCGTCCGGGGATACGTGCCCAACTATCTGAGGGTGCTGGCGCTGCAGCCTGAGGTCTATCACGCATGGCTGCGGCTCGGGGAGGCGGTCAGGGCCGGTATGGATCCGCGCCGGTACGAGCTGGTCACCCTGACGGCCGCCCGTCGCCTCGGTTCCACGTACTGCGGTCTCGCGCACGCGGCCGCGCTGCTTGAGCGGTTCTACGATGACGTGGCCCTGCAGGCGATCATGGCAGACCATCACGATGCGGGGCTGGCGCCGGTGGATGCGGCGGCCATGGACTTCGCGGACCGCGTCGCCGCCGATCCCGCCGGCGTGACTGAGGGGGACATCGCGGTCCTGCGCGAGCACGGCCTGGCCGATGCCGACATCTTCCAGATCGTACTCGCCGTCTGTCTGCGCCGGTTCTTCAGCGGCATCCTGTCCGCGGTCGGTGCCGTCCCGGACCCGGTCTTCCGCGAGCTGCCCCCAGATGTCCGGGCGGCCGTCGGGGCAACCGATGATGCCTTTTCACGCCAGCGGGGCGACGCAGGCCGCTCGTAGCTCAATCCGCTTTGGATGTCCCGATGGCTTCCACCAACTGTCCCCGGCACCGAGCGGGCAGGTTCGCCGACGGCGTGGTGGACCGCTACCGCTCCCTGACTCACTGGCACCGATACACGCTCTCGACGAAGGACAAGGAGAAGATCATGGCCGGAAAAGCCGTCATCAGCCTGACGACCGGACTGGAGGACCCTGAGCGGGTCACTGTGGCGTTCCTGGTCGCGCTCGGCGCGGCCGAGCAGGGCCGTCCCACGCTCATGTTCCTCACCAAGGAAGCAACCCGGCTGGCCCTGGACGGCGTCGCCACCGCAGTCGCATGTGACGGCTGTCCTCCACTGGCCGACCTCGTAGCCCGGTACGCCAAGGCAGGCGGGCGATACTTCGTCTGCCCGATCTGCTTCGAGGCGCGCGCGCTCGACAGGGAGCGGCTCATCGCGGGCGCGGAACTGGGAGGGACCATCCCGATGTGGCAGTGGATCGGCGACGAGGGCGCGACCACTTTCAGCTACTGACGAGTTCCCTGCTGCTGATGCCGACGGCGACCTTGACGGCAACGTCCTCCGCCAGAGGCGTACGCCGGGCGCCAGCAAGCGCCCTCCATCCCCGGATCCCGGATAGGTGACAGACAGGGCGACTGCCACAGCTGAAAAGCGTTCGGCCCTGCCCTGTTTTCGCTCGAACCGCCTCCCGCGGCACAGCGCGAATTCCCGGCGCGGCCGTGTCGACAGGCGCCCCATTCGCTACGACACTGATTCGGCCCTCGCCCGCCGGGCGTCCCGTCGCTCCTCGAAGCGGGTCGCGGCCACGTCGAGCTTGGCGAGGAAGGCCGCCAACTCCTCGCGGGCCTGCTCCCCCTCGGCGTCGAGACCTTCAATGTCGAAGGTCTTCCACTGTCGCAGCACCGGTGTCAGAACCTCGTCACAATGCTGGCGCAGGTCGTAGATGCCCGCCATGGCGATCGTCACGGACTTGCGGGCGAAGCCCTCCATGCCTTGGCCCGGCATCTGGAACGAGGTCACGACATCGGTGACGGCTCGCATGGTCTGCGACGGGGCCAGCTCGAACGCGGCGGCGAGGAGGTTCCGGTAGAAGAGCATGTGGAGGTTCTCGTCAGCGGCGACCCTCGAGAGCAACCTCTCGCAGACCGGGTCTCCCGACACCTTCCCGGTGTTGCGGTGGGCGACCCGGGTGGCCAGCTCCTGGAACGAGACGTATGCCAACTGCTGGAGCATGCCGTCGTACTCCGTGGCGAAGCCGTTTTGCATGTGGGTCATCCTGGCCCGCTCCAGAGCGACGGGGTCGACGGCCCGGGAGACGGTGAGGTAGTCGCGGATGGCGATCCCGTGCCGGCCCTCCTCCGCTGTCCACCGATGCACCCAAGTGCCCCAAGCGCCGTCCCTGCCGAATGTCGTGGCGATCTCGTGGTGATAGCTCGGCAGGTTGTCCTCGGTCAAGAGGTTGACGACAAGCGAAATACGGGCGGGTTCGGGAATCGAGGAGTCCTCCGGCGACCAGGCCTCGCCCTGCAGGACCCCGTCGAACGTCCGGCCCTCGCTCCACGGGACGAACTCGTGAGGGAACCACTCCCTGGCCACTGCGAGGTGGCGGTCCAGCTCTCGCCCGACCACGGGTTCGAGCTCCACGAGAAGCTCCGTCTGGGTGAGCGGGCGAGACGTGTTCGGCATCTGAGGCCTCCGGATCTGCAAGCTATCAAAACGTAACCTACGCTAGCGTAGGTATGCTGGCTGATCGCTTGCCAACGCGCCGTCGTGACCGTCCCTCGGTGAAGATCGTGCGTCCGCATGACGAAGCCCCGGGACTCCGTGAGAAGCCCGGGGCCGGATTCCGTCGGATCACGGGCCACATTTCAGTGGGCCCGGTATCGGCGGCGCGAAGCGCTGCTTAGAGCGGTCGAACCTGCTCGGCCTGCGGGCCCTTGGCGCCCTGGCCCGCGGTGTACTCGACTCGCTGGTTCTCCTCCAGCGAGCGGTAGCCGCCGGCGTCGATGGCCGAGTAGTGGACGAAGACGTCCGGAGTGCCGTCGTCGGGGGCGATGAAGCCGAAGCCCTTCTCGGCGTTGAACCACTTGACGGTTCCCTGAGCCATGATGCTTTCTCCTTGATGAGACGATCTCGAGTGTCACGGATGTGATCCTCGGGCTGCTGCGACCGACCGCCTTGGGAAAGCCTCGGCTCCGCACGGTAACGCCCGCTGTCATAACTCCGCAAGCGCTTTAACGCATACTGGGACTTCGACACAACCTCTACTTGCGACACTACACGCCACAACGAGTTCCCGCGCCACTCTCTCGCAAAACCCCGCACGCGCCTCCCGAAGATTCATGCCCGTCCACCGGCCGGGGACCTGCCGGACGTCCTGGGCGTTGAGCTCCACCAGCGCCTGGCTCTCGTCGGTGATCCGGAAGTAACGCCGGCTGCGGCCGTTTGTCTGGCCAGGAACGCGGAGACCCAGGCCAGTGGGGACTTGGGGCGACCCGAACGGGGCCGCACGAGGATGAACCAAGGTGAGGGTGCTTACGTGGTGTGAGGCATGAGACTGCGAATGATCCTGCTCATGGCGGTGATGGCGCTGACCGCGGCCTGTGGAGGAGTGGAACCGGGTACGTCGACGGCCGCGGCTGACGACGGGCCGGCGGAGCCGGTCGCCTTGTGGGGTGCGGAAGGCGGGTTCGTGACCCCGACCATGAACGCGCTGCGTCCGCCGAGGGCGGTGCTGTACGGCGACGGCCTGGTGATCGTCGACGCGAGCAGGCAGATGATGCTCACCGATGCCGAGGCGGGCGAGATAGTCGCGCGGATGGAGAAGTACCTGACCGGGCAACCGCCGACCGCCGAGCCGAAGCCAGGCGCGCCTTCGGTGACGGACGTGCCGGACACCGTCCTCGGTATACGGGGGAAGGACGGAAAGATGCTGGAGGTCCGGGTCCCGGCTCTGGAACAGCTCGCGGACTTCTACCCGAAGCAGCTGGTGGACGCGAAGAAGCTGATGGACGGCCTGGCGACCCGGGCCGCGGCGGAGGGCACCGACTATGTCGCCACCCGTGTCCGGATGGTCGCCGAAGGGGTCACGTCGGCGGAGGGCAAGCCGTCGCCGTGGCCCGAGGGCGTTCCGGAGCCTTCAGGCGTGGTGGACCCGGTCTGGCAGAAGGACATCGAGGGGGCGGCGGTGAGCGCGATCACCAAGGCGGTTCCCGCCGGGCAGAAGTACGACCGGTCGCTCTTCACGACCAGCTCGGGGACGATCTTCACGCTCTCCTGGCGGTACCTGCTGCCCCACGAGCAGTCACCGGCCTCCCCGGTGCCGGATCGAAAGGGTTAGACGGTCTCCCGCGCACGAGGCTCCTGCCGTACGGGGAGCCCGGGGTGGGGGACGCCACCCCCTAGCCTCGGGGGAATTCCGAGCAGTGGAACGACTCCGTCCGGCTGATCCCGGGCTCACGGAAGACGACGGTGACCGCGTCGGGATCGATGTTCTCCCGGGCCGCGACGGCGCCGGCGGCGGTGCAGGTGAGCTGGCCCAGCGACAGCTCGGGACGGGGGACGTCGGTGGAGGGGAGTAGCGGCGCCTCCGCCGGCGTCGGCCTGGGCGGGGGGAGCGTGATGAGGACCCTCGCCCGGCCCGCGCTGACCTTCAGCGGCCCGTGTACGTCGGGGAGCAGGTCGGTACGCAGCCCTCGTTTGCGCTCGTCGGCGCTCGGACCATCCAGCAACAGGTCGAGAGTCTCCTTCAGTGTGAGTGGCGGGATGGGACGGGTCACGGCCCGGAGCCGCGCGCCCGACACGAAGTAGAGCCGGGTGCTCGGGCGGAACCCCACCGCGGGCTCGCCTCCGTCCCTGACGCCGGTCGGGGCGATGCCGCAACCTGCCGCCGTCGTGGACATGATGACCACCGCGAGGGCGGCGGCCGCACGGCTGGTACGGAAGATCACGGCTCGCGCCTCCCGATCGGCGAGGCGTCGCCGGGGCCGGTCTGGGGCGGCCGCGGGTGGCGGGGCAGCGTGAGGGTGAACACCGCTCCGCCTTCCGGCGGATTCGCCACCTCGATCGTGCCGCCGTGGAGCCGGGCGTTCTCGCGGGCGATGGCGAGCCCGAGGCCGCTTCCGTCCGACCTGGTCCGCGCCTCGTCCGCCTTCGAGAAACGATCGAAGACATACGGAAGGATCCGCGGGTCCACCCCGGCGCCCGCGTCCCGCACCTCGATGACGACGGTCTCGGGCCCGGCGCGGAGCCGTACGGTGACCGGGGGCGCACCATGGCGGAGGGCGTTGCCCACGAGGTTCGCCATGATCACGTCGAACCGGCGCGGATCCAGCCGGATCCGCGTGTCCGCGGGCAGATCGAGGCCCACCCGCCCGGTCCAGCCGCGGGTCCGCAGGCAGGCGCGGATCGCGTCCGCCGCGTCGACGTCGTCCAGGACCAGCCTCGCCGCACCGGCGTCGAAGCGGGAGATCTCCATGAGGTCCTCGACGAGCCGCACCAGCCTGCCGACTTCGAGGTTCATCAGGCGGGCCGCCTTCTCGAGGTCGCCTTCCAGGTGGCCGGCCTCCTCCTCGAACATGTCGGCCATCGCGAGGATGGACGCCAGCGGGGTGCGCAGCTCGTGTGACACGTCGGCGACGAATCGGCGGGCCTGGACCTCCATGCTCCGCAGTTCCGAGACGTTCGCCTCCAGGGCTGCGGCCGTGGCGTTGAAGGTCTCGACCAGCCGCGCCAGCTCGTCGCCGCCGGTCACCTTCAGACGCGTGTCCAGCTCGCCCGCGCCGAGCCTGCGCGCCGCCCGGTCGAGATCACGGACCGGGCGCAGGACGCCGCGCGCCGCCACGAGGGCGAGCGCCACGGCGAGCAGCACGACGGGGATCACCCCGTCCCGCGCGGCCGTGACCAGGAGCTCCTCCTCTCGCTGCTCCTTGGTGAGGGAGGCTACGAGGTACACCTCGACGCCCGAGGATGTGGCCTGCTTGCCGAGCATCACCGGGGTGCCGACCACGAGGTACGGCGTGCCGGACCTGACGACGCGCTGGTAGAAGAGGCGGTTGCGGTCGAGGACGGTACGGCGCAGCTCGGAAGTGATCGCTCCTGTGTCGTCGCCGGAGGCGACCAGCCCCCCGCCCTGGTAGGCGGCGGCCCCGGTCGCATCGAGGAACGAGGGCGCGACGCCGTTGGCGAGCCGTTGCAGCGCCGGCCGGTCCGGTGGGTGCTGCATGTTCTCGGTGAGCGTCGCGACGCGCAGCCGGAACTCGTTGACGAGCGACCACTCCGTACGGGCCAGCATGAGGTCGCGCGCCTGGCGGTACACCAGCCCGGCGGCGGTCACGGCGCTGAGCACCGCGAGCAGCACACAGACGATCATCAGCCGTGGGCGCAGCCCGCGCACCCAGCCGGAGAGCCGGCCGTCCCCGCGATCTCGCCTCACAGAGGGCCGAACCGGTAACCGAACCCGCGCACCGTCTGGATGTACCGGGGCTTGGCGGGAACGTCCTCGATCTTGGCGCGCAGCCGCTGCACGCACGCGTCCACCAGCCGGGAGTCACCCAGGAAGTCGAGCTCCCAGACCGACTCCAGGAGCTGCTGACGGCTGAACACCTGGTTGTAGGCCGCCGACAGTTCCAGCAGCAGCCGCAGCTCCGTCGGCGGCAGGGCGATCGGGGCCCCGGCCTTGGCCACGGTGAGGGCGCCCCGGTCGATGGTCAGGTCGCCGTGGGTCTCCGGCCCGGCCGACGCGGGGGCCGACGCCGCGACGGGTCCCCCGCGCCGCAGCACCGCGCGGATCCGCGCCTCCAGCACGCGTGGCCGGACCGGCTTGACCACGTAGTCGTCGGCACCCGCCTCCAGGCCGCTGACCACGTCGAGGTCGTCGCCGCGGGCGGTGAGCATGACGATCGGCGTGGGCCCTCCTGCGCGGATGCGGCGGCACACCTCGAATCCGTCGAGCCCGGGAAGCATCAGATCGAGCACCACGATGTCGGCGGGGGCGGCGGACATGCGCCGAAGGCCTTCCTCGCCGGTCCGCGCGACCTCGACGTCGTGCCCGCTCCGGCCCAACGACAGACGCAGGCTCTCCCTTACGGAGTGGTCGTCCTCGATCAGCATCACCCGGGCCACCGTTCAAGTATCCGGTATGCCCGTTTTTCTTCTTGCGAATGGCGACATCCATTACATGCTCATGACATTCCGATCATGATCGGCGGACATTCACCTGCCAGCATCGGGGCCGTTCCTGATCAGCGACCTGTGGTGTGCGTGGTCGGAGATCCCTCCGCCATGCCGCCGCGCAAGGAGGAAGCATGCGACTGATCCGTACCGCGCTGGCCGCCTCGGTGCTCGGCATCGCCGTACTGACCGCGCCCGTGAGCCCCGCCATGGCGGACGCCCGACCGGTGGCCGCCGCGCCCTCGCCTGCCCCGAAGCCCGCATCGCCGCACGAGCCGACGCCCGTGCCGTCTGCTGCCCCGGCGCAGCCGAGCGAGGAGAAGCAGGCCCCGGCCGAGCGCCCTCGGACCGTGCCGCGAGGCGCCCCGGAGACCGGTGGCGGCCCCTCGGACACCGGGACCGTGCTGGTTCCGGTGGGCGCCGCCCTTCTTGCCGCTGGGGCCGGGATGGGTGTGCTGGCGCTGCGCCGAAGGTCGCGCGCGGGTGCCTGACCTGCCGGGCCCGAGGACGGGCGGCGGCCGTCGCGCCCTGGGCGTGGCGGCCGCCGCCGTCGCCCTGACCGGCGCCGTGTTCGTGGGCTGCGGGGTTCTGCCGGCGGACCGTCCTCCGGTCCCGCCGCCCGCGGCCGCCCGGACAGCGACGGTCGACGGGGGAACGGCCGCCGTGTCGGAGCGGATCTCCTCTCCCGGCGGCCCTGTGCTCGGGCCGTCAGAGCCGCGCCGCCTGGACATCCCGAAGATCGGCGTCCACGTGACGCTCGGCCGGCTCGGGCTCAAACCCGACGGCACGGTGCAGGTCCCGCCGCTGGACCACCCCGAGGAGGCCGGCTGGTATGCGCACGGAGCGGCCCCCGGCGAGCGCGGGGCGGCGGTCATCCTCGGCCACGTCGACGGCGCGGGCCGCAAGGGAGTCTTCTACGACCTCGGGCGAATGAGACCCGGGGACATCGTCGAGGTCGGCCGCGCGGACGGCTCGGTGGCCAGGTTCGTGGTCGAGTCGGTGGAGATGGTGCCGAAGAAGCGGTTCCCCACCCGCCGCGTGTACGGCCCGCTGGACCACGCGGGCCTTCGCCTGGTGACGTGCGGCGGTGTGTTCGACCGCCGGATCGGCCACTACACCGACAACGTCATCCTCTACGCCCGTCTGACCACCCGATGACGGGCGGGGACGGCGAACGCCGAGAGCCCGGGAGCCGAACCTCGTGTCAGCCATCGGTACGAGGCGGGGTGCGCAGGAACGAGCGGATAGTGGGGACGAGGTCGGCGTGGGCGTCTTCCAGCAGGTAATGGCCTGCGCCGTGATACAGGCGAGTCCGGGCGGCGGGAAAACGACGTCGCCATTCGCCCAGCACGGCGCGGTCGAAGACCGGGTCGCTCAGCCCCCAGGCGATCAGCATGGGCCGGTCGGCGAACTGCGCCAGCGACGTGCCGGTGTCCTGCAGAACAGGCCAGGAAGGGTCGCCGGGGCGCAACGGGATGTCCTGGACGAAGCGTTGGATGGCCACGCGGTGCTCGGGCCGGTCGTAGGGGGCCAGGAACGCCGAGCGCACCGGAGCGGGCATCCGGCGCCGGACTCCCAGCGGACGCCAGGTGGCGCCGCGGGCGAAGAGGTTGTGGCGCAGGAACAGGCGGGTTCCCAGCCGGGTGTCGCGCAACACCCGGAACGGCAGTCGCAGCAGAGGACGTACGCGTTCGCCGTGCGGGTTGGGAAAGGCCGCGGTGTTCAGCAGGACCAGGCGGGCGACCCGGCCGGGGTGGCGGCAGGCCCAGGCCATGCCGATAGGCCCGCCCCAGTCGTGCAGTACGAGTGTCCACCCGTGTTCGGGGGCAACGCCGCCGGTGATGAGGTGTTCGATCAAGGCGTCCAGGTCGTCCACGCGGGCGGCCAGGTCGTAGGGGTAACGGTCGGCTCCCGGCTTGTCCGACAGGCCCATGCCGATGTGGTCGGGGGCGATGCAACGGAACTCCTCGCGCAGCGCGAGGATCGGCCGCCGCCACAGGTAGCTCCAGGAAGGGTTTCCGTGCAGGAACAGCACCGGCTGTCCCGCCCCTTCGTCCAGGTAGTGCTGGCGCAGGCCGTCGCGACGCGGGTGGGCGAACCACCGGGAGGTGAACGGGTAGTCCGGGAATTCGGTCACCGGGTGTTCCCCGCGGACAGGTGGGCGGTGAGCCGGGCCAGTCCTTCCGCCGTGCTCATCCGGGGCTGGTAGCCGAGATCGCGACGGGCCGCGGAGATGTCGAACCAGTGCGCCGTCGAGGCCTGCTCCACCAGGAACGTCAACGGTGGCAGGTGCCGCGTCCACGGCAGCCGGCGAGCCTGCTCCAGCAGCCGGGCCGCCCGCAGGACCGGTCCGACAGGCGCCCGGCGTGTCACCGGAGGCAGCCCGGCGGCGCGCAGCAGCAGGTTGAGCCATTCTCCGAAACCGCAGGGCTGGCCCTGGGTGATGAAGTAGGCCCGGCCGGCCTGCGGTGAGCCAGGACGTAACCGGTCGAGAGCGAGCAGGTGGGCGTCGGCGGCGTTGTCGATGTAGACGGTGTCGATCGTCTTGTCGGTCTCGCCCAGCAGCCACAGCAGGCGGCGGTGTGCCACCAGCCTGGGCAGGAAGTGCGGATCTCCCGGCCCCCAGATGAGATGCGGACGCAACGCGACCGCCGTCACCCGCCCGGCCGCGGCGCCTGCGAGGACGAGCCGTTCGGCTTCGGCCTTGGTCCGCGGATAGGCGGCGGGAAAACGGCGGGCGTAGGGCACGGACTCGTCCACTCCCTCCAGGTCCCGCCCGTCGTGGACGACACTCGGCGAGGACGTGTGGACCAGGCGTGCCCCGTGGCGCTCACAGGCGTCCAGCACGTTCCGCGTGCCTGACACGTTGATCTCCTCGTAGTCCCGGTCCCGTCCATGAACGCCGGCCTTCGCGGCACAGTGCACGACCGCCTCGCATGCGGCGACGGCGGCCAGCACCGCCGCGCGGTCGCGGACGTCGGCCAGGTGCTGGGTGACCCCGAGAGCCGCCAGCGCGGGGCTGTGGCGACGCTGAAGAGCGTGCACGGTGTCACCCCGGGCAGCCAGCCGCCGGCAGACGGCCTCTCCCAGGAAGCCGCCACCCCCGGTCACCAGGACCCTCGTCATCGGTCCGCCCGGACGCGACGCGAGGCCCACAGGGCGAGCTCGTGCCGGCGGATCTTGCTGTTGTGCCGGGCGTCGACCGGGAACCCGGGGTGGAACAGCACCTCCCGAAGCTCGGCGGTGTGCGGATGGCGGGCCGCCACGTCCAGGATGTCGGCCTTCACGGGAGCGTTGTCCCGGGATCCCGATACGCACTCCACGACCAGGACCGCACGCTGGGCGCCGGCGGGACCGACGCCGACCAGTGCGGTGCGGCGGACCCCCGGAACGGCGGCGAAGACGGGTTCGACCTGGTCGGTGTACAGGTCGCCGCCGGCGGTGCGGACCCGTTCTGATTTGCGTCCGGCGAACCAGAGCCTTCCCTGCTCGTCGAACCGGCCGACGTCACCCATCCGGTGCCAGACGCGGTCCCCATCGCCGATCCGGGCCAGCGCGGTAGCCTCCGGATCGTCCAGGTAGGGGTCGCTGACGGTAGGGGCGGCCACGGTGATCTCCCCAATGCTGCCGGGCGGCACGGCCAGATCCTCACTCCACCGGTCGATGGGGTTATCGCCGACGGCGATGACGCGTACCTCGGTGCCCGGGAGCGGAGGACCCAGGCAGGTGCCCGCCCCGGCCGCGGTGGCCGCGGCGTGCTCGGCGAGCAGGCGGCTCTCGATCGCGGCCACCGGCATGCATTCGGTGGCGCCGTACACCGACAGCACGCGCGCGCCGTCGCGCAGGCAGCCGCGCAGGCGGTCCATCACCGGCATCGGCAGCGGTGCCCCGGCGGACACCACGTCGCCAAGCGTGTCCAGTACCAGATCATGGGCGGCGCAGTGACGCGCGAGCCGGTCCAGCAGCGCGGGAGCGGCGAACATCCCGGCCACGCGATACCGCCGGATGTCGGCGACCAGGGCGGCCGGGTCGGCCCGCGCCGGATGCCGCGGGTCCATGTCCGGGATCACCACGGTCGCCCCGAATGCCGCCGCTCCCAGGGCGAACGGCGCGAACGTCGACAACACCGGCGTTCCCGGTTCCACCGTGCCCAGCGCGCCCAGCAGGTCGAGCTGCGCGGCCAGGTGCCGGTGACGCAGCGGGACGCCCTTGGGCGGGCCGGTGGATCCGGAGGTGTAGGCGATCAGCGCCAGGTCGTCGGGGCCGGCGGGGGGCCACCGTCCCGGCTCGCCGCGCCGAAGGCCGCGTCCAGGCCCGCCTGACGGCCCTGTTTCTGACGGCCACGCCGAGCCGCGGGGTCGCCGCGAGGGGACCGTGATGGACACGCGGACGTCAGGGGTCCAGCCCAGCAGCCTCCTGGCCAGCTGTACGGCGGGAATCGCGATGAACGCCTCGGGCGCCGCCTGGCGCAGACAGCGCTTGATCGCGTCGAGCGGCAGCCCGGGATCGACCAGCACCGGTACCGCGCGGAGCCGTACCAGGGCGACGGCCAGCGCACCCAGTTCCGGGCCCGGCGGCACCAGCAGGCCGGTACGCATGCCCGGGCGGATTCCGGCCCTGTCGAGGGCCGCGACGGTACGGTCCACCGACCGCGACATCTGCCCGTAGGTGGTGGCCGCCGGGGTGCGGCCACCGACCTGGCAGGCGATCACGTCGGGCTGCTCGCGAAACCAGCGCTCGGCGCGGAGGATCAGCTCGCCGGCCGGCTCGGCCGGGCCGGAGTCGCTCGGAGGGGTCGCCCGTGTGGTCATGGGATCACCACCGAACGACGACGATTCCGGCACTGGCCCCGCTGGCCAGGCCGACCAGGGCGACCAGGTCGCCGCGCCGTACCCGTCCCGAGCCGACCACCCGCGCCAGTTGCACGAGCAGCGTTGCCGCGACGAGGTTGCCGTGCTGGGCGATGGTGACGACGACCTTGCCCTGCGGTATGCGCACCTGGTCGCAGAACCACCACAGCGTCGCCAACGATGCCTGGTGCACGCAGATGGCCGCGAAGTCGTCCCACGTCAGCCCGAGATCGGCGAGGGGTTTGTGGAAGACGGCGTAGTCGATGTTCTCGATGCCGCGCACCAACTTGGCGGAGTCGACGATGAGCGGCCCGATGGTGGGCCGGCCCGCCCACGGGTCGGTGGTGAGGTTGTCCACCGCGGAGACCGCCGCCTGCCATCCGGCGGAGTACGCGGAGAACCGGTGGGCGAGAACCCCCGGTTCGGTACCGGCCTCCAGCAGCAACGCGGCACCGGCGTCGGAGACGGTGTAGGACGCGGCGACGGTGATGTACTCCTCGGCGCCGGCCAGGGTCCACGGTGTGCCGGCGGTGGGCAGTTCTCCGCAGCAGATGAGGACCCGCCGATGACGGCCGCCGGAGATCAGTGCGTCGGCCACCTGGATGGCGTTCAGCACGCTGTTGCAGGCGTTGCGTACGTCGAACACCGGGCAGCAGGCCCCTATCTTGGCGGCGACGACGTGTCCGGTAGCCGGCTCCACGGCGTCGGACGACACTCCCGCGTAGATGAGCAGATCGAGGTCGGCGGCCTGTAGGCCGTTGTCCTCCAGGACCCGGCGGGCGGCGTGCGCCGCCAGGTCGGACGGTTTCTCGTGGGGGAGGGCGATGTGCCGGCGCCGGACCCCGCTGTGGTCGTGGATCAGCCCTCGGGGCAGGTCCAGGGTGGGGTTGCGGTCGGCGAGCCGGTCTTCCAGCTCAGCCGTGCTCAGTGTGGTCTCTGGCAGGTGGGCGGCCACCCCGGCCATCCGGGTGTGCAGCTGGGTCAATGCAGACCTCTCTTCTGTGCCGGTCTTCTGCGTCGGGCCTGGACGGCCGGCGGTCGGGAGGGGGACGGAAGGGCCCGTGACCGCGGACGGTGCCGCGGTCGCGGGCCGCATCGTCGCTGCTTCAGGCCGGCTCTCCGGTATGGGGGCTCGCACCGGCGGGCTGCTGCTCGCCGTGCAGCCCGAGGCGGATGAGCACGCTGTGAGCGATGTCGGCGACGGTGCCGCCGCCGCGCATCAGCTCCATGGGCGGGATCTCGATGCCGAACTGGCTGCGGATGGAGGTCAGCAGTTCGGTGGCCATCAGGGAGTCCAGTCCATACTCGTCCAGCCGCCGGTCGCCGGCGATCTGGTCGGCTGAAATGAGCAGGACGGTGGACAACAACCGGGTGATCTGCTCGGTGATGTACGCGTACTTCTGCTCGTGGCTCATCTCCGCCAGCAGCGACAGCAGGTCGGGCCCCTGCTGCTCCGTGCCGGGCGGCAGCACCAGGGACAGCCACGGACGCTGCAGGCTGGGCAGGACCTGCCGCAACCGGCCCCAGTCGCAGCGGCCCACCATGGCGACGTCGGCGTGCTCGCCGAGCATGTCCTCCACGGCGTCCAGCGCACGGGCGGGAGGCATCGGCGGGATCCCGGCCTTGGCCAGTGCCTCTCCCTGCCTGCCTCGGGTCAGCACCCCGGTTTCCGCGAGCGCGCCCAGGCAGGCCGTCAGTCCGGGCAGGCACTGCCGGCTCCGCTGCCGGGCCAGCGCCTCCAGGAACAGGTTCGCGGCGACGTACGACGTCTGACCGATGTTGCCTATGGTGGTGAGGGAGGAGTACATGACGAACAGGTCGAGGGGGCGATCCCGGGTCAGTTCGTCCAGCACCATCGCGCCGGCCACCTTGGGGTGCAGGACGGCTCGGATCCGGTCGTCGCCGAGGTCGGCGAGCGGGCCGTCGTCGAGGTGCATGGCCGCGTGTACGACGCCGCGCAGCGGGTGGCCGCCGGTGTCCAGGTCGTGCAGGATCCGCCGCATGGCGTCGCGGTCGGCCACGTCGGCCGCGTACGCGCGGACCTCCACCCCCGATCTCTCCAGTTCCTCAAGCAGAGCGGGAGCTTCGGGCGCGTCGGCGCCCCGGCGGCCGACCAGGGCCAGGTGGCGGGCACCCCGCCGGGCGAGACGGCGAGCCGTCGCCGCGCCGAACCCGCCCAGGCCGCCCGTGACGAGGTAGGTCCCGTCCGGTTCCAGGCGCGGCACCATCTGCTGGGGCTGTACGGTGACCGGTTCGTCGCGCGGGTCGAAGGACACCACGACTTTTCCGATGTGCCGGGAATGGCGCATCATGGCGAAGGCGTCGGCGACGCGGGCGGCCGGATACACCGTGTGCGGCAGCGGCCGGAACCGCTGGGAGTGGTAGAGGGGCGCGGCCTGCGCCGTGCTGTCCGCCATCAGCTCGGGCGCCTTCCACATGAGAGTGCCCACGTCCACGCCGTAGAAGGCGATGTTGTCGGAGAACGGGCGCAGCAACAGGGACCTGTTCTGGTAGATGTCCCGTTTGCCGAGCTCGATGAACCGGCCGCCGTGCCGCAGACATTCCAGGCCCCGGGTGATGGCCTCACCGGCCAGCGAGTTGAGCACGATGTCCACTCCCTGGCCCCCGGTCAGTTCCTTGACCTGCTCGGCGAAATGCAGGCTGCGCGAGTCCAGGACGTGGTCGGCTCCCATCGCGAGCAGCAGGTCGCGTTTGGCGGCGGTGCCGGCGGTCGCGATCACGCGGGCTCCGTGGTACCGGGCGTACTGCAGTGCGGCCAGGCCGACCCCACCTGCGCCGCCGTGGACCAGGACTGTCTCACCCGCCTTGACACGTGCGCAGTACCCCAGCGAATGGTGCGCGGTGGAGAACGCCATCGGCATGGTGGCGGCTTCGGTGAAGGTCATCCCCTCGGGGAGGGTGACGGCCGCCCACGCCTTGACCCTCGCGTGACTGGCGAACCCAACGGGTCCTGCGGCCATGATCCGGTCACCGGGCTGTATCCCGGTGACGGCGGCACCGGCGGCGGTGACGATCCCGGCGCATTCCAGGCCCAGTTCGTGCCCGCCGAAGACCGCTTCGACGGCCTCGGTGGGCAGCAGGTTCACCGCGCGCATCACGTCGCGGTAGTTCAGCCCGATCGCGCGTACCTCGACCACGACCTCGTCAGGCCCGGGCCGCGGCATCGGGATCTCCTCCCAGGCCAGTGTGTACGACAGCCCCGGATCGCACACCTTGAGCCGGTAGGCGCCGGCCGAGCCGACGGGCAGGCTGCGGGCGTGCTCACCTGACTCCAGCAGTCGCGGCACGAAACGTCCTCGGCGGGTGAGCAGGATCTCGTCCTCCTCACCCGGGGCGAGCAGTTCCGCCGCCAGGCGGCCGGCGTCCTGCGCGGCGTCGCCGGTGGGGTGCAGGCAGAGCCTGCGTATCGCCAGCCGCGGCTGCTCGTTGCTCAGCGAGCGCGTCGTCCCCCAGGTCGCCGCGTCCTCGGGGTGGAGCCGGACGTCGGTGAGGTGGGGTTCCGGCAGCGCGCCGCAGGGGCGGGCCACCAGCCACACCGTGGTCGCGACGTGCTCGGGCAGTTGCTCGCAGGCCAGCGTGATGGCCCGCAGCGCCGCCGCCCGCCGGGTGATCTGGTCGACGGTCGCCTTCGGGTCCGTGTCGTCCGCTCCGCCCAGGATGACCGCGATGGTGACCGTCTGGGCGGTGGGTGGGAAGTGATCGGTCCAGTGGCCGGGATCGTCGCTGAGCGGCGAGTGGAGCACGTCGCCGCCACGGGTTCGCAGCAGAGCCCGCAGCTCGGCGGTCAGAGCGTCGGTGCCGTCCTCACCGGCGAGGATCCACGTGCCGGCGGCGTCCGGTACGGGGTGCGCGGTGGCGGGAGCGCCCCCGGCGGTGGCGAGCATCACCGAGAAGTCGCCGGCCGCGCGTTCGTCGTCGTCGCCGGCCTGGGCGACCTCGGTGTAGCCGGCCTCTGCCAGCACCTCCGGCCATCTTTCCCGGGACAGCAGCGGCGAGCGCGGGCGCAGGTGCTGGTCGGTGAAGTTCCAGAACTCCTCCTGCATGCCGAGGAAGGGCAGCAGGGTCCCCACCCGGTGCGGTTCGGCGATGAGCAACTGGCCGCCGGGAACCAGGAGGGTGGACAGGTGGTGCAGCGCGGCGGGCAGGTCACGGGCCAGGTGCAGGCTGTTCGCGGCGACCACGAGATCGAATCCGCCCGCGGTCAGTCCCTGCTCGACCGGGTCGGCGTCCAGGTCGAGGACGGCGTAATCGACGAAGTCGAAGCCGGCGAAGCGCTGCCGCAACCGGGTCAACGCCGCTTCGGCGAGGTCGGTGACCAGGTAGCGGGTGCGGTCGGCGGGCAGGACGGTCAGCAGCATGGCGGTGGTGCCGCCCGTCCCCGCACCGGCTTCCAGCACACGCAGCGGCCGGTCGGCCGGCCATCGCCGGACGATCTCCTCGACGAGCGCCCGGGCGATCCGGTTGGTGAACAGGTTGACCGGCCCGACGTCGTGGAACTGCTCCGTCAGCTCAAGGCCGCCGCCGGAGCCCAGGACGTCGGAGCCGGCACGCCGGCCTGCGAGCAGTTCGGGCAGACACCGGCCGGCCCGCACGGACAGGGCGCTCTGGGCGGCGAAGGCGGCTCCCCGGGTGAGGAGGTCCCGGTGGAGGTCACGGTAGAGGTCCCGGTGAAGGTCACGGTGGAGGTCACGGTGCGGCTCGTGCGGGCCCACACCCAGCGGCACCAGGCGAAGGCCGCCCTCGACCGGCCGCTCCAGCAGTCCGTGCTGCTCCAGCAGCGGAAGGGCCGCATGGAGCATCCGCCGGTGGTGCGCCCCTGGACACGCCTCGATCAGTTCCTCGACGCCGATCGACCGCTCGGTGGTCAGCTCGCCGAGCGCGCCGGCCAGCGTGCGGGCGAAGACCTCTTCGAGCCGTGCCGCGTACCGCGGGTAGTCCAGCTCGTGCCACGCCGAGCGCAGCCGGTCGATCTGCTCAGCCGCCCCGGACAGGATCTGCCCGGGGCGGGGGGCCGGCCACGGCTCGGCGGGCGTTCCGGCCCGGGGCGCGGCCCGTAGCGCCATCTCGTAACGGGTGACCGGGGTGATGTGGACGCCGGGCATCCGGCGTAGCCGGCAGCCCTCCACTTCGGCGGCGATCCGGCCGTCGTCGTCGGCGACCACGATGTCCCAGCAGACCTCCTCGGCGCTGCTGGAACGTTCCCGTACGTGCACCAGTCCCTGTGCTGCGGGCGTTCCCCACAGGCGGACGGAGCCGATCGCGGCGGGCATGTAGCCGCGGCCCGATCGCAGCGACTCCACCAGCCACAGCACGCCGGCCTGCAGCGCGCTGTCCAGCACCACCGGATGCATCTGGTAGCGCCCCTGCCCCTGCTCCGGGCACGAGTAGGCGCCCAGCACCTCCCGCTCGCCCATCCACAGCTCGGTCAGGACCTGGAACCCCGGCCCCCACACCATGTGTCCTTCGGCGGCCCGCGCGTAGTAGCCGGGCACGTCCACGCGCGTGCCGATGCGAGCGCGCAGCGCGGGCACGTCCAGCGGCGGCGGGATCCGGCGCAGCAGCGGCCGTACCCGGGCCCGGAAGTGTTCGCGGGGCTGCTCCGCCTGCCGGCCGGCACTGGCCACCGTGACCACCCCGGTCTCGGCGCAGAGCGACGTCTGCGCGTATATCGGATCGGCGGCGGTCTGTGAAGGCACCACCATGGCCCGGCTGATGTCGACCCTGTCCACCTCCACCGCCTCGGCGGCGTCCGGCATGGCCAGCCGGGCGGCGGCGATGGCCATCTCCACGTATCCGGTGGCCGGCATGACGGCGGCGCCGCCGGCCCGGTGATCGGCCACCCAGGGCACCCGTACCCGGTCGATCTCCCCCTGCCAGGTGGGGTCCAGCACCGGCATCCGCTGTCCCAGCAGCGGATGCTGGATCGTTGTGTCGATGTTGGTCTGCACCCAGGTTTGCGGGCCTCCGATCCAGTGCCGTTCGCGCTGCCAGGGGTAGGCCGGCAGCGATCGCACCGCGCCGGGGCGGGGGAAGTACCGATCCCAGTCGAGCCGCGCACCGGCCGCGACGAGTTCGGCGACCGCGCGGCGGACGCGCGCCGGGCCTGGCTCGTCGCGGCGCAAGGTGGTCACGACGGCCGCGCGTACCCGCGCGGTGCCGCTTATGCGGCGCAGGTACGAGCGCAGCACAGGATGCGGGCCGATCTCCAGCAGCACGTCGAAGCCGTTGCCGAGCACCCGCTCGACCGCCGCTGCGAACCGCACCGGCTCTCGGACGTTCCGCCACCAGTACGCCGCGTCCAGCTCCGGCCCTCGGACCAGGCCGCCTGTCACCGTGGACACCAGGGGGATATGCGCCGGGCAGGGCCGCAGCCCGGCGAGTCCCTCGGCCAGGGGCTGCCGCACCGGATCCATGGCGCCGCTGTGGAAGGCGTAGTCCAGGTCCAGCTCGCGGAAGAAGATCTCGCGCGAGGAGAGATCCTCACAGAGTGACTTCAGCGATTCGTCCGGTCCGGCGATCGTGACGTCGCGGTCGGAGTTGACCGCCGCGACCTCCAGTTGCGGGTAGCCGGCCAGGATCTGCCTGGCCGCGGTCTCGGGCAGCCCGAGCGCGGCCATCCGGCCCCGCCCCCGGGTGACCGACTGCGCCAAACCGCGCTCGGAGATCACCTGCGTCGCCTGGGCCAGTGACAGGGCGCCGGCGGTGTAGGCGGCGGCGACCTCGCCCACGCTGTGGCCGAGCACCGCTCCTGGCTGTACGCCCGCCGCCTTGAGCATCTCCACCAGGCCGACCTGGACGGCGAACAGCAACGGCTGCGCCACTTCGGTCGCCGACAGCCGTGACTGGTCGGCAGGCAGGGACAGTTCCTTGAGCACCGACCAGCCGAGCCGATCGGACAGTTCGGCGTCGACCGCTTCCACGGCCGAGCGGAAGGTCTCGTCGGACAGCAGATCGGCGCCCATCCCGGCCCACTGTGAACCGTTGCCGGAGAACACGAACGCCACCCGCCCGTGCTCCACCGCCTCCGACTCCGCCACCGCCATGTCCCCGGCTCCGAGCCGCGTGCCCGCACGGGACTCACCGGCCGGGCCGGTCGACTCCGGGGCGTCCGCCAGGCTCGCCAGCGCCCGCGCCGCCGCCGCGGCGGTATCGGCCAGCACCACGGCGCGATGCCGGTGGCCGCCGCGCCGCCGAGTCGCGGTGTAGGCCACGTGGTAGAAATCCCGTTCATCGAGTGACGTCAGGTGCGCGGCGGCCCGTTCCACGGCTTCCCGCAGAGCGGACCGGCTGCGCGCGGACACGACGACGGGCAGCGCTCCTGCGGGGGGTTCCGCCGGTTCGTTCCCGGCCGCCCTGGCGGCAGCCGGTGCGGGCGGTGCGGCCAGCGCCACATGGGCGTTGGCGCCCCCGAACCCGAAGGAGTTGACTCCTGCCACAGGCCGCTCGCCTGTGTCGTGCAGCGGTCGCGGCTCGACGGTGACGCTCAGGCCCAGGGCGTCGAAGTCGATACGGGGGTTGAGCGTGGCGGCGTGCAAGGAGGCCGGGATCATCCGGTGCCGGAGCACCAGCAGGGCCTTGAACAGCCCCGGCATGCCGGAGGCGGGCTCCAGGTGCCCCAGATTGGACTTCACCGAGCCGATGGGCAGGACTCCGCGCGTGCGCCGGCTGCCCAGCGCCCGCCCCAGCGCCTGGCATTCGGCCGGATCACCGGCCTGGGTGCCGGTGCCGTGCGCCTCCACGTACACGATCTCGTCGGGGCTGATGCCCGCTGTGGTGTACACCTGCCGTAACAGGGCTTCCTGCGCTTCGGCGTTCGGCAACGCCAGCCCCACGGTGTGGCCGTCGTTGTTGGCGGCGGCGCCGACGATGACGCCGTGGATGCGGTCCCCGTCGGCGATCGCGTCGGCCAGGCGCTTGAGCACCACCACACCGCCGCCCTCCGCGCGTACGAACCCGTCGGCGTCGGCGGAGAAGGCCCGGCACCGGCCGGTCGGCGACAACATCGACGCCTGGCTGAAACCGATGAAGGGGCCCGGGCTGAGCAGCAGGTTGACCCCACCGGCCAGCGCCACCCGGCTGGATCCCTCCGCCAGGGACCGCCAGGCCCGCTCCACTGCCGTCAACGACGAGGAGCACGCGGTGTCGATGCTCATGCTCGGCCCGCGCAGGTCGAAGAAGTGCGACAGCCGGTTGGCCGCGATGGACAGGGTTCCCCCCGACATCGAATACGGGCCCATGGCACCCGGTTCCAACGCCTGCATGGTGCCGTAGGCGGGATCTGAGATGCCGATGAACACTCCGGTGTCCGTGCCCGCCAGCACCGCCGGATCGATGCCCGCGTCGTCCAGGGCCTCGACCGCCATCTCCAGGAGTAACCGCTGCTGCGGGTCCATCGAGGCGGCCTCTTTGGGGGAGATGCCGAAGTAGGCGGCGTCGAAGGCGGTGATGTCCTCGTCGAGGAAGCCTCCGGCCCGGGTGTAACTCCTGTTCGGCCTCGGCATGGTGTCGTCGACGAACCGATCGGCCTCGAACCTGCTCGGCGGGATCTGGCCGACCAGATCGGCGCCCTCCCGTAACGCCTGCCACAGCCCGTCCAGGTTCACGATCCCACCGGGCAGGCGGCATCCCACGCCCACCACCGCCGCCGCGTGCTCCGGCCATGTCTGCTCTGCTGTCGGGTCGTCCGCGCTCATGTCGCCCTTCCTGCTCAGGTCCACCACGACTCGGCACTTCGCCGGTCGGCTTGCTGTCTCGGTCAGGGTCCACCTAGCGCGCCTGGCGCAGGGCTAGGCGGGTCGGCCACTATGTCATCACAACTCCTGGTATATGCATAGGCACTCTGCGTATTTGCCCAAGAGGGAGATGTTATGTGAGGTATGTGGGAAACATGGCCTTCACTGCACGGTGAGGCGGTGCGTGCGGCGGCTGGAGGGCCTGAGCGCCCAGGACAGCGCGGTCAGTGCGGTCAGGATGGCCAGCAGCCACACCTCGCCGAGGTCGTACCCAGTGGTCAGGTGGGAGACGATGGCCCCGGTGTAGGTGTAGAAGGCGCCCGCATAGGCCCATTCCTTGACCAACGCGCGACGCGGGGCGAGCAGGGCGATCGCGCCCAGCACCTTCCACGTTCCCAGCAGCACCAGGAAGTAGGGCGGATAGCCCAGGTGCGTCACCAGGTCGCGGACGTATGGAAGCCGCGCGATATCCCAGATGCCGCCGGCTGCCAGCTCGGCCGCCACCGCTGCGGTGGCCAGCCAGTAGCCCGCCAATCTCAAACGCACGGGTCCGTAGCGCCTGACGATGCCCGGAATCGGTGTCATGGGATGCTCCTTGTCACATCCGAGGGAGGTGCCGGTTCATCGCTGTGAACCCCCGGGGCGGAAGGATGTGACCGATGGACGAGGCCGACTGGCTGGCGGCGCGTTTCGAGGAGCAGCGGCCCCATCTGCGGGCGGTCGCCTACCGGATGCTGGGCTCGCAGGCAGAAGCAGACGACGCGGTGCAGAACTCATGGCTGCGTCTCAGCGGCGCCGACACGGCCGACGTGGATAACCTCGCCGGGTGGCTGACCACCGTCGTCGCCCGGGAGTGCCTCAAGATGCTGCGCACCCGCCGGAGTCGCCGCGAGGAGCCCATCGGCGACACCACGGCCGAGCCCTCTGCCGGAGACCACGACGTCAACGATCCCGAAGCCGAGGCCCTGCTGGCCGACTCGGTCGGTCCCGCGCTGATGGTCGTGCTCGACAACCTCGCCCCCGCCGAGAGGATCGCCTTCGTCCTGCACGACATCTTCGCCGTGCCCTTCGACGAGATCGCCGCAATCCTTGAACGCTCCCCGGCCGCTACCCGTCAGCTCGCCAGCCGCGCCCGCAGACGGGTCCAAGGCGCGACCCCACCCCGGCAGGTCGATATCACCCGCCAACGACAGGTCGTCCAGGCATTCCTCACCGCGCTGCGAGAAGGTGACTTCGACGGGCTCCTCGCCGTACTCGATCCCGATGTCCTCCTCCGAGACGGCAGCGCCGAACTTACTCCTGGCGCAGCAGGGCTGCTGCGAGGCGCACGGGCTGTGGGCGCCCACGCGCTCGCCTTCTCGCGGGCTGCACGGTTCGTACAGCCCGCGCTGGTGAACGGAGCCGTGGGTCTCGCGATCGTCCCGCGAGGTCGCCTCATCGGGGCACTCGGCCTCACTTTCAGACACGACAAGATCGTCGTAATCGAGATGATCGCCGATCCCGAACGCCTTCGACACGTCGGCCTCGCAGCTGTCGGCCCTTGACCGCCGACGGCCGTACGGTCGTACGGCCCGAGCGACGCGATCCATCCCCCGGGTCACGCATCCGGGCGGGAGCCTGACCGAAGGCGGCGTTTTGCATCGGAACATTCATGAATGTGTGCTGGTCGAGCCAGGTCCGGCCATGCGGCCCGGGCTCGGAGTTCACCATCCGACCGAACAGCCAGTGCACCGGTGCCAGGGCGAGGACAACAGCGAGCCCGATGAAAAGGGAAACCGGCCCTGTATTCCCCTCATGTCCGCCGCCCGCAGTGCTTCGCGTTTTCGATCTTCTGTCGGGAGGATTCGCCGGACGACGGTGCGTAACAGGTTAATCACTCAAATGGATATGGTCGCCAACAGTGATCGCCCGAAAGCATGGAGTCTCCCGGAGAGCGGAGGCGGATGTGGCCAGTGAGTTCCAGCGCAGGAAGGTCGTCGGAGTTTTCCGGGCGATGGATGTGGACGGAGACGGCCGGCTGACCGAGGCCGACTTCCAGGCGCTCGCCCGCCGCTGGACGGCCGTCGCCGGATCGGCCGATCCTGAGCGACTCGCCTCCGTCATGACCGGCTGGTGGCCGGTGCTCCGGGCCGCCTCCGACCGCGACGGCGACAACGCCGTCACTCTCGACGAGGTGCTCCTCGTCGTGGAAGGCCTCGACGACAGGGCGGAGGCGGTCTCCGCCACCGCCGACGCGATGTTCGAGGCCATCGACCTCAACGGGGACGGCCTCATCTCCCGTTCGGAGTACGGCGCACTCATCGAGACGTGGAACGGCACGCCCACGGCGACCGACGAGATCTTCCCGCGACTGGACTTGGACGGCGACGGCCACCTCACCCGAGACGAGTTCCGCACCCACTGGACGGAGTTCTGGGCGGGCGACAACCCGAACGCTCCCGGGACCTACGCCTTCGGCGCGCTGGTGGAATAGCCCAGGGCCGGCGTCACCGCCTGGAAACCCCGCTCCACTCGCTAGAACGTTTCGCGAGTCATTCGCTTGAGCGCGACAATCTGACTTGCCGCGAAGCCGCCAACGTCTACGGCGATGGCCGAGGCCGCCATGCAATCAGCTGGCCGCAGGGATTGATCTGGGGTTTGACCAGGGTGGACATGGGCGACTCGTCTGCGGTGGTTCACCTGGGAGACGAGCCGAGACACCCTCGGTAGCCGGGGGGTGGGCCCGGTGGCGCGCGATCAGTGCTTGGCGGAAGGCCACCCGCCAGGACGGAGGCGGGATAAGAACGCGCGGATGGCAGCGGGCGGGAAAAGGCTTTTCCAGGGCCACGGCGAGTCGGATAGAAAGATGCCGACCCCGGTCGATCATGACCGCAACAGCCGCGAGAGGAGGGATAAGCCGATGCGTACCTCGACGATCGTGCCTGTTCCTTCCCTGGGCTCGGCCGAGCGCTGATCCCCAGGAGCGATCAGGCACACCTTGACCAAGGAAAGTGCCATGACGCGAAACAACGACCTGACCATGCGCCCGATCAATGGGCGCGAGGAGATCGACCTCTTCAACCGCCTGTCGTATGTCTTCGACCACGAGTTGGCCGGCGACCTCGACTCCGGCCGCCGTCGGCCCGAGCGGATGTGGATGGCCCTGCGCGGCGACCGCCTTCCCGCCAGGATCGCCTGGTGGTCGCGCGGCGAGGGTGAGCCGCCGTTCATGCTCGACGTCTTCGACCTCGACGACACCCTGCCCGAATCCGAGCGTCGCGACGTGGGCACCCGACTGCTGGAGACCGCCACGGCCGCCGTCATCCCGCCTGGCGCCCCGCGAATCGAATACAGCCGGTTTGTCCCGCCCGGCTGGCGTGACGACGCGACCGCCCGGCGGGTTGTCGAGGATCGGATGGCCGTGCTCGAAGCGGCCGGCGCGCGGCTGCTCGTTGAGCGGCTGCGGCTGGAGTGGCGGCCCGGGACGACGATCCCCGAGCCGAGCGGCAGGCTGCGGTTCCGGCCCGTGCGCGACCGGGGCGAGCTCGTCGAGCTGATGACCCTCGTCCTGGAGGGCACCCTCGACGCGCACAGCCACGCCGATCTCGCCATGATGACCCCCGCGCAGGCGGCGGCCGCGCAGTACGACGACGAGATGGCGCGTTACCGGAGCCCGCGGGAGTGGTGGCAGACGGCGACGACCCCCGACGGAGATCCCGTGGGGTTCGTCATCCCCGCCCGGAACAACTATCGCCCGATCATCGCGTACATCGGTGTCCTGCCCGCGTACAGGGGAAAGGGCTACATCGACGACCTGCTGGCCGTGGGCACCCGGATCCTCGCCACCCACGAGAACTCGGAGATCCGGGCGTCGACGGACCTCGGCAATGTTCCTATGGCGCACGCCTTCAGGCGGGCCGGATACGTCGAGTTCGAGCGTGAGATCAACATGACCTGGAGCTGACTCGCTCGCGCCAGTCTGATCACCAGCCTGCCGTACTGAGGACGCAGGCAATCAGCACTATCTCGGGAGTGAGCGGTTCCTGTCCGGCGGCGCACCGCTCACCCTGCGAACGACCAGTCGTCAGCCGACGTTGACGACGTCCCGCTTGGCCGCCCGCTTCGCGCCGATCGTCACCCCCAGGATCGTCAGTCCGATCCCCACGACCGTGATCACGAGGTTGACGAGGCCGTAGCGGACCACCCCCGACGGATCGTACTTGGGGAAGCGGTCTCCGAACGCCGCCTCACTGCCGTTGACCCACTCGAGGAGGAGGTTCACGGACTGGAAGCCGAAGACCAGGGCGCCCCCCCGCCAGGTAGAGGGCTACTGCGGTACTCCTGTTCCGGATGAGGAAGCCGAGGGCGAAGGCGAAGAGCACGGTGTAGATGACATTCATGATGTTCTCCGAAGGGTCGCGTCGGATCGGACGAATCCACCATCGCGATGTCCGCGCAGACCCACACCGGCGCGACCACGAAGCTCGGGTGAGGATCTGCGGATGATCGACGTGCGCACCCTCGACGTCACGCTCGACCACCGCGGGCGCGAGCAGTACGTCCGGTTCGGCACGCCGCTGCCGGTGGCGCCGAGCTCGACGGTCAAGCTCTTCACGTGGGGCTCCCTGGCGTCCGAAAAGCCGGTGCAGCCGGCCGTGACCCTGCGCGAGGGCCTGGCCGGTGAGGGCAGCGAGCAGTCCCCCTACCTGGTCGACTCGCCCGACGACCTGGCCAAGGTCGACAACGACCCGGCCGGGCACTACCGGCTGACCGCCGATCTGAACCTGACCGGGCTCGACCGTGCCCAGATCGGCCGTACGACCACCTTCACGGGCGTCTTCGACGGCGACGGGCACACGATCTCCGGGCTGGCCGCCCCGGCCGACCAGGGGCCGGGCCTGTTCGCCGACAACCACGGCACGATCGAGGACCTGGTGGTCCAGGGTGACGTCACCACCGACCGTTCGACCGCCGGCCTGGTCGCCGACCAGAACCACGGCACGATCCAGCGGGTCCGCGTCGACGGGTCGCTGACCGCGAACAGCTACGTCGGCGGCGTCACCGGCCACCAGTTCGGCACCGTCCGCGACAGCGTCTCCACGGTGGACGTGCACGCCACGACCCAGTACGCCGGTGGCGTCGTCGGCGTCTCCGTCGGCGGGTCGGTCACCGAGAACGTGCTCGCCACCGGTGCGGTCGTCGCGAACAGCGCGTCCGCGGGCGGTGTGGCCGCCTACGGCTACACCGACACCCAGGTGCGCCACACGGTCGCGTTGAACGCGAACGTCTCCGCGTCGAGCTACGCGCACGCGCTGCGCTGGTCGCATTCGTCGAAGACCTTGTAGGTGCGCGGGCGATGTCGCCCGACGCCCATGTGCGTCCCGCATGCTTCCCGAAACACGCTGACCAGTGCCTACCGCGTGATCAAACCTCATGTGCCCACAAACTGTGAAACTCGGATTTCGGTCTTACGACGTGAGAGCTTCCGTAGCCCTGGGATCTATCTCGAAATGGTCCGAATTACCTTGTACGCCTTCGTTTCTTGCGCGAGATTTTAACGGGGGGATGGTTGACGGACCCTCGGCTCGCACGTGCCGAGGGTCCAGGAGGCGACGCCGGTGTTTATCGATCCCAGGCGCGGGGACGGTCGTCGTCGTAATCGCCCTTTCTGGGGCGAGTCGCCGGAATCCAGGAGGCTGACATGACTGGATACCTGCCGTATAAGGACTCCACTCCCGCCGCCCGCATTGGCGGCGTACGCGGCTGGCAGGCGGATATTCTCCGCGGCGAGTCGTAACCGAGTGGACCGGGGTGCTGCGGCGCATATGGGCCGCAGTGCCTCCACCTTTTCTCAAGCGGGGCCGTACATCGGGGGGCGTATATGGCGCGATTGTTCTACCCTGCCGCTTGGCGCAGCGATCTGGTGGAGGATCTGTTCGGATTCCCGGTTTCCGATCCCTATCGCTGGTTGGAAGACGGCGATGACGCACGCGTACGGGACTGGGTCGCGGCGCAGGATCGTCTCTTCCACGCGCATCGTGAGGGATGGTGGGAGAAGCAATCGTGGGCGTCGTCGGTGGATCAGGTGTCCTCCTTCGGCGTTTCGGAGCCTCCGGTGGTTCGGGGCTCGCTCATGTTCCTTGCCGAGCAGCTCCGTGGGGATGAGCAACGGCGCCTGCTCGTCGTCGACGCCGAGGGGAACAGGCGGGTGCTGGTCGATCCGGTAGAGCTCGATCCGTCCGGCCACACCGGGCTGTACGCCTGGTGGCCCTCGCGTGAGGGCGAACGCGTGGCCGTTCAAATGGAGGTCGCCGAGCAGCCCGGCAGCGACATCATCGTGCTGGACGTGCGTACCGGCGAGGTGGTGGACGGGCCGTTGCCGCGCGCCCGCAACACCTCGCTCGCCTGGCTGCCGGGAGGGGACGCGTTCTACTACGTCAGCCGGGTTCCCGACGAGGAACTGGCCCCGGGCGACATGCGGTTGCAGCGGCGGGTGCGGTTGCACCGGATCGGTTCGCCCTGGCAGGCCGACGCGGTGGTGTTCGGTGGCGAGGACGCCCCCGACCACTACTACGGGCTCACGGTCAGTGCGGACGGCCGTTGGCTGGCGATCACCGCGATGGCCGGGCCCGCCTCGCAGAACGACGTGTACGTGGCCGAACTCGACGATCCGGAGGTCCCGCGCTTCGTCAAGATCGTGGACGGAAACGTCCTCCGCGCCCGCGTTCTCCCGCGCTTCCTCGCGGACGGCGCCCTGCTGCTGGTCACCGACTACGAGGCCCCATGCGGCCGCGTCTGTGTGGCGGACCGGCACGACACCGATCCGGCCGCCTGGCGCACGCTGGTGGCCGAAGATCCTGAGGCTCCCCTGGACGAGTGCCTGGTCCTGGACGGCCCGGCGCTTGCGCGGCCCCTCCTGCTGGTGGCCCGCGCCCGCCACGGCACCTCCGCCCTGACACTGCACGACCTGGCCGATGGCCGGATGCTCACCGATCTGCCCCTTCCCGGCGCGGGCGTCGTGTCCTCCCTGCGCACGAGCGTCCCCCACGGGCACCAGGCGTGGTTCAGCTACTGCGACGCGACCACGCCTCCCACCATCTATCGCTACGACGCCGTACGCGGCACGACGGAACAGGAGGCCGGGGCCGCGACAGCGGGGAACACTCCGGCGATCCGCAGCCGCGCCGTGCGCTGTCGCGCCGGTGACGGCACCGAGATCACGCTGTTCCTGTTCGCTCCGGACGAGGACCACCAGGGGCCGCGCCCCACCCTCCTGTACGGCTACGGCAGCTTCGGCATGCCCATGCGCCCGTGGTTCTTCCCCCTGGCGGCCGCATGGGTCGGAGCCGGCGGCACCTACGCGGTCGCCTGCGTACGCGGAGGCGGCGAAGAAGGCCAACGCTGGCACGACGCCGGCCGCGGACCGCACAAACACCGCGCGATCAGCGACTTCAACGACGCCGCGACCTGGCTCATCGACACCGGTCTGACCACCCGGGACCAGCTGGCGATCTACGGGCAGTCCGCCGGTGGTCTCCTGGTCACCGCCGCCGCCGTACAGCGTCCGGACCTGTACGCCGCGGTCATCGCCGAGGGCCCGCTGTGTGACATGGTGCGCTACGAGAACTTCGGCCTGGGATGCACGTGGACGGACGAATTCGGCAGCGCTTCCCAGCCCGAACAACTCGAATGGCTATTCGCGTACTCCCCCTACCACAACGTCACGCCCGGTGCCTCCTATCCCGCATTTCTCCTCACCGGTGCGGTAACCGATGTGCAGACGGGAGAGGCCCACGTCACGAAAATGTGCGCGGCTCTTCAGCACGCCACCGGCGGTGACCGGCCGATCCTCATGCGCCGGGAACCCGACACCGCCCACGCCGCCTCGCCCGCGAGCAAGGAACGCGCCCTGACCGCGGACATCCTGGCCTTCGCCGGCGAACACACCGGCCTGTCACCCAAAAAGACAGCCGTACCTCGTCGCGAGACCGCGGCGGAACCATTCTGAAAGCCGGCCTGCCTGGCGTGGCGTCACCGAGGCGGAACGCATTCCCGCCGGTTCACCCCTGCGTGAGCGGTGTGCCGGAGCGCGCCGGCCCTTCGCGGAGCGCGGTCTTCCGGCGGCGCCGGGAGGCCAGAGCCGCGACGACGAGCCCGCAGAGGACGACGAGGAGAAGCAGCAGCGCCCAGGGGAGGGTCCATGTGTGCGTGGTGCTCTCGACGGCGGCGAGCGGGGCGACAGAGCCCGCCGCGTCGGTGAGCAGCGGGACGAGCATGACCGTCCCCGTCAGTCTCAGCGCGGGAGTCACTCCGTGCACCGGTACGGAGACCTTCCAGGTGTCGCCCGGGAGCAACTGGGGCGAGTCGTCGATGTCTCCCGCCCGGGCGTCCCAGCGCCCGAAGGGTCCGGACAAGGACACCGTCTGCCGAGCGGTCAGAATACTGTTGCCGTCGTTGCGGATCGTGTACGTGACGGTGGCGTCGCCCGTCCCGATCGGATTGGGCGTGCCCGAATAGCGCACCTCCAGATCCTCCACCGACAGGCTCGGCTTGAGCTCTCCGCCCACGCGCAGGCGGATCCGGATGCCGAGACGGCGCCCGTCCGCCGCACCGGGCTGGATCGGCGAGGTGACGATGCCGCCCATGTACTCGCCGGGCGCGGCGTCGTCGGGAAGCGCGACTGTGAACGGCACCTCGGCCGACTCGCCGGGCCGGACCGTCACGTCGGGCCGGTCCGGGTGGACCCACGCACCCACCCCGGCCGACTTCGCGTCCTCGCCGAGCAGGTCGAGCCGGCCCTGCCCGGTGGTGAACGCGTCCGCGGCGTACACGCTCAGATGGAGCGGCGTCGTGCCGTGGTTGGCGACCACGAGACCGTCCTCGATCCGCCCGCCCGGGTCCAGGGTGTAGCTGTAGTTCCGCCGGTCGGACCCGAAGTCGCCGGAGGCCGTCGCGACCGTCCAGGAGACCTCGCCGTCCGCCGCCGCGGCGGGGCCCGTCCCCGCTCCGAACAGGCCGAACGCGGCGAGCAGCGCCACGACGACGGCCCGGGCGAGGGAGCCTGCTGCGGTTGTCGTACGCGGTCTCGGCGGGTGCATCTGCATGGTCCTCTGGTGGTTCCGGGAGCGGCGGGATGGACTACGTGCGGTGGGGTGGGCGCCTGAGGGCGCCCACCCCACCAGGTTGAGCGGGGCCGGATCGGCTCGTCGTGAGGGCCCCGCGTCACCCTCGGCCGACTACTGAAGCCAGTCGGACTCAGACGCGGCCGACTTGTTCTCGCCGGCCTTGCCCTCGTTCGTGTGGATCACGACCTTGTCGACGGTGGAGCCGACCGCGGGAGCGGCGGTGGCGCCGTTGTCCGGGCCGCACCACTTCACGTTGCCGAGCTCCACCGCGGCGTTGGGGGCGGCGCAGGTGCTGCTGCGGATGTTCTCGACGACGAGCTTGTTGCCGCGAACCTGGACCCGCACGTAGGTGCGGACGTGCTCCTGGTTCTCGACCGAGTTGGCCCAGTGGTTCTTGGGGCTGAGCGGGTCCGGACCGTAGTTCGGGTCCTGGGTCGCGTCCGGAGCGGTGAGGTCGTAGTACTTCGAACCCGACGCGGAGTTCGCCGTCACGTAGATGACGCCGCCCGGGCCCTGGGACACCTCGGTGGCGCCGGGCTGCTCGTCCTTGTTCGCCTTCTGCCCGTTCTTGATCACGTAGCTGCGGGAGTAGCTGTGGTCGTGACCCTGCAGGACCAGGTCGATGCCGAGCTTCGAGAAGGCCGTCGGGAAGTCCTGACGGCGCACCTTGTTGTCGGCGTCGTTCGCGTGAGCGGCCGGGGAGTAGATCGCGTGGTGGTAGATGAGCACCGTGTGCTTGGCGCCGGCGCCGTGCTGCTTGACGACATCGGTGATGTAGCCGATGTGCGCGGCGTCGGAGCCGCTGGCGTAGGCGTTGCTGTTGATGTCGATGAACAGGATGTTCTTGTACTTGAACCAGTAGTCGCCGCCCGAACGGGTCGACGCGCTGCCGTTGTAGTACGGCGCGGAACGGTCGGTGTTCGGCGTCCAGAAGTGCTGCTCGTACGCCTTGCCGCCGACGTCGTGGTTGCCGATGGTGGCGGCCCACGGGTACTGGCGCAGCTTGTCGGGGGCGAGGAACGCGTCCCACTGGGTCTCGGTGTTGGCGGTCTCGACCTGGTCGCCGCCGGAGACCAGCAGCTCGGCCTTCGGGTTGGCGGCGAGGGCGACGTTCAGGGTGTCCGCCCACCCGGCGCCGTCCTTCGCCACGTTGCCGGACGAGCCGATCTGCGGGTCGCCGAAGAACAGGAAGTCGAGGTTGTTGCCGTTGAAGTCCTGGGTCGTGAAGGAGTACGTCGAGGACCAGTTGCCCTCGGCGCCGACCCGGTAGGAGTACGCGGTGTTCTGCTTCAGGCTGTCGATCGTGGCGTGCGCGTTGTAGCCGCCGTTGACGACGTTCGCGGTGACCGTGGCCGGGAAGGTGACGGCGCTTGCGGGGAACTTGCCGTTGACGACCTTGGACGTCGGCGCGACCTGGACCACCTGCGCGGTGCCGGCCGAGGAGTACCACGACACGACGCGCTGCGTCTCGTCGCCGCCCACGCCGAGGATGATGCCGGTGAGCGTCGCGCTGTCAGCGTGGGCCGCGGTCACCAGGCCGCCGCCGAACACGGCGGTGGCGCTGAGGGCCGCCGCGGTGGCGCTCATGGCCACCCGGCGCAGGACGAGCCCGGGGCCCTGAGTCCCCTTGTCGAGCTTCATTGCTTTCCATCCATTTGGGGGTATTGGAGCGGTTTGCACGATTTCGAGGTCCGGTGTCGCGGAGATGAACGTCGGGCAGGCGGACCGTTGCGCTTGCCGGAAGTTGTGATGTGATCTCAGATTCCGAGAACACGTTCCACGAACCACACCAGGCCCATCGCGGACACACCCGCCGCGATCGCCCCGGTCGTCCACAACCCCGCGATCGGCCGGTGGTGACGCAGCAGGGCGAGCAGCGGGAAGACGGCGACGATGATCGTCAACTGGACGACCTCGATGCCCACGTTGAAGACGAGCAGCGACCACAGAAGCGTCCACGACCAGGCCTGATCGATGCCCAGTGCCGCGGCGAAGCCGAGACCGTGCACGAGGCCGAAGCAGAAGACCACCGCGAGTCGGGTCCAGCCCGCGCGGTCCAGGCCGAGGCGGCCGTGACCGGCCGTCTCGAGATCCGTGGCGTGCGATCGGCGCCGCCAGATCCGCCACAGATGCCACCCCGCGACGACCGCGATCGAGAGGGCGATGACGGGCTCGACGAACGCCGCGGGCGCCTGCACGAGGCCGAGGGCGGCGAGGACGAAGGTCACCGAGTGGGCCAGCGTGAAGGTCGTCGCCGCCAGCACGATCTCGCGCAGGCGGCGTGACCCGGCGATGAGCGCCAGCAGGAACAGGATGTGGTCGAGTCCGCCGAGCAGGTGCTCGGCTCCGAGCCGGAAGAACTCCCAGAACCGCTCGAACCAGGACTGCTGCGTGGAGAACGACCGATGCTGAGCGTCGAGGGCCGTGCTTCCGGACTTCAGGTCGAGGTCGTAGGTGACGATCGTCTTGCTGTCGCGCACGTACCCCTCGGAGCCGGGGAACAGCCCGCTGCGCACCTCGTGCGCTTCCGCGGACTCCGGGCACCGGTAGTCGAGGATCAGCCGCGCGTACGGGACGTCCTCGCGCCGCCCGATGGTGAAGCCGCCGTCCCTGACCGGGGCGCACGCCTTACCTGCGGCGGTGACGCCGAAGCGCTCGGTCACGTACGCGACGACCGAGTCGGCGTGGGCGTCGAGCGCGGCGGCCTGCTGACCCGCGTCACCGGCCTCGAACGCCGCGGTGCCCGCCTTGAAGAGCGGGTCGTCCTTCTCGTAGTCGGCGGCGGAGACGACGAGCAGGTCGTACTCCAGCTCGAGTTCGGTGCGGACGTGCCCGGTCTGGGGCGAGACGAGGTTGACGTAAACCGTCGAGGTGAACCCGTGGGCGAGAGCGGGCAGGGCCCCGAGCAAAGCGATGACGACACCGAGCAGAGCTGAGAGGGCACTGAACAGGACGGCCACGGCTGCGGCGGCGATGACAGCACAGACACGACGCCGAGCGGCGGGGGACATATGACTCCTTTTCGGCTTTGGCGTACGAAATCTGCTCGATTGAGATGAACGCGCGGTATCTCGTGCGCGAACCGTCGAGGAATCAAGCCCGGCGGAGACGGCCCCGGCGCCGAAGGCCGCAGATCATGGGGTAGGAAATAGGCGCACTTCCCGCCGCCCCGAAGGACGATCCCATGCGCTCTCGGCTTCTGCCTGCCTGCACACTGGCCGCGGCAGTCGCGACCGCCCTGCTGGCCGGCGGATGCGGCTCCGGCGACGACTGGTCCCGGCCGCACGCGAAGCCCACCCCCGTCGGCACCCCCGGCCCCGGGTTCTTCCCTGCCGCGTCACCCGCCCCGGAGGCGACGATCACGCCCCGGCCCGGCTCCTGGAACGGGATCCGGCCGCCGGAGGGCTACCGTGTGGTGCTGCTCACCGCGGGAGAGGACCCCCAGACCAAGACGCTGGTCAGCGCGGTGACGGCGTGGGCCGAGGAGGAGCGCGTCAGCCTCAGGACCGTCACGGCCACGAAGCCGGACCAGTTCGTTCCGAGCATCAGCAGGGCCATGGACATGAAGCCCGACCTCATCGTCAGCGCCGGCGCCGACCTCATCGACCCCCTGGCCCTGGTCTCTCCCAACCACCTCGACCAGCAGTTCCTCGTGGTCGGCGCGGAGCTTGCCGAGCCCACGGCGAACGTCACCGCCGCCGACTGGGCCGGTGCGTCGTTCCGCGGCGAGGGTCTCGGCATGTCCTCGACGTACGATCCCGCCAGCTTCACCCCCGAGCGCGCCGGGCGTGCCGTCCGGGCGGGTGCCGCGGCCGTGCTCAACGGCATGACCGGCATCGTGGTCTGGCTCGACTAGAGCGTCCCTCAGCGCGAGGGCCGACGTCGGCCACGCCGGCTTCGCGAGCCGATCGGGTCATGGCCGTACGGCCAGCACCCGGAAGCTGATCCCGCGTGTCATCCGCGTCACCGACTCGATCTCGAAACCGGCCTGCTCAAGGTAGGGCCGGGGGTCGCGGGTGAGGTAGTCGGCCTCGAACCGCACGAACAGCGGTTCCAGCAGCCGCATCCCGGCCCGGATGACCGGGTTGCTCGACGGCCCGTGCTCGGCCAGCACGAACCGCCCGCCCGACCTGAGCACGCGGTAGGCCTCGCGTGCCGCGGCCGCCGGATCCGGGATGGTGCACATCGTGAACGTGGACAGCACGGTGTCGGCGACGCCGTCGGGCAGGTCCAGACGCTGCACGTCGCCCTGCCGCAGCTCCACTCGCTCGCCGAGCCCGGCCCGCGTCACCCGCCGCCGCGCCAGCTCCAGCATGCGCTCGGACAGCTCGATCCCGACCACCGTGGTTCCGGCGTCGTACAGCGGGAGATTGAGACCGGTGCCGACCGCCATCTCCACGACGTGACCGCGCGCCTGCTCGACGGCCCACTCCCGGCTGCCCGGGAACAGGCGGCGCTCCCAGGCCAGCATCTGGCCGTCGTAGCGATCCGCCATCCGGTCGAACACCCGGCGTACGTCGGCATCCGTGGTAGCCCGCATCGACCGACCCTTCCGGAACGGGAATTCCGCACATGGTTTCACGTTACGAGGCCGCGGGCCATGGCGGTCGGCCGTCGCCGGGTCCCGATGAGGTCAGTACGCCACGGTGAAACGGGTCCGGTGGTGGCGCGGCCGTTCGGCTTCGTCCAGCAACGCCACCGCGAGGTCCTCCATCGAGATCCGGGAGTCGCCGTCGGCGTCGACCACCAGCTCGTCGGCGCCCACCCGGTACACGCCGGTCCGCTCACCGGGGACGAGCAGGTCGGCCGGGCTCAGGTAGGCCCAGTCCACGGTGGTGCTGGCCCGGCAGGCCGCCAGCTGGCCGACGCACGCCGCCGCGATCGGCAGCAGGAAGGACGGATAGCCCGCCTTGTCCATCAGGAGGCCGCCGCCCTCGACGGTCAGGCTCCCCGCGCCGCCGACGAGCAGCAGGCGTACGCCGGTCTTGGCGCAGGCCGCGAGCAACGTGGTGGCGACCGTGACCAGTTCGCTCTCGTCGCCGGGCGCCGGGCAGGTCGCGGTGATCACCAGGTCCTGCCCGGCGGTCAGCGCGACGACGTCGTTCACGTCGGTCGCGTCGCCGACCCGGACGTGCGCCTGGCCGGGCAGTCCGGCGAGCCTCACCGGATTGCGGGCCACGCCGGTCACCTCGTGTCCGCGGGACACGGCCTCGGCGACGACACGTCTGCCGACGTTCCCGGTCGCCCCGAACACTGTGATGCGCATGCCTTCTGCTCCCTCTCGATTTCCGGGGTGGTGCGGGCGGTAACCTTGCGGGTGTGCCGGATCATGTGGATCAGGTCCTGCAGCAGTGGGCTGACGCCCGCCCTGACCTGGACGTTTCCCCGATGGCGGTCTTCGGCCGGCTGTCGCGGCTGACCCAGCTCGTCAACAACGAGCTGCGCCGCACGTTCGCCGAACACGACCTGGACCCCTCGTCGTTCGACGTCCTGGCCACTCTCCGCCGCGGCGGACGGCAGGCCCCGGCCGAGCTGATGCGGTCCGCGATGATCACTTCAGGGGCGGTCACCCAGCGCCTCGACCGGCTGGAGGCGCGGGGCCTGGTGACCCGGACGCCCAGTGACGTCGACGGCCGTGGTGTCCACGTCGACCTGACCGACGCCGGTCGCGAACTCATCGACCGCGCCCTGCCCGACCACGTGGACACCGAACGGCGCCTGCTCGCCGGGCTCACCCCCGCCCAGCGGGAGAACCTGGCCGAGACCCTCAGGCAACTGCTGACGTCACTGGGCGACGAGCGGGCCTCCTAGACCCGCCTGGCGCCGGCCACCACCAGCGACGTCAGGACCACGAGCCCCGCCGCGACCCACAGCACGCCGGTCACGGCGACCGCCCCGACGATGAGGCTGGCGAACAGCGCTCCCAGCGCGATCGCCAGGTTGAACATGCAGGTGTTCAGCCCGGTGGCGGCCTCGATGCCCTGCGGCGCCGCCTTGATGATCCAGGTCTGCACGCTCACCGGCAGGCCGCCGAAGGCGAAACCCCACGCGATCAACAGGATCGACCCGGTGACCGCGTTGCCGCCGAGGAACGGGAACGCCGCCAGGATGACCGCGAGCGCGACGCTGACCACGATGATCGTGCCGCGGACGTTGCGGCCCGCCCACGAGCCGGCGATGAGGTTGCCGATCATCCCGGCCACGCCGTACGCGAGCAGCAGCGGGCCGACGAACGCCGCGCCCACCCCGGAGACGTCCTGCAGGATCGGGCTGACGAACGTGAAGGCGCCGTAGTGCCCGGACACCAGCAGGAAGGTGGCGACGACACCGACCCGGACGGCGGGCGTGCGCAGCTGCTCGCCCAGCGTGCGCAGCCGGACCGGCTCGGTCGCCGGCATCCGCGGCAGCAGCACGGCCAGCGCGATCACCAGCAGGAGCGCGATCGCGGCGACCGCGCCGAACGCGACGCGCCAGCCGGTGAGCTCGCCGACGAGCGTGCCCGCGGGGACACCGAGGACGTTGGCGGCCATGGCGCCGAAGAAGATCAACGAGGTGGCCTTGGCGACGTGCGCCGCGGGGATCAGCCGGACACCGAGGCCCGCGGCGAGCGACCAGAACCCGCCGATGCTGATGCCCACGAACAGCCGGGCCACCATCAGCACCGCGTACGTGGGGGTCAGCGCGGACACGACGTTGGCCACCAGCGCCAGCAGGATCAGGCCGAGCAGGACCACCCGCCGGTCCAGACCGCGGATCGCCACGGGCAGCAGCGGCGCGGTGACGGCGGCGACCAGGCCGGACACGGTCACCATCAGGCCGACTTGGCCGTCGGAGACGTGCAGGCCGCCGCCGATGGCCGTGAGCAGGCCCATGGGCAGGTTCTCGACGGTCACCACCAGGAAGGTCCCCAGGGCGACGGCGATCACCGCGATCCAGCTCTTGATGGGTACGCGATCCGGCCTGTCGGTCCCGGCGGAGACGGACTCGATGACTGTCATCTGGTTCCTCCTGTGCGCGTGGGCCCGGTCCGGGCAGGCGAGAACGAACGTCGTGCGTCGGTTGGGTCGAGCTTCGGTGCCGATCCGGCCCCGGCGGTCGTAGATCAGCGGCAGGCAACTTCGCTTAGTACTGAGAGACTTTAGCTTAGTGCTAAGCGATTGGCCAGACGGGAGGCCGGCCGGGTTCGAGGTGCGCGGGCCGGTGGCGGCACCCGGGCAGTGTGGTCTGGCGCGAGATCCGGCGATCGTGGAGCCCGGGGGCCGGGAACGGCGCCGGCGAGTCGTCCGGGAAAAGCAATTACTCGTGGTGCATTCTCACCACCGCCGTTTCTCGTGCGTGCTCGTCGGGGCACTCCGAAACGGAGACTAGTTTCGCGTTTCCTGCCGGGTCAACGAGAGTCGCTCACGACTCGGGATGGGCATTTTCCGATAGGGGTCATGTGGGGTTGCCGGCCGTCTCTCCCGCGCCCAGCCCGGGGGAACCCGAAAAGTCCAAAGGTGTCCCGGATCGTCCTGACATGCTGTGGGGCCGCTAGGGGTTGTGGGAAAAGCCCGTCGGCGCGAATTCTGAATAAGCCTCGCAGGCCCGGAGTATTCGCGCAATTGCGAATTCCATCTCGAAAGGCCGCACTGTCGCGGGCTGCTCAATGCCATCGTTCGTGGCCGTTTGCAATTCGTTTCCGACCGAGGCCGCTCAGGCCGGTTCGAAAGGCGGGTCAACATGCAGGGACTGATTCAGGTGGCCGGTGTCATCGACCAGGCGGAGGCCGACCTGATCCGCGAGGAAGGCGCGGACTGGCTCGGCTTCGCCTTGCGGCTGCCGGCGAAGAACGAGGACCTGTCCGAGGAGGACGCCGCGGCGATCGTCAAGGAGATCCAGCCGGAGCACAGGGGCGTCGTGATCACCTACCTGATCGACGCCGAGGAGATCAAGACCTTCTGCGAGGAGCTGGGCGTCACCGCGATCCAGCTGCACGGCGACGTGCCGGTCGAGGAGCTGCAGAAGCTGCGGCGCATCGCCCCCGACCTGTACGTGCTCAAGAGCCTCGTGGTCAAGCAGGACAACCTCGACGAGCTCACCACGATCGTGGACGACGCGGCCGAGTGGGTCGACATGTTCATCACCGACACCTTCAACCCGGCCACCGGTGCCAAGGGCGCCACCGGACTGCTGCACGACTGGTCGATCAGCGCCGAACTGGTCCGGATCTCGCCTCGGCCGCTGATGCTCGCCGGCGGGCTGAACCCGGACAACGTCGCCGCCGCGATCGCCGAGGTCCGCCCGGCCGCCGTGGACGCGCACACCGGCCTGGAGGACCCGGTGACCCGCCGCAAGGACCGGCAGAAGGTGCGCAAGTTCGTGCAGGAGGCCCGCAGGGCCTTCGCCCAGCTGGAGGCGGGTGAGAAGGCATGACCATCACGACGACGCAGGCGGCGGGCACCGCGAACGACACCGTGCATCTGCTGCCGCAGACCAGGCAGCTGCGGGCGCTGCACACGATCCTCCGCGACCGGAACGCCGACCCGGAGCGCTTCGTCACCACGTCGGCCCGGATCATCCGCCAGCTCATCGAGACGGCCCTGGATCTCCTGCCGTTCGAGCCGTTCGACGTGGAGACCCCGGTGGGGCGCACCTACCACGGCCTGCGGCCGGCCTCGCCGATCTGCGGGGTGTCCGTCCTGCGGGCCGGGGAGAGCATGGAGTTCGAGCTGCGGGCGATGTCGCCCGGAGTGCGGATCGGCAAGATCCTGATCCAGCGGGACAAGGTCACGAAGCTGCCGCGTCTGTACTACTCCGCGCTGCCCGCGGACATCGACCGGCGGAGCGTGCTGCTGCTGGACCCGATGCTGGCCACCGGCGGGACCGCGCTGGCCGCCATCGAGGTGCTGCTCAACCACGGGGTCGCGGAGGACGACATCGTCTTCGTCACCCTGCTGTCGGCGCCGGAGGGCATCGACGCGGTCCACGCGCGTTACCCGAACCTGCGGATCGTGACCTCGGCCATCGAGGAACGGCTGAACGAGAACGCCTACATGATCCCCGGCATCGGTGACTTCGGCGACCGGTACTTCGGCACGGACGTCACACGTTGAGATCTCCCCTCCCTGAGGGGAGGGGATTCCAACCGTCGCCGGTCAGATCTTCCCTGCTTCACCGGCGACAGCCCCCGGGACGAACCCACCCCAGGGTTTCACGTGGCCTCCACAGGCTTCACATCCCGCCGGTCCGGCGGTAGGCCCGACCGGCTTGCGGCGCAGCCCAGGCCGGTCACCCCGCGGGTGAGCGCGGGAAACGGGTGACGGCGCCGAGGGCCGCGGCTTCCCAGTAACCCTTGTCCGCCCATCGCAGGGGGAGGAAATGACTACCACTCCAGTCGCTGAAGCGAGGCGGGAACCACCCGAGGACATCTGTCTTCCCGATCTGCTCGACGCTCAGGCCCGGACGCGTCCCGACGCCACGGCGGTCGTCTGCGGAGAGCGGCAACTGACCTTCCGCGAGCTCGCGGAGGGCGGCGTGGCCCTCGGCGGGCACCTGCGGGAGCTCGGCGTGGACCTCGACGAATGTGTGGGGCTTTTCGTCGAGCCGTCGATCGACCTGATGGTCGGCGTGTGGGGGATCCTGCGGGCCGGCGGCGCCTACCTGCCGCTGTCCCCCGAATACCCGGAAGAGCGCCTCCGCTACATGATCGAGGACGCTGGCGTGCGGGTCGTCGTCACACAGGACGAGCTCGTGGCCAGGCTGACCGAGCTGGCGCCCGCCGGGACGAGGATCGTCACCCTGAAGGACGCGGAACGGTTCGCGGGTTCGCCCGGAGGCGACCGGCACCCGGGCCTGCGTTCCGGCAATCTCGCGTACGTCATCTACACCTCCGGCAGCACCGGCAAGCCGAAGGGCGTGATGATCGAGCACCGCAGCATCGTCAGCCAGATGCGGTGGCTGCGGGCCGATCACGGGATCGACCAGGACAAGGTCATCGTGCAGAAGACGCCGATGAGCTTCGACGCGGCGCAGTGGGAGATCCTCGCGCCGGTCTGCGGCTCCGTGGTCGCCGTCGGCCCGCCCGGGGTCTACCGGGACGCCGAGCGGCTGATCGACGTCATCAGGACGCACGACGTCACCACGCTGCAGTGCGTTCCGACGCTGCTGACGGCGCTGCTGGACACCGAGGAACTGCAGAGCTGCACGTCGCTCACGCAGATCTTCACCGGCGGCGAGGTCCTGTCCAAGCCGCTGGCGACGAGCTTCTTCGACACCCTTAGCGGGTGCGAGCTGATCAACCTGTACGGCCCCACCGAGTGCACGATCAACTCGTCGGCGTACAGGGTGGACCCGGCGACCGTCGACGAGGGCCCGAACGCGATCTCGATCGGCGCGCCGGTCGACCACACCGACTACCACATCCTCGACCTGGCCGGGGCGCCGGTGGCCGTCGGCGAGATCGGCGAGCTGTTCATCGGAGGCGTCCAGGTCGCCCGCGGCTACCTGCACCGGCCAGAGCTGACCGCCGAGCGGTTCGTGGACAACCCGTTCGGCGAGGGCAGGCTGTTCAAGACCGGCGACCTCGCGTACTGGAACGCCGACGGCACCGTCCAGTTCGTCGGCCGCGCGGACAACCAGGTCAAGCTGCGGGGGTTCCGGGTCGAGCTGGACGAGATCAAGCTGGCCATCGAGACCCACGACTGGGTCAAGCACGCCGCGGTCATCGTCAAGAACGACCCGCGCACCGGATTCCAGAACCTGATCGCCTGCGTGGAGCTGAATCCCAAGGAAGCGGCGCTGATGGACCAGGGCAACCACGGTGCCCACCACCAGTCCAAGGCGAGCAGGCTCCAGGTCAGGGCGCAGCTGTCCAACGCCGGGGCCCGGGACGCCGCGGAGCTCGACGGCAGGCCGGTGATCGACCTGCCCGGCAAGCAGGCGACCGCGCGGCAGCGCGGGCTGGCGTTCGCCCGCAAGACCTACCGGTTCTACGAGGGCGGGGAGCTCGGCCGGGGCGACATCCTGAAGCTGCTGGCCAGGAAGGTCGAGGGTGCGGGTTCCCGCGGCCTCGACGCCGTCGGCCTGGACACCCTCGGAGAGATCCTGCGCTACTTCGGCCAGCACCTCAGTGAGGAACGCCTGCTGCCGAAGTACGCGTACGCCTCGCCCGGGGCGTTGTACGCGACCCAGCTGTACCTCGAGATCAACGGGATCGGCGACCTCCAGCCGGGCTTCTACTACCACCACCCCGTGCACCACCGGCTCGTGCTGGTCGGGCCGGCCGCCGGGGGAGCGGAGCCTCGGGTGAGGCTGCACTTCGTCGGCAAGAAGCGGGCGATAGAGCCGGTCTACAAGAACAACATCCGCGAGGTCCTGGAGATCGAGACCGGCCACATGGTCGGCCTGTTCGAGGAGGTGCTGCCCCACTACGGCCTGGACATCAGGGCCCTGGAGTACGCGCCGGCCACGAAGGACCACCTGGACTGCGCCGACGAGGACTACTACCTCGGCACGTTCGAGCTGGTCCCGTACGCCGGGCCGCGTCCGGACGAGATCGACCTCTACGTCCAGGCGCACCCCGGGAAGATCGCCGATCTGCGGGCGGGCCAGTACGCCTACGAGAACGGGCGGCTGCGGCTGATCTCCGACGAGCTCATCCTCAAGAAGCAGGTCATCGCGATCAACCAGCAGGTCTACGACCGGTCGAGCCTCGGCATCTCGGCGGTCAGCAGGAACGACGAGGACTGGCTGCGCTACATCGACCTGGGACGCACGCTGCAGCGCCTGTCGATGAACGACGTCAACATCGGGTTCATGTCGTCCGGATACAGCTCGAAGTCCGGCGACGACCTGCCCTCGGCGCGCCGGATCGACGGCATCCTCCGCGCCAACGGCCGGCCCACCGGCCCGTCCTACTTCTTCATCGGCGGCCGCGTGAGCGACGAGCAGCGGCTGAGCGAGGGGATGAAGGAGGACTCGGTCCACATGAAGGGACCGGCGGAGATGATCAGGGACGATCTGATCAACTTCCTGCCGGACTACATGATCCCGAACAAGGTCGTCGTGCTGGACCGGCTCCCGTTCACGGCGAACGGGAAGATCGACGTCAAGGGGCTGGCCGAGTCCGACGTGACGAACGTGGACAACGCCGACCAGCCGTACGTCGCGCCGCGGACCATGACGGAGCGCAGGATCGCCGAGCTGTGGAAGAAGGCGATGAAGCGGGAGACCGTCTCTGTGCAGGACGACTTCTTCGCCTCCGGCGGCAACTCGCTCATCGCCGTCGGGCTGATCAACAAGATCAACCGGGAGTTCTGCGGCTCGCTGCCCCTCCAGGTGCTGTTCGAGTGCCCCACGATCGAGAAGCTCGCCCGGCGGCTCGACGGAACCGAGTCCGATGCGTGCTCCCGGCTCGTGCCGCTGCAGCGGGAGGGCTCGGACCAGCCCATCTACTGCTGGCCCGGCCTCGGCGGCTACACGATGAACCTGCGCCGGCTGGCCGCCAGGATGGGCGAGACCCAGCCCTTCTACGGGGTCCAGGCCTTCGGGATCAACCCCGAGGAGGTCCCGTACGCGACCATCGGCGAGATGGCGGCCGAGGACGTCAAGGCGATCCGGCGGCTGCAGCCGTCCGGTCCGTACACGCTGTGGGGATACTCGTTCGGCGCGCGGGTCGCGTTCGAGGCGGCCTACCAGCTGGAGCAGGCCGGTGAGCAGGTGGAGCACCTCTTCCTGATCGCGCCGGGCTCGCCGAAGGTCCACCTGGCGGGCACGTCCGAGCACGAGCGCGAGGCCGGCTTCGGCAACAAGGCCTACGTGACGATCCTGTTCTCGGTCTTCGCCGGCACGATCACCGGGCCGCTGCTGGAGCGATGCCTGGCCGAGGCCGTGGACGAGGAGAGCTTCGCCGCCTTCATCCACCGCAGCTTCCCCGACCTGGACATCGACCTCGTACGCCGGATCATGCGGGTGGTGGGCGAGACCTTCGAGTTCAGCTACACCTTCCGCGAGCTGGCCCGGCGGCGGATCAACGCACCGATCACCATCTTCAAGGCCAGGGGCGACGACTACTCGTTCCTGGAGAACAGCAGCGGTTATTCGGCGACGGCGCCGGTCGTCGTCGACCTGGAAGCCGATCACTACGGCCTGCTCAAGGAACCGGAGATCGACGAGCTGGTCGCAGCCATCACGGATCGTCTCGCGACCCACCGTAAGGAGATCATCATGCCGCACGTCAGCATCAAGCACTTCCCGGTCCCCCTCACCGAGGAGCAGCACTCCGACCTGGTCGCCGCGGTGACCAAGGCGATGACGAGCGCCTTCGGCTGTGAGGAGGGCTCGGTGTCGATCATCCTGGAGCCGGTCGCCAAGGAGCTGTGGGACGAGAAGGTCTACATCCCGGAGATCCTCAACCAGAAGCACAAGCTGAACAAGCTGCCGAACTACGGCCCGGCCGCGAACTGAGGGGCGACGATGACCCGGGAGCATGGGCCTGTCCCGCTGGTTTACAGCGAGGAGGTCGCGGACGCACTCGCCGAGGGCCGGCCGGTGGTGGCGCTGGAATCGAACGTCATCACTCACGGCCTGCGCTATCCGGACAACGCCGCGACCGCGCGGAAGGTCGAGGACGCCGTCCGCGCGGGCGGCGCGGTCCCGGCCACGATCTGCGTCGAAGGCGGGCGGATCAAGGTCGGGATGACCGACGAGGACGTCGAGCGGTTCGCCTCGACGTCCGGCATCCCCAAGGTCAGCAGCCGGGACCTGCCGGTGATCCTGGCCCAGGGCGGGCTCGGTGCGCTGACCGTGGCCAGCTCGGTGGTGGCGGCCGAGCTGGCCGGCATCCCGTTCTTCTCGTCGGCCGGCATCGGCGGTGTGCACCGGGGCGCGGAGAAGACGATGGACGTCTCCTCCGACCTGATCCAGTTCACCCGGTCGAAGGTGGCCGTCGTCTGCGCCGGAGCCAAGAGCATCCTCGACCTGAACCTGACGATGGAGTATCTGGAGACCCACTGCGTGCCGGTGGTGTCGTACCGGTCGGACGACTTCCCCGCGTTCTACTGCATCTCCAGTGGCATCCGCAGCCCGCAGCGGCTGGACGACGAGCGGGTGATCGCGCGGGCGGTGGAGAACCACTGGGCGCTGGGCAACAACAGTTCGTTCCTGATCACCACGCCGGTGCGGGAGGAGGACGCGATCGACGCGTCGGAGGTGGACGCCGCCATCGCCGGCGCGATGGCCGCCGCCGAGCGGGACGGCGTCCGCGGCAACGCGATCACCAAGTATCTGATGCGCGCCGTGGACGCGGCCACCGAGGGCCGCTCGTCCAGGGCGAACATGTCCGTGCTCGTCAGCACGGCCGAGGTCGGCGGCCGCCTGGCCGCGGCGCACGCGCGGTATGTCAGAGAGACCTCCTGATCCGAGCGATGGACCGCCCCGGAGCCCGCCCGCTCCGGGGCGGTTTCGCGTCCTGAAGGAGCCGCCTGCGGAAAATCAGCGGAAAATCAAGGGATAGCGCCGAGGCCGGTTCGCGCGGTACAAACGTCCCACACATTTTTTCAGGGCTTGATACAAGGCGGGCCCGCGAGAGAGCGCTCTCTCGGCTGCGTACGCAGCGGAAAGGACGAACCGTATGACGACCCAGACTTCTGGAACTGGGAGTCCCACGAGGCGGCGCTCCGGCCGCCGGTTGATCGGCCGGGCGTTCACGTTCGGTCTCGTGCTGACGACCGCCGTCATGACGGCGGGAACGACGGCCGCCACCGCCGCACCGGCCCCGGCCTCCGGAAACCACGGGCACCCTGGGAACCCCGGAGGAGCCCCCGACCTCGGGCCGAACGTCACCGTCTTCGACCCGAGCATGCCGGTCGACCAGATCCAGGCGACCCTGGACGCGGCGCACGCCGCCCAGGTCGACAACGAGATGGGCGCCGAGCGCCACGCCTACCTCTTCAAGCCCGGCACGTACGGCACCGCCGAGCACCCGCTCCAGATCAAGGTCGGCTACTACACCGAGATCGCCGGCCTGGGCGCCTCGCCCACCGACGTCGTCGTCAACGGCAAGGTCGAGGTCTACAACCGCTGCCTGGAGAACAACGGCACCGGCAACTGCCTCGCGCTCGTCAACTTCTGGCGCACGCTGTCGAACCTGTCGATCAACGTCAACGCGGCGGGCCAGGACGGCTGCCGGCAGTCGGCGAACTTCTGGGCCGTCTCCCAGGCGGTCTCCATGCGCCGCCTCAACGTCAGCGGCGGCACCCTGTCGCTGATGGACTACTGCACGGCCGGTCCGCAGTACGCCAGCGGGGGCTTCATCGCCGACTCGCGGCTGCCGTCCGTCACGAACGGTTCCCAGCAGCAGTGGCTGACCCGCAACACCGAGGTCGCCGGGTGGTCCAACGCCGTGTGGAACCAGGTCTTCTCCGGCGTCGTCGGCGCGCCGGAGGAGTCCGGGTTCCCGAACCCGCCCTACACCACCCTGGAGAACACCCCCGTCAGCCGGGAGAAGCCCTACCTGTACGCCGACGCGCAGGGCAGGCTCAACGTCCGCGTGCCCGCCGCCAGGAGGAACACGCGCGGCGTCTCGTGGGCCGGCGGCATGACGCCGGGCCGTACGGTGCCGTTGTCGGACTTCTACGTCGCGAAGCCGTCGGACTCGGTGCAGGTCATCAACAGCCAGCTCGCGCGCGGCAAGAACCTGCTGCTCACGCCCGGCGTGTACGACATCGCGCGGAGCATCGAGGTCAAGCGCCCTGACGCGGTGGTCCTCGGTCTCGGGCACGCCACCCTCACCGCCGTAGGCGGTGCGATTCCGCTCGACGTCGCCGACGTCCCCGGCGTGGTCGTCGCCGGAGTCACCGTCGACGCGGGTCTCCAGAAGTCTCCCGTCCTGCTGCGTGTGGGCAGGGAGCACGGCGGCCACCGGACCTCGCCGGACAACCCGACGACCCTGTCCGACGTGTACTTCCGGGTCGGCGGGCCGCACGTCGGCAAGACCGAGACCGCTCTCGAGGTCGACAGCGACAACGTGCTCATCGACCACACCTGGGTGTGGCGCGCCGACCACGGCGTCGAGGGCTTCACCGACACGCAGCGCTGGAACACCAACATCGGCCGGTACGGCGCCGTCATCAACGGCGACCACGTGACGGCGACCGGCCTGTTCGTCGAGCACTTCCAGCGGTACAACACCGTGTGGAACGGCGAGGACGGCACGACGATCCTCTACCAGAACGAGCTGCCGTACGACCCGCCCACGCAGGCCGACTGGATGAACGGCTCCGTGAAGGGCTACGCCGGCTACAAGGTCGGCGACCGCGTGAAGAGGCACAACCTCTACGGCGCGGGCGTCTACGTCTTCAACCAGAACAACCCGCAGATCCACACCGAGAACGGCTTCGAGGTCCCGCGGACCCCCGGTGTGAAGCTGCACCACATCATGACGGTCAACCTCAACGCCGGGACGATCGACCACGTCGTCAACGGCGTCGGCGACGCGGCCGACACGACCAAGGTCGGCGCGCCGGTGTACGTCGCGGACTACCCGGCCCGGTAGTCACCCGCGTGGGCCGGGGTCCCCGGACTCCGGCCCACCGCTCACCCACCCTCGCCGGACTCGCAGCGCCGCTTGAGGCTTTCCGCCTCCGTGCGTACGTACCTGCGGGTGCGGCCGCCGACCAGCAGGCTCATCAGCGGCGCAAGCGGTCCTGACTGGTCGATCCCGAGCAGGACCGACACCCCGCCGTCCCCGGGCGTGAGCACGTGCGTCCCGACCGTGGTGACGCCCCCGCCGGTCGCCTGCCAGACGAAGGACCTGCCGTCGGTGAACTCGGTCACCTGCCAGACCATCGGGGGAAGTCCCGGCTGCTTGATCCGCACCCGGCTGCCGAGGCCCAGCGGGCCGTCGCCGAGGTGCTCCTTCGTCTCCGACCCGACTGGCCCGGCGGCTCACGTCAGAGCTGCGGACGCCCTCACGATGATGCGGTCATTCCCTGCGGTCGATCAACGGGAGGAGGCACCACCCTGCGGCCGGCGGCCGGCGACGAGGTGGGCGTAGACGATGACGTTGTCGCGGTAGTGCCCACTGGCGGTGTCGAAGGCTCCGCCGCAGGTGATGAGGCGCAGGCCGGGGAACTTCACCATGCCGTAGACCTTGCGGGTGGGGAAGCGGTCCTTCGGCACGCTCTCCAGGGAGTCCACCTCGAAGATCGCCTGGGTGCGGTCCTTCCTGGAGATCCGCACCGTGTCGCCCGGCCGCAGGTCCCCGAGCCGGAAGAAGACGCCGGGCCCCTTCTTCGAGTCGACGTGACCGGCGATGACCGCGGGACCGGGTGAGCCCGGTGACGGACCGAGGCGGTACCACCCGGCCTCGTCGACCCTGTCGAGGGGCGGCACCTCCAGCGTCCCGTCCGGGTTCTTGCCCAGCGTCATGAGCGTGGTCCGCACCCCGATCTTCGGGATCTCCAGCATGACCGGCGGTGACGACGACAGGGCACGCGAGGTGGCCTTCGGGTGCGCCCGCGGGGTGGAGACGCCGACGGGCGGCGCGGGCGGTGCCGCCTGACGGTCGCCGGAGCGGCCGACGGCGACCGTGACGGCGACGGCGGCCACGGACAGCCCCAGAAGGACGGCGACAGCGGCCCTGCCCATTTCATCACCGTTCCTGTACTGAAATCCCTTGGCTTATCGTATGTCGCCTTGATGTCAACCAGTCACTTCCATCACGCGTGTAACCTCTTGGACGTAGTCACCACAATGCGGCGGTTTGCTGGGAGCTGGACGGTTTTAAGTGGTTCAGTCGGAAACTCTGCCCAGGCCGCCGGAGATCGGGCGCGGCGGACATGCCGTCACGCCGGTCCATCCGGGAAATCTCGCGGAGGCTGGCACGGGCCGGCACCGGGCCGTGAAGGGCGCCGACGGCAACTGGGACCTCCCGGAGGTCGACCCCTCGCGCATGCACGTCACCGTGCTGGTCCCGGCACACGACGAAGAGGACCAGATCGCCGAGACGATCACGTCGCTGCACGGCCAGCGGCGCAGGCCCAACCGCGTCATCGTGATCGCGGACAACTGCACCGACAGGACCGCGGACATCGCACGCGCGCACGGCGCCGAGGTGATCAGGACGGTCGGCAACCGTCACAAGAAGGCGGGCGCGCTCAACCAGGTGCTCGAAGTCCTGCTGCCCCAGCTGGGGTCCCGGCACGCCGTACTGGTCATGGACGCGGACTCCGCGCTCGATCCCGGCTTCATCCACCATGCCGTTCTGCGGCTGGCCACCGGCGAACTGGCCGCGGTGGGAGGCACCTTCACCGGCAAGCCGGGCGGCGGCATGGTGGGCATGTTCCAGCGCAACGAGTACGCGCGCTACGCCCGGGACGTGCGGCGGCTGCGCGGAAAGGCGCTGGTGCTCACCGGGACGGCGACGCTCTTCCGCGCGCTCGCGCTCAAGGAGGTCGTCAAAGCCCGCCGCGGCGGTCGTCTCCCCGGCCGCGACCAGGTGTACGACGTGCGCGTCCTGACCGAGGACAACGAGCTCACCCTGGCGCTGCTGCACCTCAGGTTCCGCATCCTGTGTCCCGCGGAGTGCACGCTCACCACCGAGGTCATGGAGACCTGGAAGGACCTGTTCAAGCAGCGGCTGCGGTGGAAGCGGGGAGCGCTGGAGAACCTCACCGACTACGGCTGGACGCGGGTCACGTTGCCCTACTGGGGCCGTCAGCTCCTGTCGCTGATCGGGATCATCGTGATCTTCGCGTACCTGGGCGCCACGGCCTGGTCGATCGCGGTCACGGGCACGCTCAACTTCCATCCGCTCTGGGTGGCGGTGACGGGTGTCTTCATGGTCGAGCGGATCGTGACCGTACGGAGCAGGGGCGGCAGGCAGATGGCCGTCGCCGCCCTGCTGTTCGTCGAAATGATCTTCGATGTCTTCTTGCAGGTCGCACAGGCGAAAGCCTTCTGGGACGCCGCATGGCGTCGGGAAAGGAAATGGTGAATATGTACAACAACCCACCCATCGGGGGCGTCGCGGCGGGCTTCGGCGGCGCCGCGCTGACCGCCCCGTTCATGGGCTGGAACGCGCTCTGGATCGCCCTGGGCCTGTTCACGCTGGTCTCGGCCGCGGTGGCGGTCAAGCGGATCATCCCGAAGCGGGAGTCCTGACCCCGCAGGCGCAGACCCGCAGGGCGGGGACGGCCGGTCAGCCGGAGCCGGTGTCCGCGGCGTGGGCGCCGCGCTCCACGATCTGCTCGTGCCGTCCCTCGGCCTCGTCCGCGGCCGCCCCGCCCCGGCGCAGGACGGCGGCCGCCGCCGCGACGGCGGGCGCCAGGATGACCGCCGCCGCGATGTTGACCGCGCGGAAGCCCCCGGCGGCGAGGATCGGCCCGGCCAGCGCCGCCGCCGCGGCGCCCGCGTAGTTCATGCCGGCGTCGGTGGCGCCCTGCAACGGCACCCGGACGCGGTCGGACGCGGCGCCGGTGAGCAGCGCCGACCCGGAGATCATCGACGCCGACCAGCCCACGCCGAGGACGGTCAGCGCGAGCGCGGTGAGAGTGCTGCCCTCCGAGGCGGACGCGGCCACGAAGCCGAGCACGACGGCCGCCGCGAGCATCAGCATCCCGGCGCACGCCGTGCGGACCGCGCCGAGCCGGTCGGCCAGCCAGCCGAAGACCGGGCTGAAGGCGTACATGCCGAGCACGTGCAGGCTGATCACCACGCCCACCAGCTGCAGTGACATGCCGTGGTGCTGCATGTGCAGCGGCGTCATCACCATGACCATGACCATCATCGCGTGCGCCACCGCGATGAGCACGACCGCGAACCGCGCCGCCGGGTCGGCCGCCGCCCAGCGCAGCGCCGCCACCGCTCCCACCGGCTCGCGGCTCTTGTCCGCCTCGCCGGCGGCCGGCGCGGACGACCGTACGGCGGGCTGCCGGAGGAACAGCGCCACCACCGCGCCCGCCAGGGCGAAGGACACGACCGAGAACACGTAGGGGCCGGCGAGTCCGGGCAGCCCGAGCCACCGGCCGAACCGGTCGGCCACCTCGCTGAGGTTGGGGCCGGCCACGGAACCGATCGTGGTCGCCCAGATGACGATCGACATCATCCTGGCCCGGGCGCCCGGGGCCGCGCCGTCCGCGGCGGCGTACCGGGACTGCAGGTTCACCGCCTGCCCGACGCCGAACATGGCCAGCCCGGCCAGCAGCACGACGAGCTGCGCGGCGACGGCGGCCGTGACGATCAGCACACCGCCGAGCACGGCGATCGCGTACCCCAGGGCGAGCGAACGGCGCCGCCCGTGCCGGGCCGCGACGCCGGCCAGCGGCACCGCGGCGACCGCCGCGCCGAGCACGCTCGCGGCCTGCCCGAGCCCCGCGACGGACGTGCCGCCCAGCCGCTCCAGGAGCAGCCCGCCGACCGCGATGCCGGAGGCGACGGCGACGCCGCCGAGCAGGTTGCCGGTGACGAGGACGGCGATGCGCCCACTGCGCTCCTCGCTCGGCACGGACTGCACAGCCGGCACCACCTTTCCCTCGCGCCGGTCCGGGGTGATCCGGAAAACGACACCTGATGATATATCCGGCATAAGGCGATGGCTCGCCCCGCGAAGGCCTGGACGCGCCGCCTTGATACAAGGGATGTACGGGCGTGCGGAGGGGGGTCCGATGCCTGGAGGCCGGTGGCAGTTCTGGGTGGACCGCGGCGGGACGTTCACCGACGTCGTCGCCCGGCGCCCGGACGGGCGGCTGGTGACACGCAAGCTCCTGTCGGAGAACCCGGCGCGCTACCCCGACGCGGCGGTGGCGGGCATCCGCGCCCTGCTGGACGTCCCCGCGGGCGAGCCGATCCCCGTCGAGCGGATCGAGTCGGTGCGGATGGGCACCACGGTCGCCACCAACGCCCTGCTGGAACGCCGGGGCGAGCGCACGGCGCTGGTGATCACCAAGGGGTTCGGCGACGCGCTGCGCATCGGCTACCAGAACCGGCCGCGCATCTTCGACCGGCGGATCGTGCTGCCGGAGATGCTGTACGAGCGCGTGGCCGAGGTGGACGAGCGGATCACCGCAGACGGCGCAGTGCTCCGGCCGCCCGACCTCGAAGGGCTCGCGCCGCAGTTGCGGCGGCTGCGCGAGGAGGGCGTCCGTGCGGTCGCGGTGGTCTGCCTGCACAGCCACCTGCACCCGGCGCACGAACGAGCGATCGGGAGCTTGGCCAGGCACACGGGCTTCGCCCAGGTGTCGTGCTCCAGCGAGGTCAGCCCGCTGATGAAGCTGGTGCCGCGCGGGGACACCGCCGTGGTCGACGCCTACCTTTCGCCCGTCCTGCGCCGGTACGTCGAGGCGGTGGCGCGGCAACTGCCCGGCGTACGGCTGATGTTCATGCAGTCCAATGGCGGGCTGGCGGAGGCCGGGCACTTCCGGGGCAAGGACGCGATCCTGTCCGGCCCGGCCGGCGGCATCGTGGGCATGGCGCGCATGTCCCGGCTGGCCGGGTTCGACAAGGTGATCGGCTTCGACATGGGCGGCACCTCGACCGACGTGTCCCACTACGCGGGCGCCTACGAGCGGGTGGTCCAGACCCAGGTGGCCGGCGTACGGCTGTCCGCGCCGATGATCGCCATCCACACGGTGGCCGCGGGCGGCGGGTCGGTCCTGCGCTTCGACGGCGGGCGCTACCGGGTCGGCCCGGACTCCGCGGGGGCCGACCCCGGCCCGGTCTGCTACCGCAACGGCGGACCGCTGTGCCTCACCGACGCCAACGTGATGCTCGGCCGCATCCAGCCCGGCCACTTCCCCGAGGTCTTCGGCCCGGGCGGCGACCTGCCGCTGGACGCGGGAGAGGTGCGGCGGCGGTTCGAGGAGACGGCCGCGGACATTCGCGCGCGGACCGGCGACGAGCGCGATCCCGAGCAGGTCGCCGAGGGCTACCTGCGGGTCGCGGTCGAGAACATCGCCAACGCGATCAAGCAGATATCCGTGCGGAAGGGCCGTGACGTCACCGAATATGCCCTCACCACGTTCGGCGGCGCCGGAGGGCAGCACGCCTGCGCGGTGGCCGACGCGCTCGGCATCCGCACCGTGCTGGTGCCGCCGATGGCGGGCGTGCTGTCCGCCCTGGGCATCGGGCTGGCCGACACGACCGTGATGCGCGAGCAGTCGGTCGAGGCCCGGCTGGAGCCCGCGGCGACGCAGCGCCTGACCGGCCTCGCCGACGCCCTGGAGGCGGCGGCACGCCGCGAACTGTCCGACGAGGGGGTGCCGGACGGGCGGATCCGGGTGACCCGGCGGGTGCGGCTGCGCTACGACGGCACCGACACGTCGCTGCCGGTGGACCTGGCCGCGACGGACGCGATGGTGACGGCGTTCGAGGCCGCCCACCTGCGGACGTACTCCTTCCTCATGGACCGGCCGCTGGTCGCGGAGGCGGTCTCCGTCGAGGCGGTGGGGCTGACCGAGCAGCCCGACCTCTCGGACCTCGCCTCCGGATCCGGCGCCGGTGAACCAGTGCCTGTGGACCCGGGGCCGGTGGAAACCGTGCGGTTGTACACGGGCGCCGCGTGGCGTGAGGTGCCGCTCCACCGGCGGGAACGGCTGCGGCCCGGCGACACGATCGGCGGCCCGGCGATCGTGGCCGAGGCCGACGCGACCACCGTCGTCGACGACGGCTGGCGGGCCGGGGTGACACCGTATGGGCACCTGCTCCTGGAGCGGGTGCGGGCGCGCCCACGGGCCGCCGGGGTGACCACCGAGGCCGACCCCGTGATGCTGGAGGTCTTCAACAACCTCTTCATGTCCGTCGCCGAGCAGATGGGCGCCCGGCTGGGGTCCACCGCGCAGTCGGTGAACATCCGGGAGCGGCTCGACTTCTCCTGCGCGCTGTTCGACTCGGGCGGCGACCTCATCGCCAACGCGCCGCACATCCCGGTGCATCTCGGGTCGATGGGCGCGAGCGTCAAGGAGGTGGTGCGCCGCCGGGGCGACGGGATGCGGCCCGGCGACGTGTACGCGATCAACGACCCCTACCACGGCGGCACCCACCTGCCGGACATCACGGTCGTCACCCCCGTCTTCGACGACGCGGGCCGGGAGATCCTGTTCTTCGTGGCCTCCCGCGGCCACCACGCGGAGATCGGCGGGCTGACGCCCGGCTCGATGCCCGCCGGGAGCAGGAGCGTGCACGAGGAGGGCGTGCTGTTCGACTGCCGGCTGCTGGCGGACCGGGGCGGCCTGCGCGAGAAGGAGACGTGGCGGCTGCTCACCGAGGGGCCGTACCCGTCCAGGGACCCCGCGACCAACCTGGCCGACCTGCGCGCGCAGATCGCCGCGAACGCCAAGGGCGTCGAGGAGGTGGGCGCGATGATCGGCCACTTCGGCCTCGACGTCGTGCGGGCCTACATGCGGCACGTGCAGGACAACGCCGAGAACGCGGTCCGCGCGGTGATCGGCGCCCTCAGCGAGGGCCGGTGCCGCTACGAGACGGACTGCGGCGCCGTGATCTCGGTGCGCGTCTCGGTGGACCGCGCCCGGCGCACCGCGACGATCGACTTCACCGGCACCTCGCCCCAGCTCGGCACCAACCTCAACGCGCCGTCGGCCGTGGTCACCGCCGCCGTGCTGTACGTCTTCCGCACCCTGGTGGCCGACGAGATCCCGCTCAACGACGGCTGCCTGCGGCCCCTGCGGATCGTCGTGCCGGAGGGGTCGATGCTGGCCCCGGCGTACCCCGCGGCCGTGGTCGCCGGCAACGTCGAGACCTCGCAGGCGATCACCGGGGCGATCTACGCCGCGCTGGGCGTCCAGGCCGAAGGGTCGGGGACGATGAACAACGTCAGCTTCGGCGACGAACGGCACCAGTACTACGAGACCGTCGCCTCGGGGTCCGGAGCGGGGGACGGGTTCGACGGAGCCCCGGTGGTGCAGACCCACATGACGAACTCCCGGCTGACCGACCCCGAGGTGCTGGAATGGCGGTTCCCCGTGCTGCTGGAGGAGTTCGCCATCCGGCGCGGCAGCGGCGGCGCCGGACGGTGGCGCGGCGGGGACGGGGCGGTGCGCCGCGTCCGGTTCCGTGCGCCGATGACGGTCAGCGTGCTGTCCGGCCACCGCCGGGTGCCGCCGTACGGCATGGCCGGCGGCGCCCCCGGCGCTCTGGGCGTCAACCGGGTGCGGCGCGCGGACGGAAGCGTCGTCCACCTGGCGGGGTGCGACTCGGTTCGGGTGGAGCCTGGCGACGTGCTGGAGATCGAGACGCCCGGCGGCGGGGGATACGGCCCTCCGGAGGGCGGCCCCTCCTGACGGCGCTCCCTCCTGATGGGGAGGGCACCGCCCTCCTCGACCTTCGCGGCGAGGAGGGCGGGCTTCCAGCGGTTTCGCCGTTACCACACCGGGCGGCTTTTTCTGGCGATGAGCCGCGGGGTTGCGCCTGACATGGCAGGCGCTTGCTCAGAAGTCTCTCAGTCCGCCCCCAAACCGTGGATTCCGTCGCGTGCAAGACGGCGCCATGGTCGCTTCAAGAATCCGGCGTCAGCGGCGGTCTCCCGTCGTGCCCTCGGGCAGCGTGTCGGCGAGGTAGGCGTCGAGGTCGGGGTGGTCGGGGGCGAGCATGTGCCGCACCCACGCGTCGCGTTCGTGCAGGATCGGCGGCAGTTCCCAGACGCAGCCGATGAGCGGGCGTTCCGGCCGGATGAAGTGGGTGGGATCCCGGTCGGGACAGCCCAGCACGGGCTGACCGGCCACCGCGTTGCCGTAGTGCAGGGCGTTGTCCCACGCCCAGGTGTAGGCGTTGATGTAGGCCCCGTCGTCCCCGCCCCTGTGTAGGACGCTGTGTAGGACGCTGTGCAGGACGACGAAGGCGGCTGGGGGCGTGCCGTCCGGTTCGGGCAGCAGCTCGGGCAGGACGGCGTACGCCGCCTTCTCGACCTCGGAGGCGATGCCGGCCGGGTCGGCGGTGACGTGGTAGCGCTTGACGTGGTAGCCGCTCACCTCGATCGGGGGAGGCACGAACAGCAGTTTCTCCGCGAAAGCCATGACGCGAACGGTAGGACGGCTTCACTGACACCTTCTGGCAGTGGAATCCTGTCGGAGTGCGAGCGTCGCGGCTGCTGTCCATCCTCCTGCTGCTGCAGTCGCGCGGCCGGATGACGGCCCGGCAGCTCGCCGACGAGCTGGAGGTCAGCGTCCGCACGATCTACCGGGACGTCGAGTCGCTGCACGCCGCCGGCATCCCGTTGTACGGCGAGGCCGGGCACGAGGGCGGCTATCGGCTGATGGACGGCTTCCGCACCCGGCTCACCGGTCTGACCGAGCGGGAGGCCGGCGCGCTGTTCCTGGCCGGGCTGCCGGGACCGGCCGCGGACCTCGGCCTCGGCGCTCTGCTGGCCGCGGCGGAGTTGAAGATCGAGGCCGCGCTCCCGGCCGGCCTGCGGGAGGAGGCGCGGCGGGTGCGGGAGATCTTCCATCTCGACGCGCCCGGCTGGTACTACGACGGCGACCGGTCGCCCTACCTGCCGGAGGTCGCCGGGGCCGTCTGGAACGCCCGGGTCGTCCGGATCCGCTACCGCCGCTGGGTGGAGCCGTGCGAGGTCGAGCGGAGGCTGGAGCCGTACGGGCTGGTCCTGAAGGCGGGGAAGTGGTACCTCGTGGCGCGGTGCGACGGCGCGTTACGGACCTACCGGATCGGCCAGATCCTCGCGCTCACCGTGACCGGCGAGACGTTCGAGCGCCAGGAGGGCTTCGACCTGGCGGGACACTGGCGCGATCACCTGGCCGGCTTCCGGTCGCGGCTGTTTCGCGGGCACGCGGTGATCCGGCTGTCGCCGCGGGGCCGGGAGCGGCTCGGGGAGGTCATGAGCTCGGTCGTCGCCGCTGCCGTGGACGAGACGGCGGGCCCGCCGGACGAGCGGGGCTGGGTCACCGCCACCGTGCCCATCGAGTCGGTGACGCACGCGCGGACGGAGTTCCTCAAGCTCGGGGCCGAGGTGGAGGTCCTGGAGCCGGCCGAGCTGCGGCGCGAGATGGCGGCGGCCGCCCACGGTCTCGCGGCCCTCTATCCGCTGCCTACGCGGCTCCAATGAAAAAGCGCCACAATTCCGGCGGGTCCGATAAAAGGTGATGCCAATTCGGCGAGCGCCCTGACAGGGTGCGGTCCGAGTTCTATCCTTGACGGCGTCACTGACAAGATTCTCGCGGATTGCGGGAGAAGAAGTGCCCAAGACCACGCGTACGCCGCGAAGGGAGAAAGCGCGAAGCGAGGGCGCGCGAGTGGACGGGCTTCGTGATCCGGATGTCGAGACCTTCGTCGGCACGATGGGGACGCGCATCCGCGCGGACGCCGAGATGGTCGGAGTCGACCTCCGGACCCTGGAGATCCAGGTAAGACTGCACCTGCCCCGGTTGAGCAGGCCGGCCATCGCCGGCTGGTCTCCGGACAAGGTGTACGAGGAGATACGGCTGCAGGCCGTCGTCCGGGCGGCCCAGGTGCGCCAGTCCGCAGAGGACGCGGCGTACCAGGCCCATGCCTCCGTCCTCCTCAACGTGAACAAGGCGCACCGGGACCTGAGCCTGTCGTTCAGCGACGGCTACCGCACCTGCCTGCGCTTCGCCGAGGTCGCGCCCGGCGTCGGCCATCTGGTGCAGTCGAGACTGCACTACCTGCACAGTGAGAGGGCCGACACCGTCCTCCAGTTCGGGCTCTTCCTGCCGGGCGCGACGATGCCGATCACGTACGTCGCCTTCTCGCGATGCGACCGCCAGTACGTCCTGGACGCGCTCACCGGGCACGGACTGGACGTGAATCCGGACCGGATAATGGTCCTGACAAGAATGCACGGGCTGGCGGGAATTCCGGCGAACCTCATGAGTCTGACGATCTCCCGCGCGGTCCGGGAGATCAGGGCGGAAAACGCCGGGGATTATGTCATAACGGCATACAACCCCATGCTCGGTTTCGACGGCACCTCGTTCCTCGCGTCGGGATTCACGCCGATCGCCCTGTCGCCCGTGGCCTATCGCTACGACGACAAAGGCCTTTTCCAGACCCGCCGGATATCCGGGGAGTCGGTGCCGCAACTCCTGGACACCCCGGACAACGTGCTCATGGTCCTCGGCGCCACCTCGGCCGCGAAGCGGAGCGTCGGCGGGATCGAGGGCCTGATCAGGGTGTCGCGCAGGACCCACTCGGGCGGCGACCACGTGAGACCCGTCAAGCCGGACTTCACCTCGCCCGAGTGGACGGACCGCCTGCTCGGCTACCGCCGGATGCTGGAGTCCTGCTGGTCGGACCGCACGGCCCATCCGCGGTATCAGGAGTCGCCGGTCGGCGCGGGCGACCCCCGGGGCCAGTGCGGCGTCACCTCCGTCTGGCTCGCCCGCAGGCTCCGCACCGACCTGCTGCTCGAACCCGTCTACTGCTACGGGCGGCTGCGGGTCGGCCGCGACGACGCCGAGGACGTCAGCCACCACTGCTGGGTGGAGATCGGCCCGGCCCACGACCCGCGGCGGTTCGTCATCGACCTGACCGGCGACCAGTCGGACGGCGTACGCGAGCCGATCATCCTGGGCGAGCACCGGGCGCTGGCGGACCGTGGGCTGCGGTACGAGACCGCGGCGAGCCTGCGCCTCGACGAACTGCCGAGAGACCGGGTGTGGCCGCGCTTCCTCGCGCTCGACGACCGCCTGCGCGACCTGGAAGAGCTTCGGAGGCGGACATGACCGCGGACATGAACGGGGTCCGGCCCTCGGTGCTGCTGCTGTCGTCCGACAGCAGGCGGAGGTACGCGGAGGACGTCCTGACGGCGCTGGCCCTGCCCAGAGGGGCGATCATCCAGTTCCGGTACGAGACCGACTACGTGGCGGGCGCCCTGCAACAGGCGATCGCGAACGGCTCCGCCGTCGGCCGGCGGTGTCTCGTGGCCTTCCTGGCGGACCGGGAGTCGCCCGAGACGGAGCCGTTCGTCGTGCCCGTGCGCTTCGCGAGCGTCGTGACGACCGCCTGCGTGGCCGACATGGCCGTGTTCCGGCTCAAGGTGGACGACTACGCGAACCTGGAGGAGTTCCCGCTGGCCGAGGCGGAGATCAGGGCCAAGGGCGGCTGGTTCGTGGACAGGCTCGCGGAGGCCAACGGCGGGCGCTGGTATCCGGCCACCACCCGCTTCCCCGACCTCCACCTGCACGAGCGGCCGGGCGACGACCCCGTCGCGTGGCTCGGGGTGGCCCGGCGGCTCGCGCGGCATCCCACCTTCAGGTCCTCCTACTTCGTCCGCACCGAGGAACCGCTGCTCAACGGCGACAGGACGGGCACGCTCGACGCCGAGGGACGGCTGCACCTGAGCGACGGCGAGTCGGTGAAGATGCGGGTCAGCTTCTACTCCGACGGCTACACGCCGACCGCGAAGCGGCTCGTCTGCGCGACCGACGGCACCTTCCTGAAGATCGCGTCCGACGACTCCTACGACGTGGCGTCGCGCTACGACACCGTGGAGTTCTGGCTGCGGCCCGAGACGCTGGGCTTCGACGCGCTCGCGCGGGTCGGGATCACGCTGGCCGTCGACACCCGGGCGGGCCCGATGCCGGGAGGCGACTCACTGACGACGAGCGCCGGGTTTCCTGTGGTCGTGCGCCGCTCGCGGTCGCGTCTCCTCACGCGGGTGTCGACCGGCGCGGCCGGGGCCTTCCTCGTCGCCCTGCCCGCCATACTCGGGCCGGGCGTCCAACTGCCCTTGAGGGTGCTGTCCGCCGTCTGCGGAGCGGCCCTGCTCGCCGTCGCGAACATCGTCATCTCCCACGGCAGGTGACACCCCACCGGAGAACAGGTGTGGGCGCCGCGCGAACTCCCGGCACAGCTCGTCGAACAACGGCAGCAGTGCCGGGCAGCTCATCCGGATCTTCCGCCTGGCCGTTATCTCGGTGCGCTTGTACGCCGCCCACGTCGGCCGCGTCGGGTGGTGGTCGGCCAGCAGCACGTTGACGTGGGGGAGCAGCTTGTCCAGCGCGTAGACGAACCTGCTCTCCGGGTCGCGCTGCGCCTTGTAGCCGTACAGGTCCTCGACGAGCCAGGGGAACGTGCCACCGAAGTCGCGGCTGATGATCTCCCGTGCCTCCTCCTCGCGTACGGCCTTCTTCTCCCGCTCCGCCGGGTCGGCGTAGACCGACACGTCCCCCGCGTGGATCTCGGGCAGGTCGTGGACCAGCGCGTACCTGGCGATCCGGCCCAGATCCAGGGCCGGGTCGATCAGCGGGGCGAGGCAGACCGCGGCCAGGCCCAGGGCGAAGGAGTGCTCCGCGTCGTTCTCCTGCCGGGTGACGTCCTGCGGCACCACCGAGGACCTTTCGATCACACACGGCGGGAAGACCAGTTCGCGCATGAGGGCCATCAGAGTGCTCGCGCCGACCGGGGAGCCGGTGCTTTTCGCGTCGTCCCTCGCCATCGGGCCGCCCTCGCATTGTCCGCCCGTACGCGGCCACGGCGTTTCGCGCACGGCCTGATTCCCAGCCTAGCCGACCATTCATTGACGCAGTGGGAAGTATTTCCTAGTGAATAGTCGCGGAAGCCGAATGCCTGTTCGGTAATCGGCATTTCCGCATTTCAGGCCGCATAGTCCTTGAGCGTTATCGAGGTGGCCGCCTTGGTGCTCATCTTGTCGAGCACGCGCATCAGCGGCCCGGCCGTGAGCACCCGGTAGGCCAGATTGCGCCGCCGGATCGCGCCCCGCGTCGCCGGGGCGAGGAAGGAGCCCGCGTTGCCCGCGACCCGCTGGCAGGCCTTGGCGAACCCTCTGATCAGTCGCTCGTACTCGGGGAACGCGGCGCGGTGATCGCCGCCGGCGGCGGCGAGCTCGCCCGCAAGCACGTACGCGGCCACGACGGCCATGCCGGCGCCCATGCCGCCGCAGGTGGCGCCGTAGCCGGCGTCGCCGAGCAGCGCGATCCGCCCGCGGGTGTAGTGGTCCATGTGGACGAGGCTGATCGAGTCGAAGTAGAAGTCGGACGCGTCCGCGACGGCCTCGAGCAGGCGGGAGGCCTCCCAGCCCGCTCCCGCGTACTCGGCCATGACGATCTTCTTCTGCTGCGCCACGTCGCGGTGGTCGAACTCCAGCCCCGGGGCCCGGAAGACGCACATCACCCCGGCGGTCGCCCCGTCCCTGGCGCCCGCGGCCGCCACCCCGCGGCCGGGTTCGTTGTAGAGCAGCGTGTCGTGGCCGAGCCCCAGGTGGTCGGGTGTGCTGAAGATCGCGACGTGGTAGCCGGACGGCCGCACGAACCGCGACTCGGGGCCGAAGGCCAGCCGCCGCACGTTCGAGTGCAGGCCGTCCGCGCCGATCACGAGGTCGAACGTCCGGGGCGCCCCGCGCTCGAAGGTCACCTCCACCCCGTCCGGGGTCTCGGTCATGGACGCGATGGAGTCGCCGAAGACGTACTCCACGTCGTCCCTGGTCCGGTCGTACAGCACGCGGGCGAGGTCACCGCGCAGGATCTCCACCTCGCCTCCGGTGAACTCCGCGGGCAGCGCGACGACCTGTTCGCCGCGCCAGTCGACCACCCGCAGCGGCCCGGGATCGGTGCGCAGGCGGCGGATCTCGTCCAGGACGCCCATCCGCCGCAGCACGCTCATGTGCACCGCCCCCCGGAAGTCGACCGCCTGGCCGCCCTCACGCAGGGCGGGGGCCCGCTCGACCACCGTGGGGGCGAAGCCGTGCCTACGCAGCCAGTAGGCGACGGCGGGCCCGGCGATGCTCGCGCCGGAGATCAGAACCGACGGGGTCTTCATGCGCGCTCCTCTGCATCGGAGGCCGCGGTGTCGCGGCCACGGGAAGAGCGTCGCCCCCGGCGCTGACGGCCCGCCCACCGGCGGCTGACCGGCCGCCACCGGCGCCGACCGGCTCACATGTTGATCATGTGTCCCGCCAGGCCGTGGATCGCCTCCTTCACCGCCTCGCCGAGAGTCGGGTGGGCGTGGACGTTGCGCGCCACCTCGTGCACGGTGAGGTCCCACTGCTGGGCCAGGGTCAGCTCGGGCAGCAGCTCGGTCACTTCGGGCCCGATGAGGTGGGCGCCGAGGATCTCGCCGTACTTCGCGTCGCTGAGGACCTTGACGAAGCCGTTGGGGTCGCCCAGGCCGTGCGCCTTGCCGTTGGCCGTGAACGGGAACTTGACCACCTTCACGTCGAAGCCCTGCTCGCGCGCCTGGGCCTCGGTGTAGCCGAAGCTCGCGATCTGCGGCTGGCAGTAGGTGGCCCGCGGGATCATCACGTAGTCGAGCTCCATCGTCTCCGCGCCCGCGATCGTCTCGGCGGCCACGATGCCCATCGACTCGGCGGCGTGGGCCAGCATGAGCTTCGCCGTGACGTCCCCGATGGCGAAGATGTGCGGCACGTTCGTGCGGCAGCGGCCGTCCACGGCGATCGCGCCGCGCTCGGTCAGCCGTACGCCGGTGTGCTCAAGGCCGTATCCCTCGACGCGCGGCTGGAAGCCGATGGCCTGCAGCACCTTGTCGGCCTCCAGCACGGAGGTCTCGCCGTTCCTGGAGACCGTGACCCGCACCTTCTCGCCGCTGTCGTCGATCGACTCGACCCGGGTGGAGGTCAGCACCTCGATGCCGAGCCGCCGGTAGCGCCGCGCCAGCTCCGCGGACACCTCCTGGTCCTCCAGCGGGACCATCCGGTCGAGGAACTCGACGATCGTGACCTTCACGCCGTAGTTGTGCAGCACATAAGCGAACTCGACGCCGATCGCCCCGGCGCCCGCGATGATCACGCTCCCCGGCAGCGTCTCGCTGAGGATCTGCTCCTCGTACGTCACCACGTGCTCGGACAGGGACGTCCCCGGCAGCAGGCGGGTCGTCGCCCCGGCCGCGATGATGCAGTGGTCGAACGTCACCGTGCGCACCGAGCCGTCCGCGCCGCGCACCTCAATGGCGTCCGGGCCGGTGAAGGTGCCCCGGCCGTCATACTCGGTGACGCCGTTCTTCTTCATCAGGTAGTGGACGCCCTTGACCCGCCCGTCCGCGACCTGCCGGCTGCGGCGGAAGGCCGCGCCGTAGTCGAGGGTGATCGGGCCGTCCGTCTGGATGCCGAACGTCTTGGTCTCGTTCGTCAGGATGTGGGCGAGTTCGGCGTTGCGCAGCAGCGCCTTGGAAGGGATACAGCCCACGTTGAGGCAGACTCCGCCCCAGTAGCGCTCCTCGACGACCGCCGTGCTGAGCCCGAGCTGGGCCGAACGGACCGCGGCGGTGTAGCCGCCGGGCCCGGCGCCGAGGACCACGACATCGTAATGATCGGTCATGAACCGGACCCTACGCCGCCGCGTGTCCCCGCCCGGGGAGGGGGTGCCCACCAGGTCTGGCAGGGTGACCGGCCGCCGCACGGCCTCGCCTGGTGAGACGGAGGATGGACCGGACCGCGGCGGGTAGGGGCCCCCTACGTCGACAGTGGGAGGAGTGACGGACCATGACCGAGTTCGAGCGGTCCCGCAGGATGCCCGCGCCGGCCGACCAGGTGTTCCGCCAGGCGTGCGACATCGGCAAACTCGATCTCTGGATGCCCCGGGACCTGCATGTACGCGCGGAGGAGCCGCCCGCGGTCACCGTCCACGAGGACGAGACGGGACAGGACGAACGCGCGCTGCTGCGGTCCGAGCAGGACCAGTTGCGGATGGAGTGGGGCACCCGCGATGTGGACCGGTACGCCGGATGGCTGCAGGTCGCCGGCATCGACGACGACAGCAGCGACGTGACGGTCCACCTGTCCTTCTTCGACGAGCGGCACGCGCCCCCGGCCGAGGCGGTGGAGCAGGCGCTGGACGACAGCCTCGAACGGCTGGCCGAGCAGGTGCGCCAGGCGGCCTGACCCCTGGCGCGGCCGGCCTCCGGGCCAGCCTGACCTTCTGCCCGGCCTGCCCGGGCTAATCCGCCTTCCCGCCGGCCTCCGGGCCGTCCGCGTTCTCCGGGTGGCCCGGGCCGGCGGACGGGGTGGACGGCAGGGGCGGGGTGAACGCGGAGGCCCGGGCGCCGGCCAGGCCGAGGACCTGGCGCATCCACGCCTCCAGACCCGTCTGATCCGGCGGCGTCAGAGGCTCCTGCCCGTCCTGCCTGCCGTGCTCCCCGCGCCCCCGCCCGGGAGTCGCCGCGGTCACGCCGTCACCTCAGGAGGGCGGGGGCCAGCAGCCGCAGGTGCTCGATCTGCGTGCCGGCCGAGTCCGCGAGCGGCTGGACGCACACGTGGTCGGCCCCCGCGTCGTGGTGGGCGCGTACCCGCTCGGCGATCGTCTCCGGCTCGCCCCAGACCACGATCGCGTCGATGAGCCGGTCGCTTCCCCCGCCCGCGAAGTCGTCGTCGGAGAAGCCCAGTTCCCGCAGGTTGTTGGTGTAGTTGGGCAGGGCGAGATACATGGCGGCGTACTCGCGGGCGATCTCCCGTGCGCGGTCCGCGTCCGTCTCGACCACCACGGCCTGCTCCGGGGCGAGGACCGGGCCCGGGCCGAGGATCTCGCGGGCCTTCGCGGTGTGCTCGGGCGGCACGAAGTAGGTGTGCGCGCCCTGCGCGCGCCGCGCCGCCAGTTCGAGCATCCGGCGCCGGAGCGCCGCGAGCACCCGGGGCGGCGTCTCCGCCTGCGGCACCGCGATCGAGGCCCGGTCCATCCCGTCGAGATAGTCCCGCATGTACTCGAGCGGCGCGGAGTAGTCGTGGCCGCGAGGGGCGACCAGCGGCTTGTGGCTGACGCCGAGGCCGAGCACGAACCGCCGGTCCCACGCCTCCGCGAGGGTCGCGGCGCCGTTGGCGGCGGCGACGGGGTCGCGGCCGTAGACGTTGGCGATGCCCGTGGCCACGTGCAGCCGCCCGGTGGCCGACAGCAACAGCGCGGCGTGCGTGAACGCCTCCCGCCCGGCCGGGGTCTCGCCGATCCACAGCGCCGGGTATCCAAGCTCCTCGATCTCCGCCGCGGCCTTCCTGGCCTTTGCCGCCGGGATCGCCGCCAGAGAGGACAGCCACACTCCCGTACGGCCGAGGCGGCGCCTCAGCTCGGCCGGTTCCACGGCGGGCGGTTGCATGCGCTCGGCCATCCGGACGCTCCTTGTCTGTCACGCGAGATCGGGCGAAGGGGGCGGTTCGCCAGGGACGTCACCCCCGCGGGGCCGGACGGCTGCGCCGGCGGGCGTCGCAGCCTCAGCATCGCATCGCACGCGCCGGTGACCTCGGCACCTCCCCGCGATCGGTTCGCGTGTCGGGGCGCAGCGCCGCGCCCGTACGGCTTACTCCGATTTCCCCGAATCTGGCGGTTCATCCGCATAGGTCGCTGATTCGCCCCGAGGGCGGGGAGAGGTCCGTGAGGCGGAACCCACGAAACGGCAAAGGCCTGTCCCGGATCTTCGCGTCCGGGCGGCGGGGGCACTGTCGCCGCGTGTCTCCTGGGAGCCGACTCGCTCACTTCCCAGGAGGCCGAACATGAGGAAACTGCTGTATGCCGGCGCGGTCGCGATCAGCCTGCTGGCCGCCGGATGCGGCGGTGCCGGCGACGACGCCAGCCGCGTCGCCAACGACCAGCTCAACGAGTCGCAGACGTCCGAGCCCTCCGAGTACCCCTCGGGGACGACGCCGTCCGCCACCGGATACTCGGCGTCGCCGACCTCTCCCGTCCAGGCGTCCCCCACGGGGCCCGCGCGCATCGACGCGGCGCCCACCTCGCTCGGCAGCGTGCTGGCCGGTGTGGGCGGCCGCACGGTGTACCTGTTCACCAAGGACAAGGGCGGCGCCTCCGCCTGCACCCAGGCGTGCGCCGCCGCATGGCCGCCCGTGCTCACCGCCGGCGCGCCCCAGGCCGGTACGGGCGTGCACGCGAACCTGCTCGGAACGATCCACCGGGAGGACGGCACCACGCAGGTGACCTACAACAAGCACCCGCTCTACTACTACGCGAAGGACCAGAAGGCCGGGGACGTGCTCGGCCAGGACCTGAAGGACTTCGGCGGCGAGTGGTACGCCGTCACCCCCGAGGGCAAGAAGGCCAAGCGCTAGCTCCGGAGCGCGGTCATGCTGTGCAGCAGCCGGGCGAGCAGGGCCGACAACTGCTCCCGCTCGTCCGGCGACAGCAGCGCCAGGAGCGACTCCAACCCCCGCATGTGGTCCTCGACGCTGCGATCGAGCACCACGATGCGCGACGGCAGGATCGCCGAGTCGTGGCTGCACAGCCGCGACCAATACGAGGTCGACGCGTTCTGGGGCGAATGACCCCGTTCCCCGTCCGTTCCTGATCCGCCTTCCCCTGCGGGAGGGCGGATTCGTCATGTTCTCCCCAGCCCGGTCGGCCAACCCCGGGGATCACCTGGCTACAAGTGCTCGGAGCCCACTAGGCTTAGGGGCACTCCGCCCTGTGTCCGCGGCCGCTTGATCGTTTGAAAGTGGGCTCGCGATGACATCGGACGCGTCCTCCGTTCTCGAGAACGTCCTCACCGGCATGGCCGACCTGTTCGGGGTCGACGGCGCCGCGTTGATGCTGCTCGACGGCCAGGACCGCCTCCGCGCGATCGGGGCGACCGACGACGACGGCGTACTGCTGGAGTCCGCCCAGGAGTCCGTGGGCGACGGTCCCGCCATCGAGAGCGCCGCCAGCGGCGGCCTCGTCGCGATCCACGATCTGCACGCCGCGAGGCCCATGGGGTTCCCGCACGTGGCCGTCCACGCCCCGCCGGTCCGGGCCGTCCTCTCCATACCGCTCATCGAGGATCGCGTACTCATCGGGGTCCTGGACTTCTACGCCCGGGACGGGCGGGTCTGGGACCGCACGGAGGCGGAGGCGGGTTCCCGTCTCGGCGAGCTGATGGTCATCGTTCTTCAGGTCCTGGCAGAGAGCAGGACTGATCGGGCCCCCTCCGGGCAGTTGTGATGGCCGAATCGGCACCTCGCCCCCAGGCCACGGCGGCGCGAGGTGAGGTTCACGAGAGGATACGGAATGACCCATATCGATCCTGAGGCTCTTGTCGCCAGCCTGCGACGTCTGCAGAAGGACAGGGCGGCGACCGGGATCGTGCACCACCTTGAGCGCATCGTCCAAGTGGTCGACCGGCTTTTCGGATACTCCGGCGCCGGCCTGATGTTCGCCGAGGAGGACCGCACACTCCGCTACCTCTTCGCCACCGACGAGCGAGGCCGCAGCCTCGAACGTGCTCAGGCGGTGACGGGCCAGGGCCCGTGTGTGGCGGCGTACGCGGGCGACACCGCGGTGACGACGGTCGACGTGCGGGCCGACCGGCGGTGGCCGGCCCTGCGTGAACTGCTGCACCCCGAGGTGCGCGGGGTGGCGGGAGTGCCGATCCGGCTCGGCGGCGTGCCCGTCGGCACCCTGAACGTCTACCAGGACGCGCCGCACGAGTGGCAGGAGAGCGACACCCAGGCCCTCCACGCGTACGCCCACGTGATCGAGCAGGTCCTCGTGGCGTCGATGGAGGCGGACGAGAAGGCCGTGCTCGCCGACCAGCTCCAGTACGCACTGGACTACCGGGTCGTGATCGAGCGGGCCATCGGCTATCTCATGGGCAAGCACGATCTGACGGCCTCGCAGGCGTTCACCGGACTGCGCAAGCAGGCCAGGGACAGCAGGCGGAAGGTATCCGAGCTCGCGGCCGAGCTGCTGGGCGAGCAGGGCCAGAGGAATGTTGCGAATCCAGACCACGTCGTTTGAGACCGGCATCCGGATGGCCCTGAACGGCGACCTCGACGTGTCGGGGGTGCCGGAGCTCCGTGCCTGCCTGCGGCAGGTGCTGGGGACCTACCGGCCCGGGCACGTCGAGGTCGACCTGGCCGGGGTCGGCTTCCTCGACTGCGCGGGCGCGCGGAGCCTCCTGTGGACCGACGCGAGCGTGCGGGAGTGGGGCGGCGGCGCGACCTTCGTCCGCCCCTCCCGGCAGGTGCTGCGGCTGCTGGGGCTGCTGGGCTTCGACTCCGGGCTGTCCATCCGTACGGCGTCGCACGTGCCGCTGCCCCAGCCCACGGCCGAGGCCCGTCCCCGGCCCAACTGACCGGACGTACGGTTATGAAGCCCGGCGGGCTGAGGCGGGCCGTGACCGGGCGATAGTCTTGCCGTGATGTATCGACTCGTGTTCACGCAGGTCCTGAGCCGCCTCGACGCGGAGGCCGTCCACCACGCCACGATCAGGCTGCTCCGCCTGCTCGGGATGTTCCCGCCCCTCGTGCGGCTGCTGCATCGGCTGCTCGCGCCGAGGGCGGAGTCGCTGCGCGTCCAGGCGTTCGGCGTCCACTTCGCCTCGCCGTTCGGGCTCGCCGCCGGGTTCGACAAGGACGCCGGATGTGCCGAGCCGCTGTCGGCGCTCGGGTTCGGGTACGTCGAGGTCGGCACGATCACCGCGCAGGCGCAGCCCGGCAACCCCCGGCCGCGGCTGTTCCGCCTGCCCGAGAGCCGGGCGATCATCAACCGGATGGGCTTCAACAACGCCGGGGCGGCGGCCGCCGCCAAGCGGCTGCGCAGGGTGCGGCACATCCCGGCCGTGGTCGGCGTCAACATCGGCAAGACCAAGGTCGTGCCCGAGTCCGAGGCCGTGCGCGACTACGTGGACAGCGCCCGCAGGCTCGCGCCGCTCGCCGACTACCTCGTGGTCAACGTGAGCTCGCCCAACACCCCGGGCCTGCGCGACCTGCAGGCCGTCGACCGCCTGCGCCCGCTGCTGTCGGCGGTGAAGGAGGCGGCGGGCCGCACCCCGCTCCTCGTGAAGATCGCGCCGGACCTGGCTGACGAGGACGTGGACGCCGTGGCCGAGCTGGCCGCCGAGCTCGGACTGGCGGGCGTCATCGCGACCAACACCACGATCAGCCGTGAGGGCGTCGCGAGCACCGAGGCGGGTGGCCTGTCCGGACAGCCGCTCAAGGCCCGCTCGCTCGAGGTGCTGCGCCGCCTGCGCCAGAAGGCCGGCGACCGGCTCACGCTCGTGTCCGTCGGCGGAGTGGAGGACGTCGACGACGTCTGGGAGCGGCTGCTGGCCGGCGCCACCCTCGTGCAGGGATACACCGGCCTGATCTACGAGGGCCCCCTGTGGCCGTCGCGGATCAACCGCCAGCTCGCCCGCCGGTTGCGGCGGCACGGCTACGACTCGGTCCGCGAGATCGTCGGCCGCACCGCATGAATCCCCTTCTCCCGGAAATGGAGAGCGCCATGAGCGTCAAGACCTACACCGTGCAGGGCATGACCTGCGGCCACTGCGTGAGCTCGGTCAAGGAGGAGGTCGGCGAGGTCCCCGGCGTCACCGGTGTCGAGGTCGATCTCGACAGCGGCCGCCTCGACGTCTCCGGCGAGGTCGCCGACGACGCCGTGCGCAAGGCCGTCGAGGAGGCCGGCTACACGCTCGTGTGAACCCCCGGCGCCGCGTCCATCGGGCACGCCGAGGCCATCCCCGCAGCGGCCCGGCGCGGTGTCTCCCGCCCGCCTGCAGCCACTCTTCCGCGCTCGGCCGGAGGCTGAACCGCTCGGACGTGCTCACGCCGGCCGCCCGCCGGGGTCCTTGCCCGGAAAAAGGCGGATTACGATCATGCGCTCCGAAAGTACGAGATCATGCATGGGCGGAGTCTCGCAGCCCGCCCCGACGAACCTGCTAAGCGAGCGACCCCCCATGAGCGCCATCTACGATCAGGCCGACGGCGAGCGGATCGCCGTGGCCGACAGCGGTGATTCCGTGAGCATCATCAACCGCTCCGGGAGGATCGTCGTCGCCAAGAAGGACGTCCGCCGGCTCGCCGAGCGGGTCCTCGCCGCGGCGGGCAGGGTGGCCGTCGTCCTGTTCCCGCCGGCCCTCCGGAAGGACACGCTGTCGGTCTCCGGCCCGTCCGGACGGTGGAAGGTCCGCGTCTCGCCGAAGAATGGCGCTCGCGTCCTCGTCGAGGTCGATCCGCAGGGTCTCGGGCCGGCCGAGGCGTACGAACTCGCCGCCGCCGTCGCGGTGGCCGGGCGCCACATCGGCGACGCCGCACAGGCCGACCTGCGCCTGACCGCGAGGATCCGCGAGGTGATCGACACCTACCAGGGCCTCGACGCGGAGAAGATCGCGGCCGCCATCGTCGCCGAGGTCCTCGACGGAGCGTGACACCACAACACCTTCACCGGCATCTGGGGACCCGCGGAGATGCGTGGTGACGCCGGGGAAAAGCCGGTTGCCCCACGCGACGGAGCCCGCCGAGGATGTCGGCTGTGGGAGACGGGCATGTGCGCGGACTGGAGCTGTCACGGCGGTTCTACCTGGAGGCGGTGGCACCGCTGCTGGCGCGGCGATTCGGCGGCCTCACGCACACGGCGGCCCTCGTCGGTCCGGGCTCGGAGGTGCTCGGGTACGACACCGAGCGGTCCACCGACCACGACTGGGGCCCGCGGCTGCAGCTCTTCCTGAGCCCTGAGGACGCCGCCGTCCACGGCGAGGCCGTGGACGCCGCGCTCGCCGGGAGCCTGCCGCCGCGGTTCCTCGGCTATCCCACGAACTTCGGCCCGTCCGGGGCCGACGGCACCCGGCATATGGAGCCGACGGACGGGCCGCTCCGGCACGGAGTGGTGGTGGCCGATCTGGCCACATGGCTCACCGCGCACCTCGGGTTCGACCCGATCGAGGGCGTCGGCCTGTCCGACTGGCTGGCGACGCCCACCCAGACCCTCGCGGAGATCACGGCGGGAGAGGTCTTCCACGACGGCCTGGGCCTGCTCCTGCCGGTCCGCCGGCGCCTCGCCTGGTATCCCGACGACGTCTGGCGCTACGTCCTGGCCTGTCAGTGGCGGCGGATATGCCAGGAGGAGGCGTTCGTGGGCCGCGGCGGCGAGGCCGGCGACGAACTGGGCTCGGCCGTCACCTGCGCCCGCCTGGCGCGGGACCTCATCCGGCTCGCCCTGCTCATGCACCGCCGCTACCCGCCGTACGGCAAGTGGCTGGGCAGCGCCTTCGCCGCCCTGCCGTGCGGCTCCGATCTGGCACGCGTGCTCAGGGCGGCCGTGTCGGCCACCGGCTGGCGGGACCGCGAGCGCCACCTCGCCACCGCCTACGAGGCTCTCGCGGCCCTGCACAACGCCCTCGGCCTCACCGCGCCCGTCGATCCGCGCACTCGCCCGTACCACAACCGGCCCTACCGGGTGCTGCGCGCCGAGCGCTTCGCCGAGGCGCTGCTGGAGACCATCACCGACCCGGAGGTGCGGCGACTGCCTCTCACCGGTGCGGTGGACCAGTACGTCGACAGCGCCGACGTGCTGTGCGACCGCCGGCGCGTGCGGCGCGTCACCGACGCGGTGCGGGGCTAGGTCGTGTCTGAAGGGACACGACCTACATGCTGGGCCGGGTGGAGTCGGCCGACAGGCTGAGCTCGTGGAGGTGGCGCATCACGTCGTGCACGGCGACGGCGCCCGGGCGGTGGCGACGCCATCCGGTGCCGCCCCGCTGCCAGGGCCGGGGCCCGGACAGCGGGCGATACTCCACGCCGAACGCGTCCAGCCGCGCCAGGTGGGCGTCGAGGCGGCGGAGGAAGTCCTCAGACCCGGCCGGGCCGCCGGTCCACGCGACCTCGGCCGCCGCGCAGCCACGGGGCCAGGCGCGGTAGTCGAGCGTCCGGCCGTCCGGGATGCGCTCGCTCCACAGCTGGAACTGGACGCCGATCACCCGGGCGCGCTCCTCCTCCGGCCACTCGGACGGCGCGGGCGCGAAGGCCGCCACGTCGGCCACGGTGGTCGCGTCCCCCAGGCCGGCCGGCTCCTCGGGGGAGGCCGCCTCGGCGTAGTCGAAGTACATCGGGAAGACCGGCGTCGCCACCACGTCGTGCCCCGCCGCCGCGGCCCGGCGCGCGACGTGCTCGCCGCGCCACGGCATCACGATCGTGTCGGGCCTCAGCCTGCCGCTGACGAACGCCTCGTCCCACACCACCGTGCGGCTGCCGCGTTCGGCCAGCGCGTCGGCGAGCCGACGCAGGAACCACGCGTGCAGGTCACCCGTGCTCTCCAGCCCAAGTGAGGCCTGGTACGCCGAGATCTCGGCCGACGCCGCCCAGTCGTCGAGCACGCACTCGTCGCCGCCGATGTGGAAGTACGGCACCTCGCCCAGGGCATCGGCGATCTCGGCGAACACGGTGGTCAGGAAGTCGACGGTCGCCGGAAGCGGGGACAGGATCGCCGACGAGATGCCCCACCGGTCCAGCACCTCGTAGCGCTCCTCCGGCCGGGACGCCAGCTCGGGATAGGCGGCCAGTACGGCGGAGGCGTGCCCCGGTACGTCGATCTCGGGCACGACGGTGACCGCCCGCGCCCGGGCGTATGCCGCGATCTCCGCCAGGTCGGCGAGCGTGTAGTGGCCGCCGTGAGGGACGCCGTCGAAGGCGAGTTCCTCCCCCTTGTGGCTGGTGATCGTCCGCGGGCGGTGCGAGCCCACCTCGTGCAGCAGCGGGAACGCCCTGCTCTCCACCCGCCAGCCCTGGTCGTCGGCCAGGTGGAGGTGCAGCCGGTTCAGCTTGTGCAGCGCCATCAGGTCGATCATCCGCAGCACCTCCCGCTTCGGCAGGAAGCTGCGGGCCACGTCGAGGTGAGCGCCGCGCCAGGAGAACCCCGGCGCGTCCTCCACACGCCCGCAGGGGATCGTCCAGGACGTCCCGGGCGCGAGGGCCGACCGGAACGCCTCGGCCGGCAGGAGCTGCCGCAGCGTCTGCCCGGCGTAGAAGGCGCCTGCCCGGTCTCCGGCCGCGATGCGCACGCCGTCGCCCGCGACCGTCAGCGCGTACGCCTCCGGCCCGAGCCGGGGGTCCTCCTCCACCCGGACGGCCGCCGTGGCGGCGTCGCCGGGCCTCAGGTCGAGCACGGGGAGCGCGAGCCGTACGGCGTCGATGAGCGGGGCCGGGCCCGACACGGCGGAGCCGGGCGCGATCTCGGCCGATCCCGAGCCCGTCTCTACGAGCCTCGGCGGGGGAAGGAGATGGTTCATGCCGCCGATGATGCCAAACCTCACCGACACCCCGGCCACCCCGTCCACAGCCCCCTGAGAGTCACTGAGAGCCCCCGAGAGTCACTGAGAGCCGCCTCACCGCCGGAGGCCCGGTCAGCGGGCGGCGGCGAGATACGCCTCAAGGCCCTTCGCCAGGGAGTCCGCGATGCGCTGGCGGAACGCCGCGTCCTTGAACTTGGCGGCCTCTCCGGCGTTGCGCATGTTGCCGCACTCGATGAAGATCTTCGGCACCGTCGACAGGTTGAGCCCGCCGAGGTCGCTGCGGAAGTTCAGCGCCTTGCTGCCGATGTAGGTCGAGTACGGCAGGCCGGTGCCGCTGTGGAAGGCGTCACGGACCGCGACGCCCAGCTTCCTGGAGTCGCCGACCACCGGGTCGACCGGCCCGCCGATCTTCTTCGGCATGATGATGTGGAACCCGTGGGCGCTCGGCGCGGCCCCGTCGGCGTGGATGGAGATCGCCGCGTCCGCCTGGGCGCTGTTCCCGATGGCGGCCCGCTGGTTGATGCACGGCCCGGTGCCCTTGTTGTCGGGGCGGGTGAGCTTGACCGTCGCCCCCTGGGCCCGCAGCAGCCGTACGAGCCGGGTGGACACGTCCCAGGTGAAGGCCGCCTCGCTGTAGCCGTCGTTCGTCGAGGTGCCGGTGGTGTCGCAGGCCTTCTTCTGGTTGGAGATGTTGACCTGCCTGTTGATGACCTCCGGGTGCTTCCAGTTGCCCCCGTTGTGACCCGGGTCGATCACGATGACCTGCCCGGTCAGCGGTCTGGCCTGCGTCTCGGAGGCGGTCGCCGTACGCGTGGTCGGGGCGGCCGTCTCGGAGGACGCCGTGCCGGCCGCCTGGTCCTGGGTCGCGGCCGACCGCCCGAGCTTGTGCGAGGCGGCGGGGGTGGACGCCCCCGTGTCGGAGACCTCAGCGCCGCCGCAGGCGACGGCTCCGACCCCGCATAGGGCCAGGGCTGCGGCGGCGAGTGGTCGTCTGATCACGGTCGAAGTCCCTTCCCGGAGGTGTGGTCTCCCCAACCTAACCGGAACGGAGTCGTGATCAGACCGTTACGCCGGAAACCTGCCCACCCACGCCGGCTCGGGGACCTCCTGCCGGTGCAGGAGAGCGGCCAGCTCACGGGCGTCCTCGGCGTCGAGGCCCAGCACCACGCGGGGCCGTCCCCAGGGATGGTCGATCGAGTGGGCGACGTAGCTCGCCACCGACTCGGCGACGTCCTCGCTGTCGAGCCCCCGGCTCTCCCTCCAGTGCGCCCAGGCACGCTCCAGTTCGCCGGCGGCTCGCTGGGCGCAGGAGACCAACTCAGGATCACGCATGAATCCCCCCGATTCCCGGTCGCCGGTCCGCGGGCAGCCCTTCCGCGACCCGCCGGGGGCCGGCGCCACGGCTGAAGTCAACACCGGCCGCGAGGGGACACGTCGGTGATTGACCTAGCCTTGGGCACCACTTGGAGCGGGCCCGGTGCTGCGCCGTACGACGAGTTGCGGGCTCACCTGCCGCAGCCGGGCGATTTTGCCCGGTTCGGTGATGCGGTCGCTCAGCAGCGCCGCCGCCGAGCGGCCCATGGCCCGCCGGGGCTGGTCCACGCTGGTCAGCGAGATGTGCGTGACGGAGGCGAGATGCGTGTTGTCGTATCCGACGACCGACAGGTCCTCGGGCACTCGCAGCCCCAGCTCGCTCGCCGCGGTCAGCACGCCCATGGCCACGATGTCGTTCGCCGCGAAGATCGCCGTCGGCCGGGGGTCGCGCTTCAGCAGCGCCAGAGCCGCGCGCCGGCCGCCCTCCTCGCTGAAGTCGCCGTGCTCGACCATGATGTACGGCGCCAGCGCGTGGCGGCGCATGGCCACCAGGTAGCCCTCGCAGCGGCAGCGGGCGGCCGACGACGGGGCGCCCTCGATGTGGGCGATGCGCCGGTGGCCCAGCTCCACGAGGTGGTCCACGGCGAAGCGGGCGCCGAGCTGGTCGTCGTCGACGACGATGTCCACGCCCTCGAGTTCGACGTCGCGCTCGCCGACCACCACGGTCGGCGTGTAGGCCGCGGCCTCGGCCAGCGTGTCGCTGGACGGCGCGACCCCGAGCAGGACCAGGCCGTCCACCCGCAGCTCCAGGAACGCCTCGACGGCCTCGTCCTCGAACGCCGGGTCCCAGCGGCCGCTGCCGATCAGCAGCCGCAGCCCGTCGCCGTGCAGGCTCTCCTGCAGGCCGTCGAGGAACTCGGCGTAGAAGGGATTGTGCAGGTCGGCCACGAGCGCGCCCACCAGGTGGGTGCGCCCCTCGACCAGACTGCGGGCGACCGCGTTGGGGCGGTAGCCGAGCTCCCGGGCGGCCTGGAGGACCGCCTCCCTGCGGTGCTCGCTCACGTGCGGGGAGCCCCGCAGCACGAGAGACACCAGCGACTTGGAGACTCCTGCCCGCTCGGCCACGTTGCGGATCGTCGGGCGTGGCCGCGGGCTGAACCCATCGGACAGTCCGCCGGTGGGGATCGCGACCCCGACGTCTTTCCGGGCAGTGGTCTGCATGGACGGTCCTGACATGGTTCTCCCCACGATGCGTGGACGTGCACCTGACACACCAAACGATCGAGTTGCCCAGAGGGTACGGGTTGATCGCGGTAAGACAGGATCCTTCCTCTAATCGGGCGTTGGGAAGGTTAGCCGCACCATGGGTAGGACCGCGGAGCCGGGAGGGGGTTCGAGGGGAACCCTTGATTCGGCCGGTCCCCCTCACAGGGAGTCGATTCGCTAGGGTGCGGGGTGTGGGTGCCACACGCCAAGCGGAAGACGGCGCACGGCCGGCGCGCCGCAGGCTCAGCGTGGACCGGCGGCGTGAAGAGCTCATCGCCGCCGCGCTCGAGCTGTTCAGCAGGCACGACGCCGAGGACGTCTCGATCGACGACGTGGCGGCTTCCGCGGGCGCGTCGAGGGCGCTCGTCTACCACTACTTCGGCGGCAAGCAGGAGCTCTACGTGGCGGCCCTGCGCAGCGCGGCGGCCGAACTGCAGGCTCGGTTACAGGCGCAGGGCGAGGGCGGGCCGCTGGAGCAGCTCAGCTCGGGCCTGACGCGTTACTTCGACTTCGTCGAGGAGCACGCGGCCGGCTTCGCCGCGTTGCTCAGGGGAGGCCCGGCCAACCGCGCCGGGGAGATCGGCGAGATCGTCGACGGGGTGCGGCAGCGCATGCTGCGGATGATCGTTCATCAGATGGGGGTCGACGCGCCAGGTCCGGCGTTGCGCGTCACGCTGAGGTCGTGGGTCGCCTCGGTGGAGACGGCCGGCCTCGACTGGCTGGAGCACCGCGACATGGAGCGGGCCGAACTGGAGCGCCTCCTGGTGGACCAGATGGTCGCGCTCCTGCGGGCGGCGGGTGGTCACGATCCCGGGGTGCGGGCGCTGCTGGAGACCCTGCTGCCCGTGCACCCGACATCTGCGAACTGTGAGGCCGTTCCCTGAGCCCTCACCGCGTTCGCGAGTCACATCGAGGCGCGAAGACCGGGGCGTACGTATGGGGAGACGGGGGAACCGCCGGGGCGAACGGACCGGGCGTTCACGCGGGGAGGCGCCGGGCGGGCGGCGCCGACCCCAGATCCCTCCCATGACCCGTAGCGGTCACGGGAGCTTGGTGGACGCGCTCACATCCCCGACGCGAGCGCGCCGTCGTTCCCCCCGTGGCGTGACGGCCACGTCCTATTCGGACCGCTGCTGCGGAATCCCCGCGAGCAGTGCCCGGACCTCGGTCTCCCGGTACCGCCGGTGACCGCCGAGGGTGCGGATGGACGTCAACTTGCCCGCCTTCGCCCACCGGGTGACGGTCTTGGGGTCGACCCGGAACATCGTGGCGACCTCCGCCGGGGTGAGCAGTGGCTCGGCCTCGGGTGTACGAGCTGACATTTGTGCGGCCTCTCCTCCGTGTGGACCGCCGGCAGCGATCCTGCGACTTGTCTGGCGCAAGTACCCCTCCCGCCAATCCTTGCCCCGTCGCGTCGGCCAGAGCGGCGCCTCGCGGCGTCGTCGCCTCACCCGCGAGAGCTCCTCGCAGGCTCGGACCTTCCGCGAGGCCCGGAGTCGTCGCCGACAGCGCTGTGTCGGCTCCTCCTCCGTCTTGCGATGCACCACTCTGGACACCGCTTCGTTCGGGCAAATCTTGTCGGTCGCGGCACTGTCACGGATGTCCTTCAATGATCCAAAAACGTGCGGTTTCTAGGACCATTTACGGCATCACCCGATGTGACCATACAGCCACGTAGCGCGATTGGCGAGCCCTCTGGGCACAACGTCTCGACCACGGGTTGATGTCACGCTCGGTGATTCTAGCGACACGTTTCGTGGTATCGCAGTGAAAACGGCAAACTACTCAGTTCGTAGATGTGAGATCGACTATGTCATGACCAGAATCGGCAGGTCAGGGCATGTTCATGACCGTCAGTTTGCCGATTCCAGGGCGCGAATCGACCTCCAGCGGAGGATCACCCGCTGATACATCGCGAAGGCAAGTTCTTCCTGACCGTTGTCCAAACCCGCGAGGGCCGTCGCCACCTCGGCGACGGACTGGTCGCCCTGGAGTGTCCGGTCGTCCATCAGATGGACGAGGCCGCCGTAGTCGAGCTCCACCAGCGAGTGGGGGTGGAACTCCTCCAGCCAGCGGCCCACCTCCTCGACGTCGGTGAGGGCCGCCACCTGCCCGACGTGCCTGCGGATCACCACCAGCGCCCGGGCCACCCGGCGCCGGGCCTGCGCCATCGAGGTGACGTACAGCATGTTCCTGGGCGGCGCGGCGGTGGTCTGCGCGCCCGGCTCGGCCGGCTGCTCCGAGCCCAGTACGAGCCAGCGCTCGGCCGAGTCGAACGGCACGAACCACGCGATCGGCACATGCCAGGTGCCCGTGCGGATGTGGGTGCGCAGGGACTGCTCTCCCCGCTTGAACCGGTCGAAGTCGTCGGCGGTCTGCTCCGCGATGGCCTGGGGCACGAACCGGGAGGCGAGCTTGACCGGGACGCTCCCGCGGAACGACGCGAACGCCAGCCACGACCGCAGCCTGCTCTGCCAGGGGCAGACGTACAGCGTCTCCTCGACCCGGCGCAGGTACGCGTTGGGACTCTCCCGCTCGGGCGCCGGCAGCGGCGGGACCGGCAGCAGACGCCGGACCGCCTCGCCGTGTTCGACCTCGAGCGCGCCCGCCCGGCGCGGCCGGTCGCGCGACTCGGCGTACCGGGCCCACCGAGCCTGATCCTGAGGGGCGAAAGCGGTCAGCGGCTCGTACACACGGAGATAGGCGGCGTAGGGGAGCACACCAGAATCGTGCCACGTCGGCGGACACATGTGCAGCACCGTCCCGGCTTTTCATGATCGTTTTGTGGGTGTATCGGATAAGCTGAGGCTCGATCGCCGCAACGAGGCGGCGTACACGATCAGGAGTCACCACCGTGACCGACGTTTTCGGGCTGTCCCACAAGGATTCCGGCTCCGGCGACGACGCGAACCCCGTCCAGCCGGTGCGGCATGAACAGGTCGTCTTCTGCTCCGACGAGCGCAGTGGCCTGTACGCGATCATCGCGATCTACAGCACCGCCCTCGGACCGGGGCTCGGCGGCACCCGGTTCTATCCCTATGAGAGCGAGCAGGCCGCGCTCGCCGACGTGCTCAACCTCTCCCGGGCCATGGCCTACAAGAACGCGCTGGCCGGGCTCGACCTCGGCGGCGCGAAGGCCGTCATCATCGGCGACCCCGCGATCGACAAGAGCGAGGCTCTCCTGCGGGCCTACGGCAGGTTCGTCCAGTCGCTCGGCGGGCGCTACTACACGGCCTGCGACGTGGGCACCTACAGCGAGGACATGGACGTGGTGGCGCGCGAGTGCTCCTACGTCACCGGCCGCACCCAGGCGCACGGCGGCGCCGGGGACTCCTCCATCCTCACCGCCTTCGGCGTGTTCCAGGGCATGCGGGCCGCCGCCGACCACGTGTACGGCGCCTCCTCCCTGAGCGGCAGGCGGGTCGGGGTCGAGGGGGTCGGCAAGGTCGGCCACCGCCTGGTCGACCACCTGATCGAGGACGGGGCCGAGGTCGTGATCTGCGACGTCGACGAGCAGGCCGTCGAGCGGGTGCGGCAGCGCCACCCCGCCGTCGAGGTCGTGTCCGACGCCGCCACGCTCGCGGGCTCCGACATCGACGTGTACGCGCCCTGCGCCCTCGGCGGCGCGCTGGACGACGAGACCGTCCCCCGGCTCAAGGCGAAGATCGTCTGTGGTGGGGCCAACAACCAGCTCGCCCATCCCGGCGTCGAGAAGCAGCTCGCCGAGCGGGGCGTCCTGTACGCCCCGGACTACGTCGTGAACTCCGGCGGGGTCATCCAGGTGGCCGACGAGATCGAGGGCTTCGACATGGACCGGGCCCGCGCCCGGGCGGCGAAGATCTTCGACACCACCTTGAAGATCTTCCGCTCCGCCGAGGAGGAAGGCGTCCCTCCCGCCGTCGCAGCGGATAGGCTGGCCGAGCGGAGAATGTCGGAAATCGGTCGGCTAAGGGGTATTTGGCTCCGGCGCTGACCGCCGCCGCTCGTACGACGTACCGAGCGGCGCACAAACCAGGTACGGTAATAGGCGAACGAGAGACTGACGCCTGAAGTCAGGTGGCGTCGGTGCGCGGTGCGTTAGTGACGAGGGGTCGGGCACGGCCCCGCATGAGGGGGTCGAGCCAATGGGGCGCGGCCGAGCCAAGGCCAAGCAGGTCAAGGTCGCCCGTCAGCTGAAGTACAACAGCGGCGGTACGGATCTTGAGCGCCTGCGCGCGGAGCTCGGAGTCGTGGACGCCGACGATTCCGGCCACAGTGACGAGCATGACCCTTACGACGAGTTGGCTGATCGCTACGCCGATTACGCGGCCGTCGACGACGACGACGGCGACGATGATCGCCGTGGGCGCCGTTGACCCGGTTCTGATCGCCAGGTGAGAGACCCGGCGGGGACGTTCCCGCCGGGTTCTCTCAATGTCCGGGAGTCGCCCTCCCCCCTACCTCGCCTCCGGTACGGAGACGGGTGCGGGGAGTCGGCCGGTCGCACGGTTGCGGTCGGCCACATATGCAGCCGGACACGGTCACAGCCGGTCGGCGTCATCGACGTGTCTCCTCATCGTCGAGCCGGCCAGGCCGGGACCGCCGGGCCGCGGACTCCGCGAGCCCGATCGGCCCTTGCTGTCACCGGGACCGCCGTCCCCGGGACCGTCGTGTCGCCACGGGCTGTTGCCCGGGTGCTCGCAGCGGCGAACCAGGGAGAGGCCGTCGGCCGCCGCGGCCGTCACGCCACGATCTCCATTCGGCGACCGTTCATCCGGCCGGGCGGCCCGAACCTCACCGATGGAACCGGGCCTGTCCCTCGCCCGCGACGATCTCGCCCAGCACCCAGGCGGGCAGGCCGCGACCGGCCAGCAGGGCGAGTGCCTTGTCGGCCTCCGCCGCCGGGACGATCGCGCACATGCCCACGCCGAGGTTGAACGTCTTGTCCATCTCCTCCTGGGGCACGCCGCCGTGCCCGGCCAGCACCTCGAAGATCGCGGGCGGCGTCCAGGAGCTCCGGTCGAGAAGGGCGTCCACCGTGCCCGGCAGTGACCTGGCCAGGTTGGCCGCCAGCCCGCCGCCGGTGATGTGGGCCAGGGCGTGCACCTCGGTCTCCCGGATGAGCGCCAGGCAGTCGAGCGAATAGATGCGGGTGGGCTCAAGCAGCGCCTCGCCGAGCGTACGGCCCAGCTCGGGCAGCTCCTGCTCCAGGCCCAGCCCGGCGGTCTTGATCACATGCCTGACCAGCGAGTAGCCGTTGGAGTGGACGCCGCTGGAGGCCAGCCCGAGCACCACGTCCCCCGGCACGACCCGGTCGGGACCGAGCATCTCGTCCGCCTCGACGACTCCGGTGCCGGCGCCCGCGAGGTCGTACTCGTCGGGGCCCATCGCCCCCGGGTGCTCGGCGGTCTCCCCGCCCACCAGCGCGCAGCCCGCGAGCCGGCACCCCTCGGCCACGCCGCCCACGATGTCGGCGATCCGCTCGGGCACGACCTTGCCGCACGCGATGTAGTCGGTCATGAACAGCGGCTCGGCCCCGCAGACCACGAGGTCGTCCACGACCATGCCCACGAGGTCGATCCCGATCGTGTCGTGCTTGCCGAGCTGCTGGGCCAGCATGACCTTGGTGCCCACGCCGTCGGTGGACGTGGCCAGCAGCGGCCTGCGGTAGCGCAGGAACGCCGAGGCGTCGAAGAGCCCGGCGAAGCCGCTGGCGTCGTCCACGACCTCAGGCCGCCGGGAGCGCGCCACCCGCGACTTCATCAGCTCGACCGCGCGGTCGCCGGCCTCGATGTCGACGCCTGCGTCGGCGTAGCTGGTCATCGCTGAGCCTCCAGCACGAACTTGCCCACCCTGTCGTCCTCGATCGGAATGGGGTACTCACCGGTGAAGCAGGCGCGGCAGAGCCGGTCGGCCGGCAACGTCGTCGCCCGGGTGAGCCCCTCCAGGGAGATGTACCCGAGGGAGTCGGCGCCGAGCGAGGAGCGGATCTCCTCGACCGACAGCGACCCGGCGATCAGCTCCGCGCGGGTGGCGAAGTCGATGCCGTAGAAGCACGGCCAGGCGACCGGGGGCGAGGAGATCCGGACGTGGACCTCGGCGGCCCCGGCCTCGCGCAGCATCTTCACGATGGCCCGCTGGGTGTTGCCGCGGACGATCGAGTCGTCCACGACCACCAGCCGCTTGCCCTCGATGACCTCGCGCAGCGGGTTGAGCTTGAGGCGGATGCCGAGCTGGCGGATGGTCTGCGACGGCTGGATGAACGTCCGGCCGACGTAGGAGTTCTTCACCAGGCCCTGGCCGTACGGGATGCCGCTCTGCTCGGCGTAGCCGATGGCGGCGGGGGTGCCGGACTCGGGCGTGGGGATCACGAGGTCGGCGTCCACCGGGTGCTCGCGGGCCAGCACGCGGCCGACCTCGACCCGGGTGGACTGCACGCCGCGCCCGGCGATCGTGGTGTCGGGCCGGGCGAGGTAGACGTACTCGAACAGGCAGCCCTTGGGCTCGGCCGGCGCGAAGCGACGCGAGCGGACCCCGCGCTCGTCGATGGCCAGCAGTTCGCCGGGCTCGATCTCGCGGATGAACGACGCGCCGACGATGTCGAGGGCGGCGGTCTCGGACGCGACCACCCAGCCGCGCTCCAGCCGGCCCAGCACGAGCGGGCGGATGCCCTGCGGGTCGCGGGCGGCGAACAGCGTCGTCTCGTTCATCCAGACGAGCGAGTAGGCGCCCTTGACCTCCGGGAGCAGCTCGGCCGCCACGTCCTCGACCGGGCGCGAGGAGTCCTGCGCCAGGAGTGCGGTGAGCACCTCGGTGTCGGTCGTCGCACGGGTGGAGCCCGGCGCGAGCCGCTCGGCGAGGAAGGCGGTGTTGATCAGGTTGCCGTTGTGGGCGAGCGCCAGCCCGCCGCCGGCGGTGGAGTTCAGCGTGGGCTGCGCGTTCTCCCAGACGCTCGATCCGGTGGTGGAGTAACGGCAGTGCCCGATGGACAGGTGCCCCCGCAGGGTGCCGAGAATCGACTCGTCGAAGACCTGGGCCACCAGACCCATGTCCTTGTAGACGAGGATGCGGCTGCCCTCGCTGACCGCGATGCCCGCAGATTCCTGCCCGCGGTGCTGCAGCGCGTAGAGGCCGTAGTAGGTGAGTTTGGAGACGTCCTCCCCGGGCGCCCATACGCCGAAGACGCCACAGGCGTCCTTCGGAGCGCGGTCCTGGGGGTCGAGGTCATGGCCCAGCCGGCCGTCGCCCTTCAACACGTACTTGAGTCTATTTGGGCGTTGGCGCTGCTCAAACCCGGGCATGCCCGTCAGGCGCCGGAAGCATCACCCGCCCTTTGCCGTGTCGCCCCTGCTCACAGGGGGAATTCGGGGGAGCCTGGGCTTTCGGACAGGCCCCAAGAATCGGATATAGCCCGAAATCGGTACAGGAGGGATGATCGTGGCGACACCCGACGACCCCGGGCGCCCGCGGGAGCCGTACGGCCCGGGGACTCCGGAGGAGCGGGAGCCGTCGGCCGGGGTGCCGGAAGGACCCGCAGGCCCGCCCTATGGGGGACCGCACCAGCCCCCCTACGGAGGCCCGCCCTATGGTCAGCCTCCCTACGGCCAGCCGCCGTACGGGGGGCCGCTGCCGCCGCCCCCGGGGCCTGGCGGACCTCCCGGTGGGCCCTGGGGGCCGCAGCCGGGCGGCGGGCTCGGGACGGCCGCGCTGGTGCTCGGGATCTGCTCGATCGTCCTGCTGCTGATCTGCGGCGTCGGCACGCTCGTGGCGGTCGTCGGGCTCATCCTCGGTATCGTGGCGCTCGCCAGGAACTCCAACCGGCGCAGGGCGGCCGGGGGAGTGGTGCTGAGCACGCTGACCCTGCTGCTCGCCCTGATCATGAGCGTGGCGCTCTACAACTGGTTCCATGAGAGGCATGTCGACGAGTGCTTCGACCGCCGGCTCTACCCCACGCAGGAGGACGCGCAGCGCTGCGTGCAGAACAAGCTCTCCGGGTTCCGGTGACCCGGACGGGGGGTCACCAGAGCGGCAGCAGCGCGGACAGGTCGGCCCGTGAGCCGCTGGCCGCGATCTTCCCGGCGTCGGCGGCGTCGGCCCAGGCCAGCCGGCCGGTGGCCATTTCGAGCCAGGTGCGTGGGTCGGTCTCGATGACGTTGGGCGGGGTGCCCCGCGTGTGCCGGGGCCCCTCCACGCACTGCACCGCGGCGTGCGGGGGGACCCGCACCTCCACCGACCGTCCCGGCGCCCGCGCGGCCAGGTCCTCCAGCAGGTGCCGTACGGCGGCGCGGGCGGCGGCCCTCAGCGGCGTGAGCCCGGCCTCGTAGGCGTCGAGCACGGCCAGCACGCACGCGTTGCCGGCCGCGCTCTCGGGGCCGTCGAACGGCGGCCGTCCGAGATCGGCGAGCTGGGCGTCGAGCGCCTCTCTGATCTTCCCTGGGTCGAGTCTGCGTGCCGGCACCGGCCCATTGTCCCGGATTCCGCCCCCTCTCGATGTGGCGGGAAATGATGGGCGGTCTCCGTACATGAGAGGGGTGTCCGTAGTAGCACCCGAACAAGGGAAACGATCATGGGGATCGCCCGTGGATGACGAACCGTCGGCCCGGTTCGAGGCCGTCTACCGGGAGACGTACGGCCGGCTCACGGCGTACGCCGCGCGCCGCTGCGACTCGCCCCAGGACGCGGCCGACGTGGTGGCCGAGGTCTACACCGTCGCCTGGCGGCGGATGGACGACTTACCGGAGGGGGACGAGGCCGTCCTGTGGCTGTACGGCGTCGCCCGCAACGTGGTGGCCAACCACCGCAGGGGCGAGGTCCGCCGCCAGGCCCGCAGCGCCCAGCTCGACGCCGAGCTGGCCGACCTGTACGCGGACTCCCCCGAGAGCGGGGTCGAGCTGGCCGCGATCAGCGAGGCGTTCCTGAGCCTGTCGGACGACGACCGGGAGTTGCTGTCGCTGGTCGCCTGGGAGGGGCTGGGCCGCGAGGAGATCGCCACGGCGCTCGGCCTGTCGCGCAACGCCGTACGCATCCGGCTCCACCGCGCCCGAAGGCGCTTTTCCCGCGCGCTCGCCGAGGCGGGCGTCCATCTCACGTCACAGAGTCGGCTGGCGCCGGCGGGGAGGTCGCTGTGAAGGACATCGAAGAGATGATCGGGCCGCTGGCCCGGGTCGAGCCCGGCACGCCGGGTGGCCGCCCGTCCGGCGCGGGGGCGCGGGCGTTGCTGGCCTCGATCACGGCCGAGCCGCCCGGCGGCGGCGCGACCGCGCCTGCGCGTGCCGGGCGGCGCGGCCCGAAGCGACTGGCTCTGGGCCTGGCGGTCGCCGCCGTGGCCGCCGCGGCCATCGTCGTCGGCCCGAGCCTGCTCGACGATGGAGTCCTCGTCACACCTTCCTACGCCGTGACCAAGGACTCCGACGGGGTCGTGTGGGTCAAGGTCCGCGACTTCCGCGATGTCGCGGGGCTGACGAAGCAGCTGCGTGACCTGGGGGTCCCCGCCATCGTCGACTACGCGCCTCTGGGAAAGATGTGCCGGGAGCCGCGCGCCACCTATGTGAAGGACATCCCCCAGGGCCTCTACTACCCGCCGACGAACATTCCGGGCGAGAAGGAGGGCTGGCAGATGCGCATCGACACCCGGCTGTTCAAGCCCGGCCAGACCTTCGTCTGGACCCTCACGGCCCTGCCCGGCGGCGAAAGCAGCACCAGCACGATCCTCATGAACGACCCGGTGAAGCCGTGCGTGCTCGTGCCCGACGACACCCCCAAGATGAAGACGATCGAGTCGCAGCTCTTCGCCTATCGCACGGCGACGACGAAGGGCCGCTCGCTCGCCGGATACCGGGTGGACGGGAAGACGGTGGGCGAGGTCGTGCCGGAGATCGAGAAGCGCGGGCTGAAGGTCACCTATGCGCTCATCGAGCCGAACCCCCGGAACCTCGGCGGCTATGCCATCGATCCGCACGAACAGGACATCCCCGTCGGGAAGGACTGGACCGTCTGGGAGGCGGAGGAGTCCATCCGGAAGCCCAAACTGATCCGCCTGCTCGTGACCAAGGAGCACCTCGACTGGAACCCGGTCTACGACGGCGGTTCGCGCGACGACGTGATCAAGGAATAGAACCTCCGTACGGCTCCGCGGTGTGCGGAGCCGTACGAGGACTCAGGCAATCGGCTCGGCCTCGTGACCGGCCGGGAGCGGGTCCTGGCCGAGGATTCGGGCGCCGTTGGCGGCGGAGGCGCGGACCGCGGCGAATCCGGAGTCGATCATCTCGCGCTCGTACGAACGCAGTTCCGCGATCAGGGGACGGCCACTGGCGAGAGCGGCGGCCAGGCTCGCGGCGTCCCCGAGGGCGAGGTTGGCCCCGGCTCCTCCCGCCGGGCTCATCGCGTGGGCCGCGTCGCCGAGCAGCGTGACACGGGTGGTGTCCCAGGGGGCGATCGGGACGCTGGTGCGCAGTGCGAGCGGAAAGACCTCGTGCCAGTCGGCGAGCATCTGCCGAACGCGGGGATGCCAGCCGTACGTCATCTCCGTGACCAGGGATTTGAGCTGCCGCTGGGTCATGAGGTGCGGCTCCGGCGGCAGTTCCTCGGCGCGGGTGCCGAAGGAGAAGGTGGCGTAGTCGCGGGTGAGGGCGATGCCCACCACACGGTGGCGGGGCCCGGTGACGGCGCTGAACACGTGGTCCAGGTCCTCGGCCGACTCTCGCGGGATCTTGCCGTAGATCTGGGTGAGGCCGGTGCCGACGACGCGGGCGTGCGGCAGGTACTGCCGGCGGACCGCGGAGCCGACACCGTCGGCGCCCACCAGCACCTCGCCGGTGGCCGTGGTGCCGTCGTCGAAGCGCGCGGTCACATACCCGTCCTCCGACTGGAAGGCGGTGAGGCGCCTGCCATAGCTGATCAGCCCCTTCACGTCGGCCAGCAGGGTGTCACGCAGCTCCTGCCGGTCGACCGACAGGTGCCGGCCGCCGAAATCGTGCTCCTCCAGCACGCGCAGTGCCGGGTCGAAACGGACGAACCGCGGCTTGGGCGTGTGGGCGGCGGACAGGAACGCGGCCCAGCGTTCGGGCGCGAGCACGGATGCCAGCGCGTCGATGCCCACGTCGCCGAGATGGAGACGGTATCCCTGCCCGCGAACCACGGGCGAGACGTCGCGTTCGTGGACGGCCACGTCGATGCCGGTCCCGCGCAGTCCGTTGGCCAGGGCCAGGCCGCCGAGACCGGCTCCGATGACGATCACTCTCATCGCGGCTCACCGCCGAAGTCGGCCGCGCGCTCGGTGGCCCACGCCGACAGCGGCGTGGCCGGAGTGCCGGTGATGCCGGGCACGGTGGCGGTGACGGCGGGCGACGGGGAGGCGATCATCGTGGCGTATCCGTCGAGCAGCTCGTCCACGAAGCCGTCGGGGAAGCCGGGATCGGCCAGCAGCCTGGCGCGTTCCTCCTCCCGCGTCAGCTCGTGCCAGCGCAGCGGCCGGGCGACCGCGGTGGGCTGCAACTCGGGGACCACGCCCGGGCGTGCGCCGCCGCCCGTCATGAAGACGACCCGGCGGGTGTGGCGCTTGAGCGCGTCGACGAGGGGCCGGGCGGGTTCGGCCGAATGGAACGGCCACATCAGGAACGCCGCCTCGACACCGTCAAGGGCGCCGGGCGCGTCCAGGTCCGGAGTGACGACCTCGACGCCCGTGGGGAGGCCGGCGGTTCGCGGGCGGCGGCTGGTCGCCCGTACGGCGGCGCCCGCCCTGGCGAGCCGCTCCACGACTCGCCGGCCGACGTTTCCCGTGCCGCCGAAAACCAGGTAAGTGCTCATGCGCCCACGATCGCTTCGAACCGGCAGCGTCCGCAGGCCAGCGGCATTTCGGCGGCGGAAAATCGCATGAGACCATGAAATATGGCAAAAAGCGGCGAGCTGGATGGCGTCGACCGTGCTCTCGTGCACGCGCTCCAGATCGACGGCCGGGCTTCCTTCCGTCGGATCGCCGAGATCGTCGGCACCTCCGAGCACACCATCGCGCGCCGCTACCGCGGGCTGCGCGCTCAGGGGCTCCTGCGGGTGGTCGGCATGCTCGACGGCACCCGCTTCGGGCAGACCTCCTGGGCGGTGCGCCTGGTCTGCACGCCGGACGCCGCCGGGCCGGTGGCCGAGGCGCTGGCCCGGCGCGAGGACACCGTCTGGGTGCGCCTGCTGTCCGGCGGCACCGAGATCGCCTGCGGGGTCCAGGCCGGCGGGGAGGGCGACGACCTGTTGCTGAAGAAGCTGCCCAGGACTCCGCGTGTCGTGTCGATGTCGGCGCACGCCACGCTGCACATGTTCGCCGGATGGCGCAGCCGGACAGCCGTGCTCTCGGACGAGCAGGCCGCGCGCCTGCGCCCGGATCGTGCGGACGAGCACGAGATCAGCCTGGGCGGCGAGGACCGTGCCCTGCTGCGGGTGCTGGCCCGGGACGGCCGGGCCGGCTTCGGCGAACTGGCGGCGGCGGCCGGGTGCTCGCAGACCACGGCGCGCCGCCGGCTGGAGCAGCTGCGCGCCGGCGGCGCGCTGCGCTTCGACGTCGAGATCCCCGCCCGGGCGCTCGGCTACCACGCCGAGGCATGGTTGTGGATGAAGGTCGAGCCACGGGCGCTGACCGCGGTCGGCGCGGCCATGGCCGGGCACGCCGAGGCCGACGTGGTGGCCGCCACCACCGGCCCGACCAATCTGATGGCAGGGGTGACCTGCCGTAACACCCAGGCCCTCTACCGCTACCTGACAGAGCGGGTGGCGACGCTGGACGGAGTGCGCGAGGTGGAGACCGCCCCGGTGATCCGCACCGTCAAGCGGGTCGGCACCCTGCTGCCCTGAACTCCTCGGTGATCCGGCGGAGTCAGGCGACCGGCTCGGCCACCGCGGGCTCGGTGGGCTCGGCGGAGGCGACGGCGGCCCGGTTGCGGCGCAGGGAGTAGACGCTGACCGGGACGCCGACCAGCACGATCGCCGCCGCGATCACCAGCGTGAACCGGTACGCCTCAAGGAAGGCGTGCAGCGGAGGGCCGGCGACCGCGCTCTGCCTGGCGCTGAGGATCGCGCCCAGGATCGTGATGCCGAGCAGGCCGAAGACCTCACGGGAGACGTTGAGCACGCCCGAGGCCACGCCGGCCCTCGCGGGGGGCATCGCGTTCAGCACCACGTTGGTCAGCGGGACGAGCAGGCCGGCGCCCGCGCCGTACAGCAGGAACCAGGGGAGCAGGTCGCCGTAGTGGGAGCCCTCGCCCGCACTCGACAGCCCGCCGATGGCCACCGCCATCAGGCCGAGGCCGACGGCGACCGTGCCCGCGCTGCCGAAACGCTCGGCGATCCGCGGTGAGACGCTCGCGATCACCGCCATGAGCAGCGCCATGGGCACGAAGCCCGCGCCCGCCGCCGTGGGGGAGAACCCGAGCGCGCTCTGGAGGTAGAGCGCGGTGAAGAAGTAGATGCCGAAGACGCCGAACGACCACAGGCCCATCGACAGCAGGCCGCCGCTGAAGACCCGATCCCGGAACAGCGTGAGGTCGATCATCGGCTGCGCCGCACGGGACTCGACGACCAGGAACGAGACGGCGGCCACCGCGAAGACCGCGAACGCGCCGAGGATCGGTGCGGAGGTCCACCCACGCGACTCGCCCTCGATGAGCGCGTAGGTGAGAGCGAACAGCGCCACGGCCGAGGTGGCCAGGCCCGGCAGGTCGAGAGCCGCCCGCCCGGCCGCGGCCCGCTCGACCCTGATCGAACGCAGGCCGATCACGGCCGCGATCACGCCGATCGGCAGGTTGATCAGGAAGATCCAGCCCCAGTCGGCGTTCTCGCTGAGGAATCCGCCGGTGAGCGGGCCGATCGCGAGGGCCAGGGCGCCGACCGCGCTCCAGATGCCGACGGCCGTCGCCCGCTCGCGCGGGTCCGGGAAGATCCGCGGCAGCAGGGCCAGCGCCGACGGCGTCACCAGCGCCGCGCCGAGTCCCTGCACCGCCCGCGCCGCGATCAGCGTTTCCTGGCTCCCGGCGAGGCCCGCCGCCACCGACGCGAGCGTGAAGACCGCCAGGCCGCCGAAGAACGCCGTCCGGGGGCCGAAGACGTCCGCCAGGCGTCCGCCGGCGAGCAGCAGACCCGCGAACGCCAGGATGTACGCGCTCACGATCCACTCCAGGCCGGAGATCGTCAGCGCCAGGTCCCGCTGGATCGTCGGCAGTGCCACGTTGACCACGTTGTTGTCCAAATAGGTCATGAAAGTCGCGAGCGCCACCGCGACGAGCGCCCACCATCGTCCGGACATCTGTCCCCCTCTTGTACGTGGTACATGTACGGCGTACATGTACGGTGCATAGGAGACCTTGTACGGCGTATAGTTGTCAAGTGCCGATGAGGTAGGGAGGCTGCGGACCATGGCGAACGCGGAGCGGCTGAGCCGCCGGAGTCTGGTCGAGAAGGCCGTGGAGCTGGCCGACGCCGAGAGCCTGGAGGCGGTCACGGTGCGGCGGCTCGCCCAGGAGCTCGGCGTCACGCCGATGGCCCTCTACTGGCACGTCAAGAACAAGGACCAGTTGCTCATCTGCCTCGCCGACCACCTGCTCGCCGAGGTCACGCCCGAGTTCGACCCCGCCGCGCCGTGGCAGGACCGGCTGCGGGCCATGGTCGAGGCGCTGATCCGGGTGATGCGCCGGCACCGGTACATGCCCGGTCTGTTCGGGATGGTCCTGAAAGAGGACGTGCCGAGCTTCACGCGGGCGACCAACACCGCGCTGGAACTGCTGGCTCAGGCCGGGTTCCCGCTGGACGAGGGTTACTTCGTCTCCTCGTACCTGCTGCACGGCGCGATGGCCCTGGTGGACGACGAGCCGGGGTGCCCACGCGTCATGACGCCGGAGGAGGCGGCCGAGTGGCGCCGGCAGAAGCGGCTGACCCTGGAACGGCTCCCGGCCGACGAGTTCCCCCGCATCCTGGAGTACGCCAAGACCATGGAGCAGGAGCCCGACGTGGAGGCGTACTACGCCTTCGGGCTCGATCTCCTGATGTCCGGGGTCGAGGCCATGGCCGCGAAGAAGACGCCGAGCAGCGCGACGCAGAACAGCACGAGGTAGGTGCTGCGGAACCCGGCCATGAGCGGCCGCAGCGCGACCGGGGACACCTGTGACAGCGTCCCCGCGTAGACCTGGTCGCGCAGCGCCGGCGCTACCGAGGCGGTCAGAATGCTCAGCGTCGTCGCCACGCTGAGCACGACGCCGACGTTCATGACCATCAGGCGGAAGCCGTTCACCACTCCGCGGCTCTCCTCCGGCAGCGCGCTCATGACCTGCGTCGTGTTGCCGGTGAGGAAGGCGCCGCTGCCGCACCCGCAGACGAAGAGCCCGATCCCGATCACCCAGTAGGGCGTGGCCGGGCCGGCCGAGAGCGTGAGCACGAGCAGCCCCGACGCCGTGAGCACGCACCCGCCCACCGACAGCGCGTACGGGCTCACCCTGCGGCCCAGTGCGCCCGGCAGGGGAGAGGCGACGGTCATGCCCACGGGGACCGGCAGCACGCCCAGGCCGGCGGCCAGCGCGTCGGCCCCACGCGCGGCCTGGAAGTAGAGCCCGGCGAGCAGGATCAGCGACGAGCGCGCCAGCGCGTTGGCGAACGACGCCAGATTGGCGCACAGCAGCATGCGGCCGCCGAAGAGCGTGAGGTTCAGCACCGGGTTGCGCGCCCTGCGCTCCAGCGCGAACAGCGCGGGGCCGCCCGCAGGGCGATGAGCACCCCGACGTCCGGCGCGATCCCGGCGAGCAGCGACGCGCCCGTGAACAGGGCGAACCCGACGAGGTAGACCTCCCGTCTGCCGAGCAGGTCCGCGACGCGACCGAACAACACCAGAGTCGATGTGCTGATCAGCAGGTGCGCGAGCAGGATCCAGCTCGACGCCAGCGGCCCGGCGTCGAAGTGCCGTACGACCGCGGGGAGGGCGACGTTCAGCGTGCTGGAGCTGAGCCCGATGAGCACGAGACCGAGCCCGGTGACGGAGCAGACCCTCCAGGCGTACCGGAGGGCCTCCGCATGGTCGGAAGAGCCGGGCTCTCCGGGGGCGTCGGCCACGCCGTCGATTCTGACGTACGCCGTACGTCTGAATTGTCCCGGAACCACTCAGCGGACGGGAAAGAGCGGCCGGTGCCCCTGACGTCGCCTTCCTCATGGAACAGGGCTTTTTGACCGTAGGTGCTTACTCGTAGCGGAGATGCACATACGTGATGTTTGGGATGGCAACCCGAGCATCTGCTGGCACGTGAATCACGTGGGCTCTGTTTCACGCACTTCGTGTGCCTCGGCAAGGGAAGTCCCGTGGCTATCAAGTTGCCGGGCGGACGCACCATCGGCCTGATGACGGCTGGTGCTCCGGCTGGGTCGGTCCTTGTCCTGGGTGGCGCGGCCACTGCCTCGTCGGCGAGCGACGCGCCAAGGGCGAGCCCGGCAAGGACGGCGCCCCCGGCAAGGACGGCGCTCCGGGCCGCGACGGCATCGCGAGCATCTCCGCCAAGCAGAAGGAGTTCAACTTCGGCATCGGTGGCGGATCGGTCCAGCTGACCTGCGACAACGGTTACGCCACGGGTGGTGGGTTCACCGGCACGAAGATCATCGGCGAGAGCACCGCCAACGGCCCGATCCTCGCCGGTGGCAAGCCCACCGGCTGGCAGGTCGGCGGCACCTCGACCGGGGGTACCGCGTACGTGATCTGCGCCGGTGTCGGCGGCGGCGGCAGCGGTCTCGCCAGAGAAGACGAGCCTGCCGGCGGCAAGGGCCGGGACAAGTAGCTCGGCGAGGGACGGCGGGCCGACCCGGCGAGGGTTCCCGTCTGCGGCGCCGCCGGAGAGGGGTGAGGTGGTGGGGTCCCTGAGGGCTCCACCACGCTCGCGTCCCCGGCCGGTTTCTTGACTGCTCGGACTCACCGGTAGCGGAGATACACATACGTGATGTTTGGCATGACAACCCGCATATCTCCCAGCGCGTGATTCACATGTACAACTTCTGCGTTTCACGCACTTCGTGTGCCTCAGAAAGGGAAGTCCCGTGGCTATCAAGTTGCCGGGCGGACGCACCATCGGCCTGATGACGGCTGGTGCTCTGGCTGGATCGGTCCTTGTCCTGGGTGGCGCGGCCACTGCCTCGTCGGCGAGTGACGCCGCCTTCTACGCGTGTGTGAACAAGAGCACGCGGTATATGCGCCTGGTCAATGCCACGACGACGTGCAAGCCGACCGAGACGAAGGTGTCGTGGAACAAGACCGGTCCGCAGGGTCCGCAGGGTGCGGTGGGCATCGGCGGCACCGGCGCGAAGGGCGACACCGGTGAGCAGGGCCCGCGCGGTCCCCAGGGCCTGCGCGGTCCCCAGGGCTTGCGCGGTCCCGCCGGTCCGCAGGGCGTCAAGGGCGACACCGGTGCCGCAGGCGCCAAGGGTGAGCCCGGCAAGGACGGCGCCCCCGGTAAGGACGGCAAGGAAGGCGACCGTGGTCCCGCCGGTCCCGCAGGCGCCAAGGGCGACACCGGTCCGCGCGGCCTGCAGGGCGAGAAGGGCGACCGTGGTCCCGCCGGTCCGCAGGGTGAGAAGGGCGAGCGCGGCCTGCCGGGCAAGGAGGGCGACCGGGGTCCCGCCGGTGCGCAGGGCCCCAAGGGCGCCGACGGCAAGGACGGCACCCCCGGCAAGGACGGCACCCCCGGCAAGGACGGCAAGAGCGCCTGCGACATTTGGAAGGAGCGCACCTGCACCTCCAAGGACGAGGCCGACTTCCTCAAGTGGGTCAAGGGCCAGGGCGGCAGCGGCGGCGACGCGCCCGCCCTTAGCTCGCGGATGGCGAGCCAGATCATCTCCGGAAGCAGCGGGACCGTCTCCTGTGGGGCGGACGAGAGGGTTACCGGCGGCGGCTTCAAGATCAACTCAAGTAAGACCGTCACGGGCAGCTATATGAGCGGCAACGGCTGGACCGTCGAGCTGACGGGCAACGGCAACGGGAACGGCCTCGTCTACGCCGTCTGCACGAAGATCTCGTAAGGCTCTCGCGGAGCGTGCTGGTGGAGTCCGTGGGGGCTCCACCGGACGCGCCACCCATGCTTGCCGTACGCGATGAGGCGTTGGCGTACGGCACTGCGAAGGCCCTTCCGGAGGGGTTACCGGAAGGGCCTTCGTCGCTTACGGGGGCTGTCGCCGGCTCCGGAGCCCAAGGTTTCCGATCATGACCGAGCCCCCCTACCTGTAGGCCGCCCGGGCGCCTACGACACCGCCGCCATGGACTACGCCGATCACCTCCGGCACCAGTTGAACGAGAAGCCGTTCGAGCGCGCGATGCTCGCCGCGTACGCCGAACTGGTGCGGGCGTCGGGCGTTCCCGGGCCGGTGGCCGACGTCGGCTGCGGGCCCCGGGCGGGCACCTGCTGCTCGCCTTCCAGGTCGGTGACGAGCCCTTCCGCGCGGCGGAGGCGTTCGGCCGGCGGGTCGCGCTCGACTTCCACCGCCTCATCGCCCGCAAACCAGCGCCTCCCCAGCCACGAGCGGTCAGCTGAAGCGGTGGGGAACGAGCGGAGCGGCTGGGAGTGAGGACCGGAGCGAAGCCCAGCGAAGCGGGCTTCGCGAGGACCGGAGCTTCCAGGCGGCGCAGTGAGGTCTCCTATGCCGCGAACGCGCGAATCCGCCAACCGATAGCCGTGGACCCAGCCCTCGGCGACGAACTCGGGCAATCAGTGGTGGCCGGTGTTTTCGGGCTCCACGGGGAGGGGGGATGGGCGGTAGCGGCCGGAGAGGCGGGCGAGTTTGAGGCTGAGATGCAGGCTCAGCCGCTCCTCGCCGTCCCTGAGGTCGGTCTCCGCCAGTTCCTCGACCCGGCGAAGCCGGTAGTAGAGCGAGGTACGGTGCAGGCGGAGTCGGCGGGAGACGGCCTGGGCGTTGCCGGCGAGGTCGAGGTAGATCTCCAGGGTCTCCAGCAGCGGCCGGTGCTGGGCCTCGTTCAGCAGCCGTGCCAGCCCCGGATGGAGGTTGCCGTGCGGCATCCCGGACAGCATGCGGTAGACGCCGAGGCGGTCCCACTCCGCCGAGCGCCCGAAGTCCGGCACCTTCGCGACGACCTCGGCGGCGTGCAACGCCTCCTCGTACGACTCGGCGGCGAGGGAGAGCGAGGGGCGCGGCGAGCCGATCCCGACCAGCACCGGCGTCCCGAGGGCCGCGTGCATCTCCTCGGGGAAGGCGCGGGTGCCCGCGGTGAGCAGTACGGCGTGCTCGTAGCGCACCAGATGCAGGGGATGGTGCCTGGCCAGGCGCCGCCGCAGGGCCAACAGCCCGCGCTCCAGCGTCAGCCGCAGGGTCTCGTCGGCCCCGCCGAGGACGGGCTTGGCGACCGCCACGGTCACGGGCATGCCGTGAGGAAACGCACCGGCCTCGATCAGGGACCTGCCGGCGTCGGGCTCGCGGAGCAGCAGTCCGGTGACGGCCTCCAGTTCGCGGCGCGAGGCGAGCTGGGAGGCCAGGCTCTCGTGGAACAGGGTCAGGGCCAGCGTGGGCGCGGCCTCCGCCGCGACCGCGATCTCCGGCTCGGTCATGGCCGGGGCCGCGTCGATGAACCAGAGGAAGCCGAGCGGCAGGCCGTCGTGCCGTACGGGGACGCAGACCCGCGGCAGCAGCCCCAGCTCCGGGACTCCGGGCGTGCGCAGCGGCTCGGTCGCCTCGTGGATGCCCGCGGCGCGTAGGTAGGCGCGCACGTCGGGGGTAGTGTGGCGGCGCAGGATCGACTGGCGGCGGACGTCGTCCATCGGCCCGTCCTGCTCGCTGTACGCGACGACGTGCTGGCGGCCGTCCTCGAGTAGCAGAGGTCTTTCCAGACGAAGGGCGAGATCGTCCACGATTTGCTGCAGATCCACTACTCGGCCTCCACCTGGACGCTTCGACATCTGTAGGAGAAGGGTCCGCTGGTCTTCCCTACAAGTGACCGATGATCTGCCTCAATAGTCTCTATAGCGTCATAATTCGTGAAAGTCTCAAAAACGGTGTTCCCGGGCATGCTGGCGGCCATCGCGCTCGCCCCGCTCGCGCTGACGGCGGCTCCCGCCTCCGCGGCCCCCGGGGGAGACCCCGATCTCCCCTGGCGGCGTGACCACTGGCCCCAGACCCAGCCCTGGCAGCGCGACGAGCCGGACCAGGCTCAGGCACTGCACGGCCGCGCGTCTCGGGTCGTCGCGCCGATCGATCCGCAGAACTGGAAGAACCCCGACCACATGACGTGGGCGGACTACAAGAAGATCCCGGGCACCGACTGGGCGAACCCCGCCACCAAGGGCTCGGCGCGCACCTTCAAGGGCGCGCTGGTGCTGGTGGACTACCCCAACCAGTCGTTCGTGGTCACTCAGCCGCAGAACTCGACGGTCTTCGGCAACCCCAGCGCCGAGGCCCACGACGTCCCCCGTGACCGAGTCGCCAAGTTCTACCAGGACTTTCTCAACACCCCCAACCAGCTCAACAAGGGCCACACCCTGCACGAGTACTGGATGGAGGACTCCGGCGGCCGGTACGGCGTCGACCTCACCGCGTTCGGCCCATACCGCATGCCGGGCAAGTCGCACGAGTACGCGATGGAGTACCAGCGGGACGCCTGCCCGGCGGGGGACAACTGCAACAAGAACCTGCGCGCCGACGGCAACGCCGCCTGGCTCGCCGACGTCGGCAAGGACGTCGCCTCCCAGTTCGACTTCGTCTTCTATCTGAGCGCCGGCCAGGACGAGTCGTCGACCTGGCAGGAGTTCGGCATGATGAAGTTCCCCACCAAGGAGGACGTCACCGACGACTTCGGGCCGCCGGACCCGAACCTGCCCAACTGGTCCAAGACCCGCTACGTGGACTGGACGTCCTGGGCCGCCGGCTCGACGTTCTGGCCCAACGCGAACATCGGCGTCGACTCTGTTCAGGCCGAGAGCTCCGGCCAGGGGGTCTTCGCCCACGAGTTCAGCCACATCCTGGGCGTCCTGGACAACTACAACAACCCGTACGGCAACCCGCCGGTCCGGGCCTACACCGGCATCTGGGAGATGCTCAGCCGCGGCAGCTTCAACGGCCCCGGCGGCCCGCACAGCCGCTGGCTGATCCCGCCGACGGCGGGCGCGTCGATGGGCGCCCAGCACATGCTGCGCAACAAGATCAAGCTGGGCATGGTCGACGAGCAGAACGTCCTGCGCCTGTCGCGCGAGGCGCTCAGCGACTCCGGCCTGGTGGTCGCCAAGGTGACCGCACGCGAGGTCCAGCCGGGCAAGGGCCGGCTGACCGGCGTCAACATCTCCTTCGACACCGGTGACAAGTCCACGGGGTCGTGCAGTCAGCGGACCGACCCGCTCTGCGACGGCGGCGGCTACGACAACTACACCGTCGAGGTCGTCGACCGGATCGGCAGCGACTCCTTCACCCCCGACTCCGGCGTGCTCCTGGCCAAGACCAAGAACCAGGACCGGGCGCCGTTCGAGTGGGTGATCGACGCCAACCCGCAGGACATCCAGATGACGGACTACGTCCTGCCCGACGGCACCAAGGTCCCGATCACGATCGGTGACTACCGCCAGCTCGCCGACGCCCTCTTCCACGCGGGCACCGACTCGGGCAGCCAGTACGAGTACGTCGACCAGGCCAACCGCCTGCACTTCTACGTCACAGACGTGCAGCGCGACGCCAAGGGGACCTTGTTGTACACGGTGGCGATCAAGTCCCTCGACGGCGCGGGCCCGCAGAAGCGGGGCGTGAAGCTGCTGCCGGGCGCCGGCGTCCCCGCCGCCCAGAAGGGCGTGTCGATGTGCAGCTTCCCGCTGTTCAACACCGGCAAGGCCGCCTCCGCTCAGGGGCAGCACCCCGAGGACGTCAGCGCGTACCTGAACAGTGACGTCTACCGGCTGAAGGCCGAGGTCGAAGGGAACGGCTGGACCACGATCACGCCCAACGCCCTCGCGGCCGTCGACTTCGGCGGCAAGGAGACCGTCACCGTCTTCGCCCAGCAGTCCGCGGGCGGCAGCCGTCACGCCACGGTGAAGCTCACGGCTGCCTCCGAGAGCGACCCGTCCAAGACGATGACCGCCACCTGCCACGTCAACGCCGTCTGACGGCACGCGAAAGGCAAGCAGGCCCTTCCGGACGATCTGTCCGGAAGGGCCTGCCCAGTTGCGATCAGCCGAAGACGCGCGGGAGCGCGGACGCGTGGACCTCCCGGAGTTCCTCGACCGGGACGTCGAGGACGCCCTCGACCGTGAGCGCGGAACCGCCGGTGAGGCCGAGCCCGGAGCAGGGGACCTCGTAGCGGGCGCACAGGTCGGCCACGGCGTCGAACGCCTCGGGCCGCACGCACACCAGCGCCCGTGCGGCCGACTCGCTGAACAGCTCGGCGAAGGCGTCATCGCCCGGCAGGGTCACCGTGCAGCCGACGCCCTGGGCCAGGCACGACTCCGCCAAGGCGATCGCGAGACCGCCGTCGGACAGGTCGTGCGAGCCCTCCAGCAGCCCGCGGGCCGCCGCCTCGGTCAGCACCGCGGCCAGGGCGCGCTCGGCCTCCAGGTCCGCCTGCGGCGGCAGGCCGCCCAGGTGGCCGTGGACGACGTGCGCCCACTCCGAGCCGCCGAACTCCTCGCGGGTCTCGCCCAGCAGGAGGACACGCAGGCCGGGGGCCGTGAAGCCGGACCTGACCCGCTGCGCCACGTCGTCGATCACGCCGAGCACGCCGACCACCGGCGTCGGGTTGATCGCGGTCGAGCCCGTCTGGTTGTAGAACGACACGTTGCCGCCGGTCACCGGCACGCCCAGGGTCCGGCAGGCGTCGGCGAGCCCGCGTACGGCCTCGGAGAACTGCCACATGACCTCGGGGTCCTCGGGCGAGCCGAAGTTGAGGCAGTTGGTGACGGCGAGCGGCTTCGCGCCGGTCACCGCCACGTTGCGGTACGCCTCCGCCAGTGCGAGCTGGGCCCCCGTGTACGGATCGAGCTTCGCGTAGCGGCCGTTGCCGTCGGTGGCGAGCGCGATGCCGCCGGTGGTCTCCTGAGCGCCCGGCATGACCTCGGAGATGCGCAGCATGCCGGAGTCGGCGGGCTGGGCCAGCACCGTGTTGCCCCGGACGTACCGGTCGTACTGGGAGGTCACCCACTCCTTCGACCCGAGGTTGGGCGAGCCGAGCAGGGTGAGCAGCGTCTCCCGCAGGTCCTCGGGCCTCGGCAGGCGCTCGGGGCCGTCGGCGTTGAGCGCCGCCTGCCCGGCGGGCTCGTGGAACGGGCGCTCGTAGACCGGGCCCTCGTCGGCGGCGGTGCCCGGCGGGATGTCGACGATGACCTCGCCGTCCCACGTCATGACGAGCCTGCCGGTGTCGGTGACCTCGCCGATCACGGTCGCCGGGACGTCCCACTTGTCGCAGATCGCCATGAAGGCCGGGATGTCGTCGGGCGTGACGACCGCCATCATGCGCTCCTGCGACTCGCTCATCAGGATCTCCTCGGGCCGCAGTGTGGGATCGCGCAGCGGGACGAGGTTGAGGTTCACCTCCATGCCGCCGGTGCCCTTGGCGGCCAGCTCGGTCGTGGCGCAGGACACCCCGGCCGCGCCGAGGTCCTGGATGCCGACGACCACGTCCGCCTGGTAGAGCTCCAGGCAGCACTCGATCAGCAGCTTCTCCATGAACGGGTCGCCGACCTGCACGGCGGGCCGCTTGGCCTGCGACTCGTCCTCGAAGGTGGCCGATGCCAGCACCGACGCGCCGCCGATGCCGTCCGCGCCGGTCCTGGCGCCGAACAGCACGACCTTGTTGCCGGGGCCGGGCGCGGTGGCCAGCTTGATCTGGTCCTTGCGCAGCAGGCCGACGCACAGGGCGTTGACCAGCGGGTTGCCGATGTAGCAGGGGTCGAAGACGACCTCGCCGCCGATGTTGGGCAGGCCGAGGCAGTTGCCGTAGTGGCTGATGCCCTCGACGACTCCGGGCAGCACGCGGCGCGTGTCGGGCTGGTCGGCCCCGCCGAAGCGCAGCGAGTCCATGACCGCGACCGGCCGGGCGCCCATCGACATGATGTCGCGCACGATGCCGCCGACGCCGGTCGCGGCGCCCTGGTGCGGCTCGACGTACGACGGGTGGTTGTGCGACTCGATCTTGAAGGTGGCGGCCCAGCCGTCGCCGATGTCGACCACGCCGGCGTTCTCGCCCATGCCGACGAGCAGGGCCTCCGACTTGGGCGCCTTGGTCCCGAACTGCCGCAGGTGCACCTTGGACGACTTGTAGGAGCAGTGCTCGCTCCACATCACCGAGTAGATCGCCAGCTCTGAGCTGGTCGGGCGGCGCCCGAGGATCTCGCGTACGCGCTGGTACTCGTCGTCCTTCATGCCCAGCTCGGCGTACGGCTGGCGCTCGTCCGGCGTCTCCTGCGCGCGCCTCACACTGTCGGTGCTCATTGGTCCTCGTTCGCTCCCGGTGCTCACGCGTTCACCAGCCTCTTCAGGATGGAGGTGAAGAAGTGGCGGCCGTCCACGCTCGGCGCGCCGGTCAGGTCCTCGACCGCGTGCTCGGGGTGGGGCATGAGACCGACGATGTTCCCGGCCTCGTTGGTGATCCCGGCGATGTCGTTGAGCGAGCCGTTCGGGTTGCCGCCCGCGTAGCGGAAGACCACCCGGCCCTCGCCCTCCAGCGCCGCCAGCGTGGCGGCGTCGGCCACGTAACGGCCCTCGCCGTGCTTGATCGGCAGCACGATCTCCTGGCCGTCCGCGAAGTCGGCCGTCCACGCCGTACGCGTGCTCTCCACGCGGATGCGCTGGTCGCGGCAGATGTAGTGGAGACCCTCGTTGCGAGTCAGCGCGCCCGGCAGCAGGTGCGCCTCGCAGAGGATCTGGAAGCCGTTGCAGGTGCCGAGCACGGGCAGCCCGGCCTGGGCGGCCGGTATCAGCTCGGTCATGAGAGGGGAGAACCGGGAGATCGCTCCGCAGCGAAGATAGTCGCCGTAGGAGAACCCGCCGGGCAGGAAGACGGCGTCGACTCCCTTGAGGTCGTGATCGGCGTGCCACAGGGGCACCGCCTCCGCTCCGGCCAGCCGTACGGCTCGCGCGGCGTCCTGGTCGTCGAGTGTTCCGGGGAAGGTGACGACGCCCACCCGGGCAGCGCTCATGACAGTATTCCCTCCAAGGGTCCCCGCCAGGCCGGACGCCACCGTCTCATGTGCCGGACGGCGGTCAGTGGCGGTACACCTCAGGGTATCGGAGCCGCCAAACCGGCTCCCCCTGCGGAGGCCCACTCCCGATCACGCGTCGCGCCGGGGGTTTCCCGAGCCCGGCGCGGTGCGGAACCGGGGCCCTCAGACCACGGCGAGGTGGCGATCGAGGGTGAGGTGGTGGGCGATGGCGTCCTCGTCCCAGTCGAGTTCCTTGCACAGACGCACGGTCGTGCCGCGCCCGGGCGTGATGTCGAACGAGAGATCGTCCACGACGGCGCGCATGATCAGGATGCCCCGGCCGTTCTCGGTCTCTGCCGGCGGATACTGCCGGGGGATCATGTGCAGCCCCTCGCCTTCGTCGGTGACGCGCAACTCACAGCGGCCGTTGCCTATGGTGGCCATGACCTCGTAGCGGTTGGCGGGACCACCGTGCCGCACCGCGTTGGCGCACGCCTCGGACGTGGCCAGGAGTATGTCGGACACGCACTCCTCGGTCACCCCGAGAGACCGGAGCGCGTCTCCCACCACTCGGCGGACCATCGGGATGCCGATCGCGTCCCGTGGCATCGCCAGTGAGAACTCAATATCCACCGGACCCCTCCCCGGTGTCGAAGGTCACCAAGGTAGGTTTCCCCGATGAATCAGGGCTAACCGCAAAATCACGTCCCCGTTATTCAGGACGCTCCGCATAGGTGGGTTCGAGACGGACCGATGCCGGATTAGGGGTGGAAAAGCTGCGGAAGTAGTGGTGTGAAATGCGCCACGTCTACCCCTCGACGCGGATCGAGAAGTCCTCGATGACCGTGTTGGCGAGCAGGGTTTCGGCCATCTTTCGGACATCCGAAAGCGCGGCCTCGTCGGCCGGGCCGTCCAGCTCCAGCTCGAACCGCTTGCCCTGCCGCACCCCGGAGACCCCGGAGAAGCCGAGTCGCGGCAGCGCCCGGGCGATCGCCTGGCCCTGCGGGTCGAGGATCTCCGGCTTGAGCATGACGTCGACGATGACGCGCGCCACGATGTTCCTCCAATTCGAATGAGGGCCCGCCGGTTTGGGAAAGGTCCCCGTTCGCGGGTCCGCTTGGGTCAAGCCTAGTGCCGCCCCGCCGGCACGCCCCCGACGGGCCGGGATGCCGCGCCGGGGTGTGGCGTCTCACAGTCCGGGAATCGGAGAAGTGTGGACGGGGGGGTGGGGTCTTGCGCTAAGGGGTGTGACTTCTGCCACGATGTCCACATATGCGCCCGGTCGCCCACCCCAGCGACCGTACGCCAGACGACCCGGCCTTCCTGCGGGGGTGACCCCACCCGCGGGGGCCCGAGACGCACAGGAGTGGCACGTGACAGCCGACGCCCCTCGTGGTGTAGACGCACCCCCGGAGCTCGTCCAACTGCTCACCCCGGAAGGGGAGCGGGTCGAGCATCCCGACTACGACATCGAGCTGACCGCGGAGGAGGTCCGCTCCCTCTACCGTGACCTGGTCCTCGTCCGCCGCATCGACCTGGAGGCCGTCGCGCTCCAGCGGCAGGGCGAGCTCGGCATCTGGGCGTCCCTGCTCGGGCAGGAGGCGGCCCAGATCGGCTCCGGCCGGGCGCTCACGGACGCCGACATGGCCTTCCCCACCTATCGAGAGCACGGCGTGGCCTGGTGCCGCGATGTCGACCCGGTCAAGCTGCTCGGCCTCTTCCGCGGCGTGAGCAACGGCGGATGGGACCCGGCCGAGCACAACTTCCACCTCTACACGATCGTCATCGGCTCCCAGGCCCTGCACGCGGTCGGCTACGCCATGGGCATCCAGCGCGACGGCGCCGAGGCGGCCACGATCGTCTACTTCGGCGACGGCGCGACCTCCCAGGGCGACGTGAACGAGTCCTTCATCTGGGCCTCGGTGTTCAACGCCCCCGTCGTGTTCTTCTGCCAGAACAACCAGTGGGCCATCTCCGAGCCGCTGGAGAAGCAGTCGAAGATCCCGCTCTACAAGAGGGCGTCCGGCTTCGGCTTCCCCGGGATCCGCGTGGACGGCAACGACGTGTTCGCCTGCCTCGCCGTGACCCGCCGGGCGTTGCAGAACGCCCGCGAGGGGCAGGGGCCGACGCTGATCGAGGCGTTCACCTACCGCATGGGCGCGCACACCACCTCCGACGACCCCACCCGCTACCGCCTCGCCGACGAGCTTGAGGCGTGGAAGCTGAAGGACCCCATCGAGCGGGTCAAGGCGTACCTGTTCAAGAACCAGCTCGCCGACCAGGAGTTCTTCGAGAAGATCGACGCCGAGGCCGACGCGCTCGGCAAGGACGTGCGAAGCCGGTGCCTGGCGCTGCCCGACCCGCCCCCCGGGGCTATCTTTGATCACGTGTACGCCGGCGCCCATGCACTCCTCGACGAGGAACGCGAGCAGTACCTGACCTACCTGGCGGGGTTCGAACGATGACCACACTCACTCTTGCCAAGGCGCTGAACGAGGGACTCCGCCGCTCGATGGAGGACGACCCCAAGGTGCTCGTGATGGGAGAGGACGTCGGCAAGCTCGGCGGCGTCTTCCGCGTCACCGACGGCCTGCAGAAGGACTTCGGCGAGGACCGCGTGATCGACACGCCGCTCGCCGAGTCGGGCATCGTCGGGACGGCGATCGGCCTGGCCCTGCGCGGCTACCGGCCGGTCTGCGAGATCCAGTTCGACGGGTTCGTGTTCCCGGCCGCCGACCAGATCATCACCCAGCTCGCCAAGATGCCGCTGCGGTCGCTCGGCGCGCTCAAGCTGCCGGTCGTCGTGCGCATCCCCTGCGGCGGCGGCATCGGTGCGGTCGAGCACCACTCGGAGTCGCCCGAGGCGTACTTCACTCACACCGCGGGCCTGCGGGTGGTCGCGTGCTCGAACGCGGCGGACGCGTACACGATGATCCAGGACGCCGTCCGCTGCGACGACCCGATCATCTTCTTCGAGCCCAAGCGCCGCTATTGGGACAAGGCCGACGTCGACCTCGCCGCCCCCGGGCTGCCGCTCGACCGCGCCCGCACCGTACGGCAGGGCCGCGACGTCACGCTGGTCGCGTACGGGCCGATGGTGAAGACCTGCCTGGAGGCCGCGGCGGCGGCGGAGGAGGACGGGCGGGACATCGAGGTCATCGACCTGCGCTCGCTCAACCCCCTCGACGTGGACGTCCTGACCGAGTCCGTGACGCGGACCGGGCGGTGCGTCGTCGCACACGAGGCCCCCGTCTTCACCGGCTTCGGGGCCGAACTGGCGGCGCGCATCACCGAGCGCTGCTTCTACAGCCTGGAGGCGCCGGTGCTGCGGGTGGGCGGGTTCTCCACGCCGTACCCGCCGTCCCGGCTGGAGGACCACTACCTGCCCGACCTGGACCGCGTGCTCGACGCCGTGGACCGCTCGTTCGCGTACTGAGGAGGAGGGACTTCTCATGCTCCGTGAGTTCAAACTCCCCGACGTGGGCGAGGGGCTGACCGAGGCCGAGATCGTCAAGTGGCACGTCGCCCCGGGCGACTCGGTGAAGATCAACCAGACGATCGTGGAGATCGAGACGGCCAAGGCCGTCGTCGAGCTGCCGTGCCCCTATGAGGGCACCGTCTCCGCCCTGATGGTCAGCGAGGGCCAGACCGTGGACGTCGGCGCCCCGATCATCTCGGTCGAGGACGGCGAGGGCGGTGACGGCGCCGGTGCGGGCCGGGAGGCGCTGGCGGACGACATGGTGCCGGACGTGCGGAACGACGCTCCGGCGAAGGAGAAGCGTCAGCCGGTGCTGGTCGGGTACGGCGTCAAGACGGCGGCCACCCGCCGCCGCCCCCGCAAGCCGGCCGCGTCCGCTCCGCCGGTCTCGCCTGTCCAGACCGCCGGGCCGGTCCCCGCGGCGCGGACCGCCGCGCCCCCGCCGACCGCTCCGGTCGTCGCCGCTCCGGTCGTCGCCGCTCCGGCCGGTGCCGCACGGGGTATTGGTGCAGCACAGGGCAACGGATCCGAGGCGTCCGCGCGGGCGCGCGTCCTGGCCAAGCCGCCGGTCCGCAAGCTCGCCAAGGACCTCGGTGTCGACCTGGCGACCCTCACGGGCACCGGCCCCCAGGGGTCGATCACCCGGGCGGACGTGGAGGCCGCGATGGCGGCGCCCACCGCCGTTCCGGCCGCCGCGCGGCGGGAGGCCGGGGCCCGGGAGGAGCGCATCCCGGTCAGGGGGGTCAGGAAGGCGACCGCGCAGGCGATGGTGGCCAGCGCGTTCTCGGCCCCGCACGTGACCGAGTGGCTGCAGGTCGACGTCACCGAGACGATGGAGGCGGTCAGGCGGCTGCGTACGCTGCCCGAGTTCGCCGAGGTCAAGGTCTCCCCGCTGCTCCTCGTGGCGAAGGCCCTGATCACCGCGGTGAAGCGGCACCCGATGGCCAACGCCACGTGGACCGGCGAGGAGATCGTGGTCAAGCACTACGTGAACCTCGGCATCGCCGCCGCCACCGATCGCGGGCTGATCGTGCCGAACGTCAAGGACGCCGACGCGATGTCGCTGCCCGAGCTCGCCCGGGCGCTCGGCGAGCTCACCGAGCGGGCGCGGGCCGGGAAGTGCCAGCCCGCCGAGCTGAGCGGCGGCACGATCACGATCACCAACGTGGGCGTCTTCGGCGTCGACGCCGGCACGCCGATCCTCAATCCGGGAGAGGTGGCGATCCTCGCCGTGGGCCAGATCAGGGACATGCCCTGGGTGGTCGACGGGCAGCTCGCGGTCCGCAAGGTCACCACGCTGGCGCTGTCGTTCGACCACCGCGTGGTCGACGGCGAGCTCGGCTCGTACGTCCTGCGCGACGTCGGCGCCATGCTTGAGGACCCCCTCCGCATGCTCGCCTGGAGCTGAGCGGGGACCACTCAAGTCGGATGCAAGATCCGAACCAGTGAGGTCCAAGCTCGGATTCCTACCGTTCGCTTGTGATCCTCATACCGAGCGACCGGCAGGACACCACCGTGCGCCGTGTCCTCCCGAAGATCGAGCGCCTGGGCGTCCCCGTGACCTGGCGGGACAGCGGTGAGTTTCCCGTCAGGTCGCGGGTGACCGCGGCATGACCGCCGTGTCGGTGACCGCGTTCGCCGCGGTCCTCGCCGAAGCCGTCGAACTGCTCCGCGGCCTGCGCCGCCGCCGTACGGCCCTTCCCGAGGCCAGGGTCCTGGCCGCGGCGTGGGGCGCCACCCACCCGGAGGCGCGGGCCCAGCTCGTCGTCGGCCTGCGTCCGGACAGCCCACTGGTCGACTACGACCTGCTCGTCGAACATCCGCAGGGTGGCACCGTGGCCCTTTCCGCCTCTCCGGACGACGGCGTGCCCTGGCCTGCCGAGCACTCGGCCCACTGGGCCGCCGGATATCTGGTCACCGTCGACCGCGTGCGCCTGCGCGTCGCCGAGGCGCTCATGCTGCTGCCCCGGCGGCCGTACGGCGACCGCGACGTCCACGACGAGATCGTCGAGCAGTGCCTGCTGATGAACGAGACGCTGGAGGACGGCGAGCCGCTCGACGACGCCGACATCCGGGCCGCCGCTGAGGAGTTCCGCGCCGGCCACGGCCTGCGCGACCGCGCCTCCACGCTGGCCTGGCTGGTGGAGATGTCGCTGTCCGGCGAGCAGTTCGAGGCGTTCATCGCCGGGATCGCGCGGCGGCGGCGCTTCCGGCGGCGCAAGGAGACCGAGCTCGCACCGGGCCACTTCGCGGCCCACCGCTGCGACTTCGACCGCGTACGCGCGCTGTGGGTGACCGGCTCGCAGCCGGTGAACGGGGAGTTGCTGCGCGGCGTGGGCGGCCTGGTGGGCTGTGGCGACGCCGTGGTGACCGTGGGCGAGCGGTGGGCCAGGGACCTGCCCGCGCCCCTGCGCCACGCCGCGCACGACACGCTGATCGGGCCGGTGGCGCACGGCGACGGCTATCTGACCGGGATCGTGCTGGAGCGCCGCGTGGCGCGGGACGACCCGGGGACGCTGGCCGCGGCGGGCGAGACCGCCTTCGGCGAGTGGCTCGCCGGACGGCGCAGGCAGGCCTCCATCGAGTGGCACTGGCTGTGAGGACGCAGATGTGATCGGCCTGGTCGCCGGCGTCCGCCGGACGGTGGTGCGCCCCGCGGACGCGGGAGATGAGAGGATGCCGTGAAGGGTGCGGCCGCCGGGCCGTGTGGGTCTCGTCCCAGGGGGAGTGCATGTTCCGCCACGTCGTGCTGCTGAAGTGGACCGAGGACGCCACCGAGGAGCAGCGTGCCGAGGTGGCCAGGCGGCTGGGCGGGCTGCCGGACGTCATCCCCGAGTTGCGTGTCTACCGGATCGGCCCGGACGCGGGCGTCAACCAGGGCAACTTCTCCTTCGCCGTGGTCGCCGACTTCGACTCCCCGGAGGACTACGTCGTCTACCGCGACCACCCGGCTCACCGGGCGGTGATCGACGAGTGCATCACGCCGATCCTCGCCGACCGTGCGGCCGTGCAGTACGCCCTCTAGGTTCACGCCTGCGGATGCAGTGATTCGACCGCTTCGACCAGCGGAGCGAGCCTGGGGTTCTGGGCCGCCTGGTCGAGGGCTTCCCGCAGGGCGGTGTCGTTCGTGGGCCGGGCCTCGGCGAGCAGCGCCAGGCCCGCGGGGCTGACGTCGGTGTAGATCCCGCGGCGGTCGGTGGGGCACAGGTAGCGGGTGAGCAGTCCCCGCTCTTCCAGCCGGGTCACCAGGCGGGTCGTCGCGCTCTGGCTGAGCACCACGGCGTCGGCGACCTGCTTCATCTGCAGATGGCCGCCGGGGCCGTCGTGCTGCCGGCTGAGCGTCTCCAGCAGGGAGTATTCCCGCACGCTCAGGCTGTGCTTGGTCTGCAGGGCGCGCTCGATGTGCGCCTCGATCTTCTCGTGCAACAGGGAGAGCGCGCACCAGCCCTGCGCGAGCGCGGTGAGGGCGGGATCGGTGGCCGTCATCGGCTCTCCCTCCGTACGCGTGTGACTGAGACGAGGATACTCCAACCGTGCAATAGCCCGCGCTTGCAAGTATCAAGCGTCTGCAACTATTGTCTGCGCCTGTTACTTGCTCCTGCAATCGTTGGGGACGTTCATGCCTCTCGCACTCGTAGCCCTCGCCATCGGGGCGTTCGGGATCGGGACCACCGAGTTCGTGATCACGGGGTTGCTCCCGCAGGTGGCGTCCGATCTCGGGGTCTCCATCCCGACCGTCGGCCTGCTCGTCACGGGCTATGCCCTGGGCGTGGTCGTCGGCGCCCCGCCGATGACCGTGCTGGGGACGACCATGTCCCGCAAGCGCGTGCTGATGCTGCTGATGGCGCTGTTCATCGCCGGCAATCTGCTCTCGGCTCTCGCGCCCGGCTTCGGGGTGATGCTGGCCGGTCGTGTGGTCGCCTCGCTGGCGCACGGCGCGTTCTTCGGCATCGGCTCCGTGGTCGCGGCCGAACTGGTCGCCCCGCACCGGAGGGCCGGGGCGATCGCCCTGATGTTCACCGGTCTGACCGTGGCCAACGTCGTCGGCGTACCCCTGGGCACCCTGATCGGCCAGGTGGCCGGCTGGCGGACCACCTTCGCCGTCGTCGCCGCGCTCGGCGTCGTCGGCCTGATCGGCATCGCCGTGCTCGTGCCCGAGATGCCGCGGCCCGAGGGCGTACGCCTGCGCCACGAAGTGGCCGCCCTTCGCGACGTGCAGGTGTTGCTGGCGATGGGCATGACCGTGCTCGGGTTCGGCGGCGTCTTCGCGGCCATCACGTACATCGCGCCGATGATGGTCCGGGTCGCGGGCTACCCCGAAGGGGCGGTCACCTGGCTGCTGGTCCTCTTCGGCCTCGGCATGGTCGCCGGCAACCTCGTCGGCGGAAGGTTCGCCGACCGCGCGCTGATGCCGATGCTGTACGTCTCGCTGGGCGCCCTCGCGGTCGTCCTCGCCGCCTTCACGCTGACCGCGCACAGCAAGGTCCTCGCCGCGGTCACCGTCGTCCTGGTCGGGGCGCTCGGCTTCGCCACCGTGCCGCCGCTGCAGAAGCGCGTGCTGGACCTGGCCCACGGCGCGCCGACGCTGGCCTCGGCCGTCAACATCGGCGCCTTCAACCTCGGGAACGCCCTGAGCTCCTGGCTCGGCGGCCTCGTCATCGCGGCGGGCCTGGGCTACACCGCGCCCAACTGGGTGGGCGCCCTCCTCACCGCCTCCGCGCTCGTGCTCGCGGTCCTCTCGGCCGCGCTCGAACGCCGCTCCGCCACCGTGGTCGCGGCCGTCTGAAACGCTCCCGGGCATGCTCACGTGGAGGGCGGGCGGCGGCGCCCCTCGTCCTCCCGGTCGCGCACGGGCCTTGCCGGACGATCACCGGTGCCAGGCGGTGAAGGGTCCGTTGTGTGCCGCTTGCTGGAATCTCATTTCGCCGCACACTTTCACCCTCCGCCCTGTGTGAGATCAAGGCCGTTCCTGATAACGATTCAGATACGCGGAGCTGGTTCACAATTATGAACAGTCTGTGACCTGCGTCACGGCCTGGATCCGCCTCTCCCGTGCGCCCGTGACCTGCGAACCCGCCATTGACGGGGGCGGAGGGCGGGCGCATCGTAACGAGGCCAGGCGGTTGTCGGTCCGGGTGCCGCCGTTCACCCGGAGGTACGACGCGCGTGAACCCATTGGACTGGTACGTTCTCGGCGCCTATTTCATCGTCATGGTGGCGATTGGCGTCTATTCGCACCGGCGTATCGGCAACATCAGTGACTTCTTCACCGCCGGGGGCAAGATGCCCTGGTGGCTGGCCGGCATCTCGCACCACATGTCCGGCTACAGCGCCGTCATGTTCACCGGGTACGCCGGCCTCGCCTACCTCTACGGCGCCACTTCGTACGTCACCTGGGCGTTCCCGATCGCGATCGGCGTCGCGATCGGTTCGGTGCTGTTCGCGCCACGGCTGAACCGGATCCGCGCGAAGCTCAGGGTCAGCTCACCGCTGGAGTTCCTCGCCAAGCGGTACAACGTGCCGACCCAGCAGGCGCTCGCCTGGTCCGGCGGCCTGCTGAAGATCGTGGATGTCGGCGCCAAGTGGGCCGCGATCGCCACCCTGCTTTCGACGTTCACCGGGCTGTCGCTCAACCAGGGCATCCTGATCACCGGCGTCGTCACCGCCGTCTACTGCACGGTCGGCGGCCTGTGGGCCGACGCGCTCACCGACTTCGGGCAGTTCGTCATCCAGCTCCTCGCCGGCGTCGTCATGCTGTTCGCCGTCCTCGCCAAGCTCGGCGGCGTCAGCGCGTTGAGCGGCATGTGGGACCGGCTCCCGCCGGAGCACGCGCAGCCGCTGAACGGCCCGTTCACCGTGACGTTCCTGCTCGCGTTCCTGTTCATCAAGACGTTCGAGTACAACGGCGGCATGTGGAACCAGGCCCAGCGCTACATGGCCGCGCCCACCCCCCGGCAGGCGGCCCGCGGCGCCCGGCTGTCGGCCGTGCTGTGGGCGATCTGGCCGCTGCTGCTGTTCTTCCCGATGTGGGCCGCGCCGCTGCTGGTCCACGCGACCAAGCCGGACGCGAGCGACTCCTACGCGCTGCTGACCACCCAGCTCATCCCGCACGGCCTGCTCGGGCTGGTGATCGCCGGCTTCTTCTCGCACACGATGGCGATGGCCTCTTCCGATGCCAATGCGATCGCCTCGGTCTTCACCCGCGACGTCATCCCGGTGCTGTCACGCGCGGCGCGGGCCTGGGACACCAGGGCCGGTCTGGTCGCGGCCCGGGTCACCACGGTGGCGTTCATCGCACTGTCGATGGCCGTGGCCACCCAGGTCAACAGCCCGGTGCTGAAGGACATCATCACGGTCGTCATCAAGTGGGTGGCCGGGCTCATGGGCCCGATCTCGATCCCGCTGCTGCTCGGCATGCTGCCGCTGTTCCGCAGGTCCGGTCCGACGGCCGCCCTGATCTCGTGGGCGGCGGGCCTGTTCGTCTTCTGGCTCACCAACTACGGCATGAGCGACGTCTCGACCGCCGTGGCGACGGCCGCGCCGGTGGCCACCTCACTGGTGCTGTTCACGATCATCGGCTTCATCCGCCCGGAGAACACCCCCGAGCGCGAGGAACTGCTTCGCACCGTCAACACCGACGAGGACAGCGCCGCCCGGCCGCTTCCCGCGTCCGCGTGACGGCCCGCCTTCGCTTGAGGGTGTGCCTCCCCTGATCCGCCGCACCGCTTCCCGCGTTCACCTGACCGGCCCGGGAGCGGTGCGGCCCCGGACGCGGTACGGCCGCCGCACCGGATCGTGGGCGGCGGCCGTGCCGAACCAGGTCAGAACGACTCTTCCGGCAGTTCCATGAGGTCCTGGCCGGTGGCGGCGAGCACGCGACGCTCGGCGGCCAGGCGGGGCAGGACGGTCTGCGCGAAGAACGAGGCCGCCGCGACCTTGCCCGTGTAGAACGCCTTGTCCTCCTCCGAGGCGGACAGGGCGTTCAGCGCGATCTCGGCCTGGCGCAGCAGCAGCCAGCCCAGCACCAGGTCGCCGAGCGCCATGAGGAACCGGGTGGTGTTGAGGCCGACCTTGTAGACCTCCTGTGGCGTCTCCATGGAGGCGATCGCCCAGCCGGCCAACGTGTCGGCCATGGCCTTGACCTCGTCGGCCGCCTCGTCGAGCAGGCCGCGCTCGACCTTCAGCCGTCCGTTGCCGGCCTCGGAGGCGGCGAACGTCTTGATCTCGCCGAGCAGCGACCCCAGTGCCGCGCCCTGATTCTTCAGGACCTTGCGGAAGAACAGGTCCTGGCCCTGGATCGCGGTCGTGCCCTCGTACAGGGAGTCGATCTTCGAGTCGCGGATGTACTGCTCGATCGGGTAGTCCTGCAGGAAGCCCGAGCCGCCGAGCGTCTGCAGCGAGCGGGCCAGCAGCTCGTACGACCGCTCGGAGCCGACACCCTTGACCAGCGGGAGCAGCAGGTCGTTGAGCGCCTCGGCGGCCTCGTCGCGGCGGCCCTCGAACTCCGCGATCTGGATCTGGTCCTGGATCGTCGCCGTGTAGATGACCAGCGCCCGCATCGCCTCGGCGTACGACTTCTGCAGCATGAGCTCGCGGCGTACGTCGGGGTGGTGGGTGATCGTGACGCGCGGGGCGGTCTTGTCGCCCGAGCGGGTGAGGTCGGCGCCCTGGACGCGGTTCTTCGCGAAGTCCAGCGCGGTGAGGTAGCCGGTGGACAGCGTGGCGATGGCCTTGGCGCCCACCATCATGCGGGCGTGCTCGATGACCATGAACATCTGCCGGATGCCGTCGTGCGCGTCGCCGACAAGGTAGCCGACGGCGGGGTGCTTCTCGCCGAGCGTGAGCTCGCAGGTCGTGGAGACCTTCAGGCCCATCTTCTTCTCGACGTTGGTGACGTACACGCCGTTGCGCTCGCCCAGCTCGCCGGTCTCGAGGTCCACCAGGTACTTCGGCACGAGGAACATCGACAGGCCCTTGGTGCCGGGCTTGGCGCCCTCGGGCCGGGCCAGCACGAGGTGGAAGATGTTCTCGGCCATGTCGTGCTCGGCGCTGGTGATGAAGCGCTTGACGCCTTCGATGTGCCAGGTCCCATCGGACTGCTGGATCGCCTTCGTACGGCCGGCGCCCACGTCGGAGCCGGCGTCGGGCTCGGTCAGCACCATGGTCGCGCCCCAGCGCCGCTCGACGGCCATCTCGGCGAACCGCTTCTGCTCGGGGGTGCCGAGCTCGAACAGCAGGCGGGCGAAAGCCGGGCCGCAGGCGAACATCCACACGGCGGGGTTGGCGCCGAGCACCATCTCGGCCATGGCCCAGACGAGGCTGCGCGGGGCGGGCGTGCCGCCGAGCTCCGGCTGCAGCTCCAGGCGCCACCACTCGGCGTCCACCCAGGCCTGGTAGGAGCGCTTGAAGCTCTCCGGCATGGTCACGCTGTGGGTGGCGGGGTCGAAGACGGGCGGGTGGCGGTCGGCGTCCTCGAACGAGTCGGCGATGGGACCGGCGGCGAGCCGGTTCACCTCGTCCAGCACGCTGCGCGCGGTGTCCTCGTCCACCTCGGCGAACGGTCCGGTGCCGAGGATCTCCCTGCGCCCGAACACCTCGAAGAGGTTGAACTCCAGGTCGCGGAGGTTGCTCTTGTAGTGACCCATCTGTGTGCGCTCCTAGAACCGAACCCGGGGGTAACGTACTGGTCGGTAACTCTAAACGAATGCTACCCGCGAGTAACCGGCGATATCCATGGTCTGTGCCACACATCGCACGGAATGGTTAGGCGCAACCGGTATGGTCACGTAGTGAGAAGGCCGTGATCCGCGGTCTTCCCGGACGAGGTGCCCGCCGTACCCGGACCAGCGAAGACGGTGGGCGAAGGGACATGGACCAAGTTCTGCAGATCGCCGGCGCCATCCTCATCCTCGGCGCGTTCCTGCTCTCCCAGATGAACGTCCTCGACAACAGCTCGAAGATCTACCTCACGCTCAACCTCGTCGGCTCCGCGGTGCTCGCGTGGCTCGCGTACGCGGGTGACGACTGGGGATTCCTGCTACTTGAGGGCGTCTGGGCCCTGGTGTCCGCGGTGAGCCTCATCCGGGCGCTGCGACCACGCCAGGCGGCCCCATAACCTGCTTGACACTTTTGGTGGTGTCGCGATTGGCTGGGCGCGTGATTGAGATCCACACGATGACGATCGACTGCCCCCAGCCGTACGAGCTGGCCCAGTGGTGGAGCGAAGCCCTGGGCTGGCCGCTGGTCGACTCCGAGCCGGAGGACGACGAGGTCATGCTGGACCGTCCTGACGGCCCTCCGCACCTGCTCTTCATCCGGGTGCCCGAGGGCAAGACGGTCAAGAACCGCCTGCACCTCGACGTGACTCCGGCCGGGGACGGCACCCGTGACCAGGAGGTGGAGCGGCTGCTCGCGCTCGGGGCCAAGCCGTTCGAGGACCACCGCACCCCGGAGGGCGCGGGCTGGGTCACTCTCCTCGACCCCGAGGGCAACGAGTTCTGCGTCTGCCGGAGCGAGGCCGAGCGCGCGGCCTCCGCCTGAGACGATCTACTGGGCCTTGGCCCGGCCGCGCATCGAGAGCGTGAGGACAGCGGTGATCAGCAGCACGAGCGCGCCGCCCCACAGCGCGTCCCAGGCCGAGCCGAAGACGCCCTCGCGGTCGATCACGAGCTGGACCGGATACATGAGGGCCGCCGCGCCGAGGCCCGGGTAGAGCGAGAAGCGCCAGGGGTGGCGCAGCGCCCAGAGGCGGGCCTGCCGGGTCACCCGGTCGCCGACGTCCGGCTTGGAGATCGCGCCGATCGCCGCGACGAGGGCGAACACCGTGATCCCCGCGCACAGGGCCCAGGTCAGGTCGGCCGGGCCGGGCAGGATGACGCCCAGGAGGAAGCTCGTGGCCGCGACCGCCCCACCGGACGTCGCCGCGGCCCGCCAGGGCGCGCCGCGCAGGGCCGCGCCGGCCAAGGACATCTCGTCCATGCGGGTCAGTTCGTTCATGACTACAGAGTGCCTTTTCGGGCGCTTCTCCGGCATCGGGGAAGTCCCTGAGCCGCCCCTGACACCCCCCGGTTAGGCTCCCCGGCATGTCGCTGCACTTCCGTACGGCCCGGCGTGAGGACGTCCCCGCCATCGTGGCCATGATCAACGAGGATCCGATCACCGCCGCCCGCCCGTCTCCCGGAGAGCCGGACTACCACGCCGCCTTCGAAGAGGTGGACGCCGACCCGCGCAACGAGTTGATCGTCGTGGAGTCGGACGGCGAGGTGGTCGGGACCATGCAGATCACCTACATCCCCGGGCTGTCGCGGCGGGGCGGCGAGCGCGCGCTGATCGAGGCGGTCAGGGTCGCCGTGCCCTACCGCAACCGGGGAATCGGCCGGGAGATGATGCGGTGGGCGATCGAGCGGGCCCGGGAGCGCGGCTGCGCGCTGGTGCAGCTCACCTCCGACAAGGCCCGCACCGAGGCCCACCGCTTCTACGGCTCGCTGGGCTTCGCCGCCTCACACGAGGGGTTCAAGCTCCTCCTCGGGTGACAACGGGGCGACGTCGACGAAGTTGTCGTGGTAGACCGCGCCCCTGCCCATGTCGGCGTCCCGCTCGTCCACCAGCGCGTTGGGGTTGGCGCCGGCCGACAGCTTCGGCCAGTTGCCCTTCTCCGCAGCCACCACCCCCGCCGCCACTCTGTCGCTGACCTCCACGTACGCCCTGAACTCGCCGTTGCCGTTGAAGACCCGGGCGGCCTGCCCGTCCACGAGCCCCCGGGAGGCGGCGTCGGCCGGGTTGACCAGCACCCGCGGGCCCTTCGACCGCTTGCGCAGCTCCGGGTTGTTGGCGAACTGCGTGTTCAGGAACGTGTGCGCGGCCGGAGTGATCATGACGAGCGGGTGCGGCCGGTCGGCGGGAGCCGTACGGGCGGTGAACGAGGGAACGTAGCCCGCCACGCGCGGCAGCCCGGCGGCCTCGGCCTTCTCGGAGGCGAACTCCAGCCGCCCGCTCGGCGTCGGGAAGCCCTCCGTGAACGGCACGAACGGGTGGGCCACCGGAAGCCGGGCCCACCCCTGCTTGCGGATCTCCTCCACGGAGATCCCCGTCGGGGCGAGAGTCTGCTCGGCCAGTTCGAGGTCGCTGTCGTACAGGGACGGCTCGGTCAGGCCCATCAGCCGGGCGAGCCTCCGGAAGGTCTCTGTCGTCGGCAGGCACTCGCCCGGCGGCTCGACGGCGGGCTCGTTCCACACCATGTACATGTGCCCGTAGCCGTGGTGCACGTCCAGGTGCTCGATCTGCATGGTCGCGGGCAGCACGTAGTCGGCGTAGTCGACGGTGTCGGTCGGGAACTGCTCCATCACCACCGTGAACAGGTCCTCCCGCGCCAGCGCCGCCCTGATCCGGTTCTGGTCGGACGTGGAGCCCAGCGGGTTGGCCGCGTAGACCCACAGGCACTTGACCGACTCGTCCAGCCCGTCGGCCAGCCGGGTCATCGTGAGCGTACGCACGGGGTGGGGGAGCAGGTCGTCGCGCGGATCGGGGCCCGCGGGGGCGTACCCCGAGGTGGAGTAGGCCACGCCGCCGCCCGGGTGCCGCCAGTCGCCGGTGACGCCGGGGATGCAGGCGATCGTCCGCATCGCGGCCCCGCCGCCCGCGTGCCGCTGGATGCCCATCGTGGCCCGGATGCCGGTCGGCCGGGTGTGCGCGAGCCGTACGCCGAGAGCGCGGATCCGCTCCTCGGGCAGGCCGGTGATCTCCGCCACCAGCGCCGGGGGATGCCTGCGGATCTCGGCCTCGAACTCGTCCCAGCCGGTCGTGTGCTCCTCGATGTACGCACGGTCCTCGGCGCCTTCCTCCAGTACGACGTGCAGCAGGCCGAGGGCGAGCGCGGCGTCCGTGCCGGGCCGGATCGGCAGGTGCTCGTCCGCCTGGTCGGCCGTACGCGTGCGGATGGGGTCGATCGCCACGACGTACGCCCCGGCGGCGCGGGCGTCCTGGACGAACTTCCACAGATGGTGGCCGCTGGTCAGCGTGTTGGTGCCCCACAGCAGGATGAGCCGCGACGACGCGAACGTCTCGGGGTCCATGCCGCCGGGAGTCCCGTTGACGTACCGCAGCCCGTCGTTGCCGGCCCGCGCGCAGATGTTGAGGTCGTGCCGGGACGCGCCGAGGACGTTCCAGAACCGCCGCCCGGCCTGGCCCGACTCACCCTGGACGTACCCGAGCGTCCCGGTTCCCTGGTAGGGCCAGATCGCCTCGCCGCCGTGCTCCTCGACGATCGACGTCAGCCTGGCGGCGATCTCCGACAGCGCCTGGTCAAGGCTGATCCGCTCGAACCGGCCGGATCCCTTCGGCCCCACCCTCTTCAACGGGTGGAGGATGCGGTCGGCCGACCGCACCTGCTCCAGGTAGCGGTTGACCTTCACACACAGGGCACCGCGCGTGTAGGGGTGGTCGCGGTTGCCGCGCATCCCGACGGCCTCGCCGTCGCGTACGGTGACGACCCAGGAGCAGGTGTCGGGGCAGTCGAGCGGGCAGGCGCCGAGGACGGGTAGCGACGTGCTCATGGCATCGACGTTAGCGTGCCGCACCCCGCTGTTCCCCCGGCGGTCTCTACCGGATTTCCCGCACGTACGCGATGTTCGCGGCGTCCTCGGGATCGGTGCTGGGCGCCCCGGAGAACCAGGCGTCCAGGATCTCCGTCAGAACCTGCTCAGAGGTGAGGCGGAGACCGAGCGCGAGCACGTTGGCGTCGTTCCACTTGCGGGCGCCCGCGGCTGTGTGGGCGTCGGCGCACAGCGCCGCCCGCACTCCCGCTACCTTGTTTGCCGCGATGGACGCGCCGGTGCCGGTCCAGCAACAGACCACGGCCTGGTCCGAGCGGCCCTCCGCGACGTCCCTCGCCGCAGCGGAACAACACCAGGCCCAATCGGCCCGATCGCCGGGGGCCAGTGCTCCATAGAGTGTGACTGAATGGCCGCGCCGTTCCACCTCGGCCACAAGCACCGACGCGATTCCGTCGAGGCTGTCCGAGGCCAGGGATATACGCATGCCGTCAATTGTGGACATCGAGTGCGAAGATCGCACAGAATCGCTGGTGGTGAGAGGCATCAAGGAGCAGGACCTAACGCTGGACACTCCTGGCCAAGGAGCTGTCCTCGTCGTCGAGCCTCTGCTGCCGCAGCGGATCCGCCGTCCTTCCGACGCACTGCGGTTCCTGCTCACGCTGCTGGCCCTCGTCGCCGTTGTGTTGATGGCTCTGGCCCTGCAGCGCACGCTGAACGGCCTGGAGACCGACGTCCAGGCGGGCACCGGCCGCGCCCCCGACGTGCTGTCGGCCGCCGCCGGGCTGCTGGGCGGCGTCGCCGTGCTGATCGTCCCGGTCGCGTTCGCCGTCGAGCGGGTCTTCCACCGCGACGGCATGCGCGTCACCCAGGGGCTGATCGCCGCGATCCTCGCCCTGCTCGTGTCGTACGCGCTGGACGAGTGGCTGGTCCAGGCGGGCCCGGCCGACCTGGTGCAGCTGCTCACCGGCGGCAGGGACGTCGAGCCGCTCAACACCGTGCTCACCCCCGCCATCGCGTACGCCACCGCGGTGCGGATGGCGCGGCGCCCGAACTGGCGGGCGCTCATGTGGGTCGCGCTCGCCCTCGACGTGTTCGCGCTCTTCACCGCCACCAAGGTCACCGCCCTCGGCGTGATCCTCACGTACGTCGTCGGCCTCGCCGTCGGGTTCGGCACGCTCTACGGCATCGGCAGCGCGAACACCAGGCCGCCCGGCAACGCCGTGCTGGCCGCGCTGCGCAGGCTCGGTTTCACGCCGGTCAGTGCCAGGCGGGTGGAGGACGACGGCTCGGGCAGCCGCCGCTACCTGGTCGGCCTCACCGACGACCGGCGGATCGACGTGACCGTGCTCGACCGGGACCGGCAGGTGGCCGGCGTCCTCTACCGGCTGTGGCGGCGCTTCCTGCTCAACAACGAGACCCGGCGCAGGGCCATCCGCTCGCTGCGCGCCGAGCTGGAGCGCGAGGCGCTGATGGCGTACGCCGCGCAGGCCGCCGGGGTGCGGCTGCCGCGCCTGCTCGGCACGAGCGAGGTCGGCACCGAGGCCGCGCTGCTCGCCTACGAGCACGTGGACACCCGGCCGGTGAGCGATCTGCGCGACGAGGACTTCGACGACGAGCTGCTGGCCCGCATGTGGGAGCAGGTCCGGCTGCTGCACGCGCACCGCCTGGCCCACCGCCACCTCACCGGCGAGAGCATCCACGTGGACGCCGGCCGGAACGTCTACCTCGTGGACGCCCGCAGCGGTGAGATCGCGGCCGGCGACCTGCTGCTGCGGCTCGATATCGCCCAGCTCCTCGCCTACCTCGGCACCCGCGTGGGATCCGAGCGCTCCGTCGGGTCGGCGGCGAAGGTGCTCGGGGAGAACACGCTGGCCGGGGCGATGCCGCTGCTCCAGCGGATCGCGCTCAGCCGGGACACCCGGACGGCCGCCCGCCGGGACCGGAAGCTCCTGCCCGCCATCCGCGAGCAGATCATCGCGCTGAAACCGCAGGTCGAGGTCGAGGAGGTGCGGCTCGAGCGGTTCCGCCCCCGGACGCTCGTGACGATCATCGTCAGCACGATCGGCGCCTACTTCCTGCTCTCCCAGCTCAGCCAGGTCAACCTGACCAGCGTGATCACCACGGCGAACTGGGCGTGGAGCGGCGTCGCACTGGTCGCGGGCGCCCTCAGCTACGTCGCGGCGGCGATCATGTTGCGCGGATTCGTGCCCGAGCCGCTGCCGCTCGGCCGCACGGTCCTGGCCCAGCTCGCCGCGTCGTTCGTGAAGCTGGTCGCGCCGGCCGCCGTCGGCGGCGTCGCGCTCAACACCCGTTACCTGCAGAAACGAGGCGTCCCGCCGGCCGCGGCGGTGACCAGTGTGGGGGCTTCCCAGCTCATCGGCCTGGCCATGCACATCATGTTGCTGCTGCTGTTCGGTTACCTCACCGGAACGCAGGCCGCGCCGTCCCTCACCCCGTCACGGGGCCTGCTCGTCGTGCTGCTCGGCGTCGCGGTGCTCTTCCTGATCGTGCTCGCCGTACGGCCGCTGCGCCGCGTGCTGACCACCCGCCTGCGGGCGATGTTCTCGGGAGTGATCCCCCGGCTGCTCGACGTGGTGCAGTCGCCCAAGAAGATCATCGAGGCGGTGGGCGGGACCCTGCTGCTCACCCTCAGCTTCGTGATCTGCCTGGAGGCGTGCGTGCAGGCCTTCGGCGGCGAGGCCAGCTTCACGGCGGTCGCCGTGGTGTTCCTGGCCGGCAACGCCATCGGCTCGGCCGCCCCGACGCCCGGCGGGCTGGGCGCGGTGGAATACGCCCTGTCGCTCGGCCTGCAGGTCGCCGGCGTGCCGGGCCCGATCGCCACCTCGGCCGTGCTGCTGTTCCGGCTGATGACGTTCTGGCTCCCCGTCCTGCCCGGCTGGGCCTCCTTCGCCTACCTCCAGCGTCAGAACGCCCTCTGAGCCGTCGCCGACCGACGCGGCGATGCCTGGGGTCACGAGCCGCGGTGCAGGCACACCGGCTGCACCGCGGCTCGTGGACGCTCATTCCGCGCTGGAAGCGGCCCAGAGATTGATGCCGCACTCGACCGCGTCCTTGTCGATCGCGTCCAGCTCCTCCTGGCTGAAGTCGAGCCGGTTGATCGCGTCGAGGCTGTCGTCGAGCTGCTCGACGCTGCTCGCGCCGATCAGCACCGACGTGACCCGCGGGTCGCGCAGCGCCCAGGCCAGGGCCATCTGCGCCAGCGACTGCCCGCGCTGTCCCGCGATCTCGTTGAGCCGCCGGACGTGGCGCAGGCTCTCCTCGGTCAGCAGGGACGGATCGAGCGACTTGCCCTGGGCCGCCCGCGAGTCCTTCGGGATGCCGTTCAGGTAGCGGCCGGTCAGCATGCCCTGTGCCAGCGGAGAGAACGCGATACAGCCGGCGCCCTCCTCCTCCAGCACGTCGAGCAGCCCGTTCTCGATCCACCGGTTGAGCATCGAGTAGGAGGGCTGGTGGATGAGCAACGGCGTGCCCATGTCCCGCAGGATCGCCGCGGCCTGCCGGGTCCGTTCCGGGGAGTAGGACGAGATGCCCGCGTAGAGCGCCTTGCCCGAGCGGACCGCGTGGGCGAGTGCCCCCATGGTCTCCTCCAGCGGCGTCTCCGGATCGAAGCGGTGGCTGTAGAAGACGTCCACGTAGTCGAGGCCCATCCGCTTCAGCGACTGGTCGAGGCTCGCGAGCAGATACTTGCGCGACCCCCAGTTGCCGTACGGGCCGGGCCACATGTCGTAGCCCGCCTTGGTGGAGATCACCAGCTCGTCGCGGTATCTGGCGAAATCCTGCTGGTAGAGGTGCCCGAAGTTGATCTCCGCGGAGCCGTACGGCGGGCCGTAGTTGTTGGCAAGGTCGAAGTGGGTGACTCCGCGGTCGAAGGCCCGGCGGAGAATGGCCCGCTGGGTCTCGATCGGCTTGTCGTCGCCGAAGTTGTGCCACAACCCGAGCGACACCGCGGGCAGCCTCAGCCCGCTCCGTCCGGTCCGGTTGTACGGCATGGGCCCGTACCGGCCCTCGGCAGCCACATAGCTCACTCGGTCACTCCAACTCGGTCGAGGATCCAGGAGAGCGCGAACGCCTCCTCACGCCAGGCGTCGTAACGGCCGCTGCGGCCTCCGTGGCCGGCGCCCATCTCGGTCTTCAACAGGAACGGGCCGCCCTGCGCGGTGGTGCGGAGCCGGGCGATCCACTTGGCCGGCTCGTGGTAGAGCACCCGCGTGTCGTTCAGGCTGGTGGTCGCCAGGATCGGCGGGTATGGCCGGCCGTCCACGTTCTCGTAGGGCGAGTAGCCCTTCATGTACGCGTAGACCTCGGGGTCGTGCAGCGGATCGCCCCACTCGTCCCACTCGATCACGGTGAGCGGCAGCGACGGGTCGAGGATCGTGTTCAGCGCGTCCACGAACGGGACCTCGGCGACGATCCCCGCGAACTCCTCCGGCGCCAGGTTGGCGACCGCGCCCACGAGCAGACCACCGGCTGAGCCGCCCCTGGCGATGATCTTGTCTGACCATCCCTCGGCCTTCAGATGCCGCGCGGCCGCCACGAAGTCGGTGAAGCTGTTCTTCTTCCTCGTCAGCTTGCCGTCCTCGTACCAGGGGCGGCCCATCTCGCCGCCCCCTCGCACGTGGGCGATCGCGAACACCAACCCCCGGTCCAGCAGCGAGAGCCTGGCCACCGAGAAGTAGGGATCGATGGACGACTCGTAGCTGCCGTAACCGTAGAGCAGGGTGGGGGCGGGCCGGCTCGTGTCCTTCCGGACCACGATCGAGATCGGGATCCTGGTGCCGTCCGGAGCGGTGGCCCACTCGCGGAACTGCTCGTAGTCGGCCGGGTCGTAACCGCCGAGCACCGCCCTCTGCTTGAGCAGGATCAGCTCGCGCGAGCGGAGGTCGTAGTCGTACACCGACGGCGGGGTGACCATGGACGTGTAGCTGAGGCGCAGCCGGCTGGTCTCGAACTCCGCGTTGCCGGTCGGCGCGACGTCGTACAGCGGCTCCGGGAAGGAGATCTCGTACGGCTCGCCGCCGTCGCCCGGCAGGATGCGGACGCCCGTGAGGCCGTCACGGCGGAAGTGGACGCTGACGTAGTCCTTGAACGCGTCCACATCGAGCAGCCGCGTGTCGTCCCTGTGCTCGATCAGCGGAGTCCAGCTCCCCGGATCGTCGATGGGGGCACTGGCGAGCTCGAAGTTGACGGCGCCGTCGTTGTGCAGGATGAGGAAGCGGTCGGCCGCGTGCTCCAGCGCGTACTCGACGCCGGTCTGCCGGGGCCGCACCACCGCGAACTCGCCTTGCGGGGTGCCCGCGTCGAGCACCCGGACCTCGCTGGTGATCTTGCTGCCCGAGGTCAGCACCAGGTAGCGCTGGCTGCGAGTCAGCCCGACGCCCACCCAGAAGCGCTCGTCGTCCTCCTGGTAGACGACGACATCATCGGTCGAGCCGAGCGTGTGCCGGTGGATCCGGTGCGGACGCCAGGCATCGTCCACGGTCGTGTAGAAGAACGTGGAGCCGTCGGCCGACCAGGCGCCGCCGTAGAAGACTCCCGGAATCTCGTCCGGGAGCAGTTCGCCCGTCTCCAGGTCCTTGAACCGGAGAGTGAAGCGCTCGTCGCCGGAGAAGTCGGTCGAGTAGGCGAGTTGCGTGCCGTCGGGGCTGACCGCGCTCGTGCCCATGGAGAAGAAGGGGCTGTCTCCGGCGAGCTCGTTGCCGTCGAGAATCACCTGCTCGCCCGGGAGTGACGTGCCCGGCTCCAGTCGCGGCGGGCTGTCGCCGTCGGCGGCCACACGGCACTGGATGCCGTACTGCTTGCCCTCTTCGGTGCGGGAGTAGTACCACCAGGCGCCCTTCCGGGTGGGCACCGACAGGTCTGTCTCCAGCGTCCTGCCCTTGATCTCCTTGAAGATGTTCTCCTGGAGGTCCTGCAGGTGGTCGGTCATCTCCTGGGTGTAGGCGTTCTCCGCCTCCAGGTATGCGATGGTGTCGGGGT
>NZ_JBNJNF010000001.1:680000-1270000 GCF_050936215.1 Microbispora sp. CA-102843
GAAGCTCTGACGCTAGTCAGGGTGGAGTCATTGGTGAAATACCACTCTGGTCGTTTTGGACGTCTAACCCGCGCCCGTGAATCCGGGTGGGGGACAGTGTCTGGTGGGTAGTTTAACTGGGGCGGTTGCCTCCTAAAAGGTAACGGAGGCGCCCAAAGGTTCCCTCAGCCTGGTTGGCAATCAGGTGTCGAGTGTAAGTGCACAAGGGAGCTTGACTGTGAGACTGACGGGTCGAGCAGGAGCGAAAGCTGGGACTAGTGATCCGGCATCGGCGTGTGGAAGCGGTGTCGCTCAACGGCTAAAAGGTACCCCGGGGATAACAGGCTGATCTTCCCCAAGAGTCCATATCGACGGGATGGTTTGGCACCTCGATGTCGGCTCGTCGCATCCTGGGGCTGGAGTAGGTCCCAAGGGTTGGGCTGTTCGCCCATTAAAGCGGTACGCGAGCTGGGTTTAGAACGTCGCGAGACAGTTCGGTCCCTATCCGCTGCGCGCGCAGGAGACTTGCGAGGGGCTGTCCCTAGTACGAGAGGACCGGGACGGACGAACCTCTGGTGTGCCAGTTGTTCCGCCAGGAGCACGGCTGGTTGGCTACGTTCGGTAGGGATAACCGCTGAAAGCATCTAAGCGGGAAGCTCGCCTCAAGATGAGGTCTCCCACCACGAGAGTGGGTAAGGCCCCCTAGAGATGATGGGGTTGATAGGCCGGAAGTGGAAGCGTAGTAATGCGTGGAGCTGACCGGTACTAATAGGCCGAGGACTTGACCATAATATGCTCGCGTCCACTATGTGATCTCAGAGACAGCAACCATTGCTTGGTGGTTGTGTGTTTCATGGGGTTACGGCGGTCATAGCGGCAGGGAAACACCCGGTTACATTCCGAACCCGGAAGTTAAGCCTGTCAGCGCCGATGGTACTGCACCGGGGACGGTGTGGGAGAGTAGGACACCGCCGGACAATCTTTCATGCGGTAGGGCCACCCTGGTTTGGGGTGGCCCTACCGCATTTTCGGGACCATTTTCAGCCGCCACCGTTGGTGGGGTGTGGGAGATGGTGTGTGGTGGGGGTGCCCCGGCCGGTTGGCCGGGGCTTTCGCATTTCCAGAGGCTCCGCCCGCGGGGTGTGGTGGTGCGTTCCATGGCGTCCTGGTGGCGTCCTCCTGGGTGCGACCGTGTGCCGCGACAGGCTGGGCCGGCGCGAGGCGGCGGGCCGAGATGACAGGGCGGCGTGGTGCCGCCGCTTTGCCGGAACCGTAGAGGGTCAGTATTCGGGCTCTGGCACTAGTTTTGTGATTTTCCCGCGCTCGGCTGCAAGGCGTTGCTGATCATGCTGATTGACGATCTCTGAGTTGCTCGCGGTTCTCTTCCCTCACCTGGCCTGCCTGCAGATTGACGAGGTGTGCCGGTCCGGCAGGTCGGTACGGATACGAGCCAGGACCCGCGCTTCGCAAGCGGCGTGCTCGCGGTGCGGGACGATCTCCCAGCGCGTGCACAGCAGCTACGAGCGGCGGGTGTGCGACAGCGCGGTCGGCGGCCAGGAGACGGTGCTCCACCTGCGGGTACGGCGGTTCCGGTGCGGCAACGACGACTGCACTGTGAAGACCTTCGCCGAGCAGGTGCCCGGACTGACCATCCGCTACGGCCGCTACAGCGTCCCGCTCCGCACGCTGCTGCAGACAATCGCCCTGGCCCTGGGTGGCCGGGCGGGTGCCCGGCTCACCTGCCGCCTGGCCGCCACGGTGAACCGGATGACGCTGATCCGGATGATCCGATCCCTGCCCGATCCCCAGCCGGGCGACGGGCCACAGGTGCTGGGCGTGGACGACTTTGCCCTGCGCCGCGGCCGCACCTACGGCACGATCCTGATCGACATCACCGCCAGCCGGCCGGTCGACGTGCTGTCCGAACGCTCATCCGACGCCCTGGCCGCCTGGCTGCGCGAGCGTCCCGGCGTGGAGATCATCTGCCGGGACAGGGCCGGCTGCTACGCCGACGGCGCCGCCCGGGGTGCCCCGCAGGCGATCCAGGTCGCCGACCGGTGGCACATGTGGGCAAATCTGGGTGACGCCGTCGAGCGCACCGTCACCAAGCACCGCGCTCACTTACGGGACCTGCCGGTCGTCACCCCGCCGGTCGAGGTGACGGCACCGGCCCCGGCGCCGGTCGCCGCCCCACCTGCAGGCGAACCCGCTTGCCCGGAGCGGCGGCCCGGCCGTCTGGCCGAGTGGACCCGCCACCGGCACGCCCTCGTCCACCAGTTGCTCGGGCAAGGCCGCGACCTGCGCGCAATCGCCCGCGAGCTGAAGTTGGCCCGTAACACCGTCCGGCGCTTCGCCCGCGCGAGCAGCCGGGAGGAGTTGCTCGTGCACAACGGCACCGGCAAACGCCCCAAGATGATCGAGGAGTACGCCGGCTACCTGCGGCAGCGCTGGGAGCAGGGCTGCACCAACGCCGAGCAGCTCTATCAGGAGATCACGGCCATGGGCTACCGCGGCAAGGCCACCTGGTGCGCCAGCTCGTGGAGCCCTGGAGGTCACAGACCAGCATCGCCCTGCCGCCACCCCCGCCCACCGTCCGCCAGGCCACCGGCTGGTTCCTCCGCCACCCCGACGCACTCGACGCCGACGAGCACCAGCACCTGCAGACCTTGACCGCGGCCTGCCCGGCCCTGGCCGCGCTCCGCGAGCACGTCCGCGCCTTCGCCCAAATGATGATGCGGCTCACCGGTGACGGCCTGGAGCAGTGGATGAAGCGGGTCCAGGCCGACGACCTGCCGGAACTGCCCTCCTTCGTCACAGGGCTGCGGCGCGACTTCGACGCCGCCAAAGCCGGCCTGACCCTGCCCCACAGCTCCGGGAAGGTGGAGGGCCACTTCAACCGCGTCAAGATGCTCAAGCGGCAGATGTATGGCCGGGCCAACCCCGATCTCCTGCGCAAACGCGTCTTCCTCGCCGACTGAGGCGGGTCAACGCACGGAATCAGTGCCAGAGCCAGCATTCGGCGTCCGTTGACGAGGGGGATGTGGTGCCGCCGTGGGTGGGCGCGAGCAGCAAGCGGGAGGAGCGGAGCGGGCGGGAGGGAGGACCGCAGCGAAGGCCCAGCGGAGCGGGCTTCGCGAGGACCGGACCTTCCGGCCGGCGCAGTGACGTCCCACCCCACCCGGCCAACACGCCCCACCGTGAGACCTCCCGCCGCCGGGCGCAGCGACAAGACCTACAGGCCGTCTCCAGCGGCGGCCGGCGAGACGCCGGAACCGACGGCCGTGGGCACGCCCGCGCTCGGCAAGCGGATGCAGCACTTCCTACGCCCGTAACCAACCTTGTCCCGTCTCCCCGCCTCGCTGTCCCCCCGTCGAGGTGCATGAGGACTCCTCGGCGTTTCTACGCCCAGCAGACGCTCTGAGCGACACGCCGTTGTCTGGCCCCGAATTTTCAAGGGCTGGGCCATCGACCGGCCCACTGCACGCGCGAGAGAATCGGCGGGTGCTTCTGGAGAGACCACGGCTGTGCGAACGCTGCTCCCGGCCCGCCGAGTCCGGGGACGCGCGGCTGATCGTCGCCTATCGTTCTCGGCCGCGGCGGCCGCACGGTGTCGGACGACGCCCTGTTCGGTCAGCTCGCCGAGAACCGGCACCGGTCACCAGCACGCGTCGCCGGTGTCTCCCATCGGCCGCGAGACCGGAGAGGCGTCCAGGCCTTGCGGCCTGCACCGGCTTCACGGCCTGCACCGGCTTCACGGCCTTCCCACGCTTCTCAGTGCTCTCAGCCTTCTCAGAGTTCTCCATGCTCCCCTCGTGGAGCGTGAGCAGGATGCGGGTCTGTGCCGCTTCGAAAACCGTGAGCCGGTCGAAATGGTGCTCGATATCGGTTCCACGGGAGACGCTGCGAGGAAAGAGTTTTCCATGGCCGTTCCCCCAATTGCGGCGACTCCCGTTCGCGGGCTGGCGTCCGGAGAGCGGTGATATGCGCCACACGCCGCTGTCGAAAACATTTTCGAAATGTGAATTCGGAGCGTCTCCGCGCGCAATTCGATCTTCATTGCAGCCGCCTCGATTCGCGCCTCTCGGTGACGCCATACGGGGTTCTACCAGCAAGATCGTATTTTGGGAACCCGGCATCGGCGGCGTCCGTTGTGATCTACTGAAGGCCTGCCGTCGTTCGAGGTGACTGTGAGAAATGTTTGCGAAGGGTTCCATGGGGTAGGCGGGTTCGCGAGTTACCCTGGAAGGGCTGACGGAATTGACGACGAAGACACACATGCCCGGCCTCCACATTATCCAGCCAACAACACTTAAACGGCCGGGCGTGTCGGCGGGGGTTCGCTGAATCGTCGATTACGGTCCCGTGTATCGGGACGAGCCCGGAAAAGGACAAGCCGGAAAAGGACGAACCGATGGGGGCTGTGCGCAAGGTGGCGAGCTACCTTGGCCTGGGTGGGGCAGAGCAGTACGACGACGAGACCTACGCCGAGGACGAGTACGAGGACGACTGGATGCCGGCGGCCGAGCGTGCCGCCAAGCGCTGGCACCCCAACGCCGACCCGGCCCGTATTGTCATGGTCCGCCCGCAGAAGTATGACGACGCCCTGACGATCGGCCGGCACTTCCGCGAGGGCCACACGGTGGTCATGGACGTGGCGAGCATGTCGATGGCGGAGGCCACACGAATGGTGGACTTCGCCGCGGGCTTGGCCTACGGCTGTGAGGGACGTATCGAGCGGATCGCGGACAAGGTCTTCCTGATCACACCGGCGACGGTGGAGGTCTCCACCGCCTGAACCGCCGGTCAGAGTCCGAACCCTGTGCCCGCCGCCCACTCCGGTCGGCGGGCACAGTCGTCCGCGGCGCCGGCGCTTACGCAATCAGCACGCCCCAGCGCAGGCGTCGGCCTCCTACACGGCCCGGCGTAGTAGCCGTAGCGCAGGTGTCGACGTCCCACGCGGCCCGCAGACCCCGGTGCAGGCGCCAGCCCTTACACGGTCTGCAGAGCCCGGTGTCCTACGCGGCCCGCGGGCCCCGGCGCAGGAGGGTGGACACCTCGGCGAGGTCGCGGGCGGCGGCGGAGGCGCGCTCCTCCGACTCCCTGGCGTACTCGTGCAGGGCCCAGACGGCCTTGTCGGCGAGGTCGGTGAGCTTGCCCGCCCGTGTCTGGACGTACCGCACGTCGGAGTGTTCCCGGACGCGGTGCCGCCAGAGCAGATGCCCGCCCACGGCGGCGATCAACAGGCCGACGAGGGCGAGCGGCGGCGAGACCACGAGCCCGGCGACCAAGACGACGACGGCGAGGACCAGGAGGACGTATCCGGGCCAGGGCCGGGTGCGTTTCGGCACGCACTCGGTGACGAGCCGCTGCTCGGCCGCCGCCATCGACTCCTGGTCGGGGCCCTCGGGTCTGAGCCTGATCGGATAGCCGAGGATCGGCACATCCAGGGTGTCGGGCGGCGGCTCGCTCACCACCTCGACGAGGGACTCCGCCGCCGCCCTGACCGCCGGCGCCGCCACGTGCAGGGCGAGCGCGGACAGGTGGGGATCGGCGTCGGGACCCAGGTCCTGCAGCAGATGCCCGGTGAGCGAGCTCAACGGCCCTTCCTGGCCGCCCTGGCCGGCCAGGGCGCGGAGCACGGCCAGCGGCTCGTCCTCGGCCCACACCGTGCCGCGTACGACCTTGGTGACCTCGCCTGCCTGCCGGGTGGAGGTGATCTCGGTGCAGCGCTCGCGCAGGCGGCACAAGGTGACCGACGCCCGTAGCGACCGCTCGATCTCGGCGACCTTCGCCAGTTCGGGGAACGCCTCCAGAGAGGCGGGCACGGACGTCTCCGGCAGACCGGGCACGAGGGCCTTCAGCCACCGGTCGTCGGTGGCCGGCACGTCCACCGCGTCGAGCTTGCGCAGTACGAAGATCTTGCCCACCGGTCCGTACGCCCCGCGGGCGGCGGCGAGCCACAGCGCCCGTTGGCCGGGAGCCACCGGACGGTCTTCGGACAGGTTGCCGAAGGCGGTGCCCAGCCAGGAGGCGTGGATCCGGTCGCCGTGGCCGCAGACGGCGAGGGCCAGACACAGGAACAGGGCGGTGCGCCGCTCGTCCAACTGGTTGGCCAGGGCCAGCGGCTCCAGGGCGTCCTTGCCGGACAGGATGAGGACGAGGGCCTCGACGGTGGGCCCCAGCCAGTAGCCCGGCACGTCGGTGATCCCCGGCGGCAGGTCGGGCACGGTCCCGTCGGCCGCCAGGCTGACGATCAGCGCCTCGGCGTAGCGGTGCAGCTCCGTGGCCTCGGCCAGGTTTCCAGGGTCCGGACTTGTGGTCAGGTCCATGCTCACGCGGAACGCTCCCCGAGGGCTCGGCTGGCACTCCCTTGACCGCGCCAGACTAGACGCTTGGTGCGACAGTCACGGATGAGGCGCGCCGTGGACGAGCCTGACCCGCGGAAACCGAGAGGCCGGGCCGCCCTGGACTGGAGAGCGGCGGTACGGGCGGCCGGCCGTGGTCGGGCGGGAATGCCGTCCCCGGCCTCGGAGACGGCGTCTCCGGCGCCGGGGACACTTTCCCCGGTGTCCGCCGAAGCGGAATCCGGCACCTCGCTCACATCCGCTCGGGGACTTCGATGCCGAGCAGGTCGAGCCCGCGCAGCAGCACACGCAGAGTGAGCGCCGACAGAGCCAGACGCGACTGCCGTACGGACTCCTCCTCGGCCTTGAGGACCGGGCAGCTCTCGTAGAACGAGGTGAACGCCTGGGCCAGGTCGAACAGGTAGTTGCACAGCCGGTGGGGCTCGGACAGCTGGGCGACGGCGGCGACGACCGAGCCGAAGCCGAGCAGCTGCAGCGCGAGCGCCCGCTCGGCCGGATGGCCCAGCGTGATCGGGCCGGTGACCGACTGCGGGTCGATCCCGCCGTTGCGGAAGATCGACCGGATGCGGGCGGTGGCGTACTGGAGGTACGGCCCGGTGTTGCCGGTGAGGGCGAGCATGCGGTCGAAGTCGAACACGTACTCGCTGTCGTGGCTGACCGACAGGTCCGCGTACTTGACGGCGCCCATGCCGACCTGGCGCGCGATCTGCCGGCGGGCCTCGGGGTCGTACCCGCGGTCGGCGATGACGGCCTCGGCGCGGACGACGCCCTCGTCCAGCAGCTCGGTGAGCTTGATCGAGGCGCCGCTGCGGGTCTTGAACATCTTGCCGTCGCTGCCGAGCACGCTGCCGATCTGGACGTGCTCCGCCTTGACGTCGTCGTGCAGCCAGCCGGCCATCCGCGCCGCGGCGAAGACCATCTGGAAGTGGAGCGACTGGGTGGCGCCCACGACATACAGGATGCGGTCGGCCTTCAGGTCGCGCACCCGGTAGCGGATCGCGGCGAGGTCGGTCGTGGCGTAGCCGTACCCGCCGTCGCTCTTGCGGACGATGAGCGGCAGCGGCTGGTCGTCGCGGCCCTTGAAGCCGGGCGGGAACACGCAGAGCGCGCCCTCGCTGATCTCGGCCACGTCCGTGCGCTCCAGTTCGTCGCAGACGTCGGCGAGCATGGGGTTGTACATGCTCTCGCCGGCGATGTCGTCGTCGGTCAGCGTGACGCCGAGCGTCCGGTAGACCTTGTTGAAGTAGCGGTTGCTGTAGTCGACGAACTCGCGCCAAAGGCGCAGGGTCTCCGGGTCGCCGCCCTGCAGCAGCGGCACCCGGCGGCGGGACCGCTGCTGGAACTCGGGGTCGGTGTCGAACTTGTGCCGCGCCGCCTGGTAGAAGGCGTTGCCGTCGCCGGCGGCCAGCATGCCGAGCGCCTCCTCCTCGCCGATGTCGAGGAGGTGCTCGATGAGCATGCCGAACTGCGTGCCCCAGTCACCGAGGTGGTTCTGCCGGATCACCTGGTTGCCCAGGTGCTCATGGGTGCGCGCGAGGGTGTCGCCGACGATCGTGGTGCGCAGGTGGCCGACGTGCATCTCCTTGGCGGCGTTCGGCGCCGAGTAGTCGACGATCACGGTCTGCGGGGCCGGCTGCGGCACGCCGACGCGCTCGTCGAGCAGCCGCTGCGCCGCCTGCTCGGCGATCCAGCCGTCGCGCAGCGTCAGGTTGAGGAATCCGGGCCCGCTGACCTCCACGCTCACGTCGGCCGTGTCGAGGTGGTCGGCGATGGCCTGGGCGACCTCCCGCGGGGCACGTCGGAGCCGCTTGGCCAGGCTGAGCGCGACGTTCGCCTGATAGTCGGCGAACTGAGAGGGCCTGATCAGCGGATCTTCGGTGGCGTACTCCGTACCGAAGGCGGAACCCAGCGCCTGCTGGACCCGCTCGGTGAGCACGAGCTGCGGGTCGGTCATGCACCAAGCTTATCGGCGCGCACCTTCTGTCCGCCGTTCCATATCCGGTGGTCACCAGCGGCGGTGGGACTTGTTGGTGGAGGCGATCCGCTCGCCGATCCTGGCGACGATGCCCTGGGCCGACAGGCGGGCCGCGAGCTCGCAGGCGGCGGCCACGCCGCGCGCCCGCGACGAGCCGTGCGCGATCACCACGGTGCCGTTGAGGCCGAGCAGTACGGCCCCGCCGTGCGCCTCCGGATCGAGCCGGCCGGCCAGCTCCCGGAGCCGGGCCCGCTGCAGCATCCCGCCGAGCCTGGCCACCCGGCTCTCCGCGATCGTCTCTCTGAGCTGCTCGAAGGCGTACCGCACGGTGCCCTCGACGGTCTTGAGCGCCACGTTGCCGGTGAACCCGTCGGTGACGACCACGTCGACCTTCCGGTTGAGCAGGTCGTGCCCCTCGACGTTGCCGGTGAAGTCGACGCCGGGCGTGGCGGCGAGCAGTTCGTGGGCCCGTTTGGCGAGCTTGTTGCCCTTCTCGGCCTCGGAGCCGATCGTGAGCAGGCCGACGCGGGGGCGGTGTATGCCGAGCGCCGTCTCGGCGTACGCCACGCCGAGGTGGGCGAACTGCACCAGCATCTCCGGCTTGGCGTCGGCCGTGGCGCCCGCGTCGAGCAGCACGGTCGGCTGGGGCAGGGTCGGCAGGCCGACCGCGATCGCGGGGCGCATGACTCCCTGCTGGGCTCGCAGCCGCAGCCGGCCGGTGGCGACGACGCCCGCTGTCGACCCGGCGGACACGACCGCGCAGGCGTCGCCGCGCCGTACGAGATGGCAGGCGATGGCGATGCTGGAGCGGGGCCGTCTCAGGCTCGCCAGCGCGCCCTCGTCCATCGCCAGCGCCTCCTCGGCGCGCACGATGGGGATCTCGGTGACCGCGTGGTGCCGGGCCAGCTCCTGGTAGAGCAGGCGGGGATGACCGACGAGCACGACGGGCACGTCCCGCTCCCGAACGGCCTGTACGGCTCCCGCGACGATCTCCCCGGGCGCGTTGTCGCCGCCCATGGCGTCGAGGGCCACGGGCAGCGCACGGCCGGCGGGCTGCATGGCCGCATCGTAGGCCGTCAGCGACGGGTCCCGCGGTAGACCACGATCTTGCCGAAGCGCGCGTTGCCGGTGACGCGGATGAGCGGGCCGTCGCCGTCGCCGTTCCCTCCGGTCACCGAGCGCTTCGAGAAGACCGCGCTGCCCTCGTCGACCACCCTGGCGTTGGCCGGCACGGTGACGATGAGCTTGCCGCAGAAGGAGTTCAGCTCCAGGGTCACCTCACGGCCGGGCAGGACCGCGTCGCTGAGATCCACGATCAGCGCGCCGAAGACCGAGCTGAGTTCGGTGTGCCGCCCGGCGATCCAGCGCCCACGCCGTATGATCTTGCTGAACACCGCGGAGACCCGGTGCCGTTCCGTGGAGAGCGCAGCCGGTGGATGGGACACGTCGGGCAGGTCCCTGGTCAGGGGGACGAGGTCGCCGATGGTCACGGCGCTGTAGGTGGCGTCGAGCCTGTCGGCGTGCTCGACGCTCGTCAGGCGGCCGGTGGCCAGCGCCTCACCGAGGACGGCCGCGACCTGGTCGCGGTCGGCGTCCGAAGCGCGCTGTGCGGGGTCGTCGCCCGCGTACGGCGTGAGGGAAGTCACCTCGCCAGCGTAGCTCTTATCGAGATATGTCGCGATACGGCGGCTTCGTGGCCGGTCCCGGTCCTGCCGGGTCGCGACGCCCGTCGGCGCGTCGCTAAAAGTGAGCGGAAAGATCTGCGGGGGGGCCTGGGCGCGGTGTTTACCGTCGCTTTCTCCTGAGGCGGGATTGGGGTGACCGCGAAGTGGTCGTCCGGTGCTCGATATACCGACTTTCCCGGCGGGGTGCCCGCCGGGCATCCCCTGGTCGGCAGGGCTTTCCGCCGTGATCGGCAGTGATAGAAATGCCGACGTCTTTGTCGGCGTGCTCGCCGACGCACGGGGGTTCTTGGGTTCGTCATTCCCACTCTCGTGAAAAGGAATATGAACCGGGGGCAAGTCAATGAAACGAGTGGTTAGGACAGCCGTCGTCGCCGTCACGATCGGCATCGCCGGCATGCTGGCCGCGCCCGCGCAGGCCGACGTGTGCGCGCAGAAGTGCACGGAGCACCGGGTCACGGCGCTGGCGAGGCTTCTGGCCGATCTGCAGGGCACGGCCGTCGCCGGGGCGACGGGCGGCGTCGTCGCACAGGCCGACGCGGCCGCCGAGGTGGCGGTGAACCTGACCGCTGACATCAGGGCCGACCTCGTCGCGGTCGCGAATCTCACCGGCACCGTGACGGCCAGTCTGTGCGCCGAGGCGAACGCGCAGATCAGCGCGGCGGCCGACATCGCGGCCGACATCGTGGCCGACGCCGCCGTCACCGTCAACGCCAACGTCGTCGCCAGGCTGGAGGCCCACCTGACGGCCGCCCTGACCGCGGTCGCGAGTGTCAACGCCGACGTCATCGCGGCCGTCGCCGCCAAGGTGGACGTCGCCGCGGTCGTCGCCGCCCAGGTCGGCAAGCCGGTCGTCGCGGCCTCCGGCCAGGCCGCCGCCGCCGTGGACGCCTCGGCCGCGGCCGTCGCCACTGTGGGCGCCACGGTCCGCGCCGGGCTCAACGTCACCGCCAGGCTCAACGCGCTGCTCAGCCTCAAGGGCGCCGTCGCGGCGACCGCCGGCAGCGCGGGCGGCCTGCTGTCGCTGGTGCCGTGCGAGACTCCGGCGGACCGCGCCGTGAGCAGCACCCAGACGACGACCGCCGAGGCCGCCGCCCGGGCCGACGCCAACGCCCACGCGGTCACCAGGACCGCCCAGAACACCACGGACGCTCCGGCGCAGGGAGCCGCCGCAACGGTGGGAGCGGCGGCCGAGCTCGCCACCTCCGCGACGGCCACGGCCGACGCCGCGGCGTCGAGCGCGGTCTCGTCCGCCCCGGGCACGATGACCGGCATCGCGCCGACCGGACGCCAGGGTGGATACGGCAGGTGAGCCACGCTTGAGGGCCTCCGCCGCCGTTGCGGCGACATGCCGGGCGGCACCGTGGCCCCGCGTACGGCAGGACCACAGGAAAGACGTCGATGACGAAAGCGGCCGGCGCCCCCGAGGGCGCCGGCCGTCCGGCGTCGCGCCCGGTCCCGTGGACGGGAAGGGCGCTAGTTCGGCGAGTCGAAAAGGGTGCGCAGGTGGGTGCGCCTGGCGATCTGGGCCTGCAGGCGGGCCATCTGCCAGTGCAGCTCGATGAGCTGCTCGGCGATCAGCCCGACGGGAAGCTCCGAGGGATCTTCGGCGGCCAGATTGTCGATCGCCGTCGCCAGGTCGCTCATCCGACCCTCCCCTATGTCGAATCTACGTTCGAATCATAGGGGAACGAGCGGCCCTCTCGCATCAGGTTTCGTACACAGGTGCGATATAGCCTCGGGCGAGCGTGTTGGCGGTGATGTTGAAGCCGACCACGGCCGGCGGCGTGTCGGTGTCCACGCCCAGGGACTCCACGCCCAGGGCGTGCACGGCGAACAGGTAGCGGTGCGGGTGGCCGGGGGGTGGCGCCGCTCCGCCGTACTCCTTTGTGCTGAAGTCGTTGCGCGCGTGCTTGGCGCCCTCCGGCAGCCCTTTGAAGTCGGGGCCGTTGCCCGCGCCCGCCGGCAGCTCGGTGACGGTGGCCGGGATGTCGTACAGCACCCAGTGCCAGAAGCCGCTGCCCGTCGGCGCGTCCGGGTCGAAGCAGGTGACGGCGTAGCTCCTGGTGCCCTCGGGGGCACCCGACCAGCGCAGATGCGGGGAGACGTTCTGCCCGCTCATGCCCCAGTCATTGAATACGTGAGCCTCGGGGAGCCGCTCGCCGTCGCGCACGTCGTCGCTCTCGACGGTCAGCGCGGGCACCTCGGGCAGATGGTCGTACGGGATCGGTGGCGGCGTCGGCACGTTCGCCCCTCCGTTTCTCTCAGGCCTTGTTGTACGCCTCCAGGACCTCCTGGGGGTCGCCTTCCATTCTGATCTTCCCCTTGTGCAGCCAGATCACCCGGTTGCACGTTTCCTCGATCACGTCGAGGTTGTGGGCGACCAGGAAGACCGTGCCGGCGGAGTCGCGCATCTGCTTGATGCGCTGCTGGCTCTTCTTCTTGAACTCGCGGTCGCCGGTCGCGAGGGCCTCGTCGATGAGCAGCACGTCGTGCGTCTTGGCGGAGGAGATGGCGAAGCGCAGCCGGGCGCCCATGCCGGACGAGTACGTCGACATGGGGAACTGGACGAAGTCTCCGATGCCGGAGAAGTCCACGATCTCGTCGTACTTCTCGCGCACCTCGCCCGGGCTCATGCCCATCGCGTAGCAGCCGAGGATGATGTTGCGCTCGCCCGTCAGCTCCTTCATGAGGGCCGCGTTGACGCCGAGCAGGGACGGCTGGCCGTTGGTGTAGACGGCGCCCTTGTGCGGGGGCAGGAGGCCGGCGATCGCGCGCAGCAGCGTCGACTTGCCCGAGCCGTTGCGGCCGATGATGCCGATGGCGTCGCCGTGGTGGGCGACGAAGCTCACGCCCTTGACGGCGTGGACCTCCTTCATCTGCGGCCGGCCCTGCCGCCGCAGGATGCGCATCAGCGCGCTGGCCGCGTTGCCCTTCTCGGAGTCGCTGGCCGAGCCGTACACCTTGTAGACGATGTGGAGGTCGTCGACGATGACGGTCGGGCTTCCGGCCTTGGGATTCTGCGGGTTCTGCGTCTCTGGGGTTTGGGGCGCCACCTGCGACAGCTCCTTGGTCAGCTCAGCCACGGCCGTACCTCTCCTCGGCCCGCCAGAAGTACCAGAAGCCGACGATCAGCGCGAACACTGCCCAGAATAGACAGGTGACCCACGCCCAGCGCTCGGGAAACCGCTGGTAGATCAGCAGGTCGCGCATGAACTCGATGTAGGCGGCGGCGGGGTTGAACTCCAGCGCCCACCTGAGGAAGTCCGGCAGGTCCTTGGTGCGGTCGTCGATCGCGTAGAAGACGCCGGAGGCGTACAGCCAGGTGCGCGTGATGAACGGCAGCAGCTGGTTCATGTCCCGCATGAACGCGCCGAGGCGGGCCATGAACATGCCCATGCCGATGTTGAAGACGAGCTGCATGAGCAGGACGACGGGGATCAGCAGCCAGAGCCAGCTAATCGGCTCTCCGGTGACGAGCACAAGGAGGACGAGCACGGCCATGGAGTAGCCGAGCTGCTGGAGCTCCTGGATCGTGTACGCCAGCGGGAGCGCGCCCCGGGGGAAGTGCAGCGCCCGGATGAGGGACAGGTTCGACGAGATGGACTTCGCCCCGCTGATCACCGTGCGCTGGGTGAAGGTGAATACCATGACCCCGGTGATGAGGAACGCCGGGTAGTTGTCGATCTTCTTGCTCTGCCCGAGGATGACGCCGAACATCAGCCAGTACACCGCGGCGTTGAGCAGCGGGGTCAGCACCTGCCAGAGCTGGCCGAGCATCGACTCGGAATACTTGGAGACGTTGCGCGAGGTGGCGTACGTGAGGATGAAGTGCCGCCGGTCCCACAGTTGGCGCAGGTAGGCGGGCATGCTGGGGCGTGCGATGGCGCGTCGTAGTCCGTGACGCTCGGCGAGCGCGGCCAGCGACTCCGGGGCTCGGCCGCCACCCTGGGCCTCCGCGAGCGCGGATTCCGGCTGGCTCATGGCATGGACTCTATTGGATGGAGGTCGGTGGGACGGCTGTCGCACCGAACGTGGCTGCGACTGGTCAAAGGTAGCCCAGGACATCCTGATCCGGGGACCGGGGCGCGGGTGTGGCCCCACGCCCGGTCAAAGGACCCACCGTCTGTCGGTATATGTACTCTAAAGGGGAGTTTGATGCCGTGCTGGGCATTTAAGGTTGGGCTCACAGGAATGTGTGTGACGCCCGACTGACGCACGTGTGACCGAACTGCAACGTGCCGGAGACTCCTCTGGTGCGCCCGGTAAGGGATGCTCCGGACGACTGGCAGGACGTCAGCTGGTTTGACGAAGCCCGGCAAACCGGGTGCCAACCAGCGCGAACGCCCATCCTTAGAGGGAGGACCAATCCACTATGCGCGTGACTAAGGGCGCAAAGATCGCCACCGGCACCGCGCTGCTTGCGCTCGGCGTCGCCGCGTGCGGCGGGGGCAGCGGCTCCAGTAGTGGCGGTGGGGACAACCCCCGGGCCGCCACGGGGACCGTCTACATCCGTGGTTGTGAGCCGCAGACCGGCTTCGTCCCCGGAAACATCAACGAGACCTGCGGCGGCACGATCAACGAGTTCGTGTACAGCCGGCTCGTCAAGTACAACTCGGACACGGCCGCTCCCGAGCTCGACCAGGCGGAGTCGATCGAGACCACCGACAACAAGGTGTGGACGATCAAGCTCAAGCCCGGTCTGAAGTGGACCGACGGCACACCGGTCACCGCGAAGAACTACGTCGACGCCTGGAACTACACCGCGTACTCGCCGAACGCCCAGCTCGGCAGCTTCTGGTTCGGTGACATCGTGGGCTACGACAAGGTCAACACGCAGGACCCCGACGGCCCCGACGGGCCGAAGGAGGCCCCGAAGCCGGAGACCGACAAGCTGGAGGGCCTGGAGGTCGTCGACGACCTCACCTTCAAGGTCACGCTGTCCGCGCCCGTCGCCGTGTTCCGCACCAAGCTCGGCTACACGAGCTTCGCGGCGCTCCCCGACGCCTTCTTCAAGGACCCGAAGGGCTTCGCGCAGAAGCCGGTCACCAACGGTCCCTTCAAGTTCGTGCAGTGGGACCACAACTCGCAGATCATCGTCGAGGCGAACCCCGACTACGCCGGGCCGGAGAAGCCCAAGGTCAAGAAGATCGTCTACAAGATGTACAAGGACGACAACGCGGCGTACGCGGACCTGGTCTCCAACAACCTCGACTTCACCGAGCTGATCCCGCCGTCGGCCCTCGCCGGCGACAAGTGGAAGACCGACCTCGGCGACCGCGCGATCGACGGTCAGCAGGGCGTCATCCAGACGGTCACCTTCCCGCTGTACGACAAGGAGTTCGGCGGCAACGCGGACTTCCGCAAGGCGGTGTCGTACGCGATCGACCGGAAGACGATCACCGACAAGATCTTCAACAAGGGCCGCGTGCCGATCAACGGCTGGGTCTCCCCGATTGTCGAGGGCTTCAAGGACGGCGGCTGTGGTGACCTGTGCACCTACAACCCCGCCAAGGCCAAGGAGTACCTCGCCAAGGCCAAGTCCGAGGGCTACACCCCGCCGGCCGAGTTCCCGATCTGGTCCAACGCGGACGGCACTCACAAGGAGTGGATCGAGGCCACGGTCAACAGCATCAACCAGGCCTTCGGTCCCGACGCCGGCGTGAAGTTCGTGCACAAGGACATGCCCACCTTCGCCGAGCTGCGCGACACCATCACGCAGCACAAGATCAAGGGCGCGTTCCGCACCGGCTGGCAGATGGACTACCCGCACATCGAGAACTTCCTGAACCCGCTGTACAAGACCGGCGCCTCCTCCAACGACGGTCTGTACGACAACAAGGAGCTCGACAAGAAGCTCCACGAGGCCGACACCGCCACCGATCCCGCGCAGGCCAACACCCTCTACCAGGAGGCCGAGGCTATGCTGCAGCAGGACATGCCCGCGATTCCGCTGTGGTCGTACGGTCTGCAGGCCGGCACCTCCAAGTGGGTGACCGGCGTGAAGGTCACCCCCTTCGGCGTGCTCGACCCGCTGTCGATCGCGATCAAGGAAGCGTAGGGACAGCTCGTAGGTGAACCCCCCGAGGCCGGTTCCCCACCGGGGCCGGCCTCGTGGGCTGTCCATTCGCGACTTCCCGTGTTGACCCACGGGGGTCGCATGTACGACCTTTAGCGTCAGATCGGAGGTGCGCATGGGCCGATACGCGATCCGGCGCCTGCTGCAACTCGTGCCTGTCGTGCTGGGCACGACCTTCATCATCAACTACATGGTCTGGCAGCTCCCAGGTGATCCGTTCGCCGGGAGATGCGGCCAGCGGCCCTGTCCGGACAGCTATGTCACCGCCATGCGCGAGCAGTTCGGCCTGGACCAGCCCATCCTGGTGCAGTACTGGAGCTTCCTGAAGAACCTGTTCACCGGGAACCTGGGCACCGACTTCAACGGCGTGTCCGTCGCGACCCAGCTCGGCGACGCCTGGCCGATCACCATCAGGCTCGCACTGATGGCGGTGCTCTTCGAGGCACTCATCGGGATCGGCGCCGGCGTGCTGTCGGGGCTCAAGCGCGGCGGCTTCCTCGACAACGTGGTGACGATCTCCACGCTGTTCCTGCTGTCGCTGCCCATCTTCGTCACCGGTTACCTGCTGCAGTGGATCCTCGGCGTGCAGTTCGGCGTGATCTCGCCGACCGTGACGGACGAGGCGACGATCCCCGAGCTGATCGTCCCGGCGCTCGTGCTGGCCAGCCTCAACATGGCGTTCACCGCGCGGCTCACCCGTACGAGCATCGTGGAGAACCTGCGCGCCGACTACGTGCGGACGGCCGTGGCCAAGGGACTGAGCAACCGGCGGGTGGTCGGGATCCACCTGCTGCGCAACTCGCTCATCCCGGTGCTGACGTTCCTCGGCACCGAGATCGGCTCGCTGATGTCCGGCGCCATCATCACCGAGGGCATCTTCAACATCCACGGCATCGGCGGCCTGCTCTGGCGGGCGATCAACGGCCAGGACTACACGATCGTGGTGCCCGTGGCCACGCTGCTCGTGCTCGTGTACCTGCTCTCCAACCTGCTCGTCGACCTCCTCTACGGCGTGCTCGACCCGAGGATCCGCTATGAGTGACCCGACCGCGACGCAAGACCTGATCAAGGGGGCGGACGACCCGACCGCGAGCCCGGTCGCAGTCCGGGACAGCCAGCGCAGCCTCTGGCGCGACACGTGGGACATCCTGAAGCGACGCAAGATCTTCTGGATCTCGCTCGTGATGCTGGTCGTGTTCCTCCTGATGGCGGCCTTCCCGTCGCTGTTCACGCACAAGGACCCGGAGTACGCCACGCTCGCCAAGAGCATGGAGCTGCCGAGCGCGGACGCGTGGTTCGGCTACGACCTGCAGGGGCGCGACGTCTACGCCCGCGCCGTGTACGGCGCCCGCACCTCGATCATCGTGGGTGTGCTGGCCACGCTGGCCACCGTCCTGCTCGGCGGCCTGACGGGCGTGCTCGCGGCCTACTTCGGGCGCTGGATCGATGCGATCGTCTCCCGCGTCGGCGAGATGTTCCTCGGCCTGCCGTACGTGCTGGGCGCGATCATCATCCTCGGCACCATCGCGCCGGCCCAGTCGAACCCCGGCAAGGCCATGATCATGGCGGTCGTGATCATCGTGCTCGCCCTGCTGGGATGGCCGATCCTCATGCGTATCGCCCGCTCGGCCGTGATCCAGGCAAAGCACCAGGACTACGTGCAGGCCGCCAGGGCGCTCGGCGCAGGCCCGCTGCGGATCATCTTCAGGCACCTGCTGCCGAACTCGATGGCGCCGATCCTCGTGTACTCCACGATCACGATCGGCAGCTACATCGGCGCCGAGGCCACGCTGTCGCTGCTGGGCATCGGCCTGCGCTCGCCGGTGATCTCCTGGGGTATCGCGATCGCCGACCACGCCTCGTACATGAGGACCGGGGCGCACGCGTTGCTCTTCCCCGCGGCGTTCCTGTCCCTGTGCGTGCTGACCTTCGTCATGCTCGGCGAAGCCGTACGCGACGCCCTCGACCCGAAGCTTCGATGAGGAGGCACAGCGAGTGACGGAAGTGCTTTCCGAGCAGGTGGGCAGAGGCTCCCACAGCGGCGCCCTGCTGGAGGTGGACGACCTCCACGTCGAGTTCCGCACCCGGGCGGGCGTGGCCAAGGCCGTCAACGGCGTGACCTACAGCGTGGACGCCGGCGAGACGCTCGCCGTGCTGGGCGAGTCGGGCTCGGGCAAGAGCGTCACCGCCCAGACCATCATGGGCATCCTCGACATGCCCCCGGGGAAGATCACCGGGGGCGAGATCCGCTTCCGGGGCGTCGACCTGCTCAAGCTCCCGGAGGACCAGCGCAGGAAGATCCGCGGGGAGGGCATCTCCATGGTCTTCCAGGACGCGCTGTCCGCGCTGAACCCGGTCTTCCCTGTCGGCTGGCAGATCGCCGAGATGTTCCGCATGCACCGCGGCACGTCGCGGGCGGAGGCCAAGAAGAAGGCCATCGAGCTGATGGACCGGGTCAGGATCCCGGCCGCCAAGGATCGGGTCAACGACTTCCCGCACCAGTTCTCCGGCGGCATGCGTCAGCGCATCATGATCGCCATGGCGATCGCGCTCGACCCGGAGATCCTGATCGCGGACGAGCCGACCACCGCGCTCGACGTGACCGTCCAGGCACAGATCATGGGTCTGCTCGCGGAGCTGCAGCGCGACAGCAACATGGGCCTGATCCTGATCACCCACGACCTCGGCGTCGTCGCCGACGTCGCGGACAAGATCGCGGTCATGTACGGCGGGCGCATCGTCGAGAACGCCCCGGTGCACGACCTGTACAAGAACCCGGCCCACCCCTACTCGAAGGGGCTGCTGGAGTCCATCCCCCGGGTGGACCAAAAGGGCCAGGAGCTCTACGCGATCAAGGGCCTGCCGCCCAACCTGCTGGAGATGCCGACGGGCTGCGCCTTCCACCCGCGGTGCCCGTACCGGCGGGACAACTGCGTGACCGACGCGCCCCCGCTGTACACGATCAGTGGTACCCGCGGCAGCGCCTGCCACTACTGGAGGGAGGTCATCGATGAAGAAGAACGCTGAGTCGATCCTCGAAGTCCGCGACCTGGTCAAGCACTTCCCGCTCACTCAGGGCATCGTCGTCAAGCGGCAGATCGGCGCGATCAAGGCCGTGGACGGGGTCTCCTTCGACCTGCACCGGGGTGAGACGCTCGGGATCGTCGGCGAGTCGGGCTGCGGCAAGTCCACCCTGGCCAAGCTGCTGATGGCGCTGGAGCGGCCGACGTCGGGCTCCGTGCGCGTCCACGGCAGGGACATCGCCACGGCCAGGGGCGCCGAGCTCAAGCGGATGCGCCGCAACATCCAGATGGTGATGCAGGACCCCTACACCTCGCTGAACCCGCGGATGACCGTCGGCGACATCGTGGGGGAGCCGTTCGAGATCCACTCGGACGTCGTGCCGAAGGGCGGCAGGCGGCGCCGGGTGCAGGAGCTGCTGGAGGTGGTCGGCCTCAACCCCGACCACATCAACCGCTATCCGCACCAGTTCTCCGGTGGTCAGCGTCAGCGCATCGGCATCGCCCGGGGTCTGGCGCTCCAGCCTGAGATCATCATCTGCGACGAGCCGGTCTCCGCGCTCGACGTGTCGATCCAGGCCCAGGTCATGAACCTGCTGGAGCGGCTGCAGAACGAGTTCGACCTCGCCTACATCTTCATCGCGCACGACCTGTCGGTGGTCCGCCACATCTCCGACCGGGTCGCGGTGATGTACCTCGGCAAGATCGTCGAGCTGGGCAGCGACGCCGATATCTACGACGGCCCGACGCATCCGTACACGCAGGCGCTGCTGTCGGCCGTGCCGGTGCCCGATCCCGAGGGCCGGGAGACCCGTCAGCGGATCATCCTGCAGGGCGACCCGCCCTCGCCGGCCAACCCGCCCTCGGGCTGCCACTTCCGGACGCGGTGCTGGAAGGCGCAGGACATCTGCGCCGAGCAGGCGCCCGCGCTGGAGGCGCGCCCGGGCAGCGACCACCCCAGCGCCTGCCACTTCGCGGAGGTCCGCGACGTGGTGAACGCCCAGTAGGACCGGCCGGGTCAGCGCCCGGGCGACAGCCGTACGTGCGCGCCCGGGGGCAGACCCAGGCGGTCGGCGGCGTCCCCGGCGTTGATCGCCATCGCGACCAGGCCGGCGGAGTCGGCGAACGCCACCAGGTCGCCGGGCGGCACGGCGGTGAACGTCTCCCGGAACGGCACGGAGACCTGGCGGCGCCCGAGCCAGACGGCGATGGTGTCGCCGAGCCGTACGCCGAGCTCGGCCAGGTCGGAGGCGGTGATCGACAACTGGACGTTGCCGTGCCTGTCCACCGACAGCACCTCGCCCTCGGCCGCGCCGTCCCGCAACCGGCAGGTCGGCGCGGGCAGGGTCACCAGGCGGTCCACCGGCATCGGCGGCCCCACATCGGCGGCCGTACGTCCGGTGCACAGGTGGGCGGCCACCGGGGCGAACAGGTCCCGTCCCGGGAAGGTCGGAGAGACGTTCGCCAGGAACAGGTCCTTGTTCGTTATCTCGTAGGCGGCCTCGGCGCCCCCCGCGGCGCGGACGGCCCACGACAGGACGCCGTTGTCCGGGCCGAGGAACACCCGTCCCCCCGCCTCCACGGCGACCGCGCGGCGGTTCACTCCCACGGCGGGATCGACGACCGCGAGGTGGACGCCGGCCGGCAGGTAGGGCAGGGTCTGCGCGAGGATGGCCGCGCCGCGCCGTACGTCCCCAGCGGGGACGAGATGACCCACGTCGATGATCCGAGCCTGCGGAGCGATGCCCGCGATCACGCCGTGGCACGCGGCGACGAACCCGTCCTCCAGCCCGTAGTCGGTCAGAAGCGTGATTACAGAGCTCACACCACGTGACATTACGTCCGTCCTGCCCGGCCTGAACACCCCGGGTTCGTCTGCCGGGCTTGGCATTACCATGGGACGGGCCCGCGAGCCGATCGAGGAGGAGCGGATGGACACCGAACCGGCCGGCGGCGAAGGGCTCGACCTCTCGGACCGCGACCGCGAGATGCTGGCGTTCGAGCGCCAGTGGTGGCGTTACGCGGGCGCCAAGGAGCAGGCGATCAGGGAGGCCTTCGGCATCTCCGCGACCCGGTACTACCAGTTACTCGGGGAACTCATCGACCGGCCTGAGGCGCTGGAGCACGACCCCATGCTCGTCAAGCGGCTGCGCCGGATGAGGGCCGGCCGGCGGCGCGACCGCTCGGCCCGCCGCTTCGGACTGAACTCCTGATTCCCGTCGGTTTCTCCCATCGCATGCATGAGCCCCGCTCCCGGGGCATGAGGTCGTCGAGGCGTACGCACGTGACCCCCTTCGGAGTGAGGACATGACCCTGCCCGCGCACGCAGGACTCGACGCGATCGCCGCCGATCCGGCCGGCGCCGTGATCGGGCTCGACTACGACGGCACGCTCTCCCCGATCGTGCCCGACCCCGCCGCCGCCCGGGTGCATCCCGGCGTGCCCGGCGTGCTGGCCGCCCTCGCCCCGCTGGTGCGTGCCGTCGTGATCGTAACCGGCCGCCCGCCGCGTACGGCGCTCGCCCTCGGCGAGGTCCCCGGCGGACCGTCCCTCGCCGACGTGCCCGGCCTGGTGATCCTCGGCCACTACGGACTGGAACGCTGGGAGGACGGCCGCCTGACGGCCCCGCCACCGCCTCCCGGGCTCGACCTGGTCCGCGCCCGGCTGCCCCAGCTCCTGGGGGGCCTCGACGGTGTGTGGATCGAGGACAAGGACCGGGCCGTCGCCGTGCACACCCGGCGGTGCGCCGACCCCGCGGGGGCGCTCGAGGCGCTGCGCGGGCCGGTCGCGGCGCTGGCCGAGGAGGCCGGGCTGGCGGTCGAGCCGGGCCGCATGGTGCTGGAGCTGCGGCCGGCCGGAATGGACAAGGGACAGGCCCTGTCGGCCTTCCTCGCCGAGCGGGACGCCCGCTCGGTCATGTTCGTCGGCGACGACCTGGGGGACCTCGCCGCCTTCGACGCGGTCGAGTCGGCCGGGATCCCCGGCGTACGGGTGTGCAGTGGCTCCACGGAGGTGACCGCCCTGGCGGAGCGCGCCGACGTGGTGGTGGACGGGCCCGACGGTGTCGTGGCCTTCCTCGGCGACCTCGTGGCGAGGCTCGGCAAGCCGTCTGCAAGCGGCCGGGCGTAACGTCCGGGGCATGAGGAAGACGATCTCGGCTGCGGCGGCCGGCCTGGCCGTGCTGGCGGCGTCCCTGGCGGCTCCGGCGGCGGCGTTCGCGAACGACAGCGCGGCCACCAAGCCGCTGCACCTGCGCAAGGGCCTGACTCTCAGGATCCCGTCGTCCTGGAAGGTCGACGACAGTCGCAAGGACTGGCTGCGGGTCATCACCGGTTCGTGCCCGACCGAGGGCACCGACACGTACGGCTTCCGCGACTCGGGATGCCACAGCTTCTGGGTCATGGGGCCCAAGGCCATCAAGGTCGGCCACGAACTGTTCCGGCAGTACACGCCGGACGGCCAGTTCTACCCGGCTACCGACGTCGGGCCCTGCCCGATCAAGAAGAACCTCTACATGGGCCAGAGCAAGCTCGCCGAGAAGGGGCTGCGGCAGGTCGGGCCGGGGCACAAGGCGTACTACCGCGACTGGGCGGGGACCTGCGTGACCATGAGCTCGTACAAGGTGAAGGCGCACTACAACCAGCGCGAGTGGTTCCTGCCGACGTCGAAGATCCTCGTGATCGACCAGTGGGGGACCCCAGGCCTGAGCACGATCCTCAAGAACGCGACCTGGAACTGACGCAGCGTTCGGGCGATCCCTTGGATATCGGGCCGCAAGTCGTCCGCAAGTGACCGCGCCTAGTGTGCCGGACATGTTCAGAAAGACGATCTCGGCCGCGGCGGCCGGCCTGGCCGTGCTGGCGGCCACCCTGACGGCTCCGGCGGCGGCGTTCGCGAGCGAAAGCGGCGGCACCAAGCAGGTCCACCTGCGCAACGGCCTGACCCTCACGATCCCCGCGTCGTGGAAGGTGGCCAAGGACGACAAGGACTGGGTCCGCGTCATCACCGGCTCGTGCCCCACCTACGGCACCGAGGACTTCGGTTTCCGCGACTGGGGGTGCCACAGCTTCTGGGTGCTGGGCCCGAAGGCGCTCAAGATCGGGCTCCGCACGTTCCAGGCGTACAAGTCGAAGTACGGCTACGACCCCGCGACCGACGTCAGCATCTGTCCCAAGAGCTACAAGCTGTACAAGGGCGAGTGGAAGGTCGCGGACAAGGGGCTGCGGCAGGTCGGGCCCGGCCACCAGGCGGACTACCACAAGTGGGCGGCGACCTGCGTCGACAAGAAGTGGCGGGTGAAGCTGCACTACAACCAGCGCGAGTGGTATCTGCCCACGTCGAAGATCCTGGTCCTCGACCAGTGGGACCACCCGGAGCTGAACGCGATCCTCAAGAACGCGACCTGGAACTGACCGGCCCGGGTTCTCAGGAACGCGATCTGGAAGCGGCCATTCCGCCCGCGGCCATCGCGATCAGGGCGGGCGCGAGCAGGAACGCCGTGTGCGTACCGAAGCCGTCGCCCAGCGCGCCGAGTACGAACGGCCCGCTGCCCGAGCCCACGCCCGCCCAGATCGAGGCCGTGCCCGACGCCTGGTCCGGCCGGCCTCCCGACACCTCGATCATGCGCGTGAGGCCCATGGGGAACTGGACCGAGATGCCGAGCCCGCTGAGCGCGAGCCCGGCGTAGCAGACCGGCGCCGAGGTCCCGGCCCAGAACAGCGCCCAGCCCGCCAGGGTCACCCCGAGCGAGCCCAGCAGCACCGACCCCGGCGCGAAGCGCAGGGCCAGCCGGGCGCCGCCGAACCGGCCCACGGCCATGCCGGTCAGCATCGCGGTCAGCCCTGTCGCCGCCACACCGGGCGACAGCCCGGTCCGCTGGGAAAGCAGTTCGGCGGCCCACAGGTTGAAGGCGAACTCCAGGGCCACGCAGCACAGCAGGACCACCCCGGCGACGTGGAAGCGCCAGCCGTACGGGACCCTGGAAGAGGTCATGGGCGACGGCGGCGGGGCGGGCAACGGCGTCACCCAGACCCGGCCCATGAGCAGGGCCAGCAGGAGCGTGGAGGCCACCGGCACGAACAGCGCGGGCCGCCAGCCGACCGGCGACTCGGCCACCACGCTGAAGACGTAGGTGGTGGCGATTCCGGCGGTGACGCCGACCGCGTTGGCCTCGCTGATGACGGCCGCCCCTGCCGGGCCGTGGTGGTCGCTGAGCACCGCCATCATCACGTACAGGGCCGTCGAACCGCAGCCGCCGGCGAGCGTGAAACCGGTCAGTGTGAACGGGAGCGCGTGCCCGAACGCGACGAGGAGCACCCCGGCGTTCATCCCGGTCAAACCGGCCCAGGTGACGACGCGGCGCCCGAACCGCCTGGTGAGCGCGGGCAGGGCCAGCCCGCCGGCGATGCCGCCGACTGCCATCCCGGTGCCGTGCAGCCCGGCGACGGCCTGGGAAACGCCGAGCTCGGCGCGCAGGAGCGGCAGGGCGGCCGACAAGCCGTACAGGTAGGTGGCGAAGGTGGCGAGCTGGAGATAGATCAACCAGGTGGGGCTGTCCCTGGTGACCTTTATGTTGCGGTCCAAAACCAGGCAAGGGTAGCGCAACAGATCATCCGCGACGAGAGCCGATCGCCCGGCGGCGACCCGGTTCAGGGCAGTGCGGCGACCCGGTTCAGGGCAGTGCGGCGACCCGGTTCAGGGCAGTGCGGCGAGCTGGTCCTCGAACCAGCGCTGGGGCGGCAGGGCGGTGGCGGCCTCCCGCAGCCGCAGGCCGCGCGTGAGACGCTCCTGCTCCGGCAGCGTCAGCGCCTCGTGCAGCGCCGCCGCCGTGCCCGACACGTCGTAGGGGTTGACGAGCAGGGAGTCGGCCCCCAGCTCGGCCGCCGCCCCCGCCTCGCGGGACAGCACCAGCGCGCACCGGGGCGACAGGATCGGGCCCTCCTTGGCCACCAGGTTCATGCCGTCCCTGATCGGGTTGACGAGCAGGACGTCGGCCAGCCGGTAGGCGGCCAGCGAGCGCGGGTAGTCGTCGTTCACGTTGAGGATCAGCGGGTCCCAGTCCTCGGTCGCGTACTCGTCCTCGATCTCCTTGGCGCAGCGCTGCACGGCCGCCGTGTACTCGCGGTACTCCGGCAGGTCGTGCCTGGAGGGGTAGGCGAACGCGAGGTGGACGACCCTGCCGTGCCATTCGGGATGGGCGGCGAGGAACTCCTGGTAGGCCCGCAGGCCGCGCACGATGTTCTTGGACAGCTCGGTGCGGTCGATGCGCACGATCAGCTTGCGGTCGCCCACGAGGTCCCTGATCACGGTCATGTGCGACTCGACGTCCGGCTCGGCCGCCCGGGCCAGCAGCGCCTCGCCGTCCACGCCGAGCGGGTGTACGCCGATCCGGGTGGTCCGCCCGTCGTACGTCACCGTACGGGCGGCCTGGTCCACCCGGGCCCCGAGCAGCGTTTCGCAGCAGTCCATGAAGGCGCGGGCCCAGCGCGCGGTGAGGAATCCGGCGTGGTCGGCGCCGAGGATGCCGGTCAGCACCTCCGCCACGACGTCCTCGGGCAGCAGCGCGAAGTATTCGGGCGGCGCCCAGGGCGTGTGCGAGAAGTGGGCGATGCGCAGGTCGGGCCGCTCGACCCGGAGCATCGCCGGGGTCAGCGTCAGGTGGTAGTCCTGCACCATGACGCGCGCCCGGTGCGCCGCCTCCTCGGCGAGGGCCAGCGCGAAGGCGCCGTTGTACGTGCGATACGACTCCCACTCGCGGCGAAACCGCGTGCCGAACTCGGGGGCGAAGGGCATGTTGTAAAGCAGGTGGTTGACGAACCAGAGGGTCGAGTTGGCCACGGCGTTGTAGGCCCGGTGGAAGACCGCGGGCGGGATGTCCAGCATGCGGATCGGACCCGTCTCGAAGGCCCGGTCGAGCCGTCCGCCGGGCGCCTGGCGCACCGCGCCCCGGTCGCCGTCCGACAGCGCCGCGCAGACCCACAGGACGTCGGTGCCCTTGACCACCTCGGACAGGCCGGAGACCAGCCCGCCCCCGCCCCTGCGCATGGTCAGGCCGCCGTCGTCCGACAGCGTGAAGGACACCGGGCCCCGGTTGGACGCGATGAGAATAGTGCTGCTCATCTTGGGATTCCCTCGATCAGAGCGGGCGCGCATGCCGGAAGATTAATAAAAGCCGACCTCCGTCAATAGGATGTCAACCGATCGCGGGAGGGCTGAATACGGCATGGCACTGGATGACACGACCGAGGAACTGGCCCGATCTGCTGCCCAGGGGGACCACCGCGCGCTCGGTGAACTGCTGCGGCGCATCGAGCCCGACGTGCTGCGGCATTGTGAGCGGCTTCTACCGTATCGGCAGGACGCCGAGGAGGCCGCGCAGGACACGCTGCTCGCCGTGGCGCGCAACATCGCCAGGTTCGAGGGGCGGGCCAAGTTCAGCACCTGGCTGCACATCGTGACGGTGAACTGCGCCAGGACCACCTATCGCACGCTCAAGCGGCGCTCGTCCGAGCAGGCGGAGGAACTGCCCGAGCAGCGGCCCGATCCCCGGCGGGTCAGCGTCATCGCCGGGTCGCGGCTCGACCTGCTCGACGCGATGGAGGCGCTGGAGGCCGAGAGGCCCGACCTCGCCCAGGCGCTCGTGCTGCGCGACATCTGCCAGCTCGACTACGCGGAGGTGGCCGACCAGCTGAAGATCCCCCTCGGGACGGTCAAGTCCCGTATCCACCAGGCGCGCAAGTACGTGCAGAGCGCCCTCGGCGAGGCGTACAGCTGATACGAATCGTCTCGCGATGTGAGACGTCGGAACGGACACCGGGGACGCCGGGGTACAGTGCTAGGGACCTTCTCGCGAAGGTCCCACAACTGAACATGCTCATCCAGAGGGGTGGAGGGACCGGCCCTGCGAAGCCCCGGCAACCTTCCCGGAGTCGAACTCGTGCCCACGAGGCCCGGCCGGGACAGGTGCCAATTCCGGCTCGCGGCCAGGGTGGTCGCGAGCGAAGATGAGGGAAAGGCCTCGCTTCATGGCGCACACCAGCACTGCCGTCAACCCCGCCGCGAACACCGTCGAGTTCGGCCCCGCCACCGGTCTTTCGTGTCGCGAATGTGGCGCTCTTTACGACCTCGGCCCGATTTTCGCCTGTACGGAGTGTTTCGGCCCCCTTGAGGTGGCATACGACTTCGGCGAGGTTCGCCGGGAGGACATCGAGTCCGGCCCGACGAACATCTGGCGATACCGCGCCCTGCTCCCCGTTCCCGCCGGCGTGGCGGCCAAGCCCAACCTCCAGCCCGGCTGGACCAAGCTCGTGAAGGCCGACAGGCTGGCGGCCGAGCTGGGCCTGCGGTCGCTTCACGTCAAGGACGACTCCGGCAACCCGACCCACTCCTTCAAGGACCGGGTCGTCGCGATCGCGGTCGAGGCCGCGCGCAACTTCGGATTCCACACCCTGTCGTGCTCCTCCACCGGCAACCTCGCCGGTGCGGTGGGCGCGGCCGCCGCCCGGGCCGGGTTGGACTCCTGCGTGTTCATCCCCGCCGACCTGGAGCCGGCCAAGGTCACCATGGCCGCCGTGTACGGCGGACGCCTGGTCGCCATCGAGGGCACCTACGACGAGGTCAACCGGTTCTGCTCCGAGCTCATCGGCGACGAGCTGGGCGAGAAGTGGGGCTTCGTCAACGTCAACCTCCGGCCCTTCTACGCCGAGGGCTCCAAGACGCTGGCGTACGAGATCGCCGAGCAGCTCGGCTGGCGGCTGCCCGACCAGATCGTCATCCCGGTGGCATCCGGCTCGCAGCTCACCAAGATCGACAAGGGCTTCCGCGAGCTGATCAAGCTGGGCCTGGTCGAGGAGCGGCCCTACCGGATCTTCGGGGCGCAGGCCGAGGGCTGCTCGCCGGTCTCCCAGGCGTTCAAGGCCGGGCAGGACGTGGTGCAGCCGGTGCGGCCCGACACCATCGCCAAGTCCCTGGCGATCGGCAACCCGGCGGACGGGCCGTACGTGCTCGACATCGCCCGGCGGACGGGCGGCGCTGTGGAGGACGTGAACGACCAGGAGGTGGTCGAGGCGATCCGCCTGCTGGCCAGGACCGAGGGCGTCTTCGCCGAGACCGCGGGCGGCGTCACGGTCGGCGTGCTGCGCAAACTGGTGCGCGAGGGCCGCCTCGACCCCGACGCCGAGACCGTGGTGCTGAACACCGGCGACGGGCTCAAGACGCTCGACGCGGTGGCCGAGCACGCCCGCCCCACCGCCGTCATCCGTCCCTCTCTCGACGCGTTCCGTGCGGCATTCGCCAACTGAAAGCGTTTCAAAAGGCCCATCGGCAGTAACGAAAGCGAGCGAACAATGAGCGTTTCCGTGCGGATTCCGACGATTCTCCGGACGTACACCAACGGAGCCGCGGAGGTGAGCGGCGAGGGGGGAACACTCCGCGAGGTCCTGCAGAAGCTGGACGCGGACTACCCCGGCATCGGCGGGCGCATCCTGGACGAGACGGGTAAGATTCGGCGTTTTGTCAACGTCTACGTCGGGGAAGAGGACGTCCGATTCGCCGACGGTCTGGACACCGCCACGCCGGACGGGGTGCAGATTTCGGTCATCCCCGCCGTCGCAGGAGGCTGAGCCGCCGCGCCGGGGCCGAGCACCTGACATGCGCTTCTATCGGGGAAGAAGTCGTGCGGTGCCATGGCAAATGGTGCAGCTCTCAACTATTAAACAGCAAAGTGAATATTCTTCGATCCCGCTTTGAGCGAACGCCAAGTAGTAGTTTGCGGATTGACTCTGTTGTCCTACGCCTTGACACAGGTATGGTCGAGGACGATCGACAAAACCGGGGGCTTCTTGGGTGTGGTCCCCAGCCCAGCAAGAGGAGTCGGAAGTGGCGCAGGGCACCGTCAAATGGTTTAACGCGGACAAGGGCTACGGCTTCATCGCGGTAGACGGTGGTAAGGACGTGTTCGTCCATTACTCGGCAATCATGATGGACGGCTACAAGGCCCTCGAGCAGGGTCAGCGGGTTGAGTTCGACATCACGCAGGGTCAGAAGGGCCCGCAGGCGGAAGCCGTACGGGCCGTCTGATCCCGTCATCGACCTTGGAAGGCCCGGCGCACGGATCCCGAGTGCCGGGCCTTCCGCTTGCTGTATTTCCCGCTTCGCCATCGGGGCGCTCACGTCCGCCGGGTCGTGCCGGAGGCGCGCCCCGCAGGCTCGTCCGGTGTCTCCCGCTTCGTCATCGGATCGCTGGTCTGGACATAACGTCCAAGCTGGTCAGCACGGCTTCCGCTTGCACTCTCAGGGGTAGAGTGCTAAATACTTGTTTGGCACTCTGAGGTCGAGAGTGACAACAATCGGGATCGGGGCGATGGGGCCCGCGCAGGGATAGCGGGTCCAAGCCGTCGCGGGCGTCGGCTCGGTCCGTTGAAGACACCCTGCTACTGGGAGGTCTAGCCTAATGGCAGCCAAGATGATCGCGTTTGACGAGGACGCCCGGCGCGGTCTCGAGCGCGGGATGAACCAGCTCGCCGACGCCGTGAAGGTGACCCTCGGCCCCAAGGGCCGCAACGTCGTGCTGGAGAAGAAGTGGGGCGCCCCCACGATCACCAACGACGGTGTCTCCATCGCCAAGGAGATCGAGCTCGAGGACCCGTGGGAGAAGATCGGCGCCGAGCTCGTCAAGGAAGTCGCGAAGAAGACCGACGACGTCGCCGGTGACGGCACCACGACGGCCACCGTGCTCGCCCAGGCGCTGGTCCGCGAGGGTCTGCGCAACGTTGCCGCCGGCGCCAACCCGATGGCGCTGAAGAAGGGCATCGAGGCCGCCGTCGAGCGCGTCAGCGAGGAGCTGTCGAAGCTCGCCAAGGACGTGGAGACCAAGGAGCAGATCGCCTCCACCGCCTCCATCTCCGCCGCCGACACCGAGATCGGCGCCCTCATCGCCGAGGCGATGGACAAGGTGGGCAAGGAAGGCGTCATCACCGTCGAGGAGAGCAACACCTTCGGCCTGGAGCTGGAGCTCACCGAGGGCATGCGCTTCGACAAGGGCTACGTGTCCGGCTACTTCGTGACCGACCCCGAGCGCATGGAGGCGGTCTTCGAGGACCCGTACATCCTGATCGTCAACTCCAAGGTCTCGGCGAACAAGGACCTGCTGCCGCTGCTCGACAAGGTCGTGCAGTCCGGCAAGCCGCTGGTCATCATCGCCGAGGACGTCGAGGGCGAGGCCCTGGCCACCCTGGTGGTCAACAAGATCCGCGGTCTGTTCAAGTCCGTGGCCGTCAAGGCTCCGGGCTTCGGCGACCGCCGCAAGGCCATGCTGGGCGACATCGCCATCCTCGCCGGTGGCCAGGTCATCTCCGAGGAGGTCGGCCTCAAGCTCGAGAACGCCACCCTCGACCTGCTCGGCCGCGCCCGCAAGGTCGTCATCACCAAGGACGAGACCACGATCGTCGACGGCGCCGGTGACGCCGAGCAGATCGCCGGCCGGGTCAACGAGATCCGCGCCGAGATCGAGCGCACCGACTCCGACTACGACCGCGAGAAGCTCCAGGAGCGCCTCGCCAAGCTGGCCGGCGGCGTCGCCGTCATCAAGGCCGGCGCGGCCACCGAGGTCGAGCTCAAGGAGCGCAAGCACCGCATCGAGGACGCCGTCCGCAACGCGAAGGCCGCGGTCGAGGAGGGCATCGTCCCCGGCGGTGGCGTGGCCCTGCTGCAGGCCGGCGCCAACGCGTTCGACAAGCTCGAGGTCAACGGCGACGAGGCCACCGGTGCCGCGATCGTCCGCAAGGCCCTCGAGGAGCCGCTGAAGCAGATCGCCGTCAACGCCGGCCTCGAGGGCGGCGTCGTGGTGGAGAAGGTCCGCAACCTCCCGGCTGGTGAGGGCCTCAACGCCGCGACCGGCGAGTACGTCAACATGTTCGAGTCCGGCATCATCGACCCGGCCAAGGTCACCCGCTCGGCGCTGCAGAACGCGGCGTCCATCGCGGCGCTGTTCCTGACCACCGAGGCCGTCATCGCCGAGAAGCCCGAGAAGGAGAAGGCCCCCGCCATGCCCGGCGGCGGCGACATGGACTTCTGATCCATCTGCCTGCTTCGTCTCAACGGAAGGGCGGTTCCCCCTCGGGGGAACCGCCTTTTCCCGTACTGCGCGTCAGGTGAGGCGCCTGACCCAGCGGGCGCAGTCGGTCTGCATCGCGTATCCCGCCGCCGTCCAGGCGTGGTGCGCCGGGGCGTTGTCGTGCAGGACCATCGCGTCCGCACGGAACGCGCCGAACTTCCGGAACCGTTCCTCGGCGGCCCGGATCAGCCCTGATCCGATGCCCATGCGCCGGTGGGCCGGGTCCACGGCGAGCCGGTAGAGGTGGGCGCGCCAGCCGTCCCACCCGGCGATGAGCGTGCCGACCATGCGGCCGTCGATCTCGGCGATGAGCAGCGCCTCGGGATCGCGCTCGACCAGGGCCACGACCTTGCCGGCGTCGTCGTGCCTGTCGGTGTTCTCGGCGGCCTCCAGCCAGAACCGCAGCACGGCGGGGACGTCGTCGAGCGCTCCATGGCGGATGCGTACGTCGGGCAGGTTCATCGCAGCTCCTCGGGCAGGTCGTGGCTGTGCAGGACGGTCAGTGACGTCACCGCCCGGGTGAGCACCACGTAGAGGCGGGCGAGGCCGCGCTCCTCCGCATCCGCGATCGCGGCCGGCTCGGCGACGATCACGTGGTCGTACTCCAGGCCCTTGGCGAGCGTCGCCGGGACCAGCAGCACCCGGTCGTCGCCCGTCGAGTCGGGGCCGAGCACCGTGTGCGGCACCGAGGCGGCCTCCAGAGCCGCCGAGAGCGCGGGAAGGCCGGAGTCCGCAGCGATGACGCCGATGGAGCCCTCCTGCGCGAGAGCCTGCCGTACGGCCCCGGCAAGAGCGGCGGCGACGTCGGTCTCGCGCCGTACGGACAGGGAGCCGGCGCCGGGCCGCAGCGAGCGCGGCGGGGCGAGCTCCGGCGCGACGGAGGGCAGCAGCCGCGCGGCGAAGTCGAGGACCTCGCGGGGCACGCGAAAGCCGAGCGTGAGCTCGGTGACCTCGCCCGAGGGCTGGCCGAGGTGGTCGAGCACGGTCTTCCACGAACGCGCCGACCAGGGCGTGGTGCCCTGCGCGAGGTCGCCGAGCACGGTCGCCGAGCCGTTGCGGCAGCGGCGTCCGAGCGCGCGCAACTGCATCGCCGACAGGTCCTGCGCCTCGTCCACCACGAGGTGTCCCTGCGACGGCGTCCGCTCGATCAGGTCGCCGAGTTCGTCCAGCAGCGCCGCGTCGGCGGCCGTCCACTTGGCCGACCGGTGCGACTTGTACGGCTTGTGCCACACGATGAGCTGCTGCTCCTCGGGGGAGAGGTCCGACCTGGCCGCCTTGGCCAGGAACTCGGGGTCCGACAGCAACCGGAACAGCACCTGCTCGGGGGTGAGCTTCGGCCAGGCGGCGTCCAGCACGGCCTTGACCGGCTTCGACCGGGCCACCGCGTCCTGCACCCGGTCGTCGGGCGACTCGCCGCGCCGTTCCATCTGCACGAGCACGGCGTGGGCGAGCCGCTGGGCCAGGGTGGCGCGGCCCGGGCCGTACCTCGTCGTGCCGCGCAGCGAGGCGACGATCTCACGGACCTCGTGATCGGGCACCCGGTAGCGGTTGATGCCCTTGGTGAACAGCACCCCTTCGGCCGGCTTGGTGACGTGCAGCCACAGCGCCCGCTTGACGACCTCGGCCATGCGGGCGTCGCCCTTCACGGCCGCCGCCGCGGGGTCCTCGGGATGGGCGTGGTCGCCAAGGACGCCGGCCACCGTCGTCTGGTCGACCTTCACCTCGCCGAGCGCGGGCAGCACCGAGGAGATGTAGGAGAGGAAGGCCCGGTTGGGCCCGACGATCGTCACACCCGAGCGCGACAGCTTCTCGCGATGGGTGAACAGCAGGTAGGCCGCGCGGTGCAGGCCCACGGCCGTCTTGCCGGTGCCCGGCGCGCCCTGCACGCAGACGGTCACGCCGAGGTCGGAGCGGACGATCTCGTCCTGGTCGGGCTGGATGGTCGCCACGATGTCCCGCATCGGGCCGGTGCGGGGCCGCTCGATCTCCTCGGTCAGCAGCCTGCTCTGCCCGAGAGCCCTGCCGTCGAGCGGTTCGTCCTCGTACGCGGTGAGGTCGCCGCCCTGGTAGCCGAACCTGCGGCGCAGCGCGACCCCCATGGGGTCGGCGGGGCTGGCCTGGTAGAAGGCGCGCGAGATCGGGGCGCGCCAGTCGATCACGAGGGGCCGGCTGCTCTCGTCGTGGACGTGCCTGCGGCCGACGTAGACCATGCTCGGCAGGTCGTCGTCGGCCGCGCGGTCCAACCGGCCGAAGAACAGCGGCGCGTCGGGGTGGTCGGCCAGTGCGGCCACCCGCTGGTCGAGCAGGCCCTGCAGGACCTGCTGCGACACCCAGTCGCCGGCGGCGTCCGCCGACAGCGACTGCGCGTGTTCGCGCATCGCTCGCAGCGCGGCGCGGGAGGCCGCGAGATGGGCGCGCTCGGCTTCGAGCACATTTCCGGGCATGCGGAAACTCCTCCGGGCATGACGGGGACAGGACTTGTGGAAGCGGGAAACACAAGAGCTTAGCGATGGGCACCGCGATGCCGAAACAGTATTTCTCTCGCGTGTCGCCGTTTCCCGGGGTGGGTATCTGTACCCGGGTGACGCGCACCGTGGTTCCTCCGGCGATCCAGGCGGCGGCGAGCCTGCTGCTCGCCACGCTGTGGGGGTTCGCGGTGTTCGGCGACTGGGGCAGGCAGGCGTTCTGCACGACGAGCCTGGGGCCGTCGCCGGACTGCGCGGACCGGATCGCCTCGGTGATCGCGTTGTCCGTGATGGTCGCGATGGTCGCGGCCTGCGCCACCGGGGTCGCCTGGCTCGCCAGGCGCGAGTCCCTGTACGGCGTCGCCGTGGCGGCCTGGGTGGTCGCGCTGGTGGTGCTGTTCGTCGGCGGCCTTGCCGCCCAGTGACCGGAACATCGACGGGAACGGCGACGGGAGGCCCGGCGGGCGCCGCCAGGTGACCTGAACCGTGCGGAGGACCGTCGCGCGACAACCGAAAGCTCACCGCGGTGCCATCGGGCACCCGGACGTTCCGCAAGGGCCGCCCGGGCGCGTGATGGCAGGCGTGGTTCCTATCGGTGCTTCTTCAGCGGGCACTCCGTGGTCGGACGCTCACGGAACGACGGCGCGGTAACGCCCGGCGCTCCTTGGCGGACAAACCAGAGGTAAGGCGAAAAAAGCGCATATTGCGTGATTCGCCTCACTTGGTGGGTATTGCCGCCACCAGGGCTGTGTCATGTGCGGGTAAGGCGCGAGGGGGTGATGTGGTGTCGAGGGCCAAGGGTATTTCCTGGACCTAGTTGTCCGGATCGGCCGGTGAAGACCGACGCGGGCTTCCGAGTGGGCGAAGAGCCTGCCGGCCGGTGAGCCGTTCGAGCCTCACTCAGGGGCCTGGATCTTGCCGATGCCGAGTGTGGTGACCGTGGGCAGCAGGCCCGACTCGAACACGGCCCCGAGCAACGGCCGGTTGAGCTCGGCCAGCCGCTCGGCCCCTGCCTCGCCGAGCGCGCGCCACGGGCCCGCCGCCAGCTCGTCGGTCATGCGCTCGACCTGGTCGCGCAGCGCCCGCCCCGCCGCGGTGGCCGTTCCCTCGTCGTCGACCAGTCCGCGTCCGGCGAGCCGGTCGCGTGCGGCGGCCCACTCGTCGTCGCTCCAGCCGCGACCGGCGAAGTTCTCGGCGGGGGCCGCCCCGACGGCCGCGAAGGAGACCAGGGCCTCGCAGGCGTCCAGGCCGGCGGCGTGCAGGGCCGTCAGGTGCCCGTCGCCGCGGTGCTCGCGCAGCACCGTGTACGCCTGCCACAGCGCGAGGTGCGGTTCCTCCGGCCAGGGGAGGTCGAGGTTGGCCGCGGCGAGCGGCCGGTGGGCGACGTCCACGCTCTCCGCCGCCCTGATCGCCAGCTCGGCCGCCTCCTTGATGTCGGCGCCCATCCCCTCGCCGAGGAGTCCGCGCAGCGTACGGTCCATCGCCCGCAGCCGCGCATCGAGCACCTGCGCGGGCGTCGCGGTCTCCCAGATGCCCGGCACGTAGTCGTCGATCATGCTCGGGCTGAAGCTGTAGTAGGTGGCGGCCGCCAGCGCGGGTCCGGCCGCGCCCAGCGGCGCGGTGCGCCAGGCGAAGTAGCTCGGCCAGCGCGTCGTGACGTCGTAGCCGAGGGCGGCGGCCTCCTCGAAGGCCTCCGGGCTGAAGTAGAGCGTGGCGTGGACCGGCTCGATCTGATGCCACATGGTGCGGGCCAAGCGTGCGGACATCCCTCAAACCTCACTGTCTACTTAAGATATGACAGTGACGATAGAGCCGTGGCGCATCACTGGTCAATCCGAGATAGACAGTTATGTCGGAAGCAGGGTGGAACTCGCCGTCCTCCTGGTGAACGTCCTGGCCGCCGAGTCGGTGCACGGCCGTCCTGTCACACCGCCGCGCACCGGCGGCGAACGGCTGGCCGCGATCCACGCCGGCCTCGCCGCCGCCGGTCGTCCCGCGAGCGGGCTCACGGCGGCCGACGCCGACCGGCTCGCGGAGGTCGCCGCCGAGCTGCGCCCGCTGTACGGCGCGGGGGACCGCCTGCCCGAGGCCGCCGCACGGCTCAACGACCTCCTGGTGCGGTACGGCGCTGTGCCCACCCTGCACGGAGACCCAGGAAAGCCGCTCCAGCTCGCCTTTCACCGGCCGGACGCGACGCTCGTGGACGCCTGGGCCGCCGACATGGGCACCGCGCTGGCCATGGTCGTCGGGGTCGGTCAGGGGGCGCGGCTCGGCGTGTGCCAGGCCGCGACGTGCTCCCTGGTCTTCTTCGACACCACGCGCAACGCCTCGCGCCGCTTCTGCGATCTGTCGTGCCAGAACCGGGCCAAGGCCAGCGCCTACCGCGCCCGGCGGCGTACGTGACCCAAGAAGGTCAGCGCGCCGGGTCCTCCTCGCCCACGTCGTCGGCGTCGATGATGTGGTAGGCGTATCCCTGCTCGGCCAGGAACCGCTGCCGGTGCGCGGCGAACTCCTGGTCGACCGTGTCGCGGCTGACCACCGAGTAGAACCGCGCGCCGCCGCCGTCCGCCTTGGGACGCAGCACCCGGCCGAGGCGCTGGGCCTCCTCCTGGCGCGAGCCGAACGTGCCGGAGACCTGGATCGCGACGGCCGCCTCGGGCAGGTCGATGGAGAAGTTGGCGACCTTCGAGACCACCAGAACCCGGATCTCCTTGTCGCGGAACGCCTGGAACAGGCGCTCGCGCTCCTTGACCTTGGTCTCGCCCTTGATGACCGGCGCGTTCAGGTGCTCGCCCAGCTCGTCGAGCTGGTCGATGTACTGCCCGATGACCAGCACCTGCTCGTCCGCGTGCCGTCGCACCAGCGCCTCGGTCACCCTCGTCTTGGCGGGCGTGGTCGAGCAGAACCGGTAGCGTTCCTCGGTTTCGGCCATGGCGTAGGACAGCCGCTCGTCGTCGCTCAGCGTCACCCGCACCTCGACGCACTCGGCGGGGGCGATGTAGCCCTGGTTCTCCATCTCCTTCCAGGGCGCGTCATACCGCTTCGGCCCGATGAGCGAGAAGACGTCGCCCTCCCGGCCGTCCTCGCGTACGAGCGTGGCGGTGAGGCCGATGCGCCGGCGGGCCTGCAGGTCGGCGGTCATCCGGAAGATCGGCGCGGGCAGCAGGTGGACCTCGTCGTAGACGACGAGTCCCCAGTCGCGGGCGTCGAACAGCTCAAGGTGCCGGTACGTGCCCTGCCGCCGGGTCGTCATGACCTGGTAGGTGGCGATCGTGACCGGGCGGATCTCCTTCTTGGTGCCGGTGTACTCGCCGATCTCGTCCTCGGTCAGCGAGGTGCGCCTGAGCAGCTCCTGCTTCCACTGGTGGGCCGAGACCGTGTTGGTGACCAGGATCAGCGTGGTCGCGCGGGCGTGCGCCATCGCAGCAGCGCCCACGATCGTCTTGCCCGCGCCGCACGGCAGCACCACGACGCCGGAGCCGCCGTGCCAGAACGCGTCGGCCGCCTCCTTCTGGTACGGCCGCAGCGACCAGCCGTCCTCGCGCAGGTCGATGGGGTGGTGCTCGCCGTCGACGTACCCGGCCAGGTCCTCGGCCGGCCAGCCGAGCTTGAGCAGCGTCTGCTTGATGTTGCCGCGCTCCGAGGGGTGCACGGCCACGATGTCGGCGCCGTAGCGCTCCCCGACCAGCGGCTGGATCTTCTTGGAGCGCAGCACCTCCTCCAGCACGGCGCGGTCGGTGCTGGTCAGCACCAGGCCGTGGATGGGGTGCTTCTCCAGCCGCAGCCTGCCGTACCGCGCCATGGTCTCGGCGATGTCCACGAGCAGCGCGTGCGGCACGGGGTAGCGGCTGAAGCCGATCAGCGCGTCGACCACCTGCTCGGCGTCGTGCCCTGCGGCCCGGGCGTTCCACAGCGCGAGCGGGGTGACCCGGTAGGTGTGGACGTGCTCGGGGGCGCGTTCGAGTTCGGCGAACGGCGCGATGGCCTTGCGGCACTCGCCCGCCCTCGGGTGGTCGACCTCCAGCAGCAACGTCTTGTCCGACTGGACGATCAGTGGCCCGTCACTCAATGCCTGCCCCCCTCATGCCCGGCTTCCCCCTCGTACGGCTAACGCCTATCAAACACGAGGCCGGGCCGAATCAGTCCCAGTCGCGGGTAATCAGTCCAGGTAGCCGTTGACCCCGGCCCAGATGACCGCGCCGATCCCGACCACGAACAGGACGACGTTGATGCCGATGGCGATCCACGTCCACTTCAGCAGCTTGCGGGCCTGGTCCGGCTCGGTGTCCACCTTGCTGAGCGCGATCCCGGACAGGATCGCCCCGGCGATGCCGCCGAGGGAGATGTAGCAGCTCAACGCCAGCACGAGGCTGATGACGAGGGCCACGATCGCGTGCGTGCGCGGGCCCTCCTGCCTCGGCGGGTAACCGCCGGGCGGGTAGTAGCCGTACTGCTGCTGGTAGGGATTCGGCCCCGGCTGCCCGTACTGGCCCGACTGGCCGTATTGACCGTACTGTCCGTACTGCTGGTTCGGGTCGGGTCCCGGCGGCGGGCCGTACGGCCCGTACTGCTGCTGTCCGTAGGGGTTGGAGCCGGACGGCTGTCCGTAGGGGTTGGAGCCGGACGGCGGTCCATAGGGGTTGGACGGGGTCTGCCAATCCTGGGGTCCCTGCCCCGGCTGCTCTGGAGTCGTCACCCTGAAATCCTTTACTACGGGGGACCTCAAGGTTTACCACGGTTCTGTCATCGGCCGATCTCGGCGATGCCCGTGATGCGGTGCAGGGCGAAGCGGTGGACCGTCGCCCTGGTCTCGTCGTACGCGGTGAGGTAGCCGCCCTCCATCCGGGCCGGTTCGAGGATGCGGCTGGTGGCGTGTCCCTGCGAGTCGAGGTAGCCGATCCACACCCGCGACCCCTGCCGGATGGCCTCCTGGAGCGCGCCGATCGTGGCGGTCGCGGGGGAGCGGGGCACCTGGCCCTCCGGCGCCTCCACGGGCCGCCGCCGCGCGTCTCCCGCCCGCATCGCCCGTACGGCCGCGGCGACCACCTCGGGGTCGGGCGCGGTGCTCGCGGTCACGCGGGCGGCGAGCTGCCCCTCGGTCCGCCGGGCGTCCGCCCGCGCGACGACCACGTCGCCGTCCAGCGACTCGGCCACCGGCGCGTACCCCATCGCCCGCAGCGAGTCGACCAGCGCGGCCCGGGACGTCTTGGAAGCCAGCACGGTCGGCGCGAGCCGCCGCAGCCGCAGCAGGTGGGCCCGCTTGTCGGCGAGCACCTCGTCGAGCAGGGCCGGGTCGTCGCACCGGATGTACGCCGACGCCGAGCCGACGCGCATGCGGCCGTGACGGCGGGCGACATCGGTGACCAGGTACGACAGCGGCTGAGGGACCGGGGTCGCCGAGTGGCGCCCCAGCATGGCGAGCAGATCGCCGGCCGAGTGTCCCGCGTCGAGCGCCCGGCGGACCGACTGCTCGGAGAAGCGGTAGACCGTCGCCCCGCCCTTGCTCTCCACGTCGGCCGTGAGCGCGAGCCTGCGGCCGAGGTCGGTGGTCAGCGGGCCCGGCGCCACGGCCGTGAGGTCGGCCTGCAGCAGCACGTGGTCGACCGGCTCCGGCAGCAGCGGCGCCAGCAGGCGGGCCGCCCCGCCGTCTCCGCGCGCGACCGCACGGCCGTGCGTGGACGGCACGCCGAGCCCGGTCACGCCGATGTGCTCGGCCTCGCGCAGGGCGAAGCGTACGAGCCGGTCGCGCAGCGCGGGGCGGCGGCGGGGCTGCTCCCAGGCGAGCCGGGCCAGCACGGACTCGGGCGTCGGCGCGAGGCCGGGCGGGGCCGGCTCCAGCACGGCGAGCATGCGCGCCCGCGTCTGGGCGGCCCCCGGCCTGCGCAGGTCGGGGTGGAGGGCGTTCAGCGGGCGGTCGCGGTCGTCCCGCTCGCCGATCAGCCCGGGGGCGCGTTCCATCGCGGCCCACGCGTCGGCGAGCACCGCCCAGCGGTCCTCGGTGGCCTTGATCCGCCAGCCGTCGTAGCCGCCCGTCGGCAGCCATTCCCCCTCGCCCGCGGCGACCAGCCCGGCCGCGTGCGCGACCTCGACGACCAGCCCCGCCGCCCACTCCGGCAGGTCGAGGAGCTGGGCCGTCCGCCTGAGGTCGCGTACGGCGAGGCCGCCCGCGCGCAGCACGCCCGGCGGGTCCACGCTCCACACCTCGCACAGCTCCTCGACCGTGCGCACGAACGTGAACGCCTGCCCGGCTGCCGTGCGGTCGGCCAGGCCCTGATCGCGTACGGGCCCGTCCAGGGCGGGCGCGCCGGGGGACAGGTCGCGGTGCACCCGGCCGTCGCGCAGCACGAGGGCGACCTCACGGGGGAGCGCGACGGTCTCCTCCCCGGTCGCGCCGAGCAGCCCGCGGGCCAGCAGCTGCTCGATGGGCGACTGGGCGCTCGCGGCGTCCACCTCGCGGCGGGCGTTCGGCAGCCGCCCGCTGGCCGGGCCCCAGACGAGTTCGCCGAGGGCCGCCCTCGCCTGCGGGGACACCTCGTCGACGAGGCGGGCGACCGTCGCGGGCTCGGCCAGCAGCGTCGCGAGGCGCTCCGTGGCCGCCCGCCCGCCGTCCGGCCGTTCACCGTCAGTCTGGCCGCCGCCCTTGTACGCCGGGTCGATGTCCCGCAGGAGCACCTCGAGCCGTTCGGGCGGGTGGTGGCGGAACACCTCGGCGGCCGGCGGCCCCAGGGCGGCCGGGGGTTCGAGCGCGTCGGCCACTCCCGGTGAGGGCAGCAGCGCGTCGTCGGGCCCGTAGACCAGGGCGCGCGTGGTCAGCAGGTCGAGAGCGGCGTCGAGGGCGGGCCGGAGGGCCTCGTCGTCCGGATCACCGGGAACGGCACGGCGGAGCAGGGACAGCAGCGTCCCGCGATCGGCGGGGCCGGGCCGCAGGGCCAGCGTCTCCAGCACGGCGAGCGAGAACCGGTCGAGCCGGTCGAGCGCCCTGCCGATGGCCGAGGGGCTGCAGGCGCGGGCGGCCAGACCGTCGATGTGGGCGGGGACGGGCGTGACGAGTTCGGGCCGCGCCGCCACGAGCGCCCGCAGTCGCTCGTCGGAACGGCCGCGCAGCCACTCGCTGAAGTCCGTGCCCATCATCTTCTCCATGGTAGGGCGGGGCGTTCATCCGGCCGCCGGAGCGCCGGTACGACAGGGGGTTTCGCGCGCTCGCGCGGCCCCGAGAGAGAAGATCCACACGAATCTATTCATGGGATGCTTCATTGGCCATTGAGTGGGTCCACGGGGCCTGTCTCTGGGCATAACCTACCTACAGTCACCTTCACGACAGTCTGAACGAGGTCACCCCTGTGCCGAGTGGCAAGGTCAAGTGGTACGACGCCGACAAGGGTTTCGGCTTCCTCACCCGCGACGACGGCGGTGAGGTCTTCGTGCATTCCTCCGCCCTGCCCAAGGGGGTCGAGGCGCTCAAGCCCGGGCAGAAGGTCGAGTTCGGTGTCGCCGAGAGCCGCCGCGGTCAGCAGGCGCTCTCGGTGACGGTGATCGACCAGCCCCCGACGCTGGCGAAGGCCACCAAGGGCAAGACGAAGCGGAAGAAGCCTGACGAGATGGTCGTGATCGTCGAGGATCTGATCAAGCTGCTCGACGACATCTCCAACTCCTACCAGCGGGGCAAGCACCCGGACGCGGCCCACGCCAAGAAGATCGCGACCGTGCTGCGCGCCGTCGCCGACGACCTCGACGCCTGATCGACCGCCTGACAGATCGCGTACGTCCCCGCCGCCCGGCCAGGCACTGGGCGGCCGGGCACTGGGCGGCCGGTACTGAGCGGCCGGGACTGGGCGACGGGGTGCGGCGGGCCCCGGGAGTTCAGGTGACCGCGGCGGCGCGGGCGGCGAGTCTGCGGCGGCGGAGCATGACGAGGCGGCCGAAGGAGAGCGCGAGGGCGGCGGACATCACGCCGAGCCCGGCGGGACCGGCCACGAACAGCGACATCACCAGGCCGAGCAGGCCGCCGAGGACCCAGGCGATTTGAAGCAGCGTCTCGGCGACGCCGAACGCCGAGGAACGCACCTCCTCGCCGATCTCACGTTGCACGATGGCGTCGAACGCGAGCTTGCCGAGGCCCTGGGCGAACGCGCCCACGAGGGCCACGGCCGCGGCGGTCCACACGTTGAAGAAGAACGCAGCGGCGACGGTCGCGACCGTGGCCAGCGCGAGCGTGGCCATGACGGTCAGGTGCGGCGACCGGGAGCGGGACCAGGAGCCTGCGGCGGCCCCGGCCAGGCCGCCCGCGCCCGCGGCAACGGCCAGCAGCGCCAGCGCGACCTTCGGGTCCACGCCGCGCAGGTGGCCGTCCTGGACGAGGAACAGCAGGAAGAACACGAGGAAGCCCGACTGCACCCGGATCGCGGCGTTGGCGCCCATGGCCTCGCTCACCACCGGGCCCAGGTTGAGCACGGTGCGCCATCGGGGGCGCGGCTCGGCCTGCTCCAGGTCGGGCGCGTCCACGTGCCGCGGCAGCCGTACGGCGAACACCCCGGCCAGCAGGAACAGTGGCACGGCGCCACGCAGCACCCAGTCGGCCCCGGCGGCGGCGGACAGGCCGGTGGCCACGCCGGCGCCGGCGCCGGCCGACACCAGAGCGAACAACGCGACCCTGGCGTTGGCGGTCACCAGCGGGATGTCGGCCGGCAGCACGCTCGGCATGATCGCCGCCCGGGACACGTTGTAGGCCTTCGACAGGACCAGCACGGCGAGTGCGGAAGGGAACAGCGTGACGGCGTCGGAGGTGTGGATGGCGCCGGCCATTCCCCAGCACAGCAGGCCCCGCGCGAGCAGGGTGCCGGCCATGATGTAGCGGCGGCCCGAGCGGAGCCGGTCGAGCACCGGCCCGACGAACGGCGCCACCACCGCGAACGGCAGCATGGTGATCAGCAGGTACGCCGCGACCTGGCCGCGGGCCTGGCCGACCGGCAGCCCGAACAGCAGCGCCCCGGCGAGGGCCACGGTGACCAGCGCGTCCCCGGCCGAATGCGCGGCCGTCAGCTCGATGAGACGGCCGAGGCCGGTGCGGCCCGCCCCCTGGGCATGCGTGAGCCGGCGTGTCGCGCGCGCCGGTGCTCTCACAACACGCGTAACTTTCGCCCAAATCTTCACCATAGGCACCGAGGGTCCTTCCATGATTTGCCCATCGAGCCGGTGCGGTCCGCTCGCGGCGTGGGTGAAAATGGAGTGTGAGTCGTACCCGAATCCGTAGCACTCCAGTCGACGAGGCCTGTGCGGCGGCGGTCGACCTCGCCCGCCGGGCCGCGGACGATATCGCGCGCCCCGGGGAGGTGGGAGAGCACCTGGGCTTCGACAACGAGGGCGACCGGGTCGTCACCCATTACTTCGAGTGCCTCGACCGCGCCTACCGCGGCTGGCGCTGGGCGGTGACCGTCACCCGGGCCTCCCGTGCCCGCATCGTGACCGTGAGCGAGACCTTGCTTCTGCCCGGCTCCGGCGCGCTGCTCGCTCCCCCCTGGGTGCCGTGGAACGAGCGGCTGCGCCCGGGCGATCTCGGCGTGGGCGACCTGCTGCCGGCCGAGGCCGACGACGACCGGCTCGTGCCCGGGTTCTCCACCGCCGAGGAGGACGCCGACAAGCAGATGATCTTCGAGCTGGGCCTGGGACGCGCCCGCGTCCTGTCGGTGCTCGGCCGCGACCTCGCCGCGCGGCGCTGGCGCGCCGGTGAGGCCGGACCGCACACCCCGATCGCGCACGCCGCCCCCGCGCAATGCTCCACCTGCGGCTTCTACTGGCAGCTCGCCGGGGCGCTCGGTCTCGGCTTCGGCGTCTGCACCAACGAGTACGCGCCGGACGACGGCCGCGTGGTGTCCGCCGACCACGGTTGCGGGGCGCACTCCGAGGCGACCACCGTGCCCTCGATGGTCATGGACCCGGCGCCCCCGATCCTGGACGATATGGGATACGACATCATCGAGTCGGGCTCCGTGGACGAGGCCGGCTCCGAACCTCTGGGCCACGCCTGATCATGTTCGACACCGCGCGCCTGCGTGACACCGTTCTCGCGGCCTGGACGGCCTCGTCTGCCCGCTTCCGCGAGGACGCCAACGCCGAGGAAGACTTCGCCCTCGGCGGCTACCGCGACCGGCTGGTCGTGGAGCTCGCCCAGAACGCCGCCGACGCCGCGCTGCGGGCCGGCGTGCCGGGCCGCCTGCAGCTGACGCTCGCCGACGGCGTGCTGCTGGCCGCCAACGTCGGCGCGCCGCTCGACGAGACCGGCGTCGAGGGTCTGAGCACCCTGCGTGTCTCGGGCAAGAAGGACGAGGCGGGAGCGGCCGGCCGGTTCGGCGTCGGCTTCGCCGCCGTGGTGTCGGTCACCGACGCGCCCTCGATCGCCTCCCGGCTGCCCTCCTCGGGTGAGGTCTACGGAGTGCGGTGGTCGCGTGAGGAGACCGCCGCGCTGGTCGCCGCCCGGCCGGAGCTCGCCGCCGAGCTGGAGGGCCGTGAGGGGCACGTCCCGCTGCTGCGTCTGCCGTTCTCCGACGATTCCCTCGACGTCCCCGAGGGTTACGACACGCTCGTCCGGCTCCCGCTGCGCGACCAGGCCGCCGAGCAGGCCGTACGGCGGATGCTGGAGGAGGCGGGGCCCGCGCTGCCGCTGTCGATGCCGGCGCTGGAGACCGTCGAGATCGTGGTGGACGGGCGGACCCGCACGATCTCGGCCGAGGGCTGGCACGTGGTCGCCGAGTCCGGCACGTTCACCTCCGAGCAGGTGGCCGAGCTGTTCGCCGACCGGCCGACCGAGGAGCGGGCCCGGCCCTACTGGGAGGTCCGCTGGGCCGTCCCCGGCGACCGCCGTGGCGACGTCCCCCGGGTGGTGCACGCGCCGACGCCGAGCGACGAGCCGCTCGACCTGCCCGCCCTGCTGATCGCGTCGTTCCCGATGACCACCGACCGGCGGCACGTCGCCCCCGGGCCGCTCACCGACTTCCTGGTCGCCCGGGCCGCCGAGGCCTACGTACGGCTGCTGGGGGAGCTCCCGGCGACCCCGGACCTGCTCGACCTCGTGCCCGGCCTGATGGGCAAGGGCGCGCTCGACGCGGCGATCAGGCGGGAGATCGTCAAGGCGCTGCCGGACACGCCGCTGCTGCCGACGATCTCCGAAGGCGTCGTGCCGGGAAACCAGGCGCGGGCGGTCGAGGGGTCGGCCGAGTTCCTGGCGAAGATCGCCGGCATCGTCCCCGGGCTGCTGCCCGCGGGCTGGGCCTCCCGGCATCCGGCCCTGACCACGCTCGGCGTTCGCCGGGTCGATCTGGCCGACGTCGTGGACATGCTGTCCGGCGAGGCCGTGGAGGACAAGGACCCGGCGTGGTGGCGGTCCGTGTACGAGGTGCTGCCCGCCGACGACCTGGAGGCGGTCGGCGCGATCCCCGTGCCGCTGGCCGACGGCCGCCTGGTGCGCGGCCCGCGCGGCACGCTCGTGCTGTCGCAGGAGGCGGGTTCTCCGGACCCTGTCTCTTCGCTCGCTTCGCTCGACCCTGCCCAGCTCGCGCCGCTCGGGCTGCGGATCGTCCACCGGGACGCCGTCCACCCGCTGCTGCTGCGGCTGGGAGCGGCCGAGGCGACCCCGCGTACGGTGCTGGAGGACCCGCTCACCCACGCGGCCGTGTCCGAGTCGCTGAACAGCGCCGACCCCGAGCCGGTGGCCCAGGCCGTGCTGGCCCTGGTCGACGCGGCGGGCCTGACCGCGGGGGAGGCCCCGTGGCTGACCGACCTGGCGCTGCGCGGCGCCGACGGCGAGCTGTACGCGGCGGGTGAGCTGCTGCTGGCCGAGGGCTCGCTGGCCGGTCTGATCGACCCCGAGGTGCCGTTCGGCGTCGCCGCCCCCGACCTGGTGGAGAAGTTCGGCCCGCACGTGCTGGCGGCGGCCGGGGTGCTCGACGGCTTCGCCGTCGTCAACGGCTCCGACGTGCTGCTCGATCCCGCCGAGTGCGACCACGACCTCGACCTCGAGGACGAGTGGCTGGAGGCCGTGCTCGACCTGCTGCCCGACTTGCTGAACGCCGACCTCGACGTGCCACCGGTGGTCCGGGAGTTCGCCGCCGTACGCGACCTGGAGTACGTCGCCGACTGGCCGAACGCGCTCGCGCTGCTGTCGCGGCCCCCGCTGCGCGCCGCCCTGCGGCCCATGCGGGTGCTCGCGGCGGGGGAGACCGTCGAGGTGCCGTCGTACACGGCCTGGTGGCTGTCGCGGCACCCGGTGCTCGGCGGGCGCAGGCCGACGGAGCTGCGGCTCCCGACGGGCGACCCGCTGCTGTTCGGCCTGTACGGCGAGGCGCCGGCGGGGATCGACGAGGACGCGCTGAAGATGATCGGCGTCCGGTCCACCCTCGCCGAACTGCTCGACTCGCACGGCGGCCCGGAAGAGCTGCTCGACCTGCTGGCCGACTCGTCCCTGGAGGTCGACCGGGCCCAGCTGCGGTCCCTGTGGATCGCGCTGGCGGCCGTCGATCCCGCCCGGGTGAGCCCGCCCGAGGCCGTACGGGCCGTGCTGAAGGGCACGGTCACGGTCGCCGACGTCGAGGACGGCCCTGTCGTGGTGGAGGCGCCCGACCTGCTCGCCCTGGTCGAGGACCGGCCGCTCGTGCTCGCGCCGTTCGACCTCGCCGAGGCGTTGTCGGAGGTGCTCGACCTGTCGCTCGCCGGTGAGGTGGTCACCGGGGCGGTCACCTCGACCGGAGCCGAGAAGCCCGTGCCGCCCGAGGTGCGCTCGCTGCTGCCCGGCGCCCCCGTGACGTACGTCGAGCACGACGAGCTGCTGGTGGACGGCAGGCCGGTGCCGTGGCGGTTCTTCGAGGGCGCGGTGCACGCCACCGGCGTCGACGGCCTGGCCAGGGGCCTCGCCTGGGCGGCCGGTCAGTGGGGCGACCGCCTCGCCGTGGCGGCGCTCCTGCGCGACCCCGCCCGGGTCCCCCTGCTGCTCGCCGAGGCCGACCTCGACCCCACGGCGTCGCTCTGAGCTCAGTCGCTCTGAGCTCAGTCGCTCTGAGCTCAGTCACTCTGAGCTCAGTCACTCTGACTTCAGGGACGGCGGGGTTCTGATTCGCCGACTTCGGCGGCGGGGGCGGACTCGCGCAGCCGGGCGTCGCGGCGGCGGATGTAGAGGAGCCCGAACAGGCCGAGGCCGATCCCGGCGACGCACACCCAGATCGGCCGCGGGTCGGCCGGTCTGACCACCAGCAGCACGACGGCCAGGGCGATCAGCCACAGGGCCGTCCCGACCAGGATCGTGAGGGTGTCCCTCGTCCTGAGAGGCATGGGGTCCGGCCGGCGCTCGCTCACGCCAGCCAGCTTAGAAGGTCGCGCGAGCGAGCCGGTATCTTCATGACAAACCGGTCACGAAAGGACAACGCTGCTCCCCTGGCTCTTTCCGCGGATGGTAAGGGCCTGCGACTCTGCGCGCGTGAATGCGAACCCCATGAACACCCCTAATTTCCTCGATCGATACTTCTCCATCTCAGCCCGTGGATCCTCCGTCGGCCAGGAGGTCCGCGGCGGCATCGCCACCTTCTTCACGATGGCCTACATCGTGGTGCTCAACCCGATCATCATCGGCACCGTCGCCGACAAGACGGGCCAGTTCCTCGGCGACGGGAACAACCCCAACATCCCGCTGGTCGCCGCGGCCACCGCGTTCGCCGCCGGCATCCTCACGATCATCATGGGCGTCTTCGGCCGGGTGCCGTTCGCCCTGGCCGCCGGCCTCGGACTGAACGCCTTCCTCGGCTTCGGCATCGCCAGCCAGATGTCCTGGGAGGACGCGATGGGCCTGGTGGTGCTGGAGGGCATCGTCATCGCGATCCTCGTGTTGACGGGCTTCCGCGTGGCGGTGTTCCACGCGATCCCGGCACAGCTCAAGACCGCGATCAGCGTCGGCATCGGCCTGTTCATCGCGCTGATCGGGTTTGTGGACGCCGGGTTCGTCCGGCGCATGCCGGACGCGAGCGGCACCACCGTCCCGGTCAAGCTCGGCGCGCTGGGCAACGGCTCGCTGACCGGCTGGCCCACGCTCGTCTTCGTCGTCGGCCTGCTCGTGACGGCCTTCCTCGTCGCCCGCAGGGTCAAGGGCGCCATCCTGATCGGGATCGTCGGCACCACCGTGCTCGCCGTGATCGTCGAGGCGATCGGCAAGATCGGGCCGCAGATGCCCGATGGCAGCAACCCCAACGGCTGGTCGCTCAACGTGCCCGCGTGGCCGAAGAACTTCATCGAGCTGCCCGACCTGTCGCTGCTCGGCCAGTTCAGCCTGTTTGGCAGCTTCGCCAAGATCGGCGGCCTGGCGGCCGTGATGTTCGTCTTCACCCTCATGCTCGCCGACTTCTTCGACACGATGGGCACGATCGTCGGCGTGGGCCGCCAGGCGAACCTGGTGCAGGAGGACGGGACCGTCGAGCGCACCAAGGAGATCCTGCTGGTCGACTCGCTCGCGGCGGCGGCCGGCGGCGCGGCCAGCGTCTCGTCCAACACCACCTACATCGAGTCGGCGGCCGGCGTCGGCGAGGGCGCGCGTACCGGTCTGGCGAGCATCGTCACCGGCGTGCTGTTCCTGCTGGCCATGTTCTTCGCCCCGCTGACGGAGATCGTGCCGTTCGAGGCGGCGACCCCGGCCCTCGTGGTCGTCGGCTTCCTGATGATGACCCAGGTCAAGGAGATCGACTTCAGCGACTTCGAGACCGCGATCCCCGCGTTCCTGACCATCGTGCTCATGCCGTTCACGTACTCGATCACCGCCGGGATCGGCGCGGGATTCGTGAGCTACATCGCCATCAAGGCGTTCCGCGGCAAGGCGCGCGAGCTCCACCCCCTGATGTGGGCGGTGGGCGCGCTGTTCGTCGTGTATTTCGCGCTGGAGCCCATCAAGAGCCTGCTCGGCCTGGGCTGACCTGCGCTTTCCGGGAGGCCGCCGCGGCGACACGCCGCGGCGGCCTCCTCGTTTTTCCAGGTTAGGGTCGTGACGTGGCATTGAGGGGACGGCGGACGGTGCCGGTGGAGCTGCTGCCGCGGCTGCGCCTGGCCAGGGACCGCATGGACCGCGACTACCAGAGCGAGCTCGATCTCGACCGGCTGGCTGCCGTCGCCGGGGTCTCCAAGTTCTACTTCGTCCGCTGCTTCGAGGCGGCGTACGGCGAGACGCCGATGCGCTACCTCACCCGGCGACGGCTGGAGCGCGCCCAGGACCTGCTGCGTTTCGCCAACCTGACCGTGACCGAGGTCTGCATGGCTGTGGGGTTCAGCAGCCTGGGGTCGTTCTCGGCCAAGTTCCGCCGGATGGTGGGGGAGAGCCCGAGCGAGTACCGCGACCGGTGGGCGGCGCGCGGCGGCCCCCGCGTCCCCGGCTGCTTCCTGTTCATGAACGGAGTGCTCGACCTGGGCGGCGCGCCGAAGCGGGACAACGATTGTGCAATTTTGGAGAAGCCCAGGTCAGAGGGGTCGAAGTAGCGTCTGGCGCATGATTCGGAACGTCTCCTTGATCACGCTCTACTGCCGGGACCAGGACGAGGCCCGCGACTTCTACGTGGACGTCCTCGGCTTCGTCCCCAACGCCGACGTCCAGTTGGACGGGTTCCGCTGGGTCACCATCAACCACCCCGACCACCCGGAACTCGAGATCACGCTGATGAAGCCGGGGCCGCCGCTCGACGACGAGGGCGCCGACTTCTACCGCAGGCAGCTCGACAAGGGCCAGGCCGGCGCCCTGGGGCTGCGCGTGGACGACTGCCGCAAGACCTGTCAGGAGCTCACGGCCAAGGGCGTGACGGTCCTGCAGGAGCCCGCGGATCGGCCGTACGGGGTGGAGGCGGTCATCCGCGACAACCAGGGCAACTGGCTCGTCCTGGTCGAGCCGAAGGAGTTCAGGCCGGAGGACTTCGCCTGACGCGAAGTACGCACGAGGCCCGGCCCCCCACGCGGGGACCGGGCCTCCCGCACGCAGAGGGGTTCAGAGGTAGGACACCAGCCTGTCGGCGAGCTCGACGGGACGGCTGAGGGCGACCAGGTGACCGCCGGGCATCTCGTCCACCTCGATGCCGAGCCGTTCGCGGACCACCCGGCGCTGGAACTCCAGCGGGAACAGGCGGTCTTCGCGGCCCTGGAGGAAGCGCGTCGGCACGTCCGGCCACCTGTCCAGCCGCCACTGGCGCGTGAACGGCGTGCCGGACTGGACGGTCTCGCCGTCGGCCAGGATCTTCCGTGTCACCTCGGGTGGCACATCGTGGAAAAAGTGGATCAGCGGGTCGACGCCGTCGCTCGCGGCGCGCCCCTCGCGCGCGGCCTGCTCCGCCATCGCCTCCGCCTGCCCCGTGGCGTCCCACCACTCTCCGGCCGTCTCCCCCGGTCGGGGAGTCATGGCGTTCAGCAGCACCACCAGGGCGACCGGCAGTCGCAGGCACACCAGCGGCGCGGTGTAGCCGCCCATCGACTGGGCGACCAGGACCGGCCGGGGCGTGTCCCCTACGGCCTTCACCACCACGTCGGCGTACTCGTCGAACCCCGCGGAGTCGTCGGCGGCCGGCAGTTCCACGGGGATGGCCTCGTGACCTCGGTTGCGCAACTCGGGAACGAGCCGGTGCCAGTAAGAGGCGTTGCCGCCCGCCCCCGGGATGAGCACGAACGTCGCCATGCTCATCGCCCCCGTCTTGTCGAGTTCATGCTCCTAATTTAGGAGTAAATGATCCTGTAAAACAAGCCTATGCTGACGGCATGGCCGGCAAGAGGGAGTACGACGATCCGTGCGGGGTCGCCCGCGCGCTCGACGTCGTGGGTGAGCGGTGGGCGCTGCTGGTGGTGCGTGAGCTGCTGCTCGGGCCAAAACGGTTCGGCGACCTGAGCCGCGGACTGCCGGGCATGAGCCCCAACGTGCTGAGCCAGCGGCTGCGTGAGCTGGAACAGGCCGGTGTCGTACGCCGCCGCAGGCTGGGCCCGCCCGCCGCCGCCCAGGCGTACGAGCTGACCGAGCGGGGGCGGGAGCTGGACGACGTCCTGCTCGTGCTGGCGAGATGGGGCAGCAGGGCGCCGCTGACCACTGGGGCGAGGCTCGGCGTGGACGCCCTGGTCCTCGCGTTGCGGACGACCTTCGACCCGGCGGCGGCGCAGGGGTGGGCGGCGCGGTGCGAGCTGCGGATCGGGGACGACCGCTTCGACGCCGTGATCGGTCCCGACGGCTTCCGGGTCGTGCGGGGCTGCGCCGAGCGGCCCGGCGCGGTCGTCACCGCCGATCCGGAGGTGTTCCGGGCCCTGGTGTTCGGCGGACGGCCGCTCGCCGCCGCGATAGAGGCGGGCGAGGTGCGGGTGGAGGGGGATCGCCGCATGGCCGAACGCTTCCTCGCCTGCTTTCCACGCCCCGTGCCGGCGTCCTGATCGCCCTCGGTTCCGCGCCGGTACGGTGTGTCGCGATCGACGTGCAGAGCCGGACGATTTGGAGGAATGCGGACATGCGCCATATAGTTAGCAAAGGTAATGAGTCATGCTAACGAACGCCCAGAACTTGCGCAGCGACGCCGCTCTCGCGTCCGCCTTGCGCGTATCCCTCGCGCGGCTGACGCGACGGATGCGCAGGCAGGCCGCACACCACTCACTGACGCCCACACAGCTCGCGACGCTCGTCGCCGTAGAGCGCCACACCGCGATGACCCCCGGCGAACTCGCGGAGCACGAGAAGGTGCAGCCGCCCTCGATGACCCGCGTGATCGCCAAGCTGGAGGCCCGGGGTCTGCTGGAGCGCGAACCTCATCCGACCGACCGCCGGCAGGTGACGGTGAGCGTGACGCCGCAGGGGGCGGCGCTGCTCAAGGAGGAGCGCCGAACGAAGGAAGCCTGGCTGGCGCAGCGGCTCAAGGACCTGACGCCGGAGGAGAGGGCGACGCTGCGAGCGGCGGCGCCGATCCTGGAGAAGCTGTCCACGATGTAGGCGGCATGTTCCGCTCGCTGCGGAACTACAACTACCGCCTGTTCGCCTCCGGCGGCGTGATCTCCAACGTCGGCACCTGGATGCAGCGCACCGCCCAGGACTGGCTGGTCCTCGACCTCGCGCACGGCCGCGGCTCGGCGCTCGGCGTCACCGTGGCGCTGCAGTTCCTGCCGACGATGCTGTTCGGGATGTTCGGCGGGGTGATCGCGGACCGCTACCCCAAGCGCCGGATCCTCATGGCGGCCCAGACGCTCATGGGGCTGCTTGCGCTCACCATGGGCGTGCTGGTCCTCACGGGGACGGCCCAGGTCTGGCACGTGTACGCCATGGCGTTCACGCTCGGCCTGGTGTCCTGTGTCGAGGTGCCCACGCGGCAGTCGTTCGTGGTCGAGATGGTGGGCCGGCGGGACCTGCCGAACGCCATCGCGCTGAACAGCTCGACCTTCAACCTCGCCCGGGTCGTCGGCCCGGCGGTGGCCGGCCTGCTGATCTCCTGGATCGGCACCGGCCCGATCTTCGTGCTGAACGCCGCGTCGTTCGCCGCAGTGATCACCGGACTCGCGCTCATGCGGGTGTCGGACCTGCGCTCGCCGGAGCCCGTGCCGCGGGGCAAGGGCCAGCTCCGCGAGGGCCTGCGCTACGTCGGCGGCCGGCCCGACCTGCTGCTGCCGCTGCTGCTCGTGGCGTTCATGGCGATCTTCGCGCAGAGCTTCTCGACCAGCATCGCGCTGATGGCCAAGCAGGCGTTCGGCGCGGGCGCGTCCTCCTTCGGCGTGGCGTCCAGCGCGTTCGCCGTCGGGGCGTTCGGCGGGGCGCTGCTGGCCGCGCGCCGGGTCAAGCCGAGCCGCAGGTTTCTGATCGCCGGGGCGCTGTGCTTCGGGCTGTTCCAGGTCGTCGCCGGGCTCGCGCCCGCGTACGCGGCCTTCCTGCTGATGCTCGTCCCCGCGGGCATGGCGATGATCACGGTCAACACGACCGCGAACACGATGGTGCAGCTCGGCGCCTCGCCTGAGATGCGCGGCCGGGTCATGGGGATCTACGTGCTGGTCTTCACCGGGGGAGCGCCGATCGGGGCGCCGCTGGTGGGCTGGCTCTCCGAACTGGCCGGTCCCCGGGTCTCGGTCGTGGCCGCCGGCGTGCTGAGCATGTGCGGCGTCTGCCTGGCGGTGCTGGTGACCCGGATGGTCGCGGCCCGCGTGGCGCTGAGGGAAGAATCGGCACGTGAGCAGATTGTTCGTGGCGCTGCTGCCGCCGCCTGAGGCGCTGGCGGAGATCGCCACGGCGGTCGAGCCCGTACGCGCCGAGTGGTCGGAGCTGCGCTGGGTCGATCCCGCGCTCTGGCACGTGACCGTGGCCTTCCTCGGCGAGGTGCCCGACGAGGTCCTGCCCGAGCTGCGCGTACGGCTGACCCGCGCGGCCGCCCGATACTCCCCCGAGACGGTGTCGTTCGGCGGCGCCGGTGCCTTCCCCTCCGCCTCCCGTGGACGCATCTTCTGGGTCGGCCTGGACGCCGGGCCGGCGTTGACCAGGCTCGCCGGGTCGGTGGCGGCCGGCGCCCGGCGGGCCGGGGCGGCGGAGACGGACCGCAAGCGGTTCCACCCCCACCTCACCCTGGCCCGCTCCAGGACCCGGTCACGCCACGGCGACGACCTGCGCCCCCTGGTCGGCGCCCTGAGCGCCTTCGGCGGGCGGCGCTGGGAGGTGTCGTCGGTGCACCTCGTACGCAGCCACATCGGGGCGAGCGTGCGGTACGAGCAGGTCGAGGCGTACCCATTGGCAGTGCGCGACTAGGCTCCATGACGTGGATCGTCCTCGTCGCTGGCTGTTGCCCACGGTGCTCGCGCTGCTCGTGATCATCGTGATCGTCGGCGCACTCCTCAACAGCGCCTGATCACCAGGCGTACTCCTCCGGGGAGGTCTTGAAGCCGGGGAAGATCTCGTCGAGCCGGGCGAGCGCCTTGTCGTCCAGCTCGATCTCCAGCGCCCGGATCGTGCCGTCGAGCTGCTCGACCGTACGGGGGCCGATGATCGGCGCGGTGACCGCCCGCTGGTGCAGCAGCCAGGCCAGCCCCACGTTGGCCGGGTCCTCACGGAGCTCGTCGCAGAACGCCTCGTACTGCTCGATCTTGTCGCGGTGCTTGTCGAGCTGGGCGACTATGTGGTCGGCCGCCGAGCGGCCCTTGTCGATCTTGCGGAGGATGCCGCCGAGCAGGCCGCCCGCGAGCGGGCTCCACGGGATCAGCCCGAGGCCGTAGTCCTCGCAGGCCGGGATGACCTCCAGCTCGGGCGCGCGGACGATCAGGTTGTAGTGGGACTGCTCGCTGACCAGGCCGAGGGTGTTCCGGCGGCGGGCCGACTCCTGGGCCTTGGCGATGTGCCAGCCGGCGAAGTTCGACGAGCCGACGTACAGGATCTTGCCCTGCTGCTTGAGGATGTCCATGGCCTCCCAGAACTCCTCGAACGGGGTGTCCCGGTCGATGTGGTGGGCCTGGTAGACGTCGATGTAGTCGGTCTGCATCCGGCGCAGCGAGGCCTCCGCCGCCCGCCGGATGTTCAGCGCGGACAGCTTCTCCTCGTTCGGCCAGTCGCCCATCGAGCCGTACAGCTTGGTGGCGATGACCGTCTTCTCGCGGCGGCCCCCGCCCTGGGCGAACCAGCGGCCGATGATGTTCTCGGTGATCCCCTCGCCCTTCTTCCACCCGTACACATTGGCGGTGTCGAAGAAGTTGAGGCCGAGCTCGTGGGCGCGATCCATGATCGCGAACGAGTCCTCCTCGGCGGTGAGCGGACCGAAGTTCATGGTCCCCAGGCAGAGCTTGCTGACCAGCAGGCCGGTGCGGCCAAGGTGTCCGTATTCCATGCCCTCCACCCTAGGTACCTGGAGTGGACTCCAGGCGAGTCGCGACACGCGTCAGATGTGGAAGTCCCAGGTGAGGCGGCCCTCGCTCAGGTCGTCGGCGAGGCCGCGCACGAACTCCAGCTCCGAGGTGACCTGGGCCCGCTGATACTCCGACTCCACGAGGAAGAGGCGGGGCACGAAGGTCAGGCTGTCGGCGATCTCGGCCTCGAGCGCGGACAGCCGTGCCTCCAGCGCGGCGATCCGCTGCCGCAGCGCCGCCAGCGCCTCCTCCGGCGTCAGGACGGGCAGGAAGGCGAGCGCGGCGGGAAACTCGGGGAACTCCCTGGCGGGGGTGGACACCATGGTCCGCATCCACTGCTTGAGCGTCTCCCGGCCCGTCTCGGTGGCCTCGTAGACGGTCCGCTCCGGCCGGTTCTCCTCGCGGGTGGTCTCGCGGACCGCCAGCAGCCCGTCGCGGACCAGGCGCTCGATCGTCTGGTAGACGCTGTTGCGCTGCGCGACGTTGACCACGTCGTCCTGGTGCCGCTCCTTGATCATCTGCTGCATGCGGTACGCGTGCATCGGCGACTCGCAGACCAGGGCGAGCACTGCCGTGGCCAGGGGGGAGCGCCGTGTCGACATGGCGCCCATCATAGAGGCCTTGCCGTTGAATAGTCATAATATGTATAGTCATCGCATGACCAAGAGAGCACTGATCATCGGTGGCGGGATCGCGGGTCCCGTGACGGCCATGGCGCTGCAGCGCGCCGGAATCGACAGCGAGGTCTTCGAGGCCTACGACCGGGGCGCCGAGGGCGTCGGCGCCTTCCTCACGCTCGCGGTCAACTGGAGGCTCTGCGCCTGCTCGACCTGCACGACCTCGTCTGCGACCTCGGCATGGACACGCCGGTCATGGAGATCCGCAACGCGCGCGGCAAGCTGCTGGCGACCACGAGCCAGCCGAGCCGTACGCTCCGGCGCGCCGACCTCTACCAGGCGCTGCGCGACGAGGCCGTACGGCGGGGCGTGCGGATCCACTACGGCAAGCGGCTCACCGACGCCTCGGCGACCTCGAACGGGGTGCGGGCGGTCTTCGCCGACGGGAGTGAGGCCGAGGGCGACCTGCTGGTCGGCGCCGACGGGCTGCGCTCGCGCACCCGCGCTCTCATCGACCCCGGCGCCCCCCGCGCCCGGTACGTCGGGCTGCTGAACACCGGCGGCTACGCCGAGGGCGCACGGGTGCCGGGCCGGCCGGGGGTCACCAACTTCATCTTCGGCAGGCGGTGCTTCTTCGGGTACATGATCCACCCGGACGGGCGGGTGTGGTGGTTCGCCAACCCGCCGAGCCGCAGGGAGATGGCCACCGAGGACCTCGCGGCGATCACCCCCGACCAGTGGCGGGCCAGGCTCATGGACCTGTTCGAGGGCGAGACGGGGCCGATGCGGGAGATCATCGCCGCGACCCCGCACATCCTGCCCGGCTGGAACACCTACGACTTCCCGAGCGTGCCGAAGTGGTTCACCGAGCGCATGGTCATCCTCGGAGACGCGGCCCACGCCACCTCGCCGTCCTCGGGGCAGGGGGCGTCGATGGCGATCGAGGACGCCGTCGTGCTCGGGAAGTGCCTGCGCGACGTGCCGGACACGGCGGACGCGTTCGCCGCCTTCGAGAGGCTGCGGCGCGAGCGGGTCGAGCGCGTCGTGGCGCAGGGCAAGCGCAACGGCGACGGCAAGGCGCCGGGCGCCGGCGGGGCCTTCGTCCGCGACCTGATCCTTCCCGTGATCATGCGTCAGGTGGAGAAGCGGAACGCGCTGGCCTGGATGCACGACTACCGCATCACCTGGGACGACCGCGTCCCGGCTTAATTGACCGATCGTTCTCGAATGGCCTAGGGTCGAGGCCATGGCACGGACCAAGGAGTTCGACCCCGACGTCGTGCTGGAACGGGCCCTGGACCTGTTCTGGCGGCGCGGCTACGAGGCCACGTCGATGGCCGACCTGGTCGAGCACCTCGGCATCGGCCGCGCCAGCCTGTACGCCACCTTCGGCGGCAAGCACGACCTCTACGTGAAGGCGCTGGAGCGGTACGCCCAGACGCGCGACCCTGACCTCGTCGAGCTGCTGTCGCAGCCCGGCCCCGCCCTGCCGGCCGTACGAACCCTGGTCGAGCTCTACACCGAGGACTCGATCCGCGACCGCGACCGGCGCGGCTGCATGATCGTGAATGCGGCGACCGAGCTCCTGCCGGACGACGAGCCGGTCGCCCGGCTCGTCGAGACCAGTTGGACGGGCCTGGAGACGGCGCTGGCCTCGGCGCTCATCCGCGCCCGCGCCCAGGGGGAGATCTCCGCCGAGGCCGACCCCCGAGCGCTGGCGCGGTTCGTGCTCGTCTTCCTGCAGGGGCTTCAGGTGATGGCGAAGGGCCACGGCGACCCCGCCCGCCTCCGCGACGCCGCCGCCCAGGCCCTCGCGATGCTCCGCTGACCTCTCACAGTGGGCTTTCTGCATGCCCTGATTTTTGACCGTTCAGTCTTGAAAGTAGCCGCTCAGGCAAGGGAGCGAGACATGAGGTTCGCGGACAAGGTCGTGCTGGTCACCGGAGCGGGTTCCGGCGTCGGCCGGGCGGTCGCCCATGGGTTCGCCCGGGAGGGCGCCGCCGTGGTGGCGGCCGGGCGGGGCCGGGAGTCGCTGGAGCAGACCGTCAAGCTGATCGAGGCCGAGGGAGGCCGGGCCGACGCGCTCACGGTCGACGTGACCGACTCGGCCGGTATGGGCCGGCTCGTCCGGGAGATCGTCACCCGGTTCGGCCGCCTCGACGTCGCGGTCAACTGCGCCGGGATCTTCGCGGCGGGCACGGTCGTGGAGATGCCGGAGGAGGACTGGGCGCGTGTCCTCCAGGTCAACACGACGGGCGTCTTCCTCGCGATGAAGCACGAGATCGCCGCGATGCGCGCGCAGGGATCCGGCGTGATCGTGAACATCGCCTCGAACATCGGGGCCCACACGCGCAGGGCCGGGCTGGGCGCCTACGCCGCGTCCAAGGCGGCCGTCAGCGCTCTGACCCGCACCGCCGCGCTGGAGAACATTCGGGAGGGCGTGCGGATCAACGCGGTCAGCCCGGGGCCGCTGGACACCGCGATGTCCCTGCGCCCCGGCGAGATCGAGGACGACCGGGCCGCCCGGATCCGGGAATCGCTGCCGATCGGCCGCGTCGGCGGTCTCGACGAGATCGCCGGCACCGTGCTCTGGCTCGCCTCGGACGACGCCGGTTTCGCGGTGGGGCTCGACCTGGTGCTCGACGGCGGCGCCTCAGCCTGACCCCTCTGCCGCGATGGCGGTCGCGCGGGCATAGCGGGCGGTGAGGGCGCGCAGGTGGTCCACCAGTTCCGGCGGGCCGGTGACCTCGAAGTCGAGGTCGAGCAGGCCGAGGTGGACGGCGAGCGAGTTCAGGGTGTCGGCGCCGGTGGCAAGCACGCAGGTATGGCCGTCGACGTCCTCCACGACGCCGACGGCGGGATTGATCCGCGCGACGACCACCTCGGCGGGGGCGTGGACGAGCACCCGGGCGTGGTGCCGCCAGGCCGACGACGACACGCCCCGGGCGACGTACGCCGCCGCGCCGCCCTCCGGAGGGTCGCGGGGCGGGAAGCGCGGGCCGGTGGGAGTGCGCGGCGCGATGCGGTCCACCCGGAACGTGCGCCAGTCGTCGCGGCCGACGTCCCAGGCCACGAGATACCAGCGGCGGCCCCAGGACACGAGCCGATAGGGCTCGGCCACCCGGCCGCCGGAGGAGCCGTCGTGGCCGCGGTAGTCGAACCGCAGCCGTTCGCGGTCACGGCAGGCCGCGGCCAGCACGCTCAGCACGGCCGGGTCGACCGCCGGACCTGGCCGGTCGGGCGGCACGGGCTCGGTATACGCCTGCAGGGCGCCGACCCGGCGGCGCAGGCGCGACGGCAGCACCTGTTCGAGCTTGGCGGCGGCGCGCTCGGCCGCCTCCTCGACGCCCGCCACACCGGCGGCGGCCCGCAGTCCGATCGCCACGGCCACCGCCTCCTCGTCGTCGAGGAGCAGGGGCGGCATCGCCGCCCCGGCGACCAGCCGGTAGCCGCCGTCCGTGCCCCGGCTGGACTCCACCGGATAGCCGAGATCACGCAGTCGGTCGACGTCGCGGCGCACCGTCCGCTCGCTCACGCCGAGCCGTTCGGCCAGGGTCGCGCCGGGCCAGTCGCGTCTGGCCTGGAGCAACGACAGCAGGCGCAGCAGCCGCGCCGAGGTTTCCAGCATGTTCTCAGTCTGGCGGCACTTCAGGACAGAACCTGTCCGGAAGGGTCCGTAATGTCGGCGTCATGAGCGAGAACACGCAGATCGCGTCCCTGATCAGGCCTTTCCGCATCGACGTCCCGCAGGCCGACCTCGACGACCTGAAGGACCGGCTGGGCCGGACCCGCTGGCCCGACGAGATCCCGGGAACCGGGTGGGAGTACGGCGTGCCGGTCGAGTACGTGAAGCGGCTGGCCGAGTACTGGCGGGACGGATACGACTGGCGTGCCCACGAGGCCGAGATCAACCGGTATCCGCAGTTCATCACCGAGATCGACGGGCAGGACATCCACTTCCTGCACGTGCGGTCGCCGCACGAGGACGCCCTTCCGCTGATCCTGACCCACGGCTGGCCGGGCTCGATCGTGGAATATCTCAAGGTCATCGAACCGCTGACGAACCCCGAGGATCCGGCGCAGGCGTTCCACCTGGTGATCCCGTCGCTGCCCGGCTTCGGCTTCTCCGGCCCGACGAGGGAGCGGGGCTGGAACCGGTTCCGTACGGCCCGGGCGTGGGCGGAGCTCATGCGCAGGCTCGGCTACGACCGGTACGGCGCGGTGGGCAACGACGGCGGCTCGTTCGTCTCGCCCGAGGTGGGCCGGGTGGACCCCGAGCACGTCGTCGGCGTCCACGTCACGCAGATCTACTCCTTCCCCTCGGGCGGCCCGGCGGAGATGGCGAACCTCACCGACGAGGAGCGGAAGGGACTGGAGGTGCTGCAGTGGTTCTACGAGAACAAGATGTCGTTCAACATGGTCCACTCGCAGCAGCCGCAGACGCTGTCGTACGGGATCTTCGACTCGCCTGCCGGGCTGCTGGGCTGGAACACCCAGTTGTTCGGTGAGGACGTCGACGACGACTTCATCCTGACCAACACGATGCTCTACTGGGCGACCGGCACCGCCACGTCGGCGACGCGGTTCTACTACGAGGACGCGCACGCCGAGCATCCCAAGGAGCCGACGACGGTCCCGCTCGGCCTGGCCATGTTCGAGGGCGACTTCGTGTCGATGCGCACCTTCGCCGAGCGCGACCACAAGAAGATCGTCCACTGGCGGTCGTACGACGGGGGTGGTCACTACGCCGCCCACCTGCGGCCGGACGTGCTCGCCGCCGATCTGCGCGACTTCTACGACGCCCTGCGGTGACGGGCCGGCCGCACACCCGCTCCTGACCGGTTCCGGGACGACCGGGGGCATGTCGCCCGCCGCGCGCGGGACGGGCATCGGGAATGATGGCCGCATGGGGAGCACAACGGGGCGGACGCGGACGAGAAGGATTCCGCGGGCCGTCCTGGCTCTCCTCGCGGTCGCGGGTGCGGTGCTACCGGCGACGGCGGCGCGGGCGGACGACCGGGAGCGGCTGCTGTTCCGGATCCGGGACGAGCGCGTCAGCGAGTCGAGCGGCCTCGCCGTCTCGCCCACGCACAAGGGCATCGTCTACACGCACAACGACAGCGGCCACGGACCGCAGATCTACGCGATCGGCCCGGACGGCCGTACGCGGGCGACCTTCACGATCGGGAACGCCGAGGCCAGGGACTGGGAGGGCATCGCGGCCTCCACCGACCCCGTGACCGGGCGCGGCGTGCTGTGGATCGCCGATATCGGCGACAACATGGACGGCGCCTGGCCGGACGTGTCCGTCTACAAGGTCGCCGAGCCCCGGACGATGGAGGACGCGACGCTGCGGGCCGTCCGGTATCGCTTCCGCTACGCCGACGGTCCCCGCAACGCCGAAGGCGTGATGGTCGATCCCCGCACAGGCCGGCTGTACATCGTCAGCAAGGAGTTCTCCGGGGGCGTCTACGCCGCCCCAGCGAAGCTGCGCACCGACAAGGTGAACGTCCTGCGCCGGGTGGGGCCCGCGCCCCTCATGGCCACCGACGCGGCGTACGCCCCCGACGGGTCGAGCTTCGTCATCCGTACGTACTTCTCGGCGTCCGTCTACCGTGCGCCCGGCGAACTGATCGCGCACGTCACGATGCCGCCGCTCTACCAGGCCGAGTCGATCACGTACACGCGGGACGGCACGGCTCTGCTCACCGGGAGCGAGGGGAAGGACAGCCCGGTCTACCGGGTGCCGCTGCCCGTCGCCGCCCGTCCGACTCTATCGCCCAGTCCGTCCCGGGCCTCCGCCCGGCCGCGCGCGGTCGCGGCGTCGAGCGCGGAGGCGAGCGGGGCGACCGCCGGGGGCGGCCTGCCCGCCGTGCCGATGCCGGTGTTATGGGTGACGGTCGCTCTCGGGGCGATCGGGATCATCGCGTTCATCGCCTACCGCACGGGCCGCTGAGGGAGGCGGTCCGGACCATGCGCCGCTCGGCGCGGGCGATCCTCGCCGTGGCGCTCGCCGGCCACGCGGCCGCGGGGAGGGGGCATGCGAAGGGCCGGGACGCCGCTCCCGGCGGCACCCGGCCCGGAGATCGCCGCGAGAGTCAGCCCCGCGCGTAGATGCGGTGCACGAACTCCGCGAGCTTGCTGTCGGGTAGCTCCTTGGCCAGGTCGGCCTCGGTGATCATCCCGACGATCCGGTGGTTGTCGATCACCGGCATGCGCTTGATCTGGTGCTCCTCCATCTTCGCCAGGGCGTCCTCGACGCTGGCGCCGGCGTCCACCCAGACCAGGCCGCGGGCGAGCTCGCTCGCCGTGGTCTGGTCGAGGTCCTTGCCCTCGGCGCAGCACTTGATCACGATGTCGCGGTCGGTGATGATGCCCTTGAGCCGGTCGTCGTCCCCGCAGATGGGCAGGGCACCCACGCTCATGTCCCGCATCATCTCCGCGGCCCTGCGCAGGCTCTCGTGCTCGCCGATGCATTCCGCGCCCTCGTGCATGACCTGACCGGCCGTCTTGCTCACTCCCTCTGTGGTCATGACTAACCCCCGATTCCCTCTTTTAGGCTGTTATGCCCCATTTGTCCGGAAATAAGAGCGCGGTCACAGCCGGGGTAGGAAGTGCTCGCCGAGCAGGGCTCGTTCCACGAGCGTGATCGACTCGGCCAGTCGTACGAGCCGGGGGCCCTCCTGGCGGTAGGCGTCCAGGACGGCCTCGATCGCGTGCGGGGGCAGGTGCTCCTTCAGGTCCACCGCCGCTCCCCGGTATCCCTCCCTGGCCGCCTGGATCGAGGCCGCCACCTGCTGGCGGGCCATCCGGGCGAGCGCGAGCGGATGACGGCGCAGCACGCCGTACGCACGGTAGTCCGGCGGCACCGCGTCGAGCAGCCACGAAACGGCCGAGACCTCCCAGTCGGGGCTGCCAGGAGGGCGCACCTCCGGTGGCCAGCCGGGTGGCACGTACACTCCGCCATCGTACCGAACACAGGTTCGATCACCATGGAGCGGCTCCGGCTGCGACAATGTCCCGCATGCTGTTGTCGACAACCGCACCGACATGAGGATCGGGATCGTCGGCGCGGGGATCCTCGGTCTGGCCGTGGCCCGGCAGATGGCGCAGGCGGGCGCCGAGGTGACCGTGCTGGAGAAGGAGCCCCGGGTCGCCGCCCACCAGACCGGGCACAACAGCGGGGTCGTGCACGCCGGGATCTACTACCAGCCCGGCTCGCTCAAGGCGACCCTCTGCCGGGAGGGCGCCGCCATGCTGCGCGAGTACTGCGCCGAGCACGGCCTGCCGTACGACGAGGCGGGCAAGCTCGTCGTGGCCTCCACCCGGGCCGAACTGCCCGGACTGCGCCGCATCGCCGAGCGGGCCGCGGAGAACGGCGTGCCCGGCATCGCCGAGCTCGACGCGATCGGCCTGCGGGAGGTGGAACCGCACGCGGTCGGAGTCGCCGCCGTCCACTCGCCGCACACCGCGATCACCGACTTCTCCGCGGTCGCGCGCCGCTTCGCCGCCGACGTGGCCGAGGCCGGCGGGTCCGTACGGCTCTCGCGTCCCATACGCGCGATCAGGCAGACCACCGACGGCGTGGCGGTGCTGGCCGGGCCGGAGAGGTTCACCTTCGACCGGCTGATCTCCTGCGCCGGCCTCGGCACCGACGGCGTGGCGGACCTGGCGAGAGCGGGCGGCGACGTGCGGATCGTCCCGTTCCGGGGTGAGTACTACCGGCTCGCCGGTCCGGCACGCGGCCTGGTGAGAGGCCTCATCTATCCCGTGCCCGACCCCCGCTACCCCTTCCTCGGCATCCACCTGACCCGCCGGATCGACGGGGAGGTCCTGGTCGGGCCCAACGCCGTGCCGGCGCTCGCCCTGGAGGGCTACTCCTGGCGGTCGGCCTCGCTGCGCGACCTGCGGCGGATCGTCGCCTGGCCGGGCACCCGGCGGATGGCGGCCGAGCACTGGCGCACCGGACTGCGCGAGGTGTACGGCTCGCTGGCCAAGCGGGCCTTCGTGGCCGCCGCCCGGAGGTACGTGCCCGAGCTGGCCCCGGCCGACCTCGTACGCGCCGGAGGCGGTGTGCGGGCACAGGCCGTGGCGCGGGACGGCAGGCTGCTCGACGACTTCGTCATCGATGTGCGCGGGCGAATCGTGCTGGTGCGAAACGCGCCCTCACCTGCGGCGACGAGCAGCCTGGCGATCGCGCGGCACATCGCTTTAACGGTTCCCTTAACTTCCTAGGTCTAGAGTGCTGCCGCCATGGTCGCTGAATCTCCCGAAGCCCGGCTGCTGATCGTCGAGGACGAGCCGAACATCCTCGAACTGCTCGCGGCCAGCCTCCGGTATGCCGGATTCGAGGTCCACACCGCATCCAACGGCGGCGAGGCGGTCGCCGCGGCTCAGCGGCACCGACCGGATCTGATCGTGCTCGACGTCATGCTGCCCGACATGGACGGGTTCGACATCGTGCGCAGGCTGCGCGGCGGCGGAACCCACACCCCTGTGGTCTTCCTCACCGCGCGGGACGCCACCGAGGACAAGATCCGGGGCCTGACGCTCGGCGGCGACGACTACGTGACCAAGCCCTTCAGTCTTGAGGAAGTCGTCGCCCGGATCCGGGCCGTGCTGCGCCGCACCGCCGGGGACCCGATGGTCATCCCGCCGCGGCTGACCTTCGCCGACATCGAACTGGACGAGGAGTCCCACGAGGTCTGGCGCGGCGGCCGGGCCGTGCCCCTGTCGCCGACGGAGTTCAAGCTGCTCCGTTACTTCATGTGCAACGCCGGCCGGGTGCTGTCCAAGGCCCAGATCCTCGACCACGTGTGGGACTACGACTTCCGCGGCGACGCCGGGATCGTCGAGTCGTACGTGTCCGTGCTGCGCCGCAAGCTCGACAACGCCCATTCCCGGCACCACCCCCGGCTCATCCACACGCTGCGCGGCGTCGGCTACGTCATGCGGACACCGCCCACCGGCGCCTGAGCCGTGGCGGGGCGCACGCCGCTGCGGATCCGGCTCAGCGCGGCCATGCTCGCGCTGGTCGCGGTCGCCCTCGCGGTCATCGGCGTGGGCAGCGTCTCTGTGCTGCGCGACTACCTGGTCAGCCGGGTGGACATGCAGGTCGGCATGCTGGCGCGCGAGACCGAGAAACGGCTCGACCGGGGTCCGGGGGCGTTCGTACGGCTCAGGGTGCCGCCCGAGGGCCGCGTGGAGATCCGGGACACCGGTGGCAGGACGCTGCTCGCCCAGGGGGGCATGGGCGTGGAGAGCCTGCCGGGCCCCGGCACCGTGACCTCCCGGAACCCGGTGACTGTGCCGGCGGTGTCGGGCGACGGCCTGTGGCGGGCCCGGGTGGTGCCCGTCGAGGGTGTCGGCACGGTCGTCGTCGCGATGGACATGGCCTCGGTCGGGCAGATCACCGGGCGGCTCGCCCTCATCGAGGCGCTCGTCGGCGGCGCCCTGATGGTCCTGCTCGCCGTCGTCGGCGTCGTGATCGTACGGCGCAGCCTGCGGCCCCTGGGGGAGATCGAGGCGACCGCCGAGGCCATCGTCCGGGGGAACCTCGGCAGCCGGATCCCCGACCGCGACCCGCGTACCGAGGTCGGGCGGCTCGCCCGCGCGCTGAACGGCATGCTCGCCCAGATCGAGGCGGCGTTCCAGGCCCGGGCGGCCTCCGAGGCGGCGGCCCGGGAGTCGGAGGCGCGCATGCGCCGCTTCGTGGCCGACGCCTCGCACGAACTGCGCACGCCGCTCACCTCGATCAGGGGCTTCGCCGAGTTCCACCGGCAGGTGCCGGACGCCGACACCACGCGGCTGATGTCGCGCATCGAGAGCGAGGCCGCCCGCATGGGGCTGCTGGTGGACGACCTCCTGCTCCTCGCCCGGCTCGACCAGCAGCGCCCGCTGCGCACGCAGCCCGTGGACCTGCTGGCCCTGGCGGCCGACGCGGTCCACGACGCCAGGACCCTCTGCCCCGACCGCGACGTCTCGCTGGTGGTCGAGGGGGACGCGGCGCTGATCGTCTCGGGGGACGAGGTGCGGCTGAGGCAGGTCGTGGGCAACCTGATGAGCAACGCCACGACCCACACGCCCGAGGGAACGCCGATCACCGTGCGCGTCGGCAGCCTGGACGGCACGGCGTTCATCGAGGTGGCCGACAAGGGGCCCGGCCTCGCTCCCGAGCAGGCCGCCCGGGTCTTCGAGCGCTTCTACCGCGCCGACCCCTCCCGTACGCGGCCGTCCGGGGGCAGCGGCCTCGGGCTCGCGATCGTGGAGTCCCTCGTCCGGGCCCACGGTGGCGAGGTCGGTGTGGAGACGGCCCCCGGCGTCGGCGCCGCCTTCCGTGTCACCCTTCCCCTCACCCCCGAAGCCCGCACCTGACCGGAGCGGTCCGCGGAAGATCGGCGCACCCGCGCGGTCCTTGTCATTGGAGTCGAGCGGCCGCGACCAGAGGGCCCGTATCGAGAAGCATCGTCAGATCGGGCGATTCAAACCCTGGCGGAGCACCTCTTCGTGGCGTTCCGCCAGCTCGCCGACTCCCGAGTTCATCGCGCCGATGAACGACAACCGTCGCCGGCCTTCTTGCTCCGCATCAAGACCTGTCTAGGCTCTCGTTCGCCTCGACCAGCCGGAGCGCGATCGTATGCAGATCGCGGACCTGCTCGGGCCGCAGCCTGTCCACCAGAGTGTGCAGATCCTCGTAGTCGCACCTTGTGGTCACGGGAACACTGTACGTTGTCGCCGTCCATCGACCAGGAGATCGTGTCTTCACGCCGGGCGGGTAGTGAACGGGCATCAGCGGGCGGCGGGGAAGCCCTCGTCGGGGAAGGCGGTGGAGGCGGCGGGCAGGACGACCTGGTCCCCTTCGGCGAGGCCGCCCGTGATCTCCACGTAGCTGTCGCCGCGTACGCCGACCTTCACCGTACGGCGCGACTGCGTCCCGCCGTTGGCCACCGTGACCACGGCCGTGCCGTCGCCCTGGGCGCGTACGGCCTGTGAGGGGACGTAGAGCGCGTCGGCCGCCTCGCTGGTCGTCACCCGTACGGTGGCGCTCTGTCCCAGCAGCAGCCGGGCGGGGCGGCTGTTCAGGACGATCGTCACGCCGTAACGGACCAGGCGGTTGCTGGTGGTCGCGGTCGGGTCGATGTGGGCGACCGTTCCGGGGTACTCCTGCCCCGGTTGGGTGGGCATCGTCACGGTGGCCGCCTGACCGACCTTCAGGAAGCGGATGTCCGACTCGGTGAACATCGCCTGGACCTGCAGGTCGTCGAGGTCGCCGAGGGTGAGGAAGGTGCCGGAGGTGTAGCGGGAGCCGGTGGTCCCCGCGACGGACAGGATCGTGCCGTCCGACGGAGCCTTGATCCTCACGCCGGCGAGCGCCTCCTTGGCCTCGGCCAGCTCGGTCGTCGCCTGGCTGACCTGCGCCTCGGCCTGGGCCTCGGTGAGCCGGGCGCCGCCTCCCTGACCGCCTTGGCCGCCCTGACCTGCCTGGCCACCCTGTCCTGCCTGGCCACCCTGTCCTGCCTGGCCGCCGCCGAAGCCCGCGCGCCCCTGTGCGCCGCCGCCCTGTCCTTGCCGGCCCTGTTCCTGCGAGTTCTGTCCCTGCGTGCCCTGTCCCTGGCCGCCCTGGCCGGGTGCGCAGGCGGAGGAGGAACCACTGGAGGAGGGGCTCGGCTTGGCGGACGGCTGCTGAACCGGCGCCGTCGGCAGGATCGAGACGCTCACCTCGGGATTCGGCGCGGTCGCGCCGCCGTCAGCGGGGGCCGGACGGTGCGCCCTGGACGGTTTCGGGTGCGGATGCGGGCGTGGTGTGGCGGTGGGCTCCCGACTGGGCTCGGGCTTGGAGCCGCCGTGGTCACCACCCAGGTACGTCACGAGCCTGATGCTCGCCGCGCTCGCGCGGTTGTTCGCGGCGGCGGCGGCCGGTCGGCCCGAAGGCCGGGCGGTCGCGGAAGACGGCGAGGAGGGACGTGCGGACGCCTGCCCGGAAGGCCGGACGGAGGGCGTCGGACACGAGATCGGGCCACCGTTGCCGGAGCCCCCAGAGCCGCCCGTGTTCCCCGCTCCGGTTCCGCTGCCAGAGCCGCCCGTGTTCCCCGCTCGGGTTCCGCCGCCGGAGCCGCCCGCGTTCCCTGCCCCGGCTCCCGCGCCCGTTGCGCCGCCGGGGGTCCCGGCTCCGCCTGCGCTTCCCGAGCGGTTTCCGCCGGTGGAAGCTCCGGTCCCGGATCCGCCCGCGTTCCCTGCCCCGGCGCCCGCGCCGGTTCCGCCGCCGGAGGCGCGGACTCCCGAGCCGGCTCCGCCGCCGGAGGCGCCGGCTGCGCTCGTGGTGGCGGTGCCGTTCTTGACGTCGTCGAGGGTCTCCTCGGCGGCGGCGAGGGCGGCCTTTGCGGCCTCGTAGTCCTCCCTGGCGATGGTGTCGTCGATCCGGGCGAGGATCTTGCCGCGGCGGACCTTCTGGCCCACCTTGACGTAGACCTTCTCGACCGTGCCCTCGGCTCCGAACGCGAGATCGCGCACGCCGGTGTCGATCGTGTTGCCGGCGGCGGAGACGTACGACGCGACCGTGCCCCGCTTGACCGAGGCGAGCGCTATCCGGTCGGCCACGGAGGTGTCGCCGCCAGTGGCGGAGATCACGGCGACGCTCGCGATGACGATCCCCGCCAGCGCGAGCCCTCCGACGCTGAGTGGAGTGCTCGATCTCATGGCGGACATCCTGCTGACGCCACGTGACCGGTGGCTTGGCCGTACCTGAGAGTTGTCTGTGGATGCGGGACCGGACGCGGACTGTCAGCAAACCCTCAGCATCGGCCTAGGTTGCCCGAAGCGGGGTTTGCCATGGTTCGTCGTCGTGAAGCTGTCGACGAAGCGCAGGACGCTGATCATCAACGGTGTCCTGGTGGTACTGCTGCTCGGCGGGATCGCGGCGGCCTGGGCATCCGTGGGAGGCGACGCCTCCGGAAACGGCGCCGCGCCGCTGACGACCCGGGTGACCCGCGGGACCGTGCTCGCCTCGGTATCGGCCTCCGGTTCCGTCGAGAGCGCCCGGACGCGCGCCCTCGATTTCGGTACGAACGGCACCGTCGAGTCCGTCCTGGCCGAGAGCGGCGACAAGGTCAAGAAGGGACAGGTGCTCGCGCGCATCGACGACACGGCCGCCCGGGAGAGCCTGGAGGCGGCCCAGGCGAGCCTCGACGCCGCCGAGGAGGCCGACACCTCGACGGCCTCGGGCTACTCGCAGTACATCAGCGCGAGGAACGCCTACCGGTCGGCCAAGCGGGCGCTGGCGGGCACGGTGATCAAAGCGCCCTTCGCCGGGGTCGTCACGGCGGTCAACGGAGCCGAGGGCGGCTCCTCGGGCGCGTCCGGCGGCTCCGGCGGGTCCTCCCAGGGCGGCCAGGCGCAGTCGCAGGGCGGGTCCGCAGGGTCGAGCGGGACCGGCGGGTCCAGCGGCTTCATCGAGATCGCCGACCCCGCCCGCCTGCGGATCGTGGGGAACTTCACCGAGGCCGACGTCAGCAGGATCAAGGTCGGCCAGGCGGCGACCGTGTCCTTCGACGCCCTCGCCGGGGTCACCGCCGCGGGCAAGGTGACGGTGGTCGACCCGCAGCCGCAGACGAACAACAACGTCGTCCAGTACGCCGTGACGATCTCGCTGACCGACGTGCCCTCCACCGTACGGCTCGGCCAGACGGCGACGGTCCAGGTGACCGTGGGCAAGGCGGACGACGTGCTCACGGTGGCGTCCTCGGCGGTCACCACGGCGGGCGGCCAGACCACGGTGACCGTGCTGGAGAACGGCAAGCAGGTAGTGAAGCGGGTGGAGGTCGGCCTGAAGGGCGACACCACCACTGAGATCAAGTCGGGACTCCAGGAGGGCGACCAGGTGGTGCGGCCCCAGGCGTCGACGACCGGCGGGGGCGGCGGCATCCAGTTCCCCGGCGGCGGCGGAGGCGGGTTCGGCCGCGGCTTCGGCGGCGGTGGCGGCGGCGGAGGCAACCGATGAGGGCCGGCCCGCCGCCCGTGCTCGACCCTCCTGTGCTCGATTTGGGCCACGTCACCAAGGTGTACGGCGAGGGCGAGACCGCGGTGCGCGCGCTGCGCGGCGTGTCGCTCAGGGTGGAGCGCGGCGACTACGTGGCGATCATGGGCGCCTCCGGCTCGGGCAAGTCCACGCTGATGAACATCATCGGCTGCCTCGACGTCCCGTCCGGGGGGACCTATCACCTCGACGGCACCGACGTCGGCGGGCTCGACGAGCGGCGGCTCGCGGTCGTCCGCAACCGCAAACTCGGCTTCATCTTCCAGTCCTTCAACCTCATCCCCCGGATGAGCGCGCTCGCCAACGTCGAGCTTCCCCTGGCGTACGGCGGGGTCAAGGCCGCGGAGCGGCGCCGCAGGGCGCTGGCCGCGCTCGACCGGGTCGGGCTCGCCGAGCGCGTCCACCACCAGCCCAACGAGCTGTCCGGCGGCCAGCAGCAGCGGGTGGCGGTGGCCCGCGCGCTCGTCACCGCGCCGACCCTGCTGCTGGCCGACGAGCCCACGGGCGCTCTCGACAGCAAGTCCAGCGAGGACGTCATGAACATCTTCGACCGTCTCAGCGCGAGCGGCCGGACCCTGGTCGTCATCACCCACGAGGAGGAGGTCGCCGCGCACGCCAAACGGGTCGTCCGCCTCATGGACGGCCAGATCGTGGAGGACGTGCGCACCACGCCGGTCGGCGGGCTGCCCCCGCGGCTCGCGGAGGTGGCCTCGTGAACGCCGCGGAGGTCCTGCGTTTCGCCCTGCGCGGCCTGGCCGCCAACAAGATGCGCAGCGCGCTCACCATGCTCGGCATCCTGATCGGCGTCGCGGCGGTGATCCTGCTGGTCGCGGTCGGCGAGGGGTCCTCCCAGCAGATCCAGCAGAACATCCAGCGGCTCGGGGCCAACTCGCTGACCGTCACGCCGTCCACCTCGGGCGGCGGGGGCGGCCCTGGCGGCGGGTTCGCCCGCGGTTTCGGCGGGGGAGGGGGCGGCCAGGCCGGGCGGCAGAACACCGGCCCGCGCACCCAGGCCAAGGACCTGACTGTCGACGACGCGCGGGCACTGGCCGACCCGGCGAGCGTCCCCTCGGTCAAGAGCGTCTCGCCGGTCGTGACGGCCCAGTCCCAGACCGCGACGTACGAGGGGGCGAGCCACTCGATCAGCCAGCTCGTGGGCACCTACCCGAGCTACTTCGAGGCGTCCAACAAGCCGGTGGTCAAGGGCGCCTACTTCTACAACGACGACGTGCTCGCCGCGCGCAAGGTCGTGGTGATCGGGCAGACGGTGGCCGAGAACCTGTTCGGCACGGTCGATCCCCTCGGCAAGCAGATCAGCGTGTCGGGCGTGCCGTTCACCGTCGTGGGCGTGCTCAAGGAGGCCGGCTCGTCCGGGTTCCAGGACGCCGACGACGTGGCGATCGCCCCGCTGCCCGCCGTACAGCAGAGCCTGACCGGCTTCGGGCCGCTGGGACAGATCCTCGTGCAGGCGAAGAGCGCCGAGACGGTGGACGCCGCGCAGACCGAGGTCACCGAGGTGCTCAACCAGCGGCACGGCATCACCAACTCGGCGAGCGCCGACTATCGCATCCTCAACCAGGCGACCCTGCAGGAGACGGTCAGCGCGGCGACCGGGACGTTCACGGTCCTGCTCGGCGCGGTGGCCGCGATCAGCCTGCTCGTCGGCGGCATCGGCATCACCAACATCATGCTCGTCACGGTCACCGAGCGGACCAGGGAGATCGGCATCCGCAAGGCGATCGGCGCGCCCAAGGGCGCGATCCTCGGCCAGTTCCTCGCCGAGGCGACGATGCTCAGCCTCGTCGGCGGCCTGCTGGGCGTGCTGATCGCCGTGATCGGCGCCCAGTTCACGATCGCGGGCGTACAGCCCGTGATCGTCCCCACGTCGATCGCGCTGGCGCTCGGCGTCTCGGTCGCGATCGGCCTGTTCTTCGGCAGCTATCCCGCCAACCGCGCCGCCGGGCTGCGGCCGATCGAAGCCCTCCGCTTCGAGTGATGGCCGGACCCATGGAAGGGAGATGGATGTGAGCAGGCACGACACCGAGGAGCTTCTGGAGACCTCGCCGTTCGACGACGACCTCCAGGAGGTGCTGGCGGCGCGTCCCGCCCGGGCGGGCGGGTCGAAGCTGACGCTCGCCCTGGCCGGAGGCGTCCTGCTCGTGGCCGGGCTGCTCCTCGGCATCCAGGTGCAGAAGCTCCTGGGCGGCTCCACGCCGGGACAGGTCCCGTCCCGCGCGGCCGGTGCCGGGGCGTACGCCGGCGCCGGTCAGGCCCCCGGGGGCGGTGGGCTCGGCGGCGGGTACGCACGAGGCGCGGGCGGGGGCGGCGGCTTCGCGGGCGGCGGCGCCGGACGCGCGGGCGGAGGGGCCGGCGCAGGCGCGGGCGGCATGACCTTCGGCACGGTCAAGCTGGTCGACGGCGACAAGATCTACGTCGAGACCGTGAACGGCGGCGTGGTCACGGTGACGACCTCGGGCGACACCAAGGTCCAGGTCACCCGGTCGGGGAAGGTCTCCGACCTCAAGCCGGGCAGCTTCGTCACCGTCGCGGGGAACGCGGACGCCCAGGGCCAGGTGGCGGCGACGACCGTCACCGAGGGCTCGGCCATGGGCCGGAGGGCGGGGTCGTGACCAGGGAGGGTCGCCTGCTGGTCGTCGACGACGAGCCCGACATCAGGGAGTTGCTGTCGGCGAGCCTCCGGTACGCCGGGTTCGAGGTGATCACCGCGTCCACCGGCCGCGAGGCGGTCCAGATCGCCGGCAAGGTGCGCCCCGACCTGATCCTGCTCGACGTCATGCTGCCGGATCTGGACGGCTTCGCCGTCTCCGACCGGCTCCACGCCTCCGGGCGGCGGGTCCCTGTGCTGTTCCTCACCGCCAGGGACGCGAACGAGGACAAGATCACCGGTCTCGGCTGCGGCGACGACTACGTCACCAAGCCGTTCAGCCTGGAGGAGGTGCTCGCGCGCATCCGGGCCGTGCTGCGCCGCACGCGCGGCGGCGACGCCGTCCCCGCCCGGCTGCTCGTCGCCGATCTGGAGCTCGACGAGGACTCCCGCCAGGTCTGGCGCGGCGGCGTCCCCGTACGGCTGTCGCCCACCGAGTTCAAGCTGCTGCACTACTTCATGGTCAACCAGGGCCGGGTGGTGTCGAAGGCGCAGATCCTCGACCACGTCTGGCACTACGACTTCGGCGGCGACCACAACGTGGTCGAGTCGTACGTCTCCTATCTCCGGCGCAAGATCGACACCACCGGGCCCAAGCTGATCCACACGCTCCGCGGCGTGGGCTATGTCCTCCGTGCGCCGCGTCAGTGACCTGCTCCACATCGGCGGGCCGGCCTGCGACGCCGGTGCGAAGGCCGGTGAGTCCACCCGCACCCGCCGGTGGCCCCGGCTGCCGCGCGCGGGCGCGCTGCTGCGCCTGCTGAGCATCCGCGAGCTGCGGCGGCGGGCCGCGAGGACCCCGCTCTGGCTGCGGCTCGTGGCGGGGACGCTGCTGCTCGTGGCGCTCGCGATCGCGCTGACCGGCGGCTTCGGCGTCCAGCTCCTTCGGGGCTACCTGGTGGACCGGGTCGACGGGCAGCTCATGGCCGTCGGCCGCCGCCCGGCCGACCTGCCGCCTCCGTCCCAGATGACGGGCAACATGTCCCGGCCGCCGCGGCAGTTCGGCTCGTACTACATCGTCCTGCTCGACCGGAACGGCGCCGTCGTCCGCACCGTCCAGGAGCCGCCGAACGCCGATCCGCTACCCGCGCTGCCCAGGCCCCGGCAGGACCGCGGGCAGTGGCTGTTCACGGTGGAGAGCCCCTCGGGAGCGCTGTGGCGGGCGATCGCCGTACGCGAGGAGGACGGCACCCGCTTCCGCGTCGCGGCCATCAGCCTGGCCGACATCGACGGCACGGTCTCCCGGCTGGTGGTGATCGTCTCAGGGGTCGGCCTCGCGGTGCTCGTCGCGCTCGGGATCGCCTGCTACTGGCTCGTACGGCGCAGCCTGCGCCCGCTGGGGGAGATCGAACGGACGGCGGAGGCGATCGCGGCAGGCGACCTGTCGCGGCGGGTCCCGCTCCGGCACCGGCGCACGGAGATGGGCCGTCTCGGCCGGTCCATCAACGGCATGCTCACGCAGATCGAGACGGCGTTCCAGGAGCGGGAGGCGTCGCAGGAGCGGATGCGCCGGTTCATGGCCGACGCCTCCCACGAGCTGCGCACCCCGCTCACCTCGATCCGCGGCTTCGCCGAGCTGTACCGGCAGCAGAGTTCGCAGGACCCCGTCCTGCTGCTGCGCCGCATCGAGGACCAGGCCGTACGGATGGGCCTGCTGGTGGACGACCTGCTGCTGCTCGCCAGGCTCGACCAGCAGCGCCCCCTCGAACGCCGCCCGGTCGACGTGCTCAGCCTCGCGGCGGGGGCGGTGCTCGACGCGCAGACCCTCGCGCCGGACCGGGAGATCGACCTGCTGCGGCTGGACGACTCCGACGAGCCGGTGCGGGTGCTCGGCGACGAGGCGCGGCTGCGCCAGGTCGTCGGCAACCTCGTCAGCAACGCCCTGCGGCACACCCCCGCGGGCACCGCCTTCCGCGTCGGCGTGGGGATCGTGTCCGGATCGCAGGCCCTCATCGAGGTGGCCGACGACGGGCCCGGCCTGGCCCCGGGCGACGTCGAGCGCGTCTTCGAGAGGTTCTACCGCGCCGATCCCTCGCGCAGCCGGTCGGATTCCGGCGGCACGGGACTCGGGCTGTCCATCGCCGCCGCTCTCGTCGAGGCCCACGGCGGCACCATCACGGCCGACAGCGAGCCCGGCCGCGGCGCGGTGTTCCGCGTCCGCCTCCCCGCGTGCCCTCCTCGAAGAGAGGTTCCTCGAAGAGAGGCTCCCGAAGAAAGGTTAGGGTGATCCCCCTTGCGATACCTGTCCATCGCGGTCGCCGCGGCGGCCCTGGCGGTCACGGTGACCGGCTGCGGCGGCGGTGACGACACCGCCGCCACGACCACCACCACGCAGGCGGCAGGCGGCGGCTCGAGCGCCGACCCCCGGGCCGCGTTCACCGAGTGCATGCGGAAGAACGGCGTCACGCTGCCGACCGGGCGTCCGTCCGGGATGCCGAGCGGACGGCCCAGCGGACGGCCCAGCGGCAGGCCCAGTGCTTGGCCGAGCGACCGGCCCGGCGGGGGTTTCGGCGGGTTCCGGTCGATGGACCCCGCGACGAGCAAGGCGTTCGAGGCGTGCCGCTCCCTGATGCCGCAAGGCGGCGGCCGGGGCGGGTTCGGCGGCGGGCGCGGCGTCGATCCGCAGGCCATGCAGGCGTTCCGCACCTGCATGAAGGACAACGGCGCCGAGCTGCCCGCCGACGGGCGCGTACGCGATCTGGCCACGGCGGACCCCAAGGTGGCCAAGGCGTACGAGAAGTGCAAGGTGCTGCTGCCCGCGCCCACTCCCGCTGCCGCGCCCAGCGCCTGAGCGGCCGGGGCGGCTGATTCGGCGGCCTTCCACAGGGAAGGTCGGGTGTATGGCGGGGAACACCGACAGGCTGCGGGCCGCCCTGGAGACCCTGCGGCGTCACCTCGATCAGGACCTGTTCCCCCTGGAGATCGGGGACGCCGCGGCCGACCGGCGCGTCCTGGGGGAGCTGCGCGGGCAGCTCGACGACTACCTGCTGCCCCGCCTGGCGGCCATCGACGCGCCGCTGCTGGCCGTGGTCGGCGGTTCCACCGGGGCGGGCAAGTCCACCCTGGTCAACTCGCTGGCCGGCGCGATCGTGACCGAGCCCGGGGTGCTGCGGCCCACCACGCTCGCGCCGACCCTGGTGTGCAACCCCGCCGACGCCGCCTGGTTCACCTCCGCCACCGTCCTGCCCGGGCTGGCCAGGGTGACGGGCGGGGCGGCCGGCGGGGGACGCGGCGAGCCGGGCACCCTGCGGATCGCCCCCGTGGACGCCCTGCCCCCCGGGCTGGCGCTGCTCGACGCCCCCGACATCGACTCGATCGTCACGGCTAACCGCGAGCTGGCCGCCCAGCTGCTCGCCGCGGCCGACCTGTGGCTGTTCGTCACGACCGCCGCGCGGTATGCCGACGAGGTGCCGTGGAGCTTCCTGCGCCTGGCCCGGGAGCGGAGCACGGCGCTCGCGGTGATCCTCCAGCGGGTCCCGGCCGAGGCACGCGAGCCCGTGGCCGCCGACCTCACCCGGCTCCTGCAGGAGAACGGCCTCGGCGGCACGCCGCTGTTCACCGTCGCCGAGCTGGAGCTGCCGTCGGAGCGCGCCCGGCTGCCCGCCCACGTCGTGCAGCCGATCGCGACTTGGCTCGCCGACCTGTCCGTGGACGCCAAGGCGCGGGCCGAGGTCGTACGGCGGACCCTGACCGGCGCCCTCGACAGCCTCGGCACCCGGGTGCCCGACCTGGCCGACCGGGTGGAGCGCCAGCGGGTGGGGATCGCCGAGCTGCGCGACATCGCGGGCAGGGCGTACGACGTGGCGATGTCGGCGTTCGACGAGGGGATGCGCGACGGCAGGCTGCTGCGCGGGGAGGTGCTGGCCCGCTGGCAGGACTTTGTCGGCACCGGCGACCTCATGCGGGCCCTGGAGTCCCGCATCGGCTGGCTGCGCGACCGCCTCGCCGCGGCCTTCCGCGGCCGCCCGGCGCCCGACAGGGAGCTTCGGGTCGCGCTGGAGAGCGGGGTGGAGTCGCTGATCCGCGCCACCGCCGACGCCGCCGCGGAGCGGGCCGTCGAGGCGTGGCTGGCCCTTCCCTCCGGGCGCGACCTGCTGGAGAGGTCCGGCGTCGCCGTCTCCGGGCGGCTCGGCCGCGCGTCCGCCGACCTGCCGAGCCGGGCAGGCGTGGCCGTACGCGACTGGCAGGGGCACGTGCTCGATCTCGTCCGCTCCGAGGGCGCCGACCGGCGCACGCTCGCCCGGGCGGCGTCGTTCGGCGTGAACAGCCTCGGCGTGCTGATCATGCTGGCGGTGTTCTCCACGACCGGGGGGATCACCGGCATCGAGCTGGGCATCGCCGGCGGCACCGGCGTGCTCAGCCAGAAGCTGCTCGAAGCCGTCTTCGGCGACCAGGCCGTGCGCACGCTGACCCAGGAGGCGCGCGAGGACCTGCGGCGGCGTGTCCGGGTGCTGCTCGACGACGAACGCGCCCGCTTCACCTCTCTGGTGGAGGGGCTGGGCCCGGCTCAGGAGACGGCTGCCCGCCTGCGGGAGGCCGCCAAGGCCGTACAGGAGAGGGGCGTCCTGTGAAGCTCCCGCGCAGGAAGGCGGAGGTGCCGCTGGACGACCGCCTGGAGGCGCTCGCGGAGGCCGCCGACCTGGCGGAGGGCCGGCTCGGCCGGGAGGCCGTGGACCACGCGCGCGCCGTGGTCGCCCGGGCCGGCGTACGGCGCGGCCTGTCGGTGGAGCACACCGCGGTCGCCCTCGCCGGGGCGACGGGGAGCGGCAAGTCGTCGCTGTTCAACGCCCTGTCCGGGACCGAGCTCGCGACGGTGGGGGTGACCCGGCCGACGACCGCCAAGGCGCAGGCGGCCCTGTGGGGCCCGGACGGCTCGGGACCGCTGCTCGACTGGCTCGACGTCCCGTTGCGCCACACGGTCGAGGGCGACGCGTCCGGGCTGATCCTGCTGGACCTGCCCGACCACGACTCCATCGAGCTGTCCCACCGCAGGGAGGTCGACCGCCTGGTCGCCGCGGTCGACCTGCTGGTCTGGGTGCTCGACCCGCAGAAGTACGCCGACGCGGCCGTGCACGAGCGCTACCTGCGCCCGCTCGCCCGGCACCGGGACGTCATGGTCGTCGTGCTCAACCAGGTGGACCGGCTGCCGGAGCGGTCGGTCAAGCGCTGTCTCGACGACCTGCGCGGCCTGCTGGCGGCCGACGGGCTGGAGGGGGCGCCGGTGCTCGGGGTCTCCGCCCGCACCGGCGAGGGCGTTCCCGAACTGCGGGCGCTGCTCGACCGCCAGGTCTCCCGCCATCGCGCCTGGTCGTCGCGTCTCGCCGCCGACGTGGCCTCGGCCGCCGCCGCGCTCTGGGCGGACACCCGACCCCCGGACACGCGACCCCCGGACACCCGACCCCCGGACACCCTGCCCCCGGCCGCCCGCGAGCCGGAGCCGGGCGGCGTGGCGCTGCCGGCGGGCACGTCACCGGCGGTGAAGACGCGGGAAGCACCGCCGGAGCAGCTGAAGGCGCCGGAGCCGGGGCGAGTGGCGGTGCCGGAGGTCACGGTGAGCAGGGCTCTGACGCGGGCGCTGGCACAGGCGGCCGGGGTGCCTGTCGTGGTCGAGGCGGTCGCGAAGTCGCATCGGCACCGCTCGGTCGCCGCGACGGGCTGGCCGGTGACGCGCTGGCTGCGCAGGCTGCGGCCCGATCCGCTGCGCCGTCTCCACCTGGCCAAGGGAGCCCGTTCCTCGCTGCCCGCGGCCACCGCCGTGGAGGTCTCGGCCGTGGACACCGCCCTGCGCGACGTCGGAGCCGCCGCCTCGGCCACGGTGCCCGAGCCGTGGGCGACAGCCGTACGGCACGCGGCGCGGGCGCGGTCCGAAGAGCTGACGGACGCCCTGGACCGCACGGTCGCCGCTGCGACATCGGGCGGCGTCTCCAGTGCCCCTCGGTGGTGGCGCGTGGCGGGGACGGCGCAGTGGCTGACCGTCGCCGCGATGGTCGCGGGCGCGATCTGGCTGCTCGTACGCTTCGCGCTGGACTACCTCATGCTGCCCGGGCTTCCCACCCCCACGGTCGGCCGGGCGCCGTGGCCGACCGTGCTCCTGCTGGGCGGCGCGCTGGCGGGGGTGCTGATCGCCGCGCTGTGCCGGGTGTTCGCCTGGGCCGGGGGACGGCGCAGGGCGCGCAGAGCCGCCAAGGCGTTGCGCGCCGGCATCGAACGGGTCGCCGGAGAGCTGATCGTCGCGCCCACCAGGGACGAGCTCGCCCGCTACGCCAGATTCGCCGACCGCATCACCCGCGCGGCCTCCTGACCCCGGAAGCCGTGATCAAGGGATGGGCAACGATCCCGGCGAAGGCGCCACTGAGAACGCCGGCGAACGGGCGGTGACAGGGGACGGCAGGCGCGTGACAGAGGTTTGGCAGAGCGGCCTGTCACGGTCGGGACATGCGTGAGAACACGGACGTACTGATCGTCGGAGCCGGGCCGACCGGGCTCACCCTCGCCGTGGACCTGGCCCGCCGGGGCGTCGCCTGCCGCATCGTCGACCAGGCGCCAGAGCCCTCGGGCGGCTCCAAGGGCAAGGGCCTGCAACCGCGTACGCAGGAGGTCTTCGACGACCTCGGGGTGATCGGCCCGATCCTGGCGGCGGCGACGCCCTACCCGCCGCTGCGGGTCAGGGTGGGCGCCGTGCCGATCTGGCAGGCCCGCATGCACAGGCCCGCCGGGGCCACGGACATGGTGCCGTACCCGACGGTGCTGATGCACCCGCAGTGGCGCACCGAGGCGGTGCTGCGCGAGCGCCTGACCGAGCTGGGCGGGAAGGTGGAGCAGAGCACCGCGCTGACCGGCTTCGAGCAGGACGCGGACGGGGTGACCGCCAGGCTCGGCACGGGAGAGAGCCTGCGGGCGCGTTACCTGGTCGCGGCGGACGGCGGCAGGAGCCCGGTACGCAAGGACCTCGGCATCGGCTTCACCGGCGAGACCCGCGAGGAGGAGCGGATGGCCCTCGGCGACGTACGCGTCGAGGGGCTCGGCCGGGACCACATCCACGTCTGGGTGCGGCCGGGCAGGGGGATGGTGGCGCTCTACCCGATGGCCGGCACCGACACCTTCCAGATGCTCGCCTCGCTGAAGCCGGGGGTCACGCCGGAGCAGACGTTGTCCGGTTATCAGCGGATGTTCGCCGAGAGGTCCATGCTGCGCGGGGTGCGCCTGACCGAGCTGCTGTGGTCATCCCTCTACCGGGTGAACATCCGCCTCGCCGACCGCTACCGCTCCGGCCGGGTCTTCCTGGCCGGGGACGCCGTCCACGTGCATCCGCCGGCGGGCGGGCAGGGGCTCAACACGGGCGTCCAGGACGCCTACAACCTGGGCTGGAAGCTCGCCCGGGTGCTCGACGGGGCGCCGGAGGCGCTGCTGGACACCTACGAGGAGGAGCGCAGGCCCGTCGCCGCCCGCGTGCTCGGTCTCAGCGTGGATCTGCTGGACAAGAAGTCCTACAAACGCGACGAGGACACCTACCAGCTCTCGCTGAGCTACCGGGGCGGCTCGCTCGCCCGGCGCGGCGGAGACCGGGTGCCGGACGGCCCGCTCCCGCTGGCGGACGGGACGCGGGCCCGCATGTTCGACCTGCTGCGGGGCCCGCACTTCACCCTGCTGTCCCCCGACCCCGCTCCGCGCGTCCCCGGTGGTCCCGAGGTGCGCGCGTACGCGCCGGCCGAGCCGTACGGCGGCGAGCGGCACACCCTCGTCCGGCCGGACGGGTACGCCGGGATCTCGACCTCCTCGGCCGAGGAGCTCGCCGCCTACCTGGCCATGGTGTGACCCTATTGGCGCTCGTCCGGGCGTACGGCGTGGGCAGGGTCGGGGTTCTGGACGCCGTCCGCGCCGAGGGTGGGCCGCCGGGACTCGATCTGGCGCGGTCCCAGCTCGCTGTCCTCGGCCGCAGCCTTGGCCTCGGCGGCGGCGCGCTCGGCCTCGGCGACCGCCTCGATGCCCGCCGCGCTCCGCTCGTGCCTGCCGTCCGCCACGGTGGCCCTGCTGGCGGGCAGCGACTCGGTGAACGCCTTCGACAGCGACTGGAGCGCCGAGGTGACCTCGCTCGGGATCACCCACATCGTGTTGCCCTGGCCCTGGGCGAGCTGGGGCAGCACCTGGAGGTACTGGTAGGCGAGCAGCTTGGGGTCGGGGTCGTTGCGGTGCACGGCCTGGAACACCTCGTCGATCGCCTGCGACTGACCCTGGGCCTTGAGGATCTGCGAGGTGCGCTCGCCCTCGGCGCGCAGGATCGCGCTCTGCTTCTCGCCTTCGGCCGTGAGGATCTGCGACTGCCGCTGGCCCTCGGCCGTGAGGATCGCCGCGCGCTTGTCCCGCTCGGCGCGCATCTGCTTCTCCATGGCGTCCTTGATGGTCTTCGGCGGGTCGATCGCCTTGATCTCGACCCGGTTGACCCGGATGCCCCACTTGCCGGTGGCCTCGTCCAGGACGCCGCGCAGCTGGCTGTTGATCATGTCACGAGAGGTGAGCGTCTTCTCCAGGTCCATGCCGCCGACCACGTTGCGCAGCGTCGTCACGGTGAGCTGCTCGACGCCCTGGATGAAGTTGGCGATCTCGTACTCCGCCGCCCGGGGATCGGTGACCTGGAAATACAGCACCGTGTCGATGTCCACGACGAGGTTGTCCTCGGTGATGACCGGCTGCGGTTTGAACGACACCACCTGCTCGCGCAGGTCCAGCAGCGGGCGGACCCGGTCGATGAAGGGGATGACGAAGTTCAGGCCGGGGCCCAGTGTGCGGTAGTACCTGCCCAGGCGCTCGACGTTGCCGGCTCTGGCCTGGGGCACGATCCGGACCGCCCGCAGCACCGTCAGGATCACGACGAACGCGATGACGATTCCGGCGATCACTGCTGCGTCCATTGCTCACTCCCGGGGGTAGACGAGGGCGGTGGCGCCCTCGATCTCTATGACATCGACCGTGGCCCCTGGCGGGATCACGAGCGTCTCGTCGTAGGCACGAGCCGACCACTCCTCGCCGCCGATCCGCACCCGGCCGTCCCTGCCGGTGACCTCCTTGGTCACGTACGCGGACTTGCCGACGAGCGCGGACACCCCGAAGCGCTTCGGGGGCGGCTGCTTGATGTGCCGGAGCGCGATCGGGCGCGCCCCGGCGAGGCCGGCTGCGGAGGCGATGACGAACACGGCGAGCTGGATCGCGGGCGGCAGCCCGACGACCGCGACCACGGTCGTGAGCAGGGCCGCGAGGGACAGCAGCCCCAAGGCCGCGGTCAGCGTGAAAATCTCCGCGACACCCAGCACCGCCGCCAGGATGAGCCATACGATCCAGGAGTTCATTGCCGCCTCCATAGCAATGAACGAACACCACTCGGGTCCGGTTCCTCCTTCTCAACCTAACGCCTACGCCGCCGGTCTCCCAGAGAGCCGGCTCTCACGCGGGGTTTCACGTAGGGGACGCGGTGACGCGGAACTCGTTGCCCTCGGGGTCGGCCATCAGGATGTGGTCGTCGAACGCCTCCAGGATCGTGCCGCCGGCGCGCACCAGCCGGGCGGCCTCCGCCCTGATCCGCTCCCACCGGTCGGCCGCCGTGCCGTCTCCCGGCACGCGGACGTCGATGTGGAGCCGGTTCTCCGCCGTCTTCCGCTCGGGGACCCGGAGGATGGAGAGCCGGGGGCCGACCCCCTCGGGGTCGCAGAGGCAGGCCCCGTCGTCCTCGGCGCCGCCGGCCGGCAGGTCGAACCGCGCGAACGGCTCCTCACTGGTCGCGTACCGGGCTGCCGGGATCTCGTCGACGTAGCCGAGCGCCGTCTTCCAGAACTCGGCGAGGAGCCGCGCGTTCTCGCAGTAAAGGGACAAATCGATTGCTACTGCCATGCCTAGACCGTAATGCAGGGAGCTGACTTGAACACGGCCACCTCTGTCAAGAGGCGGCGGGAGGAGTCTCGGCGCCGTCGTGCCGGAGGGCGCTGCCGGCCAGCCATCGGGGCCAGGAGAGCTGCCAGTAGCCCCAGCCGTTGTTCCACTCCAACTCGCGAGTGGTGCCGGTGACGATGACGGGATCGCCGCGCAGCGCGTGCTCGTAGAACCACCGCGCCTGGTCGGGCCGGACGTTCAGGCAGCCGTGGCTGACGTTGACCCGGCCCTGCGCCCACACGTTGTCCAGCGAGTGGACGTACTCGCCGCTGTTGGAGATCCGTACGGCGTGGTCGATGAGCTTGTCGTAGTAGCCGGGGTCGCCCTTGCGGCGGCCCGGCGAGACCATGCGGACGGGGTTGCCCTTGTCCATCGTCAGGTGGATCCCGCTCGTGGTCGTGTACTCCCTGGTGGTCGCCATGCCGGCGCTGATCGGCATGCGCTGGGCCACCCTGCCGTCCTGCCGCACCACCATCTGGTGGGTGCGGGTGTCGACCGTGCTGACCATGGCCCGCCCCACGGTGAAGGCCACGCTCCGGTCGGCGGCGCCGTACGTGCCGGGGGCGGCGTGGACGCCGGCGAGATGGGCGGTGAAGCGCACGTCGCCGCCGGCCGGCCACCACTTCCGCGGCCGGTAGACGACCTGGGTGGAGCTCGCCCAGTGCCAGGCGCCCTCGGCCGGGCCCCGGACCGCACGGACCTCCAGCGCCCGCTCGACCGCCGCGCGGTCCTCGACCGGCCCGGTGAACGTCACGATGATCGGCATGCCGATCCCGACGGTCTCCCCGTCATAGGGGACGATCGAGGCGACGGCGACCTCACGGCGCGGGGTGAGCGTGCGGAACCGGCCCGCGACCTGGGCGGCGACGCCTTGGGCGCCCGTCGCGACGGCGTTGACGACATACTGCGTGCCGGGACGCAGCGTCCACGACGACCGCCACACGGTGCGGGCCGGGTCGAACGCGCCGGGCACCGGCTCGCGCCCCGCGAACGCCAGCACGCTGGTCAGCCTGCCGCCCTCCGCCCTGACGACCAACCCCGCCCCCGGCGGGACCGCCGCCGCGCCGGAGGCCGGGGTGATCGTGATGCGCGGCGCGGGCGGCACGCGTACGGCGCAGCCCGCGGCAAGCGCGGGACAGGCCACGAGCAGCACCGCGAGCAGCGCGCGGGCGGCGGGAGGCAGGGTGCGTGGCTTCACGGGCACCCAAGATAGCGACGGGTGACGACAGGAACACGCTAAGTCGCAGGAAGGATCCTTCCCGAGACCTCGCCGAGGCTGATCCCGTGCGAGGTCCACGCGGTGATCGTGACGGTGTCGCCGTCCTCCAGGAAGATCCGGGTCTCGCCGGGCAGCTTGACGGGGTCCGCGCCGTTCCAGGTCAGCTCGATGAGCGAGCCCGGCTGCCCGATCGACGACACCGTCCCGCTCGCGAACAGGTCGCCGGTGCGGAGCCGGGCGCCGTTCACGGTCATGTGGGCGAGCATCTGGTCGGGCGTCCAGTACATGTCGCGGAACGACGGCGTCGAGACCGTCTCGCCGTTCAGGCCGACGCGCAGCGTGAGGTCGAGCCCCCACGGCGCCTGCCTGGTGAGGTACGGCAGGGGCTCGGGGTCCTGCGACCGGCCCTCGACCCTGGCCTCCTCCAGGGCGTCGAGCGGCGTGATCCACGCGGACATCGAGGTGGCGAACGACTTGCCCAGGAACGGCCCGAGCGGGACGTACTCCCACGCCTGGATGTCGCGGGCGCTCCAGTCGTTGACGAGCGCCACCCCGAAGACGTGGTCCTCGAACGCGCCCGCGCGCTCGCCGAGCCGCGTCGGCACCCCGACGACGAATCCGAGCTCCGCCTCGATGTCGAGCTTCTGCGACGGGCCGAACGACGGCCGCTGCCCGCACGGCCGCCTGATCGGCGTCCCCGAGACGACGACCGTGCCCGCCCGCCCGTGGTAGCCGACGGGCAGGTGCCGCCAGTTCGGCTTCAGCGGCTCGTCGTCAGGCCGGAACATCCGCCCGAGGTTCGACGCGTGCTCGAGCGAGGCGTAGAAGTCCACGTAGTCGGCCACCTCGACCGGCAGGTGCAGGGTCACCTCCGCCAGCGGGATCAGGTGGTCGCCCGTGGCCGCCGCCTCGCGTACCCGCGCGCGCGTCTCCTGCCAGGCCGCACGGCCCAGGGCCAGCAGCGGGTTGAGGCTGGGCGCCGCGTAGACGTCCCCGCCGAGGGCGGCCGCCAGGTCGAGGACCTGGCCCCCGACCCGGACGCCGACCCTGCGGGGCTCGCCGGGCCGGGAGAACACGCCGTACGGCAGGTTGTCGAGCCCGAAGCTCATCTCGCCCACGTCCACGCGTAGTCGGTGTCCTCGCACGCGAGGGCGGCCTGGCCGAGGTCGAGCGGGCGGAACGTGTCGATCATCACGGCCATCTCGGTCGTCTCGGTGTGTCCCTTGCGCACGGCCTCGACGGCGGCCTCCACCGCGCCCGGCTGCGGCCCATGCGTGAAGCCGGCCGGGTGGAGCGAGATCGAGCCGACGTCGATGCCCGACCCCCTCCTCGCCGTGTAGTCGCCGCCCACGTAGAACATGAACTCGTCGGAGTCCACGTTGTGGTGGTTGTACGGGATCGGCACGGCTTCGGGGTGGAAGTCCAGCGGCCGGGGACAGAACGAGCAGACGACGAAGCCCGGGCCCTCGAAGGTCTGGTGGACCGGCGGCGGCGCGTGGGTGCGCTTCACGATCGGCTCGAAGTCCTGGATGTTGAACGCGTAGGGGTAGAGGCAGCCGTCCCACCCCACCACGTCGAAGGGGTGGTGGGCGTAGGTCAGCCGGGTCAGCCCGCCCCGCGTCCTGACCAGGACCGGCACCTCCTCCCCATCCACGAGCAGCGGCTCGGCCGGCGCGCGCAGGTCGCGCTCGCAGTAGGGCGCGTGCTCCAGGAACTGGCCGAACTGGGACAGGTAGCGCTTCGGCGGCCTGATGTGCCCGGCCGCCTCGATCACCAGCGCCGTCACCGGGCCCTCGGGCACCCACCGGTGGATCGTCCCCGTCGGGATCACCACGTAGTCGCCCTCGGCCACGTCCAGCGCGCCGTACGCCGACTCGAACCGGGCCCGGCCGCTCGCGATGTAGACGCACTCGTCGCCCATCGAGTCGCGGTACAGCTCGCTGGGCGCCTGCGACGCGGCGTACGAGATGCGGACGTCGGAGTTGCCGGCGAGCGGCATCCGCCCGGAGACGAGGTCGCCGTCGGGCGTCAGGTCCTGAGTACGGAAATGGCGCGGGGACAGCGGCAGGTTGGGCGTGAGGCCGGGCGCCCCCGCGTCCACGGCCTCGGCCTTGACGATGGCGGTCGGCGCGTGGCGGTGGTAGAGCAGCGAGGAGTCGGAGGAGAAGCCTTCCTCTCCCATGAGCTCCTCCTTGTACAGCCCGCCGTCGGGTGTGCGGAACTGCACGTGGCGCTTGCGTGGCACTTCCCCGACCACCCGGTAGTACGGCATTGCGCCTCCTACGCCTGTCCGTTAATCGGACGCGAGTGTCCTATATATGTACGACGATTCGCCATGCCGCCGTGAATGTCAAGCTGCGGGCCATGAGCACAGCGGAAGTCCACCTGTCCGTCTCGACCTGGCGGCAGCCGTCGCCCTCGCCCGCGTCCCCCGTGCGTACGGCGCTGGTCGGGCGGATCGCGGAGCGCGTGCTGGCCCTCGGGCCGGGCCGGCTGCGTGTCGGCGTGGACGGGCTCACGGCGGCCGGGAAGACGAGCTTCGGCCACGAGCTCGCCGAGCACCTCGCCCGGGCCGGGCGCCCGGTGCTGCGGGCGAGCCTCGACGACTTCAAGCGGCCGTGGCGCGACCGGCACCTGTACGACCGGGAGTCGGGTGAGGGCTACTACCGGAACGCGTACGACTACGACGCGGCGATCGCCCTGCTGCTCGACCCGGCGGGGCCGGACGGCTCGGGGAGCGTCGCGCTGTGCTCCATCGACCCGCTGACGCAGGTGGACCACTCGTCGGTGCTGACGACCGCCGCGCCCGGCGCGGTCACGATCGTCGACGGGGTCTTCGCGTTCCGCCCGGAGATCGACGCGTACTGGGACCTGCGCGTCTGGATGGAGGTGCCACCGGAGACCTCGGTGCGCCGCGGAGCCCGAGCGCGACCAGGACTGGGCCGGGTCCGAGGCCGAGGCGCTGCACCTGCACCGCTATCTGCCCGCCGAGCGCCTCTACATCGCGGAGGCCGATCCGGTGGGGCGGGCCGACGTGGTCGTGGACAACACGGTGTTCGCCGAGCCGATCCTGGTGAAGTGGTGACCGTCAGCGCGGGGGTTCGGACAGGGCGGATGTGAGGCGGTCGGCGGCTTCCAGGACCAGCGGGCCCACCTTGTCCGCGTCGAGGTCGGCGAAGCTGACGAGGCCGACGGACGCCTCCAGCCACGGCAGGCCCGGAATCGGCGCGGCGATGCCCTGCGCGCCCTCCTGGAGGTGTCCCCTGCTCGTGCGCAGCGGCGGCTCCGTGCGGCCCTCGCGCAGCGCGAGCAGCGCCAGCCCGGCCGCGCCGCGCGTCAGCGGATGGCGCGAGCCCTCCCGATAGGCGACGTGGAAGTCGGTCCACGACGGCTCGACCACCGCGACCGCCAGGCCCTCGTCGCCCTCGGCCACGGTCAGGTGCGCGGTCGCCCCGGCCTGCTCCGCGAGCGCGCGCAGCGCCGGCAGCGCCGCCGCCCGCAGCAGGGGATGCACGGCCTGGGCCAGCACGAGCACCCCGAAGCCGAGATGCACGCGGCCGTGCGCGTCCCGCCGGGCGAAGCCCTCGGCCTGCAGGGTCGTCAGGAGCCGGTAGACGATCGGCCGGCTCAGGCCCAGCTCCTGGGCGAGCTCGGTCGGCGTGCGGCCCCGGTTCGCGTCGGCGAGCAGCCGCAACAGCCGTAAGCCTCGTTCGAGTGTCTGCGCCGATTCGGCCGCCATCATGCCTCCGATTATCACCGCCCCGGTGCGCCGGTAGGCGAAACCTACGCCCGACGTAGCCTACGTCGGACGTAGGTTTCGGTCCGCGATCAAGGAGTGGTGGATGAAGTCGGCGATCGTGGTGGGGGCGGGCATCTGGGGGTCGTCGCTGGCGCTGCGGCTGGCCGACGAGGGCTGGCGGGTGACGCTCGTCGAGCAGTACGCGCCGGGTCACGTGCGTCAGGCCAGCGCAGGGGAGACCCGCCTGCTGCGCTGCGCGCACGGCTCTGACGACTGGTATCCCCGGCTGGCCTGGCAGGCCCGCGACGCCTGGCGCCGGCTGGAACAGCGGACCGGCGAGGACCTGTACGTCGAGTCGGGGCTGATGTGGTTCGCCCGCGACCCGGACGGCTGGGAGACGCGCAGCGCCCGGGTGCTCGAGCGGCTGGACATCCCCTGCGAGCTGCTCGATCCGGCCGAGGCGGCGCGGCGGTTCCCCGGCCTGCGGGGCGACGACCTCGCCTTCGTGCTGTGGGAGCCGAACGCCGGAGTGCTGCGGGCCCGGCGGGCGACGCAGGCGACCGCGCGCCTGGCCGGCGCGGCCGGCGTGCGGCAGATCCGCGCCCGGGCCGTGCCGTACGGGCGAGGGGCCGGCGTCGTGGTGGATGGCGAGGTGCTGACGGCGGACCGCGTGGTGTGGGCGTGCGGCGCGTGGCTGCCGCGGCTGTTCCCGCACGAGGCGGGGCACGTCCAGGTGACGCGGCAGGACACCTTCCACTTCGGCGTGCCCAGGGACTGGACGACGCCGCCGCTGCCCGCGTTCTGCGACTACGACCTGTCGGCGTACGGGCACGGCGACCTGGACGGCATGGGGATGAAGATCACCGGCGACGCCGAGGGCGAGCCGTACGACCCGGAGAGCGGCGGCAGGCGGGTGCTGCGGCACACCGAGGAGCAGGCGCGCGCCTACCTGGCCAGGCGGTTCCCGTCGCTGGTGGGCGCGCCGGTGGTGTTCAGCCAGGTCTGCCAGTACGCGCTGACCAAGGACGCCGAGTGGATCATCGCCGAGGTCGAGGACGGCGTCTGGCTGCTCGGCGGCGAGTCCGGGCACGGCTTCAAACACGCCCCGGCCCTGGCCGGACACGTCGCGGAGATCCTCGACGGCACGCGGGAGCCGGAGGCGCGGTTCGGCCTGCACGAGCGGCCGGTGGCCCGGGGCCTGCGGACCAGTGGCGGCACCACTCCCTAACCGTCAGGCGGGCTCTGACGGGCCTGGCGGGCGCGCAGCACGATCTCCAGCTCGAACCGGACGTCGGGGTCGGCGAGCGCGTCGCCGTACAGCTGCTCGATCTGGCGCAGGCGATACCGCACGGTCTGCGGGTGGACGTGGAGCGCCGCCGCGACCTCGGCGACGCCCCGGCCGTGCCGCAGCCAGGCGAGCAGGGTCTCGGCCAGGCGGTCCTGCTGGGTTTGCCGCAGGTGGGCGAGGGGCGCGAGGCGCACCTCGGCCAGGGCGGCCACCAGGTCCTCGTCCTTGAAGACGACCAGCGTGGCCATGTGGTCGGCGCAGCGCAGCAGTCCCCGCCGGGGCAGGACGCCGCGGGTGCCGAGGTCGAGGGCCTCCCTCGCCCAGCCGAGCGAGTTCGCGGCGGCGGCGAGCGGCACGGCGGGGCCGATCGCGGCCCGCCAGCCGCGCAGGGCGCTCTCCAGCGCCTGCACCTGTCCGGGGCCGCCGGGGTCGGGCACCACGAGACACGGGACGTTGCGGTCGAGCCCGGTCAGCACGTCCGGTGGCAGCACCGGCAGGGGAGAACCGCCGTCGCGTTCCTCCAGGGCCACCCCGGCGACCGTGCGGGGGAGCCGCCAGCCGGCGGTCCTGGCCAGGTCGGCGACGGCCTCCGGCGAGGCTGCGGGCCGGGTGAGCAGCAGATCGAGCAGCCGCCGGCGGCGGCGCTCCATCTCGCCGGCCGCGTGCGCCCGCGCCTCGGCGAAGCCCTCCGCGGCCGCGTCGGCGAGCTGGTCGAGGTAGACGAAGATGGCCTCGCCCAGGTCGTACAGCGTCCGCGGATCGAGGCCGAGCTGCTCGGACTGCTCGGTGAGCCGCCGCCAGGCCACCCGCGCGCCCAGTCGCATCGCGGTCTGGAAGGGCACGAGGTCACGCCCCTCGGCGGCCTCGCCCCTGCCGATCGTCCGGAAGACCTCGGGGTCCCACGGCGCCCGCGGGTTCTCGATGCGTTCCAGGAACCCCCGCAGCGCCTGGTTGACCGACAGCCGTAGGACCTTGATGTAGATCTCGTCCGCCGGGCGGGCGTATTCGGGCACCCGCCGCTGGATCTCCGCGATCATCCGGTCCGCGACGTCGCCCATGCGGGGGCGCAGTAGCCTCGCGACGCCCGCCGGCACCGCGCCCCAGAACTCGTCGTCGCCTTTCAGTGCTTGCTCAACGCCCGCTCAACGCAGCTCAAAGCCGCTCAGTGCCCGCTCAGCCAGGCGCCGAACTCCTCCAGGTCGATCAGGCCGTCGCGGTCGGCGTCGACCCTGTCGATCGCGCCCTGCGCCCCTTCCTGCGTGAGCGGCCGGCCGAGCACATCCATCAGGCGTACGAGCTCCTCGGCCGAGATCCGCCCGTCCCCATCGGTGTCGATAAGTTGAAAAGTCGCCGCGTATTCGCTCATGCCGTCCTCCTCCGGGATCGCGATCAGCACCCTAGCTGAAAGCACGCGCTGCCCCCAGGGATCGCGGCCAACCCGCGGGCTCCGTTTTTTGTCGGTGGCGTGTGCCAGCATGCCGTCTCATGATGAGCAGCCTGGATGGGAAGGTCGCACTGGTCGCCGGGGCGACCCGGGGCGCGGGGCGCGGGATCGCGGTCGAGCTGGGCGCGGCGGGGGCGACGGTCTACGTGACCGGCCGCAGCACCCGCGAGCGGCGCTCGGAGATGGACCGGCCGGAGACGATCGAGGAGACGGCCGAGCTGGTCACCGCCGCCGGTGGGCGGGGGATCGCCGTGCCGGTGGACCACCTCGACCGCGAGCAGGTGCGGGCCCTCGTGGAGCGGATCGACGCCGAGCAGGGCGGGCTCGACGTGCTGGTCAACGACATCTGGGGCGGCGAGCTGCTGTTCAGCTGGACCGACCGGCTCTGGGAGCACTCGCTCGACGACGGCCTGCGCATCCTGCGGCTGGCGATCGACACACACATCATCACCAGCCACTACGCGCTGCCGCTGCTGATCCGCAAGCCGGGCGGCCTGGTGGTCGAGGTCACCGACGGCACGGCGGAATACAACGCCGCCAACTATCGCGTCTCGTTCTTCTACGACCTCGCGAAGACGTCCGTGAATCGGATGGCTTTCGCCCAGGCCAAGGAGCTGGCCCCGCACGGCGCGACCGCGGTGTCGCTCACGCCGGGCTGGCTGCGTTCGGAGCTCATGCTGGAGCACTTCGGCGTGACGGAGGCCAACTGGCATGACGCGCTGGACAAAGTGCCGCACTTCGCCATCTCCGAGACCCCGGCCTTCGTCGGACGCGCGGTGGCGGCCCTGGCCGCCGACCCGGAGGTGAGCCGCTGGAACGGGCAGTCGCTGTCCAGCGGCCAACTGGCCCAGGTGTACGGCTTCACCGACGTGGACGGCAGCCGCCCCGACTGCTGGCGTTATCTCGTGGAGGTCCAGGACCCCGGCCGCCCCGCCGACGTCACCGGCTATCGGTGACAGAGCCAGTCCGGTTCCCGCTTCCGCCCCCTGGAGACGCCCGACGGGACCGCAAGGAGCGGAGCGGGCGGGAGCGAGGACCGCAGCGAAGGTCCAGCGAAGCGGACTTCGCGAGGACCGGAGCTTTCGGCCGGCGCAGTGACGTCCGGAAAGCAGTGACGTCCGGAAAGCAGTGACGTCCGGGAAGCAGTGACGTCCGGGAAGCAGTGACGTCCGGAAAGCAGTGACGTCCGGAAAGCAGTGACGTCCGGAAAGCAGTGATGTCCGGAAAGCAGTGACGTCCGAAAATCAGATGTTCGGCGGCGGCCCAGCGAGGTGGCTCGCACCGATCAACGGGTGCCGAGGGTGGCCGTGACCAGGGTCCAGTCGATGTGGGCCTCGGCCGCGTTGCCGCCCCCCGTGCCCGCCACCCAGTGCGCGACCTGCGGCGTCTCCCTGCTGTCGGGGACCACCCAGGTCGCGCCCGTGTCCGCGCCGTCGCGGTGCAGGCGGGCCACTCCCGCGCTGTCCACGGTCACCTTCCAGGTGGCGGGTCTGCCGGCCTCGGGGAGCGTGAGGATCCTCTCCCAGGTGCCGGATCCCTTCGTCATCGTCCACACGCCGCCGCGCTGAACCGTCAGCATGAGCCGCCGGGCGCCGTTGGCGACCTTCGTCCCGAGGCTGACCCCTCGCCCGGTCCGCGGGTCCAGGGCGCTGTCGTCGATCACCCGGCCCCGGAACTCCACGGTGAAGTCGCACGCCCTGGTCACGTCGAGGGGCAGCACGGCCGAGACGACCCCGCTCGTGGCGCTGCGCAGGCGCAGGCCGCCGTCCACGACCGCGGCTCCCCGGTCGAGTTCCCATCCCGCCCAGGAGCCGCCCGCCACGTGATCGGTGACCTCGACCAGCTCCAGCACGGCCTCCCCGTCGCCGGTGACCGACACACCCGGCGGGCCGCCCGCCGCCGGGATGGTCCACCGCGCTCCGGGCGGGCCGGCCGGGGGGACGGCCTGCGTGGTCGCGGCGCCCCCCGCGTCGACGATCACCCGCCACCGGTCTCCCACCCCGGGGACGGGCGCCCACCCGTCCGCCGTCAGGGCGTGCAGGCCGTCGGGCCGTACGGCCAGGTGGAGGAGGCGCGTGCCCGTGCTCACCTCGATCCCCAGGCCGTCGCCGGAGCTCGGGAAGCGCGTCACCCTGCCGTGGAAGGTCAGGACGAAGCCCTCAGGCGGTCCGTACGGGCGGCTGATCCGCCCGGCGGTCAGGCGCAGAGCACGGGCGTCATCAGGGGAGGAGGCCGCCGAAGCCGGGCCGCCATCGCCGAATCCTCCGATGACTTCGGCGCCGCCGCTCATGGTCCATCCGCCCCAGCCGGGAGCGATCCCGGTGAAGACGTCGGCCAGGTCGAGGCGGGCGACCTTGATCTCGATCTGGTTGTGCTCCCAGACGACGAAGAACCGGCCCGGCTCGTACTCGTCGGCCGACGCGTAGACGTCCCAGCCGCGGGCCGCGCCACGGGTGAGCCGCCTGCCGTCGGCGAAGAGCCGCCCCGGGCCCCACGGCGCACCCGGACGTCTGACCTTGTAGTAGAGGACCTCGCGGTACTGGTCGGGCTTTGCGGACGCCGGGCCGGTGAACGGCCCGGCCAGCGTGTTGTAGACGGTCAGATAGCGATCGAGGGAGTCCTTCGTGAAGAAGGTCTTGACGTAGTAGTTCGGCAGTTCGGGGTCCACGGCGAAGGCGGACCAGGTCAGCCCGCCGTCGGTGCTGGTCGCGGTCGCGGCGTACGCGGCGTGGGTGCGGTAGTGGGCGTCCTTGTCCGCCGCGGTGCCGCCGCGCAGCGTGCGCGCGACCATGAGCAGGGTGCGCGGATCGTCCTGGGCCACGACGACCTGCGGCTCCTCGACGGACAGGCCGGGCGGATTATCCGCCAGGGCGCCCGGCGTCCAGGTGACCAGGTCGGCCGAGCGCAGCACGCCTGCCCTGGTGGTGCCGCCCGCCGCCTGCCAGTACGGCACCAGCCAGACGCCCTCGTGCCTGAGTGGTTTGCCGGCCACGACGACCCCCCGGGAGTTGGGCGGCACGGCGACGGAGACGGGGTGATCGGCCCAGGTGCGGCCGCCGTCGGTGCTCCTCCTGGCGACCATCGTCACCGGGAAGCCGTCGACGTTCCCCGCGGCGTCGCGATCGGCCGCGATCGTGATCCGGCCGAGCAGCGCCAGCAGCGCGTCGCCGTCCTTGAGGAACACGACGTAGTGGTAGCGATGGGTGGAGGTGTCCGCCGCGAGCGTGCCGGTGGTCCAGGTGCGGCCGCCGTCCCCGGATCGGGCGTACATGATCGCGCCCTGGTCGGTGGGCGAGGGGTCCACCGGATCGGCCGCCCCGGCCCGCCAGGCGACCACGAGGCGGCGGGCGTCGAGGGCGGCGACGTCGGGGACCCGGTTGCCCTCGTGGGCGAGTTCGCGCACAGAGCCGGTGCCGCCGTACACGGTGACGGGGTCGCGGACGGCGGCGCCGACCACGTCGATATCCGGCCATGACCGGTCAGAGGGGATCACCCGTACCAGGGAACACGGCCGGCGACCGCGAGACGGCGGCTGTCACGAACAGTTCGAAAGACGTGCATCCGGCCGTAAGCGCGCGTCCCCCGGGCCCGCATAGGGGGCACCGGGGGACACCGGGGGACGCACGCCTGCCGGGCGGGCCGACCGCGCCGATAGAGGCCCGGCCCGATCGAGGTCAGGCGGCCGCGCAGGCGGGCGTGGGGGCGGAATCGGAAGCGTTCCAGGAGGCGATGAAGCCCAGCGTGGTGCTCGCGCCGGCGTCGAGGGAGCCGTTCCAGCTCTCGTTCTTCACGGTCACGCTCGCCCCGCTCTGGGTGGCCTTGCCGCCCCACGCCTGGGTCACCTGCTGCCCGTTGGCGAAGGTCCAGGTCACGGTCCAGGCGCTGATGGGAGCGGTGCCCGTGTTCTTGACCGTGACCTCACCCTGGAAGCCGCCGCCCCACTGATTGGTGATCTTGTAGGTCGCGCTGCAGCCCGACGGGCCGGACGAGGGCGAGGAGGAGGGGGACGGCGACGGCGACGGAGAAGGCGACCGGGTCGGCGAGGGGCTGGGGCTGGGGCTGCGACTCGGGCTCGGGCTCGGGCTGGGGCTGGGGGACGGCTGCGCGCCGCCGAGCAGCGCCGACAGGGCGGGATACCACTTGTCCGCCATCTTCTGGTTGCCGCTGTCGTTGGGGTGCACGCCGTCGTAGGTGTCCGTGCTCGTGCTGAAGCCGGTCCACTGGTCGACGACCACGATCGGGGAGGCCGCAGTGGTCTTCGCGGCGGCCCAGCCCGGGATCGCGCTGTTCAGGGCGACGGCCCGCTGGGCGCACTCGGGGCAGGTGCTCGGGTTCATCGGGATGATCTGGGCGACCAGGATCTTCATGCTCGGGTTGCTCGCCCGCATCTGGTCCACGAGCTTGCCGTAGGCCGCGAGGATCGTGTCGGTGGGCTTGTTGCTCCACACGTCGTTGGTGCCGAAGTGCATCATCACGATGTCGGGACGGGTCGCCGAGAGCCAGCCCGGGAGCTGGTTCTGGTCGGCGACGTTCGTGACGAGGAAGCCGCCGTGGCCCTCGTTGTCACCGTCGTACGGCACCCCGCACCCCTGGGCGGGCAGCGTCCCCACCATGTCGATGTTGGTGAAGCCGCCGTTCTGCAGCTTGTTCCACAACAGGGCCCGCCAGCAGCCGGGCGATCCGGTGATCGAGTCACCCAGGGGCATGATCCGTACCGTGGCCGCCTCGGCGGGCCGGGCGACGAGCAGCCCGAGCACCACGAGCAGGGCCGCCACCACCGCACTTCTCTTCGACATCGCGTCTCTCCCTCGTGCTGTCCCGCGCGATGGTAGAGACCGGCCCGTCGCCCGGCCCAGGGACGAGGCGCGGAAAAAGCCCTGACCAGCGGGGATGCGTGTACGTTTCATCCGATGACTCGCGGCGCGGGCGGGCGTCGCTTCCGGCTCGTACGGTCTCCGCCGGCACAGCGGCCCCTGCCGTCCGCAGCCGGGGGACGGTGCCGTGTTCCACCGCCGGGCACGAGCGAATATGCTGCTCGGGATTAACTTTCCGCACGTCACCGAGAGGATTCGGTCCCCATGTACAAGGAGTTCCTCGGCGAGGTCGTGGTGTGGCTGATTCCCATCGTCATCCTCGTGGGCATCGCGCTGCTGGTGACCAGCCACGCCTGACGACGCGTCGTGAGGGGCCGGGCCGTGAGGCCCGGCCCTTCCCTTTTTCCCGGCACGTCAAACCGTCTCAAGCGACAAATCTGGCTATAGGCGCATCTAGGGCCACACCGGCATAAAAGTGTCACTGACCTGCAATGTTGATCATTTGGAGTCGATCATGTGATACTGCCCGAAGTGACGCCAGAGAGGCCGAGAGGACTCATCTGGCGAGGAACGAGGTGTGAGGGAGCGAGGGGAGTTTGCCGGCTCTGCCGACTGTCCGATCCACGACGAGTAAGTGATCCACGTCCGCGCCCTCACGAGCACGACCAGCGGTTTCCGAGCACATCACGGTGCCGCTGCCGCAGCGTGCCATGAGCTCGCGGGCGCCGCCACCAGGTGGGAGACAAACCGCGATGTCTGCCGATACCGGTTTCCGCTCAAGTGACGCCCCTCGATCCCTTCCCCTCCGCCGCGCTCTGCCCCGCCTACTCCGCGACCCCGTGAACGCGCTTGCCGATTTCGGCAGGCAGGCCCGAGGTGACGTGGTGCGGATCCACCTGGGGCCGTTCCGTCCGTACCTCGTCAGCCACCCCGACCATGTGCAGCACGTTCTGCGCGGCAACTGGACGAACTACGTCCGCGACGGCATGTTCTGGAAACCCCTGGAGCGGGTGGCCGGGAACAGCATCATCAGCGACGGCCCGGGCTGGGAGTCCAGCAGGAAAATCCTGCAGCCGCTGTTCACCGCGCGGTACGTGAACTCGCTGGCCCAGGGCATGGTCAAGGCGATCGAGGAGTGCCTCGAGGAGCTGACGCCCCATGCCCGCGACGGGCGGCCGGTGGACATCGGCGAGGAACTGGCCCGCATGGCGAACCGCGCCGTCATCCACGTCCTGTTCGGCGACAAGATCCCGTTGAAGGACGCCGAGCGGCTGGCTCCCGCGTACGCGACCGCCGCGTCGTCCTTCACCTTCCGGCTGTTCATGCCCTTCATTCCCTACTCGGTGCCCGTTCCGGGCGACCGGGCCTTCACGCGCGCCGTGAAGACGATCGACAGCGTGGTGGTGCCGCTGGTCCGGCAGGCCCTGCGCGACCCCGGGGAGGGCCGCGACATCATCTCCGCGCTCGCCCGCGCCCGCGGCCAGGAGGGGGACGGATCGGGTGAGCAGCAGATGCGCGACGACCTCGTCAGCATCTACGGCGCGGCCGCGGAGACCACGGCGACGGCGCTGACCTGGCTCTGGCCGCTTCTCCACGCCCATCCCGACGTGACCGCGCGCCTGTACGACGAGGTGGACGAGGTCGTCGGGACGGGCCCCGTCGATCCGGAGCAGCTCCCGCGGCTGCGGTACATGAAGGCCGTGCTGCAGGAACTCCTGCGTCTGTACCCCTCGGGGTGGATGTTCCCGCGCATGGTGGTCGCCCCGGACGAGATCGGCGGCACCAGGGTCGAGGCCGGTTCGCAGGTTCTGATCAGTCCGTACGTCACGCACCGGCTCGACGAGTTCTGGGATCGGCCGATGGACTTCGATCCGGAGAGGTTCGCCCAGGACACGGGGGAGCGTCGGCACCGCTACGCCTACTTCCCGTTCGGCGGTGGTCCGCACGTGTGCCTCGGGCTTCACCTGTTCTACGTGGAGGCGCCACTCCTGCTCGCCTGCCTGCTGCGCAGGTTCAGGCCGGTCCTGGTGAACCCGGGGCCGTACACCGCCGTCCCGGCGGGCTCCGTCCGGCCGAAGGAGACGGTGGAGCTGCGCCTGCTCCCCCGCGACACGGCCTAGGCGCAGATGCCCGCGTGAGGCGGGACGTAGAAAAAGGGTCGTTTCGCCGGAAAGGGTGTCATGTCGCCTGTAGAGATCGACGAGATCGAGAGGACCGCGGATCAGGGTAGGACGGTCGGTCTCGCGTTGGCCTGTCAACGAGACCTCGCGGATCACGCGGCGCGATATCCCGGGCTCTTTCCCGCCGATCGGTTCGGTCCGAGCCTGTTCGCCGGGCTCTCCCTGGCCAACGCCTTCGGCGCGCCGTGGTCCACGGCCGACCAGTTGCGTTTTCTGACCAGGGTGTCGCTGTGGGTGTTCGCCGCCGACTGGCAGGTGGACGACGTCACGAGATCCCGCGCCGACCTGGATGATCTCGTGTCGAGCTGCCTGCGGACCGCGGCCGGCGACGACGGGATTCCGGCCACGCCGCTCGCCGGATTTCTCGCCGATATCGCGTGCGATCTGAATTCCGTACCCGAATTCCCGGGCATGCGCGCGACCTGGAGCCAAAGCCTTGAGCGATTTCTCGTCGCGATGACACGAGAATGGGAGTGGCGCGCGTCGGCGTCCGATGGTGGCCCTCTGCCCGGTGTTCCGGAATATCTCGGCAACGCCGACAGCACGGCCGCGTCTTTCGTCAATGTCTCGCACTGGATATACAGCCGCGACACGCGGGCGATCGAGCACATCGGCGCGCTGACCGCGGCCGGCGCGCTCGTGCAGCAGGTGCTCCGGCTGCTCAACGATCTCGCGTCGTACGAACGGGACCTGGTTTCGGGGGACCTCAACGTGCTGGCCCTCGGCATCGGCCGCGCGGAGGTGACCGAGTTGATCGCCGAACTCGTCGCCCGCTGCCGGGAACAGATCGAGCCTCTGAAGGGGCGATGCCCGCGGGCCGCCGCCTATCTGGAGCGCCAGATCGGCTTCAGCGCGGGGTTCTACCGCCTGACCGACTACTGGAGCGGGCGGTGAGCGTGAACGACCTCGCCCTCGGCGTACCGCCGGTGGACACCGGCACCCTGGCCCGCGAACTCGTGTCCGGCCTCATGCTCCGGCCCTGGGGCGAGGTGTCCGCCTCGGTGTACGAGACCGGCCGGGTGGTCGCGCTCGCACCCTGGCTGACGGGACACGCGGAGCGGGTCGACTACCTGCTCGCGCGGCAGCGGACGGACGGCGCATGGGGCGCCCCGGACGGCTACGAGCTCGTGCCGACCCTCAGCGCGACCGAGGCTCTGCTCTCCCGGCTCCGGCACGCCGGCGACGCGTCGCTGTCGGAACCGGTGACGCGGGGGCTCCTCGCGCTGTCGCGCGTCCTGTCGGCGTCCGGCGGCCTGTCGCTGCCGGACACCCCCGCGGTCGAGCTCGTCGTCCCCTCGCTGATCGCTCTCATCGAGGACCATCTGCGCGAAGCGCCGGACCTAGGGCTGCCCTCCGTCCGCCTGGCCGTGCCGCCGGGCATGGACGCCGCCAGGCTCGCCCGGCTCAGGGGCGCGCTCAGATCGGGCGCCGACGTACCTCAGAAGCTGCTGCACGCGCTCGAGGTGGCAGGGGAGGCGGCCTGCCACGCGCCGGGCCTGGTCCCCACGGCGATCGGCACGGTCGGGGCCTCCCCCGCGGCGGCCGCCGCCTGGCTGGGTGACAGGGCCGGGTGGAGCGACCGTTCCGTGCATCCCCGTCATCCCCTGGTACGCCGCCATCTGGAGGCGGTCGCACGTCGTTACGGCGGCCCTGTCCCGGTCGGCCTGCCCATCACGTTCTTCGAACGGAGCTGGGTCCTGAGCTGGCTGGCGCGCGCCGGTGTCCCGTTCGACGCGCCCCCCGAGATGGTCGCCGACCTCTGCGTGACGGTGGGGCAGGAGGGAACGGCGGCCGGGGCGGGGCTCCCGCCGGACGCGGACACCACGTCGGTCGTCCTGTACGCGCTGGCGCTCCTGGGCGTCCGCCTGGAGCCGGAGAGCCTGCTGGCGTACGAGTCGGAGACGTGCTTCCACACCTGGCCGGGCGAGCAGGGCTTCTCGACCAGTGTCAACGCCCACGTGCTCGACGCGTTCGGGGCGTACGTCGAGCGCCACCCCGAGGCGGCCGGCCGCTACGAGGGACGCATGGTCAAGCTGGCCCGCCTGCTGCGCGACCACCAGCAGGCGGACGGAAGCTGGTCGGATCGCTGGCACGCCTCCCCCTACTACGCGACGGTCAGCTGCGCCCTCGCACTGCACGAGTTCGGCGGCGCGGACTCGGCCGCCGCCGTACGCCGGGCGGTGCGCTGGGTCCTCGGCACACAGCACGAGGACGGCTCCTGGGGACGGTGGACGGGCACGCGCGAGGAGACGGCGTACGCCCTTCAGATCCTTCTCATGACAGGCTCGGGCGAGGACGAGCGACGGGCGGCCGCGGCGGCGCGCGGGTACCTGTTCCTCACACGATCCGCCGGGACGGAGGACCCGGCGCTGTGGCATGACAAGGACCTCTATCTCCCGGGGGCCGTCGTGCGCGCGGCGGTGCTCGCCTCCTGCCATATGGCGCGGCGCGACCCGGCGGTCCTGGCGGCTATCCAGCGCAGTCACAATCCTGTGAGGAAGCAGTAAATAGGCCATCGTTCCATAAAATGGGACATGTAGCCTCTTATGGGCGCGGTGTCGCCTTGAACGGTTTTGACCCTATTGCTAAGGTTCCAGAGCGTCGTAGCGGAAAGACGCTCCCGCCCTTGAGGGGTCATCGGCACCAATCATCCTGAAGCTTCTTCAGGTTTTGCGCACTTCACAGGATGGACGGCCCATGCGCTTCCGCAATTCCAGAGTACAGACCAAGGTGACGGCTCTGCTGCTGTCGCTCGCGGCGCTGTGGGCGTTCGCGGCATGGGTGACCTTGCGGGAAGGCGTCAACCTCCTGTGGGTGAGCACGCTGGACAACGCCGTCGTCCAGCCGAGCGAGCCGTTGCTCGTGGAACTGCAGAAGGAGCGCCGCCTCACGCTCGTGCGCCTCGGCAATCCCGCACAGGTGCCGCGCGCCGACCTACAGGCGCAGCGCGCCCGCAGCGACGCGGCCGTGAAGAACTTCGAGGAGATGTCGGCGGGCGACAACGTCCGCCTGGCGGCGACGCCCGTCCTCGAGACGCGCCTCGACGAGACCAGGCGGCGGCTGGGCGCGCTCGCAGCCGCGCGCAAGCAGATCGACTCCGGTCAGATCGACCGCGACCGGGCGGCGCGGGCGTTCACCGACGTGACCGACGCCATCTACGGCCTGTACGTCTCCCTCGCGACTCTGGACGACGAGGCGGTCGCCAAGGACGCCCGCACCCTGGTCGAACTGACCCGCGCCAGGGAGATGTTCGCGCAGGAGGACGCGCTCCTGGCGGGGGCCCTCGCGACGGGACGGCTGACCGACGCGGACCGGGCCCGGTTCGCCCAGCTCGTGGGCGCCCAGCGATACCTCACGGACCAGGCGGCGGGCGAGCTGCCCTCGGCGGATCAAACCGCCTTCGAGCGGATGACCGATGGGCCGGCCTTCGTCCGCCTGCGTGCGATGGAAGAGCAGGTCATGCGGGCCGGGCGGCTCGACACCACACTCCCGGTGGCCCAGGACCAGTGGCGAAGCGTCGCGGAGACCGTCCTCACCCAGCGGCAGGACGCCGTGGAGAAGGCCGGCGTCGGTCTGGTCGACCGGGCGGCGTCGGTGGCCGTCGGAGTCGTCGTCCGTCTGGCGCTGGCCGGCGGTCTCGGCCTGGTGGCGGTCATCGCGTCGATCATCCTGTCGGTCACCACGGCCCGGGCGCTGGTGCGCCAGCTGGAGAAGCTGCGCGAGGCCGCGCTCGAACTGGCCAACGAGCGGCTGCCCGGTGTGGTCGCCCGCCTCGCGCAGGGCGAGAAGGTCGACGTCAAGGCGGAGGCGCCGCCGCTCGAATTCGGACCCGACGTCATCGGGCAGGTGGGCGCGGCGTTCAACACCGTGCAGGAGACCGCCATCCGCACCGCCGTCGAGGAGGCCCAGCTCCGGCAGAGCATCCGCGACATCCTGCTCAGCCTCGCCCGGCGTACGCAGTCGCTCGTGCACCGCCAGCTCACGCTGCTCGACGTGATGGAGCGGCGCGAGTCGGACCCGGCGGAGCTGAAGGACCTGTTCCGCATCGACCACCTCGCCACCCGCATGCGGCGCAACGCCGAGAACCTCATCGTCCTGTCCGGGGCGTCTCCCGCCCGCGCCTGGCGGCGCTCGGTGCCGATGGTCGACGTCGTACGCGGCGCGCTGGCCGAGGTCGAGGACTACACCCGCGTCACCGTGATGCCGATGGGGCAGACCGCGCTCACCGGACGCGCGGTGGGCGACGTCATCCACCTGCTCGCCGAGCTGATCGAGAACGCGGTGTCGTTCTCCCCGCCGTACACGATGGTGCAGGTAGGCGGCCAGGTGGTGGCCAGCGGATACGCGATCGAGATCGAGGACCGCGGCCTCGGGATGAGCGCCGAGGGCCTGGAGGCGACCAACCAGCGGATCGCCGACCCGCCCGAGTTCAACCTGTCGAGCACCGCCAGGCTCGGCCTGTACGTCGTCAGCCGCCTGGCCGAGCGGCACGGGATCAAGGTGTCACTCAAGGCGTCGCCGTACGGCGGCACGACCGCGGTCGTGCTGCTGCCGCGCGACCTCGTCATCGAGGGCGGGGAGGACCTGCCCGAGGAGGAGACCGGTCTCGGTCTCCCGCGGCGGGAACCCGGCCCCCGGAAGATCGCGCTGGTCGGCGCGCCCGAGGCGGTTTCCGGACCAGTTCAGGAGGTGGTTCCCGTGCCGAGGGCTCCCGAGCCGCCCAGGCCCGTGCAGAGCGCCCCACTCTCCGGCGGCGCCGATCCGGACGGGCCCGCGCCCTCGGGCGGGTTCACCCCGTCAGGACTGCCCTTCCGGGTGCCGCAGGCCAACCTCGCCCCCGCCCTCGCGGAGGAGCCGAGGAACGCGGGCGATGCGGAGGAGGAAGAGGACCGCTCGCCGGAGGACATCCGCAAGATCATGGGCTCGTTCCAGTCGGGGACGAGGCGCGGCAGATCCGAGGCCGCGAAGATGCTGGGTGAAGAGGAGGACAACCTGTGACGCAGAAGACCGGGGCCTCCGCGGACCTCGCGTGGCTGCTCGACGACCTCGTCGCGCGGGTCCGCGAGGTCGAGCACGGCATCGTGCTGTCCACCGACGGCTTGCTGCTGGCCGGATCGCAGGGACTTCACGTGGAGGACGCCGAGCACCTGGCCGCCGTCGCCTCCGGCCTGCAGAGCCTGGCGCGCGGCGTCGGTGAGCGCTTCCAGGGCGGGTCCGTACGGCAGACCATCGTGGAGATGAAGTCGGCCTACCTGCTCGTGACCGTGGCGGGCCAGGGCGCCTGCCTGGCCGTGCTGTGCACGGGAGACGCCGACGTCGGCCTGGTGGCCTACGAGATGGCCATGCTCGTCGTGCGCGTCGGGCAGTACCTCACCTCGCCCGCCCGGACGACGATCGACCGGGCCACGGGGAGAGAGGTCCGCCTGTGAACTCCGAGTGGGGCCCGGACGAGGAGCGCTTACTCGACGCGCCGACCATCCGGCCGTACGTGATCGCGCGCGGCCGTACGGAGGCGCAGGACCGCTTCGACCTCATCTCGCTCGCGGTGACGGTCCGGCCCACCACGGGAGCCGAGATCGGGCTGGACCCCGAGCATCAGGCGATCGTGCGGCTGTGCCGCAGGCCGCTGTCGGTCGCGGAGATCGCGGCCCATCTGGACCTGCCGGCCGGGATCGTCCGGGTCCTCCTCGGCGACCTGTTCGACCGGGGTTTCGTGGCCGTGCAGCAGCCTCAACCGGAGATGGACGTGCTCGACGAGCGGATGTACAAGGCGGTGCTCGATGGCCTTCGGGCGCTCTGATTCCGCGATGACCCCGCCGAAGATGCCCACGGCGATCAAGTTGCTGATCGCCGGAGGCTTCGGGGTGGGCAAGACCACGATGGTCGGGGCGGTGTCGGAGATCCGGCCGCTGCGCACGGAGGAGACGCTGACCGACCGCAGCGTCGGCGTGGACGACCTGTCCGGGGTCGAGGCGAAGGCGACCACCACGGTCGCCATGGACTTCGGCCGGATCAGCATCGGGCAGGACTTCGTCCTCTATCTCTTCGGCACCCCCGGCCAGGAGCGGTTCTGGTTCGTCTGGGACGAGCTCGCCCGGGGAGCGCTCGGCGCGGTCGTGCTGGCCGACACCCGCAGGCTCGCCGACTGTTTCCCCTCCGTCGACTACTTCGAGCGGCGCGGCACGCCCTTCGTCGTCGCGGTCAACTGCTTCGAGGGCGCCCCGGTCTTCGAGCTGGACGAGGTCAAGCTCGCGCTCAACCTCGGCCAGGATGTGCCGATCATGCTGTGCGACGCGCGCAAGCGGGAGTCGGGCAAGGAAGTCCTGATCGAGCTCGTCAAGCACGCGTACGGCAAGCGGCCGACCGCCGCCACCCGCTGACGCTTTCGTCGGCTCCTCACCCGGTCTGGTGTCCGGGTTTCTTCGCGTGCGCAGCTTTTCTTCTGTTGCGTACGATTTACGTTTCGCGGCGAAGCGATGTTTCCGTACCCTCGGTTCGCGCATGACCCGCGCCCTATCGGGTTTCGGCTGCCCTTAATACCGCCTGATTGCTATCTATTCATCCCTTTTGGGCGTCGTGAGTCGGCCGTGCTTTCCTTCGCCGTCGACCGTGCGTAACAGGTGCACAACAGCCGTTGATCTGAACCTAACCCCACTGTAACGTCTGCCCCATCGCAGAAACTATCGGGCGACTGCCGAAAGTTTCGGTCGGAATCCAGAAGGGAAACCACCGTGAAGATGAGTCGGCGAGGTGCGGCGCTCTTAGCGGCGTCGGCACTGGTCCTCGGGGGATGTGGTAGTACCGGGAACGACGCCGGCGAGAGCAAGAGCTCAGCCGGCGGCAAGGTGACCGTCGAGTTCTGGAATATCTGGACCACCGAACCCCTGAAGAGCTACGGCGCTCAGGCGATCAAGGATTTCCAGGCCGCGCACCCGAATATCACCATCAAGAGCGTTCCCTACGAGAACGAGGCGTTCAAGGCGAAGCTGACGACGCTCACCCAGTCCGGCAAGGCGCCGGACATCTTCCAGACCTGGGGCGGGGGCGTGCTCAAGCAGCAGGTCGACGCGGGCCTGGTCAAGGACCTCACCTCCGACGCCGGCTCCTGGCTCGGCAACTTCACGGACGCCGCGCTGTCGGCCTACCAGGTCGACGACAAGACGTACGCGATCCCGGACGACATCGGCATGGTGGGCTTCTGGTACAACAAGGCGCTGTTCAAGAAGGCCGGGATCGCCGAGCCCCCGGGGACCTGGTCGCAGCTCATCGACGACGTCAAGAAGCTGAAGGCCGCCGGGGTCACCCCGATCGCGCTCGCCGGCAAGGACAAGTGGCCGGGCCACTACTACTGGGCCTACCTCTCCATGCGGATCGGCGGCCTCGACGCCCTCAAGCAGGCCGGTGAGAGCAAGGACTTCACGGGTCCGGCCTTCGTGCAGGCGGGGCAGAAGCTCAAGGAACTGGCCGATCTCCAGCCGTTCCAGAAGGGCTACCTCGGCGCGACGTACGGCGACCCGGGCGGCCAGGCCGCGACGATGGGCGACGGCAAGGCCGCCATGGAGCTGATGGGGCAGTGGGCGCCCGCGGTCCAGAAGGACGCGGGCAAGGGCCTCGGCGACGACCTCGGGTTCTTCCCCTTCCCGGCGGTGGACGGCGGCAAGGGCGCGGTCACCGACGCCTTCGGCGGCGGCGGCGGCTTCGCGATCGGGGCCGACGCCCCGGCGGAGGCGATCGAGTTCCTGAAGTTCCTCACCGACAGCACCGAGCACCGCAAGGCGGTCGGGACCGGCGGCGTGCTCCCGGTGCTGAAGGGCGAGGAGGACGCGGTCAAGGACCCGAACCTGAGCGTGGTCGCCAAGAACCTCGCCGGGGCCACCGGGTTCCAGCTCTACCTCGACCAGGCGTTCCCGCCGGCCGTCGGCCAGGAGGTCAACGACACCGTGGCCCAGTTGATCGGCGGAACCAAGACGCCCGAGCAGGTGGCGCAGGCCATCACGGAAACCGCGAAGCAGGAGTAACTGTCGCGTGAAGACGACGAGACCCCGGAGCCGCAGGCTCCGGGGGTTCACCACGATCCTTCTGTTCCTGCTTCCCGCGCTCGTGCTCTTCTTCGGGCTCGTCGTGGCGCCGATCCTGCTCGCCTTCTACGCGAGCGTGTTCAAGTGGAACGGCATGCGCGGGCTGCCGACGGACTTCATCGGCATGGCGAACTTCACCCGCCTGCTGGCCGACGAGGTCTTCCTCGGGGACCTGTGGCGCGGGCTGCTGCTGATCATCTTGTCGGTGGCGATACAGCTTCCCCTCTCGCTGGGCATCGCCATGCTGCTCAACCAGAAGATCCGCGGCCGGGCGTTCTTCCGCCTGCTGTTCTTCGCCCCGTACGTGCTGTCGGAGGCGATCACCGCGGTCCTGTTCATGATGATCCTGTCGCCCACGGACGGCCTGGCCAACTACATCCTCGGCTGGTTCGGGGTCGACCCCCTCGACTGGTTCGCCGACCCGTCGACGGTCATGATGTCGGTGTTCATCGTCATGACCTGGAAGTACTTCGGCTTCCACATGATCTTGTACATCGCCGGGCGCCAGGGCATCCCGAAGGAGCTCACCGAGGCCGCCCAGATCGACGGCGCGACGGGGTGGAAGGTCTTCCGCTACGTCACGCTGCCGCTGCTCGGACCCACGATCCGCATCAGCGTGTTCCTGTCGGTCATCGGTGCGATCCAGCTGTTCGACCTGGTCTGGATCATCACCGGCGGAGGCCCCTCGCACTCCTCCGAGACCATGGCCGTCACGATGTTCCAGTTCGGCTTCAAACGCTTCCAGGTCGGCTACGCGAGCGCGATCAGCGTCGTGATGTTCTTCATCAGCCTCGTGTTCGCGATCTTCTACCAGAGATACGTCATGCGCCGCGACCTCGAAGGAGCCTCCACCGTGCTGCGGGATCAACGATGAGCGCCAACCGCCACAAGCAGTCCCCGACGTCGGGCGGTCCGCTGCGCAGCCTCTCCCTGCACGCGGTCGTCGTGATCACGGCGTTGTTCGTCGGCGTCCCGCTGCTGTACGGCGTGCTCGGCGGTTTCAAGACCACCCGGCAGCTCTCGAGCAACCCGATCGGCCTGCCCGACCCCTGGGTGCCGGAGAACTACACGAGCATCCTCGCCTCGGCATCGTTTTGGCGCATGCTCTGGAACAGCACGTACATCGCGGTGCTGACCACGCTCGTGGTCGTCGCGGTGTCCGCGCTGGCGGCCTTCGTGTTCGCGCGCTTCGCCTTCCGGGGGCGCGAGGCGCTGTTCACGATGTTCGCCGCCGGGCTCATGTTCCCGTTCGCGGTGGCGATCCTGCCGCTGTTCGTGCTGCTGCGGATGTTCGGGCTGCTCGACAACCCGCTCGGCGTGATCCTCCCGCAGGCGGCCTTCGGCATGCCGATGACGATCATCATCCTGCGTGGCTTCTTCCGGGCCATCCCGGGGGAGATCGAGGAGGCGGCGATCCTCGACGGGTGCACGTCGTTCGGCTTCTTCTGGCGGATCCTGCTGCCGATGGCCAGGCCCGCGATCGCCACGGTCTCCGTGCTGGCGGTCGTGAACAGCTGGAACCAGTTCATGCTGCCGCTCGTGGTGTTCAGCGACGACAGTTTCTTCACCATCCCGCTGGGCGTCCAGCAGTTCCAGGGGCAGTACGCGACGGACATCGCCCGGGTCATGGCCTACATCGTGGTCGCGATGCTGCCCGCCCTCGGCTTCTACGCCGTGGCCGAGCGCCAGCTCGTCAGCGGCCTGACCGCGGGGGCCGTGAAGGGCTGACCCGCGTGTACAGCCGTACGGCGTAGCCGAGCACGCGGACGGTCCGCTGCCGGCGGTAGCTCTCACTCAGCAGCAGCCGCTTGGCGGAGTCCCGTGAGGACGAGAGGTCGGCGGGCGCGGGATGGGGACGGCTCACCACCCATACCCGCGGCGCCGCGCCCAGCGATGCGGCGATCTCGCCCGCGGGCAGCTCACGCCCGGCGAGCGTGCCCGACGCCGCGCCGCCGGCCCGCAGCGCCGCGTCGCGGACGCCCTGGAACGCGGCAGGGTAGGCCTCGGCGACCAGGCGGCGGATCGAGGGCAGGAACAGCACGGCGTCTCCGGGCCGCCGTTCCGACCCGACGATCGCGGCCACGGCGGCCGGGTCGTCCGGGCGGCTGTCGATCCGCCTGACGTCGGCCTGGGCCGGCAGGGACGCCCCCAGCATCAGAGCGGGCAGCGCCAGCGCGGCCGCCGCCCGCACCCACCCCGGCGCCGCCTCCGGCAGGAGCCGTACGGCCCGGGCGAGTCCCGCGCCCAGCGCCATCGCGAGCCCCGCCATCGAGAACAGGACATAGCGGTCCTGGTAGAGCGGGTGGATCTGCGACACGGCGAGCAGCAGGGTGGGCGGCACGAGCGCCAGCGGCACGGCGAACGCGGCGATCCCGGGCAGCCGGCCGGGGCCGCCGGGTGTTCGTCCGGCGGCGGTTCCCGCCAGGTCTCCCGCACGACTCGTCGTCAGACCCAGCACGACGAGCACGACGGTCGCCGCGAGGAGCACGCCGGTCCCGGCGAACCGCGTCACCAGGGCCTTCACCTCCGGCAGGCCGGGCCGCTCCAGCCACGCCACCTGGCCGCGCTGGCCGAACGCCGTCCACGCCACCGGCAGGACGGCGAGCAGGGCGCCCGCGACGGCGGCGGCCCAGCGCGGCGCCACGCCCTTGCCCCCGCCTCGCGCGGTGACGAGCACCGTGACCGCGTGCGCCGCCAGGGCCAGGACGGCGAACAGGTTGAGCAGGCACGCCACGGCGACCGCCACGCCGTACCGGACCCAGGTGCTCCGCGACGGGCCGCACAGTGGATTGCACAGCGCTGTGGCGAGCAGGCGTGTCGCCTCCACCACCGCCGCCGCGACCAGCGCGTACGGCCTGCCCTCCTGGGCGTGGAAGACGACGACCGGGGCGGCGGCGTACGTGAGGCCCGCGTACAGGCCGGCCGGGGCCGAGACCAGCCGCCGCCCGACGGCCGCGACACCGGCCGCCGCGACAGCCGTGGCGAGGACGGACGGAATCCGGATGACCACCTCCGCCGGGACGGCGCCTCCCGCGAGCCGGATGAGCGGGTGGAGGAACAGGTAGTAGCAGCCGTGGACGGCGTCCACGTTCCCCAGCGTGCGCCACAGGTCCGGCAGCGCCCGTCCCGCCACGGCGTACGTCGTGGCCTCGTCCTGCCACATCGAGCCGCGCCGGACGCCCCACAGGCCGCCCAGCAGCGCGGCCAGGGCCGGGACGATCAGCACGGCCCGGTCGCTGGTCCTCACATGTCCTCCGCCTGCTCCGCCCGGGTACGTCCCCGTCCGGTGCCCCGGCGGGGAACGGGAGCATGAACGCGCCCTAAGGTGATCGGAACAAGGGGAGAACTCGCAGGGGGGAGCACCGATGGAGGAACCGATCGTCCGCCCCGTCGCCGACGCCGACATGCCCGGTCTTCGCGCCGTCGCGAACCGCTTCGGCCTCCTGGGCATGTGGCCGGAGCAGCCGGACTTCGTGGACGCAGAACGCGAGTTCGGCGCGGTGCTCGTGGGCGAGGTGGACGGCGCGATCGTGGGCTTCGGCGGCACGCTGCGCCGGGGGACGGTCACGCATCTCGGAGACCTGTTCGTCCTGCCGGACCACCAGTCGTCGGGGGTGGGCCGCACGATCCTTTCCCGCCTGCTGCCGCGCGACACGCCCAAGGTCACGTTCGCATCCGCCGACAAGAGGGCGCTCGCGCTGTACGTCAGGAACGGGATGCTCCCGCGCTGCCCGCTGTTCTACCTGAAGCGGGGGCCGCTCGGCGACCAGCCGGTGCGGCGGGAGAGTGGTCAGGCGGTGCCGGGGGATGCGGACGTCCACGCGGCGGCGGCCATGGACGCCCACGTCTCGGGCGGGGACCGGACCTCGACGCTCACCTGGTACGCCGGGCTGCCCGGCGTGACCCTGCACGTCAGCGGCTCGGGCTACGCGTTCGTCAGGACGGCCGGAGACAAGGTGGTCATCGGGCCGGCTGGTGGCGCGACCCCGCAGGACTGCGCCGACATCGTGCTTGAGGCGGCGAACGCCCACCCCGACGCCGGGCTGGTCCACGTGGCGGTGCCCGGCACGCATCCGCTGCTCGCCCTGCTGCTGGACGCGGGCTGGCACATCGGCGACATGGACACCCTGCTGACCAGCGAGGACTTCATGCGGCTCGACTGCTACGCCCCACACCCGGACCTCGGCTAGTCCGGATCCTCTGGAGCGGGAGGCCGGCGGCCCCCGTCCCCGGCCAGGGGGACACCGGGGATGAGGGCAGCACGGCTTCGCCGCGTCCGGCGATCGCCGGACGGCGCGTCCCGGGCCTGCCGGCCCGGGACGTCACACCCTGCGGAGGTAGTGGGCGGAGGCCCAACCGGGAATGCCGCCGGCGGCGTCCACGGCCACCCAGCCGTGGGTGGCGTCGCAGCCTCCGGCGATGTTCCCGTCGGCCGGTCGCAGCCTGCCGACGGGCTTGTGGTGGATGCCGGCGCCCTCGCGGACGTTGAGGAAGCTGTCCTTGCGCACGTGCCGGAGGCGGTAGGTGCACGAGAGCGAGGGCCGTCCGCTCGGGTCGAGCCTGTGGAGGTAGCGGGCGGCGGCGAAGCCCGACGCCCCACCGGCGGTCTTCACCGCGATCCAGCCGTTGGCGGCGGTGCAGGCCCCGGAGAAGCCTCCGTCGGCCGGCCGCAGCTTGGCGACGGGGGCGTGGTGGATGCCGGCGCCCTCACGGACGTTGAGGAAGCCCCCCTTGTGCACGTCCCGGAGCCGGTAGGCGCACACGAGACCGGGCCCCTGCCTGGCCTCGTGCACGACCTGCCCGTAGGGTCCCGACGCGGTGGGTTCACCGGGACCGGGCGGCCGGACCGCCGCGAGGTCCGAGGCGGGATCCCCCCGGACATCCGACGCGGGCTCGGCCGCGATCCTCGACGTGAGGCGCCCCCCGGCGTCGGAACCGGCCTGGCCCGCGACGGCGGGCGCGGGATGGCCTGCGACGAGCCACCCCGTGGCGGCCCACGCCGCCAGCGCGGGAACGATGCTCTTCGCCACTGTCACGATCTCTCCCTTCGGTCGGCATCGCCCACGCCCGGCCGGGGGGGACCCGGGCCAGCGATGCTCACCCGAAGTTCTGATCTGATTACCCTGCGTTTACACCTCGATTGAATTCCCGCCTGGATTTTTTACCCGACACACCGGGGAGAAGGGGATGAGTCACCCGCTGTGCGCGCCGTGGAAAGGCGTGGTCACCCCCTCGTACGCCAGGTGCAGCATCATTCCCAGGTCGGCGTGGCTGAGGTTGTGACAGTGGTTCATCCACAGCCCCGGATTGGTGGCGCGGAAGGCCACCTCCCACACCTGGCCGGGCCGTACGTCGAAGGTGTCGAGCCACAGGGGGCTGCCGGTGACGGAGCGGCCGTCCCGCGAGAGCACGAGCACCCGATGGCCGTGGAGGTGCCAGGGGTGGGTCTCCCGGCCGCGGTTGACCACGGTGAGCCGCACCAGGTCGCCCTCCCTGACCACCTCGGTGGGGATGTTGGGGAAGGCGTGGCCGTTCACCGTGTGCGCGTACATCGGCCGCCCGCTCGTCAGCGCGAACCCCCTGTCCAGGACGAGCGTGAAGTCCCGGTCGAAGTGGCTCCGTGCCGTGTACGGCGTGGGGGCCGGGGCGCCATACCGGGTGAGGTCGAGTTCCGGCCAGTCCGCCGTCCGGCTGTCGGCAGCGGGAACGGCGCCGGGATCCGCGGTCGCCGTCGCGCTCGCACCCGCGGCAGGGGCGCCCTCGCCCGTGCCGGACGCTCCGCCCGCCGGGGTGAGCCGTACGGAGTCGGTGCGGTCGTCGATCCGCAGGAGCGCGGGGCCTGACGGCATCGTGAACGCGAGGTCATACCGGCCGCCCGCCGCGAGTCGCAGGCCGGCACGGCCGAGCGTGCCCGGTCCGTTCAGGTCCGTCCCGTCCACCGCCACCAGCCGGTAGGGCGTGCCCGCCAGCGTGAACCGATGCGGCGTGTTGTCGGTGTTGATCAGGCGCAGCCGTACGGGCGTGCCGGGCGCCGCCTGCTGGACCAGGGGCTGGTCGCGATCGCCCGTCACCGTCACGCCGCCGAACGTGTGCACGGGCAGCGTGAGATCCACTCCGGTTGTCGCGGTTCCCTTCGGCGTGACGACGAGCGTGCCGTAGAGCCCCATCCGGACACCGAGGTCGGACACCTCGTGGGTGTGATACCAGTACGTCCCCGCCTGGGCGGCGACGAAGCGGTAGACGAACTCCCCGCCGGGCGGCACGGCCTCCTGGGTGAGGCCGGGCACGCCGTCCTCGCCCGAGGGCACGTCGTAGCCGTGCCAGTGCAGCGTCACCCCGGACGTGATGTCCGCGTTGCGCAGCCGCACCTCGACGAGGTCGCCCTGGACGGCGGTGATCGGGGGTCCGGGGACCTGGCCGTTGAAGGTCCACGCGGAGACCTTCCGTCCCGAGGACAGCGTGATGGTCGCCGTACGGGCCGTCAGCTCGAACCGGCGCACGGTGCCGCCAGGTGGAGGTACGGCCGGGCCGCGCAGGTCGGTCACCGGACGGGCCGGTCCTCCCATGGCGGAGGCGGATCCCCCCGCGGCGGGGTGCTCGTGCTCACCGGAGTGAGCGGAGTGTGCTTCGGCGGCGGAGCCCATGGCACCCATCGCGGCGGTCCCTCCGGGGGCGGAGCCCTCTGCCGTGCTCTCGTCCGAGAAGGGCACGAACGCGAGGGCGGCTCCGAGCACGGCCGCCACGGCGGTCGCCGCCGTCGCCGTCCGCAGCCCGGGGACGTGCGTGCTCATCGCTCGCCAGGTCACCAGCACGGCCGCCGCGACGACGGCCAGGAGGAGGAGAGCGGTGGACGCGTCCGCCGGGTATCCGATCAGGAAGGTCTGCACGATCCCGGCCCCCGCCGCGTACCCGGCGCCGAGCAGCGGGACCACCACCGCGGGCGCTCCGACCGCGTCCGGTGCGGGAGGGACGGCAGGCTCACCCGGCCCGGCCGCGTCCGCCGCCTGCGGGGCCGCGTCCGCCGACTGGGCGGTGTCCGCCTGCGCGGGCGTGTCCGCCCGCGAGACGGCGTTCGCTCGCCGGGCGGCGCGGAGCAGGCGCGGCCCGGCGAGCGCGGTGGCGACGGCGCCCGCCGCGATGAGAAGCGGCAGGGCGAGGGTGATCTTCTCCTGCACGAACCACCAGCCGGCCCCGGCCAGCGCGAGGACGGACCAGACCCGGGCCAGCGACGCGACCAGGGCCACCGCGAACAGGGCCGCGGCCGTCCTCGCACGGCGGGCCGTGGCGGCCACGCCCGCGCTCACCCACGCCGCCACGGTCAGGACCGAGACGAGCAGGTCGAGCGCCATGAGCCGGTCGGTCGTCATGAGGCGCGGACCGGACGGCCCTCCGCGGCGGCCCCCGACGGGGCGGGCTTGGCCCATGCGAGCTGCCGCGCGTTGCGGAACACCATGCCGCAGGCGCCCACTACCGCCATGCCGTTGACGGCGTGCAGGCCGAGGATCGCCAGGGAGAGCGGCGTGGTGTTGCCGGTGCTGTCGTCGAATAGGCCGCCGAGCGCGATGATCAGCGCCTGCACGATGACCAGCCCGACGGGCAGGATGGTCAGCCCGATCTGGCGTCCCGGCACCCTGGCGGCCGCCGCGGCGGCGGTGGCGACCAGCGACAACACCGGGATGACCATCATGCCGTTCATGCTGTGCAGGGCGAACGAGGAGTCGTCCTGGGGCTTGTCGAACGCGCCGACGGCCGCGAGATACATCTGCACCACGGCGGCGGCGAGCAGCAGTCCCGCTAAAGCGGCGTAGACCTTGCGCACGCTCTTGCTCCCTTCGGTCAGCGGATTGCGGGTCACGGGGATCCTGTCCCACGTGGCCGGCGGCGTCGTCCCTCGTCGAGAGACACGTCGGCTACCGCTGGGGGAGTACGCGGGGGTGCGTGCCGTCCGTCCCCTGGCGGTATCTCGATGGTGGCCGCCGGGGCCGCCGGTGTCGTCGCACGCGGGGAGGCTCTCGGGCCTACCGCCGCGGGATCAGCGTCGTACGCCGCTACCGCGAGGGGAGTATGGTCATTGCGGCCAGTTTGCGATAACGGCCGGGGTGATGGCGTCGGCGTAACAGTTCAGGGTCGTACGGCGCGGCCGGTCAAGCACGCAGACCTTGACGTCCACCCGCTTGATCTGGCCGTCGGACGACAGCCGGAAGGGGCTGCCGGACGCGCAGGTCGTCCGCGGCTGGGCCCATCCGGTGCCCCCGCCGACGTAGTGGAAACGGGCCCGCACGTAGGCGCAGTGCCCGCCGTGCGCGTCGCGGTCGTACAGCGTGCCCGAGACGACGAACGTCTCCGCGGTGAAGCGGGTGATCCACACATCGGCCTTGGCGTATCCACGGTGCCCGCTCCGGGACTGCACCGGTCCCCAGTGGATCAGCGGCGCCGCCGCCCGCGACCCGGCCGCGGCGGTGTGGCTCCCAGCGGTGGCGTGGGCCGAAGCGGCCGGCAGGCTCCCGGCGATCGCGAACGCCAGCAGTCCGCCGATGACGAGGTTCTTTCCCATGTCCGCCGACCCTAGGGTTCTCCACTTGGAGGAACCTTGCACTCCGCTGGTGCTCCCCGCACGCGCCCCGAACGGTCATGTCCCGCCGCGGCACCGGAGCAGGTCTTCGGCCTGTTCGACGACGCCGTCGACCGGGACCTCGGCCACCCACGACTCGTCGTGCGGGCACCGCTCCGCCCGGGGGTCGTGCCCGCTGACGCCGCAGACCGGGCACCGCGCGGTCCAGGAGACCAGCGGCCGGTGGAGGGCGCGGGTGAGGGGCCCGGCGTTGATGAGGTTGCCGCACCAGAAGACGCCGACGGTGGCCGTCCCGACCGCCGCGGCGAGGTGGCGGGGGCCGGTGTCGTTGGAGATGACCAGGTCGCACCGCTCGTACAGCGCGGCGAGGCCGCCGATGCCGAGCGTGCCGACCGCCGTGACGGCGGGCCGCCGCATCGCCGCCGCGACCTTCTCGACCACCTCCCGTTCCGTCTCGATACCGGTGATCACGACCGGGCGGCCGAGCCGGTCGGCCGCCTCCGCGAAGGCGCGCGCCGGCCAGCGCCGCCGTGGGTCGCTCGCCCCCGGATGCAGCGCGACCAGGCCGCGCGGCGGCTCGCCGTACACGCGGGCGAGTTCGGCGCGGTCGGCGTCGGTCACCGCGATCCTCGGCTCGTACGTCTCGGCCGTCCCGCCGACCAGCGCGGTCACCTCCAGGTAGCGCAGCGTCTCGTGCTGGTAGTAGACATACGGCACCCACAGGTCGAGCCGTTCGGCGTCCGGCGTGCACAGGCCGGCCGTCACCCGGGCGCCGATCGCCTTGACGAAGGGGTTGGAGTTGCGCCCGCCGCCGTGGATCTGCACGGCGAGGTCGAACCGGTGCTCGCGCAGCTCCTCGAACAGGCTCTCCGGAGCCTCGTGGCCGCCGTCCGCCGACGACACCCCGGAGATCGGCGGCAGGGCGATGACGTCGTCGACCGGTCCCGGCCTGCCGTCCAGGAACCGGGCGTGCCAGGAGATGCCGAGGAGGGTCAGCCGGGCCTCCGGGTAGGCCCGGCGGAGCGCCTCCAGGGCGGGCATCGCGAGGACCAGGTCGCCCAGGGCGTTGGCCCGCAGCACCGCGATGCGGCGCACGCCCTCGATCAGCGCGCCCATGCCGCCTCGAACACGTAGTCGTAGCACTCGGCCCTGCGGTCGGTGACCGTCGTGGGCAGCTCCAGGTGGTAGGCGCGGCTCGGCAGCAGGCCCGCGCCGCCGTACCTCTCCATGACGCGCAGCTGCGCCACGACGTCCTCACCCGCGTGCCGGGGCGGCACCGACCGCCAGAAGCCGAAGCCGCCGCACTCCAGCAGCCGCTCCCGGTCGTACAGCACGCAGCCGCCGATCCAGGCCACCTTGTACGGCCGCCACTCCCGGGGACCCGGCGAGCCGAGGTGTTCGCGCGCGAGATGCAGCGGGTTGGCGGCGTTGTGCAGGGTGTGGCGCTGCCAGGCCGGCGACTCCCGGCGCACCCGCTCGGGCCGCACGCCGTCCGTCCACTCCTCGTACGGCGCGAGCTCGGCGGGGCGTACGTCGTCGCGGTAGGACAGGCCGTGCACGGCGTAGCCGACGAAGCCGCAGCGCAGGTCGCCGATCGCGGACAGCAGGACCTCGATCGCCTCCGGCTCCAGCCATACGTCGTCGTCCAGGTAGAGCACCAGCCGCCGCTCGGCATGGCCGAGCAGGAACGCGCGTTGCTCGGCCATGCCCCGCGGGGGCAGGTGGCGGTGGACGGCCACCTGCCTGTCGCGGTGGCCGAGGATCCGCAGCTGCGCCGCCACCAGCGGGTCGCCGGCGACCGGCTCGTGCGACTGGTCCGAGATCACGACGCGGAACCCGGACAGGGTCTGCGCCGCGAGGCCCGCCAACGTGACGGCCAGCGCGCCCGGGCGGTCCTTCGTGGGCACGAGTACATCCAGGTCAGACGGGGCGAACATGCGCGCCTGATACCCCTGAGGTCGTACGGCAAACAGAGCCGGTCAGCCGCTCACGCCCGCCGTGTCCCTCTCCTCCGCCCGCGTCTCGGGAGACGGGTTCGGCCGCAGGAGGGTCAGCGTGAGCAGGCACCCCACCGCGGCCAGGAGGGCGGCCCCCCCGAAGCCCGCGCGCAGCCCCCCGATGAGGGCCGTCCGGGGATCCGCCGCGCCCCCGGAACCGACCGTCGACGCGAGCAGCAGCAGGGCGGTGACGCCGAGGCCCGAGCCGATGCGCTGCGCGGTGTTGACGATCCCCGCGGCGATTCCGGTGTCGGCCTTGGCCACCGCGGTCACGGCGGGGACCGTCACGCCGACGAAGGCGGCGGGCATGCCGACGCCGAGGACGAGTCCGGCGGGCAGCACGTCGATCGCGTACGTCACCTCGCCGGGCAGCCGGGCGAACCAGGCCAGCGCCACGGCCTGCAGGCCGAGTCCCATCGCGAGGACGCCCCGCGCGCCGAGGCGCTTGAGCAGGCCGGGGATGAGGACCCGCGAGGCGGCCAGACCGGCCGCCGCGACCGGCAGGACGGCCAGCCCCGACTCCGTCGGGCGGTAACCCTGAGTCTCCTGGAGGTAGAGCGACAGCAGGGCGAACGCCGGCACGTGGGCGGCGCCCACCAGCGTGTTGACCACGGCGGAGCCGCTCACCTGGCGGATCCGGAACAGGCGCAGGGGCATCAGCGGACGCTCGGCGCGTGCCTCGATCGCCACGAACACCCCGAGGAGGACCAGGCCGGCGGCCAGCAGGACCCACGCGCGCAGCCGGGTGCCCGGGTCGGCGAGGGCGCCGAGGGCGTAGCCGATCAGCAGCAGCGCCGCCGTGCCCGTCAGCGCGCCGGGCAGGTCGAGCCCGCCGCGCGAGCCCGGGGACGCCGGGAGGCGGGGTGGGTCGGCCGGGAGCACCCGGCGCATGAACACCAGCGCCACGACGCCGACCGGCAGGTTGATCAGGAAGATCGAGGGCCAGCCCAGGGCCTGCGTGAGCAGGCCGCCCGAGGCCGTGCCGATCGCCGCGCCGGACGCCCCCATCGCGCTCCAGACACCGAATGCGCGCCGGTGCGCGGCCGGTGTGGTGAACGTGGCGGTGAGCAGGGAGATCTGGGCCGGCACCACGACGGCGGCGCCGAGCCCCTGCAGGGCACGTGCGGCTATGAGCAGCCACGCCCAGGGCGCGAACCCGGCCACGGCCGAGGCTAGGGTGAAGACCGCCAGCCCCGCGCCGAAGACCCGGCGCGGCCCCAGCAGGTCGGTCGCCCTGCCGCCCACGAGCATGAACCCGCCGAACGCGAGCAGGTAGGCGTTGGTCACCCAGGCCAGCCCGGCCTCGTCCAGCCCCAGGTCGGCGCCGATGGCGGGTAGGGCGATGTTGACCACGGCGAGGTCCAGGAAGACCACCAACTCGACGGCGGTGATCAGCAGCAGCGCCGCTCCCCGCCCCATCAGGACGCCTTTCTCCGGCATCGGTCACCTCATTTCACTAGAGTGAGACTCCAGTGATATTCCGCTAAAGTGGTGCTCTAGTCAACTGAGGCGAGGGACATGGCGGCATCCAGGCGGCAGGCGGAGGCACGGGGAACGGGGGTGCGGGCGGCGAAGGCGGCGGCCACCCGGGCCCGGATGCTCGACGCGGCGCGCGCGCTGTTCGTGGAGCGCGGGTACGCCGCCACGACCATGCAGGCCATCGCCCAGGAGGCGGGGGTGGCCGTGCAGACGCTCTACTTCACGTTCGCGACGAAACGGGCGATCCTCAAGGAGGTCCTGGACGTCGCGGTGGCCGGCGACACCGAGCCGGTGGCCACGCTGGACCGGCCCTGGGCGGCCGAGGTCATGGCAGCGCCGCCCATGGAGCAGCTCAGGCGGCACGTGGACGCCACCGCGCGGATCCACGAGCGGGTCGTGCCCGTCGTCGAGGTGCTGCGCTCGGCCGCCGCGGCCGATCCGGAGATCGCCGAGCTGTGGCAGACGACCGTGTCCCAGCGCCACACCGTGATGACCGCGTTCGCGGGCGCTCTGGCGGCCAAGACCGCTCTGCGGGGCGGGACGACCGTCGCCCGCGCCGCCGACGTCCTGCTGGCCGTGCTCGCGCCGGAGATCTACCACCTGCTCGTCCTGCAACGCGGCTGGAGCCCGGAAGAGTGGCGCGAGTGGGCCTTCGACGCACTCGTCCGGCAACTCCTGCCCGACGAGGAATGACTATAGCGATGCTCTAGCGAACAAAAGGTGGGCCAACGGTGCTCGGCCCCCACCTGCCCGGCAGTGGGCCGCCGATGACGGTCAGGAGGGGCGGTCGGAGAGGCGGTCGGCGCGGGGGAACCTGATGTATCGGCGGACGGCGCAGCCCTGCGACCGGCGGTCGTCCCCGGATCGTGTCCGCCCGTTGACGTGCGCGGGGCCGTGCGCGTCGGCACAATGCGGTTCGGCCGCCTCTACCGCCGTTTCGCCGATCGCGAGGAGCTCCGGCGGGGCGTGGTCGACCTGGAGTGTGGTGTGGTCGATGCCGTACTCGTCGTGGACCATTCGCTGTGCCGCCTGCCGTACGGCGTGGCAGTCGGCGCCGGGGGTGACCAGGATGTGGGCGGACATGGCGGGGTAGCCGCTGGTGACCTCCCAGATGTGCAGGTCGTGCACTTCGACGACGTGTTCCAGGGCGGCGGCCTTGCGGCCGATCTCGGCGGGGTTCATTCCGGCGGGGGCGGCCTCCATGAAGACCCGGCCGGACTCGCGGACCAGGTCCCAGCCGGCCTTGAGCATCAGGGCGGCCACGACCAGGGCGGCCAGGGCGTCGGCGCGCCCCCAGCCGGTCAGCCAGATCACCGCGCCGGCGGCGGTGGTGGCGATGAAGGCGAACAGGTCGTTGAGGATGTGCTGGAAGGCGCCCTCGACGTTGAGGCTGGCGCGGTTGGCCTTGTTCAGCAGCCAGGTGGCGGCGAGGTTGACGGCGATTCCGGCGATGCCGGTGGCGACGACGTAGACGCCTTCGACCTCGGGGGGTTCGATCAGGCGGCGAATGCCCTCGTAGACGAAGTAGACGCTGAGCAGCAGCAGGGTGATGCCGTTGATCTGGGCGCTGATGATCTCGGCGCGTTTGAGGCCGTAGGTGAAGCCGCCTTGGGGCGGGCGGGCGGCGATCCGCATCGCGATGATCGCGAAGGCGATGGCGATGGCGTCGGTGAGCATGTGCCCGGCGTCGGAGACCAGGGCGAGGGAGTGCGCGATGACACCGATGACGACCTCGACCGCCATGAAGCCGAGGATGAGCGCCAGCGCGCCGGTCAGCAGCCGCCGGTCGGCCTCGGCGCTGACCGCGTGACCGTGGCCATGCCCATGCCCATGCCCGTGACCATGTCCACGCCCGTGCGCACGGTCGTCGCCCGTCCCGGTGCGGTGCCCGTGCCCCTTGCCGGTCTCACCCATCGTCCCGGTCCTGCTCCTCATGTCCGATGTGCGTGATCGCCAGGTCGAACAGCATGCGTACGTGCGAGTCCGCGAGGCGGTAGTAGGCCATCCTTCCCGCGCGCCGCACCTTCACCACGTTGTGGACGCGGAGCAGGCGCAGGGCGTGGGACGCGGCGGACATGCTGTGGCCGGTCGCCGCCGCGAGATCGCACACGCACATCTCGCCGCCCTCCAACAGTGCAGCGATCAGCCGCAACCGTCCGGGATCGGCCAGGAGGCCGAAGACCTGCGCCAGGTCCTCCACCGACTCCGGGGCCGGCATCGTCCGCCGGACGCTCTCCACCCGGCTCGCGTCCACCACCGGGAGCGCGCAGGAGTCGGCCGTCACGAGATCCACAACACTTGAACGATCGTTCACGCGTGTGAGTGTAGGTGACGAGCGGCTCATGTCAACGCGTCCCGGTTCCTTCCCCCGCCGGAACCCCGCCGGAACCCGCCGGAACCCAGCCGGAACCCCGCCCGCACGACCCGTACGCGCCCGCGTGGACCCCGCGGCGGCCTGTCGCGCCCGCGGCGAGGTTCCGCTCAGGGAGCGGGGGCGGGGGCAAGTGGCAGCCGCAGCACGAAACGCGCCCCCTCGGCGCTGTCCTCGATGGTCAGCCGGCCGCCGTGGTTCTCGGCGATCTGGCGGGCGATGGGCAGTCCGAGCCCGGCTCCTCCCGCGTCCCTGCTGCGAGCCGAGTCGAGCCGCGTGAACCGCTGGAAGATCTTCTCCCGCTGGTCGCGTGGGATTCCGGGGCCGTCGTCGGCCACTTCGAGCACGGCCGTTCCATCGGGCGGCCCGCCGGGTCTTCGCGGTTCGCGCCGTACGGTGACCGTGACGGTGCTGACGGCGTGCCGCTGCGCGTTGCCGAGAAGGTTGCTGATGAGGCTGCCGAGCGAGTGGGGGTCTCCCAGCACGACGACGTCCGGGCCCAGCCGGGGGACCATCCGCTTCATGCCCGGCGACATCTGCAGTTCGCCTTCGGCCAGCCTCCCGAGATCCACCCGCTGCCGCCTGATGGGGAGCGCTTCGCTCTCCAGCCGCGACAGCGCCAGCAGGTCCGTCGCGATCCGCTGCAGCCGGTCGAGGCTCGGGAGCAGCGCCCTGGCCAGGGTGACCACGTCGGTCTCCTGCGGCGCCTGGAGCGCGTCCTCGATCTGGGCCCGCATGGCGGTCAGCGGGGTGCGCAGCTCATGGGAGGCGTCGGAACTGAAACGGCGCTGGCGCTCCAGCGCCTCCTCCAGCCGCCCGAGCGTACGGTTCACACCGGGGGCCAGGCCGTCGATCTCGTCGTACGCCGGGGCCGCCGGGTGGGGGCCGGCCGACTCGGTCTCCTCCCGCTCGGCCCGGGGCGCGGGCACCGGCCGGATCGCGCCGCCGGTGAGGCGGAAGCCGAGATACGTGATCGCCCCGGCCAGCAGGATCGCCCCGCAGAACAGCAGCAGGAGCAGCGCCGGGTGCGCGTACACCGGCATCTCCGGCCCGGGTTCGAGCGCGTGGAGCACCCGGTCGTCGTGCGGGGCCAGGTCGTCGGCCGGCAGGCGGACGGCGGTCAGCGGGATCGACGTCGCCGCCAGGCACAGCACCGCGACGGCGACACCGTGAGCCGGTGCCGGCCGGGTCGTGATCGACGAACGCTGCGGCATGGCGCACATCCCCCTGGACTCAGTGCACCACGAGGACATGCCGGAAGCCGCTCGGGGGCCCCGCCAAGGCCCAGGCGCCGTGCTGGACCGATCCCGCCTCGGGTCCCTGGCCGTCGCAGTTATTGGGCCTTCATTGTTAGGAAACTTTCCTTTATATTTGCGCCACCCCCCAGCAGTGAGGAGCACACATGCGAAGGATGCTGACCTTCCTCGCGACGGCGACGATCGCCATCGGCGCCACGGTGTTCATCGCCTCACCGGCTCAGGCGCACGGGTACATCTCGTCGCCCCCGAGCCGCCAGGCGATGTGCGCCCAGGGCCGCGTCCCCAACTGCGGCGACATCATCTACGAGCCCCAGAGCGTGGAAGGACCCAAGGGGCTGCGCAGTTGCAGCGGCGGCAACGCCCGCTTCGCCCAGCTCGACGACGAGAGCAAGTCCTGGCCGGCCACCAGCGTCGGCAGCACCGTCACCTTCACCTGGACGCTGACCGCCCGCCACTCGACCAGCACGTGGGAGTACTACATCGGAGGCACCCGGGTCGCCGTCTTCGACGATCACGGGGCGCAACCCCCTGCCACACTCAGCCACACCGTGAACCTGAGCGGATACACGGGCCGGCAGAAGGTGCTCGCGATCTGGAACGTGGCCGACACCGCCAACGCGTTCTACGCCTGCGTCGACCTCCAGATCGGCGGGGGCGGGACGCCCAGCCCCAGCCCGAGCCCCACGCCTACTGCCTCCCCGTCGCCGACGCGTACTCCCAGCCCGAGCCCCACGCCTACTGCCTCCCCGTCGCCGACGCGTACTCCCAGCCCGACTCCCACGCCGACCGTTTCCGGTGGCACCTGGGCCGCCGGTACGGCGTACAAGGCCGGCGACCAGGTCACCTACGGTGGGGCGACGTACCGGTGCATCCAGGCCCACACGGCGATCGTGGGCTGGGAGCCGCCGAACGTCCCCGCGCTGTGGCAGAAGATCTAGGGCGCCCGCGCCCCGCTCGAAGCGCCCGTCCCGGCCTGTCCGGGGCGGGCGCCGGCGGTCAGGCGAGGTGGACGTGCACCTCGGCGCCCTGCATGAAGGCCCGCGAGTACGGGCACTCTCCGTGGGCCTGCTCCACCAGCCTGCGGGCCGCCTCGGGCTCGACCCCCGGGAGGCGTACGGTCAGGTCGGTGGCGATCGTGTAGTCGTCGGCGGCGCCGCGCTTGCGCAGCGTGACGGCCGTGTCCACGGTGGCGTCGGCGGTGCGGACGCCCTGCCTGTCGGCGACCAGCGTGAGCGAGTTGTGGAAGCAGGAGGCGTAGGCCGCGGCGAGCAGTTGCTCCGGGTTGGTCGCCCCGCCGGGGCCGCCGAGTTCCCCCGGCGCCTTGATGGGGACGTCGAGCATGCCGTCGTCCGACGCCACCTTGCCGAGGGCGGACGAGGCCCGGGCCGTATAGAGATCGTCATACGATTCGCCGCCGCGTTCGGGTCGCTCGGGCCGCTCGGCGGGGCGGCTCTCGGGCATCCGCCCGGTGAGCTCGGCTTCGACTCCGGGCCCCGAGTAGTCGGGCCCGGGCGCCCGGTCGCTCGGCAGATGGGTGAACCGCCATGCTTCCTCGCTCATCGCGCATCCCCCGTCCGCTCGCGTCGCGTCCTGGTCGGGATCGGCGGGTCACCTACCCCCATGAGCTGCCCGATATCGGACTCCCGTGGCAAAAGTTGTCATCGGCGGCGCTGTGCTACGGTCCCGCACGTATTCCCCAATGGTTGTGAAATGGCGGCAAGGAGTGAGTTCCGTATGAGTGGGGCTGTCCGGTGGGGGATCCTCGGAACGGCGGGCATCGCCGCGCGGGCGTTCCTGCCCGCGTTGCGCGAGGCCGGCGGGGGTACGGCCGCCGTGGTGGCGGGCCGTGACCTGTCCCGGGCCGAGGAGTTCGCCGCGCGGAACGGCGTCGCCGGGGCCGTGCGCGGATACGAGGCCGTCATCGAGGACCCGTCGATCGACGCGGTCTACATCCCGCTGCCGAACGCCCTGCACGCGCGGTGGACGATCGCCGCCCTGGAAGCGGGCAAGGCGGTCCTGTGCGAGAAGCCGCTGTGCCTCACCGCCGCGGAGGCCGAGAACGTCATCGAGGTGGCGCGCCGCTCGGCCCGGCCGCTGTGGGAGGCGTTCGTCTTCCCGTTCCACCCGCAGACGGCGCGGCTGCGCGGCCTGCTGGCCGAGGGCGCGATCGGCGAACTGCGGGAGGTCTGGTCGTCCTTCCACTTCACGATGGCGGGCACCGAGAACATCCGGCTCGACGCGGCCCTCGGCGGCGGCGCGCTCTACGACGTGGGCTGCTACCCCGTACGGCTCGCGCAGCTGCTGTTCGGCGGTGACGCCGTCGCCGGCCATGCCGTCGCGGTCAAGGGCGAGGCGGGGGTGGACATCGAGACCGCCGGCGTGCTCGAGTTCGATCCCGGCCGGCTGATGCTGAGCTGCGGCTTCGACCTGCCGTTCACGACGTACAGCCGCCTGGTCGGCACCGGCGGGGAGATCCGGCTGACCAACCCGTTCCATCCCGAGCCGCACGACGTGCTCGAAGTGTGGCGCGAGGGACGCCTGGTCGCCCGGCACGAGCCGGGCGAGGGGACGGCGTTCTCCTGGGGCATCCGCCACATCCACGAGGTGCTGCGCGGAGAGGCCGAGCCACGGCACACGGCGGCCGACGACTCCCTCGGCACCGCCCGGTCCCTCGACATGCTGCGCTGACGCGCTGTCTCCCGGCCGCGGAGGCGGCCGGGTCAACTGTGCTGCGGGGCGTCCGCGTCCCTGGCGGCCTGGTGGTAGGAGTCGGAGGTGCAGCCCGTCGGCGCCGGGTGACAGCCGAACTCGCCGCAGCGGCGCAGCAGGCCCGGCCGGTCCGGGGTGTAGAGCTGGTCGAGGTTGACGACCACGTCGCGCTCGCCGAGCGGCTCGGGCAGCCGCACCTCCACCGGCACCGTACGCTCGCCGGAGCAGCCGTCCCCGGCCATCAGGAGCCGGGACTCGAAGCTGGTCCGAGTCCTCGTGCGTGACGGCCGAGGGTGTGGCCTTCCCCGTCGCGCCCGCGCGGAGCAGCGCCCGGGCGCCGATCTCGTTCACCACGGTGGCGTCCGCCGTGCTCCCCAGGACGGAGACGAGGCGGTCGCCGGCCCTGCCGACCAGGTAGACGGACCCCGCACAGCATCGCGCACAGGACGAGGAGGGGCAGCCGTCTGACCGTCACCCGCCGATCATGTCATTCGGGGAGGTGGCCACGCGTGGTATGCATGGGCGGTGACGATCCCCCGGCCGTACGACGCGGTGCTGTGCGACTTCGACGGTGTCATCCGCTTCTACGACCAGACGGAGCTGACCGAGCTGGAACGAGCCGTGGGCCTGGCCGAGGGCACCACGGCCAAGGTCGTCTTCGCGCCCGGGGTGGACGGGCCGGCGCTGCTGGGGCAGATCACCGTCGAGCAGTGGATGGAGGCGGCCGAGGCCGCCCTGGCCCTTGAGGTGCCGCGGGAGCAGGCCCGCGCGCTGGTCACGGCGTTCGTCAAGGCGCCCGCCCGGGTGGACGAGGACGTGCTCGGCCTGCTGCGCCGGGCCCAGGCGCACGTGCCCGTCGTGCTGGTCACGAACGCGACGCTGGATCTGGAGGACGACCTCGCCTGGCTGGGCCTGAGCCACTTCGCCGACGAGGTGGTCAGCAGCGCAAGGGTGGGAGTGGGCAAGCCCGACGCCCGCATCTACCAGATCGCCGCCGAGCGCGCGGGTGTCCCGCTCCAGCGGTGCCTGTTCGTCGACGACCGGACGGAGAACGTCGAAGCGGCCAGGGCGCTCGGCATGACGGCCGTCCTCTTCACCGGCGTGCCGGATCTGGAGACGGCGCTCGCGCCGCTGCTGGGCTGACCCGTCAGCCGAGTCTTTCGGCCAGCGCGAGCTGGGTGAGGTAGCGCTTCACGATGCGCCCGCCGTACTGGCCGTCGATCAGTGCCGCGATGCAGCCGAGCAGCCCCGCGAGAGCCTCGGCGGGCAACGCCCGGTGGTTGGAATACGTGCTGAGCAGGTCGAGATACTCGCGCGTCGTGTAGGCGTGATCCCACTCGTAACGGTGGAACCGCACCGGCCCGAAGCGACCGGAGGCGTCGATTTCGCCGCTGTCGTACGGAATGTCGCTCCCAGGTTTCAACCGCAGGTCGGGCGGCGTGGCGGGGTCCCACCGCTCGTAACAGCGCTGGGCCTCCGCGAAGAACTCCGTGCTGCCCCCGGCGACGTGCTCGGTGGAGACGACGGCCAGCAGGCCGCCCGGCCGCAGCGCGTCGGCCGACCTGCCCACCCGCGTCCGGGGGTCGAGCCAGTGGAAGCTGGTGGCGGCGAAGACGACGTCGAACGGCTCCTGCGGCAGCGGCCATTCCTCGAAGGCCGCGTTGACGACTTCGACGTTGGGGAATCGGGCGAGCTTGCGGCGGGCGAGCGCAGCCATCTCGGTCCCCAGCTCCACCGCCGTGACCTGGCAGCCGCGCGCGGCGAGGGCCGCCGTGGCCTGGCCGGTGCCGCAGCCGATCTCCAGCACCCGGCCGGCCCGGGGGATGTGCTCGTACATCGCGGCGGGGTAGCCGGGCCGCATCCGGTCGTAGAGGGCGGCGTCCTCGGTGAAGGTGCGGCGCAGCATGAGGCGGTCGCCGTCGTCCGTGCTCGTCACGCCTGATCACGTTACCCGCATGGGCCGCGTTTCTCGCAGGCGTCAGGGCCGGGGAGTTCGAGCTCGGTTCGCGGTGACCTTGGCGTAGAAGGGGGCGGCTTCCTGCGCTCGCGACTCGCTCCGTACGACGCCGGCGATAACCGTGGTCACCATCTTGTGGACGGCGTCGGCCTGCGGCGGGCCGCCGTCCCGGTCGGCGAACAGCAGGTGTGAGGCTCCCAGCAGCGTGGGAGCGAGCGTGTCGACGTCGGCGTCCGGCGCGATGCGGCCCAGGTCGCGCTCGGCCGTGAGGTAGGAGGCGAGCATGGCCGCGGCCTCCGTCAGGAGCGGGAGGCCAGGGCCCGGCCTGGCCTGGCGCAGCCGGGCGCGCAGGTCGTCGCGGGAGATGATCAGGCCGACGACCGCCACGGCGACGGAGCCGAACAGGTCCGTCAGCACGGCGGTCAGGTTGCCGGCGACGGTGCCGGTCCCGGCGGACTGACGCAGGGCGGCGGCCTGAGCGTCGATCCTGGCGATGCGGTCGAGCACGAGCTCGGCGAGGAAGGCGTCGAAGTCGGCGAAGTGCCGGTGCAGCACACCCTTGGCGCAGCCCGCCTCGGTGGTGACCGCCCGGCTGGTCAGCGCGCTCGGCCCGTCCCTGAGCAGGACGCGCTCGGCGGCGGCGAACAACTGCTCCCGCGCGTCGCGGAGAGCGACCCCCGTCGGCACCGTTCCATCCCCTCCTGTCCGTCCGTCGACTTTATCCGGTTTGACGAGTGGGCGCTTGCCCACTCATAGTGGGCGCATGCCCACTCCAGCTTCTGAGAACGAACCACACAAGGCCAGAGGGATGGCGGAGTCGTTCGGCGTGGACGCCGAGCGTTACGACCGGACCAGGCCGCCCTATCCCGGCGGGATGGTGGAGCGAATCGCCGCCGCCAGTCCCGGGCCGGACGTCCTCGACGTCGGCTGCGGCACCGGCATCGCGGCCCGGCAGTTCCGGGCGGCGGGCTGCACGGTGCTCGGAGTCGAACCCGACGCGCGGATGGCGGACTTCGCACGCCGTGACGGACTCGAGGTCGAGGTGGCGACCTTCGAAGCCTGGGACCCCGCCGGTCGCACGTTCGACGCGGTGGTCGCCGGAACGGCCTGGCACTGGGTGGATCCGGCCGCCGGAGCGGCCAAGGCGGCCGAGGTGCTGCGTCCCGGTGGCCGGCTGGCGGCGTTCTGGCACGTGTTCGAGCCTCCGTCGGCCGTGGCGGAGGCCCACGCCGCGGTCTACCGGCGGGTGATGCCCGGCTTCCCGTCCCAGGACCGGCCTGCGGGGTCGGCCCTCGACGGCTACCGGCCGCTACTCGCCAAGGCCGCCGACGGGATCAGGGAGGCGGGCGCGTTCGGAGACCCGGAGCTGTGGCGGTACGACTGGCAGCGGTTCTACACCCGTGACGAGTGGCTGGACCAGATGCCCACGTCCGGCGCCCTCACCCAGGTCCCGTCGGACAAGCTCGCAGAGGCGCTGGCGGACGTCGGGGCCGCGATCGACGCGATGGGAGGCGGTTTCACGATGACCTATGCCACGGTCGTGGTCACCGCGCGTGCCTCTGACCGATCCGGGCGGAAACGTCCGGAGACGGCGTGATGCTCACCGAGCAGGCATCCAGCCGCCACCGGGAAATCAACTTGATGTAATGGCATACGGTCAGGTTCTCCCCGTAGTCACTCCCGACTCCGAGGAGAACCATGCGCCGGCGACTCGGCCTCATCGCCGCGATCGTCCTGATCGCCCTCACCTCGATCGTCCCCGCCGCGGCGGCGTCAGCGCCGCTGGTCGTGGCCCATCGCGGCGCGTCCGCGTACGCGCCGGAGAACACCGTCGCCGCCTTCGAACTGGCCCGTGACCAGGGCGCGGACATGTTCGAACTCGACGTCCAGGAGACCGGGGACCACCACCTGGTCCTGATGCACGACACGACGCTCGGCCGTACGACCGACGCGGAGGAGGTCTTCCCCGGCCTGGCTTGGCCGGGTCGTCGTGCAGTCGTTCGACTGGGACTCGATGCGCCGCTTCCACCGCCTCATGCCCCGGGTGCCGATCGGCCTGCTCGGCACGCCGCAGGTCGCGGACCTGCCCGGCCTGGCCCGGTTCGCCGACCAGATCAACCCGCCTCACGCCGACGTCACGGCGGAGTACGTCCGGCGCGTCCACCGGCTGCGGATGAAGGTCCTCGCCTGGACCGTGGACGACCCCGCCGCCGTACGCCGCCTGATCGGGGCGGGCGTGGACGGCGTCATCACCAACAGACCGGACGTCGTACGCGAACTCGCGGGATGACGGCGGCGCTCAGAAGGCGTAGCGGACCCGGCAGTACGGGATCTTTTCGGCGATCAGGTCGGTGAGCGCGGTGACGTAGCGGCCCTTGTGGCCGCTCTTGTAACGGACGTTCCAGCCGCCCGTCTGCGAGCGCTTCGGCTGCTGGAGGTCGGGACGCCACAGCACCTCCTCGGCCTTGGGATGCCAGCCGAGGTTGACCTCGTGCAGCCGGTCGTTGTGCGTGAGGAAGATGACCTCGGCGGCGAGCTGGGCGCGGGCGGCCGGGCTCAGCGCGTCGTCGAGCTGCCCGAGCAGCTCCGCCCAGTCCTCCAGCCAGCCGTCGCGGACGACCACCGGGCTGAAGTTGATGTGCACCTCGTATCCCGCCTCGACGAAGTCGCCGATGGCCGCGATCCGGTCGGCGACCGGCGAGGTGCGGATGTCGAGCAGCTTGGCGTCGGCGGCCGGCATCAGGCTGAACCGGATGCGCGTACGGCCGCGCGGATCCCAGCCGAGCAGGTCGCGGTTGACGTACTTGGTGGCGAAGCTCGCCTTGGCGTTCGGCAGGTCGCGGAAGAGATCGACGAGGTCGCGCACGTTGCCGGAGACGGTCGCGTCCACCGAGCAGTCGGAGTTCTCGCCGATGTCGTAGACCCAGGCGTGCGGGTCCACCTGGTTGGGCTCGGGCTTGACGCCCTGCCGCCCGGCGTGCCCGGCGAGATAACCCGTGATCCTCTCGATGTTGGCGAACACCGTGATCGGGTTGCTGTAGCCCTTACGGCGCGGCACGTAGCAGTACGCGCAGGCCATCGCGCAGCCGTTGGCGGTCGAGGGCGCGATGAAGTCGCTCGACCGGCCGTTCGGCCGCGCGGTGAGCGACTTCTTGACGCCGAGGACCAGCGCCTCGGTCTTGATCCTGACCCAGCGGGCCACGTTCGCCTCGTCGCCGTACAGCTCGGGGATGCGGTGGTGGGCCTCGATCTCAATCCGCTCGGCCTCGGAGAACCGCTCCAGGATCTCCTTGCCGCGCGGCAGCTCGGCCGCGGCGGGCTCGACGTAGATGCGGCGGATGTCCAGCAGTCTCTGGCCTTCGTTCACCCGGATATAACAACTCGATAAAGCCATGACTTCCCAGGTCAGATGCTCCTCCGGCATGCCCCTCGCGCTTACCCGCCCCGTTCGGCGTTACTGTTTCGATCATGAGTTACGAGCCGACGACTGAGGAACTGCGGCACCTGCGCCGCTGTGTGGAGCTGGCGAAGGAAGCGCTGGAGGCGGAGGACGAACCGTTCGGCTCGGTCCTGGTCTCCGGGGACGGGAAGGTCCTGGCCGAGGACCGCAACCGGGTGGCCGGCGGTGACCACACGCGGCACCCCGAGTTCGAGCTGGCGCGCTGGGCCGCGGGGAACATGACGCCGGAGGAACGCGCGAAGGCCACGGTCTACACCTCCGGCGAGCACTGCCCGATGTGCGCGGCGGCGCACGGATGGGTGGGTCTCGGGCGGATCGTCTACGTGGTGTCGTCGGCCCAGCTCGCGCAGTGGCTGGCCGAATGGGACGTGCCGCCCCCGCCGGTGCGTACGCTCCCCGTCAACGAGGTCGCGCCCGGTGTGCGGGTGGCCGGGCCCGTGCCCGAACTGGCGGACGAGGTCCGCGCGCTGCACCGCCGCCTGCACACGGGTTCCTGAGGCGGGGCCGTTTTCCCGGTGCCGCCTGCCGGAGCCGGGCGGATCGCGGCGTGCTACGAGGTGCTGGTCGTCGAGGACGACCTGATCGTCTCCGGATGGGGCACGCACGGCCACGAGTGAATCCCTGACGTGGCAGGGGGCCTGGGATACTTCGGCGGTGTCCGGGCAACATCCGCCGCACGAGGCGAACACGCGCCGCGCATGGCCGTGGCTGGTCCTGGCGGTGCTCGCCTCGGCGGCGCCCATGGGTTTCCCCATCGCGACGCAGGGCGGTGACCCCGGCTACCAGCCGATCCTCTCCTTCCTGGGGCTCTTCATCGGGGTCGCCGCGCGCCGGTTCTTCGGCCTGGACGTCGTGATCGCGTGGTATCTGCCGATGCTCGTCCTGGTGGCGGCCGTCTTCCACCGGCACCTGCGGAAGGCGAGGTGGGTCGTCGTGGCACTGCTCGGCGTCATGGCGATCGTCAATCTGGTGGTCGCGATCGACGAGTTCCCGCGTGCGGTGACCGTGGCGGGCATCAGCGCGGGCAGCCAGCCCGACTACTTGTCTCCGGGGATTCTCCTGCCCGCCCTGCTCACGACGGCAGCGTACGGTGTCGCCGCCGTGGCTCTCGTGCTCGGGTCGAAGAACCCGGGAAGGCGGGCCGGCGATGCAAGCACCAGTAGGATGCCACGGTCCAGTTAGACGAAGATCCACCCTGGAAGGGCTGCACGTGGCGCAGAAGGTGATACTGGTTGACGACCTCGACCACTCCGAGGGCGACGATGTGGCGAGACGGGAATTCCCGCTGCTGAACCGGACCTTCGCCATCGACCTGTCCGACGCGAACCAGCAGCGGCTGAGCGCGGCTCTCGCGCTCATCGAGGAAGTGCTGGAGAACGCCCGTGAGGTGAAGCAGGCGTCGCGGTCCAAGAAGGCCGCGGACACCTCCCCGCGTCTGCGCGGCTACACGCTGACGGACGTGCGTGAATGGGCCCGCGAGCAGGGGCTGGACGTGCCCGCGCGCGGGAAGATGGCCGACGAGGTCATCGAGCAGTTCGTCGCGGCGCACCCCGACGCCGACCCCGACGCCGACCCGGACGCCGACCCGGAGGACTCCACCGGAGAGCCCACCGAGGATTCCGCGGCGGGAACCGCGGAGACGGCCGCCGCGCACGCGGGGGCGGCTGCCGGCGCCTGAGCGGACGCCTCTGAGCGGATGCCTCGGCAGGAGGAATCTCGCCCCGGCCCGGCAGGCCGCCGGGAACGTCATGCGGCCGCCTTGGGCCGGGCGAAGGGCATGAGGCCGCCTTGGGCCGGGCGAAGGGCATGAGGCCGCCTTGGGCCGGGCATCCGCTCGCCTTGCCGCTCCCTGACCCGCGCCGCCGCCGAGAATCGGTGCGCGGCAGACCTTCGTCACCCGCCATTGCCGGTTTCGACGTCCGGCCACGGGCAACGCCAGCCTTGGGGCGTTCTTGGATCTAAAGCTCGACTTGCCCAAGTTTTCCGCAAGCGGCCTTTCCTAGCGTCTCCGCCGACGCCCGATCAGGGCGGTTCTTCTACCGGCGCAGTGCGAAGGAAACACTCATGCGGCTCGGATACACGGTCCCCCAGTACGGCGCGTTCGCCGATCCGGAATTCATCCGGCAGGCGAGCACGGATCTCGAAGCGATGGGCTACGACAGCCTGTGGGCGGGCGACCGCATCTTGCTGCCGCTGACGCCCAGCGATCCGTACCCCGGAGGAGACGGGACGGTCCCCCCGGCTTTCGGGACGTTCTTCGACCCACTCACCGCACTGACGCTGGCCGCGGTCAGCACGCGCGAGATCCGGCTGGGGACCAGCACACTCAACGCGCTGTGGCAGCCGCCCGTCCTGCTCGCGCGTACGCTGACCTCGCTCGACCTGCTCAGTCACGGACGCCTGGATGTCGGCATCGGTCTCGGCTGGCTTCGCGACGAGTACACCGCGACCGGGGTGCCCTGGCAGGGGAGGGGAGAGCGGCTGGAGGAGACGCTCGACCTGATGGAGGCCGTCTGGACGGGTGAGGTGGTCGAGCACAAGGGCGCCCTGTGGACGGTCCCGCCGTCGCACATCGACCTCAAGCCCTGCCAGCGGCCACGCCCTCCGATCCTGCTCGCCGGTTACACGCCTCCGGCGCTGGAGAGGGTCGGCCGGCGGGCCGACGGCTGGCTGAGCGCGGCCATGCCGATGCCGTATCTGACCTCCCTGTGGGACATGGCGCTGGGGGCCGCGTCCCGCGCGGGCCGGGATCCGTCCGCTCTGCGCATGGTGGTGCGGGTCAATCCCGTGATCACCGACTCGCCGGCGCCCGCCGACCAGGTGCCGCACGTGGGAACCGTACGGCAGGTCGCCGACTACCTGCTGACCCTCGCCGAGGCGGGGGCCCACGAGGCGTTCGTCGACCTGCAGACCGCGACCTCTTCGCGTGACCAGTTCCTCGACGTCGCGCACGCGCTCCTCACCATGCTGCACGCGGGCTGAGACCACGGCCGGTGTGTCCCGCCCTCCTCGCCGGCGCCTGTCACATCCGCCGTGTCCGACGCAGAGAGAATCGGACATTAGGGGATAAAGGCGTCATAAGGGCCCGAGGAGTGCCCTCAATGGAACAAGGAGGCATTAAATACCGTAGATCGCCGTTTGTCGCCCGTTCCATCTGGAAAGTATGACGTCGCGGGGCAATGACCACTTAACGGTCATTAGGCGACATTCCTGTTCATTTAGGAATGGCGCACACATTAGGCAGTTGATCCTTTAGAGGGGGACGAAATGCCCAAGCTCAAGAAGGTCATCGCCGGACTCGCACTTTCCACCGCGCTCGGCGGTGGTGCCCTTCTCGCGGGCGCCACGGCCGCGAGCGCGACGACCGCCCCAACTGGCTGGGGTTATACCAACCCGTGCACCAACGAGTTCGACAACGGGTTCAACAACACCTTCGAAAACAGCTCCGTCCGGAACGATGGCTTCCGGAACGACTGCTGTCAGAACAACTGTCAGAACAGGTGCCAGAACAACCGCTCGGACCTCGACGACATCCTCTGGGACGTCTGCGTCGCCGGCCGCTGCTCCGATGTACTCCCCGCATTGTTTGCCTGCGGTTTCAACTAAAAAGGCCGGCCTGACGTCCTGGGGAAAAACACATGCTTCGGGGTGAATGGTCGAAAGGCCTGGGTGGCCGTGTCCATGAGCAACGTAGCGTCGGCTGATTCAAGAGATGCTCCGAGCGCGAGCGCTCGCATATCGACTCGTCGGTGAGCGCTTTCGAGCACGGGAGTATTCATTCCCCAGAGCAGGGACAAGGGCTCCGGCGGCTGAACCGCCGGAGCCCAGGCTTTTTCCCCGGCAATGGTGCCAATTGCAGGCCGTGCGCCCTCGGATCACGTAGGGCGCCGAGGGCGTCCCCGGCCGGTAGGCCGCGAGGATCACCAGCGGTTGCGGGCCTCCTCGGCCCAGCCGGTGAGGCCGTCGAGGTCCACCCAGGCGCCGTCGTCGGCCCGGGCCCGTCCGGAGAAGTGGCCGAAGCACTGGTGCGTCTCGTTGCCCACCAGGCCGAGCTCGGTGCGGGCCACTTTCTCGTGGAACGGGTGGAACTCCACCTCCACCCGCGGGCCGGTGATCCGCCACGGGCGCAGCCAGTCGGTCCGGTCGTACGACCACTCCAGCTCGTCGCCGATCTTGTGCAGGCGGCCGCCGACGAACAGGGCGTTCTCGGTGGAGCCGGTGCCGTCGGTCCACTTGCCGCCGAGCTGGATCGCCAGGCCGGGTCCGCTGCCCGCCGCCCAGTTCCACGTGATGGAGTACGGCCACTTCCCGCGGCCGTGGTCGAGTACGGCGAACGACTCCGCTTCGTCGATCGGGAACTCGGCCGACTCCAGCCGCAGCCGCCCGCGCACCGGACGGCCGACGTCCTTCACCGTGTACTGGAACCGGTTCTGCCCCCACGGCACCACCACGCCGAGCGACTCGTGGCCCTCCGGCAGCGGCACCTCCAGGTCGAGTTCGATGCCGGGCGCCGCGGCCCGGATCGTGGTGCCGGAAGCACCCTGCTCGATGTCGATCGTCACACCGCCGCCCCGTACGGACGCCGTCCCGGCGCCGCTGCGGTCGGGGAAGACGGCGCCGCGGGCCAGCGGCACCACGACGTCCTTGGCGATCTCCACGCGGGTGTCCCGGTCGAGCACGTAGACGCCGTTCACCGCGGCGTAGTCCAGCGACGACGCGACCAGGCCGATGATGTGGCGGGGGGTGACGACGCCCCAGTATTCCCAGCGCTTGCGCCGTCCCCAGCCGCGCAGGTTGCCCCGGTGCAGAGGACGGCGGGTCCAGCCCACCGCGCCGGGGTTGAGCCGCCCGTCCGGCAGGCACAGGTCGACGGGTGCGGTGATCTCCCGCTCGTGCGTGGTCATGCGAACCTGAGCCTTTCCGTGATCGAGCGTACGAGGTCCTCGGGGAGCTTGAGCACCGCCCGGTCGTAGGTGAGCAGGCCGTTGATCTCGTCTTCGACGTCGGACAACTGGGTGTAGACGGTCGCGCTCAGGCCGCGCGCGACGGCCGGGATGATCTGCTCCTCGTGCAGCCGGGCGAACGCCTCGCCGAGCGCGTCGGCCGTGCCGTACCGCCGGTAGCCGAACTCCTTCTCGCCCCAGACGTGGCCCTCGACCCGCAGGCTGTACCCGCCGTATTCGGACAACACGAGCACCCGGCCGTCCGGGCGCGGCGGGCGGAACCGGCGGAAGTAGACGTGCAGGCTGCGCAGGTCGCCCGCGCGCTGGTCGTGCCAGCCGCTGGCGTGGTCGACCGTACGCGTCGGGTCGAGCCGGGTGAGCTCCGCGGCGATCCGCGCGGCGTCGAACTGGCCCCAGCCCTCGTTGAACGGCACCCAGACCGCCAGGCTCACCACGTTGCGCAGGTGCTCGACCGTGGCGCGCATCTCGGCCTCGAACGCCGTACGGCCCGCCGCGTCGGCCCGGCCGAACCGGCGGTGGCGGCGGTCGTCCAGCCGCACGAGGGGCAGGAACGCCGGCGTGGTGATGACCCACGGACGGTACGGCTCGCCGCCGTTGACCATGTCCTGCCAGACGAGGATGCCGAGCCGGTCACAGTGGTGATACCAGCGCAGCGGCTCGATCTTGATGTGCTTGCGCAGCATCGTGAAGCCGAGCCGCTTCATCGTGGCGATGTCGTGGATCATCGCCTCGTCCGACGGCGGCGTGTAGAGGCCGTCCGGCCAGTAGCCCTGGTCGAGCACCCCGGCGTGGAAGTACGGCCGGCCGTTCAGCAGCAGCCGGGGGACGCCGTCGGCGTCGGGCCCGACGGAGAAGGAGCGCATGCCGAAGTAGCTCCGCACGTGGTCCGCGCCGAGCGACACGGTGACGTCGTACAGGAAGGGATCCTCGGGGCTCCAGGCGCGCACCTCGGGCAGGGGAACCCGCACCGGCTGCCCGGTCGGCACTGTGACCCGCGCGACCGTTTCGCCTCCGGCCGAGATCTCGACGTGCGCTTCGCCGCCGGACGCGTGGACCGTCACCTCCACGCAGGAGTCGTCGAGCAGCGGGGTCAGCGTGAGCCGTTCGACGTGGACCTCGGGCACGCGCTCGGCCCAGACCGTCTGCCAGATGCCCGACTGCGGGGTGTACCAGATGCCGCCGCGCCGCAGCCGCTGCTTGCCCCGCGAGCCGTTCCCGGTGTCGTCCTGCACGGCGACGACGAGGGTGTTCTCCGACGAGCGCAGCGCGTCGGTGACGTCGAAGGAGAACGGCAGGTAGCCGCCGGTGTGGCCGCCGACCTCGTCGTCGTTGACCCACACCCGGCAGGTCTGGTCGACCGCGCCGAAGTGCAGGATCACCCGCCCGCCGGCGAAGTCCTCCGGCAGCTCGAACGAGCGCCGATACCAGAGGGTCTCCCCGGGAAGCAGCCGCCGGTTCACCCCGGACAGCGGCGCCTCCGGCGAGTACGGCACGAGGATCTCGCCGTCGTACGTCTCGGGGGCGTAGTCCCTGACCGCGTACTCCCAGCGGCCGTTCAGGTTGAGGTAGCTGTCGCGGACGAGCTGGGGTCGCGGGTACTCCGGAAGCGGGTTATCCGACACGGGTGAGCCTCTTCAGTTCGCCGGTGGCGTCGAACGGCCACGGCCGGGGCAGTCCGTGGCTCATCAGCAGCGCGCCGTGGTGGGTCTCCCCGGTGTCCTCGTCGCGGTAGCGGGCGTCCGGGTCCAGACCTTTCAGCCGTACGGGGGCCGTCACGCGGACCAGCGTGGTCGGCCGCCAGGAGAAGACCACGATGTGCGGATCGAGGGTGTACTGCACGGCCCAGTCGGCGAGGCGGTCCATCCGGCCCTCGTGGACGACCGGACGGATCAGCTTGTACTGCTCTGTCAACTGCTTGGCCTGCTCCAGGTCGGCCGGGTCCCAGCGCCGCAGGTCGCCGCCGATGCCGAGCGCGCCCGACATCGCGACGTGGAAGCGGAAGGCGAGCGGCGTCTGCCTGCCGGTGAGCGCGTTGGGGCTGTCGGTCACCCAGGCGCCCATCGTGCAGGCCGGATAGATCTGGCCGTAGCCGTGCTGGATCGCGATCCGCTGGGCGGCGTCGGTGTTGTCCGAGGTCCAGATCTGGTCGGTGCGGGCGAGCATCCCGAGGTCGGCGCGGCCCCCGCCGCTCGCGCAGCCCTCGATCATCAGATGCGGGTGCGCCGCGCGCAGCCGGTCGATCACGGCGTAGACGTTCCTGATGTACGGCACCCACACCTCGTCGCCGGCCTCGGTGATCGGCCGGTTCATGTCCCACTTCAGGAACGCGATGTCGTTGTGGGTCACCAGCTCGTCCAGCCGGTCGTACGCCCACTGGGCGACGTCGTCCCGGGAGAAGTCGAGCAGGAGCTGGTCGCGCACCTCGGTCGCGCGCCGGTTCGGCTGGCGCAGCACCCACTCGGGGCGCGTGCGGTAGAGCTCGCTGTCGGGATTGACCGACTCCGGCTCCACCCACAGGCCGAATCTCATGCCGAGCCGCTTCACGTGGTCGATCAGCGGGGTGAGGCCGTCCGGGAAGCGGTCGGGGTTCGGCCACCAGTCGCCCAGGCCGGCCGTCTCGCCCGTACGGCCCGCGAACACGCCCGTACGCCCGCCGAACCAGCCGTCGTCCATCACGAACAGCTCCACGCCGACGCCCGCGGCGAGCTCGGCCAGCTCCATCTGCTGGGCCTGGGAGATGTCGAACTCGGTCGCCTCCCACGAGTTGTAGACCACCGGCCTGACCCGGCCGGGCGCGGGCAGCACGTGGCGGCGGATGTGGTCGTGCCACCGGTGACTGACCCCGCCGAACCCCTCGGCCGAATAGACCCCGGTGAACGCGGGCGTCTCCAGGGATTCGCCGGGTCCGAGCCGCCAGGTGACCCCCTCGTGCCCGAACCCGCCGCTCCAGCCCGCGCGGCCGTCGTGGTCGCGTTCGACGGTGATGCGCCAGCTTCCGCTCCAGGCCAGCGCCGCGCTCCACACCTCGCCGCGGTCCTCGGTCGCGTCGCCCGCGTCGATCATCACCCACGGGTTGGCGTGGTGGCCGCTGTGCCCGCGCCTGCTGGTCAGCACGGTCTCGGCCACGGGCAGTGCCGTACGCCGGACCTGGAACTCCGCGCCCCACTCGCCGGTGACGTGGGTCAGCCGGTAGTCCTCACGCCGGGGAACCGCCCAGGCCGCCGAGTCGCAGCGCAGGACCGTGATCGGCTCCTCACCCGTGTTGCGCAGGGTCGTCCAGCGGTCGATCGCGTCGCCGTCCGGCCTGACCCGGTAGTGCAGGTCGATCTCCAGCGGGTAGTGCCGGTCGGCCATCCTGATCGTCAAATGGCCGCCGTCCATGTCGTGGCCGAGGTGACGCCACTCCACCCCGCGTACGGCGTCGCCATACCTGACCTGCAGGCCGGCCACGCCGAACCGGTCGCCGCCCTCGCTCGGCAGCTCCTCGGGTCCGGCGGGCAGCGCGCGGGCCTGGCCGAGCGTGAGCGGCGGCCCCCAGTGCGCGCAGCGCGGCGCGCCGTCCGGCCCCAGCCGCACGGCGTACGCGCTGGACGGGGTGGTGAGCAGCCACAACCCCGGTTCGGTTTCGATGGTCAAGAGAGCCACACTCCGGTGTCGGGCGGCAGCAGATCGCCGTCGAGCGGTCCGCTGGCGAGCAGCACGTCGTGGTGCCAGGCGAGCGGCACCGGCTCGGCGCCGAAGTTCACCATGAGCGTGAAGCCGGGGTCGCGGGCGAAGGCCAGCACGCCGGGCGGCGCGTCCAGCCAGGTCAGGTCGCCGTCGCCGAGCGCGGGATGATCGCGCCGGATGGCGAGCGCGGCGCGGTAGAGGTTCAGCGTCGAGCCGGGGTCGTCCCGCTGGGCGGCCACGGTCAGCGCCGCCCAGTCCTCCGGCTGCGGCAGCCACGTGTCTTCGGCTCCGAAGGCGTACGGCGGAGCCGCGCCGGACCAGGGGAGGGGCACCCGGCAGCCGTCCCTGCCGATGAACGTGCGCAGCGTGCGCTCGAACATGGGATCCTGCCGGGCCTCGTCCGGAATGGCGAGGTGTTCCGGCAGGCCCAGTTCGTCCCCTTGGTAGATGTAGGCCCCGCCGGGCAGGGCGAGCAGCAGCAGCGCCGCCGCGCGTGCGCGCCTGGTGCCCAGCTCGACGTCGACGTCCATCCGGCCGAGCAGCACCTCCGGGGTGGGTGCGCGGACCAGGTCCTGGTCGACGCCGAACCTGGACACCATGCGCGGCACGTCGTGGTTGCCCAGCACCCACGGGACCGACCCGCCCGTCTCACGGGCCAGCCGGTGCGACTCGTCGATGACCGTGCGGAACTCCTCAGCCGACCACGGCGTGGGCATCAGCCCGAAGCCGAACAACTGGGCCAGCCCGTCACCCGCCAGGTAGGGCCTGGCCTGGTCGGGGTGGCCGAACCACATCTCCGCCACGGTGCAGGCGGGCGCGGTGCCATGGTCGCCGGCATAGGAGTCGAGGATCTTCCGCCAGGACCGGTACAGCTCCAGCAGCTCCGGCTGGTGTTCGTACGGCACGGCCGCGTGACCCGGCGTGAGCGGGCCGCCCTGGCTGCCCGGGACGACGTCGGGCAGGCCCTCCTGCTTGAACAGCATGTTGGCCACGTCGATCCGGAACCCGTCCACGCCCCGGTCCAGCCAGAACCGCAGCACCCGCTCGAACAGGGCGACCACGTCGGGGTGCCGCCAGTTCCAGTCGGGCTGCCCGGAGTCGAACAGGTGCAGGTACCACTGCCCGTCGGGCACCCGCGTCCAGGCCGGGCCGCCGAACACGGACTGCCAGTTGTTCGGCTCGTCGCGGAAGACGAACCGCTCGCGCTCGGGACTGCCGGGACCGGCGGCCAGCGCCGCGCGGAACCACGGATGCTCGGCCGAGCAGTGGTTGGGGACGATGTCGACGATCACCTTGATGTTCTTCGCCGCGGCCGCCGCCACGAGCGCGTCGAAGTCCGCCAGCGTGCCGTAGCGGGGATCGACGTCGCAGTAGTCGGCCACGTCGTAGCCGCCGTCGGCCAGCGGCGAGGGATAGAACGGGTTCAGCCAGATCGCGTCCACACCCAGGTCGGCCAGGTGGCCGAGGCGGGACAGCACACCGGGCAGGTCCCCTTCGCCGTCGCCGTTCGCGTCGGCGAAACTGCGCGGGTACACCTGGTAGACCACCGCGTCCCGCCACCAGGCCCCCTGGTCGTACGGCTGCGCGGGCCTCTCGGCGGAGTGGTTTTCAGCGGACACCGCGGATCCTCCAGATCAGACAGGCCCCGAGCGTGGCGAAGCCCGCCGCCACGCCGTACATGAGCGGGTAACCGCCGGCCGAGGTGACCAGCGGTGCGGCGATCACCGGGCCGAGCGTGTTGGACGCGGAGTTGGCCAGGCTCACGATGCCGAGGTCCTTGGCCCGGTCGGCGTCCGCGGGCAGCAACTGGGTGACCATCGCCTGGTCGACGGCGGCGAACATGCCGTAGCCCGCACCGAGCAGGACGGACGCCGCGATGGCGGCGGACCAGCTGGTCAGGAACGTCAGCACCAGCCCGGACGCGGCCATCGTGAGGCCGCCGACGAAGACCGCGGGCCTGCGGCTGCCGTACCGGTCGGACAGCCAGCCCGCGAGCAGGGTCGGCACGACGCTGCTCAGCGTGAACACCGCCACGAGGACCACGACGCCCTGCTCGACGGTCGAATCGGGGAAGAGCCGCTCGTAGTGGACCGCGTCCCGCAGGTAGTACTGCAGATAGCCGATCGCCATCGCGAGCGTGAGGGTGATCAAGAGCCGGCTCAACCAGGACCAGGCGAAGTCGGGATGCCTGCGCGGGCTCACCCACAGGCCGCGCAGGAAGGACCGCACGTCGAACGGCGGCGACCCCGCCGTGCCCGCGGCGGTGGCGACGGCTGCGGCCGCGGGGGCGGTGGTTCCGACGGCGACTGCGGCGGTGGCGGCAGCGGCGGCAGTGGTTTCCGCGGGTTCGCGGGTGAACAGGCCGAACGGCAGCACGAGCAGCAGGATCAGCACCGCCATCGCGAGGAACCCGGCCTTTGTGCCGGTCAGCAAAACCGTGGCCACGACCCCGCCGAGCAGCGGACCGGTCAGCTGGCCCACGCCCGCCAGCGCGGACACCTTGCCCCGCTGACGGACGGGCACCTGGTCGGGCACGGTGGCGATGGCCGCGGCCAGGGCGGCGGTGAACGCCAGCTGGGCCACCGCCCAGCCGACGACCAGCCCGGCCAGCGACTCCTGCCAGGCGAGGAACACCAGGGACGCGGCGCAGACCAGCGCTCCCCCCACGATCCAGGGACGGCGCCGGCCGAACCGGGAACGGGTCCGGTCGGACATGGCGCCGAACAGCGGGTTGGCGATGATCGTGCAGACGGCGCCGACGGCGAACACGGTCGCCAGCGACGCCTCCTTGTGCACGGGGTCGATGTGCGCCACATGTGAGGGCAGCAGGATCTGGTTGCCGACGGTCATCGCCATGATGACGCCCATCTGGGCGAGCGCCAGCAGGGTCATCCAGCCGGTGGTCACCCGTCCTGCGGGTGTCACGCGCACCTCGTCCATGCGATTCCTTCGAGGTTCAAAACATGAGAGGGTGCCACGTTAGAACATGACAGGGCGTTATGTTAAGACTGATCGGTGGACAACCCCGGCATCCGGCGGCGCCCGGTCCAGAAGCGCAGCATCGACAGGGTCGAACGCATCCTCGACGCCTGCGCCCGCCTCCTGGACGAGGTGGGCCTCGACGCGCTGACCATCGTCGACGTCGCCAGGCGGGCCGAGGTGCCGAGCGGCACCATCTACCAGTTCTTCGACGGCAAGCCCGGCATGCTGCGCGAGCTGGCACTGCGCAACCTGGAGCTGCTGCTGGTGCGGCTGCGCCGCCGGGTGGCCGGGGAGGACGCGCTCACCTGGCCGCGCGCGGCGGAGCTCGTCCTGACCGAGACGGTCGAGATGCGCAGGACCGTCCCCGGCTACACCGTGGTCGACTTCGCCGACACCCGGCCCGGCGGGCCGACGTTCCTGCCGCCCGGCGAGGCGAAGGAGGGCGGGGACGTGCTGGCCGAGCGGCTCTACCAGTTCGCCCTGGACGAGGCCGGGCTGCCGCCGCTGCCCGATCCGTACCGCGTGATGCGGCTGGCCATCCAGGCCACGGCGGCCGCTCTCCAGCTCGCCTTCACGGCCTCACCGGAGGGCGACCCGGCCATGATCGAGCAGGGGTGCAGGCTCCTGAGGGCCTACTTCGCCGACGTGTCCTCGCTCGGCTGAGCACCGGAACGGGCGCGTCGCTGTCGATCTACAGACCGGGTTGTCCGCGCCCGGGTCACCGTACGGCGCCGACCACCGCCCAGCGGCCGGACCGCAGCCTGGCCAGCACGGTGATCATCCGGATCAGCAGGAAGGCCGACAACCCCGACCAGATCCCCACCAGTCCCCAGCCGAATCGCAGCGAGGCCCACACCACCGGCAGGAACCCCAGCACCGCGCCACTCGCCGTCGCGGTACGCAGGTATGCCGCGTCCCCGGCGCCGAGCAGCACTCCGTCCAACGTGAACACCACACCGCCGATCGGCTGCAGCGCGACGAAGAACCACCAGGCGCCGGGCAACTCGGCCAGCACCGTCGCGTCGGCGGTGAACACGTGGGGCAGGGGACCGGCCAGCGCCGCGAACACCGCGCCGAGCAGGGTCCCGAAGACCAGCCCGCAGCCGGTCACCTGCCAGGCCAGGCGGCGCGCCCGTTCCGCGTCGTTCGCGCCGAGCGCGGCCCCGACCAGCGCCTGGGCGGCGATGGCCAGCGCGTCGAGGACGAAGGCCAGGAACATCCACAGCTGGAACACCACCTGGTGGGCGCCGGCCGCCGCGGCGGAGGTGTGCGCGGCGACCGCGGTCGCCGACACCCAGCACGCCTGGAAGGCCAGGCCGAGCAGCACCAGGTCGCGCGCCAGACCGAGTTGGGCGCGCATCGCGGCCGGAACCGGAGCGAGCGGCACGCCCTCGGCCCGCAGCGCCCGCACGAACAGGCTCGCGGAGATCAGCTGCCCGATCACGTTGGCGACCGCCGACCCGTCGATCCCCCAGCCGAACCCGTACACCAGCACCGGGCACAGCACGGTGGAGATCACGTTGCCCGCGAGCACGTAGCGCAGCGGGCGCCGCATGTCCTGCACGCCGCGCATCCAGCCGTTCCCGGCCATCGTGATCAGGATCAGCGGAGCGCCGAGCAGGGCGATCCTGAGCCAGCTCACCGCGGCGTCGGCGACCCGGCCGTCACCGGTGAGCAGGCCGGCGACCGGCGTGGCGAGCAGTTGCCCCGCCACGGTGATGACCAGTCCCACGATCGCGGCGAGCCAGGTCGCCTGCACCCCCTCGGCCACGGCGTCGGTCCGGCGGCCGGCGCCGTGCAGCCGGGCCGCGCGGGCGGTCGTACCGAAGGACAGGAACGTCATCTGGGAGGAGATCTGCGCCAGCACGATCCCGCCGACGGACAGCCCCGCGAGCGGCACCGCGCCGAGATGGCCGACCATGGCCGTGTTGACGAGCAGATAGAGCGGCTCGGCGGCCAGGACCCCGAGCGCGGGCACGGCGAGCGCGAGTATCTGACGCAGCGGGGCCCGGCCCACGTGCTCACCCATGCGTTCCTCCCGGGAAGGGGGCCGGCCGGCGCCCGACGAGCCGTATCAGCTCGCCACGGCATCGGGCGACAGGAACGCAATCATCTTGCTATTGCGAATAATGCGCAACAAGCTCCCCCAGCCGCGGTCAGCGGTTGCCGGCTCCTTGATGCACCGTCGTTTCTTGATGCGCCGGCGGCCCGGCGCCGGTGCGCGGTACGGGACGAGTGGCGGCGATGGGCGAGTTCGGGACGTCGTGCAGAGTGAGTCGGGCGGGCGGGGGGAGGGGGTCGGCCGGTCCGGCGCGGAAGGCGCTGAGCAGGTAGGCGACGAGCCGCCGGGACGCGGCCTGGGCCTCTTCGGCGGAGCCGGTGATGACGCCGCAGTTGGCCATGAGCAGCAGGGCGAGGTCGTCCGGAGAGAAATCGGCGCGCAGCCGCCCGGTCGCCTTGGCGCGTCGCGTCAGCTCGGTGAAACCTTGTATGGCGCGGTCGCGCTCCCGCTCGATGTCGACCGCGTCGGGGAACGCCGCGACGAAGGCCGTGCTGAAGCCACGGTCGGCGGCCTGCATGCCGCAGACCTTTTCGATGGCCGTGCAGAAACCGCGCCACGGGTCCGGATCCGCCAGCGCGTCGTCGACGACCGACACGCATGCCTCGAACTGATCGGCGAAGACCTCGGTGACCAGCGCTTCCTTGGTGGGGAAGCGGCGGTAGAGCGTCGCGACCCCCACACCGGCGTGCCGGGCGATCGCGGCCATCGGTACGTCGAGGCCGCGGTCGGCGAACAGCCGGCGGGCGACCTCGACGATGCGGTCGCGATTCTGCCGGGCATCGGCGCGCAGTCCCACGGCCCCCTCGGGGACGGCCGCCATCCGAGATGCCTCAGCGCTCATGTTTCTCACTTCTGGTTAAGTGGACAAGGCTCTCCACTAACCACGTTACGTTGGCGGCAGGAGACACCCCTCGTGATGGAGGTTTTCTGTGCGATACCGGGGGCCGCTTCCGAGGCGAGCGATCGGCCGTTTCAACTCCTGCGTCATGACGTTGCGCTCGTCTCCCCGGTGGGGCCGGCGGATCAGCAGGCGCCTCACCGTCGTCACCTACACGGGACGCCGCTCAGGACGCACCTTCAGCACGCCCGTCGCCTTCCGCCGGGTGGCCGACACCGTCACGATCGGCGTTCAGTTCCCCGACGCCAAGACGTGGTGGCGCAACTTCCTGGCCGAGGGCGGCCCGATCTCCCTGCAACTGGACGGGGTCGACCGCACCGGCCATGCCGTCGCCCGGCGCGACGAAGCGGGCCGCGTGACCGTCACCGTCCGTCTGGAGCAGTGACAGGCCGGCCCTCGCCGAGGGAGGCGAGGGCCGGCCGACGGTCGATCAGGACGTGGGAGTCGGGGTCGGCGTTTCCGTGAGCGTCGGCTCGGGGGTGGGCGCCGCGGTCTCCGTGGGAGCCGGGGTATCCGCGGGGGGCGTGGCCGGGTCGGGTGTTGCGGCCGGCGGCTCTGTGGGGATGGCCGTCGGCGTCGGACAGGGATCGGGGGCGCGCCAGGCGGGCTTCCCCGAGTGCCACTTCAGTGCGTACGGAGAGTTCTTGCTGAGGTACCACAGCCGCTTGCTCGGCCGCGAGAGGTCGAAGACGTAGGCGGCCGCCGCCGACTCCCCCTGAGGGGCGGCGGGCGTCGTCTCCTCGGTCTGCGGAGGTGCGGAGCTCGTCTCGCCAGGGGGAGCGGGAGCCGCCGAGGTCCCGCCGGGAAGCGGAGTGGGGGTGCTTTCGGGACTCGTCGGCGTGCCCTCAGCGGGGGCCGGCGTGCCTTCGGAAGTCGTCGGCGTGGCACCGGGGGCTGCCGGTGTGGTTTCGGGAGCTGTCGGCGTGGCTTCGGGATCCGTCGGGGTGGCGGACGGAACCGGAGCCGGGCTCTCCGGGGCAGGATCCGGCGTGCCGGGCTGGGCGGCCGCGACGACCGAGATCCAGGCGTCCTGCCGGATCTCGCCGCCCCGGCGGGCGGTGAGCACCTGAGTGGAGTCGTCGATCGCGTACGACCGCTCGAAGCCGTCCTGGCTGCGGACAGTGATCGAGTCGTCCGCCACGGCGACGGCCTGCCCGGTCTGGGTGAACACCGTGACCGTGCCGCACCCGTCCTTGGTCGGCACGACCACCTCGCCGTGCAGCGCCCCGAGGAATGGCCCCACCAGGGGCACCTCGGTGGTGGGCGTCGCCGTGGGGGAGTCGGTCACGGTCTCGGCCGGGGCGGCCGTCGGCGTGATCGTCACGGTGGCCGTCACGACAGGCTCCGAAGTGTCGGCCGGCGGGGTGACGGGGGTGGCGGCGGAGGCCGCAGTCACTCCGATGCCGCCCGACGCCGTCAGCACGAACGCGGTCGCGAGGATCATGGGTTGGGAGATGCGCCGGCGCGGCCCGCCCGGTCGGGACAACAGTCCTTTCGGGCGGTGGGGGTTGGTCGGCTTCACCGTTCCTCCGTATCGTTCGATCCAATGGTCTCCGCCGAATGGGGCGGCGGTCGTACCGGAGCGCTCTGCCCCGATACCCGACGGAAGCGACCGGTGAATTTGTTGCCAAACCGTGTCACTTCCGAGGGATTGAGGAGACCTTCCCCGTATCTACCGAATCCATGCGGGCGAAATCCGCGGCCATGAGGGGGCCCGGGTGCTTTCGGCAGGTCGCGGGGGATGAACCGATTTGAGATTCGGACGTCATCTGAGGCGGCCACGCGACGGGCGATGCGAGGGCCCCCGCCCGGATGAGGCGTTCTTCCGGCCACTCACGCGATCACGGTTACGGGCCGGGCGCGTGTCGCGCCCGGCCCGCACTGGTGTTCCGTCAGCTCGCGGTGCAGGACAGCGTGGGGACGCTGTTGCCGCCGTTCCACGATCCGAGGAATCCGAAGGTCGTGGCGGCCCCGGCGCCGAGGCTGCCGTTGTAGCTCTCGTTGCGGGCGGTCACGCTGGATCCGCTGCTGGTGACCGTCGCGTTCCAGGCGTTGGTGACGGTCTGGCCGTTGGCGAAGGTCCACGTCACGGTCCAGCCCTTGATCGCCGAGCTGCCCGCGGTGACCTTGACCTCACCCTGGAAACCGCCCGGCCACTGGCCGACGACGGAATAGGAGGCCGTACAGCCGCCGGGCTTGGGCGACGGTGAGGCGCTCGGAGACGGCGACGGGCTGGGCGACGGCGACTTCGACGGCGAGGCGCTGGGGGACGGGCTGGGCGACTTCGACGGCGAGGCGCTGGGCGACGGCGAGGGGCTGCTGCCGCTGTAGATCGAGGCCTCCTTGGCGGTCGCCTTGATGCCGTTGGCGCCGTTGAAGATCCTCGTGCCCCAGGTGGTGAGCTGCTTGGGGTCGAAGTTCACCGTCATGTCCAGGATCGGGTCGCTGTTGCCGCTCCAGGACCAGGCGAGCCAGCCCAGGCCGCGCGACTGCGCCTCGGACAGGATCGTCTCGTGGTCCACCTCGCCCGAGTTGAACTGCCAGCCGAACTCGCCGATGACCAGCGGCCAGCCCTTGGCCTGGAACCGGTTGAGGTAGTCGACGATGCTCGCGGCGGTGTTGAACACGGCGTACATGTGGATCGACAGCACGGTGTTGTGGCGGCTGTCGGCGTCCAGGACCGTCTGGGCGTTGTCGCGCATGACGTACTGCCAGTCCTGGCCCCAGTTGGGCGCGTCGACCATGAGCAGGTGCTCGAAGCCGTTGCTGCGCATCTTCTTGATCGCGTTCGCGGTGGCGTCGGTCCACTGGGCGGGGTTGGTGTTGCCGATCGGCTCGTTGCCGATGTTGATGATGACGTAGTTCTCCTGGCCGACCAGGGCGCTCTTCTGGCTGATCCAGTAGTTGACCGCCTCGTCGAGCGATGCGGCGGCGCCCTCCTCGCCGTACCCGGTGGTGTCGTGGACCTCGAGCACACAGATCAGCCGGTTCTGCTTGCACAGCGCGATCACGTTGGCGACGTCGTTGGACGGCCCCCACCGCTTACCGCTGCCCAGCACCACGCGTACGGTGTTGGCGCCGAGCGCCTTGATGTCGGCGAACGAGCTGGTCTGGTTGGTGTACCAGACGTGGGGGTGGCTGACGCCCCGCATGATGAATTCCTTGCCGCTGGCCTCGACGATCTTCGTGCCGCTGATGTGCAGGCCCACGGCCGCGGACGCGGGCTGGACCGAGACCAGGATCGACGCGATGGCCGCGAGCACGGCGGCGCCGAGGGCGACGAGCTTGTTCTTCATGTACCTACCTCGTGGTTGGGGTCCGGACGGATGGCCCGGAGCCCGTGCTCACCGTGGCGACATCGACTGATCCGAGGTAAGAAACCGGCCCCGACGGGGCGACCACGAGCAGGCGTGCGAATGTTCGCATGGACGGTTTTCCCTCCGAGCACGGACAACCGGCCATGCACGATCAGGCGGGGACCCTGACCGTCCTACTCCCGCGTGCATGGAAATCTGAAAGGGAGGCTCACACACCAGCGGAAGCGCCGTCAATAGTTTGGAGACCAGAGAAATAAACGGCTGGACGATCGCGGGTTGGCCGATCGCCCCGGCCTCGGCGAACCCGCCGATCCGCTCGCGCGCCGCGGGAAGGGCGACGACGGGGTGTGGTTTTCCGCACCCCCGAACGGCCATACGCCTCATGGCGGCGGAGCACTGCTCTGGAACACCGTTTTCGTACTGGCCGGCTGGACGCGTACGGGCCGGCGGAGGCCGGGGTACGGCAGGAAGGCACCATGGTCGTCGTGCGAGTGGAGGATGACGTGATCGAAGCGGAGCCGGCGTGCGCGTGATGCTGGCCGAGGACTCGGCACTGCTGCGCGAGGGCCTGGTGCGGCTGCTCAAGGAGGAAGGTCACGACGTCCTGGCCGCGGTGGGCGACGCCGACGCGCTCCTGGAGGCGGTGGACGGCGAAAGACCCGACGCGGTGGTGGTCGACGTACGGATGCCGCCCACCCACACCGACGAGGGCCTGCGCGCCGCGCTGGAGATCCGGCGGCGCCGGCCGGAGGTCAAGGTGCTCGTGCTGTCGCAGTACGTCGAGAAGAAGTACGCCACCGAGCTGATGAGCGGCAGCATCGACGGGGTCGGCTACCTGCTCAAGGACCGCGTGGCCCAGGTCGGCGACTTCCTGGACGCGCTGGAGCGGGTGGGGGCGGGCGGGACGGCGTTCGACCCGGAGGTGGTGCGCCAGCTGCTCGCGCGCACCAGCCACGCCGACCCGCTGGCCCAGCTCACCGCCCGCGAGCGCCAGGTGCTTGAGCTCATGGCCCAGGGACTGACCAACGCCTCGATCGCCCAATCGCTGCACGTGTCGCAGAGCGCGGTGGAAAAGCACGTCAACGCCCTGTTCGACAAGCTCGCGCTGTCGCACACCACCGGCTACAGCCGGCGCGTCCTGGCCGTGCTGCGCTATCTCGGCTCCTGAGCGGCTGCGGTTTTCCGCTGCCGGTCAGGTGGCCGGTTCTTCGTTCGTGATCCGAGCGGCCGTGTGGTCAACGTCCTGGGGCACCGATGACTGCAGAGTTCTGGTGACGGGGGTATCAGCGCGTTTGCCGTCTGGCCAAGCCGGCGATCCTCCTCGGCGGGCTTCGTGAGATCGAGGTGGAGACGACTGATCGCACGGCCCTTCGCAGTCATCACTCGCTTCCCGCTCGGACAGAAGTGAGCGGCGATGGGATGCGATCCTCCGATCGACGGCGCTGCGGCTCCACAACTACCCGTGCTACGGTCGCGCCCCGATCTCGCAGAACGCCATGCCTCCGATCTGCCGAAACCTGCCGTTGTGCCGGTCTCGGCAGCCGTGACCAGGCTCAGTGAACGGCCGTACGGCGGCGGACCGCCTCCAGGCCGATGACGTCGTCCGGCGGCGCGTCCGGCACGTCGTGGTCGAACCGGGCCAGCACCCTGACCTTGAGCGCCACCAGCGCGATCACGGCGATGGCCAGCGCGAACACCACGTACATGAACGCCACGCCCCGGCCCTCGCCGACGCCGATGACCTGGCCGACCGTGCTCGCCAGCGGCCCGTCCGGGGCGAGCAGCGGCTCGAACAGCGAGGTCCCGTACGGAGCGACCAGGCCGAAGCCGATCGGCAACGTGGACCAGGCGACGAGGGTGTTGAGCGCGATGACCCGGCCGTGGAACCGCTGCGGCACCTTGACCTGGATGATCGTGGCGTAGACGCCGTTGACCAGGGTCAGCGCCAGCGACATGCCGAACGCTCCGGCGGCGATCACGATCAGGCTCTCCTGCAGGCCGGTGACCAGGCAGAACGCGGCGAGCACGAGCGTGGCCAGCAGCACGCCCCGCATCCGGAGCCGCCGCGGCCCGCCCCACACCGTCATGGCGAGGCCGCCGAGCAGGACGCCGAGTCCTCCGGCGAAGGACACCCGCCCGACGTCGGACAGGGTGGCGAAGCCCAGCACGAGCGGGGTGAGCAGCAGGAACAGCGGCGACAGGAAGACGTTCAGGCAGGCGAAGAACAGCAGCATGCCACGGAACCCGCGCTGCCCCCACGAGTAGCGGAAGCCCTCGGCCATCTCCCTGACCAGGGATTCGCGCCGCTTCCAGCCCATCGCGGAGGGGAAGCGGACCAGCAGCACCGAGCACAGCGCGAAGGCGTAGCTGGCCACGTCGATGATGAGGATGCCCCTGATGCCGATCGCGGACATCAGTCCGACCGCGACCAGCGGCACGATCAGTTGCGCGGTGCCGGTGACCACCTGGAGGACGCCGTTGGCGTGCCCGAGGTAACGCTTGGGCACGAGCTGCGGCACGGCCGCGCCGTACGCGAGCCGCTGGAACGTGAGCGCGACGGACAACAACGCGAGCAGCGGGTAGACGTGCCACACCTGGATGTGACCGGTCCACAGCAGCAGGCCGAACGCGAGCTGGGTGCCGCCCGCGGCGGCGTCGCCGGCCAGCATGACTTTCCGCCGGTCGTAGCGGTCCACGATCGCCCCGGCCAGCGGCGCGACGAGCATGCCGGGCACCAGCGCGATGACGGAGAACAGCGCGAAGTTCACCAGCGAGCCGGTGGTCAGGTAGATCCACAGGGGAATGGCGAACTCGGTGAGCGAGGAGCCGATGATCGAGACGAGCTGCCCGGCGGCCACCGCGCCGAACCGTTTCATGCTGGGCCGGGGTCCGCGCGCTGTCACGGGGGTGTCCGTCCCGGCGGTGGAGGTGGCGTGCAACCACCACGACCGGTCGCGGTCCTCGATCTCGGCGGTCCGCCCGGCGGCGATGGCGGCGCGGGTGCCGGTGACGATCTCGGCCAGTTCGCCCGCCCGGTGCTTGACGAAGAAGTGGCCCGCCTCGTCCAGGACGACGACGGCCGTCTCGCCGGTCAGGTGGTGCCACTCCAGGTAGCGCTCCTGGTAGAACTCGGTGGCCGGGTCGCGGTCGCCGACGACCGAGATGATCGGGGCGCGCAGCGGCTCCGGGCTCTCCGCGAACAGCCGGGTGAAGTACGCCTCGGCGTCACGGGTGCCCTGCCGCCGGTTGCGGATGATCGCGGCGAGCTGGTCGGGGTCGAGCTCGTCGATGTCCAGCCCGGCCGCGACGAGCGCGTTGGCCCAGACGCGGTCGCTGCGCAGCCGGTCCGCCAGGTCCCGCAGCGGCGTCATGATCGTCTTGGGCCGGGCGAACGGGAAGCCGCCGCCCAGGTAGAGCGCGTCGACCGGCCGCCCGGCCGCCTCCAGCCGCCGGGCGATCTCGACGCAGAGCATCACGCCGAGCCCGCAGTGGCCGTACAGGGAGAGCGGGCCGGGCACGTCGGCCAGGATCTCCCTCACGCAGGCGTCGGCGACCTCGGCGACCGGGCGGGTCTCCTCGTCCAGGCCCCACTCCTGGCCGGGCACGGCGACGGAGTGCAGCGCCCAGTCCGGCGGCAGCGCGTCGGCGAGCGGCTGGTAGATGGCGGCGCTGCCCCCGCCGTACGGCACGCAGACCAGGCTGGCGGAGACGGCGCGGGCCGGGGTGAGCCGGTTGAGCAGCTTCCTGGGGCCGTCGTCGGGCGCGGCGGCTTTGGCGGCGAGGGCGCGGACGGTGCGGTGCCGGAACAGGTCCATGATCGTGACTGGGCGTTCGGTCACGCCGCGCAGCCGGGCCACGACCTGGGCGGCGAGCAGCGAGTGGCCGCCCAGCTCGAAGAAGTCGTCCTCCGCGCCGACCCGGTCGAGTTCGAGCACCCCGGCCCAGACCTCGGCGATCGCGGTCTCCAGCGAGGTTTCCGGCGGGACGTATCCGCCGTCCTCGTCGGGACGGTCGGCGCCCGGCTCCGGCAGCGCGGCGCGGTCCACCTTGCCGTGGGCCTTGAGCGGCAGCCGGTCCAGCCAGACGTACCTGGCCGGGATCATGTACTCGGGCAGCCGGTCGGCCAGATACGCGCGCAGGTCGGCGACGCTCGCGCGTTCCCCGGTCAGGTAGGCGACCAGGCGGTCGCGGCGCAGGTCCACCACCGCCTGTCCGACGGCCGGATGCCCGGTCAGGACCTCCTCGATCTCGGTGAGTTCGACCCGGTAGCCGCGTACCTTCACCTGGAGGTCGCGGCGGCCGAGGAACTGGAGGTCACCGGAGGGCAGCCAGCGGCCGAGGTCGCCGGTGCGGTACATGCGTGATCCCGGCTCGCCGTACGGGTCGGGCAGGAAGCGCTCGGCGGTGAGGGCGGGGCGGCCGAGGTAGCCCCTGGCCAGCCGGTCGCCGCCGAGGTGGATCTCGCCGATCACCCCGATCGGGGCGGGTTCGCCGCGTCTGTCCAGCACATACGCCCTGGCTCCGGGCAGCGGACGGCCGATGGGCAGGGTCTGGGTCTCCTCGGCGCCGGTGACCTCGTGGGTGGTGACGCCGACGGTCGCCTCGGTCGGCCCGTAGTGGTTGACCACGCGCGGCCCGTGCAACGATCCGGCCCACGCGGAGGTGGACGCCTCGCCGCCGAGCACCAGGAGCTTGCGCGGCAGCACGCCGGGACCGTCCGGGCCGGCCTCGGCGATCAGGGAGGCCAGGTGGGAAGGGGTGGCCTTGAGGTAGTCGGTCCCGCTCAGCGTCTCGGCCAGTTCGGCGGCGGGTCTTCTCGGGTCGAGCAGGTGCAGCGTGCCGCCGGTCATCAGCGACAGGTAGAAGATCGTGATGCCGAAGTCGAACGACAGGGACTGCATCAGCGCGTACGAGCCGCCGGGTTCGACGGCGAGCCGTTCCCGGACGCCGGCGAGGTAGGTGAGGACCTGGCGGTGTTGCACCGCGACACCCTTGGGACGGCCGGTGGTCCCGGAGGTGTAGATCACGTATGCCAGGTCGGCGCCGGTCAGGCCGGGGTCGGCGGGCACGTCGCCGGGTGGCAGTCCGGCCAGCAGGTCCTCGGTGACGGTGACCCGCACCCCGGCGTCGGCGGTCATGTAGGCCAGCCGGTCCTCCGGCTGGGCCGGGTCGAGCGGGACGTAGGCGCCGCCGGCCTTCAGGACGGCCAGGACCGCGACGGCCAGGTCGGCCGACCGTTCCAGCCGGATGCCGACCCGGGAGCCCCTGGTCACGCCGAGACTCTGTAATCGACAGGCCAGGGAGTCGGATCTGTCGGCGAGGGCGGCGTAGGTGAGCGACTGGCCGTCACAGGTCACGGCCACGGTGTCCGGCGGCCCGGCGACGAGGTCGTGCAGGAGTTCCCGGCCGAGCGGGGCCGGGGCGGGGGAGCGGGAGAAGGCGAGGACACGTTCGCGTTCGCCCTCGGCGAGCAGGGGCAGCTCCGACAGCCGCAGGGACGGGTCGGCGAGGGCGGCGCGCAGCACCATCCCGAGGTGGGTGGCCATCCGGGCGGCCGTGCCGGGGTCGAACAGCGCGGTGTTGTAGGTGAGCTGGCCGCTCAGCCCACCGGGCTTCTCGAACAGGTAGAGCGACAGGTCGAACCTGGCGATGCCCGCCTCGACCGGGAAGGCCGACAGCGCGGCGCCGACGGAGGGGCCGGTGGCGGGGGCGGTGAAGTTCTGCAGGGCGAGCATGACCTGCACGACCGGGGACCGGCTGACGTCGCGTTCGACGTTCAGCTCGGTCACCAGCCGGTCGAACGGCAGGTCCTGGTGGGCGTAGGCGTCCAGGGCGCGGTCGCGTACCCGGGTCAGGAGTTCGGCGAAGGTGGGGTCGCCGTCGAGGTCGGCCCGCATGGCGAGGGTGTTGACGAACATGCCGACGACGCCGTCCAGCTCGGGCAGGCCGCGCCCGGCGATGGGTGAGCCGACCGCGAAGTCGGTCTGCCCCGAGTAGCGACCGAGCAGCGCCTGGAACGCGGCGAGCACCACCATGTACGGGGTGGCCCCCGCGGCGAGGGCGGGTCTGGCCAGATCGACGTCCAGCTCGAACCGGTGGGTGGCCCCGGTGTGGCCGAGCACCGGCGGCCTGGGCCGGTCGGCGGGCAGGTCGAGCACGGGCACCCCGGCGAGCCGGTCCCGCCAGTGGGCCACCTCGCGTTCGTGGCGGCGGTCGCGCTGCCAGGCCGCGTAGTCGCCGTACTGGACGGCGGGCGGCGGCGGGGTCCGGCCGCCCATGATCTCGAACAGCTCGCGCATGATGATCTCGAACGACCAGCCGTCGGTCACCAGGTGGTGCGCGGCGAGCATGAGCACGTGGTCGCCGGGCGCGAGCCGGACCAGCAGGGCGCGGACGAGTGGCCCGGCCGTGAGGTCGAACGTCCTGGTCAGCTCCCGTTCGACCAGTTCGCGGGCCTCGTCGGGGCCGGCGGCGTCGGCGGTCAGGAACTCGGCGCGCGCCTCCTCGTCGATCAGCACCTCGGGCAGCCCGTCCGGTGTGGTGCGGAAGCGCATGCGCAGCGCCTCGTGACGGCGGACCACCTCGTGCAGGGAGCGCTCCAGGGCGGCGGCGTCCAGGTCGCCGGCCACGCGGACGGTGAGCGGCACCGTGTAGACGGTCGTGCCGGGCGCGTACTGCTCAAGGAACCAGATCCGTTCCTGGGCGGGGGAGAGCGGCGCGGCGGTGCCCGGGGGTCTCGGTGTGATCGTGACCGTGCCGTCGCGGCGCCGCAGCCGCTGCGCGAGTAGCGCCTTCTTGTCGGCGGACAGCGTGCTCACCGTGCCTCCAACTGGTTTCCGTCAGGGAAATTAACTGGAAAGTGTCTTTACAGTTAGCGCCGCGACGGCGAGTGTGACACACCCTCGGGCCATGCGTGAAGAGGCTTGTTCGCAGGCAGTCCGGTGTGATTCACTAACGCCCGCCGCAAGACTGTAAATAAACCTTCCTATTTTGGCGGTCGCATCGTGGCACAGGCCCAGCCGCTCTCGTACGGTCAGGAAAGGCTCTGGTTCCTCCACCGGCTCGACCCGGAGGACCACTCGTACAACACCTGTCACGCCTACCGATTACGCGGTGACCTCGACGTCGGACGGCTTGAACGCGCGTTCACCGCCGTCGTCGCGCGGCACGAGACGTTGCGCACCCGGTTCGAGGAGATCGACGGCCGGCCGGTCGCCATCGTGCTCCCGCCGGAACCCGTCACTCTGGAACGCTTCGAGACCGACGGCGAGGACGAGGCCAGGCGGCTCGTCGCCCGCCGGGCCAACACGCCGTTCGACCTGTCCGCCGCCCCGCCGGTACGGATCACCCTGGTCAGGATCGCACCCCGCGACCACGTGCTCGCCGTGGCGCAGCACCACATCGTCGCCGACGGCATCTCCGTGGCCGTCCTGCGGGACGAACTGGCCCATCACTACGGCGGCGGCGACCCGCTGCCCCCGCTGCCCCTGCAGTACGGCGAGCACGCGCGGGCGGAACGCGCGGCCGACGACGGGGCCGACCTCGAATTCTGGACCACCAGGCTGGCCGGGGCGCCCGCCCTGGAACTGCCCCCCGACCGGCCCCGCCCGCCCCGCCGCACCGGCAACGGCGGCGAGATCCGGTTCACCCTGCCGCCCGGCTTGGCCGCACGGGTCGCCGCCTTCGCCCGCGAACGCCGCTGCACCCCCTTCATGGTGCTGCTCACCGCCTACCAGGTGCTGCTCCACCGGCACAGCGGCCAGACCGACTTCTGCGTGGGCTCGCCGGTGTCCGGACGCGACCGCACCGAACTCGAACCCATGATCGGCTTCCTGTCGAGCACGCTGGTGCTGCGGGCCGACCTGTCCGGCGAACCCACGTTCGGCGAGGCGCTGACCCGCACCCGGCGCACGGTCATCGAGGCCATGGGCCACGCCGGGATCCCGCTGGAACGTCTGCTCGGCGCCCTCGACATCGCCAGAGACCTCAGCCGCACCCCGCTGTTCCAGACCATCTTCGGCCTGCACGCCCAGAGCGGCGAGCACAGCGAAGGACCGCTGCCCGGGCTACGCGCGGAACCGTTCCCGCCCGGCTGGATCGCCGCCCGCACCGACCTGTCCCTCGACCTGTGGCCCACCGAGGACGGCGGCTACCTCGGCGTGCTCATCTACGGCACCGACCTGTTCGACCGGGACACCGCCGCCCGGCTCGCGGCCAGGTTCGAGACCCTGCTCGACTCGGCGCTGTCCGCCCCCGACCGGCCGGTCGGCACGCTCGGCATCCTCCCCGGCGCGGAACGCCGCGCCCTGCTCGCCCACGACACGGAGACCCCGCTGCCGCCGGTCACGCTGGTGGACCTCTTCCTCGACCAGGTCGCCCGGCGGCCCGACGCCGTCGCGGTGGGCCCGGCCGACGGCGGCCTCACCTACGCCGGCCTGGCCGCCCGTGCCCGCGGTCTCGCCGTACGGCTGCGGGACCGGGGCATCGGGCCCGGCTCACTGGTCGCGCTCCGGCTCGACCGGGGCCCGGAGATGCTGGTCGCCCTGCTCGGCGTGGCCATGTCCGGCGCGGCCTACCTGCCGGTGGACCCGGCCTACCCGCCCGCCAGGGTCGCCTACGTCATCGAGGACTCCGGCGCGTCGCTGGTCCTGACCACCGCCGACCTGGCCGACGTTCCGCCCAGCGACGAGGAGGTGCCGCGCCCCCGGCCACGGAACACCGCGTACGTGCTCTACACCTCCGGCTCGACCGGCCGTCCCAAGGGCGTCGTCGTGCCGCACCGGGCCCTGGTCAACTTCCTGCTCGCCATGCGCCCGTTCGCCGGGAACGCTCCCGGCCAGACCTGGCTGGCGCTGACCTCGCTCGCGTTCGACATCTCCACCCTTGAGATCTACATGCCGTTGATCACCGGCGGCCGGGTCGTGGTGGCCGACGACGCCAGGGACGGGCACGCCCTCGCCGCGCTGATCGCCGACCAGGGCGTCACGCACGTCCAGGCCACCCCGTCCGGCTGGCGGGTCCTGCTCGCGGGGAAGGCCCTGGACCACGCCCGGATCACCGCGTTCGCCGGGGGCGAGCCGCTGCCGCTCCAACTCGCCCGCGAACTGCGCGCCGGAGCCGTCCGGCTGGTCAACGTGTACGGTCCGACCGAGACCACCGTCTACTCCACCGCCTGGGACGTCCCGCCCGAGCCGCACGAGATCTCCATCGGCCGTCCGGTGGCCAACACGACCACGTACGTGCTCGACCCGGCCGGGGATCTCGCGCCCATCGGCGTGCCGGGAGAGCTGGTCATCGGCGGCGCCGGCGTGGCCACCGGTTACCTCGGCCGTCCCGCCCTGACCGCCGAGCGGTTCACGCCCGACCCGTACGGACCGCCGGGCGGGCGGCTCTACCGCACGGGCGACGTGGCCAGGCGGCGCGCGGACGGCACGATCGAGTTCCTCGGCCGGGCCGACAACCAGGTCAAGATCCGTGGCCACCGGGTGGAACTCGGCGAGGTCGAGGCCGTCCTGGAGACCCACCCGGCCGTACGGCAGGCCGTGGCCGTGGCACGCGGCGGGGAACTGGTCGCCTTCGTCGTCGCCGACGGCGACATCTCCGGCCTGGCCGCGCACGCCGCCACGGAACTGCCCGGGCCGATGGTGCCGCGTGTCCTCGTCCTGGACACGCTGCCGCTCACCCCGAACGGCAAGGTGGACCGGGCGGCGCTGCCCGACGCGGAACCGGTGGCGACCGTGGACACGACGCCGCCGCGCACCCCCGCCGAGCGGCTGGTCGCGGACGTGTTCGCCGAGGTGCTCGGCCTGGACGCGGTCGGCGCGCACGACGACTTCTTCGCGCTCGGCGGGCACTCGCTGCTCGCCACCATGGTCACCGCCCGGCTGCCGGTGCGGATCCCGGTGCGCGAGGTGTTCGCTCGGCCCACGGTCGCCGGGCTGGCCGAACTGCTCGACGCCGGGCAGGCCGGTCCCGGCGACGTGCCGCGCCCGCGCGGCGGCATCGACGCGCCGCTGTCGGCCGGGCAGGAACGGCTCTGGTTCCTCAACCGGCTCGACCGCGACGGCGACGCCGCGTTCAACATGTGGCTGGTCCGCCGCCTGCGCGGGCCGCTCGACACCGGCGCGCTGGAACGGGCCTTCACCGAGGTCGCCGGCCGGCACGAGAGCCTGCGCACCCGCTTCCCCGACGTGGACGGCGATCCCGTCGCGGTGATCGAACCGGCGGGACCCGTGCCGGTCGAACGGCTGGACGCGGACGGGGAGCCCCGGGCCGCCGCGCTCGTCGCGGACCGGGTCAACACGCCGTTCGACCTGGCCGCGGGGCCTCCGCTGCGGGTCACGCTCATCCGGCTCTCGTCCGAGGACCACGTGCTCTGCGTGGTCATGCACCATGTCATCGGCGACGGCTGGTCGCTCAACCTGCTGCTCGACGAGCTGGCCGACGCCTACTCGGGACGCCCGCTGCCGCCGGTGCCGCTCCAGTTCGGCGACGTCGCGGTCTGGCAGCGCGGGCGCGACCTGACCGGGCTGCTGGAGTACTGGCACGACCGGCTGGCCGACCCCACACCGCTCGACCTGCCCGCCGACCGGCCCAGGACCACCGCCGGGCCCGGCCGGGCGGAGCGGGTGTCCTTCCGGCTGCCCGCCGCCGACGCCGACGCGCTGTCCGCCATGGGCCGCCGCAGGGGAGCCACCCTGTTCATGACGCTGGTCGCGGCCTACCAGGCGTTGCTGGCCCGGCACACCGGCCGCACCGACATCCTGGTCGGCACGTCGGTCGCGGGCCGGGACACGGTCGAACTGGAGTCGGTCGTCGGCTATCTCACCGACGTGCTCGTCCTGCGCGGCGACCTGGCGGGCGACCCGACCTTCGCCGGGCTGCTCGGCGAGACCAGGCGGCGGGTGCTTGACGCCTTCGCGCACCAGGGCATCCCGTTCGAGCAGCTGGTGGCCTCGCTCGGCCTGGAACGCGACCTCACCAGGACGCCGGTCTTCCAGACCATGGCCATCCTGCACACCCAGGACGCGGGCCGGGTGCCCAGGTCCTTCCACGGCCTGGCCGCCGGGCACTTCCCCGGCGGGCACGACCGGGCCAAGTTCGAGCTGATGCTGGAGGCCTGGCACGACGACGGCGACCTGCTGGTCGAGCTGGAGTACGACTCGGCGCTCTTCGACGCCGAGACCGTCGCCGCCCTGGCAGCCCGGCTGGAGGTCCTGCTGCGCGACGTGGCCGCCGACCCGGACCGGCCGCTGTCGGCGTTGCCCATGCTCACCGGCGCCGACCGGGACTTCCTGCGCTCGGCGTCGCACGGCCCGGCACTGCCCGCCACCCCGCCGGTGCCCGCGCTGATCGCCGAGTCCGTACGGACCAGGCCCGGCGCGGTGGCGATCGGCTGCGGGGGGCGCGAGGTCACCTACCGGGAACTGGACGGCCTGGCCGAGGCGAGTGCCACGGAGATCAGGGCCGCGGGGATCCCGGAGGGCGGCATCGCGGCCGTGCCCGCGGAACGTTCCCCGGAGACCGTGGCCGCCCTGCTCGGCGCGTGGCGGGCGGGCGCGGCCTACCTGCCGGTGGACCCGGCGCTGCCCCGCGGCCGGCGTGACCTCATGGCCGCCGAGATCGACGGCGTCGCCGCCGACGGAGCCGCGTACGTCGTCTACACCTCCGGCTCGACCGGCACGCCCAAGGGAGTGATCGTCGATCACGACGGACTGGCCGCCCGGGTCGCCTGGATGCGGGACGACTACGGCCTCGGCCCGGCCGACCACGTCGTCCAGTTCGCCGCGCTCGGCTTCGACGCGCACGCCGAGGAGATCTTCCCCGCTCTGGCCTCCGGGGCGCGGCTGGAACTGCTGCCCGATGGGGCGGTCACCCTGCCCGACCTGCTGCGAACCCCCTCCGGGCAACGGGTCACCGTGCTCGACCTGCCCACCGCGTACTGGCACCACCTGGTCGGCCGCCTCGACGAGGTGGCCTGGCCGCCGTCGCTGCGCCTGGTCATCCTCGGCGGCGAACAGGTCCAGGCGGCGGCCGTGGACCGCTGGCGGGCCAGGTTCGGCGACCGGGTCAGGCTGGTCAACACGTACGGGCCGACCGAGGCGACGATCATCGCGACCGCGGCGGACCTGACCGGCTTTGGGACAGGGGAGCGCCCGCCGATCGGCCGGCCTGTCGGCGGCGTCACGGCCGTGGTGCTGTCCGAGCACGGGGTCCCGGTGCCGCCGGGCGCGCCGGGCGAGTTGTACCTGGGCGGGGCGGGCGTGGCCCGGGGCTACCTGCGCCGGCCGGGCGGGACCGCCGAACGGTTCGTGCCCGACCCGTGGGGTCCGCCCGGCGCACGGCTGTACCGGACCGGCGATCGGGCCAGGTGGCGGCGGGACGGTCAACTGGAGTTCCTCGGCCGCCTGGACGACCAGGTCAAGGTGCGCGGGTTCCGGGTCGAGCCCGCCGAGGTCGAGGCGTGCCTGCTCGGCCACCCCCGCGTACGGCAGGCCGCCGTCGCGGCCGGGGACGACCGGCTCGTCGCCTACGTCGTACCGGAGGGGGAGGTGGACCCGGCCGAGCTGGCCCGGTTCGCGGCGGCGGAACTGCCCGCCCACCTGGTGCCCTCCGGCTGGATCGTGCTCGAGGCGTTGCCGCTGACCCGGAACGGCAAGGTGGACCGGGCCGCGCTGCCCGCCCCTGCCGCCGAGGAGTTCACCCGGCGGTCCGGCCCGGTGCCGCCCCGCACGGACGCCGAGGCCCTGGTGGCCGACGTGTACGGCGAGGTGCTCGGTCTCGGCGAGGTCGGCGCGTTCGACGACTTCTTCTCCATCGGGGGCCACTCGCTGCTCGCCATCCGGGTCACCGCCCGGATCAGCGCGATCACCGGGGTGGAGGTGCCGATCCGGGCCGTGTTCGAGGGACCGACGGTCGAGGCCCTGGCGGAGACGGTCGAGGAACTGCTGGTCAAGGAGCTGGCCGCGCTCTCCGACGAGGAGGCGGCCCGCCTGGCGATGGAGGCCATGTGAACTACCAGGTCGTGGTCAACGACGAGGAGCAGTACTCGATCTGGCCCGCGGACACCCCGCCACCGGACGGCTGGCGGGCCGAGGGCGTCGCCGGCGACCGGGAGGAGTGCCTGCGCCACATCGAGCGGGTGTGGACCGACATGCGCCCCCGGAGCGCCCGGTGATCCCGTTACGCGGCCTGGCCGCCCGCTACACCGGCCGCGAACGGGTCGGCCCGGCGACCATGGGGCAGGTCAACATGGTCCGCTGCGTGCGCGTCGACCCGCCCGAGCACATGAACTACGAGGTCGTGCGGAATCTGCCGCAGGGGACCACGTACCAGGGGGTGGCCGACGCGGTCGGCCTGCTGATGTCCCGGCACGAGTCGCTGCGCACGACGTTCCACGACGGGATCCAGCGGGTGGCCGGCGACGGCGAACTCACCGTCGAGGTCCACCCGGCCGGGGACGGGGTGATCGGGCGGGTCGCGGCGGACCTGCGTGGCCGCAGGTTCGACGTCGCCGCCGAACTCCCGCTGCGGGTCGCGGTGATCGCCGGGGACGACGGGCCGGAACAGGTCGTGCTGGTCACCACGCACAGCACCGTGGACGCCGTCGGCCTGGCTCTGCTCGCCGCCGACTGGGAGGAACTGGTCCGGGGCCGCACGCTCGGCCCGACCGCCCTGCAACCGGTGGACGTCGCCACGATGGAGGGCAGCTCGGCCGGCCTGCGCCGGGCCGACGCGGCCCTGCGGTACTGGCGGACCCAGCTCGGCCGGATTCCCCGCTCCACGCTCACCGTCACGGTGGACGACCGCGATCACGACTGGTCGTTGCCCCGGCTGCGGGTGCGCTCCGCGGCGGTGGCCGCCGCGCTGGCCCGGATCACCGCGCGCACCGGGATCAGCCGGTCCGGCGCGCTGCTCGCCGCGTTCGGCACGCTCGCCGGGCTGCGCGCGGGCCAGCCCGTCTGCCCGATCATCTCCATCTCCGCGAACCGGTTCCGGCCCGAGCTGCGGGAGTACGTCGGTCCGCTGGCCCAGGACGCGCTGATCCCGATCGACCTGACCGGGCCGGCCTTCGACGCCGTGTTGCGGGCCACCCGGGCCGCCTCGCTGGCCGCGTACCAGAACAGCCGGTTCGACTCCGCCGCCCTGGTACGCATCATGGAGGAGGTCTCGGCCGACAGGGGTGTCTTCTTCGCCAGGGACCTGGTCTTCAACGACATGAGCGCGGCCGCGCCCGCCGGGCCGCCGCTCCGGGGCGCACCGGCGGAGCGGGCACTTGGCGAGGAGCCGGACATCCGGTCGGCGTGGTTGCCGGACGAGACGCTGCCCACCCGGGTCTCGCTCTGGGTGAACCGGCTGGAGGGCGAGGCGGACGTGACGCTGTGGGCGGACCCCAGGTGCCTGCCCGGGGCGGACACGCTGCTGCTGGGTGAGGGTGTCATGCGGCTGCTGGCCGAGGCGGGCCGCCGGGACGTGCCGCTGGCCGACCTGCCCGGCATCACCGGGATCACGCCGCTGCCCAGGGACGGCGAATGGCTGGTCGCCGACTCGTGCTGGGTGGACCTGGCCGAGGTCCGGCGGCTGGTCGCCGACGCCGTGCCCGGGCCGTCATCGGTCTCGGCGGTGCCGGACGAACGGCTCGGCCACCGGCTGGTGTGCCACCTGGCCGCGCCGGTCACCCCGGAGGAGGCGCACGCCGCGTGCCTGGCGCTGCTGCCGGGCCGGATGGCCGCGATCGCGCCGCACCACTACGTCGTGGCCGGGGTCACCGAGGGGACGGGCCGTCCCGCCCCGGCCGAGGTCCCGGTCCCGGGCTGACGGCTCTAGCAGAGCGCCAGGGCCGTATGGATCAGCTGGAGGTGGGTGAACGCCTGGGGGAAGTTGCCCAGATGGCGCCCCTGGACGGGGTCGTACTCCTCGGAGAGCAGGCCCACGTCGTTGGTGAGGGCCAGCAACCGCTCGAACAGGGCCATGGCATCGTCCTTGCGGCCGACGAGGTCGAGCGCTTCGGCAAGCCAGAAGCTGCAGGCGAGGAAGGCGCCTTCGGCCCCGGGCAGGCCGTCGATGTCGTTGCTCTCGGAGATCGGATAGCGCAGCACGAAGCAGTCGGTCATCAGCTCGCGCTCGATCGCGTCGATCGTGCCGACGACCCGGGGGTCCTCAGGGGGCAGGAAGCCGACGATCGGGATGAGGAGCAGCGCCGCGTCGAGTTCGCGAGAGCCGTACGACTGGGTGAACGTGCCGCGTTCGCGGTCGAAGCCCCTGTGACAGACCTCGGCGTGGATCCGGTCCCGCATGGCCCGCCAGCGCTTGAGGGGACCGATGTGGCCGAGCTCTTTGATCGCCCGTACCTGCCGGTCGGCCGCCACCCACGCCATGACCTTGGAATGGACGAAGTGCCGCCGCGGGCCGCGGATCTCCCACAGGCCCTCGTCAGGCTGGGACCAGCTGTGCTCCAGGAAATCCATCAGCCGGCAAACGATGGACCAGGCGTAGTCGTGGGGCGGCATCCCCAGCTTGCGGGCCCGGTAGAAGCAGTTGAGCACCTCGCCGTAGACGTCGAGCTGGAGCTGGCCGGCCGCGGCGTTGCCGATCCGCACCGGCCGGGAGCCTTCGTACCCGGAAAGCCAGTCGAGCGTCTGCTCTGGCAGGCGCCTTTCGCCTGCCACGCCATACATGATCTGGAGGTCCTCCGGGCGGCCCGCGACGGCGCGGAGCAGCCAGTCGAGCCAGGCGCCCGCCTCGGTGACGTATCCGGATTCGGTCAGGGCGTCGAGTGTCATCGCGGCGTCGCGCAGCCAGCAATATCTGTAGTCCCAGTTACGCACCCCGCCGAGATTCTCGGGCAGCGACGTGGTGGGAGCCGCCACGATGCCGCCGGTCGGGCTGTAGGTGAGCGCCTTGAGCGTGATGAGGGAGCGGACCACCGCGGCGCGGTAGCGGCCCGGGAGCCAGCAGCGGGAGACCCACCTCTCCCAGAACAGGCTGGTCTCGGTGAGTTGTTCGATGGGGTCGATGCAGTGGGGTTCCGGCTGGTGCGACGGGTGCCACGTGAACACGAACGACTGGCGTTGCCCTGCGGCGATCGCGAAGGTGCCGGTGTGCCGGTCGCCGCTGCCCTCCAGGTGGAGGGGAGCGTCGATCCACACCGAGTCGGGCCCGCCGATGGCGTGGAGGCGGCCGTCGAAGCGGCGAGCCCAAGGGACGATCCTGCCGTAGTCGAACCGGATGCTGATCTCTGCGGTCATGTCCACCGTCCCGGACACGCCCTCCACGATCCGGACCAGGGCGGGGTTGGCGTGCCGGGGAGGCATGAAGTCGATGACCTTGACGGTCCCTGTGGAGGTCTCCCATACGGTCTCGAGGATCAGAGTGTCATCGGCGTACGCGCGTCGCGTGGCCATCTCGTGCCCGGTGGGGGCCAGCCGCCAGAACCCGTTGGACTCGTCGCCGAGGAGCTTGGCGAAGCATGCGGGGGAGTCGAACCGGGGAAGGCAGAGCCAGTCGATTGATCCGTCGCGACCGACGAGGGCGGCTGACTGCGTATCCCCGATGAGGGCGTAGTCCTCGATCCGCATGTGGACCACGCTACTCGCCGGGCGACGCGTCATCGCTCGGGCGTGTCTTCGTGTGAGGGCCTGTGCGAGCGGACGCCAGACCTTCATGAACACCTAGGCTAAAGCCTTGCTACCACCTCGCTGCTTGGCTGAGGGGGCGCAGGGCGAGACCGGGCCGCTGATCCTCTCGGCCGCGTTGCTGTCGTAAGTGAGTTCATGCCTGCCCATCAGTTCCGCCCGCTCGAAGATCAGACGCGAGCGTCAGCGAACCGCGATCGCTCCACCATGTAGTCGATTCGGGTGGTCGGGGGCTGACTGGTGAAGTGGAGCGTTCAAAATCATCCGTGGATATTCCGTGAGCGGTGTTTCACGCCAATGCGCAGCTGTAGGCAGCTGCATGCCAGTGATCGCGAAATATCCGTGAAGTGATCTTAACCGCCTTTTGTCAGGCCAGCCCACCCATACGAACAGGCCCTCGGATCACTCGACACCCTCCAGACGGTAGCCCTGGCATCCACGCACTTGGCGTAGACGCGTTGCTGGACCTCCACGCTATGTGTTGGGCCACCTCGATTGACGGCCCGTGTTCAGCCGGAGCGAGACGGCCGCGTGCCGCAGGTCATACACCGGATCAAGGTTGTTTTCCAGCATCGCCGCAAAGCCCTACCTGTCCAATTGGGGCAACTTCAGACTGCGGCTTGACGAGGTGAACTTTACCTCCGGAATCACACCGACCTTAGACGGGGCCGGAGGGAAGAAGGGCAGCAGAAAAGCGCCGCAGCCATGCCAGCCTCCGATATTGTGGTGCCATCGGACATCGCGGATAAGGCCTGGGATGATAAAAGCTCCTTCGCTGACAAACGCGCTGTCGTTAGATGGTGGACGAATTGGCTCTTTATAAGCTACAAGCCCCAGTTCCACCGACCTTCGAACGTCCCTTGGCACCCACCACTGGCTCGCTTAAGATCAGGCTACGGCACCTACCTCCTTGAGTCTTTGGGCACCGCTGCCGAGCGGAGGCCAGCGTCTGGAGGACATGTGAGAAGCAGCGCCTTCGTCGGCCGCGCGGAGCATGTGGGCGCACTAATGGAGCTGGCCGAGAACGTCTGTTGCGGGCAAAGCCGCGCATTGGCGGTCGAAGGCCCGCTGGGGATCGGCAAGTCTGCACTGCTCGATGAGTTCACGCGTCGAGTGCGGGAGCGCATGGCGGAACCCGTTCTCAGGGTGATTCGTGCCAGATGTCAGCCGTTTGTAGGTGAGGACAATGCCTACGGGCCTGTGATGACTCTCTTCGATGCCCTTCAGCCGCTGACGACCACTCGTCGCATCAAAGATGCGACAGTCCAGCACCTGCCGGAGCTCGTAGGAGCATTGCCTGCAGTGGGTTCGATGCTTGCGGTCGCGATGCAAATCACCCGAGCCGCAATCGATTCCAGCTCTGTTCAGGGTGACAGCTTGCAGGCGTACCGGCAGAGCGCGGCCCGTGGTCTCGCATCGGCGTTGCTTGATGCACTGCTGGAAGCGGGGCCCACCTTGCTGCTGATCGACGATGTGCAATGGCTCGATCCCAGCAGCCTGTTGATCTTCGACCATTTGATGGAGGAGTTCTGGGGCAGCCCTGTCGGCCTTGTACTGGCTCACGAAACGGATCAAGACAGTGAGCCACCGCTCGCCCAAGGGGCCGTGAAGGAGCTACTCGATAGGTGGCACCTGCGGGGACGGCTGGAGCGAACCACGCTCCGCGGGCTGCCAGACGACGCCGTGGCTGAACTCGTACGCCTCCACCATGGCGCTCCCGTATCCCCGGCATTTCTGGCCCGGCTAAGCCAGCTTACCGGTGGACGGCCTGCCTATGTCGCCCAGCTCTTGCCACTGATCGATACCGATGGCGGTCTCGACGGCCCGCTACCAGAGGCCTTGTACCGTGCAGTTCGGCGACCAATTGCGCGTCTGGAGCCCTCTACACGTGAACTGCTGGTCACGGCGGCTACCCAGGGAGGGACCTTCCTGGCGTCAGTGGTGGCTCGGACGGCCAGCCAAGAAGAAGACGAGGTTCAGGACCAGTTGTACTGGCTCTCCCGGGAGCGTGGACTTATCACAGCGGTGCCAAGTCCTTCTTGGGCGCCCGATACTGACTGCTATCAGTTCGACAACCTCCTGCTGCAGATGGAACTGTACGCAGAGCAGAGTCCTGGTCGGCGTCGGCAACGCCATACACAAATAGCTAAAGCGCTCATGGCGGCCAGCGATGAGCCTCCACTGGTGGCCCGGCTCGATCGCGCCCGGCACTTCCGCATGGGCGCCCCACACCCGGCCTCTGGACCTGAGCATCTCAAACTAGCCAGGGAAGTGGCGGTCAACGGCCTGTCCTTTCCCGAAGCAGAATCGCTCTGCCGCTTCGCAATCCGCGAGATCGAGCGTCTGCCAGAGCGGGCAGCTGACCGGGACTACCTGCTAGCCAAGGCCATAGAGCTCTTGCTCAATCTCACCGAGGTGCAGTGGCACGCGCGGCGACGCCCTGAGGGCGACGACTTGGAAGCACTAGCCGCGCAGGCAGAGGAAGCGGCCCGCCGCTGTGGCGACCTTGTACTGACTGCCCGTACAGTCATGCTCCGAGGCAAGGTTCTTCTACATACCCAGGGTTTGGTGCCCTCGCTGGAAAAGCTAAGGCAAGCGGTCGAGCTCGCCAAGGACACTGACGATCCTCTGGCGCTCTTCATCGCCCTCGCCGAGTACGGACGCCAGTTGCCTAAGCGCAATTTGACCGACGGCCTTACGGTGCTCCGGGAAGCGCAACGACTCTACGAGACCGATGCACGGCTACATGATCTGTCCGATCCTGTCGTTCGTCATGCCCGCAATCTCACTGATATGCAGCTCGGGGTGAATCTCTTCGACGCGGGAGATTTCGGTACGGCGCTGGAACATCTCACTGCATGCGTGGAACGGCTCCGTGGAGATCCGCTCCGCGCGGAGTTGCCTATCGCGCTCAACTATCTTGCTCAGCTGTACTCGGCCATGGGGAACTCAGACGCCGCAGAGAACGTCCTGCGAGAAGCCCTCGCCTTCGAAGAAGACCGCGGTGGTCCCAGTGGCTGGCACGCCTACAACAGCGCTCTTCTCGCTAAATTGATGGCACGCGACCCATCTCGCAGGCATGCCTGTCGGCCGATGCTTGCTGCGGCGTGGAGGGAGACCGAGCAGACCTGGCTACTCAACCTGGTCCCTATCGTCCGCAATCTCTACGCCGAAGTATTGCTCCTGCTGAGTGACACCGATCCAGGTCTGCTGGGCGAAGCACTGCGACTAGCCGGAGACACCATAGCGGAGACCCGACGAACAGGCATGATCCGGAGCGAGGTCGCAGCGCTGTCCCTATCCAGCAGGATGTATCACCTGCGCGGTGAGACTGAAGCCGCTGCATCATTGGCCCGGGAGACCCTCAGCATGCTCCAGCGAGTGGGAGACCTTCCTGCGCTGCGTACCGAAGAGGTCCTCCACTACGCAGCGGAGGTACTGGAAGCCGTGAGCGATCAGGAGACCGCCAGCCGGCTGCGCACAGAAGTTCAGAACCGTATACGCCGTATCGCCGCTACCCTCACAGACCCAGCACAACGAGACCGTTACTTGCGACAAGCGCTGATCACCAACAAATTCACACCCTAGAGGTACGGCCGCGCTCACTGGGCTGCTCTCAGCGACCTGCGGCTGCATGGTGCCGGAAGCCGCACCCGAAGGGGAACCGCAGGTCAACTAGGCGCCCCCGGCCAGGCGCGACGCAAATCTACGGCGCTCTCACCGGTGGTTTCCTCGGGTCGCCTCGTCGTAGAGACCCGCACCGAGGTAGCCAGGGGAGGTACGGCGCGATGAAGCCGTAGGTGAAGTCGGCGATCCACAGGTGAAGTCCCGCTTGACCAGGTCGGCCGCCCGCTGATGCCCAGGGCCGGGAATGGTGGTGCGGATCTTCTTGCCGCCGCGGGCCCCGTGCAGGCCCAGGGCGCGCATGCGCTTTGTCCTATTCGGGTCCGGGTCAGGCGAGACGGACCCCGGTCCAGCCGCCGGTTGTCGCGTACTCCCGGCCAGACCAGGCGTCGGCCCCCGAACCGGGGTCACTTTCCGGAATCCGGGGCGACGTGAGGTGTGAACTTTGCGCGTGGGTGGGGACAGGTTGGACGGGCTTTTCCTGCGGAGGCACAGCGCTGCACCGTGCTTCATCACTGCACCGTGCTTCATCAGGGGTGGTTTCGGGGGATGTCGATGTCATTGCTGGCGGCGTTGCGATTACCGGTGCTCCTGCCGTTGAAGGCGGTAGAGGCCGGTCTCGCCGGGGCGCGTGGTGTGGCGGATCTGGCCGGGCAGCTGGTCGGTCTGCCGCGTCGCGGTGTGTGGACCCGGCCGGGGCGGTGCTACATCGAGCTGCGCGGCGTGAACGCTCCGGGGGGCGCACGCGTGGCTCGGCTGGTGGAGCGCGCGCTTGAGCGGCATCCGGGTGTGGTGTGGGCGCGGGTGAATGCGCCGTCAGAGCGGGTGGTGATCGAGCTGGCCTCGCCTCCGCCCTCGGAGCGTGAGCTGATCACCTTGGTCGCGCATGCGGAGGCCCACGGCAGGGCGCCGGAGGAGGAGGACTACGAGGAGTGGTGCCCGGAGCCGCATCATCCGTGTGAGGGCCCGCGGACGCAGCAGTCGGTCTGGGCCTTGGCCGCGGATGGTGTGGGCTTGGCGGTGTCCCTGGTCACCCGGCTGGCGCCGTGGACGCCGCTGCCGGCCGAGGTGGCGGCACTCGCCGGGGCGATTCAATATCATCCGTGGTTGCGCCGGCTGGTCGCCCATGGCTTGCACGGTCAAGAGCAGGCCGAATCGGTGCTGCCGGTGGTCAGCGCACTGGCCCAAGGGGTGGCCACCCGCGGCGGCGGGTTGGTGCTGGATGTGGCTCAGCGCCTTTCCCAGTGGCGGGAGGCGCAGGCGCACAGCCGGGCGTGGGACGCGGCGGAGCCCCAGCTGGTATCCGGACCGCAGGATGCGTGCGCCGAGCCGATCGTGGTGGAGCGGCCCGGGGAGGCTCACCAGGACTCTGTCGCGCGCTATGCCCAGAGGGCCATGGGGATCAGCGCGGTGATCGGCGCGATGACCGCGCCGTTCGCCGGGCCCCGGCGCGGGCTGGCGGTGGCGCTGGCCGGCGTGCCGAAAGCGCCGTCCGCCGGGCGGGAGGGCTTCGCCACCAGCCTCGGCCGGTTCCTGGCGCTGCGCGGCGTGATCGTCATGGATCGTGGTGCGTTGCGCCGGCTCGGGCAGGTGGACACCGTGGTGCTGGATGAGCAAGCGCTACGCGATGAGGGATTCCAGCTCGCCGAGTTGGTGCTGCTGGACGGCACGGATCCCGAGCGCGAGCGGACCCGCGACCGGCTGTTCGAGCTGTTCGACCCCGATGCGGCCCTGCAGGTCCGCCGCGACGACGATGGCTGGGTGCTCGGCCCGCTGGACGAGTTGGATCTGAGGGGGCGTACGGGACGACCGGTTGCGGACCGGCTGCGCCGGCAAGGCTGCGAGCGGCTGCTAGGCCTGGCCAAGGGACACCGGCTGCGTGCTGTGGCAGGGCTGGCCACGCAGGCGGCGCCGGTCGTGCAGGCGCTGGCGGCGGCCGCTCGCCGAGCCGGGGTACGCGTAGTGGTGGCCGGCGACCGTGCCGAGCGGGCATTCGACTTCGCCGACGCGGTCATGCCGGCGGGAGGACGGCTGGTGGCGACCGTTCGTGAGCTGCAGGCAGACGGCGCGGTCGTGCTGCTGGTGTCGGGGAACCGCCGGGCGCTGGGGTCGGCCGACTGCGGGATCGGGGTGTATCCCGATGACGCCCCACCGCCGTGGGGCGCACACCTGCTGATCGGCTCCGACCTGGAGTCGGCGGTGCTGGTCGTGGACGCTGTGGGTGTCGCCGCACGGGTCGACCGCGACAGCGACATGCTGGCCGCGGGCGGCAGCGGTGTCGGCGCGGTCGCCGCGTTGCGGGCTCCCGCCCGCCAGGCGTGCGCGCGGGGAGCCGCGGCCGGCAATGCCGCCGGGGCCGCCGCCCTCGGCTTGGGCCTGTGGCGCGCCCGGCAGTTGCTGTCCCATCCGGTCGCCCCGCCCGTCGCGGCCACGTCATGGCATGTGATGCCCGCCGATCGGGTGCTGGCGCGGTTGGGCACGAGCAGGGACGGCCTGACAGGCCAGGAGGCCGCCGCCCGGGCACGTGCCCGGCGCCGGCGCGACGAAGTGGTGCGCACGAGCCTGCCGTCGGCCTTCATCGATGAGCTGGCCAACCCCCTGACACCGGTGCTCGCCGCCGGGGCCGCGTTGGCCGCGGCGACGGGATCCAGAACCGACGCCGCCCTGGTGACCGCGATAACCGGCACCTCGGCGCTGGTCGGCGCCATCCAGCAGGTCAGGACCGACCGGGCGCTGGCCACACTGCATGCCCGCTCCGCGATCGGTGCGCGGGTACGGCGCGGCGGCCTCGAGCGGCTGGTCGCCGCCGAGGATCTGGTGCCGGGGGACGTCATCATGATGCGGCCGGAAGACGTCGTCCCCGCCGATTGCCGGCTGCTGGAGGCCGAAGGGCTGGAAGTCGATGAATCGTCCTTGACGGGGGAATCCGTCCCAGTGGTGAAGGACCCCGCGCCAGTGGCCGCGACGCAGATCACCGACCGCCGCTGCATGCTTTACGAGAGCACCACGATCTCCGCGGGACGGGCACTGGCCGTTGTCGTGGCCACCGGGGCGGCCACCGAAGCCGGGCGCAGCATGGCCACGGCCCGTCAGGCCGCCCCGACGACGGGCGTGGAAGCGCGACTGTCTTCGCTGACGAAAGCCGCCCTGCCCGTGGCGTTCGGATCGGCGGCCGCGGTTGTCGCCGCCGGACTGCTGCACGGGCGCCACCTGACCGACACCCTCTCCTCTGCGGTGAACCTCGCCGTCGCCTCCGTTCCCGAAGGGCTGCCGTTCCTGGTCAACGCCGCACAGCTGGCCGCCAGCCGCCGCCTGGCCGATGAGGGCGCCCTGGTCCGCAATCCCCGCACCATCGAGGCACTGGGACGCGCCGACGTGCTGTGTTTCGACAAGACCGGCACCCTCACCGAGGGCCATCTCCAGCTCGCACTGATCAGCGACGGCGAGCACGCCCTCACACTGGATCGGCTCGACATCCGGCACAGGGCAGTCCTGGCCGCCGCGCTGCGCGCCACTCCACCGGCGCGGCAGGCCGAGCCCATGGCCCACCACACCGACCGCGCGGTGGCTGCCGGAGCCCGTCGTGCGCGCGTCGCCGTACGCAGAGGAGCCCCCCGGTGGAGGCGCACCGACACCCTGCCCTTCGAGCCGTCCCGCGCCTACCACGCCACCGCCGGGCGCACATTACGAGGCGTCCTGCTCAGCGTGAAAGGCGCACCGGAGAACGTGTTGTCCCGATGCAGCCACCGGCGCCTGGGCGACCAGATGACCACGCTGGACGAAGACGCCCACAAGCGACTCGCCGCGACGGCCGAGGACCTGGCCGCCGCTGGACGCCGCGTCCTGGCGGTGGCCGAACGCACCCTGAGCCCGGACGAACAACTCACCGACGACGCCGTGAACGGCCTGGTCTTCCTCGGCTTCATCGCCCTGGCCGACCCGGTACGCGCCAGTGCCGCTCCAGCCACCGAACGGCTGCACGAGGCCGGCGTGCAGACCGTCATGCTCACCGGCGACCACCCCGCCACTGCCGACGCCATCGCCACTACCGTCAGCCACAGAGCCGACCTCACCGTCTGCACAGGACCGGAACTGGACAGACTCGATGACGACGATCTGGACGCTCTGCTGCCGGGGGTCGACGTGATCGCCCGGTGCAGCCCGCACCACAAGGTCCGTATCGTCCAGGCGTACCAGCGTATGGGACGAGTCGTCGCGATGACCGGCGACGGCGCCAACGACGCCCCCGCCATCCGGCTCGCCGACGTCGGCATCGCCCTGGGACGGCGCGGCACACCCGCCGCCACCGCGGCCGCCGACCTGGTCGTCAGTGACGACCGCCTGGAAACCATCGTCTCCGCCCTCATGGAAGGCCGGGCGATGTGGGCCTCGGTCAGATCCGCACTGGCCATCCTCATCGGCGGCAACCTCGGAGAGGTCTGCTTCAGCGTCCTCACCGCCGCACTGGCCGGCAACGCGCCGCTGAGCGCACGACAGATCATGCTGGTCAACCTGCTCACCGACCTGGCTCCGGCGCTCGCCATCGCCGTGCGTGAACCGGCCGCGGAGACCGGCGAGCAACTCCTGCGGGAAGGCCCTCACCACTCCCTGGGCATCGCGCTGACCCAGGAAATCCTGCAGCGCGGCATCACCACCGCCGTCGGCGCCTCCATGGCCTGGGCCGCGGCCCGGGTGACCGGCAGGAAACGCCGCGCCGGCACTGTGGCCCTGGCGGCGCTCGTCGGTACCCAGCTCGCGCAGACGCTCACCGCGGGGATCCTGGACCGCAACATCCTGCTCGCCGGCCTCGGCTCGGCCGCGGTCCTCGTCGGCGTCATCCAGACTCCCGGCGTCAGCCAGTTCTTCGGCTGCACGCCGATGGGGCCCTTCTGCTGGGGCATCGCACTTACCGCGATCGCCACAGCCACGCTTCTCCACGCAGCCCTGAACCGTGTGTCCCGGCGGACAGCCCACCATCTGGCCACGCCGTAGGCGTGATATTCGTCCCCCCGCCGCTCGCCCGCGTCCGGGTAATAACGGTCGGCACTATCAGGGCGGCGGTCGCGCTCGTCGGCCCGCCGGATCTGGTGTGGGTTCCACTGGCCTTGAGCGCCCGGCCTGTACGACGGCAACCGTCCGCGCGGCCCGCCAGCAGCCTGAGCAGGGCCCGCCGCGCCACGGTCGCGGCCGACCTCACTCCACGAGCCCTGGCCAACAGCAAAACGGGACAAATATTAGCTTGGCCCATTATAACGTGATCTGCCCCTGGCCAGGCACCACGCAAATCTACGGCGCTCTCACCTGCGGTTTCTTCTGGCCGTCTCGTCGTTGAGACCCGCGCGGAGGTGGCCAGGGGAGGCGGGGCGCGATGAGTCCCTACCTACGCCTGGATGCCTACATTCGATGGACGACAACCGCATCCGTGAGCCTGCTGGCCGTGATCGCCGCGGTCGTCTCGTACCGGCACATGCATGAGCTGGCAGTGCGGCACGGCGAAAGTGAGTTGGGAGCGGCCCTGGTGCCGTTGGCTGTGGACGGCATGATCGTGACCTCATCAATGTCAATCCTGCTCGCCAGCCGGTATGGCAGTCGCGGGGGAGTGCTCCGTGCGGAGGCTCGAGGCTCGTCTACCGGCTATGTCGGCGGTGAGGTTGTCGCCGATCACCCAAGAACTCCGCATCCAGTTTCGATGCGGCATGCCCGTTCACTCCGGGGGTGCCCGACGGCCCCGCTCCTCCACCACCGGGCGCCCGAGCAGTTTGTCGATGCTGCGGCGCTCGCGTTTGGTGGGACGTCCCGCGCCACGAGCCCGAACGGCCACCGTCATGGCTTCCTCGCGCGGAGGAGGCGGAGGGCTCTTGTCGACGTAGCACTCGGCGGCCACGGCCGCACCGACGCGCTTGGTGATTACGCGGGAGACGACCACAATGCGTTCGCGCCCCTCGTGCCGCAGACGGACCTCGTCACCGACCCGGACGACGTGCGCGGGCTTGACCCGCACTCCGTTGACCCGGACGTGACCGCCCCGGCAGGCGTCGGACGCGATCGAACGAGTTCTGGTCAGCCGTACTGACCAGATCCAGATGTCCACCCGCGCACTCACCTGCTCACCCGACACTCCGACACTGTACTGAGAGCGGCGCGCTGCCAGCATGCAAGCCCGCCTGGCCAAGGGCAATCGGCGTGCCGACGACCTCAACAGGGACGGCCGGGCTGGCGTGATCATCGATGTGGACCTCCCTCAGACGGTTGGGTTCCACTCCGTTGCCCACGATGACCACGCGGAGGTCGACGCCCTGCTCCACAAGCTCCCGATGCTCCAAACGAAGCTCGCTGAGCTGCCCGAAGAGCTCCAGCGCGAGCTGTTCACAGCCTTCCGCTTGGAGATCCGCTATGACGCGTGCCTTGGGGTGGCGTTGATCCGAATCACCCTGGACCACGAAACGATCGAAGGAGCCGCGGCGATGGCAGAAGAACTTCCGGGAAACGAAAACAGGCGCCTGCCGGAGACAGGCGCCTGTGCCGAAGATTTGATGAGTGCCCCCGGCAGGATTCGAACCTGCGGCACCCGCTTTAGGAGTGCGGAGGCCATTACACCTGCGCAGGTGGCTTGAGCTGGGCAAACAGCCCATGTGGTGCTTGTGTCTTGCAAGATCATCCCGCGCATATCCCGGACAAGCCGACCGGACCATTGCGGGCTTGGTCGCCCAACTGTGCGTTCGCTGAGGGCCGTGTCTATGTAGTGGAGCGGCTACGGCCTCAGCATCGTCGGCACCGCGCTGCTGAACCACGCCACCTACGGCCTCGGTACCGTCCGATCGCCGCCGGCCTGCAGATCCCCGAGGAGACCGTCCGCCGCTGGCTGCGCCAGGCCCGGCGCAGTGTCGACCGGATCCGCCGGCGAGCCGCCGACGCCCTGTTCCACGCCGACCCCGACATGTTCGCCCGGCTCGCCCCGCTGCGCTCAGCGTTGGCCGACGCGCTGAACATGCTGTTCGCCGCGGCCGTCGCCACCGCCCGCCGGCACCGTCTGGAGTCGGTCTGCCTGTGGTGCATCGCGGCCATGATCTGCGGCGGTCATCTCCTCGCGGACGCCCGCCCGGACGGATCCTTATCAACGGACACGCGGGGCACATCCAGTCGGACCAGAACAACGGAGTGAGCGGGTTCAGTGGGTCCAGCGGATCAGCAGGGTCGAAGAACATGCACTCAGGATGACCAGTGCCTCCGACGAATCAGTGAGTCATTTTCATCCTGATCACGCTGGTCAGGATGGGCGCAGGAGGCGGGCTGGCCGGACAAGTTGGGAGTGAGGTGAGGCTCCCGGTAAGACAGCAGTCGACCAAGATCCGATGCCCCAACCGGAAGCCTCGATGCTGTCTTACCCTGCCGCGATTCCCCTGTCGAACCGCACCCTTACCCGTCTGGCCGAACTCATCCGCGCCCGCCGCGCCGAACGCCGCAGCCGGTGGCGGCGCCTCACGCCAAGACAGCAGGCACTGCTGGTACTGGCTCACCTGCGGAACGGGGACACCTACGCCCGCCTGGCCGCCGGCTTCGCCATCGGCACCACCACCGCCTGGCGGTACGTGCGCGAGTCGGTCGACCTGCTCGCCGCCCTGGCCGACGATGTCCAGGCTGCCGCGCTCCGGGCCGCCCGGCTGGCCTACGCCATCCTCGACGGCACGCTCATCCCGATCGACCGGGTCGCCGACCAGAAGCCCTACTACTCGGGCAAGCACAAGCGCCACGGGGTGAACGTCCAGGTCCTCGCCGACCCCGCCGGTCGTCTGGTGTGGGCCTCTCCGGCTCTCCCCGGGGCCGTGCACGACCTGACCGCATCCCGCATCGTGGGTCTGATCGACGCCCTGACCGCCAACGGCGTCGTCACCTTCGCCGACAAGGGCTACCAGGGCGCGAAAGGCACGGTCCGCACCCCGTTCAAGCGCCACCGACACCGTCCCCAGCTGTCGCGCGGGCAAAAGGACGTCAACCGCGCCCACGCACGCATCCGAGCCCTCGGCGAACGCGCCATTGCGACCCTGAAAGCGTGGAAGTTGCTGTCAAAGCTCCGCTGCTGCCCTCACCGCGCCACCCCGATTGTGCAGGCCGTCCTCGTCCTGCAAGCCGTCGAAGACGACCGCTACTTAGGATGAAAAAGGCTCAGTGGCAGCGCGTGCAAGTAGAGCCGAGTGAATCGGTCGCCAATGGGCAAACGCAGCACTCCGGGCAGATGTATCGATTGCCAGAAATACGTGCCCAGCAGGGCGACGCCAGAGCATCCTGTCCGAAGATGCGCTCCACCCACCCTGGCCCGCTGATCTCGGGGTTTAGCAGTTCCTGCTCAGGCTCAATGATGGGAATCCGTGCCTGACAAGTACCACAACGCTCATGTCCCCACCGAGCCCTGCAGGAGTGGCACTCGATCACGAACACGTCACCCACTCGCTGAAGTCGGCGTGCCTCCGAAGCCACTGAGCACACGGGGCAGGTCAGGAGAGGTAGAAGCGATGTCGCTGCAAGGTCAAACGACTTGAGGATTTGGGAGATGTGGTCGCCGTAGTCCCTCTGCCACCCGGTTCCACGAGCTGCAACTGCAAGGTCTCTCACGACACCGTCGAGTCGCGTCTGCTCGGAGGTTACAAGTGGACGCCTAAGTCTCAACTCGTTGCCAACTCGATGGAACAGAGGTGAAAGATTCGGCTCGCCGATACCAGAGGACTCGACGTGGTCTACCAGCCGGAGGGGCATGGGCTGCTCGCCCAAGGTGAGCGGTGGAGGGTAGGCCATCAGCGGCGGAATCCGCACGGCGAGCGCGATACCTCTTGCGACACGCTCCAAACTTGTTGTTTCTAGGGGTGAAACCGGCACACCGGTCAGCAGGGTCCCAGGCTCCGGAGAGTCGTCTTTGGCGGAGATCATCGCTCCGGCCACTACCTTGTCGGGGTTGTTGCGAATATCGCTAGCCGATGCAAGGAATACGACTACCGTCGGGCGCTCAGCGGCATCTTGCAAGTCGCTCCACCTCTGACCGATTGCTGCATGGTCATCTTGAGGGCCAACCGCGTCAAGAAGGGGAACTATCCGGGTCGTCGAGCCTTGGGAGCCGACTGTGAGAACGCCATCGGCTCCTCGGGTCAGCCTCGCATTCCCCCAGGTGCCTTCCAGTTCAACACCCTCGCCCAACCCGGGCAGGGTGCCTGATGGTGGCGCGTAGCCAAGGTCGCAAAGAGCACGAGTTACGAGTCCAAGCACGTAGTGATCGAACGCTTTGTGGCGGTTCGCCAGCCGTTCTTGCCTCGCGGCAGGTGTCTCCGACGCGATCTCGGGCCGCTCGTAGGCGGTCCACACGTCGCCCGCGGCGCGGTAGTGGCGGTCGTTGTTGATGACGTTCGTTCGTCTCAGACTGCGTTGACCAGTCACCTTCCTCCTAAGGAGGAGGGAGAGGGTGCTGCCTCGCAGCGCCTGGACCCAAGCGGCGAGCTTCTCCAGCGCTTCAAGGGTCTTCACTGCGTGGATGTGTGACCCGGCTGCCTTCGCTGCGTCGTCCCCCCAGAACGAGTACAGCCGTTCAGTCCGCTGGTAGGTGCCTACGTGCTGGGTTGGGTTCAGATCTGAGAGACCGGATACGAGTCTGCGGAGCTTTCGGATCCTCTCCAACAGCGCGGAAGACAGGATCGGGTGAACCAGCTCTGTGACCATACGGTTCTCGTAGAGGTTTGCATCTTCCTCACGAGTAACTGCCAGCGCACGCCTGGGCACCGGACCGGCGAGGGTTCTGCCAGCCCAGTCCTCGGTGTGCGCCGCAAGCCGTTCGAGTGAACGTCGGGCAGGACGCTTGACCCGCGAGACCGGGAGCAGCTCCGAACGTTCCCCGAGCCGAGTCACGAATCGTTCCGTGATGTGTGCGATCGATGGTAGTCGTTCGGCGAGGAGCTTCTCCCGTTGTTCCAGGTCGATGGTGTCCTCGTCATAGCCGGCAAGTAGCGGGGAACCAAGTAGCTCTGCCCAGGAGCCCGAGTTGACTGCCTCAGACAGCATTTGGCTCAGAGAACTGAGGGCATCGAGATCTTCTGATGTCACCGAGTCCCGTGACTGACTGCCGGTTGCTGGATCGAGCAGGTGAACCGACCCTGAAACCCATCGGCCAGACCATTCGATTCGCCGCGGCGACGGCAGCCCCGAGACGCGGTCCTGGTCAGAAGTCACGACCCGAATCCACCCCGAAGCTTCTTCGACTCCTTACGTAGAGCTTCCAGTGTCTTGCTTGGGTGTGAGGAAGACTGCAACTGGTCCCAGTGGAGTTCAATTGTTTCGGCGAGGGCATCAAGGTCCTCTGGGCGCACGCCAAATCGGTCCTCCAACTTGCGTACCAGTTTGGTGGCGACCAAGTGGTCGACGGCCTCCGTCAAATCGCCTCCACCATCAAGTACCACAGGCACGAACCGATCGATCTGACGCTCCAGCCGGTTACCCCAGCCGACGCCGAACTTCTCGAACTCCTCACGCATGCTTGACCTGAGGAAGTCCTTCACCTTGGTAACTTCCTTGGCATATTCAAGCGTTGCGGTGATGAACGCCTGATCGAGCGCATCGAAGGAAACGGGATCTGCTCGGCCCTGGTTGCGGGCCTGGAACGGAACGTAGGTAGCTGGCAGTACCTGGACGTGTGCACGGTCGTACGTCTTGTCGGCGAACGCAACGGTTGTCTCGTCGTGGTTGGCGGTCCCCACAAACCAGACGTTTCTCGGCAGTGGGAGCCGGGACCCTTCAAACATCTTGGGCAAGTGGGGGATCTCGCTGGTAAGGAGGTCGAGGTAGCCCTGGTCTGTCGTTGAATTCTCAAGTAGCGAGAGCATCACACTGAAGTACTGCTCAGGATGGGCAAGGTTCATCTCGTCCAACACGACGACCATCGGGCGATCTGCGTTCGCAGGCAACAAGGCTCGGTATAGAGACTTGGTGAACTCGCTCTCCGCGAAGCGTTTCTCGAAAGCGTTGTAGTAGCCGAATAGGTCGTCCTTGTCGCGCCACCCCGCCTGGACCTCGACGATCTGAACGGCAGCGTCACCGGCTAACGCCTTGAAGAACTCGCGAGGCAAACTTGTCTTGCCGGTGCCCGAGATCCCTTGAAGCAGATGGAGCCTGCTGGAAGCGAGGCCTGCAAGGAACAGGCGAACGTCTGACTCGGAGTAGTAGAAGCTCGTCGCTGGATTCGTTGCCATCCGATTGCGAATCTCATCGACCAGATCAGCCAACGTGTCGAAGTCGCGACCAATCACCTCGCGCGCAAGCTCAGGGTCTTCGTCGTAGTCCGAACAGGCAGGGAATGGCTTCGTAGAACTCTCCTTGGCTTGAAGCTCCTCCCAGTCGCTCTTCTGTTGGGCTATGGCCTGTCGGAGGGTCTCCCGCTGCGAGGCGAGAGCATCACGCTCGTCTCGGAGCACCTCCAGTTCGCCGACATTGACCAAGTAGCGACGGAGCTGGGAATCGATCTGGTCGTACCGGCTTCGCCAGTATGCGGCCTCATTCTCGGCGTCCGTCACGCGAAGCGCCTTGCTGCGCAGCTCCGACACCTCATCCTCGGGAGGCCTGCGCGCCAGTACGTCCTTCTTGATCCGCAACTCTTCGGACAACTCTTCAATCCGGCGCTTCAGCCCGTCCGGATCATCGCCGAACCGTGCCAGCTCGTTGCGAAGCTGACGGACTTCGCTGTCCTTCCTTGCAACACGGTCTAGCTCCGCTTGCAGCCGGGCCTTGGTGTCTTCGAGGTCATCTCGAACGGTAGTGATCTCGGTTTCGACTCTGCGCTGTACAAGCGAGTCGAGCGAGGCTTCCCTCGCCTTCAAGAACTCCGTCGTGGAAGACACCTCGGCTTCCAGGGCGCGGACATCGGCCTGGCGCTTTCGGAGAGACTCCCACTCCGAATCGAGTTGTGCTCGCTCCGCAGCCAGACGCTCTTGTTCGGCCGCAGTGGCCTCCAACGCTTTCGCCTTGCCTTCGGCGCCCCACGTTGCGGCGTCGATAAGCATCGCGTCGATCTTTTCTGAGACTTCCTTGGTGATCGCCCTCAACTCGTCGACGAACCCGGCCTTGGCAGCCATCCGCTTGGCTGCGAGGTCCTTCTCGGCGACGGCAAGCTCAGCCTCGCGCTTGTCGAGCGCGGCTTGCTGCTCCTTGACCTCCAAGCCCTTGGCGTTGAGATCCGCCTCCTTCTCGGAGAGCTTCTCGCGGGCTCGCTTGTAGTTCTCGCCTTGCTGCTTGACTTGGTCGAAGAGGTTCTTCAAGCGGGTTGCAGTGACCGTGGCCGTCTCGGGTTCGACGGGAGGCACCTCGTCGACGACATCCTCGGGAATTTCTGGGAGCGCAGCAAGGCCCTGCTCGATGTCGTCAACCTTGCGGGCGTTGGCCTCCCCAGAGTTCGCTGCTGGGCGTTGCGGGCCCGCGCCCTGCCTAGCTTTCGACTTGGCCATGCCCGCCCCCTTCTCCAGCCAGCAGGAGTTGCCCCACGTTCACAATCTGTTGCGCCAGCTCCACCAACTCCTGAGACGGAGAACCACTGCCGAAAAGGGAATCGTATCGGGCAGTTGCGACAGAAATGTCCTGGATCCGTTGATCTCCTGCGTTTAGACGGGTCACCAGAAGTTCCAGAACCTTACGTCTGGAGTCAGACCGAGGTGCCGCGGCCCATCGTTGTGTGATGCTTGGGCTCAGGGCGAAGCGCTCCGCTACCGCCCGGGTCTCCTCGTCGGTCAACCGCTCGACTGCTGCCAGGCCAGACTGGTAACGGTAGTGGTCAACCCACCGGCCCAAACTCAGCTCAATGAGGCTCACGAGGTGCGAGGAGAACACGGCTCGGAATTCGCCGATACAGAGATGGCCGAGCACGTCAGTTAGTTCGTCGAGTGCGATCTCAAGTGACGACTTCTGCGCTTCTGTCGCGCCGAGAGGAACTTCCTTGGCCCACTTGACTACTGACTCGTATTGATCGACTGCGGTATTCAGTAGCCTCCCCAGGCTTAGCTGCGGCGAGTCCTGCGTGGTGACCACGGCAAGTCCGCTCTTGTCTCTGCTGACCGGGCTGACGACCAAGCAAGGTTCGCCAGAACTGATGACAGCCGTCCGCTTCTGCGCCTCATCGGAGCGACTGAAGCGGGCCAGTTCCACCGCAGTTGGCTGCAGGTCTCCCGTCTCATGTGTGTCGAGAAGGAGCGCATCGATCGACGTCCTGCGGCCAGCGGTTCCAATGTCGAATCGCCCTCTGAAAGACCCTGAATACCGAATCTCAAGTGGTTCGACTTGCTCACCGGGCTCGGGCCACAACTCTCCAGTGGCTGCGTCTCGGTAGACCCACCCCACCGTCGACCGCACAGCGACGATGCCCTGACCAGAGTTCGCCGCATCCAACCGCTCCTGGTCGGCGGTGGCGAGCAAGTAGCGAATCAAGTCCTCGGGGAGTTGCAGTAGGTCCGCGATTCTGGATGCATCTCTCTCGCCGGCCTGTCGAATGCGCAGGACAGTGTTCAAGATGACATCGTGTTCAACCTGCTGCTGGTCCTCAATGAACACACGCCACCTGGTTGCTGGGGTGACCAGCGCATGACGGAACTTCCTCGGCCAATCTCCCAAGAGATACGCCTGAAGCCTCTTGCTATCGCCGGAAGCCATCGGCGCCTCCGGTCAAGTCATGGAATGCAGCCAGCGAGGGAACTGTCTCACGGCCCTCGTCAGAGGTCATGAGACCGGCATCTCCGACCGCGATGAGGAGCCTCTTCTGTCGACTCATGGCGACGTTCAAACGGTTGGGCAAGACCAGAAAGCCGAATGGGTTCGACCTGCGTGACCCGGGCCTGCTGGATCTCGTCGTCGAGAGGTAGACGACGTCGAACTCCCTTCCTTGGAAAGCATCCACTGTGCCGATGCGCACTCTGGGGAGGCCTCTGGATGTGTAGAGCCAAGGCGAGGCAGGGTTGGTCACCCACTGGTTCTGGTTGTTCCTGACCGCGAGGCCGGCGTCTGACATTCGCTGCCAAATCTGGTCGACTTGCCCGGAGTAGAAGGTAATGACGCCGAACGTCAACTCCTCCGACTGCCGCAGCGCATTATCGAGCTCTTCCACGATGACTTGCGCCTCAGCGGGTCGACTGATGCTGGTCCCAGTGCGTTGTTCTGGTCCGGCTGCGAACGGCACATCGATCCATCCGCAGGAGGCGGTGCCGTACTTGGCTAGGCCGTGCCCGAACGGTGCCGGGTCGTTGATGCCGTTCTCCAGGTGCTCCCCAAACGGCTCATAGAACTGGTCACTGATGAAACGGCCGAGAGTGGGGTGGGTACGGAACTGCCGGTCGAGCGTGATGACTCGTTTGTTGCCGTCCGACCGCTCTAGTTCTTGCAGAGTCGTAAACAGTCGCTCGAACATGGACTGTCTGAGCGTTTGCTCAACAATGTTGCTGTCATGTCGCTGCGAAAGGAGCGGGAGTAGTTCGTCATCCAACAGCTGTGGCAACTGCCTGTGGTCGCCGACGAGGACGATGCGATTCATCGCCAGACTCATCGGGATCATCATGTCGAGCGGATTGGCCCTAGCCGCCTCATCAAGGATGACCGTGTCGAAAAAGCCCTTGTGGGTCTCACGCATCGCTCCGGAAGCGGACTGCTGACACGTTGCCGCAAGTGCGCGGGAATGCCTCTGTAGGGACTTTCGCACCGCTCCGGGCTGGTGCGCGACAGCGTCCCGGTAGTCCTCGACCGCGAGGTCGATATCGCTCGTGGACTTGCGCACTTCGGTCTCCGTCGAGTCGATGGCGCGTTTCAGGAGCGCCTCGACTTCTGGCCGGGTGGCCACGATGCTCGATGCCGCGCGGGCATTCATCACCCTGTCGAGCAACACCCTCTTCAGGATTGCCATGTATGCCGAGGCCGTCTGTTCATCTGCGGTGGTGGCCGCCTCGTCGAGCATGGAGCGCTGCCGGTCATCCAGGAGTTCCCTCAATGGGTGGTAGAGAGCGGCGTCGCGCGCTCGCGCCCTACCGTCATCCTCGAAGCTCTCAGGAGATGAGCGTAGGCCGCGGGCCAGCACCTCAACCTTCCGGTGACCTGCGGTAGACCCACCGCCTCCCAACTCCTTCTCGACTCGTCGCGCGAGTCTCCTGGCCGTTCCGGATACTGCGCTGTCGGTCAGCTGAGTGCTTGCCGCGAGCCAGACTAAGAGATCGACAGTGCCCGGAACATCAAATGGTTGAGTCAGGTAGGCAGTCAATCTCTCGCGAAGCTGCCTCAACGCTTGTAACAGCTCGGTCGACTTCTCACCCTCGTAGCGATGTTCCAATCGCTGTTGCAGGTCTGCGGTCCACGCATGGAGGTAGGCATCGTCTTCGGTGCCTCGGTGTCTTGCGCCAATCTTGACTGGAGGCAGCGAACCATCGTCTGCAGCCTGGATGAGGTTCTCGACAGCATCGTGCTGGTAGCTGGCAAAGAGGACTCGTCGATTGCTCGCTAGATGGCCCTTGCTGAGCTCTGCCAGTCGGGCCTGAATGGCTGCGATGACCCTGGTCTTGCCTGTGCCGGGTGGCCCCTGGATGAGAACCAGGTCCTGAGAGTTGATCGCGAGGTCGATGGCTTCAACTTGCGCTGGGGTGGGTTCGCCGCCAAGCAGGGCTCGCGCCCGTGCCGACAGCGGTTCGTGACGTTGCGTTCTACCGACCGGGTCCGGGCGCTTGCCAGCAAGAATCAAAGAGAGTTGGCGTGCAGGAGAAGTTCTTGCCAGCGAGATTTCCTTCTGCGCTGTTTCACGCCGACTAATGCGGATGGAGTCGGTCGTGTAGACACCATAGATCTCACCTTTGGCAGGGATGTCGCCTTTTCTGACTTCGCGTTCGGGAACGAGAACCAAGGTGCCGCGTCCAGTCGTCCGAGCTTCACCAATAACGAAGCCGCGGTCGTCCTTAGTTCGGCGGTCCGCGGGTGCGTTCGGCTGCTCGCTGCTGCCATCAAGGAAACTTCGTGTGAGCGACGCCTCCAGGCCGACGGTGTCGTTACCTATGCGTTCCAAGAGGGCGCTGGCATGGCTGTTGTGCACCAGGTCGAACTCGATTGAGCCGTCACCCAAGACTCGGTACCGGTCGTATTCGGCCCATCCGATGTCTTTCGCAGACTCCTTCGCGGCCCTCTGTTCTAACCTGCTGTACTCGTTCCAGATAGCGAGGAATGCGTTCTCCGCCGAGGACAGGCGTCTGAGTTGCTCGCGGTCCTCCGTACTCACTAGACCGACGCGCGTGTGATCCTTGATGTCGATTCGTCCCCTCACGAGGACCAGTCTTTGGTTTCGGTTCCTAGGCTTCCGGGTCACTCTTGCCACCAAGAGCCGACCACCTTCGAGACCGATGTCCGCGACGATGCCAGAGCCAACCACTCGGAATCCGGTCTCGTTGAACTCGCCCGCACCGGTGGAGACCACGGTGATTGGGTCGTTTGAATCAAGGAGTAACTGAGCCTTCAGCCACGTCATGACCTCTTGCGACGAATCGTTGCGTCGGCGGTACCTGTTGACGTCGGCGACAGTGCGATCGTCCACGCCTACTTCACGTGGTTCAGCCCACAGTTCTACATCGTCATACCGCAGAACTTTGAGTTTCACCTCACCAGGCATCTGTTGCGTGGGACCGTCAATAGACAGAAGCTCAGCGACGTAGGCTTTTCTGGCGGTGACGTCAGCGAGCCAATCGGCGTCATGAAATCTGGGGAGTTCGCAGAGAAGCGCTTCGTTGCTGCGTCGGACGATGACTTCTGTTGGTGTTACATCCAGACTGACAAGAGATCCTACCGGAAGTGAACCCTCCCCGATGGGGACAAGACTGATCGCCCTCTCATCCGAGTGCGCAAGGCTTTCAAGCTTCATGTCGCCTCGATTGAGGTGATCCGGAGAGTGCGCGCGGGCCTGCCGCTCGTCTCAACCCTGACGCGGTATTCCTTCCTATTCTCGGGGTAGGGAATTCGCTCGACGCGCTTGCCAGCTCCATCGGTGACGTGAACACCTTCGCGGGTACCGAGTTCAAAGCCCTTGCCGACGGGCGTGAAGGTGAGCAGTGGATCCTTCGAGGCGTATCCACCCCACAATTGCCTCTCACCGACTGGCGTCGAGCGGTGGAGGGAGAGTGTCAGCGAGTCTCGCGCCTGAGGGTCGACATCCGCCCACTCGGTCTCGCCCCATTCGGGAAAGACCGTTGCCAAGACAACCGGCGGCGTCTCTCGGCCGCAGGCAGGGCATTGGGGCAGCAGGCGGAAGTAGCTCCAACCGCAACCGTCCGCGCACTCGACGACATTTTCGTGAGCAAGCCACAGGGCGTCTCGCCACCTGGCGGCTCCCGGACGCGCGAGTGGGTTCAGTTTCCCTACGCCGAAGGTCTCCAGGAAGAGTTGCCGCATTCGTCCGCTGAGAGCGAGGGTGAACAGTTTCGCGGACAGGCGCCTCGTGGGCAGTCGATTCGAGTCGTCTGCGGGATCTCCGACATAGGCCAGCGCGCCGGTGTTGATCGCCTCTGCAGCCGCATCGCCGTCAAGACTCTCCGCAGCCTGTCCTTCGAGCGGGTGGGTAAGAACCAACAACCGGAAGGTCAGGATTGCCAAGGTGTAGGCGTCGGCGAGCGTAGACGGTGGTGCCTTCTTCGTGACTCGCTCCGGGACCGCGTAACCGGGGAAGCCGATGATTTCCCACTTCGGGTTTGCTCTGGAAGTCAGGTTGTCAGTGTCGATCAGCCATGTTTCCTCGCGACTGACATCGTCCGAGATCATGACGTTGTTGGGGTTGAGGTCCACATAGGCGAGGCCTCGTTCGTGGAGAGCAGCGAGACACTGGGCGACGTTGGCCGCCAGTGCCAACCTCCGTCGGATGCCTCCCGTGTTTCTGTACCAATCGATGTTGCCTGTCTCCCGTGGCCCGAACTCTCGGGGGAGATAGGGCTCACGCAGCGGATTCATGTCTGAGGCGAGAGGCATCAAGTACCCAGATCCGCCATCTCGGATGAGGGAAGTTGGTGCTGCGAGAGGGAGGCTGTCGAGAGGAAGTCTCCTTACTTCCTCGATTCGCGCAAGATCAGTTTCGCGTTCCAGAAGCTTGATGGCGAAGCCGGGCTGGCCATCCACGCGATAGACAGTCCCTTGGGCGCCGCGAGCAATCTCTTCTCCAAGCACATACTCAATCCCGGTGTCATCGCGTACGCGGCTCCCGGAGCGACCATCAGAAAGCATCGTCTTGCTGCAGTCGCGCGATTGATTCGTCGGACATGGACTGAGACTTCACGTCCGAGTCGAAGATGGACAGGGTCACTTGCGTCACTGTGTTGGTGACCCACTGGAGGAAGTTCCTGACCTCGGCTGCCTCGCTCGCTTCCATCACGTCTCCACCGGACGCGAACTTTGCCAGCAGGTCCCGGTCAGCATCAGCGCCGACCGCCAACGCAAATCTGGACGACTTGGAACCACGGTCGCTGTCGAGCAGTGCTTCAAGCTCACCAGCCAACGCAGGCACGGGTAGACCGTCGGAGACGAGCGCGATCGTGGGCCGGTATGCCTTCGACGAGATCTCGTCCCGGTTTTCGATGAGCTCACATGCGAGTGTGAAGGCATGCCCTATCGGGGTCTTGCCACCGGCTTTCAACGGGGTGAATGCAATGTTCCCGACCGGAACGTTCTTCTGAATCACATCGGCGGATTCACCGCCAAATGCGATGAGTGTGAGGGTGATGAACCCGTGGCCGGCATCGACCGAAGCGAGCTCCCTGATCATCTCGGCGACGCTGTCGTTGAGGACGTCGATCTTGTCGTCCTGTCGCATGCTCCCGCTGGTGTCCAGCAGAAGGATGACCGGAAGGGTCCTGGCCTGTACGGGCTCGATGTCATCAAGGAGAGACATGCTCAGTTCCCTTTGATTCGCAGGAATGGTGGGGTGGTCAGATCAGGTTCGTACGTGCCGCGGGGTCGCTTCTTGCCCGAGAGCCTGACGTTGAGGACTCCGCCGGCAAGCGCCAGGTGCTCATTTGGCGCTAGGGCCTGTTGGACAGCTCTCTGCAACGGTGCAGCTACCCCGTCTTCTCTGACGATGTCCGTGCCGTTCTTGGATCCCAGCTCCTCGACAAAGATTCGGCCGCTCTTATTGATCACCTTCAGGTGGTCTCTGCTTACCTTGCTGGCAGCCGCGTCCTCCAACACCTCTCGGACGTCGTACCTGCCGGTGTCGCGACCACGCCCCACAGTGAGCTCGGAGCGTTCGGCAAGCGGAAGCCTGTCGACTTCATCATCACCAAGGAGGAGCACTATCTCTTTGGTGCTCTCTCGGAACCCCAGTCGCCTTGCAGGAGCGGAGCAACTCGGGCACACGACCTGGCCATCGCGGAAGGCAGGATCCTCTTCGATGACCGCCTTGCTTCCCCAGTGACAAGTGCTCGTGGTGCATCCCCACTCGTACTTGAGCACGTCCCTGGCTTCGGGAGTCTTGAAACCCTTGGGAGTCAGGTTGGCTTCCTCGATTCGCCAGGACACCTCTTCCGCCGGAATTGGGCTGTAGTCGAGCCGGTCGAATACGACCGCTCCGTCACGTACAACTGGCTTCCAGATGCGGTCCGTACCTTGGAGCCAAGGAAAGTCACGCCGGTGGTCACGGTAGAGGTCCGTGGTCAGTACGGAGGCGGTTTCAAAGTATGTCGCGAGTTCGAGCACTTCGGGGTCAGCCCAGGACACCGAACGTGCCATGCGCTTGCGCTTCCACTCCGACAGACCACGCTTCCCGGCATCGTCGAGTTTGTAGTAGAGACTGTTGTCGGCGACCCCGTAGAACCGAGCGTTGGGGTCTTGTTGCTCCCGCCAAGCCTTCACGGCCGCCTCCACCCAACCCCAGCTTGGGTCGCCTCGGAGCAGCACGATGGGCGAGAGGTCGATGATGACGCTCGGCGGAGTCGCCTTCCCCCAGGACTGCATGCTCTCCATCCTATTGACGGCATCCGACAGTGGAGTTGCCTCGGTTTGATAGACACATCAGGGCTTGCGGCTATACGGCAGCGTGCACCTAAATCCCTAGCTGGGAATTTGGTAATAAGGGTGGTGGGGACGCGTCGGCGAGCGCCGAGGTCCCGATCGCAGGGATCAGGTCTGCTAGGAAGTTGCGGGTAGCCGGGTCGACCGCGTAAATAATCGTGCCGCGCATCCCGCGGGTGAGCAGCACTTTGTAGACGTTGCGAGCGAGCTGATCGAAATCGGCGTCTGGGACGGCTTTCCTGCTCTTGAAGGCGGGATCCCTGTTCTCAGAGCGGACCGTTACGAGAGAACCGTCCCGCACTCCAAGGTCGGGCCCGATGATGACGCCCGACCAGTCGTACTCGAAACCTTGGGCGGTGTAGATACAGCCGACTTGGCCGAAGCCGCTCGGTTCGGTTGCCCACAGCATGCTGGGCGGCGCATCGCCGACGGCTCGGTCCTTCTTGACGTTCCAGGGTCGTGACCAGTCGCCGATGACGACGTCGTCCACGAGGGAGTCGTCAGGGCGGGGGTCGCTCCACGGCCAGCAGAACCCGGCGGTCATCCGCGCGGTGCCGGGCTTAGCACCGAGGGCGGCCTCAAGTTCCTGAGGGGAGTGCGCGAGTCGCACCTCGAAGGTCTCGTCGCCGTCCCAGGCCACCGGGCCTCCGCTGTCCAGGCCAAGCAGGCGGAGGACCCATTGCTCGTATTTGCGGCTGCCGCCGCAGCGGAACTGTTCGTCCAGGGAGACACGGTTGACCGCGTAACCCCGCGACCGCGCGTACTCCTCGATGGTTTGCACGGCGCCGATCTCGCCAGGCCGTACGACCTGGTGCTCGTCGAGCAGGAAGACGGGCACCCGGGCGGCGGCCATCAACTCATCCAGTTGGGGCCGGCCGGTGCGCTTGGCTGCCGGTGTGAAGCGGTTGGTCGATGTTTCGCGGATGCGGTGCGCTTCATCGCAAATCAGGACGTCCAGGCTGTTCTGCTCAGCGCCGGTGAAGCTGTTGAAGTACATGAAGAGGTTCTTGATCCGTGTGCTGCCCCGGCCGGGATAGCGGCGCATCGTCTGCGTGAACGACTGCGAGCCGGTCGCATGCAGCGCCGTCCTGCCCTGTCGGTAGAGCTCACCCAGCAGGGACAGGGCGATCACGCTCTTGCCGCTGCCGGGGCCGCCGGTGACGATGACGACCTGCTTGAAGTCGGCCCGGCGTGCCTTGTCAACGGCGCGCATGACCAGTTCGTAGGCGACCTGCTGCTCGTCGAGGAGGGTGAACTGCTCCCGCTCGCGAATTTCCGTAGCCGCGTACGCCATGAGTTGCTTGCTCGGCGCGACTGGGCTGCTCAGGAGCCGGTCGGCGGCTTCGGCGCCCGGCTTGTCGGCCAGTCGCTCCCGTAGGTAGTTGTGGAAGTCGCCGCGCCGCTGCTTGGTGAAAAGCCTGCTCCGCTCGTCCCGGACCTGGTCATGCAGGCCGTCCACGTCGAGGTCCATGGCATTGTGCAAGTAAGCGGCGCCATGGACGGCTTGCGGCCGATCCTTGAGCACGCCGAGGAAGTCACACATGTACTCGCAGTAGCGCCGGACCTGCTCGGCAGGGTTGAGCATCTCCCCGCCCGGCATGCCGTCCACGATGACGAGGTGCTCGCCTTGATCGGACGGCTCTGCCCTACTCCACTGCTTGAGCTCTACGACGACGTAGGAATCTTCGCCTGTCCGCGGGTGCACGCCGGCCAGCACTACGTCGGCGCGCTTGCTGGTCAACGGAAGCTTGTACTCGACCAGCATCTCGACCTTGCTGAGCCCGGCGTCAGCCAGATCTCGCGCCAATGCGGGAAGGCTCCGCTCCCAGGATCTGGCCTCGGACGGGGAGGGGCCACGGCCGGTCGTCACACGCAGATGCTCGCTGATCTGCTCGGCAAGCGCCGCTTCGTTCGGCGAGGCAATCAGGCTCTCCACGGACAGCCGTAACGCCGTCACAGGCTTCCCCCAGGCAGCACGAGAGAACTCGTGCGGGTGGGGGCGTATCCGCTCCGGCATCAGCCGTACAAACGCGGAAGCCCGTCGGGCCGCATCACATGGTCATCACGAGGTTAACGGAGGCGCTTTCCTCGCAGAGCCCCGGTAGAGATCAGGATCATAACGACGCTCACTCTCGTCCAGCTTGGCGTTGGCCGCCTCGACGAGGTCGACGCCCAGGAGATCGGCCAGGCGAACGAGGTAGGCGGTCACATCGGCGAGTTCAGACCGTACGCGGTCGAAGGTTGCCCCATCTAGGTTTCGTGACTCTTCCGGCGCCAGCCACTGGAACTCTGCCAGCAACTCGCCGACTTCGCCCGTGAGGGCCATCACCAGGTTCTTCGGCGTATGGAACTACTCCCAGTCGCGGGCACTCGCGAAGTCCTGCAGCCGCACGGCCAGCTGATCCAAGTCGGTCTTCGCATCTCGTAACGGTACTGCTGCGACGGTAGAGATCGTGCGGCATGAGCGTTGTGCAGGCGTCGTGCGTGCCGTCGGAGACGCTGGCGCTGTGCTCGCGGAGGCTGTACGTCAGATTGTGACCAGACAGTCCGTGTTCTTCTTGCTTTGGTCAATCAGGACTATTCAAACTGGTCGACATGGCGCGAATGATTTCAGTGATCCTCGAAATCCAGCGGTGGGACGCAAGCCTCTTCAGGAACCAATCCACGGACGGCGCGCAGGGCAAGTGCAGCGCGCACGGTAAGAGCTCGTGTGACCGTCCGGCCATGGCCTACGTTGCCCTCTCGGATGTGGGTACGGACCGGAAGGAGTGGGGCGCTTGTGCCGAATGGCTCCGCACGAACGAGGACGCCGTCACGTACCTGGCAGCGCATCCGTTGGACTGAATGGCATTGTAGATACGGGATTCCATCCAGTGGCGTCTTTCAGGTCACATGGAGCGTTCGGCCGTGCGATCGGGCAGCGGCGGACTCGCCGGGCTAAGTCATGCGTCAAGCGAGGTTCGGGCACGGGACAGGTACGCATCGTGACCGGCGGAGCCTGGGCAACCTTGACGACCGCTGGTTGAATTCAACTCCTGGCCCCCTCAAGTCGTGACGTTGACGAACCTCTGCGCCTCGCCCAGAACGGCGGCGGATCCTCGGAGGTCGGCTAGCCGAGTGGCCAGAGTCTGCTCGGCGAGCTGAGGTGGAAGTGCCGCGTTGAATTTCAGGCCTTCGAGTGCTTTTCGATCGGGTTCCGGTCGGATGAGCATCTCTCTCGCACCGTGTATTGAGGCATCCCATTCTTCGCGTGAGATGTCCGCCCGAAGCCGAAGGCTAGCGTCACTCACCTGCTGCTTCTGGTCAGCGATGGAAGCGAATGTGCTCTGCAATGTGAGGTTGGCACGGTAGCCGGCCCAGGTCCACCATCGGAGATCAGTGCCCTCTCGGATGATGACCGTTCCGCCCGGGTGGACTGTGGCGAGGGAGTCCTTTCGGACTGCGGCAAGCATCGTGACTGCACGTTGGGTGAGCTGTACTGGTGGGTCCGTGCCCAGGAGCACATCACGCATGGCCCTGGCGAGCTCGAAGGAGGCGCCCCTGGCTGCGGAGGAGCCCCAGCGAGCCTTGCCCTCAAGCCCGTCGAAGGGTTCGACGAAGCACCGACGGCGTTTCCAGTCGATCCAGGTGACCTTCCAGGTGCGTCCACCCAGCAGGATCAGGCGTGGCCCATCGATCTTCTCGGTAAGCAGACCAGGGTCGGTGCGGCCAATCTCCTCTCTCCCGGAGAGCACGGTGAACTCCGGTGCAGCGGTGAAGACGGTGGTGAGATCCATGAAGTTGCGGCGTCCGAAGCGCTTCTCTGCGAGCGCTCCGATGAAGAGCATTCCCCCGTCCTGTTCGAGGAAGCCCTCCGCGATCAGATAGTCAACTACCGGCCGGGCAGCATCGCTGAATAATCCATTCCACCACTGTGGCCAAAGTTGGGACCCCACTCGATGTTCTTGTAGGCAGAGTGCGAGCATCTGCTGGGCCATGATGTGACGCGGCTCAGGCGGTGCCGTGATCGGCTCGACGAAGCCCCGGCTCCACAACAGCAGGAGTCCTGCGGCGGCTACCAAGGCATCTTGATCCAATGCCAGGAACAGGCAGTTACGGGTGGTCCCAGAACGGCGTCCGGTGCGGCCGATCCGCTGCAGGAACGAGGCGACGGAGCCGGGCGCGTTGATCTGGATGACACGGTCCAGATCGCCAACGTCGACGCCAAGTTCCAGAGTCGATGTAGCGACGATCACACAGTCCCGGGCTCCCGCGAAGGCGTGCTCCGCGCGCCTCCGCTCGTCAGCGGAGAGCGACGCATGGGACAGGAACGTCGTAACCCCGCGCGCTCGCAGTGCAGCACCGATTTCTTCAACAAGCCGTTTCGAATCGGTGAAGACCAGCCGCTTTTCCCCTTGGTGGAGAGCCGCGATTATACGGGCGGCGTTCGGTACCGAGCCCACGTAATCAAGCTGGACATCGGGTTGCGCTGCCGAGGAGACGGCGGGTGCCACGATCTCGGCGAGCCGAACACCCTTGCTGGAACCTTGAAGCCACGCCAGCAGTTCAGATGGGTTCCCCACCGTGGCCGAAAGTCCGATCCGCTGGATGGGGCGGGCGGTCAGGTGGGTGAGCCGTTCCAGGACGGCAAGTAGGTGCCACCCCCGATCATCCCCGGCGAACGCATGCACTTCGTCCACGACCACGGCTCGAAGCCCAGCGAAGAACTGATGGTGATCGACCTTGGTCGAGACCAGCATCGACTCGATCGATTCTGGGGTGGTTAGCAGCACGTTCGGTGGGTCCCGTAGGATGGCCTCCCGCCTCGCGGTAGGCACGTCGCCGTGCCACAGCGCGACGCGACGGCCGACCCATGTCGAGTACAACTCTAGGCGCGGCAGCAAGTTGTTGAGCAGAGCCTTGAGCGGGCACACGTACAGCACCGAGACGCCGGTCCATCCGCCTTCGACCATGGCCGACAACACCGGGAACATGGCCGCTTCTGTCTTGCCCCCTGCCGTCGGTGCCAGCAACAGAGCGTCCGCGCCGTCAAGCACAGGCGTGACAGCGGAATCCTGAAGAGGGCGCAAATTTGCCCAGCCCAGAGTGTTGACGATGTGATGGGCCAAGGAGGGATGCAGGCGGTTGAACGTCACGGCAAATCAAGTTCCACGTCGCCCGGATCCGACGCTCGGACAACCAAGACGTTACGCTCTTCCTCGGTCAGTTCAGTAGCCGACATGGTGAGTGCGTAGTGCCGACGAGGATCGAAATCGGGAAACTCGTCCACCCGGTCGAGTACGTCGGCGACCAGTTTCCGCAGAAAGATCCGTGGTGCCACGCCAATCTTGCCACCGAGCCCACCCGTGACAGCGGAAGCCAATGTCGCGACGTAGGCATCGTCGACCTGCGCTCGCACCCGCTCTTGGGATCGCGCGCCGGCGGCATAGAGATCTCGTACGGCAGAGCCGAGCTGAACCAGCCGTGCCATATCAAACCCAGGTAGCCGGATCTGTACAGCTCGAGGGGAGTCGAAGCGTGAGTCCGTGCCGAAGTCGGTCGCCAAACGCTGCGCCAGAGGAGTCAGCCGCTGCACGCCTTGCTGACCGTCGTAGAAGGTGGGTGTCCCAGTGATCACGAGATAGAGGCCGGGGAAACGTCCCGAATCGACCTCGTCGATCAGCTGGCGTAGGGCATTCAGCCCCTTCTCGCGGACATCTGTCCGGACCCGTTGCAGGGTCTCGATCTCGTCCAGCACAACCAGGAGCCCAGGGTGGCCGCAGTCGCGCAGAACGGTGAGCAGCCCTTGGAGGAAGCCCAGAGCACCGAAGTGGTCAAGGTCGCCGCGGATGCCCGCCGCTCGTCGGGCTGACGCGGCGACGTTCGGCTGACCGCCGATCCATGCAAGGAGCGACTCGGCCAGCGCGTGATCCTCACTGATACGGGCTCGACGATAGGTACGCAGCGCAGCAGCAAACGCCGGCGTGGACCGCGCCACGCTAGCCAGCCGCTGCTCAAGCAGCTCGTCGACTCCAGCGCTCAAGGCGTCGACGTTCTGGGGGTCGATGGAGCCGACGGCGAGAACGTCCTCCTCAAGAGTAAAGAACCAGCCGTCGATGACATCCCGAAGAGCGCTGGGCTGCGCGGAAGCCGTGGAGAGCCGCTCAACCAGCCGGCGGTAGACGGTCTCCAGCCGGTGCAGGGGAGTCTCGGTTTCCGAGATCTGGATCTCTGTGGCGGCCAGGCCACGCCGCTTGGCGCGCTCAGCAAGCCAGCGGGTGAAGAACGTCTTGCCGGAGCCGTACTCGCCGCGGACTGCCTTGAAGACCGCCCCACCCGACGTCACGGTTGCGAGCTCGTCGTCAACCGCGTTCTCGAAGCGTTCCAACCCGACAGCGAACAGGTCGAGACCAGTTGACGGGACGGTCCCGCGGCGGAGGGCGTCCACCACCTCGCGGCGACGGACAGCGCTGACCGACACGGGTGTGCTCACGATGTCATCCCGAGGAACTGCTCGCGCAGCAGCGGGACGTTCAATTCGACGGTGCGTCCGCCGTCGGTCTCTGCCAGTACGACGTAGCCGTCCACATTGAGCAGCTTCGCTACTTGGGCGAGGTACCCGGACATACGGAAAACTGGCTGTCCAACGAGGGTCGCCGCAGCGGTAATGGGCAGCTTGCCACCCGCAGTGACCAGACCGTCGATGAACTTGGCGATCTCTGGGCCTTCGGGCGCACGCCGGACGAACGCGCGCTGAGCAGCGAGCAGTTCCGAGGCGGCGACGGACGCGCCGAGGGTGGGAGGAACCTCAATCTCCGCGACGGCGAAGAGCCCTTCGTCCAGCGTGAGCCGAGGCTTGCGCGACTTCTTCTTCGGCGCCAGAGCAGAGGCGGGGACCGAAGGCGCTGCCACGGGTGTGTCCCACCAGACGGGAGCGTGCACGGGCGTTCCGTACTCGAACCAGCCCTTGGGCACGAGATCTGAGGAGGGCACGAAAGAAAGTATCGGGATCACCATCTCGGCAGGGGCGGCTCCCCCGTGATAGCCCGCCTTACGTGGTGTGTACCGGATCCGCTCGTCCCAAGGCACGACGACTGTCCCGCCCGCCAGCACCCGTGGGCCGCGCACCTCGATCTCTCCAGCCTCCGCCGTTCCACGGCGATAGCGCGCGGAGTCCGCAGAGGCAGGGTGGATGTCCCCACCCCGGTCGAGCACATGCCCGTGGTCGGAGGTGAGGAGGACCGGGCGGCCTATCCGCCAAGCCTCATCCAGCAGTGAGTTCAGGTAGGCGATGTCGGAGAGTCGCCAGTGTGGCAGCCCGTCCTCGCGTCCGCGGTCCAACGCATCGTCAATCGTGTTCAGGACAACGCCTACAACCGTGGAGACGTCGCGGATCGCGGCCAATACCGAATCGGCGATGTGCGTGCCCGCGCCACCCCGCAGTTCACCCTTGTGGAACAACGCCGAAGTCCGACCACGCCAAAACGCCGTGAACCCGGCTTTCTCCTCCGGTTGACCTCCAGAGCGGAGTGCACCAGAGAGCATGCTCGTCCTCGAGAACTGGGTGATCGAGGGCACAGTGGCGATGGCGGGCTCCCGTCCGTCATCGCGGCGTCCGACTTCGATCCAGCGCCGTCCGTTAACAATGTCCTCGGCGAGTTCGCAGGCCACTGCGGCACTCATGCCATCCAACACGATGATCAAGGGAGGTCGTCGCTCTGCGATCGGCCGGGCGATCCGGTCCAGGAGGTTCTCAGCGAGCACGAGTTCTCTGGTGTCACCGGACAGTTCGGACCACGCCGCGAGCCGCTCAGCGAACACACGGTCGAAGTCGGCGCGACGTTCACGGACCGCGTCATACAGCGCCCTGTACGCCGCCCCTGCGGACGGAACCCGTGCGGTGTCTGCTCCCCAGATGTGAGCGAGGGCGCGATCAACCCATGCGTATTCCCGCAGGTAATCGGTTGCGCCGTCGCGCAATGTCCTAGGTGTTCTCGTGGTCACGGCGAGCCAGCGCACGAGCCGTACGGCTGACGCTGCTGCCTCCACCTCGGCAGCCCGCGCGATCGTACGGCGATGCTCGCCGAGTTTGGCCCATGCCGCCTCGATCACTGCGACGTCGCTAGACCGTGGCAAGGGCAGAGCCGACGAGATCTCGTTCGTCAGTCTGGCCATGCGAGCCTCGAACCCGGCGTCCAGAATCGAGCTGGCGCCGGCAAAACTGTCGGCGCCGAGCCCGCGGAGCATCTGTTGGGCACGGTCACACATCTCGTCGGCGAGTCGAGCTTGTGCGCCCAGACTCCAGCGAACGACCAGCGAATCGCAAGCCTCGGCGAAGCTTCGGATGTCGGTTGCGGAAGGCGCCTGCCCGCCGAAGAACCGCTCCTCCGCACGAACCCTCGCGGTGATCCGTGCCCTCGCGGTGTTGTCGTCGGGGTCGGTGCCTTCGGTCGTGTACAGCCCCGAAATAGCGAGCCCTAGCGGTACAGCCTCGTGGACCTGCCCGCTCCGAAACATTCGGAAGATCACTCGGGCTGCCGGGCCGATGCTCTCGGCGAGCCAGTCGCCCAGCCCGTCACGTTCTTCTTGACGGAGGTCCGTGAAGCGCATGATGGCGAGATCGTTGAGGGTCCACTCCAAGAGCGCTGCCGCGTCGAGTTGCTCCTCGTCGGAGGAGCCCCCGAACCTGACCGCCGTCAGCCGGTTCAGCGCGGTCTCCAGGGTGAGCAGCGGGCCGGTGAGCTTGCGCCATCCGGTCTCTCGGGGTTTGGCGTCCAGCAAGGACTCAGCCAGCCAACGCCAGTCCTTCTTGGCCAGCCGCGGATCCAGTCGCTTTGCCCCGAAGTCGTCGGCAACCAGATCCCACCGGTTGATCGGCCGAACGGTGTGTTCGATGGCTCCCGCCAGGACCGAGAGCCCTATCTCCTCATCGTCGCACGGCGTGAGCACGACGAGAAAGGTGCCGGGATCGCGTGGGGCACTGATCGCGTCCAGTACAGAGAGCACAGTAGGACAAGCCGCCACTTTGGCGTCGATGCCGTCGGGGGAGATGTCGGTCGTGCCGCGCCACTCTGGAGCAGCACGAAGGAGTAGCACCCGTTCGGGGCGATTGCGTTTCTCGGTGAACGACTTGGCCCGGCGAAGTTCGCCTTCGACGACCGCATGGTTCGCCGTAGGGATGGTCGTCGGAATCGTCATCGCACGATCCGCCAAGTGATCTCGAACTCGGCGTCCGGGTTCGCCTCCGCTTCCTTGCGCAGTTCTTCGACGACCGCGAGAGTCTCGGGGCCTCGCACCGTGTGGCGAGTGGTGCCGGGGATCGGCTTCGGCTTCTTGCCGTCATCGATGGGCGGCAGTGGAGGAGGGGGAGGCGGGGGCGTCTCGGTGAGCAGGTCGATCGCGTCCTGCTCTGCCCGCGTCAGCGCACTAGCAAGTTGCACCTCGTGCTCGTCGTGACCCGCGGCGATGCGAAGCTGATCGAGGATCGCTCGCGCGGGCTCCGCTTTCTCGCTCGTGCCGTCACCGAGCACGGGAAGCTGGTCGATGAGCCGCCAGCGCACGTTGGCAAGCGCGGTGGTCAGCGTCTTGGCGCTGCCTAGGCTCGCCCGGTAGATGGCGGACTCTTTGGGCAGCTTCGCGCCGGCCAGCGCCCGGATCACCGCTGTGGCATCGCCGATGGTGAGCAGGTTCAATGTGCTCGCCGCGGCCTGCGCGGTCGTCAGCCGTGCCGAACCATCCAGCCCCAGGGTGTCGGCATGCCGCTTGAGCTCGGCGACGTGAGCCTCGATCGCGGGCAGCCACTCTGAAGCCTTCGCACGTAGGTCCGCGGCGACAGCCTGTACGGCTCGCGCCGACAGCACCGGCGGCCGGGCCACCTCGAAGATGGCCCCCGCCCTCTCAGACGCCAACTCCCATTCGGTCTGCGACGGCAGTTCCTGCCGCTTCAGCACCAGGTCGCCGGTGATCTTCCCGAGCTCGGGAGCCTCCCGCTGCGGCTGGCCGCCCCTGACCCAGGCACGGTCTGTCTGGATCGCATAGCAGGACACCAGCAGGTCGATGACCAGCGGAGGCAGTCCCGGCTGTTCCTCCAGGATCCAGTCCCGGATCTTGGCGACGCTCACCTCGGCAGCGGCGGCCCCAGCGCGCCGGTCGATGAGCTGCTTCCATTCGTCCCCGAGCACGAACGCGGCCTCGTGCATCACGCCGACCTTTAGCGGGTTGGCAATCCGCTTCAGGACCGCCACGTTGTTCGACGCGACCTCGGCCCGGCCGACCTTGTCCTGGGCGGCCTGCTCGACCGTCTGCAGCACGATGGCAAGTTCCGACCGGGAGATCTCCTTACGGCGCCCCTGGATGTCGAAGTCGGGGTGCTTGGGATACCGATGGTCCAGGAGCAGGAGCGCCAGATAGCGCAGCGCCTCCGGGAAACCCTGACCGACTCGGGGCTTGAGCTGAAGCTGCGAGTCCAGGCAGAGCACGTGCTCCTCGACTCTGGCACCCAAGTCCGCGTCCCTCTCCCGGTCGCTATCGATGCCGTACGCCGCCTTGATCGTGCCGATCAGGTTCGACCGGAGCGCCGCGCGCCGGTTGTCCAACTGGGTGCGAGCGTGGTGACGGTCCTCCAGGCTGAGCGTGGGGGTGTAATCGGTGAGAAGATCCCGATCCAGCAGGAACTCAATCTTGATGAGGTCTTCCAGATCGCGGATCCGGTCGGCGGACAGGAAGTGCGGCAGCCATACCAACGTCGGCGGCCGGTCAAGATCGGCCTGCAACTCGCGGACCCGGCGCAGGTCTTCGGCGGGGCTGTGCGTGCCCTCGTCGAATGGGTAATCGATCACGAACCGGATCGCGTCCGGCTCGGTCGGCGAGAACTCTCCCGTGGCCACCTTGTCCCGATCGCGCACGTTCGCGAAGGCTACCTCTACGGTCCGCAGGGTTCCGCGCCAGATCACCGTGGTCGTGGGTACGAACTGCCCCTTGTCCACGACGCCCAACTCCGACCAGAGCAGCTCCTTGATAGTGGTGCGCTTGGCGGACTCGTCAGCCGCGTGCACGACCTGGGCCAGGATGGCCTTGGTGTCCACGCCAATCAGCGCGACCTCAACGGACGGGTCCTCGGCGTCGGAGACCCGGATCTCGCCGAACTCGTTGGCCATCTTCCGCAGCGTCTCAGCCACGGCCCGTGGCTCCCGCCCGGCCAGTGATGCGACGACCGCGCCGTGGTTGAGGGCGGCCAGCCGCGTTGAGCTGAGGTTACGCAGCGCGGGCACGCCTGGCACCAATGCTGCCAGCAGCAGCGTCTTGGCGATCAAGTCGTCAGAACGGAACGAGTGCCGCGCCGGCAATGCACGAGCCTGGTCCTCGGTGAGCTCGTGTTTCTTCAGCAGGTACGGCCGCAGCTTCACCTTGTAGAAGCGCTGCGCCTGGGCGAACTCGCCTTTCAACTTGTCGGAGAACGGCTCGTCCTTGCCGTCGGTGAGAACGTCATAGATGGCACCGAGTGGCATGAGCTGGCCTACCACAAGCACGTCCCGGTAAGCGACTAGGAGCTGCTGCATCAACCGCAGGGCGGACCGCTGCCGCTGTAACGCGCTCGACAAGTCCACCATCGCGTGCAGGAAGGCGGGGCTGAACGGGTAGGTCGCGCGGAACGACTCCCGGTTGCCAACACCACCCTGCGCGTCCAGGAGGGTCTCCCACACCTGGGAGCGGACGGCCGCCGTCTGCTCAAACGCTGCATCCAGCTCGGCCCCGGCGCCGGGCTTCACATGGAGCATCCGATACTTCACGATCTCTGGAAGGTTACGGTCCTCCAGCTTGATCACGTTGAACCGTTCGGCCCAATAGTTCAACGTGTCGAACAAGCTGCCCGCCTGGCCGCCGGCGATGTCTCGGCCCACCAGGTCCTTCAGGTCACGCTGTCGCGGGATGAAGCTGATGATCGGCGCAGGACGCTCGTTTTCCGCCGATTCCACCAGCTTGGAGATCTTCTGGGCCTCCATCGTCATGTGCTTGGTGTCGCTGACCAGGCCGGAGAGCCAGAGCACCAGCTCGTCCAGGAGCAGCACGACCGCGTCGTACCCGAGCACACTCTTGGCGTGCTTGCTGATCACCGACAGGCCCTCGTCAAGCGAGATGTATGACTCGGCATCTGACCGCACGGCCCGGGCGTACCGCTTGAAGGGCCCCATGAGAAGGTCACCGATCAGGCGCCGCCGCTCTGGATCGCTGGGTGGTGCGGCGAACGCCGCATCCAGCAGAGTCGTGTCCCAGGACTTCTGCCACTGCGAGCCACCGCGGGATATCTTCGCAATAAATGCTTGGTCACCGTCATCGGCACGCATCTGTGCCGCGTCCGCCATAAGTTCGTCATCGACGAACACTGCGGGCAGTGGCTTGTCCGGGTGAACCTTTAGTACATGAGCGACGTAGCCTCCAAGGACCGCCGCCTCCAGAGACCTGGCTTCGACCACGTGGTACGGCACGAGCAAGAAGCTCCGCCCGGCCAGCCACTTGTCGTGCTTGCCCACGATGTCGGCGAGTCCTCGTTTGCCGCGCGCCAGCGGATCCCCCTTGAGGATCGCGTGCAGCACCGCCATGAAGTGGCTCTTACCGGACCCGAACGATCCATCGAGGTAGGCGGCATTGGAGCGACGCCGCTCTACCGCGTCCTGGATGAGTCCCAAGGCCTTGTCGAAGCTGGCTGAAAGCTGCTCGGTGACCACGTAATCTCGGATCGTGGCGTCCTTAAACCGCTCGTCCACGCCGTCCGAAATGGTCAGGACATAGTCCCCGGACGTCACCCGCTCCGGGATCTCGATCAGGTCGCGCAGCAGCTTCGTCATCGTCTCTCGTAACCTCGTCGTCCTCGCCGCCGTCAATACGCAAGCGCTGTGCTTGCGTAAACGGCATCACGCAAGCAATTCTGCTAGCGGGTTGTCCAGCCTACGAGCGGCGTGGTCGTGGGTCTGGCTGTTTGCGTACTGTACGGCCCCGGCCGGTCGCCTTCGGCCGCCAGGCAGCCAGCTCATCGTTGGTCAGTTTCAGCTCACGCTGCTGCTCCTCCAGGTACTCGGCGTATCCGCCTGCGGGAATGCGCCCCTCCGCATCACGCTCACCGTGCCACTGCCACACCCAGGGCATGACCTCGGCCAGGCCGGCGACCAAAGGCGTGAGCCGGTCACGATCCCAGCCTTCATCGAACCGTCGCTCCTCGATCAGTGTGAAGAGCGCCTGCGCCTGCTCAAGGTGGTTCCATCCTGCCCAGCCGAGCAGCAGCGACCCATCGGTGTCCGGAGAGGCGTGCGGGTAGGAGATGAAGCGCTCCTTCGGCACGTCGAGCTTGCCACGGTTCCGCCAGTACGACGCCTTGAGGAAGTCACCCAAGCCATACTTGTCGGGCACGTCGATGTCGAGCCGCTGCCCCGTCCGGTCCTCTTCGCGCTGCCGTTCCCAGGTGTGCTCCCAGCGGGCGCGCTTGACCAGCCCGGACTCCTTGTAGCGGAGTTGAGCGAGGTACGGCACGTGCTCGGCCTCGACAATCTCCGCGACCACATCGACGAGCTTGACGTCATCGCCTCCGTAGAGACGGGCCACAGACACGAAATCGGAGTCCCTCGAGAGGCGGTCGGCAAGCCGATAGACCGTCATCGGCTTGGACTGCTCGCCCCCGGATCCGTCGGGGGCGAACCAGAGCGACCGCTCCTCGCATCGGTCGAGCAGCCAGTTCCGAAGAGCTTCTTTCTCCTTCTTCTCCCACGGCTCACTCGCCCAGCGCCGCTTGCACTCCGGCCGCTCGATCAGCGCCAGATCCCGGCGTCGCTCGATCGTCCCGATGCGCTTCTCCACCACCCGCCGGTATGCCTCCGGCCAGTGCTTCGGAACCTCCGTGATCGGCGTTGACCCATGCCGTTCGAACCACGACGTCTCGGCCTCGCCCCTGGCAACGTCCCGAGCCAGCACGATTTCGAAAGCACGCTCTCCGAGCTTCACATCCGGTACATCTTCCGGTTCCGCGATCACCTCGACTGATTCAGCGTCATCAATCAGCCCGTATAGGCGATAGACCTCCCAATCCAACTCCTCCTGCAATGCGATCATTCTGCCCTTAACGTGCCTATATTCATCAAGAGCTGCATCCAATTTTTCTCGTCCTGGTACGCCGTCGGCACATATAGCCATCGGTTCAACTCTGGACAGCTTTTGCCCGAGCAGATTCAGTTGTCGCGATAGCTCTAGAGGGAGTTCTTCCGGGAGCGGGAAATCTTTTAGCTTGTCTCCGTCAATTCTATATCGCTCCTCCCATGGCTCATCTTGCACTCCGCGACCGATACCACTGCCCCCCTTGGGTGGCATGAGCTGCCGAAACCAGAATCCGACAACCGAACTATTTAGAGCTCCCACGAGAGCAACGTGATCGCCTTCACCTGCCGCTTCAGGTAACTTGATTACCGGAGCGGGTCGATTGAATATCTTACCCCCACCATCAAATACGAAGTGGTTATGTGTGGACATGTAAGCGAAAACGATCGACGAGCGCGTTGAGTATGCGGACGCAGTGTGTTGCATGTACTCCCACCAGTCAAGCCCTGCATCCGCCATGTTTCCCTGAAATGTACGGCGCTCCTTGAGGAGTTCTCGCCATGGCCACAGTTCGTGCGCGAAAGACTTCTGATCTAGGTCTGCGGTATATGGGTAGAGGATCCAATTCTCAAGGTTGATCCGCCAGTCGCGAACGTTCTCTCCAGAAATAAGTGGTTTTAAGGCCGATCTGTCCACCCTAAGCCTGAAGGTACTGCGTCCTGGTCGGAGGAATGCTTCATCTGCCCCAGCTCGAATGCTCCGACCGATGGGCATCCTGATGCGATCTTCAAGACGCTGCAAGCTTGCAGAAGAAATCTGGCGTAGCACATGGGAGGATCCACCCCCTGACAGGCTCCACGGATACGTGAGGAGCCTTTCCCGAGGAAGATCACGAACGGAGACCCATTCGCTATCGCTGTTCGGCAATTGAATCTGATCGAGGATCGCTCGCCACACGTGGCCATCTGCGGGATTCGCCGGCTGGCCAGGCTCACCACGTATCCCCATCACTGTACGAATAACTCCATTTGAGAGCGGGAGTTGATTTCGGCCAATGAGGATGACGGTGGGCGTTCCGTGCCCAGGGATTCGAACTCCTGACGTATCAATAATGTGAGTAAGCTGTGGAGAGAGTCGAGGATCTGCTCCCGAAAAATAATCCTCGATCAACTTTTTTCCAAACTTACTCTTCATGAAGGAGTTCGCTGTTATTTGGCCAACGATTCCGCCATCGCGACTGCTTCCACTGGCTCGCTTTGCAAGGCGGAAGAACCGCTCCGCAAACGGAACAGAAAGTGCGTATGTTCCTGAGCATGTTGAGTACGCTTTTCGGTAGTTTGCATTTTCCCGACTATCTTTCACTGAGATATAGGGCGGGTTGCCGACAACGACATGGTAGCTGCCGACTTTGAGGATGTCGCAGTCCCGCATGTAGTCGAAGACGTCTTCGGTCCGGAAGGTGAAATCCTCAGGGCGTTCGATGATGCCGGGGATCTCATCTTCGCGTACAGGGCCGCCTTCGCCGTGGAGGAGAGAGTCGCCAACGGCTACATTTATGGCGAGGTCACCTCGAAGCTCTGTGAGTCGGTAAATAGCTCCGGCCTGCATAGCAACGAGGAGCAGGCGGAAACGGGCAATCGCAGCAGCGAAGGGGTTCTTGTCGACGCCGTGGATCGAGTTGAGTGTGCGGGCGATCAACTCCCAGCGGTCGGCCGCCGGCGCCCTTCGTTCCCATTCGCCGAGCAACCGGTGGAACGCACCAAGCAGGAAGTGGCCAGAACCACACGTTGGATCGATCAGCCGGAACTTTCCGTCGAGGAAGTCGTCAGCGAACTCTTCCAGTGCGGGCGTCAGGGTGTAGTCGAGAATGAACTCCTCGACGAACTCGGGGGTTTGCCGCAGCGCATAGGTGTCCTTGGCGTGCTGGGAGAGGTCCTCGTAGAGATCTCCGAGGAAGCGGGTGTTCCAGCCCGGGTCGGTGAAGTCGTGGCGGATCTCGCCGCTCTCATCGGTCTCGCGCCAGAACGCCAGCAAGCCCTTCGTGGCCTCGTGTGACGGGGTGATCGTCCACATCGGGTTATGGGCCTTGTCGAAGAGCCCGGCCGTGACCTTGGTGACCGAGAGGGCGTCGAAGGAGCGCTCAATCCAGCCGCGGTCGGTTGGGTCATGGGCGGTGTTCCAGTACTCGTCCTGGCGTTCCTTCGCCACGGCCAGGCGGGAGCCATACTGCTCGGACGCCCGTCCCGCGATGTAGGGGTGTTCGAGGAGTCCATTGTCCTCGCAGAAGCGGACGAACACCGTGCCGAGCACCCAAGCGACAGCGGCCTGAGTCACGCGGTCGTCGAGCCAGGAGTTCTTCAGGCCGGGGTCATACGGCACCGCCGTACGCTCGGCGTCTCGGGCCGCGCGCCACTCAGTACGGAGAGCCTCGTCGAACTCGTCTGCCGCCCGTGCGCGCAGGTCCTTCTCCAGTTCGCGGACCTGAACCTTGAGGTCACGAACAAGGGCGGAACGGTCGATCACGAGACTCTCCTGAGCTGGTCGGCGCGGGCAAAACCTGGGGGGATGGCAAGGTGCTCGGCGTCGCCGGGCATCACACCGATGCCGTGACCATCAAGGGTAGGCGGTCGCTTGGGGTCGCTCATTGGACAGAGCAACCAGAGCGCGTGGGGGTTCGCTGCGGACTGCCGGGCGCGGGAGGCCAGCCGGGCGAGCAGCTCGAAGCCGCCGATGTAGCGGGCGAGTGGAGTGGCATCGGTGAGCAGCACGACTCCCTCGGTGCCGTGAATCCGCTGCTCCAGGCGGCGCAGTGACTCACTGACCATAATGCCGAAGCCGGCGCGGGCGTCGGGGGCCGCGTCGGCGACGTCCGCGGCCACCACGACGCCCCAGTCGGGCCAGCCCTGCCCGTCGCGGATCGCGTGCAACTCCCGAACGAACTCGGCGGTCACGTCCAGTGCGGTCACCTGCGGGAGGGCGTGCAGGGCGTTGCGTACGGCTACCGCCTCGCTGACCCCGACCTTCAGCACGAGGAAACCTCCACGCTCGACCGACTCGTCCAGGCGCTGCCAGGCCTCGTCCTTGGAGGCTCCGCCGTACGCCATGGGGGTCAGCGTGCCGCCGGTGTGACTGCGAACGTGGGTCCGGGTGCTGGTGGGCAGGACGTACCGTCCGCCGGTGACCTGCACGGAGTAACCCATTTTGGCCAGCAGAGGCCGCAGTTCGGCAGGCTTCGGCGGCGTGGTGAGCTCCGGAAAGCGGGCCAGAACTCGCTCGACGAGCTGCTCCGGGGTGACTCCCGGAGCGCCCAGGTAGCCGACGATCTGTGCGAGATGCAGAGCGCGCTCGGGGTCGAGGTCCCGGGGGTAGAGCTCCAGCCGCGGTGACACGGCAGCGGTCCTGGAAGCTGCGCCGGCGAGCGCGACCAGTCCGGTGTCAGACATTGACACCATGCCCTGGGGCTTCTTGACCCCGCGTAGCCCGGCCAGTACGCCTACGGTTCCAGGGAGCGGGTTGCGAGTGACGAGCAGTTCGGCGCGCTCGCCCAGCTTCACGGCATATTCGAGAAGCTCCGCCTCGCTCGGCGCGTCCTTGTCCTCACCAGCTGATACTGCGACCAGCATCCTGTCGGGGAGATCTCTGTCGGTCTCACGGCGGCGGGTCTTCAGCTTGGGATTGTCGAGCTTCAGCTCGGTTTCGATCGCTGCCCGGACACACGCCAAGGCGTGTGCGAGCCGTACCTCTTCGTCTTCGAGGCCCGAGCCGCGGCGAGCGAGCAGCGCGACGGCGATCTGTCCGATCTCCAGCACCCGGCCGCTCTCCCGCAGGATGTCGGCCACGTCCTTGCGCAGGGCGGTGGTCACCCGGATGGTTTTCGCCCAGCGCTCACGGGTCTCGGTGAGGACGTTCGAGACGTACGTGCGGTCGAGACCGGCGTATTCGGCGATCTTCTGCGCCGAAGACCAGGCAGCGATGGACGGGAGCGTGCCGTCGATCGGCAGCCGCAGCGCCAGCCGTACGACATTGACCCGGCCTTCGCTGCGGGCAGTCAGCTTGGGAACGAGTTGCTCGGCGGCCTCTTCGACCGTGAGGTGGGCCAGGTCGTGCTCGACGACGGGCGCCGAACCAGGGGCGGGCTGGATCAGGCCGAGGCTGCGCCGCCACTGACGGGCCCGTCGTACGAGCTCGTTCTTCGGGCCGAGGCCGACGCCGCGCAGGCGCATGATCTGCGAGGCGGGGATGCGGATCAGCTCGCCTACGGTGGCGACCTCAAGCTGATGTAGGGCGACAGACTGGGCGTGTCCAGTCAGGCCGGCAGCTTGTACCGGGGTGTCGAGGCGAGCGGCCAGCGCTGCGGCGTCACGCTTTTCTGTTGGGTCGTCGGTCACCGCGCGTACCGTGTGGGGCGTGGTCAGCGGCTCGCTCTTGTCGAGGTCGCGGAACACCTCGGACCATCCGCGGCGCAGTGCCCGAAGGTCGGGGAAGCGCTTGGAGACGTCCCGGTGGAGTGCCTTCTCGAAGAAGGGGACCAGGCGGTCGCGAAGCACCGGATTGAAGGCCGCCTCGGCGAGCTGCGGAGTCTCCTCTTGGAGCATCCCCGGCGCGGTCGCGCCGTCGCCCCAGCTTGGTAGCTCGCCTGCGGCCATGTTGTGTAGCGTGACCGCCGCCGCGTACCACTCGGCGGCCTTGTCGAAGTACGGCCTGCGGTCCTCGCCGAGAAACGGGTCGAGATAGGGCGGAGTCCCTGCTCGAGTGGCGCTCTCGGAGGCGTCCGCCAGCGAGAAGTCGAACAGGACCAGGCGGCGAGCCTTCTTGTTCAGCTCTTTGACGCCGATGTTCTCTGGCTTGATGTCGCGGTGCCAGACACCCGCGCCGTCGAGATAGACCAGGGCGTCGAGGAGGTGGTCACCGAGGCTCTCCAGCTCGTCCAGGCCGAGCCTGCCCTCGTGGCGCAGGTGCTCGGCGAGGGTCCGTTCTCCGGCGCGTTCCAGCACGATGAGGGTCCGGCCGCCGATCTCCAGAGGGCCGTCGATGAGCCGGACGATGTGGGAGTCGTGGAGCTGCCGTAACTGGTTTGCCTCACGGATGAGACGGGCGGCGCTGGAGTCGCTGAGGGCGACTTTCAACACCTCACCGGTCGTGGTCAGGAAAGCGCGGGCGGTGGAGCCCTTGCCCAGGACCTTCTCCACGGTCCAGCGGCCGATAGTGGAGCCTCTGACGGCTTCCAGAGGGTCGCGGTCGGGCTCGTCGGGTTCGGCCAGCTCCGCCTCGACGACATCGAGGCGCTCCAGGAACTGGCGTACGGTCTCGAACCGGTCGACCGCCTGAGTGTGAGTCGCGTTCCGGACGAGGTCGTCCATGCTCGGCGTGATTGAGTCGCTGACAGCACTCGGCACGAGCGCGAACTCGCTCTGCAGCCGCTTTCCGAGCCCGGCTCGGTCCTCGGCGGGCGGCTGGCCGGTCAGGATCAGATGGCTAAGTGCGCCGAGCCCGAAGATGTCGAGCAGCGCGCCGTCGGCGTCAACCGTACCGAACTCAGGGGCGAGGTAGGGCGCGGCGGACAGCTCCAGGTGCTGTGCGAGCGAGGTTCCGTCGCTGCCGAGCAGCGTGGTTCCTTGCGGCCGGGACGCGGCCTGCCAGTCAGCAATCTTCAGGCGGGGGTACCGGCCGTCCATCGCCACCCAGACGCAGCGGGCGGCCAGTGCGCGATGGTAGAGGTGGCGGCGGTGCGCATGGTCGATAGCCTCGGCGAGCTGGCGGATCATCTCGACCCGGGTCTCCACCTCCAGGCTGTCGCTTTGGACCGCCATCAGGTGGTCGAGCCGCTGCCAGTCCTCACCGTGCTTGAAGACTATGGACGGGCCGGCGTCGTGCTCGTCGCTGAACAGGTCAGCCGTAACAATGCCCTCGTGGTTGATGCCCTGCAGTGCCAGGTACTCGCGGTGGGCCGCGCGGCGGGTGGAGGTGCGTGCCTCTTCCGTGGCGCCGAGCTCGGACAGGTACACGCGCACGCGGCGCGGCTCGTCGCCGGGCAGCGCCGTGTTGCTCGCGAGGAAGTCGGTCCAGGTTGGACCGGCGTCAAAGGAGCGCCGGTCAAGCTGGTAGGGACCGATCTTGTAGCGTTTGCGCAGGCCGCTGACGCCGATGTGAGCGAGTAGCCGGTTCAGTTCTTTCGAGATCTGCGGCGTCACCCCGCCTCGGCCATGGTGCAGGCCGTCCCAGATCCCGGTTAGTCCGGTCTGTGCGCCTTGGCGGCCATAGACCTTGACCTTCTGGATGTCGTCGAAGCGGCACTCCAGGTTGGGGGCGGAGAGGAAGACGGCGGGCTCGATCCACGGGACCGTGATCTTCAACTTGAGATCGCGTACGGCCTGCTCCAAGCGGCCCTTGAGTTCCTTAGCCTTCTGGTCGGTGAAGTGCAGCGGGTTATCGATCGTCCGGATCCGCTCGTCACGGAAGATCCATTTCGAGCCTTCGTTGACGGCCTTACCGGGGTGGCTCTTGATCTCGACCAGGAAGAGGCCACCCGGGGTGGCGATGAGCAGGTCGACCTCGCGAACGTGACCGAACTGCCCGGTGAAGGTGAAGGTGCTCCACGCGCGGTAGGGCTCGGTCTCGGGCATCAGGGCGCGGATGTGCTTGAGCGCGTCCTCTTCCCATTGGAAGTCGGACCTGTGCCCCACCCAACGTCCCTGCCCCGTACTCATCGGCCTGCTCTTCTCCCTGACCAGCCTTATTCCGTTGGCATCTTGCCAGCTTCCATCCCTACTGGCACGGCAGTACACACCACCGAGCGGACAATCAAGACGGAAGTGACGATGTGTATCGGCTGGTGTGCGAATTGTGACGATACCGCAAGCCGAATGAATTCAAACGCCAGCAATGCCGGGGAATCGTAAGGACAACGCCGTGTCCCACGGCTAGAGTTTTTGATCATTGTCGGCGCCTACGCCTGAGGAGCGTCATGCCCTTCCAGAACCCGAGCTACGACCTCGGAGAGTTGCTGAGCATGGTTGCCGACGGCAGGATACAGCTCCCGGACTTCCAGCGCCCCTGGAAGTGGGACGACGAGCGGATCAGGTCCCTGCTCGCCACCGTGACTATGGACTACCCGCTGGGCGTCATGATGACCTTGGAGACCGGCGGTTCGGGCGCTCGGTTCAAGCCTCGGCCGCTTGCCGGGGTGACGCTAGAGGGAGATCCTGAACCGGGGCAGCTGCTGATGGACGGCCAGCAGCGGATGACCTCCCTGTATCAGGCGCTCAAGTCAGGACAGGCCGTCGAGACCTGGGACGGCCGGAAGAACGAGGTGCGATGTTGGTACTACATCCACATCGACACCGCGATCTCTGACGATGGCGATCGCGAAGAAGCCGTGCTATCGGTCCCCGAGGACCGCATCGTTCGCGACAACTTCGGCCGTGGAGTGGTCCTCGATCTCAGCAGTAAGGAAAAGGAGTGCGCTGAGGGTTACTTTCCGCTCCGTCTAGCCTTCGACATCGGAGCCACCCAGAGATGGATGTGGCAGTACGCCGCCAACGATCCCGAGCGGCAGGTGAAGTGGGAGGCCTTCACGAAAACGGTGCTGGACGTTATCGCCAAATATCGGATACCAGTGATCACCCTCACCAAGACCACCCCCAAGGAGGCGGTCTGCACCGTCTTCGAAAAGGTCAACACCGGGGGAGTCACCCTCACCGTCTTCGAACTGCTGACGGCCACCTATGCGGGCGACCGTGAATACTTCCGCCAGAACGGCCACGACTTCCAACTGTTAGAGCACTGGCAGAAGATCCTTGAGGACCTGTCCGAGCACCGGGCTTTCAACGGGCAGGACGAGACGGAGCGACTGGCCAGCAGCGACTTCCTACAGGCCGTTTGCCTGGTGGCCACCCAGAGACGGAACCGGGCACACGCCAGTCGGAATCCTGGCGTGCCGGTTGCGAGCTGCAAGCGTAAGGACATCCTCAATCTTCCCCTTGAGGAGTACCTCACCTGGGCACCCCAAGTCGTCGAGGCGTACCACTGGATCGCCCGCTTCCTGGCCGCGCAGGGCATCTTCAAGTATCGGGACCTTCCGTACCGAACCCAGCTCGTCCCGCTGGCCGCGATCCGTACCCTGCTCGGCGTCGCCACCGATGAGCCAGAAGCTCTGGACAAGATCACCCGCTGGTATTGGTGCGGGGTACTCGGCGAGCAGTACAGCGGCGCTCTGGAAAGCCGGTTTCCTCGTGATCTAGAGCAGGTCATCGCGTGGGTTCGGGGGGGTAGGGAACCCGAGTCCGTCACCGCCGCCACCTTTCGCGCAGCGCGACTGGACAAGCTGCAAAGCCGAAACAGCGCCGCATACAAGGGCGTGTACGCCCTGGTACTCAGGCAGGGTTGCTACGACTGGACGCATAGCAAGGATGTAATCGACGCGACCATCTTCGAGGAGCAGCAGGTCGACGTCGTACGGATCTTCCCAAAGGCCTGGTGCGAGAAGAACGGCATCCCCGCGGACCAGAAGAACAGCATCATCAACAAGACCCCGCTGACCACGCACACGGCTCGGATCATCGGCTCTCGATCGCCGTCCGTCTACATGCGAGCGCTAGAGACGGAGACCGGGCTGCCTGCCAACTGGCTGGACGACGCGGTCAGTACTCACCTGATTGATGCCGCCGATCTGCGGGCTGCCGACTTCAAGAAGTTCTACGCCACGCGGCACAAGGAGCTGATCGCACTCATAGAGGACGCCATGGGTCGGCTTACCATCCCAGCCGAGACAGCGCCCGAGAGCGCAGCCGACTACCAGGAGGTGGAGTGAGCGACGAGCTCAAGCAGTTCCTGGAAGAAGCCGCCGCGGCGCCAGTTAACTTGACTGTCCGGGAACTGTTGGCCAAGTGGAACGTCAAGATCCGCAACTTCAACACCGTGCCTCGGATCGCAGCCGACCTCGTCAACGCTGGCCTGAAATGCGAGCCGTCTTTTGACGAGGTCAGCATGGGCACATTGGTCTGCGTCTCCGCCGTAACTCCATCCAGCGACCAGGAGCAGATCGATGACGCGTCAGAGCTAGCCCTTCCGCATGCCAAGCTCGTCGTCGCGGACATCGCCTCGGCAACCCGCGAAGTGGTGTCGATCCCGCCGGAGGCAACGCTGGAGCAAGCACACACCGTGATGATGGACCACGGTTACTCCCAACTCCCTGTCATCACCGACGCCGGGATCCTCGTTGGCGCCGTCAGCTGGGAACGAATCGGCCACATTCGGGTCGGGTCACCGAACGCCGGCCTGGCAGATGTCATCGATTCGAATCCGAACATCGTCAAGCTTGACGATGACCTGCTCAAGAAGATTCCGATCATCTACGATGCAGGCTTCGTTTTTGTTAGCGACGCTGAGGGTGACATCTGTGGGATCGTCACGACGGCCGACCTCACCGAACAGTTCAGGCTGCTCGCTGAGCCGTTCTTCCTGGTAGGCGAGATCGAAAAGCGGCTGCGCCGCTGTATTGAGAAGAGCTTCGCTGTCGAGGACCTCCGGTGCGTGGGAAAGAACCTCACCTCCGTCAACGGCATGGCCTTCGGGCAGTACGTACGGTTTCTTCGGACTGAAGGCATCTGGTCGCGGCTCGGCTGGCAGATCGACTGCACGCTTTTCACCGGACGCCTTGATGAGATCCGCGAGGTCCGCAACGAGATCATGCATTTCCGACCTAATCCGCTGACTGCCAAGCAGCGCGAGCGCCTGCAACGCTTTACTTCCTGGATGCGTGACCTCGACCCCCAACTCTGACCAATGAAGAAGGGTGATCTACCTACCTGGACATGCCGTTGTTCACGTTGCCATTGCTCGATACGAAGTGGCGGCAGCATGGTTTATAGTGAGCAGTGAGCTGAAGATGACGCATTCACTAGAATCTACCGCGCCGCTCTCTGGAAGATCCCCGATCGTCGTCAGCGCGAGCACTGTCCTAATCGGGCGAGACTGTCCAAAATGTCATACATGGTCTACTTTTCACATCGATCATACCCCAAAAGATCGCAATTTTTAAGAGCTTGGAGAATGGCCACGTCTTTGACGGCTCCACGCTATTTGCTGCACTGGGGCACGTAAATCGTCTTTGATGATTGTCTATTTGCGAGAGCCATAGTCGGTGTGATGAGGCTGTGGGTTCGTGTAAAAGTAGGACGTTCCAAGACGTTGCTGCCCCGCTCAAGTACGTTATGCGATGGTAAGGACTGGCGATGGAGGGCCGAGGCGGCCGATCGCCCCGACGACCATTTATGGCGAGCGCCGGAGTGAGTGATCGTCACAGTCTTAAGTGGTGACTTCTGCCGGTCTTTTGGGCGCGCGGGCGGTGCGTGCCCGGACCGGCCGAAGAGCCGCAGTCGGGCACGCTTGCCGACCGGCGCGCCCGGCGGGCCGCGGAGCGGACCGCCCTTGAATAGCGAGAAGAAAAGTTTCTTCCGGCAGCAGGACGGGTCGTGTCCTGCTTCGGTTGATGCTTAACACTGAGGCCTCGGTTGATGGTTCACGTGATCAACCCTGCGTCATGGCCGCCCGCGAACGCCAGCGGGACAAGAAGACCGGCCGCCAGCGCAACGGGTGGATGTCCTGGCCGACGCTCGTCCTGGCCGGCGGGATCACCCTGTCCCTGGCCGCCAATCTGCACCAAGCCGAACCCACCGTATGGGGCTGGCTGACCGCTGCCACCCCCGCGGGGGCGTTCCTCATCGCCGTTTCGATGCTCGAACGCCGCCCGCCGCCCCTCGTCCCGCCCAGTCCACGCCCGTCCTGACCGTCGACGCCGTCCCGTCCGCACCGTCCCCCGCTCCGGCGCTCGTCCCCGCCGTACAGGACAGGCAGGACGGCGAGCCGGGACCATCCCCGGCGCTGGTCGACTACGCCCGCCGCGTGGCTGATGAGCACCAGGCCAAGCACGGCAAGCCGATCACCCGCGACCTGCTGCGCGCCCGCCTGGGCGTGTCTAACCAACTCGCCTCCGACCTGCTGCGCACCCTGCGCACCGCATCCGAACCCGCCTAGTGAAAGGAGATCACCGCATGAATGACGACCACCGGACCGCGCTCATCGCCGGGCTCCGCGCCCTGGCCGACTTCCTGGACGCCAACCCGGCCGTCCCCGTCCCACGCTCGGTCAACGCCCTGCACTTTGCCCGGCCTGCGCCGAGACCTACCGGGTCGACACCCAGTGTTCGACCTTGCCGCGCAGGTGGATCGGCTCCTACCACCTCATCCGCGCCGGACTCGTCGGCGGCAAGGGCGTCCCCGCTTCGGTGACCGGGCACCCGTGCCTGTTCGTCACCCTCACCGCACCGTCGTTCGGCCCGGTCCACACCCGCAGGCAGCACAACGGGAGCGTCCTGCCCTGCCATCCGCGCCGTGACGCCGAAACCTGCCCGCACGGGCGCGTCCTGTCCTGCACCGCCCGGCACAGAAGCGAGGATGACCGCCTCGGCGAGCCGCTGTGCCCCGACTGCTACGACTACACGGGCTCGGTCCTGTTCAACGCGGTCGCGCCGCTGCTGTGGAAGCGCTTCGCCGACGCTCTACGGCGGCACCTGGCCAAGCTCGGCGGCCTGACTCTCCGCGACATGCGTGACCAGCTCGTTGTCTCCTTCGCCAAGGTGGCTGAGTACCAGCGCCGCGGCGTCGTCCACCTCCACGCCGTGATCCGCCTCGACGGCCCGGCCGGACCCATCTCCCCGCCACCGGCCGTACAGCACGCCGCCTCCGTAGTCACAGCCAAAGTGCCCGCATACAACGACCAACCGGAACAGGTGCTGCGCTGGGGCACGCAACTCGACACCCGCCCGATCACGATGAACGGCGAGCTCACCGACCAGGCCGTAGCCGGATACGTGGCCAAGTACGCAACCAAGGCCGCCGAATGCGTCGGCACCATCGACCGGCGCATCCTCCCCGGCGAGGACCTGACCGCCCTACCCGTCCGCGACCACGCCCGGCGACTCATCGCCGAATGCCTCCGCCTCGGCGCCATCGAGGAACTGGCCGACCTCCGGGTCACCCAGTGGGCGCACATGCTCGGCTTCCGCGGCCACTACTCCACCCGATCCCGCCGCTACTCCACCACCCTCGGCGACATCCGCGCCGACCGCCAAAACCACGCCCGCGACGAAGACATCACCACCGGCCGCCTGCCCCTCCTCGACGAAGACACCGTCCTTGTGATCAGCGAATGGGAGTACGCCGGAAAGGGCTACTCCCCGGGAGACGCACTCGTCGCCGGACTTGCGGGCGTGCCCTTGCCGTCATCGTCGCCACCGGATGGGGGCGATGCCCGATGACCCGGCGCGACGAACTCTTGACGGTGCCCGAGGTCCTCGCCGAGCTGGGCGGCGTCTCCCGCCGGACCTTCTACCGCTGGCGCGAACTCGGTCACGCGCCCAAGTGCATCAAGCTTCCCAACGGCGAACTCCGCGTCTGGCGCAGCGACCTCACGGCCTGGCTGGCCTCACTACAGGAGGCCGCGTGAGCACCAGTTATGACGTGAAGTTCTGGGACATCCGTCGCAACGCCTCCAGCAAGACGCCTTCGTACGTTACGCGGTGGAAGGTCGGCCCCAAGGAGAAGTCCAAGACCTTCCGTACGAAGGCACTCGCCGAGAACTTTGTGTCCGATCTGCGGCAGGCGGCCAAGCGGGGCGAGGCTTTCGACCTGAGTACGGGGCTTCCCGAGTCGATGGCCAAGCCAGCCGATACCGGGCCGACATTCTTCGACTTCGCCCGGTCGTACATGGCGGCCCGCTGGGTCCACTCGGCGGCCCGGACTCGCGAGACGATGACGTACGCCCTGCTGTCTCTCGTCCCCGCTCTCGTCAAGGATCTGACGGGCAGGCCGGAGGACGAGGACCTCCGCGCGGTGTTGCGGGAGTACGCCTTCCTGCCGGACAAGCGGCATGGAGAGCTGCGGCCGGAACACAAGGCGGCGCTCGCCTGGCTGGAAGCGGCGTCCTTGCCCTTCGTCGACCTGATGGAACCGGCCGTGATCCGCTCGGCCCTCGACGCTATCGCCCTCCGCTTCGACGGCGAGCCGGCGGCGGCCAATACCGTACGGCGCAAGCGGGCCGTGCTCCATCACATGATGGAATCCGCGGTGGAGCTCAAGAAGCTGCCCGCAAACCCGCTGCACGCAGTGAAGTGGAAGCCGCCGGAGCCGTCGACCCGCGAACGGTGGTGAACCCGGCTCAGGCGCGGGCGTTGCTCGACGCGGTGACCCAGGTGGGCCGTACGCGCGGCCCTCGGATGATGGCCATGTTCGCCTGCGTGTACTACGCCGCCCTCCGCCCCGAGGAGGCTTCGGGGCTGTGCCGACAGAACTGCGACCTCCCCGCCGAGGGGTGGGGCCTGATCACCCTCGAGAAGGCGCGGCCACAAGCGAACAAGCGGTGGACGAACTCGGGGGAGACCCACGACGAACGCGGCCTCAAACACCGGGCCAAGGACGACACCCGCGAAGTTCCGATCCCCCCGGTTCTCGTCGCGATCCTCCGCGAGCACATCGAGACGTACGGCACAGCAAAGGACGGCAGGCTCTTCCGGACGAGCAAGGGCCGGCCGTTCTCCTCGTCGGCGTACTCCGCCGTCTGGCAGGAGGCCCGGCGGCTGGCCTTCGCCGTCGAACAGGTGGTGTCCCCGCTGGCGGCTCGCCCGTACGACCTCCGGCATGCGGCGGTCTCCTTGTGGCTGAATGCGGGCGTCCCACCGACCGAGGTAGCCCAGCGTGCCGGACACGGCGTTGACGTGCTCCTACGCGTCTATGCGAAGTGCATCGAGGGGCAACGCGCTCGCGCCAACGGGCAGATCACTAAAGCCCTGGAGCTGTAAGGCTCCGCCGTGCCGGTGTCGAGACAAGCGGTCGGGTCGTGGACCCGGCCGCTCTTACCGTTGAGAGGTGTCGGAAACCCTCGCCTACCGAGATCAGACCTTCATCAACTTTCGTGACTTCCGCTTCGACTCTCCAACTGGGCATGCGTTCCGATGGGTCGACGTCAAGCGGTTCGATCTGCCTCGCTCTGATCTCGGCGACGACTGGCTGTTGACGGCGTTGATCGGCCATGTGGCCTTTCGAGACGACTACGCGGGGGGAGGCGTAGAGGCCGAAGGACTACGGCATGGGCCCTACTGGCTGCGGCACATAACCCCAGCCCGCTATGGCCAGATCGATCAGGAGCACGCGAACGAACTCCTTCACGGCTGGACCGAACAGTTCGGGGCGCTTCCCCCTGCCTTGGCCGCTCGCCTGGAACGAGAGGTTTACCCATGGGTCGCGGCGGCGACGAGCCGATATCAGCTCGAGGACCTCGGCCACGAAGCCTTCCATGACTGGGGCGGAGTCCACACCGACTTCCACGAACTGGTCCTCATCGACCGCACGGCCGGCGTCCTCTTGCTGCTTGTGGCCGCTGATGACTGATGTCAGACCTGACCGGAGAACGGCACCACCATCTGCGTTGACCTGGCCGAACGGCCCAAAGATCATCCCGTGCATATTCCGTGAACGGTGATTCAGGGCTGCTCTCGGTGGCCTACGGCTGCATGCGGTAGGAAGCCATGCCGAGAGAGAAGCCCCAGGTCAGGCAGCAAATGACAAGGTCAACTAGGTGCCCCCGGCAGGATTCGAACCTGCGGCACCCGCTTTAGGAGAGCGGTGCTCTATCCCCTGAGCTACGGAGGCGTGATGTGCACCAGTAAGCCTAGCGAAAGGTTGGGCCCGCTCGCGCCTCCACCGGGGGTGTCGTTTCGAGGTCGCGGGTCATCGGCGGGCTGACCTGCGGTAAAGGCATGGCAAGTGGTCGTACGCCGGCTGGGGGAGGGTGGTTACGGTCGCTGACCGTGACCGTAACGCGACGTGGATCCGCGCGTGGGCTGCGATCGGTGGTGCTTGTCGCGGCGCTGCTCGCGCCGGCGATCCTGGCCTCGGGCATGCTCATGGCCGACTTCATCGGCTACGGGAAACGGGCGCGGAGCGACTTCTCAAGCACTGCGGCCGTACGTGCGGAACCGGCTGGGACGGCGGACGAGAAAGGCGCCGAGACCGCGGGAGACCGGGCCCTCGCCGGGACGCCCGGGACACCCGGTACGCGGCCGACTGTGCCGCCGAATCTCGCAGAGGGGCAGGGGGCCCGGAGGATCGCCGTGGTTCCGATGGCGAGGACGCTGCGCAAGCCCCTGTTGGACCCGACCCCGGTGCCCGAGCCATCCGGTCCCGCGCGTCTCTACGAGGGCCCTGTACGGATCCCTCCGATCGTCCAGCCCGTCCGTGAGGTCGTCCACGGGGACCCGCCAAAGGTGAGCCGGCCGGTAGAGAAGCCGGAACCTCGCAAGGAGACGACCTTCTCGTGCGCACCCGAGTGGCGGGACACATGGCTGTGGGAGCTCTGCCGGGAACGTGAGGGCCAACCCGAAGGCGGGCGATGAGCTGGAAACGCGCAAATGCGACGTGACCGGTCGATAGCGCTTATGCGAACCGGGGCTCGGGCACACAGGGCGCTGTAGTAACGTGCGTCCCTGACCCAGGTCACGAGTTCGCAAACGGGGGAGTCGATCGTGTCATCTCCTCGATCAGCCAGGCTGATCGCGGTCGTCACGGCGATGACTTCGCTGGCCGTTTCCGCGCCGTACGGCACGGGTGCGGCAGCCCAGGCCGACACCACGACCGCGAACGCTCGTACGGAGGCCGCCGGAGAAAGCTCCCGGGCCGGCGAGCTCGACAAGGACCCCACCACGCTGACCGAGCTGCGGCGGGAGGCCCAGAAGGCGTACAAGTCCATCGAGGACGCGAACAGGGCCCTGATGGCGCGCCAGAAGAAGTTCGGCGCCGTGGAGAAGGAACTGGCGACCAAGCTGCAGAGTCTCCAGCAGGCCTCGGCGGAGCTCAACAAACTGCGCAAGCCGCTGTCCGACCTCGCCTCGTCCTTGTACCAGGACCCCTCGCTCGACGGCATCAGCCCGTTCTTCAGGGCGGGAAACGGCACGGACACGCTCCGGAGGATCGCCGACCTCGACCACATTGTCGCCGGGCGGAACAACGTGCTCGGCGACGCGGTGAAGCTGCTGGAGCGGCAGCAGCAGCTCGCGCAGGAGGCGCAGGAGCTCCGGGCGGCCAGCCTCCTGCAGGAGGCGCAGCTGAGCGCGCAGGTCACCGCTCTACGCAAACGCTCCACCACGCTGGTCCGGTCGCTGACCAAAGCGCTGATCAAGCTCGGCGTGAAGATCGGCGACGGGACGCAGGGGGCGGGCGGCTGCGACCCGACCAGGATCGGTCAGGCGGAGCAGTACCCGAACGGCCTGCTGCCCAAGAGCATCCTGTGCCCCCTGCCGCAGGCCGGAGAGGAACTGCGGGCGGACGCGGCGATCGCCTTCGCCGATCTCAACATCGCCTACAAGAAGCGCTTCGGCACCTCGATGTGCATCTCCGACAGCTATCGCAACCTGAGTGAGCAGCAGTCCATCTACTACCGGCGGCCCGGTTTCGCGGCCACTCCGGGCAAGAGCAACCACGGTCTGGGGCTCGCCGTCGACCTGTGCGGCGGGGTGCAGAGCTTCCGTTCAGTTCAGTTCAACTGGCTGGAGGCCAACAGCAAGCGGTACGGCTGGATCCACCCCGACTGGTCGTATCACAGCCCCTTCGAGCCCTGGCATTGGGAGTACGACCCCGAGCTCGGCTCACGGCTCTGACGGGTACGCGCCGGCTGAACCAGAGCACCGTCTGGTCAGCGGTCTTCGCCGCCGCACATGGCCGATCAGTGGGGGTGGATGGTCACCGAGAGCCTGCCCTGTGCCTCGGCCTGGGCGAGCTGGGCGGCCTGCCCGGGGGTCGTGGCCAGCACGAGCAGCGCGCCGCCGTCCGTACGGCCCGGCGGCCGGGCGACCACCCGCACCTCCTGGGCGACGGTCCGGGCCTGGAAAGGGCCGTCCTCGAAGGCCGCCAGGACGTCGATCACGTCCCCCGGCGACAGCAGGCGGGCGGCGTCGGCATCGGCGATCCTGACCGGCGTCGCGACCATCCCCGGCTCAGCGGCCGAAGCCCCCGGCCCACCCCCGGCCGACTGCCCGGCCAGGGCCTGGCGGAACAGGCCCTGGCCGAGCAGCCGTGCGTCGGTGAGGAGTTCCCCTCGGCGTAACGGACCGGCGAGTACGCGGCCCGAGACCGGGGCGCCCGGCGCGTACGCCCCGGCGGGCACCGTGTCGGGCGGGAGCCGTACGACCACCACGTCGGAGGCGGCCAGCCGGCCTCCGGGGAGGTCGCGGGCGGCGGCGAGGACCTCCACCCCGTCAGGAGTGCGGACGGCCAGCAGCACGCAGGCCACCGCCAGGCCGGCGAGGACGGCGGCGATCGGACGGCGACGGCGTGCCGACAGCCGCCTCAGCGCACGCATGACCACCTCGGCACGAACCGCGGCCTTCGCCTCATGGCGGATACCGGTGGCGTCGTGGAGGCTCGACGTCGACGGCCCCCTCGCGTCGCCCGTCCGGGCGATGTCCGAGCGGCGGCGTCACGCCGCCGGTTCCGCGGTCCGAGAGGGTCCTGCGGCCCATGGTCGGTCATGGCACGCATCGGCGTCAGGGGAGCTCGATCGGCAGCTTGATCCCGTCGAGGGCGTTGCCGCAGGGGCAGGGGCGCTCCTCCGGAAGGGTCTCGACGACCTGCGCGACCAGAGTGCGCATCCGCTCCACGTTGGCGGCGAAGAAGGCCAGGACCTCTTCGTGGGTGACCCCCTCACCGGCCTCCACGCCGGCGTCGTGATCGGTCACGAGGGCGAGCGTGGTGTAGCAGAGGGCGAGTTCGCGGGCGAGCACGGCCTCAGGGTGCCCGGTCATGCCGATGATCGACCAGCCCGCACCCGCGAACCACTTCGACTCGGCCCGGGTGGAGAAGCGGGGCCCCTGGACCACGACCAGAGTGCCACCGTCGACCGTGTCCCAGCCCGTCTCGCGCGCCGTGGCCACGGCGGCCGCCCGGCCGGAGGGACAGTAGGGGTCGGAGAACGACACGTGAACGGCCCCGCCCGCGTCGTAGTAGGTCTGCTCGCGGCCCTGCGTGCGGTCCACGAGCTGGTCGGGGATCACGAGGGCGCCCGGGCCGATCTCCGGGCGCAGGGACCCGACCGCGCTGGGCGCGAGCACCTGGCGGACGCCGAGGGACCGCAGAGCCCACATGTTCGCCCGATAGGGGATGCGGTGCGGAGGAAAGGTGTGGCCGCGGCCGTGCCGGGGGACGAACGCGACGGTCCGCTCGCCGATGCGGCCCACGGTGATCGAGTCACTCGGCGGGCCGTACGGCGTCGGCACGTCGATCTCTTCGGCGTCCTCAAGCAGCGAGTAGAACCCCGAACCGCCGATGACCCCGATGTCTGCGCGATTGACCATGGGCCGACACTAGCGAACGGCGACGCACACCCGCCGCGCCCTGCCGGCCCCTGTGGATAACCTCAGGCGGCGGTGGAGCCGGACGACGACGTGCTCGACGACGTGCTCGACGAGGAGGTGCTCGACGAGCTCGTGGAGGCGGCGGGCTCCTTCTTGCCGGAGTCGCCGGACGACTTCGAGGACGACGCCGTCGTGCTGGACGTGGTCGTCGACGAGCTCGACGAGCGGCTGTCGGTCCGGTAGAAGCCGGAGCCCTTGAACACGATGCCAACGGCGGAGAAGACCTTGCGCAGCTTGCCCTGGCAAACCGGGCACTCCGTGAGCGGGTCGTCAGAGAACTTTTGGACGGCCTCCAGCTGCTCACCGCAAGCGGTACAGGCGTACTGGTAGGTAGGCACTCGCTCCTCCTGAGACTGGCACTCGACCGGGTCGATTGCTAATGGTAAGCAGTCAACAAGCCCAAACGCCACTCCAGCCCGGTTTATTGCCCCGCGCCGTCCCATTCGCTCACACCGCGATCCGCGCGCGAAACACCAGGGCAAGACCGTGATCCGCCCGCAGAAACACCCGCGAACCCCGGCGACGGCGGTCAGCCGCCGCGTTCGCCGTACCAGCCGGCGAGCTTGCCGCGGCGGCTGACGGCGCGCAGGCGGCGTTCGACCGTCTCCCGCTGGGCGGCCGTGGTGACCACGAGAAGCTGGTCGCCCGCCAGCAGCCGGGTCGTCTGCGTGGGCACGAACGACTGCCCCTTCCGGACGACGAGCGTGATCGAGGTGTTCGCGGGCAGCCGGAGCTCGAAGATCTCCACGCCGTGCATGAGCGAGCCGGACGGAATGCGGACCTGCAGCAGGTCGGCGTTCAGCTCCTCCAGCGGCGCGGCCTCCACGTCGAGGTCGCGGGCCTCGCCCTCCGCCGCCAGGCCGAGCAGCCTGGCGAGGTAGGGCAGCGTGGGCCCCTGCAGGAACGTGAACACGATGACGATGATGAACACGTCGTTGAACAGGCTCTTCGCCCCGGGCAGGCCGGCGGCCCAGGGGATCGCGGCCAGCACGACGGGCACCGCGCCACGCAGCCCTGCCCACGACAGGAACACCTGCTCGCGCCACGACAGCGAACCGAGGCGCAGGAGCCGCACCAGCACCCCGGACACCAGCACGGACGCCGGGCGGGCGAGCAGGACGAGCAGCAGGCCCGACACCAGGGCCGGGACGAAAACGACGGGCAGTTCGCGTGGGTCGGCCAGCATGCCGAGCATGACGAACAGCCCGATCTGGGCGAGCCAGGCGGCGCCCTCGGCGAAGCCGCGCGTGGCGGCGCGGTGGGGGAGACGGGCGTTGCCCAGGATCAGCGTCGCCAGGTACACCGCGAGGAACCCGCTGCCGTGCAGCAGCGTGGCCCCGCTGTAGGTGACGAGCGCCAGCGCCAGGACCGCGATCGGGTAGAGGCCGGAGGCGGGCAGTGCGACCCGGCGCAGCGCGTACACCCCCGCCGGGCCCACGGCGAGGCCGACGGCGGCGCCGATGACCAGTTCGACGGTGGTGTCCAGCAGGACGTGCGGCAGCGAGAGGGTCAGCGACGGGCCCGTGCTCAGCATCATCACGAGGATGACGGTCGGGGCGTCGTTGAAGCCCGACTCGGCCTCCAGGATCCCGGCGAGCCGGGGCGGCAGCGGCAGCCGTCTCAGCACGGAGAACACGGCCGCCGCGTCGGTCGACGCCAGGAACGCGCCGAGTAGCAACGCCATCCGCCACTCCATGCCGAGGAGGGCGGCGACGGTCACCGCGAGCACGACGACGCTGACCGCGATCCCGACCGTGGCGAGCACAAGCGCGGCCGGCACGGCGTTGCGTACGTGGTTCCAGTTGGTGGTGAGACCGCCTTCGGCCAGGATCATGGCGAGCGCGACCAGGCCGAGTTGCTGGGCCATCTGGGCGTTGTCGAAGTTGATGCCCCCGATGCCGCCCTCGCCGAGCAGCAGGCCGAGGCCGAGGAAGATGAGCAGCGTGGGAAGGCCGGTGCGGTGCGCGATCCGTACGGACGCGATGGCCGCGATGACGACGACGGCGGACAGGAGCAGCCAGACGTTCAGACCCACCCGCTCCTTTCGCCGTCTCTTAGGCCAATCTTGTCATATCTGTACCAATCGGGCGATTCCGCTTGGGAGGGCGGCGAAGCGTACGCGCTGGTCGTGGGGCTCCGCGGGAACTCCCTCCATCAGCTCGCCCTCGTGCAGGAGCGCCACCGTTGGCACGTTCGGCCCGACGCGGGCGAGCGCCCGGTCGTAGAATCCGCCGCCGCGGCCGAGCCGTACGCCGGTGACCCGGTCCACGGCCAGGGCCGGCGCGATGACCAGCGCGGCGGTGCGGATCGCGTCGACGCCGCGCCGGACGTCCACCGGCTCCATGACCCCGTTCGGGCCGGGCGCCAGCGAGTCGGGGCCGTCGTACACCGCCCAGTCGAGGTCGCCGTCCGGGCGCTGCACCGGCAGGATCACTGTGGCGCCGTGCTTCCACAGGGCCAGGATCAGCCCCTGTGTGGACGGCTCGGTGCCCGTGGACCAGTAGCAGGCCACCAGCCCCGCCATCTGCACCCACGGCTGGTCGAGGAGTAACTCCCTGATGGCCGCCGACGACTCGCGCAGCGTCCTGGGATCGAGTTCCGACCGGCCGCGCAGAATACGCCGACGCAGGTTCATCTTGTCCAAAGACTGCTCCGTTAGTGTCTACTCATGGCTGACTTCGATCCCGTGACCAAAGCCGTCGTGCCCGCCGCGGGTCTCGGCACCCGCTTCCTTCCCGCGACGAAGGCGACCCCCAAGGAGATGCTGCCCATCGTCGACAAGCCGGCCATCCAATATGTGGTGGAGGAGGCCGTCTCCGCCGGGCTGCTCGACGTCCTCATGGTGACCGGCCGCAACAAGCGCTCGATCGAGGACCACTTCGACGTAGCGTACGAGCTGGAGGACGCTCTTCGCGCCAAGGGCGACGAGGAGCGGCTCAACCAGGTGAAGGAGCCTGTCGACCTCGCCACCATGCACTACGTGCGGCAGGGTGAGCCCAAGGGCCTCGGCCACGCCGTCCTGTGCGCCAAGCAGCACGTCGGCCACGAGCCGTTCGCCTGCCTGCTCGGCGACGACCTCATCGACCCCCGCGACGCGCTGCTCAAGCGCATGATCGAGGTGCGCGCGACCTACGGCGGCAGCGTCGTCGCGCTGATGGAGGTGCCGCGCGAGCATGTCTCCCTGTACGGCGCCGCCGCCATCGAGGCCACCGGCGAGGACGACGTCGTCCGCGTCACCGACCTCGTGGAGAAGCCCCCGGCCGACGAGGCGCCCTCCAACTGGGCCATCATCGGCCGGTATGTGATCGACCCCGCCGTGTTCGGCGTGCTGGAGCGCACCCCGCCCGGGCGCGGCGGCGAGATCCAGCTCACCGACGCCTTGCGCACGCTGGCCTCGATGAGCCCGGGCGAGGGCGGTCCGGTGCACGGCGTGCTGTTCCGCGGCCGTCGTTACGACACCGGCAACAAGCTGGAGTATCTGCAGACCGTGGTGCAGTTCGCCGCGAACCGGGACGATCTCGCCCCCGAGTTCCTGCCCTGGCTGCGGGAGTTCCTGAACAAGTCCGGACAGTGAGCCGATGAAGCCCGTCGACCGCCATCTCGCCGACATCCTCGCGACGGTGCGCCCGCTCGCACCGCTCGAGGTCGAGATCGAGGCCGCCCTCGGCGCCGTGCTGGCCGAGGACGTCGCCTCGCCCGTCCCGCTGCCGCCGTTCGACAACTCGGCGATGGACGGCTACGCCGTACGGGCCGAGGACGTGGCCGCCGCGCCCGTCACGCTGCCCGTGATCGGGGACGTGGCGGCGGGGGACGGCGGGCTGAACGCCCTCGGCCCCGGACTGGTCACCCGCATCATGACCGGGGCGCCGATGCCCACCGGCGCCGGCGCCGTCGTCCCGGTGGAGTGGACCGACGGCGGCACCGCCCGCGTGCGGATCGACAGGCCGGCGCCGCTCGGCAACGCGATCCGGCGGGCGGGCGAGGACGTGCGGGCGGGCGACGTGGTGCTCCGCGAGGGAGCCAGGATCGGGGCCGCCCAGATCGGCATCCTCGCCGGGGTCGGCCGGCGCCGGGTGCTGGTGCGGCCCCGGCCGAGGGTGGTCGTGCTGTCCACGGGTGCCGAGCTCGCCGAGCCCGGCACCCCGCTGGGCGCGGGCCGCATCTGGGAGTCCAACAGCTTCATGCTCGCTGCGGCCGTACGCGAAGCGGGGGCGGAGGGGTTCCGGGCCGGTTCTGTGACCGACGACCCCAAGGAGTTCATGGACACGCTGGACGCCCAGCTCCTGCGGGCCGACGCCGTGATCACCAGCGGCGGCGTCTCGATGGGGGCGTACGAGCCGGTCAAGGAGGCCCTGTCCCCGCTGGGCACGGTGACGTTCGAAAAGGTCGCCATGCAGCCGGGCATGCCGCAGGGCTTCGGCGTCGTGGGGCCCGACCGCGTGCCGATCTTCACGCTGCCGGGCAACCCGGTCTCGTCGTTCGTGTCGTTCGTGCTCTTCGTCAAGCCGGCCCTGCGGGTGATGCAGGGCCTCCCGGCCGGGCCGCCCGCGGCCGTACGCGCGACCGCGACCGCGCCGCTGCGCTCTCCCGCGGGGAGGCGGTCGTATCTGCGGGCCGTGCTGACCGGGGAGACCGTGGCGCCGGTGACCCGGCAGGGCTCGCACCAGCTCGCGGCGCTGGCCGGGGCGAACGCGCTGATCGTGGTGCCGGAGGACGTGACCTCGCTGCCCGAGGGCGCCGAGGTGGAGGTGATCCCGCTATGAAGCTGACTCACGTGGACGAGACCGGCGCCGCCCGGATGGTGGACGTCTCCGAGAAGGACGTCAGCGCGCGCACCTCAATTGCGACCGGGCGCGTGCTGCTGTCGCCGGAGGCGGTGGCGGTGCTGCGCGCGGGAGACGTGCCCAAGGGCGACGCGCTCGGCGTGGCGCGGATCGCCGGGATCATGGGCGCCAAGCGCACCCCCGACCTCGTGCCGCTGTGCCACCCGATCGCCCTGACCGGCGTCAAGGTCGACCTGGCCGTCGTGGACGAGGGGGTGGAGATCACCGCCCGGGTCCGTACGGCCGACAGGACCGGTGTCGAGATGGAGGCGCTCACGGCCGTCACCGTCGCGGCGCTCGCGCTGGTGGACATGGTCAAGGCGGTGGACCCGGCGGCCGTGATCAGCGACGTGCGGGTGGAGGAGAAGACGGGCGGCAAGACGGGCCACTGGACCCGTTCCGGACAGGAGTAAGAGCGTGCGGGCTTTGGTGGTGACGGTCTCCAACCGGGCGTCGGCGGGCGTCTACGAGGACCGCTCCGGGCCGCTGCTGGCCTCCCTCCTGAAGGAGGCGGGCTGCGACGAGGTGGACGGTCCCCGCGTGGTCCCCGACGGGGACGCCGTCGAGGCCGCACTGCGCGAGGGCGTCGCCGCGGGCTACGACGTGATCGTCACCACGGGCGGGACCGGCGTGACACCCCTCGACCTCACCCCGGAGATGACCCGCCGGGTGCTGGACCGGGAGATCCCCGGCATCGCCGAGGCCGTGCGCCAGGTCAACCGGGAGAAGGTGCCGACGTCGATCCTGTCCCGCGGTCTCGCCGGGCAGGCCGGCAGGACGCTGGTGGTCAATCTGCCCGGGTCCTCCGGCGGCGTACGGGACGGCATGGCCGTGCTGACCCCGATCCTGGCCCACGTCGTCGACCAGATCCACGGCGGCGACCATACGCGCTGAGGATGGGGCGCGTCCCGCGTGGCGCGTTGACCGTGTTCCGGTGGATGATTGACGAATGGATCGACTTCGCGGCTGGCCGGCGTCCATGGCCGAGGGGCCCGTCGGGCTGCGGCCGCTGCGCCTGCGTGACGTGCGGGACTGGCGCGAGACCCGCCTGCGCAACGCCGAATGGCTCCGCCCCTGGGAGCCGAGCAACCCCGAGACCCCGCTGTTCCGCACCGGCCTCGGGCCGTACGTCTCGATGGTCGGCACGCTGCGTCGCGAGGCCCGTCAGGGGATGGCCATGCCCTGGGTCGTCACGTACGACGGACGGTTCGCGGGGCAGCTCACCGTGGGGGCGATCGTGTGGGGGTCGGCCCGCTCCGCGCAGGTGGGCTACTGGGTCGACGGCGCGCTGGCCGGGCGGGGCATCATCCCGACCGCGCTCGCCATGGCCGTCGACCACTGCTTCTTCACGACCGGTTTACACCGCCTGGAGGCCAACATCCGGCCGGAGAACCACGCCAGCCGCAGGGTCGTGGAGAAACTCGGGTTCCGCGAGGAGGGCATCCGCCGGCGTCAACTCCACATCGACGGCGCTTGGCGCGACCACATCTGCTACGCGCTGACCGTCGAGGACGTGCCGCGCGGACTGCTCGTCCAGTGGCGCCGCACCATGAACTCGGCCGCCCGCCGCAGCGAGTCCAGCCCCGGTTAGGGGCCCGCGCCCGGATGGCTGCAATCGAAGGACAAGCCGATCACTAACGGGCGCTGTGATGCTCCTTGGCGGTAACCGAAACCGCGCCACGGGAGGCATCCACATGAGGAAGCGTGCTCCGTCCATCGCACCCCGACCGCCGCTGGCCCGCCGGTAGCACGTCTTCGGGCGAGCGACCGGCGTGGCCTCTGGGGATCGCGCGCTCGCACGGGATCGAATTACATGAAGAGCTTTGACGATCTCGCGACACACCGGACTGAATGCTCGTCATTCAGTGACACACAGTCCTACGGTGCGTGACGTGAACACCTCTCCGCCGACACAGGGCCACGGACGTGTTCACCATGCCCTCTGGCCTGTCCGTACGGTGGTCCGGAGGTGGGCGCATGGGTAGCGCCCTGCTCTACCTCGCCATCGTCGTCATGTGGCTCAGCGTCCTGCTGCCCATGTGGCTGCGCCGGGACCGGCACACCGACGACGACCTGTTCGAGGAGCAGGTGGAGGCGTCCACGCTGTCCGAGCCGCCCGCCGCCGACGACTCATCGGAGGGCGACGCCTCCGCCGATGCTTCCGACAGCTCCGACGGCACCGGTGACGCGGACGGGGGCGACGCCGACACGGTCGTCACACCGCCGGCGGCGTCCGCGGACTCCGCCGCGTCTTCCGTTGCGGCGCCGGGCGCCGAGGCCGTCACCCCGGACCAGATCGCGGCGGAGCGCCACACGCGGGCCCGCCGTGTCGCCGCCCACCGCCGCGCCCGGATCCTCGCCCGGCGCCGGCGGCGGCTCCTGTGGAGCATCCTGCTCGTGCTGGCCTCCGTGGTCACCGCGGCCGTCCGCGTGATGCCCTGGTGGGCCGTCGCGCCCTCGGGCGTGCTCCTCGTCGGCTATCTCGCCGTGCTGCGTGTGGCCGTACGCGCGGACAGGGAGCAGCGGGAGAGGGCCGCCCGGGCGCGGGCCGAGCACCTGCGCCGCCAGCGGGAACGCCGCCGTGCCCTGGCCGCCGCGGCCCGCGAGGCGGAGATCATCAAGTTCGAGGCGCGCAAGCGCGTCCAGGTCTTCGACCAGTACGCCGACGGGCGCCGCGCGGCCGGAGACTGACTCGGTGGCGCGAACACCCCGCGGAGTTTGCTAATCTAGTCGAGGTCGTTGGGGCTATAGCGCAGTCCGGTAGCGCACTTCGTTCGCATCGAAGGGGTCTGGGGTTCAAATCCCCATAGCTCCACCACGACGAAGGCCCGCCAGGTGATCCACCTGGCGGGCCTTTTCGCTGTTCAGGGCCGTGTCGCTACGTGCCGGGCCGTTCGCCGTCGAGGCCCGTAGGTACGGTCACCGCCTCGTTCCCACTGTCAGAAGTCAGCGAACACTCGCGCGCCGGCGGAGAAGCGATCGTGGGTCGTCTGGTCCGACTCCTGGTCGCCGAATGGCGCTGGGCCCGCACCGTCATGACGGTGCGGGCCCAGCGTGGTGGTGTTACTCAGGTGATACCAGGGTGTCAGCTCACTTGACGACCGCGAGGGTGTCGACGACACCAGCGCCGAAGAAGCTGTTGTCGTTGACGGTGCCGGTGCAGGCCGCGGTGTTCAGCGGGCACGGCTTGGGAACGGCCCGCGCCTTGAGCTCGCTGAGCATCTGGGCCGGCGACCAGGACGGGTGCGCCGACTTCATCTGCGCCATGACGCCGGCGACGTGCGGGCTCGCCATGGACGTACCGCTCTTGGTGCCGTAGCCGTCGGCCCCCGTCCGGGTGTTCCACGTCGTCGAGTAGATCGACGAGCCGGGAGCCGCGACGTCGATCTTGCCGAGGCCGTAGTTGGAGAAGGACGACCGGACGCTGTCCAGCGTGGTGCCCACGCGCTGCAGGGATGCGACCGTCACGACACCGTCGAACTCGGCCGGGATGTCGCTGCAGTGGCTGTTGATCGTGCGCACGGTCGGCTTCGGCGCGTCGTTGGGGCTGCCCGTGTCCACGGTCTTGTTGGCCATGTCGTAGTTGGAGTTGCCCGCCGCGGCGACGTTGACGACGCCCTGCTTGGTGGCCCACTCCACGGCGCGCCGGACGGCCTCCTTGCTGGCGGCCTGGTCGGGCTGGTCGTCACACCAGAACTCGAACGGGTCGACGTAGTAGGAGTTGTTCGTGACGTCCATGTGCTTCAGGCCCGCCCACATGAAGCCGCAGACGGCGTACTCCGGGTAGATGAAGCCGTCGTCGTTGACGACCTTGACGGATGCCATGCGCACGTTCGGCGCGACACCGACGATGCCGATGTTGTTGCGAGCGGCGGCGATGGTGCCGGCGACGTGCGTACCGTGGTCGCTCGTCGTCGGGCGCCAGGCCAACGGCGTCTGGTCCGGACGGCCGACGTTGGTGCAGTTGACCGAGTTCGCGACGTCGATGTTGGCCTTGAGGTCCGGGTGCGTCGGCGAGATGCCGCTGTCGAGCACCCCGACGAGGACGTTGCGGTTGCCGTCAGAGATCGCCTGCGCCTGCGGGGCCTTGATCATCTGCATGTCCCACTGGACGCCCTCGTTGGGGTCGAGGCTCTCGCCAGGCTGCGGGTCGGACGGGATGTCGCCGTTGTCCGGCTTCTTGGCACCCTTCTTGTACCCGCTGGCGCCGGGACCCCACGGCGGGGCCAGTTCGGTCGGCGTCCCCTCGGAGACCCCGGCCGTGCGGGTGGCGCCGACGGAGGCGACCGCGTTGCCACCCTTGGCGGTGACGTTCGCGCGGAAGGCCGCCCGGTCGGAGTGGGCGACGACCACACCGATCTCGGGCCAGGACTGGACGACAACACCTCCGGCGGACTGGACCGCGCGCTCGACGAGACGAGTCTGGCCGGGGTTGGCGATCCGGGCGTTGACGACGTAGCTCATGAGCATCCCGTCGGGGATGTCCACGTTGACCGGTGTCGACGTCGGCTCGTCGGTGGTGGCCGCGTTGGCCGAGTCGGTCGCGCCTCCAAGGAAGGCGGCACCCACCATGGCGAACGCCGCGGCGGTGGCCGCGAGGCGTCGCTTGGGCAGGGCATGCTGCATGCGTTGCTCCTCGAACGGTGAGGCCGCGGCACCATCGCCGCGGTCTGGCTGGCCCCGATTCCGAAAGCCCGAAATCGCCCCGAATCCAGCCTTTAATGTTGGTTGGTGACGGTAACAGCTCGATCGTGAATTGTTCAAGAGTTCACCAAGGCGGAAGGTTGACCGGACCCACCTGCTCGCCGGTGATCACACGCACACGGTGATCGTCTCCGAACGGCACTTCCGGGCTTCGTGAGGTCACGCGGAGGAGACGCGGGAGAACCCTTGGCCTTTCACAGGGGATGCGGGTAGGGCCTTGACACCCTGCCGAGATTGAGGTGTCGCCTCTTTCCCGGCCCTTTCCGCCCCATGTGGTCCACTGGCCGGAGGGGGCAGGATGAACCTGCAGGGCCGCTTCTCCATCACCAGCCGCATCACCCTGTTCACCGGGGTGATGGCCACCCTGCTGTGCGCGCTGCTGGCCCTGCTCCTCATGACGGCCATCCACCGCTACGCCAGCGACACCGTCACCAGGGAGGTCGCGGCGGCGGGTGGCCGTGTGGCCGTCCAGATGGAGCGGGGACAGCCGGCCTATCCGCTTGCCGAGCGCGAGTTCCGCAACCTTCAGGTGGTCGACCCATCCGGCCGTGTTGTCGCTTCGACCCCCGATGTGCGGGGGATGCCGAGGATGGCGCGCTTCACCCCGCCGGACAGCAGGAACAGCGCGACCAGCGTCGTGTGCGGCGGTGTCTTCGCGGCTGCCGACTGCAACGTCGTCGTGGCGCAGTGGGCGCACCGCGCGGGCGAGAGATGGATGGTCTACAGCGCATCCCCGGCGGTGCCCCCGTGGGTCGACCCCCGCTTGGCCGGGCTGGTGGGAGTGGGCGCGGCGGCGCTGGCCGGGGCCATCACCTACCTCGGCCATCGGAACGTGCGGGCGTCGCTCAGGCCGGTCAACGCCATTCGGGCGGAGCTCGACGAGATCAACGGGGACTGCCCCGGTCGCCGTGTGCCGGTGCCGGCCACGGACGACGAGATCCAGGGGATGGCCGAAAGCGTGAACCACACGCTCAGCCGGTTGGACACCGCGCTGCGACAGGTGCACGGCGCGCTGCGGCGACAGCGTGAGTTCGTCTCCAACGCCTCCCACGACCTGCGCACCCCGATAGCCGCGATGCGTGCGGAAGTGGAGGACGGGCTTGCCGCGCCGGAGGAGACCAGCGTGCCCGAGCTGGGTTCGGTCCTCCTGCCCAGCCTTGACCGGCTGCAGGCGATCGTGCGCGACCTGCTCACCCTTGAGCGACTGGACCACGGCATGCGCGGGGAGCAGCAGCGGCTCGATCTGGCCGAGGTCGTGGCCGCGGAGCTGCGGAACCGCCGTCACCCGGCCAAGCGCGTCGAATCCGCCCTCCAGCCCGGGGTGTTCGTGCTCGGCGACAGGGTGTGTCTCGCTCGCCTGCTGACCAACCTCCTCGACAACGCCGAACGGCACGCCGGGACGACGATCACCGTGTCCGTACGGCACGAGCCCGGCGGCGGGTGCGGCGATCGGCGCTATCCGGAGGGCGCGGCGGTGCTGGAAGTCGTGGACGACGGGCCGGGCATCGAACGGGACAAGCGCGAAGTGGTGTTCGACCGGTTCACCCGGTTGGACTCGGCTCGCAGCAGGGACGCCGGGGGTGCGGGGCTGGGGCTGCCGATCGCCAGGCAGATCGCGGAGACCCACGGAGGCAGCCTGACGATCGAGGACAGCTCCGTCGGCGCCCGCTTCGTCCTGTGCCTCCCGTCCGCTCCCGCCGAGGCGACGACGGCTCCGGCCGGCGACAGCCCCTCCTCCTGAACGGACCACCGTCCACGAAAATCCATTGACGGAGTGAGTGCTCACTCCATAGCGTCGTGGGCATGACAGATTCCGTTCCCCGCCGGCGGGCGCCGGCGATGAGCCCCGAGCAGCGCAGGGCGATGATCGTCGCTGCGGCGCTTCCCCTGGTCGCCGAGTACGGCGCCGCTGTCACCACAGGTCAGATCGCCCGGGCCGCGGGCATCGGCGAGGGCACCGTCTTCCGGGCCTTCGGCGACAAGGACGAACTGCTCGACGCGTGTCTGGTCGAAGCGATGAACCCCGGTCACGTGCTGCGCGAGCTGGCCTCGATCTCCCTCGACGAACCGCTTCCCGACCGGCTGACGCAGGCGGCCGAGGCGCTGCGCGCCCACCTGGGACGCATGGGGACCGTGATCGGAGCCCTGCACGGCACCGGTCACCGCCGCGAGCGAAGCCCCGGTGATCGGCAGGCCCCCGGCGACCGGCCGGCGCCCGGAGGCAGGGAGGCCTCGATGAAGGCGACCCACGAGGCGATCGTCGAGATCATCGAACCCGATCGGGCGGCGCTGCGCCTGGAGCCCGAGAGGATCGCCTCGGTCTTCCTGGGGATGCTCTTCACCCGTCCCCTCTCCGCGTCCGCCGGGGTGGACCCGTCGCCGGAGGAGCTCGTGGACATCCTGCTGCACGGCACCCTCAAGGAACCGGAGAGCGCGGCATGACCATCACGCTGAACCACACCATCGTCCCCGCCGTCGACAACCGCGAGGCGGCCCGGTTCCTCGCCTCGATCATGGGCCTGGCGGAGCTGCCGCCCGCCGGCCGGAACGGCCACTTCGCGCCCGTACGGGTGAACGAGACGCTGACCCTCGACTTCATGACCGTGGAGAACCCCGTCGGCGTGCATCTGGCGTTCGACGTGGATCCGGCCACGTTCGACCGGATCCTGGCCCGCCTGCGGGAGGCCGGGGTGGCCTACGGCAGTGATCCGGCCCATCCCGACAACGGCCGCATCGATCACCCGCTGTGCCCGCGCGGGCTGTTCTTCGTCGACGCGGCGCGCAACCTCTATGAGGTGATGTCACCCGCATGACCGGTCCACACGAAAACCCAGTGATCTTCAAGATCTCTACAAGCCGCGTCTGGGACCTTCGGTGAGCACGTTCCTTACGGAAAGGTCTCAGATGAACGACTTCGACAAGACCCTCCGCCCGCTGGACGACAGCGAGCTGGAGGCCGTGACCGGCGGCCTGCCCGCGAACTACGACTGGATGAACTACGACTGGCGGGACGCCGTCATCGAGGCCCTGCCGTAACCAGCCGGTACAGCCGCTCAGAAGCCCGGAGGCCGGTCCCGCCCACGCGAGACCGGCCTCCGGTGCGTTCCGGGTCATGCGTCACGGATGTGTGGCCGCGACCATGGACGTCTTGGCGTGCGGCCCGCCGTACCAGAATCGCCAGCCGAGGTCGTACGCGTGGACGTCGGCGGCACCGCACTCGCGGAGCACCTCGGCGTAGCGGGGGGCGTTCCTGAAGTCGGCCAGGCGCAGCCTGCCGCCCGGCTTCAGCACGCGAAACGCCTCGCGTACCGCATCGGCGCGCCCTTCGGCGTCGGTGATGTTGTGCACGGCGAGGCTGGACACCACCAGGTCGAACGTGGCGTCAGGGAAGGGCAGGCCACGCATGTCGGCGGTGACCAGCGCGACCCGGTCCGTGACGCCCTCGGCGCGGGCGTTGGCCAGGGTGGCCTCGCCGCTGTTGCCCGACTGGTCGTGGGTCCACAGGTCGACGCCGGTCGCGTCGCCACCGGGAACCCGCGCCGCCGCCTTGAGCAGGACGAGCCCGCGGCCGCAGCCCAGGTCGAGGACGCGTTCGCCTCCGGTCAGGCCGAGCCGGTCGAGTTCGGCGTCCCAGACACGGAACTTGCCGCGCAGGGTGGTGTGCGCGAACAGCGCCGCGCCGATGATCATCATGGCGCCGCCGATCAGCAGCACCACCGCCGGGACGGCCCAGCCGACGGCGAAGAGCCCGGCGGCCAGCGCCGTCTCCGCGACTCCGCCCAGCGTCAGCCCGGTCAGCACCGCCGGGGCGTCCACACCGTACTTACCACGCGAGTTCGCACGCGGCTTCACCACGGTCACTTTTTTACCGTCGGCGGTCCGCCGCGTACAGACCGAAGATCCTGGCGGCGTTGTCGTGACAGACGGCGCGCAGCCACCCGTCCCCGAGGTCCAGGCCGGCCAGGGCCGACAGCGCATCCGCGTACGGATAGGGGATGTTGGGGAAGTCGGTGCCGAGCAGGACGCGGTCCTGAAGCTCCAGCAGCAGCGGGACGGCCTCCCGGGGGAAGGGCGCGGTCTCCTCGGTGAAGCCGGTGAAGGCCATCGTCGTGTCCAGGCAGACCGCCGGATAGCGCAGGGCCAGGGCGAGGAACTCGGCGTACTCGGGAGTGCCCATGTGGGCGATCACGATACGCAGCCGGGGATGCCGGGCGAGCAGGGCCGCGATCGGTTCCGGCCCGGTGTGCGGCCCGGGGGCCGGGCCGGACCCGCAGTGCGTCACCACGGGGATGCCGTGGTCCTCCAGCAGCCCCCAGACCTCGTCGAGCAGCGGGTCGTTCGGGTCGTACCCGCCGACCTGGAGGTGCGCCTTGAACACCCGGGCGCCCGCCTGGATCGCCCGCGCGACATACCGAGAGGCGCCGGGTTCGGGGAAGAACGTCGCCGTGTGCAGGCAGCCGGGGACCCGGGCGGCGAAGCCGGCGGCCCAGTCGTTCAGCCACTCCGCCATGCCGGGCTTGTGGGGGTAGAGCATGGAGGTGAACGCCCGCACGCCGAAGGCTCTGAGCCGTTCGACGCGGTCGTCCTCCGGCAGCCGGTAGGTGATCGGCCAGGCCCGGCCGATCAGCGGCCCGGCGGAGTCGAAGTACGCCCACACCTTGGTCAGGACGCGTTCCGGCATGAAGTGGGTGTGGACGTCGATCAGGCCGGGCAGGCCCAGCCGCCGCCAGAACGCGTTCACGCTCCGGATGTCGTCGTCCACGGCAATCGTCTCGTCCGGCATGGCCTCACACGCTACCCGCCCCCGCGGCCCGGTAGCGCTCGGCGAGCGCACGCAGGTGGGCGCGCAGTTCGGGCGGGTCGAGCACGGTGAAGGGCACGTCGAGGGCGGTGAGGAAGGCCGTCAGGCTGTGGAGCGAGTCGCCGCCGGTCTCCAGCACGCAGGCGTCCGGGCCGTCGGCGCGCAGCAGGCCGGCCGCGGCGGTGAGCCTTCCGCCCATGACCTCGATGGGCGCGTGCAGCCGTACGACGGCCCGGTGCCTCCAGGCGGCCGAGCCCGCGCCGCGTACGACGTGGGCGGCGGCGTCGCCCTCGGGTGGTTCGCGCGGGGTGAAGCGTGGGCCGTTCGGGGTGCGGAGCCGCACGCGGTCGGCGCGGAAGGTCCGCCAGTCGCCGCGGTCGACGTCCCAGGCCAGGAGATACCAGCGCCGCCCGGTGAACACGAGCCGGTGCGGCTCGGCCGTGCGGCGCCCCTCGTTCCCCCGGTGGTCGAGGTAGTCGAAGCGCAGGGTCTCGCGGTCGCGGACGGCCGCGGCGATCGAGGTCAGCGTCTCGGGATCCACGGTGGGGCCGTGGCCCGGCACCGCGACCGTGGCGGCGCGTACGGCCTCGATCCGGTGGCGCAGCCGGGACGGAAGCATGCGCTGGAGCTTGGTCAGCGCGCGCAGCGAGGTCTCCTCGATGCCGGTCACGGTGCTCCCCGCGGCGGCCTGCAGGCTGACGACCACCGCGACGACCTCCTCGTCGTCCAGCAGCAGCGGAGGCAGGGCGGACCCCGCGCCCAGCCGGTATCCGCCGGCCGTGCCGGTGGTCGAGTGGATCTCGTAGCCCAGGACGCGCAGCCGCTCGACGTCGTTGCGTACGGTCCTGGTGGTCACCCCGAGCCGGTCCGCCAGGTCGGGTCCGGACCAGCCGGGCCGCGCCTGGAGCAGCGCCAGCAACCGCAGCAGCCGTACGGAGGTTTCCAGCATGGCCACAGTCTCCCGCGCATTGCGGAACCATATGTTCCTCAAGGCCTCCTAGCGTTCATTCCAGAACGAAGGGAGCACGAATGCTGCGCGGAATGACGACCGTGAGTTTCTGGGCGGACGACGTCGAGCAGGCGAAGAGGTGGTACGCGGAGCTGCTCGGCGTGGAGGCGTACTTCGAGCGCCGGGGGCCGGACGGGCGGCTCGCCTACGCCGAGTTCCGCCTCGGCGATCACCAGCACGAACTGGGGCTGATCGACCGCCGCTACGCGCCGCACGAGGTGGGCACGCCGGGCGGGGCCGTCGTCTACTGGCACGTCGACGACGTGGCGGCGAGCCTGGACAGGCTGCTGTCGATGGGCGCCGGGCAGCACGAGGCGCCGACGGAGCGCGGCCCCGGGTTCGTCACCGCCTCGGTCGTCGACCCGTTCGGCAACATCCTGGGGATCATGTACAACGCCCACTACCTGGACGTCCTACAGGCCCCCTGAGAGGTTCACCCGAGGCCGGCGTACTGGCGGGGGCGCAGGGCCTGGGCGCGCAGCGCGGCGAGCGCGCCGCGGCGCCCGGCGGTCGTGAGACGCCACGTCCCGGCGTCCACGTCCCGCCTCACGGGCTCCCGGCTTGCCGCCTCGGGCTCCAGGGACGCGGTCTCGGGCTTTCCGGCCGCGGCCTCCAGCCCGAGGGCGTCGAGGCGGTGCCGGAGCCGGGCGAGCGGGCCGGTGAGGTCGGCGCCGCCGACCCGGCCGCCGTCCGTCGTGCGCCAGCCCTCGCCGTTGACCACCTCGGCGACCCGGGCGCGCAGGTCGTCGTCCCGCACCACGTCGCCGTCCACCAGGATCATCAGCGCCGACTCGCGGATGGAGACCTCGAAGTCGTGCTCCCCTGGGGCGGGGGCGAGCAGCGTGGGCGTGGCCGCCTGCCACATGGCGGCGCGGTCGTCCAGCAGGTTCCTGCCCGTGGTGGTGAGCACCAGCCTCCGGCCGCTGCGCCGCAGCGCCCCGAGGTCGTGCACGGCGATCTGCCGAAGTTCGGTGAGGGCGGGCACGTCGGCCTCGCCACGCACGACGCCGGACCTGGTCCGGTTGCCCCAGCCGAACCGGTCGGCCGCCTCGGCGGCCACGGCACGCCCGACGTTGAGCCGCTCGGTCAGGCGGACCCCGGTGCGCGCCAGGCCGAGCAGCCAGCGCAGCGGTTCGAGGTGGGACTCGTCCGGAGCCGCGATGGGCGCGTGCAGCCGCACCTCGAAGGGCTGGGCGAGCTCGCGGCGGGCGGTGCCGCGTCCGAGCACCCAGCGGTTCAGCCGCTCGCCGTGGACTCGGTGCAGCCAGCAGTCGCCGCCCAGTTCGGCGCGGGGCGCGGTGAGCCAGCGGCGGGTCAGCTCCTCGCGGTCCACCGGGTCGCCGGTGACGATGGCCAGCTCCAGGGCGGCCGCGCAGGCGACGTGCGCCCCGAGCTCCTCCGGCCCCATGATCGAGCTCCACGACAGCTCGGCGATGTCCGGGGGCAGCACCCCGGTGGCCTCGAGCTCACGGTGGTAGGCCGCGGCCCCGGCCTCCTCGCCCTCCCTGACGTACGTCAGCAGGATCCGCGCGGTGGCCGGGGAATCGCACAGGGCGGCGTAACGCTCCATGCCCGCGAGCCTGAGCAGCCGGCCGAGGGCCCTGGCGATGGTCGCCTGGTCGCCCGGCACCTTGATCGGCAGCGTGTACCAGAGGAACTCGCACACATCGAACTGGCTGATGGTCTCCAGCGCCTCGCCGCCGGCGAGCCACTCGACCGCGACGCGGGCGGACTCGGCGATGTCCGGCTCGGAGCGCTCCAGTTGGGCGAGGAGCGCGGCGACGTCAGGTGCGGGCATGACCCGCAGTCTGCCGTATCGACCCCATCGTTGACGACGACCGGGCATCACTCGCGACCACCCCCCCTCTGGCTGCACCCTAGGACGCGACGTACGCGCCCAACGATACGGGGGTATCAGATCCACGAGTCGAACAGCATCCTCGCGTGCCAGGAGTCGTACGGGACGGACTCGGCGGCGATCACGGGATAGAGCCAGCCGAAATTGACCAGAGCCAGCAGCACGAACGCGCCGACCACGGCCGTGCCGACCACGCGCCGGTTGGGCCTGGCCGGGTCCTCCTTGCCGATGATCAGCCCGCAGGCCAGCACGAGTGCCAGGATCATGAACGGCACCATCGGCATCGCGTAGAACATGAACATCGTCCGGTTGTCCGCGATGGCGAAGTAGAACCACGGCAGCCATCCGGCGGCGTAGCCGAGCAGCACCGCGCCCGCCCGCCAGTCGCGGGTGGCGACGTACCACGCGATCATGCCGATCAGCGCGACCAGACCGGCGTACCAGATGACCGGCGTCCCGGTGCCGAGCACCGCCCACGAGCAGGAGGCGGCGCCGCAGTTCTTCGGCGACTCGTAGAAGAACGCCACCGGGCGCAGCAGCAGCGGCCACTGCCATGGCTCGGACTGGTAGGGATGGCTCGACTCCAGGCCGGTGTGGAAGGTGAGCACCTGCTTCTGGTAGTCGAACCACGAGCGGAGCGAGTCGATGACGAAGTAGACCGGGCCGTTCGAGGTGGCCTGGTCCCAGTTGCGGCCGTACCCCTTGTCGGTGACGAACCACCCCGTGAACGAGACGACGTAGGTGACGATCGGGACGACCGCCATCCACACCGCGGCGAGCGGCAGGTCGCGGCGGACGACCTCGCCGTACGGCCGGGAGGTTCCGACGGCCCGCCGGGCGCCCGCGTCCCACAGCAGCGTCATGATCGCGAAGGCGGCGATGTAGAAGCCGCCGGTCCACTTGGTGGCCATGGCCAGGCCGAGGCACAGCCCGGCGGCCAGACGCCAGGGCCGCAGGCCCAGCCGCGGCCCGGCCGCGGGCGACCCCGCCTCGTGCCACTCGGCGAGCCGGCTGCGGGACCAGTCCCGGTCGGCCACGAGGCAGGCGAACCCGGCGAGCACCCAGAACATCAGGAAGATGTCCAGCAGCGCCGTACGGGACAGCACGAAGTGGAGGGCGTCGAGGGACAGCAGCAGGCCCGCCGCGCAGCCGAGCAGCGTCGAGCGGGTCATCCTGCGGGCCGTGCGGGCGAGGATCAGGATGGACAGCGTGCCGAGCAGCGCGGCGGTGAAGCGCCAGCCGAACGGGTTCGCTCCGAAGATCATCTCGCCGAGGCCGATCAGCCACTTGCCGATCGGCGGGTGCACCACGTATGAGGCGCACTCGCTCACCGAGCCGCACTGCTTGAAGATGTTCTCGTTGCCGGCGAGCAGGAGCTTGTCTGCTCCGTCCACGAACTGCCGCTCGACGCCGTACTTGACGGTGGCGAAGGCGTCCTTGGCGTAGTACGTCTCGTCGAAGACGACCGAGTGCGGGGTGCCCAGCCGGTAGAACCGGAGGAACCCGCCGAAGAGGGCGACCAGGATGGGGCCGAGCCAGCCCCACATGGCGCTGCCGGGCATGGGCGGCACGAGCCGGTCGCGCAGGGAAACCGTCGGGGCCTCGCCCTGTGGTCCCTCTTCCGGCTGCTCGAACGCCTTGTGAGAATAGTCGGTCACGGCCACGCCGACAGATTACTGGTGCGTCCCCGCCGAGGACACGGGTCGCGCGTGGATTGGGGCAACCGGCCGTTCGTCGATGAATGTTTCACGCCCGCCATAGGGTGGACGCGTGCTCGTTCTCGCCGCAGCCCCGATCGGCCAGCCCAAAGACGCGTCCCCACGGCTGCGCGAGGTGCTCGCCGCGGCCGACGTGATCGCGGCGGAGGACACCCGCAGGCTGCGGCGGCTCGCCACCGACCTGGAGATCGCCATCGGGGGCCGGGTGGTGTCCTACTACGACGCCAACGAGAGCGCGCGGGCCGCCGAGTTGCTGGAGGCGCTGCGCGAGGGCCGGACCGTCGTCGTGATCACCGATGCGGGCATGCCGGGCGTCTCCGACCCCGGCTATCGGCTCACCCGCCTCGCGGTCGAGGCCGGTCTGCCCGTGACGGCGCTGCCCGGTCCGTCGGCGGTGACGACCGCCCTCGTCGTCTCCGGCCTGCCGAGCGACCGGTTCTGCTTCGAGGGGTTCCCGCCGCGCAAGCCGGGGGAGCGGGCCAGGCGGCTGGCGGCGCTGGCGGCCGAGGAGCGCACGATGGTGTTCTTCGAGGCGCCGCACCGCCTGCACGCGACCTTGGCGGCGATGGCGGAGGCCTTCGGCGCGCAGCGGCCCGCCGCCGTCTGCCGGGAGCTCACCAAGACTTACGAGGAGGTCCGGCGCGGCGGCCTCGGCGAGCTGGCCGAATGGGCCGCGGGCGAGGTCAGGGGCGAGATCACGCTGGTGGTGGCGGGGCGGACCGCCGAGGAGGCCGCGCCGGTCATCGAGGAACTGGTCGAGGAGGTGGCCAGGCGCGAGGACGCGGGGGTGTCGCGCAAGCAGGCCATCGCCGAGGTGGCCAAGTCGGCCGGCGTCTCCAAGCGCGACCTCTACAACGCCGTCCACGGCGCCTGACCCCGAAAGAGACGCCTGACCCCGAAAGAGACGCCTGACCCCGCGAGAGGGGCCGGGCGTCGTGAGGGGCCGGGCGCCGCGTGCCGGGTCTGATCCGCGAGAGGGCCGGCCGCCCCGCGCGCCGGGTCAGCGGAGCGAGGGGCGGCGCAGTGAGGACAGACGCAGTGAGGACAGCCGCGGCGAGGGGCCGCCCAGCAGACCGGCGGCGGTGATGCCGGCGGCGAGGCAGGCGAGCGGCACCGCGGGCAGCAGGTAGCGGTAGTCGAACTCGGCCGTCGCCGCCGGGGCCAGGATCAGCCCCACCGCCCCCAGCCATGGCAGCAGCGCGGGCCCGCCGAGGTCGCGCCAGCGCCGCACCACGCCGTACAGGCCGAACAGCAGCAGCAGGCCCAGCACGGTGCCCGGCAGCCGTACGACCTTCTGGTAGCCGATCATGATGTCCGACCACGGCGAGACCATGTGCGTCGCGGCCGGGCCGTTCTCGTAGGCCTCGGCGTCCTTGTCGGTGGTGCTGTGGTAGGAGCTCCACTTGGGCAGCTTGCGGGTGTACTCGTTGTCGAACTCGTACTGCAGGAAGGTCTTGGCGTCGGGGAACCGCGGGCGGCCCCACTGGAAGGCGCGGAAGAAGTCCTTGGCCACCGCGGCCAGGTAGTCGCCCGGCTGGGACAGGATCGCCTTCTTCGCGAACGCGCTCGCGTTCGCGTTGATCTCCGGGGTGAACTTCATGCCCGAGCCGAAGACGTGGAGCTGGTTCTGGTCGTCCCACCACAGGTACGCCTGGGCGGACAGGCCGCGGTCCTTGGGCGCGACGTTGATGCACAGCAGCGCCAGCTCCAGCTCGCGGCGCTCGTCGATGTTCATCTTGTGGCAGTCGGCGAACAGCGACGTCCTCATGTAGAGGATGACCCCGTCGCTGTTGGTCATCGCGAACTGGCCGTTCACCGCCTTGAACCAGCCCATGTACGCGAGCACGGGCAGCCCGCACGCGGCGACGATGGCGGCGATCGGCTTCCAGCCCGTCCGCTTGATCACCAGATAGGCCACGACCAGGGCGAGGATGGGCAGGCCGATGCTCCGGGTCAGCGCGGTCAGCGCGAGCAGCAGCCCGACCACGGTCCCGCCCCGCCAGGTCATCCGCTCCCGCCACAGCACGAGCGTCACCACGCCCACCACGAGCAGGATGAACATGGTGTCCGACATGATCAGCTGTTCGAGCTGGATCTGGTAGGCGTCGAACATCACGGGGACGGCGGCCAGCGTCGCCCCCCAGCCTGGCATCCCAAATCTTCTGGTCAGCAGCGCGTAGATAAGGAACGCCGTCGCCAGGCCCATGAGGTGCTGGGTCAACACCACGAGCGAGAAACTGTGGAACGGCTTGAGCAGCAGCAGCCAGAAGCTGTACCCGTCCGGGCGGATCGGGTGCGGACGCGGGCGCAGCGCCACCGACACGTAGTCGTAGGAGTCGTTGAACCACATGGCCGGGCCGAAGCCCAGCATCGTGACGATCCGCAGCACGAAGGCGACGCCGAGCGCGGCCGCGAAGACCCGGTGCCGGCGCAGCAAGGCGAGAGGACGGCCCCATCCGCCGGCCGGGGAGGCGTTCACCGAGGGAGGATCCGCGATCGCGACCATCAAAGTCGCGCGGATTCGACCGCCTGCTTCAACCGGCGGGTGAGTCCGCGCTTCCTCCCCTCGGATTTCGCCGATGCCTTCCAATGGACACCCGCGCGCATGTGGCGAAGGAAAACCGCGCCACCTGGGCGGCATTCCGGCGCCTCACCTGCGGGCATACCGCGCACGCCGGCACGGCCGGCGTGCTGAGAATTCTCCGGGCCGGGCTCGTCCTCTGCGGCGCCGCTTGACCGGCGACTCGGGGAGCCCGCCGCTCCAGCGGTGGGTGGAGTCACGGTTACAGAATGCCAGCCGTTTCGCGGACTTGACTCGGACGCTACTGGGAAGCGGGCATCATTGGTGTCCTGCCGTCATATGCGAGGAGTTGCGACGTGGAACTTACCGTTGTCATGCCATGCCTCAATGAGGCCGAGACCGTTGAGATCTGCGTTCGCAAGGCACTCACCTGCATGCGCGAGAACGGAATCGACGGCGAGGTGGTCATCGCCGACAACGGCAGCACCGACGGCTCGCAACAGCTGGCCCGTGACGCGGGCGCCCGGGTTGTCCACATTGACGAGAAGGGCTACGGCAACGCCCTGATCGGCGGCATCCGCGCCGCCCGCGGCAAGTACGTCATCATGGGCGACGCCGACGACTCCTACGACTTCACCAACCTGATGCCCTTCGTCGAGCAGCTCCGGGACGGCGCCGAGCTGGTCATGGGCAACCGGTTCCGCGGCGGCATCGCCCCGGGTGCCATGCCCCCCCTCCACCGCTACCTGGGCAACCCGGTCCTGTCGTTCGTCGGCCGGCTGTTCTTCCCCAGCGAGATCGGCGACTTCCACTGCGGCCTGCGTGGCTTCCGCCGCGACTCGATCCTGCGGCTGGGGCTCCAGACCGGCGGCATGGAGTTCGCCTCCGAGATGGTCGTGAAGGCGACCCTGCAGGGGCTCAACGTCCGCGAGGTGCCCACCACCCTGTCGCCCGACGGCCGCTCCCGCCCGCCGCACCTGCGGTCCTGGCGGGACGGCTGGCGCCACCTGCGCTTCCTGATGCTCTACAGCCCGCGCTGGCTGTTCTTCATCCCGGGCCTGGTGCTCATGAGCCTCGGCCTGGTCGCGGGGGCGGCGCTGACGTTCGGCCCGGTCTACATCGGCAAGCTCGCCTTCGACGTCGACACGCTGGTCGGCGCGTCCGCGATGGTGGTCATCGGCTTCCAGGCCGTGCTGTTCGCGTTGTTCACCAAGGTGTACGCGGCCGAGGAGGGCTTTCTCCCCGAGGACCGGCGCATCCGCAGGCTGGTGGACGTCGTCACGCTGGAGAAGGGCCTGCTCGCGGGTGGCGCCCTGGCCGTGGCCGGTCTGGTCGGCCTGGTGGCCTCACTCGCCCACTGGGGCGGTCGCGGCTTCGGCGAGCTGATCCCGGCCGAGTCGCTGCGCCTCGTCGTGCCGTCGGCGATGGCGTTCATCATGAGCTTCCAGACGATCTTCGCGTCGCTGTTCATCAGCATCCTCGGCATCCGCCGTACGCGGGAGAACCCGGTCGACATCGCGGCGTCCGCCGCCGAGGAGGCCGCCGAGGCCGTCACCCGCGAGTCCGAGACCGCCGGCCGCGAGTCCGTGGCCTGACCACTCACCCGGCGTTTCAACCCGGGGAGTCATCTCCCCGGGGCCGATAGGATTCGCACATGGCGGCTACAGGAACGACTGCATCCGGGGAGTCGGCGTTCTACGTGACGACGCCGATCTACTACGTCAACGACGCCCCGCACCTGGGCCACGCCTACACGACCGTCGCGGGCGACGTGCTCACCCGCTGGCACCGCCAGCGCGGCGAGAAGGTGTGGTACCTCACCGGCACGGACGAGCACGGTCAGAAGATCATGCGTACGGCGGAGGCGAACGGCGTGTCGCCCCAGGAGTGGTGCGACAAGCTCGTCGAGGACGCCTGGAAGCCGCTCTGGGAGCATCTCCAGATCGCCAACGACGACTTCATCCGCACCACCGAGTCGCGCCACACCGACCGCGTCCAGGAGTTCGTGCAGGACCTGTACGACAAGGGCGAGATCTACAAGGGCGGTTACGAAGGCCCCTACTGCGTCGGCTGTGAGGAGTACAAGTCGCCCGGCGATCTGCTGGAGGGCGACCTGTGCCCGATCCACAAGCGCCCGGTGGAGTGGCTGAAGGAGGAGAACTACTTCTTCAGACTCTCGGCGTACGGCCCGCGCCTGCTGGAGTTCTACGAGCAGAACCCCGACTTCGTCCAGCCCGCCTCGGCGCGCAACGAGGTCGTGCAGTTCGTGAAGCAGGGCCTGCAGGACCTGTCGATCTCGCGGTCCACCTTCGACTGGGGCGTCCCGATCCCCTGGGACCCCAAGCACGTCATCTACGTCTGGATCGACGCGCTGCTCAACTACGCCACGGCCGTCGGCTACGGCTCCGACCAGGCGAAGTTCGACGCCACCTGGCCCGCCAACGTGCACCTGGTCGGCAAGGACATCCTCCGGTTCCACGCGATCATCTGGCCCGCGATGCTCATGGCGAACGGCCTGCCGCTGCCGGGGCGCGTGTTCGCCAACGGCTGGCTCATGGTCGGCGGCGAGAAGATGAGCAAGTCCAACCTCACCGGCATCTCGCCCCGCGACCTGACGAGCCACTTCGGCGTGGACGCCTACCGCTACTACTTCCTGCGGGCGATCCCGTTCGGCCAGGACGGCTCGTTCTCCTGGGAGGACTTCTCCGCCCGCTACACCTCCGAGCTCGCCAACGACTTCGGCAACCTGGCGTCCCGGGTCGCGGCGATGATCGGCAAGTACTTCGACGGCATCCTGCCGGAGGCGGGTAAAAGCGGCACTGGGCCTGAGGCGAAGAACGCGGGCCCGGCGGAGCAGGCGGTCGCGGACGGACTCGCCGCGGCGGCGGCCCAGGCGGACACCATGATCGGTGACAACCTGGACTTCGCCGGCGGCATCGGCGCCATCTTCGACTTCGTCAAGCAGGTCAACGGCTACCTGAGCGACCAGGCGCCGTGGAAGGTGGCCAAGGACGAATCGCCCGAGGGGCAGGCGCGGCTCGCGACGATCCTCTACACGGCGGCCGAGTCGCTGCGCGCGATCGCGGTCCTGCTGCACCCGATCATGCCGGCCACGAGCGCCAAGCTGTGGGCGTCCCTCGGGGCGGAGCCGCACCTGGGCGCGCTCGCCGACCAGCGGATCGCCGACGTCGCCACCTGGGGAGGGCTGCCCGCCGGGGCGCAGGTCGTCAAGGGCGAGATCCTCTTCCCGCGGCTGGAGAACGCCTGACCATGTCGCGTGAGCGTCCCGCGCCGCCCGAGGCGCTGCCGGCGGAAGTGTTCGACAGCCACTGCCACCTGGACATCATGGTCGGCAACCGGCAGGCGTCCTCGGGCGATCCCGTCGCGCTGGCGGCCCAGGCGGCCGGGGCGAACGTCGAGTCGATCCTCGCCGAGGCGAGGTCGGTCGGCGTGACGCGCCTGGTGACGGTCGGATACGACCTGCCGTCCTCGCGGTGGAACGCCGAGGTGGCCGGCGAGCACCGGGACGTCTACGCGGCCGTGGCCATCCATCCGAACGAGGCGCACGCCTCCACGCCCGAAGTCCTCGCCGAGATCGAGGACCTCGCGGGGCGGCCGTACGTGCGGGCGGTGGGGGAGACCGGGCTCGACTACTTCCGCGACTGGGCGTCGAAGGACGACCAGCACGCCAGCTTCCGCGCGCACATCGAGATCGCCAAGCGCACCGGCAAGGCCCTGGTGATCCACGACCGTGACGCGCACGACGACGTGCTCGCCGTGCTCGCCGACCAGGGCGCTCCCGATGCGGTGGTCTTCCACAGCTTCTCCGGCGACGCCGAGATGGCCAAGCGGTGTGTGGACGCCGGTTACTTCATGTCGTTCTCCGGCCCGGTGACGTACAAGAACGCCGGGTATCTGCGCGAGGCGGCGGCGGTGGCCCCGCCCGAGCTGATGCTGGTGGAGACCGACGCGCCCTACCTGCCGCCGACGCCGCATCGGGGCAAGCCCAACGCGCCCTACCTGATCCCGCTCACGCTCCGCTGCCTCGCGGAGGTCAAGGGCATGGACGTCGCCGACCTCGCCGCCCGGATCACGGCCAACGGCGAGACCGTCTTCGGCGCCTGGTAGCGCGGGAGACACTGGAGGCATGAGTCTGCTCGGGCCGGTCGAAGTACGTACGCTCGCTGAGAAGCTGAACCTCCGGCCGACGAAGAAGCTGGGGCAGAACTTCGTGATCGACGGCGGCACCGTCCGCCGGATCGTCCGGCTCGCCGAGGTCACACCGCAGGATGTGGCGATCGAGATCGGGCCGGGGCTCGGCTCGCTCACCCTCGCCCTGCTCCCGGAGGTCGCCGAGGTCGTCGCCGTGGAGATCGACCCGGTGCTGGCGGAGCAGTTGCCGCTGACGGTCGCCGAGCGGGCCCCCGAGGTGGCCGGCCGGCTGAACGTGGTGCACGCCGACGCGCTCAAGATCGGGCCCGCCGAGCTCGGGACCGAGCCGACCGCGCTGGTGGCCAACCTGCCGTACAACGTGTCCGTGCCGGTCGTGCTGCACCTGCTTGAGGTGCTGCCGTCGCTGCGGCGCGGGCTGGTGATGGTGCAGTCGGAGGTCGCCGACCGGCTCGCCGCGGCTCCGGGGTCGCGCATCTACGGCGTTCCCTCGGTGAAGGCGGCCTGGTACGCCGACGTGCGCCGGGCCGGCCCGGTCGGGCGCAACGTCTTCTGGCCCGCGCCGAACGTCGACTCCGGCCTGGTCTCGCTCGTACGGCGGGAGCCGCCGGCGACGACGGCGACCCGCCAGGAGGTGTTCGCCGCCGTCGACGCGGCCTTCGCCCAGCGCCGCAAGACGCTGCGCGCCGCGCTCGCCACCTGGGCGGGCACGGCGGCCGCCGCCGAGAAGGCCCTGGTCGGGGCCGGGATCGACCCCTCGGTGCGCGGGGAGCAGCTGAGGATCGAGGACTTCGCCCGCATCGCCGAACAGCGGGCCGCGGCGGCGACGAGCTAGCGGCGGCCGAGGTAGGCGAGCAGCCTGGTCACGTCGTCGGCCTCGTCGCCGGCCTCGAGAGCGGGGGCGTACGCGCCGTAGGCCCGCAGCGGTTCGACGATCCGGGTGGCGACGTCCATCAGCGGCCGGGCCATCTCCGAGGTGAGCGGCGAGGGCCGCCCTGTGGCCATGGCGATGTCCCAGGCGTGCACCGCCGCGTCGAGCGCGCACGCGCCGGCCGCGAGCCATGCGGGCATGGGGCCCTGGGGGAGCGGAACCGGCACCTGCTCGGCGTCGTCGTCCACGGTCGCCCAGGCGCCGGCCGAGGCGTCCAGTGCCGCGGTCAGGTGTGCCCCGGGGTCGCCCTCGATGCGGCCGGAGGGCGAGAACGGGTCCTCGGAGGGCCACGGCCCACCGGTGATCGCGGCGGCGTAGGCGATCTGGTCCCCGGCCGCGTGCTGCAGCACCTGGGTGACCGACCACTTCTCGCACGGAGTCGCGGCGTCCCATGCCTCGCCGCCGACGCCCGCGACGGCGGCGCGCAGCGCGTCGTGCGCCTGGGTCAGCAGGGTCCGCCAGCTCGCCGTCGTGGTCTCGTTCATCGGTGCTTCCTCTCCGTTAAGAACGGAATGTTCCGTTCCGCTGCGAAGGGTACTCTACCAGAACGGAATGCTCTGTTCCACTGTTACTGTGACCGCATGCCGAAGCAGATGGACGACCAGGGTTCCACTGGCCTCGCCGGACGGCGGGGTCAGGCCGCACGCAACGACGCCGCCATCCTCGACGCCGCCAGGGAGATCTTCCTCGCCGATCCGAAGGCGCCGGTGGCGGCCGTCGCGGAGCGGGCCGGGGTCGGAATGAGTGCGCTCTATCGGAGATATCCCGGCAAGGAGGACCTGCTGCGCAGGCTGTGCCATGACGGGCTGCGCCGCTGGATCGAGGAGGCGGAGGCCGTCGAGGCCGAGCCGGACGCATGGAAGGCGCTCGTCGTCTTCCTCGAACGGATCGTCGACGCCGACGTGCACTCGCTCACGGTCCACCTCGCCGGCACCTTCACGTCGACCGAGGAGATGGGGCGTGACGCGCGGCGGGCCGCCGAGCTGATGGGCCGGCTGGTGGAGCGGGCCCATGCGGCGGGACGGTTGCGCCGCGACGTCGTCGCCGACGACATCGGACTCGTGCTGGAGGGGTGCGCCGCCGTCCGCGTGCCCGATCCGGAGCGTGCGCGGGAGCTGCGGCGGCGCTTCCTGTCGATGGTGCTCGACGGCTTGACCGGGGTCGATGCGGCGGCTCTCCCCGGCCCGGCGCCGGAGCCGGGCGAGCTGAACTGGCGGTGGCGGCGGTCGGATTAGACGGACCGGACCATGCTCCTTCGTCTGCTCCCTCGCACCGCTCTGCCGCCGCCGTGACAGATCAAGTTGGACGTGATCGACAGGCGTTCCCGTTCCATCGGATGAGTGTGATTTACGTCACACAGAGACCCTGTGTCGATCAGTGACATTCCGTGACAAGCCGGCGATCGCGGCCTCTGTGATCAGCGAAAACGCGGCGGCCGCCGAGAGGGTGCCGGCGACGGCGGCAGTCGCGATCTTGACGTGGTGATCAGACTGAAAACCACTTAGGCGGTCACTTCTCGCAAATCCTCAGATAGTTTTTAGCCGTCCTTTACTGACGGATGGGGCGCGAGCGGCGCCCGACGATCAGACCAGGGAGTAGTAACTTGAAGCGCACCCTCACCCTCGGCGGCATCGCGGTCGGCCTGCTGGCCTCCGCGGCTGTCGCAGCCCCCGCCCACGCGGACTCCGTTCCGCACGACACCCTGGCCAGCACCAACTTCGCCGCCAAGCAGGTCGCCGCCTTCTGGTACGGCCAGAACAAGGCCAACCTGGTCAACGCCACCCCGTACGCGGTGGAGACCACGCTGCCCACCAAGCACGTCTCCACGGGTGGCGCCTCCGCCGACAGCAAGGCCGGCGTCGTCGGCTCCAGCGGTGACAAGAAGGCGACCAGCGGCACGTCGAAGAACGTGAACCTGCCGAAGACCACCGGCAAGGTGTTCTTCATCGGCGCCGACAAGAAGCCGCACTGGTGCTCGGCGACCTCCGTGCAGAGCCAGTACAAGAACCTGGTGGCGACCGCCGGCCATTGCGTGTACGACACCAAGAGCAACAAGGCGACCCTCGACAAGTGGGTCTTCGTCCCCGGTTACTACCAGGGCAAGACCCCGTGGGGCATCTACGTGGGTAAGACCGCGTACACCCACTACGACTTCGACGTCTACGAGGACGGCGACCGCGACTACGCGTTCGTGACCGTCTACAACGGCGTCCTGCCCACCAGCGCCTCCGGCAAGAGCTACGACCGCACCTTCGAGACCTCCCGTGAGGCGAGGCTGGCCAAGGCCAAGCTCGACAAGGACAGCGCCTACTCGAACGTGACCATCCAGCCCGTGGTCGACACCGACCACGTGGTCAAGGAGGGCACCCGCGAGTCGCAGAAGGTCTACGTCAAGCGGGACGAGTGGAAGAAGCTCAACCCCGAGGGCACTCCGGCCGACGGCCCCTTCAAGGAGGGCACCGGCGTCACGGACAAGGAGTCCACCTTCAAGCCCCGCGGCTGGGATGAGGGCAAGGAGTCCCGCGACGGCAAGGCCTTCTACCTCAAGAAGGGCGACAAGTACGTCGTCCGCACCTACTGGATCAACTACGACGTCGACTACCGCCTGACCGGCCGGGCTCTGTCCATCGGTCTCAAGGACGTCGGCACCCTCGGCTCCAACGTCGGTGGCCAGGGCCTGGCGTACAACCAGAAGATCGGCACGGGCATCTTCGTGTTCGGTTACCCGAGCGGCTCGCACCCGGACGGCAACTACGCCTTCTCCGGCAAGACCCTCAAGTGGTCGTACGGCAAGACCTTCAAGGCGGCCGCGCCGTCGATGAAGGCCGAGGAGCTGGTGGGCATCAAGTCCTCCTTCACCGGTGAGGGCGCCATCGGCTCGTCCTGGCTCTACCGCTACAGCAGCGCCAAGCGTCTCGGCTACCTCAACGGTGTGACCATCGCGGTCTCCGACACCGACGGCAACAACCGCATCGACACCAGCGTCTCCCCGTACTTCGACGGTGAGACCCTGGCCGTCTACAAGACCGCTGCGAAGAACTGGTCCGGCAAGATCGTCTGATCCGTCACCGGCACGCGAAGGGGCTCGGCATCCAGCCGGGCCCCTTTTCGCTGCCCGGACCTGGACTCACCCATGGTGGCTTGCCGAATCTCCGGAGGCATAGGTGCCACTAAGCTCGGGTCCCATGCCCAGGAACAGCAGCAGGGAACAGCAGCCCAGGAACAGCAGTCCAGGCACGGCCACGAGCGACGGCGACGCGAGGCGGTGAGCGGGCGATGAGCGCGATCACGGTGCGCGTGCCGGCGAAGGTCAACCTCCAGCTCGCGGTCGGCCCGCTCCGCGAGGACGGCTACCACGACCTGGTGAACGTCTTCCACGCGGTCTCGCTGTTCGACGAGGTCACCGCCGCCGAGCCGCTCGACGGGGACCCCTCCGCCGCCCCGCTCCGGGTCAGGGTCGAGGGAGACCACACCGGAGAGGTTCCGGTGAGCGACGACAACCTCGCCGTCCGGGCCGCCAGTGCGCTGGCCGACCGGGCGGGCCGTTCCTACCGGGCCGATCTGCTGATCCGCAAGTCGATCCCCGTGGCGGGCGGCATGGCCGGGGGGAGTGCCGACGCCGCCGCGGCGCTGGTGGCCTGCAACGAGCTGTGGGGCCTCGGCCTGCCCGTCGAGGACCTGATGGAGATCGCCGCCGACATCGGCAGCGACGTGCCGTTCGCGCTGCTCGGCGGCACAGCCGTGGGCACCGGACGCGGCGAGCGGCTCGCCCCGCTGGAGACCGCCGGGGTCTTCCACTGGGTCTTCGCGCTCGCCGACGGCGGTTTGTCGACCCCGCGGGTGTACGGCGAGTGCGACCGGCTTCGTGAGGAGGCGGGGGTGGCCGCGCCCACGCCCGCGGTGAGCGAGCCCCTGCTCGCCGCCCTGCGCCAGGGCGACGCGAAGGCGCTCGGGCAGGCGCTGTCCAACGACCTGCAGCCCGCGGCGCTGGCGCTGCGTCCGTCGCTCGCGGACACGCTCGCCGCCGGCCGTGAGCACGGGGCGCTCGGCGCGATCGTCTCCGGGTCCGGCCCCACCTGCGCCTTCCTGACCGAGTCGGCCGAGCGGGCGCACGAGCTGGCCGCTCTGATCAAGGACGTGGACGGCTGCCGGGCCGTCGTCACCGCCCACGGGCCCGTCCCTGGGACCACCGTGGCCGGATAAGCTTTACGGGCGATGAATCTGGTCAATCTGGAGTCCGTCTCCCACGCCTTCGGGCCCAAGCCGCTGCTCGCCGACGTCTCCCTCGGGCTGGAGCAGGGCGACCGGATCGGCGTCGTCGGCCGCAACGGCGGTGGCAAGACCACGCTCATCTCGATCATCGCCGGGACGCTGAAGCCCGACGGCGGCCGGGTCACCCACACCCGTGGGCTGCGCGTCGGCGCGCTCTCCCAGCGTGACCAGTTCGACCCGGACACCGCCGTGAAGGACATCGTCCTGGCCGGCCGGGCCGAGCACGAATGGGCCGGCGACGCCGCGATCAGGGAGATCCTCGCCAACCTGCTCGCCGACATCGACCTCGCGGCCCCCGCGGGCGCGCTGTCGGGCGGCGAGCGTCGCCGTACGGCCCTGGCGCGGCTGCTGATCGAGGAGCACGACCTGCTGATCCTCGACGAGCCCACGAACCATCTCGACATCGAGGCCATCGCCTGGCTCGCCGGGCACCTCGTCCAGCGCAAGTCCGCGCTGCTCGTCGTCACCCACGACCGGTGGTTCCTCGACGCGGTCTCCACCCGCACGTGGGAGGTCGTGGACGGCTCCGTCGAGCGATACGAGGGCGGCTACGCGGCGTACGTGCTGGCCAAGGCCGAGCGGGCCCGGATCGCGCAGGCCGCGGAGGAGCGCCGGCAGAACCTCATGCGCAAGGAGATCGCCTGGCTGCGGCGCGGGCCGCCGGCCCGGACCTCCAAGCCCAAGTTCCGGATCAACGCGGCCGAGGCGCTGATCGCGAACGAGCCGCCGCCACGGGAGACCGTCGAGCTGCTGAACTTCGCCTCGGCGCGGCTCGGCAAGACCGTCGTGGACCTGGAGGACGTGACGCTCCACGCGGGCGGCCCGGCGGCGGGTCCGCTGGTGCTCGACCACTGCACGTACCACTTCGGCCCGGGCGACCGGATCGGCCTGATCGGGGTGAACGGCTCGGGCAAGTCGTCGGTGCTGCGCCTGTTGTCCGGCACGGTCGAGCTCGACTCCGGCCGGATCGTGCGCGGCAAGACGGTGCGGCTCGCGCACCTGTCGCAGGAGCTCGCCGAGCTGGACCCCGCGCGGCGGGTGCTGGAGACGGTCGAGGAGATCCGCAAGTACGTCCAGGTGGGCAAGAAGGAGTGGTCGGCCTCCCAGCTGCTCGAACGTCTCGGCTTCCGGGGCGAGGCCCAGTGGAAGGTCGTCGGCGACCTGTCGGGCGGCGAGCGGCGGCGACTGCAACTCCTCTGCCTCATCATGGACGAGCCGAACGTGCTGCTGCTCGACGAGCCGACCAACGACCTCGACATCGAGACGCTCACCGAGCTGGAGGACCTCCTCGACGGCTGGCCGGGCACGCTGGTGGTGGTGAGCCACGACCGCTACTTCCTGGAGAGGGTGGCGGACCGCTGCGTCGCGGTCCTCGGGGACGGCAAGCTGTCGATGCTGCCCGGCGGCGTGGACGAATACCTGGAGCGCCGCGCGTCGGGCGCCGCGTTGTCGGCCCGGGCGGCCTCTGTCGCAAACGCTCCCGAGCGGGGCGGCCAGGACGACCAGCCGGCGGCTGCGGGCGGGCTGTCCGCCAAGGAGCTGCGGGAGCTGCAGAAGGAGCTCAACCGGCTGGAGCGGCAGATCGACAAGTTCGGCGAGCGTGAGGCGAAGCTGCACGCCGAGATGGCCGAGGCGGCGAGCGACTTCGAGCGCCTGGCCAAGCTCGACGCCGAGCTGCGGGACATCGCCGCGCAGAAGGAGTCGGTCGAGCTCGAGTGGATGACGGTGGCGGAGCGCCTCGAAGGGCAGTAGAGCGCCGTCGGCGCGGCTGCGACCTCGACGTCGCCGACGCAGCCGATGGGATGAGAAACGGAAAGGGGCCCGGCGCGATGCCGGGCCCCTTCGCGTAGGTGCGGCGAATCAGACGATCTTGCCGGACCAGTTGTTCGCGGCGACCTTGTAGACGCCGTAGGTCTCGCCGTCGAAGTACGGGGAGACGCTGGTGTCGTAGCGCCGGTTGCCGTCGCGGTCGGCCACGCCGATGGTCACGCCGTTCAGGTAGCCGAGCCGCTTGGTGTTGCTGTAGCGGTACAGCCACGCCGAGCCGAGCGCGCCCTCACCGGTGAACGACGACTTGATCCCCACGAGCTCCTCGGCCTTGATGGTGGGGGAGCTGGCCTTGAAGGTCTTGCCGTACGACCACTTGAGGGTGTTGCCGGAGAAGGCGTGGTTGCCGTCCGGGTGCGACCCGCTCGGGTAGCCGAACACGAAGATGCCCGACCCGATCTTCTGGTTGTACGCCAGGCCCTGGCCGCCGACGTTGGAGCCGAGGGTGCCGACGTCCTTCAGGCCGATCGACAGGACCCGGCCGGTCAGGCGGTAGTCGACGTCGTAGTTGATCCAGTAGGTGCGGACGACGTACTTGTCGCCCTTCTTGAGGTAGAAGGCCTTGCCGTCGCGGGACTGCTTGCCTTCGTCCCAGCCGCGGGGCTTGGAGGTGGACTCCTTGTCCGTGACGCCGGTGCCCTCCTTGAAGGGGCCGTCGGCCGGGGTGCCCTCGGGGTTGAGCTTCTTCCACTCGTCCCGCTTGACGTAGACCTTCTGCGACTCGCGGGTGCCCTCCTTGACCACGTGGTCGGTGTCGATCACGGGCCGAAGACGAAGGTGGGAGTAGGCGCTGTCCTTGTCGAGCTTGGCCTTGGCCCGCCGGGCCTCACGGGAGGTCTCGTACGTCTTGGTGTAGCTCTTGCTGGAGCCGCTGGTGGGCAGGACGCCGTTGTAGACGGTGACGAACGCGTAGTCGCGGTCGCCGTCCTCGTAGACGTCGTAGTCGTAGTGGGTGTACGCGGTCTTGCCGACGTAGATGCCCCACGGGGTCTTGCCCTGGTAGTAACCGGGGACGAAGACCCACTTGTCGAGGGTCGCCTTGTTGCTCTTGGTGTCGTACACGCAATGGCCGGCGGTCGCCACCAGGTTCTTGTAGTGCGACTGGACCGCGGTCGCGGTGCACCAGTGCGGCTTCTTGTCGGCGCCGATGAAGAACACCTTGCCCGTGGTGCGGGGCAGGTTGACGTTCTTCGTGCTGGTGGTCGCCTTCTTGTCGCCGCTGGACCCGACGACGCCGGGCTTGCTGTCCGCGGACGCCCCGCCGGTCGACACGTGCTTGGCCGAGACTCGCGTCTCCACGTTGTACGGCTTGGCGTTGCGGAGGTTGGCCATACGCTCGCCGAACCAGAAGGCGGCGACCTGCTTGGCGGCGAAGTTGGAGCCGGCCAGGGTGTCGTGCGGTACGGAGTTCGCGTGCGCGGGGGCGGTGACGACCGCGGAGGCCAGCAGGCCCGCGGCGATGCCACCGAATGCGAGGGTGCGCTTCAAGGGTTGTTCTCCTCGGTCTGTCGGGGGCACAAAATGCGCCCACTCGTCAGTAAAGGGACGGTAAGAAAGTTATCGGAGGAGTCAGGTGGAAAGTGGCGCCGAGAACCGCTCCGTCTACGCACCCGTGATGATCAAGGTCGGATCCGAACCTGAAGGCTTGCCGCGTTTCCGCTGATGAGATGCTGATTTCGAGAGATCGCGATCACGCTGAGTAACTGATCGTTTAGGCAAGGAATGTGAAGTAAATCACATTCGTCAGATGGAACCGCCTGTCGATGTGATCACGTCTGATCTCGCCCGCGCGTGCGTCGCACGAGCCGGAAAACGAGGGAAGGGCCCGGCCGCACGCGGCCGGGCCCTTGCTCAGCTGGGCCTCAGGAGGCGTCAGACGATGTTGGCCGAGGGAGTGGCGGCCGCGGCCTTGTAAACGGCCAGCGTCTCGCCGTCGAAGTAGGGCGAGACGCTGGTGTCGTACCTGTCGTTGCCGTCGGTGTCGGAGACACCGATGGTGACGCCGTTCAGGTAGCCGAACCGCGTCGCGTTGTTGTACTTGTACAGCCACGCGGAGCCGGAAGCGCCCTCGCCGGTGAACGACGACTTGATGCCCTGGAGGGCCTCGCCCTTCAGGGCCGGAGCCGTGGCGGGGAAGGTCTTGCCGTAGCTGTACTTGAGGGTCTTGCCGGTGAACGCGTAGTTGCCGTCCGGGTGCGACCCGCTCGGGTAGCCGAACACGTAGGTCGGCTGGCCCACCTTCTGGTTGTAGGCCAGGCCCTGGCCGCCGACGTTTTCGCCCAGCTTGCCGACGTCCTTAAGGCCGATCGACAGCTTCAGGCCGACGACCTTGTAGCCAAGGAGGGCCTTGCTGGGCGAAGGCGAAGGCGAAGGCGACGCCGAGGACGACGGCTTGGGGCTCGGCGACTTGCGGCGGTTGTCGTCGCCGGGCTTCGAGCCCTCGTAGACCGGCACGACCTTGAGGTCGGAGTAGCCCGTGGTCTTGTCGGCCGCGAGCTTCCGCTTGGCCTTCTCGGCGTCCCACTTGGTCTTGTAGAGCGGCGACTCGTACGTGCCGCCGCTGCTGCCGCCGTCGGTGGGAAGGACGCCGTTGTAGACGGCGACGAAGGCGTAGTCGAAGTCACCGTCGCCGTAGGTGGTGAAGTCGAAGTGGGTGAACGCCATCTTGCCGACGTAGATGCCGTACGGCGTCTTGCCGTTGTAGTAACCCGGGACGAAGACCCACTTGTCCATCAGGTCCTTGTCCTTCACCGTGTCGTAGACACAGTGACCGGCCGTGGCCACCAGGTTCTTGTGCAGCGACTGCAGCGCCGTCGCCGAGCACCAGTGCGGCTTGTTGTCGGCGCCGATGAAGAACACCTTGCCGCTGGTCCGCGGCAGGTTGACGTTCTTCGTCGTGCCGGTGGCCTTCTTTTCGCCGCTCGACGAGACGACGCCGGGCTTCACGTCGGTCACCGACTTGGGCATCGTGGAGACGTGCTTAACGGCGATCTTGGTCTCGGCCCCGTACGGCGTGGCGTTGACCAGGTTCGCCATCTTCTGGCCGAACCAGAAGGCGGCCACCTGCTTGGCGGCGAAGTTGGTCTCGGCCAGCGGCTTGGCCTTGGGCTTGAAGTGGTCGGCGTGCGCCGGGGAGGCGACGAGGGCGGTGGCCAGCAGGCCGGCCGCGATGCCGCCGAACGCGAGGGTGCGCTTCAACTGCTCTCCATGGTCTGTCGTGAGGCGTGACTTTGCCTCATGCGTCAGTAAAGGATGTGCAAAAACTACCGGATTGATAGCTGAGGGCGTAAGAGAGGTGAAGCAATGGGTATCACCTCGTGATCTTCAATGCGATATGCCATTGCACATCGGCGCTGCTGGCGCTTTCACCGCGAATTTCGGTGCGGCGGCGGGCTTCTATGGAGGCCGTATGGGCGGAGGGGTCGCATCCCGGCTGTGACGGCGAGGGATCCTCGCTGGTTGTGCAGGGAGAGCGGCTGGGCCGCCCGGGTCGGATGCCGGCGCTCCGGGCGGCCGAGCGGTCCGGGAAGGGAAGAAGGGTCAGGATGAATTGACGACGCCGTTCCTTTTCTCGTCGTCGTCCGCGAAATGCGAAAGAAAAAGGACCCGGCTGGAGGCCGGGCCCTTTTTCTTACATCATCGCTGGGGGAAAGATCAGACGATCTTGCCCGACCAGTTGGCCTGAGCGGTCTTGTAGACGGCCAGGGTCTCACCGTCGAAGTACGGGGAGACGCTGGTGTCGATCCGGCCGTTCCCGTCGGTGTCGGAGACCGCGATGGTCACACCGTTGAGGTAGCCGAGACGCTTGGCGCTGCTGTAGCGGTAGAGCCAGGACGAGCCGATGGCGCCCTCACCGGTGAAGGAGGACTTGATGCCGACGAGCTCCTCGGCCTTCATCGACGGCGCGGCCGCCTTGAAGGTCTTGCCGTAGGCCCACTTGAGGGTCTTGCCGGTGAAGGCGTAGTTGCCGTCCGGGTGCGAGCCGCTCGGGTAACCGAACACGAAGACGGCGGTGCCGATCTTCTGGTTGTAGGCCAGGCCCTGACCGCCGACGTTGGAGCCGAGGGTGCCGACGTCCTTGAGGCCGATCGAGACCTTGAAGCCGACGACCTTGTAGCCGATGATCTTCGCGGTGGGCGACGGGGTCGGCGACGGGCGGTGGTGGTTGTTGTTCCACCGGCCGTGGTTGTCGTTCGACTTCGAGTCGCCCTCGTACACCGGCACGACGTCGAGCTTGGAGTAGCCCGTGGTCTTGTCGGCAGCGAGCTTGGCCTTCGCCCGGTCGGCCTGCCACTTGGTCTTGTAGACCTGCGACTCGTACTTGCCGCCGCTGGTGCCGCCGTCGGTGGGGATGACGCCGTTGTAGACGGTCACGAACGCGTAGTCGCGGTCGCCGTCCTCGTAGACGCTGTAGTCGTAGTGGGTGTAAGCGGTCTTACCCACGTAGATGCCCCACGGGGTCTTGCCCTGGTAGTAGCCGGGGACGAAGACCCAGTTGTCCAGCGTGGTCGCGTTCGACTTGGTGTCGTACACGCAGTGACCCGCGGTCGCAACGACGTTCTTGTACTGCGACTGCACGGAGGTCGCCGAGCACCAGTGCGGCTTGCCGTCGGCGCCGGTGAAGAACACCTTGCCGGTGGTCTTCGGCAGGTTCACGTTCTTCGACGTGCCGGTGGACGCCTTCTTGTCACCGCTGGAGCCGACGACGCCGGCCTTGTCGTCGGCGGAGGCACCGCCGGTCGACACGTGCTTGGCGGAAACCGTGGTCTCCGCCGTGTACGGCGTGGCGTTGACCAGGTTGGCCTTCGCCTCACCGAGCCAGTACTGAGCAACCTGCTGAGCGGCGAGGTTGGTGTTGGCCAGGTTCACGCTCGGAACGGAGTCGGCGTGAGCCGGGGCGGCGATGGCCGCGGAGGCCAGCAGGCCGGCCGCGATGCCACCGAGTGCGAGGGTGCGCTTCAACTTTCTCTCCCTGGTCTGTCGTGGGGCGACTCTTTCGCCCCCAACGTCAGTAAAGGAACGGTCAGAAAGTTATAGGAGAACTTGGTGTGGTGTAAGTGGATCCGTGACGCCTGCCCGCCGCCCCGAGCCCGGACGCTTCGCGGAGGTTCATGGGTCTATGCGACATCTGTGCTGATCAAGAGTGGTGCCGGACGTCCGTCGTCACGCCACGTGACCGTTCCAGGATGATGGTCTTTGTGATGCAAATCACATTGGCCGGATGAAACCGGGAGCCGGGGTCCAACGTCAAAGAGCCTTCATTGGAACGTGCGAAGCTCTCGGCGACTCCTTCCGGCCGCCCGAAAAGAGGGTCGATCGGCGGGCCTGTGGGTGGTCCGATGGGACGGTTCTTGGGCCGTTCCTGTCCGTCTGGAGAGAGCGAGATGAGGCTCGAGTGCGGCGTGCGCGGCGAGCCGGACCATCGCGCGTCATCCGCCGGCGAGTGGCTCGAGCGTGAGCACGTGGGCTACGGCGTGGGCGCGAGCGCCCATCCGGGCGTCTGGGGCCCTCTGCGGCGAGACGGCGGTCGCGGAGCGGGAGAAGAGGACGGATCGGGGCTGACGGCCGCGGTCGATCGCGTGAGCGCCGCGCTGTGAAGCACGAGTGAGGCCGTTTTTGGGCAACAGAAAAGGGCCCGGCTGGGTGCCGGGCCCTTTCCTTGACTGTGCTTTACCGGGGGGAAGATCAGACGATCTTGCCGGACCAGTTGGCGGCAGCCTGCTTGTAGACGGCCAGGGTCTCACCGTCGAAGTACGGGGAGACGCTGGTGTCGATGCGGTTGTTGCCGTCGGTGTCGGAGACCGCGATGGTCACACCGTTGAGGTAACCGAGCCGCTTGGTGTTGCTGTAGCGGTAGAGCCAGGACGAGCCGATGGCGCCCTCACCGGTGAAGGAGGACTTGATGCCGACGAGCTCCTCGGCCTTCATCGACGGCGCGGCCGCCTTGAAGGTCTTGCCGTAGGCCCACTTGAGGGTCTTGCCGGAGAAGGCGTAGTTGCCGTCCGGGTGCGACCCGCTCGGGTAACCGAACACGAAGATGCCGGTGCCGATCTTCTGGTTGTAGGCCAGACCCTGACCACCGACGTTGGACCCGAGGGTGCCGACGTCCTTGAGGCCGATCGACAGCTTCTTGCCCGTGATCTTGTAGTCAACGTCGTAGTTGACGAAGAACGTGCGCTTCGTGTAGGTCTCGCCGCGCTTGAGGTAGAGGACCTTCAGGTCCTTGCTCCAAGCCCAGCCGTCCGTCGCGCTGCTGTTGCCAGCCTTGCCCTCCGGAGCGGCCTTGGTGGCAGCGTCGAACTCAGCCTTGTTGCTGGGGTCGACCTTGACACCGGTGCCGGCGGGGAAGGCCTCGGGGGCCGTGTCGCCGAGATCGCCGTCCGGAACCTTGGAAGCCGCGAGGATCCCGGCCTGGTCGACCTGGACCCACTCGGAACCGAAGTTCCGCTTGTCGCCCAGCTTGCCCTTGCCGGTCGGGCCGCTCTTGGTGTCGACGAACGACTCGATCTTCAGGTCCGACCAGCCGGTTTCCTTCTTGGCCTCGATGGCCTTCTTGACCTTGACGGCCTGGAAGTAGTCCTCGTAGATGCCGTAGAAACCGTGGCCGTTGCCCCGCACCTCGGTCGGCAGCACGCCGTTGTAGACCGTGACGAACGCGAAGTCGCGGTCGCCGTCCTCGTACACGCTGTAGTCGTAGTGCGTGTAAGCGGTCTTACCGACGTAGATGCCCCAGGGGGTCTTGCCCTCGTAGTAACCGGGGATGAAGACCCACTTGTCGAGAGTCGTGGCGTTCGACTTGGTGTCGTACACGCAGTGACCCGCGGTCGCCACCAGGTTCTTGTACTGGCCCTGCACCGAGGTCGCCGAGCACCAGTGCGGCTTGTGGTCGGCGCCGATGAAGAACACCTTGCCGGTGGTCTTCGGCAGGTTGATGTTCTTCAGCGTGCCGGTGGCGGCCTTCTGGTCGCCGCTGGAGCCGACGACGCCGGCCTTGTCGTCAGCGGAAACCCCGCCGGTCGACACGTGCTTGGTGGGGACCGTGGTCTCCACCGCGTACGGGGTGGCGTTGATCAGGTTGGCCTTGGCCTCGCCGTACCAGAACGCCGCGACCTGCTGGGCCGCGAGGTTGGTCTTGGCCAGGTTCACGGCCGGAACCGAGTCGGCGTGAGCCGGGGCAGCGATCGCAGCGGAGGCCAGCAGGCCGGCCGCGACCCCGCCCAGAGCGAGAGTGCGCTTCATAACTTTCTCCTGGTCTGTCGTGAGGCGTCACTTGCGCCCCATCCGTCAGTGAGGAATTGAGAAGAAAGTTATAGGAGGAAATGGGGTGGCGTAAGAGGGTTTGCGATCAAGCCTTTGGGGGAGTGGCGCACTCGGGCGGCGTGGGCCCGCGTAGCGCCGACCGTTTTGGCTGATCATGAGGGCGTCCCTGCGGTTTCCGTTACGCTCCGCGTTGGACCGATATAACGTCGAGTGTGATGTAAATCACACGATTAGACGAAACCGAAGGGGCCTGTGATCACGTCGAGGGGGTCACAGCCAGGGTGGAACGGCGACCGTCGGCCGGCTCGGTGCAACCCGAAAAATGGGATGAACAGCGATATTCGTGTCCGATAGGTCAAAGGGGAATAGTCCGCACCTGTTGCCCTATTTGGGGAAGATACCGGCAGCGCCGGGCCTTGTCCGGGAACGGGAAAAGGGCCCGGCTGGGTGCCGGGCCCTTTCCTTGACTGTGCTTTACCGGGGGGAAGATCAGACGATCTTGCCGGACCAGTTGGCGGCAGCCTGCTTGTAGACGGCCAGGGTCTCACCGTCGAAGTACGGGGAGACGCTGGTGTCGATGCGGTTGTTGCCGTCGGTGTCGGAGACCGCGATGGTCACACCGTTGAGGTAACCGAGCCGCTTGGTGTTGCTGTAGCGGTAGAGCCAGGACGAGCCGATGGCGCCCTCACCGGTGAAGGAGGACTTGATGCCGACGAGCTCCTCGGCCTTCATCGACGGCGCGGCCGCCTTGAAGGTCTTGCCGTAGGCCCACTTGAGGGTCTTGCCGGAGAAGGCGTAGTTGCCGTCCGGGTGCGACCCGCTCGGGTAACCGAACACGAAGATGCCGGTGCCGATCTTCTGGTTGTAGGCCAGACCCTGACCACCGACGTTGGACCCGAGGGTGCCGACGTCCTTGAGGCCGATCGACAGCTTGAAGCCGACGACCCTCCAGCCCACGAAGCGCTTGCCCTCGGGAACCTTGATCCCCTCGGGAACCTGCAGCGCCTGCTCGGTGGGGGCAACGCTCGGCTTGTCGCCCTTGTGGTCGCCGTGGTCGCCACGGCCGCCGTTCCAGCCGCCGTTGTGGTCGCCGGGCTTGCCGGGCTTGCCGGGCTTGCCGTCCTCGAAGACCGGCTCAATGTCGAGCTTGGACCAGCCCGTGGTCTTGTCGGCCTGGAGCTTGGCCTTGTACTCCCAGGCCTCCTTCTTCGTGGCGAAGGTCTTCGACACGAAGCGGCCGTGGGTGCCACCCTCGGTCGGCAGCACGCCGTTGTAGACCGTGACGAACGCGAAGTCGCGGTCGCCGTCCTCGTACACGCTGTAGTCGTAGTGCGTGTAAGCGGTCTTACCGACGTAGATGCCCCAGGGGGTCTTGCCCTCGTAGTAGCCGGGGATGAAGACCCACTTGTCCAGGGTGGTCGCGTTCGACTTGGTGTCGTACACGCAGTGACCCGCGGTCGCCACCAGGTTCTTGTACTGGCCCTGCACCGAGGTCGCCGAGCACCAGTGCGGCTTGTGGTCGGCGCCGATGAAGAACACCTTGCCGGTGGTCTTCGGCAGGTTGATGTTCTTCAGCGTGCCGGTGGCAGCCTTCTGGTCACCGCTGGAGCCAACGACGCCGGCCTTGTCGTCAGCGGAAACCCCGCCGGTCGACACGTGCTTGGTGGGGACCGTGGTCTCCACCGCGTACGGGGTGGCGTTGATCAGGTTGGCCTTGGCCTGGCCGTACCAGAACGCCGCGACCTGCTGGGCCGCGAGGTTGGTGTTGGCCAGGTTCACGGCCGGAACCGAGTCGGCGTGAGCCGGAGCAGCGATCGCAGCGGAGGCCAGCAGGCCGGCCGCGATCCCGCCCAGAGCGAGAGTGCGCTTCATTGGATTTCTCCTGGTCTGTCGTGAGGCGTCACTTGCGCCCCATCCGTCAGTGAGGAACGGTGAGAAAGCTATAGGAGGAAATGCGGTGGCGTAAGTGGGTTCGTGACCATGCCTACGGAGGGAGTACCGCGCTCCCAAGGCGTGGGCCAGGGGGTGGCGGACCGTTTTGGCTGATCGTCAAAGGTCCCGAGGGGTGTCCGTCACGCTCCGCGGTGGACCGGTTCAAGAGTCGATGTGATGTAAATCACAGTTTCGGAGGAAACCGAAGAGGTGGGGGATCCCGTCAAAGCGGGCAAAGTCGGGGCGGAGTGGAGGCTGTCAGTCATCTGGACACAGCCCGCTAATTAGGACGAACGGCAATGTTCGTGACCGTGCGCCAAGGGGTCGAGTGGGGGAGAGTCCGAACCCCGCCGGCTCATTGAGAAAGTTCCCCGACACCACGGCAACCGCATTGCGTGCGTGGGTTGATCGCTACTCGTCGACAGTGATCTGTCGGGAGGCGGCTGACAGGTGATCGCAACAGAAAGCGTCGATCCGGCCGCCATGGTGAAACCCTTGTCGTGGCCCGGACGGGATATTGGGGCGGTCGCGAATCCGCTCGGCATCGTGCCCCAGGAGTGCGGCGCCGTCGTCGGCGACGTGGGGCGAGGCGACCTGCTGGACACCTGATCAGGATTCTCCGCAAGGGCGTAACACGCCGGGCTGTGTGTGGAAATGGGAAAAGGGCCCGGCTGGAGGCCGAGCCCTTTCCTTGACTGTGCTTTACCGGGGGGAAGATCAGACGATCTTGCCGGACCAGTTGGCGGCAGCCTGCTTGTAGACGGCCAGGGTCTCACCGTCGAAGTACGGGGAGACGTTGGTGTCGATGCGGTTGTTGCCGTCGGTGTCGGAGACCGCGATGGTCACACCGTTGAGGTAACCGAGCCGCTTGGTGTTGCTGTAGCGGTACAGCCACGCGGAACCGATGGAGCCCTCGCCGGTGAAGGAGGACTTGATGCCGACGAGCTCCTCGGCCTTCATCGACGGCGCGGCCGCCTTGAAGGTCTTGCCGTAGGCCCACTTGAGGGTCTTGCCGGAGAAGGCGTAGTTGCCGTCCGGGTGCGAGCCGCTCGGGTAACCGAACTCGAAGATGCCGGTGCCGATCTTCTGGTTGTAGGCCAGACCCTGACCACCGACGTTGGACCCGAGGGTGCCGACGTCCTTGAGGCCGATCGACAGCTTCTTGCCCACGACCTGGTAGCCGTGCACAACCTTCGCCGAGAACGTCCGGCTGAAGTACTTGTACTCGGGCGCCTTGTCGCCGGGCTTGCCGCCACCCTGGTTGCCGCCACCGGGCTTGCCGCCACCCTGGTTGCCGCCACCGGGCTTGCCGCCACCCTGGTTGCCGGTCGGGGCGAGCTTGGCGTCGTCCTGCTTGGCGTCGTCCTTCTTGCCGTCCTTCACCCGCCAGAACAGGGTCTTCCCGTCCTCGCTGACGTAGGAGTCCTTGTCCTGCTTGTAGTCGTCCTTCTTGACCTCAGCAGGCGCGGACGCGGACGTCAGGCGAGCCCACGGGCCGTTCCCGGTCAGGTCCTTGTCCTTGTTCCAGGCCTGGAACTCGGCGACGGTGACCGCAACCTCCGGGGCGCGACGCGAGAGCGCGTTGACCTCCACGATCTCAAGCCTCGAGAGAGCGGTGGTCTTGTCGGCCTCGAGCTGCCGCTTCGCCTTCCAAGCGTCATGCTTGGTCGGGTAGACCCGCGACTCGTAGTGGCCGCCGCTGGTGCCACCCTCGGTGGGAACGACGCCGTTGTAGACCGTGACGAACGCGTAGTCGCGGTCGCCGTCCTCGTACACGCTGTAGTCGTAGTGCGTGTAAGCGGTCTTACCGACGTAGATGCCCCAGGGGGTCTTGCCCTCGTAGTAGCCGGGGATGAAGACCCACTTGTCCAGGGTGGTCGCGTTCGACTTGGTGTCGTACACGCAGTGACCCGCGGTCGCCACCAGGTTCTTGTACTGGCCCTGGACCGAGGTGGCCGAGCACCAGTGCGGCCTGTGGTCGGCGCCGATGAAGAACACCTTGCCGGTGGTCTTCGGCAGGTTGATGTTCTTCAGCGTGCCGGTGGCAGCCTTCTGGTCACCGCTGGAGCCAACGACGCCGGCCTTGTCGCTGGCCGACACACCGCCGGTCGACACGTGCTTGGTGGGGACCTGAGTCTCCACCGCGTACGGCGTGGCGTTGATCAGGTTGGCCTTGGCCTCGCCGAACCAGAACGCCGCGACCTGCTGGGCCGCGAAGTTGGTGTTGGCCAGGTTCACGCTCGGGATCTGGTCGGCGTGAGCCGGGGCAGCGATCGCCGCGGAGGCCAGCAGGCCGGCCGCGACCCCGCCCAGAGCGAGAGTGCGCTTCATAACTTTCTCCTGGTCTGTCGTGAGGCGTCACCTGCGCCCCATCCGTCAGTGAGGAACGGGGTGAAAGCTATACGACCAATTGGAGTGGCGTAAGTGGAATTGGTTGCTTCGCGCATTGCATCCAACTCCGGTCCCTTCAGTCGGTTCCTGAAGGGAAGCTGAAAATGAGCTGATCATGGACCATATGGAACGGTTTCCGTCACGCTCCGTACCGGATCGATCGCCGGCCAATGTGATGTAAATCACAGGTTTGAACGAAACCGGATGCCCGGTGGATTGCGTCCGAGTGTGCCCTTTCGCCTGGACCGTGGTCCGTGTGACCGTCCGTGGGATGCGGGCAAAGCGATCAAGGGGAAGCGCGAAGAGGCACGTCGATCCCACAGTGGGCATGGTGCGACCGCCGGGCATCGCCTCGGCCGGCTCCGGTTTCGCCGCGCCCGAACGCCGCCGCGTCGCGGCGGCCGCCGCACGGCGAGAGCCCTTCCTGAAGGGTTCCTGAGTACTCCTGTGGGGGGTCCACCATGTGGAAAGCATCCTAATTCGGATGCTCCATAATCGCCGCGCCTTGCGGGACTGTCGGAGAGGGTGCACGAGGGATGTCGGGAGTGCCATGTTTGGATTCGTCGTATCGCTCACGGTGTGGATTATCCGAATGGCTGGACAGGTATTCGAAGGCGGTGTCGATCGCGAGTTTGAGGGATTGCCCGGGGGTTGTCCGCAGCGATTGTGTGCCCGTCGCCGGAGACGTGGCGACAGAGGTCGATCGTGCCCAACGGAGGTGTAGGTGCCGTAGGCCGACGGACTTCTCGCAGGTAGAGCGACCATGCATCGGCACCCGGCTTCCCTCGGGCCGGATGCTCTCGGTGACTCCGACGGCTGTGAGTCTCGTGATGAAAGAAGGGGATCGCGTGCCGTTTCAAATGTTTTGCTATCCGTAATTGAGTGCCATCAAGAGGACTGGCGAGGAAGTTCTCCGGCAAACCGCGATCGTGCTTTGTTGTCCGTTTGCCGGTCGGCTTCTCTTCTTGTTTCTCCGAATTGTTTCCGCATCCGACTTTACTACACGGTTAGTGGTAATTGTTCTGATCGGTTTGATTTCTCGTGACCCCACCGGTCCTTTATGCGGACGGCTTATTGCCGGGCTGTATCGGCGGCGTCACGAAGGGCGGTCGTTCGCTGAGTATCGGTGTTTGTCGGTGAATCGCTCGTTGCCGGGCGAAGGTCTCCGTCTTGCCCGGCGCGGGGTAGGCGCTTCAGAGCCACCTGCCCCGCCAGGCGGGCGCCAGGGTCTTCACGTCCAGGTCGACGCCGATCACCGCATCCGGCCGGGCGGGAGTCATGTCGGCGCGTTCGACGTGCACAGTGAACGACAGGAACCAGTGGCCCGCCTCGTAGCGGATGGTGGCCGAGGCGATCCGAGCGGTCCCGGCCTCGATCGCGTCGACCGGCTTGAAGCCCGGATGCGGCCTCATTGATCGACTGGGCAGTCGTAAAGGATTGCTTGACACATCTTGGTGTAAAGGTATCCTTTACGTATGGCCGATTCCCCCCAGACCCTCGCTGCCCTGAGCAGCTTGCTGGCCGAGCAGGCCACTGCCCTGGCCCAGGCGGTAGGCGACCCGTTGGCGTCACCTGACTACCTCGACATGGTTCGGCGTGCTCGGCGCGTCGACGACCTGGCCGAGCAGGTGCTCAAGCTGTGCGTACAGCAGTCCCGAGACGCCGGCCACACCTGGCAGGAGCTCGGCGACCTGCTCGGAGTCACCCGCCAGGCCGCCTTCCAGCGGTTCGGCAAACCCATCGATCCCCGAACGGGAGAGCCCATGGACAAGACCATCCACATGCCCGACGCCGCAGAACGCGCGATCATGATCGTCACCGCCGTCCTCGACGGCCGCATGGACGAAGCCAGGCAGTCCTTCAACGCACAGGTCCTGGAGGCATTCACCGACGAGGCCTGGGCCAACGGCCTGGCCACGGTCACCGGCCTCGTCGGCGCGTTCGAAGGCTTCGGCGAGGGCGAGCCGTTCGTCCGGCGCATCGGCGACCACACGGTCGTCGACATCCCGCTGCGCTACGAGGCCGGCGACATGAAGGCCCGGGTCGCGTTCGACACGGACGAGAAGGTCGCCGGAATCTTCATCCTCGCCCCAGAGACCCCCTGAACCGACACTCCGCACGCCGGCTGGTCGAACATCAGGAGATGCAGATGAGCATGAACACGGCCGCCTATGACGATGGCGCAATCCTCTGCGACGATCAGGGGCTCACCATCCGCCGCTACTACCCGTGGGGGACGAAGCGGATCCGCTACACCTCGATCAAGGGCGTTGAGACGCTCCCGCTGACGGGCCTGAACAGGGTGCGGAAGTGGCGAATCTGGGGCTCCGGAGACTTCATTCACTGGTGGAATCTCGATCCGCGGCGGCCAAAGAAGAACGTCGCACTTGTGATCGACGTCGGACGCCATGTGCGCCCCACGATCACTCCTGACGACCCAGCTGCCGTCGCCCGGATCCTCACCGAAATGACCAGGTGAACGGGCGCGGCGCGGGGGCGCGGTCCTCGGCGTTGTAGATCTCCTGCATCGCCCTGACAGCGCCTGGCTGTGCGGACTTCGGCGGGGCGTTTGTGACATTCCGGGCCTTGCGCACCCAACACCTTGGGATGCCGGGCGGCGGGGAACACCTCGGCCACGGCCTTCCACAACCCCATCGCGCCGTCGCCGACGACCAGTTCGGGGTCGCGCATGCCCCGGCGGCGGCAGTCGCGCAGCAGGTCGGCACACGACTGCCTGGTCGCGGTCCGATAAATCCCGCTGCTGGAAGGCGGCATGGTCGTCCTGCCACTGCCCGGGGAGGCGGGTCAGGCGGGTCACGGTAGCCGGCGACAGGCCGGCCGCGCCGCCAAGGAACCGCTCCAGCACGGGCACGCAGGTGAAGCAGCGGCAGCACCTCGGAGATCTTCGGGGACTTGCGGCACCACGGGTCAGGATCTTCGAGGAGAACCGCTTGCCCCCCGCTTGCCCCCGGTGGCCTCGTCGACGTGGCGGTCGTTCACCGGGGCGCGGTGACCTCGACCGGCCCTTGGTGACCACGGTGCGGGGCCGGTGACGGCCGTTGCGGACCACCAGGCGGTGTCCGCGCTCGTCCCGCTCGCTCACGCCTCGGCCATGTACTGGCTGACTTCCGCCTCCAGGGCGGCCGCCGGCGTCCGACGCGCGCCCTCGCGCACCGATCTCGTCGATCAGGGAGCCGGACTCGGCGGAACCCGCGCTGTTCACTGCCCTGAGCGTCGGCGTGCCTTCCCGGCCCGCGCTGCAACGTGGGCCGGTTAAAGGAAAGGGCCCGGCTGCGAGCAGCCGGGCCCTCCTGACGTCAGGAGTCGGAGACTCAGACGATCTTGCCGGACCAGTTGGCGGCAGCCTGCTTGTAGACGGCCAGGGTCTCACCGTCGAAGTACGGCGAGATGCTGGTGTCGATGCGGCCGTTGCCGTCGGTGTCGGCGACACCGATGGTCACACCGTTGAGGTAGCCGAGCCGCTTCGTGTTGCTGTAGCGGTACAGCCAGGACGAGCCGATGGCGCCCTCGCCCGTGAAGGAGGACTTGACGCCCACGAGCTCCTCGCCCTTGACGGCCGCGGCGCTCGCCTTGAAGGTCTTGCCGTAGGCCCACTTGAGGGTCTTGCCGGTGAAGGCGTAGTTGCCGTCCGGGTGCGACCCGCTCGGGTAGCCGAACATGAAGACCGAGGTGCCGATCTTCTGGTTGTAGGCCAGACCCTGACCACCGACGTTGGACCCGAGGGAGCCGACGTCCTTCAGGGTGATCTTCAGCGTGCCCTGCGGCCTGTGGTCGCCACGGGTCTTCGCCCAGAACGTCCGGGCGTAGTACTTGTACTTCGACCGGTGGTCGTTGTCGTCGCAACGGTCCTTGCCGCCGCCCCGGCGGTCGTTGTCGTTCGAGAAACCGCGGGGACCACGGTGGTCGTCGTCGCACCAGTCGGGCTTGCCGGTGGGAGTCGCGGTGACCGTGGCGGTCGCCGTGACCGTGGCCGTCGCGGTCGCCGTGACAGTCGCGGTCGCCGTAACGGTCGCGGTCGCGGTCGCGGTCGTCGTGACGGTGGTGGTCGGGTGCGGCTGCGGGTGCTCCCGACCCTTGTCCTGGCCGTTGTTCTGGCCGCTGGGCGCGACGTTCGGCGCGAGCGCCTTCTCGTCGTTCTTCGGACCCTTGTCGTCGCCCTTCGGACCCTGGTGCTCGTCGCGGTCCCAGACCTTCTTGCGGAAGAAGAGGGTCTTGCCGTCACGGCTGACGTACCAGTCCGAGCGGCTGTGGTAGGCGCGCTCGCTGATCTCGTGGGTCTCGACGCCGGTGCCCTTGGCCCAGGGGCCGTTGCCGGTGAGGTCCCTGCCCCTGTTCAGAGCCTGGAACTCGCGAACGGAGACGGGCCCAACGTGCCAGTCGCGCTCGTCGTGGCCACGTCCGCCACGGCCCTTGGCGTCGCGGTCGTCCCACCTGCCGTCGTGGTCGTTGCGGCCGTGATCGTTGCGACCGTGGTCGTTACGGCCATGGTCGTTACGACCGTGGTCGTCGCGGCCGTACCTGTCGTAGCTCACGTCCGTGACCTGGACGCCGTTGTAGACCGTGACGAACGCATAGTCGCGGTCGCCGTCCTCGTACACGCTGTAGTCGTAGTGCGTGTAAGCGGTCTTACCGACGTAGATGCCCCAGGGGGTCTTGCCCTCGTAGTAGCCGGGGACGAAGACCCACTTGTCCAGGGTGGTCGCGTTGGACTTGGTGTCGTAGACGCAGTGACCCGCAGTCGCCACCAGGTTCTTGTACTGCGACTGCACGGCGGTCGCCGAGCACCAGTGCGGCCTGTGGTCGGCACCGATGAAGAACACCTTGCCGGTGGTCTTCGGCAGGTTGACGTTCTTCAGGTTGCCCGTGGCGGCCTTCTGGTCACCGCTGGAGCCGACAACGCCGGCCTTGTCGCTGGCCGACACACCGCCGGTCGACACGTGTTTTGCTGCGATCTTGGTTTCCACGCCGTACGGCGTGGCGTTGATCAGGTTGGCCCGTGCCTCACCGAACCAGAACGCGGCGACTTCCTTCGCGGCGAAGTTGGTCTTGGCGAGGTTGACGGACGGGATCTGGTCGGCGTGAGCCGGGGCGGCGATCGCCGCGGAGGCCAGCAGGCCGGCCGCGACCCCGCCGAGAGCGAGAGTGCGCTTCAAGTGGATCTCCCTGGTCTGTCGTGAGGCGTCACTTGCGCCCCATGCGTCAGTGAAGGAACGGTGGGAAGTTATAACGAGAAAGCCTCTGAAAACAGAAATTTCAGAGTTTCCTCTCCGTGCCCGCAGGGTCTTCGCCTCGCCGCCGTGGAGGCGTCACGGTGGCGGTGCGGGTCTCGTCTCCGCTGATCACGGACCATTCGTCCGTCTCTAGGGTGTGATCGAGACTGGACCGATCCAAGAAGTTGCTGTGACGAAAATCACACTTATGGGGGCATATCCATGCCGGCTGTGAATGAGTCAACAGTGGGTTGACGCGGTGTGTGATAGGCCGTCGAAAGCGTCAAAAGCGACAAATGGTGAATATGGGCAGCTCTTAGCCCTGATTAGGGCGTTTGTCGGTCTCGAATCTCGCCACGGTCCGACTGGTTTTCGCCGTCACCGCAACGGCCATCGCCATTCGCTCACGTGTCCGGGGCGGGCGAACCGGGGCCGATCGGGCTGTGCCGAGATCAGTGGGCGGCCGCGTCGGAGGTGTCGAAGGGGACCAGAAGTGTGCGCAGCAGGGCGGCGAGGGTCTGCTGTTCGTGCTGTGCGAGGCCGGCGAGCAGCTCGCGTTCGCGGCGCAGCAGGTCGGCGAAGGCGGCGTCCACCCGGTGCATCCCGGCGGGGGTCAGCCGCACCAGCACGCCGCGCCGGTCCTCCGGGTCCGGGCGCCGGGTGACCAGTCCGGCGGCGGCCAGCCTGTCGATGCGGTTCGTCATCGTGCCCGAGGTCACCAGGGTGGCGCGCAGCAGTGCCCCAGGGCTCAGTTCGTACGGCTCGCCCGCGCGGCGCAGGGCCGTCAGCACGTCGAACTCCCACGATTCGATGTCGTGGGACGCGAAGGCCGCGCGGCGCTCGCGCTCCAGGTGTCGGCTCAACCGGGAAACCCGGCTCAGCACCTCGAGGGGCGTCACGTCCAGGTCCGGGCGCTCCTGCTTCCAGGCCGCGACCAGCCGGTCCACCTCGTCCTCGACGGGCCTCGAGAAGGTCATGGGCCGAGTCTAGCTTCTCTTGACATCGAGATATCTCCCGCGATATCGATTTATCTCGATGTCAAGATAACGGAGGATGCTGGCATGAGCGCGGACATGTGGGACCCGGAGGTCTACGAGCGGTACGCGGCCGAGCGCGGCCGCCCCTTCCATGAGCTCGTGGCCCGGGTGGGCGCCAGATCGCCCGAGTATGTCGTCGATCTCGGCTGCGGCACCGGGGAACTCACGGCGACCCTCCGCGACCGCTGGCCGGGCGCCCGTGTGCACGGCGTCGACTCCTCGCCCGCGATGATCGCCAAGGCGCCGCCCGGGCCGACGTTCGAGGTGGCCGACGTCCGCGACTGGCGCCCGCCGCGCCCGGTCGACGTGATCGTCTCGAACGCGCTCCTGCAGTGGATCCCGGAACACCCCGACCTGCTGCGCCGGTGGAGGAGCCACCTGACCGAGGGCGGCTGGCTCGCCTTCCAGGTGCCCGGCAACTTCGACGCACCGAGCCACGCCGTCGTGCGCGAGCTGTGCCGTACGACCTGGCGGGAGGAGCTGAGCGACGTGCCGCGGGGCGTGCCGGTCGGGGATCCCGCCGACTACGTGGACCTGCTCGCCGGTCTCGGCTTCACCGTGGACGCGTGGGAGACGACCTACGTCCACGTCCTGCCGGGTGAGGACGCCGTGCTGCACTGGATCAAGGGCACTGCCCTGCGGCCCATGCTCGACCGGCTGCCGCCCGAGCGGCACGCCGACTTCCTCGCCGACTGCGCGCGGGCCCTGCGCGCCGCCTACCCGCCCAGGCCGTACGGCACGCCGTTCCCGTTCCGGCGGATCTTCGTGGCCGCGCATCTGTGAGGGCGCGCTGAAGCGAGCCTGAGGGGCGCGCCTCCGGCACGACCCGGGGGGCGTGAGCGCCCCGGCGGCGAGGGGAAAACTGTTCACCTTCGGGTGGCAGTATGACCGCGAACCGGGACATTCAGGGGGAACGGTGGCGCTGGAGATCGAGGACAAGTTCGACGTTCCGGAGGGCTTCGCTCTGCCCGACCTCGGCGACGTGCCGGGGTGCGAAGGGGTGTCCGAGCCGCTCTCCCACCGGCTGACCGCGGTCTATTTCGACACCCCCGACCTACGACTGGCGGCCCGGGGCGTCACCCTGCGCCGCCGGCGCGGCGGGGACGACGAGGGCTGGCACCTCAAGCTGCCCAAGGCCAAGGGCGCCCGTCAGGAGATCACCCGGCCGCTCACCCGCAGCGCCAAGGTGGTGCCCGCCGAGCTGGCGAGCCTCGTCCTCGCGTACACGCGGGGCGCCCCGCTCGCGCCGGTGGCCCAGCTGGAGACCCGCCGCGGGGTCACCCGGCTGCTCGGTCCGGGCGGCACGGTGCTCGTGGAGATCGCCGACGACCGGGTGAAGGGCACGGTGCTCGGCGACGAGCCGGTGGTGCGGCGCTGGCGCGAGGTCGAGGCCGAGCTCAAGGAGGGCGAGCGCGACCTTCTCAAGAAGGTGGCCAAGCGGCTGGGCAAGGCGGGTGCCGCTCCCGCGGACAGCGCGAGCAAGCTCGCCCGCGTCCTGGGAGACCGCATACCCGCGCCGCGGTCGAGGACCCGGCCCGAGCCCGGTTCGGCCGGAGAGGTCGTCGTCGCCTACCTCCGCGCCCACGCCGACGCGCTGATCGCGCAGGACCCGCACGTGCGGCTGGCCGAGGAGGACGCCGTCCACAAGGCCAGGGTCGCCTGCCGCCGCCTGCGCAGCGCGCTCAAGGCGTTCAAGCGGATCGTCGCCGGCACCGAGGACCTCCAGGAGGAGCTCAAGTGGCTCGGCGAGGTGCTGGGCGAGGTCCGTGACCTGGAGGTCATCCGGGCCCGCTTCGCCGCCCGACTCGACGGCCTCGACCCCCGCTTCGTCACCGCGGACGCACGCCGCAGGCTGGGCGACGACCTGCTGGCCAGGGAGGACGACGCGTACGAGCGCATCCGGCGCGCGCTCAGCGAGGACCGTTACTTCGCGCTGCTCGACGCCCTCGGCGCGCTGGCCGCCGACCCGCCGCTGACGGCCACGGCGGCCAAGGACGCGGACAAGGCGCTGCCGAAGATCGTGGACAGGAACTGGCGGCGGGTGACCGACGCCTACGAAGCGGCGCGGCGCATGGAGGAGGGCGAGGAGCGGGAGACGGCCATGCACGACGTGCGCAAGGCCGCCAAGCGCGCCCGATACACGGCGGAGGCCGCCGGCATGTCCGGCGCGGCCGAGCGCGCCAAGCAGGTGCAGGAGGTGCTGGGACGGCACCAGGACGGCGTCGTCGCCCAGGGCGTGCTTCTGGAGGAGGCGGAAAGGGCCCGGCAGGCCGGGGAGGACACCTTCACCTACGGCGCGCTCGCGGGTGTCGAGAGCGCCGAGGCGGCCCGGGCCCAGGAGGAGTTCCCCGCCGTCTGGGCCCGCCTCGCCTGAGGCCCACTGGTTTCAGGTCGCGTACCGCGCGCCAACCTCAGGTCGCGTACCGCTCCGTGTTTCAGGTCGCGTACCGCTCTGTGCTTCAGGTCGCGTACCGCTCCAGGCTCACGACGCGATCGCCCGCCCCGGCGGTGGCGCGGCCTCGATCGACGGCGCGGTGGAGCACGGCGAAGCCGCCCTTGGCGAGGGCGTGGTCGGCGGTCCGCACGCCGCGCAGCGCCTCGCCGGCCATGCCCAGCAGCTCGGGCAGGATCTTGCCGTGGCTGCACAGCACCGCCGGCTCGGGCACGGTCACCAGGTCGCGCACGATCCGTTCCGCCTGGCGCGGGTCGTAGCCGCTCTCCGACAGCGCCGTCTCCTCGCGCACCTCCAGCCCATGCCGCTCGGCGTACGGCTTGAGCGTCTGGGTGCAGCGCCTGCTGTGCGAGCTGACGAGGCCGGCCGGGCGGTAGGCCCCGAGCACCGTGGCCAGGATCTCGGCCTGGGCGCGGCCGCGCTCGTCCAGCGGGCGCCGGTCGTCGTCGCCCTTCCACTCCTGCCGGGAGCCGGCCAGCGCGTGCCGCAGCAGGATCAGCGGCGTGGTGACGAGGGGAGCGGCGCCGACGGCGCGCAGCAGGCTGCGGTCCCACGCGTAGGTGAGGCGCCGCCGTGCCTCCTCGATCGGCAGCCAGGCGACCTCGTCGACCTCGTCGCCGTCGACCGCAACCTGGTCATTCAGAGCGTGGGCGAGCCAGTAGTCCACGCGCTTGAGCCGGCCCTCGTGCATGTAGTGGACGGGCGGGAGAGCGCGGCCGAGCACGACCGGCAGACCGGTCTCCTCCCGCACCTCGCGCAGGGCCGCCGCGATCACGTGCTCGCCGTGCTTGAGCTTCCCCTTGGGCAGGCTCCAGTCGTCGTACGCCGGGCGGTGCACGAGGGCGACCTCCGGGTCGTCCTCGTTCCCCCGCCAGACGACCGCCCCGGCCGCCCTGATCATGCCCTTGGCCATACCCCTGACCATGCCCTCGGCCGTCACTCGGTCACGTCGTCCACGGTCCGCCAGCGCCTCCCGGCGATCAGGTGGTGCTGGAGATCGACCTCGCCCCGGTGGCGCAGCCACTTGCCGTCGGAGTGCAGCGTCCAGGCGGTGGTGGTGTCCCGGAAGGCCAGGTCGAGCAGATCGGACAGATACCTGCGCTGCTGCGGGCTGGTGACCTTGACCAGCGCCTCGACCCGCCGGTCCAGGTTGCGGCGCATCAGGTCGGCGCTGCCGATCCAGATCTCCGGCCGCCGCCCTCCGCCGAACTCGTACACCCGGGAGTGTTCGAGGAAGCGGCCGAGCACGCTGCGTACGCGGATGTTCTCCGACAGGCCGGGCACGCCCGGGCGGAGGGTGCAGATGCCGCGCACCCACACGTCCACCGGCACACCCGCCTGCGACGCGCGATACAGCGCGTCGATGATCGGCTCGTCCACCATTGAGTTGGTCTTGATCCGGATCCGGGCCGTGCGGCCCGCCCCGCGGTGAGCGATCTCCTGCTCGATCCGGGCGAGCAGGCCCTGGCGCAGCGAGTCGGGCGCGACCAGCAGCCGGCGGTACTCCGACTGGTGGGAGTAGCCGGTCAGGTGGATGAACAGGTCCGTGACGTCCTCGCCCACCTGCGGATCGGCGGTGAGCAGGCCGAAGTCCTCGTACTGCCGGGCCGTCTTCGGGTTGTAGTTGCCGGTGCCGATGTGGCAGTAGCGCCGCAGCTCGCCGCCCGCCTCCTGGCGGACCACCATCGACAGCTTGCAGTGCGTCTTGAGGCCGAGCACGCCGTAGACGACGTGGCACCCGGCCGTCTCCAGCTTGCGCGCCCAGGAGATGTTCGCGTGCTCGTCGAACCTCGCCTTGATCTCCACCACGACCACGACCTGCTTGCCCGCCTCGGCCGCGTCGATCAGCGCGTCCACGATCGGCGAGTCGCCGCTGGTGCGGTAGAGGGTCTGCTTGATCGCCAGCACGTCCGGGTCGGCCGCCGCCTCCTCCACGAACCGCTGCACGCTCGTCGCGAACGAGTCGTACGGGTGGTGGATGAGGATGTCGCGCTCGCGCAGGGTGGCGAACAGGTCGTCCTCGGCGCTGATCGCCTCCGCCGGGACGAACGGCCGGTAGTGGAGCTCCGGGCGGTCGAGGTCGGCGATGGCGTGCAGCCCCGTTAAGTCGAGCGGCCCGGGCAGGCGGTAGATCTCGTTGTCGGACACGCCCAGCTCGTCCACCAGCAGTTCCAGCACCTTGGGGCTGATGGTGTCCTCGACCTCCAGCCGCACCGGCGGCCCGAACCGGCGGCGCAGCAGCTCGCGTTCCAGCGCCTTCATGAGGTTCTCTGTGACGTCCTCGTCGACCTCCAGGTCCTCGTTCCTGGTCACCCGGAAGACGTGGTGCTGCACGATCTGCATGCCCTTGAACAGCTCGCCCAGGTGGGCCGCGATCACGTCCTCCAGCGGGACGAACCGGTTCGGCGAGGCCGTCACGAACCGGGGGAGCTGCGAGGGGACCTTCACCCGCGCGAACACCGTGTGGCCGTCCTCCGGGTTCCGCACCGTCACGGCCAGGTTCAGCGAAAGACCCGAGATGTACGGGAACGGGTGGGCGGGATCGACGGCCAGCGGCGTCAGGACCGGCCGGATCCGCTCACGGAAGAGCTTGCGCAGCGCCGTCCGCTCGTCCCTGGCGAGGTCGTCCCAGCGGACGATCGCGATGCCCTCCTCGGCGAGCTCCGGGCAGATGCGGTCGTGGAAGACCGCCGCGTGCCTGCGCGCGAGCTCGTCGGCGACCGTCGCGATCCGCGACAGCGCCTCGCTCGGCTTCAGCCCGCCCGTCGTCCGCAGCAGCAGGCCGGTCGCCATCCGCCGCTTGAGCCCGGCCACCCGTACGCGGAAGAACTCGTCCAGGTTGCTCGCGAAGATGGCAAGGAATCTGACGCGTTCGAGCAGCGGCACCGAGGAGTCCTCCGCCAGCTCCAGGACGCGCTCGTTGAACTGGAGCCAGCTCTCCTCCCGGTTGAGGAATCGATCGTTGGGCAGCGGGGCGTGCGCGGGGAGATCGGCCTCTTCCGGCTCAGATGCGGGGGAGCTTTGGGCGGACATATAACGAAATATGCCCCAACTCGTTGAACGGAACGTTAACTTCACCGCAACGAAAGCGTCAGGCGGACTGCCCTAGGCCGCGTTCTCCCTGCTCGCCGCGCCTCCGGCGGCGTCGCCGAGAAGCGCGCACGGCATTCCGGGGACCGGTTACGAGCCGTGGCGGAACCGTCAGATCTCCCCGTGCTGCTGCCGGTCGAATCCCTTCACCCGCTCGCGCTGCAGGCGTTCGAGTTCCTTGGCCCGCTCGCGCTGCTGGCGTTCGAGTTCCTTTGCGCGTTCGCGCTGCTCGCGCTCCTGCGCCTTCTCCTGCTCGCGGCGGAGCTTCTCCTGCTCCTTCATCTGCCGTTCGAGTTCCTTGGCGCGTTCGCGCTGCTCGCGTTCCTTGGCCTTCTCCTGCTCGCGCTGCTGGCGTTCGAGCTGCTTGGCGCGTTCGCGCTGCTCGCGCTCGCGCGTCTTCTCCTGCTCGCGGCGGAGCTTCTCCTGCTCCTTCGACTCGCGCTCGGCGGGTCTCGCCGTACGGGCCTCCGCGGCGGGGGACAGGACCAGGCCGCGCGTCGCCGCGGTGAGCGCGGGATTGGGATCGAGACCGGTCAGGCCGTTCCAGGACAGGTTCACCAGGTGGGCGGCGACCTCCTCGCGGCGCGGCTTGCGCACCTCGAGCCACCACTGCCCGGTGAGGGCGGTCATTCCCACGAGCATCTGGGCGTACATCGGCGCGAGCTTGGGGTCGTAGCCCCGCTCCTGGAACTCGTCCGCCAGCACGTCCTCCACCTGGCTGGCGATGTCGCTGATCAGGCTGGCGAAGGTGCCCGTGCCGGAGGCGGCGTGGGAGTCGCGGACCAGGATGCGGAAGCCCTCGCTGCTCTCCTCGATGTACTGCAGGAGGGCGAGCGCGGCCCGCTCCAGCTTGATGCGGGCGTGTGAGGCCGACAGGGCCTGGGTGACCAGGCTGAGCAGGCGCTGCATCTCCCGGTCGATGACGACGGCGTAGATGCCCTCCTTGCCGCCGAAGTGCTCGTACACCACGGGCTTGGACACCTTGGCGCTGGCCGCGATCTCCTCGACCGAGGTGCCGTCGAAGCCCTTGTCCGCGAACAGGGCACGGCCGACCTGGATCAGCTGCTCGCGCCGTTCCGCGCCGGTCATGCGTCTTCGGGATCGGGAGGACTCGCTCACGGTTTCCATCTTGGCGGGTGCGGCGGCCCGGACCCGGCTCGGGCCGGTTCGCGTCTCCTCGAGAGGAGCCGCCCGACGTGCCGGTACGGCCACCGCGGAGGCGGGGGCCGTACGAGTGCCGGTGCCCGCGGGTGCCGGAAGGGCGGATGTGGCGGGCGCCGCCGGAGAAGAGGGCCCCGATAGGGGGGCCGTCGGTGTGAGGGACAGGGCCGCCGCGTTCCGTAGAGCGGCCCTGCCGTCAGCGCTGACTGAGTCGTCAGGCAAGTCGCTTCGCCGCCAGCCGCTCCGGGGTCGGCCACCGCACGTCGTAGGCCCAGCCGGCCTTCTCGAACCAGCGGATCATGCCCGCGCTGAGGTCGATCTGGCCCTTGAGCGCGCCGTGCCGGGCGCAGGTGGGGTCGGAGTGGTGCAGGTTGTGCCACGACTCCCCGAACGACGGGATGGCCAGCCACCAGACGTTGCGGGACTTGTCGCGCGACTCGAACACCTCCTCGCCGAACACGTGGCAGATGGAGTTGATCGACCAGGTCACGTGGTGCAGCAGCCCGATCCGCATCAGCGTGCCCCAGAAGAAGGCGGTCAGCGCGCCCTGCCACGACCAGGTGATGAGGCCGCCCAGGACCGGCGGGAGCAGCAGGGAGGTGATCGCCATCGTCGGGAACCACCGGTGCAGCTTCATGATGTCCGGGTCCTTCAGCAGGTCCGGGGCGTACTTGGCGCGGTTGACGCGCTCGACCTCGAAGAGCCAGCCCACGTGCGCGTACAGCAGGCCCTTGCACATGGACTTGAAGCCGGGCCCGAACCGCCACGGCGAGTGCGGGTCGCCCTCCTTGTCGGAGAACTTGTGGTGCTTGCGGTGGGCGGCGACCCAGTCCAGCACCGACATCTCCAGCGAGAGGCTGCCGGCGATCCCGAGGGCGATCTTCAGAGGCCGGTTGGCCTTGAACGAGCCGTGGGTGAAATAGCGGTGGAACCCGACCGTGACCCCCAAGCCGGACACGGCGTAGAACACGGCGGCGATCGCGACGTCCGTCCAGCCCAGGCCCCATCCCCAGGCGAACGGCACTACGGCGATGACCGCGAGGATCGGAAGGCCGACGACGAGCGCGAAGACGACCAGATCGGCTTTGCTCTTGCCTTCCGGCTCGAACTCCGGCTTCGGCTGTGGTGAGGGACGTTCGGTCAGGACGGTCATGGGCTACCTCACGAGATGGGGAAGAATGTCTGGCTACGGAACCGTAACCTACGCCATCGTAAGTTAGGAATACCTAAGAGCGAATGTGTGGAAGGTGACGCTCCGGGCCACATCTGGTGGCGAATCCATGCCTTGCACCAACGGTCGGCCATCTGGTAATGCCTCATGCTCGCTTCCGGGGCCGCGCCGCAGACGCCGCGGCGTCGACGGCGACCTGCCCGCAATGCCCTCTCGGTAACATCCGGATTCGCCGTATTCCCAGCCATACGCAGGCTTGTCAGGCGGGCGGGTGATGCCGGGCCGCGTCGACGAGACGGGCGCCGAGCGCGCGGATGTGCGCGACGAGTTCGGGCGGTTCGTGCACCTCGAACGGGACGCCGAGTTGCGCGACCCATGTGGCTGGCTCGTCAAGAGAGTTCGACCCGGCGCTGAGGACGCACCTGCTGTCGTCGGCCGGCTCGACCACCGCCGTCGTCGGCGGCATCCGGTCGGCGATGACGTGGGCCGGCGCGTGCACCGTGAACCGGCCGCGGTAGCGGTAGGGGCCGACGGAGATCCGCTCGGAGATGTAGCGGACGAGGTCGACGCCGGGCGGCTCGCGCGGCGTGAAGCGTGGCCCGTTCGGGGTGTGCAGGCGCAGCCGGTCGACGCGGAACGTGCGCCAGTCGCCCCGGCCGGTGTCCCACGCCACCAGGTACCAGCGGCGGCCCGAGTTCACCAGCCGGTACGGCTCGGCGGTGCGGCGGTCCTCGGTGCCGTCGTGGGAGCGGTAGTCGAACCGCAGACTCTCCCGATAGCGGACGGCCGCCGCGACCGCGGTGAGCACGGCCGGGTCCACGGCTGAGGCCGGGCCCGTCAGAGGAACCGTGACCGACCGCAGGTCGCCGACACGGTGCAGGAGGGCTCGGCTACCGGCGACACGGCGCACAGGGCGGCGACAGCGGCGCTGTCATCTGGCCGGCGCTCGGCCGCGCCGCGCCCCAGAACGTCGGCGTGCACGTCAACGGCGCGCTCGGGTTCCCGACCGGCGACCCGGTCGAGTTCGAGGGGCCCACCCATGCCGAGCTCGCCCGCCTCGGCCAGTACCAGGCCCAGGACCGGGCCGGCGGCTCCGGCACGCGGGGCCGGCCGGTGAGCGGCGCCGAGGTGGGGCGGACGATGCGCTGATTTTGGGGGCGCGCGTCAGGGGGTGGGCTCTGTATCCTGAGTGCGGATTCCGGCGGCTGCGGAATCCGACAAAGCGGCACTTTGCGCCCTTCCCGGGTCGTCTAGGGGCAAGACTACAGATTTTGGTTCTGTCAACGGAGGTTCGAATCCTCCCCCGGGAGCCCCTTTATTCGGCCGTTCCAGCCCCAGGGGGGCTGGTTCCCTCCCGGGGTACGGCAGGTAAGCTCACCTTGTCGAGCGGGTGACCGTGCGGTTCCTGGGTACTGGACGCGTGGGCAGCCGCACCCGATCCGTACAGCACGATCCGTGTAGTAAGCCGCGACGCCGAGGGAGCCTCAGTCCGTGAGTGTGCCGCGCCCGGCAGCCGTGATCGTCCTCGCCGCCGGCGAGGGCACCCGGATGAAATCGAAAACCCCCAAAGTCCTCCACGAGGTCTGCGGCCGAGCGCTCGTCGACCATATGCTCGCCGCCGCACGCGGCCTCGCCCCCGAGCGGCTGATCGTGGTCATCGGGCACGCGCGTGAGCAGGTCGGCGCCCACCTGGCGACGACCGCCGCGGACGCCCGGCCGGTCGTCCAGGACAAGCAGAACGGCACCGGCCACGCCGTGCGCACCGTGCTCGAAGCCGAGGGCGCGATCGACGGCACCGTCCTGGTGACGTACGGCGACACGCCGCTGCTGCGCACCGAGACCCTGGCGGCCCTGCTCGAACGGCACGCCGCCGACGGCAACGCCGTCACGGTGCTGACCGCCGTCGTCCCCGACCCGACCGGCTACGGCCGGATCGTGCGCGACGAGGACGGCGCGGTGCTGGAGATCGTCGAGGAGAAGGACGCGACCCCAGAGCAGCGCGCGATCGCCGAGATGAACTCCGGCGTCTACGCCTTCGACGGCGCGCTGCTGGCCGGCGGCCTGAAGCGGATCGGCGCCGCCAACGCCCAGGGCGAGGAGTACCTGACCGACGTGCTGGCCATCCTCCGCGAGGACGGTCACCGGGTGGGCGCGCACGTGGCCGCCGACCACGCAGAGGTCGAGGGCGTCAACGACCGCGTCCAGCTCGCCTTCGTCCGGCGCGTGCTCAACGACCGCATCCTGCAGGCGCACATGCGCGCCGGGGTGACCGTCGTCGACCCGGCCAGCACGTGGGTCGACGCCGGGGTCGAGATGGAGCCCGATGCCGTGATCCACCCCGGCACCCAGCTCAAGGGCGCCACCAGGATCGAGGCGGGAGCCGAGGTCGGGCCGGGCAGCACGCTGACCGACACGGTCGTCGGCGAGGAGGCCGTCGTGCGCAACACCGTCGCCGACGGCGCGGAGATCGGTCCCGGCGCCAGCGTGGGCCCCTTCGCCTACCTGCGCCCCGGCACCGTGCTCGGCCCCAAGGGCAAGATCGGCGCGTACGTCGAGACCAAGAACGCGCGGATCGGCGAGGGCTCCAAGGTCCCGCACCTGACATACGTCGGCGACGCGACGATCGGGGTCGGCTCGAACATCGGTGCCGCCTGCGTCTTCGTCAACTACGACGGCGTCTCCAAGCACCACACCGTCGTGGGCGACCACGTGCGCGTGGGCAGCGACAACATGCTCGTCGCCCCGGTCACGATCGGGGACGGAGCGTACACGGCCGCCGGATCCGTGATCACGTCCGACGTGCCGCCCGGGGCGATGGCGGTCGCCCGCGGCAAACAGCGCAACGTCGAGGGCTGGGTGACGCGCCGCCGCGCCGGCACCCGGTCGGCGGAGGCGGCCCGGCGGGCGATCGAAGCCCGCGACGAGGCCGCGGCGAACGGCGGAGCCCCCGCCGGCGATTAGGACCACCTGCGGCCCGCCTCCCCGCGGGCCGTACGGGGACAGGAAAGAGTACGAGGCGCGGTCCTCTGACCGCGTAGCGCCCACGGGCCAGGCCAGGAGGACACCGTGACCGACCACATCGACCGGGCGAAGGAGTTTGCGGGCTCCGGGCGAAGCGAGGGAACGGCGTTATGGCCGGCCCGGCCTCACCAAGCCCGGTACGGCGAACAGGCTCGACACGCGAGGAGCGCGGCATGAGCGGCAAGAAGACGACCGGTGAGCGGAACCTCATGTTCTTCTCCGGCCGGTCCCACCCCGAACTGGCCGACGAGGTCGCGAACGCCCTTGGCGTCGAGATCACGCCGACGGCGCTGCGTGACTTCGCCAACGGCGAGATCTACGTGCGATACCTCGAGTCCGTGCGCGGCTGCGACGCCTTCGTCATGCAGAGCCACACCGCGCCGATCAACCAGTGGATTATGGAACAGTTGATCATGGTGGACGCCCTCAAGCGGGCCTCCGCCAAACGGGTCACTGTGATCATGCCGTTCTATGGCTACAGCCGGCAGGACAAGAAGGGCCGCGGCCGTGAGCCGATCACCGCCAGGCTGATGGCCGACCTGTTCAAGCAGGCGGGTGCCGACCGGATGATGTCCATCGACCTGCACACCTCGCAGATCCAGGGCTTCTTCGACGGTCCGGTGGACCACCTGTTCGCTCTGCCGGTATTGATCAACTACCTGCGCGGCAAGCTCGACCCGGCGACCACCACGATCGTCTCCCCCGACACCGGCCGCGTACGGCTGGCCGAGCGCTGGTCCGACAGCCTGGGCACGCCGGTGGCGTTCATCCACAAGCGGCGCGACCTCGACGTGGCCAACCAGGTGAAGGTGCACGAGGTGGTCGGCAAGGTGCGCGGCAGGACCTGCGTGCTGATCGACGACATGATCGACACGGGCGGCTCGATCTGCAAGGCGGCCGACGCGCTGTACGAGCACGGCGCGACCGACGTCGTCGTGGCCGCCACGCACGCCATCTTCTCCGACCCGGCTGTGGACCGGCTGAAGAACTCCCGCATCTCCGAGGTGGTCGTGACCAACACGCTGCCCATCCCGGAGGAGAAGAGGTTCGACAGCCTCACGGTCCTGTCGATCGCCCCGCTGATCGCCCGGGCCATCACCGAGGTCTTCACCGACGGCTCCGTCACCAGCCTCTTCGAAGGCGACAGCTGACTTTTCTGGCCCCCGGTCTGGTCGGACGGCCGTCCGGGGGCCCTTTGCTTCTGTAGTCAGTAGAGAGAGTTCATCGCCGCCCGCACCTCCCTGAGCGTGGCGTCGGCGATCGCGCCGGCGCGTTCGTTGCCGTCCCGGAGCACCCGGCGGATGTGGGCGCGGTCCCGGGCCAGCTCGGCGCGCCGCGCCCGGATGGGCGCGAAGTGGTCGTTGACGGCGTCGGTGACGGCGGCCTTCAGCGCGGCGGCCCCACGGCCGCCGATCTCGGCGGCCACGTCGTGCGGGTCCCGGTCGAGGCACAGCGCGGCCAGGAGGACCAGGCTGCTGACCTCGGGCCGGGCCACCGGGTCGTACGTGATGTGGCGGTCCGCGTCGGTCTTCGCGCCGCGGATCAGTCTGGCGGTCTCGTCGGCGGTCGCGGCGAGGGCGATGGCGTTGCCCCGGCTCTTGCTCATCTTGGCGCCGTCGGTGCCGAGCAGCAGCGGGGCCGCGGACAGCAGGGCCTCGGGCTCGGGGAACACGGGGTTCGACGCGGTGCCGTAGCGGCTGTTGAAGCGGCGCGCGACGGTGCGCGCGACCTCCAGGTGGGGCAGCTGGTCCTGCCCGACCGGGACGAGGCCGGCCTTGCAGAACAGGATGTCGGCCGCCTGGTGGACCGGATAGGTGAACATCAGCCCGCTGACCGCCGACTGGCGCGAGTGGGCGATCTCGTCCTTGACGGTGGGGTTGCGGCCCAGCTCCGCGACCGAGACCAGGCTGAGGAACGGCAGGAGCAGCTGGTTGAGCGCGGGTATCGCGCTGTGCGTGAAGATCGTGGCCCGATCCGGGTCGATGCCGGCCGCCATGTAGTCGAGCACCAGGTCCTCCACGTGGTCCGCGAGCCGGTCGGCGACGTCGCGATCGGTCAGGACCTGGTAGTCCGCGACGAGCACCATCATGTCCACGCCCAGGTTCTGGAGGCGGACGCGGTTGTGGAGGGTGCCGAAATAGTGCCCCAGGTGCAGCCGGCCGGTCGGGCGGTCCCCGGTCAGCGCGCGGAAGCGGCCTGGCCGCTCCCGGATCGATCTCTCCAGCTCGGCGCTGCGCCGTCGCGCGGCCGGCACGCCGAGGTCGTCGGACGGAGTGGTGTCGAGGGTCGTGCTCATGTGGTCTCTCCCTTGGCAGGTGGTCCGCCGTTCCGACGGCGACCCCTCGTCCAGGGAGCACGAAAAAGGGCCGTCCATCCGAACGGCCCGGTGCGTACGCGTGTGAGATGGCCGCTCCTATGTGGAGCGCCACCAGCCCTGACACGCCGCACGAATCATGCGGTCAGTGTAACGGCCACCAGGGGACTGCGGGCAAGACGGTAGAGTGGTGGGGTTGCGCTCGTAACGCCTTCCGCTAGGGCGGGTGAGGGGGAGCGCGCAATCCGCCGGTCGAGTCATCCCTAGGAGATGTGCCGTGTCCGAAGTACGTATCGCCACCGAGCTTCGCAACGAGTTCGGCAAGGGCGCCGCCCGCAAGATCCGCCGGACGAACAAGGTCCCCGCCGTCCTGTACGGCCACGGCACCGAGACCAAGCACCTGACCCTCCCCGGCCACGAGCTGCTGCTCGCGCTGCGCACGCCGAATGTGCTCATCCGCCTGCAGGGCGAGGGCGTGGACGAGATCGCGCTGCCCAAGGGCGTCCAGCGCGACCCGATCAAGGGTTTCATCGAGCACGTCGACCTGCTGCTGGTCAAGCGCGGCGAGAAGGTCGTCGTCGAGATCCCGGTCACCGTCACCGGCGACCCGGTCGGCAGCGCCATCGTCGAGCAGCAGCTCGTGACGATCTCGGTCGAGACCGAGGCGACCCACATCCCGACCGGCGTCGAGGTCGACGTGGACGGCAAGGACGCCGGCTTCGCGGTGCACGCGAGCGACCTGAACCTGCCGAGCGGCACCACGCTGGCCGGCGACCCCGAGGCCCTGGTGCTGCAGGTGATCGGCGCCCCGGTCGCCCAGCTGCCCGAAGAGGGCGAGGCCGCTGAGGGCGAGAGCGCCGAGGCCGCCGAGTAGGACCCCGTTCGTGAGAGAGTCCTCCACAGGGTGTCCTGTGGAGGACTCTTCCATGTGGACAACAGCGGAGGAGACAGCGATGTCGGACGCGTCCGCGCAGCGGTGGCTGGTGGTGGGCCTGGGCAACCCCGGGCCTGAGTACGCCGGGAACCGGCACAACGCGGGCTTCATGGTGCTCGACGAGCTGGCGGCCCGGGTGGGCGGGCGGTTCAAGGCGCACAGGTCGCGGGCCGAGGTGGTCGAGGGCCGCCTGGTCGCGCTCCCGGTCGTGCTGGCCAAGCCGCTGTCGTTCATGAACCTGTCGGGCGGCCCGGTGAAGGCGCTGGCCGACTTCTACAAGGTCACCCCCGACCGGGTGATCGTGATCCACGACGAGCTGGACATCCCCTACGGCGCGCTGCGCGCGAAGACCGGCGGCGGGGACAACGGCCACAACGGCCTGAAGTCGATCACGAAGGCGCTCGGCACGCGTGACTACCCGCGGATCAGGTTCGGCATCGGCCGCCCGCCGGGCCGCATGGACCCGGCGACGTTCGTGCTGCGCGACTTCGCCACGGCCGAGCGCAAGGACCTGCCGTTCCTCGTGGACCGGGCGGCCGACATGGTGGAGTCGCTGATGACCGGCGGTCTGGAGGCCACGCAGAACCGCTTCCACGCCGCGGACCTCAATCCGGCGAAGCCGCCCCGCTGACGTCGCTCGCGTCGCGCTCGCGGGCGGCGCCCGGCCACAGCATGAGGTTCTGCAGCAGTTCCGCCTGCTCGATGGCGTCGTCGAGCGCGTTGTGGGTGTGCGGGCGCCGCGATCGCACCTCGCGCGGCATCTGGCGCTTGGTCGCCCAGGCCACCGGCACCACGGCCTTGGCGGCGTACAGCGTCTTGATGTCGATGCACCGGGAGTGGCCGAAGGGCGACTGCCCGGTGAAGCGGAGGAAGTACCAGTACATCCACATCCAGTCGTACGACAGCGGGAAGGCCGCGAGCACCGGCAGGTCGCCGCCGCACACCTCGCTCACCCAGGCCGCCGCAGCCGTCATCGCCTCGGCCGGGTCGCGTCCCTCACGCAGCAGCGTCGCCCGGTCGAGGCCGCTCACCGCCAGCGCCTCCGGCACGTAGTCGTCGCTGATCGGCCGTAACTCCGCGTAGAACGTCAGGGACTCCGGGTCGGTCCGCTTGAACCGCCGCCCGGTCATCCGGCCGGCCACGGTCATGCCCAAGCTGACCATCGAGTACGGCCCCGGAATCGGGCCGTCCGCCTCGACATCAACCGATATGTATGTTTCGGCTTTCAACGAATCTCCCTGAGACGCCGGGACGGGGCGGCTAGCATTCCAGCACGATCGGTAGTCGAATGATCACAGGGGGCGACGGTGCTGGACGGCGACACGTCCTCGGTCGCCGTCGGCACGTCCCGGGACTCGCCCGCCCATCCGATACCGCGGCCGCCCGCGTGGGCCGTCAGATATCGGCTCACCGCGGCCGTCTGCGACATCGTGGGCGCCCTTCTCGCGGGGGTCACCGCCGTGGTGATCCGGTTCGGCGAGGTTACTCCGTACGTGATGCCCTATGTGATGGCGAGCGCCGCGCTGCCCGTCGTCTGGGCGGCGATCCTGGTCCTGAGCCGGGCGTACGAACCTCGCCTGATCGGCGTGGGGGCCGAGGAGTTCCGCCGGGTCGCGCGGGGCGGCTTCACGCTGATCGCCGGTGTCGCGATCGCGGCGTACGCGTCGAAGACCGAGATCGCCCGCGGCTACGTGCTGATCGCGCTGCCGCTCGCCACCGTGCTCACCCTCGGAGCCAGGTACGGCCTGCGGCGGCGGCTGCACCGCAGGCGGGCCAGGGGTGAGGGCTGCATGCGCAGGGTGGTGGCGGTGGGCCATCGGGCGGCGATCGCCGAGCTGGTCGGCACCTTCCGCGGTGAGCGCTACCACGGGATGGAGGTCGTGGCCGCCTGCGTGCCCACCCACGCCGCCGGCCGGGTCGCGGACGTGCCGGTGCTCGGCGACTTCACCGACGTCCCGCTGGTGGTCGAGCAGGTCCGGGCGGACACGGTGGCCGTGCTCGCCTGCCCCGAGCTGGACGGCACGGCGCTGCGCAGGCTGGCCTGGCGGCTGGAGCGGACGCGCACCGACCTCGTGGTGGCGCCCGCCCTGATGGAGGTGGCCGGCCCGCGGATCGCGATCCGGCCCGTCGCCGGGCTCCCGCTGCTGCACGTCGAGCATCCCGAGCTGGCGGGAGGACGCCGGCTGGTCAAGGACGTGTTCGACCGGATGGTCGCCGCGGCGGCGCTGGTCGTGCTCGCCCCGCTGCTGGCCGCCGTCGCCGTGGCCGTGCGGGCGACCAGCCCGGGGCCCGCCCTGTTCCGCCAGCGGCGGGTCGGCAGGGACGGCGTGGAGTTCACGATCCTGAAGTTCCGCACGATGCGGCGGGACGCGGAGGCCCGCAAGGTCGAGCTGGTCAGCGACGCGGACGGCGTGCTGTTCAAGGTGCGCAGGGATCCGCGGGTGACCCCGCTCGGCGCCGCGCTGCGGCGTTACTCGCTCGACGAGCTGCCGCAGCTCATCAACGTGCTGCGGGGCGACATGTCGCTCGTCGGGCCGCGCCCGCCGCTGCCCGAGGAGGTCGCGCGCTACGGTGACGACGTGCGCCGCAGGCTCGTGGTCAGGCCGGGGATGACCGGGCTCTGGCAGGTCAACGGCCGATCCGACCTCTCCTGGGAGGAATCGGTACGGTTGGACCTGCGTTATGTCGAGAACTGGTCTCTCATGCTGGATCTGCAGATCTTATGGAAGACGTGGTCTGCGGTCGCACGCGGGGCGGGAGCGTACTGAGAAATGACGATACGGGACGACCATTCCCTCGCCGGCGAGCTGGCGACGGAGGCGGGGGAGCGGCTCCTGGAGCTGCGCGCCCGTCTCGGGTTCGAGGACGGCCGGGCGCTGAAGGATGCCGGGGACCGCGCGTCCCACGAGTTCCTCATGGACGCCTTGAAGCGGCTGCGGCCGGACGACGCCGTGCTGTCGGAGGAGGCGACCCGCGAGGAGCGGATGGACCCCCGGCGGCTGTCGGCCGAGCGCGTCTGGATCGTCGACCCTCTCGACGGCACCCGTGAGTTCTCCGAGCAGGGGCGCGCCGACTGGGCCGTCCACGTGGCCCTGTGGGAACGCGGTTCCCTCGCGGCCGGTGCGGTCGCCCTGCCCGCCCAGGGGCGTACGCTCACGACGGCGACGCCGCCCGAGCTGCCGGAGAAGGTGCGTGAGCCCTTCCGCATCGCGGTCAGCCGCACCCGGCCGCCCGAGTTCGTCCGTGAGCTGGCCGCCCGCCTCGGCGGGGAACTCGTCCCCATCGGCTCGGCCGGTGCCAAGATCGCCGCGGTCCTCACCGGAGAGGTCGAGGCGTACGTGCACGCCGGGGGCCAGTACGAGTGGGACTCGGCCGCGCCGGTCGCGGTTGCGGTCGCGGCGGGGGCCCACGCGAGCAGGATCGACGGCTCACCCCTGACCTACAACCAGGGGGACCCTTGGCTGCCCGATATCCTGGTCTCCCTACCGGATCTGGCGCCAACGTTGCTCGCCGGAATCCGTGACCTGCATCGCCAGACTCCGTGAAGGAAGTCCCCATGCTTCAGCGTGACTACACCACGTCGCAGCTCGACGTGCTCGAGGCCGAGGCGATCCACGTCATGCGCGAGGTCGCGGCCGAGTTCGAGCGCCCGTGTCTGCTCTTCTCCGGCGGCAAGGACTCGATCGTCATGCTGCGGGTCGCCGAGAAGGCCTTCTGGCCGGCGCCGATCCCCTTTCCCCTGATGCACGTCGACACCGGGCACAACTTCCCCGAGGTCATCGAGTTCCGCGACCGGCGGGTCGCCGAGCTGGGCGCGCGTCTCGTGGTCGCCTCGGTCCAGGCGTCGATCGACGCCGGGCGGGTGGTCGAGCAGACCGGGCGGCGGGCCTCCCGCAACCGCCTGCAGACCACGACGCTGCTGGACGCCATCGAGGAGCACGAGTTCGACGCGGTCTTCGGCGGGGCCCGGCGCGACGAGGAGAAGGCCCGGGCCAAGGAGCGGGTGTTCTCCTTCCGCGACGAGTTCGGCCAGTGGGACCCGAAGAACCAGCGTCCCGAGCTGTGGAACCTCTACAACACCAAGATCAGCAGGGGTGAGCACATCCGCGTGTTCCCTCTGTCGAACTGGACCGAGCTGGACGTGTGGCACTACATCCGGCGTGAGGGCATCGAGATCCCGTCGATCTACTTCTCCCACAGCCGGACGGTCTTCGAGCGTGACGGCATGCTGCTGTCCGACTCCGAGGTGGTCCAGCGGGGCGACGACGAGCCGACGTTCGAGGCCGTCGTCCGCTACCGCACGGTCGGCGACATGACCTGCACCGGCGCGGTCGCCTCCACCGCCACCACGATCGAGCAGATCATCGACGAGATCGCCGCCACCCGGATCACCGAGCGCGGCGCGACCCGCGCCGACGACCGGGCGTCCGAGGCCGCCATGGAAGATCGCAAGAAGGAAGGCTACTTCTGATGGACATCCTTCGTTTCGCGACGGCGGGCAGTGTCGACGACGGCAAGTCGACGCTGATCGGGCGGCTGCTGTTCGACTCCAAGGCGATCTTCGAGGACCAGCTCGAAGCGGTCGAGCGCACCTCTCGCGACCGGGGCACGGAGTACACCGACCTGTCGCTGCTGACCGACGGCCTGCGGGCCGAGCGCGAGCAGGGCATCACGATCGACGTCGCCTACCGCTACTTCGCCACGCCCAAGCGGAAGTTCATCATCGCCGACACCCCCGGGCACATCCAGTACACCCGGAACATGGTCACCGGCGCCTCCACCGCCGACCTGGCGATCATCCTGATCGACGCGCGCAAGGGCGTGCTGGAGCAGTCGCGGCGGCACGCCTTCCTGACCACGCTGCTGCGGGTGCCGCACCTGGTGCTGGCGGTCAACAAGATGGACCTCGTCGACTACTCCGAGGCCCGGTTCGAGGAGATCCGCGAGGAGTTCACCGCGTTCGCCAGCAAGCTGAACGCGAGCGACCTCACCTTCATCCCGATCTCGGCGCTGCACGGCGACAACGTGGTCTCCCGCTCGGAGAACATGCCGTGGTACGAGGGCTCCTCGCTGCTGCACCACCTGGAGAACGTGCACATCGCCTCCGACCGCAACCTGGTGGACGTGCGCTTCCCCGTGCAGTACGTCATCCGCCCGCACAGCGCGACCAGCCAGGAGCTGCACGACTACCGCGGATACGCCGGGCAGGTCGCGGGCGGCGTGCTCAAGCCGGGCGACGAGGTGCTGCACCTGCCCTCCGGCCTGACCACCACGATCAGCGCGATCGACACCTTCGACGGCCCCGTGGAGGAGGCGTTCGCGCCGATGTCGGTCACGCTGCGCCTGGGTGACGACATCGACATCTCCCGGGGCGACATGATCTGCCGGCCGAACAACCAGCCGCAGTCCGCCCAGGAGATCGACGCGATGATCTGCTGGATGGCCGACGGCCTGAAGCTCCAGCCGCGCTCCAAGCTGATCATCAAGCACACCACCCGTACGGCCCGGGCCCTCGTGCGGGACCTGCACTACCGGCTCGACGTCAACACCCTGCACCGGGACGAGTCGGCCACGGCCCTCGGCCTGAACGAGATCGGCCGGGTGTCGCTGCGGACGACCCAGCCGTTGTTCGTGGACGACTACGCCCGCAACCGCCTGACCGGTGGCTTCATCCTGATCGACGAGGCCACCAACGGCACCGTCGGCGCCGGGATGATCGTCGACGCGCGCTGATCCACCCACCTCTGACACGCTGATCGGCCCCCGGCACGGCACTGCCGGGGGCCGTACGCGTGTGCGGGGTGCCTGGCAGGGCGCTCCGCGCGCCGGTAGATCCTTTGGCGATTGGCGGCCGTACGATTACACTCCGCGCTAGGGTCGTCACGTTTCGCATCCATACGTGGAGGATACGTGGCCGACGCTCAGCCGGTGATCTTCGTGGGCGGCCTGGGGCGCAGCGGGAGCACTCTGGTCGAACGCCTCCTCGGCGAGGTGCCCGGCGTGGCGCCGCTCGGCGAGGTCGTCCACCTGTGGGACCGCGGCGTACGCGCCGACGAGCCCTGCGGCTGCGGGCAGCGGTTCTCCCAGTGCCCGTTCTGGACCAAGGTGGGCGCCCGCGCGTTCGGACAGTGGCGGCAGAGCCAGGCGGGGTGGCTGCCCGGCCTGCGCGCCCGTGTCGACAGGACCCGCCGCGTGCCCGTCCTCGCCCTCGGGCTCGCGACCCGTGAGGCCGAACTGGCCGAATACGTCCGGTCGTACTCCCGCATCTACGCGGCGGCGGCGGAGGTGGCCGACGCCCAGGTCGTCGTCGACTCCAGCAAACACGCCTCCCTGGCGTACTGCCTGGCAGCGATCATGGAGATGCGGGTCGTGCAGGTGGTGCGCGACCCGCGGGCGGTGGCCGCGTCGTGGCGGCGCAGGGTGCGCAGGCCCGAGGACGGGCGGCCGATGACCCGCTGGACGCCCGCGCGCACCGCCGTCCACTGGCTGGCCCAGAACCTCGCCTTCGAAGTGCTGCGCCGCAAGGGCGTGCAGGTCGTCCGGGTGCGTCACGAGGACCTGGTGCGTGATCCGGGCGCGACCCTGGGACGCCTGGCCGCGCGGCTCGGACTTCCCACCGGCGGGCTCGCCTTCCTGGACGACCGCGAAGCGCTGCTCGGCGTCGCGCACACCGTCTCCGGCAACCCGATGCGCTTCTCGGTGGGCCCGGTCGAGATACGCCACCGTCCGGCGCCCCTGCCCCGGCCCCAGCGGTGGCTGGTCACCGCGATCACCCTCCCGCTTCTTCTCTTCTACGGCTATCGCCTCGTCTACCGCCCGGGAGCCCGGCGATGAGGCCGTCCGTCGGCGTCGTCATCCCCACCCGGGGCGACCGGCCCGGCCCGCTGCGAGCCGCGTTGACCGGCGTGCTCGCCCAGGAGTACGCCGGCCGGGTCGAGGTGGTGGTCGTGGCCGACGGGGCCCCCGCCTCCCTCGTCGCCGGTTCCGTGGCCGGTTCTACGGCGTGCTCGGAGGCGGTCCGGAGCGTCCGCGTCCTGGACAACCGACGGGCTGCCGGCCTGCCGGGTGCGCGCAACACCGGGATCTCGGTGCTCGGCACGGACTTCGTCGCCTTCTGCGACGACGACGACCTCTGGCTGCCCGGCAAGCTGGCCGCCCAGGTCGCCGCGCTGACGGAGGAGCCCGACGCCGGCTTCGCGAGTTGCGCCGTCGAGGTCGAGTACGGCGACCGCCGGGTGCCGCGGCTGGCCGGCACCGGCCGGGTGACCCACCGGCACCTCACCCGCTCGCGCATGATGATGGTGCACTCCTCGACGTTCCTGTTCCGCCGGGGCTCGACATGGGTGGACGAGAGCGCGCCGGCCGGCCAGAACGAGGACTGGGACCTCGCGCTGCGGGCCGCCTGGCGGCATCCGATCGTCCACGTCGACCGGCCGCTCGTGCGGGTGCGCTGGGGCTCCTCGCACTATGTCGGGCGCTGGGCCGACCGGATCGCGGGGCTGGAGTGGATGCTCGCCCGGCATCCCGGGCTGGCCGCGGAACCGCGGGGCGCGGCCCGCGTCTACGGGCAGCTCGCCTTCTGCCACGCCGCCCTCGGCCGCCGTCGCGAGGCGGCCCGCTGGTCGCTGCGCGCTTTCTCCGCCCGGCCCGGCGAGCCGCGGGCGGCGGTGGCGCTGGCGGTCGCCGGGGGGCTGGTCAGCCCGCGCGCCGTGGTGCACGCCCTTCACCGTCGCGGCCACGGCATCTGATGGCCGAGCCCGCGCCGGCGCGTACGGCGGCCGTGGACCCGGAGACGCCGGTGAGGCAGTGGTCCGAGGCGGTCGGGGCCCAGGTGGCCGGGGCCCAGGTTGCCGGGGCCCAGGTTGCCGGGGTCGGGGTGGCCGCCCCACGGGGTGTCGGGGCACGGGGTGCCGGGGTTCGCGTGGGCAGGGTTCGCGTGGGCAGGGTTCGCGTGGGCGGAGTGCTGCTCGACCCGCTCACCGAGGCGCAGGTGGTCGCGCGGGTGATGACCGCGCTGGAGCGCGGCACGGGCGGCCACGTCGTCACGCCGAACGTGGACATCTGCCGTGCCGCCGCCCGCGACCCCTCGCTGCGCGCGCTGATCGACGCGGCCGAACTCGCCGTGGCCGACGGCATGCCGCTGGTCTGGGCGTCGCGCCTGCTCGGGCGTCCGCTGCCGGAACGGGTGACGGGAGCCGACCTGATCTGGTCGCTGACCGGGGCCGCCGCGGCCCGCGGCCTGCCCGTCTACCTGATCGGGGGACCGCCCGGCGTCGCCGAGGCGGCGCGGGACGCGCTGTGCGGGCGGCATCCGAGTCTGGTCGTGGCGGGGGTCCACGCTCCGCCGTACGGGTTCGAGACCAGCGCGGCGGCGCTGGCGGAGGTGCGGGGGCGGCTCGTCGCCGCGCGGCCGTCCCTGGTCTTCGTGGGTCTCGGGTTCCCCCGGCAGGACCGGCTCATCGCGGAGCTGCGGGCCGACCTGCCGGGCACCTGGTTCGTGGGATGCGGCGCGGCCATCGCGTTCGCCGCCGGATCGGTGCGCCGGGCCCCGGGCTGGATGGGCGACCACGGGCTCGAATGGCTGTTCCGCCTGATCAGCGAGCCCCAGCGGCTCGCCCGCCGCTACCTGGTCGACGACCTTCCCTTCGCTCTCCGCCTCCTGGCAGGTGCCCTGCTGCGCAGGGCCTTCGGGTCGCGAAGCAGAGATTAGAAGGCGTACGGACCGAAGCGGCCCCACGCGACCACGGCGGCCAGCACCAGGAGCGCCAGGTTGACGACGATCACCTGGGATTCCGCGCGGCGGGCGTGGACGACGACCGCTCCGGCCATGATCAGGGCGATGCCGAGCGCGGCGAGCGGCGTCAGCACCGGGGCGATGCCCGTGACGGCGGGCAGGACGAGGCCGAAGGCGATCAGCACCTCGAGAGCGCCGATGCCCTTGACCGCGCCCGCGGAAAAGTCCTCGGTCCAGGCCATGCCGGACACGGCCAGCCTGTCCTTCGGCTGGGCGAGTTTCATCACCCCGGCGACGAGGAAGGCGAGGGTGAGCAGGCCGGCGATGACCCACAGGGCGACGTTCATGGGGAGTCCGTTCTTGCGGCTTCAGAGCGAAATGTAGCGGATAGGCGAGCCGCGGCCGTCGTCGCGGACCGCTGTCACGCCTGTCGCGGCCGCGAACGCGGATGAGGGAACGGCGGACCGGCCGCCCTCGGTGAGGGAGACCGGCCCGCCGCTCGTGACTGTTCCGCTTCTACTGGGCCACGGTTCTACTGGGCCACGGTGATCGTGGCCGAGGCGGTCTGCCCTCCCGAGGTGACCGTGAGGGTGGCCTGGCCGGGCCGTACGCCGGTCAGCGTGTGCGTGGACACGTCGAGGACGGCGACGACGTCGTGGCGGCGTGCCGCCTTCTTCGCGTCCGCGGCCGACTCGGCCACGGCGAGGGCGCGGTCGCCGCTCCAGGTCACGCTGGCCGGGTATGCCAGCGGGAACGTCAGGTTGGCGCCGCTGGTGCTGCCCGTCGCCGAGACCGCCGCCGAGGAGCCCGGGGCGAGCGTGCCGGGCGCCGACAGGGCGATCTTGTCGATCAGCGGGTTCGTCCGCGCCACGACCCAGTCGCGGGTCTCCGGGCTGGGACGGCCCGCCTCGACCTCACCGGGCCGGGGATCGACGCCGACGAGGTCCCACCCGAAGAATCCGCCCTTGTCGGGGGAGCTGTAGGGCGTCTTGCCCACCGGCGGCGTGGTGACCTCCAGCACGCCGTCCGACCTCGTGGCGGCGGCGGTGTGGGCGTGGCCGGTGAACAGCGCGACCGGCTTGCCCGACGACTCGCGCCAGTCGGCGAGCCACTTCTCGACGAGGTCCGCCTCACGCTGGTCGGAGAACTGCGACGCGCCCGCCCCCGAGGGATCGCGGAGGGGGTGGTGGAAGACGACCGCGACCGACTTCACGGACCTGTCCTTCGTCGCGGCCTCCAGGTCCTGCCGCAGCTCAGGCACCTGCGACCAGTCCGACGCCCGCAGCCCGCCGAGGGTGGTGTTGAGCAGGATGAAGCGCGTGCCCTTGTGGTCGAACACCTGGTGGGCCGGCCGCCCGGTGGCGAGGAAGTTGTCGAGGGTCCCCGTCGCCGTGGCTCCGGACTCGTGGTTGCCCGGCGTCCAGTAGACCGGCAGGTCCGCCGGCACGTTGGCCTTGAGGATCTCCTGCGCGAGAGCAAAGTCGGCCGGCGTGTCGTTGTCCACGAAGTCGCCGTTGATCACGATGAAGTCGGGCTTCGCGGCGACGGCCTGCTTCAGCGCGGCGGCCGCCTGCTGCGCCGCGAACGACGTCGTGCCCCCGGCCGCGCCCACGTGCAGGTCGGACATGATCGCGAACCGCCAGCGCGAGCGGTCGATGTCGGCCTGCTCCAGGACGAACGGATCGGGGGTCTGGGCGTCGCCGGTGGCGAGATCCTGCCCGACCAGCGCGGTGAGTCCGTCGAACCTGAGTTGCCCCGCGTCCTTGGCGAGGTTGGACGTCTCCACCACGTACACATTGAGCAGCGTGATCGGCTCGGTGAAGCCGGTGGGCAGGGTGCCCTCGACCCACTTCCACCCCGTCCAGTCGACGACGGAGGCGAAGGTGAAGGGGACGTTCGTCGTGCCCTGCGACCGCAGCGTGGCCCGCAGCCAGTGCCCGCGGCCGTCGCCGTACACCCACATGCCGAGCCGCCTGGTGCCGGTCGGCAGGGTGAGCGGGCCGGGCTTGGCCACCGCGTACGCCGCCGAGGTGCCGGAGGTGCCGGTGAAGTCGTAGGTGAGGGCGAGGGCCTGGTTGCCGGCCGCCGCGCCGGGGCGGTCCGCGGCGTCGACGCTCGCCACCGACGCGGTGGCCTTGGCGGTCGAGACGCCCCAGGGCTCGCCGCCGTCGAACTCGGCCAGCGACCCGCGCTTCAGCCCGACGGCGACGGGCAGGTGCGCGACCTTGCCCTGGACGGTCGCGGTGACCACGGCGCCTCGGCCGTCGGCCGCCTCCAGGCCGGTGACCGTGAACGACCCGTCGTCCCGCGGCTCCACCTTCACCACGGCCGCGTCGTAGTCCAGGTCGACGTCGCGGGCGGCGATCGGCGCGTCGAAGCCGTCGGCGTCGGTGCCGGTGACCCCTACGACGGCCGAGCCTCCGGCGTCCAGGGTCAGGCTCGTGGTGGTGAACGCGGCGGTGGACAGGGAGCCGAGCACGCGGACGTCCGCCGCGCCGTGCGCCCGCCCCGAGCGGGCCTCGATCTCGCCCTCCCCGGAACGCTCGGCGCGCAGCACGCCGTCGCGCACCGTGCCGAGCTCCCCGGCGTCCCAGCGGACCGTGCCGTCCTTACCACCCTTGCCGTCCTTGCCGCCGCCGAGGGCGACCGGGGCGTACGACTCGTCGTACCCGGCGGCGGAGACGCCGAGGGTGAGCCCGGGGAAGACGCGCGGCGCGCTCGTGCGCACCGCGATGCCCTTGAGGGCTCCCGATCCCTTCGCCGCGAACAGCCCCACCCCGCTGGGGATGGGCCGTTCACCGCCGTCCGACGGGGTGTTGACCACGCTCACCCCGGAGTCCCCGGGCGTGCGGGCGACGAGATCGGACGAGCCGCCTCCGTCGAGCATGAACGCCTCGTCGGCGCCGAGCCGTACGAGGAGCTTGGCCGTCTCGTCGAAGCTCAGACCGGCCGAGAAGTTGGCCGAGCCGTCGACGGTCACGAGCAGGAGCCGCCTGCCGCCGTCGCGCCAGCCGATCGCCGTACGCGGCTTCGGCGCGTCGTTGCCCGTCGAGGGCGGGAAGTCGATCGCCTGGCCGTCCCGTACGAGGACCGCTCCGCTGCCCAGGGCGGTGCGCAGCTTGGCGGGGGAGTCGGTGCGCAGGCCGGTGGCGAGCGTCACCGGGTCACCGGCCTTGGCGGTGGCGAGCGGGGCCGCCGCGTTCCCCACGCCCACGACAACTAGGCCTCCGGCAGGCACCGGGGTGGTCGTGACCGTGTCGTTCACCGCCGTGACGACGCCGCCGGAGACGACCAGCTCGGTGACGGGCGTGGCGTGGCCGATCAGCGTGCGCAGGCCGGGCCCCCACTGGTCGGTGAAGACGGAGACGGTGTTCGCGGGCAGGGACGCCGAGTTGAGCGAGGCGACCGGGTGGTTCGTGCCGCCCACGGTCACCGTGCTCTCCAGCAGCGCGCTCGCGAGCCGGGCGATCTTGTCCTCGCCTACCGAGGCGACCGTGGCGGGCTGGGTGGTCGCCTTGCGCACCTGGCCGTCCCTGACCTCGGGACCGATGACCGCGTTGGTCTGGTTGATGTCGTAGTAGTCCCCGTTGACCGCCGCCACGGCTCCCGCGGCATCCGCCGACTTCGACAGCGCCCGCGTCTCGGTCAGCGTGCCGCCGACCATGCCCACGTCCACCCGGTCGTCCGCCAGGTCGGCGTTGAGCACGTGCGTGCGGGTCCAGCCCGTACGGCCGAAGGTGTCGAACGACGTCAGCACGATGCCGGGGGCGATCACGCGGTCGGTGCGGGCCGCCTCGACCGACTCGCCGGGGACGGTGGTCTGGTAGCCGGGCGGGGCGGCCGGCCTGTCACCGGGCGGCGCCTCGGCCCATGCCGTCCCGGCGACGGCCACGGAGCCCGCGGCGACGACAGCAGCCACGGCGACAATGTGCGCAAATTTGCGCATTTTGTACCTCCAAGCAATAACGGGCCTGAAGGTAGACAATCTCGAAACCGATCTTCCGTCCACGGCATGACGCCGTCATGGCCACCCCATGAACGGCGAGCCTCTCAGACGTCGGTGTCTTTGGGGTGGCGTGTGGAGGCGTAGACGAGGTGGACAGTTCGCCGGGGCTCGTCGACCAGGTAGCGAACGCGACCGCCCGCGGTGACTTCGTACTCCCACTGGGGGTAGTCGCGGCCACCGAGCGAGCCGGTGGCCAGCCGGCCACGAAGCCGGTGTTGCCGGTCCGGATCCTTCTGTGACAACGGGTCCGCGCGTAACGCCTCGAAACAGCGCCTGGTGTTCCCGGCCGCCTCGGCGCACAGGTCGCTCCAGCCCTTGGCGGCCTCGCTGGTGGCGAATCGAAGGTGCCACTCGTCGCCGACCGCGGGCGGAGCAACGGCATCTCCGCGCTTCGGACTCACGGCGCGAACACCTCGCCGTGGTCCTCGTCCGGCAGCGCGCGCGTGAGTTGTGCGGTCAACGCCGGATCGGCCAGAATCCGGGCGGTCGCCCGCCATTCGACGATGACCCGGTGCAGCGTGGCGTGTACATCCAGGTCGATCGCGTCGTAAGTGGCGTCGACAAGGTCCCGCACGAACTGCTGTCTCTCGTCGTCGTCCAGGTGCCGAACCCAGGGAAAGACGACGGGAAGGGCGTGCAGCACGGCACGGGTGCCCTCGTCGCTGGCAAGGAGCGCCGCGACCATACGGGCGGCCACTTCGGCGGTCTCCTCCCGTTGCCGGTCATGCCGGGCGGTGGAGATGAACAGGTCCTCTCCATCGCGGCGCTTGATGTGCACGCGATGAACCCGCTCGACCGTCTCGGCGACGCGCTTCGAGTGCTTCGACAGGTCGGAGAACGGCACAGTCGGCATGGTCATGCCTCATAGTACTTCGGAACACGTTCCGAACTGAAGCGTTCTCCGGGCAGGCGCTGGCTCGGACCAGGATGCTGGGCCGCCTCGGGGCGACGGTCGTCTCCAGCGACTGGCGGCAGTGCCCGGCTGGCAGGGCCCGAGCGACCACGCCGCCCGTCAGGTCCCACCGGTCTCGGCAAGCCTGCGGGCGAGGTAGCGGCGCTCCGCGTCGGTCGGCGCGAGAGCCAGGGCCTCCCCGTAGGCCTGCGCCGCCTCCGCCGTACGGCCCAGCCGCCGCAGCAGGTCGGCACGGGTCGCGGCGAGCAGGTGGTGCCCGGCCAGCTCGCCGCCCGCCCGCAGTTCGTCGACCAGCCGCAGACCGGCGAGGGGGCCGTCGGCCATCGCCACGGCCACCGCCCGGTTCAGCTCGACCACCGAAGACGGCGCCATCCGTGCCAGCCGTGCGTACAGCCCGGCGATCTGCGGCCAGTCGGTGTCGTCCGGGTCGAGGGCGGTGGCGTGACAGGCGGCGATGGCCGCCTGCACCTGATAGGGCCCGGGGCGGCGGCGCGCCAGCGCGTCGTCCAGGAGCCGCAGTCCCTCCTCGATCTCGTCGTGGTCCCACTTCGCGCGGTCCTGGAACTCCAGGGTGACGATGTCACCCGCCTCGTCGAACCGGGCCGCGCGCCGTGAGTCCTGCAGCAGCATGAGCGCGAGCAGCCCCCGCGCCTCGGGCTCGCCCCGCATCAGCCCGGCGAGCACCCGGGCCAGCCGGATGGCCTCGGCGGACAGTTCCGGCCGGGCGGGGCTCGGCCCGCCGCTGGCCGAGTATCCCTCGGTGAACAGGACGTACAGCACGCCGAGCACACCCGCCGTCCGCTCGGCCAGCAGGTGCGCGGGCGGCACCCGGTAGGGGATGCCGGCGTTGCGGATCTTCCGCTTGGCCCTGACCAGCCGCTGCGCCATGGTCGGCTCCGGCACCATGAACGCCGCGGCGATCTCGGCCGTGGTCAGCCCCGCGAGCGTACGGAGGGTGAGGGCGACCTGCGCCTCCAGCGGCAGGGCCGGGTGACAGCAGGTGAACATCAGGCGCAACCGGTCGTCGGGCACGCGGTCCTCCTCCGTGGGTTCCGGCTCCCCGGGTTCCGAAGCCGAGGCGGGCGGCATCGAAGCCAGCGCACGCAGCCGCACCGCCTCGGTCGTGCCGCGGCGGAGCCGGTCCAGCGCCCGGTTACGCGCCGCCGTGGTGAGCCACGCCCCGGGACGGCGCGGCACGCCGTCCCGGGGCCAGCGGGCGAGTGCCTGGGCGAAGGCGTCCTGGGCGCACTCCTCTGCCAGGTCCCAGTCGCCGGTCAGCCGGATGAGCGTGGCGACGACGCGGCCCCACTCCTCGCGGAACGCTTCCTCGACGACGCGGGTGACCTCGGCGTCGCTCACTCCGGCCAGAACGGCCTCACCTCGATCGAGCCGTACGACGCCACGGGATGCTTCGAGGCGATCTCGATGGCCTCGTCCAGGTCGCCGCACTCGATGATGTCGAATCCGGCGATCTGCTCCTTGGTCTCGGCGAACGGCCCCTGGGTCACCAATCCGGCTCGCACCGTCGTGGCGTCGCTGACGGGGCACAGGCGATGCCCGTCGAGGCGCACGCCTCGGCGCTCCGTCTCCTCGAGCCACGGCTCGGGGTCGGCCTGCTCGGGGCTGACCTCGACCGACTCCTCCGCGCAGATCAACAACAGGTATTTCATCGGTTCTCCTCCGGGACACGACGGCCGCCCTGCGCGGCCGCTCTCCTCTACGACGCGGTGGAGTCTCGAAATCGACATCCGGTCCCGCCCGGATGTCGAAAATCCGCCTCGGCGCCGTCGTCCTTCGGGAGGCGCCGTACGGGAAGGCGGGCACAGAAGAGGGCGCCACGGGCGCGACCGCCGCGGTCTCGCGGCTCACCACCATGACCTACTCCGCCATGCTGCTCGCTCCGGCGCTCGTCGGCCGCGTCGCACAGCCGCTCGGGCTGACCTGGACGCCGGCGCTGCTGGTGCCGCTGCTGGTGACCGTGGCCTGGAAGGCTCCGGTGGTGGCGCGCATCCCGTCGAGCTCGACCCCACCTGGTGCGGTCTGGCGGTGCGGGGTGTTCAGCCGCGGTCGGCGGCCCGCACGGTGTGCCGCAGCAGCAGTGCGGTGGTGACCGGGCCGACCCCGCCGGGCACGGGAGTGAGCGCCCCGGCCTTGTCCGCGACCGTGAGCGCGTCGACGTCGCCGACCAGGCCGCCGTCCTCGGTGGGGTTGGTGCCGACGTCCACGACCGCCGCCCCGGCCCGCACGTGCTCGGCCGTGATCAGCCCGGCGCGGCCGACCGCGGCCACGACCACGTCGGCCGCGGAGGTGACGGCGGCCAGCTCCCGCGTACGGGAGTGGCAGACCGTCACGGTGGCGTTCCTGTCCAGCAGGAGATGGGCGGCGGGCTTGCCGACCACGGTGGACCGGCCGACCACGGCGACGTGGAGGCCGGTCAGGTCGATCCCGTGGTGGTCGAGGATCGCCACGACGGCCTCGGCGGTCGCCGGAGCGAACGCGGGCAGGCCCGCGGCCAGGCGGCCCAGCGACAGCGGGTTGGCGCCGTCGACGTCCTTCTCGAACGCGATCGCACCGGCCAGGTCCTCCAGCTTCGCTCCCTGCGGCAGCGGAGTCTGGAGGATGATCCCGTGCACGGTGTCGTCGGCGCTCAGCGACGCCAGCCTGTCGCGGATCAGGCCGGGGGCGGCCTCCGGGCCGAGGTCGACGATGTCGCAGATGATGCCGGCCTTCTCGGCGGCACGGGCGATCGAGCGTACGTACCAGGCGCTGGACTCGTCCGCCGTGGCGACGACGACCGCGAGCTTCGGCGGCGCGCCGGCCGCGGCGAGCGCGGCGGCCCGCTCGGCGGCCTCGGCCCGGATCGACGACGCGAGCTCCTTGCCGGACAGAACGCGGGCGCTCACTTGGAGATCTCCTCACGGACGGCGGCGGTGACCCGTTCGGCCCGCGCGGCGACGTCGTCCACCCCGGCCGCCTCGGCGGCCAGTTCGGCGCGGGCCCGCTCGTCCTTGATCCCCCCGAGGTTGATCTCGATGTTCACCCGGGCGGTGGTCGCCGCGGCCCGCGCGGCCTCGGTGGCGGCGGCGATGTCGGAGACGACGTTGCGGTTGCCGATGGGCAGCAGTTCCTCGGCGATCCCGACGGCCTTCCTCGCGACGGCGACCACCTCGGCAGGGACCCTGCCCGCCCCTATCAGCGCCTCAGCGATGGCGGCCGATCGGGCCGCCTTCGCCTCGTCGGTGTCCTTGGGCAGTTTGTACGCCTCGGTGACCGCCGTGAACGCCGCCGCGTCGTCCTCGGCGAGGAGTAGGGCGCTCGACCGCAGTTCGTCGGTCTCACCGATGATCCGTTCGATCACGGCCGTGTGCTCGGCGTACTTCTCGCCGGTGGTGTAGCGCGCGACCATGCCGAGCAGCGCGGCGGCCTGCGCGGCCTGCAGGGCCGCGGCGGCGCCTCCGCCCGGTGCGGGCACCCGATCGGCGAGGCGGGACAGGAAATCGCTGATCTTCTCGTCGCGCATCGCGCTCGTCCTCCGGTCGTCCTGGGTCGCGAATGGGCACAGTTCGCGCATGGGCACAGTTCGCGCATGGCACAGTTCGCGCATGGCACGGCCGGGAAAATCCTCCCACGTCCCGCTCGTCGCTCCGCGTATTGGGCTCCTTCGTGTCAGCGCGACGGGCAGGCCGTCTGGGCCGCGGGCCGTACGGGTGCGGGCGGGGTCGCGGCGCGCCCGGAGGGCCGGGCCGGGGCCTGGCCGAGCAGGGTGCCGCCGAGGGCGAGGACCATGCCGAACAGCTGAACCGGGCTGAGGGCCTGACCGAGCGCCGCCCAGCCGATGACGGCCGCGGAAACCGGACTCAGCAGTGCGAGGAAGGCGACGGACGTCGCGGGGAGCCGGGAGATTCCGCGGAACCAGATCCAGTAGCCGATGGCGGTGCCGACGATGCCCAGATAGGTGTAGCCGAGCAGGTTCTCGCCGCTGAGCGCCGGTGGCGCGCCCTCGATGAGCAGGGCGACCGGGACGAGCAGCAGCCCGCCGGCGGTGAGCTGCCATCCGGTGAGGGCGAGGGCTCCGACCCCCTCGGGGCGGCCCCAGCGCTTGGTCAGGATCGTCCCGGCCGACATGGACGCGGCCCCGGCCAGCCCGGCGAGCACGCCGACCATGTCCAGCCGCGCCTCGGCGCGCAGGACGACCAACCCGACCCCGAGCAGTCCGAGGAGGCCGGCGAGCACCTTGCGCACGGTCGGACGCTCGGCGAGCAACAGGGCGGCGAAGACGAGCGCGAACAGCGGGCCCACCGCGCCCAGCACGGCCGCGACGCCGCCGGGCAGCCGGTACGCCGCCAGGAACAGCAAGGGGAAGAACGCCCCGATGTTCAACACGCCGAGCGCCGCCGCCCGCCAGATCCAGACGCCGCGCGGCAGCACGCGGCAGATGACCAGCAGTACCAGCCCGGCGGGCAGCGCTCTCATCACCGCGGTGAACATCGGGCGGTCGGGTGGCAGGAACTCCGTGGTCACGGCGTACGTCGAGCCCCAGGCGAGCGGCGTGAGCGCGGTGAGGGCCAGCGTTCCGGCGTACGGCGCGGAACCGGACCGAGATGCGGCGAACGTGCCCATGGAGATTGCTCCTCATTGATAATCTCAACGTTGAAATAACAGCATGAGACTCGCATCGACGTCAAACTGATTAATGTTGAGATACTTAGTGTTTGGGGGTCGCCATGGGTGACGCCGTCGATCTGCTGATGGCGCAGTGGGCGCGGGAACGGCCTGACCTGGACGTATGGCCGATGGGGGTCATGGGCCGGATCGCCCGGCTGTCGCGGCTGCTGGACCGGGAGCTGAAGGAGTTCTTCGCCGCGTACGGCCTGGAGCGCTGGGAGTTCGACGTGCTCGCGACGCTGCGCCGGTCCGGCCCGCCGTACGAGTTGACGGCGGGAGCGCTGAACAGGGCGGCGATGGTGACCTCCGGTGCGATCACCAACCGCATCGACCGCATGGCGGGCAAGGGACTGGTCGAGCGGATCCCGGACGAGGACGACCGGCGGTCGATCCGGGTCCGGCTCACCGACCGCGGCCTCGCGCTCGTGGACCAGGTGCTGGAACCGCACGTCGCGAACGAGGCGCGCCTGCTGGCGTCGCTGGACCCCGGGGAGCGGGAGCACCTCGCCGGAGCCCTGCGCACCCTCCTCGCATCCCTCGGCGACACCACCCTCGGCTAGCTCGATGCCGCTGTTCAAGGCTGGTGGTTGCCCGATCGGGGGCGTGGTCTGCACCTGCACCGCATACAAAATCTGCTGGTGGAGCCCAACATGCTGACCGGTATTGGTCTTCAGAGGGCAGAACCGGTGTCTGCGGCATAGAACCCGGCCCGGATGCAGGTCGGCTCCCCGGGGAGACGCAGTCGGTGTGCTTCAGCCGGGCTGCAGGGCCTGTACGAGATCGGCGGCGAGGAGGGACGTTGCCAAGGCAACAGTTTCAGGTTCACCGATGCCCTCTTCTGCGCGTCCCGCCATCCTCGCGCCGAGTGCGTCGGGCCCCGGTGCGAACAGTGCAGTCAGATACTCGACGGCTTGGTCAGTGATCTCGCTGCTGATGGGGTCGCTGAGTAGGACGTTGAAGGCGGCAGCCAGTTGGGAGGTGTCGGTGTCGATCAAGACGCGGTATATGTCATGTGCGTCCTTGTCGTTGAGCCGGTGAGGAACAGATACGCGTTCGGAAATCTTGTGAAGCTTGGCCACCAGTAAGGCCGCAGGCCCAGCGACCTTGACCCGATACGTCCGGTCATCGTCCGGGTCGAGCGCGGTGACGTCCATGACCATGTTGTCGATGACGGCGGCTTCGAGACCTCGAGCACGCCGAGTAGCACGCCGATCATGCGGGGGGATGCGCGCTCCTCGTGTGTTCTTCGTGCCGGGTCCTGCGAGAGCTTCGGGCACCATCAGATCGACAGGAATGCCCTCAGAGTTCAGCCATGCGCCAGGCTGTCCACCGAGGGGGTCACGGTAGAACCCCGCACGGCTCATGGACCGCTCCAGAAGGGGTTCGTCCTCCAGCGCCCTCGGATCGAGTGCGATATCGCTGTCTTTCGTCGTCTCGGCCAGCGCGACGGGACTTCGCGCGGTGTGCAGATAGATGGCCTGCGCGCCAATCACGATCACGGCGTTGCGATGTGCATCCAGAGCGGCCAGAGCATCAAGAAGCGCGGAGCGAGATCGAACGAGGAGGTCTCCTCTATCTACGCCAGGAGGATTCATTGCGCGTCATCCATTCGATGAGTTCTTCGGCTTCGGCAGGATTGCGCCCAGGACCCGTCATCAGGTCAACGGCGACCTGGGATGGCGCTGCGATCATCAGGCCGGCGGCATCGGCAAGGCCGCGAGCGAAGACGACGTCGATTTCGGGCTCGGCCAACATGACATTCGCCCCGGCATCGGCAGGGCGGAGATCCCAAAGCTGCGCGGATCGCTTGGCGTCCTGTGTATAGATCATCGCCGAGCGGGCGGGGGCGTAGGGGGCCCACGTAGCGGCGGCCAAGGTTCCGGTTACCGCGTAGCGAACAGAGCTTCCCGCCGCCCGCTGCAGGAGGTTCGATAGACCTCTCGGTGCTATCCAGCGGGTGACGCGGCTGTTCCGCACGAACCCGTAGTCCTCGCTCCATCGCCTCAGAAGTGCAACCCAGTCGGGCACGATGACAGCGCCTGAACTGTTTCGCGTCGCGAGGCCCTCTGCCTCGAGGAACTCGACCACCCGATAAGTCGACCCCGTGGAAACGCCTGCGATGTCAACCAATTCGCGGATCGCCCACGATTTGTCATGGTCCAGCAGCGCACGTGCGATCTTGGCCGCAGGAGCGCCCTTCAGCGTTCCGCGCGGTCTGCCGGGACCGCGCCACGGGTCGCGGTCAGCCCCTCGGTCCGCTATGTAAAGTCCAGGCCGAGGCGCACTCACACGTATGTTGCCTGTCGCGTCGATGTAGGACAGGCCGGCAGTGGAGAGCCGCTCACGCACCGGCGGCGACAGGTATCTGGATACGACAACCCCACGGCTGCCTGGAATGGCTCCTGTGGAGGTGCTCAGTTGCTGAAGCAGTGCGGCGGTGTCGCGCCTTTCCACCAGGCGCTTGGCCTCCACCACTAGCACGACCGTGCTTCCATCTGGTGCGGTCACCTCCCAGAGCGCGTCGAAGCCGGCATCGGGGACGCTGCCGTGGCTGCGCGACCGGACGTCCCACCCGGTCGGCAACCGGTCTTTCAGCACCGCGATCCCGGCCTTCAGGACTTCAACCTCGTTCTGAGGCCGCGCCCTCGACTCCATCTACTCTCCAGCCCTCGTATCGTTCGGGAAACAGCCTACTTCCGCCGCCGGTGGAACGGTGGCATTTCCCGAACGTCGGTGCTGGTGCCCAACCACCTGGCCGGAACCCTGCGCGCCCTCCTCGCATCCCTCGGCGGCACCACCCTCGGCTAGCGGGAGCGATACGCCGATCAGTCGTACGCGAGGGCCCGTACGCGGGCGGCGTCCTCGTGGGGGAGGGAGGACGACGTGAGCGCCCGCCGGGAGTCCATCGGGCGGTAGGCCGTACGGGACAGGCCGGTCCAGGCGAAGGCGGGGCGGGTCGCGGCCTGGGAGGACGTGCAGGCGGCGGTTATCCGGCGGGCGGCGCGGCCGGTCCAGGGCAGGCCGCACCAGTCGTACAGCTCGCGGAAGCCGTCGAGGGGCGCGGCGCACAGATCCTCGTACCGCACGACGCTGATGCCGGCGGCACGCCGGGCCACCGTGTCGGTGACCCGTCGCGCGACCCGCCACAACATCGCCGCTCCGGTGACGAGGTCCCGGTTCCCGGCGAGCGGTCCGAGCTCGGCCACGTACGGGTGATCGCGCAGCAGGAGGGGCTGGCCGAGCAGCTCGCGCACGTCCACCCTCCAGCCGAGCCGTTGCCAGCTCCCGGCGAACGACACGGGGTCGCGGACCACGACGACCACGCGGCAGCCGAGGCGGCCGGCGAACCACTCGGCGGACAGGAGCGCGAACGGGTCGTCGAGCAGGGCCCGCCTGGCCAGCAGGCGGCCGAGGGTGAAGGCCGTGCCGTACTTGGCCATCCGCGCGAGGTCACCGGGCCCGTGGTTGCGCCGGATCTCGGCCCACCAGTTGTAACGCAGCGCGACCGTACGGGAGAACGCCGCCAGCCAGGGCGTCTCGTTGTCGGGGCAGAGGTACTGGAAGCGGTGTGTCACGGACGCGTCGAGCACGCCGGGGGAGCGGCCCGGCGGGCGCTGCGGGTTCAGCGGCTCGTTGACGTAGACCAGCCGGCCGCTCGCCGTGAGCATCCGGCCCACCCAGCTCGTGCCGCTGCGGGGCAGACCCGTGACCAGCACCGGCGGCCCGGCGGTCATGACGCCGCCTTCGCGGCCTTGACCGAGCGGCCTACGCCGAAGGGGCGCAGGCCGTAGCGGCGGTGGACCTGGACGGCGGGCAGCAGGTTCTTCACGAGCACGCCGCCCGACCAGCCCAGCGCCGCCCCCAGCGCGCCGTACGCGGGGACGAGCAGCACGTCGAGGGCGATCGTCACGGCGACGGCCGCGACCACGTTGGCCAGGCTGGCGGCCGCACGCCCGCCCGCGACGAGCACGACGTCGACCATGCCGCAGGCGGTCGCGACCATCATCGTGACCGACAGGACGAGCGCGATCGCGCCGCCGCCGGCGTAGGCGGGCCCGAACAGCGGCAGCAGCCACGGTGCGAGCGCCGCGTACCCCAGCCAGAGCGGCCAGGTGAGCACGACCAGCCACCTGGTGGTCGTCCGGTACAGCGCGCGGGCGCCGTCCAGGTCGCCCTCGGCCAGGGCCCTGACCAGCCGGGCCTGCGCGGCCTGGGCGAGCCCCTGACCGGCGAGCTGCCCCAGCACCTTGAACCGGGTCGCCGCCGTGTAGACGGCCGCCGCGGCGGGCCCCGCGAGCAGCGCGACGATCACCACGTCGAGCCGCTGGAACACCGACTGCACGGCCGCCGCGGCCGACCGCGGGGCGGTGTGCCGCCAGAAGGCGCCCACCTCGCCCACGTCGTACGGCCCGAGCCCGCGCAGCCGTACGGCGGCCAGCACCGCGCCGGCCACGGAGGGAAGCGCCCAGGCGGCGGCCAGCATCGGCGGCGGTGCCCCCGCTAGCACGGCCGCGGCGACGAGGGCGAGCTGCCCGAGCGGCTGGACGGCCCCGGCGAGCAGCAGCGTCGGCCGCATGGTGCCGAGGCCGCGGGTGGCGCAGATCAGCACGTCCGACAGGACGACGAACGGCAGGGCGGCGGCCAGCACGACCCAGACGCCGCCGGGCACGCCGGTGAGGCCGGCCAGCGGTCCGGCCGCCACGGCGACCCCGGCCCCCGTCACGGACGCGAGCGCGGCCACCGGCGCGAGGACCCCGCGGACCAGCCGCCGGCGCCCATCCCGGCCGGTGCCGTCGACGGACCGGTTGCGGGCCAGGGTGTGGACGAGACCGTTGCCGGTGTCGAGGCGGACGACGCCCGCGAGCATCAGGCACAGCGCGGTGGCCGTGAAGAACGCCCCGGCGGCCGCCGGGGCGAGCGACCGCGTCACCACCAGCACGAGCGCGAACTGCCCGCCCGCCGTGGCGCCCGCCGTGGCCAGACCGGCGGCTCCGTGTCGCATCAAGCCGCCCGGTCGCGACAGGCCGGTCAGCGCCGCCACGAGGGCACCGCTCCCAGCCACGGGACGAGCAGCGCGTCCCACGGCTCGAAATGCTCGCGAAGCCGCCGGTAGACCGACGCGGGCATGGCCTCCCGCGGCCGGGCGTTGTGCCGCTCGAACTCCACCCCGCCGAGCCGGGGCAGTCCCAGGAACCCGAGCACCCGGTCGTACGCGGCGCCGGGATCGCGGAACAGCAGTCCGCTGTCGAGGACCAGGATCCGGTCGCGCCCCACGAGCGGCTCCAGCCGGGCCAGTTGCTCGGCGTAGCGTCCCCGGGCCAGGTAGGCGTGGTGCCGGTGCGCGTGGCTCGCGTACCCGGGGACGGTCCGCAGCCGTTCTGCCTCGCCGGCGAGGCGCTCCGGCTCCAGCGCGAGGGCGCGCTCGAAGCACGGCTCCGTCTCGAATCCCCGTGCCAGCTCGTGCGCGTGGGCCGAGCAGGCCCGCTCGACCGGGTCCCGGACCAAGACGATCAGCTTGACCCCGGGAAGGTCTCGGGCGATGCGGGCCCCCGCCAGGGGATGGAACAGGTAGTAAGGGGCCGACTCGAACGCCTGGGGGGCATGGCCCCACCGGAATCGGAGCGCCTGCGCCCTGGACGTCAGCGGGAAGTGGGCGCGATACCAGGGCAGACCCCGCTCGTACGCCATGTCGAAGTAGTGGACGCCCTTGCGCAGCACCGGCTTCATGACCAGCGGATGCCGGGACAGGGCGCGGTACAGCGAGGTCGTGCCGCACCGCTGGGCCCCGATGATCAGGAACGAGGGCAGCACCCTGCCCGCGCTGGTCGCCCTCCCGGCGGCGAGCGAGACGGCGTGCGCCGAGTGTTTCAGCGTGGACCTCAAAGCAGGAACTCCAGGTGATCGACGAGAGGGTTCAGCCAGACGGCGGGCGGCCCGAGCGGCTCGTGGCCGTCGCGGCGGTGCCGCTCGGCCAGGGCGACCAGGTAGTGGACCGCCGTACGGCGGGCCAGGGCCACGTCGACGCCGAACGGTTCCAGGAGCCCGCCCGCCTGGGCGAGACAGGATCGGGCGGCGACCGGAGGCGGCATCCGGCGCAGCGCCCGGTGGAAGAAGTGGTGCAGGGCGTCGAAGCCGAGCGGCACGCCCACCGCGAACCGCTCCCAGTCCCACACGAGCAGCCGCCCGTCCGCCCCCGCGGCGACGTTCCAGGGGGTGAAGTCGCCGTGCCAGGCCGCCGCCTCCCCGGACCGCTCCGCAGGGCCCGTCTCCTCGTCGTACGGGCGGATGGCGGCGATCTCCCGTGCGGCCGAGGTGAGCAGGCGGGCGGGCACGCGGCGGGAGGCGACGGGCAGCGGCGACAGCATCAGCACCTCAAGGCCTTGCCACACGCCGTGATAGAGCACGTCGGGCGGCACGACGACCTTCAACGGCCGCCCGGCGAGCATGCGCAGCACCTCGCTCTCGTATCGCACCAGCCGCCTGGCCCGCGGAGAGTCGCCGATCTTCACGAACCCCGCGAGCCCCGACTCGTCGTACGCCTCCAGGATCGGTTTGCGGTTGGCGCGGCGGGCGGGCCTGACGTGGACGACGACCCGCATCCGGCGGGCGAGGACGTCGCTGAGGTGCGTCTCGATCGTGTCGGTCCCGCCGCCGACGGGCAGGCGGCGGCCCAGCGCGGTGTGCCACCACGCGCGCGGGACGACCCGCCGGGGGACGAGGCGGTGCGGCAGCACGCTGCGGACGCCCTGCCGGGCGCCTGGCCCGGCAGGGGGGAACAGCAGGGGCAGCACCTCATCCAGGTAGCCGAGACGATCGGCCGCGTCTCTCATCGCGCGTCCTCCCGGTCCGGTGCCACGGCGGCGTTGCGCCACAGCAGGGCGAAGGAGATCAGATACAGGGTCAGGGCGCTGATCAGCCCGTCGTAGACGAACATGTAGAGCAGCACGAGGATCATCACGAGCGTCCCCGCCTTGCCGATCGGCGTCCGGTCCGCCCAGTAGCGCCGCACCGCACCGGCGAAGAAGGCGACGTACAGCAGGGCCCCCGCGAAACCCTGGCTGATCAGCAGCAGCCACAGCTGCCCGTCGCTGCCGAGCGGGGGATGGCCGCACTCCACGCACCACGCGCTGCGGCCCGTCGTGACCGTGCGGTGGCTGCCGTACGCGTTGCGCGTGTTGCCATACCCGATGACCGGCGACGCGGCCGCGGCCCGGACGGTGGACGCGACCGTGAACGCGCGGATGCCGTTGCTGTTCGGGTTGTCCAGCCGTTGCGCGACGATCGTGCTCAGCGGCGACAGCAGGACCGCCGCCGCTGTGACGGCCGCGACCGCTCCGGCCAGGAGGGGGCGTCCGCCCCGGATCACCAGGTACGCCGCCGAGATCCCGAGCCCGATCCACAGGCCCCGGTTGAGCGAGTAGACGACCGGGACGGCGGCGGCGGCGAGCGCGAGCACGGCCGCAACCCGCCGGTACGGCCCGCCGTAGGCCCACCAGCCCACCACGAACCAGATCACCAGCACCGAGACGTCGCTGCCCCACGCGTTGGCCCACTCGAACGGCGCCTCCGGGCGCGGCGCGGCGTGCCCGAGCACGTGCTGCATCTGGGACGCCGTGGGGTGAATCAGGTTGGCGACGAACGGGTTGCCGCCGATCGACGGCGGCAGCGCCATCTCCAGTGGCGAGGTGAACGCGAAGCCCGGTGCGAGCACGCCGAGCAGCCCGCCCGCGACGGCCGTCAGGAACAGCACGCCGAGCCACCTGACCAAGGTGCGCTGCGGCAGCTCGTCATGGGTGAGGTTGCCCAGGTAGAGCACCATGATCAGGAGTGAGACATAGACGGCCAGCCGCATCAGGTAGCCGATGACCCGGCCGGCGGCGAACTCGCCGTACGTGCCGTCCGGAGTCTCGGCGAGCGCGAGCGCGCTGACCAGGTAGCCCGCCAGCAGCAGGGCCCACAGGCCGAAGCCCTTCGGCGCGCGGATCGGCCGCCTGCGCACCAGCACCACCGCCATCGGCACGGCCAGCACCACCACCGACAGCCCGCCCAGGCCGAGCGCCCACCAGACCGGATAACCCAGCAGGAACGCCGCGATCGGCCACGCCGCCGCCGACGCCCTCATGCGCCCCACTCCGCCGTCTCGGGGACGGGCGCGACGAAGCCCGGCGGCACGGCGACGGCGCCGAGCACGCGGGCGCCCTGCCGGGCGAGTTGCCGTACGGCCCGGGTGACCTCCGGAGAAGTCGTCCGCCGCAGGCCGACCAGCAGCAGGACGGCGTCGGGATGGGCGGACCGGCCGGTCACGACCGTCACCGGCACCAGATGCGCCAGCGCGGAGCCGAGGCCCTTGGCGAGCGACCTGGCCGTGCGCTGTGCCCCCATGCCTTTGAGGCTCCCTGCCCCCACGCCTTCGAGGAGCAGCCGGTGGGGCCCGCCGCCCAGGGACGTGGCCACGGCGGCGGCCATCTCGTCGAGGAACGCCGCATCCGGCCTGGCCGGAAGCTCGGCGAGCAGCGGCAGGCCGCACAATCGTTCGATGTCCGCGCAGGTGCGGATGCGGGTGTCCAGCCGGTCGCGGCCGAACGCCGCCCCCGCCCCGGCGAGTACGCCGAGGAACAGGCCGCTGCCGAGGAAGAGCGGCGGGCTCGGATGTGCCGGCCGCGCGGGCGGCCTGGCGGGGCTGATCACCGTGCCCGGCGTCACCGCGACGGTCTTGAGCGCGTCGTAGCGCAGCGTGAGGTCCGACACCTGCCGGGCGAGCACGGCCTGCCGCCGGGCCGTTCCCGGCGCCGCCGCGGTCTGGGCAGCCATGGTCTGAGCGGTCTGGGCGGTCGCCCCCCGGGTCGCGGTGGCCTCGTCGAGATCGCCTTCGACCTCGCGCAGCCGCGCGGCGATCAGCTTCAGCTGGGCGCCGATCGCGTCCTCGGCGGCGCGGGCGCGGTTGCGCAGGTAGGCATCCGCGTACGCCTGGGCTCCCGCCGCCGCGGCCCGGGGATCGGACGCCGAGTAAGAAATGGAGAGAATGGCGGAATTGGGGGGAACGTCCACTGTCACGTGCTCCCGTAATTCCTCCGGGTCCGGATTCTTCAGAATCGCGGCGGCCAGGGCGGAGACGACCGCCGATCGGGCGACCTGTGATTCGGTGTCGAGGTTGAGCGTTTCCCGTTGCCGGGAACTCGGCACGTTGAACTGTTCCTGCGCGCCGGTCGCCAGCACCTGCACCTGGGCGACCGCGGTGTAGCGCTCGGGGGTCACCGCGAGCGCCGCGGCCCCGCCGCCCACTCCCGCGAGCAGGCAGGCGGTGGCGACCAGGCGCCTGCGCCCGAGCACGGAACCGTATTCAGAGAGGTCGCGGCTGTGCGGCGGCAGGCTCATGGAACTCCCCGTGCCCTCGTTCGTCACGCGGCCGCGGCCACCGGTTGCCCCTGGGACGAGGTAGGGGCGGCCGGGCGCGTTCGTGGTCCCGGCGGCGGTCCGGCGGGATCCGGTCTCGAACTATAAGCCGCCATGGAGTTTCGTCCCCGCCTATTGCGGAATTCGCGTCAGGCAATGGCCGCTCAATTAGCCGATGAAAACGGATATTTCCGTACACGTGAGATGGGGAAACGGCCTCCAAAGCAACGGGGATTGATGGGATGGTGTTTGCCCATCCGTTCATTGCGTGGTCTGCCGAGGAAGGGGGCGCGATGAGACTCATCGCCGGCTTGGCCGTACTGGTGGCGGGGGTGTGTGTGACGGCCTGCACCGGCACCGCCACGAGCGGGCGGGTGCCGGGCGGCGCCGGGACGGCGCCGGTCGCCTGCGCGGTCACCGACAAGCTCATCCCGACGTGCGGGGCGTGGTGGGGGATCGCGCCCGACGTCTTCTCGGGACGCGGCCCGATCCGCGCGGTGGACATGGCCGAACGGCGCATGGGCCGCCGGGCCGACATCGTGCACGTCTACCACCGCGGCGGCGAACTCTTCCCGACCGCCGAGGAGCGGGAGATCGCCAAGGGGCCCCGCCTGCTGCTGGTGAACTGGAAACCGGCGCTCGACCACACCTGGGCCGAGGTCGCGCGCGGCGAGGTGGACGGGCGCGTCGACCGGCTCGCCGAGCACATCCGGCGCACCTTCCCCGGCCGGTTCTTCCTCACGATCCACCACGAGCCCGAGAACGACGTGCGCGAGGGCGGGGGATACTCACCCGCCGACTACGTCGCGATGTACCGCCACGTGGTGATCCGCCTGCGGCAACAGGGGGTGCGCAACGCGGTGACCGTGATGACCTACATGGGCGCGCCCAACTGGGCGATCAAGCCGTGGTTCGGCAGGCTCTACCCCGGTGACGACGTGGTCGACTGGGTGGCCTTCGACCCGTACGCGGACGACCGGGTGAGCGACTTCGCCGGGCTGGTCGACAAGACCCGGCCCGACGCGCCGGGCTGGCCCGGGTTCTACCGGTGGATGCAGGCCAGGTTCCCGGCCAAACCGATCATGATCGCCGAGTGGGGAGCCTTCGAGCGGTCCGGAGCGCCCCACTTCAAGCGCGACTTCTTCGAGTCGGTCCAGCGCCAGATCGGGGACTACCCCCAGATCAAGGCGCTGGTCTACTTCGACTCGCCGCTGGCGCCCCGGGGCGACACCAGGTTCGACACCACGCCGGGCGCCACCCGGGCGTTCGTGCGGCTCGGGGGGTTGCCCCGCTTCACGTCGACGCCGGTGCCGCCCTCCTGAGCTTCGGACGCCTCAGCGGACCCAGCCGCCCGAGGTGACGAGGTTCAGCACGGCGCCGACGGCGCGCTCGATCGTCATGTCCGTGGTGTCGAGGACGAGGTCGGCGTCCTCCGGCTCCTCGTACGGGTCGGAGATCCCGGTGAACTCCGGGATCAACCCGGCCCGCGCCTTCGCGTACAGGCCCTTGCGGTCGCGGCGCTCGCACTCCTCCAGCGGCGTGGCCACGTGGACGAGCAGGAAGTCGCCGCCGACCTCCTCGACCATCGCCCGCACCTCGTCGCGGGTCGCGGCGTACGGCGCGATGGGCGCGCAGATCGCCAGGCCGCCGTGGCGGGCGACCTCGGCGGCCACGAAGCCGATCCTGCGGATGTTGCGGTCGCGGTCCTCGCGCGAGAACGTGAGCCCCGCCGACAGCATCCGCCGCACGACGTCGCCGTCCAGGTAGGTGACCGTGCGACCGCCCCGTTCGAGCAGCGCGTCGCGCAGGCCCCGGGCGATCGTCGACTTGCCCGAGCCGGACAGCCCGGTGAAGAACACCACGAGCCCCCGCTTGTGCGGCGGCCCCGGGATGGTGACCGGCGCGGGACCGGCGTAGTGCTCGGTGGCGCCGTAGTTGCGGGCCACGTGCTCGCGGAGTTCGAGGTCGATCTCGGTGTCCTCGCGCGGCGCGAGCGGCACCGCGACCACCGTCGCCCCGGGGAGCCGCTCGGCCGCCTTGAGCGCGGCGCGCACCACGGCCGGGCCGCCCTCGCCGAAGACGAGGGGCATGAGGAGCACGGCCGCGTCCAGTTCCTCGGCGGTCGCCACCACGTCGTCGAGTGCGGCGCCGTCGAGCGGCCCGCGCATGGTCACCGCGAGGACCTCGCCGTCCGGCAGGTCCTTGCGCACCTCCTCCGGCGCACGGCGCAGCCGGGAGAACGGTCCGTACACGGGGGCGTCGAGTGCCTCGACCTGTCCGGCGGCGTGGTGGCCGTCCCGCTCCACGACGGTCAGCACCGCGACCGCCGCGCCCTCGGGGTCCCTGAGTGTCACCCGGTCGCCGGGCCCGAACTCGTCCGGGAGCGCGATCGTGATCGGGTCGGGCCAGGACGCCCCGCCGGGCAGCCGACCACGCTCGACCACGCTCTCCACCTCGGCCGAGGTGAGGAAACCGGTCAGCGGCGCGTACGCCCCGGACAGCAGCAGCTCCAGGTCGGCCAGCTCACGTGCGTCGGGCGTCCACTCGGTCATGGCTTCCGTTTCCGCTCGATTGTTCGCAGCTCGGTGGGGTCGGATACGCACCCTACTGGCAACCGCACGCATAGCGCGCCGGTGCTCGAGGCGTCTACAGGCAGACATTAATCCGAGGAGGTGCTCGTGGACGCCGCAGAAGAGCGACGATTCCGCGAATTCGTGTCGGCCCGCGCGCCGGCGCTCATGCGCCTGGCCTATCTGCTGACCGGAGGAGATCAGCATTCCGCCGAGGACCTGCTGCAGACCGCCCTGGCCAAGGTCGTCACCCGGTGGGGGCGGCTCGACGAGCCCGAGGCGTACGTGCGGCAGGTGATGTACCGGCAGCAGATCAGCTGGTGGCGGCTCGCCTGGCGGCAACGGGAGACCAGCGTGGCCGACGTGCCGGAGCGCCCGGCCGATCGCGCGGGCACCGATGAGGCCGAGCTGCGGATGATCCTGCGCCGCGCGCTCGCCCGGCTGACGCCCCGCCAGCGTGCCGTGCTCGTGCTGCGCTATCTCGAAGACCTGCCCGAGGACGAGGTGGCCCGGGTCCTCGGCTGCTCCGTGGGGACCGTGCGCAGCACCGCGCACCGGTCCCTCGCCCGGCTGCGGGCGACCGCGCCGGAACTCGCCGACCTGCGCCTGAGTGAGGTGATCTCATGACTCCCCGGATCCTGAAGGAGACCCTGGCGGAGTGGTCCCAGGAGGTTCGCGTTCCCGCCGACCTCGCCGACCGCGCGCTGCGCCGCCGGTCGCGGCTGCGCCTGACGAGATTCGCGGGGGCGGTCTCGTGCGCGGCCGTCGTGGCGGCCGTGGCCCTGCTGGTGCCGCTGGTCGTGATCCCCCTCTTCACCGAAGAGCCGATCTCGCAGGTCGGCGGGCCGCCGGTGGTGGTGCCCGTCGAGCCGTACCGGCAGACGACCCCCGCGGAGGACGTGCTCGCCGATACCGAGAACTCCCCGCCGAAGACGATGATCGCGGCGGGCCGGGTGGCCGTCTCCGCCTACTACACGGGGCGGTCGCGCACGGTCGCCGGACGCAAGGTGCTGGACCGCACGTGGTATCTCCTCGACCAGGCGACGGAGAGCTACGAGAAGACCGAGTGGGGCTGGACCGAGGTCGCGCCCGGCCTGCGCTGGGCGGCGGTGCTGGAGAAGGATCTGCCCGCACGCAGAATCGGGATCTTCGACATGGAGACCCGCACGGTGCGGGCGTGGGTGCCGGTGGACCACCCCGTGGGCGGCGTCGCCTGGTCGCCGGACGGCACACGCCTGCTGGCAACCGCCTACGACGAGTCCCCCGACCTGGACATGACGTCCGTCGACGAGCGGCGGTGCCCGGCACGGGTCGCGGCGACGCCGGAGGATCCCCAGGAGCCGCCGTTCCAGATGATCTCCACCAGCCGCACCGGCTTCTACGTCGTCGACGTGGCGACCGCGACGGCGGGGGACTTCCACGCCGTCGATCCCTGCTGGACCGACAACAGCAATGTCAGGCGCGACTTCACGTGGAGCAGCGACGGAACGTTGATCCGCGAGCGGAGCCTCTCCCAGTGGCCCGACGCCTTCCTGGACCTGGAAGGCCGCCCGCACGACGCGCCTGATGGGTACGTCGCGAGGGAGTCGAAGGCGGGCGTGTCGCCCGACGGCACGCTGCGCGCCGGCCCTGACGGCATGCCCACCCAGGTCACCCAGCTCTCGACGGGCGAGATCGTGGGCCGTCAGCAGGTGCTCCAGCTTCTCGCCTGGGCCGACGACCGCCGCCTGGTCGCGCTGGGCTGCGCGGGCACGTGCGGGAACGAGTTCCACAACGGCCTCGTCCTGGTGAATGTCGACGGCGAGGGCATGGTCCAGCTCTCGGCCTATAGGAAGAACAGCCTGGAGGCCGAGGCCTGGGAGCCGGTCCTGACCCTCAGGTAGCGGCTCAGATGAGGCGGGCGAAGTGGTTCTGCGGACGGCGGATCACCATCGTGATCTCGTCCTCGGTCCCGTTGAGCCCGCCTCGCGAGAGTGCGGCCACGGCCCGGCAGACCACGGAGACCAGACCGCCGTGCGGACCCCGCCGGGCCGGGCCGCTCACCGCCGAGTAGTCCTCGGCGATCATCAGCCCGCGCATCAGGCAGTAGGCCTGGATGCCCTCGCGGGAGGCCAGCGGCTCGTACATCGCCGGAAGCGGCCCCACGGACCCGGCCGGGGCGAGCGTGCGCCACAGCGCCCGTCGCAACCAGCGGGGGGTCGTCCGGTCGCAGAAGCCGTACGCCGACTTCCGGTCGCGCATCTTCAGCAGCAGCAGCCCGCCGGGGCGCAGCCCGGCCACGAGCCGGTCGAGCACGAGCTCGGCGTGTCGGATGCGTTCGAGGAGGAACGACACGTAGACGACGTCGAAGGAGCGTGGCGGGATCGGCACGAGACGCAGGTCGCCCAGGTAGGACGCCTCCAGGTCGCCGCGGTTGGCGGTGTGGACCCGCAGGGGCGGCAGATCCTCGTCCACTCCCGTCATCCTCGGCTCGTAGCGCCCCACGTCGAGGACGCCGCCCCGACCGCATCCGGCGATGAGGATGTCGAGCCGCCGTCCGAGCTGGTCGGTCCACTGCTCGCGAATCCGCTGGCTGAACACGTCGTCCTGGTCGGCGGACGACAACCGAACCTCTGTCATGCCACTGAGAGTAATCATTTGACGACTCGCAGTTGCGCATTTGCCGTCACTCGTCATGTCCGGACCGAGGAGCGAGCGGAGCGGGGCGGATGAACAGGGCGTAGCCTTGGTAGCCGCGGCCCGGTTGGGAGCGTCTCGCGGATCTCCTCCGTAAGGGGGATCGGCCGGATGAACGGGGCCGCGTCCGCACGCCGGCTGTCTTTGTCACGGGGCTTTTGAAGGCATCGATGTCTCTTTCCGGACTGCTCGACCTCGTATCCGCCGAACCAAGGCTGGCCGCCGCGCTCGACGCGGCAGGGCAGGCCGCCCACCCCGGCGCCGAGTTGGTGGCGCCGCCCGCGCTGCGGCCGTTCGCCGTGGCCGCGCTGTCCCGCGTACGGCCGGTGCTCGCCGTCACGGCGACCGGGCGCGAGGCGGAGGATCTCGCCGCCGCGCTCACGAGCCTGGTCGACGAGAACTCGGTGGCCGTCTTCCCCGCCTGGGAGACGCTGCCGCACGAGCGCCTGTCGCCGCGCAGCGACACCGTCGGCCAGCGCCTGGCCGTGCTGCGGCGGCTGGCGCACCCGATCGAGGGCGACCCGGCGGCGGGCCCGCTGCGGATCGTGGTGGCCCCGATCCGCTCGCTGCTCCAGCCCATCGTGGCCGGTCTCGGCGACCTCGCGCCCGTACGGCTGCGCGCGGGCGACGACGCCGACCTGGACGACGTGGTGGCCCGGCTGGTCGAGAACGGCTACCACCGGGTGGACATGGTGGAAAAGCGCGGCGAGGTGGCCGTGCGCGGCGGTCTGCTCGACGTGTTCCCGCCCACCGAGGAGCATCCGCTGCGGCTGGAGTTCTGGGGCGACACGATCGAGGAGATCCGCTGGTTCAAGGTGGCCGACCAGCGCTCGCTGGAGGTCGCCCAGGACGGGCTGTTCGCCGCGCCCTGCCGCGAGCTGCTGCTCACCGACGACGTACGGCGGCGTGCCCGCGAGCTGGGGGAGGAGCACCCGGCGCTGAAGGACGTGCTCGACCAGCTCGCCGAGGGTGTGCCGGTGGAGGGCATGGAGGCGTTCGCGCCCGTGCTCGCCGGGGAGATGGACCTGCTGCTCGACCACCTGCCGATCCGGTCGGCCGTGTTCGTCTGCGACCCCGAGCGCATCCGCGGCCGGGCCGTCGAGCTGGTCCGCACCAGTCAGGAGTTCATGGAGGCGTCCTGGATCGCCGCGGCGGCGGGCGGGGAGGCCCCGATCGACCTGGAGGCGGCCGCCTTCCGCACGCTCGAGGAGGTGCGCCACCACGCCGGCGAGCTGGGCCAGCAGTGGTGGAGCATCGCCCCCTTCGGCGAGGGCGTGGAGCTGGACGCGCAGGACGTCGAGGCCTACCGAGGCGACACCCAGCGGGCGCTCGCCGACATCAAGGGCTGGATGGGCACGGGCAAGGCCGTCGTGCTGCTGAGCGAGGGGCATGGCCCGGCCGAGCGCATGGTCGAGCTGCTCAAGGGCGTGGACGTGGCGGCGCGGCTGGTGCCGTCCCTCGACGGCCCGCCGCCGAAGGACGTCGTGCAGGTCACGACGGGCCGGATCGACCACGGCTTCGTCACGCCGGACGTCGCCGTGGTGACCCACCTCGACCTCGTCGGCCAGAAGGCGTCCACCAAGGACATGCGGCGGCTGCCGTCGCGCCGCCGCAACATGGTCGACCCGCTGCAGCTCAAGGTCGGCGACCACGTGGTGCACGAGCAGCACGGCGTGGGCCGCTACATCGAGATGGTGCAGCGCACGGTCCAGGGCGCGACCCGTGAGTACCTCGTGATCGAGTACGCCAGGGGCGACCGCCTCTACGTGCCGACCGACCAGCTCGACGAGGTCACGCGCTACGTCGGCGGCGAGGCGCCCACGCTCAACCGCATGGGCGGGGCCGACTGGGCCAAAGCCAAGACCCGGGCGAAGAAGGCGGTCAGGGAGATCGCGGGCGAGCTGATCCGGCTCTACTCGGCCCGGATGGCCTCGCCCGGCTACGCGTTCGCCGCCGACAGCCCCTGGCAGCGGGAGATGGAGGACGCCTTCCCGTACGCCGAGACGGGCGACCAGCTCGAAGCGATCGACGAGGTCAAGCGCGACATGGAGCGGCCCGTCCCGATGGACCGCCTGATCTGCGGCGACGTCGGGTACGGCAAGACCGAGATCGCGGTGCGGGCGGCGTTCAAGGCGGTGCAGGACGGCAAGCAGGTCGCCGTGCTCGTGCCGACGACGCTGCTGGTGCAGCAGCACCTGTCGACGTTCGGCGAGCGGTTCGCCAGCTTCCCCGTCGCCGTGAAGCCGGTCTCCCGGTTCCAGACCGACGGCGAGGTCAAGCAGACCCTTGAGGGGCTCACCACGGGTGAGGTCGACGTCGTGATCGGCACCCACCGGCTGCTGTCGCCCGAGGTCAGGTTCAAGGACCTCGGCCTGATCATCGTGGACGAGGAGCAGCGGTTCGGCGTCGAGCACAAGGAGGCCATGAAGCACATGCGTACGCAGGTGGACGTGCTCGCCATGTCGGCGACGCCGATCCCGCGGACGCTGGAGATGGGCCTCACCGGGATCCGCGAGATGTCCACGATCCTCACCCCGCCGGAGGAGCGGCACCCGATCCTCACGTTCGTCGGGCCGTACGACGAGAAGCAGATCGCGGCGGCGATCCGGCGCGAGCTGATGCGCGACGGCCAGGTGTTCTTCGTCCACAACCGGGTCCGCACGATCGACAAGGTGGCCTCGCGGCTGCACGAGCTGGTGCCGGAGGCGCGGATCGCGGTCGCGCACGGGCAGATGAACGAGAGCCAGCTCGAAAAGATCATGGTGGACTTCTGGGAGCGCAACTTCGACGTGCTCGTCTCCACCACGATCGTCGAGTCCGGCCTGGACGTGCCCAACGCCAACACGCTCATCGTGGACCGCGCGGACAACTACGGCCTGTCGCAGCTCCACCAGCTGCGCGGCCGGGTCGGCCGGGGCCGCGAGCGCGGCTACGCCTACTTCCTCTATCCGCCCGAGTCGCCGCTGACCGAGACCGCGCACGAGCGGCTCGCCACGATCGCCCAGCACACCGAGATGGGCGCGGGCATGTATGTCGCCATGAAGGACCTGGAGATCCGCGGCGCCGGCAACATCCTCGGGGCCGAGCAGTCGGGCCACATCGCCGGCGTCGGCTTCGACCTGTACGTCCGCATGATGGCCGAGGCCGTCCAAGAGCAGAAGTCCAAGCTCGCGGGCGAGGCGAAGGTGGAGGAGCGGCCCGAGGTCAAGGTCGAACTGCCGATCAACGCCCACGTGCCGCACGACTACGTCACCTCGGAGCGGCTGCGCCTGGAGGCGTACAAGCGGATCGCGGCGATCGGGTCGGAGGACGACATCACGGCGGTCCGCGACGAGCTCACCGACCGGTACGGCAGGCCGCCCCAGGAGGTGGACAACCTGCTGGAGGTGGCGCGCTTCCGGATCAAGGCCCGCAAGGCGGGACTGACCGACGTGACGCTGCAGGGCCAGCAGATCAAGTTCGCGCCCGTGGAGCTGAAGGACTCCCAGCAGGTGCGGCTGCAGCGGCTCTATCCCCGCTCCCTTTGGAAGCAGGCGACGGGCATCCTGCTCGTGCCGGTGCCCAAGACCAAGCCGATCGGCGGTCAGCCACTACGCGACCTCGACCTGCTGAAATGGTGTGGGGACCTGGTCGAGGCCATGTTCCTGGAGTCGATGCGGGTACAGTGACCCGCGAATTGTCAACATATGCGTGGCCGGTGTCGTTCGGGAGGATCGTCCGTGAAGTCGTATCGAGTGCGCGCCGCCGTGGCGCTGGCGGCGGCCGGGATCGCCGTGACCGCGTGCGGCGGCCCCGTGCAGGCGGGTTCCGCGGCCATCGTGGGCAAGGAGCGCATCACCTCCAGTGAGCTGAACGACGAGGTCCGCGCGCTGCGCGCCGACCTGGCCGCCAACAAGATCCCCGAGGAGCAGCTCCAGCTGTCCTTCTCGCTGCCGCAGACGGTCCTGCTCAACATGAGCACGAGCAGGCAGTTCCAGGAGCTCGGCCGGCGCAAGGGTGTCACGGTCACCGACCGGGAGGTCGACGACGTCGCCACGGCGCAGGGCGGCTGGGACCAGTTCGACAAGGTGCTGCTGGCCAACGGCATCCCGCTGGACGAGGGCCGCGACTTCGTCCGCGCCGTCATCGTCCGCAACAAGCTGGCGCAGCAGTCCGGCGCCGGTCAGGACCAGGCGAGCCAGCAGGCCGCCCTCCAGAAGGTCATCGAGGAGGCCGACTCGACCGTGCCGGTGAAGTACAGCCCGCGCTACGGCAAGTTCGACCCCCAGCAGGGCTTCGTCGCCGACGACCGCTTCGGCTCGGCGAGCGGGGCCACCGCGGGCGGGGCCGCCGCGGATGCGGCGGGCGCCGCCCAGGCGGGCTGAGCCCCGGCTTCATTAGGCTGAGGCCATGGCGTTGATCGTGGTGACCACCTCGCCCCGGGTCGCTCCGGGCCTGCTCGCGCCCGCGGCGTGGAAGGCCCTCACCCGGGGGCGGGTGCTCACCGGCACCCCGGACCACCCCTACCTGCCCTATCTCGACGAGGCCGGCGTCCGGGTCGAGGTGGTGACCCCCGACCCCGGCGCGATCGCCCGCGAGAGCCGTACGGGGACGGTGGTGTGGCTGGCCGCGCAGGACGGCGACGAGGACTTCATGCGCGCGGTCGGCCACGCCGCGATCTCCCTCGACGAGCCGCCGGAGATCGAGGTCGTCCCCGGCTCCTACGACCTGCCCGGCGCCCGGCTGCTCGACCTCGTCCAGGTCATGGACCGGCTGCGCCGCGAGTGCCCGTGGGACCGCAAGCAGACCCACGAGTCGCTCGTGCCCTACCTGGTCGAAGAGGCCTACGAGGTGCTGGAGACCATCCACCAGGGCGACTACGGCCCGCCGCTGCGCGAGGAGCTCGGCGACCTGCTGCTCCAGGTGATGTTCCACGCCCGGCTCGCCCAGGAACGGATGGGCGCGGAGGGGACGTCAGGGGACGGCTTCGACATCGACGACGTCGCCGCCGGGATCGTGGAGAAGCTGGTCCGCCGCCATCCGCACGTCTTCGCGGACGTCGACGTCTCCGGCGCCGGTGAGGTCAGCGACAACTGGGAGACGATCAAGGCGGCGGAGCGGGCCGCCAAGGGGGAGACCGCCTCGGCGCTCAGCGGCGTGCCCATGGGCCAGCCGGCGATCTCCCTGGCCGCTCAGCTCCTGCGCCGGGCCGGCCGGGCCGGCGCGCCCGCCTCCCTCGCCGGCGACCTCGCCCCGCCCGCCGGCGCCCGCCTGTTCACGCTCGTACGGGAGACCCAGGACGCGGGGCTCGACCCCGAGGCCGAGCTGAGGGCGGCGGCCAGGGAGTACCGGCGGCGCGTGGAGGAGTGGGAGGGCACGGCGGACCCCGCTGCCCCCGGCCTCGAATGACCCGGCCGCGGCCCGCCGGACACGCCGTGAATGGGCGGCCCTGCGCCGTACCGAGTAGTAGGGACCGATAGGCTCGGGTGGCAAACCGCCCGCCATTTTGCTAGGAGCGTTCGTGGCTGCCATCGAGGCCATCACCGCCCGCGAGATCCTCGACTCCCGTGGGAACCCCACGGTCGAGGTCGAGGTACTGCTGGACGACTACAGCACCGGCCGTGCCGCCGTTCCGAGTGGCGCCTCCACCGGGCAGTTCGAGGCCGTCGAGCTGCGCGACGGGGACAAGAAGCGCTATCTCGGCAAGGGTGTCGAGAAGGCCGTCCTCGGCGTGACCGACGAGATCGCCGACGAGCTCCTCGGGTTCGACGCCGAGGAGCAGCGTCTCATCGACCAGACGATGATCGACCTGGACGGCACGCCCAACAAGGCCCGCCTCGGGGCCAACGCGATCCTCGGCATCTCGCTGGCCGTCGCCAAGGCCGCCGCCGACAGCGCCGACCTGCCCCTGTTCCGCTACGTCGGCGGGCCGAACGCGCACATCCTGCCCGTGCCGATGATGAACATCCTGAACGGCGGCGCGCACGCCGACACCAACGTGGACATCCAGGAGTTCATGATCGCGCCGATCGGCGCCGAGACGTTCTCCGAGGCGGTGCGCATGGGCGCGGAGACCTACCACACGCTCAAGGGCGTGCTGAAGGAGAAGGGCTACGCCACCGGCCTGGGCGACGAGGGCGGCTTCGCGCCCAACCTGCCGTCCAACCGCGACGCGCTCGACCTGATCATGGTCGCCATCGAGAAGGCCGGCTACACGCCGGGCCAGGACATCGCGCTCGCGCTCGACGTCGCGGCCAGCGAGTTCCACAACGACGGCGTCTACACGATCGACGGCAAGGGCGTGTCGGCCGCCGAGCTGATCTCCTTCTACGAGGACCTGGTCCGCTCCTACCCGCTGGTCTCCATCGAGGACCCGCTGAACGAGGAGGACTGGGAGGGCTGGAAGGCCATCACCACGTCGCTCGGCGCCAAGGTCCAGCTCGTGGGCGACGACCTGTTCGTCACCAACCCCGAGCGGCTCGGGCGGGGCATCCGCGAGGGCGCCGCCAACGCCCTGCTGGTGAAGGTGAACCAGATCGGCACGCTGTCGGAGACCCTCGACGCGGTCGACCTGGCCCACCGCAGCGGCTACCGCTCCATGATGAGCCACCGCTCCGGCGAGACCGAGGACACCACGATCGCCGACCTCGCCGTGGCCACCAACTGCGGCCAGATCAAGACCGGTGCCCCGGCCCGCTCGGACCGGGTGGCCAAGTACAACCAGCTCCTGCGCATCGAGGAGCTGCTCGACGACGCGGCGCGGTACGCCGGTCGCTCCGCCTTCCCGCGCTTCCAGGGCTAGGTCGCACACGGGGGTAGCCCGGCTGGACACGTTCCGGACGCGTGGTGCGGCGACGCCGTGCCACGTCTGGGCGTGTACGGCCGGGACGGGCGGTTAGTGTGGCCGTTGACCGGGCCATGGGCTGACCGACCGGGAGGGGTGGTTTCGTGGCGGCGAAGCGGCCGCAGCTCACGGGGCGCGCGGCGATCCTCGCGGTCGTCGTGTGCGCCATCGCCATGAGCCTGGCCTACCCCGTGCGGGAGTACGTCGCCCAGCGCCGGCAGATCGCCCAGCTGGAGGACCAGCAGGCGAACGCGCTGCGCAAGCTCCAGAATCTGGAGGAGCGGCGCCGGCGGCTGGAGGATCCGGATTACATCAAGCGCCTGGCCAAGGAGCGGTTGTTCTACTGCGAGCCGGGCGCGGACTGTTATCAGGTGCTCGACGAGAAGACGGCCGGGACGGCCGCCGCCAAGGCGGGGACGAAGCCGCCGGAGCGGCCCGCCTGGTACCTCACCCTCTGGCGGTCGTTCGAGGCGGCGGACAAGGGGCGGCCCGCCGTACCCGCGGCGCGGCAGAGCCCCGCACCGACGGCGTCCGCGTCCCCGTCGGCGTCGGCGCCGACGGGATGAGGATCGCGGACGCGCCCCGACAGGGCATCGTGACGGGCTCCGTGGCGGAAATCGTGAAGGGCGAGGAGATCGACGTGGTGGACGACCAGGCGGACCACGTGGGCCACGTGAGCCATGTGGACCCCGCGGACCTGGCGGCGGCGCGGGCGCAGCTCGGGCGGCAGCCGCGCGGGGTGCGGGCCGTCGCCCACCGGTGCCCCTGCGGGCTGCCCGACGTGCTGGAGACCGCGCCCCGGCTGCCCGACGGCGCGCCGTTCCCCACGCTGTTCTACCTGACCTGCCCGAAAGCCGCCTCGGCGATCGGGACGCTGGAGTCGTCCGGCCTGATGAAGAGCATGCAGGCCCGGCTTTCCGAGGACCCCGAGCTGGCCGAGGCCTACCGGGCGGCCCACGAGGACTACGTCGCCCGCCGCGACCGCGCGGCCGACGAGGAGGGCCTGGAGCCGCTGCCGCGCGACATGCAGAGCGCCGGCGGCATGCCGGGCCGGGTCAAGTGCCTGCACGCGCTGGTCGCCCACGAGCTGGCCGCGCCGGGGGCCAACCCGTTCGGCCGGGAGGCCATCGACGCGCTGCCCGACTGGTGGGCCGGCGGCCCCTGCGTCGTCGTGGAGAAATCCGAAGAGCGGTCATGAGCCCGGCGCGGGACAGAGACGGGAGCGCCGTCGTGGCGCGGGGAGCCGACCGGAGGGGATGAGCGTGGGGACGAAGCGGGTCGCGGCCATCGATTGCGGGACCAACTCGGTCCGCCTTCTCATCGCGGACATTTCCGGCGACGACCTCACCGACGTCGAGCGGCGGATGGAGATCGTCAGGCTCGGTCAGGACGTCGACCGCACGGGACGGCTCGCGCCGGAGGCCCTGGAGCGGACGTTCGCCGCCATGCGCGGGTACGCCAAGCTGATCAGGGAGCACTCTCCGGACGGTCCCGTGCCGGTCCGCGTCGTCGCCACCTCGGCGACCCGCGACGCCGCCAACCGGGCCGACTTCGTCTCCGGCGTACGGGAGATCTTCGGCGTGGAGCCCGAGGTGGTGACCGGTGACGAGGAGGCGCGGCTGTCCTTCACCGGCGCCACCCGGGGCCTCGCCCGGTCCGGTGCCGAGGCCGAGACGCCCTATCTGGTGGTGGACATCGGGGGCGGCTCGACGGAGTTCGTCGTCGGCTCCCGGTCCGTCGAGGGCGCGCTGTCGGTGGACATCGGCTGCGTACGGCTGACCGAGCGCCACCTGCGCGACGACCCGCCGAGCGCCGAGACGGTGGAGGCGGCCGTCGCCGACATCGAGGCGGCCATGGACCGGGTCGAGGAGAGCGTCCCGGTGCGTACGGCGCGGACGCTGGTCGGCCTGGCGGGCTCGGTCACCACGGTCGCCGGGATCGCGCTCGACCTGCCCGCCTACGACCCCGCGCGCATCCATCACTCGCGCATCCCGGCCGAGCAGGTCCACGAGGTGTCCGCGCGGCTGCTGCGCATGACGCACGACGAGCGGGCGGCCATCCCGGTCATGCACCCGGGCCGGGTGGACGTCATCGGCGCGGGCTCGCTCATCCTCGATCGCATCGTCCGTCGCTACGGTTTCTCCGAGGTCGTGGTCAGCGAGCACGACATCCTCGACGGCATCGCCTGGTCCCTCACCACCTGACGCGTCCGCCGGCCCCGCTCCTCCGGGAGGCCCTCCGCTCCCGAAGATGTCCCCAGCCGCCAGGTAGCGGATTGAGCCCACGTGTTTCCTCGCGCGGACGAGGCCCTTGGAGACCAATGGCAGTGGATCCGGCGCTGAGCGGTGAGGGCCTGGGCAGCCACGTGACGACGGCTGGGCTGCGGGCGTTGGGGTGCTGCCGGTGCGGATGTTGCGCTAGATCGTCATGGGATGACGGCGCAGGAGGTCGACGTCGCTGATGATCAGCTTTGGTAACCCGCAGCGGGCTGCTTCATGGTCTTGACAACACATCTAGTGCAGCCGAAATAATTTATCCATCCAACCAAATCGCCCAAGCGTTCTAGACCTTCGACCCCAGACACGGTCGGCGCCGAGGGCTTCGGGTTCATCCGCTCAACCAGCTCGCCGTCGACCACTTGGTCCGCGCCCCCGCTGACCAACCGCGCCACCTGACTCGCACCCGACAACCCCCGGAGGACCGGTGCCCCTCGTCGCCGGGGTCGACTCGTCGACCCAGTCGTGCAAAGTCGTCATCCGCGACGCCGAGACCGGGAAGCTGGTGCGCGAAGGTCGCGCACCACACCCCGTCGGCACCGCCGTGCCGCCGGCCGCCTGGGAGGCCGCACTGTCCGACGCGGTCGCACAGGCCGGCGGACTGGACGACGTGGCGGCCGCCTCGATCGCCGGGCAGCAGCAGGGCATGGTGTGCCTGGACGCCGGCGGCGAGGTGATCCGGGATGCCGTGCTGTGGAACGACACCCGCTCGGCCGGCGCCGCCGCCGACCTGATCTCGGATCTCGGTGGCGGCGAGGCGGGACAGCGAGCATGGGCGGAGGCGGTCGGCCTGGTGCCGGTGGCCAGCTTCACCGTCACCAAGCTGCGCTGGCTGGCCTCGGCGGAGCCGGACAACGCCGCCCGTACAGCCGCGGTTTGTCTGCCCCACGACTGGTTGACCTGGCGACTGTCCGGCGCACCGGGGCTCGATGCGCTGCGCACCGATCGCAGCGAGGCCAGCGGGACCGGATACTGGTCGGCCGCGACCGATGAGTACCGCCTGGACCTGCTCCGGTTGGCCTTCGGTCGCGACGACGTGCTGCTGCCGCAGGTGCTCGGGCCGACCGGTCAGGCCGGGCACCTGCGCACCGGCGCGCCGCTGGGCCCCGGTGCCGGCGACTGCGCCGCAGCGGCGCTGGGTGTCGGTGCCGAGCCGGGCGACGTGATCGTGTCGATCGGCACCTCCGGCATAGTGTCCACCGTTTCCGACGTGCCGGCCGCGGACCCGAGCGGGATCGTGGCCGGGTTCGCCGACACGACCGGCCGGTTCCTGCCGGTGGTGTGCACGCTCAACGCCGCCCGGGTGCTGGACGCGGCCGCGACCATGCTGCGGGTGGACCACGCAGAGCTGTCGGCGCTGGCGCTGTCCGCCCCGCCGGGCGCCGACGGGCTGGTCCTGGTGCCCTACCTGGAGGGCGAGCGCACACCGAACCTCCCGCACGCCACCGGAGCCGTGCACGGCCTGGCCCTGCGGACCTCGACTCCCGCGCACCTGGCCCGCGCGGCGGTGGAGGGCATGCTGTGCGCACTCGCCGACGGGCTGGACGCAATGATCGCGCAGGGCGCGACGGTCAACCGGGTCATCCTGGTCGGCGGCGGCGCCCGCTCGGAGGCGGTACGCCGGATCGCGCCTACAGTCTTCGGCCGCCCCGTACTCGTCCCACCACTGGGGGAGTACGTCGCCGACGGCGCCGCCCGCCAGGCGGCCTGGGTGTTGTCGGGCGGGCAGCGGGCGCCGTCATGGACGGTCGGGCAGGTCGAGACGCACGAGGCGGACGCCGTGCCGGCGATCCGCGAACGGTACGCCGTGGCCCGCGCGAACGTCCTCGACCGCGCTGACTGATGGTGGCAGAGCTGGTCAGCGGGCCGGCGCTACGAGCCACGCACCACGCCGAGGCATTCACGTGCGCGCCTGCGTCGGCCGACCCCGCGCTCGGGGATGAGTCACCTAAGCGCGGGCCGGTTCACACGCCACGCGGCTTGAAGCGGTGGTGCAAGCCACGCAACGACCGCACCGTCACGGCGGCGTCCGCCTCCGCCCGCAGGCCCATGGCTAACCACATGAGAGCTGACCTTTCGCCTGAGGATCACCGGCGGACGCGGCCCGGCGTTGTTGTTCGGACACCGCTCGGACCGGCCGCGCGGCCCGCCCGGCCAAGGGACCTGCGCCCGCCCACCCGGCGGACCCGGCTGCGCTACGACCGCGCCCGAACCGCACTGATACCGCGCCCGTAAGGGCAACCGGGGATGAGGACCGCTCTCTACTCCTCGACGGCGTCAGGATTTCGCAGCGGCCGACGGGCACCGCCGAGGTCGGGCAGAGAGAACCAGCGAGAGCCGCGCGGGACAGCCGAGCTGCCTGGGCTGTGGTCGGCAGCGTGCGGCCCAGGAGGAGCTCTTGTCGCTATTGCGCATTGCGTAGTACTGTGCAGTGCGTGGACAGTAGCCAGCTCCTCAAAGGGGTTCTCGATTTGGCGGTCCTCGCGGTGCTCGCCGAGCGCGACAGCTACGGATACGACGTCGTGCGCCGCCTGCGTGAGGCGGGGCTGGAGGACGTCGGCGACGCCTCGGTGTACGGGACGCTGCGGCGGCTCTTCAAGGCCGGAGCGCTCACCTCCTACGTGGTCGCCTCCGACGAGGGGCCGCACCGCAAGTACTACGGCCTGAACGACGTGGGCCGCTCGCTCCTCCAGACCTCGGCGAAGACCTGGACGTCGTTCGCCGCCACCATGAACGACCTGCTCAAGGAGGTCGATCCGGGATGAATCCCCCAATGACGCCCCAGGACTACGCCGCCGAAGTACGCGAGGCGCTCGCCGATCTCCCCGCCCGCGACAGGGACGCACTGCTGGAGGACCTGGACGAGCATCTGGCCGAGGTCGCCGCCGAGCCGGGCATGCCGCTGGAGGAACGCCTCGGCAGCCCCGAGGCGTACGCGGCCGAGCTTCGGGCCGCCTACGGCGGGCGGCCGTCGGGCGGCGGCTCCTCGCTGGGCGGGCGGCTGCGCGAGCGGGTGAGCGGAGCCGTCCGGCGCGTTCACACGCGGCTGCTCGTGCTCCCGCCCTACCGTCAGGCCGCCGTCTTCGCCCCCGAACTGCGCCCCGCGTGGTGGGTGCTGCGGGGCTACGTGCTCGCGCTGGCCGTGCTCGCGCCGATCAGTGCCCCCGGGCTGGTCCCCGGCGACATCCCCGCCTGGGTGTTCACGCTGGCGGTTATCTGGGGATCGGTGTGGCTGGGCCGGCGGGGCCGTGCGCGGCCGTCGCGCTGGGGCCGGGCGCTGCTGCTCGGGGCCAACCTGCTCGCCGCGTACCTGGTAATCGTGGCGATGGCGAACGTCCCGAGCACGTCGTCGCGGAGCGTGGCCTTCGACTACGACCCCCAGCCGGACGTGTACGCGCCGGGCATGCGGGTGGAGAGAGCGTCCTCGCTGGGAGGGGACGTGTCCAACATCCTTCCGTTCGCGGCGGACGGCACGCCCCTGCACGACGTGCGGCTGTACGACCAGGACGGAAATCCGATCATGGTGGATCCGGAGGGCTCCGGACAGACGATCGTCATCCCCTGTGACGGCGAGCCGCCCATCCGCAACGCCTACCCGCTGCCGCTTCGGCGGGTGGACGAGCCCGTCGACCCCGCCGGGTTCCCCGATCGGGACGGGACGGAGGCGACCTGCGTGCCCGCCCCGCCGACGCCCACGGACGCCACGGCCCCCGCGGCGCCCTCCGCCGAACCGTCGCCCTCCGCCGAACCGTCGCCCACCGACGCCAATAGGTAGGCGCGAGATCAGGCCGGCTCCGTCTATGGACGGAGCCGGGCGGGACGTCAGCCGTGCAGGCGGACAGGCAGGGAGAACAGACCGCGCATGATGGCGCTGGGCCACCACCTCAGCTCGGCGGGGTCGGCGGCGAGGGCCAGATCGGGGAACCGTTCGAGGACCCGGCCGATCGCGGCCTCTCCCTCCACCTTGGCCAGCGCCGCGCCGACGCAGTAGTGCGGCCCCCGGCCGAAGGCGAGGTGCGGCTCGCCGATCCGGCCGGGGGAGAACGCGTCCGGGTCGGCGAACGCCGCCGGGTCCCGGTTGGCCGCGAGCAACGAGACGAGGATGGGCTCCCCGGGCAGCATCTCCTGGCCGCCGATGACCACGGGCTCGGTGGGAAAGCGCCAGGTGGCGTTCCGTACGGGACCGTCGTAACGCAGCATCTCGTCGATGAAGTCCGGCAGCTGGGAGAGGTCGGCGCGCAGGGCCGCCGCCTGGCCGGGATGCCGTAGCAGCGCGAGCAGGCCGTTGCCGATCAGCGCCACGGTCGTCTCGTGGCCGGCGATCAGCAGCAGGAACGCGGTCGAGGTCAGCTCGTCCTTGTCGATCTCGCCCTGGTTGGACCGCCGTACGAGGTCGGTGAGCAGGTCGTTGCCCGGACGGGAGCGCTTGAGCTCGACCAGGTCGGCCAGGAAGATCTCCAGGGCGTCCGTGGCGCGGGCGATCTCCTCCACCTCGGACGCCGCCGCCGAGTCGATGACGGAGGCGTGGTGGTGGAAGGTGGCCCGGTCCTCCTCCGGTACGCCGAGCAGGTCGCAGATGATCGTGATCGGCAGCGGGTAGGCGAGACCGGCGACCAGGTCCACCTCCGGGCCGTCGAGGTGGTCGAGCAGCGTGTCGGTCACCTCCAGCGCCCGCGTCCGCAGCCCCGCCATGCGCCCGGGCGTGAAGGCCGAGCTCACGAGCCGCCGCAGCCGCGCGTGGTCGCGTCCGTCGGCGTTGATCATGTGACGGGCGAGCCCCGGCCGGTGGTCCAGGGGCAGGCCGAGAGAGGCGGCCCGCCATTCGGGCGAGCCGGCCGCCGGGTCCTTGGCGAGGGCGGGGTGGGTCAGCGCGGTCACGGCGTCCTCGTACCGCGTGACCAGCCACGCCTCGCAGCCGGGCAGCGGCACGCGGGTCACCGGGGCGTTCCGGCGCAGCCAGTCGTAGGCGGGGTAGGGGTCGGCGTCGAACGCCGGGCCGAACAGCGGGGGGAATGAGTCGGTGGACACGGGCCCTACGTACCCAGCTCCGGTGCGACGGAAAAGATGGGAATCTTTCTCGGCATGGCCTCTTCAGGACACGCGCGCCGATGCCCCGCGGACACCGTGTGGAGACCGCGGGACGGCGTGGCACCGGCGGGCCGGTTCCGGGCGGTGTGATCGGGCGGTCGCGGGCGACGGCGCCGCGAGAGTCGGCTTCTGGCCGACGCACACCTTTTGACCTGGCACGATCGGTGTCATGAGCTCCGTTCCTCCCGGTTCCGGCTGGCCGGGCGACCCCGCGTGCCCGGACACCCCCGTCGCCCACGACGCCCACGAGGTCGCCAAACTGGCCGCCGAGAGCCGTACGCTGAGCGAACTGACCGCCAGGCAGTCGGTGTGCCGCGCCTGCCCGCGCCTCGTCGAGTGGCGGGAGGAGGTCGCCGACGTCAAACGGCGGGCGTTCGCGGACGAGACCTACTGGGGCCGGCCGATCGCGGGGTGGGGCGACGAGGCGCCGCACACGCTCATCGTGGGGCTGGCCCCCGCCGCGCACGGCGGCAACCGGACCGGCCGGATCTTCACCGGCGACCGCAGCGGCGACTGGCTGTTCGCGTCGCTGTACCGCACCGGGCTCGCCGCGCAGGAGACCAGCGTTCACGCGGGCGACGGGCAGCGGCTGATCGGCGCCCGGATGATGGCGGCGGTGCGGTGCGCGCCGCCCGCCAACAAGCCCACCCCGGAGGAGCGCGACACCTGTTTCCCCTGGCTCGCCAGGGAGCTCGCGCTGGTGGCCGGCACGACCCGGGTGATCGTGGCGCTCGGCGGCTTCGCCTGGCAGGCGGTGTGGCCCGCGCTGCGCGAGGCCGGGTTCACGCTGCCGTCCCGCAGGCCGCCGTTCGGTCACGCCGTGGAGGTGCCCGTCTCCTACGGCGCGGCTCCGGTCACGCTCATCGGCTGCTATCACCCCAGCCAGCAGAACACTTTCACCGGCCGGGTCACCACGGACATGCTCGACGCGGTCTTCGCCCGCGCCGCCACCCTGGGAACGGCAGCTTTGTGAAGCATTTCACAAGTGTGAAGTCGATCACTGAGGGAAGATTGCGGGAATTTTCCTGAGAAATGTCGTCAAGAGATGACGAAGTGGGGAAAATCACTGGACCTTTGGCCCTAGTGGATTGGTGCGGTTGCCATCTCGTGACGTAGGCTTGTGAACGCTTTCACAAGCGTTGGGAGGGCATCCGTGGCAGACCGCAACTGGAAGCACGTCGTCATCGTCGGCGGTGGGTACGTGGGCCTTTACTCGGCTCTTCGTCTCCAGCGCACACTCCGCCGTGAGCTGCGCGACGGCAGCGTGCGGATCACGCTCATCGACCCGCAGTCGTACATGACCTACCAGCCGTTCCTCCCTGAGGCGGCGGCCGGCAACATCTCGCCGCGCCACGTCGTGGCGCCGCTGCGCCGGGTGCTGCCCATGGTGCGCATCCTCAACGGCAAGGTCGCCAAGGTGCACCACGAGGCGCGCACGCTGACCTTCGAGCCGGGCGCGGGCCAGTCCCGGGAGATCGAGTACGACGTCGTCGTCATGGCGGCCGGCTCGATCTCGCGTACGCTGCCGATCCCCGGCCTGGAGGACGCGGCCATCGGCTTCAAGACCGTCGGTGAGGCCATCGCGCTGCGCAACCGGGTCCTGGCCCTCCTCGACCGGGCCGAGTCGAGCGACGACGAGGACGTGCGCCGCCGCGCGCTGACCTTCGTCGTGGTCGGCGGCGGCTTCGCGGGCATCGAGGCCCTCGCCGAGCTCGAGGACATGACCGAGGACGCGATCAAGTACTACCCGAGCATCGACAAGAAGGACCTGCGCTGGGTCCTGATCGAGGCGTCCAACCGCATCCTGCCCGAGGTCGGCCCCGAGATGGGCGAGTGGACCGCCGAGCAGCTGCGCGAGCGCGGCATCGAGCTCAAGATGGAGACGTTCCTCCAGTCGTGCGAGGGCGGCCTGGTCAAGACCTCGGACGGCGACGAGTTCGAGTCGGCCACGATCGTCTGGACCGCCGGCGTCAAGGCGAGCCCGATCGTCAACTCCACCGACCTGCCGCTCGACGAGCGTGGTCGGATCAAGACCACGACGCGCCTGACCGTCGCGGGCGTCAAGGGCGCCTTCGCCGCCGGCGACATCGCGGGCGTGCCCGACGTGACCAACCCCGGCCAGTACTGCGCGCCCAACGCCCAGCACGCCGTACGGCAGGCGAGGGTCCTCGGCGACAACATCACCGCCTATCTGCGCGGGGAGAAGCTGCAGGACTACCGGCACAAGTACGCCGGGTCGGTCGCCGGGCTCGGCCTCTACCGGGGCGTCGCGAACGTCTACGGCATGAAGCTGCGCGGCTTCCCGGCCTGGTTCATGCACCGCACCTACCACCTGTCGCGGGTCCCCACGATCAACCGGAAGGTCCGCGTGGTGATGGACTGGACGCTGTCGCTCTTTTTCAAGCGGGAGACGATCTCTCTGGGCGAGATCGAGCACCCGCGCGACGAGTTCAGGGCGGCCGCGAAGAGCGGCATCAAGCGCTGACCCGCTCGGCGCGGACGGATCGACGGACGACCTCAGGACACGCAGACGGCCCGGCGGCGCACACCGCCGGGCCGTGTGCGTGTTCCTGCGCTCTGACATGCTGGTGTGGTGGACGGGGGAGAAGGTGCGGACGGTCTCCCGGACCTTGACCGGGCGGCGGCCAGGGCTGCCGTTCACGCGCTGTGGAAAGGGGGACAAGCCGCGTAAGACGTAACTTGCTTACAGAGGAGTGATCCGTGACATATGATCGCGGCGCCCCCGTAGCCCAATGGCAGAGGCAAGCCCCTTAAAAGGGCTGTGGTGTGGGTTCGAGTCCCACCGGGGGCACTGAGCACCGCCTCGACCAATCAGCCCGTGACCTGGGGGAGCGTGGTCATGGGCCGATCGTAGCTATCCGGTTGACCACGGCTGAATGGCGAGCGTCTACGGGACGCCGTGCCCGTGGTGTGCCCGCACGTTCATCCCTCGCCCAGCATGGAGCGCTGCCTTGCGCGCCTTGCGCCAGAGTGTGGTGCCGGGGCCTAGAGTGCGCGCATCAGCAAGTGGCCGCGGCGGAATCGTTCATCCTCCAAAGGCTCGCGCAACATCCGCGCCACCTCGACGAACTCTTCCTTGCGGGCCAGGTCGGCCAAATCCTCGATCGGCCACCGGTAGGCCGGCGTGACCTTGTGGTCGAACTCCAGCACTGGACCGCCCTCGGATTCGAAGAAACCGAGCAGGAGGTAGCCACCCGGGGACAGCACCCGGCGGAACTCGGCAAAGTACGGCGGCAGCTCCGGTGGCGGGATGTGGATGACGGAGTACCAGGAGAGCAGACCGCCCAGCTCGCCGTCGGCCACGTCGAAGGCGCCCATCGAACCGACCTCGAAACGCAGGTCAGGATGGTCTTTGCGGGCGATGTCGATCAGTGCGGGAGACAGGTCGACGCCGAAGGCGTCCAGTCCGAGGTTACGCAGGTGTGCCGTCATGTACCCGGGACCGCAGCCGGCCTCGGCGACGGGCCGGGGCCCGGCGGCCCGTACGAGTTCGGCGAATGCGGCGATTATCGCTCGATCCAGCGGCAGGCGGTCGAGCGAGTCTCGGGCGAGGTCGGCGTAGAGGTCGGCGACGGCGTCGTAGGCGTCCGCCGTCGCGGTCAGATAGGGGGAGGATTCGGCCACGGCGGACGACTGTAGTTCATCGGCCGGCAAGAGTCGCCGATCACCGATCGGGCGGCGCGTCGGTCCCGTTCCGGTCGGCTGACCCTCAACGATCGGCCGCTTCACCACCGCGTACCGGGAGCATGAGCACTATGAGGATGGTTCGGCCGGCTGAGCGGAGAAGGCCCGTGACATCCCCTTCATCGAGGCGATGGCTTTGGAGTTGCGAGGGCAACTCAAGATTCCAAATTGACGGCTGGTGCCCCTATGACCTCGTGGGGAGGGGAATAGTCCCGTATGTCTGATTCGGAGGCTTCCGGGCGCTCGTGTGGCGCTACAGAGGCCTCGGCCGGAAGGAATCACATGCGCGCGAAACGAATCGGCATCTTAGGCGCGGCCCTGCTCGGCGTGCTCATGCTGTGGCCGGCTGGGGCTGCCCTGGCCTCGCCCTCGACGACTTCCAGTTCGGCGGTCGCGGCAGCGGCGACATCCCCGCAGGGTGACGGGCCTGGCCATCGCCACGGTCGGCACCATCACGGTCGGCACCACCACGTCCGGGGGCACCATCACCGTCGGGGGCACCGCCACATCCGGCGGCACCACCGCCTCCGGGGGCACCGCCACGTTCAAAAGTACCGGCGCGTTTGGGGACACCGTATGCCGAGGTAGGTGACTCGGACCGCATTGTCATGGCCGCTCCTCCTTTGACTGGAGGGGCGGTCTTCGCTTGTAGGGCGGGGGTGTGGCCCTGCGCCTCCTGGTGCGTGTTCTGCCGGCCCGAGCCGTGGCCGGCTGGCTCAACCGCCGATGGCGGATGTTGATATGCGAAGTCCCGGCCTGACGGCCGGTCGGTAGATCTTCTCGCGGCGATTGCCATACGGAACCCATGCTCGGATACATTTGCGCATGCGTTTCGTCCCCTTTGTCATGATTCTTGCCGGTTTGGTGGCAAGTATCGCCTCGCCTGCGTCGGCCATCACCCATGGCTCGGTCGATGGGACCGAGCACCCGGAAGTGGGAGCTCTGATCGGAGACACGCCGGAACGCGACGGCACGTGGGCATACTGCACCGGCACCCTCATCTCGCCGACCGTCTTCCTCACGGCCGCCCACTGCGGGCATGAGGACAAGAAGACCGCCCGGATCTCCTTCGCCAGCCACTACCAGCCCGGGACCAAGCTCTACACCGGTCGCTTCGTGCCCGACCCGAGGCACACGGACAAGAGCGACGCCCATGACATGGCGGTCGTCGTCTTCTCCGAGCCCGTTACCGGCATCGCGCCGGCCAAGCTGCCTCCTCTGGGCCTGCTCGATCAGCTCAAGGCCGACGGCAGTCTGAAGACCGCGCGCTTCACCCCGGTCGGCTACGGCTCGGTGGACCCCACGAAGAAGCGGCACGGATGGCGGTTCCACTACACCGACACGCGCAGCCAGACCTCCATCTCCTTCAAGCGCCTCGGCAGCAGGTGGCTCGACCTGGCGCCGAACTCCTCGCGCGGGGAGGGCGGAACCTGCTACGGCGACTCGGGCGGCCCCAACTACCTCGGAGGCACCGACTCGAACCTGCTCGTGGCCACGACGATCAGCGGAGTGGACGACGCCTGTCAGACGACCAACGTCGACTACCGCCTGGACATCCCCGAGGTCCGGGAGTTCCTCGGCAAGTACGTCACGCTTCCCTGACCTGGGCATCAGGGTTGGGGGTAGACATGTAACCCCACTGGGGGTATGAATGATGCATGCCTAAGATCAACGTGTACCTGCCGGACGATCTCGCGGAGGCGGTCAAGGAGGCGGCCCTCCCGGTGTCCGCGATCTGTCAGCGGGCGCTTGAGCAGGCGGTCCGCCGGGTGACCGCCATCCGCGAGAGCATCCTCGGCGATTTCGAGATCGACGATCCCCGGCTGTCGCACTTCACGCCCAGGACCCGCGCCGTCTTCCGGCTGGCGCTGGAACGGGCCCGGGCCGAGGAGGCCTCCGGCATCGGCATCGGCACCGAGCACCTGCTCGCCGCGATGCTCGCCGAGGGGCAGAACCTCGCCCTGCACGTCCTGCGAGCGATGGAGATCGAGCCCACCCTGATCGAGCGCGACCTCGCGAGCCACCGCCCGTCCCCACCCGCCGGGGCGGCCGGCCCGGAACAGGCCGGGGACGAGGGAACGCGGAAGGACGGTCCGAGCAGGTTCGACGCGCCCGCCGCCAACGCCCTCGAACTGGCGGTCACCGAGGCCCATGCGCTGGGGCACAACTACATTGGGTGCGAGCACCTGCTGCTCGGCCTGGTCACGGAGCCCGACGGGATCGGCGGGCAGGTGCTGCGGGCGCGGGGCGCAGAGCCCCGCCTCACGCGGCGCGCGGTCGTCGCGGCGCTCGCCGGCTACGTCCACCTCCGGGCCCAGGGACAGGACGCCTCCGCATCCCAGGCCGCCACCCAGACCGCCCCTCAGGCCGCATCCCAGGCCGCCTCCCCGACCGCTGTGCAGGCCGTGGCGGCGGTCGTCCGTCAGGAGATGGCTCCGCTCCTGCGGCGCGTCGAGCGGCTCGAGCGGCACGCCGGGGTCGCCGCATCCGCCGAGGACGACGCGTCGTGACCGGACGCGTGCTGCTGGTCGCGACGGGCGACGTCATGGCGTACGCCCGTCACACCGGCCGCCCGGGGCTCGCGACGGCCGCCGATCTGCTGGCGGCCGTACCGGGGAATCTCGGCGTGGAGGTGGTGACCGAGGACGTGCAGGCCGAGCCGAGCTGGGACACCTCGCCCTCCACCATGCTGCGGCTGGCCCGGCGTGCCCGCACGGCCCTGCTCGACGAGGGGTACGACGGCGTGGTCGTCACCCACGGCCTGGACACGATCGAGGAGACGGCCTTCCTCGCGGACCTGCTCGCCGGGCCCGCCGCTCTACGCGGCGGCATCGTGCTGACCGGCGCCGTGCGCGGGCTGGACGAGCTGTCGAGCGACGGCCCGCGCAACCTCGCGTCGTCCCTGGTCGCGGCCGCCGACCCCGCTCTTCGCGGCGTCGGCGCGGTGGTCTGCGTGAACGACGAGCTGCACGCGGCCCGCTGGGTCACGATGACCGACGCGACGGGCGTGGCGGCCCTCTCCTCCGCCCCCGCGCCGATCCTCGGCCGGGTGGCCGACGGCCGGGTCGAGATGACGGCGACGCCGCCGCCGCGGCCCCCGGCCGCGCGGGGAGAGCCGGAGACGAACGTCGCGCTGATCAAGACGTACCCGGAGATGGATCCCGTGCTGATCACGGCCGTCGTGGACGCCGGAGCCAGGGGCGTCGTCCTGGAGGGCACCGGCGCCGGGAACGTCCCGATCACCCTGTACGCGACCCTCAGCGAGCTGGCGGAGTGGGACATCCCCGTGGTGGTCGCCTCACGGTGCCGCACCCGGCCGGTCGCGCTGGAGGACCTGCCGCCGGCCCTGGGGCTGGCCGCGAAGGTCGGCGCCATCGGAGCGCGCGGGCTGGCTCCCGTGAAGGCCCGGTACGCCCTGATGGTGGCGCTCGGCGGGGGCGGGCGGCGGGCCGCCCGCGACTGGTTCGCCCGCCTCTGACCGCCGTCAGGCGCGATCCTCCGGTGCCGAGGCGTTCTCCGCCTGCGGCGGCTCGGCGTACGGGCCCGCGGCGCGGATCGCGGCCTGCGAGGTCGCGGCCTCGGTGTTCGGCGGGCAGCCGGAGACCGGCAGGCACAGCACGAACTTGGCGCCGCCGTACGACGACTCGGTCGCCACCAGCGTGCCGCAGTGGGCGCGGGCGATGTCGCGGGCGATGGCCAGGCCGAGCCCGGTGCCCCCGCGGCCTCGGCTGCGCGCCGTGTCCGACCTGGCGAACCGCTCGAAGATCCGCTCCCGTTCGCACACCGGAACGCCGGGACCGTCGTCGCCGACCCACAACTCGACGAAGCCGTCGTCGCCCCGGAGCCCGATCTCGACCACGCTCCGGGCGTGCCGCTGCGCGTTGTCGAGCAGGTTGGTCAGCAGACGGGCGAGGTGGCGCGGCGCGGCGTGCATCCTGACCCCGTCCGCCAGCAGAAGGCGCACCGGTATCCGGTCGGTCCGGCGGGCGACCTCATCCCTGACCAGCGCCGACACGTCCACGGGCTTGCGGTCCGGTGCCGTCGCCCCCACCTTCGCCAGCAGGAGCAGGTCGTCGATGATCGCTTCCAGTCGCTCCACGTCGAGCAGCGCGTCGCCGAGCAGCGACCGCAGATCGGTCTCGTCCGGGTGGAGTTGCGCCTCCTCCAGTTGCGCGCGCAGGCCGGCGAGCGGAGTGCGCAGTTCGTGGGAGGCGTCCGCGGCGAACTCGCGCTGCCGCCGCAGCGCCCGCTCGGTGGTGAGCTTCGCCTGCTCGATGCGGGCGAGCGTGCTGTTCACGGTGCGGGCGAGCCGCCCGATCTCGTCGTCCACGGCCGGTACGGGCACCCGGGTGTCCAGGTCGTTCACGTTGACGGCGGCCAGGTCGCTGCGGATGGCCTCGACGGGGCGCAGGGTGCGTCCGGCGACCTTCCAGGTGGCCCAGGCGGTGAGCAGCACGAGTACGGCGACCTCCACGGTGAAGAGAAGATCGAACATCGCGACGGGGGTGAAGCCGTCGATGGGACGTCCCGCGTACACGACGGGAGAGTCGGGCCCCGGCATCACCCGCAGCGCCGACAGGCGCAGGCAGCCGGTCCCGTCGTGCGCGCAGGCCTGCAGGTCCTGCATCGGATCCTGCTGGGACGGCCAGAAGGAACTCAGCGGGGCCATGCCCCGCGCGGCGGGCGACGCGGCGAGCACCCTCCGATTCGGAGCCACCACCTGGACCAGGTCGATCCCGGCCACCTGCGGGGTGATGACGTGGCGGAAGTGGCCCGTACGCCACCCGGCGGCCGTGAGCGCGGCCTCCTGCCGGGCGTCGAGCCAGACCGCTGTGGAGAAGGCCTGCCGGGCCAGGACGCTGCCCACGATCCCGGTGGGGATCAGCAGCAGGGTGGCGAGCGCCGTGACGAGGATGGTGATGCGCCCTCGAATGGAATGAGGCCGGAGCCTTCGCAGTAACGGTGGGCCGCTGACGTTCATCGCCGTCCTCCTCGCGATGACACGGCTTGCTGTGCCTGTCTGATTCGGGACGAGAGGCTCGCAACGGCAGGCGGAGTGGTCGCTGAGGCGTTCTGCCTGGTCAGGCCGCTACTTCTCGGCTTCACACCACACTAACATTAGACTTGAAGACCTCAAGTAAAGGAATTGTTCAAGTTGCTCGGTGATCGGCGTCGGCCGTTGTGGCCGGTGGGCGACGGCGGGAACTCGCCCGCACGTCAGATCGTTGCCACTGTGGTGGAGTGGCGCTCCCCCTTGTAGGGGCACCACTCCTCGGGCACCATCCCCACTAGGCCGCGCAGCGGCTGATCAGTGAGTCGCGTCCTGGAGGAAGCGAATGGAGAGCAAGAACCCCATATTCAGTCGGCGCGGGGCGGCTGGTCAGCAGGCGTGGGGCGGTCCGACGCCCAGCGTGCAGCAGCTGAACCAGATGTACGCCGCACCCTCGTACGCTCCCCCGGCGGCGCGGGCCATGACGATGGACGACGTCGTGGTGCGCGGCTTCATGACCCTCGGCACGCTCGTCGTGTCGGCCGCCCTGGCCTGGTACTTCAACGTCGGCTGGGGGCTGGCGGCACCGGCGATGATCGTGGGCCTGATCCTCGGGCTCATCGTGTCGTTCAAGCAGAGCACGAACCCCGCGCTGATCCTCGGCTACTCCGTGTGCTACGGCGTCGCCATCGGCGTGCTGAGCCACATGTACGAAACGGTCTACAACGGCATCGTCCTGCAGGCCGTGCTCGGCACGATGGTGGCCTTCGGCGGCACACTGGCCGTGTACGCGCTGAAGATCTTCCGGCCGACTCCGAAGTTCGCCAAGTTCGTGGTCGCCGCCGGGTTCGGCGCGGTCGGCCTGGTGCTGATCAACTGGATCGCGAGCATCTTCGTCAGCGGTGGCCTGGGCCTGCGCACCGACAGCCCCATCGGCTGGATCTTCAGCGTCGGCATGATCCTGCTCGGCTGCTTCTTCCTGCTGCTCGACTTCAGTGAGATCGAGCAGGGGGTGCGTGCCGGCGTGCCGGAGCGCTACTCGTGGCTGATGGCGTTCGGCCTGACCCTGAGCCTCGTCTGGCTCTACCTGGAGATCCTTCGCTTCATCAGCTACTTCACGAACAACGACTAGTCGTACGAGTCGAAGGGGCGCCGTTCCTCCGGGAGCGGCGCCCCTTTGTCGCGCTATATCAGGATCCGGTGATCGGCGACGCAACTTTCGATCAACATCTTGTAACAAATCAATGCCGCTGAGGGCTTGTCAAGCGCGGACCGGTGATGCACTGTGACACAAAGCAGCCTTTTCCGTGGAGGTGCCCATGTCGTTGAACCACTCACCGGAGACCCAGAACAAGCTGATCGCCCGTGTCCCGTCCATAACCGGGCGCGACCTCCCAGAGTGGTTCGAAGCCATCGACAACGGCCCGTCGTTCCTACGCTGTGACGAGCGGGCCAACTGGCTCGCCGACGAGCACGGGCTGAGCCACGGCTACGCCGCCGCGATCGTCCTCGAGCACGAACGGCGCCGTCGCTTCTAGACCGGAGCGCGGGAGGGGGCAGTGACGTCCCGCGCACACAGCAACACGAACACAGCAACACGAACACAGCACACACGAACACAGCACGCACAAGCAGCGACCCGGGAGCGAAACGCTCCCGGCAGCCACCGTCCTGCGTACTGTCCTGAGGCAGCGCTGATGCGCCCGCACCGGCCCGGTGCGGGCGCATCATTGTTCTATGGATCTCGACAAGGCGCGTGAGTTCGTCAGGAACAACCACCGAGCGGTCATGCTGACCCGCTTTCCGGACGGCCGGCCGCAGACCTCCCCGGTGACCGTCGGCTGCGACAAGGACGGCTACATCGTGATCAGCAGCCGCGAGACGGCCGTCAAGACCCGCAACCTGCGGGAGAACCCCCAGGTCGTGCTCACCGTGATGACCGACGCCTTCTATGGCCAGTGGATGCAGATCGAGGGCATCGCCCACGTCGTCTCGCTGCCGGACGCGATGGAGCAGCTGGTGCAGTACTACCGCGACATCAGCGGCGAGCACCCGGACTGGGACGACTACCGCGCTGTGATGATCCGGGACAGGCGAGTGATCATCCGGGTCGAGCCCACGCGCGCGGGCCCCGACTACCACGGCTGAGCCCCCGCCGGTCCCGGCCTCGGCCGGGACCGGCGTGAACTCCGTCGATCAGGACAGCCGCTCCAGCACCATCGCCATGCCCTGGCCGCCGCCGACGCACATCGTCTCCAGCCCGATCGACTTGTCGTGGAACCGGAGGCTGTTGACCAGCGTGGAGGTGATGCGGGCGCCGGTCATGCCGAACGGGTGGCCCACCGCGATCGCGCCTCCGTTCACGTTGAGCCGCTCGATGTCGATGCCCAGCTCCTGGTAGGAGGGGATCACCTGGGCCGCGAACGCCTCGTTGATCTCGACCAGGTCGACGTCGCCGATCGACATGCCCGCGCGGGCGAGGGCCTGCCGCGACGCCTCGATCGGGCCCAGCCCCATGATCTCGGGGGACAGGCCGGTGACGCCGGTCGACACGATCCGGGCGAGCGGCGTGATGCCGAGCTCGGCGGCCTTGGTGTCGCTCATGACGATCACCGCGGCGGCGCCGTCGTTCAGCGGGCAGCAGTTGCCCGCCGTCACCGTGCCGTCCGGCCGGAAGACCGGCTTGAGCTGCGAGACCGCCTCGTACGTCGTGCCGGCCCTCGGGCCGTCGTCCTTGCTGGCGACGGTGCCGTCGGGCAGCGTCACCGGGGTGATGTCGCTCTCCCAGAAGCCGTTGGCGAGGGCCTTCTCGGCGAGGTTCTGCGAGCGCACGCCGAACTCGTCCTGCTCGCGCCGCGAGACGCCCTTCAGGGCCGCGACGTTCTCGGCCGTCTGACCCATGGCGATGTAGACGTCCGGCAGCGCGCCGTCCTCACGCGGGTCGCGCCACACCGGAGCGCCGCCCTTCGCGGTCTCCTCCGTCCGCGCCTTCGCCTCGCCGAACAGCGGGTTCTGCGCCTGGGGCATGTCGGAGCTGCCGTTCGCGAAGCGGGAGACGGTCTCGACACCCGCCGAGATGAACACGTCGCCCTCGCCGGCCTTGATGGCGTGGAACGCCATCCGGGTCGTCTGCAGAGAGGAGGAGCAGTAGCGGGTCACGGTCGTGCCCGGCACGTTGTCGAGCCCGAGCATCACCGCGACCACGCGTCCCAGGTTGTGGCCCTGCTCGCCGCCGGGGAGCCCACAGCCCAGCATCAGGTCGTCAACGTCGTTCGGGTCGAGCTGCGGCACCTTCGCCAGCGCGGCGCGGACCATCTGCACGGTCAGGTCGTCCGGGCGGATGTCCTTGAGTGACCCCTTGAAGGCGCGGCCGATCGGCGACCGCGCGGTCGCCACGATGACTGCCTCGGGCATGTGACTCTCCTGCCTGATCTCGTGCCCCTCCACACAGGGTTCGGGGGGCCTCCTCCCCGGAGGTTACCCCTCGGTACGCCGCCCGCCACGTCCCGGGCCCCACTCACCAGAATTTTGTACTACTGCACAGTGTTTCCACTGCACAGTGCCGCGGCCCTGCCGTCTTCCGTCGATCTCGTACGGCGAGATCGGTGTGGGAGACTGGTTTCGGGGTGGTTACGGCTCATGTCCGCGGTGGAGGCAGGAGATCTCGTGGGTTCCCGAGCGCCGGTCAGCGCGCTGCGGCGTACGCCGAGACAGGCCCGCAGCAGGGACAAGGTCGAGCGGATCATCTCGGCTGCCGAGGCGCTTCTCAAAGAGGTCGGCTACGACGGCTGCGTCAGTTCGCCGACGCTGCTCATCGAGAGGTCCGGGGTCAACGCCGGCTCGTTCTACACGTACTTCCACAGCGTCCAGGCGGTGCTGGAGGAGCTGACCTTCCGCTACATGGACCGGGCCTACGCGCTCATCGACACGGTCTGCGCCCGCGAGTATCCGACCTGGGAGGCGGCCAACGACGCGGTGGTGGACGCGTTCGAAAGCTTCCACCGCGACTCGGTGGTGCGCGAACTGTGGAACGGCAACCACATGAGCGATCAGGCGCTCAAGGTCCAGAGCCGCCTTCAGGAGTATCTGACCGCCTCCTCGCAGAAGCTGCTCGTCGCCTCTTCCGGCGGGAAGCTGGAGGCCCCCGACGTCGCCTTCGCGGTGGCGACGATGGTCGGCAACCACCTGGTGCAGACGGCGCTGGGGCCAGGGCGGGACCGGCCGGACATGCTCGCCCAGGCCAAGGTCCTCATGCGCGCCTACCTGGCCACGTTCGTGCGGGAGGAGGACGGCCGCGACCCCGATCCGGAGCGGGACCCTGATCCGGAGCGGGGTCGCGGGGGTGGTCAGGCCAGGCTGGCCACGACGGTGGGGACGCCGTTGCGCTCGGTGGAGTAGAAGTCGCCGACCGAGTGGGTCGCCCCGAGCACCTCGACGACCGTCAGGCGTTCGCCGGCGCCGACCAGGCCCTCGCCCAGCGTCAACTCGGCCCGTCCGCGGCGCTCGCTGTGGGTGACGAAGTCGCGCGAGGTGTCGCGGCTGAGAACGTCGAAGAGCGCGAAGCCGTGGCCGTCCACCTGCGGCACGGCGCGGACCAGCAGGTGAGGGTAGACGACCACGTCGTGCCAGGGCGGCGTGCCGGTGGAGTCGGCCGCCTTCCAGTCGATCTCGACCAGACTGCGGCCCTCCGCCGACACCCTGCAGGAGATCGCGTCGTCCGAGCGGTCGACCCGCATGTCCGCGAAGCGCTTCGGATACCCCCACAGCTCGCGGCCCGCCGCCACGCTCCACGAGTGGTTCTCGTACTCGGCCAGGTAGAAGCCGCCGACGAGGTCGCCGTAGCGGACCGGGACGATGACGCCGCAATCCATGAAGCCGCCGTTGGAGGCGCTGGAGAAGTCGGCGACGGTGACCACGAAGCGGTCGTCGGCGAGCACGAACGGGGTCGGCCGCAGCATCCGCTCCAACTGGTCGGCGTCGCCCCGGCAGTAGACGGTCACGGTGCTCAGCTCCGGCGCGGAGTACGGCTCCGCCGCCGGGGCGTAGTCCAGGCGCTGCCAGAAGTCGAGGGGGTTGTAGTTCTCCCGCATGGGTGTCGTTTCCTTGTCTGTCCGGTCCTCAAGAGGGCCGGTCGGTGAGAGGGCAGGTCGGTGTGAGGGAGCCAAGCCGGTCGGTGAGAGGAGACCGTGCCGGTACGGCGGGTGTGGCGGGCCCGCGGTCCGGCTCAGGCCGGGTGGTCGGCGGCAGGGGGCGCCGGGCTGTTCGCCCGCGGGGATGAGGCCGCCGGGCCGTCGAGTGCCAGACCGTTGGTCTCGGGGGCCCAGGCGGCGGTGACCACGATGCCGAACGCCAGGACGAGTGCGGTGGCCACCATGACGCCGACCACCCCCATGGACTCCAGGCCGATGGGCAGCAGGAAGGTGCCGACGGCGGCGCCGATCCGGCTGACGGCGGAGGCGATGCCGAGCCCGGAGGCGCGCAGCTCCGTCGGGAACAGCTCGCTCGGGTAGATGAACTCGAGGTTGCCGACCAGCGCGAGCAGCATGCCGAACAGGACGAACAGCGCCACCGTGATCCACGGACTGCCCGGCACCAGACCGATCCAGAGGCTGATCACGGTGAGCACGGCCATGAACCCGATCAGCGCGGTCCGCCGGCCCATGCGCGGCAGTAGGAAGATGCCGACGACCGTGCCCACCAGGGCGAACGCCGAAGGCAGCACCGTGCCGACGAACTCGTCCTTGACGTGGAGCGCGGACAACACGTCGGGCAGGAAGATGAACAGCGAGAAGTTCGGGATCGCCAGGGCCATCCAGAACAGGCCGGCCACCGCGGTCCTGCGCCACATGTCCGGGGCGAAGAGCCTGCGCCAGGAAGCGGCGGCCTGCGGCGCCTCGGCCAGGCCGTCCAGGACGACCTCGGGACCGAGCCACCTGTCCACGATCCGGCGTGCCTCGGCGGCCCGGCCCTTGCTGATCAGCCAGCGCGGCGACTCGGGTGAGCCGGTCCGCATGATCATGACGATCAGGGACGGCACGGCGCTGGTGGCGAGCGCCCACTTCCAGGCGTTGTCGCCGCCGAGTTCGACGACGTAGTAGCCGACGACGGTGGAGACGAGGTAGCCGAGCGCCCAGAGCACGCCGAGCGAGCTCATCACCGACGTGCGCAGCTTGCGCGGGGTGAACTCGGCGAGCAGCCCCGGACCGATCGCGTAGTCGCCGCCGATCGCCAGGCCCAGCACCAGCCGGATGACGAAGAGCTGCCACGGCGCGGAGGTCAGCACCTGGAGGGCGGAGACGACCACCATGGCGAGCAGATGCAGCCGGAACAGGTCCCTGCGGCCGAACCGGTCGGTCAGCCGGCCGAACACGAGGCCGCCCGTGAAGAGGCCGATCAGCGGTGCGGCCGAGACCAGGCCGTCCCAGACCGACGTCATGCCGAACGCCTCGGGGATGGACGGGAAGGCGAAGATGACGATGCCGAGGATGTAGCCGTCGATGAACATGCCGCCGCCGACGACCGCCGCGATCCGCAGGTGGAACGGGCGTAGGGGCATCTCATCGAGCGTCGTCGCTGTGGACGGCTCTCTCATGCGCAATCCTCCAAGGATCGAGAGGGGGAGGGGTGGAGAGAGCCCTAACGGGAGATCTCGGACTGATCGACGACGACGCCGGGGCCGAAGTCGAAATCGGTGAAGTCGATCCGGGCGGCCACGACCTCCAGTGGCCCGAGGAACTCCAGCGGATCACCGGGGCCGTCGTGCAACTCCAGGGTCGCAGCACCGAAGACCGGCGGGCGAAGCGTCCGGCCGGGGAACTCCAACCGGATCGTCTCGGCGGTGACCGGCACGTCCTCGTGAGGAGTGGTCAGGTGCCGCACCTGGAAGGTGGGTCCCCCGGCCGGCCACTCGACGGCGCCCGGGTCGCCGGGCGTGAAGTCGGTGGTGATCAGGGTGTGCCCGCCCCTGCGGCACTCGAGATGAATGCGGCCCTCTCCGTCCTCCTCCCAGACGATCTCGCCGCCCTTCTTGGGCCAGGCGAACACCTCGCGGCCCACGCACAGGCCCATGTCGTCGGCGATGTACTCCAACGGCACGTGCGAACCCGCTTCTCCGTTCCAGGAGCACGGGAGGATGAACTCCATGTTGTACAGGTCGGTGCGGTCGACGACCTTGCCGACGCGTGACCACTTCACCCGCAGGTAGTCGCCCCCGCCGGTCAGCGGGTAGGGCAGCAGTTCGCCGACCAGCCCGGGGCGGGTACGGCAGAGCAGGGTGACGTTCTTGGTGTCCCGGAACTCGTGGATCCCCAGCGGATACAGGGGAGACCAGCTCGGAATGGTGGCGATGATCTGACGCATGGTCATGCCGCTCCCAAAACTTGAGTTGAGTCGAGTTGAGTTTTGTTCCGAGAGTATGGCCATCGCCTCGCGACACCGTCAAGAGACCTGCGCGGCTGGTCAGACACGTGCGGAAGGCGTCGATCGCGGTGGAGCCCTGCCCTTACGGGGGCTGCCGCCGCCGAATGGCGGGACCGTACGCCGAATGCGGGGGTCGTACGACGACGGCCGGCCACGACCGCGGGTCTGCGGTCGTGGCCGGCCGTCCGCGAAGGTCGCGTGCGCGGCGCCTGTCCGTCGGCGGCTCAGCCGTACATGCCGGGGGCGGTGGCGGTGCCGTCGTTGACGGCGTGGAGGCCGCCCTTCTCGTCGCGCCACAGGCGCCAGCCGTTCTGGCTGCCCGTGAACCAGGAGGGCGGCGCGGAGGAGGAGTCCTTGCGCTTGCCCGTGGCCAGGTCGAACTCGCACAACGCCGCGATCGAGTAGAACCCGGGGATCATGCCGTGCAGCGGCAGCGGCTTGGGGTCGGTCACGCAGAACGACCATCCGCTCGCGCCGCTCACCGGGGTCGGCTCGCCGGTGCTGAGGTCGAAGACCGAGCCGGGCGCGTCGCGCTTGAGGAAGCCGAGCTTGTTCATCTCGGGCGGGAAGGCCAGCCACCAGCCCGACCCGGGGACCTGGGTAGGCGTGATCTGCCCCAGGACCCGTCCGGTCTCGGCGTCGAGCCGGGCGAACCCGCCATACTGGCCCTGCTCGTCGACCGGCCGGACGACCGGCGCGTACGCGGGGTTGCCGCTGGGGTAGACGCGGACGACGGACGGCCGCATCCAGTCGACGGCGCCGTCGGAGAGACGCGCGGAGAACAGGCCGAACGTCGAGGTCTCCTTGGTCTCTGGGTTGGTGTACGGGGCGACGTACCCGATGATCTTGTCGCCCGTCGCGCCGAAGGCCCAGCCCCCGCTGAGGTCGACGTCGGGGCCGAGGGCCTGCTCGATCGGCAGCTGCCAGACGGTCTTGCCGTCCTTGAGCGCGCGGGCCTCCAGCACCGGGTGGGAGGCGAGCCTGAGCATGACGACCTTGGACGCGTCGGACCACTCGACCTCCGCGATGCCGGCGAGGCGCCATTTCACGGCACCGTCGCGCGGATCGAGGACCACGACGCGGGCGGACGAGAGCGCGGTGTCCTCGGAGACACAGACGTACGGCCCGCAGCGTTGCGGCCCGAAGGTGGACCGCACGGGCCTGATCCACTTCTGCTGCCCGGTGCGGGCGTCCCTGGCGACCAGCGTGGCGCCCTTGCGGCCGGCGGCGGCGGGGTCGAGCGCGACCACCACGGCCTGCCCGCCGCCGGTCTCCACGGTCGCCGGAGCCTGCACCCCCATGCCGGGAAGCCGCCCCACCATCGTCGCGGGGTGTGCCCACAGCCGGCGGCCGGAGGCGAGGTCGAGGGCGACGGTCTCCAGGGAGCCGTCGGGCCGCATGGAGGTGGTGGCCGCGACGCCGCCTCCCGTGGTGGCCCGGCTGACCGCGTTCACCTGCGTGTTCTGCCAGGCCGGGTAGTCCTTGGCGGCCTCGTCGCCGCCGGAGCAGCCGGTGAGGGCGCCCCCGGTCAGCAGGGCGGTCGCGGCGAGCGCCAGAGCGGGTTTCACGTGGTTCAGCTGGGGCCGGATCATTTCGCTCCTACAGGGGGTGATGGCCCGGCCGCAGGAGGTAACCGGCTCTAGGCGTTCGGAAGCGGCCCGGGTCTCCGGCGGAGCAGCGCCGCCCACCGTCCGTGGGGGCCGACCGCCCGGCCGGCGACACGGGTCGCGGTGACCTCGGTGCCGGGTTCCTCCACGGCCATTGCGGCCAAGAGGTATTGCGATCCTTCGACGCGCACGGGTTCCGGCTCGGGCCACAACCCCAACGCGGCGCATACAGACGGTAGCACTGCGTACGCGGCTTGTAGGTAACCTCGGGCAGATGGATGAAAACGATCAGGTCCGAACATCTCGGCCGGGTTCGCGTCGAATTCGGGTCCGAGCAGGTCGGCGAACGCCACGGTGCGGCCGCCCGCCTCGACGACGGCGACCGTCTGGGCCGCGGCGAGCTGCCGCGACCAGCGCCGGGTGACCCACCGGAGCGGCTGCGCGATCGGGCGCACGGTGCCCAGGTCGGGGCAGGTCCCCACGACCACCTCCGCGCCCGCCTCGCGCAGCCGGCGCACCGCCTTCTGCAGGTGCCGTACGGCCCGGGCGGGCAGGGTGGCCGTGGTCACGTCGTTGGCCCCCACGAAGACGACCGCGATCTCCGGCCGGTCCTCCAGCGCGCGGTCCACCTGGACGCCGAGGTCCACCGACGCCGCGCCCGACTGGCCGACCACGGTGAGGCGCACCGGACGCTCCGCCACCGCCGCGAGCCCGTACGCGACGCGGACGGCCGGGGTGTCCTCGGGGTGGGTCATGCCGAGGCCGACGGAGGTCGAGTCGCCGAGGACGGCCATCCGGATCGGCTCCCCGGGGTAGGCGCCGTACACGCCGTCGGCCTGCGGGCCGTCGAGGCCGTGCGGCTGCCCCACGATGCGCCGGGCCACCATGGCCTCGGCCATCAGCAGGCCGTACGTGACCGCTCCCAGGGCCGTGAGCCCGCCTCCGCCCAGGGCTGCGGCGGTGGCGATGCGCCGCGCGGCGCGCACCGCGCCGGACGTCCAGATCACCCGCCCTCCTCACGCTCACGGTACGGTTTGAAGTAAGAAACTAGCCGAGTTCCGGCCACCCCTATCGGAATCCCGGCTGACGGCAGGCTGACAAGCTTCGGCAAACAAGGTGGTCATCGCGGTGCGCGTACACGACTCGCTGGTGGAGCTGATGGGCGACACCCCGCTCGTCCGGCTGCGCAAGGTCACGGCGGGCGCGCCCGCCCAGGTCCTGGCCAAGGTGGAGTACTTCAACCCCGGCGGCTCTGTGAAGGACCGCATCGCGGTGCGGATGATCGAGGCGGCCGAGCGGAGCGGCGAGCTCAAGCCCGGCGGCACGATCGTCGAGCCGACCTCCGGCAACACCGGCGTGGGCCTGGCCATCGTGGCGCAGGAGAAGGGCTACCGCTGCCTGTTCGTCTGCCCGGACAAGGTCGCCCAGGACAAGATCAACGTGCTCCGGGCGTACGGCGCGGAGGTCGTCGTCTGCCCGACCGCCGTCTCGCCGGACCACCCCGACTCGTACTACTCGGTGTCGGACCGGCTGGCCCGCGACATCCCGAACGCCTGGAAGCCCGACCAGTACTCCAACCCCGAGAACCCGGCGAGCCACTACCACTCCACCGGGCCGGAGATCTGGGAGCAGACCGAGGGCAGGATCACGCACTTCGTCGCCGGCATCGGCACCGGCGGGACGATCAGCGGGACCGGCAAGTACCTCAAGGAGGTCTCCGGCGGCCGGGTGAAGGTCATCGGCGCCGACCCCGTCGGTTCCGTCTACTCCGGGGGCACCGGCCGTCCATACCTGGTGGAGGGCGTGGGCGAGGACATCTGGCCCGCGACGTACGACACCACGATCTGTGACGAGATCATCGCGGTCTCCGACAAGGACTCGTTCGGCATGACCCGCAGGCTCGCCCGCGAGGAGGCGCTGCTCGTCGGCGGCTCGTGCGGCATGGCGGTGGTGGCGGCCGTACGGGTGGCCCAGGCGGCCGGGCCGGACGACGTCGTGGTCGTGCTGCTGCCGGACGGCGGCCGTGGCTACCTGTCGAAGATCTTCAACGACGAGTGGATGGCCGACTACGGCTTCCTCACCACGTCGAGCGAGGAGGGCCTGGTCGGCGATGTGCTGGGACGCAAGACGCCCGGACTGCCCGAGTTCGTCCACGTCCACCCGCACGAGTCGGTCGGCACCGCGATCTCGATCATGCGGGAGTACAACGTCTCCCAGCTTCCGGTCATGAAGGAGGAGCCGCCCGTCATGGCGGCCGAGGTCATCGGCTCGATCGTGGAGCGCGACCTGCTTGAGGGCCTCTACCGTGGCCGGGTGCGGTCCGAGGACGAGATCGGCGGCCACATGTCCGCGCCGCTGCCCATGATCGGGTCCGGCGAGCCGGTGGCCCGGGCGGTCGAGGCGCTGGAGAAGGCCGACGCCGCCGTGGTCCTGGACGACGGCAAGCCGGTGGGCATGGTCACCCGTCAGGACCTGCTGGCCTTCCTCGCCAACCACTGAGCCGACCACTGAGCCGACCATCGAGCCGACACCGAGCCGACACCCAGCCGACACCGAGCCGGCCGCTGACGCGCCCGCCGGGACCAGGCGGGCCGGGCGGCTACGCTCGACCCCATGAACCAAGGTTTCGAGACGCTCGCCATCCACGCGGGTCAGGAGGCGGACCCCCACACGGGTGCGGTCGTGCCGCCCATATACGCGGTGTCCACCTACAAGCAGGACGGCGTGGGCGGCCTGCGGGCGGGATACGAGTACAGCCGGTCGGCCAACCCGACCAGGACCGCCCTTGAGGAGGCGCTGGCCGCCGTCGAGGGGGGCGTGCGCGGGCTGGCCTTCGCGTCGGGCCTGGCCGCCGAGGACACGCTGCTGCGGTCCGTCTGCAAGCCCGGCGACCACGTGGTGATCCCCGACGACGCGTACGGCGGGACCTACCGGCTGTTCTCCCGGGTGCTGGAGCCGTGGGGGGTCTCCTTCGACCCGGTGCCGCTCGGCGACCTGGACGCGGTGCGCGCCGCCATACGGCCGAACACGAAGGCGATCTGGGTGGAGACGCCCACGAACCCCCTGCTGAACGTGGCGGACATCGCCGCGCTGGCGGCGGTCGCCCACGACGGGGGCGCGGTGCTCGTGGTGGACAACACCTTCGCCTCGCCCTACTTGCAGCAGCCGCTCAGCCTGGGCGCGGACGTGGTGGTCCACTCGACGACCAAGTACGTCGGCGGCCACTCCGACGTGGTTGGCGGGGCGCTGGTGACCCGGTCGGCGGACCTCGGCGAGCGGCTGGCCTACCACCAGAACGCGATGGGCGCGGTGGCCGGGCCGTTCGACTCCTGGCTCACGCTGCGCGGCCTCAAGACGCTGGGCGTGCGCATGGACCGGCACTGCGACAACGCCGAGCGCGTGGTCGACCTGCTGCTGTCGCACCCGAAGGTCGTCCAGGTCCTCTACCCGGGCCTGCCCGAGCACCCGGGCCACGAGGTCGCGGCCAAGCAGATGCGGCGCTTCGGCGGGATGGTGTCGTTCCGCGTCGAGGGAGGCGAGGAGGCGGCCGTCGAGGTCTGCAACCGCGCCAAGCTGTTCACGCTCGGGGAGTCGCTCGGCGGCGTCGAGTCGCTGATCGAGCACCCCGGCCGGATGACCCACGCGTCGGCCGCCGGGTCGCCGCTGGAGGTCCCCGCCGACCTGGTCCGGCTGTCGGTCGGCATCGAGACCGTCGACGACCTGCTCGCCGACCTCTCCGAGGCTCTCGGCTGACGACTCTCCGGCGCCGCTCCGCTCTCCAGCTTCCGCTCCGCGCTGCTCTCTAGCGGGCGCTCCGCTCCGCTCTCTAGCGGGCGCTCCGCGCTGCTCTCTAGGGGGCGCTCCGCGCCGCTCTCTAGGGGGCGCTCCGCGCCGGGGCCGCTTGCTCCGGCGCGGAGGCACGGGCGGGAGCCACCCACCGTTCGCACAGCAGGGCGGCGAGCGCCGCGGCGGTCAGGACGGCGCCCGCCACGGTCACGCTGCGGACGCCCGAGTGGTCGATGAGCGCGCCGCCCAGCAGCGACCCGCCCGCGATGCCGACGTTGAAGGCCGAGCCGCTGCCGGCCGAGGCGATGTCGGTGCTGCCCGGGGCCACCTGTAGCGCGCGGCTCGCGATGGCCGCCGCCAGCGCGCTGAACGACATGCCGGTCACGCAGAGGGCCACCACCGCCACCGGGTGCAGGGCGCCGAAGAAGTAGAGGGTGAGCAGCGCGCACGTGATGAGGGCCAGCGGCCCGACGAGGGCCGTCCTCGGCCGGCTGTCGAGCAGCCGGCCGACCACGATCGTCCCCGCGACGCCGGAGATCCCGGACGCGAGGAGCAGCGGGCTGAGCGCGGCCGGGGCGAAGCCTCCGAAGTCCAATAGGAACGGCGTGATGTAGGTGTACGCGGTGAGGTAGCCGCCCACACCGATCACGGTGGCGACGATGAGCAGCGCGTAGCGGCGGGCGTCCGGGGTCGCGCCGCGTCCGGGCTCGTGGCCGCCGGAGCCGACGCGCGGCATCAGCGTCGCCACGGTGACGCACGTGATCAGGCCGACGGCGGCGGCCAGGGCGAACGCGGTCCGCCAGCCGACCTGCTGGCCGAGCCAGGTGCCCACCGGGACGCCGAGGACGGGCCCGAGGGAACTGCCGATCGACATCCGGGCGATCGCGCGGCCCCGGACCTCCGGGGGGAACATCGCCGCCGCGGCCGGGGTCGCGACCGACCAGAACAGCGCCTGGGTGGCCGCGACCAGCAGCCGTGCGCCCAGCAGCACCGGATAGTTCGGCGCCACGGCGGTCAGCAGCATCCCCGCGACGAACACGCCGAGCGTGGCGGTGAGCAACCTGCGCCTCGGCACCCGCCGGGTCAGCCGGGTGAGCGGCAGCGACGCCAGCACCACGACCGCGGCGTACCCCGTCACGAGCAGGCCCGTCTCGGACGGCGACCGGTCCAGGTCGGCCGCCATGACCGTGAGCAGCCCGATGGGGAGGACCTCGGCGGTGACGTAGGTGAAGGCCCCGACGGCGAGGGCGACCAGCGCCCACGCCGCCCGGCGTTGCGTCGTAAGGTGCACCCGCTCCTCTTTCCCCCGTTTTCGGCCAAAGACGTTCTACCGGACATTCAGGGAAAAGCGGGAATCTTTCTCAGGGGTTGAAGAAGACCATCAGCAAGAGGATGACGAGCCAGATCAGGGCGCTGATGCCGCCCAGCGCGGCGATCCGCCCGGTCTGCACCTTGGCGTCGTCCTCCGGCGACTCGCTGGACAGCGCGGCGATGGCCGTACGCTGGTCGCGCTCGACGATCACCAGCAGGACGGCCGCCACGACGAACAGTGTCATCGACACCGACAGGTACGGCGCGCCGAGCGCGCTGCGGCCCAGCAGCAGGCCGAACAGGAAGACCCCGATCGTGAGCAGGCCGAACAGCCGGGTCGCGCGGTGCAGATACCGCAGCACGGCGACCTCCCTGGCCCGGATGTAGCGCGGTGTGACGCTCGTGACCGCCGTGAGCGGACCGAGCGCGAAGATCGCGAACCCTATGTGCAGCCACAGCAGGAAATGGTCGAGAGGCGACATGGGCAGAGGCTATCGCCTGGCTGATCGGCCCGCAGTCGCCCGGACGCGCTCGCCGCGGGCGCGTCGGACGCCGGAGCGTCGAGGAACTACTTCCGGCGGCGGGGGCGGTTGTGGACCGCCATCTCGAACAGCACCGTGGTGAGGACCATGAGGACGACGAGGCCGACCGCTGCGAACATGGGAGCGCTCCTTCCACCGGCATGTGGAACGACCAGCGCGAACAGGGGATGCCTGTCTATCGTCCGCCGATTGCAACCCGGTCGGCAATCGATTATCGATCTCCCGGTATCGGTCTCCCGGAGCCACGGACGCCCGTCTCCCCGCTCGCGCCCGCTGCCCGGAGCACTTCCGGTCTCCGTCCTGCGGCGTCGGGACGCGCCCCCCGAATCGCGCCAATGTGCCTAGCTTGCCCGCATCTCGGGCGGCGAACCGCCCTGTGGCGTCCGACAAGGCCGCGACCGCGGCTCGGTCTTCGTCAGCGGGTGCGGCGGGCGCGCAGGAAGTCGCTGACGACGTACTCGCCGAGGCGGTCGGCGCTGGCGGAGAAGACGCGGCCGCCGTTGCGCCGTGCGACCTCGTCCACGAACTCCCGCAGCCGGTCGTCGGCGGCCAGCATGAAGACGTTGATCGTCGCGCGTCGCCGGGTCATCTTGTCGACCTCGGCGAGCGTGAGCGTCAGCGTCTCCTGGGACGGCGGCCACTCGAAGCGCGGCACGCCGTTGCGCATCAGGTGCGCCGTCGGCTCGCCGTCGGTCACGACCAGGACCACCGGCTCGAAGTCCGGGTGCCGGTCGAGGTGACGGCCCGCGATCAGCAGGGCGTGGTGCAGGTTGGTGCCCTGGACCATGTCCCATTCGAGCCCGGCCAGTTCGTCGGGCCGCAGCACCCGCGCGTAGTTCGAGAACCCGATGATCTGCACCGCGTCCTGCGGGAACTTCGAGGCGACCAGCGCCTGGAGGGCGAGCGCGGTCTGCTTGGCCGCCGCCCAGGTGCCGCGCAGGGCCATCGAGTAGGACAGGTCGACCAGCAGGCAGACGGCCGCCGCCGAGCGCCGCTCGGTCTCCACGACCTCGAAGTCGTCCACCGACAGGCTCACGGGAGCGCCGCCGCCCCGGCGTACGCCGTTGACGACCGTACGGACGACGTCGATGGGCTGCTCGTCGCCGAAGCGCCACGGACGGGTCGATCCGGTCGGCTCTCCGGCCGTGCCCGCGTCGCGCTGGTCGTGGTCGCCGCGGCGGCCCGAGTCGAGAGAGGCGAAGACCCGGCGCAGGGCGGTCTCCCCGAGCCGGCGTACGGCCTTGGGGGTGAGCTCCAGCTTGCCGCGGTTGCGGCGCAGGTAGCCCTGGGCCTCCAGTTCGCGCTCGACCTGCCGCAGGGCCTCCAGGTCGTCCACGGCCGAGCGGCCGAGCGCCCGCCGGATGGCGGCCTCGTCGATGTCGTCGAGCCGGGCGCCGGGGTAGTCCTGGCGCAGCGCGGTCTCCAGGTCGCCGAGGTCGGCCAGCTCCTGCAGGGCCGTCACGGCGTCGCCCATGCCCATCGGCTGCTCGCCGGACACCCGCTCGGGGGCGCCCCAGGCGAGGTCGGGGCGGCGGGCGTAGAGGGCGTCGCCGAGCCGCCGCATCTGCTCGGTCAGGCCGGCCTGCTCCAGCGTGTGGTTGATCAGCCCGGCCAGCTCCTCGCGCTGCTCCGGGGTGAGCGAGGCGAGCAGCCGCTGCGCGGCGGCGGCGCGGCGGGCGAGCTGGTCGACCAGCTCGTCGAGGTTCCGCGGGTTCTCGGGGAACATGTCCCCGTATTTCTGCATGAACCGGTCGAAATCATCCTGGGTGTGCTCACCCCGGGCGTCCCGGTCCAGCATGTCGTTGAGATCCGACATCATCTGCCGGACCCGCTCCATGGCGGCCGGGTCGGGGTTGGCCAGCGCGTCGCGCATGCCGCGGAACTGGCTGTCGAGGACCTCCCGGCGCAGCAGGTCGCGCAGTTCCTCGAACGTCTGCCGCGCGGCGGCCGACCGCCAGTCGTAGTCGGCCAACTCCTGGACGGCCCTGGACGTGTCCGAGGGCAGCGCGTCGAGCGCGGACTCGCGGAAGCGTGCTTCGTCCGAGGGATCGGGGAACAATTCGGCCCGCTCCTGGCCGATCGCCTTGTCGAGCAGGGCGCGGGCGCGCTCCAGCGTGCCGTCGAGCCTGGTGTTCTCCCGCAGGTCGCGGCGGCGCCGCCGTACCTGGCGGAGCAGGTCGTCCAGGCCGCGGCGGTCGGGAGCGCCGGGGAGTCCTCGCCGCAGCAGGTCGCGCAGCGCGTCGAGCGGCGTCGAGCCGGACAGGATGGCGTCGCCCATCTCGTCCAGCGCCGAGCGCACGTCGTAGGGCGGAGCCAGCGGATCCGGCCCGTCGTGGTACTCCCGGTAGAAGTAGCTCACGTGCGGTACACCGTCGCGCCGTCGGTCTCGTCCTTGGACAGCCTGCGCATCAGGTAGAGCCCCTCCAGCGTGAACTCCAGCGCCGCGGCGGCGTGGCCGGGCGACTCGTCGCCCTCGCCCATGCCGAGCCGCGCCATGATCTTCGACAGGCCCTCGACACGGCCGATCCTGCGCAGCAGCTCGTGGGCCGGCACCAGCTCGCCCGACTCGACCTGCGCGCCCTCGCCGAACCTGTCGAGCAGCGGCGCGAGGTCGGCGCCGCCGAGCGAGGCGCGGAAGGTCTCGGCCGTCGCGCGGCGCAGCAGGTGGGAGAGCACGTCGACCTCCCGCCCCTCCTCGCTGACCTCGAACTCGACCTTGCCGCGCAGCGTGTGGACCACGCCGGGCAGGTCGCACACCCGCGTGACGGGCCGTTCCTCCCCGGTCAGCGCGGCCCGCCGTACGGCGGAGGCGGCGGCGGTCTCGGCGGCGGCGATCGAGAAGCGGGCCGACACGCCCGAGCGGGAGTCGACGGCGGTGGACTCGCGGACCAGGCGGGTGAACCGGGCGATCACTTCCACCAGGTGGTCGGGCAGGTCCGCGCCGAGAGCGCCGAGGTCGGCCTCCTGGCGGATCAGGACCAGCTCGTCCTCGACCGCGCGGGGGTAGTGCGTGCGGATCTCCGCGCCGAAGCGGTCCTTCAGCGGGGTGATGATCCGGCCGCGGTTGGTGTAGTCCTCGGGGTTGGCGCTGGCGATCAGCAGGATGTCGAGGGGGAGCCGCAGGTTGTAGCCGCGGACCTGGATGTCGCGCTCCTCCAGCACGTTGAGCAGCGCCACCTGGATGCGCTCGGCCAGGTCGGGCAGCTCGTTGACGGAGAAGACGCCCCGGTTGGTCCGGGGGACCAGGCCGTAGTGGACCGTCTCCGGGTCGCCGAGCGTGCGGCCCTCGGCGATCTTGATGGGGTCGACGTCGCCGATGAGGTCGCCGACCGAGGTGTCGGGGGTGGCCAGCTTCTCGCCGTACCGGTCCTCGCGGTGCTTCCACGCGACCGGCAGGTCGTCGCCGTGCGCGGCGGCCAGCCGCCGGCACCGCACGCAGACCGGCGCGTACGGGTGGTCGTTGATCTCACAGCCCTTGACCACGGGAGACCACTCGTCGAGCAGGCCGGTGACGGTGCGGATCAGGCGGGTCTTGCCCTGACCGCGCTCGCCGAGGAGCACGAGGTCGTGACCCGCGATCAGCGCCCTCTCCAGGTGCGGCAGGACGGTGTCGTCGAAGCCGACGATGCCGGGGAACCGGGTCTCGCCGGCCCGCAGCCGGGCCAGGAGGTTCTCCCTGATCTCGGCCTTGACCGTACGGTATCGGTGTCCACTCTCGCGCAGTTCACGCAGAGTGCTGGGGGCAGGCGTGGGCGATTTGTGCACGGAGTCGAGCCTACGTCTCCGTCAGATGATCCGGCAGCCCGGTTTGCCGGACGCCCGACCCAATTGGACGGGCGGCCCGTGCGTTGACCTCCGTTCAGTGGGGAGAATCGGCCCAGGGAAACAGTCGGCAGGAAGAGAGGGCGAGACGATGGCGGTAATGACGAGCCGCTTCGCCGACGGTCTCGCCGTGGGCGCGAACCTGGTGGAAGCGGCCGAGACGGCCGTACGCCAGGCGTTGGCCGGCCTGTCGGGTCCGCCGGACCTGGTGTGCTTCTTCATATGCGGGGACGATCCCGACGACGTGGCCAGGGCGGGCCAGCGGGCGATGTCGGTCGCGTCCGGAGCCGACGTGATCGGCTGCAGCGCGACCGGCGTCATCGGGCACGGCCAGGGCGTGGAGCTCACGCCGGCCGTGAGCGCGTGGGCGGCATCCCTCGGCGGCGCCAGGATCGACACCTTCGCCCTGGAGACGCTACGCACGGAGGACAAATTCGTGGTCGTGGGGCTGCCCGAACGCGTCCCCGACGACCGGGCGGCGATCCTGCTCGCCGACCCCTACAGCTTTCCCACCGACGCGTTCATCGAGCACTCGCACGAGGTGCTGGGCAGCCTGCCGATCGTCGGCGGCCTGGCCAACGGGCTCCAGGGCCGTGGTTCCGTACGGCTGTTCGCCAACGGAGAGGTCCACGACTCCGGCGCGATCGGAGTGATCATCGGTGGTTCGGTGAACATCGGCACCGTCGTCAGCCAGGGCTGCCGGCCGATCGGGCCGTCCATGGTCGTCACCCGGGCCGAGGACAACGTGTTGCTGGAACTCGCCGGTCAGCCCGCCCTCGCCCGCCTGGAGGACATCGTCAGCGCCCTCGACGAGGAGGACCGCGACCTGGTCGCCGCCGGCTTACAGATCGGCATCGCCATGGACGAGTACGCCGAGCGCCACGAGCGCGGCGACTTCCTGATCCGGGGGGTCATCGGCATCGATCCCGAACGCGAGGCGGTGGCCGTCGGCGACGTGATCGAGATCGGCAGGACGGTGCGGTTCCAGGTCAGGGATGCCGAGACCGCCGACGAGGACCTCTACGAACTGCTCGACGCCCACCTGCAGCAGCACTCCGGCCGGGTCGAGGGGGCCCTGCTGTTCTCCTGCAACGGCCGGGGCTCGGGCATGTTCGGCTCGGCCGACCACGACGCGCTCGCCGTGCGCGAGACGCTGGGGCCGATCGGGGTGGCGGGCTTCTTCGCCGCGGGCGAGGTCGGGCCGGTCAGCGGGCACAATCACGTCCACGGCTTCACCGCGTCGCTGCTCGTCTTCTCCAGCGGCACGGGATTCTCCAGCGGCACGGGGCTGTCCACCGGTACGGGAGCGGGTGCGTGAGCGACCTCGCTCTGGCCGTCGACATCGGCGGCACGAAGTTCGCGGCGGGCCTGGTGGAGCCGGACGGGCAGGTGGTGGCGGCCGAGCGGGTCGCCACCCCGCAGGGCGGCGACGCGGAGACTTTGTGGGAGACGCTGACCGGCCTGCTCGACCGGCTGGACGTGCCCGATGCCCTCGCCGGCGTGGGCATCGGCTGCGGCGGCCCGATGACCTGGCCGGAGGGGGAGGTCTCGCCGCTCAACATGGGCGGCTGGCGCGGTTTCCCGTTGCGCGGGAGGCTGGCAGCGCGCTTCCCCGAAGTCCCGGTCCGCATCCACAACGACGCGATCTGCCTGGCCGTCGCCGAACACTGGCGCGGCGCCGGGCGGGGGAGCGCGGCCATGCTCGGGATGGTCGTGTCGACCGGGGTCGGCGGCGGGCTGATCCTCGGCGGCAGGCTCATCGACGGCGGGACGGGCAACGCGGGTCACATCGGCCACGTGGTGGTCGATCCCGAGGGCCCGCCGTGCGGTTGCGGCGGCAACGGCTGCCTGGAGGCGATCGCCCGCGGCCCCGGCCTCGCCGCCTGGGCGCTCGCCCAGGGCTGGTCTCCGGGCGAGGCCGGCACTTCGGGGGAGCTCTACCAGGAGGAGGGGACGGCCACAGCGCGCAGGCTGGCCGCCGACGCCGCGGCGGGTGACCCGATCGCGCTGGCCGCGATGGCCAGGGCCGGGCGCGCCCTGGGCGTGGCGATCGCCTCGGCCGTCAACCTGTGCGACCTCGACCTCGTGACCGTCGGCGGCGGGCTCAGCCAAGCGGGCGACCTGCTGTTCGGGCCCCTGGAGGAGGCGTTGCGGGAGCACACCCGGATGGGGTTCGCCGGGCGGGTGCGGGTGGTGCCCGCCGAGCTCGGCCAGGACGCCGGTCTCGTCGGCGCCGCCGCCCTCGTGATCGCCGGAGACGGATACTGGTCGCCCGGCCTCTGAAGGCGTGTCGCTCCCCGGAACCTGTGATGATTGGCACATGGCTGTCCCACAGGTGACGTACGACGACGTCGTCGCCGCGCGCGAGTTGCTGTCGGAAGTGGCGGCGCTGACGCCCGTCCTGCACTCACGGGTGCTGTCCGAGATCGTCGGCGGCTCGGTTCACCTGAAGTGCGAGAACCTCCAGCGGGCCGGGTCGTTCAAGATCCGCGGGGCGTACGTGCGGATCGCCCGCCTGAACGAGGAGGAGCGGGCCAGGGGCGTGGTCGCGGCCAGCGCGGGCAACCACGCGCAGGGCGTGGCGCTGGGCTCGTCGCTGGTCGGAGCCAAGTCGACCGTCTACATGCCCGAGGGCGCGCCGCTGCCGAAGGTGGAGGCCACCCGGGCGTACGGCGCGGACGTGGTCTTCGCGGGGCACACCGTCGACGAGGCCCTGCGGGCGGCCAGGGAACACGCGGACCGGACCGGCGCGGTGTTCATCCACCCGTTCGACCACCCCGACGTGGTCGCCGGGCAGGGCACGGTCGGCCTGGAGATCCTGGAGCAGCTTCCCGGCACGGCCACGATCGTGCTGCCCATCGGCGGCGGCGGTCTCGCGGCGGGGGTCGCGCTCGCGGTGAAGTCCCAGCGCCCGGGGATCAAGGTGGTGGGCGTGCAGGCCGAGCGGGCCGCGGCCTACCCCGACTCGCTGGCGGCCGGCCGGCCGGTCATGGTCGAGCCCACGTCCACGATGGCGGACGGCATCGCGGTCGGGCGGCCGGGCGACCTGCCGTTCGAGCTGATCCACTACCTGGTGGACAGCGTCGTGACGGTCTCGGAGGAGTCGCTGTCGCGGGCCCTGCTGCTGTGCCTCGAACGCTCGAAGCTGCTGGTGGAGCCGGCCGGAGTGGCGGGGGTCGCGGCGCTGCTCGACCAGCCGCACGCGTTCGAGCCGCCGGTGGTCGTCGTGCTGTCGGGCGGCAACATCGACCCGCTGCTGCTGGCCAGGGTGCTGCGGCACGGCCTGGCGGCGGCGGGCCGCTACCTCGCCTTCCGCATCCGGCTGACCGACCGTCCCGGGGCGCTGGCCGCGCTGCTGGCCCGGCTGGCGGACCTCGGGGCCAACGTGCTCGACGTGGTGCACGAGCGGTTCGGCTCCCGGCTGCACCTGGAGGAGGCCGAGGTCCTGCTGCAGCTGGAGACCCGCGGCCCCGCGCACTGCGACGAGGTGCTGAGCGCGCTGCGGCGGGACGGCTACAAGCTGCTGTTCTCCTGAGCCGGACGGCGGCCGGTCAGGTGATCGCCGCGGTCAGGTGATCGGGGCGGCCAGGTGATCGGGGCGGTCAGGTGATCGTGGCGGGACGCTTCGGCTGGAACAGCCAGGCGTCGAACAGCCCCTTGAGGTTCTTGCCCGAGACGCGCTCGGCCAGCGCGATGAACTCCGGTGTCGTGACGTTGCCATACCTGTGGGCGTCGGTCCACGCCCTGATCAGCGGGAAGAACTTCTCGTCGCCGATCTCCCGGCGCAGGGCGTGCAGCGTCATCGCGCCGCGGGTGTAGACGGCGGCGCTGAACAGGTCGTCGGAGCGGGCCGTGCCCGGGGGGTAGGCCCACATCGGGTCCGCCGCGTTCGCGTAGTAGCGCCGGAACGCCGAATCGGCCGTGTACTTGCCGGTGTGCTCCGCCCACAGCCATTCGGCGTACGTCGCGAAGCCCTCGTTCAGCCACAGGTCCCGCCAGCGCCCGATGCTCAGGCTGTCGCCGAACCACTGGTGCGCGAGCTCGTGCGCGATGATCGCGGGCTCGGGGGAGAAGCCGCCGTAGATGGGCTTCGTCTGGTTCTCCAGCGCGTACCCCGCCGCGTAGTCGTCGATCACGCCGCCCGTGGAGGAGAAGGGGTAAGGCCCGAACACGGTGGACCAGTAGTCGGTGATCTTCCCCGTCTCCGTGAAGAGCGGGTCGAGCGAGCCGCGGAAGGAGTCGGCGACGGCGACGTAGATCGGCAGGCCCTTGTCGCTCTTGCCGGTGCGGACCTGGAACTTCCCGGTCGTCATCGTGGCGAGGTAGCTCGCCATCGGGTGCTTCTCCTGCCAGACGAAGGTCGTCTTGCCCGCCTTGGTCTGCGGCGTCCCGGCCATCTCGCCGTTGGCGATCGCGGTCAGCCCCTCGGGAACGGTGATTCGGAAGTCGTAGGTCGCCTTGTCGGAGGGGTGGTCGTTCGACGGGAACCAGGTCTTCGCGCCGTTCGGCTCACACGTGACGAACGCCCCGTCCGAGGTGGGGATGAAGCCGTACTGGCCGAGGTTGGCGGAGTCGCGCATCGGCTGGGGCACGCCCGAGTAGTCGACCGTGACCGCGAACGGGTCGCCGTTCGAGATCCGCCGGGCCGGCTCGATCACGAGCTCGTCCTTGCTGCGGCTGAACGAGGCCGCCGCGCCGTCCACCGTCACCCGGCTCACCGTGAGCCCGTGCAGGTCCAGGTCGAACGACGTCAGGTCCTGTGAGGCCTTCGCCTGGATCGTGGCGCTGCCCGCGAGGTTCCTGGACGACGGGTCGTACGACAGGCGCAGGTCGTAGTGCTGGACGTCGTAGCCGCCGTTGCCGTCGCTGGGGAAGTCCGGGTCGCCGATCCCCGGGGCGCCCGTGGTGCCCCTCGACGCGCCCGCACCCGGCGACGCCGGGGCGACCGCCGCCTGGGACGCCGGAGCGACGGCCGCCTGGGACGGCGCGACCGCGCCCTCGGACGGCGCGCAGGCCGTGACGGCGCCCACGGCCACGGCACAGATCAGGGCGGAGACCGATCGGCCGGCCCGCACGCCGGTCGGCGTGGTGGTCGGCACTGGCAACGGAGGAAGACGATGCGTGGACATATGTCTGGCAACTCTACGCGAGGCCACGCTGTGGTCCGGGTAGTGACTCCGGATGTTTTCCCTGCTCGCAGGGGTCGTCGAGGGTCCAGTGGCGCCTGAGTGACGGGTCTCAGGCGTCCACGACGAGCGTCCGGGCCGCCTTGTCGTGCAGGGCCTGCTTCCTGCGGTCGAACAGGATCCACGCGAGGTTCACCAGTCCGAGGCAGCACAGCCAGCCCAGCACGATCTCCACCGCCTGCCGCACCGCGATCGGCCCGGGCCCGGCCGGATCCCCGGTCTCCCGCACGACGCGCATGCCGAACAGCCTCTTGCCCACCGTCTGGCCGTTCCAGAACGACTGGAGCAGCCAGTAGTAGAGGAACCCGATCACCCCGACGAAAAGGCCGTTGCCGACCGGGATCCGCGCCACCGCCCCCGCCGTGCTGTCGTACACGACCCTCCAGTTGTCCCAGGTGACCGGCGAGGTGACGAGCCCGACGAGCACGGCGTCCACGATTCCGGCGAACAGGCGGCGCCAGCGGCCGGCGAGCCGCGGCGCCGTCTGCCCGAAGGGCGGGGGCGTCCAGGGGATCCTCGGTTCCTCGTACGGGTTTCCCGGAGGCGGCGGTGGTCCCATGGCTGAATGGTCACCCCGCCGCCCTTCGGTCAAAGCCGGGCAAGCGCAAAGGGTGCGTCAGAGGGTGCCGCGGCGTTCCTGCTCGCGCTCGATGGCCTCGAAGAGCGCCTTGAAGTTGCCCTTGCCGAAGCCGAGGGACCCGTGACGCTCGATGAGCTCGAAGAAGACGGTGGGCCGGTCAACCACCGGCTTGGTGAAGATCTGCAGAAGATAGCCGTCCTCGTCGCGGTCCACGAGGATGCGGCGCTTCTTCAGCTCCTCGACCGGCACGCGGACCTCGCCGATGCGGGAGCGCAGCTCCGGGTCGTCGTAGTAGGAGTCGGGCGTGTCGAGGAACTCGACTCCCGCCTCGCGCATGGCGTCGACCGTCGTGACGATGTCGTTGGTGGCCAGCGCGATGTGCTGCACGCCCGGGCCGCCGTAGAACTCCAGGAACTCCTCGATCTGGGACTTCTTCTTGCCCTCGGCGGGCTCGTTCAGCGGGAACTTGACCTTGCGGGTGCCGTCCGCGACGACCTTGGACATGAGCGCCGAGTATTCGGTGGCGATGTCGTCGCCGATGAACTCCGCCATCTTGGTGAAGCCCATGACCTTCTCATAGAACTCCACCCATTCCTCCATGCGCTCGACGTTGCCGACGCAGTGGTCGACCGCCTGGAAGAGCCGGCCGTTCTTCACCGCTGGCGGCGCGACGATGGGCTCGGCCGCGACGTATCCCGGCAGGTAGGGGCCGGTGTAGTTGGACCTGTCGATCAGCGTGTGCCGGGTCTCGCCGTAGGCCGCGATGGCGGCGACCACGATCTTGCCGTGGTCGTCCTCGACCACGTGGGGCTCCTCCAGCCCCCGGGCCCCCTGCTCCAGCGCGTGCCGGTAGGCCGTCTCCACGTCCGGCACGTCCAGCGCGAGGTCGATGACGCCGTCGCCGTGCTCGGCCACGTGGCGTGCGAGCGGCGTACCCGCCCGCACGGTTCCGCGCAGCTCGAACCGGGCCGAGCCCGACACGAGGACGTACGCCACCTCGTCGCGGCTGCCCGTCTCCGGCCCCCGGTAGGCCACCAGGCGCATCCCGAAGGCGGTCGAGTAGTAGTGGGCGGCCTGCTTCGCGTTGCCGACCGCGAAGACCACCGCGTCCATGCCGTGAACCGGAAAGACATCGTTCATGGGTCAACTGTCGATTGGCGTGGCCAATTTGTGCAACAGTGAGTTGATTCACTGGACAATGTGCTCAGTTATCGCCGCATACAAGAGGAAATCGTTATGACGATTGACCACCTCGATGCCCGGCTCGTCGCCCTGCTGGCCGCCGAGCCCAGGATCGGCGTGCTCGAGTGCTCCCGCAGGCTGAACGTCGCCCGGGGGACGGTGCAGGCCCGGCTCGACCGGATGGCGGAGAGGGGAGTCATCACCGGCTACGGCCCGAACATCGATCCGGGCGCGCTCGGCTTCGACGTGACGGCGTTCGTGACGTTGCACATCCGGCAGGTCGCGGGACACGTGCCGGTGGCCGACCAGCTCGCGCTCATCCCCGAGGTCCTGGAGGTCCACACGATCACCGGCGGGGGAGACATGCTCTGCCGCGTGGTCGCCCGCAGCAACGCCGACCTCCAGCGCGTCATCGACCTGATCGTGGACGTGCAGGGCGTCGTGCGGACCGAATCGGTGATCGCGCTCGACACGCCTGTGCCGTACCGGACCCTCCCGCTCGTCCGTGCGGCCGGGGGCTGACGCGCGTTTTCCACAGTGTCCTTGCCGCGGGGCAGGCTTTTCCACAGACGTCGCGGGAAGTGCCGGACCATCGATGGCCATCGTTTACCGTGGTTCCATCCGCCCAGCTCAGAGGACACAAATGGGCGTAGCGGGGGTATCGGACTTATCGGGGGTCACAGCGTGGACAGCGCCGAGGAGGGCCCGATCGGGGAGGGCGCCATGGATCCACGGGCGTCACTCGGCGGCCCGGACGGGGGAGGAGGCGGCGGGGACGGCGGCACGCCGGAGCCTCGCCGGCGAAGACGGCTGCCGCGTGTCCTCCTCGTGAGCGTGGCCACCGGGATCGTCGGGCTCGCCGTGTTCCTCGCCGTGGTGTGGGCGCTGACCCCCATCCCGGACAGCACCCAGGAACTGGCGACGGCCCAGGGCTCGGTGATCTACTACCGGGACGGCAGGACGGTCCTCGCCACCGAGGGCGTCAACCGCAAGAACGTGCCGCTCACGCAGGTCCCCCAGGTCGTCAGAAGCGCGGTCATCGCGGCGGAGAACCGGACGTTCTATCAGGACCAGGGCGTCTCCCTGTCCGGTACGGCCCGCGCCGTGTGGTCGACGATCAGCGGCCGTCAGCTCCAGGGCGGCTCCACGATCACTCAGCAGATGGTCCGCAACTACTACACCGGCCTCGGTCAGGAACGCTCCATCGGGCGCAAGCTCAAGGAGATCATGATCGCGCTGAAGGTGGATCGTTCCAAGTCGAAAGACTGGGTGCTGGAGCGCTATCTCAACACCATCTACTTCGGCCGGGGGGCTTACGGCATCCAGGCCGCCGCGCGGGCCTACTTCGACAAGGACGTGCAGAACCTGACGGCGGCCGAGGGCGCCTACCTCGCCGCCGTGATCCAGCAGCCCACCCGTTTCGCCAACCCGACCGGGGCCGCGCTCGACGCGGTGAAGGCCAGATGGACGTCGGTGATCAAGGGCATGCGCGAGACCGGCGCGATCACCCGTGAAGAGGCCGCCGCCCAGGTGTTCCCCACACTCGCCGAGCAGCGGGCGCCGCTGTCCCTCGGCGGCCAGAACGGCTACATGCTGGCGCAGGTGCGCGCCGAGCTGAACCGGCTCGGCTTCACCGACGAGGACATCAACCACGGCGGCCTGAAGGTCACCACGACGTTCGACAAGAAGCTGATGGCGCAGGCCCAGCAGGCGGTCAAGTCGGTCCTGCCGGACGACACCCCCAAGAAGGTCCGCACCGGCCTGGCGGCCATCGATCCCGCGACCGGTGAGGTCGTCGCCTTCTACGGCGGTCGTTACGAGACCAACCAGTACGACAACGCCTTCTCCGCCAAGGTGCAGGCCGGCTCGACGTTCAAGCCCTACACGCTGGCCGCCGCGCTCGAAGCGGGATACGGGCTCGACACGCTGGTCTACGGCAACTCCCCCATCCGCATCGGCTCCGCCGACATCCCCAACTCCGGGGGCAAGTCGTACGGGCAGGCGATCACACTGCTCCAGGCGACGCAGTTCTCGGTCAACACCGCCTTCGTGGACCTCGGGCAGCGGATCGGCCTCGACAAGGTCGTCGCGGCGGCGCGGGCCGCCGGGATCCCCGCGGCGCAACTCGTCCCACACCAGGGCGCCGCCACGTTGCCCCTCGGCGTGGCCTCGGTGAGCGCTGTTCAGCAGGCCTCCGGGTTCGCCACCTTCGCCGCCGGAGGCATCCACCACGAGCCTCACGTGATCCGGGCGGTCACCGACAGCACCGGACTCACCCGGAAATTCGCCCCACCCGGCACCCGGGCCTTCAGCGAGAACACCGCCGCCGACACGACGTACGCACTGGAGCAGGTGGTGCGCAGCGGCACCGGCACGGCCGCGGGGCTGTGGGACCGTCCGGTGGCGGGCAAGACCGGCACCACCGACGAGTCGGCGGCCGTCTGGTTCTCCGGCTACGTCCCCCAGCTGGCCGTCGCGGTCAACATGTTCCGCGACGACAACAAGCCGGTGACCGTGCCCGGATACGGCGAGTTGTACGGCGGCACCCTGCCCGCCGAGATCTGGAAGACCTTCATGAGCACCGCCATGGAGGACAAGCCGGTCAGGGAGTTCCCCGACCCGGTCACGTGGAACCCCTACTACTGGGACACCTACGGCATGGCCATGCCCCAGCAGGGCGGGGCTCCCACGGCCTATCCGTCGGGGCCCGCCGGGTCGCCCATGCCGTACGGGCGGGATGACGAGACGACGGTGCCCGGCCAGGACATGCCCGGCGCGCCCACGGGCGCGGACGAGGAGCAGCAGGGCGCGACCGGCCAGGACGGCGAGGCAGGCCCGAGAGGCGGCGCGAACGGCATCGGCGACGCGACCGGCCAGAGCGGCCCGACCGGCACGGGCCGCACCCGCGATACGGGTGCCGCGGACGCCGCCACCCGCGCCGGCCCCGAGACGGGGACCGCCAGATCCGACGCGGGCGCCACCGGCACGGCTGCCAAGCGGGCCGGCCAGACCGACCCGGGCACCCGGCGGACGGGCCAGACGGGTCAGTCCGGCCAGAACGCGCAGACTGGCCAGACTGGCCAGAATGGTCAGAGCGGTCAGAGCGGCCAGGCCGGCCCGGTCGCGCAGATCCCCGGGCCGCAGCTCCCGGTCGCCCAGGTCCCCGCTCGCTGACGGCCCCGGCCCGGCACTCCGGTGGCGGGCGACTGTGACGCTCAGGCGACCCCATCGCCCCGCTGCCGGCGGTGGGGCCTGCTGTGGAGAGCCGACAACTCCACCGCACGCGTCCGCGCCCTCGTCCGGGCTGCCGGCGATCTGGTCGGAGATCACACCTGAGGGCGCCCCGACCTGCCGCCTCTGCTGTGCCGCTTCTAGTGGGTCAGTTCTGCTCGCAGTTCGGCGGGGGTGGTGACCGGCGCCCGGCAGGTGAACCGCCGGCACACGTAGGCCGCGGGCGAGCCGTCGACCATGCCCCGCCCTTCGAGCAGCGGCACGTCCACCGGCGCGGTGCCGAGCTGCCCCGTGCCCAGCGCGACGACCAGCCCCGGAGTGCCGGACATGAGGGCCGCCCGGTGCAGCGCGCGGGTGCGGGCGTCGTCGGCCGGGCCGATGATCGCCACCTCGGCGGGGCCGCGCAGCGCCGCCTCCGCCACCGCGAGACCCCACCCGGCGAACCGGGCGTACCGCCCCGCCAGCGCGGAGACCGTGCCCAGGGCCGCCTCGGCCGCCTCCCGGTGCCGGGCCGAACCGGTGAGCGCGGCGTACGACAGCAGCGCCCCCGCCGCCGCGAACTGGCCCGACGGCGTCGCGTTGTCGGTCGGGTCCTGGGGCCGCTGGAACAGCCGCTCGCCGTCGTCAGGGGCGTCGTAGAACCCCCCTGACCCGTCCGGGAACCGCGTCAGCACGGTCTCCAGCAGGTCTCCTGCGCGGTGGAACCACCGGCTCTCGCCGGTCACGCCGTAGAGGGCGAGGAAGCCCTCGGCCGTGTTGGCGTAGTCCTCCAGCATGCCCGCGTTGGCCCCCGCCCGGCCGTCGCGGGAGGTCCGCAGCAGCCGGGCCGGGTCGTGGCTCACCGTGTGCAGGTCGTCGAGCAGCACGGCCGCCTCACGTGCGGCGTCGACCAGGTCCTGCCGGTCGAAGAGCGCGCCCGCCTCGGCCAGGGCGGCGATCGCGAGCCCGTTCCAGGAGGCCACGACCTTGTCGTCCCGGCCGGGCCGTGGCCGCCGCTCCCGCGCGGCGCGCAGGGCCGTACGGACCCGGTCGAACCGGGCCGGGTCGTCGGGGTCGGCGAGAAGCTGGAGCACCGACATGCCGTGCTCGAACGTGCCGGTCACCTCGAACACCGATGCCGCCCAGGCGGCGTCGTCCTCCCCGAGGACCTCGCGGAGCTGTTCGGGGGTCCAGACGTAGAACAACCCCTCGCCGTGGGTGCCGTCCGGTCCCTCGCTGTCGGCGTCGAGGGCCGAGGCGAAGGCGCCCTCGGGCGTGCGCATCTCCCGCAGCAGCCATTCTGCGGTCTCCAGGACCACCCGCCTGGCCAGGACCGAGCCGGTGGCGCGCCACCAGTGGGCGTAGACCCGCAGCAGCAGCGCGTTGTCGTAGAGCATCTTCTCGAAATGCGGCACGACCCAGCCCACGTCGACCGAGTAGCGGGCGAAGCCCCCGCCGAGCTGGTCGTACATGCCACCCCTGGCCATCGCCTCCATGGTCGTCTCCGCCATGGCGACGGCCTCTCGGGTGCCATGCCGCAGCAGGAACTCCAGGACCATGGACGGCGGGAACTTGGGCGCCCCGCCGAATCCGCCCCGCCGCTCGTCGAAGCTCTCCGCGAGGTTCCGTACGGCGAGGTCGAGGGTCTCGGCGGTGGGCAGTGGGCCCGACGGCGTCCCGGCGCGTTCGGCGAGCGCCTCCACCACCTTCTCCCCCTGGGCCAGGACGCCCTCCCGGTCCTGCCGCCAGGCCTGCGAGACGGCGTCCAGCAGCCGCTGGAAGTGCGGCCGGGGGAAGTAGGTGCCGGCGTAGAACGGGTGTCCGTCGGGGGTGGCGAAGACCGTCATCGGCCAGCCGCCCTGCCCGGTCATCGCCTGAACCGCGCCCATGTAGACGGCGTCCACGTCGGGCCGCTCCTCGCGGTCCACCTTGACGTTGACGAACAACTCGTTCATCAGCCGGGCGGTGGCCTCGTCCTCGAACGACTCGTGCGCCATGACATGGCACCAGTGGCACGCCGAATAGCCCACGCTGATCAGCAGGGGGACGTCGCGCCCGCGCGCCTCCGCGAACGCCTCCTCACCCCAGGGGAACCAGTCCACCGGATTGTCCGCGTGTTGCAGGAGGTAGGGAGAGGTCTCGCCGCCCAGCCGGTTCATAGGGCCAGCCTCTCACACCGTCGAAAAAGGACGATGCGGGTAAGGATGACGTGGTGGTCCTTCCGAGGTGCTGCGTTCCTGCCTGCGGTGGGCGATGTCGTCCATCGTGGTGGTGGGCAGCGTGCCCGCCTCGGCGGCCCCGCGGACGCGGTCACGATGGGGATCGGTGTCGAGCATCGCCCGTCCCCACCAGGTCGTGAGCACGCCGTCGAGTTCCGTCCCCTGCTGAGCTTCCAGCAGCTCCGCGAAGATCTGCGCCCGACGGGCGCCCCGGAGGGCGTTCGAGATACCACCGATGGTCCGGGGCACACGCGGCTGTTCGGCCGAATGCTGGTGGACGGGCTGAGCGCTCACCGACACCGCCTTTCGTCGCTCCCGACCAGGGTACGGCGCAGTGGACAGGCTCCGGGGTCGCTCGCGTGATTCATCGGCACCAGTGGCGCGCCGAACAGCCCACGCTGATCGGCGAACCGTTTTCCCAGGTGGGGCCGTTTGCCATGTCCGGGGCGAACGCGTGGGAGACCGCGGGGATGTGTTCCGGCCCGTCCCGGCGTAGGCTCACAGGACGTGGGCTTGGATCTGGACTTCGCTATCAGGCACTCGGGACGCCCGGCGGCCGCTATGACGCGGCGCGACGTCGCGCGGGTGCTGCTGGCCGTTCCGTCCGGACAGGCCCTGGTCGCCCTTCCCGACCTGCGCCGGCAGATGTTCGCGGCGGGCAACCCGCTGTCGCCCAGGTTCTGGGAGTCGGCCAAAGCCGTGCTGATGAGCATCGAGTCCGGCGTGGCGACGGTCGGCGACGTGCAGCGCTGGCTGGAGTCCAGCGGGACCGAGCCGATCATGCTCACCCGCAGCTACTTCCTGTGGCCCGAGGAGAGCGAGCGCGGCCCGGTGGCCACCGAGATGTACGAGCGGCTGGTCGAGTTCCTGGAGGAGCGGCTGGCGGCCGGAGAGATCGACGCGGACGCGCTGGCCGCCGGGGATCCCGGCGCCCGGCACGCCTACGAGGAGCTCCAGGAGCGCTGGCTCGGCACCCCGCTGCCGGACGGCAGGGTGCCCAACGTCGTGGTCAACGACGAGCAGGACCAGGAGCTGTACGCCGCCTGGGACGAGGAGGAGGCGTTCGCGCTGAGCGAGCTGCGGCGGGTGCTCGACGACCTGCCGGAGCCGCCCTTCCCCGAGGCCGATCTCCGCTTGGCCGCCCAGCGGCTGCGCGTGACGCTGACTCGGCCCGGCTACCCGGGCAACGTGCTGCGCGCCTGCGCCGGGCTGGAGGACGGCGAGCTGCCCGAACGCGACGAGGACCTGTGGCTCACCGTCGCCGCCGGGATCGCCGCGCCGATCTCCGACCTCCCGGACGAGGAGGACGCCGCCCGGTTCTTCGACATGGAGGGCGAGCTCAGCCACGAGGACTCGATACTGGCCTCGTTGTGCGCCATCCACCACGCCGACTGGCTCGCCTCGGTGATCGCCCTGGTCCGGTACGGCCCCGGGGTGCTCGCCTCGCCCGAGCGGATCGCCCGGTTCATCGCCGACTCCGAGGACGTCGACCTGGACCCGGACGAGCCGGAGGACCTGGAGGCTACGGAGATGCTGTTCACGGCGGTGACACCGCTGTGGGCGCACCTCGGCATCGTGAACCGGGCCGAGGTGCTGACCCCGCTGGGCTGGTGGGGCCTGCCCAAGGCGCTGGAGCGCGCCTGGTCCTCAGGTCCCGCGCTACCTGACTGAGGCTGCGCGACCGAGGCTGCCCGACCGAGGGGGGTCACCCGGGCGTGTCGACCAGGTCCCCGTAGCCGTCGTCCACCAGATCGCGATATTCCGGATGGCGCTGGATGTACCAGGCCACGAACGAGCACAGCGGCACGACCCGCAGACCGGCCGCCCGCGCTCCGTCGAGTGCCCCGCCCACCAGCCTGCTGCCCAGCCCGCGGCCCTCGAACTCGTCGCGTATCTCGGTGTGCGGGAAGACCATCGAGCCGCCCCGCAGCCGATACTGGGCGAACCCCGCGACAGCGCCGTCGAGAAGGATCTCGTAACGCGACGCGGCGGGGTTGTCGACGACCTGGGCGGCCGCGCTCACGCCTCGGGCCCGTTCCCGTGCCGTTCGTCCTCGTGGCCGTCGTGCGGCACCTGGATCTTCCTCATCTGCTTGTTCATGTTCTTCAACAGGAAGAACAGGGCCAAACCGATCCCGGCGACGACAAGGAAGCCCAGGAGACCCGGCCCGTAGCTGGTTGCATCCACGCCTTCCAGCTTACGAGCAGGCAGGGGTGACCTCCGCGTGGATCCCCGTGAACAGGTCATCCTCCGGCAACGAGGTGTCCACGAGCGACCGCGCGAGGTGGTAGTCCTCGGTCGGCCAGATCTCCTCCTGGAGCTCACGCGGGCAGACGAACCAGAACCCGTCGGGGTCCACCTGGGTGGCGTGCGCGAGCAGGGCGAGATCGCGGACCTCGAAGTACTCCGCGCACGGGACCCTGGTGGTGACCTCCCACTTCTGCGGCCGGTCCTCCCACCGCGAGATCCAGTCGGCGTACGGCGAGCCCATGTCGCGCTCGGTCATGGCGTTGTGCAGCGCCTCGAACCGCTCCCGGGTGAAGCCCATGTGGTAGTAGAGCTTCAGCGGCTGCCACGGCTCACCCGTGCCGGGGTAGCGGTCGGGGTCGCCCGCCGCCTCGAACGCCTCGACCGACACCCGGTTGGTCATGATGTGGTCCGGGTGCGGATAGCCGCCGTTGTCGTCGTACGTGAGGATCACGTGCGGCCGGAACTCCCGGACGGCGGCGACGAGCGGCGCCGAGGCCACCTCGAGCGGCTGCAGCGCGAAGCACTCCTCGGGCAGCGGCTCGTTCTCGTCCTCCGGCAGCCCGGAGTCGACGAAGCCGAGGAAACGCTGCTGGACGCCGAGGATCTCGCGCGCCTTCTCCATCTCCTGGCGGCGCACCTCGCCCATGTTCTCCAGGATGTCGGGCCGGTCCATCTTGGGGTTGAGGATCGAGCCGCGTTCACCACCCGTACACGTGACAACGAGCACCTCAGCGCCCTCCGCGACGTAGCGGGCCATCGTGGCGGCACCCTTGCTCGACTCGTCGTCTGGGTGCGCGTGTACGGCCATCAGCCTCAACGGTGCACTCACGGCTCTCCTCATGGTGTCCTCTGGCTACGAAAAGAGGTTAGCTTCTAAGAGACCCTGTGTTCCGGACCCGGTATGGCCCCGCGTCGCGGACACGGTCGACTTGTGCGGACGATCGTCTCGCACAACACCGACAATCCTCAGGGAGATTCCGCGATGCCCACCGATGAGGCCGGCGGCCAGGGGACACGCCCGGTGCTCGGCACGCCGGACGACTTCGTGCCCCGCCCGGCGCGGCCCGCCAGGCTGGTGACGTACGTCGTGATGGCGCTGATCGTGGCGGTCATCGCGGGCGGATGGGGCTACGTGATGCTCCGCGCCAACGGGAATCCGTCCGTGAGCGCGGACGTGATCACCTTTGACGCGAGCGCTCCGGACTCCGCCGCCATAACCTTCACCGTGCACAAGCCCGCCGACCGGGCGGCGATGTGCCGGATCCAGGCACTCGACACCAAGCACCTGGAGGTCGGCAGCCGCGAGGTCGACATTCCCAAGGGGCGGTCGGACCTCGAGTTCACCGAGCGGCTGAGGACAAGCGCCCAGGCCACAGCAGTACATGTCGACTACTGCGATCTCGTATAGTGGAATCTTTGGGGAAGCGTTCGAAGGCGTTAACTTGACAGCCTTTCGAGTCACTTACGGAAACAAGGAGAGCCCGTGGCCGTCTCCCAGAACGACAACGTCACCTGGCTGACGCAAGAGGCGTACGACCGCCTCAAGGAGGAGTACGAGTACCTTTCGGGCCCGGGTCGCACGGACATCGCCAAGAAGATCGAAGCCGCCCGGGAAGAGGGTGACCTCAGGGAGAACGGTGGCTACCACGCCGCCAAGGACGAGCAGGGCAAGATGGAGGCCCGCATCTTCCACCTCCGGCAGATCCTGGACAGCGCCAGGGTCGGTGAGGCTCCCCGCGCCGAGGGCATCGTGGGTCCCGGCATGACCGTGACGGTCCGCTTCGCCGGCGACGACGAGGAGGTCACCTTCCTGCTGGCCTCCCGCGAGGAGAGCGGCGCGCCCATCGACGTCTACTCGCCGAACTCTCCCCTCGGGTCCGCGATCAACGGCAAGAAGATCGGGGAAAAGGCGACGTACACGCTGCCCAACGGCAGGCAGAACACCGTCGAGATCCTCGAAGCCGTTCCGTACATCGGCAACTAGGTCCCACCCTTTTCGCCGCGGCCGGGAATTCCGTATGCGTTTGCGGTATTCCCGGCCGTGCGGCAGTCTCGTCGAGGACCGGACCATTCGCCGCGGGAGGGGTGAGATCGTGCTCGAACGCCGAGCGCGTCCGTCCACCCGTTTAGGCAGGAAGCTCGCGAGAGCCGCGTCCGAGGCTCGTCAGGACCTCGCCTACCGCCCCCGCCTGCCCCGCCCCGGGCGCCTGCGCAAGACGGTTCCCCTCATCGCTGTGGCGCTCGCCACCGTGCTGACGATCGACGTGCTCGTGCTCGGTGAACTCGGGTCGGAATCCCCGAGCTCAGGCGAGGTCACGGCCCTGTCCGAGCAGCGCACGGGCAACGGCTACGTGGCGGCGGCGCGGCAGGCTCGCGACACGTCGACTCCGACGCCGGGGCGCCAGGCCCCGGTCGCCCAGACCGTGACGCAGCAGCCGGTGGCTCCGCTGGAGCGGCTGACCCGCCCGCACCTGTTCGTGGTGGCCAACCGGCCCCTCCCACCCGAGGTGGTGGAGAAGGTGCGCAAGGAGAAGGGCGTGACCGCCGCCGAGGTGACCGGCGCGGCCGACGTGGTCGTGGACGGCAAGCGGGTGCCGACGATGGGCGTCGACCCGTCCACCTTCCGCTCGTACACACCGAAGGTGACGGCCTCCTCGGACGAGTTGTGGCGCAACATCGCCGCCGGCGACATGGCGGTCTCCTTCGAACTCGGCAATGACGGCGGCGTGCAGCTCGGCTCGCAGGTCCACAGCGGCGCCAGGCGGCTGCGCATCGGCGCGTACGCCACGGTGGGCATGGGCTCGATCGCGGCGATCGTCTCGAAGGGGACGGCGACGGCGCTCGGCATCCCGGACGGCAACGCCCTGGTCGTGAGCGCGCCCAAAGTCGACTCCCGCAAGCTCCGCCTCAGGCTGCTGAAGATCCTGCCCAAGGGCAGCCAGGTCGCCACGATCAACCCGGTGGTGGTGACGCCCAAGGGGCGCACCGTGTGGCCGCAGACCGCGTTCATGTCCGTGGAGCAGCTCAAGGTCGCGCTCACGGCGGCCGTCGGCAAGCTCGGCCGGCCCTACGTGTGGGGCGCCGAGGGGCCCGACAGCTTTGACTGCTCGGGGCTCGTGCAGTGGGCGTACGCGCAGGCGGGCGTGCGAATGCCGCGGGTGACGTCGCAGCAGTGGGCCACCGGGCCGCAGGTGCCGCTGTCGCAGGCGCAGCCGGGCGACCTGTTGTTCTGGCGCAACGACCCGACCAACCCCAGCTATATCTCGCACGTCGCCATCTACTGGGGCAACGGGAAGATGCTGCACGCCCCGCACACCGGCGACGTCGTGAAGATCGCGAACGTCTACACCAAGAACCTCGCCGGGGTCGTCCGGGTCAGTCCGCAGCTCTCCGCCCGCGTCCGCTGACCGCGCCGGCGGCCAGGCCGTCCATGACGAGCGAGAACAGGTGCTCGCGCCGCTCGGCGACGACAGGGCCCTGCTCGGCGATCCAGCCGATGGCGCTGGTCAGCGCCAACACGTCCATCCCGTCGGCGTCGGGCCGGATGTGGCCGTCGTCCTGGGCCCGTTTGACCAGGCGTCCGGCGGCTCTGCTGGAAGAGGGCTCGCTGCGCGTCGGCCTGGACTCCGTCTTCCCGCTCGCCGAGGCCGCGAGGGCCCATGAACGGGCCGAGCGCGGGCACATCCAGGGGAAGATCGTCCTTCGGGTCGTGCCGGACCGGATGGACTAGATCGGCAGCCCGGCCTCCAGGCAGCCGAGAGCCTCGTCGACCAGATCGGGCAGCGGGGTGGCGCCGTCCCGCTCGACCCAGGCGAACAGGGCCGGGAGCAGGACTCCCATGACCGCGCCGGCGAGGGCCCGTACGGCGAGGCTGTGGGGGTCGCGGCCCGCCCGCTCGGCCACCGCGCCGGCGAGCACGTCGATCGTGGCGAACAGCCCCTCCACGGTCCGCGCCCGCAGGGCGGGCACGGAGGTGGACAGCTTGGTCCGGGCGAGCAGCTTGTCCAGCTCCTCGGCCCGCATCGACGCGAACGCGGTACGGAACGCGCCGCGCAGCGCGGTCAGCGGAGGCAGGTCCGGCGGCTGGGCCTTGATCATCTCCATGAGGATCGGGTCGTAGTCGTCCTGGGTGACCACGTCCTCCTTGGTAGGGAAGTAGCGGAAGAACGTGCTCGGCGAGACCTCCGCGGCCTCCGCGATCTGCTCGATCGTCGTGGCCTCGTATCCCTGCTGCGTGAACAGCCGCAGGGCCTCCTCCTGGATGGTCCGGCGGGTCTTGGCCTTCTTGCGCTCGCGCAGGCTCGTGACAACGCGGTCGGATGGATGCGGGGTCCGGTCGGCGCGCTGTGGTGAGCTCATGCTCCGATTTTGCCGTTTTTCCACCCCTGCCCGTACTCCCCGGTAGGAGGACGCACTGGGTCATAACTGAGCAGCGATGTAATGTTGATTACATGCATGCAGAAGAGCAGTTGAGCGCCTGGTTTGCCGGCCGGTTGCCCGAGAACTGGTTCGCCGAAGCCCCCGAGGTCGTCGTGGACCGCGAGGAGATCACCGTGCTCGGCACGCTTCCGCCGCTGTCGGTGGCCGATGGGCTTCCCGACCTGGAGCGTGCGGCGGCGGTCGAGGGGTACGTCGAGCGATTCCGCGAGGAGACCCGCGAGCGCAGGATCGAGATCGCCAAGGAGGCCGAGCACCGCTTCCGCCGCAAGGTCTCCTGGGGCGTCGTCGCCGGTGGCGAGACAGTGATGTTCACCACTCTCTCCGTCCCCGTCATGACCCGGCTGCGTCAGCCGGAACGGCAGGTCCTCGACACCCTGGTCGCCGCGGGTGTCGCGCGCAGCCGCAGCGACGCGCTGGCCTGGTGCGTCCGGCTCGTCGGCAAACACACCGACAGTTGGCTCGCTGACCTGCGCGATGCCCTCCAGCACGTGGACCGGATCAGGGCGGAAGGTCCCGGCGGATTGGACTGAACCAATTGCCGAAGAGGTCTGGACCATTCGAATTGGCCTATACCAATGTGTAACGCCGGCGAGGCGGGTAAGGGGGAGAAGGACGTTTTTTCAAGAGGGCCAGAGTGGGTAAGGTCCCACAACATCACTGCCTCTGCCTGCGTCGATGCTGTCTGAGGCCGTGAAGCCGAGAATGGCGCCGATTTAACGGAGTGGAAACACGATGGTCTACTCCAATTGGATTCGGAAGCCATTCATCGCTGATGATGCTCTGGCCCTGAGAGATTAAGGAGCCGCCCCCGTGTCCATTTCAGTTGAGGTACCGAGGCCCACGACTCACAGCGATCTGGCGGCCTGGGTGAGCCAGATCGCGGAGCTGACCCAGCCGGACCGGATCGAATGGTGCGACGGCTCCGAGGCCGAATGGACGCGCCTGACCAACCTTCTGGTCGAGCAGGGCACCTTCACGCGGCTGGTCAAGCGTCCCAACAGCTTCTACGCGGCCTCGGACCCGAACGACGTCGCCCGCGTGGAGGACCGCACGTTCATCTGCTCCGAGCGTGAGGAGGACGCCGGGCCGACCAACAACTGGATCGCGCCCGACGAGATGCGCCGGACGTTCGCCACGCTGTTCAAGGGCTGCATGCGGGGCCGGACGATGTACGTCGTGCCGTTCTGCATGGGCCCCCTGGGCGGGAACATCTCGCAGCTGGGCGTCGAGATCACCGACTCGCCGTACGTCGTGGTGTCGATGCGGATCATGACCAGGATGGGCGAGGCAGCGCTCCGCCTCATCGAGGAGCGCGGCGACTTCGTCAAGGCGGTCCACTCGGTGGGCGCGCCGCTGAAGCCCGGCCAGGCCGACGTGCCGTGGCCGTGCAGCGGGACCAAGTACATCAGCCACTTCCCGGAGAGCCGCGAGATCTGGTCGTACGGCTCGGGCTACGGCGGCAACGCGCTGCTGGGCAAGAAGTGCTACGCGCTGCGGATCGCCAGCGCGATGGCCCGCGACGAGGGCTGGCTGGCCGAGCACATGCTGATCCTCAAGCTCACGCCGCCGCAGGGCGAGGCGCGTTACGTCGCCGCGGCCTTCCCGTCGGCGTGCGGCAAGACGAATCTCGCCATGCTCCAGCCCACGATCCCGGGCTGGAAGGTCGAGACGATCGGCGACGACATCGCCTGGATGCGCTTCGGCCCGGACGGCCGGCTGTACGCGATCAACCCGGAGGCCGGCTTCTTCGGCGTCGCGCCCGGGACCGGCCAGTCCACGAACGCCAACGCGATCGAGACGCTGTGGGGCAACAGCATCTTCACGAACGTCGCGCTGACCGACGACGGGGACGTCTGGTGGGAGGGCCTCACGGACGAGCCGCCCGCGCATCTCACCGACTGGAAGGGCCGCGACTGGACGCCGGAGTCCGGCGAGCCCGCCGCCCACCCGAACGCCCGGTTCACCACTCCGGCCGAGCAGTGCCCGACGATCGCCCGCGAGTGGCAGGACCCGGCCGGGGTGCCGATCTCGGCCATCCTGTTCGGCGGCCGCAGGGCGACCGCGGTGCCGCTGGTGACCGAGTCGCTGAGCTGGCAGCACGGCGTCTTCCTCGGCGCCAACGTGGCCTCGGAGAAGACCGCGGCGGCCGAGGGCAAGGTCGGCGAGCTCCGCCGCGACCCGTTCGCGATGCTGCCGTTCTGCGGCTACAACATGGGCGACTACTTCGCGCACTGGGTCGAGGTCGGCAAGATGACCGACCCGGAGAAGCTGCCCAAGATCTACTACGTGAACTGGTTCCGCAAGGACGCGGGCGGCCGCTTCGTGTGGCCGGGCTTCGGCGAGAACAGCCGGGTGCTCAAGTGGATCGTCGACCGGCTGAACGGCGTGGCCGACGCCGTGCCCACGCCGATCGGCAACCTGCCGGTCTCGCTCGACACCGAGGGCCTCGACATCACGCCCGAGGACATGGAACTCCTGCTCAGCGTCGACCCCGAGGTGTGGCGCGAGGAGGCCGCGCTGATCCCGCCCCACTTCGAGACCTTCGGCGACCACATGCCGAAGGAACTGTGGGACGAGTACCGCGCCCTCGTCCAGCGGCTCGGCTAGGCAGGCGTACGCCCGCCCGCGCACCCGCTGCACCAGCTTCCTGGCGGACGGTGGACGGAACTTTCCCCGTGGAAGGTTCGTCTTCGGGACAGCCGGGGCGCGGGCGACCGAGCTGTGCGGCCGGGTGACGCCGCCCGGCGTGCTGCCGGCCAAGCGGCGCGGCTCGGTCGCCCGCGCCGCCCCGGACCTCGCCGAGATCCTCGGCGCCGAGTTCGCCGGTCTGTCGCGGCGTACGCCGCGGAGCATGTGAAACCCGAGGATGGGGCGAGGGCGGACGCGCGGGATTTCGCCGCCTGGCTGCGGGGCGCGGGGGCGCCCCTGACCGTGTCCCGGAAGACGGGAGGAGGGCAGGGCATGCCGGTTCGCCCGCGATAATTGGTGATCGAGCCCACCGTCGCGAGGAAGAGGGTCGCATGAGCATGCGCGATCTCGTGTACAAGTTGTACGAGCGCAGGCTCGAACGGAAGCTGTCCTCCGACCAGATCCCCCGCCACGTCGGCATCATCGTGGACGGCAACCGCAGATGGGCGCGGGCCATGGGCCTGCGGGACGTCAGCCGGGGCCACCAGAAGGGCGCCGACAAGATCTCCGAGCTGCTGGTGTGGTGCCGCGAGGCCGGGGTCGAGTACGTGACGCTGTGGCTGCTCTCCACCGACAACCTCGCCAGGGACAAGGCCGAGCTGGAGCCGCTGCTCCAGGTGATCGAGAACCTCGTGCAGGATCTCGTGGACCAGGGATGGCACATCAACCCCATGGGCTCGCTCGACCTTCTGCCCGATCACACGGCTCATGTCCTCAAACACGCAAAAGAAACCACATCGCATCGTCCAGGCCTGATTGTGAACGTTGCCGTTGGGTATGGAGGAAGGCGTGAGATCGCTGATGCGGTGCGCTCCCTCCTCCAGGAGCATGCCAGCAAGGGCGCGAGCATCGAGGACCTCGTCGAGGTCCTCGACGTTGAGCACATCGCGGAGCATCTCTACACGCGCGGCCTGCCCGATCCGGATCTCGTCATCCGGACCTCGGGAGAGCAGCGACTCTCCGGATTCCTGCTCTGGCAGAGCGCCCACTCCGAGTTCTACTTCTGCGAGGCCTACTGGCCCGACTTCCGCAGAGTCGACTTCCTGCGGGCGCTCCGCTCGTACGCCGCACGGCACCGTCGGTACGGCTCCTGAGACGGTACGTGACCAGCATCTTTTAGCCAGCGTAAACCTATTGGGCTGGGGAGATTCGTTACGTAACGTAGTAGCTGAGCGGCCGTCGAGGGGATCGGCGGCCACCACCTCGGGAGAGGGCCCGTCCTTGCGCGACCACCATGCGAGGAGGGCCGGAGACCCGGCCTGCCCTCGCAGGTCACGGGCCCGGTCCGTTCACCACCAGTCAAGGCAGGGCGCCCACCTCAGGCGCCCGGGGGAGAACGCGTGGCAGTGTCCTCGAGCAACCCGTCCACATCCCGCACCTACGTTCTGGACACGTCTGTCCTGCTCGCCGACCCGGCGGCGATGAGCCGCTTCGCCGAGCACGAGGTCGTCGTCCCGATCGTCGTCATCACGGAACTGGAGGCCAAGCGCCACCACCCCGAGCTCGGCTACTTTGCCCGGGAGGCACTGCGCTTCCTCGATGACCTCAGAGTGCGGTACGGACGGCTGGATGAGCCCATGCCGATCGGCGACGGGAACATCCGAGTCGAGCTGAACCATAGTGATCCGTCCTGCCTCCCGGCGGGCTTCCGCCTGGGCGACAACGACACCCGCATCCTCACCGTCGCGCAGAACCTCGCGGCGGAGGGCAAGGACGTGGTGCTGGTGTCGAAGGACCTGCCCATGCGGGTCAAGGCGGCGTCCATCGGCCTCAGCGCGGAGGAGTACCGCGCCGGCATGGTGGTCGAGTCCGGCTGGACCGGCATGGCGGAGCTCCAGGTCACCACGGAGGAGATGGACGCACTCTTCGAGGTCGGCACGGCCGACATCGACGAGGCGCGCGACCTGCCGTGCCACACCGGCCTGCGGCTGCTGTCGAGCCGCGGCTCCGCGCTCGGCCGCGTCCTGCCGGACAAGTCGGTGCGTCTGGTGAGAGGCGACCGTGAGGTCTTCGGGCTGCACGGCCGGTCGGCGGAGCAGCGGATCGCGCTCGACCTGCTGATGGACCCCGACGTCGGCATCGTCTCGATGGGTGGGCGCGCCGGCACCGGCAAGTCCGCGCTGGCGCTGTGCGCGGGCCTGGAGGCGGTGCTGGAGCGCCGCCAGCACCGCAAGATCATCGTGTTTCGGCCCCTGTACGCCGTGGGCGGTCAGGAGCTGGGCTACCTGCCCGGCACGGAGAACGACAAGATGGGCCCGTGGGCCCAGGCGGTCTACGACACGCTGGGCGCGGTGACGTCTCCCGAGGTCATCGAGGAGGTCATCGACCGGGGCATGCTGGAGGTCCTGCCGCTGACCCACATCCGCGGCCGTTCCCTCCACGACGCCTTCGTGATCGTGGACGAGGCGCAGTCGCTGGAGCGCGGCGTGCTGCTGACCGTGCTGTCCCGCATCGGGGCCAACTCGCGGGTCGTGCTCACCCACGACATCGCCCAGCGCGACAACCTGCGGGTGGGCCGGCACGACGGCGTCGTCGCCGTGGTGGAGAAGCTCAAGGGCCACCCGCTGTTCGCCCACATCACGCTGACCAGGTCCGAGCGGTCGCCGATCGCCGCCCTGGTGACCGAGATGCTGGAGAACATCACGCTCTGATCAATCACGGGGGGAGATGGCCGTCCTTGGGGGTCAGATCCCAGAACTCCCGGCAGGTGTGGACCTTCAGGGGGCCGTTCCTGTCGGGAGTCGCGTGAGCGATCTCCACGGCCCAGATCTCCGGGCGCAGCCGCGCCGTACAGGTGATCTGGGCCATGGCGGTCCTGGTGATCTTCCAGCCGCTCACGAACAGCCGTACGCGCAGGCTGAGGGTGTTGTCGGGGTCGTTGCGGCTGCCCGCGTCCGGGGCGTACCTGACGAGCTGCACCTGGGCCAGCGTGAGCCCGGTCAGCGCGGTGGACAGCCGGTTCGACGACCGCCCACTGGCCGCGAACAGCGCGTCCAGCACGTCGTTGACGTGCGGCGAGCGCGCCGCTACCCGGGTGGGCCACAGTCGTCCGTCCCGCAGCAGGTAGATCGTGACGAGGGTGGGGGTGCCGCTGATGACCGGCGCCGGACCGGCGTCGACCACCCCGGTCGGCGCGACCCCGCAGGCCGCCGGCGCGATGAGCAGCCCCCCGAGCAGGGCCGCGACCGCGCGCCTGATCTGTCTCCTCCTCATGGCTTCGGGATCCAGACCCGGAAGAGGGTGCCGGGCTCGCAGCGCTCGGCCCTGATCAAGCCGCCGTGCAGTTCGGCGTTGGCCTTGGCGATGGCCAGGCCGAGACCGCTGCCCACGCTCCTGGCCCGGTCGGTGCCCGCCTTGTAGAAGCGGTTGAAGACGTGGGGGAGGACCTGCTCGGGGATGCCGCTCCCGTGGTCGCGCACGGTCACCTCCAGCGCTCCGTGCTTCTCGCCGCCGACCGCCACCCGCGCGCTCACCACGACGGGAGGCGCGCCGTGGTTGAGCGCGTTGCCGACGAGGTTGGCCACGATCACGTCGAACCTCCGGGCGTCCAGGGAGAACGTGAGCCCGACGGGCACGGTGAGCTTCACCCGGTCGGCCCAGCCCCGCATCTCCAGGCAGTCGGCCAGCGCGTCGCCCACGTCGACGGTCTCCCGGCGGAGCGTGGCGGCGCCCGCGTCGAACCTGCTGATCTCGATGAGGTGCTCGACCAGCACCCGGAGCCTGTCGATCTCGCGGACGACGATCCGCACGGCCTCCCCGGCGTCGTCCGGCAGGTCCTCGGCGTCCTCCGACAGCATGTCCGTCACCGCGGTCATCGCGGTCAGCGGCGTGCGCAGCTCGTGGGAGACGTCCGCGACGAACCGCCGCGACATCGACTCCAGCGTCCGCAGCTCGGAGACCGTGCCTTCCAGGGCCGCCGCCGTCTCGTTGAACGTCGCGGTCAGCTCCGCCAGCTCGTCCCTGCCTCGTACAGGGAGGCGGACCTGCAGCTCGCCGGCGCCGAGCGCGCGGGCGGCCGCGCCCAGCCGCCGTACGGGCAGCAGCACCCGCCGGGCCGACAGCAGGGCCAGGGTCAGCGCCAGGACGAGCGTGATGCCTCCGGCCTGCGCGAGGGCGGCCTTGAGGCGGGACAGCACACCCTCCTCCTCCGACAGCGGCACGAAGACGTAGACCGTCAGGCCCGTCGGACGCAGCACGCCGTCGCGGGTGGCCCGCTGGATCTGCGTGGCGACGATCAGCCACGGGTGGTCTCTGAGCAGCACCCTCTGGTGGACCAGCCGCCGGGCCGCCTGCCAGCGGAGCTGGTCGGGCACGTCGGTCATGGTGAAGCTGGCGCCGGTGCTGGAGCGCCTGTGGTCGCCGTAGGTCACGATGACGGTCCGCTCCGGGCCCTCAAGCGCCTGCACCACCCCGGCGAGGTCCTCCTCGGTGACGGTGGTGTCGCTCGGCCAGACGACGTCGCTCGCGCCGATCGGCAGCGTGATCCTGGACAGCGTCTCGCGTACGTCGGCGACCGCGCCCCGCTCCGCGCGTTCCAGGAGCCCCCGGCGGACGATCTGGTATCCCAGGCCCGCCACCATCGCGGACGCGGTGACCGCCACCAGCAGGAAGGTGATCACCAGCCGGGCCCGCAATCCGGTGGGCACCCAGGTCATGGCGGGCTGAAGCGGTACCCGAAGCCGCGCACGGTGTGGATGTAGACGGGGTCGGCGGGAACCGGCTCGATCTTGGCCCGGATGCGCTGCACGCACGCGTCGACCAGCCGGGAGTCCGCCACGTGCGTGTGGTCCCAGACGGCGCGCAGGAGGTACCGGCGGTTGAGCACCTGGCCGGGGTGGCGGACCAGTTCGAGCAGCAGGCGCAGCTCGGTCGGAGTGAGGTGGATCTCCTTGCCCGCGAGGCTCACCTTGAGGGCTCCGCGGTCGATCACGAGGTCGCCGAAGGTGAGGCGGTCGGGCGAGGCCGACTCCAGGCGGCGCAGAATGGCGCGGATGCGGGCGTCGAGCACCCGCGGCTCGACCGGCTTGACGACGTAGTCGTCCGCGCCTGCCTCCAGCCCCACCACCACGTCGAGGTCGTCGCCCCTGGCCGTGAGCAGGATGATCGGCAGCGGGTCGAGCCTGCGGATGCGGCGGCACACCTCGACCCCGTCGATACCGGGCAGCATGACGTCGAGGATCGCGATCTCGGGGCGGCGGGAGCGTACGTGGTCGAGGGCCTCCTCGCCCGTGCCGTACGCGGTCACCGAGTGGCCCTGCCGGGTGAGCGCGAGCTCGAGTCCGGCACGGACCGAGGGGTCGTCTTCGACCAGGAGGATGCCTGCCACCCGGTCATTATGGTGCGGACCTCACCAATTCCCCTATTTGTCATGACCTTGTGACTTCGTCCGCACGCCATCGTCAAGAAGTGGGAGCACGCTGGTGCCGGGCACCCATGCCTCTCCCTGTGGTGCAAAGTGTGACCAAAATCACATTCCAGGGGAAAGTCCATGTGATCGGCGGTCGGGTCAAGACGTCACCAAACAGGTACCACGATTCGGTTGCGGAGCACCCCCCACCACAGGGCAAGCTCATAAGCCGTGAGCTCTGGTCAGCAGTTGAAGGATCGCCCCCGCGCCCCCCGGTCCCGGCGGGGAGCCGACGGCCGCTCCGGGTCGGGCCGGCTGACTCCCAAGCGGATCGCGATCCTCGGCGTCAGCGTGGCCGTGCTCGCGGGCGGGACGACCTTCGTGGTCCGCACCTCGATCGAGCACAACAGCGCGCCCAAGCAGGTGCTGGGCCCGGACAGCTTCCTCGCCCTCGACCCGAACGCGCCCGACCCCGAGGCCGACATCCTCAAGGAACAGGCGGTCCAGGCGCTGCGCAAGGACAGGCTGGAAGGCACCCGCGACGACCGGAAGAAGGGCCTCGACCCGGTCGAGATCGCCCAGAAGGCCCCCGGCGGCGGCGGCTTCACCCCGGCCGACTTCCCGCCCGGCTCCACCCCTGACCCCGGCAGCAACAAGGCCCTCGGCAAGCAGATGGCCGAGGCGCGCGGCTGGGGCGGCGAGTGGGGCTGCCTGGAGAAGCTGTGGGACAAGGAGAGCCACTGGAATGAGCGGGCCATGAACCGCTACAGCGGCGCCTACGGAATTCCCCAGTCGCTGCCCGGCAGCAAGATGGCGAGCGCGGGCTCCGACTGGCAGACCAACCCCGCCACGCAGATCAAGTGGGGTCTCGGCTACATCGCGGGCCGCTACAAGACGCCCTGCGGCGCCTGGGGGCACTCCCAGTCCACCGGCTGGTACTGAGGTCTCCCCAGGTCTGCCTGATCCGCGAAAGTCTGGTCAGGGTTTCTCGACCTTTCGGCAAGCCCGCGCGTACGACGGGGGTCGCACTGCACCCTTGGCCTCATGGGTGTGAAGGTCAGCGTGGTTATGCCCGTGTCCAACCCCGGGCTGTCGAACGACGCCTTCGGCGCGAGTGTGCGCTCGGTGCTGGAGCAGTCGCTGCCGCCGGAAGAGTACGAGGTCGTCTTCGCGGACGACGGGTCGACGGACGGGACCCGCAGGCGGCTCGACGCCATCGCCGAGCAGCGCGACAACGTGCGGGTCCTGCACCTCGACCACAGCGGTTCGCCCGCGCGCGGGCGCAACGTCGGCCTGTCGGTGGCGCGCGGCGAGTACGTATACCTGCTCGGCCAGTACGACAGGCTGGAGCCGCACGCCCTGGAGCGGATGTACGACAGGGCCGTGGAGACCGACGCCGACGTGCTGATCGGCAGGCTCGCCGACCAGGGCCCGCCGCCGGCCGCCCTCGCCCGTGACCGGGACCGGGCCGACGTGCTGCGCGACCGCCTCCTCGCGCTGCCGACGGCGCACAAGCTGTTCAGCCGCGACTTCCTGGAGACCTGCCAGCTCCGCTTCGCCGACCGGCCGCTGTCCGAGCAGGCGTTCGTGACCAGGGCGTACCTCGCCGCGAAGGTGATCGCCGTGCTCGCCGACGAGATCTGCTGCCATCTGGGCGCCGCGGAGGAGGAGGCGCCGGACGCCGAGGCGCTCTTCGACGGCCTCAACGCGATCTTCGATGTGGTGGAGGCCTACACCGAGCCGGGCTCGCAGCGCGAGCGCATCCAGGCCCACTGGTATCGGACGCTCGGGCTGCGCCGTCTGGCGGGCGCGCGGTTCCTCGCCACTGGGCCCGACGAGCGGATGCTCCTGTTCTCCTTCCTGCGCCGCTTCACCCTCGACCGCTTTCCCGCCGCGCTCGACGGCCACCTGCCCGCGCACCTGCGCGCCCGTACGGCGCTGCTGCGCCAGGACCGCCTCGACGCGCTGGTCGCCCTCGCCGAGGCGTCCCGGGGCGCCAGGCTCAGCGCGGAGCTGCGGGAGCTGCGCTGGGACCAGGGCGTGCTGCTGCTCGATCTGAGCGTGGAGATCCTGCGGGCCGGGGGCACCCCGCTGTGGCTGCGGCAGCGGGACGACCGGCTGCTGTGGACCCCGCCCCCCGGGGTCGAGGGTCTGCTCGACGGCCTGCTCGACGACGAGGGCGCCGACGTGACCGACGCGGTGCGCAGGGCCCGCGTGGAGGTCTGCGTCCGCCACGTGGAGACCGGGGTGGTCCACTCCCTGCCCGTCACCTGCTCGGTGGGCCGTGCGGGCCTCGGGGACCAGACGCGCGGCGGCCAGGTGCGCGTGTGGGTGAGTGGCCAGGCCCGCCTCGACGCCGGTGCGGCGGCTCTCGGGCGGCCGCTGCCCGCCGGGCTCTGGGAGGTCCACGTGCGCATGCGGGGCGTGCAGACGGGCCGCACCAGGGTGGCCCGCCCCGCCCTGCCGATGAGCAGCGCGGGCGCGCTCGCCGGTGAGCCCAGGCGGCTCGTCGTGCCGTGCTGGTCCGAGCGCGGCGAGCTGGGCGTCTGCGTGGAGCCGAAGTCGTTCCCCGAGTCGATCGCGCTGGTCTCTTCCCGGGCCACCGTGGCCCGGCAGGAGGGGCACGTCTTCGTCGTCGTGCCCGTGCCGTACGTGCCGCCGAGCGGCGGGCCGCCGGCCGAGCTGGTGCTGCGCGAGCAGGACGGGCGCGGGCGCAGCATGGTCGTGCCCGCGCTGGTCGAGCCGGGGATACCCGGCAGGGTGGCCGGGCAGCTCGTCGCGCGGGTGCCGGTGAGCCGGATCGGCGGGGACGACTGCCTCGGCCCCGGGTCCTGGCGGCCCGCGCTCCGCGTCGATCAGAGGGACGTGGACCTGCTGTTCGGGCTGACGGTGCGCCGCGGCGGGCAGGTGTCCGTCCTGCCCGCCGGGGCTTCGCCGCAGGCCCCCTCACTGCTGCGGCGCATCGCCGTCCGCGTCCTGCGCGACCGCCGATAGCTGTCCGCTGACTATCCGCGCAGGTGCGCGAGCAGCGCCGCCCGGAACTCCGCCGGCTTGTCGACGTGCGGGCCGTGGCCGGCGCCCTCGACGACCACCTCCCGGTAGGCGCCGTAGCGGTCCAGCGCGGCCCGCGTCTGGGTCACCATGGGCTGGGCGGGCGTGCCGTCCCAGCCGGGCACGGCGCCGATCGCCCCCAGGTGCGCGAGGTCGAACAGCGACGTGTCCGAGACGATCACGTCCTGGTCGCCCCTGATCCACAGGATGGGCGGCTTCGGGTCGATCTCGTGCAGGTCGTCGATGCGGAAGTTGGTCGGCGCGATCGTGTTGAGCACGCCCCGCTTGCCCGGCGCCACGCCCGGCCAGGCGTCCGAGGGCAGGGAGTCGCCCGGGTAGTGGTCGTCGCCGATCCGCGTGGACAGCATCGACTCCACGAAGGCGTCCTCCTCCTCACCCATGTCCGTCCCCGCGGCGACGTACGTGGCGCGCAGCACGTTCCGGGGCGAGACGGGGGAGTCGGCCGACCGGTCGCCCGCCTGGAGCGCCACCACGAACTCGGGGTTGGCCGCGCCGCCGCCGGAGCCCACGCCGTCGGGGCTCGTGAGCACGCCGTCCGTGCCCGTGGTGCCGCCGAAGCCGTACGGCGAGACGGGGTTGACCAGCGTCGCGCTGCGGACCGCCTCGGGCCGGTCGCGCATGGCCTGCATGACCACTCCGCCGCCGAGGCTCCAGCCCACGAGGTGTGCGGGCCCGATCTGGTCGAGCAGCGCCAGGAGGTCGTCGGAGTAGTCGCGCACGCCCCGGCTCGCGTCCACCGGCTCGGGGTCGGAGTCGCCGAAGCCGCGCAGGTCGAGCGCGTACGGACGGAACCCCTCAGCCGCGATCGCGGTCATCGTCGAGTGCCAGAACGTGCTGGAGGAGACGTTGCCGTGCACGAACACCACCGGGTCGCCCGACGAGCCGGGTACCGACAGGACGTTGAGGGTCAGACGAGGCGTGCTGACACGCTCGGCGGATATGGCCAGGGTCATGGTGTTGCTCCCAGTGTGCAGGTGTTCTCGAGGTCGCCCGTGGCCGGGCGAGGCAGGGTGGCGCTCGGGGGCGGCGGTGTGCCCGTGCCGATCCACGCCTCCAGCGCGGTGAACGCGCTGCGGAAGCAGGGCAGCAGGGGCCGCAGGCGGTCGGGGAAGGCCGGGTAGAGGCTGTCGACGTGGGTGCCGTCCTCGACGCGGTAGTAGCGCAGCAGCCGGTCGCGGTGCTGGTCGGCGATCATCTTGGCGTAGACGTCCGAATCCTTGCTGATCGGCAGCAGCGCGTCCAGGGTGCCGTGGACGACGATCAGCGGCCGCTTGATCTTCCCGGTGAGACTCACCCGCGCGACCGCCTGCTTCACGGCCGCGGGCCTGGAGGCGTAGTCGTAGTCCGTGTCGCAGCCGGGCGTGCCGGAGGCGCAGAACGGCGTGCCCGCCTCGGCGTCGCCGTCGTAGGTGGGGTCGAACTCCTCACGGAAGACGCGCTGGGTGAAGTCCCAGTAGTACTGGTAGTGGAACGGCCACAGGAAGTCGGACTCCGGCGCGAAGCCCGCCGCCGCGACCCCGGCCATGTCGCCCTTCGCGTACGCGCGCAGCGCGGGCGGCAGGAACGTCAGCAGGTTGGGCCCGTCGGCGGTGAAGAGCGTGCCCTCCCAGTCGACGCCGCCGTCGAACAGGTCGGGACGGTTCTCGAGCTGCCAGCGGACCAGGTAGCCGCCGTTGGACTGGCCGGCCGCGATCGTCGTGCGGGCCGGCCTGCCGTACCGCTGCCGGACGACGGTCTTGGCGGCGACCGCGAGCTCGCTGACGCGGCGGTTCCACTCGGCCACCGCGTCGCCGGGCCGTACGCCGTCGCGGTAGAACTCGACGCCGGTGTTGCCCTTGTCGGTCGCGGCGTACGCGTAGCCCTTGGCCAGCGCCCAGTCGGAGATCGTGAAGTCGTTGGCGTACGTCTCCCGGTTGCCGGGCGACCCGGCGACGACCAGGCCGCCGTTCCACCGCTCGGGGAGCCGGATCACGAACTGCGCGTCGTGGTTCCAGCCGTGGTTGGTGTTCCCGGTGGAGGTGTCGGGGAAGTAGCCGTCGATCTGCATGCCGGGGACGTCGCTGGGGTTCACGGCACCGGGGGAGTTCAGGCCCGACCAGTCCGACTGGTCGGTGTGGCCGGAGGCCAGCGTGCCCTTCGTGGTGAGGTCGCCGAGGCAGGCCGTGACCTGCTTCTGCGCGCCGGGCACGATCACGTTCGGGCACGCGGCGGCCTCGGACGGGATGGCGGCGGCCAGGGGAAGGGCCAGCGCCAGGGCGGCCAGCATGACGGAACCGGGGCGCATCAGGCCTCCTTCACGATCGCGGCGGCTTTGGCGGCGCCCGAGGTCGGTTCGATGGCGGACAGGTCGCGGTCGCGGGTCTCCCTGGATGCGATCACCGCGATGATCGTGAGGATCGCCGCCGCCACCACGTAGACGGAGATCGGCACGCTCGATCCGTACGCGTCGAGCAGGGCGACCGCGATCAACGGGGCCACGCCGCCGGCCGCGATCGAGGCGAGCTGGTAGCCGATCGACACGCCCGAGTAACGCATCCGGGTGGCGAACAGCTCGGAGAAGAACGCCGCCTGCGGGCCGTACATCGCGCCGTGGAGCAGCAGGCCGACCGTCACGGCCACCGTGACCAGGGCGAAGTTCTTCGTGTCGATCAATGGGAAGAACGCGAAGGCCCACAGGCCGACGCCGACGGCCCCCAGAAGGTAGACCGGCCTGCGGCCGATCCGGTCCGACAGCGCGCCCCACAGCGGGATCGTGACGAAGTGGAACGCCGAGCCGATCAGCACCGCGTTGAGCACGGTGCCCTTGGGCAGGCCCGCCGCCGTCGTGCCGTACACGAGGACGAACGCGGTGATCACGTAGTAGGAGACGTTCTCGGCCATCCGGGCGCCCATCGCCACCAGCACGTCGGCCCAGTGGTGGCGCAGCACGCCGACGATGGGGGCCTTCGGCGCGGCCTCCTGCTGCTCCAGCGCCTGCTGGAACACCGGCGACTCGGTGACCGTCAGCCTGATCCACAGGCCGATCAGCACGAGCACGCCGGACAGCAGGAACGCGATCCGCCAGCCCCAGGCGAGGAACGCGTCGTCGGGCTGCACCGCGGCCAGCAGCGCCAGCACGCCAGTGGCGATCAGGTTGCCACCGGGAGCGCCGGCCTGCGGCCAGGACGCCCAGAAACCGCGGTTGCGGGGGTCGCCGTGCTCGGATACCAGCAGCACCGCGCCGCCCCACTCGCCGCCGAGGGCGAAGCCCTGCACCAGGCGGAGCGCGGTCAGCAGCAGGGGCGCGCCGGCGCCGAGGGCGGCGTACGTCGGCAGGCAGCCGATCAGGAACGTCGAGCCGCCCATGAGCAGCAGGCTGATGACGAGCAGCCGCTTGCGGCCGAGCCGGTCGCCGTAGTGACCGAAGACCAGCCCGCCGAGGGGCCGGGCGACGAAGCCGACGGCGTAGGTGAGGAACGCCAGCAGGGTGCCGGTCAGCTCGTCCTCGGTGGGGAAGAACAGCTTGTTGAAGACCAGGGCGGCGGCCGAGCCGTACAGGAAGAAGTCATACCACTCGATGGTGGTGCCGATCAGGCTGGCCCCGACGACCTTTCCAATCCGGGCAGGTGGGGTGTTTGCCATTGGAACTCCTCCGATGGGGGGGTTCCGCCACGGTATGCAGTGACCGGGGTCACTCCTATGGGGTGCTGCCACACACCTCAGGCGTCCGGCATGTGGGTGCGCAGCCGGTGCAGTCGCAGGGCGAGCTGGATCTCCAGGGCGCGCTCGGGCTCCTGCCAGTCCGCGCCGAGCAGCTGCCCCACCCGGTCGAGCCGCTGGGTCACCGTGTTGACGTGGATGTGCAGGGCCTCGGCCGTACGCGACAGCGAGCCGCCCGTGCCGAAGTAGGCGTTCAGCGTCTTGACCAGGGCGGTTCCCCGGCGCGCGTCGTAGTCGAGCACCGGCCCCAGCGCGCTGGAAAGGAAGCCGGACACCTCGCGCCGCTCGCCCACCAGCAGGCCGACGAAGCCCAGCTCCTCGGCGCTCGCGCCGTCGCCCGTACGGCCAAGCGCCACCAGCGCCCCGGCGCAGCGCCGGGCCTCGGAGTAGGCGGCGGCGACCGCCGTCACCGGTCCGGAGGCCGGCGCGGCCCCCGCCGTCGCCGGGCGGCCGAGCGAGGCGCTCAGCTCTGCCGCGACGCGCCGGGCCAGCGCGCCGGGCCGGTCGCCGGGCAGCAGCAGGACGACCTCGTCCCCCCGGGTGGTGGCCAGGCCGTGCGCCAGCGTCGCCTGGGACGACGCCCAGAAGGCGCCGCGCTCCCGCTGCCCGTCGTGCCGCGCCACGACCAGCACGTGCGGCGTGTCGAGGTCGACGCCGAGCCGCCGCGCCCGGTCGTGCAGCCCGCGCAGCTCCGGGCGGGAGACCAGGTCGTCGAGCAGTTCGCCGCGCACCCGCCCCTCCGCCTCGGCCACGCTGCGGCGGAACAGCAGCAGCAGCGCGGTGACGATCGCGGCGCGTTCCAGGATCCGCTGGTCGGTGTCGGAGACCGGGCGGTCGGTCCGCAGGACCAGCGTGCACAGCGGCGCCGCCCCGACGTCCACCGACGCGACGTACGCGTCGCCGCGCTTGACCGTGCGGCCCAGCGCCCGCGAGGACTGGGCGGCGTCGAACACGCCCGTGTCCAGGTCGCCGGACTCGCCCACGAGGGGGCGGCCCACGTCGTCCAGCACGGTCAGGCGGCCGCCGAGCACCTCGGTGACGACCGCGGCGACGTCCTCGACCCCGCCGCCGCGCAGCACGAGGCCGGTCATCCGGTCGTGCGCGTCGGCGGCCCGCTCGATCGACTCGCTGTGCGCCCTGATCAGCGTGTTCGCCTCGCTCAGCTCGGCCAGCGCGGCCCGGGTCTCCTGCAGCAGGCGGGCGGTGTCGATGGCGACCGCGGCGTGCGCCGCCAGCGAGCACAGCAGCGCCACCTCCTCCTGCGCGAACGGCCTGGCGCTGCGGTTGGCCGCGAACAGCACGCCGATGACCTGCGTGCCGAGCCGCAGCGGCACTCCGAGGATCGCCACCAGGCCCTCCTCGTGGACGGCCACGTCGATCGTGCTGGTGTGCCGGAACCTCGGGTCGGCGAAGTAGTCCGCCGTGTTGTACGGCGTGCCGCTCTGCGCCACCAGTCCGCCCAGCCCCGCGCCCATGGGCAGCCGCAGTCGCCGGAAGCTGGCTGAGATCGACCCGTCGGTCACCCGCATGTAGGTGTCGCCGCGCTCGGGATCGTTCAGCGTCATGTACGCGATGTCGGTCGCGAGCAACTGCCTGGCCCGGTGCACGATGGCCTCGAGCACCGCGTCGAGATCGCGCAGCCCGGCCAGGTCGCTGGCCGTGTCGAACAGCGCCGACAGCTCCGCCTCTCGCTTGGCCCGCCGGCGCAGCACGGCCCGCACCTGCAGCGCCGCGACCTTGGCCCGCTCCAGCTCCTCCAGCGTCGCGGAGTCGGCCCCGGCCGCCCTGGCCTGCAGGATCGGGCCCTCGAACTCGACGGCCGACGCCTCCCGGGCGAGCAGGTCGAGGTACGCGCGGGCGCCGTCCGTGTCCTTCGGGGCCGTCGTGTTCTTGGGGGACGGAGTGGTCAGCGTGCGCTCCATCCTCCGTCGATGGGGATCGAGACGCCGGTGACGAACGACCCCTGCGGCCCGCACAGGTAGGCGACCATCTCGGCGACCTCGTCCGGCTCGATCAGCCGTTTGATCGCCGCGGGGGCGAGCATGATCTGCTCCACCACCTCGTCCTCGCTGATCCCGTGGGTGCGCGCCTGGTCGGCGATCTGGTTCTCCACGAGCGGCGTCCGGACGTAGGCGGGATTGACGCAGTTGGAGGTCACGCCGTGCGGCGCCCCTTCGAGGGCGATGACCTTCGACAGGCCCTCCAGCGCGTGCTTGGCCGTCACGTAGGCCGCCTTGAACGGCGAGGCGCGCAGGCCGTGCACCGAGGAGATGTTGACGATCCGGCCCCAGCCGCGCTCGTACATGCCGGGCAGCACGTCCCGCACGAGCAGGAACGGCGCCTCGACCATCACCCGCATGATCTTGCTGAAGATCTCGGGCGGGAACTCCTCGATCGGGGCCACGTGCTGGAACCCGGCGTTGTTCACCACGATGTCGGCGTGGAGGCGGGTCTCCGGCGAGACCGGGAGCTGGCCCCGCCAGGCCACCGGGAACTCCGGATCGGACAGGTCGACGGCCACCGGCGTGCCGCCGATCTCGGCGGCCACCTTGCCCGCGGCCTCGGCGTTGATGTCGGCGACGACGACGTGCGCGCCCTCGGCGGCCAGGCGCCGGGCACACGCCCGTCCGATGCCGCTCCCCGCGCCGGTGACGAGGGCCGTACGCCCTTCAAGGCTCATGGTGCCTCACGATAGGAACCACGCTCTTCCGGGCACATGGCGGCCGGCGACATAGATGCATGCCTTCCTATGTGGGGCGGGTCATCGACAGCACGTCCAGCGCCTGGTCGAGCTGCTCCTCGGTCAGCGCGCCGCTCGCCACGTGGCCGCGCTCGATGACGACCTCCCGGATCGTCTTGCGCTCCTTCAGCGCCTGCTTGGTGATCTTGGCGGCCTCCTCGTACCCCACGTACCGGTTGAGCGGGGTGACGATCGAGGGCGACGACTCGGCGTACTCGCGCAGGCGTTCCACGTTGGCGGTGATCCCGCTGACGCACCGGTCGGCGAGCAGTCGCGACACGTTGGCCAGCAGCCGGATCGACTCCAGCACGTTGCGGGCCATCACCGGCAGCATCACGTTGAGCTCGAACGACCCCGAGGCCCCGGCCATCGTGATCGCGGCGTCGTTGCCCACGACCTGCGCGGCAACCATCGTGACGGCCTCCGGGATCACCGGGTTGACCTTCCCCGGCATGATCGACGAGCCCGGCTGCAGGTCGGGCAGGTTGATCTCGGCCAGCCCCGCGCGCGGGCCGGATCCCATCCAGCGCAGGTCGTTGGCGATCTTGTTGAGCGAGGCGGCGATCACCTTGAGCATGCCCGACAGCTCGACCAGTCCGTCACGCGCGCCCTGCGCCTCGAAATGGTCCCTGGCCTCGGTGAACGGCAGGCCGGTCGTCCGGCTCAGCTCGGCGATCACGGACTGCGCCCAGCCGGGGCCCGGCACGTTCACGCCGGTACCCACGGCCGTGCCGCCCAGCGGCAGCTCGGCCAGGCGCGGCAGCGCCGCCTGGAGCCGTTCGAGTGCCAGCTCGATCTGGGTGGAGTAGCCGCCGAACTCCTGGCCGAGCGTGACCGGCGTCGCGTCCATGAGATGCGTGCGGCCCGACTTCACCACGTCGGCGAACTCGGTCGCCTTCTCCTCCAGCGCGGTCGCCAGGTGCTCCAGCGCGGGCGTCAGCTCGTGCACCACGGCGTACGTCGCCGCGACGTGGATGGAGGACGGGAAGACGTCGTTGGACGACTGGGCGGCGTTGACGTGGTCGTTCGGGTGGACGGCCCGGCCGAGCCGCTCCTGCGCCAGCGTCGCGACGACCTCGTTCATGTTCATGTTCGACGAGGTGCCGGAGCCGGTCTGGAAGACGTCCACCGGGAACTGGTCGTCCCAGCGTCCCCCGGCGACCTCTTCGGCCGCATCCTGGATGGCCTGCGCCATGTCCTTGTCGATGACGCCGTACTCGGCGTTGACCTTCGCGCAGGCGGCCTTGATGCGGGCGAGCGCCGCGATGTGCGCCGGCTCGAGCCCCCGGCCGGACACCGGGAAGTTCTCCACCGCCCGCTGCGTCTGGGCCCGCCACTTGGCACGGGCGGGCACCCGGACCTCGCCCATGGAGTCGTGCTCGATGCGGAATTCGTCCATGCCTCAGTCCTTCAGGGTCTTCCTACGGCACGTTCCTGCCCGGATCCGCGCCTTCTGAACGGTCAGTCTCCGACCACCGCGTCAGGCAACTCCGACCCCGTCACTTCCCGGAAGACCGCCGCCACTCCTTCCGGATCGATGTGGTAGGCGTCACGCAGGCATAGCAAGATCATATCGGCCGTTGTCTCAGGTCTTTCCGACAGCCGCCATGCCTCGGCCAGTGACCGGGCGTTCTCCTTCGACTCGTAGTGATTGGGCAGGTAGGTCACATCGATCAGGAGATACTGCGCCATGATCGGTCGCTCGGCGGCGGAGGCCAGCCTGTCGAGCCGGGGGTTGCCGAGGAAGTGGATCATGTTGAGTGTGTGCGGGCCCGGCAGGGGCCGGGGCGTCTTCTCAGACCACCAGAGCCGGAAGCCGCCCACTCGCTGGTACTCGGCGTTGCCGATGTACCGGACAACCAGGTCATGTTCCCTTCTATCGACCTGGAAATGCCGCGTCAGACTGCTGAAGGCGTCCTCGCTCAGCCGCGCGTACCAGAGGGACGTCAGGTAAGGCCAGGCGTGGGTGGGCTGCCTCTCGTCGGGGAACAGCTCGCCCGCGCTGATGCCGTCGGCGGTGAGGGAGGCGAGGATCACGAGGTTGGCCGTGTAGCAGGCGTACCGCGTGATGAACGTCGACTTCTTCGGGCGGTAATCGGCGTAGCTCTGGTCGGTGCGGGTCTCGGCGGCGTGCAGCAGGCGGACGAGCAGGTCGACGGTGGGCTCGCGGTCGAGGGTGGGCAGCAGGTCGCGGAGGAACTCCACGATCGGCTGCCGCTCGGTCAGCACTGAGAACGACAGCAGCGCGTGGAGGAGCCCATCGTCCGGCTGCGGGGGAGCGAAGAACGGATCGGCCGCGGCCGCCGTCTCGCGGGCGACCATGCTCCGCAGCACGTCGCGCACTATCCGGGCGACCAGGTACTCACCGAAGGTGGCGTGCAGGAACTCGTACGTCGCCAGCGTGGCGTTGTCCCGGACAGCGGACGCCTGGTGGACGAAGAAGAACTTCCCGATCACCCGGTCGGCTCGGGAGAGGGGTGCCTGGAAGCTCGTGGTCTGACTTGGGGGCGCCGGGAGCAGCGCGGCGAGGTCGCCGTTGAGGTCCTCGGTCGTGACCCATTGCCTGCCCCGGTTGAACATCGCGATCGCCGCGACGGCCAGGGCGCGCAACTCCAACTCCACGGCCTGCGCCGCCGCCGTCTCCGGCAGCCCGGGCTCATGCTTGTCCACCTCCCGGCGGGCGAAGCGGGTCAGCAGCCGCTCGTACAGCTCCGCCTGGCTGAGCCCGGTCTCGCCGCGCTGCAGGGCGTTGGCGTCCGCGTCGTACAACGCGAGCATCAGCAGCAGCAGTGGCTGCGACGCCAGGTCGCCGTGCGCCTGCGCCGTCTCCGGCGGTAGCGGCTTCAGGCCATGCGCGGTGAAGTAGTCGTGGTTCGCGGCGTTCCACACCGTCAGCCAGCGGCGGACCTGCTCCTCCTTGAAGGGTTCGAGCCGGATCGTCAGGCATCCCGGCGGGAAGCGCATCCGGTCGGCGACAGCCGTGCGCGTGGTCACGAGCACGACCGCCGGGCGGCCCAGCTCCGCCTCCCGGCGTTGGAAGTCGGCCACCCGGCTCAGGTAGTCGGACCGGTGGACGCCCGTGGCCTGCAACAGCTCGTCCAGCCCGTCCAGCATGATCACGGGGAGGGCGCCCTCGGCAGACCGCGTCAGGCCGGGCCAGCTGACGTGCTCACCGGTGGCCTCCCGCACCGCGACCTCGATTTGCTCCTGGATCGTCCCGTCGGCCGGCACCTCCCGCAGCGGCACCCGCACCGGGAGATAGTCGCCGTCCGGGAGGCGACCGGCCAGGATCTTGGTGAGCACGGACTTGCCGGCGCCGGGCTGGCCGAGCACGACCAGCGGCATCCTGGTGGCCTCGGGCGAGGTGAAGTAGCGGGCCAGGAAGCCTGCGATGTCGTCGCTCGGCTCCCTCTGGTCCCACCACCATTCGGCGCTCGGATCGGCCTGCTCGCCATACTCGGCCAGCCGGAAATCGGGGTTCACGTACGCCTCGACGAGGGTGGGCATGCGCATGCCCGGGGGGACCTCACCGGACTGCGCGATGGGCCGGTCGAGCACGGCCCGATGGGCGCGCGACAGCGTGTGCCCATGCCCTGGCGTCTTGGTGCGGGAGGCGACCTCGGTGAGCAGCGCCTCCAGTTCGCCCAGGCCGGTGTCGACCCGCTGCCGGAAAATCATGTCCTGCCACAGTGCGAACTCGGGGATGTCCAGAGCCAGCCGCCGGTGCAGTTCCTCGTACTTCTGGCAGGCGGCCTCGGGCAGCTGATTCTCGATGGCCGTCTTGGCGCGAGCCCATTCGGTCTCGTCCAGCCGGTCCCGGACCGCCAGCCCGGAGACGAACCTGATCAGCGCCGCCGCCAGTTCGCCGTAGTAACCCCTGATCGCGTCGAGCATGTCGGGGTACGGCTGATTGGCCCGGAAACCGGCCGGCTCGATCGTCATGAGCGTGTTGACGAACCACTTGTGTCGCCGGCCGGATCCGGTCAGCGCCGCCTGATCGTCCCGGGTGAAACGCAGTTCCTTCGGATCGAACGGCAGGCGCAGCTCGTCGAGGGCCTCGAAGAATGCCGCCACGACGAGGACGGCCTGGGCCGCCTCCAGCCGGGCTGTGCGGTCGTATCGGTTCAGACCCGTCAGCCGATCGCGCAGCCTGCCGGTCACGTCGGCAGCCAGTCGCGCGGCCTCGTCCTTGACGTCGAACAGGGACAGGACCGGCACGGCGCCGACGAGGGTGCCGGTGAGGACCTTCGCGACCGTGCTCTCCTGTCCGAGCAGGCCGACCGCGTCGGCGTAGCTGATCCCTTTGCGCACCGGTCACTCCAGGGGGACACCGAAGGTATTCGTGACCTTGCTAGCAGTGTCCGGACGCCCGGCGCAACACTCGCCAGTCCGCCGTCCACCGTTCACCGGGAGCGAGGGAGCGGAGCGGAAGGGAGCGAGGACCGCAGCGAAGGCCCAGCGGAGCGGGCTTCGCGAGGACCGGAGTTTCCTTCCGGCGCAGTGACCGACCCGGCCAGAGCTCGTGGACACCTCGCTGGCGGTGTCCGGACGTCGCAACAATCACTTGGCGAAGATGAAGACGCCCAAGAGGATCAGCACGAGGACGCCGACGAGCACGATCCCCATCGTCACGAGCACCCGGACCCGCGTCCCGGAGTCGGGGCCGGCGGGACTTTGCATCGCGAACAGGTCCGTGCCCAGGCTGGGCGGCCTCCCCGGGACGCCGTCCCCGGGCTGGAAGGAGCCGGGGTGCGGCGGGACGGGCGGCCCGGCGGGAGGCCCGGCGGGAAGCCCCGGCATGACGGGCACGGGGCGGTTCTCGGCGACGGGGCCGGGCGGCGGGGGCATCGCGGGTCCCCGGCCGGGCAGCCGCCCGGGCACCGTGGTGCTGTGCCTGTCCGAGGCGTCGGAGACGTGCTCGGGCGCGCCTGTGACACCGCTCCGGGGCCCGCCCGGAGGCGGAGAAGGGAGGCGGAGGCCTCCTGCGGGGCGGGGGACGACCATCGTGCGGTTGGCGTCGTCCTCGTCGTCTCCGGTCATGTTCCCTCCGGTGGATCGGGTGGCGGCCGCCGCGGCGGCCGGGGTGCTGCCGCGAGACTCCGCGGCGTGGGACCGGTCGGCCGGGCCGTTCCCGTCGGGGCGGGCCTTCGCATCGCCCGCGGAAGCCCCAGCGGGCGCAGGGGACGCGGGGGGTGCCGGCGGCGCAGGGGGCACAGCGGGAATGGCGCCCGTGGGGGTGTCGGCGATGATGCGCAGCATCGCGGTGGCGCGCTCCGGCGAGAGGCGCGCGGTGTGGTCCTTCTCCAGCAGCCCGTCAAGGACCGGCCGCAGCGGCCCGGCCTGCGCGGGCGGGTCGGCCTTCTCCGTCATCAACGCGGCCAGCGTCTCGCCCACGGTCGACCGTTCGTACGCCGGCCGTCCCTCGACGGCGAAGTACAGCGTCGCGCCGAGCGACCACAGGTCGGACTCGGGGCCGGTGTAATCGCCCCGGGCCCGCTCCGGGGCGGTGTATCCCGGCGAGCCGATCACCATGCCGGTCTGGGTGAGCGCGTGGTCGCCCAGCGCCTTGGCGATGCCGAAGTCGGTCAGCACGACTCTGCCCGTCTCGGTCAGCAGCACGTTCGCCGGTTTGACGTCACGGTGCAGGATGTCCTGGGCGTGGGCCGCGCGCAGCGCGCCGAGCAGGTCGTAGCCGATCTCGGCCACCAGACGCGGCGGCAGCGGCCCCTCCTCGTCGATCACCTGTTCCAGCGAGCGCCCCTCGACCAGCTCCATGATGATCCACGGGATGCCGTCGGACACGATCACGTCGTGGATGGTGGCGACGGAGGGATGGCTGACGCGCGCCGCCATGCGACCCTCGCGCATCATGCGTTCGCGCAGCTCCTGCCGTTGCCGGGGGCTGAGCGAGGGGTCCTGGCGGATCTCTTTGACCGCGATCTCCCGGCCCAGCGACCGGTCGTACGCCCGCCAGACGGTGCCCATGGTTCCCCGGCCGATGCGGCTGCGCAGCTCGTAGCGGTCGGCGAGCGGCCGCGGGTGCTGTTCCGGCATATCTAGAAAGATAGCGATTCCACCTTGGAAATCGCTTTCCGGTTACTTGATGAAGATTCTCGGCCAATACCGGCGCGGGAGCAGGATCTTGATCACCTTCGCTACGTGCCGCATCATGGGAATGCGTACGACGTGGTGGAGGGCGGGCTCCGGCGGCTTGCGGTGCAGGCCCTCGCTCGGCCGCCGGCGCTGGGACGGCACGGACGGCATCTCCCGCGAGTAGCCGAAGTCGCGCGGATAGCCTCGGTGGTGGCCGGACTGCCCCAACTGCTGGTGCGGGCCGCTGAATGAGCCGCTGTGTGAGCCACTGTGCCGCAGCTGACCGCTCTGACCGCTCTGACCGCTCTGACCGCTCTGACCGAACTGTCCATACTGTCCGGACTGCCCGGGTTGCCCGCGTGGAGTGAACAGGTCGTACCGCCCCGAGGCGTACAGGTCGTACGCGTGGGACTGGACGGGCTCCCCGGGCCGGTACGGCTGGCCGTACGGCCCCTGCTGGCGGTAGGGCCCGGAGTCGCGGTCGCGTGGGGTCACCTTGGGCGTGGGCCGCGACTCGGCCCGGTGCTGTCCCCGCTGGCTGCGCTGCTGCGGCTTCCGGGTGTCCGGAGCGGCGGGCTGCGGGGCGATGGGCGGCGGCGTGGGCCGGCCGGCCCGGAACGGGGAGACGAACGGGTCCTCGGCCGCGCCTCCGGCCGCGATCCTGGACAGCGCGTGGGCCGCGCGGACGCCGTCGAGCCTGGCCGCGGGGTCGATCTGGAGCAGGCCGCGAAGGACCGGGGCGAGCGGGCCCGCCTTCTCCATGGGGATCGGAGCGCCGCTGGTCAGCGCCGCGAGCGCGGCGGCCGCCGTACGGCGCCCGTGCAGGCCGCGGCCCTCGACGGCGGTGTAGAGGGTTGCGCCCAGCGACCACAGGTCGGCCGCCGGGCTCGCCTTGTCGCCGAGGACGCGTTCCGGGGCGATGTATCCCGCGGAGCCGAGGACGATCCCGGCCTGGGTGATGGAGGCGTCGCCCTCCAGGGCGGCCAGCCCGAAGTCGGTCAGCACCGCCCGGTCGTCGTCGGTCACCAGCACGTTGCTGGGCTTCACGTCCCGGTGCAGGATGCCCTTGGCGTGGACGGCGCGCAGCGCGCCGAGCACCTGCCGGCCGATGTCGGCCACCCGGCGCGGCGGCAGCGGGCCCTCCTGGCGGATCAGCTCCTCCAGCGACCGCGCCCTGAGCAGCTCCATCACGATCCAGGGACGGTCGTCCTCCGTGATGACGTCGAAGACCGTGATGACCGAAGGGTGGGCGACCATGGCGGTCGCCCGGCCCTCGCGTTCGGTGCGCGCGCACAGCTCCGCCCGCAGGTCCTCGTCCAGGACCAGTGGGAGGCGCACCTCCTTGACAGCCACCTCGCGGTCGAGCAGCTCGTCACGCGCGCGCCACACAGTGCCCATCCCGCCGCGCCCGACCGGCTCGATCAGCCGATAGCGCGCGGCTAGCAGGTATCCGGACGGCGCACGCATGGGTGGCAGCTTACCGATTTGTGTAGTGCGACCTGTAGAGACCATGCCGGGAAATTGTTGAGATCTTCTGTCAAAGATCCTGACAACTTCCCCGCAGGGTCAGCGGCGTCCGATGGTCAGGACGGGGCCGGTGGTGTCGGCGAAGAAGTCGTCGCCCTTGTCGTCGACGACGATGAAGGCCGGGAAGTCCACGACCTCGATCTTCCAGACCGCCTCCATGCCCAGCTCCGGATATTCCAGGACCTCGACCTTCTTGATGCAGTCCTGGGCCAGCCGGGCGGCCGGGCCGCCGATCGAACCGAGGTAGAAGCCGCCGTACTTCTGGCACGCCTCGGTGACCTGCTTGGACCGGTTGCCCTTGGCCAGCATCACCATCGAGCCGCCCGCTGCCTGGAAGCGCTCGACGTACGAGTCCATCCGCCCGGCGGTGGTGGGGCCGAAGGAGCCGGACGCGTAACCCTCGGGGGTCTTGGCCGGACCGGCGTAGTAGACGGCGTGGTCCTTCATGTACTGCGGCATGTCCTCGCCGGCGTCCAGCCGTTCGGCGATCTTCGCGTGGGCGATGTCGCGGGCCACGACGAGGGGGCCGGTGAGCGACAGCCGGGTCTTCACCGGATAGTTGCTCAGCTCGGCGAGGATCTCCGGCATCGGGCGGTTGAGGTCGATGCTGACGACATCGCCGCCGAGGTGCTCGTCGGTGGTGTCGGGCAGGAAGCGGGCGGGGTCGGTCTCCAGCTGTTCGAGGAAGACGCCCTCCGGTGTGACCTTCGCGAGCGCCTGCCGGTCGGCGCTGCAGCTCACCGCGATGGCGACCGGGCAGGACGCGCCGTGCCTGGGCAGCCGGATGACGCGTACGTCGTGGCAGAAGTACTTGCCGCCGAACTGCGCGCCTATGCCCAGCTTCTGGGTCAGCTCGAAGACCTTCTTCTCCATCTCCAGGTCGCGGAAGCCGTGCCCGCTCGGGGAGCCCTCGGTGGGGATGGAGTCGAGGTAGCGGGCCGAGGCGTACTTCGCGGTCTTCAGGGCGTACTCCGCGCTGGTGCCGCCCACGACGATCGCCAGGTGGTACGGCGGGCAGGCGGCGGTGCCGAGCGAGCGGATCTTCTCCTCCAGGAAGGCGAGCATCCGCTTCTCGTTGAGCACCGCCTTGGTCTCCTGGTAGAGGAACGACTTGTTGGCCGAGCCGCCGCCCTTGGCCATGAACAGGAACTTGTACTCGTCCGGGTGGCCGTTGGGGTCCTCGGCGTACAGCTCGATCTGCGCCGGCAGGTTGGAGCCGGTGTTCTTCTCGTCCCACATCGTCAGCGGAGCCATCTGCGAGTAGCGCAGGTTGAGCCTGGTGTAGGCGTCGTACACGCCCCGGCTGAGGTGCTCGGCGTCGCGCCCGTCGGTCAGCACGTGCCGGCCGCGCTTGCCCATGACGATCGCGGTGCCCGTGTCCTGGCACATCGGCAGCACGCCGCCGGCCGAGATGCTCGCGTTCTTGAGCAGGTCGAGGGCGACGAAGCGGTCGTTCCCGCTCGACTCGGGGTCGTCGACGATCTTGCGGAGCTGGGCCAGGTGGGACGACCGCAGGTAGTGCGAGATGTCGTGGATCGCGGTCTCGGTGAGCAGCCGCAGAGCCTCCGGCTCGACTTCCAGGAACCTGCGTCCCGCCGCCTCGGTGACCCGCACCCCCTCGGTGGTGATGAGGCGGTACTCCGTCTCGTCCGGTCCAAGCGGGAGCAGGTCGGTGTAGTCGAACTCCGGCATCGTCCTCGGTTCCTCGTGGTCTGCCCGGTCGGGCGCGCCCGCCGCGCGGACCGCCCATGGTCTTTGCACAGCGTACGGCGCGCGGGCCGCGGTCATCATGTCCGGGCTACGAGTAGATTTTGAATAACTTCATACTGAACATCCGTCAAGAAAGCGGGATAATTAAGACATAGGGCGCAGGGGGGGGAGGGGTCATGAACGCCGAAGTATGGGTCATGGTCATCTTCGCGATCGGCATTCTCGTGGCCCTGGCGGTGTCGCTGCTCGTGCTCGTGCTGCGGCAGGTCAAGGAAGGCGACATCACCTGGTGGTCCCCTCGGACGCGAGTGACCTCGCGCGACGAGCCGAGAAATGCCGAGCAGGCGGACGAGAAGAAGGCGAGCGGAGCCCGAGGGCGATCCCGCTGATGACGAGGGCCGCTCCCGCCAGGTCGGCCGGGGAGGGGACGGCGATCCCCAGAAGGGCGGCCGTGGCGAGCGCGCCGACGGGGATCATCCCGGCGAACAGCCCGGCCCGGTCCGCGCCCAGGCGGGGCAGCGAGCGGTACCACAGAAAGAACGCCACGGTCGTCACCACCAGGGCGAGGTAGGCGAGGCCGGCGGTCTCTGCGGCGGTCGGCACGCGCAGCACGTGACGGCCGTCCAGGGCGACGCCGGCGACCAGCAGGAACGGCACCGCGAGCGCGGCCGTCCAGGCCGACAGCCGGACGGGGCCGATCAGCGGCAGCAGCGGCAGGGCGAGCAGCGAGAAGCAGAGCTCGCAGACCAGGGCTCCCAGCGACCACAGCAGTCCGGTCAGGTTGCCGCTGCCTGCGCCGGTCGCCAGCGAGGCTCCGGCGACCACCACCAGACCCGCGGCCACGACGCGCGGGGACGGCCGGGCGCCCGTGAAGATCGGGCCCACGAGGGCGAGCGCAAGCGGCACGGTGCCGAGGACGATGCCGGGCAGCGCGGGCCCGGCCGCCCGGGTCGCCTCGACCACGCAGACGTTGAACAGCACGAGCCCCGTCAGCGACAGCGCGGCGAGCAGTCCCCACTGTCGCGGCCGGAGCCGCACCAGGCCGAGGCCGCGCGCCCGGGCGACGGCGAGCAGGACCACGGCGGCGAGGGCATAGCGGAGCGCCTGACCCCCGTAGACCGGATAGTCCGCGATGACGCCGGAGACGGCCGCCAACGTTCCCACGAGGAACATCGCTCCCGCTGCTCCGGCCACATGAGTGTTCATGTCAGGTGATGCTAGGGACGGCTTGGTCCTGGGCTCTGGTCCAATCGCGGGGCATTAGAGTGGACCAATGGCCGATCTTCATCTCGTGGTCGACAGGGCCGCGGGCGGGCTCGCCGCGCAGATCGCCCGCGGGATGCGCGAGGCCGTCCGGTCCGGGCGGCTCGTCCCGGGCGCCCGGCTGCCCGCCACCCGCGACCTCGCCCGCGATCTCGGCCTGTCGCGCGGCGTCGTCGTCGAGGCGTACGAGCAACTCGTGGCCGAGGGACTCCTCGAATCCAGGACCGGCGCCGGCACCCGGGTCGCGGCGGGGGCCGGGCGGCACGCCGCCGCCGAGCACATCGCGGACGAACCGCACTGCTGGCCCCACTACGGTCACCGGCCCACCTCGCCCGACCTCGGCGCCTTTCCCCGGCAGGCCTGGCTCGCCGCCGTCCGGCACGTCCTGGCCACACTGCCCAACGACGCGTTCGACTACGGCGACCCGGGCGGGGTGCCCGCCCTGCGCCGCGAACTCGCCGCGTACCTCGGCCGGGTGCGCGCGGCGGACACGCCGGCGGACCACGTCATGATCGTGACCGGGGTGGCTCAGGGGCTCAGCCTCGTCGTCCAGGTCCTGGTGCGGGACCGGGGCCGCAGGATCGTCCTGGCCGTCGAGGACCCGACGAGCGGGCGTCAGATACCGCTGCTCCGCCGGGCCGGGGCGGACATCGTCCCCGTGCCCGTCGACGGGGAGGGGATCGTCGTCGAGGCGCTGCCCGGCGACGCCGACGCCGTGGTGGTCACCCCCGCGCACCAGTACCCGACCGGCGTCGTCCTGTCCCCGGCCCGCCGCGCCGCGCTGATCGACTGGGCGGCCCGCACGGGCGCTCTCGTGCTTGAGGACGACTACGACGCGGAGTTCCGCTTCGACTGCGACCCCGTCGGGTGCCTGCAGGGCCTCGCGCCCGACCGGGTCGTGCTCGCCGGCAGCGTGAGCAAGGCCCTCGCCCCGGGACTGCGGCTCGGCTGGATCGCCGCGCCGCCGCGGGTCGCCCGTGCCGTACGGCTCGCGCGCGGGGAGTTCGACCTCGGCTCGCCGGTCATCGACCAGTACACGCTCGCCCACCTCATCGCCGTCGGGGCGTACGACCGGCACCTGCGCCGGATGCGCCGGGAGTACCGGCGGCGCAGGGACGCCCTCGTCGGCGCCCTGGCCGAACACCTGCCCTGGATCACCGCGCGCGGCATCTCGGCGGGACTGCACCTCTACGCCGAGATGAACGACGGGGTGGACGGCGGGGGCGACCCCTCCGGCCTGGCCGAGGCCGCTCGCGCCGCCGGCCTGTCCGCCGAGGTCGTGACGTCGGCCCACGGTTCGCCGGGGCTGGTGATCGGGTTCGCCCGCCTGCCCGCCCACCGCGTCACCGAGGCCGTACGCGCCCTGGCGGGAAACGCCGAGGGGGATGTCAGGGGGTGACGACGGTGGTCGCGGTGGCCGGGTCGGCCGTACGCGGCTGGAAGCCGCGCGCGAGCAGGATGATCGCGGCGGCGAGGACGAGCGGCGCGGCGAAGGCGACGCGGAAGCCGGAGGCGTCGGCGAGGCCGCCGACGAGCGCGGCTCCGACGATGAACCCCACGTAGTTGAACATGTTGACCCGGGCGATCGCCACGCCCGTGCCCGCCGGGTCGAGGCGGCCGGCCGCGGAGAACGACTGCGGGGCGACGACGGACAGGCCGATCCCGGTGAGGGCGAAGCCCGCGATCGCCAGCGGCACCGTCGGCGCCGCCACGATCGCGACGAAGCCCAGCGTCGCGACGGAGCCCCCGGCGCGCACGATGGCCGCCGGGCCCCACCTGCGCACCGCGAAGTCGCCGCCGACGCGCACCAGGAACGTGGTGAGCTGGTAGGCCCCCAGGGCCAGCGGGATCACGGTCGCCGAGGCGTGCAGGACCTTGTCCATGAAGACGGTGCCGAAGTTGGAGACCGACGAGTCGCCGACGTAGAGGAACGCCATCGCGAGGCAGAGGGGGATGATCGGGCGCCACGCGACCCCGGCCGGCCTGCCCGCGCCCGCGCTCTCGTCCTGGACCGCGGCTGCGGGGTGCTCCTCCTCCGGCCGGTAGAGCCAGAGCGAGGAGAGGACGGCGACGGCGGCGGCAGGGACGAGGGCGATCGCGAACGTGACGGGCAGGCCGAGGTCGAGCGTGGCCGCCGCCGAGGCCCACAGCGACCCGATGACCGCCGCCACGCTCCACAGTGCGTGGAACCCGGTGAGCACCGCCCGGCCGTACTCCCGTTCGACCGCGACACCCTGCATGTTCATGCCCGCGTCCACCCCGCCCAGGGAGAGGCCGAACAGGACGTTGGCCGCCACCAGCATGGTGACGTTCGGGGCGAGGCCCGCGAGCACGACGGCGGCGCAGGCGAGCGGCTGCGCCAGGCGCAGGATCAGGCGGCTGCCCCACCGGGACGCGGCGGCTCCGGCGAGCGCGCTCCCGACCCCCGCGATGACCGGGACGACGAGGAGCAGGATGGTCAGCTCGCCGTCGGTCAGGCCGTGCTTCTTCTGCAGGGCCGCCACCTGGGTGAGCAGCGTGGCGAAGGTGAGGCCCTGGACGAAGAACACCGCGAACGTGGCGAGCCGCGCCTGCCGATCGCGAGGAGTGGGCACAGAGTCCTGCGCTGGCATCGTGGGCCTCCACGAACATGAGGGGGGTTCAAGTTTTCGTCAGCGTAGGAGCCGTCACCCGCCCGGTCAATGGGGTGGGCCGGTCAGGACCGGCCGCCTGCCTCGCGTGCGGCCATCCAGGCGGCGATCTGGGCCCTGGAGGCGAAGCCGAGCTTGTCCAGGATGTGCTCGACGTGGCCCTCGACGGTGCGCTGCGAGATGACGAGAGCGGAGGCGATCTCCTTGTTGCTCCGTCCCTGGGCGATCAGCTCGGCGATCTCCCGCTCCCGCCGGGTGAGCGGGGACGGCTCGGCCGCGGAGACCGTCGTCGCGGGGCGCCCGGGCGGCCTGGGCTCGGCCTCCACGACCGTCTCGTCCTGGCGCGTACGCCCGCCCTCGGCCCGGTCCCCGAGCGCCTCCTCGATCGCCTCGTCCGACGTCATCCTGCGGCCCCGGCGCAGCTCCCGGCCGAACGCCTTGTCGCCCATCCTGCTCCGGAGCGTGGCCAGGCAGCTCTCGTGGAACTCGGCGAGCCGCTTGACCCTGGTCGGGGTCAGGCCCATCGTGCGTCCGATCTCCTCGACGGCTCCCAGGAGCCGCGCGGCGTCCGCGTGACGGCCTTTCCTCGTGAGGAGCCAGGCGAGCGTCTGCAGGTTCGTCGCGGTGTTCAGCCGGTCGCCGAAGTCGCGGCCCAGAGCCAGCCCCTCGCGTGCCAGTGCGGTCGCCCGCTCGTCGTCGCCGCACTGCCACAGGTAGATCGCGAAGATCGTCAGGGCCCAGGCCCGGCCGACTCTCTCCCCGTGGCTGCTGGTCAGCTCGATGCTCCGCTCGAACAGCTCCGTCGCGCGCTCGCGGTCGCCGAGCTGGCCCAATGTCGCCGCCAGCGTGGTCAGGGACATCAGTATCCCGGTCTTGTGACCCGCGGCCTCCTGTTCCACGAGGGCCAGGTTCAGCAGTTCGGCGCAGCTCGGGTAGTCGCCCCTGTAGTGCGCCGCCAGCCCGGCGATCAGGGACGCGTGCGCCAGGACCTCCGGATCGCCCAGTTCCTCGGCCAGCGCCCGGCCCTCGTCGAGAAGAGGCAGGCCCGCCGCGGCGTCCCCCTGCGTGAGCGCCATGAAGGCGTCGGAGAGCAGAGCGCGGGCGCGCAGCTCCGTGCGTTCCGGCGCCGCCGCCAGCGTGCGGTCGAGCCAGTGGCGACCCTCGTTGTAGAAGGCGTTGGTCATCCAGTAGGGCTCGCTGAGCAGGGTCGCCATGCGCAGCCCGGCCTCCGCCTCGCCGGGCTCCTGCAGGCAGCAGTCCATCGCGGCGCGGAGGTTCGCCTGCTCCAGGTTCAGCCGCCTGGACCAGGAGAACTGGTCGGGGCCGAACCACTCGGCGGCGGCCTGCCGCACCAGCAGGAGATAGTGGTTCCGGTGCCGCCGCTGGAGCGACCGGCGTTCCGCGGGCCCGCCGAGTCGCTTGCGGCCGAACTCGCGCAGGGTGTCGAGCATCCGGTAGCGGACCACGCCGGCGTGCTCCTCGCGCAGCAGCAGCGACTTGTCCAGCAGCGCGTCGAGCAGGTCGAGCACGTCGTCCCGTTCGATGCCGTCGCCGGTGCACACCGCCTCGACCGCGTCCAGGTCGAAGTGCGAGGGGAAGATCGACAACCGGGTCCACAGCGTCCGCTCGGCGCCGGGCAGCAGCTGGAAACTCCAGTCGACCAGCGCGTGCAGGGTCTGCTGACGCGGCACCGCCGTACTGCTGCCTCCGGTGAGCAGGCGGTAGCGGTCGCGCAGGCGCTCGACGAGCGCGTTCACCGACAGGGCCCGCAGCCGCACCGCGGCGAGCTCGATGGCCAGGGGGATGCCGTCGAGCTGGCGGCACAGCTCGGCGACGGCCGCCTGGTTGTCCTCGGTGACGGTGAAGCCGGGCAGGACCGCGGCCGCCCGTTCCGTCAGCAGACTGATCCCGTCGTACAACTCCAGCGACCTGCGGTTGAGCGGCCGGCCCGGCTCAGGGACGGGCAGCGGCGAGATCTTCATCTGATGCTCGCCGGTGATGCCGAGCGACTGCCGGCTCGTCGCGAGGATGCGCAGCTCGGCAGCCGCGCGCAGGAGCCGGTCGGCGAGCACGGCGCAGGCGTCACGCAGGTGCTCGCAGTTGTCCAGCACGAGCAGGGTCCGCTGCGACGACAGCACCTGCTCCAGCGCGTCAACCGGGCCGGCCGCCGACTCGTCCCGCACGCCCATGGTCGCCGCCACCGTCTCCACCACGAGCTCGGGGTCGGTGACGGTGCTCAGGTCCACCAGGCAGACGCTGTCGAACGCGCGGCGCTGCTCGGCGGCCGCCCGCAGGGCCAGCCGGGTCTTGCCGACGCCGCCCACCCCCGTGAGGGTCACCAGGCGCGACGCCGAGAGCAGCCGCCTGATCTCGGCCAGCTCACGCCTCCGGCCGACGAAACTCGTAAGATCGGCCGGAAGGTTGCCGACCTGCCGTGTCACCGCCCCCGCGACCACCTCCTCACGCTAAGGGCCCTGAAGTCCCTGGTCAACGTCGGGCGTCGCGTCGCATGGTGACCGCCGGGCGGGGAGCGCATACTCTCGATGGTGTGAGCAGCAGCGAGCCCTCAGCCGTGAAGTGGATCTCCGCCTTCCTCTCGCCGCGCACCCCGGACACGCCGGACCCCTCCCTGCTGCGGGCCTCCGACGCCGACCGGGAGCGGATCGTCGCGGTGCTCGTGGACGCCGTCACCGACGGGCGGCTCACGCCGCTGGAGCACGAGGAACGGGTGGAGCGTGTCTGGGCCGCCCGGACCCTCGGCGAGCTGGCCGAGCTGACCGTGGACCTGTTGCCGCCGGAGAGCCAGCCGTTCCGGGTGGACAGCCGTCCCGTCACCGCCTTCTTCCGTACGGAGACCCGCGGCGGCCGGTGGGTCGTGCCCTCGCAGGTGCCGGTGACGTCCCTGGGCGGCACGGTCTCGATCGACCTGTGCGAGGCGCTGCTCCAGTCGCGGCACGTGGTGGTGCAGCTCGCCGTCATGGCCGGCACGATCACGCTGACGGTCCCCGAGGGCGTGCGGATCGTGACCGCCCCGGACGCCCGCGTCCGGTCGCTCAAGAACGAGGTGCGGCTCCCGCCGGGCGCGACCGGCTTCGCGCCGGACGCGCCCGTGATCGAGCTCGCCGGGTTCGTCTTCGGCGGCAAGGTCGTCGCCCGGTCGCCGAAGCGCCCCCGCCCCCGCCGCCGCCTGTTCGGCCTCTAGACGGCTGTGTCGAAGTTGATGGCGCTGTAGGCGCCGAGCTTCCAGAGCTGGTGCTCGCTCTCGATCTTGCGGATCGTGCCCGACCGTCCCCGCATGACGAGGGAGTGCGTCACCGCCGCGCCGCCCTGGAACCGCACGCCGTGCATCAGCTCGCCGTCGGTGATTCCGGTCGCGGCGAAGAACACGTCGTCGGAGCGTACGAGGTCATCGGTGGTGAGCACCTGGCCGAGGTCGAGCCCGGCGTCGAGGGCCTTGCGGCGCTCCTCCTCGTCGCGCGGCCACAGCTTGCCCTGGATGACGCCGCCCATGCACTTGAGTGCGCAGGCGGCGACGATGCCCTCGGGCGTGCCGCCGATGCCGAGCATCAGGTCGACACCGGTGCCGTTGCGCGCCGCCATGATCGCGCCGGCCACGTCGCCGTCGGTGATGAAGCGGATCCGGGCGCCGGTCTCCCGGATCTCCTTGACGATCCGCTCGTGCCGGGGCCGGTCCAGGATCACCACGGTGACGTCGGACGGCTTGGCGCCCTTGGCCCGCGCCACGGCGCGGATGTTGTCGCCCACCGGGGCGTCGATGTCCACATGCTCGGCCGCCTGCGGGCCCGTGACGAGCTTCTCCATGTAGAAGACCGCGGACGGGTCGTACATGGAGCCGCGCTCGCTGACCGCGATCACGGAGATCGCGTTGTTCATGCCGAGCGCGCACAGCCGGGTGCCGTCGATCGGGTCCACGGCGACGTCGCATCCGGGGCCGGTCCCGTCGCCGACCTCCTCGCCGTTGTACAGCATCGGGGCGTTGTCCTTCTCGCCCTCGCCGATCACCACGACGCCCTTCATCGAGACCGTGTTGATCAGTTGGCGCATGGCGTTCACGGCGGCTCCGTCCGCCCCGTTCTTGTCGCCGCGTCCCACCCAGCGAGCGGCCGCCATCGACGCCGCCTCGGTCACCCTGACCAGTTCCAGAGCCAGGTTGCGGTCGGGTGCGCGTTCCCCCGTCGCCAGAGCGGCCGGTACGTGATCAGCCATTGATCCCCTTTTAGGTAGGTGCCGTTCTAGCGATCGTAGTTCGCGAAGCCGTTCTTGTCCGATTGGTCTGAACCTGTTGGGCCAGGTAGGAGGCCATTTGCGGTAGCGGACCCCCGGAACGGACGGGTCGGGGATATCGTCGCCGCATGAGCGGCGACACCGAACGACCAGTGACGATGCGCACGTCGGAGCGCGGCGCGGCGACCCGGCAAGCTCTCCTGGACGCCGCGAAGGAGACGTTCATCACGAGCGGCTTCGCCGAGGCGGGCGTCACCGACGTCGTGGCCAAGGCCGGCGCCAGCGTCGGCAGCCTGTACCACCACTTCTCCGGCAAGGCCGACCTCTACCTGACGCTGTTCGAGGAGTTCCAGAAGCGGCAGACCCAGCGCACCCGGCAGGCCGTGCAGGAGGCCAGGGCGGCCGGGGAGACCGACCCGATGCCCCAGTTCCTCGCCGCCGCGCGGGCCTACTTGGAGGGCTGTCTCACCGAGCGCGACCTCGCCGCGCTCTTCCTGCGTGGCGACGCCCCGCCCGGGTTCGAGGTCATCATGCGCGACCGCCTCCGGCAGTGGGCCAGGCGCACCGCGGCGCTTTTCGAGCACGAGGACGCCTTGGTCGTCGTCGTCACCGGCGCCCTGGCGGCCGTCGTGCAGGAGGTCACGCTGTCCGACGACCCGGAGCAGGCCCGGAGGATGGCCGAGGACGCTCTTCGCATCATCGGCGATATTCGGCACCCGTGACGGCCGGTACGGCCACCGCCCGCTGCACCGACTAATCTCGCATTACGTGGGACGATTCACCCAGGGACTCTACGGCTACGCGTTCGCGCTCCTCGTCTGCCTCGCCGGCGTCGGAGTGTTCCTGCTCATCACACCGCAGAGCCACACCGAGCACATTCCGCGGGTGGACTTCTCGATCGACAAGGTCAACGCGGCGCGCACCGCGCCGTACGAGATCGTCGCCCCGAACCGGGTGCTGCCCGACTGGGTGCCCAACAGCTCGTCGCTGACCCAGAAGAACGGCGTCGTGACATGGCGGCTGGGGTTCGCGACCGCCAAGCGGCAGCACGCCATGCTCGCTCAGAGCGACGAGAGGCCGGCCGCGGACTTCGTCAACCGCATGGCCAGCACCGACAAGCCCGGCGGGAGCCGCCAGATCGACGGCGTGACCTGGGAGGAGCGGTTCCGCCAGGACAAGAACCAGCGGACGCTGGTCCGCGTCTTCCCCGATCACGCGGTGGTCGTCACCGGAACGGCCGACTGGGACGAGCTGACCGCCCTCGTCCGGACCCTCGCACCCCAGGCCAAGCCCTCTCCAGTGCCGTCAACGGGCTGAACGCGCGAGCCGTACGGTCCGGAGGGCGGCCAGCGGGTGTGCGGACGGCAGCACGGCCACGAAGGGCTCGGTGAGCACCGTCCTGAAGGCGAGTTCCCCGGCAGCGTCGTCAGCAGGGGGCTCGCGCAGCAGGCCGACGTCGATGGCCTTGTCGCGCAGGGCGGCGATCCGCGGCGCGGTGGTCATCTCGTGGATGTCCAGGCGGACGTCGGGGAACCGCTCCCGGAACGCGCGCAGCAGACCGGGCAGGACGGTCAGGGCGAGGGAGGCGGCGAAGCCGATCCGCAGGCGGCCGGACCTGCCGCTGCCGAGGGCCCGGGCGGCGGCCAGCCCGTCGGCGAGATCGGTGAGGGCGCGCCTGGCGGCGGGCAGCAGTTCGCGGCCCGCCGAGGTCAGGGAGACGCGTCCCGGTTCGCGGGTGAACAGCGCGTGGCCGACCTTGTCCTCCAGGCGGCGGATCTGCTGGCTGAGCGGTGGCTGGGCGATGCCCAGGCGGGCCGCGGCATGGCCGAAGTGCAGTTCCTCGGCGAGCACGACGAAGGCGTGCAACTGCGCCAGGGGGAGTTCGGGACGCTCCATACGCACAGAGATATCAGGCCATGTCTGAGGGTGTATTAGACGTATCGCTGTGTGTCGGCCTAGCGTTCGGCGCATGACAGAGCGACGCGTGATCCTCAGCGGTTCGACGTTCGAGGAGCAGATCGGCTATGCCCGGGCCGTGGTGGACGGCGACCGGGTGCACGTGTCGGGGACGACCGGTTTCGACTACACCACCATGACGATCTCCGAGGACGTGGTGGAGCAGGCCGAGCAGTGCCTGCGCAACATCGAGGCCGCGCTGGCCGAGGCGGGCTGCGCCTTCGCCGACGTGGTGCGGGTGCGCTACCTGCTGCCCGACCGGGCCGACTTCGAGCCGTGCTGGCCGGTCCTGCGCCGCCGCTTCGGTGAGGTGCGGCCGGCCGCCACGATGATGGAGTGCGGTCTGGCCGACCCGCGCATGAAGATCGAGATCGAGGTCGACGCGCGGCGGCCCGGCATCTGACGGCCTCTAGAAAGGGGCCTCCTCGGGGCCGTTCGGCTGGGGCTCCTGGCGCTGGGCCATCGCGGCGGCCAGCTTCGCGCGGGCGCCCTGGAGCCACTCCTCGCAGATCGCCGCCAGTCTCTCTCCCCGCTCCCACAGCTCTATCGACTGCTCCAGCGTGAGCCCGCCCGTCTCCAGACGGCGCACCACCTCGGTCAGCTCCTCGCGGGCCTGCTCGTACGAGGGGGTCTGCTTGTCCGACGGAGCCTGCTTGTCCTCAGCCACGTCCCCACCTTAGAGGCCGGGACCGACACTCCGCGGCCTCTTAGGGGTGTCCGGTTTGGGCATAAATGTGGTGGTTAGTCTGTTACTTAGATGTACTAACCATCTGCGAGAGCGATGATTCGGGGGTCATCCTTATGTGCGGAATCAGCGGCTGGGTGGACTACGGACGCGACCTTCGTCGCGAACGGGAGACCGTGCAGGCCATGACAGACACGATGGCGTGCCGGGGGCCCGACGCCGAAGGGATGTGGCTCGCTCCGCACGCCGCGTTCGGCCACCGGCGGCTGGCCATCATCGACATCGAGGGCGGGCGCCAGCCGATGGCCGCCGAAGCCGGCGGCGAGGTCGTGGCCGCCCTCACCTACAGCGGCGAGGTCTACAACTTCAGGGAGCTGCGCGCCGAGCTCACCCAGCGCGGCCACCGGTTCCGGACCCAGAGCGACACCGAGGTCGTCCTGGAGGCGTACCTCGAATGGGGCGAGGACTTCGTCTCCCACTTCAACGGCATGTACGCCTTCGCCATCTGGGACGCCCGCCGCGAGGAACTGCTGCTCGTGCGCGACCGTATGGGGATCAAGCCCCTGTACTACTACCCGACGCCCAACGGGGTGCTGTTCGGCTCCGAGCCCAAGGCCATCCTGGCCAACCCGCTCGCCGAGCGGGTGATCGACGCCGACGGCCTGCGCGAGATCCTGGCCTTCGTCAAGACGCCGGAGAGCGCCGTCTTCCGGGGGATGCGCGAGGTGCGGCCCGGCCAGGTGGTGAAGGTGCGCCGAGAGGGCCTGAGCAAGCGCCGCTACTGGCAGCTGGAGGCCCGCGAGCACACCGACGACCTGAAGACCACTATCCGGACCGTGCGGGAGCTGCTCGACGACATCATCGAGCGGCAGCTCATCTCCGACGTGCCGCTGTGCACGCTGCTGTCCGGTGGTCTCGACTCCAGCGCGGTCACCGCGCTGGCGGCCCGTGCGCTCGCCGGCAAGGGCGGGGTGCGGTCGTTCTCCGTCGACTTCGCCGGCTACAGCGAGAACTTCCAGGCCGACGACATGCGCGACACCCCGGACACGCCCTACGTCCACGACGTCGTGCGGCACGTCGGCTCCGACCACACGGACATCGTGCTGGACTCGGCCGACCTCATGGACCCCGCCGTACGCGCGGCCGTCCTGCGGGCGAGGGACCTCCCGCTCGGCATCGGTGACATGGACACCTCCCTCTACCTGCTCTTCAAGGCGATCAGGGGGCACTCGACGGTGGCGCTGTCGGGCGAGTCCGCCGACGAGGTGTTCGGCGGCTACCGGTGGTTCCACGACCCCGAGGCGGTCAACTCCGGCACCTTCCCGTGGCTCGCCACCCACACGCAGACGGGCCTGTCCAGCCGGGGCGAGTTCCTGAACGAGGAACTGCTGCGCAAGCTCGACATCCCCGCCTACCGCGCGGACAGCTACCAGCGGGCGCTGGCCGAGGTGCCCCGGGTGCCCGGGGAGACCGGGCTGCAGAAGCGGATGCGGGAGGTCAGCTACCTGCACCTGACCCGGTTCGTGCAGATCCTGCTCGACCGCAAGGACCGCATGAGCATGGCAGTGGGCCTGGAGGTCCGGGTGCCGTTCTGCGACCACCGCCTGGTCGAGTACGTCTTCAACGCCCCCTGGGCCATGAAGACCTTCGACGGGCACGAGAAGAGCCTGCTGCGCGCGGCGACGGCCGACGTGCTGCCCCGGTCGGTGGTCGAGCGCCGCAAGGTGCCCTACCCCTCGACGCAGGACCCGGCGTACGAGCGCGCGCTGCGTGCCGAGGTGACCCGGGTGCTCGACGGAGACCCGGCCATCGGCTGCCTGGTGGACGCGGGCAAGGTGCGCACGATGCTCGACCAGCCCATGGGCGCGGTCAGTCTGCAGGGCGCCAGGACGTCACTGGAGGGCATCCTGCAGATGAACGCGTGGCTCGGCGCCTACGACGTGCGCCTCGCGATCTGACCCGCCCCGCCCGCGACCCGGGTCATGTGTCCTGGGCGGTCACCGTCACGCGGTCGTCGGAGAAGCGGATCGTGAGCTCGTCCCCCGGCTTGACGTCCCCGGCCAGGCGGACGACCTCTCCGGAAGGACGCTGCGCGATGGCGTAACCGCGCTCCAGGGTGGCGGCGGGGGAGAGGGCCACGAGCCTGGCCCTGAGATGTTCCAGCGAGTCGGCCGAGCGGTCCAGGGACGCCGAAAGGCAGCGCCTGGACCGCTCGCGCAGCGCGTCGACCTGCTCGGCCCGCCGGTCGAGCTCCCGGACGGGATCGGCGAGCGAGGGCCGGGAGCGTACGGACTCCAGCCAGGAGATCTCGCGCTCGACCCAGCCGCGCAGCACCCGGCGGCCCCGGTCCCTGAGCTGGTGGACAAGCGTGAGCTGCTCGCCCACGTCGGGCACGACCTTCTTGGCCGCGTCGGTCGGGGTCGAGGCGCGCACGTCGGCGACCAGATCGAGCAGCGGGCTGTCCTGCTCGTGGCCGATGGCGCTCACCACGGGCGTACGGCAGGCCGCGACGGCCCGCACCAGCGACTCGTCGGAGAACGGCAGCAGGTCCTCGAGGGAGCCGCCGCCCCTGGCGATGATGATCACATCGACCTCGCGGTCGGCGTCGAGCTTGCGCAGCGCCTCGGTCACCTCGCCCACGGCGTACGACCCCTGGACGGCGACCTGCTCCACCTTGAAGCGGACGGCGGGCCAGCGGCGGCGGGAGTTCTCCAGCACGTCACGCTCGGCCGCCGAGTCACGCCCGCAGATGAGCCCGACGGTGCCCGGCAGGAACGGCAGCCGTCTCTTCCTGTCGACGTTGAACAGACCCTCGCCCGCCAGCACCTGGCGGAGCCGTTCGAGCCGGGCCAGCAGTTCACCGATGCCGACGGGACGGATCTCCAGGGCCGTGAACGCGAACGAGCCCTTGTTGACCCAGAAGTCCGGCTTGACGTGCATCACGACGCGCGCGCCGTCGACGGGACGGGGCACGCTCGCCTCGTAGACCGCCCGCGCGCAGGTGATCCGCGCGGAGACGTTGGCCACGGGATCGCGCAGCGTCAGGAAGACGGTGCCGCCCCGGGCGGTCAGCTCGGTGATCTGCCCTTCGACCCAGACGGTGCCCAGTTTGCCGATCCACTGGGCGACCATCTGCAGCACCGACCTGATCGGCAGCGGTGCCTCAGGAGACGTCTTCGCGCTCAAGTGCCCTCCTCGCCTGGCCCGGCTCGCACCTGCAGGCTAGCCGTACCGCCCGACAATCCACAGGCGACCAGGCGGAGGACGCCGTCACCCGCCCGGCGTAAGGGCGGGCGCGGCTCGGGATCAGGACTCGGTCTGGAGCTTGGACAGCCGGTTCTGGAACATCCGGACCACCTCGGGGCGGTTCAGGTGTGCCTGCTCGTAGTCCAGCAGCGCGTGCATCTGCTCGACCGACTTGCCGCGCATCCGTGCCCGCAGCGACGCCACGGAGAGGTCCGCGTAGCCCGGCATCGGCTCGGCCGTCTCGGCCGCTTCCGCGGCGGGCTGCTCCGCCGGCTGTTCCACCGGCGTCTCGGCGGGGCTCTCGGGAGCCTGCTCGACGGCGGTGGTCTTCCTGCGGGTCCTGGTGGCCTTCGGCGCGGCGGTGGCCGTGCTTTCGGCGGCTTCGGTGGTCTCGGTGGTGGCCTTGCGGCGCGTACGCGGCTTCTTGGCCTCGGCCGGTGCGGCCTCTTCCGTGGTTTCGGCGGCTTCGGTGGTCTCGACGGTCCCGGCGGCTTCGGTGGTCTCGGTGGTGGCCTTGCGGCGGGTGCGCGGCTTCTTGGGCGCGGCGGTCCGGTCCAGGACCTCGGCGACGGCCGGAGGCTCGGCCTCGACGGGTACGGCGGGCAGGTCGAGCTTCTCCGCCTCGGCGGCAGGCGCGGCCTCGGGCTTCGGCTCGCCCGCGGCCTCCACAGCCTCCACAGCCTCTACAGCCTCCACGGCTTCGACGGCCTGAGGCTCGGCGGGCGCCGCCTCGGCCGGGGCCGCCTCGGCCGTCGGCGTCTCAGCCGTCGGCGCCTCGGTCGTCACCGGTTCGGCCTGCTCGCCCTGCTCGGCCTGCTTGGCCTTGCTCGGGCGAGGGGCGAAGATGACGGGCTCCCGGCGTGCGGGCCGCTCCTCGGCAGCCTGCTCGGCGGCCTGCTCGGTCCGCGGCGCCTCGGCGGTCTCGGGGCGCTCACCGTCGTGCGCCTCGCCGCCGGCGAAGCGCTCCTTGATGGTGGTCTTGATCTTGTCGCCGACCAGCAGCGCCTGTCCGACCCCGTTCAGAGCGGTCTGAAGTACGAAGACCGGCAAATCACGTAGAGGTTTCGTTATTGCTTTAAGGACGGACATTTCGGCTCCCGGGGAGATGCGTATCTGGTACACCCAGTCTTGCAAGACCAGGGTCAAGAGGCGGCTCGCGTTCCACATAGCATAGGAACATGGACGTGCAGACCTCAGCGAGCCGCCGTGTCCTGGTCGCCAAGCCCCGCGGCTACTGCGCGGGTGTCGACCGCGCCGTGCAGGCGGTAGAGCGGGCGCTTGAGCAGTATGGCGCGCCCATCTACGTACGCAAACAGATCGTGCACAACACCCACGTCGTGAAGACGCTGGAGGAGCGCGGCGCCGTCTTCGTGGAGGAGACCGAGGAGGTCCCCGAGGGGGCCATCGTCGTCTTCTCCGCTCACGGTGTGGCGCCCGCCGTGCACGAGGAGGCCGCGAGCCGCAGTCTCCGTACGATCGACGCGACGTGCCCGCTGGTGACCAAGGTGCACAACGAGGCCAAGAGGTTCGCGGCCAAGGACTACGACATCCTGCTCATCGGGCACGAGGGGCACGAGGAGGTCGAGGGCACCGCCGGTGAGGCGCCCGAGCACATCCAGCTCGTGGACGGGCTCGACGGCGTCGAGGGCGTGTCCGTACGGGACCCGGAGAGGGTGGTCTGGCTCTCCCAGACGACCCTGTCGGTGGACGAGACCACCGAGACGGTCGCCCGGCTGCGGACGCGGTTCCCGAATCTCATCGACCCGCCGAGCGACGACATCTGCTACGCCACCTCCAACAGGCAGACCGCCGTCAAGCAGATCGCCGCCGAGTCGGACCTGGTCATCGTTGTCGGCTCGGCCAACTCCTCCAACTCCAAGCGGCTGGTCGAGGTCGCCAAGGACTACGGCGCCGACGCGTCCTACCTCGTCGACGACGCCTCGTTCGTGCAGGACGAGTGGCTGGAGGGCGTGCGCACGGTCGGCCTGACCAGTGGCGCCTCCGTCCCCGAGGAGCTGGTGCGGGGAGTGCTCGCCAAGCTGGCCGACCACGGCTTCACCGATGTCGAGGAGGTCGATTCGGTGCAGGAGAGCATGCGGTTCGCCCTGCCCCACGAACTCCGCAAGGACCTCCGCGCCGTCTAGCGGGAATCCGGGTTACTCGTCGACGGCCTTGCCGTACACGCGGGGCTCGAAGTAGCCCTCCGGCTCCGGGTCGAACGTGCGGACACGGCCACGGCGGGAACGGGAGCCGGAGGCCTGGGCCGGTGTGGGCGCCGGCGCGCCGCGCAGCTCCCTCAGGTTGGCGGGCAGGCCGCGCACCCATGCGATCCCCAGCGCCAGCGCGGACCCGAGGAACAGCCACGGCGCGCCGGACGACAGCGCGGTGAACATGCCGAGTCCGAACGTCTGGAGCATCGAACCCGAACTGAGCGCCCGTACGAGTTCCACCAGCAGCGCCGCGACGAAGAAGACCAGCGGAGGCGTCACCACCAGCGGCAGCAGGTCCCGGGGACGCACCAGCAGGACCGCCGCGAGGCACCCGGCCGCGAACGCCGGCCCGGGCAGGAACGGCATGCCCACCAGAGTGATCACGAAGAGCATGACGATCGCCCCCCGAGCGGTCAGCCGCAGCCCCGCTCGATCGGTGCCTGTCATCGGGCCCCCCTTACGACAAGTCTCGCGTCAATTTACCGTTCTGACGATGCGGGGGTGGGGGGCTTACCCGCTCTTCACCTTCGAGTTCGGGGATGGCGACCGGCCGGGGGACCTCCTCCACCGCCGACGGGGTGTCGAGCGAGTAGTCCACCAGGCCGAGGTCGTTCATCTTCCGCGCGCTGACCAGGACCCGGCTCTCCAGCGAGCCGACCGTCTGGTTGTACGCGGTGACAGCTCTGGTGAGCGCCTTGCCCAGGCCGTCCACGTGACGTCCGAGACCGCCGAGCCGCTCGTACAGTTCCTTGCCCAGATCGAAGACGGCCTTGGCGTTCTCGCTGACCGAGGTCTGCTGCCAGGCGTACTGCGCGGTGCGGAGCATCGTGACGAGCGTCGTGGGAGTGGCGATGTGGACGCGTCTGCGCATCGCGTACTCCAGGAGCTCGGGGTCGCGCTCCAGAGCGGGCGCGAGGAACGCCTCACCGGGAATGAACAGGACCACGAACTCGGGCGACGGGCTGAACGCCTGCCAGTAGGTCTTGGCGGCTAACCGGTCCACGTGCTCGCGCACGTGCCGCGCGTGGGCGTCCAGCCGGGCCGAGGCGAACGCGGGATCGGCGGCCTCGGCCGCCTCCAGGTAGGCCGCGAGTGAGACCTTCGCGTCCACGACGACGTTCTTGCCGCCGCTGAGCCGTACGACCATGTCGGGCCGGACCACGCCGTCGCGAGTGCTGGCGCTCACCTGCTCGTCGAAGTCGCAGAAGCGCGCCATCCCGGCGATCTCCGCCACCCGGCGCAGCTGCAGCTCTCCCCAGCGGCCCCGGGCCTCCGGCCGCTGGAGCGCTCGCACCAGCGCGTCCGTCTGGGCCTTGAGCCGATCGGAGCTCTCCCGTACGAACTCCATCTGCTTGCTCAGCTCGGCGCGCGCGGCGCGGGCGCCCGACTCGCTCTCCCTGAGCTGGCTCTCCACCTTGGCGAGCGTCTCCCGCAGCGGCGCCACCAGGTTCTCGACCGCCTGCCTGCGCTGGTCGAGGTCGCCTGCCGCCTCGGCCCTCGTGGTGTTCAGCCGGTTCTCGGCGAGTTCGAGGAAACGCAGGTTGGCCACGTCGAGGGCGTGCGCGGAGATGGCCTGGAACCGCTCGGTGAGCTGGTTCTCCATGTAGGCCACCTTGTCCTCGGCCGCCCGCGTCCTCGCCTCGGCCTCGGCGACTTTGGCGGCCGCCTGGGCGGTGCGGCCCGCGGTCCGCATCCCGGCGAGTGCCGCGCCGACCACCACGCCGATCACCAGTCCCAGTGCGAGAGCCACGACATCCACGGTCTGGATGATTTCAGGCATTGGCGTGCCAAACAGGGAGGCGCGCCTGGGAGCAGGCCGAGGCCGTCGATGTCCGGTGCACCCCCCGAGGCCCCTAAACTCGTGGTACGTGAGCCTGAGCATCGGCATCGTCGGCCTGCCCAACGTCGGCAAGTCCACGCTTTTCAACGCCCTGACCAAGAGCGGGAACGCCTTGGCGGCCAACTACCCGTTCGCCACGATCGAGCCGAACGTGGGCATCGTCGGCGTGCCGGACTCCCGTCTGGACAAGCTGGCGGAGATCTTCGGCTCCGCGCGCATCCTCCCGGCCAAGGTGGAGTTCGTCGACATCGCGGGCCTGGTGAAGGGCGCGTCGGAGGGCCAGGGCAGGGGCAACCAGTTCCTCGCCAACATCCGCGAGACCGACGCGATCTGCCAGGTCATCCGGGTCTTCTCCGACCCCGACGTCACCCACGTCGACGGCGAGGTGGCGCCGGAGCGCGACATCGAGACGATCAACACCGAGCTGATCCTCGCCGACCTGCAGACGATCGAGAAGGCGCTGCCCCGCCTGCAGAAGGAGTCGCGCACCAACAAGGACCGCAAGGTCCTCTTGGAGGCCGCCGAGGCCGCGGCGAAGCTGCTCGACACCGGCACGACCCTGTACGCCGGGGGCAAGGCGGCCGGGATCGACCTCGCCGACCTGCGTGAGCTCCACCTCCTCACGGCCAAGCCGTTCCTGTACGTCTTCAACCTCGACGCCGACGAGCTGACCGACGCCGACCTGCGGGCCAAGCTCTCGGCGATCGTCGCGCCGGCGGAGGCCGTGTTCCTCGACGCCAAGATCGAGTCCGAGCTGGTGGAGCTGCCCGACGACGAGGCGCTGGAGCTGCTGCAGTCCGTCGGTCAGGAGGAGTCGGGCCTCGCCCAGCTCGCCCGGGTCGGCTTCGAGACGCTGGGCCTGCAGACGTACCTGACGGCCGGGCCGAAGGAGACCAGGGCCTGGACGATCCGCAAGGGCGCGACCGCTCCCGAGGCGGCCGGGGTCATCCACACCGACTTCCAGCGCGGTTTCATCAAGGCCGAGGTCATCTCGTTCGACGAACTGGTGGAGGCGGGCTCGATGACCGCCGCCAGGTCGGCGGGCAAGGCCCGCATCGAGGGCAAGGACTACGTGATGCGCGACGGCGACGTGGTGGAGTTCCGCTTCAACGTCTGAGCGTTTCCCCGGCTCCTCCTCCTCCTTCGCCTCCGCTTCAGGCGAGGTCGCGGTAGTAGTAGAACATCGGCTCCGTCGCCCCGGGCTCGCTGTTGGCGAAGCCGTGCGCCTCGTAGAAGCGGCGGGTGTCGGTGTCCTCACCGTCGACGTTGATTTCGAGCGTCTCCGCGCCGCGTTCCCTCGCGAGGCGGCACGCCGCTTCCAGCAGGGCGTGCCCGAACCGCTGTCCGCGCATGTCGGGCCGCACGTACAGCTCGTCCAGGATCGCGGCCGGACCCTCCTGCCAGACGCTGGGCCGGAAGGACAGAACCGCGACGCCAACGGCCGGTTCGCCGGTGAGAAGGGCGACGAGGTGGTCCCCGGCGACCATTCGGCGGAGGCGTGTCGTGAGCACCTCCGCGCCCGGTGACGGCGCGTCGAACTCGCGGTTGAAGGCGTCCAGCAACTCGGCGACGACAGCGGCGTCGGACGCCGTCGCCTGCCGTACCAGGTGCTCGTTCTGCGGTATGGCCACCTCTGAAACCTTCCTGCTCTGCCCGGCGGACTGCACGATATTTTCGAGCACCCGGGTAAGAGGCGGGTGACCATTCCTGCCCGGATCGCGTCTGGTCTGTTGTGACAGACACGAAGACGCGGGGGGCATCATCATCGAGGAGCTGTACCGCGAGCACTGGGCGCTCGTGTGCGGGTTCCTGTTACGCCGCACCCGCGACCCCCACCTCGCCGAGGACCTGGCCCAGGAGACGTTCGTCAAGGCGACCAGGGCGCTGCTCGGCTGGCGCGGCGGGAACCCGGCCGCGTGGCTGCTCACCATCGCCCGCAACGTTCTGGTCGACCACGTCCGGCGCCACCGCCGAGAGCTGGCCCTGCCCCACCCCGACGAGCTCGGCGTGCCCCCGCTGCACATCGAGTCGCTGGCCGTGCGCGACGTCCTGGACCGGCTGTCCGAGGAGCACCGCAGGTTGCTCACCCTGGTCTACTTCGAGGGCTTCTCACTGGTCGAGGTGGCCGCGATGACCGGTAAGAAGCACACCACGATCAAGACGGCCGTGTGGCGGGCCAGGGCCGCCTTCGCCGATCTCTACGGAGGTCCTCATGACTGACGACGATCTGCTGCCGCCCATGCCCGACTTCGATCCCAAGGCGACTCGCCGGGCCGTTCGGCGGGGTGTCGCCCGGACCGCGATCACGGTGCTGGCCGCGCTGCTCGTCCTCGTCCTGGCGGCGACTGTGGGCTCCAGCGTGGTCCAGCGGCGCGGCGACCGGGAACAGCGCATGACCGACGTGCTGGGCACCGCCTTGAAGATCTACAACCCCGGCTACGACATCGAAGTTCGAGACCGGGGTGCCACCACACCGCTGTCGATGTCGTTCACCGTGGCCGCCAGGCCCATGCGGGCCGTCGGGGGGTTCGTCGAGGGCTACGGTGGCGCGGAGCACGTCGTCACCCAGGACTTCTTCGGCCGCGTGGGCAGGCTGCCGCTCGGCAACTACGCCAACACCAACCTGAGCAGGGCGCTGATCAACGTGGGCACGGGCAACCAGCCCAAGGAGGACAGCCGCAAGGTGCTGGCCAGGCTCCCGGAGGGGCTCAACGCGCTGGCGGTGGTCGAGTTCGCCAAGCCGCTCACCACCGATGAGTTGGTCGCCTTCACCGCCAGACACAAGTCGTATGCCGAGAAGGTGGTCTTCGAGCGGCGTCCCAGGTCGATCCCCATCACGTGGGGAGGGCCGACGATGTGGGACCGAGCCCCGATGCCGGGAGGCGGAGAGGACCACGCGATCGAGCCCGACGAAACGATCAAGCTGGACCTCGCGAACTTCCGCCGCTGGGTCGGCATCCTCGAGGACCACGACGACGACAACCTGCACGACTTCGATCTGAGCCTTGCACGGCTGCGCAAAGCCGCGAACGACGGCCTGGCCTATGCCTACGTGGACTCGTTGGCGACGATCGGGGAACTGCGGAAGATTATCGAGGATCCGCTGGTCCAGACGGTGCGGGTAGCGGACGTCACCTACGATCTCGAACGGCCCTAGACGCATTCGGGAGGCTCCTTGAAGCATCGAGATGAGGCCGTTTGGCGCGAAGTCGCCGCGTGAATTCTCCCTTTTCGTGACAAATCTCTTCGCTGCCGTGACGGCATGACGGAGGGGGCGACGAGTGAGTCGTCCTCCTCGTCCTCCTTCGAGGCGTGCCGGTGAGGGGGCAGGCGTGGTTCGCGACACGACGGCCCCGCTCCGCGCGGGGCCGTCCGCTGTCCGAGGGTGGGGACGGGCGCGGGGGCGTACGGTCGGTTACGTTATGCCTGCGAGCTGCGAAGACAGCAATAGGTGGCGGTTAGGTAATCGATGTCCTCGCTGGCCAGGCGTAACGTGCTTTTCCGCAGAGTGGATAGATGTGGGGCGTCTCTACGGGATGTGGACCTGGTTTGCTCGGTCGCGGCGATGCTTGCACCATGGGCGTGGCTTACCTGGAAGAATTGGCGGGACCGCTAGGGTGAATACTTCAATGCGGTTAACCGGATCGAGAGCAAGAGGAAACCGCGCCAGCCGGAGGGATCGGCGCGAGCGGAGGCGTGATGGCTCGCAGGTCAGACGTCCAGCAGGATCCGCGGATCGCTGGCGACCCTGACCCATACCCACTGGAAGGCTTCGAGGCGGCGAGCGCCGCGCACGGCACCGCCCCCCGCCGCAGAGGCTGGAGCGGCGGTGGAGGCCGCTGGCTCGTCTGGACCGGGCGGGTCATCCTCTGGGCGCTGATCGTCGTCATCGTGGTCAACGGCGTCCGCGCCCCGTTCGATCGGCTGACGCAGGACGACCCGGCCGGCGTGGCCCCCACCGGCACGGCCACGTCCGGGTTCCCGGCGACGCAGGCGGCGGCCTTCGCCAACCAGTTCGCTGCGGTCTACCTCAACTACGACGCGGCCAACCCCCAGCAGCGCGCGGAACGGCTGAAGTCGTTCCTGCCGGAAGGCGCCGACGAGCAGTTCGGCTGGAACGGCTACGGACGCCTGTCGGCGGGGGCCTTCCAGTTCGCCGGCATCGACGTGATCGACGACCACAACGCCCGGGTGACCGTGACGTACCAGTCCGGGGGCAGCCGCGGTCTGCTGTCCGTGCCGGTCTACTACGACAACGGCAGGTTCGTGGTCTCGGCCCAGCCGGCCCTGCTGCCCGCACCGGGCCCGGCGGGCCTGCCCCAGCTTCCGGACCCCGACCGCGACTCCGCCACCGAGGCCGAACTACGTCCCCAGCTCGAAGGCTTCTTCAAGGCGTACGCCGCGGGCAACCAGGTCGACCTTCAGCGGTACGTCGAGAGCGGAGTGACCGTCAACGGGTTCAACGGCGAGTTCACCCTCGCCGAGCTGAAGGATGTCGTGGTCCCGCCTGGCGGCGCCGACAGCAGGGAGGTCACGGCGGTGGTCGTGTGGGCGGTGGCGTCCGGGCAGTCGGCGGCGGGGGCGAGCCCGGCGCAGGACCCGGCGGCGCAGCCGGCCGGTCTCGAGCAGGCCTATCAGTTGACGATCGAAAAGCAGGGCGGCAAGTGGTTCGTCAGGGACATCCAGGGTGCGAACCGGTCCGTGGGGTAGCGCATGCCCGGCATAGACATCGCTGATCCATACCCCCGGGAGGGCGAGAGTTGATACTGAAGACCATCGCGGACCACGTCCTTGATCTGGCCGCGCCGTCACCGGCGCCGACGACGGGCATCAACACCGAAGGTCTCGCCGACTTCCTCCGGAAGTTCTTCGCTCCGCTCTTCCTCGCGGTCGTCTCGGTCGTGGCGATCTTCTTCCTCTTCACCCGCGAGATCACCAGGTTCGTCCAGTTCATCATCCTGGCGATCGCGATCGGCGTGATCTTCTACGTTCCCAACATCATCGAGGTGACGGCGAAGGCGATCGCGGGCGCACTTGGCATCAAGTGATCGGGCGGAGAGGAGGTTCGGGGTGGATCTGCCCACATATACCAATATCTGGCGTATTGAGAAGCGGCTGTACAAGCTGTACGACCTACGGCTGCCAATGCCGCTTCCGGTCGTCTGGATCGGTGTGTTCGTGGGTGTCTCCGTGCCGTGGTGGGTCTTCCTCTACCTGATCGGACTGCCGTTCGCGGCCCCGTGGCACGTCATCTACCTCGTTCCCCCCGGCGTGCTCACCTGGCTCTCCACCCGTCCCGTCATCGAGAGCAAGCGCCTCACCGAGCTGCTCCAGTCGCAGGTCCGCTACATGAGCGAGCCGAGCACATGGTGCCGCATGGCCCCGTTCGACGAGGCGGACGAGATCGCGCTCACGGCGCGGGTCTGGCGGACCACACCGCCGGCCGCGGCGGCGCACGGCAGGGCGGCCCGCAAGGCGCGGCGCGCGGTCTCGGTCAAGGTGCCCGTCCCGAAGGTGTCCAGGACCGGCGCACGGGCGGCCTCGGGAGCCGCCGCGCGAGTGGGTCCGCACCAGGTGGACCTCTCACGTGTCGTACGCCCGGCCGTGGCGGCCGCGGCGGCCGCCGCCGCGCCGGTCACCGACACACCCCCCGCCACCACCTCCCGCAGCGCCGCCGTCGCCCGGGCCGGCGCCACCGGTGAGCGCGTCTTCTACCTCACGGAACCGCCCGCACTCCCCGCACTCCCCGCGCGCCCGGCCGAGCCGCAGACCGGCCACATCACCGGCCCGGATCGCGAACGCGACCCGCACGAGGGACACGGCTACGAGGACCACGGCCATGAGGAACACGGCCACGAGGACCACGGCCATGAGGGACACGGCGCCGACGAGGGCCACGAGGGCCACGAGGGCCACGAGCAGGGCTCTGTGCAGCCGGCGCCCCCTGCCGCTCCCGCCGAGTCTTCGGAGGCGCCCGCCGTCCCGCCCATCGGCACCGAGACGCTGCGCCGCCTGCGCAGGCTCGCCGCTTCGGCCGAACCCCACGCCGTACGGCCGTCGGGCGTGACCTCCTTCACCGAGCCGGCCGCAGGAGAGCCCGCGCACGAGGAGGGCCCCCGCGACGAGCGTGCTCACGACGAGCGTGCTCACGACGCCGAGGCCGGCGGGGAGGACGCCGGCGACCGGAGCGTCCCCGACCCGGTCCTTCCCGCTGACACCTCCGACATCGCCGACACCGTCCACATCGCTGACCCCAAAGACACCGCTGACCCCATCGACATCCCTGACACCGCGGGGGAGTCGCAGGGGCCCAAGGCTGCGCCCCAGGAGCCCGCCGATGACGCGGGCCAGGGGGACAACACGACGCAGCGGGACGCCGAGGCCCTTGAGCAGCATCGCAAGGGCCGCCCGCCGCGGCTCGTGCGTCCCCGCGTGCCGTGGGGCGAGTCGGCGGGCGAGGCGCCCGCGGCCACGGGGGAAACGGACGAGGGCGTGGCGGCCGGGCGGGCCGCGATGGAGGAGGCGGCGCCCGCAGCGGCTCCTCCTGTAGCGGCCTCTCCTGCATCGGCTTCTCCCGCGGAGGCCACGACGGAGCACGCACCGGCGGCCGACGCCTCCGACGCTTCCACCGAGGACACGCCGCCCACCGCGGACGCGCCCATCTGGATCAGGCCGTCCCACGCGCCGGGGTCCAGGCCGTACGAGAGCGCCGGTGCCCGCATCCCGAGCGTGCCCGCGGAGCCAAGCGTGCCCACGGGCAAGGGGGACGTGACGCCGCCTCCGGCGGGTCCGGCGGCGGTGTCGATCCGGGCCGTGCCCGCGGGGCCCCGTGCGGCCGGCCCGGCCGGCCCCGCCCGGCCGTCGCTGCCCACCCCGGGGACGACCACCCCCGGCAGGCCGGCGCACGAGGAGCCGCCGCGGCTGCGCCGCGTCGAGGCCGTCGTCGGGCGTGACACGTCGGGCGGTTGGCGGCGGCTGGCGCAGGTCGTCGTGGGCGGCAGCCGTACGGACGGCATGGAGATCGACGAGGCCCGGACCCGCGTCCCGCTCACCACGAGCAAACGGATCATGGTGCTCGGCTGCACGGGCGGCGCCGGGCAGACGACCACGGCGTTAATGCTGGGCCACACACTGGCCCGTTACCGCGAGGACCGCGTGCTCGCGCTCGACGCGAACACCGGAGAGGACACGCTCACGACGAGGATCGCCGCCGAGTCCCCCGAGACGCTGAGCTCGCTGATCGAGGGCTCGGAAGAGGTGACCGGCTACCTCGGCATGCGGGCATACACGACGCGCTGCGAATCGGGACTGGAGGTCGTCGGGGCGGACACCGACGACCGGGTGACGCAGCGCCTGGCGGAACGCGCGTTCCTGGCCGACTGGCGCAGGACGCTCGCCGCGCTCGACCGGCACTACCGGCTTACCGTGATCGACCCCGCGGCCGCGCTGGCGGCCCGGCTCCTGCCGTACGCCGACCAACTCGTGCTGGTCGCCCCCGCGAGCGAGGACGCCTCCGAGGCGGTGGCGATGACCTACGAGTGGCTCGACGGGCACGGCTGCTCCGACCTGCGGCGCCGTGCCGTCATGGTGATCAACGGCGTGAGCCGCCGCAGCCTCCCCGAGGTGGAGCAGGCCGAGGCGGTGGCCAGCGGCCGCTGCCGGGCGATCGTCCGGGTGCCATGGGAGGACGAGCTGGCCCCCGGGCGGCCGGGACCGGTCGACGTCAATCACCTCCGAATGGGCGGCCGCAGGGCGTACGTTGCGCTTGCGGGTGTGATCGCGAGCGGCCTGGCGGCTGTCCAGGCCAAGCAGGAGGTGGCCAGATGAGGGGCGAGCGAGGAAGCTGGTGAGAGGTCGATGAGCAGGGCGCGCAGTCGCCTCGCGGTGCGTTACTTCGACGATCGCGTTCTTCTCACCGACTCGGCGGCCTGGGCCTACTTCCGGCTGCCGACGGTGAGCTACGAGTTCCTCACCCCCGAGGAGCGCGAGGCGCTGGCCACCAACATCACGATCGCGCTGGCCGCGATCAGGATGCCCGACGCCGAGGTGCACCTGCGGATCGCGCACCGGGCCTACCCGGCCGCGGAGTGGGCGATGGCGCTCAACTCGACCTCCGACGAGGGCCCGGGCTGGCGGGAGTATCTGGAGGAGATGTACCGCCACGTCTGGGCCAAGGACTTCTGGAGCAAGGAGGTCTACCTCGGCGTACGGCTCGGGCCGCGCGGCGCGCAGCTCGGCACCGGCGTGCTGGCCCAGCTCTTCGGCTTCTACCAGCGCAGCGAGAAGGCGCTCGGCATCGAGGACGACCACGTGCCGGACAAGGAGATCGCCCGGTGGACCGAGGCCGCCGAGCGGCTCGGCCGGGCCCTGGCCTCCAGCGCGCTGTACGCCCGCCACGCCACCTCCACGGAGATCGCCTGGCTGTTCCAGCACGCGGCGGCCGGCGGCCTCGGCGAGCCGCTGCCCTCGGCCACGCCGCGCCGCAGGTGGGGCAAGGGCGAGATCGAGGCGCTGGTCGAGGGGCAGATCCACAACGGCAGGTCGCTGCTGCGGATCGTGCAGCCGGCCGGAGACTCCTACACCGCGCACCTGTCGTTCGCCCGGTTTCCCGACCTCATGCCGTTCCCCGACGGCGAGCCGTGGCTGCACTTCGCCGACCAGCTGCCGTTCCCGGTGGAGGTCTCCAGCCGGATGCGGCTGATCCCCCCGGTCAGGGCGAGCAAGGACGTGGCGCGCAAGCTGGCCCACGCCCGCGACATGGACATCCACATCCGCGAGGCGGGCGCCGAGGCGCCGCTCGCGCTGGCCGAGCAGATCGACGCCGCCCGCATGCTGGAGCACGGCATCACCAAGGAACGCCTGCCGTTCGTGTACGGCTGGCACCGGCTGAGCGTCAGCGCGCCGACCGAGGAGATGTGCGTCCAGCGGGTCGAGGCCGTCGTGGAGCACTACCGCGACATCGGCATCGACGTCGTCAACTCCACCGGCGACCAGTTCTCGCTGTTCTGCGAAGCCTTGCCGGGGGAGCGGCTGCGGGTCAACGCGTACGCCCAGCGGCAGCCGCTGCGCACGATCGCGGGCGGCATGGCCACCGCGACCGTCGAACTCGGCGACCGGGTGGACGAGTCGAACGCCGGGTGGATCGGGCCGTACGTCGGGGAGACCCTGGGACGGGCGCGCAGCATCGTCCACTTCGACCCGCTCGTCGCGGCGGCACGGAACCGCCCGACCGCCATCGCGATCACCGGTGAGCCGGGCGGCGGCAAGACCACGCTCGCACTACTGCTGATCTACCAGATGGCGCTGCGCGGCGTCACGATCGCGGTCATCGACCCCAAGGGCGACGCCGAGTCGCTCGTACGGCTGTTGCGCAACCGGGGCCGTAAGGCGCGGGTCATCCCGCTGGGGTCGGCGGCGCCTGGCCTGCTCGACCCGTTCTCGTTCGGCGACGACATCGCGACGAAGAAGACGATGGCGACCGAGACCCTGCGGCTGCTGCTGCCGAGGATGTCGGAGGAGCGCGAGTCCGCCATGATCCAGGCGGTCGCCGCGGTCTCCAACGAGCCCGACCCCTCACTGGGCAAGGTGGTGGACCACCTGGAGCAGTCCACGGACCCGGCGTCCAAGAACCTCGGCGCCGTGCTGCGGTCGATGTCGGAGATGCACCTGGCCCGGCTGTGCTTCGACGCCTCGGGCGGCGAGCAGATCGACACCGAGGGCTGGACGACCGTGTTCACGCTCGGCGGGCTAACGCTGCCCGACGTGATGACGGTCAGGGACGACTACTCCTACGAGCAGCGGCTGTCGGTCGCGCTGCTCTACCTGGTGTCGCAGTTCGCGCGCCGGCTGATGAACGGGCTCGACCGGCGCACACCGAAGGCGATCTTCCTCGACGAGGCGTGGGCGATCACGTCCACCCCCGAGGGCGCCAAGCTCGTGCCGGAGGTCTCCCGGATGGGCCGCTCGCGCAACACGGCGCTCGTCCTGGTCTCGCAGAACGCCGGTGACCTGCTCAACGAGCAGGTGACCAACTGTCTGTCGTCGGTCTTCGCGTTCCGATCGACGGAACGCGTGGAGGTCGAGCACGTGATGGAGCTTCTCGGCGTGGATCCGTCGGAGGAGCACAAGGCGGTGCTGCGCTCCCTGGGCAACGGGGAGTGCGTCTTCCGGGATCTGGACGGCCGGGCGGGCCGTATCGGGGTGGACCTGATCTCGGAGGAACTGCTGCGCTGGCTTGACACCAATCCGACACACGACAAACCGAACGAGAACGTGCATGATCTTCTTGACGGGGGCTCCGGTCGGTCGGGGGTCGCGCAGGAGGTGCGATCGTGAGCGTGTGCGGGAACGGTCCGAAGGGTCGCACCAGAGAGGGTGCCAGACGCGGTAGGAGGATTCGCCGGAGCCTGGCACTGTTGTTCGTCGCGTTCGCGGCGTTCGTGACGCTGCCGCTGGTCTTCCCCACCAGTACGGCGAGTGCGGTCGGGCCCTGTGACCTGTCGCCCAACCTCGCTCCCGAGATCGTGGGCGGCGGCGTCGACGGGCTGGTTCAGCCGCCGCCGACCGAGGACGCGGCGACCACCGCCGACCAGGGGACCGCGCAGGCGCCGAAGGAACCGGCGACCAACTACGAGCGGTACGGCATGGCCGGCCAGTTCTGGCACACCTACGACCTCGGGTGCTCCGACGTCACGGCCGTGCTCGGCAACGCGTGGGCCAACACGGTCTTCTCGTGGGCCAAGGCCGTCGACCGCCTGACGATCAGCACCTACCAGGCGGCGGCCACCGAGGGCCCGCTGCAGCCCATCAAGGAAGTCGCCGACAAGATCGTCGCCAACCTCGCCAACGCGATGTACTGGCCGTACCTGCGGCCGATCGTCATCCTCGGCGCGATCTGGCTGGCGTGGTACGGCCTGATCCGCAAGCGCGCGACGACGACCACCGAGGGCGTCATCTGGATGGTCCTCGCGGTCACGGTCGCGATCTGGTTCTTCAGCCGCCCGGGTGACTTCACCGGCCTCGGCAAGACCGTGACCGACAAGACCGGCGAGATCGTGAACTCGGCGTTCTCCGGGCTGCCGGGGGCGGGTGGCGCGTCCTGCCTGCCGATGAAGGAGACCGCGCCGGGCGAGGTGCCGAGCGCGCCCACGGCGGGCGGCTACGGCCGCCAGGGCACGCCAGGCGTGGAGCAGAACGCCGACGCCCTGTGGTCGGTCCTGGTCTGCAAGCCGTGGCTGATGGGCGAGTTCGGCACGGCCGACCCCGACTCCGGTCTCGTGAAGGGCCTGGGTGCCAAGCTGCTCAACCTCCAGGCGATCGACGCCGCGGAGCAGGCCGACAAGCAGACGCCGGCAGCCGACGTCCACCAGCAGCGGTTCGAGGAGGAGGTCGCCAAGCCGATGCAGAGCACCCCGGCGTACTTCCTGTTCCAGGGCAAGGACTGGACCAGCCGCCTGGGCATCGCGATCGGCGCGTTCATCGCGGCGATGGTCGCCGGTCTGCTCATCTTCCTCGTGGCGGTGTCGCTGCTCGTCCTGAAGGTCGGCTTCCTGTTGCTGCTGATGCTCGGGCCGGTCTTCCTGTTGATCGGCGTGCATCCGGGCTCCGGCCGCATCATCGCCATGCGCTGGGTGGAGATGCTGGTCGGCACCCTGCTGCGCCAGGCCGTGCTGGCCCTGGTGCTCGGCGTCCTCGTGTACGGCTACGCGCTGATCATCTCGACCAACCTGCCGTGGGGCATGCAGATCCTGTTCATGGCGCTGCTGACGATCGCGGTCTTCTTCTACAGACGGCCGTTCCAGCACCTGTTCGCCTCGATGGACGGGCACACGTTCACCACCCGGGTGCTCGGCGAGGCCGCCACCGCGCCGACCCTCTCGCGGGCGGCCAACGTGCTGCCGCCGGTCGCGGCGGCCCGGGCGGGCCGGTGGGGCCTGCGCAAGGCCGAGCCGGTCATCAGCGCGGCCGCGATGGCGACCGGCGCGGGCACGGCGGGCGTGGCGCAGGGCCGCGTGCGCGGCGAGGAGGGCGCGGGCAACGTCCCTGCCCAGGCCGGAGCGCGTGCGGGGGCGCAACCCGCGCCGCTCGACGCCGACGCGCAGGGGGCCGGTCGCCGCAAGGCCGGGGTCGCCGCCTCACGTCCGGGAACGGCCCCGCCGCTCAACCTGTCGGGGGTGCGGCCCGCCGGGTCCGTACGGTCGTCCATGGCGTCCGTCGCACAGTCCGTCGCACAGTCCGGGGCGAAGGCCGGGGCGTCGTCGGCGGGGAGCCCGTCGGCCCCGCCGCAGCGGGTCACCGGTGCCTCCGCCGCGCCCGTGCCGTCCGCCGCACAGTCATCCGCACAGCCCGCCGCACCGTCCCGCGTCCGTCCGAGCGGCGGTTCGAGCGGTGGATCCAGTGGGGGTTCCGGCGGGGGTTCCGGCGGCGGCTGGTTCAGCGGCAGGTCAGGCGGCTGGGCCTCCCGGCCGTCGTCCACCCGGCCGTCCGGCGGGAGCTCGGGCGGGTTCTTCGGCGGTAGCGGTTCGCGTGGTTCGTCGGGCGGGTCGAGCAGGTCGGGCGGCTCGGGTGGGCTGTTCGGCGGCTCCTCCGGCAGGTCCTCGAACAGGTCGTCAGGTGGTTCGTCCGGCGGCCTGTTCGGCGGATCGTCCCGGCGGGGCGACGGCGGCCGTTCCCGGCCCGCCCCGTCGCGGGACTCCGGTTCGTCCGGCGGTTCGTCGTCCAGCCGTCCCCGTTCGGCCGAGCCGCCCCCGCTCTGGCTGCCGAGCAGGGGAGAGGGCACGCGCCGCGACAGCGACGCGCCGGCCCCCTTCTGGGCCAAGCCCGCCGACCGCGACTCCGGCGACTGATGAGAGGCCGAAACAGCGATCGGGGGAAGGGCCTCGCCTTCGCGGCGGCCGTCGTGGTGCTCGCCGCCGTCGGCGTCTACCTCACGATGAGCCCGCCGTCGGGTTCCTCCTCCGGGGACGACGAGCAGACGAGGGAGCAGTCCGTCGTGGCCACCGCGCGGGCGACGACCGCGGTCCGGGAGCCCAGCCCGGTGGCCACGACTCCCGGCGCCTTCGACGTGTACGCGTACCTGCCGTTGTCGAGGGAGGAGATCGGCGCGGCGGCCGACCTGGCGCGCCGCTTCACCGAGGCGTACGGCACCTTCTCTCCCGGCGAGGAGCCGGCGGCGCGCGCCGACCGGCTGAAGCGGTTCGCGACCGACGAGTTCGCCGGCCAGCTCACCAGGACCGTCACCGACCCCGCGGTGGTTGAGCAGAACGAGGCCGACCAGGTGACGTCCAAGGGGTCGGCGAAGGTGGCGACGATCCGCGACATGACGGCCAGCCAGGTGGTGTTCGTCGTCGACTCGGTCCGGCATGTGACGGACAAGAACGGCCAGAAGGACGTGCCCGAGCAGTTCGCCGTGACCGTGGTCAAGGCGGGGACCGACTGGCGGGTGTACGACCTGCAACTGGCCGACGCCGGTCAGGACGGGGACAACTCGCCGTGACCGCCCCGCCGCGCATGACTTCGCCCGGCGCCTCGACGCGCGTCGTGCGCAGGCTCGCGTCGGCGGGGCGGGACTGGCGGATGATCGCGGTGGCCCTCGTCGTGATCGTCCCGGCCACGCTGCTCGGCTCGATCATCCTGATGACCCCCAGCCCGTCGATCCTCTTCGGCGGCGGCGCGGCCGAGAGCTGTGCCGAGGCGGCCACGGGGGCAGCCGGCGGGGCCGCCGCCGACGTCTCGCAGACGGCCCAGGGCGACATCCCGGGTGACTACCTGGAGCTCTACAAGAAGTTCGGCAAGCAGATCGGCGTGCAGTGGAACGTCCTGGCCGCCATCGGCAAGCGGGAGACGAACCACGGCCGCTCGACGCTGCCGGGGGTGCGCAGCGGCACCAACTACGCGGGGGCCGCAGGGCCGATGCAGTTCCTCATCAGCACCTGGGGCGGCCAGGCCAAGATGAAGATCGAGCCGGGCATCAACGGCTACGCCTCCGACGGCGACGGGGACGGCTACGGCGACATCTACAATCCGGCGGACGCCATCCTCGGCGCGGCCAAGATGCTCAAGCGCAACGGCGCGCCCGACGACCTCAGAAAGGCGATCTTCGTCTACAACCGGGCTACCTGGTACGTCGACCAGGTGCTGGAGATCGCCAAGCGCTACGCGGCGACCGGGGACATCGGCGTGCCGCCGGAGGCCGACCCGGCCTGCGACTCCGGCTTCGTCGACAGCGCCCCCGACGAGGTCGTACGCAAGATCCTCGAGTACGCTCTGGCGCAGCGGGGCAAGCCGTACCGGTGGGGCGGCACGGGCCCGGACGCCTTCGACTGCTCGGGGATCATCTACATGGCCTACCGCAACGCGGGTCTGACCATTCCCCGCACGACCTTCGGCCAGTGGCCCTTCGGGATGAAGATCGAAAAGGGGCAGGAGCAGCCCGGCGACCTCGTCTTCTTCAACGCCGGTCCTGGCACGTCCAAGGACAATCCGGGGCATGTCGGCATGGTCGTGTCGCCCGGCAAGATGGTCGAGGCGCGGTGCACGCTGTGCGGGCCCATCAAGGTCACGACCTACCGCGACCGGCCCAACATCGTGGGCTTCACCCGGCCGCTGGAGAACGAGACCGTCATCGCGCAGTTGAAGCGGGCGCAGACGTGACGGACACGCAGCTCGTCGTCGGGGCCGCGATCGTCGAGGGCGGCCGCCTCCTGGCCGCTCAGCGGTCCGGACCTCCGGCGTTGCGCGGCGGCTGGGAGTTCCCCGGCGGGAAGGTCGACCCGGGGGAGGACGAGCGCGCGGCGCTGGTGCGTGAGTGCGCCGAGGAGCTCGGCGTCCAGGTCGTCCTCGGACGCCAGGTCGGCGGGGACTGGCCGCTGCCCAGTGCCTCCCCCAGTGCCTCCTCTAACGCCTCTCCCGGCGGCTACGTGATGCACGTGTGGCTCGCCTCCGTCGTCGCGGGCGTGCCCCGTCCGCTGGAGCACCTCGCGCTGCGCTGGCTGGAGCCGCACGAGCTGTACGACGTGCCCTGGCTTGCGGCCGACCTGCCGGTCGTCGCCGCGATCGAGAAGCTGCTGCCCGAATAGTCGCCGAATCGTTCGCAAGATCGGGCTTTGCTCCCGCTTTTACCAAACTACAATCGGTGCTGACTTCAAAGCCGGGCCGACGGGAGGCGAGCGGTGATCGGACGCGCTTACATGAGAGCCGCGTCCTCGGCTGTCGCATCCGTGGCCATCGCCACACTGGCGATCCTGGCCGTGGGCCCGGTGATCGGCGCCAACGCCGACCCGGTGGAGCCATGTGACCCCGGCCAGGACCCCCAGTGCGCCGTCGTCACGGTCACCGTCACCCAGACGCCACCGGCCTCCTCCTCGGCGGACGCGAGCCCGACCGCCGAGCCCGTGGTGACCAAGACCGTCACCATCACGCCGACGCCGAAGCAGACCAAGACGCCCAAGCCGGCCACGACGACGACCGCTCCCCCCGCGTCCAGCACGGAGCAGAACCCGCCGCCGCAGTCGCAGACGATCCCCACGCTGACCGACCCCCCCGTCACGGATCCCAGTCCGAGCCCGGAGGACAACGGACAGGTGGTCCTGCCTCCCGCGTCGTCCGAGCAGCAGCCGTCGCCGGACGTGGCGCAGCAGACCCCCAGCACGGGCGTGTCGTTCGAGCAGCCCGATCCCCAGACGGTGCCGATCGAGATCCGCAACGCGTCCCCCGAGTACGACAAGCCGACGCTGGCCCACCGGCTCGCCATCCCCGCCGGGGTGCTCGTGGGCATCGCGCTGATCGCCTGGCTGATCTTCGAGGGCCGGCTGCGGAGGATGGCGCACGCCGCCGCCGTACGGCGGGGAGGCCCGGCCGCGGCGCGGACGCCGGCTCCCGAGGTGGCGGCCTACCCGGCGGCCACCCCCGGCTACGCCCCGATGGTCGGCTTCGTGCCGGTCCAGCACTACACCGTGGGCTATCCGCAGCAGCCCTACGGCTACCCGGTGCCGTACGGCTACGCTCAGGCCCAGCCGTACGGGTACCCGGTGGCCGACCCCGCCCAGATGCAGGCGCAGCAGGCACATCAGCCTCAGCAGCCTCAGCAGGGCATGGCCGACCCCTGGAGCCAGGCGGTCGGCGAGGACCAGCGCTGACGAAGCAGCACTGACGAAGCAGCACTGACGAAACGGCACTGACGAAACGCAGAGGCGCCGCCCGGGAAGCCCGGGCGGCGCCTCTCGTCTGCCGGTCAGCTCAGCGCTGGCGCTTGAAGATCTTCGAGCCCAGCCAGACCAGCGGGTCGTACTTCCGGTCGACCACGCGCTCCTTCATCGGGATGATCGCGTTGTCGGTGATCTTGATGTGCTCCGGGCAGACCTCGGTGCAGCACTTGGTGATGTTGCAGTAGCCGAGGCCGTGCTCCTCCTGCGCCGGCTCCTTGCGCTCCGCGACGTCGTACGGATGCATGTCGAGCTCGGCGATCCGGATGAAGTAGCGCGGGCCGGAGAAGGCCGGCTTGTTCTCGTCATGATCGCGGATCACGTGGCAGACGTTCTGGCACATGAAGCACTCGATGCACTTGCGGAACTCCTGCGAGCGCTCGACGTCGACCTGCTGCATGCGGTACTCGCCCGGCTTGACGTCGGCGGGCGGCGTGAACGACGGGACCTCGCGGGCCTTCTGGTAGTTGAACGACACGTCCGTCACCAGGTCCTTGATGACCGGGAACGTCCGCAGCGGCGTGACCGTGATGGTCTCGCTCTCCTCGAAGGTGGACATCCGGGTCATGCAGCCCAGCCGGGGCTTGCCGTTGATCTCCATCGAGCACGAGCCGCACTTGCCGGCCTTGCAGTTCCAGCGGACCGCGAGGTCGGGAGCCTGCGTGGCCTGGAGCCGGTGGATGACGTCGAGGACGACCTCGCCCTCGTTCACCTCGACGGTGAAGTCCTCCAGGCGGCCCTCGCCGCCCTCACCGCGCCAGACGCGGAACTTCGCCTTGTATCCCATCACGACTCCTTGACCGCGGCGTCGTATTCCGCCAGCTCTTCCTCGGTGAGGTACTTCTCCAGCTCGGAGCGCTCGAACAGACCGATGAGGTCGCCCCGCATGGACGGCTGGACCTTCTCCTCGACCGTGACGGACGTGCCGTCCGGCTTCGCGGAGCAGACCAGCAGCTTGCGCCGCCACTCGGCCGACATGCCGGGGAAGTCGTCCCGGGTGTGGCCGCCGCGGCTCTCCTCCCGCAGGAGCGCGGCCTTCGCCACGCACTCGCTGACCAGCAGCATGTTGCGCAGGTCGAGCGCGAGGTGCCAGCCGGGGTTGTAGATCCGGCTGCCCGAGGAGGCGGTGTTCTTGGCCCGCTCCTTGAGCTTCTCGACGACCTGGAGAGCCTCGCTGATCTCCCCGGACTTGCGGATGATGCCGACCAGGTCGTTCATCGTGCGCTGCAGCTCGTGGTGGACCTCGTACGGGTTCTCCCCGCCGGTCCGCTCCAGCGGGGCCAGGGCCTCGGCCTTGGCCTCCTCGAGGCCGGTCACGGCCGGCCGCTTGGCCAGCCCGTCCACGTACGCCGCGGCTCCGGCGCCGGCCCGGCGGCCGAACACCAGCAGGTCCGACAGCGAGTTGCCGCCGAGGCGGTTGGAGCCGTGCATGCCGCCGGAGACCTCGCCGGCCGCGAACAGGCCGGGGACCGACGCCGCGCCGGTGTCGGCGTCCACCTCGACGCCGCCCATGACGTAGTGGCAGGTCGGGCCGACCTGCATGGGCTCCTTGGTGATGTCGACGTCCGCCAGCTCCTTGAACTGGTGGTGCATCGACGGCAGCCGCTTGGTGATCTCGGCGGCGGGCAGGCGGGTGGACACGTCGAGGAACACGCCGCCCTGCGGTGAGCCGCGCCCGGCCTTCACCTCGGCGTTGATCGCCCTGGCCACCTCGTCACGGGGCAGCAGCTCCGGGGGACGGCGGTTGTTGGCCTGGTCGTCGTACCAGCGGTCCCCCTCCTCCTCGGTCGTGGCGTACTTGTCCTTGAACACGTCCGGGATGTAGTCGAACATGAAGCGGCGGCCCTCGGAGTTGCGCAGGACGCCGCCGTCGCCGCGCACCGACTCGGTCACCAGGATGCCGCGCACCGACGGGGGCCAGACCATGCCCGTCGGGTGGAACTGGATGAACTCCATGTTGATGAGCTTCGCGCCGGCGAGCAGGGCCAGCGCGTGACCGTCACCGGTGTACTCCCAGGAGTTCGACGTGACGACGTACGACTTGCCGATGCCGCCGGTGGCCAGGACCACGGCGGGGGTGTCGAAGACGATGAAGTCGCCCGTCTCGCGCCAGTAGCCGAAGGCCCCCGAGATGGCGTCCCCGTCCTTCAGCAGCCGGGTGATCGTGCACTCGGCGAAGACCTTGATGTACGCCTCGGGGTCGCCGTGCAGCTTCTCGTCCTCCTGCTGCAGGGCGACGACGCGCTGCTGGAGGGTGCGGATCAGCTCCAGGCCGGTGCGGTCGCCGACGTGGGCGAGGCGCGGGTACTCGTGGCCGCCGAAGTTGCGCTGGCTGATCTTGCCGTCCTTGGTGCGGTCGAACAGCGCGCCCCAGGCCTCCAGCTCCCAGACGCGGTCCGGGGCCTCCTTGGCGTGCAGCTCCGCCATGCGCCAGTTGTTGAGGAACTTGCCTCCGCGCATGGTGTCGCGGAAGTGCACCATCCAGTTGTCGTTCGGGTTGACGTTGCCCATCGCGGCGGCGGCGCCGCCCTCGGCCATGACCGTGTGGGCCTTGCCGAACAGCGACTTGCAGACGATGGCCGTCCGCTTGCCCTGCTGCCGCGCCTCGATCGCCGCGCGGAGCCCCGCTCCACCGGCTCCGATGACGACGACGTCGTATTCGTGACGCTCCACCTTGAGATCCTTACAACGACGTGCTGCTTAAGCGAACGGGAAGTTGATGACGCCCTTGGCGACGAGCCGGACGTACAGGTCCGCGATCACGATCGAGGCCATGGACGCCCAGGCGAACTGCTGGTGCCTCGCGTTGAGCTTCGAGACCAGCGTCCACGCCTTGTAGCGCAGCGGGTGCTTGGAGAAGTGATTCAGGCGCCCGGCGGTGATGTGGCGGCAGGAATGGCAGCCGAACGTGTAGGCAAGGACCAGAATCGCGTTCACCACGAGGATGATCGTGCCGAGGCCGACGTGCCCCCAGTTGCCGTTCTCGTCGCGGAAGGACAACACCGCGTCGTACGTCAGGATCAGACCGATGATCACGGCGACGTAGAAGAAGTAGCGGTGGACGTTCTGCAGGATCAGCGGCAGGCGCGTCTCGCCGGTGTACTTGCCGTGCGGCTCGGCCACCGCGCACGCCGGGGGCGAGAGCCACCACGAGCGGTAGTACGACTTGCGGTAGTAGTAGCAGGTGAGCCGGAAGCCGCCGGGGAAGGCGAGGATCAGCAGTCCCGGCGGCAGGGTGTACCAGTCGCCGAACGGAGCGAACCCGAACAACCGGGCCCCTTCCGGACAGGACGTCGCCGCCAAGCAGGGCGACGAGAAGGGGGCGATGTACGACCCGGCGAGCACGCTTCTGTCGAACATCGCCCAGAAGCCGTAAATCAAGAACAAGAAGAGTCCGGCGAACGTGAGCGCCGGAGCCAGCCACCATCGGTCGGTTCGAAGAGTGCGCACCCTGATCTGTGCGCGTTGTTTCCTTGCCGCGCTCTCGGCCGTTGTCTGGGTCATCGGAGACCTTCCACCCTCACTGACTCCGCGCACGCCGGAGTGACCGCGCCGTACTGCTCAGGCCGTGCGCGTTATTGGTGGGGCACACATTACGACGAGCACATCACGAAGTGTGAGGAGCGTCACTCCTCCCCCATGTGATCTCGGTCACTTCCCCGGCAGTTTGACGACGGTCACGAAGAATTCGTCGATCTGCTGTACTACCCGGGTGAACTGGTCGAAATCCACGGGCTTGGTAATGTACGCGTTGGCGTGCAGGTTGTATCCCCGCAGGATATCCTGCTCGGCCTCCGATGTGGTCAGGATCACAACGGGGATGGTCCGCAGGGAGGGGTCCTTCTTGACCTCCTCCAGCACCTCGAAGCCGTTCACGCGGGGCAGGTTGAGGTCGAGCAGCACCAGATCGGGCCGGGGCGCCGAGGCGTACTGCCCCTCGGCCCGCAGGAAGGCCAGCGCCTGCTCGCCGTCGTTGACCACGTGGAGGTTGTTGCCGACCTTGTTGTAGGAGAACGCCTCCTGGCAGAGCAGGACGTCGCCCGGGTCGTCCTCGACCAGGAGCACCTCAATCGGGCGGAACTCATTCATCGGGGTCTCCCAGGGCCGGCAGGGTCCAGCGGAACGTGGCTCCGGCGTCCTCGCTCGTGTCGAGCCAGATCCGGCCGCCATGATATTCGACGATTTTGCGGCACAGGGCCAGTCCGATGCCCGTCCCGGGATAGACGTCCCTCGGGTGCAGGCGCTGGAAGATCAGGAAGATCCGGTCGGCGTACTTCGGCTCGACGCCGATCCCGTTGTCCGAGCAGCTGAACTCCCACATCTCGCCGTCCCGCCGTACGCCGATGTGGACGCGGGGAGGCTCCTCGGAGCGGAACTTGAGCGCGTTGCTGACGAGGTTCTGGAAGAGCTGGGTCAGCAGCGTGCGATTGCCGACGACCTTGGGCAGGTCGTCGTGGGTGACCGTCGCGCCGGTCTCCGACAGCCGGGCGTCGAGGTTGCGCAGGGCGCCGGCCAGGGCGTCGCCGCTGTCCATCTCCTCCTGCTCGCCGCCGACGCGGCCGACCCGCGAGAAGTCGAGCAGGTCGTTGATGAGCAACTGCATGCGGCGGGCGCCGTCGACGGCGAAGCCGATGTACTGCCGGGCGCGGTCGTCGAGCCGGTCGGCGTAGCGCTGCTCCAGCATCTGGGTGAAGCTCGCCACCTTGCGCAGGGGCTCCTGCAGGTCGTGGCTGGCCACGTAGGCGAACTGCTCCAGCTCACGGTTGGAGCGCCTGAGCTCCTCGGTCTGCTCGGCGAGCAGCTGGCGGGCCTTGACGGACGACTGCCACTCGGCCATGATGCGGCGGCGCATCCCGTCGACGTGGCCCGACAGCTCCCACAGCTCGGCCGGCCGCTCGACCCCGATCTCGTGGTCGAAGTCGCCCGCGGCCACCGCCCGGACCTGCCGGGTCAGCCGCGCGATCGGGCCCACGACCGCGCGGCGCACGATCAGCGCGCAGAACACGATCGCCAGCACCATCGCGCCGACCAGCGCCGCGATCGCCGCATAGATGGTGTTCCAGCCGGAGTAGAGCCGATCCCTCGCGACGTCGTGCAGCCGTCCCAGCACGGCCTGCTGCGTGTCGAGCGCGTTCCTGATCGCCGAGAAGCGCTGGAGGTTGTTCTTGGCCAGGTCGGTGAGCGAGCCAGGGCCGCTCTTGAGGGTCCGCGCGACCACGGGCTCGGCGTAGTCGCGCCGCCACGCGGTCGTGGCATCGGTGATCTCGCGGATCTGGTGGCGGACGCCGTATCCCTGGGGCAACTGGGGGACGAGCCTGGCGATCGCGTCGGTGGCCGACTGCTCCTCGGCGACCCCCTGGCGGTAGGTGTCGAGGTACTGCTGCTCGCCGGTGAGCCCGTATCCGCGGATCGCGCCCTCCTGCGCCTGCACCGCCCGGGCGACGCGCAGCGTCTGCAGGGCGGCGGGATCGACCGCGTCGACGAGGGCCTGCCGGGCCTCGTACGTCGAGGAGAGCGCGAGCAGGATGGCGCTGACCGCGATCACGAAGATGAGCAGGACGCCCGCTCCGGCGAGCAGGAACCACCGGCTGACCGGCAGGCGGGAGCCCCGCGCGGACGGCGCCAGCGGGGGCAGCGGCGCTGGCGAGCTCATTTGTCGTCACCCCGGGACACGAGGACGGCCGCGACGTCGTCGTGCATGGCGCCGTCGAGACTGGCGATGATGCGGTCGAGGTCGATCCCCGCCTGGGCGCGGATCAGGTTCGCGAGCCCCTCGGTGCCGAGCAGGTCGCGGTTCTCGCCGACCGTGGCCTCGATCAGGCCGTCGGTGTAGAGCAGCAGCGACCACCGCTCGCCCAGGGTGACGTCGATGGGCGTCCACGCGATGTCCGGGAAGATCCCGAGCGGCGGGCCTGACGGCGTCTCGGTGACCACGCCGAGCACGCCGTCGCGCAGCAGCAGCGGCGGCGGGTGGCCGATCACGTGCAGGCGGGCGGTGGTCAGGTCGGGGGCGATGGTCGCGGTGCACATCGTGGTGAAGATCTCCGGCGACTTGCGCTCGTGCCGCAGCAGCGTGTCGAGCGTGCGCAGCACGTCGTTGCCGGTCTGCCCGGCCAGCACCAGCGTGCGCCAGCCTATGCGCAGTGCCGTGCCGAGAGCGGCCTCATCGGGCCCGTGCCCGCACACGTCGCCGATCAGCACGTGGACCGCGCCGTCGGGCGTCTGCACGGTGTCCCAGAAGTCACCGGCCAGCAGCCCGCCCGTACGTCCGGGAAGGTAGCGGGCCTGGTGGTGGAGGAGCATGGGGTCGAGCAGAGGGACGGGCAGCAGGCCGCGTTCGAGCCGGGAGTTCTCCTTGCTGACGATGCGTTCCTGCAGGAGTTCGCGCATGGCGAGATCGGCACGCTTGCGCTCGATGGCGTAGCGGATGGCGCGGATCAGCAGCCGGGCGTCGACGTCCTGCTTGACCAGGAAGTCCTGCGCTCCGGCGGCGACCGCCTCGATGCCGACGTGTGCGTCTCCGAGCCCGGTGAGGACGAGCACCGCCGTGTCCGTGGCCATGGCGAGGATCTGCTGCAGCGCCTCGAGCCCGCTGGCGTCGGGAAGGGAGAGGTCGACGAGCACGCACTGCACGTCGTCGGTGAGCCGCGCGCATCCTTCGGCGAGCGTCCGCGCCCAGGTGATCTTCGGCGGCCTCTCGGCGCCCGCCAGCAACTCCTCGACGAGAAACGCGTCGCCGGCGTCGTCCTCGATCAGTAGGAGGGTGAGCGGATCGGGCAGCTCAGGGGAGACCGGGGTCACGAACGCCTCTCGTCAGCGTCGGCAGCATCGTCGTGCGTCATCGTCTGCACAAACCTATCGTCTGGGAACCGCTCGGTTAGGGCTCACAGGTCAACGAGCGCCTCTATTCCCTGGGGAAGCGTCCCATCACGGGCAGCCTCGCCGAGGAACGACAAAAGCGTCCCACGGAAGGCCTGCGCCGCCCGAGTCGGCTCCACGTCTTTGCGGTGGGCGAGGGCGACCGTACGGCGCAGTCCGGGCAGCAACGGCGTGCCCGTCAGCCTCGGCCGGTTCTCCAGCACCATCGAGGGCACCACCGCGATGCCCAGCCCCGCCTCGACGAACCGCAGCACCGCGTCCATCTCCCCGCCCTCCACCGCGAAGCGCGGCTCGAACCCCGCCTGCCGGCAGGCCGCCAGCGTCGCTTCGCGCACGTCGTAGCCCCTGCGGAACATGACCATGGGCCGTCCGCGCAGGTCCTCGATCCGCATGTACGACCTGCGGCCCCGGGCCGACGCGGAGGCGACGACGAGGTTCTCGCTCAGGATCTTCTGGGTCACCAGGGACGGGTCGCTGCTCTGCAGCGGCAGGATGATCAGCGCCAGGTCGAGCTGGCCCCGGGCGAGATCGCGGACGAGGTCGCGGGACCCGCCCTCCTCGACCCGCAGCTCCACCCCGGGGTAGTCGCGGTGGAAGCGGGCCAGCGCGTCGGCCAGCAGCCCGGCGCACAGCGACGGGGTCGCGCCGAGGCGCACCCGTCCCCGCCGCAGCCCCGCCAGCTCGGCGACCTCGCGCCGGGCGGTCTCGGCGTCGGCGAGCATGCGGCGCGCGAGCGGGAGCAGCGCCTCACCCGCCGCGGTGAGCGTGACGTTGCCCCGGGCCCGGCTGAACAGGGGCGCCCCCAGCTCGGTCTCGAGGCTCTTGATCTGCTTGCTCAGCGACGGCTGCGCGACCCGCATCCGCTCCGCGGCCTGGGTGAAGTGCCGCGTCTCGGCCACGGCCGTGAAGTAGGCCAGTTGCTGGAGCTGCACACCTCAATAGCCTAGGGCTATCGCCGAAACCGGCTCGATGCGCCCCCCGTGATGTGACCGCGGTGTGAATTTCGTCGCACACCCTCGGGACCTTCGACTCTTGGAAACCGTACGGGGCAGAGCACATAGCCGGGGGCTATCGAAACCAGACCTGTCATGACTTGGACGTCTGAAAAGCGCGAACCTAGCGTGTGCATTCGTGACTGCCACTGTTGACCACTCCGTGGACCGCGGTTCGGCGACCGCGCCGGTTCCCGCGCATACCGCACCTCGCAAGCCCGCCGGGCCCGCGCCGCGTACGCCTGCCCGTCGCGGCCTGCTCGGCACCTCAGCCGGCAGGAAGGCCGTGATGGCCGTCACGGGCGCCGTTCTCGTGCTCTTCCTGATCGGCCACATGCTGGGCAACCTCAAGATCTTCCTGGGTGGCGACTCCTTCAACCACTATGCCGAATGGTTGCGCACCGTGGGCTCGCCCGCGCTGCCGAACCGGACGCTGTTGACGATCACCGAGATCGTGCTCGTGGTCTGCGTCGTGCTGCACATGTGGGCGGCGGTGTCGCTCGCCCGCCGTGCGGCCAAGGCGCGGCCCGTCAAGTACGCGGCCAAGCGGAAGTCGCAGGCCAACGGGTACGCCACGCACACCATGCGGTATGGCGGCGTGATCATCGTGCTGTTCGTGATCTGGCACCTGCTGGACATGACCTTCGGCACGGTGAACCCCGAGGGCGGCGACGCCACGCCGTACGCCCGGATGATCGCCGGCTTCCAGCCCGACCGCTGGTGGGTGGCGCTGTTCTACCTCGTCGCCATGGTGATGGTCGGCCTGCACCTGCGCCACGGCCTGTGGAGCGCGTTCCAGTCGCTCGGCCTGACCCGCCGCCCCCGCGTTCGCAGCGCGCTGCAGACGACCGCCGTCGCGGTCTCCGCGGTGCTGGTGCTCGGGTTCGTCTCCGCGCCCATCTGCATCCTGATCGGAGTGGTCAAGTGAAGTTCCGCCGCCGCACCCAGCAAGAGAACGCCCAGCAAGAGAACGCCCAGGAGGAGAACCGGGGCGCAGCACCGGCCATCACCGGGCATTACCGGGTGGGTGAGCCCATCCAGGACGCCAAGGCGCCGGCGGGTCCGATCGAGGACCGCTGGGACAAGCGCCGTTTCCAGGCCAAGCTGGTCAACCCGGTCAACAAGCGCAAGCTGACCGTCATCGTCGTCGGCACCGGCCTGGCCGGCGGCTCCGCCGCGGCCACGCTCGGCGAGCTGGGATACAAGGTCAAGTCGTTCTGCTACCAGGACTCGCCCCGGCGGGCCCACTCCATCGCCGCGCAGGGCGGCATCAACGCCGCCAAGAACTACCGCGGCGACGGCGACAGCGTCTACCGGCTGTTCTACGACACCGTGAAGGGCGGCGACTACCGCGCCCGCGAGTCGAACGTCTACCGCCTCGCCCAGGTCAGCGTGAACATCATCGACCAGGCCGTGGCGCAGGGTGTGCCGTTCGCCCGCGAGTACGGCGGCCTGCTCGACACCCGCTCCTTCGGCGGCACCCAGGTGTCGCGCACCTTCTACGCCCGCGGCCAGACGGGCCAGCAGCTCCTGCTCGGCGCCTACCAGGCCCTGGAGCGGCAGGTCGCGGCGGGGAACGTGGAGGTCCACACCCGCCACGAGATGCTGGAGCTCATCGTCAGCGGCGGCCGGGCCAGGGGCATCGTGGTCCGCGACATGGTCACCGGCGAGATCGAGACCCACCTCGCCGACGCGGTCGTGCTCGCCAGCGGCGGCTACGGCAACGTGTTCTTCCTGTCCACCAACGCCAAGGGCTGCAACACCACGGCGATCTGGCGGGCGCACAAGAAGGGCGCCTACTTCGGCAACCCCTGCTACACGCAGATCCACCCGACCTGCATCCCGCAGAGCGGCGACCACCAGTCGAAGCTGACGCTGATGTCGGAGTCGCTGCGCAACGACGGCCGGGTGTGGGTGCCGAAGCTCAAGGGCGACAACCGGGCTCCCGGCGACATCCCCGAGGACGAGCGCGACTACTACCTGGAGCGCATCTACCCGGCGTTCGGCAACCTCGTGCCGCGTGACATCGCCAGCCGCGCCGCCAAGAACGTCTGCGACGAGGGCCGCGGCGTCGGTCCCGGCGGGCTCGGCGTCTACCTCGACTTCGCCGACGCCATCACCCGGATGGGCCGCGACGCGGTCGAGAAGAAGTACGGCAACCTCTTCGAGATGTACGAGCGCATCACCGGTGAGAACCCGTACGAGGTGCCGATGCGCATCTACCCGGCCGTCCACTACACGATGGGCGGGCTGTGGGTGGACTACGACCTGCAGTCCACGATCCCCGGGCTGTTCGTGGTCGGCGAGGCCAACTTCTCCGACCACGGCGCGAATCGCCTGGGCGCCTCCGCCCTCATGCAGGGCCTGGCGGACGGCTACTTCGTGCTGCCGACGACGGTCGGCGACTACCTCGCCGGGGCCGGCGCGTTCGGCCCGGTCGAGGAGGACGACGTCGCGGAGGCCAGGAAGGCCGTCCAGGACAAGATCGACAAGCTCCTGTCCGTGAACGGCGACCGCACCGCCGACTCCTACCACCGCGAGCTCGGCCGGATCATGTGGGACTACTGCGGCATGGAGCGCACCGAGGAGTCGCTGCGCAAGGCGCTGGAGCGCATTCCCGAGCTGCGCGAGGAGTTCTGGAACAACGTCAAGGTGCCGGGCGACGCCGAGGGGCTCAACCAGGCGCTCGAACGCGCCGGCCGGGTGGCCGACTTCTTCGAGCTCGCCGAGCTGATGTGCATCGACGCCCTGCACCGTACGGAGTCGTGCGGCGGCCACTTCCGGGCCGAGTCGCAGGACGAGGACGGCGAGGCGCTGCGCGACGACGAGAACTTCGCCTACGTCGCCGCGTGGGAGTGGACTCCGGAGGGCCCGGTCCTGCACAAGGAAGAGCTGAACTACGAGTACGTCAAGATGACCCAGCGGAGCTACAAGTGAACCTGACCCTCAAGATCTGGCGGCAGAACGGCTCGTCGGACAAGGGACGGATGGTGACCTACCGGGTCGAAGACGTCTCTCCCGACATGTCGTTCCTGGAAATGCTCGACGTCCTCAACGAGCGGCTGATCCTGGAGGGCGACGACCCGGTCGCCTTCGACCACGACTGCCGCGAGGGCATCTGCGGCATGTGCGGCATGGTCATCAACGGCGTCGCGCACGGCGAGCAGAAGCTCACCACGACCTGCCAGCTGCACATGCGGCACTTCAAGGACGGCGACGTCATCACGATCGAGCCGTGGCGGGCCGCGGCGTTCCCGGTGGTCAAGGACCTCGTCGTGGACAGGTCGGCGTTCGACCGGATCATCCAGGCGGGCGGCTTCATCTCCGTTCCCGCCGGGTCCGCCCCGGAGGCGCACTCCGTCCCGGTGCCGAAGGCCGACGCCGACGCCGCCTTCGACGCCGCGACCTGCATCGGCTGCGGCGCGTGCGTCGCGGCCTGCCCCAACGGCTCGGCCTCGCTGTTCACCGCGGCGAAGATCACCCACCTGAGCCTGCTGCCGCAGGGCCAGCCGGAGCGCGAGCCGCGCGCCAGGGCGATGGTCGAGCAGATGGACGCCGAGGGCTTCGGCGGCTGCACCAACACGGGCGAGTGCACGGCGGTGTGCCCGAAGGGCATCCCGTTCGACACGATCGCCCAGATGAACGCCGACTACCTCAAGGCCGCCTCCAAGTAGCACGACCGCGTGGCACACGAGTGAACGTACGGCCGGCGCACGGATCCACACCGCGCGCCGGCCGTGTCGTCGCTGCCGGAACGTAATCACGCCTCCTCCCGGGTAACGTGTGATTTGTGTTGCCGTAACACGCCTGCCCTGTACCCGCAGGCGAGGGAGTGAGCATGCCCGTGACCGGTCCACGTTCCACCTTGAAGGTCGCGTCCGCAGTCCATGGCGCGGCCGTCGTCGTGCGCGTGGAAGGCGATCTCGACGCCGGCACCGTCCATCTGCTCCACGACGAGTTGCACCGGGTCTGGGAGTCGGCCGGGACGTCCGTCCTCGTGATCGACGTCGCCGAGCTCATGTTCTGCGACTCGCGCGGGCTGAGCGAGCTGATCTCCGCGTTGCAGCGCGGCCAGGCTTTGAACGTCCGATTGATACTGAGCGGCGTGCAGGGCGTGCTGCGCCGGGTGCTGACGATCACCGGCCTGCGCAACGTGTTCGAGCAGCACCCGACGGTCGAGGAGGCGCTCGGCCACGCGGCTGACGCCGGTCCGCGTCACCCTCGGCCTGGCGACGAGCCGGGCTCGGACTCCGATTCCGGCGGGTTGTACGAGATCGCCGGCGACCGCTGAGCACTGCCGGCCTCCGCCGTCCTGTCCTCCTTGCCTCTCTCTGCCTGCCGGGGTAAGTAGAGGTGTAACTTCTCTGTAGATCTTTCAAGAGGAAGATCGCCCGGAACGAGGACAGGCGATGACGACGAGATTTGGCGTCACGGTGAGCCATGAGGCGACGCACACTCTCGTCACTCTCACCGGCGAGCTGGACGTGATCTCCGGAGAGCGGCTGCGCACCGTGTTCGGCAAGTTGTCGGAGGAGGGCGGCACGCGGCTTGTCCTTGACACCTCCGAGCTGACCTTCTGCGACTCCATGGGCCTGCGGCTCCTGCTGGAGACGCACGATCGCGCCGTCGAGGCGGGCGGGTTCATGAAGCTCGCCGGCGTTCGGGGCGTCTTCCGGAGGATCCTCACGGTGACCGGGCTGCACGCCGCGTTCCCCATCTACGAGACCGTCGGGGACGCCCTGGCGGCCTTGAGTGATTAAGGGATCAGAGCGCTCCTGACCTCCTCCCGCAGCGCGGGCAGGTCGACCCCGGCGTCGGCCAGGATGCGTACGCCCAGACCCTCGCCCTCCCGGATGACGCCGAGCAGGATGTGCCCGTCCTCGATGCTCCGGCTCTTCATCGCGAGTGCCTCGCGCAGCGAGAGTTCGAGCACCTTCCTGGCCCGGGGCCCGAACGGAACGCGCCAGCCGCTGACGAGGACCCCTCGGCGGTCGCGCTGGGGGGCGCGGTCCAGGGCGCCGGGCCCGAAGACGCCCTCGACCTTCTCCCGCACAGCCGACAGATCGATGCCGATCGACTCCAGGGCCTCGGCGTCGATGTCCCCGCCGGTAAGGTCGCCGCGTATGCGGACGATCTCCGCGCGCACCCGCGCGTGGTCGATCCCGTGGGCCGCGAGAAGGCGCGCGGACGGCGTCTGCGGGGTCAGCAGACCGAGCAGGATGTGCTCGGTGCCCGCCTGCCCGTGCCGGAGCTCCCGCGCCTGCTCCACCGCGTGCTTGACGACCTGCCGGGCGTCTTCGGTGAACCGTTCGAACATCTATTTCTCCCGTCTCAGCAGTCCTCGCCCGCCCGCGTACTTCTTGTGCACCGCCTGCCGGGACACCCCGAGCAGGAGCGCGATGTCCTGCCACGACCACCCCGCGGTGCGCGCGTTCTCCACCTGCAGCGCTTCGAGCCGTTCCACCAGGAGCCGCAGGGCCCGTACGGCCCGCAGGCCGACGGCCGGATCGCGGCTGCCGGCGTCGCTCGCCAGCTGTGCCGTATCGCTCATGTCGTCAACATAGGTTGACAGTCCTCCATGTGTCAACCACGGTTGACGCACTGACTGGCGCAGGGAAAACGGTTTGCCCATCGACCTGCGTTTTTGCGAGCCTGGAAGTATCATGCGTGCTCTTCCTGTGGCCGATCCCGGCACTCCCGACGCCCGCGGGCCGCTGCGCTACCTGTGGTGGGTGGCGCGCGGCCAGGCCGCCCCGCTGCTGGCCGGAGTCGGCCTGGCGGTGCTGTGGTGGCTGGGGCAGGCGCTCGTGCCGGCGGCCCTGGGCAAGGCGATCGACGCGATGGCCGCGGCGGACGCCGGCACGCTGATCAAGTGGTCGCTGGTGGTGCTCGGTCTCGGCGTGGTCCAGGCGATCGCCGGCGTCACCCGGCACCGCTTCGCGACCTTCACCTGGCTGTCGGCGGCCTACCGCACCGTGCAGGTCACCGTACGGCAGGCGGCCAGGCTTGGGGCGACGCTGCCGAAACGCCTGTCGACGGGCGAGGTCGTCAGCGTGGGCAACTCGGATATCGCGCACATCGGCAACGCCATGGACATCCTCCTGCGGGGCGCCGGCGCGGTCGTCGCCATCGTCGCGGTGACCGTGATCCTCATCGCCACCTCGGTTCCGCTGGGCCTGGTCGTGCTGGTCGGAGTGCCGCTCATGGCGGCCGCGGTGGGTCCTCTGCTCAAGCCGCTGCACCGGCGCCAGCACGAGCAGCGCGACCTGCAGGGCGACCTGGCCACCCGGGCCGCCGACATCGTGGCCGGCCTGCGGGTGCTGCGCGGGGTCGGCGGCGAGCAGGTCTTCGCCGCGCGCTACCGCGAGGAGTCGCAGCGCGTGCGGCGGGCGGGCGTGCGGGTGGCCTCGGTGGAGTCCCTGCTGGAGGGCGCCCAGATCCTGCTGCCCGGCGTGCTGATCGCGTGCGTGACCTGGCTCGGCGCGCACTTCGCGCTCGAAGGCCGCATCACTCCCGGTCAGCTCGTCGCGTTCTACGGATACGCGGTCTTCCTGATCGCGCCTCTGCGTACGCTGACCGAGGCAGCCGACAAGCTCACCAAGGGGCACGTGGCGGCGCGCCGCGTCTGCCGCATCCTGTCCCTGGAGCCCGAGATCACCGGCGGCGACGGCCGTTTCCTCGCCGGAGCGGGCACGCTGCCGGGCACGCTCCGCGACGGCGAGTCGGGCGTCGAGGTCCGGCCCGGCCGGCTCACGGCCCTCGCGGCGGCCGCGCCGGAGGACGCCATCGCCATCGCCGACCGCCTGGGCAGGTTCGCCCCCGGAGACGTCACGCTCGGCGGCGCGCCGCTGGCGGAGCTGCCGCTCGCCGAGGTCAGGCGGCACATCCTGGTGGCCGACAACGGCGCGCGGCTGTTCACCGGACGGCTGCGCGACGAGCTGGACGTGCGGGGCACGGCCACCGACGAGGACGTCCGCCAGGCGTTGCACGCCTCGTGCGCCGAGGACATCGTGGCGGCGCTGCCCGAGGGCCTGGACGCGCACGTGGCCGAGTCGGGCCGCGAGTTCTCCGGCGGTCAGCAGCAGCGGCTGCGGCTGGCCCGGGTGCTGCTCGCCGACGCGGAGATCCTGATCCTGGCCGAGCCCACCAGCGCCGTCGACGCGCACACGGAGGCGCGCGTCGCCGAGCGGCTGGGCAAGGCCCGGGCGGGCCGCGCGACCCTGGTCTGCACGACCAGCCCGCTCCTGCTCGACCGGGCCGACCACGTGTTGTACGTCGAGGGCGGCGTGGTGCGGGCCGAGGGCACCCACCGGGCGCTGCTGGAGACCGAGCCCGCCTACCGGGCCACCGTCACACGCGAGTTGATGCGGGGAGAAGGCTGAGCATGGCCCGCGAGATCCTGCCTGTCGCCGACCGGGCGCAGGTGCGCGCCTACGCACGGCGGCTGACGCTGAAGTATCCGCGCGAGCTTGGCCTCGCGCTGGCCCTGCACGCGCTGGCGGCGGCCTCCGGGCTGGTCGCGCCCCGCATGCTCGGCGACCTGGTGGAGGGCCTGGCCAAGGGCCGGGCCGACCTCCGCGTGGACACCGTCGCCCTGTCCATCGCCGCCTTCGTGGCCGCGCAGGCCGTGCTGGTCAGGTTCGCGGTGTACGCGTCGTCGCGGCTGGGCGAGAAGGTGCTGGCCGAGCTGAGGGAGGACTTCGTCGGCCGGGTGCTCGCGCTGCCGCTCTCGACGGTCGAGCGGGCCGGTTCCGGCGACCTCATCACCCGTACGTCCAGGGACGTGGACGCGCTGTCCCGGAGCGTGCGGCACGCCGTGCCCGAGACGCTGATCGCGATCGTGACCGGGATCTTCGTCGTCGGCGCGGTCATCCTCGTCGGACCGGTGATGGCGGTGCCGTCGCTGGTCGCCGTGCCGCTGCTGTGGGGCGCAACCCGGTGGTACCTCAACCGCGCCAGGGACGGCTACCTGCGGGAGAACGCGGCGTACGCCGACATGACCGAGGGCCTGGCCGAGACCGTCGAGGGCGCGCGCACGATCGAGGCGCTCGGGCTGGACAGGCGCCGCAGGGACCGTACGGACCGGGACATCGCCCGGTCGTTCGCCGCCGAGCGGTACACCCTGGGCCTGCGCATGGTGTGGTTCCCGGCCGTCGAGTTCGGCTACGTGGTCCCGGTCGTGGCGACCCTGCTCATCGGCGGGCTGTTCTCCATCGAGGGCTGGGTGACGGTGGCCCAGGTGACGACCGCAACGCTCTACGTCCAGCAGCTCATCGACCCGCTCGACCGGCTGCTGTCGTGGGTGGACGAGCTCCAGGTCGGCGGGGCCTCGATGGCCCGGTTGCTGGGCGTGGCCAACGTGCCCGACGACCGGGTCGCGGGCGAAGCCCGGCCGGTGGGGGAGGAGCTGAAGGTCAGCGGCGTCCGGTACGCCTACCGCGAGGGCCACGACGTGCTGCACGGCATCGACCTCGACGTACGCCAGGGGGAGCGCCTGGCCATGGTCGGGCCCTCCGGAGCGGGCAAGTCGACGCTGGGCCGCCTCATCGCCGGGGTGCACGCGCCGGGGAGCGGGTCGGTCACGGTCGGCGGGGTTCCGCTGGTCGAGCTGCCGCTCGACGAGCTGCGCGGGCACGTCGCCCTGGTCACCCAGGAGCACCACGTGTTCCGGGGGACGCTGCGCGACAACCTCCTGATCGCCAGGCCCGACGCCTCGGACGCCGACGTGCGCCGCGCGCTGGAGGCCGTGGACGCCTGGGAGTGGGTGGCGGCCCTGAACCATGGATCTGACGAGGCGCTGGACACCGCCGTCGGCTCGGGCGGCGCGGCGATCTCCCCGGCCCAGGCGCAGCAACTCGCGCTCGCCCGCCTGGTGCTGGCCGACCCGCACACGCTCGTCCTGGACGAGGCCACCTCGCTGATCGACCCGCGGGCCGCCCGCGACCTGGAGCGGTCGCTCGCGGCCGTGCTGGAGGGCCGTACGGTGATCGCCATCGCGCATCGGCTGTACACCGCGCACGACGCCGACCGGGTGGCCGTGGTGGAGGACGGCCGGATCAGCGAGCTGGGCTCCCACGACCACCTGGTGGCGGCGGGCGGTGCCTACGCCGCGCTGTGGGACAGCTGGCACGGCACCGCCCGGTAGTTCCGGTCAGCCGGTGATGTTCAGCGACTTCTTGAGGAAGTCGAGCTGCAGGAGCAGCAGGTTCTCCGCGACGACCTCCTGCGGCGTCATGTGGGTGACGCCCGACAGCGGGAGCACGGTGTGCGGGCGGCCGGCCGCGAGCAGGGCCGACGACAGCCGCAGCGTGTGCGCGGCGACCACGTTGTCGTCGGCCAGGCCGTGGATCAGCAGCAGCGGGCGCTCCAGCTTCTCCGTGTCTCCCTTCTCCGTGTCCTTCTCCGCGTCACCCAGGAGAGACGACCTCTCGTAGTGCCCCTCGTCGGGGTGGCCGAGGTAGCGCTCGGTGTAGCAGGTGTCGTACAGCCGCCAGTCGGTGACCGGCGCACCGGCGACCGCGGCGTGGAACACGTCCGGGCGGCGCAGCACCGCGAGCGCGGCGAGGTAGCCGCCGAACGACCAGCCCCGGATCGCCACCCGCGACAGGTCGAGGTCGCCGGGGTGCAGGGCCACCACGCCCTGCAGGGCGTCCACCTGGTCCTGCAGCGAGATCGTGAAGTCGTGCAGCATCTCGCGTTCGAAGGCCGGGCCGCGCCCCGGCGTGCCCCGCCCGTCGGCCACGATCACCGCGAAGCCCTGCTCGGCCCACCACTGGGACTCCAGGAACATCCGCCGGGCCGACAGCACCCGCTGGGCGTGTGGCCCGCCGTACGGGTCCATCAGGACGGGCAGCGGGCCCGAGCCGGGCACGTGCCACGAAGGCAGCAGGACCGCCGTGGACAGCTCGCGCGAGCCGGCGCGGACGAGCGACACACGCGGCTCCAGCCCGGGCCGCTCGGCGAGGGACTTGATCGATACCGCCCCCACGGACACCGTCGTTCCCTCGGTGTCGAGGCTCTGCCGGACGACGAGCGTCACGCCGCCCGCGCGGCGGCCGGAGTGGACGCCGGGTTCGGTCGTGACGGCGCTGATGGTGCCTGCCGAGTAGGTCCACAGGTGGATCTCGGCGGGCTCGCCGCTCGCCTGGAAGAGCACGGTGTCGCCGTCGACGTCGAGCACCGCGCGGACCTGCAGGGACGGCGGCGTGACCGGCTCGTCGCCGACCACGAGGCGGTGGCCGCCGTCGGCGTCGGCCACCCACACGAGCGTCCCGTCGGACAGCCGGGCCGGGACGCCGGTGACGATGTCCACCCAGGCCGGGTCGGTGTCCTCGCGCAGGAGCGTCGTCTCACCCGTGTCCGGGTCGGCCGCCAGCAGGCGCATGGTCCGCTGGTCCCGCGAGAGCGTGACGATCGCGAGGCCGTGGGCGTCCCAGGCCGCCGTCACCAGGTACTCGTGCTCGAACGGCACCGCCGTACGCGCGCCGTCCAGGCCGATGACGTGCAGCGTGACCTCGGCGTTGGCCGTTCCTGCGGCGGGGTAGCGCTGCGGGACGGGCCGGCGATCGGGGTTGGCCGGGTCGGCGATGTGCCACAGGGTCACCGGCGACTCGTCCACCCGGGACACGAGCAGGCGGTCGCCGGAGGGCGACCACCAGTAGCCGCGCATCCGCTCCATCTCCTCGGCCGCGATGAACTCCGCGAGGCCGTAGGTGACCAGGTCGCCGTCCGGCTCGGCGAGCGCGGTGTCCGCGCCGGTGGCGATCTCCAGCACGTGCAGGGCGCCGCCCGTGACGTACGCGACCCGCGTGCCGGTGGGGTCGAGCCGGGGGTCGATGACCGGCCCGGCCGCCGGGAGCCGCCGCGCCTCGCCCGAGGCGAGGTCGGCCAGGTAGAGGTCGCCCGACAGCGCGAAGGCGGCCTGCCGGACCTCCCGGTCGGTGGCGTACGCCACCACGCCGCCCGCCGACTCCCGCGACCGCTCGCGGCGGGCGCGCTCCTCCGGCGGCAGGTCCTCGTCGGCGGCGCCCAGGGCGAGGGGATCGACGACGAGCCGCTCGGCTCCGGACGCGACGTCCAACTCCCACAGGCAGGTCACCGGGTCGGTGCCCGATCGCGTCCTGAGGAAGGTCACCCGACCGCCGTCAGGGGAGATCGTGAAGTTGCGCGGCACCCCGAGGGTGAACCGCCGGGTCCTGGCATGCAACCGTGGGAAGCTCTCCGTCATAGCTCCTCATACTGCCAGTACGAGGGCACTACCCTCGGAGGCATGACTGACCGTCGCTTGCTGCTCGTGCACGCCCACCCCGACGACGAGTCCATCGGCACCGGCGCGATCATGGCCAAGTACGCCGCCGAGGGCGCGCACGTGACGCTCGTGACCTGCACACTGGGGGAGGAAGGCGAAGTCATTCCCCCGGAGCTCGCCCACCACGCGGCCGACAGGGACGACACGCTCGGTCAGTACCGCATCGGCGAGCTGGCCGCCGCGTGCAAGGCGCTCGGCGTCACCGACCACCGGTTCCTCGGCGGAGCCGGTCGCTGGCGCGACTCGGGCATGATGGGCGCGGCGACCAACGACCGCCCCGGCTGCTTCTGGCAGGCCGACCTCGACGAGGCCGCGGGTGAGCTGGTCAAGGTGATCCGCGAGGTCAGGCCCCAGGTCCTCGTCACCTACGACGAGAACGGCTTCTACGGCCATCCCGACCACATCCAGGCGCACCGCGTCTCCTGGCGGGCCTTCGAACTGGCCGCCGACCCCGCGTTCCCCGGCGGGGAGCCGTGGCGGATCGCCAAGTTCTACCTCACCGCCATGCCCAAGTCGGTGCTGCGGCGGACCATCGAGACCATGCGCGAGGCGGACGTCGACTTCTGGGTGCCGGAGTCGATCGACGACATGCCGGGATGCGCCGACGAGGACGTGACGACGGAGATCGACGCCAGGCCGTATGTGGAGGCCAAGCTCGACGCGATGCGGGCGCACGCGACGCAGATCGCCGTGGACGCGCCGTGGTTCGCGCTGTCGAACAACGTCGGCCAGCAGGCCCTCGGGGTCGAGCACTTCATCCTGCGCGCGGGGGTCCCCGGCCGGCCCGGCATCGGCGCCCCGTCCGAGGTCGGCGGCCTGGGCGAGCCGTACAACCGCGAGACCGACCTGTTCGCCGGCATCGGCTAAGTTGGCGGTATGACCGAGGAGACGCAGGTCGCCGTCGAGGCCGAGGACGCTCCCGGCCCGCTGGCCGGGGCCGTGACCGGCGCGGCGTACGGCGTGCTCTTCCTGCTGGGCGTGGTGCTCGGCGTCGTCGGGGGCTTCGAGCACGCGTGGTACGCCGGGCAGGTGCCGGTCGGCGCGATCGCCTGGCTGGCGGCCCTGTTCGCCGTGCCGTATGCCATGGGCAGGCTGATGGGCGGCAAGCTGGGCGCGCTCGTCCCCGCCGTCGGCTGGCTCCTCATGTCGTTCCTGCTGGCCACGCCGCAGCGGGCCGGCGACCTCGCCATCGCGGGAAACTCGGCCGGCTACTGGTACCTGTACGGCGGAGCCGTCGCCGTCGCGGCGGCGGTGGTCGTCACACGGTCCACAGGTTCGTGGTTGCTGAGGTCCTACGGCCGCCCGTGAGGTTGTCTGGGCTGGGCTTGTTCAGGCGGGGGCGGTCGCCGATCCTGGGGACATGCGGCGGTCGCACCGGGTCCGGCAGGTCATCAACTACGTCAACCTCTCCACGCCCCTCGGGCTGCTGATCGCGCGGATCGGCGGAGCCCGCACCCGCAGAGGGGAGCGGGGCCTCGTCTACGCGCACGGTTACCGCATCCCGTTCCCCGTCGCCGGGGCGTTCACCGTGGGCAATGTCATCCTGACCAAGCACGGGGAGGGTTACCTCACCGGCTGCCTGCTCGACCACGAGTCCCGCCATGCCACGCAGTACGCGTTCTGCGTCGGCCTGCCCATGCTCGCGCTGTACGTGCTCGCCTCGGCCGTCTCGTACGCCGTCTGCGGGCATCCGGCCTCTTGGAACCTTTTCGAGCGCATGGCCGGCCTGGACGACGGCGGTTATCCCCGGGTGCACCCGTGGTGGAGGAGAACATGGAGGAGATCGCGTTCCACCTGAGGGCGGAGGAAACATGAACGGAATCGACCAGTCGTAGGAGGAATACTTTCGGCTCTGCGGGGATCATGGAGAGCGGAAGGGAGTTCCCCATGTCGCAGACGATTCAACCGGAAAGCCCTGAGGCCCCAGAAATCCCCGTTTCTCCCGTTTCTCCCGTTCCGAAAGCGCCGAGTACGCCGATTGTTCGGCCGGTCGGACCCCGCCGGTGGCCGTCCAGCTTCGCCGACAGGCTGACCGCCCCTCTTCCGGACTTCCGCGAGGTCACCAGTGTCATGTGGCACGGGCAGCTGCGGCCCGACATCGGTGACAGCGACCAGATTCCCGTCCACCGCGTCGGCCTGCCCCGCGCCGCCGCGACCGAGACCGTGGTGACCTGGGTCGGCCACGCAACGTTCGTTCTCCAGATCGGCGGGCTGACCGTGCTGACCGATCCGGTGTGGTCCCGCAAGATCCCCGGTGTGCGCCAGAGGCTGACCCCTCCCGGCGTCGCCTGGTCCGACCTGCCCGAGGTCGACGCGATCGTGATCAGCCACAACCACTACGACCACCTGGACGCGCCGACGATCCGCCGCCTGCCGAGGGACACGGCCGTCTTCGCACCCGCCAAGCTCGGGGGGTGGTTCCGGCGGCGCGGCTTCCGCGACGTGACCGAACTGGACTGGTGGGAGTCGGCCCGCCTCGGCGACGTGACGTTCGACTTCGTCCCGGCTCACCACTGGAGCCGTCGTACGCTCTGGGACACCTGCCGCACCCTGTGGGGCGGATGGGTGCTCACCTCTCCCGAGCACCGGGTCTACTTCGCCGGCGACACGGCCTACGGGGAGCGGTTCACCCAGATCGGCGAGCGTTACCCGGGCATCGACCTCGCTCTCATGCCGGTCGGCGCCTACGAGCCGCGCTGGTTCATGAAGGTCTCCCACGTCGATCCCGCCCAGGCCGTGCAGGGCTGCCTCGACGTGGGCGCGCGGCGGATGGCCACCATGCACTGGGGGACCTTCGTGCTGTCGGGCGAACCGCTGCTGGAGCCCGTGCGCGAGGCCCGCGCCATATGGGAGTCACGCGGCCTCGACCCCGCCGACCTGTGGGACCTCGCCGTCGGCGAGAGCCGTACGCTGCCCTGACGGGATGGCACCGGGATGGCACCGGGATGGTGCTTCGGGAGGGCGGCCCCGGCGTCGGCTACGGTCGCTCTCCGAGCATCGCCGCGGCATTGGCCAGCCGCGTCCGCAGACGCCGCCGGAACGCCCGGAGTTCGGGGCCGTGTGTCCTGACGATCGTCCGCTGGGCCTCGATCTCCGTCGTCAGCCGCACGGTCAGATAGTCCACCTGCAGCTTGCCTCCGGCACGCGGATGCCCCTGACCGTCTTCGGCGCCTGCCCGCCCAGGACGGTCTGCTCCTCGGCCGGGGTCATCCCGTGTCCGCTCTCGCCGATCTCGGGGGTTTCTGCTGCGAAGCAGGTCGGAACGGCACGGCGTTGACGAGCCGAGCCTGTTGTTCGGGTGTCGGCTCGAACGCGTCCAGGGGGAACACCGCGTTCTCGACCGTGCGTACCGCCTTCTCTGCTGCCTTTTCTGCTGCCTTCTCTGCGGCTTGCCCGCCGCCCGGCACGGGCGACGCGGTGGCAGCGATGCCCGCCGTGAGGGCGGTGCCGCTCGTCTGACACCCGCTGAGCGCGACGGCGGCGAGCACGGCGAGCGAAAGCAGGCGGAAGCGCGAAAGAGCGTGCACGCCTGCATTCTTTTCCCGGCGGGTCCTGCCCGGATAATCCAAGCATTTACGGAATGGCGAATCGCATTTTCGGGCGGCGGCAGCGGTCCCGGCGCGGCGGCGCCACGTCGCAGGTGTCGCCGGAAAGCGGCCCCGGCGGCCCTGGCACAATGCGGCCATGAGCTTCGCGACCGCTGATCTCTACGACGCCCATGGCGACGCGCTGCGCAGTTGTGTCACCCAGTTCCACTCGTACGGCTCACGCGCGCGATTCTCCGGTCAGATCTCCACAATCCGATGCCTGGAGGACAACGCGCTCGTCAAGCAGGTGCTCGCGACGCCGGGCGAGGGCCGGGTGCTGGTGGTCGACGGTGGTGGATCGCTGCGTACGGCGCTGCTCGGCGACATGATCGCGGCTTCGGCCGTGGAGAACGGCTGGGCAGGCGTCGTGATCAACGGTGGGGTGCGGGACACGGCGGCGCTGGCCGGGCTCGACCTCGGCATCAAGGCACTCGGTGCCAACCCTCGCAAGAGCGCCAAGACCGCCCTGGGAGAGGTCGACGTCCCGGTGACCTTCGGGGACGTGACCTTCGCCCCGGGAGAGTGGCTCTACAGCGACGAGGACGGCATCCTCGTCAGCGACCACCGCCTCGACATCTGATCTCCCGTCCCAGCACCTGATCTCCCGCCTCGGCACCTGCTTAAATCCGTAGCCGTCTGGTGTGGGTCGGGTGGTAGGTGAAGGTCCAGCGGTCGGTGCCGGTCTTGTGGCGGGTGTAGCGGTCGGGGTGGCGGTAGCGGTCGCGGTTGTGGAACTGGCAGGCCGGGCCGAGCAGTTTCAGGTCGGTCAGGCCGCCGGTGCTCCAGTTGTCGGCGTGGTCGATCTGGCACATGGTGGCGGGGAGTGGGCAGCCGTCGATCCAGCAGGTGGCGTAGCGGGCGAAGATGGCCCGTCGTTGGGCGGGGGTGGCCAGGCGGGCCTTGCGGCCCATGTCCAGCACCTGCCCGTCGGCGTCCATCACCAGACGCACCAGGGTGGAGGTGCGGGCCAGTCGGTGGACGCTGGTGAGGGGCAGCATCTGCCCGGTCGCCAGCAACAACCCCGGCACCGCCCCCAGCAACGGCCCAGGCATCCCGCCCGGCGACCACCGCGCCCCGCCGCCGCACCCGCACGCGCCCTGGTCACCCGCCGCGTCCTGCGCATGCCGGCAGTCCCCCGCAGGCCGATGCCCGGCGTGGGCGTGATGTCCAGGTGAGCCTTCGGGGGGAGGATCCGGGTGCTCTGTGCGCGGCTGCTCTGTGCGTGGTTGTGCTGTGTGCGGCTGCGCTGCGTGCGACTGCTCGCTGCCGCCGCGCGCCAACCATGCCGACGCGCGGCTGGCGTGCGTTGCTCCCGTTTGGGCCGAGGCGCGGTCGCGGTCCTCGCCTTCTGCGGGCGCGGCGCGGTCGCCCTGGGCAGAGGCGGTGCTCGCGGTGTCGCGCGGCCCGCACTCGCCGGCCTGCTGCTGACAGCCCCCGCGCTCACGGATCCCGCGCTCACCGATCGTGCCCTTACCGGCTCCGGGGTTGCGAGGCTCCTCATCGCGGGGGCCGGTGCTGGCATGGTCGCCGCTCTCGGCAGCGGCGCCTGCGGCTACATCGGCGCCGGCATCGACCTCCGGACCGGCCTCTGCCTCTGACTCTGCCTCTGCTGCGGCTGTGGCATCGCCGGGGGCGGCGGGATGGCAGGGGCGCTCATCCTGGGCAGGGGCGGCGGCGGTGCTGCCCACGTCACCGGGGTCACCCATCTCGCCGGGGCCGCTGGTGTTGTCGGCGTCGCCGGGGTCGGTGTCTTCGGCGCTTCCGGTGTCGCTGGGGGCGCGGTAGCCGGTGTCCTTGGTGCCGCTCGCGTCGTCGGGGTGATCGGTGGGTTCAGGGTCGGTGGGGAGGGATTCGGCGTTGACCAGGACCAGGAGTTCGGTGGCGATCTTCTGCTCGAGGAACGCGATGAACGCATCGGCGTTACGCACCCGCAGCGGCCGGTCATCCCCCTCAGCCTTCGGCTTGGCGTAGGCGTCCAACAGGCTGCGCAGCCGGGCGGCGGCCTCGCGGGGCAGGTAGAACTCCCCTTCCAGCCCGCCGCCCCCGGTGGGGCGGACCCTCAGGAAACGCCGCCCGTAGTCGGCCTGCTCATCACGGTCCTCACCATCGGGGTCCAGCACCGCGCGCAGGTAGCGGCCGGCCTTGGCCACCTCCGCCGCCCCCGCTTTGCCCGCCAGCTCCAGCAAAATCGGCTCAGCCAGCCCGGCCTGTGCGTCGGTCAACTGGGCGGTGGCGGCGCAGATCGCCTCCACCACCCCCGCCGCCAACTGCCCGGCGGCGAACTTCTCCCGCACCCGCGGCAGGCGGCCCAGCTCCACGGCCAAGGTGAGCAGGCGACCGGCGCCGGGGACACTCATCCCCCCGGCGGTACGCAACCAGCTGCGGGTGGAGGCATGCCCGTGCTGCCTGGCCCGCCCCGCACGATGCACCCGCCCGACGCGGTCCGCCAACGCGGAGGTGATCCGATCCCGCGCGAACATCAGGTCCTCGGCCTCGGCAAGGCAGATCTCCGGCGCATCCGGTACCGCCGCCACAGCCAACGCCTGCGCGGTCTCCCGCAACGACGCCACCAGCACCCACGACGACCGGCCCCGACGAACACCTGACCTACTAGCACCGGCACCGTCCTCAGCGGCATCACTGCCAGGGGCATAATTGTCAGCGGCATCGGCATCACCGCCGCAGGCATGTGAGTCCCTGGACGTCCACAACGGCGAGTCAGCGGTCAGCCGGTCCCACCAGTCGCCATCGGTGTTATTCGAACGACGAGAGCAGTCAGGATCGACAGCGAACAGATCCATCCCGCTCCCTCGGTGAATTCGAATACTTGTATGAATTCTTTCACGGAGCCGCGCCTCGCACACCCGATGAGCAGCGAATTGTTGGAGCGACAGGTGAGGGCGACAGGCGTGGGCGGCGGGCCGGTCCATACGCCGGGCACTGACGCGGTCGTCAGCCTGCCTACGCACCGGATGTGGACCTGTTGCCGGGCCGGCGCGTCGGTACGCGAGAAATGGACCGGCTGGCCGGCCCGTCCGGGCGCGGGAAGCGCCCGTCAGATGCGGCCGATGTCGGCGGGCAGGTCGAGGGCGAGCACGTGGTCGAAGTGGAGGAAGGTCTCGAACTTGGCCCCCGGCGCGACCGACTCGTCGGCCTCCAGGTCGCGCAGCAGGCGTAGCGCCCCGGACGTGTCGAGGTCGTCGTCCAGCGCCCGCTGGACGCGCTCGGCGTGGGCGTCGTCGATCGGGCGACTCGGTGACTTCGCCCATTCGGCCACGCGCCGCCGAAGCCGCCGCAGTTCCTCGTCGGCGGAGCGAAGGGTGTCCCAGGTGAGGTCGACTGGCCGCCGGTAGTGGTGCTCCAGCAGGGCCAGCCGTACGGCGAGGGGATCGAGACCGGCGGCGACGACGCCGGACAGCGGCACGACGTCCGCGGTGCCGGCCGGGCGGCCCTCGAACAGCAGGTGTCCGGAGTGCGCCCAGTGGGCGGCGGCCTCCTGGCCCGTCGCGGCGTTCGACTGAGCCCGCGCCCTCTCGTGGTGGGGGAAGCACAGGTCGGCCCCGCCCACGTAGAGGTCGAAGTGCGGGCCGAGGAACCGCAGCGGCGTGGCCGAGCACTCGACGTCGCGGCCGGGGAGCCCGCGGCCCCAGGGCGCGTCCCAGACCGCTCCGGCGTCACCGTCGGCCGGTTCCCCCAGAGATTCCCCCAGAGATTCCCACAGGGGCCAATCGGACGCTGAGCCCTGCTTGCCGGAGATCTCGCCGTACGTGGGGAAGGACGCCGCGTCGAAGAACACCGCCCCCTCCGGGGTGGCGTACGCATGGCCGCGCTCGATGAGCCGCCCGATGAGCTCGATCACCAGCCCCATCGTCTCGCTGGTCCTGGGGGAGTGCTCGGGGGCGCGTATGTTGAGTGCGAGCGTGTCGGCGTCGAGAGACGCAACGTCGCCGCCGTCTCGGTGAACGAGGTCGGAAACGTTGCGGCAGGCGAGCACCCGCAGCCCGGCGCGTTCGGCGACGCGGCGGACCAGGTCGGAGAGCAGGGTGGGGCGCAGGTCGGCGAGGCCGGTGGGCCCGTGCGCGGCGCAGGTGTACATCCGCAGGATCCGTGAGCCGGTCGGGGCGACGGGCACGACCTGTCGGGTCAGGGTGTCGTGGAGCCGCAACATGCTCCGAGCCTACGTGCTGCCCCCGGCATCCCCGCCCCGACCCCTGATGAAATAGAAAGCCCGAATCAGGTCAGGAAGCGCATGATGTCGCGGTCGCCGCGTTCGCGCAGGCGGTCGAGCACGTCCTCGCGGGCCACCCCTTCCGGCAGGCCGATGCGGGCGCCGATGAGCCGCAGGCCCTCGGCCTCCGATGCCACCGGAGCGGTGTACCCGATCAGGTGCAGCGCCTGGTTGATCGCGGGCAGTCCGGCCCCCGACACGGGCAGGAAGCGGGTCAGCAGCTCGCCGCCGTCGGAGACGGTGAGGAAGACGTGGTCGCCCTCGGACGCGTTGTACTCCGCGAGAACGTTCCTGATCGAGCCGATGGTCGGCTGGTTGTGCCAGCTGATCACCACCTCGCCCGACGCGGTGGAGGCGGTGAGCTGCCCGCCGGGCGCCATGCCGAGGTGCGCGGCGAAGCCGGTCGGCAGCGGGGAGCCCGAGCCGCGCAGGTGCTCGGCGTTCACGTCGACACGATGCCACCAGCGGCCGTCCCTGCTGCGGAAGCAGCGGCGGGTCATCGAGACGTCCCGGCGTGGCTGGTATGGCTCGGCCTGGTCCTGGGCGGCCACCCTGATGTAGCCGCGCTGGGTCCGATCGAACCCGGGCCCTCCGGCGTACGCCCTGATGGAGCTCTCGCTCACGTCGTAGCGGGAGGTCAGGTTGTCCACGACCGTGCTCACGGACGCCTCGCCGCCCGCGCGCTCGATCTCCCGTATGATCATTTCCCGGATGCCGAGGTACTCGTCGCCGCCCCAGCGCCGCAGGCCGTACTTGCTGCGGTCGAGCCGGATGAACCGCTCGTCCGAGGCGAGCTGGTTGCGGATGCCGACGATGCTGTAGTCCTCGCCGATGCGGGCCTGGATCTCCTCGGAGGTGAGCGGGACGCGGGCGACCGCCAGCACGGCCTCCGCTTTGTCGCCCATGCTGCGCGGCCAGGGGACGACATGGCCTTCCATGACCCGCAGGTGCGGCACCGACGCCAGCCAGCGCTCGGCGACGTCCTCCCGGATGCCGAGCTGGGAGACGAGGGAGACCGCCTCCTCCAGTGGCCGGGGGCCGTCGGTGAACAACTGCCGGGTCTTCTCCCTGATCTCGTCCGCGCCGCCCGCGACCAGCCAGCCGTCCACCTGCTCGTACCCGGTCAGCAGCGTACGGACGAATCGCCACGCGGGGATCGCGAGCGTGATCAGCTCGGTGCGGTGCCACGGCACGGCGGCGGCGAGGTCGTCGGCGGGCACGGCCGAGCCCAGCCGGGTGCGCAGCCAGGACAGGTGGGCGTTCAGCGGCGCGGCGGACGGGCCGTTCAGCCAGTCCATCACGTGGTCGCGCAGGTCGCGCTCGATCTGCCGGATGCGCTCGCGGGTGACCGAGAAGCGCTGGGCCAGCTCGTCTAACGTGGCCCGCTGGGCCTGGCCCGGGTGCTGCGAGGTGTCGAAGTAGAGCCGGTCGCGCGCGATGGCCCGCTGGCGGTCGTCCAGCCGGGCGAAGATCTCGTCGACGACCTCGGGCATCGGCCGATCGGGGAGGGCCGGCGGGACCGGAGCCCCGACCGGCTCCCGCGCGGGCTCGGTGGCCAGCAGCTTGTCGATCACGTCGACGTACAGGTCGTGGACGCTCTCCCGGGGGCCGGGCGTCTGGAGGCTCTCCTCGGGGTGGGTGAACCTCAGCAGCGGGAGGATGTCGCCGAGGACCAGGTGCGCCCAGCAGGCGGTGGTGAGGTCGGCGAGCCGGGAGGCGACCTGGCCGGTCCCCACCGCCGCGCAGGCCCGGTCGAGGGGAAGCGCCTGCCACCACGCGTCGGGAAGACCGGGGTCGCTCGCGATCGGCTCTACCTGACTGGGCGCGGTCCAGCGCAGCGGAGGCACGATGTCGCTAAGGCTGAGGTTCATGCAGGTCCAACCGGCAAGGGGAATATATCCGCAGTTCAGACTAGGGGATCGGACGTCAGGCCGGGATGAAGGGACTGGCGCGCCCCGAGTAGGACACGTAGAGCAACTCCCCCGCCCGCGTACACGCCACGTAGAGCAGCCCCCGTTCGCGTTGCAGATCGTGCGCCCGGGCCGTCGGGTCCTCGTCGGCCGGGGTCAGCGCGTCCGGCGCCGGCACGATTCCGTCAGCCACGCCTATCACGGCCACCCGACGGAATTCCAGCCCTTTCATGCCATGAAGCGAGGTGACTTTGACCGTGATGCCCGCTTCGCGTAGCGCGGTGCGGGCGGTACGCACGAGGTTCGAGGTGCGCGCGGCGACCGCGATCTGAGCGGTCGGCACGCCCTCCTCCAGCCATTCGGCCACGGTGGAGACGAGCCCGGCGATCTCCGCCTCCGCGTTCACGTACTCGCGCACCATCGGGCGCGTGCCGTAGTCCAGTGCGCGGTAGCCGTACATCGCGGCGTTGCCCGCGACAAGCCCGTCGGCCGGCCCGCCGCCCCGCAGGCGCACTCCCCACGACAGGATCTCGTTGGGCAGCCGGTGGGAGATCCTCAGGCGGAACCAGCGGGCGGGGATGCCGACGTCCGTCAGCGCGACCCGCGTGTCGAACATGCGCTGGTGCGGGTCTCCCAGGATGAACAGGTCGTTCGCGGCGGCGGGGACCGCCGCCCGCAGCAGCCGCCACTGCGCCGGGTGCAGGTCCTGCGCCTCGTCCACGACGATGTGCCGGTACGGCTGCCGCCCCGGCGCCTCGTCGCCCAGCAGGTCGCCCACGGCTCGCCCGAGCAGGCCCGCCGCCTCCGAGGCGAGCTGGAGCAGGGTTCGCCGGCCGGACTCGCGCAGGCGCCGTACGACCTGCTGGACGGCCTCCCACACCGTCGTCCTGGCCTCGGCGTCGAGGGAGACGCCGCGGCCCGGCCGTGCGGCGGCCTGGTACTCCTCCAGCGTCCGCAGGTCCTGCGCGAGGATCACCTGTTCCCACTCGCGCAGCAGGAACGCGCTGCCGAAGCGCCCGCCGGCCGCCTCCTGCCACAGCTCGGCCAGGTCGTCGGAGGAGACGAGGGCCGGGGCGCGGCCCTCCGCCTCGGCGACGATGCGGTGCGCGATCCTGTCGACGTTGCCCACCTCGACGCGCTTGCGCACCACCTCGTCGTTGATGATCATGTCGAGCCGCGCGGACAGCTCGGTCGCGAGGCTCTGGGAGAACGTGACCAGCAGCACCGGGCCGGTGGCCGCGCGGGCCAGCAGGGCCGCCCGGTGCAGCGCGATGACCGTCTTCCCGGTGCCCGCGCCCCCCGTGATCAGCACCGGCTGCTCGTACGCCGGCCAGTTGGCGTACGTGTGCTGCGGCGGGTAGAGGAACGTGCACCAGCCGGGCAGGGTGAGGACGCGCTCGAGCTCCGCGGCGTCGGCGGCGAACGCCGCCCGGTCGGGGCTGCGCCGCAGCGCCGCCAGGAGATCCTCGGGGTCGACCTCGTCGGCGACGCGGGAGCGGCAGGCGTCCAGCTCGCGCCAGGCGGCCGCGAGCGAGCCGCCGCGGGCGAGCGCCGCGAGCGGCGCGTACTGGCTGTGCGGGAGCAGCGGCTCCACGGCCGCGAGATGCGACTCCGACGTCATCAGGCGCAGCAGCGGCAGCAGGCGGGCGTCGATGCCGATGTTCAGCAGATCGTTGTCGCACCAGTTCTCGAACAGCGGCCGTCGGCCGGTCTCCGACGCGCGGCGCAGAGCAGGCTCGATCCGCTCCAGCGCCTCGGCGTCCCAGGTCTCGACGATCCCGATGGCCGTGTTGACGCCGAACCTGTGCCGCTGCGCGTACGACCACGCCTCGGCGTCCGGCAGCACGGTGAGCAGCCAGTAGACGTCCTCCTGCCGCACCACCACCCCCCGGTGGCGGTCGGCTAGCCGCAGCGTGGCGACGCGGGGATCGCGGCAGTTGCGCACCCTCTCGGGGTGCGGCGCGGCGGACGCGTTCAGCAGGAACCGGCGTACCGCGACGGCGACGTCCCGGCGGACCGGCCGGGTGAGCGCGCCGAGCCCGCGCAGGAACTCCGGGGAGATCGCGAGCCGGGGCATCGGCTATCCCAGCAGGGTCAGCAGGTCGCGGTCCCCGCGTTCTCGCAGCCGCGCGAGGAGTTCGGGCCGCCCGACGGGTCCGGCGAGGCCGACGCGCGTCGCGATCACCCGCGCCGCCTGCTCGGGCGTGCCGCTCGGGGCGGTGTAGCCCACCAGGCGCAGCGCGCGGCTCGTCTCGTCGCCGCCGTTCGCCGCGGGCAGGTGCCGTACGCGCAGCATGCCCTCCTCGGACAGGGTCAGGAAGATGTGACTGCCCTCCTCGGCCGAAACCTCGCTGAGAATCCGCTGAAGGGAGCCCAGGGTCGGCCGCGCGTGCCAGGAGAGGCCGACCTCCCCGGCCGCGCTGCGCACCGTGCGGTCCTCGCCCGGAGCCAGGCCGACGTACGCGGCGAACCCGCTCGGCAGCGGCACCTCGCCGCCGTGGAGGTGGTCGCCTGAGACATCCACCCTGAGCCACCACCTGCCGTCCGGCTGCCGGAAGCACCGCCGGGTCAGCGCCACGTCCTTGAGCCCGCCGTGCTGCCGGTCCTGCTGCCGGTCCTGCTGCCGGTCAGGGTCGATTTCGGAGGCCTTCTGGGCGCGCAGTTGCGGCACGCTCTCCAGCCACTGCCTGGCCACGTCGGCACGGACGCCGAGAGAGCCGATCATCTCCAGCGCCTGGGGGACGGTCGGCGGGCGCTCGGCCGAGGCGATCAGGTTCCGCGTCCTCTCCCGCAGTTCCTCGATGTCCCCGGCCACGAGCCAGTCGCCGAAGAGGCGGTATCCGGGGAGCGTGGCGAGCACGAACCGCCAGGCGGGCACCTCCAGTGCCTGCAGTTCCCGCCCGTGCCACTCGGCGGCTGTGACGAACCGCTCCTTCGGGACCGCGGCTCCAAGCGTGTCGGTGACCTGCGCCAGATGCTCGCTGTACGGCTTCGCCTCCGGCAGCGCGAGCCAGCGGGACAGCCGGTCGCGCAGGGCCGCTTCGAGATCGTGGATGACGGCGGGAGGGAGGGCGAGCAGCCTGGCCAGCTGCTCGGGGTCGGACGGCTCGTCGGCGAAGACGCGGTTCTGCGCCACCATCCAGGTCTGGTCGTCCAGGTCGCCGAACGCCGCGTCGATCAGCTCGGGGATGTCCGCCACCTGTTGTTCCGGGGGTTCCTCCACAGGCTCGGCCTGCTCGGACAGCGGCTCGGAAACCGGCTCGGAAACCGGCGCTGAGACCGGCTCCACCTCCTCCGGGGACATCCGTAAGAACACGGCGGTGAAGAGAGCGGTCAGCACGGGCCGGGCCTTGATGAACGGCTGGTCGGCCAGTTCCCGGCCCGACAGCGCGAGCAGGCCGTGCCAGGACCCCGCCCGGTCGAGCGCGATCGCGACCTGGGGGTCGTCGGCCTCGTCGGGGTCGAGCACGTGCAGCGCGGGCAGCACGTCGCCGACGGCGGCCGCCGGCCAGTGGTCGAGCGCGAGCTCGGTGAGCAGGTCACCCAGCGCCTCGGCGCCCAGGACGGCGAGCACCCGGTGCAGGGGCAGTGTCCGCCACCAGGCATCCGGCAGGCCGGCCCGGCCGGCCAGGGTCGTGATGCGGGCAGCGTCACTCCAGCGCAGCGGTGGCACGAGGTCACTCAGGCAGAAGTTCATGCTTTCCCCATCACTCACAAAGACCAGTCCATTGTCTGGCAAATCGCCCCGTCGTGGTGGAGATGTTCAGTGACGTTCCGCGGCGAAACGGAGGCGGACGTAGTCGGCCATCCAGCCGGTCTCCCGGCGCAGGGCGGGGGCGGCCAGTTCGTTGACCCGGTGCAGCAGCGGCTCCACGGCCGCGGGGGGGACCCGGTCGAGCAGCGAGCCGGCGAACATCCGGACCCAGTCGGCCGCGCCGTTCGGGCACTCGTCGAGCGGGGTGGGACGGTCGAAATACTCCAGCAGCCGGACCGTGAACCCGCCCTTCTCCAGGCGGTGGGCGTACTCCGCCGGGCTGGGGAAGTACCACGGCAGCTCGGGCTCGGGCAGGCCGTACTCGCGCCAGGCGGTGAGCACGGCGGCGGTCAGGGCCGCGCAGTTGCCCGCGCCGCCCATCTCGGCGACGAACCTGCCGCCCGGCCGCAGCGCCTCCCGCACGCAGTCGATCACCGCGTCGGGGTCGCGGGTCATCCAGTGCAGCGCGGCGTTCGAGAAGACCGCGTCGTACGGCTGGGCGACGGTGAAGTCGTAGCCGTCGCCCACGGTGAAGTCGAGTCCGGGGTGCTGCGCGATGGCCTGCTCGATCATGGAATGGGAGCCGTCGATGCCCAGCACGTGGGCGCCGCGCCTGGCGATGTCGGCGGTGAGCACGCCGGTGCCGCACCCGAGGTCGAGCACGCGCTCACCGGGGCGCGGGTCGAGCAGTTCCACCAGCGGCGCGCCCTGAGCCGAGACGTAGCCGAAGGAGCTGTCGTAGGCGCGAGCGTTCCATCGGGTGAGACTGGGAGTTTCGTACCTCAAGATCGGCTCGCATTCTGACACGTGGTGCCCGGTGTCGGGATTGCCGCAATCTCATGCCGACTTGTGAGACTGCTGGGATAACGACACACTTTACGGCTTCCGTCGCCTCCGCGAGATCGGGTGGCTCAGCCGACCACCTGGGCCCAATGCGCGGTCACGTACGACTTGGCTTGGTCCTGCTCGGGGATGCTCAGGATCACCGGGTCGCCGGACGCCTCCGGCAGCCTGGCGGCGGCGCCTCCGTCCAGCGTGTCGCGCATCTCCATCGCCTCCATGCGGGCGGGCCGCGCGAACGCCTTGAGGAACAGGTTCTGGCCCTCGTCGGACAGCAGGAACTCCTCCCACAGCCGGGCGGCGGCCGGGTGCGGCGCGTCAGCGCCGATCGCCTGCATGTAGTAGGAGGCGAGCACCTCGTTCTTCGGGATCGTCACCCGCCAGGCCGCCGCGCCGCGGCCGGACGCGGCACGCGCCGCGTTCATGAAGTCCCAGTCCACCACCGCGGTCGCCTGGTCGGGCCGGCCGAGCATGCCGCCCTTCTTCAGCCGCGCGAACAGGTCCACGCCCCGCGCGGCATCGGGAAGTCCGTTGCCGAGCGAGGCGGCCATCACGGCGCTGAACGCCGAGGCCACCCGGCGCGGGTCGCCCGGCAGCGCCGCCACCGTCCCCGGCCTCACCAGCGCGCCGTACGACGCGGGGGTGGGGACCTTCCTCGGGTCGTAGCCGATCGACATGTATCCGCCGTAGGCGGCGAACCAGCGTCCCCGCTGCTCCTTGGCCTCGTCGGGGATGTCCGCCCAGCCGGTGACCCGGTATGGCGCGAAGAGTTTGGCGTTGGCGACCGCGACCTCCATGGTGAGGTCGAACACGTCCGGCGCCTGATTCGACCCCTTCAGCCGGGCCGCGGTGTCGATCTCCTGCTGGCTGCTCGCCTCCGGCACGATCGAGGTCACCTTGATGCCGTACTTGTCGGAGAAGCGGGCGATGATCTCCTTGTAGCCGACCCAGGCGCCCGGCAGGCCCACGACGGTGAGCGCGCCCTCCTTCTTGGCCGCCTCGACGAGCCTGTCCATGGTGCCGAACCCGGACTCCAGGCTGCCGGCCCGGGGGTTCAGGGGTGGCAGCGGCTTGTCCGACGACGACGACTTCGAGCACGCGGAGGCCGCGGACAGGAGGATCGCCGCCGAGGAGATCGTCACGACGCAGGCACGTATGGTCACGCCGCGTATGCTCCCCGCGCCGCGGCGACCGTCCGCGGCGGCGCGCTGGGGCATTACCGAGTCGGCGTCCGCACCAGGCGCGGGGATTACCGGGCAGGCGGCGCGGGCGGCACGACCTTGGCGGCGGCCAGGGTGTCCTCGGCGATCTCGACGAGGCTTCCGTCCCGCTTTCGCACGGTGAGCACCCCGTGGTGCCAGGATTCCAACACGCCGACCGCGTCCCGGTGTCCACCGGGCACCCTGCGTCGCGTCGTCACCCGTTTCCCCACGTCGGCGGGGGTGATGGCGACCACGAGACGGGCTCCGAGCCGAGGGGCCACGACGATTGCCCCCCTCCTGTTCCGGCTAGTCGGCAGGCACCGCAATACTAGGGCTAGCAACCCGCGGTCGAGCCGTGCAACCCAGAAGGAGCCCGAGGTGACGTACGTCATCGCGCAGCCTTGCGTGGACGTCCTGGACAAGGCGTGCATCGAGGAGTGCCCCGTCGATTGCATCTACGAGGGCGAACGCATGCTCTACATCCACCCCGACGAGTGCGTGGACTGCGGTGCGTGCGAGCCGGTGTGCCCCGTAGAGGCGATTTTCTACGAAGACGACCTTCCCGAGCAGTGGAAGGACTTCTACAAGGCCAACGTCGATTTCTTCGAGGACCTGGGCTCGCCCGGCGGCGCCTCGAAGGTCGGCAAGATCAACAAGGACCACCCGCTGGTCGCGGCGCTCCCGCCGCAGGGCGAGGACCACTGACCGACGCCTGATCAGCGCGGTCCGTGACGACTGGGGGATTTTCTTTGCTTGCGTTGCCGGACTTCCCATGGGATCGGCTCGTGCCCTATCAGGACTTGGCGCGGGCGCATCCCGGCGGGATCGTCGACCTGTCGGTCGGCACGCCGGTCGACCCGGTGCCCCCGGTCGCCCGAGAGGCGCTCGCCGCCGCCGCCGACAGCCCCGGCTATCCCCTGACGTACGGCACGCCGCGGCTGCGTGAGGCGGCCGCGGGCTGGCTGCGGCGGCGGCATGGCGTCACGGTCGATCCCGCCGACGTGCTGCCGACCATCGGCTCCAAGGAACTGGTGGCCTGGCTGCCGACGCTGCTCGGCGTGCGGCCCGGCGAGCGCGTGGTCTTCCCCGAGCTCGCCTATCCCACGTACGACGTGGGCGCGAGGTTGGCCGGGGCCGAGCCCTACGCGACCGACGGGCTCCTCGCGCTGGGCCCCGAGCGGGTGCCCCTCGTCTGGGTGAACTCGCCGTCCAACCCCACCGGGCGCGTCCTGCCCGCCGAGCACCTGCGCAAGGTCGTCGCGTGGGCGCGCGAGCGCGGCGCGGTCGTCGCGTCCGACGAGTGCTACATCGAGCTGGGCTGGGAGGATCACCCCGTCTCCGTCCTCCACCCGGACGTGTGCGAGGGCTCCCACGAGAACCTGCTCGCGGTCCACTCGCTGTCGAAGCGGTCGAACTTCGCCGGATACCGCGCCGGCTTCGTCGCCGGCGACCCCCGGCTCGTACGGCGGCTGCTCGAGGTGCGCAAGCACGCGGGCATGATGATGCCCGCCCCGGTCCAGGCCGCGACGGCGGCCGTGCTCGACGACGACGCGCACGCCGACGAGCAGCGGGAGCGGTACGCCCGGCGCAGGGCGGTGCTGCGGCCCGCGCTGGAGCGGGCCGGTTGGCGGATCGAGCACTCGGCCGCCGGGCTCTACCTGTGGGCCACCGACGGCACCGGCTGCTGGGACCAGGTGCGCGCCCTGGCCGAGAGGGGCATCCTCGTCGCGCCGGGCGAGTTCTACGGCGCCGCCGGGCGCGGCCACGTCCGCATCGCCGTCACCGCCACGGACGAGCGCGTCGATGCGGCGGTGAGCCGCCTCCAGTAGGATCGCCCGCCATGACGACAGCGATCGTGATCGTGCTGGGCCTCGCCACGGTCGTCGTCGTGCTGGGCGCTTTCGCCACGAACCGGCGCACGCGTACGCGCGAGCCGGTCCGCACTCCGCCCGCCGCTCCGGGAGAGTCGCCGCCGCGCGACCCCGCGGCCGACCTCGACTTCTTCGATCCCCGCACGATCAGGGTGGGGGACACCGTCTACGTGGAGGCCGCCCGCTATCGGGCCGTCGGCGCCCTGCACTGCACCATGCAGGGCGAGAAGTGGACGGAGTACCTGCTGGACGAGGGTGCCCGGCGCTACAACTGGCTGTCGATCGAGGAACGGCCGGGCAAGGAGGGCGAGCCCCTCCACCTGGAGGTCCTGCTGTGGACCGACGTGCCGACCCAGGGCATGGTGCCGGCCAGGCACATGCTCATCGTGGACGGCCTGGAGTTCTATCCCATCGAGCGCGGCACGGCCGCCTTCCGCTCCGAGGGGACCACCGGGCTGCCCGAGCGCGGCCTGCTCGACTTCGCCGACTACCGGGCGGGCGACGGCCGCGTGCTGTCGTTCCAGCGTGTGCAGGGCGGCCAGTGGGAGTCCGCCTACGCCCGTGCGCTCACCCCCGGTTCCGTCCGAGTGGATCGGCTGCCCTGATCACCCGGGTAGGTTCAGCTACGTGGAACGGCGCCTTACCAAACCAATCGTCACCGTCATGGTCATCGTCGTCCTGCTGGGCGGGGCCATCTTCTACGGCGCCTATCACCTGTTGAAGCGGACCGAGCCGTTCGCTCTCGGCGAACACTGCATGGTCAAGACTCCTGACGGCACGCTCGACCTCGACATCGAGCAGGCCCAGGTGGCCGCGACCATCGCCGCCGTCGCGGTGCGGCGCAAGCTGCCCGAGCGCGCCCTCCAGATCGCCTACGTCACCGCGATCCAGGAGTCCAAGCTGGCCAACCTGCCGTACGGCGACCGCGACTCCGTGGGCGTCTTCCAGCAGCGGCCCTCGCAGGGCTGGGGGACGGCCGAGCAGTTGCAGGACCCGGTCTACGCGACGCGCAAGTTCTTCGCCGCCCTGGAGAAGGTGAAGCACTACCAGACCCTGCCGCTGCACGAGGCGGCCCAGGCCGTGCAGCGCTCCGCCGACGGCTCGGCCTACGCCGACCACGAGTACCACGCCAAGATCCTCTCGGCGGCGTTCATCGGACACGTGCCCCAGGCCGTCCACTGCTGGTACCCCCCGTCCGACAAGCCGGTCGCGCCGCAGCCCGAGGCCGCGCGCAAGCAGCTCGTGCGCGCGCTCGGCACGGACTCCGCGCCCAAGCGCGGCTGGCTGGTCGCCGCCTGGTACGTCACCCACGCGCAGAAGTACGGCCTGCGCCAGGTGCGCTTCGAGGGCGTCACCTGGACGGCCGCCAGCGGGCACGACGGCTGGCGCAAGGACACCAAGCCCGTCGCCACCGTCCAGGTGGCCTGAAGCGGTGAACTAAGGTCGGATGGCATGCGGCTTGACCTTGCCCAGGACGTGGGCGCGCTGACGGCGCAACTGGTGGACATCGAATCGGTGAGCGGTGCCGAGAAGGCGCTGGCCGACGCCGTCGAGGAGGCGCTCGCTCCGCTGCCGCACCTGACGGTGCTGCGGGACGGCGACGCGGTGGTGGCGCGGACCGACCTCGGCCGGGCCGAGCGCGTGGTGATCGCCGGGCACATCGACACGGTCCCGGTGGCGGACAACCTGCCCAGCAGGGTCGAGGACGGCGTGCTGTACGGCTGCGGGACGTCCGACATGAAGAGCGGCGTGGCCGTCCAGCTCAAGCTCTGCCTGCTGGCCGAGCCTAACCGCGACCTGACCTTCGTCTTCTACGACTGCGAGGAGATCGAGGCCGAGCGGAGCGGCCTGCTGCGGCTCACCCGTACCCATCCCGAATGGATCAGGGGCGACTTCGCGGTCGTGATGGAGCCGACCGACGGGCTGATCGAGGGCGGCTGCCAGGGCACGCTGCGCGCCGAGATCACGGTGAAGGGCGTGCGCGCGCACAGCGCCCGGTCGTGGGAGGGCGTCAACGCCGTCCACGGCATCGCGCCGGTCCTGGAGATCCTCTCCCGATACGAGGCGCGGTGCCCGGTGGTCGACGGCCTCCAGTTCCGCGAGGGGCTCAATGCGGTGGGCGTACGCGGCGGGGTGGCCGGGAATGTGATCCCGGACGAGTGCGTGGTGACCGTGAACTACCGCTTCGCCCCCGACCGCACGCTGGAGGAGGCGTTCGCCCACGTCCAGGAGGTCTTCGACGGCTTCGACGTGCGGCTCACCGACGGAGCGCCGGGCGCGCGGCCAGGGCTGACCAACCCCGTCGCCGCGGCGTTCGCCGCCGCCATCGGCGGCACGCCCCGGGCCAAGCTCGGCTGGACCGACGTCGCGCGGTTCTCGGCCCTCGGGATGCCCGCCGTCAACTGCGGCCCGGGCAACCCGAACATCGCCCACCAGGCGGGGGAGAACGTGAGTCTGGCCAAGATCGTCGAGAGCGAGCGCAGGATGACTGCCTGGCTCAGCGCGTGAACCGGCCGTAGATAGAAGAAAGTGGCTTTCCTCACCGGCCATTTGGCGGGGAAAGCCACTTTCGTCCCGAGCAGCACCCTCGTTTCTTAGACGGGGCCTCGGCGACGACCGGTTCCATCCTTCCGAGGATCTTTTTCAAGATTCTTTCGGCGCGTTTGCAACGCGGGGCGCCAGGGCAGTGTGTGCGCCTTGCACCATTCCCGACCCGGACCGTTAGCGTGACCGTCATGAACCACACCCGACCCGAACGCCGGCAGGGTCCGTCGCTGGTCCGCGGCGGCCTCGTCCCCGAATCCACTCACGACCAGCGCCTGCTCGACCGCCGTGGCCCCACCGGCTGGCTGCACGAGGATCCCTGGCGGGTCCTGCGCATCCAGTCGGAGTTCGTCGAGGGCTTCGGCGCCCTCGCCGATCTCCCACCGGCGGTGACCGTCTTCGGCTCGGCCCGCACCGGTCCCGACAGCCCCGAGTACGAACTCGGGGTGAAGGTCGGCGCGGCGCTCGCCAAGGCGGGCTACGCGGTGATCACCGGCGGCGGCCCCGGAGTGATGGAGGCGGCCAACAAGGGCGCACTCGAAGCCGGCGGCGTCTCGGTCGGCCTCGGCATCGAGCTGCCGCACGAGCAGCGCCTCAACGACTACGTGGACCTCGGCATCGAGTTCCGCTACTTCTTCGTGCGCAAGACGATGTTCGTGAAGTACGCCAGCGGCTTCGTGGCCCTGCCCGGCGGGTTCGGGACGCTCGACGAGCTGTTCGAGGCGCTGACCCTGGTGCAGACGCGGAAGGTCACCTCGTTCCCGGTGATCATGATGGGCGTCGCGTTCTGGTCGCCGCTGATCGACTGGATCCGCGACACGCTGCTGGCCACGCGCAAGGTCTCGCCCCAGGACCTGGAGCTGGTCTCGGTCACCGACGACCCCGACGAGGCCGTGCGCATCATCATGGAGGCCGACCGGCGCACCGCCACTCAGTAAAGTTGCGGTGTGTTCGTCTGCGTGTACTGCTCGTCCAGCCAGAAGATCGACCGCAAGTACGTCGACCTCGCCCGGGAGGTGGGCACCGAGCTGGCCCGCCGCGGCCACGGCCTCGTGAGCGGAGGCGCCATCGTCTCCTGCATGGGCGAGGTCGCCCGAGCCGTCCGCGACGGCGGCGGCCACACGGTCGGGGTGATCCCCCAGGTCCTCGTCGACGTCGAGATCGCCGACACCGACTCCGACGAGCTGATCGTCACCGCCGACATGCGCGAGCGCAAGGGGATCATGGACGCCAGGTCCGACGCGTTCCTCGTGCTCCCCGGCGGCATCGGCACCCTGGAGGAGCTGTTCGAGATCTGGACCTCCCGGGTGCTCGGCATGCACGAGCGGCCGCTGGTCGTCCTCGACCCGTGGGGCCTGTACGGGCCGCTGCGCGACCTGGTCGACGGCATGTACGAGCAGGGCTTCACGCGGCCGAACGTCTTCGACGCGATCTCGTGGGCGACCACGGTGGACGAGGCGCTCGACATGCTGGAGCAGCCCACCCTCCACCTCAGCCCCACGGGCGAGGAGCTGGGCGAGAGCTAGGGGAGTCGCTAGGCCAGGCCGCGGCGGGTCAGGACGGGGGACCGGCGGCCCAGCAGGGCCTCGGTCATGTCGAGAGCCTGCCGTACATCGTGGGACGTCCGGAACACGCTCGCGCCCGCCCAGGCGTAGGCGGCGGCGGCCGCGATCGCCTCGGTCTCGTCTTCGGGGAGCGTCACCACGACGGTGTGTCCCGCCCCGGCCAGCGCGGACACCTCCGGCAGCGAGGCGGCCTCGGCCCAGCCGGGCTCGATCTCGTCGTCGGGCCCGATCACGCGCGTCATGCTTCCATGCTCGCACGCAAAAGAGTTGTGGCACGATTCGTATGTGCTGGTCGTACTCGTCATCGCCGGACTCGCCGTGATCGCCTGTGTGGTCATGGTCTCGCTGGGACACGGCGGCGAGATGGCGGACTTCCCCCCTGACGTTCCGCCGCTGGAACTGCCCGCGGCCGGTCAGATGACTCCCGCCGACCTGATCGCGCTCCATCTTCCGATCGGTCTCGTGGGCTACAGCACCCAGGCGGTGGACGAGACGCTGCACCGCGTCTCGGTCGCGCTCGGGGAGCGTGACACCCGCATCGCGGTGCTGGAGCAGCGTGTGGCCGAGTTATCGTACGCCCGGCTGCAGGCACGCCAGGAGACGCGGCAGCCTGAAACGGAGCAGCCTGAAACGGAGCAGGCCGAGACGAAGCAGGCCGACGACGAGGTACCCTCGGCGACGGCCCGCGAGGGCTTGGACGGCGACCGCGCCGACGCGGAAGAGGCATGGTGATGGTGCACGACGGGCTGGTCCGCTGCGGATGGGCGGGCACGGCGCCCGACTACGTCGCCTACCACGACGAGGAGTGGGGCCGTCCGGTCCGCGGGGACGACCTCGTCTTCGAGCGGATCACCCTGGAGGCGTTCCAGTCCGGCCTGTCGTGGCTGACGATCCTGCGCAAGCGCGACAACTTCCGCAAGGCGTTCTCCGGGTTCTCGATCCCGGCGGTGGCGGCGTTCGACGAGGGCGACGTGGAGCGCCTGCTCGCCGACGCGGGCATCGTCCGCAACCGCGCCAAGATCGAGGCGGCCGTCGCCAACGCCCGCGCCGCCCTGGAGGTGCCGGACGGGCTGTCGGCGCTGGTGTGGAAGTACGCCGAGGAGCCCGGGAGGGTCCCGGCCACTCTCGCCGACGTCCCGGCCCGCACCGCCGGCTCCACGGCGCTGGCCAAGGAGCTCAAGAAGCAGGGTTTCCGCTTCGTCGGCCCCACCACGGCGTACGCCCTGATGCAGGCCATCGGCCTGGTCAACGACCACGTGGCCGACTGCCACGTCCGCCAGGCAGTCACCGCCCTCCGCCGTGCTTGATTGCTTCGAAGCGCCTACCGGCCTTCGCTGTGCTTGATGCTTCGAAGCGCCTATCGGCCTTCGCTGTGCTTGATGCTTCGAAGCGCCTATCGGCCTTCGAAGTGAGGCCTCTCCTTGTTGAGAAACGCCTTGGTCGCGGCCGCGTGGTCGGCGGTGGCCGCGCACTCGTCCTGAAGCTCCGCCTCCCGCTCCAGCGCCTCGGCGAGGGAGGACGACGCCGCGTGGTCCAGCGCCGCCTTCGTCGCGGCGTACGCCCGCGTGGGCCCCTGCGCGAGCCGTACGGCGAGGTCGCGGGCGGCGGACGCCAACTGGTCGGCCGGGACCACCTCGCCGACCAGGCCGAGCTCCAGGGCCCTGGCGGCGTTCACGACGTCGCCGAGCAGCAGCATCTCCCGGGCGCGCGCGGGACCGACGAGCCGCTGGAGGGTCCAGGACGCGCCGGAGTCGGGCGCGAGCCCGATCCCGGTGAACGCCATCGAGAACTTCGCGTTATCGGCCGCCACCCGGAAGTCGCACGCGAACGCCAGCGAGGCCCCCGCCCCGGCGGCCACCCCGTTGACGGCGGCTACGACGGGCTTGCCCATCGTGGCGATGGCCAGCACGACCGGGTTGTAGTGCTCGCGCACGGTGTTCGCCAGGCCGAGGCCCCGGTCGAGGTTGTCGGCGTGCTCGCGCAGGTCCTGCCCGGCACAGAAGGCCCGGCCCGCGCCGGTCAGGAGCACGGCCCGCACCGACGCGTCGTCGGCGGCGCGCCGCACGGCCGTGAGCAGGGCGGTCTTCATCGCGACGGTCAGCGAGTTCATCGCGTCGGGGCGGTTCAGCGTGATCGTGGCGACGGCTTCGTCGACGTCATACGTCACGGTCATCTCAGGCGGCTCCATTCAGGTCGTCGTCAGGTCGTCATCAGGTCGTGGTCAGATTGCGCTCGACGAACGCGGCGGCGGCGGGCAGCAGCCGGGCGGCCTCCTGCTCGAAGAATGTGCGGGCCTTCTCGCCCGGCCAGCCCGGCGGCAGCAGGTCGGCGGGCAGCCCGGGGTCGCGGAACAGGAAGTTGCGCCAGCCGTGCACCAGTCTGCTGCGGACCGCGAAGACCCGGTCGTCCGGGGCGTCCTCCGGCAGCGAGCCCACCAGGTCCGCCGCGCTGGCCAGCCAATCCTCGTACGCGCTGCCGATGGCGTCCAGGTCCCACGCGCGCGCGAGCAGGTCCCGCGGGTCGCCCTCGTACGCGGCGTCGAACCGGTGGCCGGGGACCCGCAGCGCGTCGAGCTCCGGCGAGGGCCGCGGGCCGATCCAGGTCGTCTCCGACAGCGGGGCGTACCCGAGGAAGGCGAGGTCGGCGCGCAGCCGCTCGCGCCGCGCCCGGTCCCTGACCGGTTCGAGCACCAGGACGTGCCAGCGGCCGGCCCACGGTGTGTCGCCCCGCCGGTAGACGCGGGCCGCCGTCTCGTCGAGCCTGCGTTCGCACTTCGGCGTGACCTCGTACCCCGGCCCCTGCGGCAGCCGTACGGGGTCGAGCCAGCCCTGCCTGACCATGCGGGATATCGCGGTTCGGACGGCCGGCGCCGCGATGTCGAGCGGCGCGAGCAGCCTCACGAGCGCGGCCACGGAGGCACGGCCGCCACGGGTGCGAAGGTGGTCCCCATAGAGATCGAAAAGCGCGGCTCGGGCGTTCACCCCACCCAGTGTGGGGTCACGTCCGGTCCGCCCACAACGAGTGTCCCGTCCCATTGATCCACTGACCGGATCCGGGCCGTTACCTTTTTGAGCTCGGAGGCGGGATAATAGAACATCACAGAAACGTGAATACGCCGGTTACCCTCCGGGGCGGCCGACAACGCGGGAAGGGATACACGCATGGCGGCGATGAAGCCGCGGACCGGTGACGGTCCGCTGGAGGTCACCAAGGAAGGACGGGGCATCGTCATGCGGGTCCCTCTCGAAGGTGGCGGCCGACTCGTCGTGGAGCTGTCCGCGGACGAGGCCAGCGCCCTCGGTGACGCGCTGAAGAAGGTGGTCGGCTGATCCGTCAGCCGACCTGTTCGATTAACGGCCCTGGCGGCGGATGATCCCGCGCCGGGGCCGCCCTGTTGGAGGTGGACGTGCCCATCGAGACCACGCCGGTCTTCGCCGGTTCTCACGGTGCCGGGCCGGCGCCGGACGCCGACCTGGTGGCCGTGCCTTTCGGCCCCGGACCGGCCCCTGCCGCGGCGCCCTGGCTGGAGTCTCCCGTGCCGGTGGACGCGCTGCTGGCGCACTATGAGGCCAAGGGAGAGCCCGGCGAGGTCGTGGAGGTCCCCACCGTCCGGGAGGGCGGCGTGCGGCGCGTCCTGCTGTACGGCACCGGCGACGGGTCGGCCGCCGCGCTGCGCAAGGCCGGGGCGGCCGTCGCGAGGCGGGCGAAGGGCCGGGCGTCGCTGTCGGTCGTCGTCCCGTCCGAGGGGAAGGCGGCCGCCCTGGTCGAGGGCGCGCTGCTCGCGGCGTACACGTTCACCATCGGCAACGGCCGCACGAAGCCGGTCGGGGAGATCGTCTTCATCGGCGGGGACGAGCAGGACCTGAAGCGCGGCGAGGCGGTCGCCCGGGCCACCGCGCTCGCCCGCGACCTCGTCAACACCCCGTCCTCGGTGAAGACGCCCGCCTGGCTCGCCGAGCAGGCCAAGGGCGTCGCCGCCGAGTCCGGGCTCGACGTACGCGTGTGGGAGGAGCCCGAGCTCGGCGAGTTCGGCGGCATCCGGGCGGTCGGCCAGGGGTCGATCAGCCCGCCGTGCCTGGTCCAGCTCTCCTACACGCCGGAGAACCCGCGCGCCCACGTGGTGCTCGCCGGCAAGGGCATCACGTTCGACACCGGCGGCCTGTCCCTGAAGCCCACCGAGGGCATGAAGGCGATGAAGACGGACATGGCGGGCGGGGCCGCCGTCATCGCCGCGATGAGCGCGCTGGCGGCCTTCGAGGCGCCGGTGCGGGTCACCGGCCTCGTGGCGTGCGCGGAGAACTCCATCTCCGGCTCGGCGCAGCGGCCCGGAGACGTCATCACCCAGTACGGCGGGCGCACGGTCGAGGTGCTGAACACCGACGCCGAGGGCCGTCTCGTGCTGGCCGACGCGCTGGCGTACGCCGACGCCGAACTGGATCCGGACGTCCTGATCGACGTCGCGACGCTGACCGGGGCGGCCAAGGTCGCGCTCGGCGTGAACCTGGGCGCGCTCTACGCCACCGACGAGTCGCTGGCCGCTTCCCTGGCGGAGGCGGGAGAGGCCGGTGGGGAGCGGCTGTGGCGGATGCCGCTCGTCGAGGACTACCGCGCGATGCTCGACTCCGACGTCGCCGACCTGGCCAACGTCGACAGGACGTTGTCGGGCGCGGCGGGGTCGATCGCCGCCGCGCTGTTCCTGCGGGAGTTCACCGGCGGGCGGCCCTGGGCGCACCTGGACATCGCGGGGCCCGCGCGGGCCACCTCCGACGAGGGCGAGATCACCAAGGGCGGCACCGGCTTCGGCGTCCGCCTGCTCCTCCGCTACCTCACCACCGCTTCTGCGAACGGCCTCTGACCGCCGCTTCGAACTTTCCGGCGACTTCCGGTCTCCAAACCACTGGAAGCCGCGCAAACGGAAAGGAACAGCGATGAAGAAGCTGCTGCTCGCCACGGCCGTCGCCGGTCTGGCACTCGCCACCGCCACCGTCGGCACCGCCGCCTCCGCTTCGGCCTCGCCGCTCGCCACGGCGCGGATCAGCGACGGCCATGGCAACGCGCTGGCGGAGGCCACGCTGACCGACCGCAACACGATCGTCATCTGCGACCGCAGCACCGACCACCGCTACGCGATGGCCAAGATCCGCTACGGCGGTCACACCTACCGCTACATGAACTTCTACAAGGACGTGGACTGCGTCGAGCAGAAGACGAAGAAGATGAACAGCGGAAGGATCGAGTTCTGGGCCTGCGTGAGCAAGCCGTACAAGCTGCGCTTCGCCCGCTGCGGGGCGAAGCAGACCCTGGTGAGGGCGTACAAGATGACATGAGGCGGAGCGCTCCGGCGGAGCGCTCCTCGGGCGCAGGTCAGCCGAGCTTGACGGCGGCCAGCAGCCCGGAGCCGAGCGGCAGCATCAGCGGGCGCAGCCGCTCGTCGTTCCTCACGAGCTTGCCCAGTTCGCGGATCGCGACCGTGTCGGGGTCGCGCTGGGTGGGGTCGGCCACCTGGTCGTCGCAGAAGGCGTCGCCGAAGACGACGACCCCGCCCGTGCGCAGGAGCCGTACCGACTCGGTCAGGTAGTCGATGTACTCCTGCTTGGCCGCGTCGCAGAAGACCATGTCGTAGCCGCCGTCGGCGAGGCGGGGAAGGACGTCGAGCGCGCGGCCGCCGATGAGACGGATGCGGCTGCCGGAGAACCCCGCCTCCGCGAACGTCTGGCGCGCCATGCGCTGGTGCTCGGGCTCCACGTCCACGCTCGTGAGCGTGCCGTCCGGGCGCATGCCGCGCAGCAGCCACAGGCCGGAGACCCCGCACCCGGTGCCGACCTCCACCACCGAGCGCGCGTTCACCACGGTGGCGAGGAAGCAGAGCGCCGCTCCGCACCCGGGCAGGATCGGGCGCGCCCCGACCTCGATGCCACGCCGGCGCGCGGTCCGCAGGATGTCGTCCTCCGGGACGAACTCCTCCGCGTACTCCAGGCTGGCCGGTGTCGCCATCGGCCTCTCCCTCCCCTGCTTCATCTTGGACGCAGCCTAGGGGAGTCGGACCGGAACGGGAACTCACGCCACAACGGGGACGTTGCACGCTTTGAACGGTCTTTGTTCGAGACCGCTCAGCCCGCGGTGCGCAGGAAGGGGCGAAACCAGGCACTATGGCTGTAGCGACGATCCTGCAGAGAGGAATGCCGGTGGACGAGCACGACCACCAGGCGGAGACTTCGGTGTCCGACTGGACGCCTCCCACCTGGGAGGAGGTCGTCCGAACTCATTCCGCTCGGGTCTACCGGCTGGCCTACAGGCTGACGGGCAACGTCCACGACGCCGAGGACCTCACTCAGGAGGTCTTCGTCCGGGTCTTCCGGTCCCTGTCGAGCTACACCCCGGGCACGTTCGAGGGGTGGCTGCACCGGATCACGACGAACCTCTTCCTCGACATGGCGCGGCGCAGGCAGCGCATCCGCTTCGAGGGGCTGGCGGACGACGCCGCCGAGCGGCTGCACGGCCGCGAGCCGTCCCCGGCGCAGGCGTACGACGACGCGCACCTGGAGCCCGACATCCAGGCCGCGCTCGACGCCCTGGCGCCGGAGTTCCGGGCGGCCGTGGTGCTGTGCGACATCGAGGGACTGTCCTACGAGGAGATCGCCGCGACGCTCGGCGTGAAACTCGGCACGGTGCGCAGCCGCATCCATCGCGGCCGCGCCCAACTGCGGGAGGCGCTCGACCACCGGGCGCCCTCCGCGAACCGGAACGGCGATCAAACCCCCCCTTCAATCAGCAGGGAGGGACTGTGAGTCATCTTGGCGAGCGCGTCTCCGCGCTCATCGACGGCGAACTCAGTCACAACGAGCGAGAACGCGCGCTCGCGCACCTGACCTTCTGCGCGGACTGCCGCGCGGAGGTCGACGCGATGCGGGCGCTGAAGACCCGTCTGCGGTCCATGGATCCGCCCGCCATGCCGGCGGACCTCACCATGTCGCTGCTGCGCATGGCGGAGCCGGGAGGGCCGTTGCCGCCGCGGATGCGGCCCTTTCCCGACCACCCGGCCTTCGGCGCCGGGCGGCTACCCGGCATGCACGCCGCCGGGCCTATGGACAACCGGCCCCGGGGCCGGGACGAGGGACGATCCAGGCCGGGACGGCCCGGAAGGGCCAGACGCGCGGGATACGTCGCCGTGGGAATGGCCGGCGCCGCCGTCGCCCTCGGCACCATGCTCATGGCCGGAGGATCCACGGCCACCCCGAACCCGACGCCCGGCCAGATGTTCGTACAGCATCCCGCCCAGAACAGGGCACCCGTGGTGAGCGTGTCGCCCACCCCGTCACCCAGCGTCACCAGGGGGCTTTCGCGCTGATCCGAGGAATCGGCATACGATCGGACACCGTAGCCGTCGTGTGCCGCTTTCCTCGTTACCGCGGCTGCCCAGCGGATGACGCCGTGCGCGAGGAGTGACTGCCGCGATGACCGACAACACGCGTTCGTTCGGCGCGTCGGACCGGCCCGAGTTCCTTCCCGCGGGCGAGGAGCCGGAGCAGTCTCCTGGTGGCCCTCCGCCTTCCACCGGCGCGTACGGCATGGGCCCAGGATGGGCTCCGCCGCCGCTGTATCCCGTCGCGCCGCAGCGGGAGCCGCGCGGCCCCAACATCGCGCTGTACGCCGCCCTGGCCGTGGTCATCGCGCTCGTGGCGGGCGGCGTGGCGAGCTGGGGCACGTTCCTGCTGACGCGTCCGTCCTCCGGCATCGACCCCGGCTACGCGCTGAGCACGCCGTCGAAGCAGCCCACGGCCCGGCCGCCGCAGTCGGTGGCCGGGGTGGCCGCCAAGGTCCTGCCCAGCGTGGTCTCGCTGGAGGTCAAGGGCAACAGCGAGTCCGGCACCGGGTCGGGCTTCGTCATCAAGGGCGGCTACATCGTCACGAACAACCACGTCGTGGCCGTCGCCGGACAGGCCGGGGAGATCCGCATCCGCTACAACGACCGCACCTCCTCGGGGGCGCGCGTCGTCGGCCGCGACCCCAACTCCGACATCGCGGTCGTGAAGCCGGACGGGGCCGTCAGGGCGCCGGAGCTGCCCCTCGGCAACTCCGACGGCGTGGTCGTCGGCGACCCGGTCATCGCGGTCGGCTCGCCCCTCGGCCTGACCGGCACGGTCACCACCGGCATCGTCAGCTCGCTCAACCGGCCCGTCGAGGCGGGCGGCAGCACCGGGTCCGACTACGCGCTCATCAACGCTATCCAGACGGACGCCGCCATCAACCCCGGCAACTCGGGCGGCCCCCTGGTCAACGCGGCGGGCGAGGTGATCGGGGTGAACTCGGCGATCGCCACCGTCGGCGGCTCCCTGCTGGGCCAGCAGTCCGGCAGCATCGGCCTCGGCTTCGCGATCCCGGTGAACCAGGTGCGCCGGATCGCCCAGGAGCTCATCACCACCGGAACGGCCCGCACCTCCAGGATCGGCATCACGATCGACCAGAGCTACCAGGGCCAGGGGGTGCGGATCTCCACCCAGACCGAGGGCGGCGCCGTGCCGGTCACGCCGGGAGGTCCGGCCGCCAAGGCGGGCCTGCACCCGGGGGACGTCATCCTGGAGGTCGACGGCCAGCCCGTGAGCGACAGCCGGGAGCTGATCGTCACCATCCGCAGCAAGGCCCCCGGCGACCAGGTGCGGATCAGGTTCCGGCACGACGGCGAGGTGCGGACGGCGACGGTCACGGTCGGCGCGGCCCCCGCCCCCAGCGCGCGCCCCTCATGAAGCCCGTCTCATGAAGCCCGTCTCATGAAGCCCGTCTTATGAAGCCCGTCTCATGAAGCAGGGCGTCCCCTGTCCACAGCTTGGGGCGCGGGCATTAGTCTGATTTCAGTCGCACATGCAGGAGGAGATCGCCATGTTCGGACTCGGCTGGGGAGAGGCCCTGGCACTGGTGGTGATCGCCCTACTCGTCTTCGGGCCGGAGAAACTGCCCCAGGCCGCCTCGCAGGCGGGCCGTACGCTGCGGCAGCTCCGGCAGATGGCCAACAACGCGAAGGCTGACCTGCAGGCCAACATGGGGCCCGAGTTCGCCAACTTCGACCCGGCCGACCTCAACCCCAAGAACTTCGTGCGCAAGCACCTGCTCGACGACCTCGAGAACGACTGGAACGGCGGCCCGGAGACGACGGCCGAGCCGGTCGGCGCCCCCACGCCGGAACTGGGCGTGGGGGAGATCCCGCCGTACGACAACGAGGCGACCTGATCCGGCCGCCGGTCTAGTGCTTGACCGGCGAGATGTCGAGCTTCAGGCCCTTGAGGCTGGTCGACTTCTTGCCGAGGCCGGACGCGATCCGGCGCAGCTCCGCCGCCGCCGGGGCGTCGGGGTCGGTCAGCACGAGCGGCTTGCCCTCGTCGCCGCCCTCACGCAGCCGCATGTCGATCGGCACCTGGCCGAGCAGCGGCACGCGCGCGCCCAGCGTGCGGGTCAGCGCGTCGGCCACGGACTGGCCGCCGCCCTCGCCGAACACCGAGATGCGCTCGTCGCAGTGCGGGCAGGGCAGCCACGCCATGTTCTCGATGACGCCAGCGATCTGCTGGTGGGTCTGGGCGGCGATCGACCCGGCGCGCTCGGCCACCTCGGCCGCGGCCTGCTGCGGGGTCGTCACGACCAGGATCTCGGCCGTGGGCAGACGCTGGGCGACCGAGATCGCGATGTCGCCGGTGCCCGGGGGCAGGTCCATCAGCAGGACGTCGAGGTCGCCCCAGTAGACGTCGGTCAGGAACTGGTACAGCGCGCGGTCGAGCATCGGGCCGCGCCAGACCACCGGCGTGTTGCCCTCGGGCTTGAACATGCCGACCGAGATGACCTTGATGTCATGCGCCACCGGCGGCATGATCATGTCCTCGACCTTGGTGGGCCGCTCGCTCACGCCGAGCATGCGCGGCACCGAGTGGCCGTAGATGTCGGCGTCCACGACGCCGACCTTCAGGCCCTGGGAGGCCATCGCCGCGGCGAGGTTCACCGTGACCGACGACTTGCCGACGCCGCCCTTGCCGCTCGCCACCGCGAACACCCGGGTCAGCGAGCCGGCCTTGGCGAAGGGGATCTCCTTCTCCGGCCCGCGGTCGCCGCGCAGCTTCGTCTGCAGTTCCTTGCGCTGCTCGGCGCTCATGACGTCCATGTCCACGTGGACGCGGGACACGCCGTCGATCCGGGACACGGCCCCGGTGATGTCGCGGGTGATGGTGTCCTTCAGGGGGCAGCCGGCGACGGTCAGGTACACGCCAACGCGCACCACCCCGTCGGGGGCGATGTCGACGTTCTTGACCATGCCGAGCTCGGTGATCGGCCGACGGATCTCCGGGTCGTTCACCGTCGCCAGCGCGGCCATGACCAGTTCAGGGGATGGTGCCATGAATCCATGCTATGGACTCAGCGGGGATCCTCCGAACCCGCCCCACGCGATCTAGGCGTATCGGCGCTCAGCTCGTCCTGCAGACGCTGGAACTCAGAGCGGATGTAGTCGCGCGTGGCCACCTCGCCGAGCGCCATGCGCAGGCCGGCGATCTCCCGGGTGAGGTACTCGATCTCGGCCTGGTTGCGCTCGGCCGTCACCCTGTCCTGCTCGTACTGGATGCGGTCGCGGTCGGCCTGCCGGTTCTGCGCCAGCAGGATCAGCGGCGCGGCGTACGACGCCTGGAGCGAGAGCATCAGGGTCAGGAAGATGAACGGGTAGGGGTCGAACTTGAACGGCGCGAGCACGTTCCACAGCAGCCAGACCCCGACGAACACGGTCATGTAGACGATGAAGCGCGCGGTCCCCAGGAAGCGCGCGATCCGTTCGGAGAGCTGGCCGAACGCCTCGGGGTCGTAGTAGAGCCGCAGGCGGTAGGTCAGCTCGCGCGGCTGGTCGAGGCGTTCTGTCATGGGCGTTCCCGCCAGTCCTCCGGCAGCATGTGGTCCAGCACGTCGTCGACGGTCACCGCGCCGAGCAGCCGGCACAGCTCGTCCACGACGGGGACCGCGACCAGGTTGTACGTCGCGAGGTACGACGCCACCTCGTGCACCGTGAGCTCGGGCCTGATCGGGTCCACGGTGATGTCTATCACGCTGCCGAGCAGCGTCGACGGCGGCTCCCGCAGCAGCCGCTGGAAGTGCGCGACCCCCAGGAAGCGCCCGGTCGGCGTCTCGCTCGGCGGGCGGGCCACGTACACCTGGGCGGCGATGGCGGGGGGCCGCTCCTGCTGGCGGATGTGCGCGAGGGCCTCGGCCACGGTCGAGGTCGGCGGGAGGATGATCGGCTCGGTCGTCATCATGCCGCCGGCGGTGAACTCGCCGTAGGTCAGCAGCCGCCGGACCGGCTCGGCCTCCTCCGGCACCATGAGCCGCAGCAAGCCCTCGGCCTGCTCGGCGGGCAGCTCCTGCAGCAGGTCGGCGGCGTCGTCCGGGCCCATCTCCTCCAGCACGTCGGCGGCACGCTCCCGGTGCAGCCGGCTCAGCACGAGCACCTGGTCGCGCTCGGGCAGCTCCTCCAGGACGTCGGCGAGCCGGTCGTCGTCCAGTGCGGCGGCGACCTCGGCCATCCGCTTGGTGGGCAGCTCATGCAGCATGTTCGCCAGGTCGGCCGGGCGCAGCGCCTCGAAGGCGGCGAGCAGGTTGGCCGCGCCCTGGTCCTTCTGGATCCCTGTGAAGCCGTTGACCTCGTCCCAGTCCACGATCAGCGTCTCGCCCCTACGCCGCCTCCCGCGGCGTACCGCGACCTTCGTGATGAGCCAGTCGGACGGCCGCGGCTGCTCCATGGCCAGGTCCTGTACGGTCACCCGCTCGCCCTTGTACTCGACGGTGCGGTCGAGCATCTCCCCGATGGCCAGCGTCTCGGCGTCCCGGCACTCGAACCTGCGCATGTTGAGCTTGCCGGTGAAGATGAGGGCGCGGGCCTCGATGCTGGTGATCCTGGTGATCGGCAGGAAGACCCGGCGGCGCGGCTGGACCTCGACGACGAAGCCGTGGACCCTGGGGAGCAGCGGTCCCCGCAGCGAGACGACGACGTCCCGGATCCGGCCGATCTGGTCGCCGGCCGGGTCGAAGACCGCCAGCCCCGCCAGGCGGGCCACGAAGATCCGATCCACTCTGTCAGGTTACGCAAGGATGCGGACCGCTCCGCGTTATGACAGGATCAAAGCCGTTTGTTGGTAATTACATGGGCAGGTGACGATGAGGGCTGTCAGCCTGGCGATCGCGGGCGTCTCGGCCTTCTGTTTCGGGTTCTCCGGACCGATGGCGAAGATCCTCGGCATGGCGGGGCTCACGCCGCTGCAGGCCGTGTGGGTCCGCATGGCGGGGGCCGGCGTGCTCCTGCTGGCGGTCCTGGCCGCCGTCAGGCCGCGCGCGCTGCGCATCCCCCGTGACCGCCTGCTGTTCTTCGCGGCGTACGCCGTGGTCGCCGTGGCCGCCGTGCAGGCTTTGTATTTCGTGGCCATCACCCGACTGCCGGTCGGCGTCGCGCTGCTGCTGGAGTACACCTCCCCGGTGATGGTGGTCCTGTGGGTGCGGTTCGTCCGGCGGGTACGGCTGCCGCGCTCGGCCTACCTGGGGGCGCTCATCGCGATCGTGGGCCTGGCGATCGTCGTGCAGGTCTGGGAGGGACTGCGCCTCGACGCACTCGGGCTGCTGCTGGCCCTGCTGGCCGGCGCCGGCTGCGCCGGATATTTCCTGATGAGCGACTCGTTCGGCGACGACGTGGACACGCTCGGCCTGATCGGCTGGGGCATGCTCGGCTCGGCGGTGGTCCTGCTGCCCGTCTCCCGGCCCTGGAACATCGACTGGCCGGCGTTCACCCACGCCGTCGAGGTCTCCGGCCACACGGTCCCGGTCGCCGCGGCCGCCGTGGTGCTGGTCGTGGTGGCCACCGTGGTCGCGTACACGACCGGGGTCACGGCCGTGCGGCGGCTGTCGGCGGCGGTCGGGGCGACGGTCGCCTCGGTGGAGGTCATCGCGGGAGCGCTGATCGCCTGGGTGCTGCTCGGCGAGCGCCTGGGGACCGCCCAGATCACCGGAGGCCTGATCGTGCTCGCCGGGGCCCTGCTGGCCCAGACCGCGACCGTACGGCTTGGCTCGGAGCGCCACGCCGTCGAGGCGGCCGAGACCGTACGCGTCTGAGCGTTCAGGCGCGGGGGACGAGCCGTACGACGGTGGACCCCTCGGCCCAGCGGGTGGTCAGGCCGGCGGCGTCGCGGGCGTTCAGGCGCTCCTTGGCCAGCGCGGCCACGGCCTCGGGGGCGGCCGCCTGGTCCACCACCTCGGCGACGGCGGGGAAACGGACGAGCTCGGCGCCGTTGTCCTTGCTGCGCAGCACGACCTCGACCTCGCCCCGCCCGGCCGCGACCTCGGTCAGCCCGGGCAGGGACTGCTCCCCTCCGCCGGTCACCACGTAGACCGCGCCGTCGTGCCACACGTGCCAGGCCAGCCGGAGCCCGGACGGCAGGCCGAGCCACAACACGTTGGACTTCTTCGCACCCTCTTCGATCACCGCCAGCCTCATGAAGCAGAGCTTATTCACCGCGCTACCGTGTGCCCATGCGCGCTCGACGTTCGTGCCTGGCGGTGCCCGGCAGCAATCCGCGTTTCCTGGAGAAGGCCCAGGGCCTCGCCGCCGACGAGGCCTTCCTCGACCTGGAGGACTCCGTCGCCCCCGGCGCGAAGGACGAGGCGCGCCGCAACGTCGTCGCCGCGCTGAGGGAGGGCGACTGGACGGGCAAGACGGTCGTCGTCCGGGTCAACGACCTCACCACCCAGTGGACCTATCGGGACGTCATCGAGGTCGTCGAAGGCGCCGGCGACCGGCTCGACTGCCTCATGCTGCCGAAGGTCGCGGACGCCTCCCACGTGGCCTGGCTCGACACCCTCATCGGCCAGATCGAACGGGCCACCGGCCTGCCCGAGGGCGGCATCGGCATCGAGGCGCAGATCGAGGACGCCCGGGGCCTCGTCAACGTGGACGACATCGCCGCCTCCTCGCCCCGGCTGGAGACGCTGGTCTTCGGCCCGGCCGACTTCATGGCCTCGATCGGCATGCGGACGCTGGTCGTGGGCGAGCAGCCCCCCGGGTACGGCGAGGGGGACGCGTACCACTACATCCTCATGCGCATCCTGATGGCCGCCCGCGCGCACGGCCTCCAGGCGATCGACGGGCCGTACCTGCAGATCCGCGACCTGGACGGCTTCCGCCGGGTGGCGATGCGGTCGGCCGCCCTGGGGTTCGACGGCAAGTGGGTGCTCCACCCGTCGCAGGTGGAGGCGGCCAACGAGGTGTTCTCGCCGTCCCAGGAGGACTACGACCACGCCGAACTCATCCTCGACGCGTACGAGTACTACACGACGGTCGAGAAACGGGGCGCGGTCATGCTGGGGGACGAGATGATCGACGAGGCGTCGCGGAAGATGGCCCTGGTGGTGGCGGCCAAGGGCCGCGCCGCCAGCCTTCCCCGGTCCAGCTCCTTCACCCCGCCCAGCTGATCGCCCGCGGTACGCGAAGAATGGACACATGAACGAACCACAGCCGGATCCGGCCCAGTCACCGGGCCCGGATCAGGCCGCCGGCCCGAACCAGATGCCCGGTCCCTACCTGGCACCCGGGCCGTACGCGGGCGGGACCGCCTGGCCGGCCGGCCCGCCGCAGCCGCTGCCGCACCCGCCGCCACACCCTGCGGCCCAGCCGCAGTGGTCATATCCAGGGCCATATCCAGGGCCATATCCGGGGCCCTACCCGTGGGCGCCGCCCCCGCGTACCCGCTGGGACGTCCCGCCCCCGCCCGGCACCCGTTACGACCGTCTGGCCCGTACGCCGTTGCACCGCTGGTGGCGGCCGATCGCCGGCACGGTGGCGATCATCGCGGCCTTCCTGGCGCTCTCGATCGCCGTCGGTCTGGTGGCCTTCGTGGTCTCGCTGGTCACCGGCGTTCCCATGGTGCGGTCGGGGACCCGGCTGTTCGCCGATCCCGTCCTCGACCTCGGGTTCCAGCTGGGGGTCATCGCGCTGCTGCTGCCGCTGGTGCTCGGCGCGGCGTGGCTGTTGCAGCGAAGACCACCGGGGTCGCTGTCGTCGGTGGCCCTGCGGCTGCGGTGGCGGTGGCTGGGGGCCTGCCTGCTGGTCGCGCTGGTGGCGGTCGTGCTCGGCCAGGCGGTCGAGGCGGGGATGCTGATGTCCGCCGGGGTGGATCCCGGATTCCGCTGGGCGGGCTGGGGGGAGTTCCTCCCGGCCATCATCGTGATCCTGCTGCTGGTGCCGTTCCAGTCGGCGGCCGAGGAGTACGCCTACCGCGGGTGGATCATCCAGGGATTCGGGGCGTACCTGCGTAATCCGTGGCCGGCGATCCTGGTGGGCGCGGCGGCCTTCGCCGCCTCACACGGCTACACGGGCTGGGGGATCGTCTACGTCTTCGCGTTCGGCATGCTCATGGGGTGGCTGGCGGTCCGCACCGGCGGGCTGGAGGCGCCGATCGCCCTGCACGCGACCAACAACATCGTGGCGTTCGGAGTCGTCGCGGCCTCTGGGGACATGGGCAGCGCGATGGAACAGGGCGCGGTGCCCTGGGAGGCGCTGATCGGATCGGCCGTCCAGTTCGCGATTTTCGGCATCGGCGTGCTGATAATCGCCCGAAAGTGGGCAATTCAGACCCTCTCCCGATAAATCTCACTAGAGAGGTATGGCTCCCACGCTCTTCCCGTGTTGCTCTGGATCCGTGATGGGGTATCACTGTGATCGCTTTGCCTTACCACAGGTGGAACGGTCCGGATTGACCTCTCCGGGGAGGAGGTACTGAGCGTGGCCTCGGGCCCCCACGAGCGCGACCGCCGACGTGATGCCGGCGAACCCTCCTCCGCGCCCCCGCCGGAGCTGCACCACCGGCCGCCCGGCCCGTCTCCGTGGGCGATGCCGCCGTTCGCCGCCCCGATTCCCGATGACGCGGTACCCGATGACGCGGGCGGGCCGGGAGACGACGAGGACACCCGGCCATACCCCAAGATCGGCGATCCGGACCCACCCGACCCGGACTTACGCGGCGACACCTGGGCGCCGCGCCCTGCGGCGGACGAGGGATCGGACGCACCCCGCAACCGCGGGCCCCGGACCGGCCGCAGGCCGTACGCGGCGCCGTACGGGACAGGGCCGCACGGGACAGGGCCGCACGGGACAGGGCAGCACGGGACGGGCGAACCGCGCCACAGCCGCTCAGGCGGACGGAGTCCCGAAGCTCCCGGGGAGCCCGGCGACGCGGGCGCGACCGGCCCGCCCGGCCCCGGGCAGGCCCCCACGACCTGGCATGGCGAGGGTGCCAGGTCGGCGGGGGAACCGGCGGCGTCCCCCACGCAGGAATCACCCGGGCAGGAGTCACCCGGGCAGGAGGAGGGCCGGCGTCGCCGGATCGTGAACCGGCCGGACAAGCTGGTCGCCTCCGGCCCGCCCCGGCGGCGGCGTGCCCAGATCCCCCGCGAGAACCCGGACGGGCCCGGCGCCCCCGAAATCGACACCCCTCCGTCGGGGCCGCTGCGCGAGCACGACCCCGGCGAGCAGGATTCCGGCGAGCGCGGGGAGCACGTGTGGGCGCACACGCCGCCAGAGCCCGCCTCGCGTCACGGCCTGGGGGAGTCCGGCGGCATCCGCATGAGCCCCGAGATCCCGGTCGAGCCCGAGCACGACGGGCCCGGGGAAGACAGGCCGGTCGAGCCGGTTGAGCCGGTCGAGCGCATTGGTCGTCCGCCGGGGGGCCGCCCGGCCCGTCCCGACGTGCTCGTGGCCGCCGGCTCGCCCCGGGCGGGCGGCGGACGCCGCCACAGGCGGGTGCTGCCGGTGCGGCGGTTCCCTCCACGGTTACCCATGCGGTTACCCCGGCTTGTCGCTCCGGCGTTGATCGCCGTGGTCCTCGTCGCGGCCGCCGTGCTGGGCGTGGCCGTCGTGAGGTGGGCCGGCGGCCCGTCCACGGCCGGCTTGCGCCTCGCCGCCGGCGACGGCCAGTCGGGCGACGCGGCGTTCTCGGCGCCCGGGCTGCCGGGCAACGGCTCAAGCCAGGTGCTCAACGCGTTCGCCGCGGCGGGCGCGACGGTGGTGGCGGCGGGCAGCGACACGACGAGCCCGCTCGCGCGGCCGCTGTTCCTCGTGTCCGCCGACGGCGGCGAGCACTGGCAGATGGGCCGGGTCGCCGACGCCCCAGGATACGAGTCCGCGCCCGGGGCGGTCGGCAGGGTCGCGGGCGGCGACGGCCGCTGGCTCGCCGTCGGGACCGACGCGCCCGGCTCCGCGGGCCCGGCCGCGCGCGGCATGTGGGTCTCCTCCGACGGCCGGTCCTGGACCGCGGTGGACCCCGCCCGGCTGACCGCGTTCTGGAGCCAGGACAGGATCACCGACGTGGCGCGGACCGCGACCGGCTTCCTCGCCGTGGGCGCCACGACCCTGCGTGACGGCACGGCGGGCCCGGTCGCCTGGGTGTCACCCGACGGCGCCGGCTGGACGAGGGTGGACACCGACCAGATCGGCACCCCCGACAAGGTCAGGGCGATGCGGGCGGTGGCCGCCCGGGGCGACCGGGTGGTGGCGCTCGCCGATCCGGGGTCGGGCGACTCGATCTCGGTCGTCCTGCGCTCCGACGACGGCGGCCGCACCTGGTTGCGCACGGCCGCGGCCCTGGCGGACGTACGAGCAGAGCCCGGCGCGCTGGCGGCGACCAAGAAGGGCTTCGTGCTCGTGCCCACCCGGCAGAAGTCGGACGGCGGCGAGGTCCGGGTCTACTGCTCGCCGGAGGGCGCCGACTGGAGCCAGTGCGGCACGATAGGGCCGCTCGGCGCGGAGGGGACGGGCGTGCGCGGCCTGGCCGCGTCGGCGGCGGGCGTGGCGGCGGTCGCCGAATCGGCCTGGGAACGGTACGCCGTCTACACCAGCCAGGACGGGCGCAAATGGACCAGGAGCGCCGATCTCGGCGGGATCCCCGGGACGCTGCGCGGGCTGGCCATCACCGACGCCGGGGTCCTCGTGGCGGGCGGCGACAAGCGCGGGCCCGGCGACGTGGAGAACCTCCCCGTCCTGATCACCGCGGGCAAGGGCGAGGCGGCGCGCACCGTGCCGCTCAAGGACATCGCCGGGCTCAACCGGCTCGCCAGGGACACCGCGGACGTCGCCGCCTCCGGCGGCACCTTCGTGGCCGTGGGCGCGGCCAACGGCGACGCCGCGATCTGGACGAGCGGCAACAACGGAGCCAACTGGAAGGACGCGGCGTTCCCCGACCTGCTGGGCGGACCGGGACGCCAGGCGCTCAGCGGCGTGGCGCACGGCCCCAGGGGATGGCTCGCCGTGGGCAGCACGACGACCGACCCGGCGGTGACCCGGCCGCTGCTGGTCACCTCGGCCGACGGGAAGACCTGGCGGCCCGGTCCCGCGATCGAGGTGCCCGCGGGCCACTTCCTGCTCGCGCCGGGCGTGGTGGCCGCCGGGCCGAAGGGCTACCTCCTGGCGGGGGAGGACCGGTCGGCCACCGGGACGCTGCCCGCCCTGTGGTTCAGCCCCGACCTCAAGCGGTTCACCCGTTCCGCGCCGGGCAGCATGCCGGCCGGAGGGGCGGGGGTGCGCCTCTACGACGTCACGGCGACGCCCGAGGGGTTCATGGCGGTCGGCGGGTCGGGCACGGCCGACCGTGAGACGGGGGTGGTCTGGGTCTCCTCCGACGGGCTCAACTGGAACGCGCGCGGCCGGGTCCTGCCGCCGGACACCACCTCGGCCGGGCTGCGCCACGTGGTCGCGACCGAGGCCGGCGTGGTGGCCGTCGGCACCGCGATGACCGAGGACGGCCCCCGCCCGTTCTCCGCGCTGTCCACCGACGACGGCGCGAGCTGGGAGTACGGGATGCTGCCCGCCGACGCCGCCGCCTCGGTCCTCGACCTGACCGCGACCGGGCGGGGACTGGTCGCCGTCGGATCGCACCGGTCGCCGGCGGAGGGCGGCGAGGCCGACAGCGCCGCCTGGGTGTCCGAGGACGGAGTGAACTGGGCGCGCCAGACGCTCACCCAGGACGGCCTCGGCGGCCAGGGGGCGCAGTGGCTCGGGGCGGTGGCGGTCTCCGGCGACCGGGTCGTGGCCATCGGCAGGTCGGCCGGCTACGCCGACGACCACCTGACGATCTGGCGCAGCACGGTCACGGAGCGATGACTCCCCACTCGGTGAGGGCGTCGGTGAGGCCGTCGGTCAGCGGAAGCCGTACCAGGTCGGACGGCGCCCACCAGCGGGCGTCGGCGGCGTCGTCCCCGGCGACCGGCACGCCCGAGGCGGTCGCCACGTAGTCGTGGATCTCGTAGGTCCCCCCGCCGGGGGCGGGCCGCAGCACGGTCCCCGCGAGCCGTACGACGGTGACGTCGAGGCCGGTCTCCTCGCGCAGCTCGCGGCGCAGCGCCTGTTCGTCGGTCTCGCCGGGCTCGACCCTGCCGCCGGGCAGCGACCACAGCCCCTCGCCGGGAGGGTGGCCCCGCCGCACCAGCAGCAGACGCCCTTCGGCGTCGGCGACGATCGCGCCCACACATCTGATGCACCGCACATCACCAAGATTACGACTAGATAACGGGCAGACTCTTGACGTACGGACATCACGGAAGCACCGTGAATATTTGTGAGAACCGCGCCAACATGTCCGCGGTGCTTCGGGCCGCTACACGAACCGAACGTCTGGTCGAGTTCCTGGCGATGCGCCGCCCACGGGGACGTCCTGCCCTTCCAACCGCCCCGGCGGCCCTCACGGGCCGCGCTGGAGGCCCTGTGCGAGGCGGCCAGGGTGCCCGTCTGGCTGCCGTGGCCGCTGCCCACCGGGTGGCTGGTGACGGGCTTCGCCGAGGTGGGTGACGAGCGCACCGGCATGAGGGCGAGCGTCGTCGCCCTCTCCGGTCCGTCGGTCACCCCCGGTCCCGCAGACATGCTGCTCATCGCAGAGGAACCCGGCATCGGCCTCGGCGCCGCGTACGCCGGGCTGCCGGGCCCGGACCCCGGAGCGGGCTTCGACGCCGGGCCCCCGCACGCCAAGATCGACGCACGCGGTCATCCGACGGCGCTGTGGTGCGCGGGGCGGGGAGTGCCGGGAGACCGGGCCGTCTACGTGGGCGAGGCCCTCGGCAACTGGCTGTGGACGGTCGCCTGGCCGGTCGAGGCCGGCTGCTTCATCGCGCTGGCCAACCTGTCCCTGCGTGACCTGCGGGACCAGGACCAGGCGCTCGACCTGCCCTTCGGCGCCTTCTCGCCGCGCCTGGACGGGGATGTCTAGTACGGCGGGTCCGAAGCGCCGGGGATAGTAAGGTTCTGAGCCGTGACAGCGCGTATCGAACGAGTGGTGACCTCGGGCCTCGTGGACATTGAGGGCGACGAGCACAAGGTCGAGAACAACACCTGGATCGTGGGCGACGACGACGAGGTGATCGTCATCGACCCGGCGCGGGACGCCGAAAAGATCCTGGAGAAGGTCGGCGACCGCGAGGTCCTCGCCGTCATCTGCACCCACGGCCTGCCCGACCACGTGGGCGCCGCGATCGAGGTGGCGGCCAGGGACGAGGCCGTCATCGCCGTCCACCCCAAGGACAAGCGCCTGTGGCGGCAGACCTGGGAGGAGACCTGGCCCGACATCGAGATGGAGGACGAGGGACTGTTCTCCGTGGCCGACGTCGAGTTGGAGGTGCTCTCCACGCCGGGGGTCACGCCGGGCGGCGTCTCGCTCTACTGCGAGGGCCTCGGCGCGGTCTTCACCGGCAAGACCCTGCTCATGGACGGCCCCGGCAAGCTCGGCGGGGAGTACCCCGCGCTCGCCGACCAGCTCACCTCGATCGGCGAGAGGCTGTTCACGCTGCCGCACGAGACGAGGGTGCTGCCCGCGCACGGCGAGGAGGGCAGGATCGGCGACCTGGAGCCCGAGTTCGACCGCTGGCTGTCGGGGTCGCTGACCGGCGCCCAGGAGGCCGACCCGGCGCCGCCGCTCGTGGACGGCACCACGGCGTCCGGCATCAAGCTGAACCTCGACGAGTAAGGCCGTGGAGCAGCTCGGCCTCGACGGCATGCCGAGGCGGCTCTACACCTGCACCCCGTCGAGGCTGAACACCTGGCTGGACTGCCGGCGTCGCTACCGCTTCACCTATCTCGACCGGCCCGCTCCGCAGAAGGGGCCCCCGTGGGCGCACAACAGCGTGGGGGCCTCCGTGCACAACGCGCTGGCCGCGTGGTGGCGGGAGCCGTACGACCGGCGCACGCCGGTGATGGCGGCCGTGCTGCTCACCAACGGCTGGATCCGCGAGGGGTTCAGGGACGAGGAGCAGTCGGCCACGTGGCGGGACCGGGCCCGCGAGATGGTCTCCTCCTACGTCGCCACGCTCGACCCGGGCGACGAGCCGGTGGGCGTCGAGCGCACCGTCGCCACGCGTACGTCGGTCATCGCCGTCTCGGGCCGCGTCGACCGGCTCGACCGGCGCGGGGACGAACTGGTCGTGGTCGACTACAAGACCGGCCGCCGCCCGCCGACCTCCGACGACGCCCGTTCGTCGATCGCGCTGGCCGTCTACGCGATCGCCTCGTCCCGCATGATGCGGCGGGCCTGCCACCGGGTGGAGCTGCACCACCTGCCCAGCGGGACGGTCGCGGAGTGGGAGCACACCGACGAGTCGCTCGCCCGTCACCTGCGCCGGGCCGAGGACATCGCGACGGAGGCGGCCGACGCCGACGACGCCTACCGAGAATGGGCCGGACGCGCCAAGGGCTCCGTGCCGGCCCCTCGGCGGGAGGACGGCGGCGGGGCGCTCGCGGTGCCGCCCGAGATCGACCGGCTGTTCCCGCCCGAGCCGGGCTCCCTCTGCTCCTGGTGCGACTTCCGCCGCCACTGCCCCGAGGGGCGGGCCGCCTCGCCCGACAGGCTCCCCTGGGACGCCCTGGCCGAGACGCCCGGCTCTTCCGGCGTCAGCCCCGCGCAGGGCCGGGATGGCGGCGAGGATCGACCAGCGCCCTGAGGCCCTTGCCGACGTCGTATCCGGCCGCGCCCAGGCGTTCGCGTGAGGCCCGCAGCATGGCCCTGGTGCCATCGTCCAGCACCTGCTGGTGCATGAAGTCGGGGATCGTGTTCATGGTCAGCCGGAAGGCCCGCAACGCCGCCGTGACCGCGATCTGGGGCACCTCGGGAAGCGTGCCGTACAGGCGGCGGGCCCAGTCGGGCAGCGTGTAGTAGCACAGCGCGCCGAACGGGAAGTAGGCCGGCTTGGCCGGGGACAGGAAGCGCATGCTCTCCGGCAGTCGCGGCCAGAGCAGGAACCGCACGGCGGCGGCCGACTCGGGGATGACCCGCAGGACGGGCCGCATCCGGGCGAAGTAGTCGTTCATCTCGCCGACGGAGCCGGGCACGTCGTCCGGGTGCAGCCCGACGTACGCGGCGCTGTGCCGCTGCTCGGCGAGGTACTGGTCGGCCTCCCGGTCGCTGATCGGTGCGCCCGCGCGGCGGACGACCTCCAGATAGGACATGACCTCCGCGCAGTGGACCCACAGCAGCAGCTCGGGCTCGTCCACCCGGTGGGTCCTGCCCGAGTCGGGGTCGCGGATGCGCAGGGTCCTGTGGATCGCGCGCACCCGCCTGCCGATCTCCTCGGCCTCCTCGGGGCTTCCGTACGTCACGCGGCCCACGAAGTCCGCCGTACGGCGCAGCCGGCCGAAGGGGTCCTCCCGGAAGTTGGAGTTCTGCCACACGCCCCGCATCGCCAGCGGATGCAGGGCCTGCAGCATCAGGCCGCGTACGCCGGCCACCCACATGGTCCGGTCGACGTGGACCAGCCACGTCGCGGACTCCGGAGGCTGGGCGGTCAGGCCGCTTGTCCCGGGCATGGCGGCCGGGTCATCCGTGCTGGTGCTGGAGCAGCCGGCTTTCCGCCGCGTTCCAGAATCGGGTCAGGGCCGCCGCGGTGGTCTCGGGGGCCTCGACGGCCGGCGAGTGGAGCGCCCCGGGCACCACGACGCACTCCGCGTCGAGCCGGCGGGCCATCTCGGCCTGCAGCAGCGGCGGCCAGCCGTCGTCGTGCTCGCCGTACAGGACCAGGAGGTCGAGCCCGCACCCGGCCAGCTCCGCACAGCGGTCGGAGGCGCCCAGGACCTCCTCCGCCATCGCCACGAGACCGGTGGGGTGGTTGGCGAGGAGCCGCTTGCGCAGGAACGCGACGATGTCGTCAGGGACGCCCGCCGCCAGCGCCTCGGGCTCCATCCTGTTCGACCACATGTAGTCGAGGCCGTACTCCGGAAGCTCCGCCAGCATGACCCGGCCCATCCGCTCCCGCGGCCCGACGATGCCCGCGGGTCCCGAGCTCATGAGCGTCAGCGAGGCGAGCTTGGCGATGCCGTTCAGCGCCGTCTCCCGGGCGACCAGCCCGCCGAAGGAGTGTCCCAGCAGGTGGACGGGCTCACCCTGGCCGACCACCGCGGCGATCGCGTCGATGTCCGCGCCGAGGGCCGCGCACGTGTACGCCGCCGGATCGTCCAGGCCCGACGTCTCGTACTGCCCGCGCATGTCGACCGCGATCACTCTGCGGCCGGCCTGCGCGAGCGTCTGCAGCACGGCGATGAAGTCCTCCTTCGACCCCGTGAAACCGGGGACGAGAAGGGCGGGCCAGCGCTCGGGGACACCGCTGACCGGAAGCGCTTCGAGGACCGCGAACGAGCCCAGCGGCGTCTCGATCTGCTCACTGCTGACACCCGGAGGAAGGGTCAGGAACCGCGGCGTGCTCACGAGGCCTCCTCCACCTCACCCCGGATCCCGGGAACCGATGGGCCGGACCGGCCCCACGTCCTGGACCGTCTGCTGAAGGCTCGCTCACTCACGTGGCATCACGATACCCAGGGAAGATCCCGACGACACTGTCGAAGCGACTATGCGGGTTTCGGATGGTCATTTCGCATGCCTCCTGTCCAGGTCATACCCACTGCGGGGCGAAGCGGCCCTCGAAGCACGGGCTCTCAAAGCACGGGGGCAGGGAGAGCGCCGGCTGTCCGGTGCTCTCCCTGCCCCTGCTGTCGTGCTCATCGCCGAGCGGGCCTGTGCCGGCCCCTCACCCCGTACGGCGGGGCCGCGGCCGGGGCGGGCGGCGCCGCTGCTGGGCGCGCTCGCTCGCGGCGGACGGCGCGGGGTCGTCGTCATCGGTCGCGAGGTCGGGAGACCTGAACACGATCATGAACGGACTGGCCGGGATGATCGGCTCCGGCTCCGGCTTCGGGGCCGTCCGCTCGGCGGGCTCGTCGGCGACCTCGCTCGCGGGTGCCTCCACGGCCGGCTCCTCCGCCGGGAGTGCCCGGTCGGCGGTGTCGGCGGCGCGGGTCCTGCGGCGCCGGGCCGGGCGCTCCTCCGCCGGCTCCTCGGCCGCGGGCGCCTGGTCGGCGACGCGGGTCCTGCGGCGGGTGGTCCTGCGCGTGGTCGCCGCCTCGGTCTCCGGCCCGTCACCGGCCTCGGCGTCGTCCACCATGCCGTCCACCATGCTGTCCACAGCGCCGTCCACAGCGCCGTCCACAGCGCCGTCCTTGCCGGGCCGTACGGCCGCGACGTCGGCCAGCGCGCCGGTCAGGGCCGAGGCGTTCGCGCCCCTGCGCCCACGGCGCCCCGACGCGGCCTCGGCAGTGGTCTCCACAGTGGTCTCCGCGGGAGTCTCCGCGGGAGTCTCCGTAGGAATCTCCACCGGGGCCTCCACCGACACCGGCGCCTCGATCTCCCCGGCGTCCTGGAGGCGGCCCCCACGGGTCCGCCGCCGCTCGCGGGTGCGGGCGGGGCGCTCGCGGCGCTCCTCTGCGTTATCGCGGGTGTTATCGCGGGTGTTGTCGCGGACGTTGTCGCGGGTGTTGTCGCGGGCATCTCCACGACGTGACTTGCCGCGGGTGCGGGTGCGCCCGGTCTCCCCGAGGTCCTCGATCTCCTCGGCCTCCAGGCCCGCCCGGGAGCGCTGGGCGCGCGGCAGCACGCCCTTGGTCCCCTCGGGGATGTCGAGGTCGGTGAACAGGTGCGGGGAGCTCGAATAGGTCTCGACGGGCTCGGTGAAGTCCAGTGAGAGGGCGTTGTTGATGACCTTCCAGCGGGTCAGCTCGGTCCACTCGACGAAGGTCACCGCGACGCCCGTGCGGCCCGCCCGGCCCGTACGGCCGATCCGGTGGACGTAGGTCTTCTCGTCCTGCGGGCAGTCGTAGTTGACGACGTGGGTGACGTCGTCGATGTCGATGCCGCGCGCCGCGACGTCGGTCGCCACCAGCACGTTGATCTTGCCGTTGCGGAACGCCCGCAGCGCCTGCTCGCGCTGGCCCTGGCCGAGGTCGCCGTGGACGGCCGCCACCGCGAAGCCCTTGTCCTTGAGCTGCTCGGCGACCATGTCACAGGCCCGCTTGGTCTCGCAGAAGACCATCGTGAGCCCGGAGCCCCTGCTCTGCAGCAGGCGGGCCAGGATCTCGATCTTGTCCATGCGGTGCGTGCGGTAGACGTGCTGCGTCGTCAGCGTGGTCGTCTCGGCCTCGGCCGTGCCGCTCTCCGCCCGGACCCGGGTCGGCCGGGTGAGGTAGCGGCGGGACAGGTTCACGATCTCGCCGGGCATGGTGGCCGAGAACAGCATGGTCTGCCGACTCTCCGGCACCAGCTTGATGATCCGCTCGATGTCCGGAAGGAAGCCGAGGTCGAGCATGCGGTCGGCCTCGTCGAGGACGAGCATGGTGATCTGGCCGAGGTCGAGGTGCTTCTGCTTGACCAGGTCGAGCAGCCGCCCGGGCGTCCCGACGATCACGTCGACGCCGTTCTTGAGCGCCTCGATCTGCGGCTCGTACGCGCGCCCGCCGTACACGGTGAGGATGCGCGACCCCAGCTTCCCGGCGGCGAGGACCAGGTCCTCGGTCACCTGGAGGGCCAGCTCGCGGGTCGGCACGAGGACCAGCCCGCGCGGCTTCTTGCGGTTCTTCCGCGGCTTGCCGACGAGCTGGAGCATGGCGACGCCGAAGGCATAGGTCTTGCCGGTGCCGGTGCGCGCCTGTCCGATGACGTCCTGGCCGGCCAGCGCCAGCGGGAGCGCCATCTCCTGAATCGGGAATGGTGAAGTGATGCCCTCGGTCTCGAGCGCATCGGCGATCTCTGGGATGACTCCCAGGTCTCGGAACGTCGTTGTCAGCGTGGCCTGCCTCAATCGATGCGAAGGCGGCCTTCCGGGACATCCGGCCGGCAGAGCCTTCCCGGTCCGGGTCCTCGCGGACAGTCGCGCCCTCGTCGTGATCAGCGACCGCGGCATTCCAGTGGTTCCTGGGGGTCCGGGGGGATTGACCCCGGATCGACACAGTGATCGGCACAGTGCGGTCGCACTTCCACGAAGCAGTCTACTCGATACCACAACACGGAACCGATTTCTGCGTCTTCTCGCTAAAAGCTCTTGCTGTGTCGCCCGGGAAGCCGGTGACGAGCGCGGCACCGGCGGGGCCGCCCGGGAGCCGTACGCTGCACCCATGAGTGATTCCTCTCCCGGGAGCGTGGACCTGCTCGGTGTCCTCGCGTACGCCGAGCTCACCGCCTTCCTTCGGCTGGCCGAGGACGCCGCACTGCTGGCTCCGACGCTGAACGACAGGGCCGCCCTCGGGGACGTGGCCGCGACCGAGTACGGGCACTTCCGGGTGCTGCGGGACCGACTGGCCTCACTCGGCGTCGATCCGGAGGAGGCGATGGCCCCCTTCGTGGAGGCGATCGACGCCTGGCACGCCCAGACCAGGCCGAAGGACTGGCACGAGGCGCTGATCAAGGCGTACGTCGGCGTAGGAATCGCGGGCGACTTCTACCGCGAGGCGGCGCGCCACACCACTCCCTCGATCAGCGCCCTGGTGGACGAGGTGCTGACCGACGAGAGCCGTGGGGAGTTCGCGGTGGAGCGGGTGCGCGCCGCGCTGGACGCCGACCCGCGGCTGTGCGGCCGCCTCGCGCTGTGGGCGCGCCGCATGGTCGGCGAGGCGCTGAGCCAGGGGCAGCGGCTCGCCGCCGCCCGGCCGCAGCTCGCCGCTCTGCTGGTGGGCGAGAAGGGCGAGGACCTGGCGGAGGTCGGGCGGATGTTCGCCAGGCTGACCGAGGAGCACGGCAAGCGGATGGCCGCCCTCGGCCTCACGCCCGGCCCGTGATCTCCACGGCTTCGCGCGAGCGTGGTCGACGCGGGTGCTTCGTGCTGTCAATCCCCGCTGACCTGGCCTGACACCCGCAACAGCGGCGATCGGGAGGGCCGGGGGGCCGCTCCGCGCACCGGCCGGTCCGGCGTTCATGGGTCGCGAACGTGCCAAACGGATGTACGGTGCGAGCATGAGGGCCTCGCGCCGCTACGGCACTTCCTTGACGAGATGTGGGCCGAACACCTGGACTCCGCGTGCGGTGTTGCGGAGAGGAAGCGCGTGCTGTCCGACGATCAGCGGGAGGCGGGATCCCCATCGCGCGGATCTGACCCGCCGTCCCCGCGGATGCGGTTACGGACGCACCTGACCCGCTGCGGATCACGGTAAGCCGCCGGGACGGCGCGCGTGGTGGGCGCGCGCCGTCGGCGGCCGGTGGCGGTCGCGGAGACGCTAGAGAGTCCCGCCGAAGCCGACGGGGCGCGACTCGTCCTCGCCGATCTCGACGAAGCCGAGCGATTCCACGGGGACGACCACTCGGCGGCCCTTGGTGTCGGTGAGCGAGAAGACGCCCTTGTCGGAGGCGAGCGCCTTGCGGAGCTCCTCCTCGATCTCCTCGGCCGACAGGTCGGTCTCCACGACGAGCTCACGGTGTACCGACTGCACGCCGATCTTTATTTCCATCGGGCTCCCCTTTCGCGAGGGCTTGTCCCTACCCATCGTCGTCGCCTCAGGGGGCGGCAAGCCCCGTGATCGCGTGAAGCGAACAGGATTCCGGTCAGCCGGTGCGCGGGAAACCGCTGATGCCGCGCCAGGCGAGGCGCGCCATCAGCTGGGTCGCCGCCTCCTTGGGGATCGAGCCGTGGCTGCTCAGCCAGTAGCGCGCGCTCACCTCGGCCATGCCGACGAGGCCCACGCCGAGCAGGTGCGCCTCGTCGCTGGAGCAACCGGTGTCCTCCTGGATCACCCGGCTGATCGCCTCGGCGCTCTCGTGCAGCGAACGCTCCATCCGCTGCCGTACGGGCGCGACGTTGCGCAGGTCGGATTCGAAGACGAGCCGGAACGCCTCGCCCTGACTGGAGACGAAGTCGAAGAAGGCGCCGATGGCGGCCTGCACCCGCTGCTTGTTGTCGGTGGTGGACTCGAGCGCCTGCCGGCACCGGGTCACCATGTCGTCGACGTGCAGATCCAGCAGCGCGAGGTACAGCTCCAGCTTGCCCGGGAAGTGCTGGTAGAGCACCGGCTTGCTCACACCGGCCCGCTCGGCGATCTCGTCCATCGCCGCCGCGTGGTAGCCGTTCTCCACGAACACTTCCTGTGCCGCGCTCAGCAACTGGCGGCGGCGGGCCATCCGGGGTAGCCGGGTGCCCCGGGGCTTGGCGTCCGGGGTAGCGGTCACGGCAGTCTCCTTGCAAGATGCGCATCGGGGGCTCCCGCCCCGAGGCCTCATCCTACGTGTCGGTAATCCGGCTCAGCGATAGTCGTCGTCGTCGAGGTCGACCGTACGCTCCTGCTCGGCCACGTCGGCCGGGTCGGCGTCGAAGGGAACGCGCTCGGGCCAGCGCCTGTCGTCGGGGACATTGAGGAGCTGGTGCTGCTCGACCGCGTCGGCCTCCGGCGCCTCGATCGAGATCTCCTCGACCACCTCGTCGAGGGGGTCCATCTCGGGCATCTGCTTGTCCTTCCGTTCGAAGGTCGGCTGCGACAGGTCCAACACTACGGCCAGGGTGGCGGCCGGGCTAAGCGGTGAGGGGTGCGAACAGGTCGCCGTGTTCCGCCACGCGTTCCAGCACGTCAGGTGCGGTGAACACCAGCTGGTCCGGGCTGTCGCACGCCTCGACCTCCTCCCACAGCAGGGGAGTGGACGCGGCCGGCCGCGCGGAGGCGCGCAGTGAGTAGGGTGCGACCGTCGTCTTGGCCGGGTTGTTCTGGCTCCAGTCGATGAAGACCCTGCCCGGCCGTTCCTTCTTCGCCATCACGCTGGTCACGAAGGGGTGCTCCGCCTGCATCCGCCGGGCGAGCGCCTTGGCGTAGCCGGAGGTGCCCGGGCCCCGGTCCCAGGGGACGTAGATCTGCATGCCCTTCTGGCCGCTGGTCTTGGGGTGGCTCTCCAGGCCGTCGTCGGCCAGGGCCTGCCGCAGCAGGACGGCGACCCGGCAGCAGTCGACGATCGTGGCGGGGGCGCCGGGGTCGAGGTCGAAGACGAGGGTGTCGGGCGGCTGCGGCTCGCCGTCCTTGGCCACCCGCCACATCGGCACGTGGATCTCCAGGGCGGCCAGGTTGGCGTAGTAGACCAGGGTCGGCAGGTCCTCCACGACGGCGAAGTCGATCTCCTCGCGGTTCTTGCTGCTGCCCGGCGCGGGCAGGGTCACCGTGCGGACCCAGTCGGGCGTGTGCTCGGGGACGTTCTTCTCGAAGAAGAACTGGCCGTCGACGCCGTTCGGGTAACGCTTGACCGTGAGCGGGCGGCCCTTCAGGTGCGGCAGCAGGACCGGTGCGATCCGGGTGTAGTAGTCGATCACCTCGGCCTTGGTGAACGCGGCGTCGGGGTAGAGAACCTTGTCCAGGTTGGTCAGAGCCAGCAGTCGGCCCTCGACCTTCACCCGCACCTTCTCCGTCATCGCCGCTCCTCCCGCCGCACCTCCGCGGGGATCTTGTCGGTGCGCACGCCCCGCCACACGGGGTTGCGCAGCCGCCCGTCACGCGTCCACATCGTGTACGCCACCTCGCCGGCCACTTCGGGCCTGACCCACCGGGCGTTCCTGGAGATCTCCCTCGGAAGCCCGTCAGAGAAGGGGCTCTGCCCGATCTCGAGCGGCTCAATCAGGCGGAGGATGTCGCCGAGCATCGCGTCGGTGAACCCGGTGCCCACGTGGCCGGCGAAGAGGAACTCGGCCGGAGAGGTCCCGGCGTACACGCCGAGCAGGAGCGAGCCGACGCCGCCCGCGCGGCGGCCCTTGCCCGGCCGCCAGCCGCCGACGACCACCTCAGCGGTGCGCAGGTTCTTGACCTTGATCCACCACTCTGCCCTGCGCCCCGGCCGGTATGGCGAGTCGAGGCGCTTGGCGACCACGCCCTCCAGCCCCTGCCGCCTGGTCGCCTCCAGCACGGCCGGTTCGCAGGGGAAGTAGGGCGGCGCGCCCAGGCCGAGCGAGTCGAGCAGCGCCCGCCGGTCCAGGTATGGCAGGTCGAGCAGCGTGTGCCCGTCGAGATGGAGCAGGTCGAAGGGCAGGTAGGAGACCGGCAGCCGGCCGAGCACGTGGGCCCCGGCGGGATCGGTGAGGTGCATGCGCCTCTGCAGCCGGGCGAAGCTGGGCCGGCCCTCGGGGTCGAAGGCCACCACCTCGCCGTCGACGACCGCCCTGCGCCCGGCCAGCGGGGCCATGGCGGCGGAGACCTCGGGATATCGGGGGGTGAAGTCGGCGCCGTGCCGCCCGGTGACCCGCACGCCGCCGTCGACGTACGCGAGCGCGCGGATGCCGTCCCACTTCACCTCCAGGGCGTACGCCCCGGGGTCGGAGGGGATTTCTCCTGGAATGGCAAGCATCGGCTCGATCGGATACGGCACCGCCATAGTGGGTACCTGCCCATGAGGTAACTCCCTTGAATCCCACCATAGCGTTGTTCGAACACAGAGACGAGAATGTGGCTATGCGCAGCATCTGGAAAGGCGCGATCTCGTTCGGTCTGGTCACCATCCCGGTGAAGCTCTACTCGGCGACCGAGCAGAAGGACGTCGCGTTCCACCAGGTGCACCGGGAGGACGGCGGAAGGATCAAATACAAGAGGGTCTGCTCGGTCGACGGCGAAGAGGTGCCCTACTCCGACATCGCCAAGGGATACGAGCTCGCGACCGGCGAGATGGTCGTGCTGACCGACGAGGACTTCGCCGACCTGCCGCTGACCACCTCCCGCAGGATCGACGTGCTGCAGTTCACCCCCGCGGAACAGATCGACCCCATCTACTTCGCCAAGTCCTACTTCCTGGAGCCGGACGGGCAGGGCGCCAAGCCGTACGTGCTGTTGCGGGACGCGCTGGAGCGGTCGGGACAGGTCGCGGTCGTGAAGGTCGCCCTGCGGCAGCGCGAGTCGCTGGCCGCGCTCCGCGTCCGGGACGGCGTCTTCGTGCTGGAGACCATGCTCTGGCCGGACGAGATCCGCGAGGCCGACTTCGGGTTCCTGGAGGAGGACGTCGACGTACGGCCCCAGGAACTGAAGATGGCCGAGTCCCTGATCGAGACGATGGTGGCGGACTTCGATCCCACGGAGTACAAGGACGCCTACCGGGAGGCGCTGCAGGAGGTCATCGAGGCCAAGGTGGCGGGCAAGGAGGTCGTCGCCCCCGAGGCCCCCGCCGAGGCCGGGCCGGCCGTCGACCTCATGGCCGCGCTGCGGGCCAGCGTCGAGGCGGCCAAGCGGGAGCGCCAGGGCGTCGCCGCGGCCAAGTCGCCCGGCGGAGCCGCCAAGGCCAAGGCCGCCGCCTCCGGCGCCGCCGCCAAGAAGGCGGCGTCGAACGGCGCGGACGAGGAGGAGAAGGCGCCCAAGAAGCGGAAGACGCGCCGCTCCGCCTGACTGCCAGGTCTGTTCAGAGGAGCCCCGGCGGGCTGTCCCGCCGGGGCTTTCTTCACCGCACGGAAGTGGGCGATCCGTACAGGGCCGCAGCTATTGGCCGCCCGTTCACCCGGCCGCCCAATTCACCGCCGCCCGATCGACATGGAGGTGGCGGAGGCGTGATCAGGGCGAGCCCGGACATCGCGGCTTCGCGCTGACGACCCCGTACGAGTGGGTGTCACCCGTCAGTGTCAGTCGTCGTCGTCGCCGTCGATCTCGACGACGGCGTCACCGGAGGCGAAGGCCGCGTTGCTGCGGTGGACCTTCTTCTCCTTCTTGAACTTGAAGAAGCGGAAGTCGTTGCGGTTGACGGCCGTGTTACGGCAGCCACGACCGCGACGTCCGTAGTGATCCGGGCCGTGCCACCAGGTGCCGGACATGGTGGCGGTGGTCGGGGTGGCGGCGTGGGCGGCGGTGGTGGTCAGAGCGAGCGCGCCGCCGGCCATTACCGTACTGACCGCCAGACCGGTGATGACGTTCCGGAATTTGGGCATTGAGGTCCTCCTCGAAGGATGGAGTGCCCGAGTACGACATTCCCAGTGTCTGTCGGAAATGTCCGGGTGATGTCCTGTATGTCCGGTCATCGCCCGTGGCGTCATGATTGCCGATGCGGCCTGCCGGCAAACTCGGCCGGAGGGGATTTGGGTTCGCGTTGTGGTGCAATACCCCGGGTTAGGCGACCGCTGACCTGATCGACGTTCATGCCTGACGTGTCCGTGCGGGATCCGGGGTAGGCCGGCTCTGGTTCCCCGTCGCGGTATCGCTCAATCCCCTGTCCTCGTTCGCTTCGGCCTGCGGGAGCCGGTTCACTCAGGGGGCGCCGTGAGGCGGTGGCGGGGGCGGGATCGGGCGCGCAAAGGTCAGGGCTCCGGCGAGGATCTCGCCGGAGCCCTTGTCTCATGCCATCCGGTGGAAGGTGTTTCCAGGCTTCCTGTCGCTCGGCGCGCGGATGCGCTGGAAACACCTGGCTGCACTCACCGGCGCCGTCGTCCCCGGCCGGTGGCGGAGAGGCACTCGTGGGCGGTCCCGCCCACCGGCTCCCGTCACCCGGCCGGACGGCGCGGTGTCGCGCGAGGCGTCAGGCCTCGCGTATCAGACGTCGTTGTTGCGGTTGTCGCGGTTGTTGTTGTTGTGCTCGCGGTCGTTGCGGTTCCACCAGTCGTTGTTGTTGTGGTCCCACCAGTTCTGGTCGGCCCACCAGTTGTTGTTGAGCCAGTTGAAGGCCTTGTCGTCCTTCTCCTGGAAACCGAAGGCGACGTCCTTGGCGACGAGGCCGAAGGCGTCGTGCTCAGCCTTGTCGTCCTTGTAGAGGTTCTGGCCCCACCAGTTGTTGCTGTCCCACCAGTTGTTCTGGTTGCGGTCGTTGATGTTGTGGTCGCGGTCGTTGCGCTCCCGGTTGTTGCGCGGGGAGAACGTGCGCGGGAAGAAGTCCTCCCCCTTCTTGTTGTCCTGGGCGATGCCGCCCGTGCTGTCGTCGACGCCGTTGGCCGCGCCGTCCTTGACGATGGGGCGGTCCTCCTTCTTGAAGAAGAAGGGGTTGTCGTCGGCGCTGGCGGCCGTGGCGCCCATGGCGACGGCCCCGCCGACGAACGCGGTGCTGAGCGCGAGCCCTGCGAAGATCTTCTTGAGGTTGGGCATTATGGTTCCTCCATGACAGGATTCGATTTCGAATTGCCCTGCGTCTATCGGTATTTCCCGTCCGCCTACTGCGAGCAGGAATTTCTCCGTGGCCCTTATTGAGCCTTGCTTCCGACGCTAGGGTGATTTCCTGCCGGGCGGCCCGACAAACTGATGTCTGCTGCTTTTAGTTAATGATTAGCTGCGTATAGGCTTGATTCGATGGATAATGCGCCTTATGTAGTGATAGGTACGATTTGCCCCCCTGGTGCGGCCGAGTCCTTGCGCCCGGCGAGCGGGGGCGCCGGCTTACCTGCGTTTGCCATCGGTGGGGCTGGTCGGGGAGGCCGTGGAGCGGCTGCGACCGTGGGCGAGGGGAAAGGCCGCGGAGGGAAGTGAGTGGCGGTGACGACTGCGGTCAGGCAAAAGAGCAGGGCTCCGGCGGAGCCTTCCCGCCGGAGCCCTTGGTTGTCACTGTAGGAGGATTGACGGCCGTTCCCGTTCAGGCCGCCGTCGCTCGGTGAGCGAGCGGCCGGCCGGTCGAGGAACGTGTCTCTGCACTCAACGGCGCCAGTCCGTGAGCCGGAGTCGGAGACCTTGTGGGAGGTCTTCCAGATCCGTCACCTTCTCGGAGCGGCGCGATCGTCTCGCAGGAGCCGCTGGACCTGCCTTGTCAGTTCACGCGGTCGTTGTCGTTGCGGTTCCACCAGTTGTTGTCGTTGTTGTTGTTCCAGCAGTTGTTGTTCCACCAGTTGTTGTTGAACCAGGTGTTGTCCTTGTTCGTCTTGTCCTGGAAGCCGATCGCGACGTCCTTGGCGACGAGGCCGAAGCCGGAGAAGTCGTCCCGCTTGTCGGAGAACGCCCCCTGGTTCCAGAAGTTCTGGTTGTTCCACCAGTTGCGGTTGTTGTTCTGGTTGAAGTTGTGGTTGCGGTCGTTCCGATCGAAGTTGTTGTTGTTGTTCGGGTTGAAGAAGACGGGGAAGACGTTCTCCCGCTCACCGCGCTCGCCGATGCCCCTGTTGCCCTGGGCGATGCCGCCCGTGCTGTCGTCGACGCCGTTGGCCAGGCCATCCCGGACGATGGGACGGTCGACGTCGCCGCGCCTGCCGTCGGCACTGGCGGCGCCGGCGCCGAGGGCGAGCGCGCCGCCGACGGCGGCGGTGCTGAGTGCGAGACCGGCGATGATCTTGTAGAGCTTGGACATGCGTGTCCCCCTTGACAGGATTCAGTATCCCTGAATTTGTTTAGGGCATTTCGCTGAATGTGAGAGAAATGTCCTTCGGGCCCTCAATTGGGCCCTAACTTCCTGTGCTGTCATGATTTCCAGCCAGCTGGGCTGACAAACGGGCATCTAAGCCTTTTGATCACTAGTTAGAGTCTTATGGGCTGACTTAGAGATATTGAGAGAGAAATGTCTCGATTGACCGATTTCTGGCGGGGGTGTTCACGCGTCGGAGCTCGGCCGTGAGACGGAAACGGGTGCGGCGGCCTGAGTAGGAGCGGCGTTTCTGGCGTGGTCCGGCCCGTGCCGTCGCCACATGGCTCTGGCCGGTCCGACTGAGCCGGGAAAGGCGTCCTGGCGGGCCGCATACTGTCCGGGACCCGCACCGCGAGCCTGCCGCTTCGGGCTTCGCGGGGATGAGTGGGAGCCGGGCGCCGGAGCACCGGTCGGGGCATGCCCGGAGAAGCTCGCGTCCCTGTGGGGAGACCGCAGTACGGGGGAAAAAGTCAGGGCTCCGGCGAGAGTCTCGCCGGAGCCCTTGTCTCTGCTGGATCGAACGGTCGTTCCCGAAGCGTGGCTCACAGAGCCTTCGATGCCGCGGGAACGTGACTGCGCCTCAGGGCGCCGTTCTCCTGTCAAGGCGGTGGAGGACGGTGTGGCCGGCCGTTTCGGTCATCCCTTCACCTGGCAGGATTCCGAGCGGCACGGTCGTCTCGCAGGCCGTTGCCGGCCCCGCCTTCCTTAGTTGCAGAAGTTGTTATTGTTGTTGTTGTTGTTGTTGCACCAGTTGTTGTTGTTGTTCTGCCAGCAGTTGTTGTTGAACCAGCCGTTGTTGAAGAAGTTGCTCCTGCGGTTGGTCTTGTCGTTGAAGGCGATCGTGGCGCAGGGGCCGACGATGGCGAAGTTGGAGTCGCTGTCGAGGTCGTCACAGAAGGCGCTCTGGTTCCAGAAGCTCTGGTTGTTCCAGAAGTTGTTGTTCTGGTTGTTGTTGCACCAGTTGTTGTTGTTGCAGTTGTTGTTGTTGAAGTTGCCGCAGTTGTTGTTGTTGTTACAGTTGAAGGGAACGAAGTTGTTGTTGTTGCAGGGCATGCCGCCCATACCGAAGAAGCCGTCTCCGCAGCCGGCGCTCGCGGCTGTGGCGCCCATGGCGATCGCGCCCCCCGCGATCGCGGTGCCGAGTGCGAGTCCGGCGAGAACCTTCTTGAACTTAGGCATTGCTGTCCCCCTTGAAAAGGATTGGAATTCCCCGCATCCTTCGGTATTTCTCCGTGGAGATTCGAGAGAAATACCTCTATGGCCCCCGTGGGCCGGGTTCCTGCGATACGTTGATGTCCGGCGACAACACCCGACAAACGCGCCCCTATGGCCTTTGATCAGCTATTAGCAGGCTATGGAACGAATTGGAGACAAAAAGGGCGACTTGTCCCATAATGTCCGATTCGAATGTGGGGTGCCGGGTGGAGGCCGGAGACGCCGCAGAGCGTCAGTGGCAGCCGTGACGGCCGCCGGGGCGGCCGGCGTCCGGCCGCGTGCAGAGGCGACGTGGCGGCGTTCGAGGGGGGCATGGAGCGGCCTGCGGTGGGCGAGGCGGCCCCAGTGGTGGTGGCCCGCGGGGCGGGCTCGGGGGACGCGACTGCGGGCTCCGCCCGCGGCGGGGTGGGGTGGGCGAAACCCCGGAGGCAGCGGCTGAGGGAAACCGGGACCCCGATGACGAACCCTGGGGGCGCGCGCGGCGAAGAGTGGTCGAAGTGGGGGCGACGAAGAGTGCCCGTGCTCACCTGGACGCGGAACTCCACGCCCAGGTGAGCACGGGCACATTCATCCGGCACCCGGGCCGGCGGCCCGGGTCTCATCGCAGCCGGTCATCCCGGCCACGCCACGGACGCCGCGGATCAGGGGATGTCGTACCCCGGCCGCTCGTTGTCGTCCCTCTTCTTCTCCTCTTCCTTCTTCTTGATGTCGGCGTCGACGTCGATGTCGACATCCTTGGTCTTGGCCTGCGGGTTCACCTGGGTGGCCGTGTTCGTGCGCGGGTCGGCCTGCGAGGACTGGTCCTGCCAGGGCCGGTTGTGCATCTGGTTCCAGTCACTGGTGGTCGTCGTCGGCACCGTGGAGTTCTGCGACCACTGGGCGTTCCACGGAACCGCGGCGGAGCCGTTCGACGACTTCTGGAACGGCGTGAGAACGAGCGTGAAGTCACGCAGCAGGAACTGGCTCTGGTTCTCCGACTGACGAGCGTGCTGCCACTCGTGGTTCTTGTTCTTGTTCTTGTTCTTGTTCTTGTTATGGCCCTTCTGCCCCTGGCCCTGCCGGTTGGTGTTGTAGTTGCGGTTGTAGCTCGGCCGGACGTAGCGGACACCGCCGGACGGAGCGGGAATGTACCCGCCCATGACGGTCGCTGCGCTGGCCGTGCCGGCGGTGGCGCCGGCGAGCGCGATGGCCGCGCCGCTCAGCGCGGTGCCGAGGGCGAGAAGCCCGGCGATGTTCTTCAACGCGGACATTTGGGTGTTTCTCCTCTGAATATCGTGACCCCGGCCCGGTCCGGTGTGGGACCAGGGCGGGTGATAGTGGGTTCGGCGCCGTCGTGTGTGACGCGGCGCGATGCGTTCGCCTGGCACCGGCGGTCCTCTCCTCGAACACGCCGCCGGTGCTCTGCTCTCTCAACTGCTCGTTCGACCGCGGACGGAGCGGCGGACGGGTGGCGCCGGCGCCGTGTCTCACGGTCATCCGGTCGCCGTCCGTCCCGCCGGGCGGGTGTGCCCGCCGCTCCGCCGCTCGCGCGTGTCTTCCGTCGCTCGCGGGTTCCGGCTCAGGTGAGGCCGCCGGTCACGAGTACGGGTGGCCGTCCGGTGTCGCGTCACCCGCCATCGCCGGGACGTTCACCGGGGGCCGTCCTGGGACTCGTCAGGGCACGATCTCCGGCTGGTAGTCGCGGTCGTAGTCCCTCTTCTCCTTCTCGATCTTCTTCTCCTTCTCCACGTCCACGTCGATGTCCGCGTTGATGTCCTTCTTCTTCAGGCGCGGGTTGACCTCGGTGGCCGTGTTCGTCTTCGGCTGGGCCAGGGAGTCCTGGCCCTGACGCGGGTTGTTGAACTGGTCGCTGTAGCTGTTCGTGCGGGTCGTCGGAATCGACTGCGAGGTGCCGTACTGCCAGTTGTACGGAAGCGCCCGCGCGTCGGTGTCCGTCTTCTGGAACGGCGTGAGGACGAGCGTGAAGTCACGCAGCAGGAACTGGTTCTGGCCCTGGTTCTGCCGCTCGTGCTGCCACTGCTTCGTCTTGTTCTTGTTCTTGTTCTTGTTGCCGTTCAGACCCTTGTTCTTCTGCCGCTGCGAATTGCGGTTGCGGTTGTAGTTCGCGTAGGGGTAGTAGCCACCGCCGCCCACGTAGCCGCCCATGACGGTGGCGGCGTTCGCGCTGGTGGCCGCGACAGCGGTACCCAGGGTGACGGCACCACCGGTGAGCGCGGCGCTGATCGCGAGAATCCCGACCAGGTTGTTGAACTTGGGCATTTCATGTCCTCCTTGAAGGATTGTTGCCCCGACACTCCGGCGTTTTCCAAGTCGTTCGGAAAATGCCCTTACTGATGATCCTTGGTGGATCATCCCTGCATTGTCTTGTTTTCCTCACCGTCCGAGCGACAAACGGCGATCAGCGGCTTTTGCCATTCACTTATCGCTTTATTGGCATCGTTGGCACCGATAGGATCGCTTTGGTCCGAATTGTGATTCGTATCCGCATTTCGAAATGTCCGGATAAGGGTGATATTGGCCCTATGTCGCTCTCGCCGATCGGGGCGAACCCGGATGATCGCTCCCGCGTCCCCCGGGTAGCGGGAGTGCCGGACGAGGTGGCGGACAGGCAGGGTTATGGTCGAGAAACGCGAGGCGAACAGGGGAGGGCGCGTGGGTGTCGAGCCGATTCCACCGTGGCCGGGCCGGCTCATCGACGTGGGGGACGCGCGCATCCATGTGCGGACGACCCCGGAGGGGCCGCCAGAGACCGCTGTATACGTGCACGGACTGGCGGGCTCGGCGACCAACTGGACCGACCTGATGGGCGAGCTCGCCGACGAGGTGCGGGGGATCGCCCTCGACCTGCCGGGGGCCGGACACTCCCCGGAGCCGGCGGACGGCGACTATTCGGTCCCCGCGCACGCCAGGGCGCTGGTCCGGCTCGTCGAGGCCATGGGAGAGGGGCCGGTCCACCTTTTCGGCAATTCCATGGGCGGCGCGGTCTCGGTGCGGGTCGCGGCCACGCGGCCCGACCTCGTCAGGTCGCTGACGTTGGTCTCGCCGGCGCTGCCCGACCTGCTGCCGAGGTACGGCCCGGCCAGGATCGCCATGTCGGCCGCCCCGCGCCTGGGCGAGCTGGCCGTCCGCTGGCTCGGCGCGCTGCCGCCGGAGCGGCGCGTCCAGGCGACGCTCAGCATGTGCTACGCGGACGCCGGGCGGGTCCACCCCGAGCGGCTGCGCGAGGCGATAGAGGAGCTGCGCCGCCGCGACGGCCTGCCGCACGCGGGGGCGGCCATGGTCGGCTGCGCCCGCGCGATCGTGCGCGAGTACTTCCGCCTGGGCCCCGACAACCTCTGGCGGCAGGCCGAGCGGGTCACCGCGCCCACCCTCGTCGTGTACGGCCTGCGCGACCGGCTGGTCCACGCCCGCATGGCGCACCGGGCCGGACGGGTCTTCCGCGACGTGCGGCTGGTCACACTCCCGCGCGCCGGTCACGTGGCGCAGATGGAGTATCCCGAGCTCGTGGCCCGGGAGGCGCGCCGCCTGCTGGCCTACACCAGGACGCCCCTGCGCCGAACAGCGTGATTGGGGAATGCGGGGCTACCCCGGTTAAGTTGTGAGAAGAGCTTGTGATGGGCCCATGGAGCCGAGCGCGACCATTGGCACGAAAACGGGAGTGGAACTGTGTCGTTGCCACCGCTGGTAGAGCCGGCAGCAGAGCTGACGGTTGACGAGGTGCGCCGCTATTCGCGCCATCTGATCATCCCCGACGTCGGCATGGCGGGTCAGAAGCGCCTCAAGAACGCCAAGGTGCTGTGTGTGGGCGCGGGCGGCCTGGGCTCTCCCGCGCTGCTGTACCTGGCCGCGGCCGGAGTCGGGACGCTCGGCATCGTCGACTTCGACGTCGTGGACGAGTCGAACCTGCAGCGCCAGGTGATCCACGGGCAGTCGGACGTGGGCCGTCTGAAGGCCGAGTCGGCCGCCGCGACCGTGCGTGAGATCAACCCGTTGGTCAATGTCATCATCCACAACGTCGCTCTCACGACCGACAACGTGATGGACATCTTCTCCGGCTACGACCTCATCGTGGACGGCACGGACAACTTCGCCACCCGCTACATGGTCAACGACGCGGCCGTGCTGCTCGGCAAGCCGTACGTGTGGGGGTCCATCTACCGGTTCGACGGGCAGGCGAGCGTCTTCTGGGCCGAGCACGGCCCTTGCTACCGCTGCCTCTACCCCGAGCCCCCGCCGCCCGGCATGGTCCCGAGCTGCGCCGAGGGCGGCGTGCTCGGCGTGCTGTGCGCGTCGATCGGCTCCGTCCAGGTGAACGAGGCCATCAAGGTCATCACCGGCGTCGGCGAGCCGCTCGTCGGCCGCCTGATGATCTACGACGCGCTCGAGATGAAGTACCGCGACGTCAAGGTCCGCAAGGACCCCGAGTGCCCGCTGTGCGGCAAGAACCCCTCGATCACCGAGCTGATCGACTACGAGGCGTTCTGCGGCACGCTCTCCGACGAGGCGCAGCAGGCCGCCGCGGGCAGCACGATCACCGCGGCCGAGCTCGTGGCTATGCGCGAGCGGGGCGAGGACATCATGCTCATCGACGTCCGCGAGCCGAACGAGTACGAGATCGTCAACATCCCCGGCGCCGTGCTGATCCCCAAGGGCGAGTTCCTCAACGGCTCGGCCCTGGAGACGCTGCCGCAGGACAAGAAGATCGTGCTGCACTGCAAGTCGGGCGCCCGCTCGGCCGAGGTTCTCGCGGTCCTGAAGAACGCCGGCTTCTCCGACGCCGTCCACGTGGGCGGCGGCGTGCTGAGCTGGATCAAGACGGTCGACCCCAGCCTGCCGACCTACTGACGCGGAACGGATGACGGCCGCCGCCTCCGGACGAGGCGGCGGCCGTCGCCGTTCACGCTCTAAACGTGTTTGTCCGGCACCACGCTCAGGCCGCTGGGCGCGACGATGCGCTGCAGGTTCTCGACATAGGCGGCGAACGCCGCCCGTCCCTGGTCCGTGAGCTTGAACCACGTCTTGGGCCGCTTGCCCACGTATCCCTTGCGTACGGCGACGTAGCCGGCGCTTTCCAGCGCGCTGCCGTGCTTGGACAGGACGGAGTCGCTGACGCCGACGGTGTCGCGGACGAACCCGAACTCCGCCTCCTCGGCCGCCGCGAGCAGCGAGACGATCTGCAGCCGGGTCGGCGCGTGGATGACGGGATCGAGCTCCATCACGAGCCGTTCTCGATCCCCCGGGCGAGCAGCGCGGCGACCCAGCGCCCGACGAAGGGTCCGGTGACGAGCTGGAACGCCGTCATCACGAGGCCGGCGTACGTCCGGGCATAGGCCACCTCGGCCGCGTGCAAGCGGAAGGCGACGGCCAGGCACATGCCGATGCCCAGCAGGAGCCAGAGGACGAAGACCGCGACGGCGTCCACGCGCATCAGGCTGCGGTGGGTCGTCATCGCGCGCGTCCGGACGAAGACGGCGATCAGCGCGCCCATGCCGGCGGCCAGCAGGACACCCGTGATCACCGTCACCGGAACGGGCGTGCCCGGCTCGGTGACGAACTGCACGCCGGTCACGAACAGCCCGACGGCGACGACGTACCAGGTCGGGAACCAGGGCCGGGATCTGACCGCCTTCGCCTGCGTCTGCCGGATCGTCGCCAGGCTCCGGGCCGCTTCCTCGGGATTCATTCGCCTCACCATCTCTTTCCGATGAGGAAAGTACTTTCTACTTTCCGAAGCGTCAAGTACTTTCCGGGGGCATTTGTGGGGATGGCGGTCGGTAGGTCGCGTTAAGGTCACTGGAGGAGGGAGGCCGCGACGGGACGGAGGCGCAGTGGGCGAGACGCGGACCTGGCCGGCCGTGGCCGTGGCCTCCGCGATCACCCTCGTCTGCGCGATCGTCGGCGGGATCGCGGCCAGCGCCGCCGTCGCCGAACTGACCAGAGGACCGAGCGTCGCTGAGCTGCGGGAGGCCCAGGCGGCCGAGGCGGCGTTGCGGTGGGAGCGCTGGCCGGCCGGCCGGATCTTCCCGGCCACCCTGGCCTATACGAGCGAGCAGGGCGGGCGTGAGCTGGCGCGGCGGGTGGGCGTCTCCTCGCGCACCGACTGCCGCAGCGCCGTCGACACGGCCATCGCCGGCCAGATGAAGGCGGCCGGCTGCCGGGCCATCCTGCGGGCCACCTATCTCGACGCCCTGCAGGGCATCGTGGTGACGATCGGCGTGGCGGCCTTCCCCGACCAGTTCAGGGCGCGCTCGGCCATCCCCATCTTTCCCGGCGACGGGTCGGTCGCCCCCGGGCTGCGCGCCCTCGCGTTTCCCGGCACCGTGACCGACCGCTTCACCGCGAGCGGCCGCCAGGCGCTGACCCTGCGTACGGCCGGGCCGTACCTCGTGATGACGACGGCGGGGCAGGTCGACGGGCGTCCGGCCCGTGCGCTCGGCGAGCAGCGGGAGACCATCTTCTCGTTCACCGATGACCTGGCGGAGGAGGTCGGCGCGATCCTCACCGCGCCGGCGTCCCCGGACTGCGCCGCCAAGGAGTGGCGGTGCTGACCGCGCTGCGCCGCGCGGTCCTCGCGGCGTCCGCCGCCGCGCTCGCCCTGCCGGGCGGCGCGTTCCTCGTTCCCGGCCCGGCCAGGGCCGACGACGTACGGCTCAGCCAGCAGGACGTGCTGCACACGCTCGACGTCGACGACGCCTGGCGGCTGACGAAGGGCAGAGGCGTCACCGTCGCGGTCCTCGACTCGGGAGTGGACCCCGATCATCGCGACCTCGCCGGATCGGTCGTCACCGGGAGGGACTTCACGGCCGGGGCCAACCCGCGCGGGGTGCAGCCGGTGCGCCTGCACGGCACGTACATGGCCTCGCTCATCGCCGGGCACGGGCACGGTCCCGGCGGCGCCGACGGCATCATCGGCATCGCGCCGGAGGCCAGGGTGCTGTCCGTGCGGGTGATCCTTGAGGACGAGGAGCCCGGGTTCCGCACGTTCAACTCCGACGCGCGGTACGAGGCGGTCGTCGCCAAGGGCATCCGCTACGCCGTGGACCACGGCGCCGAGGTCATCAACCTGTCGCTCTCGAAGGACATGCCGACGAAGGACGAGCGTACGGCGATCAGGTACGCGATCTCCAAGGGCGTCGTCCTGGTCGCCGCGGCGGGCAACGACGGCGCGGGCAAGCGGACCGCGCCGTACTCCTACCCGGCGGCGATCCCCGGCGTGATCTCGGTGGCCGCCGTCACGTCCACGCTGCGGCGGGCCTCGTTCTCCAACCGCAACTCCTCGGTGATGGTGGCCGCGCCGGGCGTCGACGTCCTCGGAGCCGGTCCCGGCGACGAGTACTGGGTCGGCCGGGGGACCTCCCAGGCGACCGCGCTCGTCTCCGGCGTCGCAGCGCTGATCAAGTCGCGTTATCCCCGCATGTCGCCCGCCCTCGTCGCGCAGGCGCTCACGTCGTCGCCGGCCCGCCGGGGGCCGTACAACACCGGCACCGGGTTCGGCGTGGTCAACGCCTATCGGGCGCTGAGCATCGCGGCCACCCTCGCCCGCCACCGCGTCACGGCGTCGGGGACGGGCGTGCAGAGCCCCTCGCGTCCCGTCCGCTCGGCCGCGAACGACCAGGACCCGATCGTGGTCGTACGGCGCGACACGGGGTCGATCCTCCTCTACGGCGGCATCGCGCTCGGCGCCTTCGCCGGCTCCGGCGCGGGTGTGGCCGTCCTGCTCGTGCTCACCCGGCGGGCGCGAAGACGGCAGCGGGAGGAAGACGACGCGCTGCCGCCGGCTCCTTGGCCGACGGGCCTGCCGACGTAGCATCGAGGTATGCCGCCCGAGCAGTCCCGCATCCCGCACACGGCGCGGACGCCGTCCGGCCTCCGGCGGGCGGGTCCGCGGGCACTGCCGCTCGGCGCGTCCGCCCGCCGCGCCCGCGCACGGCCCTGGACGGCGTCGAGAGGCCGGGCCGCCGCCGCGCAGGCGGCCAGGGAACGGGCCGAGCTCGCGCGCGGCGTCCGCCTCCGCTCGCTCTACCTGACGATCATGGGCGTCGTCCTCGCCGTCGCGGCGGTGAACGTGCTGCTGGGGTCGGTCGGGCTGATCCGGGAGAACAGGTCCCGGCCGCTCACCGACGCCGAGCGCGCCCGCTACGTGGCCGAGGACGTGGCCCGGCGGTGGCGCGCGTGGCCCGCCGGCATGGTCTTCCCCGAGGAGCTTCCGTACACGGGGCTCGGCCGCACCCAGCAGTACGCGCGCAGGGTGGGCATCGCCCCCGAGGCGGCGTGCGCCGCGGTGGTCGACGCGCCGGTGGCGTCGGTGCTGCGCAAATACGGCTGCCAGGCCGTGCTGCGCGCCACCTACGTCGACCAGACCTCGACGTTCGCCGTCACCGTGGGCGTCGCCGTGCTGCCGAGCGAGCAGGCCCGTGCCGACGCGGCGGGCGAACTGCCCGTGGACGACCGGGTGGGCGTACGGCCCGTGGCCTTCCCCGGCACGGTCACCGACACCTTCGGCGCGGCCCAGCGCCAGCGCACGGGATGGGTGGGCGTCGGGCCGTACATCGTCTTCTCCACTGCGGGGTACACCGACGGGAGGACTCGTGCCTCCGTCCCCCTGGAGGAACAGGTGAACAGCGAGATGTGGCCCGTGGCCGAGACCGTGGCCGGGCGCATCGCGCGCGCCCTCGGAGAGCCCCCGGACGTCCCCCGTTGCACCCAGGGGAACGTGTGCTGAGGCCGGTCTCCCTCTGCGCGGTGCTGACGGCCGTCCTCCTGGGGACCGGGCCGGCGGCCTGGGCGGCGCCGGTACCCGGCGGCGAGGACTCGCGGTGGGCGCTCGACGCCGTCAACGCCGCCGCCGCCTGGAAGGTCAGCAAGGGCGCGGGCGTGACCGTCGCCCTGCTCGGCGGCGGGCAGCCCGACGCCGGCGTGCCCGAGTTGAGCGGCAGGGTCGAGCGCGGGCCGGACATGACGGGCACGACGTTCGGCGACGACACGGTGCGGCCGGGCGACGACGCGACCGCGCTCGCCTCGGTGATCGCCGGAAGCGGGCGCGAGGGAGGGGCGTCCGGGATCGCGCCGGAGGCGCGGGTGCTGTCCCTTCCCGTCGTCAGGAGCCGCCCTGAGGGCGGCTCCGTCGAGCCCGAGGGCCCGGCGGGGGAGACACAGGACAGCCCGCTCGCGCGCGGCATTCGCTACGCGACCGGCCGGGGCGCCAAGGTCATCTGCCTGCCCGTCCCCGCGTACGCCGTGGACCGTGTGGAGCGGGACGCCATCTCCTTCGCCCTGACGAGAGGCGTGGTGGTCGTCGCGGCCGTGGGGGACGCCGGCCAGTCGCCGTACGCCCGGCAGAACGGCACCTCCTACTGGGCGTTCCCCGCGGGCTACCCCGGGGTGGTGGGCGTCGCCGCCGTCGACCGCAAGGGCGCCAAGACCCCGGGCAGCAGTGACAACCTCTCGGTCCTGGTCGCCGCGCCGGGGGACCGCGTGCCCGTCACCCTCGCCGGGGGCCGCCGGGGGGCCGTGTCGGGGACCGGGGTGGCCAGCGCGATCGTCGCGGGCACTATCGCACTAATAAAGGCGAAATATCCGGATTTGCCGCCGGAATTGGTGTCGCGTGCTTTGACGGCGACCTCCCGCCCTCACCCGTCCGCGGGTTATGACGACAAAGTCGGATTCGGAGTCGTGGACGCGGCGGCGGCCCTGCGGAAGGCCGCGGAGCTGACCGCGTATGGCCGCGCGCCGTCCGTCCAGGACGACGCGCATTTCGGCAGGGGCCCGGTGTCGCAGGGTCCCGCGCGCCCGGGGCCGGATCCGGTTAGGCTCTGGATCTACGCCGTCGCCGTCGCCCTCGGAATCGGCGGTTTCTGCGCCGCGGCCGTCGCGCTCGGCCGGCGGTGATCACATGTTGGCCGCCGTTCTGCAGCATTTCGGACGCGGTCATCCCGATGTTCGTGTTTCCGGTGACAAAGCCAGGTCAAGTTTCGCTAGGGTCGCGGCTCATGGGGTACGAGCTGCGCGTAGAGCGGGATGCACCGCTCGCCTACGCCGAACTCGCGAGCGTTTCGGCACGGGCCGGATTCGAGCTGCGCGGGTCGCACGAGGCGGGCGAGATCGTCGCGCGCCACGGCGACTCCGTGCATCAGATCGCGACCTGGTCGGGACGGCTCTTCGGCCAGCCCGGGTCCGACTGGCAGGTCGCCCAGCTGGCACTTCTCACCGATCTCATGGGGGCCCGGCTCATGGGCGAGGACGGCGAGGCGTACGGCATCAGGAACGGCGTCGTCGAGCAGATCAACGGATCGTCGACCTACGAGTTCGGCAAGCTCGAAGAGATCATCGCGGCCGGGCCGACCGAGTGGAGCGCTTGAGGGACGGCCGCGGCCAGCCGCCGCCGTACGCGGAGCGGGTGCTCGACCTGGTCGAGCGGATCCCGCCCGGCAAGGTGATGTCGTACGGAGACGTCGCCGAGTATCTCGGCGAGGGCGGCCCCCGGCAGGTCGGCCGCGTGATGTCGCTGTGGGGTGGAGCCGTGCCGTGGTGGCGGGTGATCCACGCCGACGGCACCCCCGCGCCCGGTCTCGAGGCCGAATGCCTGGCCCGGTGGCGCGAGGAGGGAACCCCGGCCCGCGGCGCCCGTGCCGACATGCGCGCGGCCCGCTGGGACGGCCGCGCCTGACGGTTTCCGGTCTTACCCAAGATCTGACAAGCCGCGCCCCGGGTGGTCGGACGGGCACCCTTCCCCCGGGCGTAGTGCTGCTCGTCACCCGGTGCCACAGGGGCGTCACCCGCTGATTCACAGGAAATCCACAGGCTTCCGCGAGTCAGGTCTGGCAGTGTTCTGAGGGCATTACCATTTTCTGAACACAGGTCTGGCGAAGGGTGGTGCCTCCCGTATGACACCCGCACCCACGAGCGACGCCGTCGCTGAACGACTGCGGGCTGTCCAGGAGCTTTACGACCGAGGCGAGCCGATCGACGCGCTGGTCGCGCTCGTGCGCGCGGAGGGGCTGAGCCCTGCGCAGCGCCGGGAGGTCGACCGTGAGGCGATCGTCGGTCCCCTGGGTCTGCGCCTCGACGCCGCAGCCAAGCGCGGGCCCGCCCGCCGCCGCCAGACTATCGACGCGCTCCGGCCGTACCTCGCGGAGGTCGACCCGAAGGTCAAGCGGGAGCTGCCGGTCGGGCGCCGGGTCGCCTGCCACCTGCTCGAGACGCAGGACCCGGGCGAGCTCGCCGAGAGCGACGCGCTGACCAAGCTCGCCGCCGCCGCGGCCGAGCCCTCGCGCCGGGTCCGGCGGGGCCTGCGGTGGTACGCCGACCTGCCGGTCGAGGTCGGCGACCCCTCGCTGCTGCGCCTGCGGGCGGCCGACCTCGTGCCGGTCACGCAGATCGACGACATCACCTGGGTGGGCAACCGCCTGAGGGTGACCGGGCACGCCTACATCGCGGGCCTGTCGGTCCGCAGCGGGCGGTTCAACCGCGCCACCGTCGTGCTGCACGGCCCCCGCTGGCTGCCCCGGGTCACCATGAAGACCCGCAGGACCTACCGCCCCGAGGCCACCCACGCCGCCCGCGAACCCGGATGCAACTACGACTGGGCGGGCTTCACGGCCGAGGTGCATCCGTTCGCCCTGCGCTGGCGCGCCGCGGTGCGGGCCCTGGTGCGTGGCACGAAGCGGATGCTGCGCCGCCGCCACATCGTCCAGGACACCACCACCTGGCGGGCCGAGATCGTGATCTGGAGCCGCGCCGCCCGTGCCAAGGGCGTGCTGCGCGGTCCGGTGATCGGCCGCACCGAGCGCCCGGCCGGGCTGCAGGTGCGCCCGCGCTGGTGGGTGCGGCCCGTGTGGACCTCCGACAAGGCGCTGCAGGTGGTCTACCAGCCGACCCGCGCCCAGCTCACCGGTGTGCGGCTGGACGGCGACAACATCGAGCTGACCGGCTTCCTGCCGGGCCGGCCCATCACCAAGGGCAAGGCCCGCGTCGGCGGGCACCGCATGTCGGCCGACTTCACCCCGGCCGAGGGCGGGAGCCGCTTCTCGCTGTCGCTCGCGGTCGGCACCCTGCTCAACGCGGAGTCCCGGCGGCTGTGGGTCGAGCCCAAGGGCGACCCCGCCGCGGCCGTCATGCTGGAGGGCGCGGAGGAGACCCGCCTCCTCATCGGCGAGCGCGAGGTCACGGTGCAGGGCGACCGGCGCGACCGGGTCGTCATCTCGGGACACAAGATCCTGCCCGTGATCACCTCGGCCGAGTGGCACGACGAGTCGATCACGCTCACCGGCCGCTATCCCGACCCCGACCAGGGCCCGCGCGACCTCGTGCTGCGGCACCGGGGCGGGCTCACGATCCGCGTGCCGCTCGAGCGCGACGGCGAGCGGTTCACCGTACAGCTGTCGCCCGGCGCGATGCCGCGCTTCGGGTCGGCCATGCCACTGGCCGAGGGCACCTGGAACGTCTCGGTGGCCCCGCCCGGCAGGTACGGCCCCGCCATGGTGCCCGCCCGGTTCGACCACGCGGGCCTCGACGCGCTGGACGAGAGCCCCCGCACCATCGGCGGCCGGGTCTACCGGTTCGTCGCCACCCGCTACGACGTTCCGGTTCTGGTGGCCGCCGAGGACCGGCCCGGCGACGAGCGGAGCGCGGCGGGCGTGTGGGCGCTCAGCCGCACCTTCTACCCGGCCGAGCGCGCCAGGCCGCTGCGCGAGGCCACCGTCTACGTCTCCTTCGACGGCCGCGCGTACTCCGACAACCCGCGCGCCATCTACGAGGAGCGGATGCGGCGCGGCGACGAGGGCGAGCACATCTGGGTCGTCAGGGACGGCGCGTTCGTGCCGCCGGGCTCGCATGAGCTGGGGCTCGGCGACGGCGTGGTGCCCACGGTCGTCCGCGAGGGCAGCCGGGAGCACTACGAGGCGCTGGCCCGCGCCCGCTACATCGTGTCCAACGGCTTCATGCCGCAGTGGTTCCGCACCCGCGAGGACCAGGTGTGCGTGCAGACCTGGCACGGCACGCCGGTCAAGCACATCGGCCGCGACCAGGCCCACATGAAGCGCGAGCCCCGGCCCCCGGTGTGGCACCGCCAGGCCGCGGAGGTCCGCGGCTGGGACCTGCTGGTGTCGCAGAGCCCGTGGGCGTCGTCCGTCCTGCGCAAGGCCTTCGGCTACGAGGGCGAGATCCTGGAGTCGGGCTATCCGCGCAACGACGTCCTCGCCTCCGGCGACCGCGACGTGCTGGCGGCGGAGATCCGGCGGCGGATCGGCATCCCCGAGGGCAAGCGGGTCGTCCTGTACGCGCCGACCTATCGCGACTACGACCGCAGGAACGCCGCGGTCAAGCTCGACCTGGCCGACGCGAAGCGGGCACTCGGCGCCGACCACGTCGTGCTGGTCCGCGGCCACATGATGCAGGCCTTCCCCCACGTGAACGCGCACGACGGCTTCGCGATCGACGTGACGACCTACCCCGACACCGCCGATCTGCTGCTGATCGCCGACGTGCTCGTCACCGACTACTCGTCGGTGATGTTCGACTTCGTGGCGACCGGGCGGCCGGTCGTGCTGTTCACTCCGGATCTGGGCAAGTACCGCTCGTCCCGCGGGCTGTACCTCGACCTGGAGTCCCAGCGTCCGGGGCCGCGCCTGGAGACCTCGCCCGAGGTCGTGGAGGCCCTGCGGAACATCGACGCCGTGACCGCCAAGCTGGCCGACCGTTACGCGGCCTTCGTGCGGACCTACGCGCCGCACGACAACGGAAAGGCCACCGCCCGCGTCATCGACCAGGTGTTCTCCTCCTGACCGGAACCGAGAACGTCGCGGATTTGCGAGGTAGAGGTGCCGGACGGACGAGGTTCGGAGGGGACGAGACCAGGAATGCGACCATATGGGCGGATGCTCGTGCTGGCTGCGGTGGTTCTTCTCGTGGACCAGGCCTCCAAGTTCTGGGCGATCTCCGCGCTCTCGGACGGTGAGAGCATCACGGTGATCCCGCGGCTGATCCGGTTTCGGTTGTTGCTGAACGCCGGTGCCGCCTTCTCGACCGGCACAGGGGTGACCTGGGTGTTCACCCTGGCCGCGGCCGCCGCGGTCGCCGGCATCCTGTACGTCGGGCGGCGGCTGCGTTCGCCGGCCTGGACCTGGGTGCTCGGTGTGCTGCTGGGGGGCGCCACCTCCCATCTGCTCGACCGCCTCTTCCGCCCGCCCGGCTTCGCCCAGGGCCATGTCGTGGACTTCATCGACTACGGCGGCCTGTTCGTCGGCAACGTCGCCGACATCGCGCTCACCGGGGGCTGTGCTCTCCTCCTGCTGCTCAGCCTGCGCGACATCCCCCTCGGGGACGTAGCCGAGAAGGGACGTCCATCCGCGTAGGCCGACCGCCCCGGCGGTTCCCCTCCTGACCGGTAAGCCTTCTAGGGGGCCGCCTACCTCAGCGGCGGGGGCCTCGGCGGCTGGGAGTTCCCCTTCACCGCCCTCGTGGCGTACTGCGCCTACCGCGGCCTGGAGTCGTGGACGTTCATCGGAATCGCCTGGCTGCTGCACACCGGATGGGACATCCTCCATCACCTCAAGGGCAGCCTGATCATCCCCTTCGCCCACGACTCGTCCTTCGGCTGCGCCATCTGCGATCCCGTCATCGCCCTGTGGTGCTTCTGGGGCGGTCCCTCGCTCATCAGCCTCGTCCGGACCCGCGTCACCCGGCCGCACACACCGGATGGGTTTTCCTCGTAGCGGGTGTGCATTTTTCCACTACGCCCCGCGGACGCTTCCCGCTTGCTGTCGCCACCTCTTTCGAATCTGTCACTTTCCGTGTCTCTCGAATGACCATGCGTACCATCGAGGTGTAGGGAGACGGAGAGGATGGCGAGGGGATGACGCTCGCAAAGCCGACGAGACAGGGCAGACGGCGGCATGTTTTCAGATCTGCGGCCTCGGCGCCCGGCGAAGTGCCCGAGCCGGAGCCGATTGACGGCGAGGACGACATCCGGCGGCTGTGTCAGGAACTCAACGACGCAGGCTACTCGGCCGAGATCACCTATGGCCGGGTCGTCGTGAGCCCGAAGGTCAGCCGTGAACAGTCGAACGTCACCTTCCGGCTGATGAACCAGCTTTTCGACTCGGTCCGGGAGAACCGGTGGGTCATCCATTCCAACTGGGGAGTGCACATTCCGCCGTTCCCCGACATGCGGCTTCCCGATCTCATGATCGCGCCCCAGGACGCCGAGCAGTACGACGACATGCACATCCTCGGGCACAGTGCGCTGCTCGTGGTCGAAGTGTGCTCCAGGGGAACGCGGTCGATCGACTGGGACGAGAAGCCACTGGAGTACGCCCGTGCGGGGGTACCGCTTCTCCTGATCGTCGACCCGGTGACCGACCCCGCGACCGTGACGCTGATGAGCGAGCCGCGCAAGGATCTCGCAATGGACGACCTCCGCGAGCCGTACGAGCGGGTCGAGACAGCCCATGCCGGGGAGTCGCTCCGGCTGCCGACGCCGTTCCACATCGAGCTCGACACCCGCACGCTGCTCGCCTGAGGGAGGCTGGGGACAGGTCCGGCTGGGACGGGTCAACAGGCCGGATGGCCCCGGTCACGACCAACCGGGCCTGCTCAGGCCTGGTTCGTCGGCAGGACCCCGACGACCCCGTGCTCGGCTCGCTCGTCGCCGACCTGTCCGCCGATCCGGACTTCGCCCGCCTGTGGGAGGAGCACCGGGTGGCCGAGAAGACCTTCGGGGTCAAGCTGCTGCGGCACCCGGAGCTCGGCGACCTGGACTTCGCGTACGAGACCCTGGCCCTGCCGGGGGAACCCGACCTGCTGGTCGTCATGTACACCGCCGATCCGGCCTCCCCCACCGGCCGCGTACTGGCCCGGCTTTGGCAGGCCCATCGCGGCGATCTCGACAAACCGGAAGTACCGGTGACGGCGGCCGGCTGATCCGCCCTACCAGGACACGGAGTGGGCATTCGGGCACGATCTGTCCCAGTGATCTGGTGGAATGCTGTGTTGTGAGTGGTCAGAACTACCGGCTGGTGCGTCGCGGGGGCGTGGGACGTCGCGCGGCTCCCGTGCTGGACGAACATCAGCGCGCCGTCGTCGAGCACGAGAGCGGGCCCCTGCTTGTACTCGCAGGGCCGGGCACCGGCAAGACCACCACGATCGTGGAGACCGTCGTCGACCGGGTCGAGCGCCGCGGCGTGGACCCCGAGCGCGTGCTGGTCCTCACCTTCAGCCGCAAGGCGGCCGGCGAACTGCGCGAGCGGATCACCGCCCGGATGCGCAGGACCACCAGGACCCCCCTGGCCCTCACCTTCCACAGCTACGCGTACGCGCTGCTGCGCCGTGAGGCGGTGCTGGCCGGTGAGCCGCCGCCGCGCCTGCTCACCGGTCCCGAGCAGTTGCTGGAGATCCGGCGGCTGCTGCACGGCGAACTGGAGGACGGCGCGCGGCACTGGCCCGCGGACATGCGCGAGCTGCTCAAGACCCGGGGGTTCGCCGAGGAGCTGCGCGACTTCCTGTCCCGCGCGGCCGAGCGCGGCCTGTACGGCGACGCGCTGGTGCAGCTGGGCCGCGAGCACGGCAGGCCCGACTGGGAGGCCGCGGGCCTGTTCTCCTACCGCTATCAGGACCGGTTCGACCTCGATCCGGTGCCCGCGCTGGACTACTCGGAGCTGATCCGCGAGGCGGCCGGCCTGCTGGCCGACGGCGAGGTGCGGCGGCGCGAGCGGGACGCGTACGACCTGGTGCTGGTCGACGAATACCAGGACACCGACCCGGCGCAGGAGTTCCTGCTCAGGCAGCTCGCGGGAGACGGCCGCGATCTGATCGCGGTGGGCGATCCCGACCAGTCCATCTACGGCTTCCGCGGAGCCGACGTGCAGGGCATCCTGCGCTTCCCCGAGCGGTTCCCGACGCGGGACGGGCGGGACGCCCCGGTGGTCGCGCTGCGGGTGTGCCGTCGCAGCGGCCCGGCCCTGCTCGAGGCCTCCCGCCGCGTCGCCTTCCGCCTTCCCGCCGTGCCGGGTCACGAGAACAGGACCGGCGGCCACCGCGACCTGATCCCGGTCGGGGACGCGGATCCGGGCGAGGTGAAGGTCCTGCTGGCCGACAGCGCCAGCCAGGAGGCCGCGGTGGTGGCCGACACGCTGCGCCGGGCGCACCTGCTCGACGGGGTGCCGTGGTCGCGTATGGCGGTGCTGGTGCGCAGCGCCGTACGGCACGTGCCGCTGCTGCGGCGGGCGCTGGTCACCGCGGGAGTGCCCGTCGTGGTCGCGGGCGACGAGCTCCCGCTGGTGCAGGAGCCCGGCGTCCGGCCGCTGATCACGCTGCTGCGGATCGCCGTCGCGCCGGCCACGCTCGACGTGGCGACCGCCGAGGAGCTGCTGACCGGTCCGCTCGGCGGCACCGACATGATCGGCGTACGCCGGCTGCGCCGCGCCCTGCGGATCGCCGAGCACGAGGCGGTCGCCGCGGAGGCCGAGGCCGCGGAGGAGGCAGGCCAGCCGGCGCTGCCCTTCACCCCGCGCTCGTCGGACGAGCTGCTGGTCGCGGCGCTGCGCGACGCCCGGGAGCTGGGCGGTGTCGAGCCGCACGTCGCGGCGCCGGCCGAACGCCTCGCGCGGCTCGTCGTGACGGCCCGCGAGGCCGTACGGCACGGCCAGGGCGCCGAGGAGACGCTGTGGGAGATCTGGCAGGCCAGCGGGCTCGCGGAGCGCTGGACGGAGGCCAGCCTCGCGGGCGGGGCGCGCGGCGCCCAGGCCGACCGGGACCTCGACGCGGTCGTCGCGCTGTTCGACCACGTGGCCCGCTTCACCGACCGGCTGCCCAAGGCCGGGGTCGCGGTGTTCCTCGACGACCTGACCTCCCAGGAGATCGCCGGCGACTCGCTGGCCGAGTCCGCCCCCGAGGGCGACGCCGTACGGATCCTGACCGCGCATCGGTCCAAGGGCCTGGAATGGGACGTGGTGGTGGTCGCCGGCGTCCAGGAGGGCCTGTGGCCCGACCTGCGCCTGCGCGGCTCGCTGCTCGGCACCGAGGCGCTGGTGGAGTTCGCGGGCGGCTCGGCGCTGGACACCACGCAGGCCGCGACGGCCGCGCTGGCGTCCAAGCTGCTCGCCGAGGAGCGGCGGCTGTTCTACGTCGCGGCCACCCGCGCCCGCAGGAAGCTCGTCGTCACCGCCGTCGGCGGTGAGGACACCGACGAACGGCCCTCCCGGTTCCTCACCGAGCTGCTGCCCGGCGGCGTGGAGGAGGCGACCGTGGACGACCGGGCGCGGTGGCTCAGCATGTCCGCGCTGGTCGCGGACCTGCGCGCGGCCGTGTGCGACACGACCAAGCCCGAGGCGCTGCGCCGGGAGGCCGCCGCGCACCTCGCCAGGCTGGCGCAGGCCGGGGTGCCAGGCGCCAATCCCGGCGAGTGGTATGCGCTGACCCCGATCTCCGACGACCGGCCGCTCGGCTGGCCCGACGACGTCGTCCAGATCTCGCCGTCGTCCGTGGAGAGCTTCACCAAGTGCGGGCTGCGGTGGGTGCTGGAGGCCGCGGTCGGGGCCGGGTCCGCGAACGTCACCCAGAGCCTCGGCACGGTCGTCCACGCGATCGCCGCGATGGCCACCGAGGACGGCACCGACTACGTCAAGCGGCTCGACGACATCTGGGACCAGTTCGACTTCGGCGGGCTGTGGTTCAACCGCAAGCAGCGCCGCGTCGCCGAGCAGATGGTCGACAAATTCGTCCGCTGGCAGAAGGACAAACCGCGCGACCTGGTCGCGGTGGAGGAGGCGTTCACCGTACGGGTGCCGGGTCACGACATCCAGATCACCGGCCGGGTGGACCGGGTCGAGCGGGACGAGGCCGGCCGGGCCGTGATCATCGACATCAAGACCGGCAGCGGCAGGCCCAAGGACACCGAGATCGACCGGCATCCGCAGCTCGGGGTGTACCAGCTCGCCACGACGCTCGGGGCGTTCGAGCGGCACGGCCTCGTCCAGCCGGGCGGCGCGTCCCTGCTGCACCTGGGCAAGGCGGCGGGCCAGTCGGCGGAGGCCAGGGAGCAGGCGCAGCGGGCGCTCTCCGACGACACCGAGCCCGACTGGGCGGAGAACCTGGTCAAGACGGTGGCGACCGGCATGTCCGCCAACGTTTTCGTCGCCACGGTCAACGACGGCTGCCGCACCTGTGCCGCTAAAATCGCCTGTCCTGTGAACGACAACGGAGGACAGGTGTGCTGACGCCAGGGGAGCTGGCCGTTCGGCTCGGGATCCTCCCGCCCACCCCCGAGCAGGCGGCCGTCATCGAGGCGCCCCTGGAGCCGATGGTCGTGGTGGCGGGGGCGGGATCCGGCAAGAGCGAGACCATGGCCGGGCGGGTGGTCTGGCTGGTCGCCAACGGCCTGGCCAGGCCCGAGCAGATCCTCGGCCTCACCTTCACCCGCAAGGCCGCCGCCGAGCTGGCCGAGCGGGTGCGCCAGCGGCTGGCCGGTCTCGCGGCGGCCGGGTTGGTCGAGCCCGAGCTGCTCGACTCCGAGCCGACGGTCTCCACCTACCACGCGTACGCCGCCCGGCTGGTGACCGACCACGCGCTGCGTGAGGGGCTCGAGCCCACCATGCGGCTCGTCACGCCCGCCGTCGCCTGGCAGATGGCGGCCCGGGTGGTCGGCCAGTACGACGGGCCGATGGACCGGGTGGACCTGTCCCCGCCCAGCGTCACCGCCGCCGTGCTCGATCTCGCCGGAGAGCTGGCCGAGCACCTGCGCGTCCCGGCGGACGTACGCGAGGTCGGCGACTGGCTGCGCGAACGCCTGGCCTCGCTCACCGGGCGCATCGTCAAGGACCAGCGCAAGCCGGTGGAGGCCCAGGCCGTCCGCGAGCAACTGCTGCCGATGGTCGAGGCGTACGAACGGCTCAAGCGCGGCCGGGAGGTCATCGACTACGGCGACCAGATGGCGCTGGCCGCGCGGATCGCCTCGCGGCATCCGGAGGTCGGCGCGTCCGAGCGGTCCCGTTTCTCGGTCGTGCTGCTGGACGAGTATCAGGACACCAGCCACGCCCAGCTCGTGCTGCTGCGTTCGCTGTACGGCGGGGGCCACCCGGTCACGGCGGTCGGCGACCCCTGCCAGTCGATCTACGGCTGGCGCGGCGCGTCGGCGGGCAACCTGTCCCGGTTCCCCCAGGACTTCCCGGCGGCCTCCGGAGACCCCGCGGAGGTGCGGCGGCTGTCGGTCAGCTTCCGCAACGGCGAGCACGTGCTCGGCGTCGCGGCCCGGATCCAGGCGCCCCTGCGCCGGGAGGCCCGTGAGGTGCCGGTGCTGGTCCCGGGCGGCAACCGGGTGGGCCGGGGGCGGGTGCTGTCCGCCTTCCACGAGACGGCCGAGGACGAGGCGGAGTGGATCGCCGAGGGCTTGGCCGGGATGCTGCACGGTGAGGGCGCGCCGGACGGCCTGCCCTGGGGCGAGGGCGAGCGGGCCAAGCGCGGCCCCGCCCTGCAGCCGCAGGACGTCGCGATCCTCGCCCGCAAGCGGTCGCAGTTCCCGGCCCTGCGCCGCGCCCTGGAGGCCCGGGGGGTCCCGGTGGAGGTCGTGGGTCTCGGCGGGCTGCTCACCGTGCCCGAGGTGGCCGACATCGTGGCGACCCTGCGTGCCCTGTACGACCCCACCGCCGGGGACGCGCTGGTCCGGCTGCTCGCCGGGCCGCGCTGGCGGATCGGCCCGGCCGACCTCAAGGTGCTCGGCGACCTGGCCCGCGAGCTCAACAAGGAGATCAGGGCGGCCAGGGGAGGGCCGCGCCCGGAGGACCCGCTCGACCAGGTCGTCGCCGACCTCGCGGAGGAGCGCGGCAGCCTGATCGACGCGCTCGACGAGCTGCCCGACCGGCCCGACTGGCTGGAGCGGTTCTCCCCGCTCGCCCGGGTCCGGCTGCCCGCAGCCGCCCGCGAGCTGCGTCAGTTGCGCGCCCACGCGGGGCAGCCGCTGCCCGACCTGATCAGCGAGATCGAACGCCGGATCGGGCTCGACGTCGAGGTCGCCGCCAGGGGAGGCAGCCCGCTGGCCGCCCGCGCCGACCTCGACGCCTTCCTCGACGCCGCCTCCCGGTTCGCGGGCGACTCGGAGGACCCGACGCTCGGCGCGTTCCTGGCGTACCTGAAGGCGGCGGAGAGCGAGGAGTTCGGGCTGGAGGCCGGGCGCGTCGGCGACAGCAACACGGTCAAGCTGATGACCGTCCACGCGTCCAAGGGGCTGGAGTGGCCGGTCGTGGTGGTGCCGGGCCTGTCGCAGCTCACCTCCCAGAAGGGCGGGCTGATCAAGGGCAGCGTCTTCCCGGCGACCCCGGTCACCAACTCCCGGTGGACGGAGAACCCGCGCAAGCTGCCGTACCCGCTGCGGGGGGACAGCGCGGACCTGCCCGAGCTGGCCGGCCTGGACCGGGAGGCGCTGGGCGCCTTCGACGAGCGCTGCCGCGACCGCGACCTGATGGAGGAACGGCGGCTGGCGTACGTCGCCGTCACGAGGGCGCACTACCTGTTGATCGCCTCCGGCTACCGCTGGGGGACCTCGTCGCGGCCGCTTGAGCCGTCGGAGTTCCTGCGGGAGATCCGCGAGGCGGGCGCCGGCGTCGTCCGCTGGGCCGAGGATCCGGAGAGCCCGGAGAACCCGTTGCTCGCCGAGCCGCCGGTGGCCGAGTGGCCGTCCGTCACGGTGCGCGACGCGATCCTCGACGGCGCCCGCCTCGTGGAGGAGGCGATGATGGGCGACGCACCGCCCGCGGCGGCCGACGGCCACGGGCTCCTCAGGGACCGGGACCGGGAGCGGATGCGGTCCTGGGCGCGCGACACCGACCTGCTGCTGCGCGAGCGGGAGACGAACCGCCGGCGGGCCGGGGCGGTCGTGGAGCTGCCGTCGCGGCTTTCGGTGTCGTCGCTGGTCACGCTGGCCCAGGATCCGGCGGCGTTCGCCCGGCAGGTGCGCCGGCCGGTGCCGCGCAGGCCCGCTCCGCTGGCGCGCAGGGGCACCACCTTCCACCGGTGGCTGGAGTCGCGCTGGGGTCAGCAGCGCCTGATCGACGACCTGGAGCTGCCCGGCGCCGCCGACGAGATGTCGGAGACAGACGTCCAGCTCGCCGAGCTGCAGGAGCGGTTCGAGGAGAGCGAGTGGGCCGCGCGTGAGCCGGTCGACCTGGAGATCCCGTTCGAGACGATGATCGGCGACCGCCTGCTGCGCGGGCGGATGGACGCGGTCTTCCGCGAGGGCGACGGCTACGTGGTGATCGACTGGAAGACCGGGGAACGGCCGCAGGGCAGGGCCGCCGAGACCGCGTCGGTGCAGCTCGCGGCCTATCGGGTGGCCTGGGCCGCGCTGGCCGGGGTGCCGCTGGAGAAGGTCGGGGCGGCCTTCCACTACGTCCGCTCGAACGAGACCGTCCGTCCCGTGGATCTCTTCGACGCGGACGGCCTCACCGCGCTCATTCAGCGGGTTCCTGAGGACTGACCACCGGCTCGTCCTGGTCGAACAGCGCGCTCGTCTCGATCTTGATCCCGAACGGTTCGGGCAGTTCCAGGAGGTCGCCCTCCTCGGCGGTGACGATCTGACGGTACGCCTGCCGGTGGTAGTCGAGGGGCTTCAGGTCGGAGAGGGGATCGCTCATCAGCGTCACTCTGCGCGGAGACGTCACGGGATCCACGATCAGGTAGAGCGGTACGCCCGCCCGCGCGTAGTCGAGCGGCTTCTCCCGCCATGGGGCGCCACGGAAAGTAACAGGGGAGTGATGGGAGGGACATTCTCCGGAAGAGGGAACGAGGTGAAGGAAAGTCCTACTGGAGAGGGGAAAACCGGCTCTGCGAATCGGTCATGGGTGACGTACCTGCCGCAAATGTCCTGCTGCGGTATCTGACTTTTCCGCGAGAGCGATAACTTCTTATGGCCGACGTGCCGGTTCATGATCGGTTATGAATGGCCTATGTCGGTTTTGCGGATGGCGATGGCGGCGGCCTGTCTCGCGGCGGTGACCGGGTGTTCGGCGTTCGCGGCGGTGAATCCCCCGCAACCGCCGGATCTCACCCTCCCTCTGGACGCCTACAGTCTCGGCGCGAAGGATCGCGCCCAGGTGATACGAGCCCGGTTCATGCTGATGGAGGAATGCATGCGCCATGTAGGGCTCGATTTCCGGTTTCCCGCCGTCGAACCGGTGACCGATCTGCGCAACGTCGATCTCCTCGGGTGGCTCGACCCCGGCCAGGCAGCAAAATCCGGATATCTGGGGGAGGGGCGAAATCCGGATGAGATGACCGGCATCCCGTCGTACTCCGTCACCGACGATGAGTTCTATGTGCTGTACGGGAAGGTCCGGCGGTTCCACGGGCGGACGGTGCCGTCCGGAGGCTGCATGGCCAAGGCGGACGCCCTGCTGAACCGTGGAGCAGAGGGCGTGGCCCCGGCCGATGCCGGCAAGAGGTTCGACGACGACGAGGTACCGCGTTACGTCGACAGCGCGGTCGACCTCGCCTTCAAGGACCCGCGCATCGCGGCGGCCGAGCGCGAGTGGAGCGACTGCATGCGGTCGGGGGGCCTCGACTATCGAAGCACCGACCAGGCCGGGGGTGACCCGCGCTGGGCGACGACCGTCAACGACGACCTGAGCCCCAAGCCGCGCGGCACGCGGGCCGAGATCGACACCGCAGTCGCGGACGCGCGATGCCGGGAGGAGACCGGCTACTCCGACGTACGCCGCGCGGTCTTCGTCGAGGCCGAGAACCGGGTCATCGGCCAGAGCCGCGCCCGGCTCGATGCCATCAGGTCGCTCAACCAGGCCCGCCTCGCCAACTCGGCCAAGGTCCTCGACGGCACACTGACCCTGTCCTGGTGATCGGCATCAGTCGGTGCGGCCGGACCGTCCGTCAGGCGGAACTCTCCGGCGCGGACGACCCGCTCTCGCCGTCCGTCCGCCGGCCCGCGGCCGCCTCGATCAGTCGCAGGACGTCGTCCAGGTCGGCCTCGAACTCGGTGGCGAGGTCGGCGGGCAGGTGGAGCCAGGGCTCGAGTCTGGTGTGCGCGGGAAGCTCGCCCTCCGGAAGACGGCCGCGGCGCCCGCGCGGATCGAGGCTGCCGCTTGTGAAGCGGCCTGAGACCTCGGAGGCGACGAACCCGATCACGAGGGTGCTGATCAGGCGCTCCAGCCGGGGCACCTCGCGATCCGGCACCCCGGCCTCGATGAGCGCGGTGTAAATCGCATCCACCGCGCGTGCGGCGTCCGGCGTGACGGCGGGCCGGGAGAACAGCAGGGGCGCCGCCCAGGGATGCCGCCGGACCATCGTCCGGAAGCCGCGCGCGAGGGTGGCGAGCCGTTCGTCCCACTGCTGAGCCCCCTGCTGATCCTGGCCGGCGTTGTGCGGCAGGAGCGCCGAGAGCAGGTGTCCGACCATGGCGTCGAGCAGCTCGGCCTTGCCGCCGACGTGCCGATACAGCGCCATCGGCGTCACCCCGATGCGCTCGGCCACCGCACGCATCGAGACTCCGTCGAGCCCGCGCTCGTCGGCGATGGCCAGTGCCACGTCCAGGATCTCTTCCCGTCTGCCACTCACGGGTATACAGTGTAGACGTATACGCTGTATACATCGGAGGGATCGGATGCTCGCCGCAGAGAGCTTGGTGAAGCGCTACGGCCCGCGCCGCGTGCTCGACGGCTTCGACCTCACGGTCGTGCCCGGCGAGATCACCGGCCTGATCGGCCACAACGGCGCGGGCAAGACCACCTTTGTCGAGATCGTCACCGGCCTGGTGCGCCCTGACGCCGGGCGCGTACGCGTCGCCGGGCGTGACGCGCTCCGCACCGGCCGTGTCGTACGGCGTCTGCTCGGCGTGGCTCCGCAGGAGCTCGCCCTTTACACCCGCGTCAGCGTCCGGGAGAACCTGCGGCTGTTCGCCGGACTCGCCGGGCTGAGCGGGCGGCGCCGGGACGTGGAGATCACCCGCGTCCTGGACGAGCTTCACCTCGCCTCGTTCGCGGACCGGCCAGTCGGCGTCCTGTCCGGCGGTCAGCGCCGCCGCGTCCAGGCGGCCACCGCCATGGTGGGCTCACCGGCGTTGCTTCTTCTGGACGAGCCGACCGCAGGCGCGGACCCGGAGACGCGTGCGGCCCTGCTGGCGGCGGTCAGGGCCCGCGCCGAGGCGGGGGCCGCCGTCCTCTACACGACCCACTACCTGCCGGAACTCGTCGATCTCGACGCCACGGTGGCGCTCGCCCGTGCCGGGCGCGTCATCGCGCGAGGCACTCAGCAGGAGCTCACCCGAGGTCTGCCGGGCGAGCTCAGAGTCACCTTCGACGACCCGGTCGAGCCCGAACTGCGCCTGCCGACCGCGGACCCGGCCGCCGACCTCGCCGCGCTACTCGCGTCGGGCCGTACGCCCGCCTCCGTCGACGTGCGGCGCCCCAGCCTTGACGACCTCTACCGCTCGCTGGAAGCCCCGGTCGCCCGGCAGGACATGGAGGCGCGCGATGCAGCCGAGTGAATCCGTGCGCCGCATCGGCGTCCTGATACGCCACAACCTGCTGCTGATGCTGGGCGAACCCGGCCCGCTCCTGAGCCGGATGATTCTGCCGCTCGTCTTCCTCACCCTGCTGCGCCCGCTCTACGCTGCCGCGCAGGGCAGGGCGGCGGGTACGGAGCAGGCGGTCGTGGGCACGCTGGTGATCTTCTCGCTGCTCGCGCTCAGCATCTCCGGCAGCGCGATCCTCACAGAACGGCTCGGCCGCACCTGGGACCGCCTGCGCGGCACGGCGCTCCATCCCGTGGAGATCCTCGTAGGCAAGGCCGTGCCCGTCTTCGCCGCTCTGCTCGCCCAGCAACTGCTCATCGTCGGCTTCGGCGTGTGCGTCCTGGACCTGCGTGTCCCCCACCCGCTGCTCCTGCTGGGCGTCCTGCTCTGCTGGAGTTGCACCCTGCTCGCCCTCGGGGCCTTGCTCGGCGTGCTCGTACGCGGCATGGGCGAGTTGTCAGCCGCGTACGACATCGGTGGCATGCTTCTCAGCAGCCTCGGCGGCGCGCTCGTTCCGCTCGGCGAACTGCCGCACTGGGTCGCGGTCGTGGCCCCGGTCTCTCCCGGCTACTGGGCCGTGGAAGGGCTGCGCGCGGCCCTCACCGGCGACGCGCGAACCGTGGCGGAGGTCTGCGGCGTTCTCCTCGCCGTCGCGCTGGCCTGCGGCATCCTGGCCTCGGGACGCCTGAGGGGACGCAGCGGGCGGCTGGTGGCGCTCTAGCCGGCCGGCGGCAGGTAGTGGAACGTCGGCTTCGGATGCATGAGGAAGTCGTGGTGGGAGATGTTCCAGGCGTACGCCCCGGCCATGGCGAAGGCCACGACGTCGCCGACGGCGAGTGAGGCGGTCACGCGGCGGGCGAAGACGTCCTTGGGCGTGCAGAGCCGCCCCACCAGGGTCACCGGCCCGTCCTCGCCCTCCTCACCCCTCGGCAGCACGACGAACGGCTGGTCGTGTCCCTTCGTCACCGGGGTCCGCAGGTGGTGTGTGCCGCCGGAGAGCACCGCGAAGCGCTCCCCGTGGACGCGCTTCACGTCGAGCACCGTCGTGAGGTACCACCCGCAGTAGGCCGTCAGGGCGCGTCCCGGCTCCACGCGCAGCGTCTCGCCCGGCAGGGCCAGCGCTCGCAGGCCCGCGCCGTACGCCGCCCAGTCGAACCGCTCCTCCGGGCGGCTGTAGGAGACGGCCATGCCGCCGCCCAGGTTGAACTCGCCCAGGCCGAGGCTCCTGCCGTACGCCAGGACGGCCTCGGCGAGCGCGAGCAGGCCGGGGGCGGCCAGGCCGCTCGCGAGGTGGGCGTGGACGCCGCGCAGCCGCACCGGCGAGGACCCGAGCAGGGCCAGGCACTCGGCGACCCCGCCGGGGTCCATGCCGAACGGCGTGGCGCCGCCGCCCATCGCGAGGGCCGCGCCGGTGACGTTCACGTCGAGGTTGACCCGTAGCAGCACGTCCGCCGGTTGCCGCAGACGCCGCAACTCGGCCGGGCTCTCGACGTGCCAGCGGTACGCCGAGGGGGCGAGGGCCAGCTCCGCGTCGGTCTTCCCCGGCCCGCCGAAGCTCAGCGGGACCTCCGGCAGCACCGCTCTGACGTGCGCGAACTCGCCGCCGGAGGAGACCTCGAAGCCGTCCACGTGCGGGGCGAGCGCCCGCAGCACCTCCGGGTCGGGATTGGCCTTGACGGCGTAGCAGATCTCCGTCCCCGCCAGGGCGGCCCGCACGTCGGCGGCGTGGCGGGCGAGCCCTGCCAGGTCGTAGACGTAGGCGGGGACGTCGTCCAACGACTCGGCGACCTTCCGCACGCCCGCCGGAACCGAGATGCTCATCGGCGCTCTCCCTCCGCCGGGCCGAGCGGGTTCGGGACGGGCACGTATCCGGCGCTCCGGTCGGCCGCCCTCGCCCAGCGCACGCCCAGGTTGGCCTTGGCCGGCAGCGGCGCCCCGGCCAGCAGCCCCGTCAGCGGCGCGAGCGGATCGAGACCGGTCGCGTGGTTCGCGACATAGCGCTCCAGGGACTCCCGGGCGACCGCCCACAACGAACGCAGGACGCCGTCGGCCGTGCCGGCCACCGTCGCGGCCACCTCGGCCAGGTGGTTGACGAACAGGCAGTAGGCGACCCGGTTCCAGCCGCGCGCGGCGTCGTACGACAGGGGGCCCGCCACCTCGCCGGGCAGGCCGGTCAGGTCGTGCCGGCCGGCGACCAGCTTGGCGCCCTCCAGGTCGCGGAAGACCGCTTCGACCGGCCACCCGGCGGCGTCGAACCCGACGAGCACGTTCTGCACGTGGGCTTCGAGCACGACGCCGTGCCGGAAGAAGGCGTCGAGCACCGGGAACGCCACGCGCTCGACGTACGCCTCCCACCACGCGACCGGGTCGGCCGCCCGGCGGGCCAGGACGGCTCCGGGAACCCCGTCCGCACCGGCGGCCAGGGCGCCGGCGAGGACCGGCGTGGTCCCGGGCCCGCACACCGCCCACGGGCCGGTACGCACGATCACCCCCAGCCCTTCGAGTAGCCGGGTGCCGAGGGCGGCCGAGCGGTAGCCGGGCTCGGGCAGCCACCGCGTGCCGGGGAAACGCCGGGCCAGCCGCTCGAAGACGGGGGTCAGCCGCCGGGTCAGTTCGACCGCGCCGGACAGCTCATACCACGCGTTCTTCCGCACGCAGTTGGTGATCCGCACGTCCAGGCTGAACTTCAGGCACATGCCGGTGCCCGGGTCGTACACCGTCCGGACCGAGGACGTGGGCACGACCGCGCGGGGGCCGGTTCCGAGGTCGACCAGCCGTCCGTCCGCGAGCGGCCCGCGCAGCTCGGCGGCCAGCAGGTCGAGCTGCCAGGGATGGGCGGGCAGCGGGACGTATCCCGCCGGCGCGCCGCCGAACGCGTCGAGCGCCGCGGTGTCGCCCTCCTGGGCCACCAGGTCGGCGCGCACCCCGAGCAGGCGCGGCGCGAACCGCGCGTGCGTCTCGGGCGCGTAGTCCAGCCAGCCGTCGCCCTCGCGGGCCTTGGGAGCGGGGTGGAACGGGTGCCCGGCCACGAGGGACTGCTCGGAGGCGAGCCACGGGTCGGCGGGCGGGACGGCCCGTGCGCGGGCGGCCAGGATCGCGGCGACCGCCTCCCGCCCGGCCCGCACCTGGGTGGCGAACTCCTCGTTGCCGCCGTCCGGTTCCCGTCCGAGTTCGCTTTCCACCAGTGCGACGAGCGCGGGCAGGTCCAGGGGCCGCCACCGCCCCTCCGCCAGATGCTCGGGCGGGCCGTCGAAGCGCAGCGCGATGCCGCCGCGGACGCGGACGCGCACGGGCGTCCCGGCCACGCGGAGCGTCAGGTGAGGCCCGGCGGCGTGCACGTGGCCACGGGGGCCGCCGACCTCGCGCAGCCAGCAGCGCAGCAGCGCCCCGAGCGCCGCCTCCTCGGCCGGGGCGGCGTGCGGGCCGAGGGTGTGCGAGTCGAGGGTGTGCGGGTCGAGGGTCTGCGCGTCAAGGAGAAGGCGGTCCATGGCTCAGGCACCCCTCAGGTAGTTGGGGCCGGTCGTGCCGTAGAACTTGTTGACGTCCCTGGCCCCGGTGCGGTCCTTGGCCACGAGCGTCCCGGCGACGACCATCGACTTGCCGGTGAGACGGGCGGCCTCCAGCGTGCGGGCCCGCAGCAGCCGGGCCATCGGGTCGTCGCCGTACGGCTCAAGCGCGGCCGCGAGAGCCCGTCCGACGAGCGTGGCGGCGGAGCCGGGCAGCGCGCCGTGGGCCACGGCCATGGCGGCCAGGTGCAGGGTGATCGTCACGAAGACGTCGGCGAGCGCGTAGGGGTCGTCGGTCAGCATGCGCTCGTCGCCGAAGCCGGGCGCCTCGATGCCCGCCGCGTGCAGCCGCCGGGGCGAGGCCAGCAGCCCGTCGTTGTCCTTGACCAGCAGTCGCATGGGCCCGTCGCCGAACACCAGCGCCAGGTTCTGCTGGTGGGCCTCCAGCGCGACGCCGTACCGGACGAACAGCGTGACGTTCCACGCGAACAGCGCCGTGAGGTAGTCGCGCAGCAACGCCTCCGCGTCGCCGCCGTGGTGGCGCCCGGCCACCTCGTGCAGGACGAGCCGCCCGTCCGCCCCTCCCTCCGGCGGCTCGGGGAGCGGCGCGAGCAGGGCCGCGACCGGCACGATCTCCCCTTCGGGCAGGTCGCGGACGAGCCAGCCCAGGTATTCGTGCTCCGCGTGCCCGTAGGTCTGCTCGTCCGCGAGGCGGACCCGCAGGCCGGGCTCGCGCGCCAGGATCTCGCGCAGCAGCGACTCGGCCACCGCGCCGTCCCGCAGGGTGCCCGGTTTGATCGACCGGCGATTGCGCAGGCCGAGCGTGCTGGCCGGGAGCGGCACCTTGAGATGGACGCGCTCGCAGACCTCGACCGTTCGGGTCGACAGGGTCGGCCGCACGGTCACATATGGCCTGCGTCCCGGCACCAGCCCGGGAAGCCCGGCTACCAGCGGCTCCGTCAGCGGATGGACGGGAAGGAGCACGTGCGTGCGGGCCAGGCCGGGCGGCAGCCCGACGTCGCCGGGCGCGGGCCACCACCCCGGAAGATCCGGCCGGGAGAGCGTCACCCGCTCGCGCGGCGCCGCCGTCCACCGCATGCCGAACTCGGGGGCGAACTCCGGGGCGTAGGCCGCCAGGCCGGCGGGGGAGACCCCGAGGCGGCAGCGGGCCGTCGGGTAGAGCGGATGGTCCACCACGGCCGCCAGCGACTCGTAGCGGATGAGGCCGTGACGCCTCCGCAGCCGCCGGGCCACCTCGCCGCGCATCCGGTGGTGGGCCTCCAGGGCCGCGAGCGTCTCCTGGCACTCCCGCTCGAAGGCGGCGACCCCCTCGGCGTCGGCGGGGTGGGCGACGTCCTCCAGCGTCTCCAGCACCTCGGCCAGGCGCAGGCGCTCGTACGGCGCCGTGGCGAAGTCCTGGAACGGGTTGCCCGCCGAGAGCCCGACCCGCCGTCCCGAGGCGAGGACGATCGCGACGCCGTCCTTGTCGTGCGTGACCCTGGCGGAGATCCCGGCGTAGTCCTCCCGCAGCAGGGCGTTCAGCACCCGCGCGGCCAGGTAGTGCTCCCGGCCTGTGGCCTCCCCCTGAGCTGCCTTCTGATGATCGCGGGCTGCCGGGATCATGCGAGCACCCAAGGGTGCTCCTTCCCGAAGGTGCCGATCGCGGCGTCGACGCTCGCGCGGTCCGGGCCGACGGCGCGGAGCAGGCCCAGGTAGTCGCGGTTCGTACCCGTCACCTCGACATGATCGCCGATCTTGCGCAGCGCCCGGTGCCACAGCCGTACGCCGTCCTCCGTTTCCGGCTGGGACAGGTCCGGCGGTGCGGCGGTGACCGTGCCGGAGCGCTCGGCCACGAGGCTCACCACGGATCCGTACGCCGCGCGGAGGCCGTCCGGATCGAACACCGGCAGCGGTTCGCCCGCGTGGACGCGCAGGATCCACTGATGCAGGGGCACACCGAGGAGGTCCGCCAGCAGGAAGTCGCAGTTGTCGCCGATCAGCCGATAGTTGATCTCGATGACGCGGGGGCCGTCCCGGGTGACGGCATACTCGGTGTGGCACACCCCGAAGCCGACCCCGGCCACGTCGAGCGCCGCGCCCAGGTGGGCCAAGTGGTCCGCGTCGGGGAGCCGCCAGTCCAGGCGCTCCTCCACGAAGTGCGGCAGCGGGCCGAGCGTCGTGGCGAACCCGCCGACGACCCGCCGGGAGGCGCCGTCGCCCAGCGTCTCCAGCGTGCGGACCGGCCCTTCGAGGAACTCCTCCGCGACCAGGACCTCCTCCGGGCGTCGCTCCCTGATCGCCGCGACGGCGGCGGCCAGCGCGTCCGGGCCGTCCACCAGCACGACGTCCTCGCTGGCCACGCCCAGCGCGGGCTTGACCACGACCGGGTACGGCAGGTCGTCCGGCACCCGCCCGCCCGGCGGCAGCCGTACGGACCTGACGGGTTCGACGGCGGCGAGGGCGCGTCGGGCGAGCGCCTTGTTCTTGGCGGTCACGCAGGCCCGCCAGTCCTTGCCGGGCAGGCCGAAATACTCGGCGGCGAGCGCGGTGGCGGCCTGGAGATGGTCGGAGTTCGAGAAGATCACATCGGGCCGGTGATGGGCGGCCACCGTGTCGATCACGGCCCTCGGGTCGCGGACGTCCGCCGCCACGACGTCGTACCCCGGATACCGATCAGGCTGGTCGGTGAGTATCGTCACGTCCCAGCCCAGCGCGGCCGCGGCGGGGAGGAACCCGCCGGTCACGGAGTCGGTCGGGTTGAGCGTGGTGAGGTACAGCCGCACCGGCCCTCCATAGGTAAGGCTAACCTAAGCGACTGCATCCTAGCCCGGACGTCGATCATTTGACCGGCGAACGGCCATGGGCGGGGAGATTGCCGGGGCGGCGGCAGTGGAAGGATGACGACGTGGAAATCGCGGACGGACTGCTCGGCCCCCTGCTCCTGGCGAGGAACGCCATCGACAGATCGGCGGCCCTGCGCGGCGACGAGGAATGGCTGCGGCGCGCGTGGGAGGCGGAGAAGACGAGAGTCCTCCTCATCCACGACGGCCGCACGCTGGTCCGCCGCTTCACCGACGGCGCGGCCCTGGTGCTCACCTCGCCGGCCGAGGCGCCGGAGGGCACGCGTTACCTGCTGGGCGTGGACGAGGACGGCGTGCCCTACTTCGCGGTCAACGCGCCGCTGTCCGAGGGCGACGTGGTGGGCCTCAGGGAGGCCGCGGTGCTGCTCGACGACCGCGACGCCGGGCTCCTCGTCTACGCGGTGGCCCTGGAGGCGTGGCACGCGAGTCACGAGTACTGCCCGAGGTGCGGCAGCCGTACGGACGTCACCGCGTCCGGCCACATGCGGGTGTGCCCGCGCGACGGCAGCCAGCACTTCCCGCGCGTCGATCCCGCGGTGATCATGCTGATCCACGACGACGAGGGCCGCATCCTGCTCGCACGCGGCCCGGAGTGGCCCCTGGGCCGGATGTCGGTGCTCGCCGGGTTCGTCGAGCCGGGGGAGTCGCTGGAGCACGCGGTGGTCCGCGAGGTCCTGGAAGAGGTGGGCGTCGCCGTCACCGCGCCGCGTTATCTCGGCAGCCAGCCCTGGCCGTTCCCGCGCAGCCTGATGCTCGGCTTCTTCGCCCAGGCCGTCACCACCGACCTGCGTCCCGACCTGGAGGAGATCGCGGAGGCCCGCTGGCTGTCCCGCGAGGAGCTGGAGATCCAGGTGCGTTCTGGCGATCTGGTGCTGCCCGGCCAGGTCTCGATCGCCCGGCGGCTGATCGAGACCTGGTACGGAGCGCCGATCCCCGACACCGACTGGTGAATCAGCAGGCGCCTTCGAGGTGCCGCCTCACCTCGGCGACCGAGGGGTTGGTCATGGTGTGGCAGTCGGCGACCACGGTGGGGACGACCTGGTTGCCGTTGTTCACACTCGCGACGAAATCGGCGGCGTCCGGGTGGCGCTCGATGTCGACCTCGCTGAAGACGATGCCCTCACGAGTGAGCTGGCTCTTCAGCCGCTTACAGGGGCCGCACCAACTCGTGGTGTAAACCGTCAGCGCCATCTGTCGTCCCTTTCGTGCGCATCAGTGTTGCCGAGAGCAGTCATGGCAACATCGCGAGCGCGCCGCGTGTTCCCGCCTACCCGGCCACGCGTCCGAGCCGGGAGACGATCCAGGCCTGGACGGTCTCGGCGACCCCCGGCTCCCGGTACAGCGGGGCGCTGTGCTGGGTGCCGGCCATCGTCTTGACGGTCATCCGGACCCCGACGCTCTCCAGCGACTCCTTGAGCATCTCGCTCTGGTAAGGCGGGACGAACTCCTCGGAGGAGTGGAAGGTGAGCATCGGCGGGTCGCCGGGCGAGGCGTGGAACGCCACCTCCATACTCGACCAGACGCGCGGGCACTTGGCGGGCGTGCAGCCGCCGGCCAGCTTGATGGCGGCCCTGCGCAGCTTCTGCTGCTCCTTGGTGCCGAACGCGCTGCCGTCCTCGTACGCCGACAGCGGCGAGACGGGCGGGGAGATCCCGACGACCCCGCGCAGGCCCGGCCGGCCGTCGCCGTACGCGCCGACGGCGGTGGCGAGGTGGCCGCCCGCGGAGAACCCGACCAGGACGTAGCGGCTGGGGTCGGTGTTGAAGAACGCCGCGTGCCTGCGCACGGCGTTGACGGCGGTCAGCACGTCGGTGCGCTGCGCCGGCCAGGCCGCGTCGCCCGACAGCCGGTAGTCGAGGTTCACGACGGTGTAGCCGAGCTGGGAGTAGCTGCGGCTGATCGACGTCATGTACTTCTTGTCGCCCGCGGACCACCAGCCGCCGTGGATGACGAACACGGCCGGGCGCCGCGGACCGGCGGTGTGCCACCACACGTCCATGATCTGGCGCTCGTGCGAGCCGTACGCGTAGGTGCGGATCCGGACGTCGGACGGCGTGAGCGCCGGCGAGGGCGAGGCCGAGGCCGAGGCCGAAGGGGACGGCGAGGGTGACGGGCCCGCGGAGGCCGTGGCTGATGGCGTGACTGAGGGTGTGGCGGACGGAGTTGGGGAAGCGGAGGGGCGGTGGACGGGGTCGCCCGCCGAGGTGGCCGCCTGGGCGTCCGGCGAGGCGAGCATGAGGGCGGCGAGGGCGGCGCCGCCCATCCCTAAAGCAGTTCGGACCGCGGTAGCCACGGCGTGTTCCTCCCCGATGTCGCGTCGTGCGCCGACCGGTCCCCGGGACACGCTCGGTCGGCTGCTGGAAGGATGATGCCAGTAACAACGTCCGCAACGCATGTTGGGAGCCGCTCCTTGGACGTCCTGGACGGTCTGGATCCCGAGCAGCGCGAGGTCGCCCAGGCGGTGCGCGGACCGGTGTGCGTGCTCGCCGGGGCGGGGACCGGCAAGACCCGCGCCATCACGCACCGCATCGCGTACGCCGTGCACACCGGGGTCGTCGAGCCGCAGGGCGTGCTCGCCGTGACCTTCACGACCCGCGCGGCGGCCGAGCTGAAGCAGCGGCTGCGCGGTCTCGGAGCGCCCGGCGTGCAGGCCCGCACGTTCCACGCGGCGGCCCTGCGTCAGCTCAGTTACTTCTGGCCGCGGGTGATCGGCGGCGACCCGCCTCAGGTGGTCGAGTCGAAGCTGCCGCTGCTCGTGGAGGCGGCCCGGCGCCTGCGCAGGAACCCCGACCGCGGCGAGCTGCGCGACGTCGCGAGCGAGATCGAGTGGGCGAAGGTCACCCAGATCGGCCCCGAGGACTACCCGGCCGCCGCCGTGAAGGCCCGCCGCACCCCGCCGATCGCGCCCGAGGAGGTGGCGCGGCTGTACGAGGGGTACGAGAGCCTGCGCCGCCAGCGCAACCTGATCGACTTCGAGACGATCCTGGAGCTCACGGCGGCGGTGATGACCGAGCACCGCGAGGTCGCGGGGCAGATCCGCCAGCAGTACCGCTACTTCGTGGTCGACGAGTTCCAGGACGTCAACCCGCTGCAGAAGCTGCTGCTCGACACCTGGCTCGGCGGGCGTGACGACGTGTGCGTGGTCGGCGACCCCAACCAGACCATCTACTCGTTCACCGGCGCGACGCCCCACTACCTGACCAACTTCGCCGTCGAGCACCCTTCGGCGGCCGTGATCAGGCTGGTGCGCGACTACCGCTCGACCCCGCAGGTGGTCACACTGGCCAACCGCGTCATGGCGCGCTCGCCCCATCGGCTGGAACTGGTCGCCCAGCGGCCGGAGGGGCCCGAGCCGGTCTTCACGGAGTACGACGACGAGCAGGCCGAGGCGCTCGGCGTCGCGCTCACGGTCAAGAAGCTGATGGCCGACGGCGTGCCCACCCGCGAGATCGCCGTGCTGTTCCGGGTCAACGCCCAGTCGGAGGCGTACGAGCAGGCGTTCACCGACGCCGGCGTGCCCTACCTGCTGCGCGGGGCGGAGCGGTTCTTCGAGCGCCCTGAGGTGCGCCAGGCCGTGGTGCTGCTGCGCGGCGCGGCCCGGTCGTCGGCCGACGAGCCGCTCGCGCCCGCCGTGCACGCGATCCTCTCGGGCATCGGGCTGACCGCCGAGCCGCCCGGAGGCGGCAAGGCCAGGGAGAAGTGGGAGTCGCTCAAGGCGCTCGCCGACCTGGCCGAGGACATGGCGGCCGAGGGCGCCGACCTGCCCCGATTCGTCGGCGAGCTGGAGCGCAGGGCGATGGAGCAGCACGCGCCGCCGGTCGAGGGTGTGACGCTCGCCTCCCTGCACGCCGCCAAGGGCCTGGAGTGGGACGCGGTCTTCCTCATCGGACTCACCGACGGCATGGTCCCGATCGTCTACGCGGAGACGCCGGACCAGGTCGAGGAGGAACGGCGGCTGCTGTACGTCGGGATCACCCGGGCCCGCGAGCACCTGCACCTGTCGTGGGCGCTCGCCCGCTCGCCGGGCGGCCGCCGCTCCCGCAAGCCGTCGCGCTTCCTCGACGGGCTGTCCCCCCGCACGGCGAGCCCGGCCAGGGCCGAGCGGCCGGGAGTCGCGGGCGGACGGGCGAAGCGGTCGGCGGTGCCGCTGCACTGCCGGATCTGCGGCAAGACGCTCTCGGTCGCGGCCGAGCAGAAGCTGGGCCGCTGCGCGACCTGCCCGGCGGACTACGACGAGGCCCTGCTCGAACGGCTCAAGGCGTGGCGCACGGCGGCGGCGAAGGAGGCCAAGGTGCCGGCGTACGTCGTCTTCACGGACGTCACCCTCCAGGCCATCGCCGAGCGGGTGCCGACCTCTGAGGAGGACCTGCTCGCGATCGCCGGAATCGGACGCGTCAAACTTGAGCGATACGGCGACGCGGTCCTCGAGCTCTGCCGCGGCGCCGATAGTGTTACCGACGAGTAATACCCGCGTGTGCTGGAGGCCCCTGTGAACTCGGCCCTGAAGGAGCTGCTGGACCTGCTCGACCTCGAACCGATCGAGCTCGACATCTTCCGGGGACGCAGCCCGGAGGAGCGCATCCAGCGGGTCTTCGGCGGCCAGGTGGCGGCGCAGGCGCTCGTGGCGGCCGGCCGTACGGTGCCGTCCGACCGGATGGTCCACTCGCTGCACGCCTACTTCATCCGGCCGGGCGACCCGGCCGTCCCGATCGTCTACAACGTGGAGCGGGTGCGCGACGGGCGGTCGTTCACCACCCGGCGCATCACGGCCATCCAGCACGGCAAGGCGATCTTCTCGATGTCGGCGTCGTTCCACATCGAGGAGCCGGGAGTGAGCCACCAGGCCGCGCGCATGCCGCGGGTGCCGGACCCCGAGACCCTGCCGACCTTCCAGGAGCGGATGCTCGACGTCGTGGGCGACGAGCCGGGCTGGCGCGAACTGCTGGCCAAGCCGCGCCCGGTGGACGCGCGGTATGTGAACGCGCTGACGTGGGAGGCCGCCCACGATCCCGCCCTGGTCACCCCGGAGAACAACGTCTGGTTCCGGTACGACGCCGACCTGCCCGACGACCCGCTGCTGCACGTCGTGCTCGCGGCCTACGCCAGCGACTTCACGCTGGTGGACACCGTGCTGCTGGCCCACGGGCTGGCCTGGGGGTCCTCGGCGGTGTCCGGCGCGTCGCTGGACCACGCGATGTGGTTCCACCGGCCCTTCCGGGCCGACGAATGGCTGCTGTACACCCAGGAGTCGCCCTGGTCCGGGGCGGCGCGCGGGCTCGCCCGCGGGCAGATGTTCACCGCCGCCGGGGAGCTGGCCGTCTCCGTGGTCCAGGAATGCTTGATCCGGGTGTCGCCCGCGCTGCATCCCGATGTCACGAAGTCGTGAAAATCGCAGGTAGAAAATAGGTTGCCCGCCCTGCTGCGGCGGTTTAGGGTCTTGGACAAGTCAGCCGGGCGCTTCGGTCCGGCGCGATCACTGAAATGGAGGTGAGTCCAGTGAGGAACATCACGACGTCCCGCGCGCTGTGGCTCGCCTCCGCATGCCCGGCCGCCACTGTCATGCCGACGAAACTGCGGCGTGGCGAGGCCGCCCCTGCCCAGGCTCCGGTCGCAGGAGTCGTGGGCTCGGCCGCCTTCGGCGCGTTCGCTCGCCTGGCCAGCCACAGCAACCCCGCCCACCTTCCGGTCTACGTGAACCGGCCGATGGGTGATGAGCAGATCCGCACCGCCGCTCGCGGCGGTGCGCAGGGTCCGCACGATGCCTGGAGAGAACCAGTCATACCCTGACCGGTCTCCACTCCAGGCCGCGGATCCGCACCAGGATCCGCGGCCTTCTTGTTTGTCGGCCACGAATCCACACCCCACAACGAGGACACCCAGACCAATCCATTCAAAGAGGTGACGCAGATGGCGGCCCCGGTCATGGACCTGATCGAAGCCGAAATCCCCTGTCGTACCGACCCCGACCTGTGGTTTGCCGAGTCTCCCGAGGACGTGGAGTTCGCCAAGGCGCTCTGCGGCGGCTGCCCGATCCAGAAGGCCTGCCTGGCCCGTGCGCTGGAGCGCGAGGAGCCGTGGGGAGTCTGGGGCGGGGAGCTCATCCTGCGGGGGGTCGTCGTGCCCCGCAAGCGTCCCCGTGGACGCCCGCGCAAGTCTCCTGTCGCCGCCTGACCAGCAATCACAGCAATTCCGGAAGGAACCGATCCAGATGAGCATCTCCCCGATCACCACCCTGTATCTGCATCAAGAACTGGCGCACGAGCGAATACGGACCCTCCAGGAGGAGGCAGCGCAGGAGCGGCTGGCCGGCCGGATCAGGAGCGTGCAGAAGGCACGCCGGCAGGCCGAGCGCGCGTCCCGTCGGCTGAGTTCCGCGCTGGCGCGCATCTGACGCGAGCCTGACGCGACACCAACGGTGTGATCTGATGACGAAGGCCCGGGCCGGGCGAACGGCCCGGGCCTTCGTCCGTTCCTGCAGAGGTCGTTCCTGTAAAGGCCGTTCTCGTAAAGAAGAGATCACCGAACGCACAGAAGATCGCCTGCGAAGGGAGCAGGTCAGGACCACGGGGTATGAGCCGGAGCGCCGCGGTGTATGGCCACACGGGCGGCAGGCGGAGCGATGCGCGAGCGGTGGGTGGGACTGGATGGGCGACCGGACGTCAGGCGCGCTTGATCTCGCGGCGGGTGCGCGACGGCTCGCCGTCGGCGTACTCGTCATCGGACTGTGGGGTTCGGTCATGCCGGGGGCCGAGGCCGCGCCGGTTCCCGGAGCATTCCGGGTGGCCCGCCACGGCAGCGGCCACGGTCATGGCGACGGTCACGGCGACGGAGCGACCCAGGTCACCGGGGGCACCGACACCTCGAACTCGCCCACCATCAAGAGCCCGCCCAAGCAGATATCGGGGGGGCGGCGCAACGTGAACGCTCCCGCGGCCAACAGCGCCGTCACGTTCGCGGGCATCCAGCAGGTGTCGAGCGTCAGCGTCTTCACCAACACCCTCAACGGCAACTGCAAGAGAGGGATCAACCGCTGCGTCATCAACCAGAACCTGCGGACGGTTGAAAGCCGGAGCGCCGGCGTCGGCCGATAGCCCGGAGGGTGCCGGCTCAGGTCAGGGCGAGCGCGCTGTCCTCGGACTCGCCCGTCTCGTCGCCGAAGCCGGGGACCCAGCGCACCACCTCGTCGCGGAAGCGGGCGGTGGCGCCGAGCTGGCACAGCACGCCGACGCCCGCCGCGTGAACGCGGTGGATCAGCACGTACGACGCGGGCAGGTTGAGCTGGCGGACCACGTTGGTCGGCCGCAGGTCGGCCACGGTCGCCGCTTGCTCCCGCAGCCACTCCCTGCTGAAGGCGAACTCCTCGACCCGGGTCGGTTCGACGTACGGCGCGAGGAAGGCCCGCAGGGCGTCGACGTCGACCTCGATGTGCGGGCGGATGAACCCCTCCGCGCGCAGCCCGTGTACGACGGTGTCCATGTCGCCCTGGTTGAAGATGCGCGTGAGCCTGCCGAAGGCGACGGGGTAGCCGTCGGGCATGCGGTTGACCGCCCCGAAGTCCAGCACGCCGAGCCGCCCGTCCTCCATCAGCCAGAAGTTGCCGGGGTGCGGGTCGGCGTGCAGCATCCCGACCCGGGCCGGAGAGCAGAACAGGAAGCGGACGAACAGCAGGCCGACGTGGTTGCGCTCCTCCTGCGTGCCATCAGTGATGATCTTGGAGAGCGGGGTTCCCGTCATCCACTCGGAGACGAGGATCTGCTCGTTGGCCGCGATCACGGCGGGCACGTGGAAGTCCGGGTCGTCGTGGAACTCCTCGGCGAACGCGTGCTGGGCCTCGGCCTCCTTGAAGTAGTCGAGCTCCTCGGACACCCGCTCCTTCAGCTCGGCCAGGACCGGCTTGATGTCCAGGCCGGGCAGTATCGCGCCGAAGAGCTTGCCGAGCCGCGCGAGCTGGTTGAAGTCGGAGATCAGGGCCTTGCCCGCCCCCGGATACTGGATCTTCACGGCGACCGGGCGGCCGTCGTGCCACACGGCGCGGTGCACCTGCCCGATGGAAGCCGCGGCGCTCGGCCGGTCGTCGAACTCCAGGAAGTTCTCCCGCCAGTCGTCGCCCAGCTGCTCGGTCAGGACCCGGTGGACGGTGGCGGCCGGAAGCGGCGGCGCGGCGTCCTGCAGGCGTGTCAGCGTCGCCCGGTACGGCCCGGCGATCTCGGGCGGCAGCGCGGCCTCGAAGATCGACAGGGCCTGGCCGAGCTTCATGGCCCCGCCCTTGAGCTCGCCGAGCACCTTGAAGATCTGGTCGGCCGTACGCTGCTGGATCTCCTGGGCGACGAGTTCCGCGGAGGCGCCACCGAGTCGCCTGCCCAGTCCGAGCGCGGTGCGGCCGGCGAACCCGAGGGGGAGTGTCGCGAGCTTTGCCGAGCGAGTCACGGCACGGTGGGGAAGGTCACTCACCCAACCATTCTTAGCGATGGCGGGGGCTTTCGACCACAATTTACCGTTCTGATCCCCAGGTGGCGGGCGGTGACGCCAACGGGGGCCGAGGAATGGGTCAAATGTGTTCTTCCTCACATGCCGCCGTCGTCACGCGGTGCGGCCGGCGACGTCGCCGCGCAGGCATCCGCACCTGTCGTGCGCGTCCAGGCGGCGGTGCCGCCAGCGCCATCCGGGCGACACTTCGAGTAGGCCGTCGGGCACGCGTCCCTCGTCGAGATAGGCCAGAGCCTGACCGGCCGCCTGCGCGGCGACCAGGCAGGACAGCACCACGTCGCAGGCGATCTCGCCTGCCGGGTAACCCCCGAGCCGGGCGCCCACGAGCGGCCAGGAAGGGTCCCGGTCGTGGCGGGTGAGATCGAGGCAGCGCAGGCAGGGGGTGAGCCCCGGGACGACGAAGGGCCCCACCGAGCCGTGTCCCTCGAAGGCGCAGACGAGCAGGTGCGCCACGCCCTCGGTGACGATCTCGTGGACCAGCGTGGCGTCGAGCGGGTCGGCGGGCGCGAGGATCACGAGGTCGGGGCGCACCCCGCCGTCGGACAGGCGGGAGGCGGCCCGGCCGGGCCAGGCGTTGACGGCGGGGGAGATCCGCCGGGCCGCGAGCACGGCGGCCTCCTCGCGGGTCTTCCCCGTCTCCGCGCGGCCGAGCCCGCCCGGGACCACGTCCCCGGCGGTGGCCGTGCCGGGATCGACCACGCAGATGTGGCCGACTCCGGCCGCGGCGAGCAGGGTGACGACCCGGGCGCCGACCCGGCCCGCGCCGTACACGCGGACCCGCGCCGCCCTCCGTGCCGACAGGGCGCTCATGCCGCCGTCGGTGGAGGTCAGCGAGAGCCTGTCCAGTTCGGGGCGGAGGCGGTCCCGTTCGGCCAGCGGCAGGCCGGCGAGAGGCTCCGGCCGGGCCGCGGCGTCCTCGATCAGGCCGTGCGCGGCGAGCCGGGCGACCACCTCCTGGGCGGACGCCTCGTCGAGGCCGCTGCCGGCCACCGCCTGCCGGAGGGTGCGGGTGCCGTCCAGGCCGTCGATCAGGCGGCGTACGGGCGGCTCGACGCCGGTCAGCACGACGGCCCGCAGCGGATGGACGCCGAACTGCAGCGTGCGGCCGTCCCGTTCGACCCGGCGCAGGACGGGCTTGAGGCGAGGTCTCATAGTCGCCAGACCTTGCCATACGCCGGGAAGGCGCGGCGTCGGAACCAGCGGGGCTGTGGATAATTACCGGGGTGATCGTGGTTGGTGAATATCCGCAACCCCGTAGTTTTCACGCCCGCAAGGTCACGTTCGCCCGATTGACCAGGGAGAACGTGTACCACCCCCTGTGGAATTCGGCGCGTGTCGGCTACCTTTCATATGTGCCCCCCGAGACAGTCGAGGTTCGTCGGAGCGCACGACGGCGGCGAACCGTTTCCGCGTACCGCGATGGAGACAAGACCATCGTGTTGCTTCCGGCTGGTCTGAGCACGACCGACGAGGAGCAGTGGGTACGCCGCATGCTCGACCGCCTTGCGGCCAAGGAGCAGCGAAGACGCCCGAGCGACGACGACCTGCTGGAACGGGCGGCGGAGTTGTCGGCGCGCTACCTGGACGGAAAGGCCCTGCCGACCAGTGTGCGCTGGGTGGAGAACCAGCTCCACAGGTGGGGTTCGTGCACCCCCGACAACGGCACGATCAGGCTGTCGGTCCGGCTGCGGGGCATGCCGGCCTGGGTCGTCGACTACGTCATCATGCACGAGCTCGTCCACCTGCTCGTGCCGAGTCACGGCCCGCGCTTCTGGGCCCTCGTGGAGCGCTACCCCCGGGCGGAACGTGCCAGGGGCTTCCTGGAGGGTTTCTCGATGGCGGCCAACGGCGCCCTGGAGGAGTGTTGACCCGGGTCGCGGCGGTGCTGGTCACGCCCGGTATGGCGGACGCGGCTCCGCCCGGCGTGGACCCGGCCGAGTTCCTGACGGCGATGGCCGAGGACACCTACGAGATGGTCGCCGGGCTCGAACTGGTGCGGCCGGTGATCCTGTCCGCCGGCGTGCCGGGGCTCGAGGACATCGCCTGGCCGGGCACGCCCGTCCTGCAGATCGCCTCACCCGCCGACGCCTTCGCCGCGCTGCCTCCGGAGGAAGAGGGGGTGATCGTCAGTGCCGACGCCCCCGACCTGCCGCCCCTGCTGATCGGAAAGCTCTTCAGGGAACTCGGGCGGGCGCACCTCGCGGTCTGCCCGGCCGAGGGCGGCGGCGCCGTCGCCGTGGCGGCGCGCCTGCCGGTCCCTGAATGGGCCGCGCCCGACCTCGACGAACCCGACGTCGTCGCGGCGATGCGCCGCCGGGCGCCGGGGCCCCGCATGGTCGCCACCGGTCCCGGCTGGCACCGGCTCAGGAAACCGCAGGACGTGGCCCGCCTCGACCCCGGCCTCGAAGGCTGGGACAACACCCGGGCCCTGCTGACCTGAGTCACAGGCGTGCGGGCAGGCGAAGCTCGGCGAAGAACGCCCGGTGGTCGCTGCCCGGGATCTTGTAGACGCCGGTGCTCACCGCCGACGCCCTCTCGTCGTACAGGACGTGGTCGATCGTGATCAACGGCGGGAACCGCCTGTTGGCCGGCCAGGTGGTGGTCAGGCCGTCGCCGGTCGCGTCGGCCGCGTCCGCGTATCCCCGTCCGAGCACCGCGCGCAGGGCCGAGTGATCGAGGCTCGCGTTGAAGTCGCCGGCCAGGACGCGTACGACGCCGGGGGACGCCGCCGGGAGCACCGCCAGTTCAGTGGTCCACTGGGCCACGTCATGGCTGTTCAGCGGCGAGAGGGTGTGCACGTCGACGATCTCCACGGGCGGCCCGGACGGCAGGGCGAGCCGGGCCCTCGGCATGTTGTGGCTGCCCTCGGGGGCGAAGTCCGGCGCCTCGGTCAGGGGGTGGCGCGCGTAGATCCCGCTGCCCGAGGATCCCGGTCCGTCCTCCAGGTGCCGGTACGGCAGCAGCCTCCCCACGCCCGCCGCGTCCAGCGCCTCGACGGCCTCGGGGGTGAGTTCCTGGGTGTTGAGCACGTCCGGTTCTAGCCTGCGCGCGAGATCCACCACGGTCGCGGCGTCACCAGCGCCGTAGAAGAGGTTGACCGTGAGGATCCGCAGCGACGGCCCGGTGGCCGTGGGGGTCGAGCCGACCGCGCGGGGCAGGACCATGGCCGCCAGGAGGACCGACGTCGCCACCGCCACCGCGATCACGGCCGCGCGGCGGGCGGCCAGCGCGATCAGGACCGCCAGGAGCGACGCGGCCGCGACATAGGGCGTGCCCGTCATCAGCGCGACGCCCAGGCCCCTTTCGACGCCGGCGAACCGGGCCGCCGCCCAGACCGCGAACGGCGCCACCGCTATCCACGCCAGGAGCGGGGAGACCCGGAGCCTCCGGCGCGGGGGAGAGACGATCTCACCGCCCACGTCAACCTTGGTCACGTCACGACACTAGCCACCGGTTGCGAAAGGCGGTGTAAGCGTGACGTGCGCAAACCGTGCAGAAGTCACGCGCGGCACAGCGACCGGGCGCGGCGGGCCAGCCGCCGGGTGGCCTCGTCGCTCAGCTCCGGGATCTCCTCCACCGGGAACCAGCGCAGGTCGAGGGACTCGTCGCTGATCACCGCCTCGGCCCCCGGCGGCGCGACCGCGCCGTATTCGACGTCCAGATGCCAGCTGTGCGGCGGGTGGCACCAGACCCTGTGGCGGTCGAGGGCGAGCGGGCCGTCCAGCAGGACCAGCCCGGGGATGCCCGACTCCTCGGTGGCCTCGCGCAGGGCGACCTGCGCGAGCGTGGTGTCGGTCGCCTCGCAGTGCCCGCCCATGGGCAGCCACATCCCGGCCTTGGCGTGCAGGGTCAGCAGCACCCGCTCGCCGTCGTGCGACAGGACGGCCGTCGTCGCCGTGAGATGGCCGGGTGCGCACTCGCGCCACATCGCGTCGTCGTGGCCGCGCAGGTGCGTCAGGAACTCCTCGCGGAGCCGCTCCTCCTCAGGGGTGGGCGCGACCCATCCGGCCAGTACGGCTTGCGCGTCACGATGCAGGCTCACCGGCGCAGCCTACCGACAGTCGGCGAACCTACTCGCCGGTCTCCCCGTCGGAGCCGGGCTCCTTGGGCTCTTCCAGCGCGGACAGGTCGAACTCGGCCTCGCCCTTCACGAACGACTCGGGGTTGTCCAGATCGTCCGCGGTGGGCATCAGGTCGGGGTGACCCCAGACGGCGTCCCTGCCCTCGATCCCGCGCTCGTCACCCAGGGCCTTCCACAGGGCGGCCGCCTCACGCAGCCGTCTCGGGCGCAGCTCCAGGCCCACGAGTGTGGCGAAGGTCCGCTCGGCCGGGCCGCCCGTGGCACGGCGGCGCCGTACGGTCTCGGCCAGCGCAGCGGCGGACGGGAGCTTGCCCTCTGCGGCCGCGTCGACCACCGTGGCCACCCAGCCCTCGACCAGCGCGAGCGCGGTCTCCAGCCGGGTGAGCGCGACCTTCTGCCGCTCGGTCTCCTCGGGCTTGAGCAACTCGCCGCCGCCCAGGACCTCCTGGATCCGCTCGGGGTCGCTGAGGTCGAGCCCCTGGAGCTTGTCCTGCAGGGCGGACACGTCCACCGTGATGCCCTGGGCGTACTCCTCGACCGCGCCGAGCAGGTGCGCCCGCAGCCACGGGACGTGCTGGAAGAGCCGGTGGTGCGCCGCCTCGCGCAGCGCGAGGTAGAGACGGATCTCGTCGGAGGGCGTCTCCAGGCCCTTGCTGAAGGCGGCGACGCCTCCGGGCAGCAGGGCGGCGGTGTCGGACAGGGGCAGGCCGATGTCGGAGGAGCCGACCACCTCGCGGGCGAGCGAGCCGAGGGCCTGGCCGATCTGCTGGCCGACCATCATGCTGCCCATCTGTTTGAGCATGCCCATGAGCGGCCCGGCCATGGCCTGCGCCTCGGGCGGCAGGCCCGACCCGCCGAGCGTGCCGCCCATCGTCTCCACCATCTGGGCGGCGACGGGATCGCACAGCTGTTTCCAGACCGGGACCGTTTTCTCGATCCACTCCGACCGGCTCCAGGCCTGCGGGGTGGTCACGCCGCTCGGCAGCGTGGTCACCTCGTTGAGCCACAGGTCGGCCAGGTTGAGGGCCTCGACGATCTGACGTCGCTCGCCCTCCATGACGCTCGGATCGCCCTCGGCGACCACGGCGTGCCGTGCGATGTTCTTCGCCATGTCCCAGTTGACGGGCCCGGCCTCCGGTGAGGCGGACAGCATGTCGGCGAACTGCCGCATGGCCGCGGCGATCTGCTCCGGGCTGCCGAACATGGCGAACGGATTGTCGTTGGGGTCGTTTTCGCGACCTGGCAGGTCAGTCACCGCGCCACCTCGTGCAGGATGGAGGAGTCCACATCCGCCACGTTATCCGCCGTGGGGCGGATCAGTGCAAAGTGAGGACCTCGTGCCTACCTCGAAACGCCTGCGTCCCCCTGTCGTCGCCGTCACCGGCGCCGCCTCCGGTCTCGGCCGGGCGTTCCTCGCGAAGGTGGCCTCGTCTGCGGATTTCCGTCGCGTGGTGGCCATCGACGAGCAGCGCGGCGACATCCCGGACGTCACCTGGCGGGTCCTCGACATTCGTGATCCGCTCTTGGCGAACCGGATCTCCGATGTGGACGTCCTGGTGCATCTCGGCATGGACGAGTCGCTCGACACCGACCCCGCCGAGCGCCGCCGCTACAACCTGCGCGCCGCCCAGACCGTGCTCACGGCCTGCGCCGCGGCCCGGGTGCGGCGGGTCGTGCTGGTGACGAGCGCGATGGTGTACGGCGCAGCCGCCGACAACCCGGTGCCCCTGCCGGAGGACGCCCCGGTCGCGGCCGAGCCCGACACCGGCCTGGTGGGCGACCACCTGGAGATCGAAGCCCTGGTGCGGCGGTCGCTGCGGGCGCACCCCGGCCTGGAGGTGACCGTGCTGCGGCCCGCCGCCCTGGTCGGGCCGGGCGTCGACACCGTCATCACCCGCCACTTCGAGGCGCCGCGGCTGCTGGTGGTGAAGGGCTGCCTGCCGCGCTGGCAGTTCTGCCACGTCGACGACCTGGTGTCCGCGTTGGAGGCCGCCGCCCTTGGCAGGGTCGGCGGGGTCGTGGCGGTCGGCTCGGAGGGCTGGCTGGAGATGGAGCAGGTGGAGGAGCTCTCCGGCCTGAAGCGGTTCGAGCTGCCGGCGGGTCTGACGTTCGGCACCGCGCAGCGGCTGCACCGGCTCGGCATAACGCCGACCGCCGCGACCGACCTGCACTACGTGGTCTACCCCTGGGTGGTCGACGGCGTGGCGCTGCGGGAGGCGGGCTGGAAGCCGGCCTGGACCAACGAGGCCGCGCTGCGGGAACTGCTCGAACTGTGCGAGGGCAGGCACGCGGTCGTCGGCCGCCGTCTGTCGGGCAAGGAGGCCACGATCACCGCCGCCGGCGCGACCGTCGCGGTCATCGGCACGGCCGCGATCGTCCGCGCCGCCCGCCGCAAGCGCCGCACCTGATCGGGCCCAGGCACTAACCTCGGGGACGTGGACGTCATCCGATTGCTGGCCATTCGCGACACCCCGCTGTCCGTGGACGAGGTGCTGGGCGCCGTGGAGGACCACGCCGCCGGGGGCACGGCGGTCTTCGTCGGCACCGTGCGCGAGCAGGACGGCGGCAGGCCGGTGACGCTCCTGTCGTACTCGGCGCACCCGTCCGCCGAGGAGCACCTGCGCAGGGTCGCCGAGAAGGTGGCGTCCGACCACCAGGTGACGGCGCTGGCGGCCGTCCACAGGGTGGGCGACCTGCGCCTGGGGGAGATCGCCGTCGTCGTGGCGGCCGCCTGCCCCCACCGCGGCGAGGCGTTCGAGGCCTGCCGCAGGCTGATCGACGACCTCAAGCACGAGGTGCCCATCTGGAAGCACCAGGTGTTCGCCGACGGGGACGCCGAGTGGGTCGGCGCCTGCGAATAGCCGCCTGTGAACAGCGCTGTGGAATCCGTGGAGCCCGGAACGCATAGAGTTCGTCCATGTCCCGACGCGCTCTGACCCTGCTGGTCGCGGGTTTCCTCGCGCTCGCGTTGGCCGTGATCGGCGCCATGCTGCCGGTGCCGTACGTCGTGCTGAGCCCCGGCCCCACCGAGAACACGATCGGGGACGTCAAGGGCAAACCGGTCATCACGATCTCGGGCCACGAGACCTATCCCACACAGGGCAGGCTGAGCCTGGTCACCGTCGCCTACCAGGGCGGGCCCGACAACCGTCTCGACCTGCTCACCGCGCTGCGGGGCTGGCTCGACCCGACGGTCGCCGTGGTGCCGGAGGAGACGCTGTTCCCGAAGACGACCTCGGCCCAGCAGGTCGAGGAGCAGAACACGCAGGAGATGACCGACTCGCAGCAGTCGGCCACCGCCGCCGCGCTGAACGCGCTCAAGATCCCCATCGAGAAGATGGTCACGGTCGCGGCGACCGACAAGGGGGCGCCGGCCGACGGGAAGCTCAAGCCGGGTGACGAGATCACGGCGGTCGACGGCACGGCGGTGGGCGAGCTCGGGTCCGTCGCGGCGTCCGTGCAGAGCCACAAGCCCGGCGAGCAGGTGACGTTCACGGTCAGGCGCGACGGCGCCTCGTCGCAGGTGCAGGTCGGCACCGTGGCGGGCAAGGACGGCAAGACCAAGGTCGGCGTCCAGATGCGTTCGGGCTACCGTTTCCCGTTCAAGGTCGACATCAGCGTGGGCGAGGTCGGCGGGCCGAGCGCGGGCCTGATGTTCTCGCTGGGCATCTACGACAAGCTGACGCCGGGGGCGCTCACCGGAGGCATGTCGATCGCGGGCACCGGGACGATCGACCCGGCCGGCAAGGTCGGCCCGATCGGCGGGATCGAGCAGAAGATGGTCGGCGCGCGCCGGGCCGGGGCGACGGTCTTCCTCACGCCCGCCGGCAACTGCGCCGACGCCGTCAAGGCCGCGCCCGCCGGGCTGCGCCTGGTGCGGGTCGAGACGCTGGACGGCGCGATCAAGGCGGTCGACGCCCTGCGCGACCACTCGGGCGAGGTCCCCGCCTGCCCGGCCGGCTGAGCGTACGCCGCGGGCGCGGCGGTCGTGACCTGCCCGTCTTGAGGCGGGGGCGTCACGAGAACGATCAGATCTGTTACCACGACCACGCCGGTCGCAGTGTAGGTTTCCAAGCACGGACCGTTGCCCTCTGACAATCATGGCCCTGCCAATCTGAGACAAGGGGTTGAGCGTTGAGCTTCCGGAGCCCCGGAGCCGGACGGGCGGTGCGCTTGCCCCGACGGCCGCGCCTTCTGATACCTGTGCTGATCGCCGTTGTGGCGATCGTCGTGTTACTACTGGTCTTCTCGGGGATCTACACCGACTACCTCTGGTACGACTCGGTGAACTTCTCCTCGGTGTTCTCCACGATGCTGCTCACGCAGGTGGTGCTGTTCGTCGTGGGCGCCGCCCTGATGATCGCCATCGTGGGCGGCAACATGGTGCTCGCGCACCGCACCCGCCCGATGTTCGGGCCGGGGATGTTCGGGGCGCCCCAGGGCGCCGACCGCTACCGGGTGGCCCTCGACCCGCACCGGCGGCTGGTCTTCCTGGTCGGCATGGGCGTGCTGGCCCTGTTCACGGGCTCGTCCACGGCGGGACTGTGGAGGACCTGGCTGCAGTTCGTGAACCGCACGCCCTTCAACGAGAAGGACGCGCAGTTCGGCCTCGACCTGTCGTTCTTCGTGTTCACGATCCCGTTCCTGCGGATGCTGCTGAACTTCCTGTTCACGGCCGTGGTGCTGTCGATCATCGCGGCCACGGTCGTGCACTACCTGTACGGCGGCTTCCGGATCTCCTCGCCCGGCGGCGTGCACGCCACCCGGGCCGCCCGGGCGCACCTGTCGGTGCTGCTCGGCGTGTTCGTCCTGCTCAAGGCCGCGGCCTACTGGCTCGACAGGTACAGCCTGGTCTTCTCCGACCGCGGCAAAACCTTCGGCGCGTCGTACACCGACGTGCACGCGGTGCTCCCGGCCAAGGGGATACTCGCGGTCATCTCCCTCATCTGCGCGCTGATCTTCTTCGCAGGCGTCATCAGACCGGGCGGGATGTTCCCGGGTGTGGCGTTCGGGCTGCTCGTGCTGTCGGCCGTTCTGATCGGCACCGTCTATCCCTCGCTGGTCGAGCAGTTCCAGGTCAAGCCGAACCAGCAGAGCAAGGAGCAGGCGTACATCCAGCGCAACATCGACGCGACTCGAAAAGCCTACGGAGTCGATACGGCGAAGGTCACGGAGTACAGCGCCAAGACCGACGCCGACGCCTCCGTGCTGCAGACCGAGGCGTCGGCCATCCCCGGCATGCGCCTGCTCGACCCGAGCCTGCTGTCGCCGACGTTCCAGCAGAAGCAGCAGATCAAGGGCTACTACCAGTTCCCCGAACAGCTCGACATCGACAGGTACCCCGTCGACGGCAAGCCGCGTGACACGGTGGTGGCGGTCCGCGAGATCGGCCGCCCGCCGGACGGGCAGCGCAACTGGATCAACGACCACCTGGTCTACACGCACGGTTTCGGCTTCGTCGCCGCGCCCGGCAACAAGGTGGACAGCAGCGGTCTGCCGGAGTTCAGCGAGCGCGACATCCCCCCGGTCGGCGACCTCGGCGACTACGAGCCCCGCGTCTACTTCGGCGAGAACTCGCCCGACTACTCGATCGTCGGCGGTCCCGAGTCGGGCAAGAAGATCGAGCTCGACTACCCGCAGCAGGGACAGTCGGGCGCCGACCAGCAGAACACCACCGGTCAGGTCAACAGCACCTACGAGGGCAAGGGCGGTGTCTCGGTCGGGAACTTCTTCCGCCGGCTGCTCTACGCGGTGAAGTACGGCGAGACCAACCTGCTGCTGAACTCGAACATCAACTCCGAGTCGCGCATCCTGTACAACCGCGAGCCGGTGGAGCGCATCCAGCAGGTCGCGCCGTTCCTCACGCTGGACCGCGACCCGTACCCGGCCGTGGTGAACGGGCGGATCGTGTGGATCGTGGACGCGTACACGACCTCGGACTCCTACCCCTACTCCGAGCGCAAGAGCCTGGAGTCGCTGACCACCGACGTGCAGTCGAGCCGCCTCGGCGTGCCGCAGGTGCCCAGGGACGAGGTCAACTACATCCGCAACTCGGTCAAGGCGACGGTGGACGCCTACGACGGCACGGTGACCCTGTACGCCTGGGACGAGTCCGACCCGGTGCTGAAGACCTGGGAGAAGGCCTTCGGCGGGGTCGTCAAGCCGGCCTCGCAGATCAGTCAGGCGCTGCGCGCCCACCTGCGCTACCCGGCCGACCTGTTCAAGGCCCAGCGGGAGATCCTCACCTCCTACCACGTCACCGACGCCAACGCGTTCTTCGGCGGCCAGGACTTCTGGAAGGTCCCGGAGGACCCGGCCACCGGCAAGAGCAAGCAGCCGCCGTACTACGTGACGATGAAGATGCCGGGCAGCGAAACCGAGCGCTTCTCGCTGACGACCACGTTCGTGCCCAACCAGCGGCAGAACATGGCGGCGTTCATGGCGGTCGACGCGACGGCCGCCACGCCGAACCCGTCACTGGAGATCCTCCAGCTGCCGAGCACGACCGCGGTCCAGGGGCCGCCGCAGGCGCAGAACCTGTTCGAGTCGAACCCCACGGTCTCGGAGCGGCTCAACCTGCTGCGGGGCACGGCCGGCGCGACCGACGTGCTGTACGGCAACCTCCTCACGCTGCCGTTCGGCAACGGCCTGCTCTACGTCGAGCCGGTCTACATCCAGCCGCGCGCGGAAAGCTCCGGCAAGTACCCGACGCTGCGCAAGGTCCTCGTGCTGTTCGGGGAGAAGGTCGGCTTCGGCGACAACCTGAGCGGGGCGCTGGAGCAGGTGTTCGGCGGCACCGTGGCCACGCCGCCGGAGCAGACACCCGACCAGCCGCCCGGTCAGGTCACCCCGCCGGAGAACTCCTCGGCGCTGACGTCGGCGCTTGGCCAGGCCCAGCGGGCGTACGAGGACTCGCAGAAGGCGCTGTCGTCGAACCCGCCCGACTGGAAGGCGTACGGCGACGCGCAGACCGCGCTGAAGAAGGCGCTGGACGACCTGGCCAAGCTCAAGGGCGGGACGCCCGCCTCGACGGCGTCCCCCGCCCCGAGCGCGAGCGCCAGTCCGAGTGCGAGCGGGAGTCCACCGGCCAGTGCGACCCCCAGCTCCACACCGAGCGGCTGAGCCCTTCCGGAGCCCCGCGTCCCCACGGGCGCGGGGCTCCGGTTTGCCTCCCGCCCGATACCGGGATACGCTCGTAGAGCCGACGCGGGGTGGAGCAGCTCGGTAGCTCGCTGGGCTCATAACCCAGAGGTCGCAGGTTCAAATCCTGTCCCCGCTACCAAGAGTCAGAGGCCCGGTCTCCGGAAACGGAGGCCGGGCCTCTGATCGTTTGTGGGCGGCCTGTCCCCGACGGCGCCGCCGCGGTCCGCCGCGTAGTTGTTCATGCCGGGCGGTAGTCGAACCAGTCGACGTGCGCCCGTCCCCGGCCGGCGTGGCCGTTGCTCGTCGCGTACAGGCCGAGGTAGACCCCCACGAACCCGCCCGCGCGCTCGGTGCTGAAGAGCGACCGCTCGAGGGTGCCCAGGCTGATCCACCGGCCGGTGCCGGGGTCGTCGAGGCGGAAGGTGTAGCCGGCTTCGTCTCCCTCGACCGCCAGCGACACCTCGTCGGCCGCCGCTACGGAGGCCAGGCGCCTGCTCGTGCCCCCCTCCCGGACCGTCAGCACGACGCGCGCCCGTCCGCCGTCGTCCACCGTGAGGGCGAGCGTGGCGTGGTGGTCCTGGTTCTGGAAGACGGCCAGCCCGGCCTCGTGTGACGGATCTGCCGCGGCGAAGCGGATCCGGGTCCGCGCGCGGAAGCGGACGTGCTGCTGGCGCCGGCCGAGGAAGGCAGGTACGCCGGTGGAGGCGAGGGTCTCGGGGGCGAGGTCGATGTCGAGCCCGCTCCCGCCGGGCGAGCGTCTGACGCGGTCGGAGACGGGGCCGCGGAGGCTGTTCCACTCCAGACCCGGCTCCGGCGCGTCGAAGCGCTCCCGGCCCACCACGGCCGCGTCGTCGTCTTCCGTCCTCCCGGAGGCGATCGACGGGAGTTGCTCCGACAGCCGCACACCGCCGGACTCCGGAGCGAAGACCGGCCCCTGGGGACTCCAGGTGACGGGCACCAGGAACACTTCGCGGCCCAGTGTGTGGGTGCCGTCGATCGGCCGCACTCCGAGCGTCACCGCCCAGGTCTCGCCGTCGGGGGTCTCCACCAGGTCGGCATGGCCGACGTTGTGGATCGGTTCGCCGGGGCCGCGGTGCCGGTGGGTCAGCAGGGGGCTGCGCGGGTCGGTGACGTAGGGCCCGGTGACGACGTCGGAGCGCGCGGCGGTGACGCTGTGGTTGTCTTCTGTGCCGCCCTCGGCGGCGATGAGGTGGTAGACGCCGTCGCGCTTGTAGATGTGCGGCGCCTCCACCCAGGCACCGCGTACGGCGCCATGCCAGAGCACGTGAGTCGGGCCGACGAGCTTCAGACGGTCGAGGTCGAGCTCGCGCATCCACAACTCGCCGGGTCCGTCGCCGCCCGGATGAGCCGCGTCACGGGTGGCGGTGAGCCAGCAGCGGCCGTCGTCGTCGAAGAACAGCGACGGATCGATGCCCTCGGCCTCCAGCGGGACCGGGTCGGACCACGGCCCGGCGGGGTCGTCGGCGGTGACGACGAAGGTGAGGCCGCCCTGCCGGTTTCTGGCCAGGGTGGAGACCACGTAGAACGTGCCGTCGTGATGGCGGATGGTCGGCGCCCAGATGCCGTCGGAGACGTCCAGGCCCTCCAGAGACAGCCGGCCCGGCCGGTTCAGGACATGCGTGAGCTGACGCCAGCCGACCAGGTCCCTGCTGTGGAAGAGGGGGATGCCGGGAAAGTAGGCGAACGACGAGGTGACCAGGTAGAAGTCGTCGCCGACCCGGCAGATCGACGGATCCGGATAGCAGCCGGGCAGGACCGGGTTGCGGAAGGTGCGCACGGGGAGGCTCCGAAGCGTGTGTCCGCTCTGTTACCGAGCAGGGGGCGTACCACGAGGGGCTGACCCTGCGGGTGTACCCGGGACCGGACGGCGAGACCACCCTCACGCTCACTGGCCACGCCTCCGGCTGGACGTACGAACTCGCCTGGCTCCACCAAACGATTTGGCACCGGCCCCCGGCGGCGGGTAAGCTTCAGAACACAACGACGCGGGGTGGAGCAGTTCGGTAGCTCGCTGGGCTCATAACCCAGAGGTCGCAGGTTCAAATCCTGTCCCCGCTACCAAGAGTCGAGGGCCCGATCTCCGAAACGGAGACCGGGCCCTCGGTCTTTCACGGGTCCAGTCCAGTGCGGTCCGGTACGGGCACGGCCGTCGGCCTCGGACGGGGAGTAGCGCATGATCACGTTGGATCGCCTGGTCAACGTGCTGGGCGCGTACGGCGTACGGCTGTGCGGGCGGCCCGAGAGGCGCTCGGCGCGGCTGCGCAGCGTGGCGATGCCGGACGCCACCGACGGCCGGGTCACCGGTGACGTGCTCGTGGCCGTGGGAGCCGGGTCGGTGACCGAGGCGGTGCGGTGGGCGGTCGCGGCGCAGGCCACGGTGGTCCTGGTGCGGGCGGGAGCCGAGTCGGCCCGCGAGGCGGCCGTGGCCGGCGAGAGCCACGACGTGGCGGTGATGCTGGTCGACCCCGCGGTCTCGTGGAGCCACCTCGTCGGGGTGGTCTACGGACTGGTGCTGGAAGGGCGGGAGACCGAGTCGGGGCGGGGGCCCACGGACCTGTTCGCGCTGGCCGACAGCCTGGCCGACACCGTCGGCGGCGCCGTGACCATCGAGGACCCGCTCTCGCGGGTGCTCGCGTACTCGCGCTCGCAGCAGGCGGGCGACCCGGCCCGGCTGGAGACGATCCTGGTGCGGCAGGTTCCGGAGCGGCTGCGGGAGATGTTCCGGGCGCAGGGGGTGCTGGCCCGCCTGGCGGCGTCGGACGAGCCGATCTTCGTCGAGCCGGATCAGTCGCACGGCATGACGGGGCGGATGGTGGTGGCCGTGCGAGCCGGCCGCGAGCTGCTCGGGTCCGTGTGGGTGACGTGCGGCAGTCCCCTGACCGGGGCGCGGCACACCGCGCTGGCGAACGGCGCGCGCACCGTGGCGTTGCACCTGCTGCGCTCCCGGGCGAGCGCGGATCTGGAACGGCAGGTGGAGTCCGACCTGGTCGTCCGGCTGCTGGAGGGCACCGCCGACGCCGCGACCGTGGTCAGCCGCCTGGGGCTGGCCGTGCGGGAGATGCGGGTCGTCGCGGTGCGCACGCACACCTCCGAGGAGCCGCACGCCATGCTGCTGCTGGCCTTCGAACGGGCCACCACCGGTTTCGGCTGGTCCAGGCCAGGGAGAAGCACGCTGCTCGGCGACACCCTCTACACGATCCTGCCGGACGCGGGGGCGGCGGCGGCACGGGAATGGGTGGCCACGCTGGGGGCGGGGCTGCCGTCGCGGGTGCGCGTCGCGGCCGGGATCGGCGCGGCGGCCTCGGCGGCGGAGTTGCCGGTGAGCCGCCGGGAGGCGGAGGAGTGCCTGGCGCTGCACGAGAGGGACGCCTCCCACGCCGTGCCCCCCAGCGGGCCGCCCGCGTACGACGAATCCTGGGACGACATCCTGCTGCAGCGGCTGCGCGCCGCGGCGCGCGCGGGCCGCGTCCCCGCACGCGGACCGGTGAGCGCGCTGCGCCGGCACGACACCCTCTACGACACCCACTACGTGGCGACGTTACGGGCGTGGCTGGAGGCCCAGGGCGATCTCGCGGTCGCCGCCGAACGGCTCGGCGTGCACGCCAACACGGTCCGCAACCGCCTGCGCAGGATGAGCGAGGTGACCCCGTTGAACCTGGACGACCCGCGCAAGCGCCTCGCCATGGTCATCACTCTGGCAGCCGAGGACGAATAGGAGGTTGTCCGAAACCCACAACACGGGCTCCATGATTGTGCGGCCGCTACAACGGTACGCGGCGCCGTACGGGCCATGCTGACCGGGCAAGCAGTCACCTGGTGTGGAGGTGGGACATGTCCGGCGCCGAGCGCGTCAACGACTGGCCGCAGTCGGTCATCGTGGTGGGCGCGGGGATCGTGGGCCTGTCCACCGCGTGGTTCCTGCAGGAACGCGGTGTGGAGGTCACCGTGGTCGACCGCCGGGGCGTGGCGGCCGGCGCGTCCTGGGGCAACGCGGGCTGGATCGCGCCGGGCCTGGCAATCCCGCTGAACGAGCCCTCCGTGCTGCGTTACGGCCTGCGCTCGATGGTGAACCCCGCCGCGCCGCTGCACGTCCCTGCGACCGTCGATCCGGGACTGTGGGCGTTCCTGACCCGCTTCGCCGCCAACTGCCGGTGGTCGTCGTGGACCCGGGCCGTGCGCGCCAACCTGCCGCTCAACGACGAGTGCATCGAGGCGTACGAGGTGCTCGCCGCCAACGGCGTGGCCGCCCCCATCGAGGACGCGCCGATCACCGCCGGGTTCCGGACGCCGCGTCAGGCCCAGGGCCTGCTCCACGAGCTGCGCAGGATGGCCGAGGCCGGGCAGCCGGTCGACCACACCGCGCTGGACGCACGGCGACTGGCCGAGGCCGTGCCGCTCGCCTCGGAGGCCCTGACCGCGGGCGTGCGGATCGACGGGCAGCGCTACATCGACCCCGGCCGCTTCGTTCACGCCCTGGGCGAGGCCGTCGTCGCCCGGGGCGCCACGGTCGAGAAGCACGAGGTCGCCGACGTGCGCACCGACGCCAGGAAGGCCGTCGTGGTGGCCAAGGACGGCGCCGTCCTGTCCGCCGACGCGGTGGTGCTGGCCACCGGCGCCTGGCTGTCCCGGCTGGCGGGCCGCTGGGGCGTACGCGTCCCCGTGCGGGCCGGCCGCGGCTACTCGTTCACCGTGCCGGTGGACCACCCCGTCCCCGGCCCGATCTACCTGCCGGACGTGCGGGTGGCGTGCACGCCCTACCAGGGCGGTCTGCGCGTCGCGGGCACGATGGAGTTCCGCGACCCCGACGCTCCGGCCGTCGAGGCCCGGCTGCGGGCGATCATCGCCTCGGCCCGCCCCCTGCTGCGGGGCGTGCGCTGGGAGGAACGCACCGACGTCTGGGTCGGCCCCCGGCCGGTCACGCCGGACGGGCGACCCCTGATCGGCGCGACCGACGCCCCGGGAATCTACGTGGCCGGCGGGCACGGCATGTGGGGCCTGGCCCACGGCCCGGCCACGGGACGGCTCCTCGCCGAGCAGATCACCACCGGCAAGCAGCCCGCCGCCCTGCGGGAGTTCGACCCGGTGCGCTGAGGCGTCGTTTTTCGGGCCATTGGTCGGCCTTGTCGTGTGACGACAACAATCTGCCGACAGATGTCGCATAGTGACATTGAGGCGGGACCGTCCGGTGGTGAAGGCTCCCCGCATGCAGGCCCGCATCACACTGGAGGACGTCGCCGCGCTGGCTCGCGGCTGCGCCGTGCTCGGCACCGGCGGCGGCGGGGACGTCCGCCCCGGAGCCATCGCCGCCCGGCGCGCGATACGCGAGCACGGCGACGTGCCGCTGGTCACCCTGGACGAGTTGCCCGATGACGCCCTCGTGCTGCCGCTGTCGGGGATCGGCGCCCCGACCGTGAGCAACGAGATGGTCCACGGCACGGACGAGCCGGTCAGGATCGCCGAGGAGATCGAGCGGATCTTCGGCCGGCCGCCCGCCGCGGTCATGTCCTCGGAGATCGGCGGCGGCAACGGCGTCGCCCCGGTGGCCTGGGCGGCCAGGCTCGGGCTGCCGCTGCTCGACGCCGACGCGATGGGCCGGGCCTTCCCCGAGGTCCAGATGGTCTCGATGTACGTGGCCGGGATCCCGGCCAACCTCGTGGTCATGTCGGACGTCGTCGGCAACGTCGTGACGATCCGGCCGATCGACGGCCTGTGGTCGGAGCAGATCGCGCGGGCCGTCTGCGTGGCCGCGGGGTCGAGCGCCCTGATGGCCGACTACGTGCTGGCCGCGCGGGAGTGCGCGGGCGCGGTGATCGAGGGCACGGTGAGCCGGGCGATCGCGGTCGGCCGGGCGACCGAGGGCGCCGCCGACCCGCTCGCGGCTCTGACCGCGGAGCTCGGCGCGGTACGGCTGATCACCGGCAAGCTGGCCGACCTGGAGCGCAGGACCACCGGCGGGTTCGCCCGGGGCACGGCGACGATCGAGGGCACCGGCGACGACCGGGGCAGGACGATCACCCTGGAGATCCAGAACGAGAACCTCGTCGCCGTCGAGGACGGCCGCGTCAGGGCCATGGTGCCCGACCTGATCACGGTGGTCGACAGCCAGACGGCGACGGCGATCCAGACCGAGGGGCTGCGGTACGGCCAGCGGGTGACCGTGCTCGCCTGGCCCTGCGACCCCCTGTGGCGTACGCCGAAGGGCCTGGAGACGGCGGGCCCGCGGGCGTTCGGCTACGACATGGACTACCTGCCGGTGGAGAAGATCGCATGAGTACCGCACTGCGGGTCGGCATCGACGTGGGCGGCACCAACACCGACGCGGTGGTGCTGGACGAAGACGACCGGGTCCTCGCCACCGTCAAGCGGCCCACCAGCCCCGACGTGACCGAGGGACTGCGCGCGGCGCTCGACGCGGTCCTCGCCGAGCTGCCCGAGCCCCACCTGGTGAAGCGGGTGATGCTCGGCACCACCCACGCGACCAACGCCATCCTGGAGCGGCGCGCGCTCGGCCGGGTGGCCGTGCTGCGTCTCGGCGCCCCGGCGACCACGTCCGTGCCGCCGCTCAGCGAGTGGCCGGACGACCTGCGCGACACCGTCGCGGCGGGAACCGCGATCGTGCGCGGCGGGCACTTCGTGGACGGGCGCGAGATCGCGCCCCTCGACGTGGACGCGGTCAGGAAGTTCGTGGCCACCACGCCGGCCGACGCGGTCGCGGTGGCCGGGGTGTTCAGCCCGGCGAGCGCCGACCAGGAGAACCGGGTCGCCGAGATCATCCGCGCCGAGATCGGCGACGTGCCGGTGAGCCTCAGCCACGAGATCGGCTCGCTCGGCCTGCTGGAGCGCGAGAACGCGACCGTGCTCAACGCCGCCCTGTACGGCGTGGCCCGCGACGTCACCGCCGCGCTGCGTGAGGCCCTGCAGGCGAGGGGCCTGGAGGTCGAGACGTACTTCGCGCAGAACGACGGCACGCTGATGGCCGTCGACTACGCGGCCCGCTACCCGGTGCTGACCATCGGCTCGGGGCCGGCCAACTCGCTGCGCGGCGCGGCGTACCTGTCGGGCGTGACGGACGCGATCGTGGCCGACGTCGGCGGCACCTCGACCGACCTCGGCGTCCTCGTGGGCGGCTTCCCCCGGGAGTCGGCCGCGGCGGTCGAGATCGGCGGGGTCGCGACCAACTTCCGGATGCCCGACATCCTGTCCATCGCGCTCGGCGGCGGCACGATCGTGGGGGCGGAGCCGCGCTCGGTGGGCTACCGGATCGGCACTGAGGCGCTGGTCTTCGGCGGCTCCACCCCCACCATGACCGACGCCGCGGTGGCGGCAGGGCGGGGAACGGTCGGCACCCGTCCCGTCCCGGAGGAGTGGCGCGAGAGGCTGGCCCGGGCCGTACGGGCGGCCGACGAGGCCGTCGCGGACGCGGTGGACCGGGTCGCGCTGGGTCGTTCGCGTTCGGGCCGGGCCGACCGGCCGCTCGTGGCGGTCGGCGGCGGCGCGTTCCTGCTGCCCGGCGAGGTGCCGGGGGCCCGCGAGGTGATCCGCCCGGCGCACGCGGAGGTGGCCAACGCCGTGGGCGCGGCCATCGCCCTCGCCAGCGGCAGGCTCGAAACGATCGTGCCCGCTTCTGGAGGCGGGAGCTCCAGGGCTAGATTGATCGACAACGCCAAGGAGGAGGCGGCCGCGCGGGCCGTCGCCGCCGGGGCCGACCCCGCAACCGTTCAGATCGTCGAGCTCAGCGAGATCCCTCTCAGCTACCTTCCTGAGCCCGCCGTGCGCCTGCACGTCAAGGCCGCCGGCCCCCTCGCCCGGCAGGCCGGATAGGAAAGGAACTCCCTCACATGCGCTGGCACAAGCGTCTTCTCGCCGCGGGAGCCGTGGCCGCCGTGACCGCCACCGCCGCGGCCTGCGCGGGCGGGCAGGTCCGCGGCGCCGCCGACTCCACCCCGCAGCCCGGCTCCTCCGCGGGCTCGGCCGGAGGCACGGCCGACAGCACGTTCGTTTACGTCCCCAACCTGGACGTCGTCACCGACTGGGACCCCGCGAGCTCGTACTCCAACGAGAACATCGCGATGGAGAACATCTACGAGTCGCTGACCAGGTACAACCCGCAGACGAAGAAGGCCGAGCCGCGGCTGGCCTCCTCGTGGACCTCCTCGCCCGACGGCAAGACGTGGACGTTCACGCTGCGCGAGGGTGCGAAGTTCCACACCGGCAAGCCGGTGGACGCCGCCGCGGCCAAGGCCGCGATCGAGCGCACGATGAAGGAGGCGCAGGGCGCGGCCTACATCTGGGGCGCCGTCAAGAAGATCGAGGCCAAGGACGCCACGACGCTGGAGTTCACGCTCAAGTACCCCACACCGCTCGACCTGGTCGCCTCGGCCGGCTACGCGTCGTACGTCTACGACACCACGGCCGCCTCCGGCGACCTGAAGAAGTGGTTCGGTGAGGGCCACGACGCGGGCTCCGGGCCGTACACGATCGAGAACTGGCAGAAGGGCAAGGAGACCGAGCTCACGCTCAAGGCGTTCGACGACTACTGGGGTGGCTGGGACGGCCAGCACTACAAGAAGATCGCCTACCGGGTCACGCCCGAGCTGACCACCGCCTGGCAGCTGCTGCAGCGCGGTGAGGTGTCGTTCGTCCAGCGGCTCAACTCCCAGCTGTTCGCCCAGGCGGGGAGCACGGACACGGTGCAGACCTCGCAGACGCCGTCGTTCCAGAACCTGCTCGTGCTGTTCAACACGGCCGGCGGTCCGCTCAAGGACGTGAAGCTGCGCCAGGCCCTGCAGAAGGCGATCGACTACGACGGCCTCGTGGCGGCGATGAAGGGCTCGGGCGTGGCCGCGACCGGCCTGGTCCCCGAGGGCCTGCTCGGCAACATCCCCGGCATGGTGCCCAAGCAGGATCTCGCCGGCGCCGAGGCGCTGCTCAAGGACGCCGGGTACGGCCCCGGCGGCAAGCAGCTCGACCTGACGCTGACCTACGCCCAGGGCGACGCCGACCAGGAACTGCTGGTCACGCTGCTCTCCTCGGCGCTCGACAAGCTGAACGTGAAGCTGTCGGCCAAGCCGCTGCAGTGGACCACCCAGTGGGACCAGGGCAAGGCGAAGGACCCGTCCAAGCGCCAGGACGTCTTCGTCATGTACTGGTTCCCCGACTACGCCGACGCCTACTCGTGGTTCGTCAACGTCTTCCACGGTGAGAAGGACGTGCAGTTCAACCTCTCCTACCTGAAGGACGCGGCGATCGACAAGGAGATCGACGAGCTGCCCGCCCTCACGGCGACCGACAAGGCCGCCGCGGAGAAGGCGTACGCCGACCTCCAGAACAAGATCATCAATGAGCAGGCGGCGGTGGCCGTGCCGTACGTGCAGAACTACCAGCGGGCCTTCGCCAAGTCGGTCGAGGGGTACGTGGACAACCCGGCCTACCCCAACGTGGTGTTCGTCTACGACCTGAAGCCCGGCGCCTGATCATGCCGAGGTACCTGATCCGCCGGCTCGGCCAGGCCGTCCTGGTCGTGGCCGGCGTGATCGTCCTCACGTTCGCCATCATGCGCCTGGTGCCCGGCGACCCGGCCGTGGCGTACGCCGGTCCGAAGGCGACCGCGGCCGAGCTCGCCGAGGCCCGGCTGAGGTTCGGCCTGGACGACCCGCTGCCGGTGCAGTTGTGGAACTACGTGCGCGACCTGCTGGGCGGCGACTGGGGGACCAGCCTGCACACCCGGCAGCCCGTGCGCGACGACCTCTTGCAGGCGTTCCCCGCCTCCCTCGAACTCGTGGGCGCGGCGCTGATCATCGCGCTGGTCGCAGGCATCCCGCTGGGGATCGCCGCCGCCCGCTACAAGGGCCGCCTGCCCGACCTGTCGGTGCGGCTGTCGTCGATGCTGGCCGTGTCCGTGCCGGTGTTCTGGCTGGCGCTGGCCCTGCAGACGGTCTTCGCCAGCGGGCTCGGCTGGTTCCCGGTGGCCGGGGAGTACGACGCGTCGCTCGACCACAGCAGCCCGCTGCACCTCTACACCAACATCACGGCCGTGGACGCGCTGATCACCGGCAACTGGCCGATCCTCACGAGCACGCTGTCGCACATGGTGCTGCCCGCCCTGGTGATCGCGGCGTACCCGGCCGGAGTGGTGGCCCAGATGACCAGGGCCGCCCTCATCGAGGAGTCGTCGCGCGACCACGCCCGGCTGGAGCGCGCGCTCGGCTTCGGGGAGACCGCGGTGCTCACCCGGTTCGCCCTGCGGCCCGCGCTGAACCCGGTGCTGTCGCTGATCGCGCTCGTCTTCGCGTACTCGATCGTGAACGGCTTCCTCGTGGAGGCCGTGTTCAACTGGCCGGGCCTCGGACGGTACGCCGCCGACTCGATCCGCTCGCTCGACACTCCCGCCATCGCCGGGGTCACGCTGCTGGTCGCCGTGCTGTACGTCGTCGCCAACCTCGCCGTGGACCTCCTCCAAGGCGTGGTCGACCCGAGGGTGAGGGCGCGATGACCGCTCCGGCCTTGACCACATTCCGCCGTACGCCGCTGCGGCGCCTGGCCGGGGTGGACCGCCTTGCGGTGGCGGGGGCCGTGCTGCTCGGGATCGTCGTGCTGGCGGCGCTGCTCGCGCCGTGGATCGCCCCCTATCCCGAGGACGGCGGCTCGGCCACGCATCCCCTGGAGGCGCTGCTGCCGCCGAGCGGCGCCCACTGGTTCGGCACCGACCAGGTCGGCCGCGACGTGCTCAGCCGGGTCCTGTTCGGCGCCCGCACCTCGCTGCTGATCGCCGTCGCGGTGCTGGCCGTCAGCGGCGTCGCCGGCGTGATCCTGGGAGTGGTCGCCGGGTACGCCGGCGGCTGGGCCCGCGACGTGATCATGCGGGTGACCGACGTCTTCCTCGCCTTCCCCGCGCTGCTGCTGTCGCTGGCGCTCGCCGTGGTGCTCCAGCCGAGCGTGACCACCGTGATCGTGGCGATCGCGGTCACCTGGTGGCCGTGGTACGCCCGGCTCACGGCGTCGGTCGCCGCGTCCGTGGCCACCCGGGGCTTCGTCGACTCCGCGCGCTGCCTGGGCGTGCCCGCCCCGCTCATCGTGCTGCGGCACGTGCTGCCGAACTCGCTCACGCCGGTGCTGGTCCAGCTGTCGCTGGACGGCGGCGGGGTCATCCTCACCGCCGCCGCGCTGTCGTACCTCGGGCTGGGCGCCCACGAGCCGACCTCGGAGTGGGGGCTGATGGTCCAGCAGGGCCAGTCGCTGTTCACCACCGACTGGTGGGTGGTGACCTTCCCCGGCCTCGCCATCCTGGTCACCGCGTTCTCGTTCAACGTGCTCGGCGAGGGGCTGAGGGCGAGGCTGTCGCGATGAGCGAGCGTAGCGAGCGAATCAATGAACACAGCGCCTGGCGAGGTGTTGAATCGCGCGCCTCCGGCACGACCGAACTCCGAGCCGAAGGCGAGGAGGGCGCATGAGTCTGATCAGCGTGAAGGACCTCGTCGTGCGGATCGGCGACCGGGTGATCGCGTCGGTTCCCGAACTCGACGTGGCCGCCGGGGAGTGCGTGGCGATCGTCGGCGAGAGCGGGTCGGGCAAGACGACCACCCTGCTCAGCACGCTCGGCCTCGTCCACGGCGCGGACGTCTCCGGCCGGATCGCCGTCGGCGACGTGGACGTGCTCACGGCGAGCCCGGCGCGGCTGCGGGAGATCCGCGGCTCGCGGGCCGCCCTGGTCATGCAGAGCCCGCAGGCCGCGCTGAACCCCACCATGCGCCTGGGCACGCTCATGCGCCGCGCGCTCGCCCGCCACGGCGTCAAGGGCGCGGACGCGCGGGAGCGGGCCGAGGAGGGCGTCCGCGCGGTGCTGCTCGACCCCGAGATCCTGCGCCGCTACCCCCACCAGGTGTCCGGCGGCCAGGCCCAGCGGTTCGCCATCGCGCTGGCACTCGCGCTCGGCGCGCAGGTCGTGCTGGCCGACGAGCCGACCAGCGCGCTGGACGTGACCGTGCAGGCCGAGGTGGTCGCGGTGCTGCGCCGGCTGCGCGACGAGCGCGGCCTCGCCGTGCTGCTGGTCTCCCACGACCTCGCGCTGGTCTCCACGATCGCCGACCGGGTCGTGGTGATGCGCGACGGCGCCGTGGTGGAGAGCGGCCCCGCCGCCGAGGTGTTCGCCCGGCCGCGCGACCCCTACACCCGCGAACTGATCGCCGCCGTGCCCGCACTACCAGAAGCGGTGCCCGCACTACCCGAACCTGCTGATTCCGACGAGGGGGAGGGGCCATGACTCTGCTCGCAGCCGAGGGGGTCACCCTCGCCTACGGCGCGACCGCCGTGGTCCACGACGTGAGCCTCGCCGTGGACGAGGGCGGGGTGGGCCTGATCGGGGAGAGCGGCTCGGGCAAGACCACGCTCGCCCGCGCCCTGCTCGGCCTCATGCGCCCGCGCTCCGGCGCCGTCCGGTACGGCACCCGCGACCTGGCCGGGCTCGGCAGGGCGGGCCGGGCCGAGTTCCGCCGGGCCGTGCAGCCGGTCTTCCAGGACGGCAGCGAGGCGCTCGACCCCCGCATGACGGCCGGGGCGTCGATCATCGAGGCGTTGACCACCCACCACCGCATGTCCGGGGCCGAGCGGCGGGACCGGGTCGCCGCGCTCCTCGCCGACGTGGGGCTCGACCCCGCGCTCGCCGCCCGCAGGCCGCACGAGATGTCCGGCGGCCAGCGGCAGCGGGTGGCCATCGCCCGCGCCCTGGCCGTGGAGCCGCGACTGCTGGTGCTCGACGAGCCCACGAGCGCGCTCGACGTCACCGTGCAGGCCAAGATCCTCGACCTGTTGGAGAGGCTGGCCGCGGAGCACGGGCTCGGCTACCTGCTCATCACGCACAACCTCGGGGTCGTGGGGCGGCTGTGCCGTACGTCGTCGGTGCTGTTCGCCGGGCGGGTCGTCGAGTCAGGCCCGACCGGGGAACTGCTCACCCGGCCGGCCCACCCGTACACCCGGGCGCTGCGCGACGCGGTGCCGCGCATGGGCGGCGAGCCGCCGCGCGCCGCGGGGCGGACCGAGGCGGCCGCGGCGGCGACCGGGTGTCCCTTCCGGCTGCGCTGCCCCCTCGCGGTGGACCGCTGCCGGGAGGAGACGCCGGAGCCGCGTGAGGTCGAGGGGCGTAAGGTGGCATGCCACCGTGCGGAGGAGGTGCTGACCACCCCGGCCTCCTCGGCTCCCTCCGCCCCCCGCGACCCCGGCGACCCCCGCGACCCCCGTGACGAAGGTGATGCCCCTCATGCGCCGCGTCAGTGACCTGCTCAGGACGCCCGCGGGCCGCAGGCTGACGCTCGTCGCCGGGCCCTGGGACGCCCGGGAGGTCGGCAGCGTCGTCCTCGTCGACGAGATGCGCGAACTGGCCTCGGCGGCCCCCGGCGCGCTGGCGATCCTGTCCCGCCACGCCATGCGGTCGTGCGACGTGCTCGACGCGCTGCGCCTGGCCGGGCGCGGCGGCCTGGCCGGGATCGTGCTGCCCGGCCCCTCGGGCACCTCGCCGGAGATGGTGGAGCTGGCCAGGCGGGAGGGGGTCGCGCTGCTCGCCGGCGCCTCCGACCACTCGCTGTCGGACACCGTGCTCGGCCTCAGCGCGGCCGTGCGCGCCGATCCCGGGCTGCTGCTGCGCCGTACGCGCGAGGCGATCGACGGCCTCGGCGCGATGGAGGGCGCGGGCGAGGACGACATCCTGCGCGCGGCGTCCGCCTCCGTCGGGGTCGCGTACGTGGTCGCCGACCTGGCCGACCCGGCGGCCAACGCGACCGTGATCAGGGTCGGCGGCCGGCCGGACGGCTACGTGTGCTGGGAGGGCGAGGACCCGGCGGCGGCGATCGTCGCGCAGGTCGTCGCGACCACGCTCGGCCGGGTGCGGGCGGCGGCGCGGGAGGCGGAAGCGGCCCGCGAGCGCGCGCTGCTGGCCCTGCTCGGCGCCAAGGACACCCGGACCGCCGCCCGCCGCGCCCGGCACGAGGGCGTGCCCGTGGACGGCTGGCACGTCGCGGTCTTCCTGCGCGACCCCGGCGGCGGCGCGACCCCCGGGGCGGCGGATCCGGTGCTCCGCGAGGCGCGCCGGGCCGCCGCGGCGCTGCCCGGCGCACTGGGTCTCCGCAATAAGGGACTCGGCGACAGGGGTCTCGGGGATAAGGGTCTCGGCGATGCCGGCCTCGGCGGGACGGCCGACCTGTCCGCGCCGCCGCTGGTCACCCGGTGGCAGGACGGCGTGCTCGTGCTCCTCACCGCCGACGAGCGGACGACTCTCGGCGCCGGCCTGCCCCACCCGCCGAGGGCACTGTGGCCGTCGGTAACGGGAGCAGGGATCGGCACCTGCCAGGCGGGACCGGACGGGCTGCGCCGTACGGCGTCGCAGGCGCGCGCGGCCGCCGCCCGCGCCGCGGCCGGGGAGGTCGTGCGGTTCGACCGGCTCGGGGTCCACGCGCTCCTCGCCGAGTTGAGCGGCAGCGAGAGCGCGCTGGTGGCCGCCAGGGACATGCTCGCCCCGCTGGAGCGCCTCGGGGCGCTCAGCGCCCACGCGGTGCCCACACTGAAGGCCTACCTGGACAGCTGGGGCTCCCGCACCAGGGCGGCTGAGCTGCTCAACCTGCATCCCAACGCGGTGGCCCACCGGATCAGGCGCATCGCCGAGGCGCTCGACGCCGACCTGTCCGACCCGCAGACCCGCTTCGCGCTCCAGCTCGCCTGCCACGTGGTGCTCGACCACGACTGTCTCCCGGGGACAACAACGCCGATCTCGTCGTCGTGAGGGCACATCGACGCGGCGCGCGGCCGCATCTACGTTGCCAGGCATGACAACGGTCATCGGAGTGGACGTCGGCGGCACCTTCACCGACCTCGTCCTGCACGACGCCGCGACCGGCGAGATCAGGGTCGCCAAACAGCCCACCACGCCGTCCGCGCCGGAACGCGGGGTCCTGGCCGCGGTCGACGCGGCCGTGCCACAGGATCTGCTCGCCCGCTGCCGCCACTTCGTGCACGGCACCACCGTGGGCCTGAACGCGCTGCTCGAAAGGCGGGGCGCGACCGTCGGCCTGATCACCACGGTCGGCTTCCGCGACGTGCTGGAGATCCGCAGAGGCGACCGCGACGACCCCTACGACCTGTTCTGGACACCGCCGCCGCCGCTCGTGCCCCGGCGGCTGCGCCTGGAGGTGACCGAGCGGGTGGCCGCCGACGGCTCGGTCGTACGCGACCTGGAGCCGGAGGACGTGCGGCGGGCCGCCGAGGTGTTCGCCGCCGAGGGCGTGGACGCCGTCGCGATCGTGCTGGTCAACTCCTACGCCAACCCGGCCCACGAGGCACGGGCGGCCGAGCTGCTCAGGCAGGCCGGGTTCGCCGGGCCGGTCTCGCTGTCGCACGAGGTCTCGGGGGAGTACCGGGAGTACGAGCGCACCTGCACCACGGTCGTGGACGCCTTCGTCCGCCACCGCATGGGCCCCTACCTGCACAACCTCGACCGCGAGCTGCGGGCGAGGGGTTTCGCGGGCGAGCTGCTCGTGACCCGCTCCGGCGGCGGCGCGCTGGCGCTGGCCGAGGCCGCGGCCCGGCCGTTCGAGACGATCCTGTCCGGCCCGGTGGCCGGGGCCGCCGCCACCGCCCGCCTGGCCGCCGCGCTCGGCCCCTCCCTCGGCATCGGCACGGCCGTCGCCGCCGACGTGGGCGGCACCAGCTTCGACACCGCGCTCATCGAGGACGGGCGGCTCCCGCTGCTCTACCAGGGCGAGGTCGTCGGCCTGCCGCTGCAGAGCCCCTGGGTCGACGTGCGGTCGGTGGGCGCCGGCGGCGGCTCGGTGGCGTACGCCGACGCGGGCGGCCTGCTGCGCGTCGGCCCGCGCAGCGCGGGCGCCGACCCCGGGCCCGCCTGCTACCAGCGCGGCGGGACCGAGCCGACGGTGACCGACGCCGCCCTGCACCTCGGCATGATCCCCCGCGGGCACATCTCGGGCGGCATCGAACTGTCCGAGGACGCGGCGGCCCGCGCGCTGGCGCCGCTGGCGGGCCCGACCGGCATCGACGGCGTGGACGCCGTCGCGGTGGGCGTCGTCAGGATCGCCGCCGCGCACATGGCCCAGGCCGTGCGCGGCGTGACGGTTGAGCGGGGCGTGGACCCGCGCGGCGCGGCCGTCGTCGCCTTCGGCGGCGCCGGGCCGGTGTTCGGCTGTCTGCTCGCCGACGAGCTCGACGTGGACACCGTGGTCGTGCCGCCCAACGCGGGCAACTTCTCCGCCGTCGGCCTGGTGCAGGCCGACATCGTGCGGTCGGCCGCCCGCACGATGGTGCGTCCCCTGGACGACACGGCGCTGCCGGCGGTCGAGGGAGTGGCGCAGGCGCTGTTCGAACGGCTCGCGCAGCCCGGAGCCGTACGCGAGGTGGACCTCGACCTGCGCCACCGGGGCCAGGAGCACACGCTGACGATCCGGGTGCGGCTGGGCGAGGACGACCTGGCGGCCGTGTCCGCCCGGTTCTCCGAGGCATACCACCGGGCCTTCGGCCACACCCTGCCCGACCCGCTGGAGATCGTCACCGTACGGGCGACCGGCAGGGTGGTCCTCGACGCGGACCGCCCGATGGTGCCGGCCCCACCGTCCGGCGAGGGCGGGCGGGGGACGACGCGGCTGTGGTCGTTCCGCCGGAGCGCCTGGACCGAGGCCCCGGTCGCACGGCGGGAGGACCTGGACGGCGTGGCCGAGGGCCCGCTGCTGGTGGTGGAGCCGACCGCGACCACCTACGTGGACGCCGGCTTCGCCGTTGAGGCGCACGAGAGCGGCTGTCTCGTGATCACACGGAAGGACAGGCGATGACCATCGTCCGCACCCGATACGCGGAGGTCCACCCCGGGCTGGGCGACGGCGCCGACCCGGTCACCACCGAGATCATCCGGCAGGGCCTCAACGCGGCGGCCGACCAGATGAAGCAGTCGCTGGTCCGCACCGCGTTCTCGCCGATCATCTACGAGGCGCTGGACTTCGCCGTCGCCTTCTACGACGCCGACATGTGCATGCTGGCGCAGGCCCCGACGCTGCCGGCGTTCATGGGCACGCTCGGATTCTGCGTCAGGGAGGCCGTCGAGGGCGTCGGCGGCCCCACCGCGCTCAGCCCCGGCGACGTGATCCTCTACAACGACCCGTACGGCACCGGCTCCCACCCCCAGGACGCGGCGATGGTGGTGCCGATCTTCCACGAGGACACGCTGGTCGCGTACTCGGCGATCAAGGCCCACTGGCTCGACATCGGCGGCAAGGACCCTTACTGCACGGACACCGTCGATGTCTACCAGGAGGGCACGATCTTCCCCGGCGTCAAGCTGTACGACGCCGGGCGGCTGGTCAGCGACGTCTACCGGATGATCCTGGCCAACAGCCGGATGCCGGAGATGGTCATCGGGGACATCAACGCGATGGTGGCCGGGGCGCGGACCGGGGCGGAGGCCCTCGGCGCGCTGGTGCGGCGGCACGGCCTGGACACCTTCCGCCGTTGCGTCGCCCGCATGTACGCCCATGGCGAGGCGCTGGTGCGCGGCTGGTTCGAGCGCCTGCCCGACGGCGTCTACGAGGCCTCCAGCGTCATCGACTCCGACGGTGTGAACGGCACGCCGATCCCGTTCGGCGTCCGGGTCGTCGTGGACGGCTCGTCGGTGACCGTCGACCTGACCGAGTGCCCCGACCAGGTCGGCGGGCCGGTCAACTGCCCGCTGCCGTCCACCGTGGCGGCCGTCCGGATCGCGGTGGCCTTCCTCGCCGGGGCCGGCGAGCAGCCCAACGAGGGCCACTTCCGCCCGCTTGAGCTGGTCACGCGGCTCGGCTCGCTGTTCCACCCCGTACGGCCGGCGCCCTGCTTCATGTACGGAATCCCCTCCGACCACGCCATCGAGCTGATCATCAGGGCCCTGGCCGAGGCTGTGCCCGAATCGGTGCCGGCCGCCAGCGGCGGGGACATCAACGCCCTGGTGTGGTGGGGCAACCGTGAGGCGACCGGCGAGCCGTGGGCCGACGGCGCGCCCCATCCGGTGGGCCAGGGCGCCTCACCGTCGGCCGACGGCGCGAGCGCGCTCATGTACATCTCGGAGTCGGCCACCCGCTTCACCCCCGCCGAGGTGTGGGAGGCGCGCAACCCCTGGCGGATCGAGCGGCTCGCCCTGGCCGAGGACTCCGGCGGACCGGGCCGTCACCGCGGCGGCCTGGGGCTCGACCTGTCCTTCCGCATCCTGGAGGACCAGTACCTCACCGCGGGCCTGGCCAGGACCGCGCTGGCGCCCTGGGGCCTGGAGGGCGGTCTGCCCGGCCGGCCCAACCGGCTCACCGTGGAGTATCCCGACGGGCACGCCGAGGACTTCTCGCTGAAGACGCGGATCTTCCTGCCCAAGGGCGCGGTCGTCCACCTGCGCACCGGCTCGGGAGGCGGGTACGGCCCGCCCGAGGAGCGCGACCCCGAGGCCGTGCGCGCCGACCTGCGGGAGGGATACATCACCCCCGGGCACGCCGCACGGCACTACCCGCACGCGCTCTGACCAACAAGGTCACAGCGCGCGCAGGCCGCTGATCACCTCGGTCAGGATGCCGGGGGTGGGGAAGCGCGCGACGTTGGCGGGTGGGCGCACCTGCACGAGACCCTGCTCGTGGAGGTCGCCCACCAGCACCCGTACGACGCCGAGCGGCAGGTCGATCGCCGCGGCGATGTCCGCCAGCGACGCCGCGCGGGCGCACAGGCTGAGGATCATCCACTGCTCGGGACCGAGGCTCACCGGCGTGGGCCCGCCGGTCGCGGTGACGATGGCGACGAGGTCGATCTCCTGGCTGGAGGGCCGCACGCGTCCGCGGGTCAGGGCGTAGGCCGGGACGATCGGCCCGGCCTCCTCGTCCAGCCACTGGTCCTGCATGCGCTCCGTCACTTTCGGTCCTCCTCGCCGGTGTTCTCGTTCTCCTGCGGCCCCCGTTGCAGCGAGGCGAGGATGATGTCCTCCGGGGTGACCTCTCCCGCGGCGAGACGGGCGAGATCGGGATCCTTGGGGCCAACCATGAGTGCGGATGGGATGAGCACGATGGCGGTCGTTCCTCCGTAGGGCGAGGGCCGCAGGGTCACGCGGATGTCCCGCCGCGCGGCCAGGCGCGCGACGACGAACAGCCCCATGCGGTCGGTGTCCGCGATGTCGAACTCCGGCGGGTTGGCCAGACGTTCGTTCAGCTCGGCGAGCCGCTCCTTGGTCATGCCGAGCCCGCGGTCCTCGATCTCGACCGCGAAGCCCATGCCGACGAGTTCGCCGCGCACCGACACGGAGGTGTGCGGCGGGGAGAAGATCGAGGCGTTCTCGATCAGTTCGGCGACGAGGTGGATGACGTCGGCCACCGCGGCGCCGTCGAGCCCGTGGTCCTCCATCGGCAGCACGTTCACCCGGGCGTAGTCCTCCACCTCGGCCGCGGCCCCGCGTACGACGTCGTACATCGGGACGGGCTTGCGCCAGGCGCGGCCCGGGGCGTTGCCGGACAGGATGATCAGGCCCTCGGCGTGGCGGCGCATGCGGGTCGTCAGGTGGTCGAGCCGGAACAGCTCCTCCAGCATGTCCGGGTCGGTCGCGTGCCGCTGCATGCCGTGCAGCTGGGTCCGCTGCCGGTGCAGCAGCGTCTGGCTGCGCCGCGCCAGGTTGAGGAAGACCTGGCTGACACCCCGCTGCAGGCGGGCCTGCCCGATGGCGGCCTCCACCGCGGTCTCCTGGACCGTCGAGAAGGCCCGCCCCACGTCCTGGATCTCGGCGGTCCCGCCCGCGGTCTGGAGCGGGGGCGCCTCGGTGGCCACGTCGACGTCGTCGCCTCGCTTGAGCTTGACCAGCACGCCAGGCAGCCGCTTGTTCGCCAGGTCGAGCGCGGCCTGCCGCAGGTCGGCCAGTTCGCGGGCGAGGCGTCCGCCGACCCGCAGCGAGATCAGGATCGAGGCGATGACCGCGAGGAGACCGAAGCCCCCGGCCAGCACGGCCCGCCGCAGGATCGAGTCGGCGATCGGCGCGGCGCGCTCGGCGAGCAGGGCCGCCGCCTGGGTCTGCGCCTTCTGGAACGACTCGGCCAGGTCGTCGGAGGTCGACTGCCACACCCGCTGCGTACGCGTCGAGAGCTTGGGCGCCGCGATGATCTGCTCTTCCTGCAGCCGCAGCCGCTGGTAGAGCGGAGTGGTGATCAGGTTGACGTGGAGCTGCCGCAGGCCGGCGTCCAGCTCGGGCAGCGCCTGGTCGATGAGGAACCGGCGGTTGCCCACGAGCTGGGTGAACAGCTTGCGCTCCTCGTCGGTGAGGCCGCCGGACGCCCCGGCGGCCGCCTCCAGCGCCTGTTCCCTGGTCAGCAGCTCCTTGGCGAACCCGAGCGAGATCACCACGCGCGACTGCTGGTAGATCGGGATGTCGTCGATCAGAGCCAGGCTGTAGTGCATCCGGTAGATCGAGTCGCTGACCAGGTTGTAGGTCTCGATGGCGTACAGCCGCTCGGAGAGCCCCTCGTCGATCTCCGCCCGGATCTCGTCGATCCGGCTGAGCCCCGCCAGCATCTCGTCGACCTGCGTGCGCATGGCCGGGGTGGTGGCCGAGCGGGAGGCGCTGGACAGGGCCAGCGTGCGGACGTTGTCCCTGGCCGCGTTGGTGCGCTGGCGCTGCGCGTTCATCGCGTTGCGGTCGTTCGCCCGGTGCGAGCCCAGGTAGCGGGCCGTGGTCAGGCGCTCCGTCTGCAGCTCGACGATCAGAGAGTCGGCGGGCCGCCGAAGCGTGGACCACAGCGTGTTGTACGTACGCAGGCTCAGGCTCTCGCCGATCGTGACGCCGGCGGTGACCGCCCACAGCGCGACCAGCGAGAAGAGTGGCACCAGCAGCAGGCCGATGAGCCGGGACCTGATCGGTCGGTCACGCCTGCGCGGACTCATGGCACCTCGCCCAGTGAGGGACAAGCCTCACATAAAACCTTTTTGCGACAGGGATAGAGACTAGCAGTGGGGCGGGCGGGATGAGGGCCCTGTGATCGATTAGCCGGAAATATCCTGTCCAATCGTGATCTTGCAGTAGCGTCGATCATGGTGGACACGGAAAGGACCCGCACGCATGCGCCGTTTTCTCGTGCTGGGAGTGATGGCCGTGCTGGCCCTCGCAGGATGCGGCGGGGGTGAGGTCCGGGAGATCTCGGCCGCGAACCTACCCTCGACGAAGGACTCGACCTTCGTCTACCTGTCCAATCTCGACGTCGTCACCGACTGGGATCCCGCGAGCTCGTACTCCAACGAGATCATGTCGATGCAGAACATCTACGACTCGCTGACGATGTACAACCCCCGGACGCGCAGAGCCGCGCCACGTCTGGCCGAGCGCTGGCAGGCCTCGTCCGACGGCAAGGTCTGGACGTTCACCCTGCGTTCCGGCATGGTCTTCCACACCGGGCGGCCGGTGGACGCCTCCGCGGTCAAGGCGTCCGTCGAGCGCACCAAGCGGATGGGCGCCGGCGCGGCCTACATCTGGGACTCCGTCCAGCAGATCACGGTCAAGGATCCGCTCACCGTCGAGTTCCGGCTCAAGTACGCCGCCCCACTCGACTTGATCGCCTCCGCCGACTACGCGGCGTACATCTACGACACCCAGGCGGCGGGTTCGGGCGACCTCAAGAAGTGGTTCCAGGCCGGCCGGGACGCCGGCTCGGGGCCCTACACGGTGGCGAGCTGGAAGAAGGGCCGGGAGAAGGAAGTGGTGCTGCGCGCCTTCGACCGCTACTGGGGCGGCTGGGAGGGCCCGCACTACCGGAACGTCGAGTTCCGCGTGACGCCCGACCTCGACAGGGCCTACCGGCTGCTGCTGCGCGGCGAGGCGAGCTACGTGCAACGGCTGAACCCCGAGCTGTTCCGGCGGGCCCGCGCGACCGCGGGCGTGCGCACCCTCCAGGTGCCGTCGTTCCAGAACATGCTCGTGCTGTTCAACACCGCCTCAGGCCCGCTGACGGACGTACGGCTGCGCAAGGCGGTGCAGAAGGCCGTCGACTACGACGGCCTGGTCGCCGGGCTCAAGGGAGCCGGGGCGCCCGCCTCCGGCCTCGTGCCCGAGGGTCTGCTCGGCCACACGCCCGGCCTCACGCAGAAGCAGGACCTCGCCGGAGCGACCGCGCTGCTGAACGAGGCGGGGTACGGCCCGGGCGGCAAGCCCCTGCGCCTGACGCTGACCTACGCGCAGGGAGACGACGACGAGGAACTGCTCGTACGCAGGCTCAAGAGCGCGCTCGCGGAGCTGAACGTCCAGCTCGACGCGAAGGCGATGCAGTGGACCCAGCAGTGGGACCAGGGCAAGTCCGCCGACCCGGCCAAGCGCCAGGACATCCTCGTCATGTACTGGTGGCCCGACTACGCCGACGCGTACTCGTGGTTCCTCAACGTCTTCCACAGCGCCGAGCCGGTGTCCTTCAACCTCACCTACCTCAAGGACAGGGACGTCGACGCGAAGATCGACCGTCTGCCGTCACTGCTGACGAACGACCGTCCCGCCGCGGAGAGGGCGTACGCCGAACTCCAGAGGAAGCTCATCGAGGAGGAGGCCGTGGTGGCGGTGCCGTGGGTCTCCAACTACCAGCGGGCCTACCTGGGCAACGTCCAGGGGTACACCGACAACCCGGCCTACCCCAACGTCGTCTTCGTGCACGAGCTCATCCCCGGCGGCTGAGCCGCTCAGCCCCGCAGGCTGCGGCTGACTCCACCACAGAGAGGGCCGCGGGCGGTGCGCGACCGCCGGGGCCCCGCGGGCTCGTCGAGATGGGCGAGCATGGCCTGCGCGGCCACGGCGTCCGACAAGATCCGCTGCGCCTGCTCACCGTCGGGAAGCTGCCCGTGCTCGGCCAGCTCGTGCTGGAGGAAGGTGAGCGGCGCCGGGTGCCCGGCGGCGTCCGCGGCCACGGTGGCGCGAGCGGCGGTCAGCAGAGCGAGATAGTGCGAGCGCAGGATCGCCTCGCGCGTTCGCAGCTGCTCCAGGTCGTCGAGCAGGGAGTGCGCGAGCTCGAGCAACTCGCTCGGGCGCGGCGGCTCGGCGGTGATGTGGGCGCGGATGTCGTCGAACTCCGACCGCATGATGATGGCCACCTCCAGCGACGGAAGTCCGGGCGGCCGGGTTGGCGCCGTACGGGGACTTCCGCATCGTCTTCGTAGCGCGGGGCGATTGCGAGCGGCTTGACGTTCGGTTGCGTGGGAAGGCGACGACCACTTGGAGCCGTCGCGGAGCGCGGGGACGGCGGCCATGCGCGGCTGTCGTCCCTCATGTCGTGCCTCCCCGATCGTCTGTGCCGTGCCGGCTGATCGCCGCGGCGCTAAGTAGATGCCTGAGAGCCGGATCTGGTTGTCCCCACTCGCTCGCACGTTTTTCCACGTACGGGGTGGGGGGCGCGCTCCCGGCCGTGACCTGCGGGAATAGCCGCGGCCGACCGGTGTGTTGCACCGCCGGACCCGCGGCCTCCGGGCCGGCGGTAGGGGAATAGCCCACGCTGTGGGGGCGTTGTTCTCGTAATGGGTCATGGTGGTGCCGGACCCTGGTAATCTTCTGGTGTCGGCGCGGTTCGGCGCACTCCTCTTCGATCACTTCGGTGGTTGTCTTGTGTGTGCGGGCTGGTTGCCGGCGGCTCCTCGTGCTTTTTGATCTTCTGGATCCGGTGGTTTTGCGCCGGGCTGGGGGTTCGGGTAAGTTAGAGG
>NZ_JBNJNF010000001.1:1272500-2137500 GCF_050936215.1 Microbispora sp. CA-102843
GAGTAGTGGTGAGCGAAAGCGGAGGAGGCTAAACCGTGCGCGTGTGATAGCCGGCGGGCGTTGCGTGTGCGGGGTTGTGGGACCTTCCGGGGGAGACCGCCGTCTCTTCAGGCAGTGAGAAATCGGTGGGGTAGTCGAACGCTCTGGGAAGGGCGGCCGTAGACCGTGATAGCCGGGTAGGCGAAACTTTGCCGACTGTTGGGAGTGTTCCCGAGTAGCACGGGGCTCGAGAAATCCTGTGTGAATCTGCCAGGACCACCTGGTAAGCCTAAATACTTCCTGATGACCGATAGTGAACGAGTACCGTGAGGGAAAGGTGAAAAGCGCCCCGGTGAGGGGTCGTGAAATAGTACCTGAAACCGTGTGCCTACAAGCCGTAGGAGCGTAGTCGTCTTCGGGCGGCTGTGATGTGACTGCGTGCCTTTTGAAGAATGAGCCTGCGAGTTATGGTGTGTGGCGAGGTTAACCCGTGTGGGGGAGCCGTAGCGAAAGCGAGTCTGAATAGGGCGTTTGAGTCGCATGCTGTAGACCCGAAGCGGAGTGATCTACGCATGGGCAGGTTGAAGCGTGGGTAAGACTGCGTGGAGGACCGAACCCACCAGGGTTGAAAACCTGGGGGATGACCTGTGTGTAGGGGTGAAAGGCCAATCAAACTCCGTGATAGCTGGTTCTCCCCGAAATGCATTTAGGTGCAGCGTTGCGTGTTGCTTGCCGGAGGTAGGGCTCTGGATGGCTGATGGGCCCGACAAGGTTACTGACGTCAGCCAAACTTCGAATGCCGGTAAGTTGAGCGTGGCAGTGAGACTGCGGGGGATAAGCTCCGTGGTCGAGAGGGAAACAGCCCAGATCACCGACTAAGGCCCCTAAGCGTGTGCTAAGTGGGAAAGGATGTGGAGTCGCAGTGACAACCAGGAGGTTGGCTTAGAAGCAGCCACCCTTGAAAGAGTGCGTAATAGCTCACTGGTCAAGTGATTCTGCGCCGACAATGTAGCGGGGCTCAAGTACACCGCCGAAGTCGTGGCACCGCCGGCATTTGCTGGTGGTGGGTAGGGGAGCGTCGTGCGAGCCGGTGAAGCCGCCGAGTGATCGTGTGGTGGAGGTCGTGCGAGTGAGAATGCAGGCATGAGTAGCGAGTCAGAAGTGAGAATCTTCTGCGCCGAATGACCAAGGGTTCCTGGGGCAGGTTCGTCCGCCCAGGGTAAGTCGGGACCTAAGGCGAGGCCGACAGGCGTAGTCGATGGACAACGGGTTGATATTCCCGTACCCGCTGTGATGCGCCCATATCGAATCCAGTGATACTAAGGGTCCTTAAGCCCTTCGAGCCTTCGGGTTTGGGGTGAGGCTGAACGCCTGGCCTGATCTGGTAGTAGGTAAACGATGGGGTGACGCAGGAAGGTAGCCCAGCCCGGGCGGTGGTTGTCCCGGGGTAAGCATGTAGGGCGAGAGATAGGCAAATCCGTCTCTCATGTGCCTGAGGTGTGATGCCGAGCCGATTGTGGCGAAGTGGGTGATCCTATGCTGCCGAGAAAAGCCTCTAGTGAGTGTCGCGGCGGCCCGTACCCGAAACCGACTCAGGTGGTCAGGTAGAGAATACCAAGGCGGTCGGGTGAACTGTGGTTAAGGAACTCGGCAAATTGCCCCCGTAACTTCGGGAGAAGGGGGACCTTTACTGGTGATCGGACTTGCTCCGTGAGCTGGTGGGGGTCGCAGTGGCCAGGGGGAAGCGACTGTTTACTAAAAACACAGGTCCGTGCGAAGTCGTAAGACGATGTATACGGACTGACGCCTGCCCGGTGCCGGAACGTTAAGGGGACCGCTTAGCACTCTTCGGGGTGCGAAGGTGAGAACTTAAGCGCCGGTAAACGGCGGTGGTAACTATAACCATCCTAAGGTAGCGAAATTCCTTGTCGGGTAAGTTCCGACCTGCACGAATGGCGTAACGACTTCCCCGCTGTCTCAACCACAGGCCCGGTGAAATTGCAGTACGAGTAAAGATGCTCGTTTCGCGCAGCAGGACGGAAAGACCCCGGGACCTTCACTACAGCTTGACATTGGCGTTTGGAGCGTCTTGTGTAGGATAGGTGGGAGACTGGGAAGCTCTGACGCTAGTCAGGGTGGAGTCATTGGTGAAATACCACTCTGGTCGTTTTGGACGTCTAACCCGCGCCCGTGAATCCGGGTGGGGGACAGTGTCTGGTGGGTAGTTTAACTGGGGCGGTTGCCTCCTAAAAGGTAACGGAGGCGCCCAAAGGTTCCCTCAGCCTGGTTGGCAATCAGGTGTCGAGTGTAAGTGCACAAGGGAGCTTGACTGTGAGACTGACGGGTCGAGCAGGAGCGAAAGCTGGGACTAGTGATCCGGCATCGGCGTGTGGAAGCGGTGTCGCTCAACGGCTAAAAGGTACCCCGGGGATAACAGGCTGATCTTCCCCAAGAGTCCATATCGACGGGATGGTTTGGCACCTCGATGTCGGCTCGTCGCATCCTGGGGCTGGAGTAGGTCCCAAGGGTTGGGCTGTTCGCCCATTAAAGCGGTACGCGAGCTGGGTTTAGAACGTCGCGAGACAGTTCGGTCCCTATCCGCTGCGCGCGCAGGAGACTTGCGAGGGGCTGTCCCTAGTACGAGAGGACCGGGACGGACGAACCTCTGGTGTGCCAGTTGTTCCGCCAGGAGCACGGCTGGTTGGCTACGTTCGGTAGGGATAACCGCTGAAAGCATCTAAGCGGGAAGCTCGCCTCAAGATGAGGTCTCCCACCACGAGAGTGGGTAAGGCCCCCTAGAGATGATGGGGTTGATAGGCCGGAAGTGGAAGCGTAGTAATGCGTGGAGCTGACCGGTACTAATAGGCCGAGGACTTGACCATAATATGCTCGCGTCCACTATGTGATCTCAGAGACAGCAACCATTGCTTGGTGGTTGTGTGTTTCATGGGGTTACGGCGGTCATAGCGGCAGGGAAACACCCGGTTACATTCCGAACCCGGAAGTTAAGCCTGTCAGCGCCGATGGTACTGCACCGGGGACGGTGTGGGAGAGTAGGACACCGCCGGACAATCTTTCATGCGGTAGGGCCACCCTGGTTTGGGGTGGCCCTACCGCATTTTCAGGGGTTTTTCCCCATGCCTGCTGGTGGGGTGTGGGAGATGGTGTGGTGGTGTGTGGTGGGGGTGCCCCGGCCGGTTGGCCGGGGCTTTCGCATTTCCAGAGGCCTCCGCCCGCGGGGTGCGGTGGTGTGTTCCATGGCGTCCTGGTGGTGTCCTCCTGGGTGAGGCTGCGCGCCGCGACAGGCTGGGCCGGCGCGAGGCGGCCGGCCGAGGTGACAGGGGGATGTGGTGCCGCCGCTGGGTGGGCGCGAGCAGCAAGCGGGAGGAGCGGAGCGGGCGGGAGGGAGGACCGCAGCGAAGGCCCAGCGGAGCGGGCTTCGCGAGGACCGGACCTTCCGGCCGGCGCAGTGACGTCCCACCCCACCGGACCAACACGCCCCACCGTGAGACCTCCCGCCGCCGAGCGCAGCGACCTCCCACCCCACCCCGCCAACACGCCCCACCGTGACACCTCCGCCGCCGGGCGCAGCGACCTCCCGCTCCACCCGACCAACCTCCTCACGAGAGCCCCCACCCCAGACACAGTGACCTCCCACCCAACCAACCAACCAAAATGGCTAGGGTTACGGAGGTGACGGAGCAAATCATCCGGTTGCTGGCCCGCCACCTCCCCGGCTACGTGGTCAGTACCGTCGAACGTCTGGGCGAGGGACAGGACAACGCGGCGTACGAGGTCAACGGTGAGTTGGTCGTACGCCAAAGCAAGATCGACGATGTGGCTCTCCGCGGCGAAGAGGTGCGGAGAGAGGCGGCGTTGCTCGCCGCCGTGAGCGAGCTGTCGCCGCTGCCGGTGCCGCAGCCGATTCTGGTGGACGAGGAAGAGGGCGTCCTCGCGTACCGCAAGCTGCCCGGTCGTCCGCTGAACCTTCACCCGGTCAGGGAACCCGCGCGTCTGGCGGCCCCCCTGGGCGAGTTCCTGAGCCGGCTCCACGCGGCGCCGGTGGAGCGGATGGAAGCGTTCGTGTCGCGTGACACCTATTCGATGAGCGAGCTCCTGGAAGAGGCCGAAGAACACTACCGGGACATCGTGGCCCACGTGCCGGCGGCCGCCCGGCGGCTGGTCGAGGACTTCATCGGCACCGCGGCCCCCGCCGAGCCCGGCGTGCTGACGTTGTGCCACAACGACCTGGGCAGCGAGCACCTACTGGTGGACGTCGAGGCGAGCACCGTGACGGGGGTCATCGACTGGACGGACGCGGCCATCGCGGATCCCGCGTACGACCTGGCGCTCGTCTACCGGGACCTCGGACCCGAGGTCTACAAGCGGACGCTGGAGCACTATCAGGGCCGGCGCGACGACGCGGACCACGAGCGGGCGGTCTTCTACGCGCGGTGCGCGCTGCTGGAGGACGTCGCGTACGGCCTGAGCTCGGGCGTCCGGTCGTATGCGGACGCCGGTCTTGCGCACCTCGACCACACCTTCTCCTGAAGACCACACCTTCACCTGAAGACAGCGAGCACCGAGACAGCGCGCACTGAGACAGCGGTCAGCCGCTGACCAGGCGGTAGCCCACTCCTCGGACGGTCTGGATCATCCTGTCCTCGACGTCGCCCAGCCGCGCGCGCAGGCGCTTGACGTGCACGGCGATGGTGTTGGTGGACATCCCGTCGGTCGAGTGCCAGACGTTGCGCATGATCTGCTCGCGGGTGACCGTTCTGTCCGCGTTGCGCATCAGATAGTGCAGCAGCTCGAACTCGCGCAGCGGCAGGTGCACGACCTGCCCGCCGACCTTCACCTGGTACGCCGTCACGTCGAGCTCCACGTCGCCGATCGTCAGCACGATCCGGTGGCCGTCCTGCCGGCGGAAGGCCGCGTGGACGAGGGGGAGAAGCTCAGGCACGCGGTACGGCCTGGCCACGCAGGCCGTCGCGCCCGCCTCCAGGGCCTGCAGGGCCTGCTCGGCGTCGCTCCCGAAGTCGATGCCGAGCAGGACGGGCACGGCCCGCATGAGCCGTACGGCGCGGACGAAGTCGACGGGGCCGACGATGGGAAGGGAGGCGCAGATCAGCACGGCGTCGGGCCGGAGCGCTCCGGCCTGCAGCAGCGCCTGGGCGCCGTCCGGTACGCCGGTCACGTCGACGCCCTCGGCCTGCATGGCCGCCGAGAGCTGCCGCACCAGACCCGCGTCCGGATCGGCCACCAGGAGCATGGGCGCCGTCCGAGTGTCCCCCTCCACTGCGGGTGCCGTCACCCAGGTCCCTCCAATGCTGTCAGCCGGAAGCGGTCGTCAGCCGAAGCGGCCCGTGATGTAGTCCTCGGTCGCCTTCTCGGCCGGATTGGTGAAGATCTTCGAGGTCTCGGCCATCTCGACGAGCTTGCCGGGCTGACCCTGCGCGGCCAGGTTGAAGAACGCGGTCTTGTCGCTGACCCGGGCGGCCTGCTGCATGTTGTGGGTCACGATCACGATCGTGTAGTCCTGCTTGAGCTGGGAGATCAGGTCCTCGATCGCCAGCGTCGAGATGGGGTCGAGCGCCGAGCAGGGCTCGTCCATGAGCAGCACCTGCGGGCGTACGGCGATCGCGCGGGCGATGCACAGGCGCTGCTGCTGACCGCCGGACAGGCCCGCGCCCGGCTTGTTGAGCCGGTCCTTGACCTCGTTCCAGAGGTTGGCGCCCTTGAGCGAATCCTCGACGATGCCGTCCAGCTCCGAACGGGAGTAACGGCCGTTGAGCCGGAGGCCCGCCGCCACGTTGTCGAAGATGGACATCGTGGGGAAGGGGTTCGGCCGCTGGAACACCATGCCGATGGTCCGGCGGACCGACACCGGGTCGACGTCCGCGCCGTACAGGTCCTGCTCCTCGAGGCGGACCTTGCCCTCGACCCGGGCGCCGGGGATGACCTCGTGCATCCGGTTGAGGGTCCGCAGGAACGTGGACTTCCCGCAGCCCGAGGGGCCGATGAAGGCCGTCACCGACCGCGGCTCGATCGTCATCGAGATGCCCTCGATCGCCTTGTGCGAGCCGTAGTAGGCGTCGAGGTCCGAGACCTCGATCTGCTTGGCCATGTTCCTACCTCCTCCTCGCGGGCGAACGCCACCAGGTGATGAGGCGTGCGACCAGGTTGAGCAGCATGACGATCAGGATCAGCGTGAGCGCGCCGGTCCAGGCCCGGTCGATCGCGGTGTCCGTGGGACGGCCGGCCTGATCGAAGACGTACAGCGGAAGCCCCATCTGCGGCCCGTTGAACGGGTCGTTGTTGATGGAGTCCGTGATGAAGACGGTCAGCAGCAGCGGCGCGGTCTCGCCGGCGACGCGGGCCACGGCCAGCATGACGCCGGTCACGATGCCGGTGAACGCGGTGGGCAGCACGACCTTGACGATGGTGCGCCACTTGGGCACACCCAGCGCGTACGACGCCTCGCGCAGCTCCCGGGGGACCAGGCGGAGCATCTCCTCTGCGGACCTGACCACGACCGGCATCATCAGGATCGACAGGGCGAGCGCGCCGGCGAAGCCGGAGAACGGCATGCCGAGCACGAGGATCCAGAAGGCCAGGACGAAGAGCCCGGAAACGACGGAAGGGACGCCGGTCATGACGTCCACGAAGAAGCTGATTATGCGTGACAGTCGCCCGCCCTCGCCGTACTCGACGAGGTAGACGGCGGTGAGCAGGCCGATCGGGACCGCGATGACCGATGCGAGCAGGACCTGTTCGAGCGTGCCGATGATGGCGTGGTAGGCGCCGCCGCCCGCGTCGCGCGCCCCGATGTTGCGCATGGAGTGGGTGAGGAACTCCATGTCGAAGCGGCCGATGCCGTTCTTGACGACGAGCCACAGCACCGACAGCAGCGGGATGACCGCGAGCGCGAACGCCAGGTAGACGAGCACCTGGACGATGCGGTCCTTGGCCCGCCGCGCTGCGGAGATGGGCTGGATTCCGGTCTGTACGGTCACGCTGCGGCCCTCGCGTATTCCTTGCGGCGGGCGATGACGAAGCGGGCGGCCATGTTCACCAGCAGGGTGATGAGGAACAGGACGAGACCCGAGGCGATCAGCGCGCCGCGACCCACCTCGGTCGCCTCGCCGAAGCCGTTGGCGATGTTGGCGGCGATGCTGTTGCCGTACGGGCCGAGGATCTGGAACGAGATCTTGAACGTCGCGGGGAAGATGAGCGCGACCGCGATGGTCTCGCCCATCGCGCGGCCGAGGCCGAGCATGGCGGCGCTGATGACGCCGGGCCGGCCGAACGGCAGGACCGACATCCTGATCATCTCCCAGCGCGTCGCGCCGAGCGCGAGCGCGGCCTCTTCCTGCATCTTGGGGGCCTGCAGGAAGACTTCGCGGGAGATCGCGGCGATGATCGGCAGGATCATGATCGCGAGCACGAGCGACGCGGTGAGCATGCTCTTGCCGACTACGGTGTCACCGCCGAACAGCGGGATCCAGCCGAGGTAGTCGTTGAGGAACTTCGACGGGCCGAGCATGAACGGCACGAGGAAGGTGACGCCCCACAGGCCGTACACCACGCTGGGGACCGCCGCGAGGAGGTCCACCACGTAGCCCAGGACGGAGGCGAGCCGCCGGGGCGCGTAGTGCGAGATGAACAACGCGACCCCGACCGCCACCGGGGTGGCGATGACCAGCGCGAGCAGCGAGCTCAGCACGGTGCCGAAGGCGAGCGCCCCGATGCCGAAGACGGGCTTGGTGGCGTTCGGCTGCCAGGTCAGCTCGGTCAGGAAGTGGGACGTGTTCGCCCGGAGGGCGGGGACGGCCTTGACGACCAGGAACACCCCGATCGCGGCCATGATCGCCAGAAGGACGACACCGGCCCCGGTCGAGGCGAAGCGGAACGGGCCGTCGCCGCGGCTGCGCCGGAAGGCGGACCGGCGCATGGCCGGCCCGCTCTTCCTGGTTCTGGTTGATGTCGCCATCTGGTTAGGAGATCGCCTCGACCGCGGTGCGGACCTTGGTGAGCAGGCTCGCCGGCAGCGGCGCGTAGCCGAGGCTGGTCAGCGCCTGCTGGCCCTCGTCGCTGGAGGTGTAGGTCAGGAACGACTTGACCAGCTTCGCGTCGTCCGCCGACAGGCCCTTCTCACAGGTGATCTCGTACGTCACCAGCACGATCGGGTAGGCGCCCGCGGCCTTGGTGGCGTAGTCGATCTTCAGCTTGAGGTCGTTGCCGCTGCCCACGATCTCCGCGGCCTCGACGGTCTTGCCCGCGCTCTCCGGCGTGAGCTCGACGTACTCGCCGGCGCCGTTGGCGACCTTGGCCTTCTGCAGCTGCGAGTTCTCGGCGAAGGAGAGCTCGACGTAGCTGATCGCGCCTTCGGTGCTCTTGACGCTGGACGCGATGCCGTCCGAGCCCTTGGAGCCCTGACCCTGCGCCTCGGCCGGCCAGGCCTTGGCCGGCTCGTACGGCCAGTCGGCCTCGGCGGTGCCCTTCATGAACTTGGTGAAGTTGTCGCTGGTGCCCGACTCGTCCGAGCGGTGGAACGCCTGGATGGCGGTCGAGGGCAGCTTGGCGTCGGGGTTGTCCGCCTTGATGGCCGGGTCGTCCCACTTGGTGATCTTGCTGTTGAAGATGCCGGCGATGGTCTTCGGCGAGAGCTGGAGGCCGTCCACGCCCGGCAGGTTGTAGACGACGGCCACCGGGCCGGTCACCATCGGCAGGTCGATCGCCTTGCCGGTCTTGCAACGGCCGTCGGCCTGGGCGGGCTCGCCCTTCTCGTCGTTCAGGGCCGAGTCGGAGCCGGCGAAGGCCACCGTGCCCTGGATGAACGCCTGGACACCGGCGCCGGAGCCGCTCGGGTTGTAGTTGATGCTGACGCCGGGGTTCGACGACTGGAAGTTCTTCTTCCACTCCGCGATGGCGTTCGCCTGGGCCGAGGAGCCGGCGGCGTTGATGGTGCCCTTCAGGGTGTCGTCGCCCTGCGCGGGAGCGGCGGCGCTGGAGGTGCCCCCCGCGTTGCCAGTGTTGTCATCGGTCCCGCATGCGGCGAGCGAGAGCACGCCGACGATAGTGGCGGCTGCGAGCCGGCCTGCATACTTCACGGTTGTTCCTCCCCTTGTCTCTCAACATCAGGGACGGTAGGGAGCCAAGGTGACCTAAAACCTTGGTAAAGGTGAACGGGCAATGAACGCGCCCAGTCGCTCTTGTGCGACCCCGGAAGAGATAACGAGCAGGTCACGGGCGTTATGGGAGAGGATTGAGTTCATGAAGCGTGTATGTCTGGTCTGCATGGGGAACATCTGCCGCTCGCCGATGGCCGAGGTCGTGCTGCGCCGTACGCTGGCGGAACACGGGCTCGACGTGGAGGTGGACAGCGCCGGCACCGGCGGCTGGCACGAGGGGGAGCCCATGGACGAGCGGGCCCTGGCGACGCTGGCCGACCACGGGTACGACGGCTCGTCCCACCGGGCCCGCCAGTTCGACCGGGCGTGGTTCGCCGAGCGTGACCTCATCCTCGTGATGGACCGGGACAACCTGCGCGCCCTACGGCGGATCGCCCCGCCGGACGCCGACGTCAGGCTGCTGCGGTCGTTCGACCCGGCGGCCCCCGAGGGCGCCGAGGTGCCCGATCCCTACTACGGCGGGCGCGAGGGGTTCGTCGAGGCGCTGCGGATGGTCGAGGCCGCCTGCGAGGGGGTGGCGAAGTACCTTGAGGATCACTAGGGATCTCGGCGGCGGACACGCCTGGACGCTGCACGAGGGCGTGCTCGACGACGGCCGCAGGGTGTTCGTCAAGAAGAGCGCGGACGCGTCCGCCGTCCTCGACAGCGAGGCGGCGGGGCTGCGCTGGCTGGCCGAGCCGGGAGCGGTGGCCGTCCCCGAGGTGATCGCCGCGGACGGCGGCACGTTGGTGCTGCAGTGGATCGACACCGCCCCCGCGACGGCCGGGGCCGCCGAGCGGTTCGGGCGTGAGCTGGCCGCCCTGCACGCCGCCGGGGCCGCGGACTTCGGCGCCCCCTGGCCCGGCTACATCGCCGAGCTGCCGATGAGCAACGAGCCCGCGCCGGATTGGCCGTCGTTCTACGTGTCCCGCCGCGTGCTCCCGTTCGTACGGCTCGCGCGCGACCGCGGCGCGCTGTCGGCCGCGGACGTGGAGCTGGTCGAGGAGGCGTGCGACCGGGTGGCGGAGGTCGCCGGGCCGGCCGAGCCGCCGAGCCGGATCCACGGCGACCTGTGGAGCGGGAACCTGCTGTGGTCCGCGGACGGGGTCGTGCTGGTCGACCCCGCCGCCCACGGCGGCCACAGGGAGACCGACCTCGCGATGCTGGCGCTGTTCGGGGCACCGCACCTCAACACGATCCTCGCCGCCTACCGTGAGGCGACGCCCCTCGCGGACGGCTGGCGCGAGCGCGTGCCCCTGCACCAGCTCCACCCGCTCGCCGTCCACGTCTGCCTGTTCGGCGAGGCGTACCGCGGCAGCCTTCTCACCGCCGCGGGCGACGTCCTCGCGCTGTAACCATTGCCGACAAAAGGGAATCCGGCGGGCGAAAGGATTCGCGTCAGCCGAAGGTGGGATTTATCCACGCGGACCGGAAATAGTTCGACCCCGAGACGTCGCCGCTCTTGACGACCGTCATTTTGAGGCGGATTCGCGGCACTCCCGAAACCCGGGCGGTGATGTCCGGCGCGCTCGTATAAGTCGCCACCTGTTGCGCGAGCACGTTGTCGTCAAGGTCGACGACAGAGAACCGCACCCTCGCCGACGTGTTGGGTGACATGCGGTCGATTCCCACTTTCGCCGTGAACGTGGTCGCGTTCTGCGGAACCACGTAGTCGAGGTATCCGGTCACGGCGCCCGCGGCTTCGACGCGGCACGTCAGGGCGCCGAACTGCTCGTCCGAACCCGCGAGGGCGACCGAGCGGTCGAGCCAGTCGTTGGTGAACCCTCCGGGCGGGCCACAGTGCTCGACGCCGACGGCATTCGACCGGGTCAGGGACGTCGCGGCGCCTCCGGCGGTCTCGTCCGTACTGGCGTCCGCCACGCTCGCGTGCGGGGAAGGGGCCGGCGGGCTGACGGTGACCGTGGCGGTGACCGTCGCCGTCGCCGTGCGGGTCACCGCGATCCTGTCTCCGACGACGTCCCGCACCGTGTCAGGGGAGGCGATGACGGCGACCGTCACCGCCGACCCGGCGGTGATGAGCGTGCCGGCGAAGGTCAGGACTCCACTGATCCACGCTATTCTCCGGGCGTTTTTCCGCTCCTTGTCGCCCGGGTCGTCCTGTGCTTTCCGCGGCTGGGCTGGTGCGCTCATCGTCGGTGTTCCGGCTCTATCCACTCGTGGGCTGGGAAGGCCGCTTGCGCGTCCGATTGTTCGACGCGGTTCACGAGAAGCCGGTTGGCGATTCGGGTGTCACGAGAGGAAAACGAGTTCCCTCCGGGCCGGCCGAATTCCACCACCGATTATGCTGAAATATCCTTTTATAAAGGGATACCTGCACCCTGTTCTCTGGGGCTAATAAGGCGGTTCAACGGGGGGACAGGCGCTTGAGTACCTCGTTGTGGAGCAGGCCGTTGGTGCAGACGAGGTTGCCGCCGTCGAGGGGCGCGGTGCCGTCGAGCGAGGTGCAGGAGCCGCCGGCCTCCTCCACGATGATCGTGAGCGCCGCCATGTCCCAGGGGGACAGCTCGGGCTCGGCGGAGATGTCCACCGCGCCCTCGGCGACCATCATGTGCGACCAGAAGTCGCCGTAGCCGCGGGTGCGCCAGCACTCCCTGGTGAGGTCGAGGAACGGGTCGAGCCGCCCGGCCTTCTCCCATTCCTCCAGGTCGGAGAAGGAGAAGGAGGCGTCGTCGAGGCGGCCCACCGAGGACACCTCGCAGCGGGTGGCCTTGCTCAGGCTCCGCCCGGTCCACGCGCCGATCTCCTTGGCGGCCCACCAGCGGCGGCCGAGCGCCGGGGCCGAGACCACGCCCACGACGACCTTGCCGTGCTCCATCAGCGCGATCAGCGTGGCCCACACGGGGACTCCGCGTACGTAGTTCTTGGTGCCGTCGATCGGGTCGACGATCCAGGAGCGCATGCCGTAGCCGGTCATGCCGAACTCCTCGCCCACGACGGCGTCGCGGGGCCGGGCACGGCGCAGCGTGCCGCGGATCGCCTCCTCCACGGTCCGGTCGGCGTCGCTGACCGGGGTGAGGTCGGGCTTGGTGTCGACCTTGAGGTCCACGGCCTTGAAACGGCGCATCGTGATGTCGTCGGCGGCGTCCGCCAGTAGATGCGCGAGATGCAGGTCGTCGCGGTACTCCGTCACAGGCCCAACGTATCGTGCCGCGACCTGGTCACATCAGAGGAAGGATCGCCACGAACCGTACCAGTCGGTAACATCCCGGCCATGGACATCGGCGCCTTCATGCTCGACAGCGTTCCGTTCGCGCGGCTGCTCGGCATCACGTTCGACTCGATCGGCACCGGTACGGCGGTCGCCCGCCTGGCCGACCGGGGAGACCTGCACAACCACGTGGGCGGCCCGCACGCCGGCGCCCTGTTCACGCTGGCCGAGACCGCCTCTGGCGCGGCCATGCTGTCGGCCTTCGGCGACCAGCTGTCCCGGGCCGTGCCGCTGGCGACCGAGGCGAGGATCGGCTACCGCAAGCTCGCCATGGGCGAGGTCACGGCCGCCGCCACCCTCCGGGCCGAACGGGAGGCGGTCGTCGCCCGGCTGGACGCGGGGGAGCGGCCCGAGTTCGAGGTCGCCGTCGAGATCCGCAACGCCGAAGACGTCGTCGTCTCGGAGATGACCGTTGCCTGGACCCTGCGCCCCAACCGCAAGGCCTGACCCCTCACTCGGCCAGCAGGTCGTCCGGTGAGGAACGGGCGAGACCGGCGAGGGTGGACAGGGCGCGTGCCAGCGTCTCGGCCGGAGGTGAGGCCAGGCCGAGGCGGACGGCGTTCGGCGTGCGGTTGTCGCCGACGGCGAAGGCCGCCGCGGGAGTGACGGCGATGCCGTGCCGTGCGGCGGCGGCCACGAACGTGTCGGCCCGCCACGGAGGCGGAAGCTCCCACCAGCAGTAGTAGGACCGCGGGTCGCCGCGGACGGCGAACTCGCCCAGGTGGCGCGCCGCGATCTCCTGCCGGGCCTCGGCGTCCCGCCGCTTGCCTCGGCTCAGCGACTCCACGACGCCGTCGCCGGCCAGCCTGGCCGCCGCCTCCAGCGCGAACCGCGGCGGCGCGGAGCCTCCCGAGTGCAGCGCCGCGGTCACATTGGGGACGGCGGCCTCGGGCACGACGGCGAATCCCACGGTCAGCCCGGGCGCGAGCCGCTTGGAGAGGCTGTCGACGAGGATCGTGCGCTCGGGCGCCACGGCGGCGAGCGGGGGCACCTCGTCGCGGAGGAACGACCAGATGCCGTCCTCGATCGCGGGCACGTCCAGCCGTGCGAGCACGGCCGCGAGCTCGGCGCGGCGCTCGACCGGCATGGTGAGCGACAACGGGTTGTGCAGCGTCGGCTGGAGGTAGACCGCTCTCAGCGGAGCCTTGCGGGCGGCGGTCTCCACCGCCTCGGGCACCAGGCCCGCCTCGTCGACCGGCAGGGGCACGAGGGTGACCCCGAGCCGGGTGGCGATCGTCTTCACGACGGGGTAGGTGAGCTCCTCGACGCCCAGCCGCGCACCCGGCGGGACCAGCGCGGCGATGACGGCCGCGATCGCCTGGCGTCCGTTGCCGGCGAAGAGCACCCGCGCCGGGTCCGGACGCCAGCCGGCGCGGGCGAGCAGGTCCGCGACGACCTCGCGGGCGAGAGGGGTGCCCGCCGCACCCACCGGCCGCATGGACGCCTCCAGCACGTCGGGGCGCAGCAGCCGCCTGATGCCGTCCCCGAGCAGACGGGCCTGCTCGGGGATGACGGGATAGTTGAGTTCGAGGTCGATCCTGGTGCCGCTCGGTTCGGCCAGAGCGGTCCCGGGGCGCCGGGTGGAGGCGCGTACGAAGGTGCCGCGGCCGACCTCGCCGACCGTCAGGCCGCGGCGGGTCAGCTCCGCGTAGACACGCGCCGCCGTGGAGCCGGCGATGCCGCGCCGCCGGGCGAAGTCGCGCTGCGGAGGCAGCCGGTCTCCCGGCCTGAGCCGCCCGGCGGCGATGTCCGCGGCCACCTCGTCGGCCAGCTCCCGGTAGTTCTCCACCGCCGCCTCCTCTCCGCATCGCGGTGAACGCCTCACGGTGAACGCATCCAAACACAATATTGCTCCGAGAGCAATATTGAATATTGCATTCTTTGTGAACGATGAAATAGCCTGAGAAAGCCGTCCGGACCGGCACTGACGACCTGCGAGGAGAGGGCGGCATCATGGTCGAGGCGAACGCGCTGCTGGGTGTCGTTTCCGTGGCGCTCGGAATGGTGCTGTCACCGGGGCCGAACATGATGTATCTCGTGTCGCGGAGCATCAGCCAGGGGCGCCGGGCCGGGATGATCTCGTTGAGCGGAATCGTCGCGGGATTTCTCGTCTATTTGACGGCGACGAATCTCGGCCTGGCGGCGCTGTTCGCCGCGGTTCCGCAGGTTCTCACCGCGATACGGCTGGCCGGAGCGGGTTACCTGCTGTGGCTCGCCTGGAAGACGATCGGGCCCGGCGGTGTTTCGGTGTTCACCGTGCGGGACATACCGCACGACCCGCCGCCCCGGCTTTTCGCCATGGGACTGATGACGAACCTGCTCAATCCGAAGATCGCCATTCTGTACGTCTCCGTCATTCCGCAGTTCGTCGATATCGGCGCGGGGAACGTGCTGGCTCAGGGCATCGTTCTCGGCCTTTTCCAGATCGCGGTGGCCTCGACGGTGAACCTGTCGATCGTGCTGGCCGCCGGAAGTGTCGCGGGCTTCCTGGCGCACCGGCCGGCGTGGCTGCGGGCACAGCGGATCGTCATGGGGAGCATGCTCGGAGCACTCGCCGTAATGCTCGCTTTCACCCGGACCGCGTCGTTCTAGTCCTCGTCGCCCTAGTCTTCGTCGGCAGAGCCCTCGCGGCTGGCGAGCAGCCGCCGCAGGGACTCCAGGCGCGTGGGGTCGGCGTGCCCCTCCGCGACGTAGCGGTCGAGGGCGCAGTCGTCGCCGAGGTGGGTGCAGCCCTTGGGACAGCCGGTCGTGGCGTCCACCAGGTCGGGGAAGGCCGCGAGCACGGTCTCCACCGAGATGTGGGCGAGCCCGAAGCTGCGTACGCCGGGGGTGTCGATGATCCAGCCGCCCTCCGGCATCTCCAGGGCGACCGCGGAGGTGGAGGTGTGCCTGCCCCGGCCGGTGACGGCGTTCACGTGGGACACGGCCCGGCGGGCGTGCGGCACCAGCGCGTTGACCAGGGTCGACTTGCCGACCCCCGAATGGCCGACCAGCACGCTGATGCGGTCCGCGAGCGCCTCGCCCAGGTCGTCGAGCGGGCCGCCCTTGCGGACGACCACGAACGGCACGCCGAGGGGTTCGTACAGCGCCACGAGGTCGTCGGCGGGGGCCAGGTCGGCCTTGGTGAGGCACAGCAGCGGCTCGATGTCGGCGTCGAAGGCCGCGACGAGCATCCGGTCGATCATCCGGGGGCGCGGCGGGGGATCGGCGAGCGCGGTGACGATGACCAGCTGGTCGGCGTTGGCGACGATGGGGCGCTCGATGTCGTCGACGTCGTCGGCGCTGCGCCGCAGCATGGAGGAGCGCTCCTCCACGCGGACGATGCGCGCCAGCGTGTCGGGCTGCCCGCTGACGTCACCCACCAGCGCCACGCGGTCGCCCACCACGATGCCCTTGCGGCCGAGTTCGCGGGCCTTCATCGCCACGACGAGCGTCCGCTCGTCCCGCCGCTTCCTCTTGCGCTGAGGGACCCCGTCGCCGACCAGGCAGGTGTAACGCCCGCGGTCGACGGCCACCACGAAGCCCTCGACGGCCTCGCTGTGGGCAGGACGGATCCGGGTCCGGGGCCGTGAGCCCTTGCCCGGCCTGACCCTGACGTCGTCCTCGTCGTAATGCCGCTTTCTCAGCGCCCGCGCCCCGATCGCCCGGCGGGGACCAGCCCCTCGCTCATGCCATCCCCTCGCCTAGCGGCTCGGAGTTCGGTCGTGCCGGAGGCGCACAGGCCGACACTTCGCGAATCGCGCTGTGCCTACTGATCCGCTCGCTCCGCTCGCTCATTCTCGGTGTCCCCCGCTGCCCAGCATCGCGGCCCACATGCTCGGGAACTCGGGCAGCGTCTTACCGGTCGTCGCGATGTCCTCGACCTCGACGCCCGGCACGACCAGGCCGATGACCGCGCCCGCCGTGGCCATGCGGTGGTCGGCGTACGAGTGGAAGACGCCGCCGGTCAGCGGCCGGGGGTGGATCTCCAGGCCGTCGTCGGTCTCCCGGGCGTCGCCGCCCAGCCGCTTGATCTCCGTGGCGAGGGCGGTGATTCGGTCGGTCTCGTGCCCCCGGATGTGCGCCACACCCCGGATGCGGGACGGCCCGTCGGCCAGCGTGGCCAGCGCGGCGATCGTGGGGGTGAGCTCGCTGACGTCGTGCAGGTCGGCGTCGACGCCGCTCACCCGGCCCTCGCCGGTCACCCGCAGGCCCTCCGGCACCCGCTCGACCCGCGCGCCCATCTGGGAGAGCAGCCCGCGAAGCTCGTCGCCGCCCTGCGTCGTCTCCTCCGGCCAGTCCGGCACGACGACGGAGCCCCCGGTGACCAGGGCCGCCGCGAGGAAGGGGGCGGCGTTGGACAGGTCGGGCTCGACCGTGACGTCCCTGGCCCGGATCGGGCCGGGCTGCACCCGCCACACGTCGGGCTCGGAGTCGTCCACCTCGACCCCCGCCTGGCGCAGCATCTGCACGGTCATCTCGATGTGCGGCATCGACGGGACGGGCGGGCCGCTGTGCCGCACCGTCACGCCCTTCTCGAAGCGCGCGGCGGCCAGCAGCAGGCCGGAGACCATCTGCGAGGAGACCGACGCGTCGAGGGTGACCTCGCCGCCCGGGATCGGCCCGCGGATCGTGACCGGCAGCGCGTCGTTGTCCACCGACGCGCCGAGCGCGCGCAGCGCGCCCAGGATCGGGCCCATCGGCCGCTTGCGCGCGTGCGGATCGCCGTCGAAGAAGACCGGTCCGTCGGCCAGCGCGGCGACCGGGGGCACGAACCGCATGACGGTCCCGGCCAGGCCGACGTCGATCGACACCCCGCCGCGTACGGGATGAGGGGTCACCGACCAGTCCACGCTGTCGGCGCTCTCGTTGGACGGCGTCATCTCGGCGCCGAGCGAGCGCAGCGCCGTCGCCATCAGGTCGGCGTCGCGGCTGCGCAGCGCGAGCCGTACGGTGCCGGGGGCGTCGGCCAGCGCGGCGAGCAGCAGCGCGCGGTTGGTCACCGACTTCGAGCCGGGCAGGCGGACCGTCGCGCGGACCGGCTCGGCGGCCACCGGGGCGGGCCAGAGCGGTGCGGCGGCGTTCTGATCGACGCCGTGCGGCGCGGCGCCGCCGGACGCGGACTGCGGAGAGGCCATGTCCGCAAGCTTAGTGCGCGCACGCTCGTCCGCACCGTCGTGAGAGTGCGTGCGGCCCGTGCGAGTGGCAGTCTTGGTGGCATGTGCGGGAGGTACGCGTCTGCGCGCAAGAAGCAGGAGTTGCTGGAGGAGTTCCAGGTCGACCTGGACGGGGTGCCCGACCAGGTGTCCGGCGGCGAGCTCCGGCCCGACTACAACGTCGCGCCCACGAAGAACGTCTACGCGGTCATGTGCCGCGTGCCGAAGGACGACGGCGGCGAGAGCCGGGGCGACGAGCCCGTCAGGCAGCTGCGGGTGGTCCGGTGGGGGCTCGTGCCGAGCTGGGCGAAGGACCCGTCGGTGGGTTCGCGGATGATCAACGCCAGGGTGGAGACCGTGGCGGAGAAGCCGTCCTACCGCAGGGCGCTGAAGTCCCGGCGCTGCCTGGTCCCGGCGGACGGCTACTACGAGTGGATGCCGCTGGAGGGCAAGAAGAAGCAGCCGTTCTTCATCCACCCCGCCGACGGCGGCGTGCTCGCGATGGCCGGCCTTTACGAGTTCTGGAAGGACCCCACCCGCCCGGACGACGACCCGCTGAAGTGGCTGTGCACCTGCACGGTGATCACCACCACGGCCACGGACAAGCTGGGCCGCATCCACGACCGGATGCCGATGATGGTCGAGCGCGACCGCTGGACGGAGTGGCTCGACCCGCGCGTCACCGACCCCACCGGCCTGCTCGTCCCGGCCGGCCCGGACCGGCTGGAGGCGTACGCCGTGTCGGACGCCGTCAACAGCGTCCGCCACAACGGCCCCGAGCTCATCGAGCCCCTGGAAGGCGACGACGTTCCGCGGCTGCTGTGACCGGTCCCGAACGGGACCTTCCCGGCCCGGACACGGGCGGATCCGTTATCGCAGTCCTATGGCGGACAACCTGTTGATCGGAGCCAGGGCCGGACGTACGCTCCGGTGGCGCTTGCACGACATGTACGTGACTCGCCACCCTCAGCCATTTGGAGCGTTACATGTCCCTGACGAACGACCTCACGCGCACCCCGGCCGAGCCGAGAACGGTCGGCTTCGGACCGCTGAAGGCGACGGTCGACTACACGAAGCTGCGCGCCCTCCCCGAGAGCAAGCACCCCGACTACTTCAACCGCGTCTACCGCCTGTTCACCGGGCTGGATATCGACATCTGGCCCCAGATCGCGCAGTACCAGGGTGAGAACAAGCTCTGGCTGGCCCACGCCCTCTACCTGTACGGCACGAACCAGGACGTCCTCCCCGAGGACTTCGACCACACCGCGGCGGTGAGCCGCCTCATAAGCCGGGCGCCCCTGCGTACGGCGATGCCGGGCGCCGAGAACGACGCGTTCGAACGGGAGGCGCTGCGGGCGAGCGGATGGGTATCGGCGGCGGTCGTCCGGAAGCTCACCCCGCCGGACCAGGTGTTGGCGGCGAAGTTGAACATCATCTACAACCCCCCGGGCTCTGAACGGGACGGCGAGGGGAAGACGAAGGTCGGGCCGCTGCAGGAGAACGCACTCAAGGAGCTGGCCGACCTGCTGGCGAAGGTGGTGGACGAGCAGCTCCGGCACTGGGCGCCGCCCACAGGCAAGCAGCCCGAGCCGGAGTCGCTCGATCACCTCAGGCGCATCGCCGAATTCCTCCAGCTGTTCGTCACCGTCGGACTCCGGCCATACGCGGACGCCTGGGAGGCCGGGCCGTACTTCGACGGCTTCCGTTACGCCGAACGCCTGCAGAGCACCTGGGAGCTGCCCGCCGGGCCCGCGGAACAGCTGAACTGGATGATGAACAGGGCGCAGGCGGTCGGCTGGGACAAGCAACGAGGGGCGCTGCTCGCCAAGGCGAACTACGACGCCACCCGTTCCGGCGACCGGGAGAGGCTGCGCGCCCTGCTGCGGGAGCGCCTGTCGGCCGACGCGACCCTGAGCAGGAGGGTCGGCACCATGATCAAGCTGACCGCGGCGCACAGCGGAGGCGAGGGCAACATCTCCGTTCAGCCGATCTTCCCGAGTCCCACGTGGGGGACCAAGTCCGACTGGCGCTGGCGGGTGATCAGGACGCTCGTGCACGAGTTGATGCACCGGCTCGCCCACCCTCGCTTCAGGGAGACGGCGGGGGAGATCCGGCACGACCAGATCATCGGCGAGGGCTTCGTCGACCTGCTGACCGTGGACGTCTACACCCAGCTCTGGGAAGCGGTGTCCAGGTCGGGCAGGGGCGCGCAGGTCCTGCTCAAGGGGCTCGACACGACCAAGGAACCGGACCCGTCGTTCCTGAAGGTCGGCTACGGCGAGGCGGGGACCTCGGCCGCGGCGATCCGTGACCTCGTGGGTGACGACAACGTCCGCGCGGCCTTCTTCCTCGGCGCGACGCACCTCATCGGATTGCCCCCGCGCCAGTGAACCCCCACCAGGGGCGGCTGCCGAGCAGGTCAGGAGTGTAAGCGGCGCGCGAAGTGGGCATCCGTTCGAGAAAGCGGTCGCACGGAAGGTGACCGGCCGCTGCCCGACCAGGAGACCGGGGGCTCCTGGGCAGGTGATTCCCCCACTCCCGGAGGTGCGGATCCGTGGACGTCGCGACCGCGCGTATGCGCCTGGAAAGCATGCTCGCCGAGCTCGACCGGTCGATCAGCGTGCTGCGTGGGGATCCGGCCGCCGGGCACGACAGGTCCCTCGCCGACGCGGGAGCCGGACTCACCGACGCCGACCGGACCCGGGCCATGCTCGACGCCGCGTCCCGGCAGCGTACGGCCGTGCTGGCCGCGCTGCGGCGGCTGGACGACGGCGGTTACGGCCGCTGCGTCGACTGCGGCGCGCTCGTTCCCGAGGGCAGGCTGGAGGCCCGCCCCGAGGCGGCCCGCTGCGTGCAGTGCCAGTCGCGGGCCGAGCGCCGCCGCTGAGGATCCGTCCCATGCGCCTGCCGAGCGGCGTTCGGGAGAGCGTTCACAACGGCTTGCGAGCGCTGGCCACCAGGTGGATGCCGACCGTGTCGTCGCCGTCGGCCTGGGTCTCGAGCTCGGTGCGGACCAGCCAGGACAGCGACTTGCTCTCCGTGCTCAGCACGTGGTCGACGGTGGAGGGGGACAGCACGGTGCGCGGGCGCACCCACTCCACCTCAAGGCCGGCGCCGGTGATCAGCTCGCGTATCTGCTGGCTGGTGAAGCAGCGGGTGATGCTGCCGTCGGGCCAGGGGATGAGCATGACCTCGCCCGTCTGGCACAGGTGCGCCCAGTAGTTCTGCTCGGCCAGGATCGCCATCCCGAGGACCAGTGAGTCGACGCACAGGAGCGCACGCCCGCCGGGCCGCAGCACCCGGGCCACGTCCTCGATGACGGACTCCGCCATGATCTCGACCGACAGCACGCGCTCCTCGGCGATCACGCCGTCCACGCAGCCGTCGGGCAGGAAGCCGAGGTTGTCGGCGCGCACCTTCTGTATGCGGTCGGAGGCGTCGCGCAACCACGGCTCCGCCGGCCTGCGGAAGTCCATGACCTCGATCACCCGGTGACCGGCGCGCGCCGCCTGGGCCGGCCACCGCCCGCGTCCGCCGGACAGGTCCAGCAGGAGGGAGGGGCGGCCGGGCAGCCACTGGCGCAGCTGTTCGGCGACGACCGCGTGATAGAAGGTCCAGTACGGCCCGAGTGTGCCCGAGCCGTTGAGTTCGTTGGCCGGTATGGGCAGCACGAGCGGCTCCTGGACTCTGGCTGCCTCACGCATGGGCGTGCGGCAGCGAAACTCGGTTTCCGGGCTACCAAGCCGGTGCTTACTTTTTTCCCCGCACCGGGTCGTTCGTCACCTCAATCTGCACCGGGAACAGACTCTACGCCCGCCCTGTTGCAGTTGGGCATGAAGACGTTGGTGCTGCCAGAAGGCCTCGACGGGCTGGACGTTGCCGGGCCGGTATCCTCGGCTGGGTACGGTGTCCTTAAGGGGGTGGGTCCGGTCTCCAAGACAGCCGAGGAGACTCTGGAGCAGCGCAGCGAGCGGTTCGAGCGCGACGTCATGCCGTTTCTCGACCAACTGTACTCGGCCGCGCTCCGGATGACCCGAAACGCAGCGGATGCGGAGGATCTCCTGCAGGAGACCTTCGCCAAGGCGTTCGCCTCCTTCCACCAGTTCCAGGAGGGGACGAACCTCAAGGCCTGGCTCTACCGCATCCTCACCAACACGTTCATCAACAGCTACCGGAAGAAGCAGCGGGAGCCCAAGCAGGCGGGCACCGAGGAGATCGAGGACTGGCAGCTCGCGCGGGCGGAGTCGCACACGTCCAGCGGGCTGAAGTCGGCCGAGATCGAGGCGCTCGAGCACCTTCCCGACAGCGACGTGAAGCACGCTCTCGCCGCGCTCCCCGAGGAGTTCCGCATCGCCGTCTATCTGGCGGACGTGGAGGGCTTCCCGTACAAGGAGATCGCCGAGATCATGGGCACGCCCATCGGGACCGTGATGTCGCGCCTCCATCGTGGCCGCCGGCAGCTGCGCAACCAGCTCGAGGACTACGCGCGCGAGCGAGGTCTCGTGCGGTCGGACTCCCGCGGCGCGGGTCTCGGCGGAACGCTTGGCGAGGAGGAGCGATGAGCTGCGGGAACCACCACGACACCCCGTGTAGCGAGGTGCTCGACCGGGTGTACACCTACCTGGACGGCGAGCTGGACAGCAACCGCATCGCCGAGATCAGGAAGCACCTCGACGAGTGCGGCCCCTGCCTGGAGGAGTACGGCCTCGAGGAGGTCGTCAAGCGGCTCGTGGCCAAACACTGCGGGTGCGACCCCGTCCCGCAGGACCTGCGCGCCAAGGTGCTCACCCGGATCGAGCAGGTGCGCGCCGAGATGGCGGAATAGCCCGCGTTCCACGGGAGGCGTGCTCGGGCCGTGCCGGGGCAATGCTCGTTAGGATCTTCCGTTACAGGCCGGGAAGGGCGGGGACATGCGGGCACTGGTCACGGGCGGGGCGGGGTTCATCGGGTCCACCCTCGTCGATCGGCTGTTGGCGGACGGCCACGAGGTCGCGGTGGTGGACGACCTGTCGTCCGGGCACGTGCGCAACGCCGACGCCCCCCTGCATGTCATGGACGTGCGCGACCCCGCGCTCGCGGAGCTCGCCGAGCGCTGGCGGCCGGAGGTCGTCTGTCACCTCGCCGCGCAGATCAGCGTACGCAGGAGCGTGGCCGACCCGGTGACCGACGCCAAGATCAACATTGAGGGCACGGTGAACGTCCTGGAGGCCGCCCGGCGCGCCGGCGCCCGCAAGGTCGTCTACGCGTCCTCCGTCGCCGTCTACGGCAGGCCGGCCGTGATCCCGGTCCCGGGCGACGCCCCCACCGATCCCCGCTCGCCGTACGCCGCCTCCAAGCTCGGCGGTGAGCTGTACCTCGCCACCTACCGGGCGCTGCACGGGCTCGAATACACCACGCTCGTGCTGTCGAACGTCTACGGGCCGCGCCAGTCGCCCGAGGGCGAGGCCGGGGTGGTCGCCATCTTCACCGACGCCCTGCTGGCCGGAAAGCCCACGGTCGTGTACGGCGACGGCTCCCAGACGCGCGACTACGTCTTCGTCGAAGACGTGGTGGACGGCTTCGCCCGCGCCTGCGGGCCGCAGGGCGACGGCCGGCGTGTCAACCTCGGCACCGGCGTCCAGATCACCGACCGTGAGCTGCACGGCCTGGTCGCCGCTGCCGCCGGAGCCCCTGACGAGCCGCGCTTCGAGCCCCCTCGCATGGGCGACCTCCCCGCGATGGCCGTCGACCCCGCTCCGGCGTACGAGGCCCTCGGCTGGCGTCCCCGGCACGACCTGCCCACCGGTCTCAAGGCCACCGTCGAATGGGCCCGCCAGGCGCTCGCCTGACCGGTTTCATTACCAGATGCGGCGTGCTATCAGTCGGGCATGCCAAGATCATCGGCCGTTGATGTACGCCGGGTGGGGCCTCAGCTTCTCGACGTCGGGTCCACAGCAGGTGTGCGCCAGGTGAACCGGCTTGCCATGACGGGACGTCTCAGCAATGTCATGCGCTTGCGCCGGATCGTCGTCGCCGTCGCCGCCTTGTGGGCGGGAGCCGTACTGGCCGCGTGCTCGCCGGGGCCGAGGACGGCGGTGCCGGACGCGTGCCCGCCGCGCTGGGGCGGGGAGGGCATCGGCGGCTGGGTGCCGGCCGCCGTGGACGTGGACGGCGCGGACGAGTCGCTGGTGCCCGGCTCGCCGGTCCGGGCGCTGATCTGCGCTTATCCCGGTGTCAACATGGATCCGGGCGGCGAACCGCTGGGCGGGTCGCGGACGCTGACGGACCAGGCGGCTGCGATGGCCCGCGACCTCGCGTCCCTGCCGGTGACCACCGGCGAGGGCGATCACGTCTGCACGCTGATGGGCGGGCCGATGACGAACTACCTGGTCCGGTTCGGGTACGCCGACGGCTCGGCGCTGTGGGTGGGCAGCGCCGAGGAGGTGAACTCCTGCGTCGTGACGACGAACGGCACGGTCCGGACCCGCTCGTACGTCGGGGAGGCCCTGACCGCCGCCTACCGGGAGGGGACGTGGCGCACCTGATCACACGTCGGCTGGCGGCAACGGGATGCTCCAGGCTCGCCCCGGGAAAAGGCACTGACAAACCGGTGCAATTGCACGCGGTGTGATGGCTTGGTTACGGTTTGGCTGCGATGGTCGCGACATCCCGGACCGGCCATCGGCCCTTCTGTAGCCTGAGTGCGACATCGACGTGGAGGCGGCGCAATGCTTGGGAAGACCGTCGTCAGGCTGATAGTGGCGCTGGCGCTGCTCACTCCGGTGGTGGCTCTGGCCGGTCTCGCGGCCGGCACCCCGGGGATCTCCTGGACGTAGTCACTGCCCGTGGGCCGGTCCGGCAGGGCCGGCCCACGGGTCCGATCCGCATTCAAGGTGGCCGCAATGCGGGAACTTCCGTGGCCCGCCAGGGTCTACTTCGTCGCACTCGTCGGAACCGCCGGTCTTGTGATCACGCGCGGTCTCCTCGCGCATCACGGGCTCGTGGCGGAGGACTGGTCCGCGCTCCTTGTCCTGGCGCTGCTCTTCCTGCTCTGCGAGTCGGTGCCGACGCTGCTCAACGTGCCGAACGTCGCGGTGTCGGTGAGCTTCTCCGCCGCGCTGGCCGCCGTGGTGCTGATCGGCCCGGAGGGCGCGGCCCTGGTCGGGCTGGCCGCGGTCGTGAGCGTGCGCCCCGGGCTGCCGATGGTGAAACGGCTGTTCAACGGCGCGCAGTACGCCCTGTGCGGGTACGCCGCCGGGTGGGCCTACGAGAGCGCGGGAGGACGGGCCGACCTGCCCGAGCCGCCCGACTTCCCGGGCATCCTCGTGCCGTACGCCGCGGCGACGGTGGTCTTCGTGGCCGTCAACTTCGCGCTGACCGCGGTCATCCTGCGCCTGGCGTCGGCGGTGCACAGGGACCAGGTCTCGCTCCGCGCGATGGTGCAGTTCCTGAGCTCCTACGTCGGCTTCGCCACCTTCGGCCTGCTGATCGCGGCCCTGTGGTCGACGGTGCAGTCGATCTCGGCCGTGCTCGTGCTGCTGCCGCTGTTCGTGGCCCGGTGGGCGCTGGGGCACTACCACGCCGAGCAGCGGGCGTACGACGCGACCATCGCGGCGCTGTGCCAGGCGGTGGAGACGAAGGACTACTACACGCGCGGGCACTGCACGCGGGTCTCCGCGGCCTCCTCCATGATCGCCGAGGAGATCGGGATGGGCACCGAGCGGCTTCGCGCGATCCGTTACGCGGGCATGCTCCACGACGTGGGCAAACTCGGCGTGCCGACCAAGGTGCTGCAGAAGGACGGCCGCCTGACCGAGGAGGAGTACGCCGCGATCCAGCTCCACCCGATGCGCGGGCTGGAGATCGTGCGCGGCATCGACTTCCTCGACGAGGCGTTCGCCGGGATCATGCACCACCACGAACGACATGACGGGAGGGGCTACCCGATGGGCCTGGCCGGCTCGGAGATCCCCGAGTTCGCCCGGATCATCGCGGTGGCCGACGCGTTCGACTCCATGACCTCCGACCGCTCCTACCGCAAGGCCAAGTCGATCGAGTTCGCGGTGGCCGAGCTGCGCAAGAACGCGGGGACCCAGTTCGACCCCGACATGGTGTGCGCGTTCGTCAAGGCGCTCGACCGGCACGGCTGGGACATGGCACAACGGGTGCCCGTCCCGCCGGACGACCCCGCCGTGGTGACCACGGTGAAGGACCACGACGACCCGACGACGCCCATCCAGGTGGTGTCGGAGCGGTGAGGGAGCGTCGGCTGACGGCCAGGCCGGTGGGGCTCGACTCGGGCCAGCTCCTGCTCATCTGCGCCGCCGGGATGCTGACCGTGGCGGGAATCGCCCACACCGCGGCGGAGGGGCTGACCGATCCGCGGGTCGCCATCGGGTTCGGCGCGCTCATCGCCGCCGGGGAGCTGGCCCGGCTCACGATGCCCGGCAACCGCGAGGTCGCCCCGATCTCCACCGCCGCCTCCCTCGGATACGCCCTGCTGCTCGACGTGGGCGGGCGGCCGGCGCAGCATTCGGCCCTGCAGGTCGTGGCGGTGATGTCGGTCGGCATGATCGCGGGCGGGCTGCCGCACCTGGCGGTCGGCCGGCCGCCGCGTCTCGACGCGCTGGCCCGGCGGCTGCTCGCCGGGTCGCTGCTCGCCTTCGCCTACCGGCCGCTCACCGGCCCGCTGGGGGAGCTCGCGGGGGACACGGCCGACCGGCACGGCAACTGGTGGCCGGCGCTCGGCGTGATGGCGGTGCTCGTCACGGTCATGCTCGCGGCCGACGTGGTGATCGCGGCCATGCTCCGGGCCGACCAGGTCAGGACCGCGTTCGTCGTCGCCGTACGGGACGAGATCAGGATGGCCGCGCCGCTCGGCGCCGCCGTCGCGGCGTCGGGCATCCTGCTCGCGCTCGCCTCGCACAGCATGGACATGACCGCGCTGCCCGCGTTCGCCGCGCCGCTGCTCGTCACTCAGGTGGCGTTCCGCAAGTACGCCGGCATCCGGGCGACCTACCTGCAGACCGTGCGCGCGCTGAGCCGGGTCACCGAGGTCGGCGGGTACGTCGAGCCGGGCCACTCGCGCCGCGTCAGCCAGCTGTCGGTCGCCATCGGCCGGGAGCTGGGCATGGCGGAGCCGCAGCTGCTGGAGCTGGAGTACGCCGCGCTCATGCACGACATCGGCCAGCTCTCGCTGCGCGACCCGATCCCCGGCGGCGCGACCGTGCTGGCCGACCCCGCGCAGGCGCGGCGGATCGCCGAGCTGGGCGCCGAGGTGATCAGGAAGACCGGCGTACTCCACGGCGTCGCCGAGATCGTCCGGCGGCAGTGCGACACGCTCGGCGAGTCCCCGCCGATGGCCAGCCGCATCATCAAGGCCGCCAACGCGTACGACGACCTCGTGGGCGGATCGACCGACAGGGACCGCGCGGCGGCGGCCCTGGAGCGGCTGCGCCTCGACGGCGGGTCGGCCTACGACCCCGGAGTGGTGGAGGCGATGGCGCGCGTCGTCGACCGGCTCGTGCTCGTAACGCGCTTGTAGCAGACGTAGCATCGGAGCGCCTCCAACGCCACGCCGGGCTCGTCGTTGTTGTGGCGACCCTACAGATTCGGCCCCCGCGTTCAGTCGGAACGGTCGGGGGGACGGAGCGGGGGATCATCCTAGAGTTGGCTGCGTGTTCGACTCAGTTCTTGTCGCCAACCGTGGTGAAATCGCCCGCCGGATCATCCGTACGGTGCGGGGCATGGGGCTGCGCGCCGTCGCGGTCCACTCCGAGGCGGACGCCGACCTGCCGTTCGTGCGTGAGGCAGACGACGCCGTGCTCCTCGGTCCCGCCAACCCGGCCCAGAGTTACCTCGACATCGACAAGGTGCTCCAGGCCGCCCGTACGACGGGGGCGCAGGCGATTCACCCCGGCTACGGGTTCCTCGCGGAGAACGCCGCGTTCGCCCGTGCGGTGATCGACGCCGGTCTCGTCTGGATCGGCCCGGACCCCAAGGCCATCGAGCAGATGGGCGACAAGATCAACGCCCGCAATCTGATGGAGTCCGCGGGCGTGCCGGTCGCCGCCGGGACCAGGGAGCCGGTGTCCGACCTCGCGCAGGCCGGGCGGGCCGCCAAGGAGATCGGTTACCCCGTGATGGTGAAGGCGGCCGGCGGGGGCGGCGGGATCGGCATGGGCGTGGCGCGCGACGACGCGTCGCTGGCCAAGGCGTTCGAGCAGGCCTGCCGGGCGGCCGCCCGCTTCGGCGGCGAGCCGGCCATCCTGCTGGAGCGCTACATCGAGCGGGCCAGGCACGTCGAGGTCCAGATCCTCGGCCTCGCCGACGGCACCGTGGTCGCCCTGGGCGAGCGCGACTGCTCGGTCCAGCGGCGCCACCAGAAGGTCGTGGAGGAGAGCCCGTCCCCCGGCGTGACCCCGGAGCTGCGCGAGCGGATGCTCGCGGCGGCCGTACGGGCGGGGGAGGCCGTGTCGTATCGCGGCGCGGGCACGGTGGAGTGCCTGGTGGACGCGGACGCCCAGGACTTCGTCTTCCTGGAGATGAACACCCGCCTCCAGGTGGAGCACCCCGTCACCGAACTGGTCACCGGCCTCGACCTCGTGGAGCACCAGATCCGCGTCGCGGCCGGCGAGGTCTACTCCGTCGAGCCGAGGGTGAGCGGCCACGCGATCGAGTTCCGCGTCTACGCCGAGGACCCCCGCAGGTTCCTGCCCGGTCCTGGCAAGATCGGTGTGTGGGAGGAGCCGGTGGACGAGGGGGTGCGGATCGATTCGGGGTACGCGGCGGGCAACACCGTCACGCCGTTCTACGATCCGCTGATGGCCAAGCTCTGCGTCGTCGGCGCCACCCGCGAGGAGGCGTTGGAGCGGGGACGGGAGGCCGTCGCCGGGTTCCGCATCGAGGGCCCGAAGCACAACCTGCCGTTCTGCGCCGAGTTGCTCGACCACCCCGAGTTCGTGAGCGGGGACTACGACACCGGGCTGGTCTCCCGGATGAGAAAAGCTTGATCTGCCGGATTACGTTGAGGGGAGTTCCCGGGTGGCCGAGGTGCGCGCCGAGATGGTGGCGAACGTGTGGAAGATTGTTGTGAGCGAGGGCGAGGTCGTCGAGGAGGGCGACACCCTTGTGATCCTGGAGTCGATGAAGATGGAGATCCCGGTCCTCGCCGAGGACGCCGGGACCATCTCGAAGCTCCACGTGGAGGAGGGCGACGTCGTCCAGGAGGGAGACCTCATCGCCGTCATCGAGTAGAGCGGGTCAGACGTTCAAAGACGGGAGAGGAACCGTTCCCGGTCGACGACGACCCGCTCGATCGTGCCCGTGGCGACCAGGGCGCCGGTCTTGTCGACGGCCCTGACGGAGAAGACGAGCCTCCGGCCGTCCACCTCCGTGAGCTCGACGCCGATCTCGACGTGCATCCCGACCGGGCTGGGCAGACGGTGCTCGATCAGCACCCTGGTCCCCACCGTGGTCTGCCCGGGCTCCAGGTGATGCTGGACGGCCTTGACCGTGGCTCCCTCGGCGAACGACAGCAGCCGCGGCGTGCCCAGCACCGGCACGTCGCCGCTGCCGACCCGGATCGCCGTGTCCTCGCGCTCCACCATGATGAGGACCTCGGCGCGCAGACCTGGAGCAACACTCATGCTGGTCAGCCTATTGGGTCGTCATTCCCCGACGCCCGTGGAGACCGCGAGGCAACTAAACGGGGTCGCGAAGCGTCTTAATTGGCAGCGGGGACTCCATGATGCTTTCCAGGCGGCGGAGGCGGGCAGCGGTTAGGGTGGTGCACTGTGGACCTCTACTGCGATCACTGCGGCCGTTCGGCCGGGAACGGTGATCACGCGGCCTGCCTGGCCGCCAGGGTGATGGAGCCACCGCGTTACTGCCCGCACTGCCGCCGCCGCATGGTCGTCCAGATCACGCCCAGGAACTGGACGGCACGGTGCTCGGTGCACGGTAGTACGGGCGGATAACAGGTAGGCTCGACTTCCGACTCCCCGAGCCTGGATCCCTTACGCGTACAGGGTTCCGTGAACTTGTCGTTATCTACCCGCGACACGAACCTGCTTTGTTGGACACCTTCGGGGGTCGATTGACTTAGGGGGTACGGGGCGCAAATGGTGGCCCAAGGCATGACCCTGGCTGGGCGTTACCGGTTGGACGTCCGGCTCGGCGCCGGGGGCATGGGCGAGGTATGGCGCGGTGAGGACACCGTCCTCGCGCGCACCGTCGCCGTCAAGGTGCTTCTCCCCGGTCGTCTCGACGACCCCGGATTCGCCGTCCGCTTCCAGGGTGAGGCCCGGGCGATGGCGACCGTCAACCATCCCGGCGTCGTCGACGTCTACGACTACGGGGTGACCGAGGTCCCCGGCGACGGCTCCACGGCGTACCTGGTCATGCGGTTCGTCGACGGCGAGCCCCTCGACCGCCTGCTGACCCGCATCGGCCGCATCGGCGCGGAGCCCGCGATGGAGCTCATCGCGCAGGCCGCCTCCGCCCTCCAGGCCGTGCACGAGCGGGGAATCGTGCACCGGGACGTCAAACCGGGCAACCTGCTGGTGCGTTCCGACGGCACGCTGGTGCTGACCGACTTCGGGATCGCCCGCGCCGACCAGGGCAGCCGTCTCACCGACGCCGGAATGGTGCTCGGCACCGCGGCGTACTGCGCGCCGGAGCAGGCCGAGGGCGCTCCGGTCACGCCCGCCGTCGACATCTACGCGCTGGGCGTGGTGGCGTACGAGTGCCTGGCCGGGCAGCGTCCCTTCGACGGCGACTCGCCGGTGACGATCGCGCTCAAGCACATCCGCGAGGAGCCGCCGCCGCTGCCGCCGGACGTGCCGCCCGCCGTCCGGGCCATCGTCGAACGGGCCATGTCGAAGGACCCGGCCCGCCGCTGGCCGTCCGCCACCGCGATGAGCCAGGCGGCCCGGCAGTCGGTGCTGCCCCCGGGGTCGGTGGCTCCCGACGCCGCCCCCGCGTACGGCCCGCAGGGCCTGGCCGAAGGGGGGTACGGCCCGCAGGGCGCGGCCGCGGCCCCGGCCACCGCAGGCATGGGAGCCCCGCCTCCGTCCACGGGCGCGGCCACCCAGGCAGGCCCCTATCCGGGCGGGCCTGAGGCTGCCCCGGCCACCGGTCACACCTACCGCGTCACGCGGGAGTCCTGGAACGACGCCCCGGCCGTGCCGCCGGCGACAGTCGCATCCCCGCAGCAGGGCTCACGTACGGCGCGACGCGCGGCACAGCGGTCCAAGAGAGGCCGGGGGATGCCGGTCGCGGCCGGGGTGGCGGGGTTCGCCGTCGTGGGCGGTCTGGCCGTCCTCGGCATCAACATGGCCTCGGCCGGGTCCGGAACCCCCACGTCGCCCGCTCCGTCGCTGACGGTGCGCACCACTGACCCGCCGACCCCGTCGCCGACGCGGACCGCCTCGCGGCCCTCCACGAAGCCCTCCCTGGAGGTGCCGCCGTCGCGGCCGAGCCCGTCCAGGAGGCAGCCGAGCCCCTCGCCGAGCCCGACTCCCAGCCCGTCGCCGAGCCGCACCGCCTCCCCGACGCCCTCGCCGAGTCCGACCGAGGGCATGGTCAAGGTGCCCCAGCTCAAGGACCTGCCCGAGAGCTCCGCGCTGGCGCGGCTCAACATGCTGGGTCTCAGCCCGAAACCCGTCTACGACGGCGAGGGAGAGTGCAAGGGATCGGTCGTCAGCCAGAAACCGGCGGCGAACACGCTCGTGAAGGAGGGCACGGCGGTCACGTTCACCGTGAAGAAGGACTGTCCGCCCCCCTCGCCCAGTCCGTCGCCCAGCCCGGCCGTGAGCCGCTCTCCCGCGGCGTCCTGACGCCGGAAGGAGACGAGCCGGAACGCCTCGCAGGACTGGTCCGGCGGCACATCATGTGTGGCCGTACGGGGCGCGGGGGCGGTAGTGCTCCTCCAGCCTGGTCTTCTCCTCCGGGGTGAGCACCAGGTCGACGGCGGCGACGGCATCGTCCACATGACCGGTTCTCGTGGCTCCCACCACCGACGCGGAAACCGCCGGGTGGGCGAGCGTCCACGCCAGCGCGACCCGGGCGGGTGGCAGGCCGCGCTCGGCGGCGATCGCGCGCAGCGCGCTGACGACGACGGCGTCGTCGCCGTCGGTCGAACGGGACCTGCCGCGCTCCGCCGCCGCCCGGTCGGTGTCGCGGGGGCCGGCGGCGGCCAGGAGACCCCGGGCCAGCGGGCTGTAGGGCAGGACGCTCACCCCCTGATCCGCGCACAGCGGCAGCATCTCGCGTTCCTCCTCCCGGTACAGGAGGTTGTAGCGCGTCTGCATGGATACGAACCGGGTGAAACCGCCCCGTTCGGCGGCGTGCTGGGCCTTGGCGAACTGCCAGGCGTACATCAAGGAGGCGCCGGCATAGCGCACCTTGCCCGCTCGGACCAGGTCGTCCAGGGCCTCCATCGTCTCCTCGATCGGGGTTTCCGCGTCCCACCGGTGGACCTGGTACAGATCGATGTGATCGGTGCCGAGGCGGGTGAGCGAGGCGTCGACGGCCGACATGATGCGCTTGCGCGACAGCCCACCGTCATTGGGGCCCGGCCCCATGGGGTAGTAGACCTTGGTGGCCAGCACGTAGTCGTCGCGCCTGGCGAACAGCGCGCGCAGCAGGCGGCCGGTGACCTCCTCGCTGGCGCCGTCGCCGTACATGTCGGCCGTGTCGAAGAAGGTGACGCCGGCCTCGACGGCGCGCCGCGCGATCGGCTCGGCCCGGTCCAGGTCGAGGCTCCACGAGAGTGCCGAGGGGTCGCCGTAGCTCATCATGCCCAGCGCGACTCTCGACACCTTCAGGCCGGAAGATCCCAGACGCACGTATCGCACCCATCTGTCCTAGCACAACCTTCGGACAGCGTGATCACCATGCGGCCGTCAAGCGTCGACGGGTCGCACAGGATCGACGGGAGGATCGTCGCCAAGAACCGCGGGGGCTCCGCCCGGGTGCCGCGGGGCGGAGCCTCACGCGAGATCACACTCCGGTCGTGTTGCGCGGGTAGGCGATCGACGGGTCGGTGGCGATGTTCACCAGATAGGGCACGCCGGAGTCGAAAGCGCGGCGCAGCGCCGGGCCGATCTCGCCCGGCGACGTGACGAGCTCCCCGCCGCCGCCGAGCGCGGTGACGACCTGGTCGTAGCGGCACTGCGGCTGGAGCTCGGCCGCCACGTCGTAGCCGTACAGCATCTGCATGGGGTGCTTCTCCAGGCCCCACATGCCGTTGTTGCCGCAGATCATGACGACCGGCAGGCGGTGGCGGACCAGCGTGTCGACGTCCATCAGCGAAAAGCCCGCCGCGCCGTCGCCGAGCAGCAGCACGACCTGCGACGACGGCCTCGCCAGACGGGCCGCGACGGAGTAGCCGAGCCCGGTGCCGAGGCAGCCGTACGGGCCGGGGTCGAGCCAGTTGCCGGGACGGCGCGGCTCGACGTACTTGCCGGCGTAGGAGACGAAGTCGCCGCCGTCGCCGATGACGACCGCGTCGTCGGCGAGCACCTTGTTCAGCTCGCCGTAGATGCGCATCGGGTGGATCGGGTCGGCGTCCGACTCCAGCAGGGCCGCGTCCCCGGCGGTCGCGGCCGTCGCGGCCTCGCTCAGCCTGCTCACCCACGGCTCGTACGCCTTGGGGTTCACCCCGGCGGTCCCGCAGGCCGCGGACAGCCCCCAGAAGACGACCGACAGGTCGCCGGCGGCCGAGCCGGACAGGCCGGTGTGCGTGGCGAGCTGGGAGGGCGCGTCGGCGATGTGGACGACCCTGGCGAGCGGCGCGCCCTCCTTGCCGCCGAACCAGCCGTACGCGAGCCGGAAGTCGAGCGGGGTGCCGACCACGATGACGAGATCGGCCTGGCCGAAGGCGACGCCCCGGGCGCGGGTGGCCAGCAGTTCGTGCCCGGCGGGCAGGATGCCCCGGCCCTGGCCGTTGGGGACGACGGGCAGGCGCCACTCCTCGACGAAGTCCCGCGCGGCCTCCTCGGCGCGCTCCATCCACACGTCCGAGCCGAGCACCAGCACCGGGCGCTCGGCCTCGGCGAGCAGCCCCGCGATGCCGGCGAGGGCCTCGGGGTCGGGCTCCAGCGGCGACGGGGTCAGCGTCTCGGAGACGTACTCGGGCGACGGGGAGAACAGGTCGTCCATGTAGACGTCCAGGAACACCGGGCCGCGGTGCGGGGCCAGGGCGGTCCGGAAGGCCATCTCGACGTCCTGCCCGATGGAGTCCGCGCCCGATCCGGTGAAGGCGAGCTTGGTGATGGGCTCGAACAGCGGAGGATGGTCCATCTCCTGAAGCGCCCCGGAGCCCCAGCGCGAGCGCGGGGCGCGCCCGCCGAGCACGACGACCGGGGAGCCGTTGAAGTGAGCGGTGGCGACCCCCGAGACGCCGTTGGTGACGCCGGGACCGGCCGTGAGCACGGCGAGGCCGGGCTTGCGGGTCAGCCGGGCCGTCGCCTCGGCCGCGAACACCGCGCTCTGCTCGTGGCGCACATCGAGGATGCGCATGTTCTGATGGACGGCCCCGTCGTACAAGGGGAAGACGTGCCCACCGGACAGCGTGAACATCATGTCCACGCCGTAGGCCTGGGAGACGGCGACGGCGATGTCGCCTGCGTGTTTGGGGGACTCCATAGGGTGAAACCTACCAGTCGGTCACTTACCGGAACAGATGGGCGGCCAATGCCCTCCAGCCACAGGAGAACGTCGGTTACCCCCGCTGATGCCCGGTGTCGTCGCGCCTACTCCGCCCCCGCCGGCTGGGATTCCAGCCGATCGCCCGCCGACGGTCTTCAGAGGGTCTGGGAGAGCGCCTTGATGGGCATCTTGAGGTCGGCGAGCAGCTCCAGGTCGCGCTCGGGCGCGCGGCCCAGGGTGGTCAGGTAGTTGCCGACGATGATGGCGTTGACGCCGCCGAGCATGCCGTCCCTCGTGCCGAGGTCGCCCAGGGTCAGCTCGCGGCCCCCGGCGTACCGCAGGATCGTGCGCGGCAGGGCGAGGCGGAACGTGGCGATCGTCTTCAGCGCCTCGGCGCCCTCGACGAGCGGCTGGTCGGCGAACGGCGTGCCCGGGCGGGGGTTGAGGAAGTTGAGCGGCACCTCGTCCGGTTCCAGCTCGCCGAGCTGGGCGGCGAACTCGGCACGCTGCTCCAGGGTCTCTCCCATGCCGACGATGCCGCCGCAGCACAGCTCCATGCCCGCCTCCCGGACCATGAGGCAGGTGTCCCAGCGTTCCTCCCAGGTGTGGGTGGTGACCACGCGGGGGAAGTGCGACCGGGACGTCTCCAGGTTGTGGTTGTAGCGGTGGACCCCTATCTCGGCCAGTTCGTCCACCTGCGCCTGGGTGAGCATGCCGAGCGAGCAGGCCACGTTGATGTCGACCGCCTCGCGGATCGCCTTCACGCCCTCGCGGACCTGGTCCATCAGCCGCCGGTCGGGTCCGCGTACGGCCGCGACGATGCAGAACTCCGTCGCCCCGGTCGCGGCCGTCTCGACGGCCGCCCGGACGAGCGAGGGGATGTCGAGCCAGGCCGCGCGCACCGGGGAGGAGAACTGGCCGGACTGTGAGCAGAAGTGGCAGTCCTCCGGGCAGCCGCCGGTCTTGAGCGAGACGATCCCCTCCACCTCGACCTCGGGACCGCACCACTTCATCCGCACCTCGTGGGCCAGGGCGAGCAGGTCGGGCAGGCGCTCGTCCGGCAGCGTCAGGCACTCGAGCGCCTGGGCCGCGTCGAGCCCCCTGCCCTCGTCCAGAACCTGAATGCGGGCGATCTCCAGGATGTCGGTCTTCACGCGGCACTCCCGTCGGTCCTCGGCGGCTGTCACAGGGGCAGCTTAAGGGTCGAGCGGAATCTGGCCGGGTCGAACATGCCGCCGAGGGCCGGAGCCAGTCCGGCGCGGGCGGCGCGGCCGAACGCCTCCCGGCCGAGCGCGCCCGCGCCCTCCGGCAGAGCGCCCGACAGCGGCCGGGCGGCGAGCATCTCCAGGTCGGCGACGTTCGACCGCTCGGCGAGCCCCGGATCGGCCGGCCAGGACCCGATCACCACGCCCGCCAGGTCGAGGCCCCGGTGCGCCATGGCTTCGAGCGTCAGCGCCGTGTGGTTGAGCGTGCCCAGCGCGGCGCGCGCCACCACGAGGACGGGGGCGTGCAGCCGCCGCGCCAGGTCCGCGAGCGTGCCGCCCTCCTCGTCGTAGCGGACCAGCAGGCCCCCGGCGCCCTCGACGAGCACCAGCCGGTGCGACTCGGCCAGCTCCTCGATCCTGGCCGCCGCCGACGCGAGCGACAGCGGCGGCAGGCCGGAGACGCGGGCCGCCGCGGCGGGGGAGAGCGGGTCGGGATAGCGCGCCATCTCGAAGGTCGTCGTCACCCCCGACAGGCGGATCACCTCGTCGAGGTCCCCGGGCTCCCCGGCCGCCACCCCGGTCTGCGCCGGCTTCACGACCGCGACCGTCGCGCCCCGCTCCCCGGCCAGGACCGCGAGCGCGGCCGTCGCCACCGTCTTGCCGACCCCGGTGTCCGTTCCGGTCACAACGAGAATGCTCACTGTGTTTCCCGCTTCGCTCTCGGGGCGCCTGTATCCGTCATCTTCCCTCGTCGCGCTCTGGTCGCTGTGTTTGCTTCGCCTCGCTTCGCTCGGCTGCTCGGGGCGCCTCCAGGCCGTGTCTTCCCTCGTCGTGCTCTGGTCGCTTCGCTCCCGCGCGCTCCTCAGTCCAGAACACGGCCGCGCCCCTCGCGGCTCCCGCGCGCTCCTCAGTCCAGAACACGGCCGCGCCCCTCGCGGCTCCCGCGCGCTCCTCAGTCCAGATTGGCGGCGCGCCCCTCGGCTCGCTCGGTATTTCCGCTCAGGGGCGGCGGAGGCGGGTGACGAACTTGTAGCGGTCGCCGCGGTAGAGCGACTGGGCGTACTCGACGGGGTTGCCGTCGGCGTCGAAGGCGTGCCGGGTCAGCAGCAGCATGGGCAGGCCGACGTCCACTCCCAGCACCTGCGCGTCGTACGGCGTGGCGAGCACGGTCTCTATGACCTCCTCGGCGTCGGTCAGCCGCACGTTGTAGGCGTTGTGCAGGGTCTCGTACAGCGAGGAGTGCACCTCCAGCTCGCGCCGCAGGCGGGGGAACCGGCGGGCGGACAGGTGCGTGGTGTCGATGGACATCGGCTCGCCGTTGGCCAGGCGCAGGCGGTGGATCCGCAGGACCCGGCCGCCGGGATTGATGGCCAGCCGCCGTCCGAGCGCCTCGTCGGCGGTGATGTAGCTGATGTCGAGGATCTTGGTGTCCGGCTCCAGGCCGACCGTGCGCAGGTCACCCGTGTAGGAGGTGAGCTGGAGGACCTGGGCGACCTTGGGCTGGGCGACGAACGTGCCCTTGCCCTGGATGCGCAGCAGCCTCCCCTCGACCACGAGCTCCGACAGCGCCTGCCGGACTGTGGTCCGGGAGGTCTCGAAGCGCACCGCCAGGGCGCGCTCGGGCGGGAGCGCACTGCCCGCGGGCAGGCTCTTGGTGAGCTCCAGAAGGCTGCGCTTCACGTCGTAGTACTTCGGAACCCGGGGAGAGTCCTCGCTGTGCTCCGTCACCTGTCCACCCTCAACTCGGCCACATCGCCCAACTCAGGCAACATCGTCAACTCGGCCACAGCGGTGAGCGCACCCCGGACCACCGCGAGATCATCGGACCTCAGATCGGCCCTCGCGGTCAACCGCAGACAGGACCGGCCCCGAGGCACCGATGGTGGGCGGAAGCATCCCACGCGGACCCCCAGTTCCGCACACAGGGTTCCCGCTGACAGGGCGAGCCTGGGCGAGCCGAGCACGACCGGCACCACGGCGGCCGCCGGATCGGTCGTCTCCAGGCCGAGCTCGCGGGCCAGCGCGGCCAGCTCACGAGCTCTCTGCCGAGCGCGTCCGGGCAGGTCAGCGGCGCTTTCCAGGATATCGAGAGCGGCCAGGGCGGCACCGGCGCAGGCCGGGGCGAGGCCGGTGTCGAAGATGAACGACCGGCCGGTGTCCACGAGCTCGCCGATCACCTCGGGGGCGCCGAGGACGGCGCCGCCCTGGGAGCCCAGGGACTTCGACAACGTGACGGTTCTCACAATCCCCGCAGACCCGGCGAGACCCGCCGCGTGCACCGCGCCCCTGCCGTGGTCGCCCACCACGCCGAGCGCGTGGGCCTCGTCCACCACCAGCAGCGCGCCGTGCCGTACGGCCGCCTCGTGCAGGGCGCGCAGCGGCGCGAGGTCGCCGTCGACGGAGAAGACGGCGTCGGTGACGACGAGGGCGTGCTCCTCGGCACGCTCGGCCAGGGCCTTGTCCACCGCCTCGGCGTCCCCGTGCGGCGTGACCACGACCCGCGACCGCGACAGCCGGCAGGCGTCCACGATCGAGGCGTGATTGCCGGCGTCCGAGACGATCAGGCCGCCCCGCCCGAGGGCGGCGACCGCGGCGAGATTGGCGAGGTAGCCCGAGGAGAACACCAGGGCCCCGGCGGCTCCGGTGAACGCGGCGAGCCGGTCCTCCAGCTCGGCGTGGAGCCGGGTGGAGCCGGTGACCAGACGTGAGCCCGTCGAGCCCGCCCCCCACTCCCGGGTGGCCCGTACGGCCGCCTCGACGAGCCGCTCGTCCCGCGAGAGCCCCAGATAGTCGTTGGAGGCCAGGTCGAGCAGGCCGTCGTGGTCGGGCGTGCGCGGGCGGAGGGCGCGGCGCAGGCCCGCCGCCTCCCGCTCGGCGGCAGCCGCGCGCAGTCTGTCCAACGGCCCTGTCATGAGGTGCATCTTGCCAGGTGGCGATGGTCGATTCGCTTTCGACCCGGACGGCGGCGCATCATGCACTCGTGCCGACTCTCAGCGACCTGGTGTCGCGCCACACCGCACTCGATCCCGCCGGCATCGACTGGATCCACTCGCTGGTCTCCGACTGGCAGTTGCTCGCCGACCTGTCGTTCGCCGACCTCATCCTGTGGGTCCCCGACCAGGGCGGCACGAGGTGGGTGGCGGTGGCACAGATGCGGCCCACGACCGGTCCCACCGTCTACCACGACGACGTCGTGGGCATGTCCATCGCCACCGGGGAGCGGCCGCTGATCGACGTGGCCTGGAGCGAGCGCCGCATCTGCAGGGAGGGCGACCCCGACTGGTCCAGCGGCGTGCCGGTGCGCGAGGAGACGATCCCGGTGCGGCGCGGCAAGGACGGCCCGATCATCGGGGTCATCCAGCGCTCGACCAACCTGTCGTCGGCGCGCACCCCGTCCCGCCTGGAGCTGACCTACCTGCAGAGCGCGTCCGATCTGGCGCAGATGGTGGCCGAGGGCAGGTTCCCCTTCGCGGAGGAGGAGCCGATCCTGGTCAGGTCGCCCCGGGTGGGCGACGGCCTGCTCCGCCTGGACAAGGCAGGACGGGTCACCTACGCCTCGCCCAACGCGCTGTCGGCCTACCGAAGGCTCGGCCTGCACGCCGACCTCGTGGGAGCGGACCTGGGGAAGACGACCGCCAACCTGTGCTACTCCGACGAGCCGATCAACGAGGACCTGATGCTCGTCGCCAGCGGGCGTGCCCCCCGGGAGACCGAGGTGGAGAACGGCGGCACGGTCGTGCAGCTACGGGCGATCCCGCTGATCGTCAGCGGGGGCCGCATCGGCGCGCTGGTGCTGATCCGCGACGTTACCGAGCTGCGGCGGCGCGAGAGGGAACTGCTCACCAAGGACGCGACGATCCGCGAGATCCACCACCGGGTCAAGAACAACCTGCAGACCGTGGCCGCGCTGCTGCGGCTCCAGGCGCGCCGGCTGAACAACCCGGAGGGCCAGGAGGCGCTGGAGGAGGCCGTACGCCGGGTCGGCTCGATCGCGATCGTCCACGAGATCCTCGCCCAGATGCCGGAGGAGATGGTCGAGTTCGACGACATCGCCGACCGGGTCATCGCGATGACGGCGGAGGTGGCGCTCGCGCAGGTGGCGACCAAGCGGGTCGGCAGCTTCGGTGTGCTGCCCGCCGCGGTCGCGACCCCCATCGCCATGGTGCTGACCGAGTTGCTGCAGAACGCGGTCGAGCACGGGTTCGCCCACTCCTCCGGGAACGTCCAGGTCGTCGTCTCGCGGGACGCCGACCGGCTGGAGTTCGCGGTGGCCGACGACGGCAGGGGCCTGCCCGAGGACTTCGACCTGGACGCCACCGGGAGCCTCGGGCTCCAGATCGTCCGTACGCTGGTCGTCGGCGAGCTGTCGGGCCGCCTGGGCGTGGCCAGGAGAGAGGGCGGGGGCACTGAGGTCAGCCTCAGCATCCCGGTTCAGTCGGGCTGATCTCCCGCCGGGTCCCCGGGATCGCGGGAGGCTCCACAGGGGGTCCCGCTGTGCGAGACCGGTGTGGGGGATGCCATAGTGGACGCGATGCGTTGGTGGACAGACGGCCCTATGGGCGGGAGGTTACGCGGCCGTCTCGGCCGGGCTCCGGTGCCCCGCGATTCGGTGAATGCCATGGCAGGCATCCACCGAAGGCGTTCGCGTGCGGCGGGGGAGTCAGACGGCGGCGCGGGCGCGGGCGCGAGCCGTGCGGCGCTTGAGGGCGCGACGCTCATCTTCGCTGAGCCCGCCCCAGACTCCGGCGTCCTGACCCGATTCGAGGGCCCACTTGAGACAAGACTCGGCGACCGTGCATCGCCGGCATACCTGCTTGGCCTCTTCAATCTGCATGAGCGCCGGACCAGTGTTCCCGATCGGGAAGAACAGTTCGGGGTCCACGTCACGGCAGGCAGCGCGGTGGCGCCAGTCCATGCGTTCCACTCCTTCGTAAAGTGGAGCCTCCGTGGCTCCTCTGGCCGTCAACTTTGTGAACTCTTTCACTAGCTGGTGCGAACGATCACCCGGATCCTGGGTGGGGGCCGGGGCTCGTCCGCGTGATCGCCGGGGCTCCTTACGGAGGCGGTGGTCTCCGTAAAGGTCCTACGTTCCGACGTCGTGTTCAGCTTTTCAGCCGTACCAACACCACACAAGAGGTTTGGGACAAGGTTTTGCCTGCCGTGGCTGTCGGATGCGTCACACTATGACTACATGTAACAGGCTAGACGAGGACTTGTAACGCGTCCGGGATAGCGCGGAAGATCACCCACTCGTGTTCTCCCAGGTAGTCGCCGTCGAGCTGGAAGGCGACCGGGCGGGAGGCGTGGAGGGTGAACTCGGCCTCGTCATGGATCTGAACGAGGTGTTTACCGCGCGGCAATCCCCGGTGTTCGCCGATGATCTGCCGGGCGAGCGCGAGCACGGCCGGCAGGCTCATCCTCCGGAGCCCGAGCATGTCGAGCCCCGTCTCGAAGCCGGCCCACGGTGTCGGGTTGATCGGACGTGTGCCGGCGTAGGTCCACGGCGACGTGTTGGACACGATCGCCATGAAGATCCCATCCTCTGTCGGCCGGCCGGGACGCGTCAGCCGGATCGCCGGCCGCTGCCGGTCCGTCACGAAGAAGTGGCGGACCGTCGTGTTCACGTAGAGAGCGGGCAGCGCGCGATGTCCCGCGCTCCGCAGGCCTTCCACGGCTCGGACGACCTCGGCGTCGTATCCCAGCCCAGCACAAAATGTGAAATATCTGGACCTTTGCTGGTCAGGTGGCGCATCTGCCCCCGGGTCCGGGCCCGAAACCTCGTCATGCCAAATTGCCTGTCCCAAACCGATGGTCCGGCGGCGTCCTTCGCGTAGCGCCTCCAGGACGGCGCCGGTCGCCTCGACCGGGTTGTTCGGCAGCCCGAGGGCGCGGGCGAAGACGTTGGCGCTGCCGCCGGGGATCACGATGAGCGCGGGCCGCTCGCTCGCGCCGCCGGCGGGCCGGGCGTCCAGCAGGCCGTTGACGGTCTCGTTGATCGTGCCGTCGCCGCCGAGGACCGCCACCGCGTCGAAGCCTTTGGCGTGCGCGGTGGCCGCGAGCGCGGTCGCGTGGCCCCGGTAGGCGGTCTCCTCGACCGACAGGTCGACGGCGGCGCCGAGCGCCCGGATCAGCACGTCCCGCGTACGCCGGTGCGTCGAGGTCGCCTTGGGATTGACGAGGAGGAGTGCCCGCATGCCTGAAGGTTAACGAACGGTTTACCGCTGGTGCCGGGTGACGCCGCCCCGAGGGGCACACTTCTCTGCGGGTAGGGTTGGGCGGTGTGATCAGCAGTTCCGTCGGCCGCCCCGGCACACTGACCGTGGCCGCCGCCGTCCTGGCCGCGGAGGGCCTGCTCGCCTTCGCCTTGGGCGCTTACGTCGGCGTCGAAACCGTGATCGGCAAACCCACCGACATGGTCACCAGCATCGCGGTGGCCGGATTCGGGGTGCTCGGCGGCGCCCTGCTGTTCTGGGTGGCGTGGGGCGTGTGGCAGGTGCTGCGCTGGAGCCGGGGCCCGGCCGTGGTGACACAGATATTCGCGCTTCCGGTGGCGATCAGTCTCATCCAGTCCGCGCAGTACGCGTTCGGCATCCCGCTCATCGCCGCGGCGGCGGTCGCCCTGGTCACGCTGCTCGCGCCGGCCTCCACCCACGCCCTCATGGGCGAGGACGGCGCGCGCTGAGCAGGCTTCGGGGCAGACACCGGGACAGGCACCGGTCACTGACTGGGCGCCGCCGGGGGGAGCGCGGCGTCGCAGTCGTCCGTCTCTGATCGTCCCGGGCCGTCCGGGGCCGTCCGGGGCCGTCCGGGGCCGGACGATCAGTCCTCGGCGGTGAGGCCCTCGCGGAGCTGGGCCAGGGTCCGCGCGAGCAGCCGGGACACGTGCATCTGCGAGATCCCCAGCTCGGTCGCGATCTGCGACTGCGTCATGTTGCCGAAGAAACGCAGCAGCAGGATCCGCTTCTCACGCGGCGGCAGGCGCTCCAGCAGCGGCTTGAGCGACTCGCGATACTCCACGCCCTCCAGCGACTCGTCGACGATGCCGAGCGAGTCGGACACGGCGGGAGCGTCGTCGTCGCCGGAGTCCGGCGCGTCGAGCGACACGGTGGAGTAGGCGTTGGCCGACTCCAGGCCCTCCAGGACCTCCTCCTCGCTCATGCCCAGGTGGGCGGCGAGTTCGGCGACCGTGGGCGCCCGGCTCTCCCGCTGCGACAGCTCGCTTATCGCCTTGGTGAGCGAGAGCTTCAGCTCCTGCAGCCGGCGCGGCACGCGGACCGCCCAGCCCTTGTCGCGGAAGTGCCGCTTGATCTCGCCGACGATGGTCGGGGTGGCGTACGTGGAGAACTCCACGCCGCGTGCGAGGTCGAAACGGTCGATCGACTTGATCAGACCGATCGTGGCGACCTGCGTGAGGTCGTCGAGCCACTCGCCCCGGTTGCGGAAGCGGCGGGCCAGGTACTCCACCAGTGGCAGGTGGAGCTCGACCAGCTCGTCGCGGATGCGCTGGCGCCTCGGGTCGTCCGACGGGAGCTCCGACAGCTCGGCGAAGAGTGTGCGCGCGCGTACGCGGTCCGGCACCGCCGAGTCGCCGGAGGTCATCGCACTCGTCCTTTCCGTCATCACGACGGCCTCGCCGTGCTCCGGCGCTTACGCAGCACGATCGCCAGGTGGTCGGCGTGGTCGGAGATGGCGTCCACGTCGTCGGCGAGCGCGGTCAGCACCATCCAGGCGAAGTCCTCCCGGTTGGGCGAGCTGACGCCGAGCGTGTTGACCTCCACGCGAACCGTCATCTCCTGGCCCGTGAGTTCGAACTCCGCGAGGAGGTCCGTTCCGGGCACAGCGTGCCGCAGCAACATGGCGCACGCCTCGTCGACGGCGATGCGCAGATCCTCGATCTGATCGAGGGTGAAGTCGAGCCGCGCGGCGAGCCCGGCGGTGGCCGTGCGCAGCACGGACAGGTAGGCGCTCACGGCGGGCAGCCGGACACTCACAGCATCGCGAATCCCGGTCAGATCCACCGCAGGCGTCTCGGTTTCCTCGGTCACGTTCCTCCTCGCCCCTTCAGCCGGCTGAGTGCCGCTGACTGCAACCTACCGCCACTCGCGCGGTGCTGCCCCGGCTGGACGCGCTGATTGTGGCGATCCTTGGAGGTAACTGCACGTAAATTCCGTACTACCGAATACGTAGTTTGTATGGGCCTTGGGATGATCTGGCCCCGCGCGACCGTGGAGACCGTGCGGGGCCCGGGATCCCGGGGCTCAGGCGGCCTTGGTCTCCCAGAAGATCTTGGCGATCTCGTCGATCTTCGCGAGGAGGTCGTCGGCCAGGCCGGGGTCGACGGTGCCCTTGGCACCGGCGGCGCCGGCGAGCTTCGTGGCGTCCCAGAAGAGCTGGTGGAGCTGCGGGTACTGCTCCAGGTGCGGGGGCTTGAAGTAGTCGGTCCACAGCACCCACAGGTGATGCTTGACCAGCTCGGCCCGCTGTTCCTTGATGATCAGCGCCCGGGTCCTGAAGACCGGGTCGTCGTTGTCGGCGTACTTCTTAATGATCGCCTTCACCGACTCGGCCTCGATGCGAGCCTGCGCCGGGTCGTAGACCCCGCACGGCAGGTCGCAGTGGGCGGACACCTCGTGCCGGGGTCGCAGCAGTCGTGCGAGCATCGGAATCCTTCCTTAGGAATGCTGGTGACAGCACTGTTCCAGGACCGACCTTACTCGTCTCGAAATCATTGCGCGGAGGGGGATGTGCTCACCGCCGTGTGTGTCTCCGGCGACTCGATGCTGCCCGTGTTGCGGCCGGGAGACTGGCTGCTGGTACGGCTCGGCGCCCCTGTGCGCCCGGGCGACGTGGTGGTCGCGAGGCGGCCGCACGGGCTGATCGTCAAGCGGGCCTTCCGGCTCACGGGCGACGGCTGGTGGCTGGAGAGCGACAACCAGTCGGCCCCCGGGCGCCGCGACAGCTGGGACTTCGGCGCCGTGCCCGAGGAGGACGTCGTCGGCAGGGTCGTGCTGCGTTACTGGCCCAGGCCCGCGCTGCGCTTCCCCGCGCCGGCCGCCTGACCGCGCCCCGAGAAACGGAGCCGCCCGGCACCTGGGTCAGGCGCCCCGCTTGCGCGCCCGGTAGGCGGCCACGTTGGCCCGGCTGGCGCACCGCTCGGAGCAGTAGCGGCGAGACCGGTTGGAGGAGGTGTCGAGGTAGGCGTTGTGGCACGGCGTCGCCTGGCAGGTGCCGAGCCGGTCCACGCCGAGGCGGGTCACGACGCTGGCCAGGCCCATGACCGACCCGACCGCGAGGGCGTCGGCGACCCGGCCGCCCTCGGTCAGGTGCAGGTGCCAGGGCTGGCCGTCGTGCCCCGAGATCTGCGGATGCACGGGATGGCGGACCAGCAGCCCGTTGAGCCGCTCGACCACCTCCACGTCGTCGCCCTCGGCGGCGGACGCGAAGACCCCCGCGAGCTCGTCGCGCAGCTCGCACAGCGCGTCGATGTCACGGCGGGTGAGGCGCGCGGCCGCCTCCGTACGGCCCGTCTCCTCGAGCAGGGCTCGGAGCGAGAAGGGGTTTTTGAGTTCGTCGCCCATGTTGACCAGCTGAACGGCCAGCTCGGCGTAAGACGTCAAGTCCACTGGGGCGCCCAAGTACGTAAGAGATCACTGGCAAAGCCGAGTATTACACGCCCGATGGCCTGGGGGAACACCTGAACGTGCAACGATATGTGACCCGATCGGGCAGGGGCGGTTGTCGCTTGTGTGGCACAATCAGGGAACGGGTGACCCCCGTACCCCCCTCAAGAGACGACCGTCAACGACGACGGCCTCCGGCGGCTACCGAAGCCAGGGCTCTCGTTCTCTTGACGGCGTCTACCGAAGGAACTCGTCCTTTCGACACTGGGGTCGCTGTGACCGTTACATCTGCTTCCTTGGAATCTCTCGACCTGGATCCCGCTTTCGCGCTGCACCGCGGCGGCAAGCTGGAGGTCCGCTCCACCGTCCCGGTCCGCGACGCCGATGACCTGTCGCTCGCGTACACGCCGGGGGTCGCCCGCGTCTGCACCGCCATCGCCGACAACCCGGACCTGGTCAACGACTACACCTGGGTCTCCAACGTCGTGGCCGTGGTCTCCGACGGCACCGCGGTGCTGGGACTCGGCGACATCGGGCCCGCCGCCGCCATGCCCGTGATGGAGGGCAAGGCCCTGCTGTTCAAGCAGTTCGCCGACGTCGACGCGGTGCCCATCTGCATCGACTGCACCGACGTGGACGCGATCGTCGAGACCGTGGTCAGGCTCGCGCCGTCGTTCGGCGGCATCAACCTGGAGGACATCAGCGCCCCCCGCTGCTTCGAGGTGGAGGAGCGCCTGCGCGCGCTTCTCGACATCCCCGTCTTCCACGACGACCAGCACGGCACCGCGATCGTGGTCCTCGCCGCGTTGCGCAACGCGGCCCGCCTCACCGGGCGGTCCCTCGGCGACCTGCGCGCGGTGGTGGCCGGCGCCGGCGCCTCCGGCGTCGCCGTGTCGCGGATCCTGCTGAACGCCGGGATCGGCGACATCGCGGTCTCCGACTCCAAGGGCGTCATCCACGCCGGCCGCGAGGACCTGAACCCGGTCAAGCGGGCGCTGGCCCGCGACACCAACAAGGCCGGCCTGTCCGGGTCGACCGAGCTGGCGCTCTCCGGCGCCGACGTGTTCGTCGGCCTGTCCGGGTCGACCGTCTCGGAGCAGGCCATCGCCGCGATGGCGCGGGACTCGATCGTGTTCGCGCTGTCGAACCCCACCCCGGAGGTGGACCCCGCGGTGGCGGGCCGGCACGCCCGCGTGGTCGCCACCGGCAGGTCCGACTACCCCAACCAGATCAACAACGTGCTGGCCTTCCCCGGGGTCTTCCGCGGCGCGCTCGACGTCCGCGCCACGACGATCACCGAGAACATGAAGGTGGCGGCGGCGGACGCGCTGGCGGCCGTGGTCGGGGACGACGTCACCGAGAACTACGTCATCCCCTCGCCCTTCGACGCCCGGGTCGCCCCCGCGGTGATCGCCGCCGTCGCGCGGCAGGCCCGGGAGGACGGCGTCGCCCGCAAGTAGCAGCCGTCCGTCCTCCGGTAGGGGACGTAGGCACGGACCCGGAAGGGCCGCGCACCGCGTGACAGACGCGAGGCGCGGCCCTTCGTCTTTCCTTGTCAGTCTCCTTGCCGGTGCCGTCAAACATTTGGGAATCCCTTTAGGTCCTCACGGTTAGTGCTATAAAGAAAGCTCTCCGTAACCAACTCGGCTATTGCCTGTCCCGGTTGGAGAGCGATGCGACGTGACCCCAACCGCCTGCTCCAGCAGCACCTCACCGAAGCCGGACTGTCCCGCAAGGGCCTGGCCCGCCGGCTCAACGGTCTCGGCTCGGCCCGGGGGCTGCTGGGGATGCGGTACGACCACGGTTCCGTGCTGCGCTGGATCGGCGGCCGCCGCCCGCGCGAACCGGTTCCCGGCCTGCTGGCAGAGATCTTCTCGCTGCGGCTGGGGCGGCAGGTGTCCAGGGAGGACATCGGCATGCCGCGTGGAACGGTCCCCGCCGATCTGGGACAGGAGTTCCCCCATTCGTGGGAGGAGGGCGTGGCAAGCGTGACAGCACTGTGGAGGGCCGACGTCGAGCGGCGCAGGTTCCTGCTCGACTCCACCTTCGCCCTGGGAGCGGGTTCGGCGGGCATCCTCCGCTGGCTGGCGGCCCCCGACGGGGAGCGGCTCTCCGCGAACGGGCCGCGCCGGGTCGGGCCCTCCGACGTGGCCGCGATACGCGAGGTCACCCGGTCGTTCAGCGAGCTGGACAACCGGTTCGGCGGCGGCAGCATCCGCGGCCCGGTCGTGCGCTACCTGCACACCGCCGTGACGCCGCTGCTGCGCGAGGGCGCGTACGGCGAGGCCACCGGGCGGTCGCTGGCGACCGCGGCGGCCGAGCTGACCCGGCTGGCGGGATGGATGGCCTACGACCTGGAGCAGCACGGACTGGCCCAGCGCTACCTGATCCAGGCGCTCGGCCTGGCGCGCGGCGCGGGCGACCACGCCCTGTGCGGCGAGATCCTGGCCGGGATGAGCCACCAGGCCGTCTACATCGGGCATCCCCGGCACGGGCTTGAGCTGGCCAGGGCCGCCGTCGCGGCGGCCCGGCGATCAAGTGTCGGCACGCTGCTGGCCGAGGCCCGGGTGCTGGAGGCGCACGCCCTGGCCCTGCTCGGGGACCGCAGGGCGTGCGGCGGCGCGCTGCACGAGGCGGAGGTCGCCTTCGGCCGGCGCAAACCCCAGAACGAGCCCGGCTGGATCGGCTACTTCGACGAGGCCTACCTGGCCGCGAAGTCGGCCCACTGCCTGCGCGACCTCGGCGACGGGGCGCGGGCCGTACGGCAGGCCCGGCGCTCGCTGGTGATGGACGGGCGCTATGTGCGCGGCAAGATGTTCAACCTCTCGCTGCTCGCCACGGCGCTCATCCAGGAGGGCGAACTGGAGGAGGCGTGTCAGGCGGCGTCGTCGGCCCTCGATCTGGCCGACGGCATCCAGTCGGCGCGCACCCGGACGTACGTGGCGGACATGTGCCGCCGGTTCGCGCCGTACGCCGCGGAGCCGCGGGTGGCGGAGCTGCTGGAGCGCGGCCGGGGTCGCGCAGGGAGCAGGGAAAGCACGAGCAGGGAAAGCTCGGGCGGGGAAACCGCGAGCAGGCAGAGCGCGAGCAGGGAGGCGGTCGGCGTCTGAGCGGACGCCGTATGTCTCGCCGCAGGCTTCAGCCGGCGCGCCGGGCCGCGTTGTAGACCTGGAACAGTTCTCCGTCGAAGTACGGCGACAGGCCGGTCGCAGGGCCGGAAAGGCCGATGGTCAGGCCGTTCAGGTACCCGAGACCGCGTACGCCGCGGTAGGCGGCCAGCCACGGCGACCCGGAGGCGGCGGTGAAGGCCGAGCGCACGGCGACCAGTTCGTTCGCCCTCCTGGACAGGTCCTGGGCCAGGAAGGGCCTGCCGTACGCCCGGGTGAGCTGGGTGGACCCCCCCGCGGGACGTTCGGCGGTCCCCAGCGGGTAGCCGAAGATGGCGAGCGGCCGGTTGACCGGCAGGTTGTAGGCGAGGCCCTGCCCGCCGACCTTGTCGCCGAGACGCCCCCCGGGAAGCAGCCTGACGCCGGTGTAGCCGGTGGCCGTGCGGTACTTGGGGCCGGCGGAGAACGCCGCGTACTGCGCGGCGTCCCGCAGCGTGACGCGCTTGGGGAGCACGCCGGCGTGGACGCTGACGAACGCGTAATCGCGGTCCAGGTCGCCATACCTGGTGAAGTCGCTGTGGGCGAAGGCCCGGTCGCCGACGTAGACGCCCCACGGCGTGCCGCCGCCGGCGAACCCCGGAATGAAGATCCAGTATCGGTACGGCGTCGCGGTGGACTCTCCTGTGGGCCTCGTGGCGTACACGCAGTGCCCGGCCGTCGCCACGAGATTGCGGTGATCGGACTGTACGGACGTGCCCGCGCACCAGTGGGGGCGGCCGTCCGAGCCGACGAAGAAGATCTTGCCCGTCGTCCTCGGCAGGTTGACGTTCCTCGACGGGCCGACGGCCCGCTTGACCCCGGCGGCGGCGGGCACCACGCCCCGTACGCCGTCGGGAGCGGTGCCCTCGGCCGTGAGGGGAGTGGCGTCGATCCCGGTCGGCGCGGACGCGGGTGTCGCCCCCGCGAGCGGGCGTCCGCCGTCCCTGAGCCAGTAGGCGATCACGGACGCCACCTTCGCGCTGGAGACGAGGGGCGTCGTCACGGTGATCTCGTAGGCGTGAGCGGGCACCGCCGTCCCGCTGACGAGCAACGCGGCCGTCGCCGCCGCACCCCACAGCGGGGGGAGGATGCTCTTCAACCGGATCTCCTTGCTGTGGAACGTCTCCCTCGCCCCATGGCGCCCTCGGGAGTGCGGTGTTAACGGGCTGCGAAGGAAGATACAGCGATGGGGATCAAGTCGGGAAAACGACGCGGACGGAGCGTGGTTCTCCCATGAACGCCGAAGTGCCCCGCCGCGGCGCGGCGGGGCACTTCTTGGGGGGTGCTCAGGTGAGACTCGGGGCCTCCTGGGCGAACGTGATGACGATGTCCCGGCCGTTGGCGTAGCTGACCACCGGCCGCCGCAGCGTCTCACCCGCCCTGCGGGCGACCGTCTGCCACAGATCCACCATCTCCGGGCTGTCGGCGGTGATCCTGAACCGCCCCCGCGTGACGAGGTGTTCGGCGACGAGCTGCGAGAAGGTGACCTCGCTGCGGGCCCTTTCCTCCGCGTTCAGGGGGGTGCGCCGGGGGGCGGGCTGCGTACTGAACGGGTGGGTCATCGCTCATCTCCTGTGATCGCCGTCCGCTCATCATGCCACCGCGGAACGGCCCGGAGGCGCCGGAGACTCAGGCGATGGAGCCGGACCAGTTGTTGGCGGCGGCCTTGTAGACGCCGTAGGTCTCGCCGTCGAAGTACGGGGAGACGCTGGTGTCGATCCGCTTGTTGCCGTCGGTGTCGGAGACGCCGCTGGTGACACCGTTGAGGTAGCCGAGCCGCTTGGCGCTGCTGTACCTCAGCAGCCACGAGGAGCCCGAGGAACCCTCACCGGTGAAGGACGACTTGACGCCCACGAGCTCCTCGCCCTTGACCGAGGGAGCCTTGGCGGCGAAGGTCTTGCCGTACGACCACTTGAGGGTCTGGCCGGTGAAGGCGTGGTTGCCGTCCGGGTGCGACCCGCTCGGGTAGCCGAACACGTAGACCGAGCTGCCGACCTTCTGGTTGTAGGCCAGGCCCTGCCCGCCGACGTTGCTCTCGAGGCGGCCGACGTCGGTGAACTTGACGACGTAGTACTTGCCGCCCTTGCTCCTGCGGATGAAGCGGTCGTAGCTGGAGTAGGTCTTCCTGTCGACCTGCTTCCAGTTCCACTCGGCGACGTTGCGCAGGTCGCCGCCGCGCCCGGCCTTGATGCCGTTGTAGACGGTCACGAAGGCGTAGTCGCGGTCGCCGTCCTCGTAGACGTCGAAGTCGTAGTGGGTGTACGCCGTCTTGCCGACGTAGATGCCCCACGGAGCCTTGCCCTGGTAGTAGCCGGGGATGAAGACCCAGCGGTCCATGGTGGCCCGGTTCGTCTTGGTGTCGTAGACGCAGTGCCCGGCCGTGGCGACCAGGTTGCCGTACTTCGAATTGACGGAGGTCGCGCTGCACCAGTGCGGCCGGCCGTCGCCGCCGCGGAAGAAGACCTTGCCGGTGGTGCGCGGCAGGTTCACGTTCTTCAGGGTGCCGCCGGACTTCCCGCCGCCGGTGGCGGAGACGGTGCCGGGCTTGCTGTCGGCGGACGGCCCGCCGGTCGAGATGTGCTTGGCGCTGACCTGGCTCTCGTACCCGTACGGGGTGGCGTGGACCAGGTTGGAGGCCTTCTCGTTGAGCCAGTAGGCGATGACGTTCTTCGCGGCGACGCCGCTGCCGGCCAGGGTGTCGTGGGCCGTGTCACCGGCGGCCTGAGCCGGGACTGCCATGGTGGCCCCGACGAGGCTGGCGGCGGCCACGCCCCCGATGGGGAGGAGCAGGCGCTTGACTCGCGTGTTCATGACTCTCCAGGTGCTGTCGTGGTACGCCACATGCGTCCCACCCGTCAGTAAAGGGCTAGTAAAGACAGTACCTCTCGCTTTTATCCGTGTTTTACGTGCTTTCTGGCCCGTCGTTCACGTGACTTTTCCGTGACTCTCAACAACGCTTGTCAAGACCGGAGTCGCGCCGGGTGATCAGTGCAGGTCCCCTCGGACGCCTTCTGTGTCAAATCGCGCACGGGGCGCAGTCGATGGGGGGGTTGTGGTGTGACGGAGATCACATTTCGGGGCTCGCCGGTCCGGAGAGGTCAGCCCGTGCCCTGCTTGCCCGCCTGGGTGTACACCCGCTGGGTCAGCTGGTTGAAGTAGGGCGTGGAGACGGCGTCGAGACGTCCGCCGCCGCTGAGGTTCCAGGTCAGGCTGGTGATCCCGGTGATGTAGCCGGTCCGATTGGCGGCGTCGTAGCCGATCACCCACGGGCCGCCGCTCGCGCCGGCGGTGAACGGGCAGCCCGGCAGCCGCACTCCGTGTTCGAGCTGCCAGGTCGGCGCGCTGACGAACTTCTTCTCGGTGGTGCCCTCGCAGGACTTCACCGCCTGACCGGTGTACGGGCGGCTGCCGTCGGGGTTGGCCCCCGCGGGGTAGCCGAAGACGTAGATCGGCCGTCCGAGCGGCTTGCCGGAGGCGAAGCGGAAGGCGCCGACCTTGTCCTCCAGGCGGCCCACGTCGACGGACCGGTACTTGAGCCTGCCGTTCTCCACGTACGGCTGCCAGGAGAAGCCGCGGTGCACGGTCACGAAGGCGTAGTCGCGGTCGAAGTCGCCCTGGCCGGCGAAGTCCTCCTGCATGTAGAGCGTGTGGCCGACGAAGATGCCGGAGGGGGCGACGCCGTCGTGGTAGCCGGGGATGAAGACCCAGTTCTGCACCGGCTTGTCCTGCGACAGCGCGTACGCGCAGTGTCCGGCGGTGGCGACGAGGTTGCGGTGGGCGGAGTGCACCGCGGAGGCGGAGCACCAGTACTCCTTGTCGCCGACCTTGAAGAACACCTTGCCCACCATCGGCGGGGAGGCCACGGGCGGGGGTGTCGCGGCGCGCGGTGCCCCCGCGCGCGTTTTCTCGTCCCCCGGGCCCACCTCCACCGCGGAGGTCGTGCTCCTGGTCGAGGGCGACGGCTTCGTGCTCGGCACGTAACTGCTCGCCTGCTTGAGCCGCTCCGGGCTCCAGTACGCCGCCACCCGCTGCTCGTCCGCGTCGCTGGAGGCGAGGGGGAAGGCGCTGACCCCGTTCCTGTTGACGCCGGTCACGGCGGAGACCGTCGTCGTGGCCACGCGGGACACGGCGGTCGCGGGAACGGCCGGTCCCTGGCTCCACAGCACGGCGACCGCACTCGCGGCGGCGACGACGCCACCGGCGGCGAGTGTGAGCTTCCTAGTCACCGTGAGCCTCTCAGGGCGGAGATATGGTCAGTAAGGGGTGATTTTTCCAGATCCATACGGTTGTGGCACACCTTCTTGTCCAGCTCGTTATGAATCGAGCGGAACCGATGTGATCTGTGGTACGCCATGTTTCCGGTGGGATCCGGAGTGGGTGCTTGCCCTGCAAGTCTCTCGTGAGAACGCTGGTCAGCAGCGGAAACGGGGGGATCGCATGAAACCGCTGCTTGTTCTACTGGCCGGTGCGGCGCTGGCCGCCGGCCCCTCTGCCCAGGCCTGGGCCCAACCGGGTGCCTCCGGTGACGGCGGGACGGCCGCCCGATCCGGGCCGCTCTCGCCGTCGTGGGTGGACACCCTGCCGGCTCCGCCGCCGCCCGAGGTCGCCCTGCGGGCGGCCCGGCCGCCGGCCTCCCGGGTGCGGGCGGTGATCCTGACCGTCGCGGACGGCGAGCAGGCGGAGCCGCCGACGCGCTCGGTCTTCCTGAACTGCGCTCCGGTGGGAGGCTCGCACCCTTCGGCGGAGAAGGCGTGCGACTGGCTGAACAGGACCGGGCTCGACCCGGGCGCCTTGCGGGTGAACGCGGAAGAGCCCTGCACGATGATCTACGCACCTGTCACGGTCACCGCCAGCGGCATCTGGGACGGGAAGTACGTCCAGTTCCGGCGCACCTTCGGCAACGACTGTGAGAAGCGGTCGGCCGCCGGGGCGTTGTTCGACTTCTGACAGGGATAGTCGACCGCACGCGGCGTACAGGCAGCGTAAAGGGCGAACACGAGGGGCCCGGCGGAACGTCCGCCGGGCCCCCTGCCTGACCGAATGGCCGTGCGGTCAAGCCTGTGCCGCTGTCACTGTGTCCACCGGTTGGCGGCCACCTTGTAGACGTCGTAGGTCTCGCCGTTGAAGTACGGCGAGGAGATCCGGTCGTACCGGTCGTTGCCGTCGCTGTCCCACGCCACGCTGCTGATGCCGTTCAGGTAGCCCGTGCGGGTCGCGCTCTTGTAGCCCATCAGCCAGGGGCCGCCGCTGGCGCCGGAGGTCATCCCGCACGTGAGCCCGATGTGCTCCTGGATGTTGTACTTCGGCACGGCCGGCATCGGAGCCGACCGGCCGTAGCACCACTTCATCGTCCGTCCCGTGAAGGGGCGGTCGCCGTCGGGGTGCGGCCCGGCGGGATAACCGAACGCGAACACCTTGACCTTGGTGCTGCGGTTCCAGGTGAAGCCCTGGCCGCCCACGTTGTCGCCGAGGCGGCCGGCCGGGGTGCGTACGTAGCGGGTGACGTCGCCGTCCTTCTTCGGCGTGAGTCTGAAGCCCGACGACACGTTCACGAACGCGTAGTCGTAGTCGTAGTCCTCCCTGACCACGAAGTCGTCGTGCGCCTGGAACCACTTCGCCGGGTAGATGCCGTACGGCGCCTTTCCCTCCCACGCCTGGTCCCCGTCCCAGTAGGAGGGGATGAACACCCAGTTGTCGTAGAACTGGTTGGTCACCGGGTCGTAGACACAGTGCCCGGCCGTCGCGACGACGTTGCGGTAGTGACCCTGCACGGAGGTGCCCGAGCAGTACTTCCAGCTCTTCGGGTCCTGGGGGTTCCTGCCCGGCAGGGTGAAGAACACCCGGCCGACCGTGGGGGGCAGGTTCACCTGCTTGCTGATCTTGCCGGAACCGCCGGTCCCGCTCTTGCCGGCGCCGGTCGGCGGGACCGTGCCCGCCCTGCCGTCCGGGGTGGCGTCGCCGGACCTGCCGAAGCCCTTGACGGAGTTGCCGAGTTCCTCGGTGTAGTCCTTGGCCGCCCGCAACCGCTGCGGCGACCAGAAGGCGACGGCCTCGGCGGGAGTCTGGGGCGCGGCCTTGGCGGTCACGTCACCCGGGGCGGCCTGCGTCGCCGCGATCGCCGTGGCCGTGCCGGTCGCGGCCGTGGAGGCCGTCGGGGTGGCGCCGACCACGCCGGCCGCGAGGAGCGCGCCGGTGAGGGGAACGGCCAGACGCCGTGCTCGGGGGATCATGGAGCTCCTTTCCCTGGGACGGTGAGGGTGCGTCCCATTCCTCAGGAAAACGCTCCGAGATTAATGACCGGATCTTGCTGAATGTTGGGGCTATAACCAGAACAATCGGCGCTTTGCCCTATCTGTTATCAATAGCGAGTGGTTATGAGTGCCATAGTCGCAGGTCACGGCGCTTCGTCCGTGGGCGTCGCGTCGCGACGCAAGGGGTTTACGGCCATTCTTGACCGGTCTTGTTTGATTTCCGGCGCTCTGTTCCCACTGATGTCTCTGCGTATCAACGAGCACCAGAAGACGCCGGCGGCGAGCCGCGCGGGGGCCGTCCGGGTCCGGCGCGACGGCCGGAGTAATGTTCTGGCATGTTCGCCGTCACCGCCACACAGACCGATCCGGACGACCCGATCAAGGGCCTGACGCTCGGGGAGCACCCCGAGCCCGCCGTACCGGAGGGATGGACGACCGTCACGGTCCGGGCCGCCGCGCTCAACCACCACGACCTGTGGACCCTCAAGGGCGTGGGGATCAGCCAGGACCGGCTGCCGATCGTGCTCGGCTGCGACGCGGCGGGGGTGGACGAGGACGGCAACGAGGTCATCGTCCACTCCGTCATCGGCACGCCGGTCGCCGGGGACGAGACCCTCGACCCGGCGCGTTCGCTGCTGTCGGAGAAGTACGACGGGACGTTCGCGGAGAAGGTCGCGGTGCCCCGCCGCAACCTGGTGCCCAAGCCCGCGGCGATCTCCTTCGAGGAGGCCGCCTGCCTGCCCACGGCCTGGCTGACGGCCTACCGCATGATCTTCGACAAGGCCGGGCTGGAGCCGGGCTCGACCATCCTGGTCCAGGGCGCCGGTGGCGGCGTGGCGACCGCGCTGATCGCGCTCGGCCGGGCCGGCGGCTTCCGCGTCTGGGCGACCAGCCGCTCGCACGACAAGCGGGAACGAGCCCTCGCGCTCGGCGCCGACCGGGTCTTCGAGACGGGCGCGCGGCTGCCCGAGCGGGTGGACGCCGTCATGGAGACGGTCGGCGAGGCCACCTGGAAGCACTCGCTCAGCTCCCTGCGCCCGGGTGGCCGGATCGTCACCTGCGGCGCGACGAGTGGCATGGTCGCCGAGACGCAGCTCGCGCAGGTCTACTTCCTGCAGAAGTCGATCATCGGGTCCACGATGGGGACGCGCGAGCAGCTCGCGCGGCTCGCGGTGTTCCTGGAGCAGACGGGTGTCCGGCCGGCGATCGACCGGGTGCTGCCGCTGGCCGAGGCGGAGGAGGGCTTCGCCGCCATGCACCGCGGCGAGGTCTTCGGCAAGGTGGTCTTCACGCTCTGAGGGGCACCCGCGCGGGGCGGGCGGCGCTCTCGTCGCCGCCCTCCCGCTGCCGGTCGCGCTGGAGGGTGTGGTCGTCGCCCGGCCGTTCCGGCTCGCGGACCGGCCTGGCGCACGGCGGCGGAGGGAGAGGTGCGCGCAGGAACGGATCGCGCCAGCCGTACGGGCTCAACTCGGCTCCTCGCTGGTCGTGACGTTCGTGGGGATGCCGCCGGTCAGGAACCCAGTGCCCGGTGGATGCGCTCGGCGGCCTCGTCGAGGGCGGCCCGGCACTCGGCCAGGGCCCGCTCGTCGGGCACGCCCGCGCCGGAGGACCGGTGGACGTCGGCGACGAAGTCGGCCAGCATCCGGCTGAGCGCGGCGTCGTGGCCGCCCTGCCGGCCGCCGCCGAACCCCCAGGACTCCTCCCAGATCCGGCGCCACTCGTGCTGCCAGCGCTCGCTCTCCTCCTTCCACTGGCGCTTGTGGTGGCGCCACTCCTCCTTCTGCCTGCGCCACTCCTCCCTGGCGTGGTCGCGCTGCCGCCGCCACTCCTCCTTCTGATCACGCCGGAGGTCGCGGTTGTCGTGGCCGATGTCCCTGGCCATCTGGGTGAGCTCCTCGCGCAGGGAACGCACGGTCTGCCGCACGTCCTCCTTCACCTCGCGCGCGATGTCCTGGACCGAGGCGGTGATCTCCTGCTCCAGGTCGGCCAGCTCGTCCATCCGGTCGTTCAGCTCGGCCCGCCCCTTGTCGGTCAGCGTGAAGACCTTCTTGCCGTCCACGACCTCGTGGGTGACCAGGCCCTCGTCCTCCAGCCGGGCCAGCCGGGGGTAGATCGTGCCGGGGGAGGGGGAGTAGACGCCGAGGAAACGGTCCTGAAGGAGCCGGATGACCTCGTAGCCGTGCCGCGGGCTCTCCTCCAGCAGCTTCAGCAGGTACAGCCGCAACCGGCCGTGCCCGAAGACGGGGCTCATGCCACCTCCTCGCCTTCGGCTCGGAGTTCGGTCGTGCCGGAGGCGCGCAGTTCAGCACCTCGCCAGACGCCGTGTTCCCCGATTCGCTCGCTCATGCTCTCTCCTCTGCCCGCTCGCCGGCGGGCTGGCCGCTCAGCAGGGTGACGCCGCCGGACACCGTGGTCACCGAGAGGGACGCCATGCCGCCGCCCAGCCGGCCGCTGAGCGAACGGGCCCCCGGGGCCGAGGTGCCGTGCAACTCGGGGAAGGCCGACTCGATCCTGCCTGAGGTCGAGTGGGCGGACACGTCGGTGTCCACGTCGTGCGGGAGCCGTACGACGATCGCGCCCGACATGGTGTTCAGCGTGACGTGACCGGTGGGCTCCAGTTCCAGGTCGGCGGTGACGCGCCCGGACACCGTGTTCGCGCGCAGCCGCCGCGGCCGGCCCGCGGCCACCGTGAGGTCGCCGGAGACGCTGGAGAAGGACAGGTCGCCGGCCAGTCCCCGGCTCTCCACCGAGCCCGAGACCGTCTCGGCCCGCATCTCGCCGCTGACGCCGTCGAGGACGATCTCCCCCGACACGCTCTTCACGCCGGTGGTCCCCTCCATGCCCGCCACGACGGCGGAGGCGGAGACGACCCCGGCCTGCACGGGACACGTCTTCGGCACGGTCAGCGTCAGCGTGGTCCTGCGCGGGCCGGGGCGTAACCACCCCAGGATCCCGTCCCACGTCAGGTCCTTGTACGCGACCGTCAGGCGGCCGTCGTCGTCATGGGTCACCACCAGCGGCGAGCCGTCCACCTCCGTCACTTCGAGGGTCGGCGGGCCGTCGCTGGCCAGCACGGCCAGCCGACCGGCCACGACGCGCACGTTGAGCGCGGTGACCTCTCCGAACGTGAGCCGTCCGGGAGAGTCGATCGTCCATTGGGGCATCGCTCAGGTCCTTCCACGCGAAGTCCTGCGCCCGCGCGTCGGTATCCGCGCGGACGAACCATCCACAAACAAGATATATCGCGTTTGTGGGAAGTCAAGATGTATCGCGTTTGCCGCGCTTGCTCCAGAACCTGAGTCCCGTCCTGAGCCGTCCTCCGAACCGCTCTCGTCGGCCGTTCTCGTCAGTCGTCCTCGTCGAGGCGGGCGAGCCAGGTGGCCAGCCGTTCGACGGGCACCTCGAACTCGGGGTTGAGGTCCACGAACTCGCGCAGCCGCTCCGCGAGCCAGCCCACGCTGACCTCCTCCTCGCCGCGACGCTCGACGAGCTCCTCGATCCCCCTGTCGGTGAAGTACATACCTCGCTCCAGTGAATTTCCTGATCATGGAGAAAGGTCCCCCACGAGCGTGGGGGACCTCCCTCAGCGGTACGGAATCCTCGGTCAGCCGAAGATCTCGTCCAGGATGCCGTGCAGTTCCTCGTCGTGCTTGGCGTGCGAGCCGACGGCCGGCGAGGAGTTCGGCGTACGCGAGACCCGGCGGAAGGTGCGGCCCCCGAGCAGGTCGGGCTTCTCCACCATCTTCAGGCTCAGGTAGGGCCAGGGGCCCATGTTGACGGGCTCGTCCTGCGCCCAGAGCAGCTCCGCGTCCGCGCCGTAGCGGGCCAGCTCGGCCTTGAGCGGGTTCTCCGGGAACGGGTAGATGCGCTCCAGGCGCACCAGCGCGACGTCCTTCCTGCCGCTCTTCTCGCGCCCCGCGAGCAGGTCGTAGTAGATCCTGCCCGAGCAGACCACGATCTTGCGGACCGCCGACGGGTCCACCGTCGAGTCGCCGATGACCGGGCGGAAGGCGCCGGAGGTGAACTCCGAGGTGGCCGAGGCGGCCGCCTTGAGCCGCAGCAGCGACTTGGGCGTGAAGATGACGAGGGGCTTGCGCCGCTCCGACAGCACCTGCCAGCGCAGCAGGTGGAAGTAGTTCGCCGGGGTGCTCGGCTGCGCCACCGTCATGTTGTCCTGCGCGCACAGCTGCAGGTAGCGCTCGATGCGGCCGGAGGAGTGGTCCGGGCCCTGGCCCTCGTAGCCGTGCGGCAGCAGCAGCACGACCGAGGAGCGCTGGCCCCACTTCTGCTCGCCCGACGAGATGAACTCGTCGATGATCGACTGGGCGCCGTTGGCGAAGTCGCCGAACTGCGCCTCCCAGGCGACCAGGGCGTCCGGGCGGACCACGCTGTAGCCGTACTCGAAGCCCATCGCGGCGAACTCGCTGAGCAGGGAGTCGTACACGTAGAACTTCGTGGTGTCGTGGTTGAACGTCTTGAGCGGGGTGTACTCCTCGCCGGTGACCCGGTCGACCAGCACGGCGTGACGCTGGCCGAAGGTGCCGCGGCGGGAGTCCTGACCGACCAGGCGGACCGGGTGGTCGTCGATGAGCAGCGAGCCGAACGCGAGCAGCTCACCGGTCGCCCAGTCGATCGCGTCCTCGGTGATCATCGTGCCACGGCGGTGGATCACCGGGGCGAGACGCGGGTGGATGGTGAAGCCCTCGGGCAGGTTGAGCTGGGTCTCGATGACCCGCTTGACGACCTCCTCCGAGATCGCCGACTTGGTGTCCTCGTGCGACCACGGGATCACCTCGTCGGGCTCGGGCCGCACGACCGCGCCCGGCTGGAGCGGCTGCCTGGTGGCCTCCCGGGTCTCGGTGAAGGCCCGTTCGAGCTGCTCCTGGTAGTCGCGCAGGGCCTGCTCGGCCTCCTCGACCGTGATGTCGCCGCGGCCGATGAGGGCCTCGGTGTACAGCTTGCGGGTCGAGCGCTTGGCGTCGATCAGGTCGTACATCAGCGGCTGCGTGAACGCCGGGTTGTCGGTCTCGTTGTGGCCGCGCCGCCGGTAGCAGATCAGGTCGATGACGACGTCCTTGAGGAACGTCTGGCGGTATTCGTAGGCCAGCCGGCCGACCCGCACGACCGCCTCGGGGTCGTCGCCGTTCACGTGGAAGATCGGCGCCTGGATCATCCGGGCGACGTCGGTGGCGTACACGCTCGACCGCGAGGAGGCGGGCGAGGTGGTGAAGCCGACCTGGTTGTTCACCACGATGTGGACGGTGCCGCCGGTGCGGTAGCCGCGCAGCTGGGACAGGTGCAGGGTCTCGGCGACCACGCCCTGGCCGGCGAACGCCGCGTCGCCGTGGACGAGCACGGGCAGGACGGTGAAGCCCTCCTCGCCGCGCTCAAGCAGGTCCTGCTTGGCCCGGACCACGCCCTCAAGGACGGGGTCGACGGCCTCCAGGTGCGAGGGGTTCGCCACCACCGACGTGCTGATCTTGTTGCCGTCCGGCGCGACGAAGTCGCCGCTCGCACCGAGGTGGTACTTCACGTCGCCGGAGCCGTGCGCGCTGCGCGGGTCGATGTTGCCCTCGAACTCGCCGAACACCTGGGCGTACGACTTGCCCACGATGTTGGCCAGGACGTTGAGCCGGCCGCGGTGGGCCATGCCGATGACGACCTCGTCGAGGCGCTCGGCCGCCGCGGAGCTGATCACCGAGTCGAGCAGCGGGATCAGCGACTCGCCGCCCTCCAGCGAGAACCGCTTCTGGCCGACGTACTTGGTCTGCAGGAAGGTCTCGAACGCCTCGGCCGTGTTGAGCCGGCGCAGGATGTTCAGCTGCTCCTCGCGGTCGGGCTTGGCGTGCGGCTGCTCCACCCGCGCCTGGATCCAGGCCCGCTCCTCGGGGTTCTGGATGTGCATGTACTCGATGCCGATCGTGCGGCAGTACGAGTCGCGCAGCACGCCGAGGATGTCGCGCAGCTTCATCAGCGGCTTGCCGCCGAAGCCGCCCGTCGGGAACTCGCGCTCCAGGTCCCACAGCGTCAGGCCGTGCGACTGGATGTCGAGGTCGGGGTGCTTGCGCTGACGGTACTCCAGCGGGTCGGTGTCGGCCATGAGGTGGCCGCGGACCCGGTAGGCGTGGATGAGCTCCAGCACGCGCGCGGACTTGGCCACGTCGTCGTCGTGGGTGGCCGAGATGTCCTTGACCCAGCGGACCGGCTCGTACGGGATGCGCAGCGACTCGAAGATCTCGTCGTAGAAGCCGTCGTTGCCGAGCAGGAGCTGGTGGATGCGGCGCAGGAAGTCGCCCGACTGGGCGCCCTGGATGATCCGGTGGTCGTAGGTGGAGGTGAGCGTCATCACCTTGCTGATGGCCAGGCGGGACAGCGTCTCCTCCGAGGCGCCCTGGTATTCCGCCGGGTACTCCATCGCGCCGACGCCGATGATCGTGCCCTGGCCGGGCATCAGCCGCGGCACCGAGTGGACCGTGCCGATCGTGCCGGGGTTCGTCAGGGAGATCGTGGTGTTCTGGAAGTCCTCCACGCCGAGCTTGCCCGCGCGGGCCTTGCGCACGATCTCCTCGTACGCCACCCAGAACTGGCGGAAGTCCATGCCCTCGGCCTGCTTGATCGAGGGCACCAGCAGCTGGCGGGAGCCGTCGCTCTTCTGCACGTCGATCGCGAGGCCGACCCCGACGTGCTCCGGCTTGACGAGGACCGGCTTGCCGTCCACCTCGCCGTACGAGTAGTTCATCTCAGGCATCGACTTGAGTGCCTGGACGATCGCGTAGCCGATGACGTGGGTGAAGGAGATCTTGCCGCCGCGGCCGCGGGACAGGTGGTTGTTGATGACGATGCGGTTGTCGATCAACAGCTTCGCGGGGACCGCGCGGACGCTCGTGGCCGTGGGAACGACCAGCGAGGCCTCCATGTTGGCGGCCGTGCGCGCGGCGGCGCCGCGCAGCTTCTCCTCGGCCGCGCCGGCCGGGGCCGGGGCCTGCTGCTTGGCGGGCGCCTTGGCCTCGGGCTTCGCCTGCGGCTTGGGCTTCGGCGGCGCCGTCTGCGGGGCCGGGCTCACCGGAGCGGGAGCCTCGGGTGCGACCGTCGCGGTCGCACCGTTCGCGGTGCCTGCGGACTTGGACGGAGCGGGCTTGGCCGTCCCGTTGTAGTCAGCGAAGAAGTGCCACCAGGCCTGGTCAACAGACTCGGGATCTTCGAGATACTTTTGGTACAACTCGTCGACAAGCCACTCATTTTGTCCAAAGCTTGCCAGCGGGTTTGTCCGCGACGACTCAGACGACACGGCGGAAATCGCCCTCTTCCGCAGATCGGCGTTGATGTTTGGTGAACCTGTCCAAGGCTACTCGCCTCGCACACCGACGTGCGCCTCGGCGGGTCGCAGGTCCCGGCCCATCCTCCCAGGATCGATAAAACAGGTCACGCGCGGATAGTCCGTCTGGGTGGTGAGGTGTCCCTTACCATCTGGTCACAACGACTGAGTCAGCCGATGAGCCGCGACTCGATCCGGACATCAGGAGTTATATCGGACAGCATACCCGCGAGGTCGTCGCTCGCGGCACGCAACGCGTCCAGAGAGAGCGGTTCGAGGCGCTCAAGGAGGAAGAGCGCGTCCACCGTCTCCTCGGTGATCCTCGTCCTGACGCACTGCCGCCAGTTCCATCGACGGCAGGTGACGCCGGTGTCGTCGCGCCACACCACCTCGCCGATCTCCGGGTCGCCCAGCGCCTCCTCCGAGGGCTCGTCGCCCGCGGCCCGCACCAGCCGGGCGGCGCCCTGGTAGCGGCGCAGGTCCTCGCCGCCGATCGGCAGGCCGTGCCGTACGGACACGGTGTTGTAGGCGTCCACCACCAGGTTGATCTCGGGGAGCGGCATCCGGCGGACCAGCGCGTCGACCGACGGCCGGGTGCGCTGGGGCTTGGCGCCGAAGGCGCGGTAGGCGGTCCGCCAGGCCTCGATCCTCTCGTCGTCCAGCGGCACGGCGTCGGCCGCCGCGCCGGCGAGCCAGGCCCGCGAACGGTCGTCGGACGGCCCGTTGCGCAGGCCGTACGCGCAGATCACCAGGACGGCGAAGTCCGGACGCAGCGCCGTGACGGCGTCGTCCACCCAGATGTCGTCGATCACGCCCGACAGCCTACGGCCACGCCCGCATGGCGAGCGTCGCCACCGCGTCGAGGTCGGCCCGGGTCGCGCCATCCCTGGCCTGGGTGGACATGCCCTGGATGACGGCGGCGAAGAACGTCGCGAGCGCGGCGGCGTCGGTTTCCGGCGGGAGAAGGCCGGCCTCGGCGTCCCGCTCGATCCGGCGGCGGATCGCCGCCTTGCCCGCCTCGCGGTGCCCGCGCAGCTCCTCGATCACAGTGGCGTCGCTCGTGTTCACCCCCGCCGAGATGATCATGCAGCCGGGTGGGTGCGCCGGGTCGGTGTAGACCTCCGCCGCCTCGCGGAGCAGGCGCTCGACGGCCGCCCGCGCGGTCGGCTCCCCGGCCAGGGCGCGGGGGGTGAACGCGCCGTGGGTCTCCTGGTAGCGGCGCACGGCCTCGCCGAACAGCCGGTGCTTGTCCCCGAAGGCGGCGTAGAGGCTGGGCGGGTTGATCCCCATCGCCGCGGTCAGCCCGGCGACCGAGGTCGCCTCGTAGCCGTGCCGCCAGAACTCCTCCAGAGCCCGCTCCAGCGCGACGTCCCGATCGAACGCCCTGTTCCTTCCCATGCGCCGATTTTATAGCGATCGCTACACGTCGTGTTATTGTGTAGCGGTCACTACAAAAAAGGGGACGGACATGACTGTGTTGAGCGGCAAGACGGCGCTGGTGACGGGCGCGAGCAGGGGGATCGGGCGTGGCATCGCCGAGCGGCTGGCGGCCGACGGCGCGCTGGTGGCGGTGAACTACGCCAGGGACGAGGTGGCGGCCAAGGACACGGTGGCGGCGATCGAGGCCGCCGGCGGCCGGGCCTTCGCGGTGCGGGCCGAGCTGGGCGCGCCGGGCGACGTGGACGAGTTGTTCGCCGGGCTGGACCGGGAGCTGGGGCCGGACGCGCCGATCGACATCCTCGTCAACAACGCGGGGATCACCAACCGGGGGTCGATCGAGGAGGTCACGCCGGAGATCTACGACAGCGGATTCGCCGTCAACACGCGGGCGGCGTTCTTCGTCACCCGGCGGGCGCTGCCGCGCATCCCCGACGGCGGGCGGATCGTGAACATCACCTCGGGTGTGACCAGGATCGCGTTTCCCGACGCCATCGCGTACGCGATGACCAAGGGGGCGCTGGAGACGTTCACGCTGGCGCTGGCCAAGCACCTCGGACCACGGGGGATCACGGTCAACAACGTCGCGCCGGGGATCACCGACACCGACATGAACGCGGACTGGCTGCGCGGCGACGAGGCGGCCTGGACGGCGTCGGCCGGCCGGGCGGTGCTCGGCCGGGTCGGGACGCCCGAGGACGTGGCCGGGGTCGTGGCGTTCCTCGCCTCCCGCGACGCCCGATGGGTCACCGGCACGACGGTCGACGCCACCGGCGGCAGCGACCTGTGACCTCGGCGGGCGGGGGCGGTAGAGTCCGGCCTCATGCCGGAAATGCCGCGTGTGCTTGCCGTACAGAACGGAGCGAACGGGGGTCCCGGGCGCTTCGGGGAATGGCTGGAGGCCGCCGGGGTCGCCGTCGAGGTGGTCACCGCCTTCGACGGGTCCGCCCTCCCGGCACGGCTGGAGCACGACGGCCTGATCGTGCTCGGCGGCGGTTACCTGCCGGACGACGACGACAAGGCGCCCTGGCTGCCGGACACCCGCGCCCTGGTCGAGCAGGCCCTCGCCCGGTCGGTGCCGTTCTTCGGCATCTGCCTCGGCGGGCAGATGCTGGCCGCGATCGGTGGCGGGAAGGTCCAGGGCGACGCCGGGGCGCCCGAGCACGGCAGCACGTCCATCACCATGAGGGCCGAGGCGGCGGACGACGCGGTCTTCGGCGGGCTGCCCGCCGCTGTCCCGGCGATCGAGAACCACATCGACGCCATCACGGCCCTGCCGCCGGGCGCGGTCTGGCTCGCCGAGACCGAACGCTGCCCCTACCAGGCCTTCCGGCTGGGCGACCGCGCCTGGGGCGTGCAGTTCCACCCGGAGGTGAGGCCCGAACGCATCCGGCGGTTCGATGTCGAGTACATCCGCCGGAGGGGTCTCGACCTCGACGAGCTGTACGCCGCCGCCGTGACCGACGACCCGCTCTCGCGGGCCGCCTGGGGTGAGGTGGCCTCCCGTTTCGCCGCCTTGGTCAAGGAGGGACGCCCCTAGCAGGGGTGTCGAGCGCTGAATCCCGCGGGCCGGCATGGAGCCGGCCGCCGCCTCTGCCGAGGCGGCGGCCGGGGTCTTTCCGATCCGGTGCGGATCGGGTCAGGCGCAGGCGGTGCCGTTCAGCGTGAACAGGTCGGGCGTGGGGTTGGCCCCCGGCGCGGCCTGGCCGTTGAAGCCGAAGGTGACCGACTGGCCCGGCTTGATGGTCTTGTTCCACACCTCGTTCGCGGCGGTCACGGTGGCCGCCTGCTGCGAGAAGTTGGCGCTCCAGCTATTGGCTATCTTCTGGCCGCCCAGGAACGACCACTTCAGCGACCAGCCGTCGATCGCCTTCGTGCCGGTGTTCTCGATGGTGATCTGGGTGGTGAAGCCCGTCGGCCATGTGCCGTGCGTGGTGTAGGTGACCTTGCACGCGCCCGGGGCCTTGACCGTGCCGTCGCCCTGGTCGGCGATGAACGCCGAGATCCACGACAGCGGCGAGTTCCAGTTGATCGTCAGCTCGTTGGTCGACCACGAGTTGATGTCGTCGATGTAGCAGAACTGCGGCTTGCAGCCCTTCAGCTTCGCCTGGGCCACCGGGTCCTGGATGCTGGAGTTGGGGCCGCCCGCGAGCGAGCCGCGCGGCGGGTTCGGCAGCGAGGTGTCCAGCGAGTGGGCGTACCACCGGCTGTGCTCGTTCTTCGAGGCCACCTCGCCGTAGCCGGTCACGTACGACTGGTTCAGCGCGTTGCGGCCGAGGATGTAGTCGATGCCCTCAAGCACGCCGTCGCGGTACTTCACCTCGCCGGTGATGTCGTAGGCCGTGGCCATGACCACCATGTTGTTGAGGACCGTGCTGTTCGATCCCCAGTCGTAGGACGCCGGGTCGTACGGCAGGCCGTACGGCTGGGCCTTCACCGTGGCGAGGTACTTGTCCGCACCGGCGACCACCGAGTCGCGCACGGCGTCGCGGCCGGGCAGGTCGTTGGGCACGGTGGCCAGGTCGAGGCGGCCGAGCGCCGCGACGTTGCCCCAGTCCATGGCGCCCGTCTTCCAGATGTCGGCCGTGTGGTGCGGCGAGGCGAGGACGAAGTCCTTGTACTCCTTGTCGCCCGTGGTGATGTAGAGCTCGGCCGCCGCCCAGTAGAACTCGTCGCTGACGTTGGCGTCGTCGTAGGTGCCGCCGCCGACGCCGTCGGAGGGGGAGGCCAGGACGTCGGGATGCGCCTTGGCCGCCGCCCACGCCTTCTTCGCCGCCGCCAGGTTCTTCGCCGCGAACGCCGCGTCGTACGGCGCGAAGATCCGGGCCGCCTGGGCGGCCGTCGCGGCGAGGTTGAGCGTGGCGGCCGTGGACACCGGGTGCAGCTCGCGCTTCTGCGCGTCCTGGTTCGGCAGCAGCGGCAGGCCGGTCCAGTTCTCGTCGTGGATCTTGTGGTGGACCATGCCGTCGGACCGCTGCATCTTCAGCAGGAACTCCTGCTCCCAGCGGGCCTCGTCGAGCACGTCGGGAACGGCGTCGCCGCTTTCGGGGATGTTCAGGCTCCCGATCGGCTTGGCGGTCGCGGCGTTCTTGGTGCGCTCGAACTCGCTCATGAGCTGGGCGACCGAGATGCCGCCGTTGACGACGTACTTGCCGTGGTCGCCCGCGTCGTACCAGCCGCCGGACACGTCGAGGGAGTAGGCGCAGACGCCCGGCTGGCACGGGACGTTCGTGTCGCCCTGGTTGGGGGCGACGCCCACGTGTCCGGCGGGCCGGCCGTACCCGGGACGCAGGGCGTCGTCGATGGCGATGCCGCTGCGCTGGGTGTAGTAGAACTTCAGCGCGTCGAGCTTGAGATCGGCGTACGCGTCGGGCTTGATGTCGAACGGCCGGCTCGTCTCGCCGTCGGCGGTCAGCGTGTAGCCGGTCCCGGCCTTCGTGTAGGCGCCGAAGTCGATCGAGTGGACGTTCTGCCCGGAGCTGGCGTCGTCACCGCGCGGGGTGGTCGTGCCGTGTGCGACCACGGTCCCGGCGGAGTTCTTGAGCTGCCACGGCAGCGCCTCGGCGGCGTCGGTGACCAGGGTGGCGTTCTTGGGGCCCTTGGGCAGGTAGGCCACCTGGTTCACGCGGACCCGGGGGCCGGTGTCGGGCGTGTAGACGTCCGGCGGCGCCCCGCCCTTGAGCGAGACGTTGTCCACGCAGAACCGCCACGCCGTCGCGCTGCCGCCGATCTGGAAGACGACCTGCGCGTTGGGCAGGTCGACCGGCGAGGTGAACGTGTAGCTGTAGGTGTTGCCGGAGACGCTCAGCTCGGGGGCGGCCGACACGTACTGCGTGTAGGGGTCGGTCGGGAGCTGGACGTACGCCCTGGCGACCTTCCCGGGGTTCGCGGTGGCGAAGAAGCTGAACGCGTAGGTCTCGTCCTTCACCAGCGGGATGTCGTTGAGGCCGATGATCGCGTCCCAGGGGTTGGTCGTTCCCGCGGGGACGTCGGAGCAGAGCCGGCCGTCGGTCAGCTCGAAGTTCAGGTTCGCGGTGTGCCACCACGGGTCGGTGGTGGTGTCGAACGTGCCGTTGGGGATCTGTTCCGGGCCCTCCTCCGCCGTGGCGGGAGGTGCGCCGGTCAGGCACGCCGTGGCCAGTGCCGCCACGGCGAGGATGCCGATTCGTCTGAGCACAGTCGTCCTCGGGGGGTGGATGTGGGAGTGGGAGCGCTCCCAAAGTGATGAGCGAATCGCATGTTTCCTTCGGGTTTCCGCGGGCGTCAACGAGCCGGTGGGAGAGACGCGTCTGACCGGGCATTGCGGGGCGGCGTGGCTGAAACTTTCATTTCCGCAAAGAGACTTTTGCAAAGCTGTCTTTGCAATGTTAGCGTCCGCGTATGGATCACGAGGTCTTCCACGTCCACGATTCCCGGACGCTGAAGGCGGTCGCCCACCCGCTGCGGGTGCGGCTGCTGGGGGAGCTGCGCACGAACGGCCCGGCGACCGCGACCGAGCTGGCCGGGCCCCTCGGCGAGAGCTCCGGCTCCACCAGCTATCACCTGCGTCAGCTCGCCAGATATGGCTTCGTGGAGCAGGATCCCGGCCAGCGCGACCGGCGCGAGCGGCGGTGGCGGGCGATCCACCGCTTCACCTCGTGGAGCGACGTGGAGATGGCCGCGACCGCCGAGGGCCGGGAGGCCGCGGCGTTCCTGCGGCGGCGTCAGCTCGAACAGCTCACCGCCGACGTGGAGAACTTCGAGCGCGAGCGCGACCTGTGGAGCGAGGCGTGGGTCGAGGCCGCCGGGATGTCCGACCTGGTGGTACGGCTGTCGCCGGCGACGGTGGCGTCCCTGTACGAGCAGGTGTCGGCCCTGCTCCTGGAGGCCGCCGAGCGGGACCGCGACGACCCCGACGCGCGCACGGTCGCGGTCCTGCTGGCGGCCCATCCGCGCCGCGACCCGGCGGCCGGGCATGCGTGAGCCCGAGCGGTCGCTCGCCGAGACCCCGCGGCCGGGCATGCGTGAGCACGCGCGCTACGCCGCGATCGAGTTCCTCACCTGGCTGCCGACCGGTCTGATGCTGGCGCCGATGGTGCTGCTGATGTCCGCCAGGGGACTGGACATCGCCGAGATCGGCCTGGTCAGCGGGGCCTACTCGGTCACGATCGTCGTGCTCGAACTGCCGACGGGCGGGCTCGCCGACGTCCTCGGGAGACGCCCGGTGCTCGCCGCGTCGGCCGTCGTCAGCGTGGCCGGGCTGGTCGTGATGGCCATGGCGCACTCGGTGTGGCCGTTCCTGGTCGCGTCCGTGCTCAAGGGCGTCGCGCGTGCGCTGTCCAGCGGGCCCGCCCAGGCGTGGTACGTCGACACCCTGCACGCCCGGTATGGCCCGGCCGCCGATCTGAAGCCCGGGCTGGCGGCCGGCAACGTCGCGGGCTCGGCCGCCCTGGCGCTCGGCACGCTCGCCGGCGGCCTGCTCCCGCTGGCCGTACGCCGGGACCCGCTGGCCGCGCCGGTCTGGGCGGGGGCGGCGGCCGCGCTCGTCCTCCTCGTGGCCGTGCTCGTGCTCATGCGCGAGCCGAGCCGTACGGGGAGGGGGCCCGCCCGGGCGACGGTACGGCTGGCCGAGGTGGTGCGCGACGTGCCGGTCACCATCGTCGCCGGGATCCGGCTCGGCCTGGCCGACCGCGCCCTCGGGCGACTGCTGCTGCTGGCCGCCGGGGCCGGCGTGATGCTGAACAGCATCGAGCTGCTGACCCCCGGACGCCTCGCCGCCCTGACCGGAGGATCCGAGACGGGCGGCGCGACCTACGCCTTCGTGACCTTCGCCGGCTTCGCCGCCAACGCGCTCGGCAGTTCCCTCGCGCCGCCGGTCGCCCGGCTCGTCCGCGGCTCGGTCCGCGCGGCCGCCTCGGCGACGGTCGTCACGGCGGTGGCGGTCGTCGCGCTGGCCGCCTCGACGGTCCTGCGGGGCGCGGCCGGGGTCGTCGCCACCGCGGCGGCCTACGTGCTGCTGTTCACCGCGCTCGCGGTCGCCTCCCTGCTCAGGACCGAACTGCTGCACCAGCGGGTCGCCGCCGATCGCCGGGCCACCGTGATGTCGGTGGACTCCCTGCAGCTCCAGTTCGGCGGCCTGCTCTCCTCGCTCCTCCTGGTGCCGCTGGCGGGGATCGCCGGCGTCGGCCCCGTCTGGGCGCTCACCGCCGTGGTCGTCCTCGCCTCCGCCCTCCTGTACGTACGCCTCCCCGCCGGTCCCGCCCCGAGGGACCCCCGGTAGAGCCATCCACGGACGGTCGCGGTCGCCACGGTGACGTTGTCTTGCTGTCGCTACGTGTCGAGTAGATCCAGCTTGCGCTTGAGGTCGTTGCCATTCCTGTAGGGCCAGCGTCGGGGGTGTTCTCGTTGCAGGCGTCCCACGACTATCCCGGGGGCGATTCCGATCTCCCGGGCGAAGGCCCGTACTGCGTCCTTCGAGGTCAGGCCTGTCAGGCGGGAAGCGTGCTGGGGCGGTATGAGGGTGTCGGTGGCGAACCGATCGGCTTCCCATTCTTTCGGGTCGTCGGTCTCGGTCCGCCCGGCGATCTCGATGCGGATCTCGTCGTCACCGTTCAGAACGTGGTGCAACTCATGGAAGAAGCTGAACCAGAGTTGATCATCGGTCCGGTATCGCTGACTGAGCTGGATCACGCGCTTGGTTCCGATCTTGCGGGTGACCCCGCTCACCCGCGCGCCCTTGACTTCCTCGATGAAGACGACGGCGACTCCGCCGGCGGAGCAGATCTCCTGCAGCCGGGGACGGAACTCCTGAGCGGGTAGCACGGTGAGAGCCCGCAGTTCAGGTAGCGACTCCTTGAGAGCCGTCGAGTCGAAGGCGGCACAGGACAACTGCTGGGCCTCGATCTCGCCGAGACGCAGCCACGTGGCCAGGGGACCCAGCTTCGAGTCCTGGACCTTGGACTTCCTGAACGCGTATCCGGCGGGCTGCTCGTACAGATCTCGCCACACGTCGACCGAGCCCACGGCGAAGAACGTGAGGAGTTGATCGATACGCGAGATCTTGTCGCTCGGCTCCTGCGGGAGGATTTTGCGCTTCACCAGTTCGGACACCGGGAGTTCTTTGAGCCAGCCGACGTGTTTCTCCAGGTCTCTGGCAGAGCGAAGGCGTGCCCGCGTCGACTGGTAGTCCGCTTCAAGCCGGTTCCAGATTCTCGCGGGCGTCCCAACCACCCGCTCCAGCGATTCCGCCACCTCGGGAGTGAGACGTACGAGACCGTTAATCAGCTGGTTGACATGCTTTGGAGACAAACCGACTCGCTCGGCGAGCTCGCGCTGAGTCATTCCCTTCTCTTCGAGAAGCTCCCGCAGGGTTTCCCCTGGCGGCACCGCGTAGTCGAGGTCTCCGGCCGCATACAGCGTACGCGTGGTCTTGGCCCTGGCCATTGCTTTCCCTCCTCACGCTGTTGTACCGCTTGTGGTTCAGCCCACTGGTGTCGGCGTCAGTGGTAGTCCACGATCTCGATGAGCACGACCTCCGTTATCGCCGTCCAATCGAGAGCGCCCTGATCATCCGTGACCCACTCCAGCGGTTCGAGGATGAGCCGGTAGTTGGCATCGAGTCGGACGGATAACTGGCCCTTCCGGTCTCCCTTCAATTCCTCGCATCGGCCGCCGAGACCACGGATGTCTTCGAGCGTCTCGGCCTGCTGGAAGTGCTGAATGCGCTTCGCCAAGGCAATTGCCCGGTCATGACCGAAGTGACGGCGCCGCTCCCTGTCGGATTCGCACTTCTTCCTGAACTTCGCATCCTCGTAGTACACCTCCAACCTACCCGCGCCTCCCACCTGTGAGATTTACCTAGTAGGTAAAGATGGCCTCACTGTAGTCGAGATGTCAGAGGGTTGCACACGCATTGTGTCCAAATAATTGCGGAAAGTGACGTAAGAAATGTGTATGCGCCTCCCCGCCGGTCCCGCTCTGAGGTACCCCAGGTAGAACCAGATTCGGTAAGGCGGCACAATCAAGCGGGCAGGGCTGCGAAAGGGGCGGGGAGCCGATGAGCAAGGTGATCGTGACCGCGGCGAACGAGGCGCAGCGCGCGGCGTGGCTGGGCGGGGGACTGCCCGAGGTCGAGCGGGTGCGGCCGGGGCTATGGTCGATCCCCGTCCCGATCCCGATCAACCCGCTGCGCTACGTCCTGGTCTACGCCCTGGAGGTCCCCGACGGGGTGGTGATCATCGACGCCGGGTGGAACACCGAGGAGGCGTACGGCGCGCTCGTCGCGGGGCTCGCCACGGCCGGGTACGCGATCACCGACGTGCAGGCCGTGCTGGTCACGCACATCCATCCGGACCACTACGGCCTGGCCGGGCGGATCCGTGAGGTCTCCGGCGCCTGGATCGGACTCCACCCGGCCGACGCCCGCATCGTGCACGACCGCTACGACGACTCGGCCGTCGACTCGCTCGTCCAGCGGGAGCGCGCCCTGCTGGTCAGGTGCGGCGTGCCCGACATGACGGCCGAGGAACTCGCCGGGGCGTCGGTCATGCTGCGCCAGTTCGTCACGATGGCGACGCCCGACCGGCTCATCGAGGACGGCGACCGGCTCGACCTGCCCGGCTGGGACCTGCGGGCGGTGTGGACCCCCGGCCACTCGCCCGGTCACCTGTGCTTCGTGGAGCCGGAGCGCAAGCTGCTGTTCTCCGGCGACCACGTGCTCGCCCGGATCACGTCGATGGTCGCCGTGCACCCGCAGTCGTCGTCCAACCCGCTCGCCGACTACCTCGACGCGCTGCGGGCGGTGGGCAAGCTCGACGTGGAGGAGGTGCTGCCCGCCCACGAGTACCGCTTCCTGGAGCTGGAGAAGCGGGTGGACTACGTGATCGGGCACCACGAGGAGCGGCTGGCGGAGGTGCGGCGGGTCGTGGCGGAGGGCGACGGCTCCACCTGCTGGGACATCGCCACCCGGCTCACCTGGTCGCGCGGCTGGGAGGAGATCCCGGCGCACATGCGGCGGGCGGCCAACAACGAGACGCTCGCCCACCTGGTGTGGCTGGAGCAGCGTGGCACGGTCACCCGCGTGCCGGGCGAGCCCGACCTCTGGTACGCGCCGTCCGCCTGAGGTGGCCGCGCGCGGCCATGCCGGCCGGGACGCGGCCGCGTGCTCATCGCGACGCTGCGTACGCGGCGGGAATCACCTCCTGCCGCGCGCTCGCGGGTGCGGTGATGTCCAGGTGGGTTTCGAGGTAGGCGTCGATGACGTTCAGGTCGGCGGCCACGGCGGCGACGTAGCCGTCGGGGCGTACCAGGACCCACTGCCCGGGGGCGAGTCCGTAGCCGTCGCGCACGTGCCGGCCGGTGTCGACGATGTCGCCGCGTTCGCCGATGGTGTGCACGTGCACGTCGCGCCGGGCGGCCGGGGCGTCGCCGGCGCGCACGTCGTAGCCGATCAGCGTCCAGTGGGTGCCCTTGAAGAGGGAGAACAGCCGGGTGGGCACGCCGCCGGCGCCGGTGACGGGCGCGTCGGGTGCGCGGTCGCCGGCGAGCACGCCCGTGGTGCGCTGGGGGTCGATGAGGGTGAGCGGCGAGTCGGGGTAGCCGAGGTCGAGCTGGCTGACTGCCCGGTTACGGCTCATATCGCGGTTCTTGGCCGCCTCCAGCAGCCGCTTCGACAGGCCGAGCACGGCCTCCGCGATCGGGCGGCGCTCCCTCTCGTACGACGTCAGCAGCCGGTCCGGGGCGCCGGCGAGCACGGCGGCGAGCTTCCAGCCGAGGTTGTAGGCGTCCTGCACGCTGGTGTTCAGTCCCTGCCCACCGGTCGGCGGGTGGACGTGTGCCGCGTCCCCGGTCAGGAACACGCGTCCGACCTGGTAGGTCTCGGCCAGGCGGGCGTTCATCTCGAACACCGAGGCCCACGAGACCGACTGGATCAGCACGTCGTCGCGGCCGGTGCGCTCGCGTAACAGCGCCGTCAGACCCTGCGCGGACAGATCGACGTCCACGCCGAAAGGGACCGGTCCCATGAGCTGGAACATCTCGGTGCCGTAGAGCGGGCACAGCATGATCTGGTCCGCGGCTCCCCGGCCCCAGCGGTGCCATACCTCGAACGAGACCCCCTCGACGATCACGTCGGCGACCACGGCACGCACCCCGAGGGTCTCACCGTCGAAGGCCACGCCCAGGGCCTTGCGCACGAAACTCGACCCGCCGTCGGCGCCCACGAGGTAGCGCGCGCGCACCGTGCGCGCACCGTCAGGGGTGACGATGTGGGCGCTCACCCCGTCCTCGTCCTGGTCGAAGCCGACGAGCTCGTGGTCGTAGTGCGGGGCGTGGCCGAGCTCGGCCAGCCGCTCGCGCAGTCTGCGCTCGGTGAGGAACTGCGGGACCAGCAGCGCGATGTGGTAGGGCTCGTCCGGTGTCGGGCCGGGCATGTCGATCACGTTGGTGTCGACCGGGCCGTCGTCGGTGTAGGAGCGCTGGAGCGGATACTCGCCACCAGAGGCGATGATCTTGTCGATCACTCCGAGGTCCTCGAACACCTCCTGGGTGCGCGACTGGATGCCCTTGCCGCGTGACCCGACGAACGGGTGCGCGGCCTTGTCTATCAACAGGAAACTCACGCCCCGGCGGGCCAGCTCGATCGCGAGGGTCTCCCCGGCTGCCCCGGATCCGCAGATGACTACCTCGACGTCGTTGACGGTCATGCCCAGCTCCTTCTTCGCGTGGATCCGGACAGCCCGGCCGTCCGGAATTTATGTGTAAAACGCACTCATCTTACGAAGGGGTGCCGACGGCCGTCAATCGCCACGACGTACCGGTATATCCTGCCGTTGTGGGCTCTGAAGATCGTGAGACGAAGGGGCGGCCGCTTGTCCGGTCGGGCAACATATACGTGCTCAATACACGCATATATTGAAGGTGTGTCAGGTGCCATGCGGGATCAGGCGGTCCCGGCGGGACCGGCGGGACCGGTGTCGCGGCGCCCCGAGGCGGTCAGGCGCCCACGCGTCCGAACGGCGGGCGCCGTCACCGCCGGGAGAACCGCTCTCCGCCGTCGACGGCGCCGCGGGTAGACCTCCTAGAATTGCCCTCCGTATCCGATCCTCAGCAAGGCCGGATGCTCGGGAAGGCTCGGTGCCAAGGAAGGACGGTGCGGCCGCCTTGACCACACGGCGACGCCAGACCACGTTGCGCCGTCTCCACGGGGCCATCGTCGATCTGGTCGTGCTGATGAACCTGCCCAGCCGCGACGATGTCCTGTTGGCCGAAGCCGGTGTCTCCCTCGACCGCGCCCTGTTCTCCCTGATCGTGGGCATCGAGCGATTCGGGCCGATCGGTGTGGGCGAACTGGCCGAACGAGCCGGACGCGACTACACCACGATCAGCCGCCAGGTCGCGAAACTCGCCGCGCTCGGGCTCGTCGAACGACGCCCCAGCCCTACCGACGCCAGGGTGAAAGAGGCCATCATCACCGACGCCGGCCGCCGCGTCACCGACGCTCTCGACGCCGCCCGTCAGCGCCTGGCCGGTCCCGTTCTCGCCCAATGGAGCGACCGTGACCTCATGGAACTCGAACGCCTCATGCGCCGTTATGTCGACGACATGTCCGCCGCGGTAGCGAAGACCACCAGCGGCGACTGACGGGCCGCCGACCGGCCCTGGGCCGGTCACCGGCCTGCCGGCCCAGCCCTATCGCGGCTGATGCAGGGTCGAGCGGTACGGCGGCATGAACCGGTGGCGGGGCATCTGGTCGGCCAGCACGCCGCCGTCGACCACGAGGGTGGCGCCCGTGACGTACCGGGCGGCGTCCGACGCGAGGTAGACGACGGCGCCGGTGACGTCGTCGGGCGTGCCGTACCCGCCTCTGAGGGGGATCCGCTCGGCCCAGGCCGCCTCGAACGCCTGATGCTCCAGGGGGAACACGTCGTCGATCGGCGTGGCGATCATGCCGGGCGCGACGGCGTTGACGGTGATGCCGTGCGGGCCGAGCTCCGCCGCGAGCGACTTGGTGATCAGTTCGACCGCGCCCTTGGACGCGTTGTAATGGGCCAGCCCGGCCTCGGCCATCAGGCCGTTCTTCGACGAGACGTTCACGATCCTGCCGGGCCTTCCCGCGGCGATCATGTGCTCGGCGATCCGCTGGGACAGGAAGAACACGGCGTCGACGTTGACCGCCATGATCTCGCGCCAGGCCTCGACCGTGATCTCGTTGAAGTGCTCGAGCCTGGCGATCCCGGCGTTGTTGACCAGGATGTCCACCGGGCGTTCGGCCCAGAGGCGGTCGGCGAGGCCCGCGAGACCCGCGGTGTCGGCGAGGTCGAACTCGACCGGGCGGCAGACCCTGCCGTACGCCTCGACCAGCAGGACGGTCTCGTTCAACGGCGGGCCGCCCGGCCTGTCGATCGCCACGACGTCCGCGCCGGCCTCGGCGAGACCGGCGGCGAACGCCTGGCCGAGACCGCGCGCGGCGCCGGTGACGACGGCCGTCCGTCCTGTCAGGTCGAAGCGGCCGCACTGTGCCTGCCCGGTTCGCTCGCTTCGCTCGCTTCGCTCGCTCATGTGTCTGCCGGTTCGCTCGCTCATGTGTCTGCCGGTTCGCTCGCTCATGTGCTTGCCGATTGGCTCGCTCATGCCAGCCCCAGCAGCGGAAGGGCGTCCCGGTGGATCAGCTTCTCGATCTCGTCGCGGTCGAGCGGCGGCAGTCCGGGGATGCCGGCCACGGCGCCGACCGCCCGCAGGCCCTCGATCGAGGCGTCGACAGTGGTGAACGGGTAGTCGCTGCCGAACAGCAGCTTGTGCCACACCCTGTAGTCCTGGACGAGCCTGAGGCTGTGCCAGAGCTGGAAGGGGCGGTAGTGGAGCGCGGAGACGTCCGCGTAGACGTGCCGGTGCTTGCGGATCACCGCGATGCACTCGCCCTCGAACGGGTGGCCGAGATGCGCCAGGACCATGCGCAGCTCGGGATGGCGGATCGCCACCTCGTCCAGATGGACGGGAAGCGCCCACTTCAGCGGCGCCTTGGACACGAAAGTCGTGCCGGTGTGCACCAGCAGGGGCAGTCCGTGCCGCTCGGCGTAGGCGAACAGGTCGTCGTACTCCGGGGCCGCGGGGTCGAATCCCGCGTACATCGGCATGAGCTTGATCCCGCGCAGGCCCAGGTCCTGGTGGCCGCGCACCAGCTCGTCCCGCCAGCCGGGCTGGGTGGGATCGAGCGACAGGTAGCCGATCAGACTGTCGGGGTGCGCGGCCGCGTAATCGGCCACGGCCGCGTCGTCCACCCACAGGCCCGACCTGCGCGCCTTGCCGCCGACCACGATCGTGCGGGTCCCCTCGGGGGCGGAGGCCGCGTAGTCGGCCCACCGCACGGTGAGGTCGACGTGGCCTCCGTGGGCGCGGGCCGACTCCGCCGCGAAAGGGTCCCCGACGTCGTCCGGGCAGGTGAACAGGTGTGAGTGGACGTCGACGATCATGTGCGGTTCCGCTTCTCCCAGCCCTCGGCGAACATGTTCCAGAATCGGTGGCTGGGCGGGTGCTCCTCGAAGACCTCGTCGGCCAGCTCGATTCCCAGTCCCGGCTTATCAGGTATCCCGATATATCCGGACTCGATGGGTAGCGCGCCGCGGACCGCCTCGAAGACGTACGGCTCCAGCAGGCCGTCGAAGGTTTCCAGGATCGTGAAGTTCGGCATGCCGAGCACGGCGTGCACCGATACGGTTGTGCACAGCGGCGAGTTCGAGTTGTGCGGTGCCACCGTCATCGCGTGGACGTCGGCCAGCGCGGCGAGCTTGCGCACCTCGGTGAACCCGCCCGCCATCGACAGGTCCGGCTGGATGATGTCCACCGCGTCCGTGGCGAACAGCCGCGCGTACTCGTACCGGTTGTGGAAGTGCTCCCCGCCCGAGATCGGGAAGGCCGCCCGCTGACGCAGCTCGGCGTACCGCTCGATGTGGGTCCACGGCAGCGGCTCCTCGAACCAGCCGATGTCGTACGGCTCCAGCTCCCGCACCAGCCGGGCGGCGGTGTGGAAGGCGAAGCGGGCGTGCCCCTCGACGAACAGGTCCACGTCCGGGCCGGCCGTCTCCCGTACGGCGGCGACGATGTCGAGCGAGAGGCGCAGTTCGGTGCGGGACAGCTCGCCGAGGCCGGCCCCGAACGGGTCGAACTTCAGCGCGGTATAGCCCCTGGCGACCGTCTCCTTGGCGCGCTGGGCGAACGCGCCGGGCTCGCGGTCGCCGGTATACCACCCATTGGCGTAGACCCTGACCCGGTCACGGCAGGCGCCGCCGGTGAGCCGGTAGACGGGCACGCCGAGCGCCTTGCCCATCAGGTCGTGCAGCGCCTGGTCCACGCCCGACACCACGATGCCGCCGATGTCCCCGCCACGCAGGAAGTCGCCCTGGTAGAGCCGGAGCCAGATCTCCTCCACGTCGAACGGGTCGGCGCCCAGCAGGTGGCGCTGCGCCATCGCCTCGGTCAGCAGGCAGGTCTCCCGCGCCCGGTAGGGATGGGTGATCTCGCCGACGCCTGACAGCCCCTCGTCGGTGTGGATCCGCACGTAGCTGAAGTCGCGCCAGGCGGTGCCCAGGGTGAGGGTCTCGACACGGCTGATCCGCCCGGCGGGGCCCACCGGGCGGGTGGTGTTCACGGTCAGCATCAGCGGGCTCCTCCCATGGTGGAGGCGGTGCTCAGGTCGCCGTGCGCGCCGCCGTCGGCGAGCTGGGCGCGGACGGCCGCCTCGGTCGCCTCGATCAGCCGGTCCACGTCCGCGTCGGTGTGCGCGTACGACAGGTGGCTGCGTTTGAGGTTGAGCGGCAGCTCGAAGACGCCCTGGTCGACCATGCGGCGACGGTATCCGACGAACATGGCGGTGTCGTTGGCGAGGAGGTCGTCGTACGTCTTCGGCACCCGGTCCATGAAGTAGGTGACGAACACCGAGCCATACCCGGTGACGACGGCGGGCACGCCGAGAGAGGCGAGCACCGGGGGGAGTTCGGCGCGCACCCGGTCGCCCAGCCGGAACACGTGCTCGTGCACCGGCTCCTCGCGCAGCTTGCGCAGGGTGGCGAGCGCCGCCGCGACCACCGCGGGGTGGCCGTTGTAGGTCCCCGCGAAGAAGACGGGGGCGCCGGGGCGCGAGCTGAACATGTCCATGAGGTCGGCGCGGCCTCCGAGCGCGCCGACGGGATAGCCGTTCGCGATGGCCTTGCCCATCGTGGTCAGGTCCGGGGTCACGCCGGCGACCTCCTGCCAGCCGCCCAGGCCGTGCCGTACGCCCGTGATCACCTCGTCGAAGACCAGCACGCTGCCGTGCCGGGTGCACTCCTCCCGGAGCGTACGCAGGAACTCCGCGTCGGGGAGCAGGCAGCCGACGTTGTGCGGCACGGGCTCGACGATCACGGCGGCGATGTCCTCGCCGTGGTCGGCGAACGCGGCGCGCACCCCCTCCGGGTCGTTGAACCGGAGGACGAGCGTGGCGTCGAGTACCTCGGGCAGGATGCCGGTGGAGATCGGGTCCCTGTGCCCGACGCGGTCGGGCGCCGAGATCACGTTCATGCTCACGGCGTCGTGCCAGCCGTGGTAGCAGCCCTGGAACTTCACCACCAGCCGGCGCCCGGTGGCGGCCCGCGCGACCCGCAGGGCGTGGAAGGTCGCCTCCGAACCGGTGCTGGTCAGGAGCACCCGCTCCATGCTGGGCACCAGCTCAGCGAGCGTCTCGGCCAGTTCGATCTCGCCCTCGGTGACGCCGACGCCGCACAGGTCCAGGGTCCGTCCCGCCTCCGCCACCGCCGCGGCGACGTCGGGGTCGTTGTGGCCGAGCAGGGGCGGGCCGAAGGCCGCGTGGTAGTCGGTGTACTGCCGCCCGCCCGCGTCCCAGAACGTGGCGCCCTGGGCCCGTGCGATCACCAGGTCGGCGAGTCCCGGAACGTTCCGCTGCCCGCTGTTGACTCCGCCGGGGATGACCCGGCGGGCCCGTTCGGGCAGGGAGGTGGACGGGGCCGGTTGCTGATTCACATGGTCTCCTTGGCCGCCGCACCGGGACCAGCCCCGTTCCGGTGTGACGCGAATGTTTCCGCCGCAGGTCGATTGTTACGAACACTATTCGGCGTAACCGAACAGCTAGCGGCATCTTAGAGAGGGGCATACGCCAGGTCAATGCCATACAGGGGAGATGTGGTGAAAAATGCGCTACAGTGTTCGGCTATGACGAACAGTGAGGCAGAGAACTCTCGCTACTGGATCCGCAGCGTCGCCAGGGCGGCCGAGGTCCTCGAGGCCCTGGCCGGCGGTCCCCCGGGTGAGGGGCTGAGCGTCACCGAGGTGGCGGCGGCGTGCGGCCTGTCGAAGAGCTCGGCCTTCGCCACGCTCTACACACTCCAGCGGTTCGGCCTGGCCGCCGACGACGGCGAGGGCATGAACCGGCGCTACCGGCTCGGGATGGCGCTCGCCCGGCTCGGCGACAGGGCGCGCGACCAGCTGTCCCTGCGGGACGTCGCCCGTCCCATTTTGGTGGAGCTGACCCGGTCGACGGGTATGAACTCGCGGCTCGCGATCCCGGAGAGCGACCAGGCCGTCGTGATCGACCAGGTGAGCAACGGCGAGCGCATCCAGGTGGACCTCCGGATGGGCGTGCGGGAGCTGCCCCACTGCACCGGTCTCGGCAAGGCGCTGCTCGCCGAGATGGAGGATCGGCAGGTCGCGGCCCTGATCGAGCGGGTCGGGCTGCCCCGCCGTACGCCGCACACGATCACCGAGCTCGACCGGCTGCTGGCGCACCTGCGCGACATCCGCGAGACGGGCTACGCGCTCGACGACGAGGAGGACGCGGAGGGGGTGTTCTGCGTCGGCAGCGCTCTGCGCGACCATTCCGGCGTGTGCGCCGGGGCCATCAGCATCACCGGCCTGAAACCGGCTCTGCCCACGTGGCGCTACCAGGAGCTGGGGCGGCAGGTGCGGGACGCGGCGCTGCGTATCTCGTGGGAACTCGGCTACCGGCCTTGATTTACCGACCGAAACCTGCTTAAGGTTTGCGCCACATCGGGCGAACAACTGGCCCCCGCGACGTCACAGCCCCTGACCGCGGACGGTTCCGGCCAGCAGCACCGCCGCCTGCACGCCTCACGCGTGTCCGCCCGGCCTTCATTCACCCCCTGCCGTGTCGCCTCTCGCCGCACGGCCGAAGGTTGAGGCATCTGTGAAAGACCCCCAAAAATCCTCTTCGGCCCGTCGTGCCCTGCTGACGGCGGGTGGTGTCGGCGGGCTGGCTCTGCTGGTTCCCGGTACGGCTCACGCCGGGGCGGCGGCGGAGCTGAAGAACGCGGTGTACGCCGTGGCGACGGTGGCCGAGTTGCTGTCGCTGGACGGCAGGAAGATCCCGGACGGGACGCTGGTGCAGGTCGCGGGTTACAAGGCGGCCGGTGACGGCGGCGGCATGCTGGTGCGCTGGAGCGCCGCCTCCACGGTGGCGGTCAACGGCGGCACAGTCCTGGGCGGCCCGGGTGCGGGCCGGTGGGTGCAGGTCCACGACGGTGTGGGCGACTTCCGCAGGTTCGGCGTGTTCGGCGGCGACGCGCCGGCCGACGCAGCGCTGGACGCGATGGTCAACGACCCGTCCATCCACCGGATCGAGGCCCACACCGACCTGCTGTTCGTCAAGCGGCACAAGTACACCCGCTCGAACCTGGAACTCGACTTCGGCGGCCACACTGTCCGCACCGACGGCATCGAGAAGAACACGCACGACAACCCGTTCGGCGCCGTGATGTTCTTCCGCGGAGAGGTCACCGGCACGGTCGTCGAGCACACCCTGGGCGCCCCGATGCCCGACCTGGCCGACGTCTTCGAGGTCGGCGACTCCGCGAAGTTCACGGTCGGCCAGTGGTGGACGGCGGTGGTGAACAACCTCTCCGGCGGCGACGAGCGGGAACTGCAGAAGATGGTGCAGGTCACCGAGATCGTCGACGGCGCCCACATCCGGGTGAACTACCAGATCGGCTGGGACCTCGACAAGGGCCGCGTGATCACCTGGACCAGGGTGAAACCGGTCGAGCGGGTCCACGTCAGGAACATGGTCTTCGTCGGCGCCCCGCCGTACGACGGGCCGAAGAACGGGGAACTGCCCGACGACCGGGAGTACACCGGCTCGCACCCGGTCGCCTACGAGTACGCCGCCTGGTGCGACGTCTCGGGCATCGACGCCACCCTCACCTGGTGGCCGGTCGTCATGCGCCGCTGGTGCACCTACTTCCGGACCGAGAGTTGCACGCTGAAGAACCCCCCGACGGTCTTCTACGGCGGCGCGGGCTACCTCACCCAGCAGATCTACTGCCTGTACGGCCACGTGGCCGACTGCCACACCTCCAACGCCCGCCACCTCAACGACCTGACCGCGTCGGCCTACTGCGTGGTGGAGAACTGCCACGGAGACGGCGACGACACGGGCGGCAACCCGTTCACCACCCACGGGCAGTACGAGCACGACCTGGTGTTCACCGGCAACTCCGGCCTGATGGACATCGCCAACTCGGGCGCGCAATGGGGGATCAGCGCGAAGCGGATCACCGTACGCCGGCACGTCTGCTCCTGGTTCACGGCCAACACCAAGATCACCGATCTGACGCTGGAGGACGTCAAGGTCATCCCGCGCTCCACCTTCGACCCCGGCGGCACACTGACGGTCAACGCCGACGGCGTCCAGATGCGCGGCTGCTCGGCCAGGACGTTCGCGGTCGCGCAGCGCTCGGCGCGGTCCGGCAGGCCGAACGTCATCGAGGACTGCAGCTTCGACCTCCCTGAGGGGCAGGTCGTCGTCCAGACACCGGTGACGAACCCCGTCCACTTCGTCCGGTGCGTCTTCACCGGGGTGAACGGCGCGGTCATGCGCGGGTCCGGCCCCGTGCACCTCACCGACACCGTGGTCACGGGGACCGCCGGTGCGGCGCCGCTGCTGATCGGAGCCGCGGAGGTCGTCGTGTCCGGCGGGCGGCTGACCGACACCGGCATCCGTCTGTCCGCGGTCCGCGAGCAGCGGATCTCGATCGGCGGGGGCGCCGTGGTCGAGGGGACCAACAGCGAGAAGGCGCTTCTGTCCCGCGCCGACGGCTCACCGGTGCGGTGGGAGCTGGGCGACTACGTCAGCTCGACCGGCGACGGCGGCACCGCGCACGTCGCGATCACGAGCGGCGTCAACCGCTACTCCGCCGTCGGTGCGCGGTTCCGCGGCGGCGCCATCACGCTCGCGGGCGCCGCGTTCGGCGGCGACTCCCATCTCCTGCACACGGGCTGCGCCGAAGAGGGCGTCACCCGTACGGTCCCGGCGGCGGGGCCCCGAGTCATCACCACCGGCAACCTGGCCGTCTGAGGAGTCCCGAAATGAGTTCATCCATGAGTTCTCGTCGTGCCCTGCTGACGGCGGGTGGTGTCGGCGGGCTGGCTCTGCTGGTTCCCGGTACGGCTCACGCCGGGGCGGCGGCGGAGCTGAAGAACGCGGTGTACGCCGTGGCGACGGTGGCCGAGTTGCTGTCGCTGGACGGCAGGAAGATCCCGGACGGGACGCTGGTGCAGGTCGCGGGTTACAAGGCGGCCGGTGACGGCGGCGGCATGCTGGTGCGCTGGAGCGCCGCCTCCACGGTGGCGGTCAACGGCGGCACAGTCCTGGGCGGCCCGGGTGCGGGCCGGTGGGTGCAGGTCCACGACGGTGTGGGCGACTTCCGCAGGTTCGGCGTGTTCGGCGGCGACGCGCCGGCCGACGCAGCGCTGGACGCGATGGTCAACGACCCGTCCATCCACCGGATCGAGGCCCACACCGACCTGCTGTTCGTCAAGCGGCACAAGTACACCCGCTCGAACCTGGAACTCGACTTCGGCGGCCACACTGTCCGCACCGACGGCATCGAGAACGCCGGTTACGACGACCCCTTCGCGGCCGTGCTCTTCTTCCGGGGCAAGGTCACCGACACGGTGGTGACCGCGCCGCTCACCGCCGACATGCCCGAGCTGTCGGACGTCTTCGAGGTCGGCGACTCGTCGAAGTTCCAGGTCGGCCAGTGGTGGTCGGCCGAGGTGAGCAAGGGCGCCGGGCAGTGGGAACGCGAGCTGCAGAAGCTCGTGCAGATCACCCAGATCGTGGACGGCTCCCACATCCGGGTGAACTACCTCAACGGCTGGACGATGAAGGCCGGGCGGTCGATCACCTGGACGAGGATCGAGCCGGTCGAGCGGGTCCACGTCAGGAACATGGTGTTCACCGGCGCGGGCGCGGACCAGTACACCGGCTCGCACCCGGTGGCCTATGAGTACGCCGTCTGGTGCGACGTGTCCGGCATCGACGCGACCGGCACGTTCTGGCCGGTCGTCATGCGCCGCTGGTGCACGTACTTCCAGACGCGCTCCTGCTCGCTGAAGAACCCGACGTCCGTCACCTGGGGCGGCGCGGGCTACCTCACCCAGCAGATCTACTGCCTGTACGGCCACGTGGCCGACTGCCACACCTCCAACGCCCGCCACCTCAACGACTGGACCGCCTCGGCGTACGGACTGGTGGAGAACTGCCACGGCGACGGGGACGACCAGGGGCCGTTCGTCACCCACGGCCAGTACGAGCACGACCTCGTCTACACCGGCAACTCCGGCCTGATGACGTTCGCCAACTCCGGCGCGGCGTGGGGCTCGGCGGCCAAGCGGATCACCGTCCGGCGGCACGTCTGCTCGTGGTTCGTCGCCCGCGTGAAGGTCGCCGACCTGACGCTGGAGGATCTCCGGGTGATCGGCAAGCCGTCGCTCGCGGGCTCCGGGATGATCTGGGTCAACGCCGACGGCGTCCAGATGCGGGGCTGCTCCGCGAACGACCAGCTGATCATCTCCCAGTCGTCCTCCCTGTCGGCCCGGCCGAACATCATCGAGGGGTGCGACTTCACGCTCGCCGCCGGTTCGGAGATCGTGCAGTCCTCGGTCACCTCGCCCGTGCACATCGTGCGGTCGGTGCTGTCGAACCTGGACGGCAACGCCTGCAACGGCACCGGGGAGCTGCACCTGGTCGACAGCACCCTGCTCGGCAAGGAGGGCGGCGCGCCGCTGCCCGTCGCCGCCTCACTCGTACGGATCCAGGGCGGGCGGCTGTCGGGCACCGGCATCCGGGTGTCGGGCAAGAAGGACCAGCGGATCCACGTGGGCGGCGGCGCGGTGCTGGAGGGGACCAACGGCGCGAAGGCGCTGCTGTCCCGCGCGGACGCGGGCGGGACGGTCCAGTGGGAACTGCGCGACTACCGGAGCACGACGAACGACGCGGGCGCCGCCCACGTCGCGGTCGAGGCCGGGAAGAACGTGTACTCGGCGGTCGGCGCCCGCCTGTCGGGAGGGAAGGTCACGCTCGCCGAGGCCGCCTTCGGCGACGGCTCGCTGCTCCAGCACACCTCCTGTGTCGAGGAGGGCGTCTCCCGGAAGACGCCGCCGGACGGCCCCCGGGTTCAGACCACCGGAAACCTCGTTCTCTAACCTTCTACTCCCAATCACGTACATAGGAGTGCAAATGGAACGCCGGGTCGCATTGGCCCTCGCCGGCGCCGGAAGCCGGGGCCAGACCTACGCCTCGTGGGTGGCGCGCAACCCGGACCGGGCGCGACTCGTCGCCGTGGCCGACCCGGACCCTCACCGGCGCGGCCTCGTCGCGGCCGGGCACCCCGGGGTGGCGGAGTACGCGACCTGGCAGGACATGCTGGCCGCGGACGTGCCGGCCGACGCGGTGATCGTGGCGACCCAGGACAGGGACCACGTGGACCCGGCCGTCGCGTTCGCCCGGGCCGGGCGCGACCTGCTTTTGGAGAAGCCGCTCGCGCCCACGGAGGAGGAGTGCCGGCGGATCGCCGCCGCGGTCACCGAGGCCGGCGTCCGCCTGGCGGTCTGCCACGTGCTGCGCTACACGCCGTACACCGACCTGGTGATGGAGGTGGTCCGCTCCGGTGTGCTGGGCGAGATCATGAGCGTCCAGCACCTGGAGCCGGTGGGCTGGTGGCACGCGGCCCACTCCTACGTCCGGGGGCCGTGGCGGAGCGAGAAGCTGGCCAGCCCGATGCTGCTCGCCAAGTCCTGCCACGACCTCGACTGGCTGGCGTACGTGACCGGGCGCAGGATCGCCCGGGTGGCGAGCTTCGGCGACCTCGGGCACTTCCGGCCCGACAAGCGCCCCGCGGGTGCCGCGGACCGCTGCCTGGACTGCGCGATCGAGCCCGAGTGCCCCTATTCGGCGCCCAAGCTCTACTACCCCGTGCTGCGGGAGCGCGGGGCCGTCTGGCCCGTCAGCGTGATCACCGAGGCGACGGACGAGGCGGGCGTCACCGAGGCGCTGCGCACCGGTCCGTACGGCAGGTGCGTCTACGCCTGCGACAACGACGTCGTGGACCACCAGGTGCTGGCCCTGGAGTTCGAGGGCGGCGCCTCCGGGACGTTCACGATGACCGCCTTCACCGAGCAGACCCACCGGCAGACCCGGATCTTCGGCAGCCACGGGCGGCTCGAAGGAGACGGCGAGCGGGTGGCGGTCCTGGACTTCCGCACCGGCAGGACCGAGACCGCCGAGGCCGGCCCCGCCGGCGGCGCCAACGCCGGCGAGGGCCACGGCGGCGGGGACGACGGCGTGATGGACGCCTTCGTGCGCGCGGTGGCCACCGGCGACGACACCCTGATCAGATCCGGCCCGGCCGAGTCGCTCGCCTCCCACCTCGCGGTCTTCGCCGCCGAGCGCGCCCGCCACTCCGGCACCGTCGTCGACGTGCCGGAACAGTGAACTTCCCCGAATCCCCAGAGAGGACCTTCCCCATGCGACTTCGCATGCTCGCGCCGGTCGTGGTGGCGGCGCTCGCCGCCGCGGCCACCGCCTGCGGCTCCGGCTCGGACGCCGCGTCGGACAAGCAGTCCGTGACCATGTGGGTGTACCCGATCATCCCGGATGAGGCCAAGCACAAGGCCTTCTGGGATGGCCAGATCGCCGCGTTCACCAAGGACAACCCGAACATCGACGTCAAGGTCGAGATCTACCCCTGGGCCAAGCGCGAGGAGTCGCTCACCACGGCGATCGCCGGCAACAAGGGGCCCGACCTCGTCTACCTGATCCCCGACCAGATCCCGAAGTTCGCGAAGGCCATCGAGCCGGTCGACTCCTACCTGCCGGACACGGCCAAGGCGGACTACCGCGACAACGTCAAGCAGGCCGTCACCATCGACGGGAAGCTGATGGGCGCCCCGATCCTGATGGGCGCGAACCCACTGATGTGCAACCAGAAGGTGCTCGACGAGGCCGGGGTGGAGGCTCCCAAGACCTGGGACGACGTGCTCGCGATCGCGCCGAAGCTCAAGGACAAGGGCTTCGACGTCACCAACTACTACGCCGACCCCGGCGCCACGCTTAACCAGTCGTTCTACCCGCTGCTGTGGGAGGCCGGCGGCAACGTGTTCACGCCCGACGGCGCCAAGGTGGCCTTCGACGGCCCCGAGGGCCTCAAGGCGCTGACCTTCCTCAAGACGCTCGCCGACAAGGGCTATGTCGAGAAGGACCTGCTCACCGGCATCCCCGCGTTCGAGCAGACGCACCTGGCGCAGAACAAGGTCGCCTGCACCTGGCAGCAGGTGCCCGCGGACGTCGAGTCGTTCTGGGGCGCGGAGAACATCAAGATCTACCCGCCGCTGAGCGACGCCAAGCAGGTCGGCTACGGCTCCATCGGCGCGCTGTCGATGCTCAAGGGCTCCAAGGCCAAGGACGCGGCCGGCAAGTGGCTGACCTTCGCCTCCAGCGCCGCCGTCACCAAGGCGTACGACACGGCCTCGGGCTTCTTCTCCCCGCAGAAGTCGACGGGCGCCCTCTACACCGAGGGGCCGAACGCCGAGATGGAGAAGACGCTCGACCTCATGCAGGGCGCGCCGCTGCACAACAAGGCGCGCGACGTCATGGGCGTGCTAGCGCCGGAGATCCAGGCCGCGCTGATCGGCCAGAAGAGCCCGCAGCAGGCCCTCACCGACGCCGCCACCGCGGCCAACGCCCTCATCGGCCAGTAGGCCGTCCCAGGAACGCCCGCCCGGCCGCCGTGACCCGAGCGGCCGGGCGGTGCGACAAGTTTCGAGACACCTGTGAGGTAAACCCGTGACGGTCACCGCGGAGGCGCGTCCGCGCCGAGTGACGGCCCGGCGCAGGTCGGCGGGCGCCCGGTACGAGGCCCGCTGGGGCCTGGCGTTCGTCCTGCCGTGCTTCCTGTTGTTCCTGGCCTTCCGGTTCGGCCCGGCCGTCGTGGGGACCTTACTCGGCTTCTTCGAGTACACGGTCGGCGACAGCCCGACGTTCGTCGGCCTGGAGAACTTCCAGCGGATGGTGCACGATCCGCTCTTCTGGCAGGCGCTCAGGGTGACCGTGATCTACACGGTGCTCTACCTGCCGCTCTCGGTCGGCGTGTCGGTGGGTCTCGCGCTGCTCGTGCGCCGGTCGTTCCGCGGGGTCCGGCTGTTCCGGTCGATCTTCTTCCTGCCGGTCATCACCAGCCTCGTCCTGGCGGCGACCATCTTCACCTGGCTGTTCTCCTCGTCTGGGCCGCTGGGCGAGCTGATCGGCGGCTCCTGGCTGGCCTCGCCGGTGCTCGTCATCCCCGCCCTGGTGGTCGTCTCGGTCTGGTCCCGCTTCGGGTACGGCATGCTGATCGTCCTGGCCCGGCTCCAGGACCTGCCGCGCGAGCTGGAGGAGGCGGCGCTCAGCGACGGCGCGGGGCCCTGGCAGCGCTTCCGCTATGTGGTCCTGCCGCAGCTGCGGCCGGCGATCTTCTTCCTGGCCGTGATCGAGACCACGAACTCCTTCCAGGTCTTCGACCTCGTCTACGTCATGACGAGCGGCGGCCCGGGCCGTTCCAGCTACACCCTGGTCATGGACCTCTACGACCAGGGCTTCAAATACTTCGACCTCGGCTACGCCAGCGCCCTCGGCGTCGCCCTGTTCGTGCTCACTCTGTTCGTCGCGCTGATCCAGCGGCTGCTCATCGGGAGGGCCAAGTGACCGCATACCGAGCGCTGGAGCCGGGAGCCGCTGGCCGGGTCGTACGGATCGTGCTCCTGAGCGTCGCCTCGATCGTCACGATCTTCCCGTTCTACGCGATGGTCGTGCTCAGCCTGAAGCCGGTGGCGGCGGTCGAGTTCCCCGGCAGCCTGCTGCCCTGGCCGCTGGCCACCGGGGCGTACGAGCGGGTGCTCGGCGGCGGCGACCTGCCGCTGTGGACGCTGAACACGCTGATCTACTCGGTGGTCAGCGTCGTGCTCGTGCTGCTGCTCGCCTCGCTCGCCGGATACGCCTTCGCCAAGAAGCGCTTCCCCGGCAAGGAGACCATGTTCTGGTCGTTCCTCGCGATGGTGATGGTGCCCTACCACGTCACGCTGATCCCGCTGTTCGTCCTGGTCGCCAACGCGGGCGGGGTGGACACCTTCTGGGGGCTCATCGTGCCGACCCTCGCCAACGCGCAGGCGGTCTTCCTGATGCGGCAGTTCATCGGCGCGCTGCCCGACGAGCTGTTCGAGGCGGCGCGGCTGGACGGCGCCTCGGAGTGGACGATCTTCGTCAGGATCGTGCTGCCCCTGTGCAAGCCCATCCTCGCCACGCTCGGCCTGTTCGTCTTCCTGTGGCACTGGAACGACTTCCTCTGGCCGCTGATCGTCGGGCAGAGCACCGACATGCGCACGCTGACGGTCGGCATCGCGTCGCTCCAGGAGCAGAACGTGCCGCTCAACGTCGTGCTCGCGGGCGCGACTGTGGCCTTCGTCCCGATCTTCGCCGCCTATCTCGTGGGTCAGCGCTACCTCACCGAGGGCGTCACCATGTCTGGAATCAAGGGATAAATGATGTTCGACTCTGAATCCGCGCTGGAAGACCGGCTCACGACGCCGTCCGCGGCCCTCGTGGCCTCTCTGGCCTCGGGTGCGGGAGACCTGGTCGTGCTCGGCGCGGGCGGCAAGATGGGCCCCACGCTGTGCCGGCTGGCGCGCCGGGGCCTCGACGAGGCGGGCCGTACGGGCGACGCGGTGTGGGCGGTCTCGCGCTGGTCCGACCTCGCCGCGGCCCGTGACCTGGAGCGGCACGGCGTGCGGACGGTGACGTTCGACCTGATGGGGAACGCGGACCTGAGCGCGCTGCCGGACGCCCGCGACGTGGTGTTCATGGTGGGGGCGAAGTTCGGCACCGCCGCAGCGCCCTACCTCGCCTGGGTGGTCAACGCCGCGCTGCCCGCGCGCGTCGCGGAGCGGTACGCCGGCGCCCGGATCGCGGCGTTCTCCACGGGCAACGTCTACCCGCTCACCGACCTGGAGACCGGCGGCTGCGCCGAAACCGACCCGACCGGGCCCGTCGGCGAGTACGCGATGAGCTGCCTCGGCCGGGAGCGGGTGTTCGAGCACGCGGCGCAGCGCGGCACGCCGGTGAGCCTGCTGCGCCTGAACTACGCCGTGGACCTGCGCTACGGCGTGCTCGCCGACATCGGCGAGGCCGTGCTGTCCGGGGGGCCGGTGGACGTCACCACCGGTCACGTCAACGTCGTGTGGCAGGGCTACGCGAACGAGGTCGCGCTGCGCTCGCTGGAGCACGCGTCGACCGACGCCTTCGTGCTCAACCTCACCGGTCCGGAGACCGCGTCGGTCCGGCGGATCGCCTCCCGCTTCGCCGAGCGGTTCGGCGTCGCCGCCGAGTTCGCCGGGACCGAGGCCCGTACGGCCCTGCTCAGCGATGCCACGCGCTGCCACGCGCTGTTCGGCTACCCCGATGTCCCGCTGGGCGCGCTGGTCGACTGGCAGGCCGACTGGCTGCAGCGGGGACTGCCGGTGTCGGGCAAGCCCACCAAGTTCGCCGTGCGCGACGGGAGGTTCTGATGTCCCTGACACCGCTGCTCGACGGGGCGGTCATCCCCGCTCACCCGCTCGCCCTCACCGCGGACCGCACGCTCGACGAGCGCCGCCAGCGGGCCCTCACCCGCTACTACCTCGCGGCGGGGGCCGGCGGGATCGCCGTCGGCGTGCACACCACGCAGTTCGAGATCCGGGAGGCCGGGCTGCTGCGCCCGGTGCTGGAACTGGCGGCCGAGACCGTCGCCGCGAGCGGCCGCGCCGGCAACGTCGTGACCGTCGCGGGCGCCTGCGGCCCCCTCGCACAGGCGGTCGCGGAGGCGGAGCTCGCGGCGGGTCTCGGGTACGACACGGTGCTGCTGTCGCCGGTCGTCCCCGGGGCCACCGAGGCGGACCTGCTGGAGCGGGCGCGGGCGGTGGGCGAGGTGCTGCCCGTGATCGGGTTCTACCTGCAACGGGCCATCGGCGGCCCCGCGCTGTCCCGGGACTTCTGGCGGGCGCTCGCCGACCAGCCGTCCACCGTCGCGATCAAGGTCGCGCCCTTCGACCGCTACCGCACGCTGGAGGTCGCATACGGCGTCGCGGCGTCGGACCGGCGCGAGGAGGTGGCGCTCTACACCGGCAACGACGACCACATCATCGGTGACCTGCTTGCCACGCTTCCCGGCGGGCTGCGGTTCCGCGGCGGCCTGCTCGGCCAGTGGGCGGTCTGGACCCGGGCCGCCGTGGCGATGGTCGAGCAGGTGTCCCAGGACCCCGCAGGGCTGGCCAGGAAGGCGCAGCAGCTGACCGACGCCAACGCGGCGGTGTTCGACGCCGCGCACGGCTTCGCCGGGTGCATCGCGGGCGTGCACGAGGTGCTCAGGCGGCAGGGCCTGCTCGCCGGCGTCTGGTGCCTGGACCCGGACGAGGGCCTGTCGCCCGGCCAGGCGGAGGAGCTGACCCGGGTGACGGCCGCCTACCCCTGGCTCGTGGACGACGACTTCGTGGCGGAGCACCTCGATGCCTGGCTCGCCTGACGCGCGCACGCTGGTCTGCGTGCCGCCGGACCTGCGCGCCCTGCTGTTCGGGCGGGAGCTCGGTGAAGCACGTCTGCTCGACGACCCGGCCGACCGGGCCGCTCTCGCCGAGGCGCTTCCCGGCACGGAGATCCTGGTCACGGGCTGGGGAGTGCCGGTCCTCGACGCGGCCCTGCTGGACCTCGCGCCACGGCTGCGGCTGGTCGCCCACATCGGCGCCAGCGTCAAGTTCTTCGTCACCGGCGAGGTGTTCGCGCGGGGGATCAGGGTGACCCAGGCGGGGCAGGCGATGGCCCGCCCGGTCGCCGAGGTGGCGCTCGCCTTCACCCTGTCCCTCCTGCACCGGATCCACCGCTTCGACCACGCGCTGCGCGGCGGCGCCGACTGGCACGCGGCGGAGCAGGCGCCGCCGCGGCACGAGATCCTGGGATGCCGCGTCGGGGTCGTCGGCGCATCCCGCACCGGCCGGGCCTATCTGGAGCTGGTGCGCGCCCTCGGCGCGGCGACGGTGGTGAGCGATCCCTACTACGCGGGGGAGCCCGGCGTGCCCGCCGTGGCACTGGACGAACTGCTGGCCACGAGCAGGATCGTGGCCCTGCACGCGCCGGTGCTGCCGGAGACCAGGCACCTGCTCGGCGCGCGCGAGCTGGCGCTCATGCCCGACGGAGCGGGGCTGGTGAACACGGCCAGATCGTGGCTGGTGGACGAGGAGGCGCTCCTGGCGGAGCTGCGCACCGGGCGGATCGACGCCGCGATCGACGTCTTCGACGCCGAGCCGCTGCCCGCGGACCACGGATTCAGGACCCTGCCGAACGTCCTGCTCACGCCGCACCAGGCGGCCGGGACGGTCGAGGCGCGGCGGCGCCAGGGCGCGCTCGTGCTGGACGAGATCCGGCGCCACCGCGCGGGACTTCCCCTGAACCACGAGGTGACCCCCGCGATGCTGGAGCGCATGGGGTGACCGAGTTCAGGACCGTAAGGGCGGACGAGACGGTCTCCCTCTACGAACTGTGGGCGCGGGCCTTCACCGCGTCCCACATCGTGTCGCTGTACGAGCAGGACGAGGGCCGCCTCGGCCGCACGTTCGTGGCCGCGGACGGCACCGGCGTGCTGGCCGTCGTGTACTGGCTGCCCCGCGAGGTGCGCGACGCCCGCGGCGGGGTCCAGCGGGTGGGCTGCGTGTCCAGCGTCGCGACGAGGCCGGACGCCCGGGGCAGGGGGCTGGTCAGACGGCTGCTCGCGATGGCGGCCGAGGCGATGACGGCGGCCGGGTGCGCGTGGTCGCTGCTGTTCACCGGCACGCCGGGCGTCTACGCCGGTTCCGGCTGGCGGGTGTTCGACCGGCCGCGCGTGGACGGCCGCTTCGCCGCCGTTGCCACTCTCGACGCCGGCTGGACCGCGGAACCGGCCGGGCTCGGCGACTGGCCGGTGCTCGCCGCGCTGCACGACCGGCACGACGACCGGCGTCCGCTCACCACCGTCCGTTCCGCCCGTGACTGGACCGGCCGCGTCCCTGTCTGGTACGGCCCGCCGCACGAGATCCTGCTGGTCCAGGAGCACGGCACCCCCATGGCGTACGCGGTGGTGGACTGGAGCGTCGGAGACGTGGCCGAGGTAGCGCTCGCGGCCGGCCCGGCGGCCGCGCCGCTGCTGCGCGCCGTGGCCGCCGAGGCCCGCGCGCGCGGCGTGCGGTCGGGGTGCTTGCACGCGCCGCTCGACCCTCCGGTCCGCGCGGCTCTGCCCCTCCTCTTCGAGGAGTGGGAGCGCCGGGACGAGCAGACCGGCATGGCCAGGCCGCTGCTGCTGCAGGAGGCCGAGGTCAGGGCCGTCGTCGAGCACCCGTTCGCCGTGCACTGGACGGCCGACTACTTCTGACCGTTATCGCCGCCGAAGGCTAAAGTGCTACCAGAACCTTGTTCTCTTTCTGGAAGGGTGGCGCCATGCCTGCTGGTGAGGGTCTCGATGGTGGAGGGTCCGAGCTGAGGTTCGACGGGAGGGTGGCGATCGTCACCGGAGCCGGGCACGGGCTCGGCCGGTCGCACGCGCTGCTGCTCGGCCAACGGGGGGCGAAGGTCGTCGTCAACGACCTCGGCGGCGCCCTCGACGGCTCCGGCGCGTCCTCGGGCCCGGCGGCGGAGGTCGCCGAGCTGATCGTGAAGAACGGCGGGAAGGCGGTGGCCAGCACCGACAACGTCGCCACGCCGGAGGGCGCGGAGGCGATCGTGCGGACGGCGCTCGACGCGTTCGGCCGCGTGGACGTCGTCGTCAACAACGCCGGCATCCTGCGCGACCGTTCGTTCGGGAAGATGACGGTCGAGGAGTTCGACGCCGTGCTCGCCGTGCACGTGCGCGGGTCGTTCCTGGTCAGCCGGGCGGCGTTTCCGCACATGAAGGAGCAGGCGTACGGGCGGATCGTGAACACCTCCTCGCCCGCCGGGCTGTTCGGCAACTTCGGCCAGGCCAACTACTCGACGGCCAAGATGGGCCTGGTGGGCTTGACCAAGACGCTCGGCATCGAGGGCGCGCGGGCGAACATCAAGGCCAACGCGATCGCTCCCGTGGCGTGGACGCGGATGACCGAGATGCTGCTGCCCGCGGAGTTCGAGAGCAAGTTCACCCCCGAGCGGGTCAGCCCGCTGGTGGCGTACCTGGCCCACGAGAGCTGCGAGGCCAGCGGCGAGGTGTTCTCGGTCGGCGCCGGCCGGATCGCCCGCGTGTTCGTGGCCGAGGGGCCGGGCTGGCGGACCGACGACCTCACCATCGAGGCGATCCGCGACAACTGGGAGGCCGTCATGGCCGAGCAGCCCTATCTCCCCACCAAGCTGGGTGAGCAGGCCGGCGCCTCCCTGCAGGCGATGCTCTGACCTCCTCTCGTCCCGCCCGGCCGGGCCGTCAGAGCTCCTCGGCCTGCTCGGCCGGGCCAAGGAGATCGCGGGACAGGTCCCCGGGCCGCCGGGGTGCGGGCGCGCGGCCGGGCGGCTGCCTGACCCGCAGGCCGGGGAACGGCGCCGGCGCGTTGCGCCGGGCCTGCGGCTGCGCGCCGAGCGTGAGCTCCTCACCGTGGTGCGACAGCGTGATGGGCGGGCCGTGCAGGAGCCGGTACGTCGTGCCGTCAGGCGTGACGTCGATCCGCAGCAGGCGGCCCCGATAGCGGACGCGGAAGGTGAGCCGGGTGATGCCCGAGGGCAGGCGGGGCGCGAAGCGGACATGCCCCTCGCGTGCCCGCATGCCGCCGAACCCGGCCACCAGCGCGATCCACGCCCCGGCCAGTGAGGCCATGTGGACGCCGTCGCGGGTGTTGTGCTCCAGGTCGCGCAGGTCCATCAGCGCGGCCTCGCCGAGGTAGGCGTAGGCGAGGTCGAGCTGCCCCACCTCGGCGGCGAGCACGGCCTGGGTGCAGGACGACAGCGAGGAGTCGCGCACGGTCAGCGCCTCGTAGTAGGCGAAGTTACGCGCCTTCTGCTCCGGCGTGAACGCCTCGCCGCACAGGTGCATGGCCAGCACGAGGTCGGCCTGCTTGACGACCTGCTTGCGGTACAGATCGAAGTAGGGGAAGTGGAGCAGCAGCGGATACTGCTCGGGTTCTGTGCCCGCGAAGTCCCACACCGCGTGCCCGATGAACCCCTCGCTCTGCTCGTGGACCCCCATCCGTTCGTCGTACGGCAGGCACATGGCCGCTGCGGCGTCGCGCCACATCGCCGTCTCCTCCAGCGTGACCCCGAGCTGCTGGGCGCGGTCGAGGTGGCGTACGGCCGCGGCGGCGGCGGCCCGCAGGTTCCGCTGGGCCATGAGGTTGGTGTAGACGTTGTTGTCCGCGACGGCGCTGTACTCGTCCGGGCCGGTCACGCCGTCGATGCGATAGTGGCCCTCCGCGTCGTGGTGGCCGAGCGCGCACCACAGCCGGGCGGTCGCGACGAGCAGCGGCAGGCCGATGTCCCGCTCGAAGTCGGTGTCCTCGGTCGCGTCGACGTAGCGCGTGACCGCGGCGGCGATGTCGGCGTTGACGTGGAAGGCCGCCGTGCCCGCGGGCCAGTATCCCGAGCACTCCTCGCCGTTGATCGTCCGCCAGGGGAAGGCCGCCCCGGCCAGGCCGAGCTGCTCGGCCCGCGCCTGGGCGAGGGGCAGGATCGACTGCCGCCACGTCAGGGCGTCGGCGGCGGCCCGGGGATAGGTGTAGGTGGCCACCGGCAGCACGAAGCTCTCGGTGTCCCAGAACGCGTGCCCGTCGTAGCCCGAGCCGGTCAGCCCCTTACCGGGGATGGGCCGCCGCTCCAGCCGGGCGCCCGCCTGGAGCAGGTGGAACAGCCCGAAGCGTACGGCCTGCTGCACCTCGGCGTCGCCCTCGACCTCGACGTCCGCGCCCGCCCAGAAGTCGTCGAGGAAGGCACGCTGCTCGGCGCGCAGGCCGTCCCACCCGGTGAGCCGGGCCGCCGCCAGCGCCGCCACGACCTGGTCGTGCATCGCGGGCCGGGACCGCTTGGCCGACCAGCCGTAGGCGAAGAACTTGTCCAGCCGCAGCCGCTGGCCCGGCGCGAGCCGGGTGGCGATCGTGACCCGGCTGACGTTGCCGCCGCCGTCGCACTCGGCGCGAGTGCCGTCGGGGCCGTCGATCTCGTGACGCATCGCCGCCGCGACCCGCAGCCGGCTGGCCCTGGTGGAGTGGACCATGACGCACACGTTGTTGCGCGCGGCGACGTTCTCCTCCAGCACCAGCGGCGCCTGCAGCGCGGCGGCGGCGCGGGGGTCGGCGGTCGGCGACGGCACGGTCTCGTTGGCCACCAGCTCCGACTGGACGACCACGTTGAGCGGCTGGTCCACCGGCTCCACCTCGTAGCGGATCGCGGCCACGGCCCGGTGGGTGAACGACACGAGCCGGGTCGAGGTGACGCGCACCTGCGCCCCGGTCGGCGAGCTCCAGCAGGCCTTACGAGTGAGCGTCCCCGCCCGCAGGTCGAGGACCCGTTCGTGTGAGTGCAGCGTGCCGTATCGGACGTCGAACGGCTCGTCGTCCACGAGCAGCCGGATCAGCTTGCCGTTGGTGACGTTGACGACCGTCTGCCCGGACTCGGGGTAGCCGTAGCCCGCCTCGGCGTACGGCAGCGGGCGCAGCTCGTAGAAGGAGTTGAGGTAGGTGCCCGGCAGCCCGTACGGCTCGCCCTCGTCGAGGTTGCCGCGCAGCCCGATGTGCCCGTTGGACAGCGCGAACACCGACTCGGTCTGGGCGAGCACGTCGGTGTGCAGGTGACACTCCCGCACCGACCACGGCTCGACGATGAAGGCGGGATGCTTGATCATTTCTCGTCCAGCAGTTCGGAGAGGTCCGTCACCACGACGTCGGCGCCGTTGTCCCGCAGGGCGCCGGCCTGATGCCCGCGGTCCACGCCCACCACGACGGCGAAGCCGCCCGCGCGCCCGGCGGCCACCCCCGCCAGCGCGTCCTCGAACACCGCGGCCTCGGCCGGCGCGAGCCCGAGCGCCTCGGCGGCGGCGAGGAACATGTCGGGGGCGGGCTTGCCGGCCAGGCCGCGCTCCCTGGCCACCTCGCCGTCGATCCGCGCGTCGAACATGTCCCCGAGACCGGCCGCGGCGAGCACGCGCGCGGTGTTGGCGCTGCTGGAGACGACCGCGCGGCGCAGCCCGGCGTCGCGGGCGGCGCGCAGGTAGCGCACCGAGCCCTCGAAGACCTCCACGCCCTGCCGGTCGAGGATCGCCTGGACCAGTTCGTTCTTGCGATTGCTCAGGCCGTTGACGGTGGGCATGCCCGGCGGGTCGTCCGGCCTGCCCTCGGGCAGGTCGATGCCCCTGGCCCGCAGGAACCCCCGCGTGCCGTCCAGGCGCTTCCTGCCGTCGACGTACCGCTCGTAGTCGCCGGTCTCGTCGAAGGGGACGAACGGGGTGCCGGCGGCGACCGCCCGGTCGCGCAGGTACTCGTCGAACATCTCCTTCCACGCCGCCGCGTGGATCCGGGCCGTGCGCGTGAGCACCCCGTCCATGTCGAACAGGCAGCCGCGCACCTCGTCAGGCAACCCCAGCATGTGCCCTCCAACCATTCTCTCTGCTCTCCTACCCCGTCCACGAGCACGACTTTTGCTGATTTCAGCGAAAGGTTGCATCACTTCGATAAAAGGTCTTCCCCAATCAGCAGAAAAGAGGTACGTTTCGAGCCAATCACTGGGACGCGGAGGCGTACGTGAAGAGGACGACCATCAGGCCGGAGAACGTCCACCAGGCCGCGCTCCTGCGGTTGCTGAGGGACGGCGGGCGTTCCCGTGCCGAACTCGGCGACGTGGTGGACCTGTCACGGTCGAAGCTCAACGTCGAGCTGGACCGGCTGGTCGAGCTGGGACTCGCCGAGCCCGACGGACTGGCCGCCTCGCGTGGCGGCAGGCGCTCGGGACGCGTACGGCTGGCCGGTGACATCCGGTTCGCCGGGATCGACATCGGCGCCACCTCGATCGACGTCGCGGTCACCGACGGTGAGCTCAACGTGCTCGGTCATCTGAGCGAGCCCTGCGACATCAAAGAGGGACCCGCCGTCGTCCTCGACCGGGCCATCGAACTGCTCGGCAAGCTGAGCAGGGACGGGATGTTCACCGATCTCAGCGGCGCCGGCATCGGCGTCCCGGGGCCGGTGAGCTTCGCCGAAGGCGTCCCGGTGGTGCCGCCGATCATGCCGGGCTGGGACCGTTACCCGGTCAGGGAGACGGTCGGGCAGGCGCTGTGCTGCCCCACGGTGGTCGACAACGACGTCAACATCATGGCACTCGGAGAACTGCACGCCGGTCTCGCGCGGCACGTCGAGGACTTCCTGCTCGTCAAGATCGGCACCGGTATCGGCTGCGGCATCGTGGTGGACAGCAAGATCTACCGCGGGGTGTCCGGCAGCGCCGGCGACATCGGCCACATCCGGGTGGACGACCTCGGGCCGGTCTGCTCCTGCGGCAACTCCGGGTGCCTGGAGGCATACTTCGGCGGCGCCGCGCTGGCGCGGGAGGCCGTCGCGGTGGCCCGCTCGGGCGGCTCGCCGTACCTGGCCGAGCGGCTCGCGGTCGCGGGCACGCTGACGGCCGAGGACGTCGCCGCCGCGGCGGCGCAGGGCGACGCGGGCGCGATCGGGCTGATCCGCGACGGCGGGCGCCGGGTGGGCCAGGTGCTGGCGAGCCTGGTGAGCTTCTTCAACCCCGGCCTCGTGATCATCGCGGGTGGCGTGGCCAAGCTCGGCCACGTGCTGCTCGCGGAGATCAGAAGTGTCGTCTACCGCAGGTCGCTGCCGCTCGCCACCGGAAACCTGCCGATCGTGCTGTCCGAACTCGGCGATACCGCGGGTGTCATCGGCGCCACCCGCCTGATCAGCGACCACGTCTACTCCGCCAACTGACCATCGTTGGGAGACCCCCATGGGAGACGAACACCCCCTGCTTCAAATGAGGGGGATCGTCAAGCAGTTCCCCGGCGTACGTGCGCTGGACGGCGTGGACCTTGAGGTCAGAGCCGGAGAAGTGCACTGCCTGCTCGGCCAGAACGGCGCCGGGAAGTCCACGCTTATCAAGATCCTGTCCGGTGCGCATGCGCCGGATGAGGGTGAGGTGTTGCTCGGCGGTGAGCCGGTGCGGCTGGCGCCGCCGACCGCGGCGATGGGCCTCGGGATCGCCACCATCTATCAGGAGCTCGATCTGGTCGACGGGTTGAGCGTGACGGAGAACATCTTCCTCGGCCATGAGATGGCGACCTTCGGGTTCTCCCGCCGGTCGGAGGCCGATCGGGCGACGGCCGAGTTGCTCAAGCGGCTGGGGCACGGTGAGATCCGGCCGCGTACCGAGGTGGGCCGGTTGTCGCCGGCGCACAAGCAGATCGTGAGTATGGCCCGGGCGTTGTCGCACTCGGCCCGGTTGATCATCATGGACGAGCCGTCGGCCGCGTTGGCCCATGACGAGGTCGCCAACCTGTTCCGGGTGATCCGTGATCTCACCTCTCAGGGGGTGGCGGTGATCTACATCTCCCACCGGCTGGAGGAGATCCGGGAGATCGGTGACCGGGTCACGGTGTTGAAGGACGGGCGGACGGTCGCGGTGGGGCTGGCGGCCAAGGACACCCCGACCTCGCAGATCGTGGCGTTGATGACCGGCCGCAATGTCGAGTACGTCTTCCCGCCCCGGCCCGGTAAGGGCGCTCATGAGGGGCGGCCGGAGGTGCTGCGGGTGGAGAACCTGAGCCTGCCGGGCCGGTTCGCGGATGTGTCGTTCAGCATCCGGGCGGGGGAGATCGTCGGTCTGGCCGGGCTGGTGGGTTCGGGCCGCAGCGAGATCATCGAGGCGATCTACGGTGCGCGGCGGGGCAGTGGCCGGGTCGTGCTGGACGGGCAGACGGTGCGGCCGGGCAGCACGACCCGGGCGGTGCGGATGGGCATGGGTCTGGCGCCGGAGGAGCGTAAGGCGCAGGCGTTGCTGCTGGATCATCCGGTGGCGCAGAACATCACGCTGGCGAGTCTGAGCCGGTATACCAAGCCGCGGTGGCTGGGCTGGCTGGATCGCAAGACCGAGTTCGCCGAGGCGAAGCGGTTGTCGGAGGCGTTGGACATCCGTCCGCCTGATCCGCGGCGGCCGATTCGGACGTTGTCGGGTGGTAACCAGCAAAAGGCGGTGCTGGGGCGGTGGCTGGCCGAGGATCGCAAGCTGTTGTTGCTGGATGAGCCGACGCGTGGTGTGGACGTCGGCGCCCGGGCTGAGTTGTATGCGCTGGTGCGCAAGCTGGCCGATGACGGCATCGGTGTGCTGCTGGTGTCCAGCGAGGTGCCCGAGGTGCTGGGTCTGGCCGACCGGGTGCTGGTCATCCGTGAGGGCCGGATCGTCCACGAGGCGCCGGCCGAGGACCTGGACGAGCACCGCGTGCTCGATCTGGTGATGGTCTCCACTGGGGAGACGTCCGGGTCCGATGAAGCAAATCCCCCCCTTGAAGGAGCGTTCCATGACTGAGGTCGATCAGGCCGCGCCGGCCGGTCCGCGGGTGAAGGCGCCGGGCCCGGGCGGCCGCCTCGGCCGGCTGGGTGAGGTCCGGCATCTGGGTCTGGTTGTCGCACTGGTGTTGCTGGCGATCGTGGGCCTGGTGACCCGGCCGGAGAACTTCGCCACCTCCTCCAACTTGGTGAGCATCCTGGCGCTGGCCTCGACCATCGGGGTGATCACGGTCGGCATGACCTTCGTGATCATCGGTGGTGGCATCGATCTGTCGGTCGGGGCGTTGATGGCGTTGGCGTCGGTGTGGGCGACCACGCTGGCCACCCAGTCCTACGGGCCGGTCGTGATGATCGTGTGCGCGGTGGTGGTGGGCACCGGCGCGGGACTGCTGAACGGGATCCTGATCTCCTACGGGCGGATGGTGCCGTTCATCGCGACGCTGGCGATGATGGTGGCCGGGCGCGGTCTGGCGCAGCGGATGTCTAACCAGCGCACCCAGCTGGTGCAGCCGGACAACTCCCTGATCGTGAATCTGTCGACCACGCGGGTGCTGGGGCTGCCGCTGCTGGTGTATGTGTTCGCGCTGGTGGTGCTGATCGGCTGGCTGGTGCTCAACCGCACGACGTTCGGCCGGCGCACCTACGCGGTGGGCGGCAATCCCGAGGCGGCCCGCCTGGCCGGTATCGATGTGCGTAAGCACACGCTGATGTTGTATGCGCTGTCGGGGTTGTGCTGCGGGATCGCCGCGGTGCTGATCATGGCGCGGACCACGACCGGGTCGTCCACCCACGGCGATCTGTATGAACTCGACGCGATCGCCGCCGTCATCATCGGCGGGACGCTGCTGAGCGGCGGCCGGGGCACGATCATCGGTTCGATCCTCGGTCTGCTGATCTTCACTGTGATCACCAACCTGTTCATCCTCAACGGCCTGAACACCGCCGACCAGCTCGTCGCCAAGGGCGCGATCATCGTCGTCGCCGTGCTGCTGCAGCGACGCAGCCTCAGATCGCATACCTGACCCCCGACACCCCCTCACGTCCTTTTCCAACCTTCCAGGTCCGCCGCCCGAAGGCCGCGGTCCTGGCCTCGTACGCCCCTTTTCCTCGCTTTTCACCCCCCATTGCAAGGGAGAACGACATGACCCAGAACCCCGGCCGCCGGGGCTTCCTCTTCGGCGGAGCCGTCATCGGCGCAGGCGCCCTCATCACGGCCTGCACCAGCAACGAGCCGGCCGCGCAGGCGAGCGCGCCGGCCGCCACCACCGCGGCCGCGGCCACGGGCGGCAACGAAGCCCCCGGCGACAAGGTCGTCATCGGCTTCTCGGCCCCGGCGGCCGACCACGGCTGGATCGCCGCCATCGCCAAGAACGCGGCGGACGCGGCCAAGCAGTACACCGACATCGAGTTCAAGCCGGTCGAGCCGACCAACGACATCAACCAGCAGATCTCGGCGGTGGAGTCGCTGATCCAGGCCAAGGTCGACGTGCTGGTGATCCTGCCGAACGACGGCCAGCAGCTCAACCAGGTCGCCCGGCAGGCCATGGACGCCGGCATCCCGGTGGTCAACGTGGACCGCGTCTTCCCGGACAAGCTGTCGTACCGCGCCTGGATCGGCGGTGACAACTACGGCATGGGTGTGGCGGCCGGCCACTACATCGGCAAGACGCTGAAGGACAAGGGCGTGTCCGACCCGGTCATCCTGGAGATCCAGGGCATCGCCACGCTGCCGCTGACCCAGGACCGCAGCAAGGGCTTCGCCGACGCCCTGAAGTCGTACGGTTACAAGGTGACGGCGCAGCAGGACGCCAAGTTCACGGTGGAGTCGGGCACGCAGGTGGCCAGCAACCTGCTGCAGGCGCACAAGAAGATCGACGCGATCTGGAACCACGACGACGACCAGGGCATCGGCGTGATGGCCGCGATCAAGGAGGCCGGTCGCGACGAGTTCTTCATGGTCGGCGGCGCCGGCTCGGCCAACGCGATGCGTGACATCCAGGCCGACAACGGCGTGCTGAAGGCCACGGTCACCTATCCCGCGACCATGGCCGCCTCGGCGATCAAGATCGCCCGGCTCATCGCCCAGGGCAAGGGCATGAGCGACCTGCTGGAGCAGGAGGTGCCCCAGTCGATCACACTCGCCTCGGAGACCATCAGCAAGGAGAACGTGGACAAGTATCTGCCGTTCGGCTTCGAATCCTGATTCGGGGGAGATATCCAGTGACAGACAGCAGGCCGGCGCTAGGCGTCGGCATGGTGGGGTACGCGTTCATGGGACGCGTGCACTCGCAGGCATGGCGGAGCGTCGCCTCGGTCTTCGATCTGCCGGTAAGGCCCGTCATGGCGGCCCTGTCCGGCAGGTCGCCCGACCGCACGGCCGAAGCGGCGGCCACGCTCGGCTGGGCGACGGTGGAGACCGACTGGAAGCGGCTCCTCGAACGCGACGATGTGCAGATCGTCGACATCTGCACGCCGGGCGACAGCCACGCCGAGATCGCCATCGCGGCGCTGGAGGCGGGCAAGCACGTCCTGTGCGAGAAGCCGCTGGCCAACACCGTGGCCGAGGCCGAGGCCATGGCCGTGGCGGCGAAGGAGGCGGCGGCGCGCGGGGTGCGCAGCATGGTCGCCTTCAACTACCGCCGCGTGCCCGCCGTCGCGCTGGCCCGGCGGTTCGTCGAGGAGGGCAGGCTCGGGGAGATCCGGCACGTGCGGGCGCAGTACCTGCAGGACTGGATCGTCGACCCCGAGTTCCCCCTGGTCTGGCGGCTCCAGAAGGACAAGGCCGGATCCGGCGCTCTCGGCGACATCGGCGCCCACATCATCGACACCGCGCAGTTCATCGTCGGCCGGTCGCTGACGGGGGTGAGCGCGCTCACCGAGACCTTCGTCAAGCAGCGCCCGCTCGCCGAGGGGTCGAGCGGCCTGGCCGGCGAGGGCGGCACCGGTGAGATGGGCGAGGTGACGGTGGACGACGCGGCGCTGTTCATCGGCCGCTTCGAGGGCGGGGCGCTGGCCTCGTTCGAGGCCACCCGCTTCGCCACCGGGCGCAAGAACGCGCTGCGCATCGAGATCAACGGATCGGCGGGCAGCCTGTCCTTCGACTTCGAGGCGATGAACGAGCTGTGGTTCTACGACGCCGCCGAGCGGGACGCCGGGTTCCGGCGGATCCTCGTCACCGAGCCGGACCACCCGTACGCCGGGGCATGGTGGCCGCCGGGCCACGGCCTCGGCTACGAGCACACCTTCGTCCACGAGACGAAGGACTTCCTGGAGGCGGTGGCCGCCGGCACCGACCCCGCGCCGTCCTTCGAGGACGGGCTGCGGGTGCAGCGGGTGCTCGCCGCGGTCGAGGAGAGCGCCGCCGCAGGGTCGGGCTGGACCTCGGTGTGATTGCCACATGGCTGTGAGAACGGGAGTGAGATGACGCGACCGATCACGTTGTTCACGGGGCAGTGGGCGGACCTGCCGTTCGAGGAGGTCTGCCGGCTGGCCTCCGAATGGGGCTACGACGGCCTGGAGATCGCCTGCTGGGGCGACCACTTCGAGGTCGACAAGGCCCTCGCCGACGACTCCTACATCGAACGCAAGAAGGAGACCCTGGCCAAGTACAACCTGGGGGTATGGACGATCTCCAACCACCTGGTCGGCCAGGCCGTGTGCGACCACCCCATCGACGAACGCCACAAGGGCATCGTGCCCGCACGCATCTGGGGCGACGGCGAACCCGAAGGCGTACGGCAGCGCGCCGCCGAGGAGATCAAGGACACCGCCCGCGCGGCGGCCAAACTCGGCGTCACGACCGTCGTCGGCTTCACCGGCTCATCCATCTGGCATACGCTGGCGATGTTCCCGCCGGTGCCGCCGTCGATGATCGAGACGGGTTACCAGGACTTCGCGGACCGGTGGAACCCGATCCTCGACGTCTTCGACGAGGTGGGGGTGCGCTTCGCGCACGAGGTGCACCCCAGCGAGATCGCCTACGACTACCACACCACGGTGCGGACGTTGGAGGCCATCGGGCACCGGCCGGCCTTCGGGCTGAACTGGGACCCCTCGCACATGGTGTGGCAGGGCCTGGACCCGGCGAACTTCATCCTCGACTTCGCCGACCGGATCTACCACGTCGACTGCAAGGACGCCCGGGTCGCCACCCGCGACGGCCGGCGGGGCCGCCTGGCCTCCCACCTGGCCTGGGCCGACCCCCGCCGCGGGTGGGACTTCGTGTCCACCGGCCGCGGCGACGTGCCGTGGGAGGAGTGCTTCCGGGCGCTCAACCACATCGGCTACGACGGCCCGATCTCCATCGAGTGGGAGGACGCGGGCATGGACCGGCTGCACGGCGCACCGGAATCCCTCGCCTACATCCGCTCGCTCAACGCCATCACCCCACCGGCCGCCGCCTTCGACGCCGCCTTCTCCTCCGAGAGCTGACCTCTCTCTCCCCAGCTCTCGCGAGGCCGGGAGTGTCCCGCGGCAGGGACACGACCTGAGGCCGGGCGCTCCATCAGGAGCGCCCGGCCCTTCGCCATGCCCTCACCCCCACGCCGCGACCACGTCGTCGGTGCCCCACGCCGGGCCGACGCCCTCCGCCGAGGGATGGAGCCCGGACAGCGACACCACCGCGAGGCCGCCCGCCGATGAGAGGAACCGCGCTCACCGTGCCCCTTACGTAGATGCAATCTCCAGATCCGCCCGGGGCACTACAGGGTGCGGCGGGGTGGGAGCAGGGAGTTGACGCGGTCGGAGTCGGGCCAGACGTAGGGGAGATCGTCGGGGTCTCCGGGGAACAGCGGGCCGTAGAACCGCGGATCCTTGCGCAGCAGGGCCGAGCGGTGGCTGAGGTGGAGAGCGGGATCACCGAGCCACGGCGGCAGTTCGCCCGCCTCCGCGAGAGCCGTCTGGGTGCGGGGCGTCTCGACGCCCCGGAACTCGAGCAGTTCCCTGGTCATCGTCCCGGCGCAGGTGTCGGCGCGGCCCAGGTCGCACCAGGCCGCGACGACCTCCAGGCCGTAGCGGACCAGCGCCTCCTCATATCCGGCCCACATGTGCGCCACCGGGTGGTGCCGCCAGCCGTACCCCGGAATGGTGAGCGTGCGCAGGACCTGCAGGGCCTCGACCCGCTGCTTGCCGAGGCGGAGCGGGTCGAGGACGCGGGCGGTGGCCGCGAAGTCGGGGTAGGGCAGGAACGTCTGCATGTCGCCGCCCGGGGTACCCTGGCCCGCCGGAGATATCCCCCGCGCCGGGGAGATCTCCGGCGGACCAGTGGCGTCAGTCGAACAGCACGATCTGGCGGAGCACCTCGCCGCCGCGCAGGGCGTCGACGGCGTCGTTGAGGTCGCCGATCCTGATGCGGGAGCTGATCATGCTGTCGAGGTCGAGCTTGCCCGCCTTGTAGAGGTTCACGAAGCGCGGGAAGTCCCTGCGGACGTCGGCGTCGCCGTACAGCGAGCTGAGGATGTTCTTGCCCTCGAACAGCAGGTTGAAGGCGGTCAGCGGCACGTGGTCGTCCATGGCGCCCGCGCCGACGATGATGACGTCGCCGCCGCGCCGCGTCGCCTGCCAGGCCGTCATGATGGCGGCCGACTTGCCGACCACCTCGAAGCCGTGGTCGAAGCCCTGGCCGCCGGTCAGGGTGGTGATGGCGTCCATGAGCTGGTCGGGGGTGCAGGCGTGGGTGGCGCCGACCTTCTTCGCGAGCGCGTGCTTGGACTCCAGCGGGTCGATCGCGAGGATCGTGGTCGCGCCGGAGATGCGGGCGCCCTGGATCACCGACAGGCCGACGCCGCCGCAGCCGACGACCGCGACGGTCGCGCCGGGGCGCACCTTCGCGGTGTTGAGCACCGCGCCGACGCCCGTCGTGATGCCGCAGCCGATCAGCGCCGCCGCCTCGTACGGCACGTCCGGGTCGACCTTGATCGCGCCCTGCCACGGCACGATGATCTCCTCGGCCCAGGTGCCGCACCCGGCCATGCCGAACGCCGGGGTCTCGCCGTCGAACAGGAAACGCGGTTCGGTGAAGCTCTTCATCATGTACGTCATGCAGAGGTTCGGCTGGCCGCCCACGCAGCTCGGGCAGTCGCCGCAGGCGGGCGTCCAGTTGATGATGACGTGGTCGCCCGGCTGCACGGTGGTCACGCCGTCGCCCACCTCGACGACCTCGCCCGCGCCCTCGTGACCGGGGATGATCGGGAGCGGCATGGGGAGCACGCCGGTGAGCACCGAGAGGTCGGAGTGGCAGACGCCGGTGGCCTTCACCCGCACCCGGACGTCACCCGGGCCCACCGGCGTCAGCGTGAAGTCGTCTCTGATGTCGAGCTTTTCGTCGCCGACCGCGTGGAGAAGCGCGCCGCGCATGGGGACCTCCTGGCCTTTCAGGGTTGGGTGCCGTGCGTCACTCGTCCTCGAGCGACAGCGCGGCCTTGGGGCAGGACCGGACCGCGTGGCGGACCCGGTCGAGCAATTCGGCGGGCGGCTCGGGCATCAGCACGTGGAGGTTGTCCTCGTCGTCGACCTCGAAGACCTCGGGCGCCAGGCCCATGCAGACGGCGTTGGCCTCACACACGTCGTAGTCGACCTTGATCTTCATGCGCGTCCTCCTCCTGTGCGTCACGTCGCGCTGGAGTTCACGCTATCGCCGCCGAGCTTGCGGTGATCCCAGGAAACGACGCGGTCCGGCTCGACCAGGTAGGCCACGCGCTTGCGCGCGGTGTGCTCGACGTATGCCCGCGCCTCGGGGCCGTCGACGGGCATGCCGGTCATCCGCCGGGTGACGTCCAGGCCGACCTCCAGGACGGCCGCCGGGTCGTCGATCAGCCGCGCCTTGCCGTAGACGAGCACGCCGCGCAACTGCGTGTACTCGTCCCCGGTCTCGATCAGGCAGCTCACCCGCGGGTCGCGCTCGATGTTGCGGGCCTTCTGCGATTTGGCGTACGTCCAGAACGTGACGCGGCCGTGGTCGAGTCCGTAGAACATCGTGACCAGGTGAGGCGTGCCGTCGGGATTGATCGTGCCGAGCTGGAGCTTGCGGGCGTCCCGCAGGAGCCCCGCGATCTCTTCCTCGCTCATCGCGATGCGGGCGCGCTGGTTCACGAAGCAAAGTAGAACACGTTCCATCAGGGTGGACAAGGGGCAGTCCCGAACATCGTTCGGCTCGTTGGGTAGGGTGCCCGACATGGTGACCCCGATGCCCGACGACCTGCGCCGCGCCGCCGAGGAGGCGCGCGGGTTCATGCCGCCCGCCGAGGGCGAGGCCCTGTACGAGATCGCCTGCGCGTACGGCTCCCGCGGGCCGATCTGCGAGGTCGGTACCTACTGCGGCAAGTCGGCCGTCTACCTGGGCGCCGGGGCGCGGCGGGCGGGCACGGTGGTCTTCACGGTGGACCACCACCGGGGGTCGGAGGAGATCCAGCCGGGCTGGCCGCACCACGACCCCGAACTGGTGGACCCGGAGACAGGGCGGATGGACTCGCTGCCGTTCTTCCGCGACACGATCGCCGCCGCCGGCCTGGAGGACGAGGTGATCGCGATCGTGGGCGCGTCGGCCACGGTCGCCCGGCACTGGTCCACTCCGCTGGCCGTGCTGTTCATCGACGGCGGCCACTCGGAGGAGCCGGTGACGGCCGACTACGAGGGATGGGCGCCGCACGTCATGGAGGGCGGCGCGCTGGTCTTCCACGACATCTACCCCGACCCGGCCGACGGCGGGCAGGCGCCGTACCGGGTCTACCTGCGCGCGCTGGAGTCGGGCGCCTTCCGCGAGGTGCGGGTCGTCGGGTCGCTGCGCGTGCTCGAAAGAGTGTGATCAGGCGCGGGCGCGCTCGCAGCCGCACTCGCCGGTGATGCCGGCCTCCCGGCCGCCGGCGTCGCGGAAGATCCCGGAGCCGGGGGTCGCGCGGGTGAGGGCGTCCGCGGCGAGCACCACCGCGGCGGCCGTGTATCCCGACCGCTCGTTGGGGAAGTGCCGCTCGTTCACGAACTGCCAGCCGGTCCAGTAGGAACCGTCCTCGTGGCGCAGGTGCTGCATGTCGGCGAACACCGCCAGCGCGCGCTCCCGCAGCCCGGCGGAGTCGAGCGCGAGCACCAGTTCGCACGACTCCGCGCCGGTCACCCAGGGCTGGTCGGAGACGCAGCGCGCGCCGAGGCCGGGCACGACGAAGGTGTCCCACTCCTGGTCGAACCGCCGGGCCGCCGCCGTCCCGCGCACGGCGCCGCCGAGCACGGGGTAGTACCAGTCCATCGAGAACCGGCTCTTGTCGGCGAACGCCTCCGGGTGGTCGGCGATCACGTGGCCGAGCTGGTCGGCGGCGAGCTCCCAGTCGGGCTGCGGGTCGCCCAGCCGCTCGGCGAGCAGCGCCCCGCACCGCAGGCCCTGGTGGATGGACGAGCACCCGGTGAGCAGGGCGTACTCCGCCGGACGCCCCTCGGCGTCGCGCTGCCACAAGATCTCGCCGCGCGCGGTCTGCAGGCCGATGACGAAGTCGAGGGCCCGCGCCACCACCGGCCACATCGACCGGGCGAAGTCCTCGTCGCCGGTCACCAGCAGGTCGTGCCAGACCCCCACCGCGATGTACGCCGCGTGGTTGGACTCGCCGGCCGCCTCGGCGGGCTCGCCGTCGCGGACCTTCATCGGCCAGGAGCCGTCCGGGCGCTGGTGCCGTACGAGCCAGTCGTAGCCCTTGCGGGCCTCCTCGCGCAGCCCGGCCACGGTCAGCGCCATCAGGCACTCGATGTGGTTCCACGCGTCGATGTGGCCCTCGGGCCAGGGCACGCCGCCCTGACCGTCCTGTATCGCGGCGATGCTCTCGGCCGTACGGACGACCTGCTCGGCGGTGATGATCCCCGGAACGTCCGGCACCCGCCTCATGCGGGCTTCCGGACGTAGACCACGACGCTCTTGCCGATCAGGGGGTTGAGCACGGCCTCGGCCAGCCGGGTGGCGAGGGGGCGCTTCATGATGTCCCAGACGAGAAGCTCGTGGTATGCCTTGGCCAGCGGGTGCTCGTCGTCGTTCACCCCGACGGCGCACTTGATCCACCAGTACGGTGAGTGCAGGCCGTGGGCGTAGTGGTGGCCGCCGACCTCCAATCCGGAGGCCTTCAGCTTCGCCTGGAGCTCCGCCAACGTATAAATCCGGATATGTCCGCCGGGGGCGGTGTGGTAGTCCTCCGACAGGGCCCAGCAGATCCGCTCGGGCAGGAAGCTCGGCACCGTGATCGCGGCCCGGCCGCCCGGCTTCAGCACGCGTACGATCTCGCGCATCGCGGCCGTGTCGTCGGGGATGTGCTCAAGCACCTCGGCGGCGATGACGCGGTCGAACGACGCGTCGGGGAACGGCATGCCGAGGGCGTCGCCGACGACGGTGTCCCCGGTCGCGCCCGGCGGCACCTCGCCCTCCTTGTCCATGGCCGCGAACATGGCCGCCACGCTCTCCATCTCGGCGGCGTCCATGTCGAAGGCGACCACGTCGGCGCCCCGGCGCAGCACCTCGAAGGCATGCCGGCCACCACCGGCCCCGAGGTCGAGGACGCGGTCGCCCGGTCCGACGGGCAGCCGGTTGAAGTCGACGGTCAGCACTCGGTGCCTGCCTTTCGTGGGTTCTGGGGAGTCACCGGTTCTCGGGAGTCACCGGTTCTGGGGAGTCACCGGGAGACGCGGTGGGCGGCGATGGCCTCGTGGTAGGCCTCGACCGTGCGGCGGGCGACGACCGGCCAGGCGTACCGCTCCATCACGCGGTCGTAGCCGCGCCGGCCGAACTCCGCGCGCTCCTGCGGGGAGTCGAGCAGACGGCGCAGTACGGCGGCCAGCTCCTCGGGGTCGCCCGGAGTGACCTGCACGGCCGCGTCGCCGACCACCTCGGGCAGGGCGCCCGTACGCGAGGCGACCAGCGGCGTGCCGCACGCCATGTGCTCGACGGCCGGCAGCGAGAACCCCTCGTACAGCGAGGGGACCACCGCGACCTCGGAGGTGGCGATCAGCTCGGCCAGCTCCTCGTCCGGGATGCCGTGCACGAACCGTACGCGGTCGTGCAGCGACAGCTCGTTGACGAGCTGTTCCGTGGGTCCTCCGGGGGTGGGCCTGCTGACCACGGTGAGGTTGACCTCGCGCTCGGTGGCGAGCTTGGCGACCGCCCGCAGCAGGGTCGCCACGCCCTTCATGGGCGAGTCCGCGCTGGCCACGGCCACGATCGAGTTCTCCCGCTTCGGCAGTTCCGGCCGGGGGTGGAAGAACCGCGTGTCGACGCCGAGCGGGATCAGCCGCATGTTGGACTGCGGCACGTTGAAGTCGCGGTGGATGTCGGCGAGCGACGACTCGCTGACGGTCAGGATCGGGCTCAGCCGGGGCGCCACGATGCTCTGCATGCGGACGAAGCCATACCAGCGGCGCATCGACAGCCGCTTCCATCCCTTGGCGGCCTTCAGCTCGATCCGCCGGTCCACGCTGATCGGGTGGTGGATGGTGCCGACCACGGGGAACAGTCGCTGGATGCCGAGCAGGCCGTAGCCCAGCGTCTGGTTGTCCTGGACGACGTCGAAGTCGCCCCGCCGCCTCTTCAGCTCCCGGTAGGCCCGCAGGGTGAACGTCAGCGGCTCGGGGAAGCCGGCCGTCCACATCGTGGCGACCTCGAGCGCGTCGATCCAGTCGCGATACTCGTCGAGTTTCGGCGTGCGGAACGGGTCCTCGTCGCGGTAGAGGTCCAGGCTCGGCACCTTGTTGAGGATCACGCCCTCGTCCAGCTCAGGGTAGGGCTGGCCGGAGAAGACCTCGACGTGGTGGCCAAGAGCGACGAGCTCGCGGCTTATGTGGCGCAGATACACCCCCTGGCCGCCGCAGGTGGGCTTGCTGCGGTAGGACAGCAGCGCGACTCGCAGCCTCTCCGCCAAGAGGCACCCCTTTCCAGCCGGTTTCCAGCCGTGCCCCCGTGGGGCTGCTGCCAGGAACACTACCATTTGACCTTAGATGGGGTAGGTGAGGTGGAAAGGGTCCTCGATCGACTCTCACCCTGCCCGACCTGGGGTGTTAGCTTACCTGAACGAGATTCGGTGTAACGCGTTCTAGCGCCGCTCTGCCCGGCGTATGCGGGCGGGGTCGGGCAGGGCGGTACATTCGCCTCTCATAGGCCAAGTTGGGCGCTACGAGGAGGATCCGTTGGCCAGGCGTGCGCTGATCACCGGCATCACCGGTCAGGACGGCTCCTATCTCGCGGAACACCTGCTGAGCGAGGGATACGAGGTCTGGGGCCTGGTTCGCGGGCAGGCCAACCCCCGCGTCCCGCGCGTGCGCCGGCTCCTGCAGGACGTACGGCTGGTCCGCGGCGACCTGCTCGACCAGGGGTCGCTGATCTCCGCGGTGGAGAAGGTGCAGCCGGACGAGGTCTACAACCTGGGCGCCATCTCGTTCGTGCCCATGTCGTGGGAGCAGGCCGAGCTGACCGCCGAGGTGACTGGCATGGGCGTGCTCCGCGTGCTCGAGGCCATCCGCGTCTGCTCGGGGATCACCGCCTCGCGCGGCTCCTCGGCGGGGCAGATCCGCTTCTACCAGGCGTCGTCGTCGGAGATGTTCGGCCAGGTCAGGGAGACGCCGCAGACCGAGCGCACCCCCTTCCACCCCAGGTCGCCGTACGGCGTGGCCAAGGCGTACGGGCACTTCCTCACGCAGAACTACCGCGAGTCGTACGGGATGTTCGCGGTGTCGGGCATCCTGTTCAACCACGAGTCGCCCCGGCGGGGAGCCGAGTTCGTCACCCGCAAGGTCTCGCTCGGCGTCGCGCGGATCAAGCTCGGCATGGCCGCGGAGCTGCGCCTGGGCAATCTGGAGGCGCGCCGCGACTGGGGGTTCGCCGGCGACTTCGTCCGGGCCATGCACATGATGCTGTCGGCCGCCGAGCCCGAGGACTACGTCATCGGCACCGGGCGCACGCACTCGGTGCGCGAGCTGGTCGAGGCGGCGTTCGCCGCCGCCGATCTGGACTGGGAGCGGTACGTCGTCTGCGACGCGTCCCTGCACCGCCCGGCGGAGGTCGACCTGCTGTGCGCGGACCCGAAGAAGGCCCGCACCCAGCTCGGCTGGGAGCCGACGGTGTCGTTCGAGGAACTCGTGGCGATGATGGTCGAGGCCGACCTGCGTCTGCTGGCCGACGGCGGCGACCCCGAGCAGGACTCCTCCTGGGCCTGACATCCCCGTCGCGGCGACACGGCTCACCGATGCTCCGGCGGAGTGAGAGCCCGGCTCACCGCCTCCGCGACCTTGCCGATGCCGTATTCGAGACGGCGGAAGTAGGTGGCCCTGGACAGGTGGAGGCGATGCGCGAGGAGGTCGTGGCCTCCGGCACGGGTGAGGTAGTGCAGGCGGAGGATCTCCCCGGCTTCGGCGTCCACGGCGGACGCCGACGACGCGAGTGCCTCCACGGCCTGCCGCAGGAGGTCGGCGAGCGCGGGCGCCGGCCGCGGGCCTGAGGCGGCCGTCCGGGGCGGCGTGCGAAGCTCCCGCAACGCGGTGCGGACGAGCTCGGCCGTCCGGCCGGGTTCCTTGCGGCCGATCGTCTCGTCGTCGCCGTCGCCGGCGCGCCGCACCGAGAACTCGCCGCGCTCGTCGGCGTACAGGTCACGGCGTGCACGCGGGCTCCCCGACAGATAGAGGACCTGGTCGGCGAGCCGGGCCCGCAGCGGCGGGTCGGCGGTGCGGACCAGCTGACGGTGCCGATGCTCGGCGGCCCGCGCGGCCATGTCGTCGCGGAGGACCAGGTGACGCCAGCGATAAGCGAGATCGCCCTCCGGGCCCCGTTCGCCGCCTCTGCGGATCGTCCGGCACAGCCATGGGGCGGGAAGGGTGGTTCCAGCGCATCGTGAGCCGCCTGACACCCGCTGTCAAGATCTCTCCGCACCCTTGCTTGGGCCGTCCAAGATTGACACAAAACCTACCAATTGTGCATGCTTTTCCGCATGCAATCCAGGCCAGATGTCGTGTCTCCGGCGCGGCGCGGGCACGAGCAGGCCGTGCTCGGCCTGCTGCGCGCGCACGGTCCGCTCAACCGGGGCGAGCTCAGCCGGCGGTGCGGCCTGTCGCGCACGACCCTGCACGACACACTCAGCGGGCTGCTGGCCACGGGCGCGGTGGTCACGGCGATGCCCGACGAGGCGCCGCGCGGCCGGGGCCGGCCCGCCGAGAAGCTGGCCCTCAATCCCGCGGTGGGCCAGGCCCTCGGCATCGACTTCGCCCGCCGCGCGGTGCACGTCGCGGCCGTCGGCGTGACGTACGAGATCGTGGGCTCGGCGGGGGAGGCGCACCCGCCCGGCCTGCCGTGGCCCGACCGGGTGGCGCTCGCCGAACGTCTCGTACGGCGGCTCGTCGGCGGCGGGTTGTGGCAGGGGGTGCTCAAAGGCGTGGGCGTGGGCGTCGTGGGCCCGCTGGCCGGGGCGCGGGACAGGACCCTCTCCGGCGTCGAGGCCCTGCTCAGGGAGCGTTTCGGCGGGCCGGTGCTGCTGGACAACAACACCAGGCTCGCGGCGCTCGCCGAGTCGACGTGGGGCGCGGCCGCAGGCGACCAGGACGCGCTCTATCTGCGGCTCTCGTACGGCGTCGGCGGCGGGGTGGTGGCCGGAGGGGTGCTGCACCGGGGCGCCGACGGGGTGTCCGGGGAGATCGGGCACATTCCGGTGGACCCGGCAGGAAAGCCCTGCGAGTGCGGCGGCACGGGGTGCCTGGAGACCGTCGCCTCGATCAGGGCGGTGCTCGACGGGTACCGCGCCCGGGGCGGCCGTGGCGACGACCTGCCCGCGCTGGCGGCCGCCGTGGAGGCGGAAGACCCGATCGCCCTGGGCCTGCTGCGCGACGTGGGCACCGAGGTCGGCCGGGTGCTCGCCGCGCTGTCCAACGCGATCGGGCCCAGGGTGATCGTCATCGGCGGCGAGCTGGCCGAGATCGGCGCTCCGCTCCTGGAGCCCGTCCAGGAGGCCCTGGACGCGGGCGCGGTGCCGATCTCGCGCCACCGGCTGACCCTGCGCCGGGCGACGCTCGGCGAGGTCGCCGGCGCGTTCGGCGGCGTCGCCCTGGCGCTCGGGGAGTCTCCGCTGCTGTCGCGCTACCCGGCCGCGGAGCCGGAGCCCGGCCGCGTGGACTCACGCGCCGGCGGGCACGGCGGGGTTCCGGCCCGGCCACGCCTGGCCCTGACCCCGCTGTCGTTGACGCCCGTCAGCCGAGGGTGACGGGCAGCGTCTTGATGCCGTTGATGAAGTTGGACCTCAGCCGCGTGGCCTCGCCGCTGCGCCGGATGCCCGGCAGGCGCTCGGCCAGCACCTCGAACAGCACCCGAAGCTCCAGCTTGGCCAGGTGGTTGCCGAGGCAGAAGTGCGCCCCGCCGCCGCCGAAGCCGATCTGCGGGTTGGGGTCGCGGCCGATGTCGAACTCGTCGGGCCGCTCGAACACCTCGGCGTCCCGGTTGGCCGACGCGTAGAAGACCACCACCTTGTCGCCTTCGGCGATCTTCTGGCCGTGGATCTCGGTGTCCGCCGTGGCCGTACGCCGGAACAGGTTGACCGGGGACACCCAGCGGACGATCTCGTCGGCGGCCGTCCTGGCGAGGGAGGGGTCGTCCACCAGGCGCTTCCACTGGTCCGGGTGCTCGAAGAGGGTCAGCATGCCTCCGGACGCCGCGTTCCTGGTGGTCTCGTTGCCCGCCACGATCAGCAGCAGGACGAACAGGTCGAACTCGTCCTCGGTCAGCGTCTGCCCGTCCTCGTCGGGCTGCAGGAGCTTGGTGACGATGTCGTCGCGCGGTTCCTGCCTGCGCGCCGCGGCCAGCTGGTGGGCGTACGAGTAGACCTCGAAGGCGGCGGCCTGCCCCTCCTCCGGGCTCGTGGAGTAGTCGGGGTCGTCGCTGCCGATCATGCGGTTGGACCACTCGAAGATCTTGTCCCGGTCCTCGACCGGCGCGCCGAGCAGCTCGCAGATCACGTACAGCGGGAGCGGCGCGGCGATGTCCCGAACGAAGTCGACCTCGGGCTTGCTCTGCACCTCGTCCACCAGCGCGTGGCAGATGTCCCGGATGTGCTCCTCCAGCCGCCCGATCTGGCGGGGGGTGAAGCCGCGGTTGACCAGCGAGCGGCGCCGGGTGTGGTCGGGCGGGTCCTGGTTGAGCATCATCAGCCGCTGGAACTCGCGCTGCTCCTCGGGCATCTCGTCGAACAGCGCCAGCTTGCGGGCCGAGGAGAACAGGTCGGAGTGACGGGAGACGTGGACGACGTCCGCGTGCTTGGTGACCGCCCAGAATCCCGGCCAGTCGTCTTGTCCCTCGTGCCAGTAAACGGGCGCGTTGTCCCTGAGCCAGCGGAGCTGGTCGTGCGGCACCCCGCTGCGCGCGTAGCGGTCCTTGTCGACGAGGTTGATTTCCATGGCATCCACCTAATCGGGTTTGGCTGCCCTTGATAAGAGGGACGATCGCCCTGCCGGCGCTCGGCGACGGTGTGATCGAGCGCTTGTCCGCGTTGATTCTGAAACGTGTTCTATTACGTGGGCGACGGCCCGTCAAGCGACCCCAAGGTGAGGGATCGCTGCTGCCGTCCTGTCGGTGGGCTCTGGTACGACTGGGCGCATGGGTGTGAGCGTCGAGGAGTTCCTGGCCATGCTGGGCCGGTTGCCCGAGGTCAGGCAGGGCGAGAGCGGAGACTGGGTCTCGTTCAAGGTGCGCGGAAAGGGGTTCGGCTACCTGTGGGAGCGGACCGAGACGGTTGGCCTCAAGGCGACGATCGAGGAGCAGATCGCGCTGGTGGCCGAGCGGCCCGAGGTGTTCGAGCCGCAGTTCACCGCCGGGCGTTTCGGCTGGGTCGTGGTCCATCTGGCGAAGATCGACCCTGATGAGCTGTTCGAGCTGGTCACCGAGGCGTGGTGCCTCACCGCGCCGAAGTCCCTCGTCGAGGCGCACGAATCCCGCTCCTAGCTAGGGCACTGTCCGCAAACGTTCACCGAAGGGGGCGAGGACCGCAGCCAAGGCCCAGCGGAGCGGGCTTCGCGAGGACCGGCTGTTCCTTCCGGCGCGGTGACCGCCCGGCCAAGGTTCGTGGACAGCCCACTGGCCGTCACAGCGCGCGGCGCAGCCACTCCTCGACGCCCGCGATGTGGACGGTGGCCCAGGCCTGGGCGATTTCCGGCCGGCGGCCCGCGATGGCCTCGTAGATGGCGGCGTGCTGCGCCCGCGTCGTCTCGGCCGCGCCCTCCTGGGTGAGACCGCGCCAGATGCGCGCCCGCGCGGTCGGGCCGGAGATGCTCTCGATGAGCGAGCCGAGCACGGGGTTGCCGGAGCCCTCGGCGATCCGCTGGTGGAACCGCAGGTCGTTGGCGACGAAATCCTCCGTGCTCGGCTCCTCGGGGAACGCGTCCAGGATGTCGCGCAGCTCGGCGATGTCCTCGTCGGTCATCCGGGTCGCCGCCATCGCCGTGGCCGCGGGTTCGAGGATGCGCCGCACCTCGAAGAACTGCAGGACCGTGTCGTCCTGGTGGAAGTCGACCACGAACGACAGGGCGTCCAGCAGCAGGCTGGGCTGCAGGCTGGTGACGTAGGTGCCGTCACCCTGCCGCACGTCGAGCACGTTGATCAGGGCGAGCGCGCGGACGGCCTCCCGCAGCGAGTTGCGCGACAGCCCCAGCCGCTCGGCCAGGTCCGCCTCCCGGGGCAGCCGGTCGCCCGGACCCAGCTCACCCGACAGGATCATGTCCTTGATCCTGCTGATCGCCGCGTCGGTGACCGCCACGCCCCGTCTCCTTGCCGCGTGCCTTCGTCCGGGGGTCGCTCAGAGGCGTCCCCGGGGAATTGTACGACCAGGTCCTGATCATCCTGGTGGAAACGGGCCGTGGGACCCGTTTCGTGCGCTCGACGACCGGGAGGGGCCGCTGGCGGCAGGTTCGCCCGGTTCTGTCATGCTTGAGAAGATCGGGAGCGGGTACCTCGCTGCCTGCCGCATTGGAATTGGATCCAATAGAGCTGGAACCTGTTCTATGCGTACAAGAGTGATTGCGTGAACGCGAGCAATCTGACTCAATGATCTTACTGGCGGTTATGCCGTAGTCGATGCCGTGGTGCGGGAAAACCCGGTCATCAATAGAAGGAAAATCTAGAAATCCGCCAGCAGTCGTTCGGCGGCGATCTCGATGCGGTGCTGGATCTGTTCGTAAGTGCGTCGCCCGCGCAGCATCTCCAGCAACTCCTGCACCCAGACTCCCCCCAGGGAGCCGGTGAGCGCGAGCTGATCCTCCGCCGGAAGGTTCACCGTGCGGCCGTCGGTGGCGACGCGTAGCAGCAGGCTCGCCATCCGGTCGCCGAACGGCGCCTCCACCTCCGCCATGATCAGGGAGCGGATGAGCGCGTCGGCGAGTTCCGGCTCGCGCATCAGGCCCCGGGTTGCCCGCATCAGCACGTCGACCGCACGGCCGGCGGGGTTGGCGGCGTGCGGCGGGCGCCTCTCGATGCTGGATTCCAGCAGGTCGATCTCCTCGCCGACCACCGCCACGACCAGGTCCATCTTCGAGGGGAAGTAGCGGTAGAGCGTTCCCAGGGCGACGCCCGCGCGCTCGGCGACCGTGCGCATCTGCATCGCCTCGACGCCTCCGCGGGAGGCGAGGGCGGCCGCCGCCTGGACGATGCGCCGGCGCCGTTGGTGCTGGCTCCGGGTGCGGACCCCGGGGGTCGCCGGGGCCGGATGGCTGCCCGTGCCCGAGGGGCCTTCGGGGAGCGATGGTGGAGCGTCGGCGACTGCATGCGAAGTGCGCATAGGAACACGTTATCTGATTTCCGCTCCTTCCGGATGGTTACCCGTCAGTCACAAATACGCTGGCGGGTATATGACTTTGGTGTTTCGGCCGCATGTCGTCGCCGGTTCGTGAGCCTCCCTCTGGACAGAGATTAGAATCCGTTCTAGTTTGCGGTTCTGGACGGGGATCTCGCCCCCCAGGCAGGTCCGTGGAACACGCGGGAGGTCCGGTGGACTTCGATCTCGACGAGACCCATGCGGAGTTGCGCGCGCTGGCCGCGTCGGTGCTGGACCGGGAGGCGGACCAGGCAAGGATCGAGGCGCACGAGCGCGGCGGCCGGCCGTACGACGCGGGGGCGTGGAAGGCGCTGGCGCAGGCGGGCCTGCTCGGCGCGTGCCTGCCGCCCGAGGCGGGCGGGGCCGGGCTCGGCCCGCTCGCGATGGCGGTGATCCTGCGTGAGGCGGGGGCCCGCGTCGCGCCGGTCCCCGCGCTGCCCGGCCTGATCGCCGCGCTGACCGTGGCCGGGCACGGGACGGACGCCCAGCGGCGGGCGCTCGCGCCGTTCGCCGAGGGGGAGGAGGTGCTGACCGTCGCCTTCCGCGAGGCCGGGGCGCGCCCGGGTGACCCGCCTGCCGCGATCGCCAGGGACGGAAGGATCACGGGGCGGCCCGGAATCGTCCCGTACGCCGCCGAGGCGTCGGCCATCCTCGTGCCCGCGCACTCCGGGGGCGAGGCCGCGCTGTTCCTCGTACGGCCCGGGGACGCGCAGGTGCGGTCGGTGCCGACGGCGACCGGGGAGCCCGCGGCCGTGGTCACTTTGGAGGACGCGCCGGGCGAGATGGTGGGGGAGCCGGACGGCGCGGCCGTCACCGCGTTGCGGCTGAACACCGTGGCCGCCGTGACCGCGACCGCTTCCGGGGTCCTCGCCGGCGCGCTCGCGCTGACCAAGGGATACATCGCCGGGCGCAGGCAGTTCGACCGGGTGCTCGCCGAGTTCCAGGCCGTGACCATGCAGATCGCCGACGTCTACATCGCCTCGCGCGCGCTCGACGTCGCCATGTGGACGGGAGTGTGGCGGCTGGGCGCAGGGCTGCCCGCGGAGCGGGACCTGGCCGTCGCCGCCTACAACGCGGCCGGAGACGCCGTACGGGCGCTCTACACCTGCCAGCACCTGCACGGCGGCATCGGCCTCGACCTGACCTATCCGCTGCATCGTTACTTCGGCCTGGGCAAGCACCTCGCCCATCTGCTCGGTGGCGAGCAGGCCCAACTCGACCTGATCGGAGCCCTGGTCTGATGTTCATCGAACTGACGGCGGAGCAGCGGCGGCTCCGCGACGACCTGCGGGAGTACTTCGCGTCCTGCCTGACCGCCGAGCAACGCGCCGAGATCGCCCGGGACCCGTTCGGCGAGGCGTACATGGCGCACTGCCGCAGGCTGGGCCGCGACGGCAAGCTCGGCCTCGGGTGGCCGAAGGAGTACGGCGGGGGCGGCTACGGCCCGGTCGAGCAGCAGATCTTCGCCAACGAGGTCACCCGGGCCGAGGTGCCCTATCCCCTGATCACGCTGCAGACGGTCGGCCCGACGCTGATGCGGTACGGCACCGACGCGCAGAAGGAGTTCTTCCTGCCGCGCATCCTCGCAGGAGAGTGCCACTTCGCGATCGGCTACAGCGAGCCGGAGGCGGGCACCGACCTGGCCTCGCTGCGGACGACGGCGGCGCCGGACGGCGACCACTACGTGGTCAACGGCCAGAAGCTGTTCACCTCGGGCGCGCACCACGCCGATTACGTCTGGCTGGCGGCGCGCACCGATCCGGCGGCGAAGAAGCACCGCGGGATCACCATGATGATCGTCGACTGCACGGACCCCGGGTTCTCCTGGACGCCGATCATCACGATGGACGGCCGCCACCACACCAACGCGACGTACTACTCGGACGTGCGCGTCCCGCTCGACATGGTCGTCGGCGAGGTGGACAAGGGCTGGGACCTGATCGTCAGCCAGCTCAACCACGAGCGCGTCACGCTCGGGCCCGCCGGAAACATCGGGCACACTCTCGACCGTTTCGCCCGCTGGGCGAAGACCAACCGGGGGCGCGACGGCGCGCCGCTGTGGGAGCACCCCGACGTACGGCGGGCCTTCGCCGAGGTGTACGCGTACTTCCGCACGAACGAGTTGCTGAACTGGCAGGTCGCGGCGTCAATGGACCTCGGCTGGCTGGGCGCGCCCGACGCGTCGGCCACCAAGATCTACGCCTCCGAGCGGGTGCAGGACGTCGGCCGGATCGTCGGCGACACGCTGGCCCGCTTCGGCGACCCGTACGACGAGGAGACCCGCGATCTGATCGAGCGGGTGGACCGGGGTGTCAAGGGCGCGCTCGTGCTCACCTTCGGCGGCGGCGTCAACGAGGTCCAGCGTGAGTTGATCGCCATGCTCGGGCTCGGGCTGCCCAAACCTCCCCGCTGAGGCCGCGTCCGGCGGCCTGCGTGGCGTCAGGCAGGCTCAGGGCGTGAAGACCGTCGGCACGTTGAAGAAGACGACCAGCGCGATGATCAGGCAGATCAGGATGCCGACGACCTCCCACAGCCAGTCGTAGTGCCGGTCGCCCTTGACCCGCCGGCCCCGGCTCGCGCGGTTGCCGCCGCCGGACGGCTTGCCGGCGTGCTTGCTGCCCGTGTGCCTGCTCGCCGTGTTCTTACTCGCGGTGTTCTTACTCGCGGTGTGCTTGCGGCCCGAACGGCGGGAGGTGGCGGGCGCAGGGACGGGGACCGCCGTGGCGGCCGGGTGGACCAGGGCGTCCGTGTCCGTCGCGGACGGCTCGGCGGCCCGCTCGCCGTCCGTCTCCGCCGACGGGGGCGCGTCCACGACCCCCTCGGCCGGACGGAACGGCTCGGCGGGCTGCTCGGCCTCCTGAGGCGCGGGGGCGAACACGTCCGTGGGGGGAGCGGCCGGGAGGGGCGACGCGGCGGGCGGCGTCAGCGGAGACTCGTCGGCCGGCTCCTCGGTCCGAGGGAAGGCGTCGCCGGACTCGGCCTGCCGCGATGTGCCCGCCGCGTCGGCCGCACCGAACGCGTCGAAGGGCACGGCGAAGCGGAGCGTGTCGAACAACGCGTCCAGCGGATCCGTCGGGCGGGGCGCGTCGGCGGTGCCGAAGGCGTCGAAGGGCTCTGTCGGGCGTGGGTCGGTTCTGGCGGTTCCGAAGGCGTCGAACGACTCCGTGGGGCGGGGTGCGCCGGCAGTGCCGGGCTCTGTCGGGCGTGGGTCGGTTCTGGCGGTTCCGAAGGCGTCGAACGACTCCGTGGGGCGCGGTGCGCCGGCAGTCCCGAGGGCGTCGAACGGGTCCGCGCGGTGGGAGGCGTCGGAGGTGCCGAAGGCGTCGAACGGCTCGGGGGTGGTCTTCGCGACGTCCGGAGCAGGTGGCGGCGTGACGGACGCGCTCTGCACGGGTTCCTGCGGGGACGCCTGCGGCTCCACGGGTGCGGCCAGGGCCGCCGGTCGCTCCGCCGGCGCGGGCCGCTCTGTGCGCTTCCTGCGCAGCCGGCCCTCGCCGAGCGAGTTGAGCAGCGCCCCGCGCAGCCGGGGCATGGGCTCGGTCGTCGCCTCGTGCTTGGCCTTGCGCCGGGAGCCCTGCGGCTGCGCGATGGCGTCGGTCTTGACCACGCACGTGTTGGTGACCTGGTCGGGATCGCTCAGCGGCAGCGGCCAGGTCGGAGTGGTCGGCCACAGCCTCTTGGTGACCAGCCCGGAGGACTGTTCCCCGCCCGTCGTGGTGCTCCCCGGCTCCTCGTACGGCAGCGCCGCCAGCACCCGGTCGCGTACGGACGCGGCCGGTCGGCGCCAGGGCAGCCGGGCCAGCACGTCGCCGACGGGGGAGACGCCGATGGCGTCGTAGACCTCCGCGACGGAGGTGTGCACGAACGGCGCCGACCTCGCGGCGGTGACCGCCGTCTCCAGCGTCTGGGCGAAGCGGCGCGTCGCCCCCGCGATCAGCTCCTCGGCGGTGTCGGCCGCCACGTCGAGGACCAGCGCCAGTTCGGGCGCCGTGAGGCCGCACACCTCCGACAGCAGCAGAACCTCCCGCTGGTGCGGCCGGATGTCCCGGAACACCCGCTCGATCAAGGCGGTGGCGGGGTCGGCGATGGAGTCGACGGCCGGCAGCGCGTAGCTGACGTCCCGGCGGTAGATCTCCCGGCGCGCCAGCGCGTAGAGCGCGGCGCGCGAGGGCGGCTCGGCGGCCGGAGCGGTGGTGAAGACGGCGACCACGGCGTCGGCGGCGGACGCGGTCTCACCGAGCTGGTCGTGGCAGTACGCGAACAACCCCGCGGCGTGACGCTCGAAGAGCTCGGCGATCAGCTCGCTCCTGGAGCGCTGACCGGTGAGCGGTGGAGTCACGACCGGCTCCTCTGAGTTTCGTGGCTGGTCCGTATCGGAGGACGGGGCGGAGGGACGGGAGAGGCGTGAGAGTAATCATGCCAACACATCACCGCGCCACGCATCATGAGATGCCCTATTGATAGATATCTAGGCCCGGATATCGGAGGTTCCCACCGTAGGCTGGCCGCCGGGTGTTGTGTCCGGAACGGGTCGCGTTGGATATCCGGGGGGCTGACGGGGAAGAGCGAGTGGGCCTCCCGCTGTTGGCTTGATCGCACACTCTTTCGAAGGGCGAGATGGCGTGATCATGTTCGAAGACGTCACCAAGCGCTACCGGGATGGAACGGTGGCCGTGGACGACCTCAGCCTGGAGGTGCCCACGGGTGCGATCACCGTGTTCGTGGGCCCTTCCGGCTGCGGCAAGACCACATCGCTGCGGATGATCAACCGCATGATCGACGCCACCTCCGGCCGCATCACCCTGGACGGTCAGGACGTGCGCGAGATCGACCCGCCCACGCTCCGGCGCGGCATCGGCTATGTGATCCAGCAGGCGGGGCTGTTCCCGCACCGCAGGATCGTGGACAACGTGGCGACCGTGCCGTACCTGCTGGGTTGGAGCAAGAAGAAGGCGCGCGCCCGCGCGATGGAGCTGCTCGAGCTGGTCGGGCTCGACCCCGGCCTGGCCGGCCGCTATCCCTTCCAGCTCTCGGGAGGGCAGCAGCAGCGCGTGGGCGTGGCCAGGGCGCTCGCGGCCGACCCTCCGGTGCTGCTGATGGACGAGCCGTTCAGCGCCGTCGACCCGATCGTGCGGGCCAGCCTCCAGGACGAGCTGCTGCGGCTGCAGTCGGAGCTGCGCAAGACGATCGTGTTCGTCACCCACGACATCGACGAGGCGGTCAAGCTCGGCGACACGGTGGCCGTCCTGCGCGTCGGCGGGCGGCTGGCCCAGATGGCCGGCCCGGCCACGCTGCTCACCGAGCCCGCCGACGACTTCGTCCGCGAGTTCCTCGGCCGCGACCGGGGCATCCGGCGGCTGTCGTTCATCTCGGCCAAGGAGGTGCGGCTGAGCGCCTCGCCGCCCGAGCTGGCGACCGACGAGGACGGCAAGCCGCTCGGCTGGCGGACCGCGGACGGGCTCGCGGCGTACGGCACCTTCAACCCGGAGACCGACTCGCTGCGCGTGGCGCTCGACGCGGCGTTGCTGTCGCCCAACGGCACCGCGGTAGCCGTGGACGAGGATGGCCGCGTGCGCGGCGTGGCCGGCCGGGACGCGATCGACGAGCTGCTCGCCACGTACGCGCCGCCCGCCGCGGGCCCCACCCTGGACGCCTCAAGCCGCTCGTCCGCGGCCGATGCACCCCCGGATGGCGGCTCCCCCTCCGACGCCGGCTCCTCCGAGGGGGCGCCCACATGAACGACGAGCCTCTGGTCCGCTGGGACTGGATCGCGCGCAACTGGGCCAACGGAGGCCCCACCGCGATCAGCGCCCTGCTGGAGAACCACGTCGTGATGGCCTTCCTGCCCGTCCTGTTCGGGCTGGTCATGGCCCTGCCGCTGGGCCTGGCCTGCGTGCGCTGGCGCTGGCTCTACCAGCCGACGGCCGCGCTGATGAACGTCACCTACTCGCTGCCGTCCCTCGTGCTGTTCTCGATCTTCCTGTCGATCACCGGGCTCACCCGGTCGACCGTCGTCATCCCGCTGACGTTCTTCGCGCTCGCGGTCCTGATCCCCGCCGTGGTGGACGGCCTGGCCTCGGTGCCCGATCCCGTACGGCAGTCGGCGGTGGCCATGGGGTTCCGGCCCGCGCGCCGGCTGCTCCGGGTCGAGCTGCCGGTCGCGGTGCCGGTGGTCCTGGCCGGGCTGCGGGTCGCGACCGTGTCCAGCATCAGCCTGGTCAGCGTGGGCGCGCTGATCGGCCAGGGCGGACTGGGCAACCTGTTCATCGACGGCTGGCAGCGGCAGTTCTACACGCCCATCGTGGTCGGCATCGTGCTCATCGTCCTGCTCGCCGTGCTCGCCGACGGGCTGCTCGTGCTCGCCCAGCGGCTGCTGACCCCCTGGTCCCGGGCGAGGAGGACGGCGTGAACTGGCTGGCCGACTTCTTCGGCGACGCGGCGCACTGGTCGGGCCCCGACGGCATCCCGGTCCGGCTGCTGGAGCACCTGGAGTTCTCGGCGGCGGCCTTTCTCGTCGCGGCGCTGATCGCCGTGCCGCTCGGCATGTTCATCGGCCACACCGGCCGCGGCGCGCTGCTCGTCGTGGTCGCGGCGAACGCCGCCCGGGCGTTGCCGACGCTCGGCCTGCTCGTGCTCGTGGTGCTGCTGGCGGGCGTGGGGACCGTCCTGCCGGTGCTGATCCCGCTGATCGTGCTGGCGGTCCCGCCCATCCTGGTGAACACGTACGAGGGCGTGCGGGGGGTGGACGCCGACCTGCGCGACGCCGCGTACGGCATGGGCCTGCGCGGGCGTCAGGTGCTGTTCCAGACGCTGACCCCGGTCGCGCTGCCGCTGATCCTGCTGGGCCTGCGCCTCGCCGCCATCCAGGTCGTCTCGACCGCCACCGTCGCGGCGTTCGTCGGCCTCGGAGGGCTCGGCCGCTTCATCATCGACGGCCTGGCGACCAAGACCTACGCGGACGTGATCGGGGGAGCGGTCCTGGTGGCCGCCCTCGCCCTGGCCGTCCAGTTCGCCTTCGTCCTGCTCGACCGGGTGGCCGTCTCACCCGGCGTTCGGCAGATCCGCTAATCTCGCTATTATCCCCCTAGAATGAAGGGATTATTTGGTATGAGGCGTATCATCGGCGCCGCGGCGGTCGCCCTGACCGCGGCGCTCACGTTATCGGCCTGCGGCGGCTCCGACCCGCTGTCCACGACCGCGTCCGCCGCCCCGTCGGCGTCGGGCTCGGGCGGTGCGGCCTCGGCCAAGGTCGTCGTCGGCTCCTTCAACTTCCCCGAGAGCGCCCTGCTCGCCTCGATCTACGCCCAGGCCCTCCAGGCCAAGGGGGTCACGGTCGAGGAGAAGCCCAACATCGGCAGCCGCGAGGTCGTCTACGACCAGGTCAAGAGCGGCGGCCTGACCGTGCTGCCCGAGTACGCCGGGTCGCTGCTGGCGTTCGTCGACAAGTCGAGCACGGCCAGGACCAAGGACGAGATCCTCTCGGGCCTGAAGGCCAAGCTGCCCCCGGAGCTGGAGGTCCTGGAGCCCGCGGCGGCCGAGGACAACAACTCCCTGACGGTCACCAAGGCCACGGCCGACAAGTACAAGCTGACGACCATCGAGGACCTGGCCAAGGTGTCGAAGGACTTCGTCGTCGGCGGGCCGCCGGAGTTCAAGCAGCGCCAGGAGGAGAACTTCAAGAACGTCTACGGCCTGGAGTTCAAGCAGTGGAAGCCCACCGGGGACACCACCGCTGACGCGATCAAGAGCGGCACGGTCCAGGTGGGCAACGTGTTCACCACCGACCCCAAGATCGTGCTGAACGACCTCGTGCCGCTGCAGGACAACAAGAACGCCTTCGGCTCAGAGAACGTGACGCCCCTCGTCTACAAGGCCGGGGTGGACGACACCGTGACCTCCACGCTGGACGCGATCTCCGCCAAGCTGGACACCCAGACGCTGGTCTCCCTCATGAAGCGGATCTCCGTCGACAAGGACGACCCGCCCGTGGTGGCCAAGGACTGGCTCACCCAGAACGGCCTGCTCTGACCTGAAGCACACAGCCCCGGACCCTTCCCGGTCCGGGGCTGTGTGCTTCAGCCGGTGATGAACGGCGTTCAGCCGGAATGTGTCCGCTCAGGCGGACAGGGCGAGTTCGACGACGTCGGCGACGGCGCCGTCGGCGCAGGCGCCGACCACGACGTCCGCCGCGGCCCGGACGTCCGGGTGGCCGTCGCCGACCGCCACCCCGAGCCCGGCCGCCGCGATCATGTCGATGTCGTTGGGGTTGTCCCCGACCGCGGCGATCTGCTCGAGCGGCACGCCGTGGGACGCGGCGAGCGCGCGGAGCGCGGTGCCCTTGGTCGCACCCTCCGGCAGCACCTCCAGGTAGGTGGCCTCGGACCGGACCGTCACGGTGCCGGGGATCGCCAGGTCGGGGAGCGGGTCGCCGATCAGCATGCACTTGGTGATCTCACCGGGCGGCAGGTCCGACCAGTCGCCCGGATCCCGCAGGACGATGCCGTCGCGCCGGGCGTAGTCCCGCAACTGCGGCACGTCGTGCACGGCCAGCGCCTCGCCGCCGCGGAACGCCACCGGATACACGTCCTCGGGAAGGTCGCCGAACAGCTCCAGCAGCGTCCGCCACGCGTCCGGCGGCAGGTGACGGGAGCGCAGCACGGCTCCCGTGCCGAGGTCCACCGTACGGGCGCCGTTGTAGAGGATCGCCGCCCCGTCGAGCCCCAGCTCGTCGTAGAACGGCCGGGCCGACAACTCCATCCGCCCGGTCGCGATGACGACCTCCCCGCCCGCGGCGCGGAAGCGGCGCAGCGCGTCCCTGCTGGCGGGCACCATGGCCAGGTCGCGCCCCACGAGGGTGCCGTCCAGGTCGGTCACAATCCAGCGGATCACGACGCGGCCCCCGCAGCGACCGCCGCCGAGATGTCGGGGAAGACCTCGGCCATCACCGACCCGGCGAGGTCGAACCCGCCGACGCACGCGACGTAGCCGCCGGGGGTGAAGACGCTGCCGGACAGCGGGACGAACACCCCGCCGGCCCGCTCGACCAGGAGCGACCCGGCCGCGATGTCCCAGGCGTTGACGTTCGTGCCGTGCGCGACGTCGGACCAGCCTGCGGCGACGTGCGCGAGCTTCAGCGCCGCGCTGCCGGGACGGCGGGTGGTGGCGAAGGCGTGCTGGATGCGGGCGAACCGGTGCAGCGCGTCGTCGCCTTCCGCCGTGAGGTCGCGTGGGGTGGGGTAGCTCGACAGCAGCACGGCCTCCCGGTCGGTGCGGGCGCCGGAGCTGCGCAGCGGCGCGCCGTTGCAGAAGGCCCCGCCGAGCGAGGCGGTGAACTCGTCGTCGCGCACGGGGTCGTAGACGACGCCCGCCACCACCTCGTCGTTCACGGAGGCGGCGATCGAGGTGCAGAAGAACGGCAGCCCGGCCGCGAAGTTCGCGGTGCCGTCGATGGGGTCGACATACCAGCGGACCTCGCCCTCGCCGCGTACGCCGCCCTCCTCGCCGACCACCACGCTGCCGGGGCACAGGCGGTCGATGACCTCCCGGATGCGCGCCTCGGCCGCCTTGTCGTGCTCGGTCACCGGGTCGTGGAAGTCGCGCTTCGTGGTGATCTCGGGTCTGGAGCGGAAGGCGTGGCGGAGCAGGTCGCCGACCGATCTGGCCGCCCTGACCGCGATGGCGGCCAATTCACGTGAGGTGTTCAGGTCCATGTCTCCTCCAGAAGGGTCAGCAGGCCGCGCGGGTCCTCCACGGTCGCCTGGGGGCTCTGGCGCACCCGGTAGGGGATCTTGTCGGTGCTGCCGGAGACCATCAGGACGGTCGCCCCGACTCCGGCCCGGGCGCCGCACACCACGTCGCGGTCGTAGTTGTCGCCGACGTACCAGACCTGCGCGGGGTCGGCGCCCAGGGCCCGGCAGGCGATCCAGATCATCTCGGGGTTGGGCTTGCGTACGCCGACCTCGTCGCTGTAGACCTGCACGGCCACCTGGCGGTCGAGCCCGGCCGTCGTCATGAAGTCGCGGTGGACGACGCCGCACAGCGCGTTGCTGACGACCGCCGGAGTGACGCCGTGCGCCCAGCAGGCGGCCAGCAGCTCCTCCGTCCCCGGCCGCAGCTTGCGCCCGCTGCGCAGCTCGCCCATCCGCCGGCACAACGGGGTCGCCTCGGCGGTCACCACGGCACGGGCCTGCTCGGGCCAGTCACCCCCGACGTAGTCGGCCCAGAACTCCCGGTGCGTCATCTCCGCGGGCGCGAAGCGCCGGGAGGTGGAGTCCTTCCAGTACTTGTCGGCGCGCGCGCCGGCCCGGATGTCGGTCTCGACCTCCTCCGCGGTGAGGCCGTCGAACCCCGCCCGGCGCAGGAGTTCGTGCACCTCGACGGCGAGCTCGGCCGCCCATGACGGGCGGCGGGCGGTCTCCACGATCACGCCGCCGAAGTCCAGCAGCAACGCCACGGGCCTGATCACGCCACCGCCCCCTTCGCGGGAGACACCGCTCCGTCCCAGGCGGACAGCCGCGCGCCGTCCGCGCCGAACAGGTGCATCCGCTCGGTCCAGCAGGTCACCACGTCGCCGGGGGCCGCCTCCACCGGGGTGTAGGACACGGCGTACAGCTCGGTGTCGAGGACGCGCAGCCGTACGGTCCAGGACGACCCGGCGGGCAGCACGGCCTCGACGGCGGCCTCCTCGCACCAGGTGGCGCCGGGCGGCGGCCCGAGGCGCAGCGCCTCTGGCCGGATGCCGACGGCGGCCGGCGAGCACTGCGCTCCTCGAAGACTCCCGGGCACCCGGGACTCGGCGAAGCGCAGCAGCGACCCGGCCAGACCGGTGGGGGATGGCCCGACGTCGACGATCGCCATGGGCGGGCTGCCGACGAACTCGGCGACGAAGCGGTTGGCGGGCCGGTCGTACATGTCCATCGGCGCGGCCACCTGCTGTAGCTCGCCCTCGTTCATCACCGCGACGTCGGTGGCCATGGTGAGGGCCTCCAGCTGGTCGTGGGTGACGAAGACGATCGTCGCGCCCGACTCCTCGTGGATGCGCTTGAGCTCGGCGCGCATCTCCAGGCGCAGCCGGGCGTCGAGGTTCGACAGCGGCTCGTCGAGCAGCAGCACCGACGGGTTGACGGCGAGCATGCGGGCGAGCGCGACGCGCTGCTGCTGGCCGCCGGACAACTGGGAGGGGTAGCGGTCCATGGCGGCGTCGACGTGCACCATCTTCAGCGCGGCCTCGGCCCTGGCCCTGCGCTCGGGGGCGGACACCTTGCGCATGCGCAGGCCGAACTCCACGTTGTCGCGCACGGACAGGTGGGGCCACAGCGCGTAGTTCTGGAAGACCAGCCCCATGCCGCGCTTCTCCGGCGGGACGTACAGGCCGCGCTCGACGGAGTCGAGCACCCGGTCGCCGACGGTGATGGTGCCCGCCGTGGGCTGCTCCAGACCGGCGATCATGCGCAGGGTCGTGGTCTTGCCGCAGCCGGAGGGCCCGAGGAGGCACATGAACGCGCCGTCGGGGACGGTGAGGTCGAGGTTCTTCACGGCGTGCTCGCCGCCGCCGTAGCTCTTGGCGACTCCGGTCAGCGTGATGGCTGGCATCTATCCTCCTAGGCCGGACGCCAGGCTGCTCTTGGTCAGCCGCTGGGTCAGGTACGTCATGGTGAAGGAGACCAACGCGATGACGAGGACGACCGCGTTGGCGAGCTGGGTGTATCCGTAGTCCACGAGGCCGATCGACAGCGTCGTGAGCAGTTCTGTGCCGGTCGTGGTGAGCATGACCACGATGCTGAGCTCCTTGAGCCCGGAGACGAACGGCAGCACGATCCCGGTGACGAGCGCGCCCTTCTGGATCGGGAAGATGATCCGCCGCATCCGCTGGAACCAGGGCGCGCCGGCGATCTGCGCGGCCTCCTCCGGCTCGCGGCCGAGCTGGGTCATCGCCGCGATGCCCGAGCGCGAGCTGTACGGCAGGTGGGTCACCGCCATCACCAGGATCAGCAGGAAGGTCGTGCCGTACAACGCGGGGACCGGGCCGCGGGCCACGGCGAACAGCGACAGCGACGCGGCGGCGAACGCGATGCCGGGCACGAGGTAGGGCAGGAAGGAGACCTGGCGGAGGAAGAAGGCGACGCGCGGGGCCGTGCCGCGCACCACGACGTATCCCACCAGCAGCCCGGCGACCGCGCAGATCACCGAGGCCAGGCCGACGATGCGCAGGGAGTTCCACGCCGCCGCCCACAGCTCGGAGCCGCGGAAGACGCCGTGCGGGAACCCGACCGCCCCGGGCAGCCGCTCGGCGAACCAGTAGTCGAGGGTGAAGGTGGACAGGTCCAGCGGCGTACGGGTGACCGTGGACACCAGCAGGGTGAACACCGGGACCAGCACGCTCACCCCGAAGACCACCAGGCCGAGCGCGAACGCCGGCCAGCGCAGGCGGCGCAGGTCGCTCAGCCGGTCCATGCCGCCCTTGCCGCCGACGGTGACGAACCGGCGGTGCTCGCGGGTCATCCGGGTGTCGGCGAGCACGATCATCACCCCGATGATCACGATGACCGTGGCGAGCACGGAGGCCACGCCCGTGCTGCGGTCGCGGATCGACTGGAACAGCCCCGTCGACAGCACGCGGAAGTCGGCGGGCAGCCCCAGCACGTACGGCGTGCCGAACGTGCCGAGCACCCGGCCGACCACGAGGAGCACGGCCGACGACAGCGCGGGGAGCATCAGCGGGATCACGATGCGGCGGACGACCGTGCGCTGCGGCGCGCCGAGGATGCGCGCCGAGTCCACGAGCTGCGCGTCGATGCGCCGCAGCGCGTTGCCGACCAGGAGCAGCACGAACGGGTAGTAGTGCAGCCCGAGGGTCACGATGATCGGCAGCGCGCCGTACGCCAGCCAGTCGGGCGTGCGCACGCCCTGCGCCTGCAGGAACCCGACCTGACCTCCGGCGCGCTCGTTCTTGAACAGCGTGAGCCACGCCAGGGAGAAGGTCCACGACGGCAGCATGTACGGGATCACCAGCGAGCCCGCCAGCCACTTGCGTCCCGGCACGTTGGTGCGGGTCACCAGCCACGCCATGCCGCCGCCGAGAACCAGGGCGAACAGCACGGTGCCCAGCGCGACCACCAGCGTGTTGAGCAGCGGTTGCCAGAACAGCAGCCCGCTGATCTGGGAGCGGAAGACCCGCCAGAGGTAGTAGCCGGTCCATTCGCCGACCGCCTGCCCGGCGTGCACGTCGTCGCCGTACTGCAGGCGGAAGGCGTCGGACAGCACGGCGACCAGCGGCGCCACGACGAGGTAGCCGAGCACGACGACGAGGATCAGCCCGAGCGCCGCGGTCGGGTCGTGGCGCAGGACACGCAGCCGATAGAGCAGCCTGCGCGATCTGGGTGGTCGAGGCGGCGTCTCCGCCTTGGTCACAACAGCCATGGGGGGGTACTTCCTTCGAGGTCGGGGACCGCCGGGGTGCGGGGCCCCGCTTTCTGCGTTGCCGGGATGTCGGGAAGGGCGGGGAGTCGGGCCGTCGGGGTTCGGGACGCGGAGCGGGTTTCCCGCCTGTCGGGACGCGGCTCAGTGGCTGCGCTTGAGCATGGCGTCGGCGAGCGCGTCGGCGGCCTCGCCGAGCCGCCGGCCCACCGCGTCGAGGCGGGCCAGCAACTCGCGCTCGCGCAGCGTCTCCATCCGCAGCGGGCCGCTGAACAGCTCGGCGAGCCGGGCCTGGCAGAGCTGCCGCAGGCGGGTGCAGCACTTGCGGGTGGCGAGCACGGCGACGGTCACCGAGCCGGGGTCGTCGAGCATCTTCAGCACGGCCGCGTCCAGCTCGGCCAGGCCGTCGATCACCGCCTGAAGCGGCTCGACCGCGAAGCCGAGGTCCTCCGGCCCGAACAGGTCGGTCTCGCGTACGTAGTCGCGCAGGTGGTCGAGGACGTCGTCGATGGACCGGGAGAGCCGGAACAGGTCCTCCCTGTCGATGGGGGTGGCGAGCACCCGGCGCAGGGTCTCCACGAGCTCGGCCCGCGCCGCGTCCCCCTCGTGCTCCACCTCGGCCATCCGGGCCCGCGCGGCCGACCGGTCCGTCGCGCCGGTGGCGGTGGCGCGGGCGAGCCCGGCCCCGTCCCGCGCGACCGCGATCTGCCCGCGGACCAGGCCGACCACCCGCCGTGCCGACCGCCCCCGCAGGTCGTCCCAGGCCCGCGCGAACCGGCGGGCACGCCCGCGCGCGCCGGTCACAGCACCCTGAGCGCCAGCCCCGCGAGGCAGCCCAGCGCCACCGACGACGGCAGCGTGACCAGCCACGCCGTTCCCATGTTCACCACTGCCTGCCATCGCACCCTCCTGGCTCCTTCGCTTGCCGCCACGCCGACCACACCGGCCGTGATGGACTGGGTCATGCTCACCGGGCTGCCGAGGGCAGAGCTGCCGAGCACGGCGCCGGTGGCCGCCGTCTCCGCCGAGACGACGTGCAGCGGCCGGGTGATGACCAGGCCGCGGCCGAGCCGGGCGCCGACCCGGGGGAGACCCGCAAGCGCCCCGGCGAGGAAGAGCGCCGCGAGGACGGCCATCCACACCGGCGGGACGTCGACCGGGCCCACCCGGCCGAGCCCGCCGCGGCCCACGCCGATCGCCACGCTCGCGACCGCGATCATCTTCTGGCCGTCGTTCACCGCGTACGCCAGGCACTGGGCCACGTACGCCAGCAGGTGGGCGATGCCCACGAGCCGGGGCATCCGCTGGTAGGACGGCACCCGGCGGGACGCCGTCCCGAGCAGGTAGCCGAGGGCCAGCCCGGCCAGGGGCGCCCCGGCCCCGACCGCGAGGACGGTGGCCACCCCCCGCCACGACACCGGCAGCCCCGCGCCGAGCCCGGCGCCGGTGATGCCGCCGATCACGGCGAGCGTGAGGCTCGTGGGCAGGCCGCGGCCGGTCAGGACCGCGACCACCGTCACGGCGACCACCACTCCGGTCAGGAAGGCCGCCGCCCCCTGCCCGGTGTCCAGCCCCGCCAGCCGCTCCGTGAACGTCCGCGCGACCGTGACGCCGAGCACGAACGGCCCGGCGAACAGGGCCGCGGTGAGCAGGGCGGCGGCCGTCCAGCCCGGAGAGCGGGGAAATCGCAGTCCGAGCCCGATCAGGGTCGCCCCGTCGTTGGCCCCGCTGATCAACGTGAAGAGCACCGCCGCCGCGGCGAACGCGAGCGTCCACCCCATCAGAGGTAGGGCCGCTGGTCACGCTTGGCCTCGTCGTAGCGCTCGCGGGCGGCGCGCGCCTCGGCGAGCCCGGACACCTCGGCCACCGGCACGTCCCACCACGCCTCGGCGGCGGGTGCGGGGCCGGGGACCGTCTCGACGTAGACCACGGTCGTGCGGGAGGACGCGACGGCCTTGCCGAGCGCGGCCCGCAGGGTCTGCGGATCGGCCGCCGTCAGCACGTCGGCGCCGAGGCTGGCCGCGTTGGCGGCGAGGTCCACAGGCAGCCGCTCCCCGTCGAGCCGGCCGTCCGGGCCGCGCCTGCGGTAGGCCGTGCCGAGCCGGAGCGCGCCGACCGACTCGCTCAGCGCGCCGATCGAGGCGAAGCCCTGGTTGTCCACCAGGACGATGACGAGCTTGACGCCCTCCTGCACGGCGGTGGCGATCTCCTGGGCCATCATCAGGTAGGACCCGTCGCCGACGAGCACGAACACCTCGCGCTCCGGGGCGGCGAGCTTCACCCCCAGCCCTCCGGCGATCTCGTAGCCCATGCAGGAGTAGCCGTACTCGACGTGATACTGCCCGGGGTCGGAGGCCCGCCACAGCCGGTGCAGGTCGCCCGGCATCGACCCGGCCGCGTTGACCACCACCCCGCCCGCGGCGACCTCGTTCAGGACGCCCAGCACCACCGGCTGGGTCAGCTCGGTCCCGCCGTAGAACCGGTCGGTCTCGGCCTGCCACGCGGCGGCCAGTTCGGTCGCCCGGCTCGTCCAGTCGGGGTCGGCCCGCCAGTCCACCTCATCGAGTGCCTTCAGCGCCTCACGGGCGTCGGCGACGAGCGTCTCGGCCGCGTGCTTGGCCGCGTCGAACGCCGTCACGTTGACGTTGAGGAACCCGGCCTGCCCGAACAGCGTCCGCGAGGCGGTGGTGAAGTCGCTGTAACGGGTGCCGATCCCGATGACCAGGTCGGCCTCGCGGGCCAGGGTGTCGGCGGCGCGGGTCCCGGTGTGCCCGATCGCGCCCACCGCGCACCGATGGTCGTACGGCACCGCGCCCTTGCCGGCCTGGGTCTCGGCCACCGGCACGCCGTGGCGTTCCGCGAAGCGGGCCAGTTCGGCGCAGGCGCCGCTGTACTTGACCCCGCCTCCGGCGACGATCAGCGGGCGGCGCGAGCCGCGCAGCAGCTCGGCGGCCCTGGCCAGGGCCGCCGGTTCTGGGACCGGCCGGGCCACGTGCCAGACCCTGCGGGCGAACAGCTCCTCGGGCCAGTCGTACGCCTCGGCCTGCACGTCCTGCGGCAGCGCCAGTGTCACCGCGCCGGTCTCGGCGGGGTCGGTGAGCACCCGCATGGCCCCCAGCAGCGCCGCCGGAAGCTGCTCGGGCCGGTTGACCCGGTCCCAGAAGCGGCTGACGGGCTTGAGGCAGTCGTTGACGCTGACGTCGTACGACCGGGGGTCCTCCAGCTCCTGCAGCACCGGCGAGGCGACCCGGGTGGCGAACAGGTCGCCGGGCAGCAGCAGCACCGGCAGCCGGTTGATCGTGGCCAGCGCGGCCCCGGTGACCATGTTGGTCGCGCCCGGCCCGATCGAGCTGGTGCAGGCGAGCGTGGACAGCCGGTCGGACTGCCGGGCGTAGCCGGCGGCCGTGTGCACCATCGCCTGCTCGTTGCGGGCCAGGTAGTAGGGCAGCGGGTCGTGGGTGCCCGCGCCCTGCTCGGCCAGTGCCTGGCCGATGCCCGCGACGTTGCCGTGCCCGAAGATGCCCAGGCACCCGGCGATCAGCCGGTGCTCCACGCCGTCGCGCTCGGTCCACTGCCGCGCGAGGAACCGCACCAGCGCCTGCGCCACCGTGAGCCTCGTCGTGTTCCTCATGACACACCTCCGAGCCGGGGATCGACGGGCTGATCGGCCCACGAGTCGCGGATCCACGCGTGCCTCGGATCGTCGGAGAAGGCCATGGACCGCTTGTCCGCCGGGCCCGCCAGAACGTTCAGGTAGTAGAGGTCGTAGCCGGGCGCGGCCATCGACGGGCCGTGGTAGCCGTGCGGGACGAGCACGACGTCGCCCGCCGACACCTCGGCCAGCGTCTCGTGCGTGCCGTACACCCGCTGGTAGCCGGGGCCGCCCTCGAAGTAGTAGATCTCCTCGAGCACCGCCTCGTGCTCGGACGGCGTGTCGTGCTTGTGGGGTGGATAGGACGACCAGTTGCCGCCCGGTGTGATCACCTCGACCGCCACCAGCTTGTCGCAGTCGAACGCCTCCGGGGAGCAGAAGTTGTTGACCTGCCTGGTGGCCTGTCCCGCGCCCCTGATCTCCACCGGCACGGCGTCGGCCGGGCCATACCTGATGGGGAAGCGGCGGGTGGCACGGGCGGCAGGGAGCGCGATCCTGCCCCTGCCGGTGATCGTGACCCGGGCGTCGATCGGCACGTACGCGAAGTCGGTCGGCCCGGAGAACACCGAGGGGCGTCCGGTCAGCGACAGCCGCAGGCCGTCGGCGACGACGTCGCACGCCCCCGCCAGCGGCAGGACGAGCATCTCCTCCTCGCCGGTGGACAGCTCCACCGGCCGGTCCGCCAGGTCCACGACCCGCAGCCCGGCGTACGTCCAGCCCGCGGCCTCGGGGGTGATCTCCACGTTCCAGGGGCCGGAGGCGGCCGTGCCGTGGGGAATGTAGGTCATGTGCTCTCCAGCAGGTTGACCGCGGCGTCCACGGCCGCCGCGACGTCGTCGTCCGGTGGGTAGAGCAGCGCCCGGCCGGCGACCAGGCCGCGCACGCCCGGCAGGCGCAGGGCCTTGCTCCAGGAGTCGTAGATCTCGTCGGAACCGGGTTCGCCGCCGAGCAGCAGCACGGGCAGGGTCGTGGCCTCCAGGACGCGTTCCATGTCCTCGGTCACGGGAAGCTTGAGCCAGGTGTGGGCGGAGGTCGCCCCCAGCCCCTGGCCGACGCTGATGGCGCGGATCATCGCCTCGGGCGACAGGTCGTGCCGCACCACGCCCCCGACGCGCCGGGACCAGAACGGCTCGATCATCGCCATCAGCCCGTGCCGCGCGAGCTGGGTGACGGCCTGCCCGCAGCTCGCCAGCGTGGCGGCGGTCGCGTGGTCCTCCAGCCCGATCCGGCACAGCATCTTGCCGCCGTCGAAGCCCATCGCCGCGAGCGAGTCGGCGTCGTAGGCGGTGAAGCGGTCGTCGAACTCGAACGCCGCGCCTTGGACGCCGCCCCGGTTCATCGACCCGATCACGATCTTGTCGTCGAGGGCGCCGAGCAGCAGCAGGTCCTCCACGATGTCGGGGGTGGCGAGCAGCCCGTCCACGCCGGGCCGGGCCAGGGCCGTCGTCAGCCGGTCGAGCAGGCTGATCCGGCTCTCCATCGCCATCGGGCGTCCGGCCACCCCGAGCGCGCCCCGGGCCGGATGGTCGGCCGCGATGATCAGCAGCCGGCCGCGCCCGCTCAGCAGCGGACGGCGCCTGCGGACCGCGGCGGCCTCGGCCACCCGCTCCGGGTGCCAGGCCCGGTCGTCCAGCAGGCGGCGGTAGTCCTCCTCACGCATGCCCGGCGTCCCCCCTTCCTGTTTCTCCATGAGGGACGTCCCCCTGGATGACGTTCCCCGGGTCCGGGGGAAGCCCCCGTGCGGAACCCCGGGCTACGACGGTCTCGATCTCGCCGAGGGTCGGCATCGCCGGAGCGCATGCCAGCCGGCCCGCGACGATCGCGCCCGCGGCGTTGGCGAACCGCAGCGTCCGCTCCAGGGGCCAGCCCGCGAGCAGCGCGTGGCACAGCGCTCCGCCGAAGGCGTCCCCGGCGCCCAGCCCGTTCACCACCTCGACGTCGACGGGCGGCACCTCCACCGCCTCACCGGCCGTCATGCCCAGCACCCCCGCCGATCCCCGCTTGACGATCGCGAGTTCGACCCCGGCGTCGAGCAGGGACCGGCCGGCCGCCTCGGGATCGCGCAGGCCGGTGGCCACCTCGGCCTCGTCGAGGTTGCCGACCGCGACCGTCACGTGTTCGAGCGCCTCGCGCACGTGGCGTCGGGCCGTACGCGGGTCGGGCCAGAACATCGGCCGATAGTCGAGGTCGAGCACGGTGTGCGGGGCGCGTCCCCGGGCCTTCAGCGCGGTCAGGTGCGCGCCGCGCGACGGCTCGTCCGACAGCCCGGTCACGGTCGTCCACAGCAGCGCGGCGCCGGTGACGGCGGCCAGGTCGAGCTCGGCGGGGAGGATCTCCAGGTCGGGCGCCTTGGGCCAGCGGTAGAAGAACAGCGGGAAGTCCTCCGGCGGCCGGATCTCGCAGAACGTCACGGGAGTCGGCAGGCCCGGCACCGCGGTGACGTACCGGTCGTCCACGCCGTACGCGCGCAGCGCGTCGTGCACGAACCGCCCGAACGGGTCCGCGCCGGTCCGGGTGATCACGGCGCTGCGGCGGCCCAGGCGGGCGGCGGCCACGGCCACGTTGGTCGGGCTGCCGCCGAGGTACTTGCCGAAGGTCGTCACCTGCCGCAGGGAGACCCCGACCTCCAGCGGGTAGAGGTCCACCCCCACCCGTCCCATGGTCAGCACCTCCGGCGCCGCCTCGTCGCCCGCGGTGCCGGTCACGCGTCCTCCGGGGAGGCCAGGCCCGTGAGGTACGCCAGGCTCGCGCGCACGTCCTCCACGGGATCGGCGTCGGCCGACGTCAGGATCACGTCCTGCTCCATGACGTACCAGCCGGTGTAGCCGGCGGCCGTCAGGCCGGAGACGATGCCGGCCACGTCCACGTCGCCCCGGCCGAGCGGACGGTACATCCCGGTTCGCACCGCGTCGGTGTAGGTGAGCTCGCCCGCCCTGACCCGCCCGGCGAGGTCCGCGTCGACGTCCTTGAGGTGCGCGTGGGCGATCCGCTCTGGGGCCTTCCTGACGACGTCGAGCGGGTCGGCGCCGCCGGCCAGCAGGTGCCCGGTGTCCAGGCAGAGGGAGACGGCCGCGCCCTCCAGGACCCGCTCCACCTCCTCGCCGGTCTCGACCATGGTGCCCACGTGGGGGTGCAGGGTGACCAGGTGGGAGATCTCCCGGTCGATCCGGTCGAGGTTGGACAGGAGCGTCCGCCAGCCCTCGTCGTCCAGGGCGGGGCGTCCGTCGTAGCCGTCCACCCCGGTCGCGGCGGCCAGCACGACCACCGCGTCCGCCTCGAAGGCGGCCACCGTGTCCCGCAGGGCGGGCAGCGGGTCGTGCGCCGGGTCGTGCAGGACGACCGGGACGAAGCCGCCGATCGCGCGCAGGCCGTAGCCGCCGAGCAGGGCGGTGCGGTGGTCCGGCTCCGGCGGCAGGAACCCGTCCGGGCCCAGCTCGGTGGCGGTCAGCCCGAGCGCGGCCATCTCGGCCAGCACGCGTTCGGGGGCGAGCTGGTGGCCCCAGCCGGGCACCTCGCAGACCCCCCAGGAGATGGGGGCGGCGGCGATCCTCACTTGGTCACCTCCACCACGCGGACGGGACGGTCGGTCCGGCGGGACAGGTCCGCCGCCTCGGCCACGTACAGCGCGGCCAGGGCGTCGCGGACCGTGCAGGGGCTCTCCCGCTCGCCCCGCGCCGCCTCCAGGAAGGCGGCCATCTCCGCGACGTACGCCTCCTCGAACCTGGCCTGGAAGTCCGGCCAGGGGTCGCCGTCCGGTGCGAAGCCCTCGGCCGAGCGCAGCGGGGTGCGCCCGCCGAGCCCCGCCGCCCAGGCGCCGCGGGTGCCGGCCAGCTCCATCCGCACGTCGTAGCCCGCGCCGTTGTAACGCGAGCCCTGCAGGGTGGCGAGCGTGCCGTCGTCCATCGTCAGGATCGCGGCGCTGGTGTCCACGTCGCCCGCCTCGGCGAAGAACTCCTCGCCGCGGTTGGCGCCGGTCGCGTAGACGGTGTCCACCTCGCGGCCGGTGACCCAGCGCAGGATGTCGAAGTCGTGGATGTGGCAGTCGCGGAAGATGCCGCCGGACGACGGGATGTAGCCGGCGGGGGGAGGCGCGGGATCGGCGGTGATCAGGTGGACGCGGTGCAGCACGCCAAGATCGCCGGAGCGCAGCGCGTCGCGGGCGGCCAGGTAGCCCGCGTCGAAGCGGCGCTGGAAGCCGATGTGCACGACGGCGCCGGTGCGCTCGACGGTCTCGGCGACCCGCAGCGTCTCCTCCACCGTGGGCGCTGCCGGCTTCTCACAGAAGGCCGGGACGCCCAGCTCACAGGCGCGTTCGAGTGCCTGCGCGTGGGTGGAGGTCGGAGTGGCGATCACCACCGCGTCCGCGTCGAAGGGGTCGCCGACCGTCGCGGAGAACGGTGCCCTCGAGAACCGTGCCGTCGAGAACCGTGCCGCCACCTCCTCCGCCCGGCTCCGGTCCACGTCGGAGACCACCAGCTCGTCCGCGAGACCGGCAAGGGTGGCGGCATGGAAGGCGCCTATGCGGCCAAGGCCCAGCAAACCCACACGCATGTGTCAGCTCCTCGTCCAGGGGCCTCCAGTTCTAAATGAGCGGAAGGTAAAGGTCAAGAGTTTGTCCTGACATTCGGATGAACTATCATCCCGATGACAAAAGCGTGACTCAGCGCTCGACGAGGGTGACCTCGAGGGAATAGTGCGAGGCGCGGTACACGTGTGAGCCGTGCTCGACCGCCCGGCCCTGGTCGTCGTACGTCGTCCGGACCATCGTGAGCAGCGGGCAGCCGCGCCGCTCCTCCAGTAACCGGGCCTCCGCCGGGGTGGCGGCGCGGGCGCCGATGCGCTGGTGCGCCACCCGCATCCGGATGCCGGTCTGGCGCAGCATCTCGTAGAGCCCGCGCTCCTGCAGCGACTCGGAGGTCAGCGGGGCCAGCCCGACCGGCAGCAAGTTGTGCAGCAGGGCGAGCGGCTCTCCCATGGCGTACCTGATCCGCTCCAGCCGCAGCACCTCCGTGCCCGGTTCGAGGCCCAGGGCCGCCGCGGCCTCCTCCTCGGCCGGTACGGTGTCCAGGGACAGCACCCGGGTCTCCGGCTCCTGCCCGGCCCTGCGGAGGTCGTCGTAGAGGCTGGTGAGCTCGACCGCGCGCTTCACCTGGCCGTGCACGACCTGGGTGCCGACGCCGCGCTTGCGGACGACCAGGCCCTTGTCGACGAGGAACTGGATCGCCTGGCGGATGGTGGGGCGGGAGAGGCCGAGTTGCTCGGCGAGCAGGATCTCGTTGTCCAGCCGGGATCCGGGGGGCAGCTTGCCGGCCTGGATGGCCTCGGTGATCCGCTCGGCCACCTGGAAGTAGAGGGGCACGGGGCTCGACCTGTCGAGGTCGATGTCCAATCTGGTGACTGTCACGACTCGACGGTAGCTGACATCAGAATGTCTTGACCAATGCCACCGAAGCCCGATTAACGAAAGATGTCCAGTTCGCAACGGCGGTCATTATGTCTTGACAAACTATTCACGTGACGTTCATCGTGGAGCCACCGCGGCGCCGGATCGGGGCTCTGGGCGGCGCCCGACGACCCCCCGAGAGGCAAGAGGAGTGACGCCACCTTGAGGCGTACCCGGAAGATCGTTCCCCTGGCACTGCTCGCGCTCGCCGTCGCCGCCTGCGCGCCCTCCACCGGCACCGACGCGCCCTCCTCGGCGACGAGCGCCGAGCCGCTGCCGGGCCCCTCGATCGACGCGTCCCTCGACCTGGACGCGCTGGTCGCCGCCGCGAAGAAGGAGGGCGGCCTGCTCGTCTACGACTCCAGCGGCGACATCGAAGAGGTGGCCAAGGCGTTCACCGCCAAGTACGGCATCCCGATGGAGGGCGTGAAGTCCGACACCCCGCAGACCGCCGAGAAGATGACCAGGGAGCACGCCGCCGACAACGTCACCATCGACGCGGCCATGTACGAGGACGGCGGAGTGCTCGTCGGCCAGCTCATCCCGCAGGGCGTCGCCCAGACTTGGGTGCCCGCCGACCTGAAGGACCAGATCCCGGCCGAGAGCCGGAACCCGCTGCTCGCGCTGTCGAAGGCCACGGTCTTCGCGTACAACATCAAGCTCTCGCCCGGCGGATGCCCGGTGAAGAACGTGTGGGACCTGACCGAACCGGAGTGGGCGGGCAAGCTCGTCATGCAGGACCCTCTCGGCAAGCCGACCGTGCTGTCGTTCTTCACCCAGCTCGACGCGCACGGCAACCAGGCGCTGGAGCAGGCGTACCAGGCGAAGTACGGCAAGCCGCTGCAGACGGAGGAGAAGAGCGCCGCCTACGAGTGGGTCAAGCGCATCTCGGCCAACAAGCCCGTGCTGACCGGCTCCGACGAGGACATCTCGGCGGCGGTGGGCGCGCCGAACGCCACCGACAAGAAGATCGGCTTCATGTCGATCTCGAAGTTCCGCAACAACGAGGACAAGGGATACGCCCAGGCGACCTGCGAGGGGATGACGCCGTTCGTCGGCTTCAGCTACCCCAAGTACGTCGCGATCGCCGCCAAGAGCAAGCACCCGAACGCGGCCAAGCTGTACGTCCACTTCATCATGACCGAGGAGGGCGTGAAGCACGAGATCGGCGAGGGCGGCGTCTCCGGCAACAGCACGGTGAAGCCGCTGGTCACCCCGGCCGGCCTGAGTGACTGGAAGGGGCAGCTCTTCCACACCGACCCCGCCGGGCTGCTCGGCGACCTGCGCAACCGGCAGACGGTCTCGGACTTCTGGCGCGTCAACCACGGCTGACCCGGTGAACGGAGCGGCCCCCGGGGATGCCCGGGGGCCTTCTGATGTGCCCGCGTCAGTCGCGCGGGTCCCAGCCGTCGGTGTCCACGTCGAGGTCGAGCTTGCCGGCGATGTCGTCCCACTTGGTGAACTTGAAGTTCGTGATCTCCCGGCCGGGCTCGGCGGGGGTGTTCTCCCCGTCGTGCGCGACGAACAGGCCCTCGTCGAAGTCGCCGAGCGGCACGTTCAGCACGGCCGAGCCGTCGCTGTGCTCGACGCCGTCGCGGCCGTTCTTCTCGCCCACCCGGAACTGGCCGAGGTAGGAGTTGGACCCCTCCCTGCGGTAGACGGCGAAGGTGCTGTCGCCCTGGCTGGAGGCCAGCAGGTAGCCCTTGCCGTCCTCGCGGTAGTAGATCGTCAGGCCCTCGGCGTCCGCCGCCAGGTGCCTGCCGCCGTAGCCGGGGTCGGCGCCGGGCGTGCACTCGTCGGTCGCGGCGTCGTACGTGCCGGGCACGCCGAACTCCTTCGTCTTGTCCACCAGCACCGGCGTGCCGGTGAGGTCGGCCCGCATCCGCCAGATGCCGACGTCCTCCTGGGCGGCGTAGAGGACGTCCTTCTCCTGGTCCACGACCATGCCCTCGACCTGCGGCTGCACTCCGGGCTCGTCGCACGGGGTCCAGGTCTGCCCGTTGGGCAGGGCGAACGACGCGGGCAGGTCGAGCGTCCTGACCAGCTGGTAGCCGACCTTCCCGCCCGGCTTCGCCAGCAGCTTCACCAGCCCGACGGAGGTCCTGTGCCGCCGGCTGACCAGCGCGTACGTCCCGGTGGAGTCCGTCCAGGTGGCCAGGCCGTACGCCGTCTCCTTGTCGTTGACCTGCTCCTGGGTGGAGTTGAAGACGAACGGCGCGGCCGGGTCGGTCACGTCGGTGAGCCGGCCGTGGGAGACGGCGTAGATCCTGAGCTGGTCGCGGCCCCGGTCGGAGACCACCGCGAGGTCCCTGCCGCCGAAACCGTAGGCCACGTCGACGTTGTTGAACCTGCCGACCTCGTCGTCGGGGCCCGGCGCGGCGGGCGCGGGCAGGTGCTGGACCTGCCGTCCGTCGAGGTCGTAGACGAAGAGCCCGGCCTCCTTGGCGGTGCCGATCACCACGCTCTTGTCCGAGTCGTGGGGGTCCACCCAGATGGCGGGGTCGTCGCCGTTGGCGTTGCCGCCGGCCTCGTCGTCGTACAGGGCGGGGGTCTCCACCTGCGGGTACACGGTGGCGACGCCCTGGCTCGACGCGGGGACCGCCGCCCCGCCTATCAGGGAGATCGTCAGGGTGGCAAGGAACAGCCCGGACAGGGGACGCATCGCGCCTCCTCGGTTGGGGGATGATGTCGCCTCGACCGTAATGACCAAATAACGCCAATGCAATAGGTCATCCTTATGTCAGGACATAAGCACAGTTAGGAGGCCGGTTGCACGTCCCGGCCCTCGGTGGCACAGTCGCACGCCGGAGGGGAAGGAGTGCCAAGTGGGACTGTTCACCGAGGCCATGGGGCAGGTGGCCGCGGGCGTGGCGGTGGTGACGGTCAAGGACGACCGCGACGATCTGGGCACGACGGTCGCGACCCTGATGTCGGTGTCGCTCGACCCGCCACTCGTGCTGATCAGCCTCGACTCGTCCGGATACCTCGCCGAGGTGCTGCTGCGCAGGGACCGCTGGGCCGCGAGCGTCCTGGCCGACGGCCAGCAGACGGTCGCCTCCAGGTTCGCCACGGCCGGACGGCCGGGCGCCCGGCTCCTGCTGGCCGGGGTCGCCCACCACCGCGGCGCGCACAGCGAGGCGCTGGTCGTGGAGCGCGGGGTGGCGGCGATCGAGGCCGAGACGGCGCGGGTCGTCCCGGCCGGCGATCACACGCTGTTCATCGGAGAGGTCCTCGGCGTCGACTACGTCGACGCGTCCAAGGCCCCGCTCGTACGGCTGCGCGGCCGCTACCGCCCGGTTACCTGATCGTCCACCAGCCCGGCAGCACCAGCGGGCCGTACGCCGGGAGGCCGAGCTGCCCGGCCATCCGCGCCAGCGGCCCCCACGCCTCCAGGCGCACCCGGGCGAGCGCGGCCGACTTGTCCTCGCTGGACTCCGGCGGGCGCAGCCGCTCCAGGGGGTGCAGGCGGGGATAGGTCCGTACGGGCGCGTCGCCGGCCAGCCCGGCCCGGCGGCGGGCCAGGGCGAGGGCGTCCTCCAGGCCGCCGAGCTCGTCGGCGAGACCGGCCGCCCTGGCGTCGGCGCCGGTCCACACGCGGCCCCTGGCCAGCTCGTGCGCCCGCTCCTTGGTGAGGCCGCGGCCCTGCGCCACCTTCCCCACGAAGTCGTCGTAGATGCGGTCGAGCCAGGCGTTCACCCGCTCCCACTGGGCGTCGGAGAACGCGGTGGACGGCGAGAACATCCCGGCGTTGGCGCCCTCGGCGACCGACTCGGTCACCACGCCGAGCTTGCCGAGCAGCTCGCCGACGACGGGCTTGCCGCCGAACACGCCGATCGAGCCGGTCAGCGTGCCCGGCTGGGCCACGATCACGTCGGCGGCCATCGACACGAAGTAGCCGCCGGAGGCCGCCAGGTCGCCCATCGACACGATGACCGGCTTGCCCGCCCGGCGCGCCAGCACGACCTCCCGCCAGATCGCGTCGGAGGCGACGTACGACCCGCCGGGGCTGTCCACGCGGAACACGATGGCCTTGACCTTCTCGTCCCGCCGGGCCGAGCGCAGGGCGGCGCAGATGGTGTCGGAGCCCATGGCGCCCCCGCCGCCCAGCGGCGAGCGGCCGCTGCGCCCGAGACGGATCATGCCGTTGCCGTGGACCAGGGCGACCGTGTCGGCTCCGGGATGGGGGAGCCTGCCGGCCAGCGTGCTCTTGGCGTACCGCGACACGTAGAGCAGGTGCGCGCCGTCCTCGACGGTCTCCGCGTAGACCTCGTCGCGATACTTCAGCGCGTCCACGAGCCCGGACTCGACGGCCTCCGACCCGATGAACGGGCCCTGGTCGATCAGCTCGCGCACCCTTTCGGGGTCGAGGCCGCGCGCCTCGGCGATGCCGGCGACGATCTGCTCGGTGACCGACTCGGCGATGCGCCCGGCCGACTCGCGGTGGGCGTCGGTCATGTGGTTCTGGGTGAAGGTGTTGGCGGCGGTCTTGTACTCGTGTCGCTGGCCGAGCTGATACTCCACCCCGGCCTTGGCGAGCGCGTCGCGCAGGAACCGCTGCTCCAGCGCCACCCCGGTCAGGCCCACGTCGCCGGAGGGCTGGAGGTAGACCTGCTCGAAGGCGCTGGCCAGGTAGTAGGGGACGGTGCCGGCGCCGAACTCGCCGAACGTCTCGGCGAACGCGACGGTCCGCTTGCCCGCGGCGCGCAGCTTGACCACGGCCGTGCGCAGCTCCTGCACCATGCCGAGGCCGAGCGGGTTGCCGCCGATCTTGACGATCAGCGCGGTGACGCGGGGGTCCTTGCGGGCACGGCGCAGGCCCGACAGCACATCGGTGAGGCGCGGCTTGCGCATGGACAGCAGGGCGGTGACGGGGTCGGCGGGCGGGCCTTCCGACAGTCCCTCGGTCAGGTCCAGTTCCAGCACGAGCGGCGCGGTGCGGCGCTGCCGCAGCTTGCCGACCGTTTCTACGATCGTCCTCGTCGCGTCCATAAATGCCACCATAAGCGAAGGTTTCGCCAGGATGGGCGGATGATCAGGGCCCCCGCGCGAGACGCGCGGGGGCCCTGGCCGGCTCGAAGCGGTTACTTCAGGCCGTTGGACATCGCGGTGATCAGCTCACCGTTGGTGGTGTCGCCGCTGAACTCCCAGAAGAAGGCCCCGCCGAGACCCTGGTTCTTGGCGTAGGTCATCTTGCCGCCGATCGTGGCGGGGGTGTCGTAGCTCCACCAGTTCGAGCCGCACTTGGCGTAGGCGGTGCCGGCGACCGTGCCGGTGGCCGGGCAGCTGGTCTTGAGGACCTTGTAGTCCTCGATGCCCGCCTCGTACGTGCCGGGCGCGGCGCCGGTGGCGGTGCCGCCGGGGGCGTCCTGGGTGACGCCGGTCCAGCCGCGGCCGTAGAAGCCGATGCCCAGCAGGAGCTTGCTCGCCGGCACGCCCAGGCTCTTCAGCTTCTGCACGGCGTTGTCGGTGTAGAAGCCCGCGATCGGGATGCCGGAGTAGGACGTGAGCGGCGAGTGCGGAGCCGTCGGGCCCTTGGCGTCCCAGGCGCCGAAGAAGTCGTAGGTCATGACGTTGTACCAGTCGACGTACTGCGCCGCGCCGCCGTAGTCGGCGACGTCCATCTTGCCGCCGGAGTTGCCGTCGGCGGTGATCGCCGCGGTGATCAGGTAGTCCTTGCCGAACTTGGCGCGCAGCGCGGCCATGAGGTTCTTGAGCGCTGCCGGACCGCTGCTGTCACAGCTCAGGCCGCACGCGTTCGGGTACTCCCAGTCGATGTCGATGCCGTCGAACACGTCCGCCCAGCGCGGGTCCTCGACCAGGTTGTAGCAGGAGTTCGCGAACGCGGTGGGGTTGGCCGCCGCCTGCCCGAAGCCGCCCGACCAGGTCCAGCCGCCGAAGGAGTAGAGGATCTTGATGTTCGGGTACATCGCCTTGAGCTTGCGCAGCTGGTTGAACGCGCCGCGCAGCGCGTTGGGGTTGTCCCAGGTGTCCGCCTTGCCGTCCACGCTGTTGGCCGTGGTGTAGGCCATGTCGTAGTCGGCGTAGGAGTCGCCGATCGCGCACTGGCCGTTGGTCACGTTGCCGAAGGCGTAGTTGATGTGGGTGAGCTTGGCGGCCGAGCCGCTGCTCACGATGTTCTTCACGAAGTACTGGCGGCCGTAGACGCCCCAGTCGGCGAAGTAGCCCATCACCTTCTTGCCGCCGGGCGGCGGCGGGGACGTGCTCGGGCTCGGCGAGGGCGACGCGGAGGGCGACGCGGAGGGAGACGCGGACGGCGAGGCCGAGGGCGAGGCGGACGGGCTGGGGCTCGGGCTCTTGCTCGGGCTGGCCGAGGGGGAGGTGGTCGGCCCGCCGGCGCAGGGCGCGCCGTTCAGGGTGCAGTTCAGCGGCGTCGAGCCGCCGGGCGCTCCTATGAAGCCGAAGCTCGCCGACGCGCCGGCCGCGAGCCCGCCGCTCCAGGAGGGGTTCTTGAACGTGTAGTGGTTGCCGCTCTTGGTCATGGTGGCGTCCCAGGCCGAGCTGATCGTCGCGGTCGAGGGCATGTCGACCTCGACGGTCCAGCTCGGCAGGGCGTCCGACCCGGCCTTGACGGTGAACTTGCCCTGGAAGCCGGAGCCCCAGTCGGAGTCGACGGCGTACGTGGCGGTGGCGGGGGTGGCGGCGGTCGCGGTCCCGAGCGCGAGCGGCGCGAGTAACGCGGCGCCCGCGATCAGGGACCCTAGGAGGATCTTTCGCAACGGAGCTCCTGCTCTTGGGGGGTAAAGGACAGGAAAGTTTCCTATTAGTTAGGAGAGTAAGCATGGACGACGAAGGGGTCAACGCCCTCGTGGCCCCCTAAGCGTCGTTTAAGCCTCCGCTAAGGTCGCGGCGCCGGGCCCGGAGGGCGAAGGCGACAGGAGAGTTTCCACTTCGGGGCGGGCGCGGCGGGCGCCGGCTCTCGTACCATGATTCGGTGCACGGCTTCGTCCGCTCCGTGTGGTACGAGCCCCGTCCCCCCGACCCACCCGTACGTGTGTGGCGGGACTGGGCGCTCGTCGGGGTGCTCGTGCCGCTCGCGCTACTCGAAGGGGCGCTGCGGCCGGACCTTCCGTGGCGGCCCTTCGCGGTGGCCGTCACCGTCGGGCTGGTGCCCACCATGCTGTGGCGGCGGACCCGGCCGCTGGCGATGCTCGCGATCTGCTTCGTCGCCACGGGTGTGATCCCGATCCTCGTGACCGGCGCGACGCTCGACACGTACACGCTGGGATACATGCTGACCCTGCCGTACGCGCTGTTCCGGTGGGGGTCGGGCCGTGAGATCGTGACCGGCCTGGGAATCATGCTCGCCGCCGCCGGTCTCTCCGTGCTCGTCGACCACGCCGCTCTGCCCGACGCGGTCGGGCCGTTCGCCGTCATGCTCGCGACCACCAGCCTGGGCGGCGTGTTCCGATATCGGGCCGGGGCGAGGATGCGCGAGCTGGACCGGGTCAAGCTGCTCGAACGCGAGCAGCTCGCCCGCGACCTGCACGACACGGTCGCGCATCACGTCTCCGCGATGGCCATCCGCGCACAGGCCGGGCTCGCCACGGCGGCGTCGCGTCCGGACGCCGCGGCCGAGGCCCTCCGCGTGATCGAGGCCGAGGCGGCACGGGCCCTCGACGAGATGCGCGCCATCGTCCGCGTCCTGCGCCGGGACCGGCCGGCGGAGCTGACCCCCGGCCGGCGCATCGTCGAGCTCAAAGGGCTCGCGAGCCGGGGCGGCTCCCACCACCCGACGGTCGAGGTGGAGATATCGGGCGACCTGGACGGCCTGTCGCCGTCGGTCGAGGCCGCGGTCTACCGCATCGCCCAGGAGGCGGTGACCAACGCCGTACGGCACGCGCGCCGCGCCACCCGGGTCGAGGTGCGCGTCGCCGCCGACGAGACGGCGGTGCGCCTGTGCGTGAGCGACGACGGCGACGGGGGCTCCACGCGCCCGGGTGCGCCGCCGGGATACGGGATCATTGGCATGAGCGAGCGCGCGAACCTGCTCGGCGGCACGTGCGTGGCCGGCCCGGACCGCGATGGGGGGTGGACGGTGACCGCGGTGCTTCCCCGGGCCGGGGGCGCGACATGAGTGTCCGGGTGCTGATCGCCGACGACCAGGAGATCGTCCGCACCGGGCTCTCGATGATCCTCGACGCCCAGCCGGACATCGAGGTCGTCGCCACGGCCGCCGACGGGCGGCGGGCCGTCGAGCTCGCGCGGCGCCTGCGCCCCGACGTGTGCCTGTTCGACATCCGCATGCCCGGGACCGACGGCATCGAGGCGACCCGGTCCCTCGCGGGACCGGACGTCGCCGACCCCCTCGCCGTCGTCGTCATCACCACGTTCGACCTCGACGAGTACGTCTACGCGGCGCTGAGAGCCGGCGCCCGGGGTTTCCTGTTGAAGAACGCCGGCGCCGACATGCTCGCGCAGGCCGTCCACGCCGCCGCCGGCGGCGACGCGCTCATCGCCCCGAGCGTCACCGCGCGGCTGCTCGGGACCTTCGCCCGCACCGGTCCCGCCTCGTCACCCGCGCAGCCCATCGAGACGCTCACCCACCGGGAGGAGCAGATCCTCGCCGCGGTGGCGCGCGGCCGGACCAACGGCGAGATCTCCGCGGAGCTGCACATCTCGCTCAGCACGGTCAAGACCCACATCGCCAGCCTGATGGCCAAGCTCGGCGCCCGCAACCGCGTGGAGATCGCCATCTGGGCCTACGAGACCGGCCGCGTCAGGAGCTGACCGGGGTCCCGGCTCCCGATCGGCGCGCCGTCGAGGCGCGGGCCGGCCGTCTGCGCACGGCCCACTCCGCGACGGCGAGGTTGATCACCCATCCGGCGCCCATCAGCAGCGCACGGGGGAGCGGACCGGGCTCGCCGGCCAGTGCCATCCAGGGACCGACGGTCAGCAGCTGGGTGCCCGCGCCCATGCCGATCGCGTAGCCCCGTGTCATCCAGGCGCGGTGACGGGTGACGTCCCGCCGCCGGATCGCCGCGAAGCCGAGGACGAGGGACACGATCATGAAGGTGCCGAACACCAGTCGCAGGCCCACGAGCAGGGCGCTGTCGTTGGACAGGTGGGGATAGAACAGCGTCATCCACAGACCCGTGAACGCGCTGACGAGCCCGGACGGAACCAGGAGCCGTCCCATGGCGCGGTGCCAGGCGGGCCTGCGACGGCGTAACCCGGGGGCGAACTGGAGGGCCCCCAGGACGCTGAAGAGGGTGACGGAGATGATGTGCGCGACGACGGGAAGGGGCGTCGCGAAATACCGGACGCTGTCGTGCGTGATCGGCCCGCCGGCGGCCAGCTGGGACAGCCGGGTGGAACCGGCGATCACGGGGACGGCGCTGAGCGCGATCAGCGCGGCGGGCACGAGCCACCCCGCCCTGCGGTTCCTGCCCGATCGGCCGCTTTCCTTCGCCTGGCTGTGCGCGAGCGCGGGCCGTTCCATCGATTCGGTCATGCGCCGATCGTGGTCCGGGAGGGGGCGGTGGTTCATCGGCGGAACGGCCGGATCCACACCGCCCGATCGGCTGCCGATCGGGCGTACTTTCGGCTGATACGCCCTGCGTGCGGCGCTTCTTACGCTGGCACTCCCCACCGCCGAGGTGACGAGGAGAATCCGATGAAGGCGTTCGTCTTACGCTCGTACGGTCCGCCCGACGTCCTGGAGCTCGCCGACGTCGGCACGCCCGTGCCCGGCCCCGGCGAGGTGCTGGTGCGGGTGCGCGCCACCTCCGTCCAGCCGTACGACTGGCACCACATGAGAGGCGAGCCGTACATCGCGCGCCTGATGGGCGGCACGCTCGGCCTGCGCGGGTCGCGGGTCGCCATCCTGGGCGCCGACGTGGCGGGACAGGTCGAGGCGGTCGGCGCCGGCGTCACCGCGTTCCGGCCGGGTGACGAGGTGTTCGCGCTGCTCACGCAGGGCGGCTTCGCCGAGTACGTCTGCGTCAGGGAAGGCGAACTGGCCCGGAAGCCGGAGAACCTGTCGTTCGAGCAGGCGGCGGCGGTGCCGATGGCGGCCGTCACCGCGCTGATGGCGCTCGACCAGGGAGGGGTCCAGGCGGGGCACGACGTCCTCGTGAACGGCGCCTCGGGCGGCGTGGGGACCTTCGCCGTACAGCTCGCCAAGGCGTTCGGCGCCGAGGTCACCGGTGTGTGCAGCGGCCGGAACGCCGACCTGGTGCGGTCGATCGGCGCGGACGAGGTCGTCGACTACACGAAGGAGGACTTCACCCGGCGCGGGCGGCGCCACGACCTGCTGCTCGACATCGCGGGCACCCGCTCGCTGCGGGCGTGCGCGCGGGTGCTGAAGCCCCGGGGGACGCACGTCGTCGTGGGCGGGCCGGCCGGACGCTGGCTGCAACCCGTCGGCCACATCATGGCGACGCTCGCGGTGTCGCCGTTCGTGTCCCAGCGCGTGGTCGTGACCCGGGTGGGCGACGGCGGAAACACCCGGGGCGACCTGATGCGGCTGACCAAACTCATCGAGGACGGCAAGGTCGCCCCGGTGGTCCACCGCAGCTATCCGTTCGACGAGATCCCGGCGGCCGTCGGATACGTGGAACAGGGGCACGCCTCCGGAAAGGTCGTCATCACGGTCTGACCGTGGACACGGCGGCGCAGACACTCCCTAAGCCTCGGCCGCCACGCGCAGCCGGTTGGCCAGGTCGCGCAGGACCGGGATCAGCTCGGGCGGGTCCAGCACCCGGAACGGGAATCCCTTGGCCGCGACGTGCAGGGCCAGCGTCTCCAGCGAGTCGGAGCCCGTGTGGAACAGGCAGGCGTCGGCGCCGTGCGCCTCCAGTCGGCCGGCCGTGGGGGAGGAGCGCCGGGCCACCGCCTCGATCGGGGCCTCGAACAGGATCCGGGCCCGGTAGCGGTAGGGCGCCGACGAGATCGCCTGGGAGACGTACGCCGCCACGTCGCCGGAGGGGGGCGTACGCGGGGTGAAGCGGGCGCCGGGCGGGTCCACAGGTCCCTGGATCCGGTCGGCCCGGAAGGTCCGCCAGTCGTCGCGGTCCACGTCCCACGCCAGCAGATACCACCGGCGGTGCGTGTGAGCCAGCCGGTGGGGCTCGACGGTACGGACCGACAGGCCGTCCCGTCCCGGATACCGCAGCCGCAGCCGCCGGTGGTCCCGGCAGGCCGCCGCGAGCGCGGTCAGCAGGCCGGGGTCGACCGCCTCGCTGACCGGCGCCGACCCGGTCAGCGGCACGGCCGCGGCTCGGAACGCGGTCACCCGGTGCCGGAGGCGGGCCGGGAGCATCTGCTCGAGCTTGGCCAGCGCCCGCACCGAGCTCTCCTCCAGCCCGGCCACGCTGCCCGTCGCCGCCGTGCGCAGCCCGATCGCGACCGCCACCGCCTCCTCGTCGTCGAGCAGCAGCGGCGGCAGCGCCGTGCCGGTGCCGAGCCGGTAACCGCCCGCGACTCCCGGGGTCGCGTCCACCGGATAACCGAGGTCGCGCAACCGGTCGATGTCGCGCCGCACCGTACGCAGGCCCACGCCGAGCCGTTCGGCCAGATCGGCGCCTCGCCAGTCGCCGCGCGCCTGGAGCAGCGACAGCAGCCGGAGCAGTCGTGCCGAGGTTTCCAGCATGACCGGAATTGTGCCGCTATTGGTGACCGAAGCTGACACCGATCGTTCCTACGGTGATCGCATGACGAACACCGAGATCCGTCCGTTCCGCATCGAGATCCCCCAGGCCGACGTCGACGACCTGCGCGAGCGGCTGGCCCGCACCCGCTGGGCCCCCGAGCTGCCGGGAACCGGCTGGGAGCGCGGCGTGCCGACGGGCTACCTGCGCGACCTGGCGGTGTACTGGGCGGAGAAGTACGACTGGCGGGCGCACGAGGCGGCGATCAACGCCCATCAGCAGTTCACGACCACGATCGACGGCATCGATCTGCACTTCCTGCACGTCCGCTCGGCCGTGGCGGACGCCACGCCGCTGCTGCTGCTCCACGGCTGGCCCGGTTCGATCGTGGAGTTCCTCGACGTGATCGGCCCGCTCACCGACCCAGTGGCGCACGGTGGCGACCCCGCCGACGCCTTCAACGTGGTGATCCCGTCGCTTCCCGGGTACGGCTTCTCCGGCCCGCTGCCCGCTGTCGGCTGGACCGACGGACGGGCCGCCGCGGCGCTGGCAGAGCTGATGGACCGGCTCGGCTACGACCGGTTCGGCGTGCAGGGCGGCGACGTGAGCGCCTTCATCGCCCCGCTGATCGGCCGGGCGGCGCCCGAGCGGGTCATCGGGGTCCACCTCAACGCGCTGGTCACCTTCCCGACGGGGGACCCGGCCGACATGGCCGCGCTCACCGAGGCCGAACGGGAGCGCCTGGGGCGGATGAAGGACTGGCAGGACCGGTCGAGCGCGTACATGGCAGATCCAGGGCACCCGCCCGCAGACGATCGCGCACGCCCTGCACGACTCCCCGGCCGGCCAGCTCGCCTGGATCGTGGAGAAGTTCCAGGAGTGGACCGACCCGGCCGCCGCGCTGCCCGAAGACGCCGTGGACCGCGACCGGATCCTCACCGACGTCAGCCTCTACTGGTACACCGGCACCGCGGGCTCGGCCGCGCACACCTACTTCGAGCGGTTCAACGACCCGTCCATGTGGGCGCCGCGCGAGCGATCGAGCGTGCCGACGGCCGTGGCGTTTTTCCCCACAGACTTCGCCATCCGCGGGTTCGCCGACAAAACGCACGCCATCGTGCGCTGGACCGAATTCGACCGGGGCGGCCACTTCCCCGCCCTGGAGGCGCCCGGCCTGCTCGTGGAGGACCTGCGGGAGTTCTTCCGCGGCCGCGCCTGAGCTGCTCCGCCCGATCCCGGGGTCCGCGCCGCGGACCCCGGTCGGCAGGGCTCAGGACTCGGCGACCAGGCCCTCGGGCTCGGCCTCCGCCTCTGCCTCCTCGGCGGCCGTCTCGGCGCGCTCCTCCATCTCCGGGCTCACGGCCGTCGGGCTCTCCACCGGCCGCAGCCAGACGACGCCGAGCGGCGGCACGCTCAGCCGGGTCGAGCACGGCAGACCGTGCCGCGGCACCTCGACCGACTCGACCGCACCCATGTTGCCGACGCCGCTCCCGGCGTACTCGTACGCGTCGGTGTTGAGGATCTCCTCCCACCGCCCGGGGGTGGGCAGGCCGAGGTGGTAGTCCTCGTGCGGGGCGCCGGAGAAGTTGGCGACGCAGGCAAGCACCGAGCCGTCCGCGCCGTACCGCAGGAACGACAGCACGTTGCCCGAGGCGTCATCGGCGTCGATCCAGCGGAAGCCCTCGTGGGTGTTGTCGCGCGAGTACAGCGCGGGCGAGTCCCGGTAGACGCGGTTGAGGTCCTTCACCAGGCGGCGTACGCCCTGGTGGTAGTCGAAGTCCAGCACCCACCAGTCGAGGCCGTTCGCCTCCGACCACTCGCCGCCCTGGCCGAACTCGCAGCCCATGAACAGCAGCTGCTTGCCGGGATGGGCCCACATGAAGCCGTACAGCGCCCGGAGGTTGGCGAAACGCTGCCACTCGTCGCCCGGCATCTTGCCCAGCAGCGACCCCTTGAGGTGGACGACCTCGTCGTGCGACAGCGGCAGCACGAAGTTCTCCGAGAAGGCATACATCAGGGAGAACGTCATCTGGTGGTGGTGATACTGCCGGTAGATCGGCTCGCGGGACATGTAGCTGAGCGAGTCGTGCATCCAGCCCATGTTCCACTTGAAGCCGAAGCCGAGCCCGCCGAGGTGGACCGGCCGCGACACGCCGGGCCAGGCGGTCGACTCCTCCGCGATCGTCATGATTCCCGGCTCTTCGCGGTAGACGACGGAGTTCATCTCCTTGAGGAACTCGATCGCGTCGAGGTTCTCCCTGCCGCCGTACACGTTGGGCGTCCACTCGCCCTCGCGGCGCGAGTAGTCGAGGTAGAGCATCGAGGCCACCGCGTCCACCCGCAGGCCGTCGACGTGGAACTCCTTCAGCCAGTAGAGCGCGTTGGCCACCAGGAAGTTGCGCACCTCGTTGCGGCCGAAGTCGAAGACGTACGTGCCCCAGTCGGGGTGGGTGCCGCGGGCGGGGTCGGCGTGCTCGTAGAGCGGCGTGCCGTCGAAGCGGGCCAGGGCCCACTCGTCCATCGGGAAGTGCGCCGGCACCCAGTCCACGATCACGCCGATGCCGGCGCGGTGCAACTCGTCGACGAGGTGGCGGAAGTCGTCGGGGGAGCCGAACCGCGAGGTCGGGGCGTAGTAGGAGGTCACCTGGTAGCCCCACGAGCCGCCGAACGGGTGCTCGGCGACCGGCAGGAACTCCACGTGTGTGAACCCCATGTCCTTGACGTACGCGACCAGCTCGCGGGCGAGGTCGCGGTAGGACAGGCCGGGCCGCCAGGAGCCCAGGTGTACCTCGTAGGTGCTCATCGGCTCGGCGAGGGCGTCGCGCGACGGCCGGGCGGCCATCCACTCCTCGTCGCGCCACTCGTACGCGGACTTCTCGACGATGCTGGCGGTCGCCGGGGGGACCTCGGTGCGGCGGGCCATCGGGTCGGCCTTCTCCCGCCAGATCCCGTCGAGGCCGAGGATCTGGAACTTGTACCGCGTGCCCTCGCCGATCTCCGGGAGGAACAGCTCCCACACGCCCGACCGGCCGAGCGAGCGCATCGGGTGGGCGGCCCCGTTCCAGTGGTTGAAGTCGCCGATCACCCGCACGCCCTGCGCGTTCGGCGCCCACACCGAGAAGGCCGTCCCGTCCACGTCCTCGTGGCGCACCACCCGCGCCCCGAGCACCTCCCACAGCCGCTCGTGCCTGCCCTCACCGATCAGGTGGAGGTCCAGCTCGCCCAGCGTCGGCCAGTGCCGGTACGGATCGTCCGTCTCGTACGGCGGGGCGTCGGGATAGGTGATGCGCAGGCGATAGTCGGGGACCTTGTCGACGCCGGGCAGCGTCACCTCGAACACCCCGAACGCGAGATGGCTCATCTCGTGCGCCGACCCGTCGGCCAGCACCTCGACCTTCTCCGCGAAGGGGCGCAGGGCCCTGATCGCGACGCCGTCGGGCCCGGGATGGGCCCCCAATATGGAGTGGGGGTCGTGGTGTGCGCCCCCCGCCAGCCGGTCCAAGTCCATGTCGCCCAACCTGCCCTAGAACATCTCCTCCGAACACCCTGATCTTCTCAGCGGAACGCCGCGAGTGGGATGGGCAGCCACGAGGGGCGGTTGCGCGCCTCGTAGACGACCTCGTACACCGCCTTGCTCAGCTCCAGGGCGCGCAGCAGCACCGCGTCGTCGCCGCGGATGCGCCCGCCGCCCTCCGAGTAGCCGGCCAGGAACGCGGCGCGGTTGCGCTCCGACCACTCCCTGGCCCGGCTCTCCAGCCCGTCGGCGTTCGGATGCCCGGCCAGCAGATGCCGTGCGGCGTATTCGAACGAGCGCAGCATGCCGGCGACGTCACGCAGCGGCGAGTCGAGCGCCCGCCGCTCGGCCAGCGGCTGGCCCGGCTCGCCCTCGAAGTCGAGCACCACCCAGTCGGTCATGGTGCGCATGACCTGGCCGAGGTGGTAGTCGCCGTGCACCCGCTGCACCGGGATCTCGTGGCCGAGGTCGGACAGCCGGTCGAACGCGTCGGCGGCCACGGCGGCGTGCTCGCCGAGGTGCGGCACCTCGGTGACCGCCTTGTCCAGCCGGCGGCGGAACCGCTCGGTCATCCGCTTGATCTCGGGCGGCTCGATCGTCCCCGTGGGGAAGGCCTGCGCGAGCTCGCGGTGCACCTGGGCGGTGGCCAGTCCGAGCCGCTGCGCCTCGGCGGCGAAGTCGCCGCCGGCGTCCTCCGCCGGCATGTCCTCAGCGCACGCGTAGAGGTCGCGCACGCTGGTCAGCGCCATCGACCAGCCCTCGTTGGCGTTCTGCAGGTACTCCTGCATGATCGCCAAGGTCGTCGGCTCCTTGCCGGGACGGTCAGCACCGTTCAGCTCGGTCTCGATCCAGCCGTACGGCCTGGCCACATGAGCCGAGCCCGCGTCCGCGAGCGCCGTGATGATCTCCAGCTCGGGGTTCACCCCCGGGTTGAGCTGGCGGAACAGCTTGAATATGTACTTGTCGCCGTACACCAGCGAGGTGTTCGACTGCTCGGCGGTCAGCACGAGGCTGCGTTGCGAGGTGTCGATCTCCGCCCCGTGCGCGGGGTGGAAGCCGAGGCCGTCGAACCGGCGGTCGGCGGCCATCCCCTCCAGCAGGTGCCGCGTCAGGGCGGAGTCGTGCAGCGCGTCGTAGACGTTCACCTCGCGGCCGTCGCGGCGGCACGTGCCGATCAGCACGTGCCCGAGCCGGTCGGGCAGGTGCTCGCGCAGCCCGACCGGGATCTGGTAGCGCGTGCGGCGCTCCCCCTGCCGCACGCACACGATCAGATGGAGCAGCGCCGGGTCGCCGGCGGCGATCTCGATCTCGGAGTCGATGGACAGGTCGTCGATGGCGCGCCCCTTGCCGGCGAACCACCGTTGTCCGGTGATCCAGCCGGCCAGGAGTCCCTGAAGTGAAGTCGTCACTCCTCCTTCGTGCCGGCCGTCCTCTGCGTGACGGGCAGTGTGAACCAGTAGAACCCATGCCCAGGGAGCGTCAAAAGATACGGAAGCTCACCGATCGGCGGAAAAGGAACTCCGCCCATGCACTCGACCGGCGTGGATCCCTCGAACCTGCGCAGGTCGAGCTCGACCGGCTGGGGGAAGCGCGACAGGTTGTTGACGCACAGGACCCGGTCGTCGCCCAGCTCGCGCACGAACGCGAGCACGCTCGGGTTGGACGAGTTCAGCTCGGTGAACTCGCCGAGGCCGAACACCGGGTGACGCTTGCGGATCTCGATCATCCGCTTGGTGAAGTGGAGCAGCGAGCTCGCGCTCTTCTGCTGCGCCTCGACGTTGATCGCCTGGTACCCGTAGATCGGGTCCATGATCACCGGCAGGTAGAGCCGGCCGGGGTCGCAGCTCGAGAAGCCCGCGTTGCGGTCGGGCGTCCACTGCATCGGCGTGCGGACGCCGTCCCGGTCGCCGAGCCAGATGTTGTCGCCCATGCCGATCTCGTCGCCGTAGTACATCACGGGCGAGCCGGGCAGGCTGAGCAGCAGCGCGGTGAACAGCTCGATCTGGTTGCGGTCATTGTCCAGCAGCGTCGCCAGCCGGCGGCGGATGCCGACGTTGGCCCGCATCCGGGGGTCCTTGGCGTACTCGGAGTACATGTAGTCGCGCTCTTCGTCGGTGACCATCTCGAGCGTCAACTCGTCGTGGTTGCGCAGGAAGATGCCCCACTGGCAGTTCTCGGGGATCTTCGGCGTCTGGGCCATGATCTCCGAGATCGGGTAGCGCGACTCCCGCCGCACCGCCATGAAGATGCGCGGCATCAGCGGGAAGTGGAAGGCCATGTGGCACTCGTCGCCCCCGGTGACCGGGTCGCCGAAGTACTCCACCACGTCGGCCGGCCACTGGTTGGCCTCGGCCAGCAGCACCCGGTCGGGGTAGAGGCGGTCCACCTCGGCCCGCACCTGCTTCAGGTACGCGTGAGTCGCCGGCAGGTTCTCGCAGTTGGTGTCCTCCTGCTCGAACAGGTAGGGGATCGCGTCGAGCCGGAACCCGTCGATGCCGAGGTCGAGCCAGAAGCGGATGACCTCCAGCATCGCGTCCTGCACCGCGGGGTTCTCGAAGTTGAGGTCCGGCTGGTGGTGGAAGAACCGGTGCCAGTAGTACTGCCCGCGGACCGGGTCGTAGGTCCAGTTGGACGCCTCGGTGTCGATGAAGATGATCCGGGCGTCCTTGTAGCTCTCGTCGGTGTCGCTCCAGACGTAGAAGTCGCCGTACGGGCCCTCGGGGTCGTGCCGGGACGCCTGGAACCACGGGTGCTGGTCGCTGGTGTGGTTCATGACCAGGTCGGCGATGACGCGGATGCCCCGTTTGTGCGCCTCGTCGACCAGCTTGATGAAGTCCCCCAGGTCACCGAAGTCAGGAAGGATCTTCATGTAGTCCGAGATGTCGTACCCGCCGTCCTTGAGGGGGGACTCGTACAGCGGGAGCAGCCAGAGGCAGTCGATGCCGAGCCACTGGAGATAGTCCAGCTTCTCGATGAGGCCGCGGATGTCGCCGGTGCCGTCGCCGTTCGAGTCGGCGAAGCCCCGGATAAGCACCTCGTAGAAGACAGCCCGCTTGTACCAGCGCCGATCCCGTGGTTCCTCCTCGGTGAAGGTGTTCGGGACGGGCTGTGTGTGACTGGGCTGCGTGTGACTGGGCTGAGGTGTCGTCGAGCTCACCTTTTGACTCCCCGGATGTGCCGAGCTGCGCTCACGGGCGGTGCGCTGACCCGTGGCGGAGCGTGAGAATGTGTGCGGGATGGACGTGCGGGTCGAGGCGCACGTAGTTCGCCTGCCCCCAGCGGTACGACTCGCCCGACAGTTGGTCGTCCACGACGAACTCGGCATGCCAGTCGAGACCGAGGGTGGGCATGTCGAGCCAGACCGTCGCCTCGTGTGTGTTTTGTGGATCCAGATTGACGACGGCCAGCACGACATCGCCTAGTCCGTGCCGTCGTGAGGCCGTGTCATAGGCGCCGGGCAGCCGCTTTGAGAAGCAGATCACGTCCGGCTGGTCGACGTTGTGAAACCGTAGGTTACGCAATTCCTGGAGCGCCGGGTGTGCTCTTCTCAACAAATTGAGCTGGGTAATGAACGGGGCAAGGCTGCGGCCCTCACGTTCCGCCTCCGCCCAGTCACGGGGCCTGTACTGGTACTTCTCGCTGTCGAGGTACTCCTCGCTGCCCGGACGGACTGGGACGTTCTCGGCCAGTTCGTACCCAGAGTAGACCCCCCAGGTGGGTGCCATCAGCGCCGCCAGGACCGCCCGGATCTTGAAGGCCGGCACGCCTCCGTGCTGAAGGTACTCGTGCAGGATGTCGGGCGTGTTGACGAACAGGTTCGGCCGCAGGAAGTGCGAGGTCTCGTGGGACAGCTCCCGCAGGTACTCCTCCACCTCGGGCTTGGAGGTGCGCCAGGTGAAGTAGGTGTACGACTGGTGGAACCCGATCTTCGCGAGGGCCTGCAGCATGGCCGGGCGGGTGAACGCCTCGGCGAGGAACAGCACGTCGGGGTCGGTCGTGTTGATGTCGGAAAGCAGCCGCTCCCAGAACCGGACCGGCTTGGTGTGCGGGTTGTCCACCCGGAAGATCCGCACGCCGTGGTCCATCCAGTGCCGGACCACCCGCTTGATCTCCGCGTAGATCCCCTCGGGGTCCTTGTCGAAGTTCAGGGGGTAGATGTCCTGGTATTTCTTCGGCGGATTCTCGGCGTACGCGATCGAGCCGTCGGCCCGGATGTTGAACCACTCGGGGTGCTCCTTCACCCATGGGTGGTCGGGGGAGCACTGGAGCGCGAGGTCGAGGGCGACCTCCATGCCCAGCTCGCGTGCCTTGGCGACGAACTCGTCGAAGTCCTCGATCGTGCCCAGATCGGGATGGATCGCATCGTGCCCACCCTCCTGTGAGCCGATGGCCCAGGGCGACCCGGGGTCGTACTGGTCGGGGGTCAGGGTGTTGTTGCGGCCCTTGCGGAACTGCGTCCCGATCGGGTGGATCGGCGGCAGGTAGACCACGTCGAAGCCCATCTGGGCGATCGCCGGGAGCCGCTTGGCCGCCGTCCTGAACGTCCCCGACTTGGACGCGACGCCCTCCTGCCCCACCATGGCCCCCTCGGAGCGGGGGAAGAACTCGTACCACGAGCCGTACAGCGCCCGCCGCCGGTCCACTCGCACGCGGTTGCGGCCCGACCGGGTGAGCAGATCGCGCAGCGGGTGCGCGGCGATCAGCGCGGCCGTCTCGGGCAGCTGGGTCACCGCGAAGCGCGCCCTGGGGTCGACCGCCTCGTCGCGCAGGCGGGCCGCGAGGGCCAGCAGCGCGGCCCGGTGCCCGCAGGTGCCGCCCGCCTCCGCCGCCGTGCAGTCCGCCGCCCGCACGCCCTTGGCCGCCCGTTCGAACAGCCGGGCGCCCTCCTCGCACATGAGGTCGGCGTCCAGGTTGCGGGGGATCTTGATGCCCGCGTCGTGTATCCACGTGGCGATCGGATCACTCCAGGCCTCCACCCGGAACTGCCACAGGCCCTCGTTGGGCAGCGTCACCTCCACGCTCCACCGGTCGGTGCCGGGCGCGACCTCGCGCATGGGCAGCATCCGGCCCGGCGTGCCGCTCGGGTCGATCAACACCACGCCGGCGGCGACCGCGTCGTGTCCCTCCCGGAACACCGTCGCGCTGATCTCGAAGGTCTCTCCCGCGGCGGCCTTGGCGGGCCACTGGCCGCAGTCGACGACGGGCTGGATGTCCTGGATGGGAATGCGTCCGATCATCGTCACTTCGTACTCGGGGGCGGCACACCGGGTGCCGCCGGGGCTTGCGGGGCAGGAACGTCTGTGGTCAGGCGGGCAGCACGAGAAACAGGATCCGTTGGCGGCGGTCCTTCCTCGTCCATACAGGGGGTTGCCCTAATAGTCCACTCTTACCCCTGCCGAACGAAAGACCGCTCGTCGTGTTTGGGACGGCGTCCCCGGGAGATCGATCATTGCGTGCCGGTCACGCTGTCCGGCATGGCCATCGCCAGGTCAAGGGTACTTTGGTGGAGTTTGAACCGGTTTGATGGTGGTGAGAGCGTTCGAGAAGTGGCATCGCAGTACGACAAGTTTGATTCGGTCGCGCGTCGTGGCGCTGAGTAACTAGGGTCTGGCCCCGTGAGAGCTATCCGCAGGTTCACTGTCCGAACCGTTCTTCCCTCGCAGCTCGCACCTCTGGGCGAGTTGGTCCAAAACCTCCGTTGGTCGTGGCACCCCGAGACCATGGACCTGTTCGCCGAAGTGGATCCCGAGGTCTGGGAGCGCGTCGATCACGACCCCGTCGCGCTGCTCGGCGCGGTCGAGGCCGACAGGCTGCGCGAGCTCGCCCAGGACCGGCGCTTCCTGCGCCGCCTGGCAGACGCCGCCGACGACCTGCGCGAGTACATGACCGCCCCCCGGTGGTACCAGTCGCTGGAGGGCGCGCCGAAGGCGATCGGCTACTTCTCGCCCGAGTACGGCATCTCCGCCGCCCTGCCGCAGTACTCCGGCGGCCTCGGCATCCTCGCCGGCGACCACCTGAAGGCCGCCAGCGACCTCGGTGTGCCGATCCTCGGCGTCGGCCTGCTCTACCGGCACGGCTACTTCACCCAGTCGCTGTCCGCCGAGGGCTGGCAGCTTGAGCACTACCCCTCCCTCGACCCCGGCGGCCTGCCGCTCACCCTGCTCAAGGAGGAGGGCGGCGCGCCCGCCCGCATCAAGATCAGCCTGCCGGAGGGGCGCGTCCTGCACGCCCAGATCTGGGTGGCCCAGGTCGGCCGGGTGCCGCTGCTCCTGCTCGACTCCGACGTCGCCGAGAACGACACGGTCGCCAGGGACGTGACCGACCGCCTGTACGGCGGGGGCGGCGACCACCGGCTGATGCAGGAACTGCTGCTCGGCATCGGCGGCGTGCGGGCCATCCGGGCCTACTGCCGGATCACCGGCCACCCCGAGCCCGAGGTGTTCCACACCAACGAGGGCCACGCCGGCTTCCTCGGCCTGGAGCGCATCCGCGAGCTCACCGAGGCCCGGCTGTCGTTCGAGGAGGCCCTGGAGGCCGTACGCGCCGGGACCGTGTTCACCACCCACACGCCGGTCCCCGCGGGCATCGACCGGTTCCCGGCCGAGATGATCGCCCGGCAGTTCGGCGGGTCCAACGCGTGGCCGACGGTGTCGGTGGACCGCATCCTGGAACTCGGCGCCGAGCCGGACGGCCCCGAGGCCGACAAGTCGGTCTTCAACATGGCCGTCATGGGCATGCGGCTGGCCCAGCGGGTCAACGGCGTCTCCGAGCTGCACGGCCACGTCAGCCGGGAGATGTTCCAGGGCCTGTGGCCGGGCTTCGACGTGGACGAGGTGCCGATCGGCTCGATCACCAACGGCGTCCACGCCCCGACGTGGGTCGGCCGGGAGATGATGGAGCTCGCCGGCAAGGAGCTGCCCTCGCTGATCGACAAGGCGCAGGGCTGGGAGGGCGTGCACAAGCTCTCCGAGGCCGACATCTGGGGCATCCGCGCCAAGCTGCGCGCCCGCCTGGTCGAGGAGGCGCGCCGGCGGCTGCGCAAGTCGTGGCGGCAGCGCGGCGCCAGCGAGGCCGAGCTGGGCTGGGTTGACGAGGCGCTCGACCCGGACGTGCTGACGATCGGCTTCGCCCGGCGGGTGCCCTCGTACAAGCGGCTGACCCTGATGCTCAGCCAGCCCGGCCGGCTCCGCAGGCTGCTGCTCGACCCGGACAAGCCGGTGCAGATCGTCATCGCCGGCAAGGCGCACCCGGCCGACGAGGGCGGCAAGAAGCTCATCCAGCAGATCGTCCGCTTCGCCGACTCGGAGGACGTGCGGCACCGCATCATCTTCCTGCCCGACTACGACATGGCGCTCGGGCAGCTCATGGTGACGGGCTCCGACGTGTGGATGAACAACCCGCTGCGCCCGCTTGAGGCGTGCGGCACGTCCGGCATGAAGGCGGCGCTCAACGGCGGCCTCAACCTGTCCATCCGCGACGGATGGTGGGACGAGTGGTACGACGGCAACAACGGCTGGGCGATCCCCAGCGCCGACGGCGTGGACGACCCCGACCGCCGAGACGAGCTGGAGGCCACGGCGCTGTACGACCTCATCGAGCGTGAGGTCGCCGACCGCTTCTACGACCGGGCCGCCGACGGCCTGCCGCGGCGCTGGCTGGAGATGGTCAAGCACACGCTGAGCTCGCTCGGGCCGAAGGTGCTCGCCGGGCGCATGCTGCATGACTACGTCACCGACCTGTACACCCCGGCGGCGGCCTCCGCCGGCGCGCTCGCGGCCAACGGCTACGGCGACGCCCGGCTGTTCGCGGCCTGGAAGCTGCGCGTGGCCAAGGCGTGGCCGGGCGTACGGGTCGAGCACGTCGAGGCGACCGGCCTGGGGGACACCCCCGAGCTGGGGGCCCGGCTGGAGCTGCGGGCCACGATCGCCCTCGGCGAGCTGTCGCCCGAGGACGTCCAGGTCCAGGCCGCCTACGGCCGGGTGGGCGCGCACGACGAGCTGCTCTCACCCGGCTACGTCACGCTGAAGGTCGACTCGGTGGGCGACGACGGCCGGGCGCACTACACCGGCGTCGTGCCGCTGGACCGCACCGGCGCGTTCGGCTACAGCGTGCGCGTGGTCCCGTTCCACCCGCTGATGGCGTCCGTGGCGGAGCTCGGCCTCATCGCCGTCCCCGAGGAGCCGGTCGGCATGACCAACGGCACCCTGCGCTGACGCGGGTCACCCCTCTCACCCGCTTCCGTCGCAGGTGAGTCGCAGGTGAGAGGGGTAAGACCAGCACCATGGCACGGGCCCTGCACATCGGGATGGTCGCCCCGCCGTGGTATGACGTCCCGCCCCGCACGTACGGCGGTATCGAGGCGGTGGCCGCCGCCCTGGTCCGCGGCCTGCGGGAGCGCGGGCACCGGGTCACCGTCGTCGGGGCGGGTGACGGCGTGGATCTGCGTACCTACGACGAGCCGCCCTCGGCACGGATCGGCGAGCCGTTCCCCGAGGTGGTGCACGCGGCCGAGGCGGCCCGTCTCCTGCGGGGCCTGGACGTGGACATCGTCCACGACCACTCGCTGGCCGGGCCGCTCACCGCCGCAGGGCGGCTCGTGCCGACGGTCGTCACCTGCCACAACGACGTGAGCGGGGAGCTCGGGAACTACTACCGGAGCCTCGGCGCGGACGTGTCCCTGGTGGCCGTCTCCTCGGCCCAGCGCGCGCACGCGCCCGACCTGAACTGGGTGGGGCGGGTGCACAACGCGGTCGACGTCGCGGCGTGGCCGTTCCGGGAGCGCAAGGACGACTGGGTGCTGTGGCTGGGGCGGCTCAGCCCGGACAAGGGCGCGCACCTCGCGATCGAGGCGGCGCGGGCGGCGGGGCGCCGCATCCTGCTGGTCGGCAGGCGAGCCGAGCGGGCGGAGCAGACCTACTTCCGCGAGCGGGTGGAGCCACTGCTCGGGCCCGACGTCGAATACCTGGGAGAGGCGGACGGCCCGCTCAAGAACGAGCTGTTCTCCCGGGCCCGGTGCCTGGTGCTCCCGCTGCTCTGGGACGAGCCCTTCGGCATGGTCATGATCGAGGCGATGGCCTGCGGCACGCCGGTGGTGGCGCTGCGGCGGGGCGCCGTGCCCGAGGTCGTGGTGGACGGGGTGACCGGCTTCGTCCGCGACACGCCCGACGAGCTTCCGGCCGCGATCGAGGCGGTCTCCGCGCTGGACCCGCACGCGGTGCGCGACCGCGTGGTCCGGCACTTCGACGTGCCCGCGATGGTCGAGGGATACGAGCAGGTCTATCACGAGGTGACGGCCGCGACGGCGGCCGCTCCCCGGCGGCCCCTCCCGCTCGGTCGCTGATCTCCGTTCACTGAGTATCAGTGTTCTCAGTGACTCGCTCGTTGCCAGGCGAAGGTCCCCGTCTTACCCGGACGGGGGCCCGGTGCGGGGTAGACGCTTCACAGCCACCTGCCGGGCTGCACCCGGTCTTACGGTCGGCTCCACGTCCGTTTACCGTCTCCGGGCCACTCCCGGCGACGTGCTTGACAAGGCAAGCCAGATTGAGCGCGGCGTTGCGGGTCCCGGTCGATCATTGAGGGCTTCCACCACGATCGTGCCGTACTCGCGTGCCAGGCTCGTGGTGAGCTTGTGAATCGCGTCTCGGCGCAGGGCGGCCACCCGGTGGTGGACGCGGTTGCGGGCGGCGTCGGCGCGCCGCCACCGGTTCGACGGACGCAGCCCCGTGCGCCTGTCCGGCCCGCGCCTGCGCGACACCGCCCGCGACAGGCGGCGCAGCGTCCGCGAAGCACCCGCCCGCCTCGTACCGCACGGTGGCCGAGGAGATCCGCGCGGTCCCGGCCTCGATCCGCCGGGCCAGCTTGCGGGTGGACTCATGCGTCATGATCCTGCCCAGGCGGGGCAGCACCAGATAGGTGCGGCCCTCCAGTCGGATCGTCCCAGTGGTGAATCGCACCGACAAAGCCGCCGTGCGCTTGGACCGGAAGACTGGGAACCCCACCTTCGGTCCCTTACGATCGCCCTTCCTGAAATCACTCCAGTTCTTCAACGCGGCGGCCAGGCGCTCCAGGCCGCAGGCGTTGGCCTCCTTGGAGTTGTCCGCCCACCACGGCGCCACATCGTCTTTGGTCGTGTTCCACGCCTTGCGCAGTGAGTACATCGACCACGACAGCGGCGGAGTCAGCTGCTCATCGGCAATGCCGTACGACCTTTCCGCCTCCCGCTGCGCGAGGTTGGCCTTGACCAGAGCCAGACCCCAATTGAACGTGACCCGCGCCGCGCCGCAGTGCGACGCCAGGGCACGGGCCTGGGCAGGAGTGGGATCGAGGGCGTACCGGTACGCCTGGACGACCAGCAACAACCCTCCCAACGATCGCCAAACTCTATGTAGTCGGATGTTAACGGTGCGTCGCTGAATGTGGGGGGTTTCTGACGACTCGGCAGGCCGCCGCGGTGCTCGGCGTGAATGAGCGGATGGTGCACTCCTACGCGCGTGACCACGACGACTTTACCCAGCCCGAACGGTTCGGCCGGACCCTGGTGTGGAAGGTGGAACCGCTGCGACAGTGGCGGGCCAAGCACCCGCCCAGGCGGAAGAACACGGCGAACACTGACAGGTGCTGCAATAAATCGCAGCAGATCCAAACCTCTATGGTGGGGGCCATGGGTGAATTCGTCAGGGTGGAGATCTCCGAGCACATCGCCACGATCCGGCTCGACCGGCCGAAGATGAACGCGCTGAACCGGCAGGTCCAGGAGGAGATCGCGGAGGCAGCGCGGCTCGTGGACGCCGATCCGAACACGCACGCGGTCATCGTCTACGGCGGCGAACGCGTCTTCGCGGCCGGCGCCGACATCAAGGAGATGGCGGTCATGTCCTACGCCGACATGGCCGTGCACTCGCGCACTCTGCAGGACTGCTTCACCGCCGTCGCGCGGATCGGCAAGCCGGTGATCGCGGCGATCACCGGGTACGCGCTGGGCGGCGGCTGCGAGCTCGCGCTGTGCGCCGACTGGCGGGTGGCCGGGGAGAGCGCGAAGCTCGGCCAGCCGGAGATCACCCTCGGGATCATCCCCGGCGCGGGCGGGACCCAGCGCCTGCCCCGGCTCGTCGGGCCCGCCCGGGCCAAGGACCTGATCTTCACCGGGCGGCACGTGGACGCCGCCGAGGCGCTCGCCATCGGTTTGGTCGACCGGGTGGTGCCCGACGGCGAGGTCTACACGGCGGCGCTCGAACTCGCCGCGACCTTCGCCGAGGGGCCGGTCGCCGCGGTCCGGGCGGCCAAGTTCGCCATCGACCACGGCCTCGAGACCGACCTCGACACCGGCCTGGAGATCGAGCGGCTCCAGTTCTCCGGCCTGTTCGCCACACAGGACGCCAAGGAGGGCATGACGGCCTTCGCCGACAAGCGCCGCCCCAAATTCACGGGCAGCTGACACCCGGCCGACGGGCCGGGGTCACCCGGTGACCGTGTGGGCGAGGACGGCGTCGGCCAGTTCCGCGTGCACCTCGGGCGGCAGAGTGTGGCCCATGCCCTTGACCGTCATCAGCCGGGCGCCGGGGATCGACTCGGCGATGACGGCGCCGTGGCCCGGCTTGGCGGGTTCGTGCGTGCCCTCGACGACCAGGGTGGGCGCCTTGACCCGGTGCAGGGCGTCCACCGGCTCGAAGTCCGGCTTCGCCGCCGCCGCCAGCCGGTGGTTGGCCGCCGCGTCGAGGTTCCGCGCCCGGTCGTACAGGCGTTCCTGCAGCCTGCGCGAGGCGTCCTCGTCGAACGGCAGCCCGGTGCCGTGCAGCACGCGGTCCTCCGCGATCATGCGCTCGATCCGCTCCCGCCGGTCGCGCGGCGGCGGCGCGGCGATCAGCTCGCGGTAGAACGCGACGAACTCCTGCGTGGGCTCCGGCAGGCTGCCCTCGGGCTGCGGCTCGCCCATCAGCGCCCGCATGAGCACCGCGCCCTCACCGCCGCCGAGCGGCGAGGAGGCGATGACGGTGAGCGTCCGCACGCGCTCCGGCCGCTCCACCGCGATCAGCTGCCCGAGCAGCCCGCCCGCCGAATGGCCGACCAGATGCGCGCTGTCCAGCCCGTGCGCGTCCATCACCCGCAGCACGTCGTCCTTGATGTCGGCCCATGTGTACGGATCCTTCGAGAAGTCGATGACGTCGGACATCCCGGTGTCGCGGTGGTCGTAGCGGATCACGCGCCGGCCGCCGGCGGCGAGCCGGCCCACGAACTCGTCCGGCCACAGGATCCCCTGCGACATCGAACCCATCACCAGCACGATCGGCGCGTCGGCCGCGGCCCCGAACTCTTCACTCCAGATGTTTTGCATGGCTAGAGAATCTCGTCCGCGGCCGCCCGTGCCTTCCGTAGAACTACTGGGCCTTCTGCAGAACTACTAGCCGAGCCAGTTCCGTACGTGAGGTGATGCCGAGCTTCGGATAGATCTTGTACAGGTGGTATTCGACCGTGCGCGGGCTGAGGAACAGCCGGGCGGCGATCTCCTTGCTGGTCGCGCCGCCCGCCACAAGGGTGGCGATGCGCAGCTCCTGCGGGGTGAGCGCGTCCAGCGCCGTCCCCCGTACGTGGGGTATCGCCTCGGGAACCGGGGCCGTGTCCTTCTCGGCGCCCTTCCCGATGTCCTTGCCGACGTCCTTCCCGATGTCGTTCCCGACCCGGACGCTCTCGCCCGCCGCACGCAGCTCGCCGTACGCGCGCCGCGCCCACGGCGCCGCTCCCGCACGCTGGAACGTCTCAAACGCCGCGCGCAGGTGCGCCCTGGCCTCACCCGGCCGGTGCGTACGGCGCAGCCGCTCGCCCAGCAGCAGCCCCGTCCTGGCCGCCTCGAACGGGTTGGCGTGCAGTCGTGACGCCTCCAGGAGCGCCTCGACCGCCTGGTCGTCCGGCAGGACCAGGCCGCGGCACCGGGCGAGCAGTGCCCGCGACTCGGCCGTCCCCGCGTGGGCCGACCAGCGCTCGTACGCCTCCAGCGCCTTCCTGGCGGCGTCCTGGTCGCCGCCGCCCACGGCGGCCTCGATCCGGTCCGGCGTGGTCCGCCAGACCACCGTCGGATGCCCGGCGCCCGGCCCCGCCGAGACGATAGCGGTGAACCGGTCGTGCGCCGCGGCGAACCGGCCCAGGCACAGGTCGAGCATGGCCAGGGCGTACGCCGCGACCCCGACGCGCAGGCCCACCCGGTGCGGGACGGCGATGGCCAGCGCCTCCCCGGCGTACCGGGCGCAGGGCTCCTCCTCGCCGCGCAGGGCCGCCACGGCCGCGAGGTTGGCCAGATGCGCGGCCACGGTGTTGGCGTATCCGGCCTCGCGAGCCAGCTCCAGCCCCTCCTCCGAGACGGCCCGGCTCTCCGCGAGGCGCCCGGCCAGCCGTTCCGCGGTGGCGACGAACTCCAGCACCACGGGCAGCTGGCCCGTCATCCCGGAAACCCTGGCCACCCGCCCGGCCCGCTCGGACAGCTCGGCCGACAGGTCGCCTTCGCCCAGATAGCTGGCCGCCGCCGTCGCCCACAGGAACTCGCTCGCCTCGCGCAACTCACCCGTACGGCCGAGGGCCCGCCTGAGCAGGTCGTGCCCGCTGCCGTCGGCGAGCGTCGCGCCGATGCCGGTGACCACGTCGCGCAGGAACCCCTCGGGGAAGGCCGCCGCCCGCCGCCCGATCTCGATGATGGCCGCAGTGTCGCCGACGTACGACGCCGCCTCCGATGCGTCGGCCAGCATGTCCAGGGTGTCGCCCGACGCGAGGATCCGTACGGCCTCGGCGGCGTCGCCCGAGTTCAGCTCGAACCGTCCGCGCAGCTGGGCGATCTCCATGGTCAGCGCCGGGTCCGCCGCGGCCTGCTCGCGGGCCTCGGCCAGCAGGGACTCCGCCTGGCCGGGACGGCCCCCGAGCCATGCGGCCACGGCGGCGTCCTTGAGCCGCCGGGCGCGCACGAGCGGTTCGGGGGTGAGCTCGGCGGCCCTGGTCAGGGCGGTGGCGGCGGCGCCGTATCCGCCCCGGTCCCGGGCCCGTTCCGCGGTCCGCGCGAGCGCGGCGGCGACCGATTCGTCCTGGCCGAGCGCGGCCCCGGCCAGATGCCAGGCCCGCCGGTCCCCGCCGGACACCTCGGCCAGCGCCGCGTGCGCCTCGCGGCGTGCGGCGGGGGAGGCCGCCTCGTACACCGCCGACCGGATCAGCGGATGGCGGAACCGCACATGCGTCCCGGACACGCTCGCGAGCCCGGCGGACTCGAGCTCGGGCAGCGCCGCTTCGCCCGCGGCCGGCCGCTCGGCGGCCCGCAGCACCAGGTCGAGATCGCTCTCGACCGCCGCGAGCAGGGCCGTCAGCCGCGCCTCTTCGGACAGCGCGGCCACCCGGTCGCCGAAGAGCCGGTTCCCGCCGGGCAGCGGGTCGGGCAGCGGTTCCCGGCCGGCCCGCTGTGCGGGGGTGAGCAGCCGGGCCGTCTCGCGCAGCGCCAGCGGATTGCCTCCGGTCAATGTCACGAGGTCGCGCCTGACCGGCGCCGCGAGTGTGAAGCCGGCGTCGAGCAGTTCCGCGGCGGCCGGTTCGGCCAGCCCCGAGATCTCCAGCGGGGGCAGGCCCTTCACCGGCACGTCGCCCCGTACGGCCAGAGGCATCGCGATCGGCTCGGTGCCGAGCCGCCTGGCGGCGAACAGCAGGGCGTCGGCCGACGGCCGGTCCACCCATTGGAAATCGTCGACCACGCAGATCAGCCCGTCCGGCGCGGCGGCCTCGGCCAGCAGCGACAGCACCCCGGCCGCCAGCAGGAACCGATCGCCGGAACCGGCCGGGGCCAGCCCGAGCGCGCCGCGTACGGCCTCTGCCTGCGGTTCCGGCAGCGCGTCGAGCAGCCCGGTCACCGGCAGCAGCAACTGGTGCAGGGCGGCGAACGCCAGATCGGCCTCCGCCTCGACCCCCGTGGTCCGCAGCACTCGCATGGGCCCGCCCCGGGAGGCCGCCTGGTCGAGCAGCGCCGTCTTGCCGGCACCGGCCTCGCCGCGCAGCACCAGCGCGCCCCCGGAGCCTTTCCTGGCCCGATCGATCAGGTCGTCGATCGCGGCCGTTTCCACCGATCTGCCGTAAAGCACAACCGCAGACTGTATTGCGTGGCGAGGTCGCGTCCGACGTCCCTGTCCGGGGAGATGGCTGGAAGGCCGTTTCCCAGCCAGCTCTGAACAACTCTGCATTTTGCGTCAAGAAACGATCCAAAATGCCGCTATCGTGGCGGCTCATGATGCGCTTGCGAGTGCCGGGCCTGTCGCGGCTGCGCCGGGCGCTGCTGTCACGGCTCGACTCTCGGTACGTCACCAAGCCCGACCACCGGCAGGACCTGAAGGACGCCCTCTGGGAGGTCCAGATGCTCCGCCGGGAGGTCGTGGCGCTGCGCGGCGAGGTCGACCGGCTGCGGCGGGGAACGGGGACGCCCGTCAAGGCGGCCCCGGAGCCCAGGGTGACGGTGGACCCCAAGGCGGCCGAGGCGCACCGGCTGGCGACCGAGACCGCCGAGGCGGTGGACACGCTGCTGCAGAACGAGATGCGCATCTGGCAGGCGATCGACGACCTGTCGGAACGGGTGGGCGCTCCCGGACGGGCGAGGTAACCGGTCGTGCGGGTGCAGTGGACACGTGACGCGGACGTCTGGCGGCTGGTCTTCCTGCTCGACGCGGAGGACGAAACCACGGGGGCCTGCACCGACGGCCAGGCCATAGAACTGCGGACCAACTCCTGCCACGTCCGGACCGGGGACGCCGGTGCCTCCCCGCATCCCGACCTGCTGGCGGTCGCCGCGTGGACCGTCGTCGCGCCGTGGACCAGACGGCGGGTGACGTTCGACCGGCCGATCTCCCCCGGGCTCGCCGAGGCGCTGCGTACGGGGTGGGGAGTGGACGCCGGGCCGGTCGGGGCGGACGCCAGGAGCGGCACCCGTCTGGCCATCTCCTACAGCGGGGGCGCGGACTCGATGGCCGTGGCCGACATGTTCCCCGACGCGCCGTTTGTGCACTTCCAGCGGGTGAGCCACCCCCGAGTGCCCAACCGGTGGACGCACTACCGCTCGGACGTGCTGGCCCGGCTCGCCCGGCAGACCGGCCGGGAACTCCACATTGTCCAGTCGGATCTGGAGTTCCTGCTGAGCCGTCCCCGGCCTGGTTTTCCCGAGCACCACGCCGTCATGGTGGGAGCGTTGCTCCTCGCCGACGACCTCGACTTCGGGGGTGTCGCGCTGGGCTACGAGATCGGGTCGCGCTGGCTCGGCGGCGACCGCTACGTCCTCCGCTACACCCCGGACAACCCCATGTGGGCACCGGAGGGGAAGTGGGGACGGCTGTTCACCGCGGCCGGGCTGCCGATGGTGCTTCCCGTCGGCGGCGTGAGTGAGGCCGTGACGATGCGTGTCGCCCTGGAGTCGGATCTACGTGAGCACGTCCGCTGGTGCCTGCGCGGCTCGGGCGACGGCCCCTGCGGGCTGTGCGGCAAGTGCCTGTACAAGGAGCTGATCCAGGCCGCCGTCGAGGGCCGTCCGATGCGCACTGCCCTGACCGCCGATAGTGCTCCTGCCCGTTCCTGGCAGAAGCCGCCGCCGTACGGCGGACAGGAGATGATCGAGTACGGGTGCGCCCGTGTGCCGAACATCGCGGAGACGCCGTTCGCCAAGGCGGCGGAGCACCTCCAGGCGACCGAGGAGTCCACTCGCTGGCTGGACCACTGCTACCGGCCGGCCGTCGACGAGGTCCCCGAACCGTGGCGCAAGCAGGTCGACGCCTTCGTCGGTGAAAACATCGGGCTGATGACCGAGGACGAGGCGCTCAGGGTGGAGACGTGGGGGGAACGATGAAGATCTACCTGTCGGTGGACATGGAGGGGGTCACCGGACTGACCGACCCCGAGGAGATGCACCACGGCGGCCGCGGATACGAGCGCGGCTGCGAGCTGATGACGGGGGACGCCAACGCGGTGATCCAGGGCGCCTTCGACGCGGGCGCCGCGTCCGTGCTGGTGAACGACGCCCACGGGTCCACCAAGAACCTGAGGATCGACCTGCTGGACGAGCGGGCCACGCTGATCAGAGGTCCGGGCAAGCCGCACCGCATGGGGCAGGGACTGTCGGCCGACCTGGACGCCGCCTGCTTCGCCGGCTACCACGCCCGCGCCGGCGTGTCCCACGGGGTGCTCAACCACACGTGGATGGGCAAGGAGATCCAGAACGTCTACCTGAACGGCGAGATCTGCGGCGAGACCCGGATCGTGGCCGGCTTCGCGGGCTCGCTGGGCGTGCCGGTCGCGCTCGTCACGGGCGACGAGGCGGTGTGCGAGGAGGCCGAAGAACTGTTCGGCGACGTCGAGACGGTCGCCGTGAAGAAGGGCATCGACAAGTTCTCCGCCGAGCTGCTGCCCCCGGCCGTCGCGTGGCGGCGCATCCGCGAGGGAGTGGCCCGCGCCCTGGGCAGACTGTCCGATTTCCGGCCCTATGTGGTCGAGCCGCCGTACACGCTGGGCGTGGAGTGGAACTCCACCGCCATCGCCGCGGCCTGCGCGATCGTGCCCGGCGTGCGGCTCGCCGGTCCCCGGCACACCGAGTTCACCACCGACGACTACCACGAGATCATGGCGTTGTTCGGGATCTTCTCCATGATCGGCGGCCAGGTCGCCTGCGGCAGCGGCCGGTACGGCTGACGCCGCTCTTCCCCCGACACGGCTGACGCCGGTTCACCCCGATCACGGCCGAAGCCGGTTCCCCCAACGACGAAGGCAGGCAGGGTGGCTAGCAGTGACCGCGTGACGCGGGAGCGTACGGGGGCGCTGACGCGGCGCGCCTTCCTGGTGGGCGTCGGCGCGGCCGGAGGCGCCGGAGCGATGTACGCGGCGATGGGCGCGCTCGGGCTCGCACCCGATGACCAGCAGAAGGACTACACGCCGCCGAGCCGCTCCGACTTCGCCCTCAGCGGGAGGGGCGCCGGGTCGGTGGTGATTCTCGGGGCGGGGATCGCGGGTCTGGCCGCCGCGTACGAACTGGGCAAGGCGGGCTATGACTGCACCGTCCTGGAGGCCCGCGACCGAGTCGGCGGGCGCAACCTCACGTTGCGCGGCGGTGACCGGCTGCCCGAGTTATCCGGAGCGACGCAGGAAGCGCGGTTCGGGGAGGGCGTCTACCTCAACGCCGGGCCGGCCCGCATCGCCCAGTGGATGGTCACCCTCGATTACTGCCGGGAGTTGGGCGTCCCGATCGAGTTGTTCGTCAACGACAACTCCAGCGCGTACGTCTACAACAAAGGCATGAAGGCGCCGGTCCGGGCGCGTACCGCCCGTGCCGACACGTACGGCTACATCAGCGAACTGCTGGCGAAGGCCACGAACGCGGGCGCGCTGAACCGGCGGCTGACGGCAGGAGACAAGAACCGCCTGCTCCATTTCCTGTCGGAGTTCGGCGACATCGGCAAGACCTACACCTACACCGGGTCGGAGCGCAGAGGGTTCTCCGTGAACCCGGGCACGAGCGAGGGCGTGCCGCTGGGCTCGCCGCCGCCCCTGTCGGAGGTCCTCGGTTACGGGCTCGGCCGCTCGATCACGTTTCCGTTCGGCTACGAGATGGCCATGCCGATGTTCCAGCCGGTGGGCGGCATGGACGCGATCGCGGCCAAGCTCGCCGACGCCGTGGGCCGCGACCGCATCCGCACCTCGGTCGAGGTCAAGAAGATCACCAACCTGCCCGACGGCGTGGAAATCGAGCACACAGGCGGCTCCAGCAAGGCGGACTTCTGCATCGCGGCGCTGCCGCCGCACGTGCTCGCGCGGATCCCCGGCAACCTGGACGCCCGGGTCGTCACGGCCCTGCGGACGCCCACTCCGGTGTCGGCCGGGAAGATCGGACTGGAGTACCGTCGCCGCTGGTGGGAGACCGACGACCGGATCTACGGCGGCATCACCGAGACCGACCTGGACATCGCACATATCTGGTACCCGTCGTACGGTTTCCACGGCACGCGCGGGTTGGTGGTCGGCTACTACAACCTCGACGAGGACGCCGACGCGTACGCCCGTCTCACCCACGAGGAGCGGCAGCGGCGGGCGCTCACCCAGGGCAAAAAGATCCACGGCGAGAAGTACCGGTCGGAACTGCTGTCCAGCGTCTCGATCGCCTGGCAGCGGCAGCCGTACATCGAGGGCGCCTGGGTCGCCTGGCCCTCCTACGAAGGCGCCTTCGCGCTCCTGCAACGGCCGGCCGGCCGGGTGTACTTCGCGGGCGACTGGCTCACGCACCTCATCGCCTGGCAGGCGGGGGCGCTGGAGTCGGCCCGTAAGGTGGTCACTCAACTGCACGAGCGCGCCGTCAAGGAGGGCTGAATGCCGCTCGAATGGATTCCCGCGTCCGACCGGCCGGACCTGCTCGCCGATCCCGTCGCCAAGGCCGTGGCCTCGCTCGATCTCAAGGTGGAGGTCGCCGAGATCGATCCCGCGCTTTCCGACACCGCCGAGTTCTGCGAGCGGTACGGCGTGGCGATGGAGGACTCGGCCAACTGCGTCGTCGTCGCCGCCAAGCGGGGCGGGGAGACGCGGTACGCCGCCGTCATGGTGCTCGCCACCGGACGGGCCGACATCAACGGGATCGTGCGCCGCCATCTGGACGCCCGGAAGGCGTCCTTCGCTCCGCAGGCGGAGGCCGTCGAACTGACCGGAATGGAGTATGGCGGCATCACGCCGATCGGGCTGCCCGAGGGCTGGCCCGTGCTCGTTGACGAAAACGTGACCCGGCGGCCGTTCGTGGTGATCGGCAGCGGCATCCGCCGCTCCAAGCTGGCGCTTTCCGGCGAGGCGCTGGTCGCGGCGACCCGGGGGGAGGTCCTCGCACTCACCATTTGACCGACTGCCTGGAAACCGTTTGCGCCTTTCCTCCGTTGTGCTGAGCGGAGATGTGGCGCGATGGTTCACTCATGGGCGTTCTTTTAGTCGGTATGGTGCTTAGGCAATGAATCAGGACGACCGACTGGGCCCGTACCGGCTGCTGAGGCGGCTCGGTGAGGGCGGCATGGGCGTGGTTCACCTCGCCCTCGACCCGCAGGGCAGGCAGGTGGCCGTCAAGGTCCTGCGCTCGGAGGTGGCGGGCGACGACGTCGCGCGCAGACGTCTGTCGCGTGAGGTCGAGACCATGCGGCGGGTGCGCGGACCGAACATCGCGGAGGTCGTCGACGCCGACGTCACGGGGCGCAGGCCGTACATCGTCACCCGCTACGTGCCGGGGCGGCCGCTCGACGAGATCGTCAAGAACGACGGCCCGCTGCCCCTCGACGCCGTGCTCAAGGTCGCCGTCGGGGTGGCAGAGGCCCTCGCCGCCGTGCACGCCGCCGGGGTCATCCACCGCGACCTGAAGCCGGGCAACGTGCTGATGCTGGACGGCCAGCCGGTGCTGATCGACTTCGGCATCGCCCAGGCGGTCGACGCCACCCGGCTCACCCAGACCGGCATGTTCATCGGCACGCCCGGCTACCTCGCCCCCGAGATCATCGAGGGCCACGAGGCCGGGCCGCAGGTGGACGTGCACGCCTGGGCCGGCACCGTGCTGTACGCCGCCACCGGCCAGCCGCCGTTCGGCAAGGGCACGCTGGAGATGATCTTCTTCAACATCACCTCCGGCCGGGCCAACGTCGAGGCCGCCCCCGCGCCGATCCAGCCGATGCTGCGCGCCGCGTTCAACCGCGACCCGGCCAGGCGGCCGACCGCGGCCGAGCTCGTACGGCAGCTCGCGCGGCTCATGCCCCAGTCTCCGGGCGGCAGGCCCCGCGTGCCCGACGAGATCACGACGGTGCCCAACGTCGACGACACCGGCGGTCAGCAGCAGGTGCCCGGCTTCGGCCGGCCGGGCGGGCCGCCCACCGGCGGCTCACCGGTGACCGGGCAGCCGGTCACGGGCCCGCCGCCGACCGGGTCGCCGATGCCGCCGATCACCCCGCCGGTCGCGCCGGTGGCGACGCCGCCGGTCACGCCGTCCCAGCCGGGCGGCCGGGCCGAGGAGTTCGTCTCACTGCTGCGGGAGACGCCCGCGGCGGGCCAGGGCGGCGACCCCTTTCCGACCGTGCGGGTGACCGGAGAGGACCTGCGCCGGGCGGGCCTCGGGCCGGCCGGGCCGTCGAACGGCCCGGTGGCAAGCCCGGCGGAGGGCGACGTCCCCACCCGGATGGCTCCGCCCCGCACCCCGCAGACCGGCCCGTCCGGTCCGCCCGCGTTCCCGGGCACGCCCACGTCGGGCCCGGCTCCCGCATTCGGCGGGCCGTCCGGGCCGCCGCGTGGCCGGCCGGACGACTGGCCCACGCCGATGCTGCGCCCGGAGGGCGACATCCCCACCCGGCGGGTTACCTCCGAGGAGGTGCGCCAGGCCGTCGCCGGCGATCCCACCGGATCACGCGCGGCGTCCCCCGGGTTCGGTCAACCCGGGTCCCCTCAGCATGGATCCGCGCAGCGCGGGTCCCATGAGCACGGGTCCTACGAGCAGGGCGACGTGGCGGCGCGCGACCGCGCGCTCTTCGGGCACGCGCCCGAGATCTACGAGCGGACTCCGCACATCCATCAGCCGAACGCCTTGCCGTTCATGCCGACGGTGCGGGTGCCGCCGCCGGCGCCGCCCCCGCCCGGGGGGCTGCTGCAGCGCTCCAAGGCGTACGGCGTGGCGAGCGCGCTGCTGCTCGTCGTGATGACGTCTCTCGCGGTCGTGGCGCCGCTGCTGGTGTGCCTGGTGGCCGTGCCGGCCGCGGTGCTGCTGCGGGCCGCCGACCTGGCCCAGCCGCACCTCGGCTCCCGCCGTCCTGCGGGCGCCGCGGCGGCCGACGTGCTGCGGGTGCTGAGCCGTCCGGCGGAGCTCGTCAAGTCGATCGGCGTCACGATTGCGCTCGTGCCGTACGCACTGATCCTGGGGCTGCCGGTGACGCTGCTGCTCACCGTCCTCCTCGGTGCCACACCCGGGCTCCGGCTCGCGGCGCTGAGCTGGGGGATCGCGACGGCGTTGTGGACGATCTGCGCGGGGCCCGGGGTGGTGGGCCCGGGCAGGCAGATCCGGCGGACACTGGCGTCACTGGTGCCCGGCGAGGGAGCGGCGAAGGGGCTCGCCTGGGGGATCGGCGCCTTCGCGGTGCTGACGGCGGCGATCGCGCTCTCCAGCCTGCTGGGTAAACAGACAGCAGGGCACTTCTGGGGCCCAATCGACGTTGTGTCAGTACTGGAACGACTGAAAGACCTGCGTAACCAGGCGGGGAACGGGTGACGGGGGACGACATGTCGGCTACTGAGGCTCCAGAGAGGATCGGGCCCTACCGGCTGCTTCGGCAGCTCGGCGAGGGCGGCATGGGGGTGGTCCATCTCGGCCTGGACGCGGAGGGGCGCGAGGTCGCGGTCAAGGTCCTGCACCCGCACGTCGCGACCGACCTCAAGGCGCGTGACCGGCTCACCCGCGAGGTCGAGACCATGCGGCGGGTGCGCAGCAAGCGCGTCGCCGAGGTCCTCGACGCCGACCTGACCGGCGCCGCACCCTACATCGTGACGCGGTACGCCCCCGGGCGGACCTTAGAGCAGACGGTGCTTGAGGACGGGCCGCTCACCGACGACGGCGTGATCCGGCTCGCGATGGGCATGTGCGAGGCCCTGGTCGCCATCCACGCGGCCGACGTCATCCACCGCGACCTCAAGCCGGCCAACGTGATGCTCGTGGACGGCGAGCCGCTCGTGATCGACTTCGGCATCGCCCACCTGGTCAACGCCACCCGGCTGACCCAGACGGGGATGTTCGTCGGCACCCCCGGCTACCTCGCACCGGAGATCATCCGGGACACCGAGATCACCCAGGCCGCCGACGTGCACGCGCTGGCGGCCACGGTCTTCTTCGCGGCCACGGGAAAGGCGCCGTTCGGCTCGGGCACGTTCGAGTCGGTCTGCTACAACATCCTCGAAGGCAAGGCGCAGGTGGACCTCGCGCCGGCCTGGCTGCGGAGCTGGCTCCGCGTCGCCCTGGCGCCCGAGGCCACGTCGCGTCCCACGGCCGCGTCGCTGCTCCGGCTCACCCGTTCGCTCGACCCCTCGGTCACCGTGCTCCAGGAGACCGCCCACGAGCCGCCGCGCGACGGCGGGACGCGGATCCTGGACGGCACGCGCGTGTTCGACGAGCCGGCGCGGAGGGACGCGGGCGGCCCGGTGAATGGGGGCGGCCCCGTTAATGGGGGCGCCTCGGTGAACGGCGCCAACGGGAGCCGGACCAGCATGCTGCCGGCCGACGACGACAGCTACTCCGACCTGCTGCCGCCCGTGAACTACGTGGAGCCGGAGCGCCCCCGCCGGGAGCCCCGGGCGCCCAGGCAGCGCCGCCCGGTGTCCGCACCGCCTCCGGCGCATCCGCAGGCCCCGCCGCACGGGCAGGCGACCCTGCCCCCGCCGCCGTACCAGCCTGCGATGTACCCGCCGTACCCGGACCAGAGGGTGGCGGGCTACCCGGAGCCCCAGGTCGCGCCGCCGCCGGCTCCCGCCGCGCCGTACGAGCCCGAGCCGAGGCGGGCCCCCTACCGGGCCCCGCATCCGGTGCTCGCGGCCCTGCTGCTGGCCACGCTCGTGGCGCTGGCCTGCCTGCTGCCGGTCGTGGTGAGCCTGTTCGCCGTCGTGGCGGCGCTGTGCCTGCGGGTGGGTCAGTACCTGCTCGGCGATCTCGCCGACCGCCGGGCCGCTCGGGGCAGCAGCGGGGCCGACCCGCTCCTCGCGGTGCTCGGCACTCCGTGGGCGCTGATCAAGGCCGGGCTGGCGACGGTGGTCCAGGTGCCGCTGGCCGTGATGTTCGCGATGTGCGTGTGGGGCGGGTTCCACTACATCGGCGGGGTCAGGCCCGACCCCGCCGCCGCGTACGCCGCGGCCGCCTTCGTGGCCGGGCTGTTCCTCCTGCCCGGTGGCAAGGCGCCCCGCAAGGCCGTATCCCGGACGCTGAGCGCGGTGATCCGGAGCCCCGGAGCGGGAATGATCGTGACGATCGCGGTCGGCACGGTCGCGCTGTTCGCGATCATGACGGCGCTGTCCGCGGACGCCTCGTGGATTCCCTGGCGGCCGCCGTCGGTGGCGGTGGACCACATCGTCGCGGATCTCAAACAGAAGGGTCAGGACACGGTCGTCAACCTGATCGGCGGCGTGATCGGGGACATCATGGACAGGATCGGCCTGGGCTTCCTGACCTTCTGGACCTGACCGCCCCGGTCCCGACGGTGAACCGGGAGGCGCCGAGCGAAGCGGAGGCACCGAGCGAGCCGGAGGGGCGCGCCGGTGTATGGACTGAGGAGCGAGTGGGGGAGCGAGGTACGAGCGACTCCGAGCGACGAGGGAAGTGTTCATTGCGCGCCTCCGGCACGACCACCGGATAAGACCGTCCCGACGAGCGAAGCGGGAGACACAGTTTGGGAACGCCGGAACAGCTTGGTCCCTACCGTCTGATCTCCGCGCTCGGCTCCGGGGGGTTCGGTGAGGTCCACCTCGCGCTCGACCCCGACGGGCGCACGGTGGCGGTGAAGGTCCTGCATCCCCACGTCGCCTCCGACGGGTTCGCCATCACCCGTCTCGCCCGCGAGGTGGAGACCATGCGCCGCGTTCGCGGGGCCCACGTCGCCGAGGTGCTGGACGCCTCGCTGTCGGGGGAGCGGCCCTACATCGTCACGCGGTACGTCCAGGGCCGGCCGCTCAGCACGGTCGTGGCCAAGGACGGGCCGGTCGCCGGGGCCGACCTGCTGCGGCTCGCCCTGGGGCTGGCGGAGGCGCTGGAGTCCGTCCACGCGGCCGGTGTCGTCCACCGCGACCTCAAGCCGGCCAACGTGATCGTCTCCGATCGCGAGCCGTACGTGATCGACTTCGGCATCGCCTGCGCGCTGGAGTCGGCCTCGGTCACCGCGTCGGGCGCCGTCGTCGGCACGCCCGGTTATCTGGCCCCCGAGGTGCTGGAGGGCAGGGAGGCCGGGCCGGAGGCCGACGTGTTCGCCTGGGGGGCGACGCTGGCCTTCACCGCGTCGGGGCGGCAGCCGTACGGGACCGGGCCGGCCGCGGCGATCGCCTACCGGGTCGTCCACCGCGAGCCCGACCTGTCGGGCGTGCCGTCCTGGCTCGTCCCGATCGTGGAGCGGTGCCTGAGCGCCGATCCGGCGGACCGCCCGGCGACGGCCGAGCTGGCCGGGCTCCTCAAGGAGGCCGCGCCGGTGCTGGACGGGATCGAGCCGGCGCGGCCCGCGCTGTCGGAGGCGGCCACCCAGGAGTGGCGGCCCGGTGATCGGCGGCAGAACGATCGCCGGCCCTCGCGGGGAACCCGGCGGGGAGAGGTGGACGACCTGCGCGCCGCGCACCGGGAGAAGCTGCACCGCCGCTGGGTGATCGGCTCCGCGGTGGTGGTCGGCCTGTTCGCCGCGGCGGCGCGCGCCAACCTGCCCGAGGTGTCGCTTCTCCTGCTGGTGCTCTACGGCATCGCCCTGCTCGTGGACGCGGGGTTCGGGCTAGTGGGCAAGTCCAGACGGCGGCTCGTGGTGGACCTCGTGGGCGGCGTCGGGGCCGTCGCGGTGTGGGCGCTGCTCAGCACGCTGTTCAGCACGGTGACGCTCCTCATGGCCGTCGGCACCGTCCTGTTCCTGCTCGTCATGCTCGTGTTCGCGAGCTGAACCTCGACCTGGTCAGCGGCCTCAGCCCGTCATCGCGCGCCGAAGAATTCACGCAGAGCCTGGGCCACGACGAGCGGGGATCCGTCGTCCTCCGGTCCCGAATGGCCGACCCCCGGCAGGTCGATGCTTCGCGCGTGCGGGAGCACCTCGGAGAGTTTCCGGAGTGCGAGACGCAAGTATGCCGCGCTCTTCGTACCGCCGAGGAGCAGCACCCGCGCATCGAGCGCCGCGTAGTCCATGACCGTGTCGGCCATCTCCCTGATCACCTGTACGTCGAATCGCAGCGTCGGGATGAGCGCCTCGACCGGCACCTCATCGGGGGATCCGTCGCCCTGCAAGCGCGCGCCGATCGCCAGGAGCGGCACGAGGGCGAAGCGGGGGATCCTGGTGAACAACGACGGCTCGGTGTCCAGGCCCTTCATCCCCGTGACCAGCGCGGACGCGGATCTTCCCGCAGCGATCTCGCGGTCGAAGCGCGCCGCCCAGTCCGTCGGCACCGAGCCGCCGATTGACAACGGAGGCTCGTACAGGGCGATCCGGTCAAGGTCGGGCGTGACCAGGGCCGTACGCAGGGTGACGAGCGCGCCCGAGCTCAGGCCGAAGATCTGCGACGCGCCGGTCGCCGTGACGAGCGCCTGCAGGTCTTCGACCTCCGCATGACACTGAACTCGGCGCCGTGAGGGCCGCTCAGCCCACGTCCGCGCCGGTCGGGCCTCGCCTGGGGGATGGTCGGCCCCGCCTCGGCGGCGGAGGGAGTGAGGGCGGCGGTCGGCGAGGGCGGCGGTGACGTGACCAGGGTCGGCGCGTCGGCGCGGTGGATGACCAGATCGGTGACCACACCACAGCCGGACAGGCTCACGACGAGAGCCACGATCAGCCACGTCCCACGCACCGGCAAAGTCCCCCAAGATCGACCGTAGAAATGCCAACATATCGGACATCCGAGCACGGCGAGCGCCCTGCGGACTCGGCCCGCTTGCGATCATGGGATGGTGGACGCGGGCGGCGACGGCCCTCCGGAAGTCCCGGTCATGGGGACCTGCGCGACGCCTCCGGAACATAGTTCGGTAGGGTGGCAGTGGGCGTGACCGGGTTCTGGGTAATTCCTCAACCGAAGGACGCGGCCGTAAAAACCTGGAGGTTTGCACCTAAGCTACCGATGGGTAACATACGCCTGGGGGGACCAGGGTCAGCTCGACACCCGGGCCACCTGCGCAGGCACGCCCGCGAGTACCTGGCAGTCTTGCATCACGTGCGCGTACCCCGCGCCACGTACCGAAAACCGCGGCGTCAGCCGTACGGAAAGGGGAGGTCGGCCACCGGCCATGAACATCGTCGTCTGCGTGAAGCAGGTCCCCGACACGGCGACCGAGCGCAAGCTGAGGTCCGATGACAAGACGCTCGACCGTGACGCCGCCGACGGCGTCGTGAACGAGCTCGACGAGTACGCGGTCGAGGAGGCGCTGCGGCTCAAGGAGGCCCATGGAGGTGAGGTCACCGTCCTCAGCATGGGCCCCGCCAAGGCGACCGAGACCATCCGCAAGGCCCTGGCGATGGGCGCCGACAAGGCGGTGCACCTGCACGACGACGCGCTGCACGGCTCGGACGCCCTCGGCACCTCCTACGCCATCTCCCAGGCCCTGAAGAAGATCGGTTTCGACCTGGTGATCCTGGGTTCGGAGTCGACCGACGCCCGCACCGGCATGCTCGCCGCGATGCTGGCCGAGCGGCTCGGCGCCCCGCAGCTCACGCTCGCCAGCAAGGTCGAGGTCGAGGGCGGCGCCATCCGGGTCGAGCGGATCACCGACTACGGCTACGACAAGGTCGAGGCGTCGCTGCCCGCCGTCGTGTCGGTGGTCGAGAAGATCAACGAGCCGCGCTACCCGTCGTTCAAGGGCATCATGGCCGCCAAGAAGAAGCCGGTCGAGACGCTCGGCGTCGCCGACGCGGAGATCGCGGCCGGCCAGGTGGGCCTGGCGAGCTCCTGGAGCGAGGTCGTCGACTTCGCCGCCGCCCCGCCGCGTGCCGCGGGCACCGTGATCAAGGATGAGGGCGACGGCGGAGCCAAGGCCGCCGAGTTCCTCTCGTCGAAGAAGTTCATCTGAGGGGCTTGGGATGAGTGAGATTCTGGTTCTCGTCGAGCACGTCGACGGTGACGTCAAGAAGGTCACCCTTGAACTGCTGACCCTCGCCCGGTCGCTGGGCACGCCGGCCGCCGTGTGGGCCGGCCCCGGCTACTCCGACGCCGCGAAGGCCAGGCTCGCCGAGTACGGCGCCGAGAAGATCTACGTGGCGGCGGCCGACGAGATCGGCGACTACGTGGTGGCGCCCAAGGCCGAGGTGCTGGCGCACCTGGTGTCCGAGCGGTCCCCGGCCGCGGTCTTCGTCGCCGCGACGGGCGAGGGCAAGGAGATCGCCGGTCGTCTGGCGGTCAAGACGGACTCCGGTGTGATCTCGGACGCGGTGGGCGTCGGTGAGGGCTTCGTCGCCGAGCAGTCCATCTTCGGCGGCGGCGTCAACGTCCGCAGCCGCGTGACCAAGGGCACGCCGATCATCACGGTCCGCCCGAACAGCACCGCCCCCGTCGCCGCCGCCGCGGCCGGCGCCGAGGAGAAGGTGGAGGTCGCGCTGTCGGACGCCGCCCGCGCGGCCAAGATCGTCGAGCGGGTCGTCCAGGAGAAGGGCGCCCGTCCTGAGCTGACCGAGGCCGCGATCGTGGTCTCCGGCGGCCGGGGCGTGGGCTCGGGCGAGAACTTCGCGATCATCGAGAAGCTCGCCGACGCGCTCGGCGCGGCGGTGGGCGCCTCGCGTGCCGCCACCGACGCCGGCTGGTATCCGCACCAGTTCCAGGTCGGGCAGACGGGCAAGACCGTGTCCCCGCAGCTCTACATCGCGGCCGGCATCTCCGGTGCCATCCAGCACCGGGCCGGCATGCAGACCTCCAAGACCATCGTCGTGATCAACAAGGACGCCGAGGCGCCCCTGTTCGAGATCGCCGACTTCGGTGTCGTGGGCGACCTGTTCCAGGTCGTCCCGCAGCTCACCGAGGAGATCGAGAAGCGCAAGTAGGACCCGGGCCGGGAGCGGCGTCGCACCAGGAGTGCGACGCCGCTTCCGTCTGCCGGGGCAGGCCGGGAGTCACGCGGCCAGGGGGAGGGACCGCTCCTCGTCCTCCGCCGACGCCCGCAGCGGGATGATCTCCGTACGGGACGCGGGCAGCAGCCGCGCGGCCACGGAGATGACGACGCCGAGCACGACCGCCACGCCCATCGCGACCCGCAGCGAGGCCGCGGCGGACAGGAAGCCGACCACCACGGGCCCGAGCAGCAGGCCCGCATAGCCCATCGCGCTCGCCTGCGCGATCGCGGGGCCGGGGTCGCGTGTCGCGGTCCCCGCCAGCGACAGCGCCATCGGCGAGATCGTCGCCACCGACAGCCCGATGAAGAACAGCCCGGCCACGGCCGCCACGGTCACCGGCGCGGCGATGACCACGAGGAACGCGAGCGCGGTGGCGGCGCCGGAGAACATGATCAGTCCGCGGGCGCCGTAGCGGCCGCGCAGCCGGTCGCCGGCCAGCCGGGCGAGCAGCATGCCCGCCTCGAACACCGGGTAGCCGAGCGCGGCGACCGCCTCGGAGGCGTGCAGCGTGCCGATCAGGTACAGGCCGTTCCAGTCGGCGACGACGCCCTCCACCATGAACGCGGCGAACGTGACCGCGCCGAGCAGGTAGACGACGCCGGGCAGCCTGCGCCGGGAACGAGCCGACGCCTGGCCGGCCTCGTCCGCCTCGGGCGCGGGGTCGGGCAGGTGCATGCGGCTGACGGCCAGCGCCGCCGGCACCGACACCAGGGCGACGACCAGGATGTGGGCGGTGAGGGACAGGCCCAGGGCGATGGCCGCCGTGCCCATCAGGCCCGCCGAGATCGCGCCGACGCACCAACCCGCGTGCATGCCGCTCATGATCGGCCGGCCGTACGCGCGCTCGACGGTCGAGCCCTGGGCGTTCATGCCGACGTCGACCGCGCCGAACGCCATGCCGAACAGCGCGGTGGCCACGGCCAGCACCGGGAAGGACGGCGCGAACGCGACGAGGACCAGTGATGCCGCGCACAGGGGGGCGGCGACGCGCAGGACGCCGCGGCTGCCGATCCTGGCCAGGACGACGCGCATGAGCTGCATGGTGAGCAGCGCGCCGATCCCCCAGCTGAGCAGGGTGAGCCCGACCGACGACTCCGGCAGGCCGAGCCGGTCGGCCAGGGCGGGGAGGCGCACGGTGAAGGTTCCACACATCAGGCCGGCCAGGACGAAGGTGAGGACTGCCCCGTGACGGGCCTTCCTCAAAGCGCGGGTCATCACAGCTTCCTTTCCAGGTGAGTCGAGTGGGTTTCCGGGCCCGGATTTACGGGCAGACACCAGCAGGTCGCCCTTTCACGGCTGAGCCGGAAGGAAGGGCGACCACCAGGTGTGGGTTCAGGGGTTCGCAAGCGGCGTGCTACAACAGGGCGAGCAGCCTGGCGCGGATCGCGGCGTAGTCGATGATCGCCGCACAGTGGGTGGCGGCTTCCCAGACGCCCTCACAGGCCAGCCGTACGACCTGGGAGGCCAGGGGGTCGGGCTCGTCGTCCAGACCGTGCCGCATCCAGCGGACCATCGCCTCGCGCAGCGGCGCGAGCAGTTCGGGATCGCCGGCCGCGCCCGTGACCACGGCCCATCGTCGGAGCCGGCCGGTCTCCACGGCCTCGAACGTCGCGGCGACGTACGCCCGGGTGTAGGTGCTCTCCGACTGCGCCTCGATCAGCGCGTCGAAGTCCGCGATCAGGCGCTCGATCATGCCTTTGACGAGCGCTTCCTTGCTCGCGAAGTGATAGAGGAGACCGCCCTTGCTGACACCGGCGCGCTCGGCCACCGCCGCCAGGGTCAGGGCCTGTGCGCCCTGGTCCTGCAGCAGGCCCTCGGCCGCGTCCAGCAGTTCGTCCCTCCTCATGCCATCTACTGTACCGTCTGGACGGTTAAGTTGCGACACGTGCCGGTGTCCCCCGCCCGCCCGGATACGCTTGGTGGGCTGAATACGTGTCAGGGAGGGGTCGTGGGAGCTACGTATCTGGACCATGCCTCGACCACACCGATGCTGCCCGAGGCGATCGAGGCGATGACCGTCCAGCTCGGGCAGGTCGGCAACCCCTCGTCCCTCCACGCGGCGGGCCGCCGCGCCCGCCGGGTCGTCGAGGAGTCGCGCGAGACGATCGCGTGCGCGCTCGGCGCCCGCCCGAGTGAGGTCGTGTTCACGGCAGGCGGCACCGAGGCCGACAACCTCGCCATCAAGGGCCTGTTCTGGGCGAGGAAGCGGCCCAGGATCCTGATCAGCTCGGTCGAGCACCACGCCGCCCTCGACCCCGCCCACTGGCTCGGCGACAACCACGGCGCCCGGGTCGAGCTGCTGGAGGTGGACGAGCGGGGCCGGGTGGATCCGGAGACGCTGCGCGAGGCCATCGCCCGCGACCCGGACGACGTGGCGCTGGTGAGCGTCATGTGGGCCAACAACGAGGTGGGCACCGTACAGCCGGTGCGCGTGCTGGCCGCCATCGCGCACGAATACGGCATTCCCTTCCACACCGACGCGGTGCAGGCGGTCGGCCAGCTCCCGGTCTCGTTCGCCGAGTCCGGCGTGGACGCCATGACCGTCTCCGGCCACAAGGTCGGCGGTCCCGTGGGCGTGGGGGCGCTGCTGCTGGCGCGAGGCGTCGATCCGGTGCCCGTCCTGCACGGCGGCGGGCAGGAACGCGACATCCGCTCGGGCACTCTCGACGCGCCGGCCATCGCCGGGTTCGCGGCGGCGGTCGAGACGGCCGTCGCGCGGCAGGACGTCACGGCCGAGCGGCTGTCGGCGTTGCGCGACGACCTGATCGAGCGCGTACGGCTGGCCGTGCCCGATGTCGTGCTGAACGGTGATCCGGTGAACCGGCTGCCGGGCAACGCCCACTTCTCGTTCCCCGGCTGCGAGGGGGACGCCCTGCTCATGCTCCTCGACGCCAAGGGCGTGGAGTGCTCCACGGGATCGGCCTGCTCGGCCGGGGTCGCCCAGCCGTCCCACGTGCTGCTCGCCATGGGCCAGGACGGCGTACGCGCCCGCGGCTCGCTGCGCTTCTCCCTCGGCCACACCTCCGTGGAGGAGGACGTCGACCGGGTCGCCGGGGTCATCGGGCACGTCGTCGAGCGCGCCCGCCGTGCCGGTCTGTCATAGCTTCCCCCGTTTTCCCCCTGAGGCTCGGGCGCGGTGCGTTACGAGGCGCTGCGCGCGCAGTTGCGGGAGGCGCTGCCGCTGATGGCCCGCCTGCCCGTCCCGCGCCCGCGCGTCCCCTCGTCTGATCCAGGTCGCGTCCCTAACGGCGCCTGTCGCGCCGTACGCCTACCGGGCAGTGCGGCGCAGCAGCGCCCGCTGCAGGCGAAGGACCGCCCGGATGCGCCGCGACGAGCGCAGCGCGTCCAGGTGGCCCTGGAGCCGGTCGCCCAGCTCGACGAGTCGTTCCTCGTCCATGAAGCGCTCGACCTCGGGGAACATCTCCTGCTCCTCGTCCAGGTGGGCGTGCGACTCCAGCGCGTCGTGCATCACGCCCAGCTCCCGGTCGAACCGCTCGGTCCGCGGGTCGGCGCGCACCAGCGCCGCGAGCTGGTCGGTGAGCTGGCGGTGCTCGGACCAGGCCGCCGCGATGCCCGGCGTGACGTCGTGCGTGGCGGGATAGAAGATCTCCTCCTCGATGCGCTCGTGCATCCACAGCTCGTCGAACAGCTCGTCGGCGAGCGCGCGCCGTCGCCCGGGCTGGGAACGCGGCGTCTCCTTCAGGCGCCGCATGATCCCCCGCAGCACCTCGTGGTGCTCCACGAGCACCCGCGTCGCCTTCTTCTGCTCCTGCGGGGCCGGCGCCTGCCGCACCTCCGTGAGCACCTGCGGCCTCCTCCTCACGGCTGCACCTCCTGCTGGTGGACCAGCGTGCTGCCGGGGGGAGCGGTGGCCACCGCCGGCGCCCGGCGCACCTCGATCCACCCGTCGCGTACGCGGGTCTGCAGGCAGGGCGCGGGCGCGACGGCCGGGCCGTTCAGGCTCTCCCCGCTGTGCAGCTCGAACTGGGAACCGTGCCAGGGGCAGGTGAGGGAGCCGTCCCTGAGCCACCCCTGGGACAGCGGAGCGCCCAGATGCGGGCAGGCGTTCTCCAGAGCGTGGATGCGGCCGTTGGAGCGGACCAGGACGACCTCCACGTCGCCCGCCCGCACCCGGCGCGGGCTCTTCTCGGTCAGGTCGCGCTCGGCCAGCACGGGGGTGAAACGGCGTGGTTCGAGCTGCCTGTCCGTCTGGTCGACCCCGATCTGGTGGCGGTAGGTGAGCGCGCCGCCCAGGAAGCCGCTGACCGCGATCACGGGATAGCCGAGCAGGGCGGTGAGCCGCCCCCGCAGGTGGTGCCCCCGGCCCCGCTGCCACCACGACCAGCCGTACAGGCCGATGGCGAGCGTGTTGAGCGTGCCGTGGACCAGCCCGACGCGCCGGGCGTTGTCATGCGTGTACTGCCAGTCGTGCAGGCCGGTCACCGCCGCGGCCAGCGCTCCGGCGAGGCCGATGCCCACGGCTCCGCGCGCCGCCCGCTTCTGCCCGGTGAGGTCCAGGATCAGCGCCATCGTCCAGGAACCGATCGGGACGTCGGTCAGCAGCGGGTGGAGGGGGTGACCCAGCCAGACGCCGTGCAGGAAGCCGCGGGCGCGGCTCCTGGTGATCCCGAGGAGGTTCTCCGCGAACGCGAGACCCTGTTCGAGCCGATGACCCGGCCGGTCGAGGCGGCCGTCGCCTTCGATCGCGTTCAGCATCCGGTCCAGTGCGCGTTGAGCCATCTCCCACCCCAATCCCATCGCCGGATCGGCCCCGCAGCATGCGGGAACGGGGGGCGCTCGCCCGCGCGTTGCGTCTATCGCGACGTGCCCGTGCTCAATTGTGGCGAAACGCGCTGAATGTCCGGTTCAAGTCAGAAAGGGAGCCACCGCGCTCCACGAGGGGTCCTCGGCCACGTCGACGCGGGCACTCCCCTCCTTCCACTCGGTGGCGACCTCCTCGACCACGGGCGGGACGGCCGCCGCGGGGTCGGCGTACACGTGCAGCACCCGGCTGCCGTCGGCGCTCAGGTGGGCCGTCAGCACGGCCGAGCCGAGCGCGGCCAGCCGTCCGGTCAGCCGCTCCTCGAAGTCGCGCAGCGCGTCCAGGGAGGCTCCCGCGGGCAGCCCGTCGCCGTCGGCCTCCCGGTAGGGCAGGGTGACGGCGATGTGCTGGTCGAACAGCGGGAAGTCGACCGGCCGGAGGGGATAGCGGGCGGCGGCCGTCAGCCTGCCGCCGGTGGCGGTGTGGCCTTCGAGGAGTGCCCACTGCTCCTCCTTGAAGCCCTCCGCCACGTCGGTGACGACGGAGGGCAGATGGATCGCGGGAAGGGCGTCGATCGGCTCGAACTCCGCGGCCACGATCTCGCCCACCCAGCGGGCCACCTCGTCCTCGCCCAGCAGCCAGTCGAGCGCGAGGAGGGTCGCCTCCATCCGCGTGTCGTCGTCGACGTCCGGGTAGATCGGGTGGAAGGCGGTGACGTCCACGCGCGGCGTGCCGGGCGGCACGCGCAGCGCCACCACCAGCCGGTCGAGGCCGAACTCCCGGCCGCCGACGTCGACCGTCAGATCCGCGGCCTGCGGGTTCGCCTGCCGCGACGGATAGAACTCCCACATCGCGTCCGCCGGCGGCGCGGCCAGGGCCCAGCGGTGGGCGAACGGCCGCAGCTCCGGGTCGCCGGACGCGCTGACGACCAGGGCGTTCACGGCCAGGCGGCCGGGAGCGATCTCCCAGACGAGGGACGGATGAAGCGCGGTGACGGCGGGGCCGATCAGCTCGGCCAGGGCCTCGGGGTCCTCCGCCTCGACGTGCGCGTCGATCTGGGGACGGGCCTGGTCCCACCAGGTCCAGAATGCCGCGATGGCCTCGGCGGGGTCGGCGGACTCGCTCTTGCGCCCGAACAGTCGCATGACCCCGCATCCTCCCAGCCCGCCCGCTCCGATGCCAACGCGGGCGCGGCCCCGCGGGCGGTAACCTCGAACTGTTATGGGTCCCACACGAAAGCTCCGCGTCCTCGCCGCCATGTCCGGCGGGGTCGACTCCGCGGTGGCCGCCGCCCGGATCGCCGAGGCGGGGCACGACGTGACCGGCGTCCATCTGGCGCTGTCGTCCAACCCGCAGTCCTATCGCACCGGCGCGCGCGGGTGCTGCACGCTGGAGGACGCCCGCGACGCGCGCCGGGCGGCCGACGTCATCGGCATCCCCTTCTACGTGTGGGACATGGCGGAACGGTTCCATCGCGACGTGGTCGAGGACTTCGTCAGCGAGTACGCCGCCGGGCGCACCCCCAACCCCTGCCTGCGCTGCAACGAGAAGATCAAGTTCGAGGCGGTGCTCGACCGGGCGCTCGCGCTCGGCTTCGACGCCGTCGCCACCGGCCACCACGCGCGGCTGGATGACGGCGTGCTGCGGCGCAGCGTCGACGAGGCCAAGGACCAGTCGTACGTGCTGGGCGTGCTCACCCGCGAGCAGCTCGCGCACGCGATCTTCCCGCTCGGCGGCTCGACCAAGGCGCAGGTGCGCGAGGAGGCGGCGCGGCGTGGGCTGACCGTCGCCGACAAGCCCGACAGCCACGACATCTGCTTCATCGCCGACGGCGACACCCGGGCGTTCCTCGCCGATCGGCTCGGCGCGTCGCAGGGGCCGATCGTCGACGCGCTCACCGGCCAGGTGGTCGGCAGCCACCAGGGGGCGTACGGCTTCACGGTCGGGCAGCGCAAGGGCCTGCACATCGACCGGCCGGCCGCCGACGGCAGGCCGCGCTACGTGCTGTCGATCGAGCCGGTGTCCAACACGGTCACGGTCGGTCCCCGCACCTCTTTGGAGGTCCGGAGCATGGTGGGCGAGCGGCCGGTGTGGAACGGCCTGGTGCCGGAGCCGTACGAGCCGATCACCTGCACCGTGCAGTTGCGTGCCCACGGCGAGGTGTACGGCTGCCGCGCCCAGTTGTCCGGCGGTGAGCTGCACATCGAGCTCGACCGTCCGGCGACCGGCGTCGCGGCGGGCCAGGGGGCCGTCCTGTACGACGGGGACGCCGTCATCGGCTCCGCCACGATCGCCTCGGCCGTCTGAGATCAGGAGATCTCGACGGACTCCCCGGCCGGGATGCGGCGGAAGTCCGCCTTCTGCTTGTCGGCCTCCATGCCGAGCCAGTTGTCGATCAGCTTCGCGCCGATCTCGTTGACCAGCCCGTCGTGGGTCGAATAGGCCCGTGCGGGCCGGACGTAGCGCAGGTAGAGGATCGTCTCTGCCGCCTTGAGCCACGGCGCGTTGGTCGGCACGAGCAGCGTGGGCACGTCGCGCCCGGGCGGTGTGAGGGCGTCACCGGGGTAGAACACCTCGTCGTCCACGAAGAAGCCGACGTTCTGCACGGGCAGGACGTCGGGAAGGTTGAGCGCGTGCCACTCGCCGACCGCCCGCACGTGGAAGCCCGCCGTGTCGAAGGCGTCCCCGTGATGGACGACCTGGACCTTCGCCGGGATCTTGCCGAGCTGGTCGGCGACGCCCTGGCAGGTGAAGATCTCCAGATCGGGGCTCGCGTTCTTGAGCAGGTTCGCGTCCACGTGGTCGAAGTGCTCGTGGGTGATGAGCACCGCGTCCGCGCCGTCGAGGAGCCCCTCGCCGCTGAACGAGCCGGGGTCGATGACGAGCGTCCGCCCGTCCTTCTCCAGCCGCCAGCACGCGTGACCGAGTTTGGTGAGTTTCATAATCCATAAGCTAGTCACCGTGAGCGACTATCCATGGGCCGAGGGCACGGCCACCGGCGTGGGGTCCTATCCGGGCGAGGACCATCTGGAGGCGGTCAGGACGGCCTTCGGTGAACTGCCCATGCCCTACCTGCCCGAGCTGCCCGGCCGGGGCGTGGGCGCCGACATGATCGGCCGTACGGCGTCACTGCTGGTCGAGCTGCCGGTGGAGGTGCAGCCGTCCGGCTGGCGGCTCGCCGACCGGCCGGGACGGGACTTCAAGCGGGCCAGGGACCACCTCACCCGCGACCTCGACGGCCTGGAGGAGGTCTCCCAGGGCTACGAGGGGCCGTTCAAGATCCAGGCATGCGGGCCGTGGACGCTCGCCGGTGCGATCGAGCTCAGGCACGGCGACAAGGTGCTCGCCGACGCGGGAGCCGTACGCGACCTGACCGAGTCGCTGGCCGAGGGGCTGGCGCAGCACGTGGCGGAGGTCCGGCGCCGGATCCCGGGAGCCGGCCTCGTCGTCCAAATCGACGAGCCGGGGCTGCCCGGGGTGCTGGCGGGCACGGTGCCGACCGCGTCCGGCTTCGGGCGGCTGGCCGCCGTCGAGCCCCCGATCGCGGCCGAGCGGCTGAGGACCGTGCTGTCCGCGCTCGCGCCCGCCTTCCCGATCGTCCACTGCTGCGCGCCGGGCGTGCCGTACGAGGTGATCCGTACGGCGGGAGCGCGGGGCGTGTCGGTGGACGCGGCGCTGCTGCGCCGCCGTGACGAGGACGAGCTGGGCGAGACGATCGAGAAGGGGCTCGCGCTGTTTCTCGGTGTCGTGCCCGGTGTCGACACCCGGCTGGCGGACGTCGGCGTGGTGGCCAAGCCGGCGGTCGAGCTGTGGCGGCGCCTCGGCTTCCCGCCCGCCCGGCTCGCCGAGCAGGTCGTGCTCACCCCCGCCTGCGGCCTGGCCGGGGCCTCACCCGCGTACGCCAGGGCGGCGCTGGCCCGGTGCCGGGAGGCGGCCCGGGTGCTGCGCGAGGACCCTGGCGAGTGAGGGCAGCGCGAGTGAGGGCAGCGCGAGTGAGGGCGGCGCGAGTGAGGGCAGCGCGAGTGAGGGCAGCGCGAGTGAGGGCGGGCGAATCGGGTCGCCGCTGGTGAGGCTGCCGCTGGTGGGGCCGCCGCTAGTGATCCAAGCGGCCTCCCAGCTCATCCCCAAGTGATTCACAAGCCTTCTCACATATCTCTTGACGTGCTGGAAGTTCAGACGCTCAGGAGAAAGACCATGCGAAGCGCTGCGCGCCTTCTGCTCCCTCTCGCCGCCGCCGGGCTGTCCGCCGCACTGGCCGCCGGTCTCGTCGCGGCCCCCGCGGCGGCCTCGGCCTCGTCTGCGGGATCGGCCGCGTCGGCGGCGGAGACCTGGGAGTGGGGGCCGACGGCGTCCTCCGACACCAAGGGCTGGGCGAACGGGTACGTCCGGTCGGGCTCGTCGGGCCTGCGCATCGTCGGCGACCTGTACGACGCCGGCGGGGCCAGGACCTGCTCCTGGGTGAAGATCAAGTGGCTGACCGACCGCGGGAAGTATCGCACCGCGAGCTACCGCAACTGCTCCCAGTCCACCCCGCGGACGTTCACGGTGAACGCCGGGTACATGCTGCTGGCCAAGGCCATGGTCTGCCGGGGCAGCGCGACCCGGATCACCGGCAAGTGCTCTCGCTGGGAGCGGGTCTGGACCCAGGGAGGATGACCCTCGGGCCGGTCCCCTTCCATCCACGGCGACCGGCCCGAGTACACCCGGACAAAAAGGAATGAAAGTGGGCCGCAAGCGGTCTACCGTAATTCTCGATCGCTCCTGAAGCGAGGGGCCGCGCGGTCTGGAGCGGCCCTCTCGCCGAGCGGTCCGGCGGGAGTCGCCCACGTCCTCGGCGCGGCTCCCGCCCCGTCCTTCGCGAACTGTCGGTGGCCGGAGATACGGTTGCCCTGGGGTCTGACGAGGGGAGACGGGCGACGTGACCGACAGGGCTGGCGAGACTGACGGGCTCGACGACGCCGGGCTCGACGGCACCGGGCTCGATGACACCGGGCTCGACGGCACCGGGCTCGATGACACGGAGCTCGCGGATGAGGCGAACGGGCACGCGGAGGCCGCGAGCGAGGTCGAGAGCGTGACGGGCGCCGCCGAGACCACCGGCAGCGCCGCCGGAGAAGCACAGAGCGCCAGCGGAGAAGCACAGAGCGCCAGCGGAGAAGCACAGAGTGCGCCGGCCGAAGCGCGGGAGCGGCACGCCGAGCTCTCGGAGCTGCTCGACGACGCCAACTGGCGCTACTACGTGCTCGACTCGCCCACGGTGAGCGACGCCGAGTACGACGGCTGGATGCGGGAGATCCTCGCGCTGGAGGAGGCGCATCCCGACCTGCGCACGCCGGACTCGCCTACCCAGAGGGTGGGAGCGCCGATCTCCACGGAATTCGCCCCCGTCACCCATCTCCAGCGCATGGAGAGCCTCGACAACGCCTTCAACGACGCCGACCTCGCCGGCTGGCAGGCCAGGGCCGAGCGGCTGATCGAGGCCGACCCCGGGCCCTACCTGTGCGAGCTGAAGATCGACGGTCTGGCAGTGGCGCTTGTTTACGAGAAGGGCCGCCTCGTGCGGGGCGCGACCCGGGGCGACGGGCGCACCGGCGACGACATCACCCCCAACATCCGCACGCTCGGCGACGTGCCGCACCGGCTCGACGGGGACGACGTGCCCGACCTGCTGGAGGTGCGCGGCGAGGTCTTCCTGCCGGTCGAGGGTTTCAAGAAACTCAACGAGCAGCTCATGGACGCGGGCAAGCCGCCGTTCGCGAATCCGCGCAACTCCGCCGCCGGCTCGCTGCGGCAGAAGGACCCGCGCGTCACCGCGCAGCGGCCGCTGCGGATGATCGTCCACGGCGTCGGCAAGTGGGAGGGCGGCGGTCCGCTGCCCGCCACCCAGTCGGCCGTCTACGAACGGCTGCGTGACTTCGGACTCCCGGTCAGCGACCGCTACAAGGTGGTCAAGAGCCTCGACGAGATCCGCGAGTTCATCTCCTACTACAACGACCACCGCCACGACCCGGAGTACGAGATCGACGGCGTGGTGGTCAAGGTCGACCGCATCCCGGTGCAGCGGCAGCTTGGCAGCACCAGCCGGGCCCCGCGCTGGGCCATCGCGTTCAAGTACCCGCCAGAGGAGGTCACCACCAAGCTCCTCGACATCCAGGTCGGTGTGGGCAGGACGGGCAGGGTCACGCCGTTCGGCGTGATGAAGCCGGTGGTGGTGGCCGGGTCCACCGTGGAGCGCGCGACGCTGCACAACGCCTCGGAGGTCGCGCGCAAGGGCGTGCTGATCGGCGACACCGTGGTGCTGCGCAAGGCGGGCGACGTCATCCCCGAGATCGTCGGTCCTGTGGTGGACCTGCGGCAGGGCGGCGAGCGGGAGTTCGTCATGCCCACGCACTGCCCGGAATGCGACACCGAACTGGCCTACGAGCGGGAGGGCGACGCCGACCTGCGCTGCCCGAACGCCCGTTCCTGCCCCGCGCAACTGCGTGAGCGGATCTACTTCGCGGCAGGACGCAACGCGTTCGACGTCGACGGGCTGGGCTACGTCGCGGCGACCGCGCTGACGCAGCCGCTGCCGCCGCAGGAGCCGCCGGTCCGCACGGAGGCCGACCTGTTCGACCTGACGATCGAGAAGCTGCTGCCGATCAGGTCGGTGGTCCGCGACCCCGACACGGGCCTGCCGAAGACCGATCCGGAGACCGGCGAGCCGAAGGTGGTCTCCTTCTTCGCCAACATCTCGGGCGAGCCCAGCAAGAACGCCGAACTGATCCTCCAGCAGCTGAAGGAGAAGAAGGACCAGCCGCTGTGGCGGGTGCTCGTCGCGCTGACGATCCGGCACATCGGGCCGCCCACGGCCCGCGCGCTCGCCGCGGAGTTCCGCTCGATCGAGGCCATCGCCAAGGCGTCCGAGGAGGAGCTGGCGGCGGTGGAGGGCATCGGCCCGCGGGTGGCCGCGACCATCAAGGAGTGGTTCGCGGTCGACTGGCACCAGGAGATCATCGAGAGGTGGCGGGCCGCCGGTGTTCGGATGGCCGACGAGTCGCCCGCCGACGAGGGGCCGCGTCCGCTGGAGGGGCTCACCTTCGTCGTCACCGGGACGCTGACCGACTTCAGCCGCGACGAGGCCGCCGAGGCCATCAGCGCCAGGGGCGGCAAGGTCACCTCGTCGGTGTCGAAGAAGACGGGTTTCCTGGTGGTGGGGGACAACCCCGGTTCGAAGTACGACAAGGCGGTCAAGGCCGGCGTCCCGATCCTCAACGAGGAAGGCTTCCACGTCCTCCTCGACAAGGGCCCCGACGCCGCCCGCGCCGTCGCCGTCACCCCCGAGGAGTGACCCCGGCCGCTCAGCCGGCCGGCTCACCTACGCGCGTGCGGTGATCGCTCTGATCTCACCTGACTGATCCGTGGCGTCGTCACGGCCATTGACTCGCTGTCTTCAACAAGTTTATAGTGCAAACTAGTTTGATTGTTAACTCACTATGGACGGGTCGCATGCAGGCCGAAAACTCCCCACCTTTGAGCCCGGAGGAGACGCTGCGTCTCATCTCCCGGGGACGGGCCGAGGCGCGGCGCAAGCTGGGCGGAAATCCCCTGCTCCTGCACGTTCCCTGGGGGCTGGCCTGGTTCTTCGGCCTCGGCGCCATGTTCTTGCGGCACGGCCCGGACGGACGGGTGTTCGTCGACATGCCGGAGTTCCTGCCCCTGGTGATCCTCTTCGGGGGCATGGCGGTCGCACTGCTGATCACCGCTGTCGGGGGCTACCGAGGCAACCGGGGCGTCAGCGGGCGCTCGTCCGAGCAGGGTCTCATGTACGGGCTGACGTGGACGCTGGGAATGGTGGGCGTGACGGCGATCACCGGCTATCTCACCCAGTTCCTGCCGGATTCACATCGGGAGCTGGCCTGGGCGGCCGTGACCATGGCGACGGTCGGCATCCTCTATCTCGCCGGGGCGGCGATCTGGGCGGATTGGGGGATGTTCGTCTTCGGCGGCTGGCTGACGGTCACCAACATGGCCGGGGTGTGGACGGGCCCCGGATGGCATTCCCTCGTCTCCGCGGTCGCGGGCGGCGGCGGCCTGATTGTCTTCGGGGTGATCCTGGAGCTCAGAAGCCGGATGGTCGTTGATGGGCACTGACTCTCCGCTCGGCGAGGAGTTGGATCCGGTGATTCACGCGCAGGCGCGGCTGCGGGTGGTCACGGCCCTGTCCACGTTGGCCGAGGGCGATCGCGTCACGTTTCCCTGGCTGAAGGACCTGCTTGGCATGTCCGCCGGAAATCTCTCCGTCCACCTGCGCAAGCTCGACGAGGCCGAGTATGTGGAGATCACCAAGTCCTTTCAGGGCCGCACGCCGGTGACCTTCGTCCGGTTGACCACGCGCGGCCGCCTCGCCTTCGAGCAGTACGTCACCGCGTTGCGACGGCTTCTCGACGCGGGCAACGCCGGTCCTCAGGAATAGCGAAAGGTCGGGATTCCCGCATGAACGATGTCGTGGCCACGGCCGACCGGGTCAGCCGGCGGTATGGCGATGCCTATGCCCTCGACGAGGTTTCCCTGCAGGTGCGGGCCGGCGAGATCGTCGGCCTGCTGGGGCCCAACGGTGCCGGAAAGAGCACGCTGATCAACCTCCTGGTCGGGCTCCGCCGCCCTACCTCCGGCAAGGTGGAGGTCTTCGGACGCGACCCGCGCGAGCCGCAGGCCCGCCGCCACATCGGCGTGACCCCCCAGGAGACCGGACTGCCGCCCACCCTCAGGATCCGCGAGTGCGTCGACTTCGTGGCCGCCCATTTCGCCGACCCTGCCGACCGCGACGAGTTGCTCGACCGGTTCGGCCTCACGACGCTGGCGCATCGCCAGACGGGAGGACTGTCCGGCGGGGAGAAGCGAAGGCTCGCCGTCGCGCTGGCCTTCGTCGGCCGTCCCCGCCTGGTCTTCCTCGACGAGCCCACCACCGGACTGGACGTCGAGGCGCGGCGCGCGCTCTGGCAGGGCATCCGTACCTTCCATGACGAAGGCGGGACGGTCGTCCTGACCAGCCACTACCTGGAGGAGATCGAGGCCCTGGCCGAGCGGGTCGTCGTCCTGAGCGGCGGCAGGGTCCTCAGCGACGACACCGTGGAGGCGGTCCGCTCCCTGACCGGAGTCCGGCGGGTGAGCCTGTGCATCGCCGAGGTGCCGCCGCTGCCCGGAGTGATGAGCGTGGAACGCGAGGGCGACCGCACCCACCTGCTCACCACGGACGCCGACCAGTTCGTACGCGATCTGGTGATGAGCGGCGTCGCCTTCCAGGATCTGGAGATTCGGGCGACCTCGCTTGAAGAGGCCTTCTTGTCCATCACCGCCCGCGTGGCCGCGGCATAGGACTGACGCCCCACGACGATCGTGGTCCTCGCTCCGGCCCGGCGACCGTCCGAAGGCCGAACGGCCTCTCCATATCCCCCTACGAGAGCAGGTCTGCCATGCAGCTCGCCCTGGTCCATGCCAGATATCAGTTCGTTGAGACCATCCGCGTGCCGATCGCCGTTCTCAGCGCCGTCTTCTTCCCGACGGCCGCGATGGTCTTCTTCGTCGTACCCTTCGCCGGGGACGACCCGGTCGCGTCCACGTACGCGACGGCGTCGATGGTGACCTTCTCAGTCATGATGAACTGCCTCTTCAGCTATGGCGTCGGGGTCGCCGAGGAGAGAGCCCAGCCGTGGGATCCCTTCACCCGCACCCTGCCCGTGGGGCCGGGTCCGAAGTTCGCCGGCCGCATCCTCAACAGCGTGGCGTTCATGCTGATGTCGCTGATCCCGGTCGTCGCGGTCGCCGCGATCGCCACCGAGGCGACGATCACGGCGTTCCAGTTGGTGGCCGCCATCGGCACCCTCGTCGTGGTGGCCCTGCCGTTCACCCTGATGGGGCTGGCCATCGGCTACGCCCTGCCCAGCAAGGCGGCTCTGGCGACGGCTCAGATCATCTTCTTCCCCCTGGCCTTTGGCGGCGGACTGCTGACGGCGCCCGGACACGCGCCCGGTTTCGTCGAAGTCATCGCCCCCTTCCTGCCGACTCGGGGCGCAGTGGAGCTGATGTGGCGTGCGGTGGGCGACTTCACGATGAATGTCATGTCAATGATCATGCTTGGGGTCTGGATCCTGCTCTCCGGCGCTCTGGCCGCGTGGGCATATCGCCGGGACGAGGGCCGCCGCTTCGCCTGAAGCCCTGTCGCGCTGTCATCCGTGGGCTGTCACGCATGACGGCGAGGCCGCGCCGGCCACCCTCGCGGGCAGGGGGTTGACGCCGGCGGCCGTCGTGATCTCGATGGCGGGGGTTCTCACCGCGGGGCCGGCCAGGTCGTCTACGACTGCCAGGCGGCCAACAGGTCTTCGGGACCCCAATGCGCGGCGAGCGGCAGGCCGTCATCGACACCGGAGCGTGAAACGGCCACCAGCGGAGTCGTGGGGTCGGCACCGGGGACGGCGAGCATGTCCCGCACCAGGCTTTCGTACTCATGCCGGCCGAAGGACCCGTTCTCCAGCCATTTGATCGAGCCGAGGAAGTGGACGCGCCGCGCGACCGGCTCACGGTCCGCCCCGACGAGGTCGATCTCGGGATTGTTCTGACGGTTCCACCATCCGCCGATGGCCTCGGTCTCGGGCCATCGGTCGTCGGGCAACAGCCGCAGCAGTCCCTCACGGACGACGGGCTCGACGGCGCGGCCACGCCAGGAGGTCCAGGAGCGTTCGATGGCGGCGAGGACACGTTCGCCCCGGCCGCGCTCGACCAGCGGAATGCCACGGTCGAGGAAGGCCAGCCAGAATCGCAGATACGGATCGGCGATCCGATAGCGCTTGTTCTTCGTGTCCGGCTTGGCCGACAGCGGGGTGTCGGCGGCCAGTACCCGCTTGCCGATGAGGGTGGACAGCAGCGGGGAAAGCGTGCCGGAGGCTAGGGGAGCGGCGCCACCCGCCTCGGTGGCGATGGCGGAGAACGTGCGCTCCCCGCTCCCCACCGCCGACAGGACCGCACGCGAGTGGGAGGTCTCAGGAAACTCCCCGAGCAACGACAGCTCGCCGGCCATCAGCAGGGCGGACAGCGGATTGGCCAACGACTCCCGGAGGTAGTCGACGCGGCTCATGCCTGGCTGCCAGGCCTGGACCACCTCGGGAAAACCACCAGTGATCAGAAAGGCGTCGATGGCGTCGGCGGCGTCCTGTCCGGTCATGACGGCCACATCCGCGGGGTGGAGTGGCTGGACGGTCATCTTCGCGGCGCGACCGAAGAAGGGTCGGCCATAGGACTGCAGCGCCTCCATAACCGACAGGTCACTGCCGACCAGGATGAGCAGCACCGGCTTGGCGGACAGGTGCCGATCCCAGACCGTCTGCAACGCCCCTTCGAACTCGCGATCCTGTTCCACCAGCCACGGCACCTCGTCGATGACCGCGATGCTCGGCGTCTGGTCGGGCACAGCCACGGCCAGGGCGCGCAGTGCCTGGTTCCAGTCTCCGGCCTGCACCCCGGCGATCAACTCGGCGCCCGGCAGTGCGGACTGCGCGAGCATGCCGATGAAGTCGGCGCGCTCGGCCACGGGATTACGGCCCCTGGAGGCCTGGAAGACCACGTACGGCACGCCGGCACGGTCGCAGAACTCCTGAACCAGTCGCGATTTCCCCACGCGACGTCGGCCAGTCATGATCACAGCGCGCCCGCGAGTGCCGCCCCGCCCCTCCGCCACCTGCCGCAGTTGCTGGTCCAGCAGTTCAAGATCTGCGGCTCTTCCCTTGAACTCCACTAGTCGCCTCGCTCATACGTAGAATCAATCTAACGTAGATGCGATCCTACATTGCGGGGGCATCGTTAGCGGGAGGCGACCGGCGAAGGGGCCTGGGAGCGAAGGCATGCCGGCCGGAAATCCCAACGCCGGGACGCGCCTCATCGGCCTGGCCGGTCTCGGTCTCATGGAGATCCCGCCGGCCTCGCCCTCCTGATCCGAAAGGCGTGCCGTACGGCTTCCCAGCCGTACGGCACGCCTGAACTACGCGGGGGTCAGGAGGTGGTGCAGACCAGGGGAGAGGGGGTGCTGGCGGTCCCGCTGGAGCTGCCGAGGAAGCCGAACGTGGTGTTCGCGCCGGGGGCGAGGCTGCCGTTCCAGCTCAGGTTCGTGGCCGTGATGCTGCCACTGGTGCCGGTGAGGTTGGCGTTCCACGACTGGCTGATGGACTGCCCGCCGGGCATCGTCCACTTGACCGTCCAGTTGTTGATCGCCGAGGCGCCCGCGCTGGTCACGGTGATCTCACCCTGGAAGCCGCCCTGCCACGAGCTGACGACCTTGTAGACCGCCGTGCAGCCGCGGTCGCCGGTGAAGGTCGGGGACGGCGAAGGCGAGGCCGACGGCGAGGCCGAGGGGGACGGAGACGGAGACGGCGAAGCCGAGGGGGACGGAGACGGTGACGGAGACGGCGAGGGCGACGGGGACCGGGACGCCGACGGAGACGGCGAGGGGCTGTCCGTGGGCGGCGGGGCGGCCATCGCCAGGTCGTAGGCCCGCTGCGCCACGAACTGACCCGCGGGGCCGATGCAGCCGTCGGACTCGCCCGGAGGCTTCACCCACAGGTATGCCGCGATCGCCGAGTCGCCGGTGTTGGTGGTGCTCCAGGTGCCGGTGGCCCGGCCGGCCGGGTCGCACCACTCGCTGCCCGCCGGGCCGTTGCCGTTGCGGCTCGTGTCGATCACGGCCTTCAGCCCGGACACGCCGGTGGCGGAGATGACGCTCTTGGCGTACGAGACCAGGCCGGAGGAGTACCGGTAGTTGGAGACGTTGAGCGAGATGCCGTCCGCGCTGTTGGCGACGTCGGCGCCGCGCAGCCGGTTGGCCATGTCGGAGGCGCTCACCCAGGCGTCGTGACCCGCGTCGAAGAAGACCTTGACGTTCGGGGAGGTGGCCTTGAACTTCTTCCCGGCGTACGCCATGGAGGCCTGGACCTCGGCCTGCTGGGAGGCGTTCATGCAGTTCGGCATGATCGACAGAGCGTCGGGCTCCAGGACGATGTAGGCCGGCCGCCCGCCGAGACCCGCGGCGACCTGGTCGATCCAGGAGCGGTACGACGCGTGGTCGGGGGCTCCGCCCGCGCTCGCGCCGCCGCAGTCGCGGTTCGGCATCTCGTACACGACGACGATCGGGATCTTGCCGGCCGACGCGGCGGCGCCCACGTACGCGTCGACCTGGCCGCGCACGGTCGAGGGGTTGTAGCTGGCGAACCACCGGCCCTGCGGGACGGCGGCGATGCGGTCCCTGATCACCGAGGTTTTGCTGTCGCCGGGGTTGGCGGCCACCCATTTGGCCGCGTTGGTCGTCGGATCCACGTAGAAGGCGGAGTCGGCGGCCTGTGCGGCGGAGGAGGTGAGCACGGACGCTCCCACCGCGGCCGTGGCGACCGCTGCGAGCACAGCCGCCGTCAATCTGCGAGACATGGAAATACTCCGTCCGGTAATGTGGGAGCGCTCCCACAGGTATCTCGGATGGTAGGGAGCCGACGGCGGGTCCAAGAAGGGTCGGTCAGTGTTTGTCTGGACGACCAACCTAATAGGCGCAGGCGGGCGGGGGATCGGACCTGTGGAGCACCTGAAACTTTCACCGCATGTCCGGTCAGACCGTGATATCTCCAGAAATCATGGTGACGGAGTGTGCCCAAGCGGTTTCGCGAAGTGGCCCAGAGGCCGTACCCTCCCATAGTGACCTCTTGGGGGGTTTCTTACCGATGACGCTTTCACGCGGTCTTATGCCGCTCGCCGGGGTGCCACGCGTCCTTCTGCCCGCGGTCGACCTGGGCGAATCGTCCACGCCCGTCGACACCCGGGACACCGGACCACGCCCCGGCTCGCCCTTGTGGGCCTACCTCACGGCGGTCTCCGCCGTCGGCGTCACCGCGCTGGTGATCACGCAGGTACGGCTCGGCTTCGGCGAGCTGAGCGAGGTGGCCCGCACCCCGCTGTTCTGGATGCTGACCGTCCTGGTGGTGCTGGGCGAGCTGCGCCCGGTCATGTTCAGCTCCTCGACGCTGGTCGGGGGCACACCGACCTCCACGATGTTCACCTTCGCCGTGCTGATGTACCAGGGCCTGCCGACGGCGGTGCTGATGCAGGCGGTCGCCGTGGTGGTCAGCGGGCTGGTGCACCGCAGGGCCTGGCACCGGGTGCTGTTCAACCTCGCCCAGGTGACCCTGGCCTGTACGGCGGCCGCGGCGGCCTTCGCCGCGTTCGGCGCTCATCCGGCGCCCCGCGTGCCGTGGACGCCCGATGGCGGGGACATCCCCGCCATCGCGCTGGCCGCGGCGGCGTACTTCGCGGTCCGCGCGATCCTGGTCTGCCAGGCGGTGGCGCTGCACGAGCGCCGGCCGCTGGCCCGGGTGATGAAGGCGTCGATCGGCCCGCAGGCCCTCGTCTACGGGGCGCTGCTCGGGCTCGCGCCGCTGGTCGTGGTCGTGATGGCGCACTCCACGGCCCTGGTCCCCCTGTTCGTCGCGCCGCTGACCGCGGTCTACTTCACCGCGACGCTCTCGCTGCGCCGCGACCACCAGGCGACCCACGACGGGCTCACCGGCCTGCCCAACCGCAAGATGCTCATCCTGCGCACCGAGGAGGCCCTGGCCGAGGCGCGCGAGCACGAGCGGGTGGGGCTGCTGCTGCTCGACCTCGACCGCTTCAAGGAGGTCAACGACACGCTCGGCCACCCGGTCGGCGACCGGCTGCTGCAGATCGTGGCCCACCGGCTCACCCACAGCGTGCGGCCCGGGGACGTGGTCGCCCGCCTCGGCGGGGACGAGTTCGCGGTGCTGTTGCCGTCGATCAGGGACGCCCAGGCGGCCAAGGAGGTCGCCTCGCGGCTGCGGGTCGCGCTGACCGAGCCGGTACGCCTGGAGGGCATGACCTTCGACCTCGACGCGTCGATCGGCATCGCGCTCTACCCCGACCACGCGCCGGACTTCGAGCTGCTCATGCAGCGTTCCGACGTGGCGATGTACCTGGCCAAGGAGGGCCGCACCGGCGTCGAGTTCTACCTGTCGGGCAAGGACCGCAACTCGCCGGAACGGCTGAGCCTGCTCGGCGACCTGCGCCGGGCGATCGACGCCGACGAGCTGGAGCTGCACTATCAGCCCAAGGTGAGCCTGGAGGACGGCAGGGTCGAGAGCATCGAGGCGCTGCTGCGCTGGTGGCACCCGGTGCGCGGGCCGATCTCGCCCGCCGAGTTCATCCCGCTGGCCGAGCAGTCATACCTGATGCGCGAGCTCACCCAGCACGTCATCGGCCACGCGCTGCGGCAGGCGGCCCGGTGGTGGCACGCGGGCGTCGACGTGCCGGTCTCGGTCAACGTGTCGGCCCGCGACCTGCTGGATTCGGGCCTGCCCGAGCAGCTGGAGTCCGGGCTGGAGAAGCTGGACCTGCCTCCCGAGGCGATCCGGCTGGAGGTCACCGAGCGCATCCTCATGACCGACCAGGCCTACAGCGCCGACACGATCCGCACCCTGGCCGGTCTCGGCATCCAACTGGCCCTGGACGACTTCGGCACCGGCTACTCCTCCCTGGTCCGGCTCCAGCGGCTCCCGGTCTCCGAGGTCAAGATCGACGCTTCGTTCGTACGGCGGCTCGGGGAGTCGCCGGACGACGAGCGGATCGTCCGCTCGATCATCGACCTCGTACGGTCCCTCGGGCTGAGGTCGGTCGCCGAGGGGGTCGAGTCGCCGGAGATCGCGACGCTGTTGCGGGAGATGGGCTGCCACGCGGGCCAGGGGTGGTGGCTGGCCAAGCCCATGCCCGCGAGCGAGGCGACCACGTGGTTGCGCGGCCGGCTCAGCGCCGCCTTCCGGGACCGGGAGAGCGGCGGCGCCCGTCTCGCGCCGTCCACGACGCAGGCGTCGCATTAAGACCATGTGACGCGGCGTCGTCGGGTCGGCCGCGCTCGGCGACGAGCCCTAGGATGGGTAGGTCCAATCTCCATCATGAAACGGGTTCGACGACTCATGTCCGCCATAACCCGCGATGAGGTCGCTCACCTCGCCCGGCTGTCCCGGCTGGCACTGGCCGACGACGAGCTCGACCACTTCGCCGCCCAGCTCGACCAGATCGTCGGCGCCGTCGCCCGCGTCGCGGAGGTGGCGGCCGACGACATCCCGCCGTCCTCGCACGCGCTTCCGCTGACCAACGTGTTCCGGCCCGACGACGTACGGCCCGGCCTCACGCCGGAGGGCGCCCTGTCCGGCGCGCCCGCGGTGGAGGACGACCGCTTCCGCGTGCCGCGGATCCTCGGGGAGGAAGAATGAGCTTGATTCGCAAGACCGCCGCCGAGCTCGGCGCGCTGGTCGCCTCCCGAGAGGTCACCGCCGTCGAGGTCGCCCAGGCCCATATCGACCGGATCGCCGAGGTCGACGGCCGGGTCAACGCCTTCCTGCATGTGGACGCGGAGTCCGCGCTGGCACAGGCCCGCGCGGTAGACGAGCGCATCGCCGCCGGCGAGAAGCTCGGCCCGCTCGCCGGGGTGCCGATCGCGCACAAGGACGTGTTCACCACGACCGGCATGCCGACGACCGCCGGCTCGAAGATCCTCGAAGGCTGGCACCCGCCGTACGACGCGACCGTGACCCGGCGCCTGCGCGAGGCCGGCCTGGTGATCCTTGGCAAGACCAACCTGGACGAGTTCGCCATGGGGTCGTCCACGGAGAACTCGGCGTACGGCCCGACGCACAATCCCTGGGACCTGTCCCGGATTCCCGGCGGTTCCTCTGGTGGTTCGTCCGCCGCGGTGTCCGCCTACGAGGCGCCGCTGTCCACCGGCACCGACACCGGCGGCTCGATCCGCCAGCCCGCCGCGGTGACCGGCATCGTCGGCATGAAGCCGACGTACGGCGGCTCGTCCCGCTACGGGCTGATCGCGTTCGCGTCCTCGCTCGACACGCCCGGGCCGTTCGCCCGCAACGTGCTCGACGCGGCGCTGCTGCACGAGGCGTTCTCCGGCCACGACGCGCTCGACTCCACCTCGATCGACGCGCCGGTCCCGCCGGTCGTCGAGGCCGCACGGCACGCCGACGTGGCGGGCATGCGGGTCGGCGTGGTCAAGGAGTTCGCCGGGGAGGGCTACCAGCCCGGCGTGCTCGCCCGGTTCAACGAGGCCGTCGAACTGCTGGAGTCGCTCGGGGCCAAGGTCGTCGAGGTCTCCTGCCCGACCTTCACCTACGCGCTGCCCGCGTACTACCTGATCGCGCCGTCGGAGTGCTCGTCCAACCTGGCCCGTTTCGACGCCATGCGATACGGCCTGCGCGTCGGCGACGACGGCACCCGCAGCGCCGAGGAGGTCATGGCCCTGACCCGGGCGGCCGGTTTCGGCCCCGAGGTCAAGCGGCGCATCATGCTCGGCACGTACGCCCTGTCCTCGGGCTACTACGACGCCTACTATGGGCAGGCCCAGAAGGTCCGCACGCTGATCATGCGTGACTTCGAGGCGGCCTTCCAGCAGGTGGACGTGCTGGTCTCGCCGACCACGCCGACCACGGCGTTCCCGATCGGGGAGCGGGCCGACGACCCGATGGCGATGTACCTCGCCGACCTGTGCACGATCCCGACCAACCTCGCCGGCAACGCGGCGATCTCGGTGCCGTGCGGCCTGGCCGATGAGGACGGCCTGCCGGTCGGACTGCAGGTCATGGCCCCGGTCCTGGCCGACGACCGCTGCTACCGGGTCGGCGCCGCCGTGGAGAAGGCCTTCGAGAGCCGGTGGGGCGGCCCGCTGCTGTCCCGCGCGCCCGCGCTCTAGTCGCCGAGAGGAGGGGAACGGCGGCATGATCACCCGCATCGAGATCGACGGCTTCAAGTCGTTCGAGAACTTCGCGCTGGATCTGCCTCCGTTCCTCGTGCTCATCGGCACCAACGCCAGCGGCAAGTCGAACCTCCTCGACGCGTTGAACTTCATCTCGGTGGTCGCCACCCGCGGCGTGGACGCGGCAGTGGCCGAAGTACGTGGCGATCCTCGTGGCCTGTTTCGCAGGCGCGGAGACGGCACGCGGGCCGATCGGATGACCTTCGCCCTGGAGTTCCTTCTCGCCGAACTACCCAAGGACGTGCCAGTTCGATGGCGCTACGAGGTGGATCTCGCTTGGGCGGAACCGGAGGGCGCCCTCGAGGGAATCGTCGCCCTCACGCAGCGGCTCCGAGGGCCACACGGGGACGAGATCGCCCTGGAGGTCGCGCCTGAACTGCAGACCCGCTTTCTCAAGAAGGAGCCGGGTCTGCTGGAGCTCGTGCTGTTCCACAAGAACGCCGGTCCGGTGGCGGCGAACGACCGGCTCGTCCTGCGCCACCTGTGGAACGAATTCGCGAGGATGCGGTTCCTGCACCTGGAGGCGGGAAGCCTGCGCCGGGCGAGCGAGTTGGGCGGTCCTTCCCACCTGGACCCGACTGGCAGGGACCTGCCCAATTACCTACGCTCACTGGCGCGGGAGACGGCCTCGGACAACCTCCCGCTGGGTGTCCTCGGCGAGATCAAGATGCATCTCGTCGGACTGGTCAGAGAGATCAGCGATTTCCAGATCGTCGAGGACGAGCGGCGACGGGATGTCCGGTTGGAGTTCTCCTCTCCTTATGAGAAGGGGCTGGACGCGGAGTTCGCCTCCGACGGCACGCTCCGCATGCTGGCCATTCTGGCCGCTCTGCATGATCGGGGGACGGTTGCCGTCGAGGAGCCGGAAAACGGTGTTTTCCCGGAGAGGCTGCGGCAGCTCCTGCGTCTGGCGATCGGACTCGTCAAGGAGGGCACGGAAGCCACCGCCTCAGGTGCGGGGGACGCCCCTCACCGCCAGGTGATCTTTACGAGCCACTCTCCGGTGGTGCTCGACGCGGTGCCCCGCGAGAACATTGCGTTCCTCGACATGACCACCGTCTTAGAGGGCGGGATCGCCAGCCGAGTGAGCCGGGTACGGCGGCTGCGGGAGGACGCCGGGCCGGTGCGGGTGGACGGCGAGCGGTGGTCGCGCGTCACGGATTCCGAACTCGACAGGTTCCGGGCTGGAGTGGAGGAACCGGTCTGATGCGGAGCCTGAGCTGCGTCCTAATCAGAGAAGGGCCGTCGGACGACTGGTTCCTGCCGATCCTGCTGCGCCGGGCCCTGGAGGACCTTGTGATCGAGTCCTTCCCGGCCTGCCGTGAGGTGCAGGAGGTGCGCAGCCTGCCGAAGGCGGGCAACCAGAGTCCCGAGCCCGTGCTCAGGGCCCTGGAAGGGGAACGGGGAACGTTCGACGTGGTCCTTTATCACCACGACGGCGCTCCTCCGGCCAAGTCGGGTCCTGTGCTGGAACGCATGCGGCAGACTTGGAAGGCGAGCGACTTCGAGGAACCGCTGGTGGCCGTCGTCCCGATGAGGGAGACGGAGGCCTGGGTGCTCGCCGACGAGGCGGCCCTCGTGAGGGTGCTCAACGTGCGCAAGCTCGGCCGGACGGTCGTGACCGGGCCGGATGTAGAGTCCTGCCGCAATCCGAAGGCCGTTATCGACGTGCTACTCGGTGGGGCCGGTCTCAACCCGAACGGGAGCGGCGTGCTCCAGAACTTCTATGTGTCGGTGGCGGAGAACGCCGGCATCGCTGAACTGCGGAAGGTGCCCGCCTTCCAGCAATGGTGGAATGACATGATCGAAGCATTGGAAGGACTGGGTTACCAGCATGGCTGATACCGCGACGCTCATGCCGTACGACGAGGCGCTGGAGCGCTTCGAGCCGGTGCTGGGGCTGGAGACGCACGTCGAGCTGGGCACCGCCTCGAAGATGTTCTGCGGCTGCCCGACGGCCTTCGGCGCGCCGCCGAACACGCAGGTCTGCCCGGTGTGCCTGGCGCTGCCGGGCTCGCTGCCTGTGTCCAACGAGAAGGCGATCGAGTCGACGATTCGGATCGGCCTCGCCTTGAACTGCACCATCGCGAAGTGGTGCAGGATGGCCCGGAAGAACTACTTCTATCCGGACATGCCGAAGAACTACCAGATCAGCCAATACGACGAGCCGCTGTGCACGGACGGCTACCTGGACGTCGAGGTGGACGGGAAGATCGTCCGCGTGGAGATCGAGCGGGTGCACTTGGAGGAGGACACCGGCAAGTCGACCCACGTCGGGGGCGCGACCGGGCGGATCCACGGCGCCGACTACTCGATCGTCGACTACAACCGGGCCGGCATCCCGCTCGTCGAGATCGTGACCAAGCCGATCGCGGGCACCGACCGGCTCGCCCCGGAGGTCGCCCGCGCGTACGTCACCGAACTGCGCGAGGTGATGCGCTCGCTCGGCGTGTCGGACGTGCGGATGGAGCAGGGCTCGCTGCGCTGCGACGTGAACGTCTCGCTGATGCCGCGCGGCTCGGCCGAGTGGGGCACCCGTACGGAGACCAAGAACGTCAACTCGCTGCGCAGCGTCGAGCGGGCGGTGCGGGGCGAGATCGAGCGCCAGGCCGCCATCCTCGCCGAGGGCGGGCGGATCGTGCAGGAGACCCGCCACTTCCACGAGGACACCGGGCAGACGACCTCCGGCCGGTCGAAGGAGGAGGCGCAGGACTACCGCTACTTCCCCGAGCCCGACCTGCTGCCGATCGCGCCCGACCCGGCCTGGGTCGAGTCGCTGAAGGCAGCGCTGCCCGAGCTTCCTTCGGCGCGGCGCAAGCGGCTCCAGCAGGAGTGGGGCGTGTCCGACCTGGACATGGCCGCCATGCACAACGCCGACGCGATCGACCTGGTCGAGGCGACGGTGGCCGCGGGCGCTCCCGCCGCCGACGCGCGCAAGTGGTGGATGGGCGAGCTGGCCAGGCGGGCCAACGAGTCGGCCACGGCGCTCGCCGACCTGCCCATCACCCCGGCGCAGGTCGCCCGGGTGACCGAGCTGGTCGCCTCCGGCGCGCTGAACGACAAGCTGGCCCGCCAGGTGCTGGAGGGCGTGCTCGCCGGCGAGGGCGGCCCGGACGAGGTCGTGGAGAAGCGTGGTCTCCAGGTGGTCAGCGACGAGGGCGAGCTGTCGGCGATCATCGACCAGGTGCTGGCGGACAACGCCGACGCCGCGGAGAAGGTGCGCGGTGGGAAGATCGCGGCCGTGGGCGCGCTGGTCGGCGGCGTGATGAAGGCCAGCCGGGGCAAGGCGGACGCGGGCCGGGCCCGTGAGCTGATCCTGGAGAAGCTCGGCGTCCAGGGCTAGAAGAGAGTGCCTGGCGAACGCCGCCTTGCTGGGAGGACCCGGTGAGGCGCCGTCAGGGGCCCGCCCGCAGCAGGGCGTGAGAACGGCCGGCCACGGTTCCGCGTGGCCGGCCGTCGGCCTGTGCCGGCCGGTTTGTGAACCGGAAACCCGGTCTGATCCGGGCCGGCCCGCCCTGTCCCGAGCCGGTATGTCCGGGCTGCGTGCCGTCGGGGTGAATGCCCTGTTGCGTATGGAAAAGCCGGATGGCTCCCGAGGAAAGCGCAGAAGGTGTTGCGTCAGGACATATCCAGCGGAGGGTGTTTTAGGGTTAACTGATCGGAGTTGACCTTGAGCCGGAGGTGACCGAGGCGTGCGCAACGCCGGAGCGTCCGTCGACCCGCCCACGGATCCGTCCGGGACGGCGTCCGCGACTCCGCGCAAACATCCGGTGCGCCGCGTCACCTCGCTGCCCCGCGGGGTCTCGGCTCTCCCCCGAGGGGTGTCGGCCGACATCTTCGCCCAGCCGCCCGCTCCCGCCGTCCCGGCCGCCAAGCCGTCCGGCAACGGAAACCTCCCGCCGCCGGCTCCGCCGGTCGAGCCGTGGCGGGTTCCGGAGCGCCCGGCGCGTGAGGAACACGCCGTCGTCCCGCCGCCGGACCTCGAACTGCTGGACCCCGTTCCCCAGAGTCGTACGCTCCGCCGTGGGCTGATCGGCCTGGCGGTGCTGCTCCTGACGCTCTATCTCGTGCCGGCCGTCTCCATGGCGGGGAAGGTCCTGCCCGGCACGATGGTGCTCGGCGTGGACATCGGCGGGAAGAGCGAGCCCGAGGCCGTCGCCGCGTTGCGCGAACGGCTGTATGCCCAGACCAGGACGCCGATGATCGTACGGCAGGGCACGCGGCGGCTGACCCTTGACCCGCAGCAGGCCGGTCTCACACTCGACGCCGAGGCCACGGTGCGCGCCGCGCCGGCGGGCTTCCCCAGCCCGCCGGAGGTGTGGAGCGCGCTGACCGGCAGCCGCGAGGTGAGGCCCGTCGTGTCGGTGGACCGCAGCAAACTCGACGAGGCGGTCGCCAGGGACATCGCCGCGCCACTGGAGAGGCCGGGGCGGGAGGGCGACGTCTCGTTCGACGGAGTCACCCCGGTCCCGATGTATCCGCGGGTGGGCCGCGTCATCGACAGGAGAGCGACGGCCGACCAGATCGTCAGGGGGTACCTCGACCCCGAGGCCGTCGTCGTGGTGCCCACGACGCGGGATCTGCCGCACATCACCCGTGCGGAGGTGCGGCGCGCCCTGCATTGGGCGACACGGGCGGTGGCCGCGCCGCTCACGCTGATCAACGGGACCGCCTCCGTCAGCCTGTCGCCGGTCACACTGGCGCGGCACCTGACGTTCGTGCCCGACGGAGCGGCCCTGCGGCCGCGCTTCGACGCCGAGGCGGCGGTCGCCGGTGTCGAGCCCACGCTGGTCGGCTCCGCGCGGGCGGCCCGCGACGCCACCTTCACGATCAAGGACGGCCGGCCGGTCCTGGTGCCCGGCAGGCCGGGCGACCGGGTGGACACCGACCGGCTCGCCGCGGACGTGCTGACCGCCCTCGACGGAGGTGGCCGCACCGTGGCCGTATCGGTCGTGAACGGGCCGCCGCGGATCACCGACGACGCGGCGCAGCGGATGGGGATCCAGGAGGAGGCCGGCCGTTTCACCACCTCCTACGCCTGCTGCCCCCAGAGCGCGGGCAACATCCGCGCGGCCGCCGCGCTCCTCGACGGCCGCCTGGTGGAACCGGGGGAGACGTTCTCGTTCAACGAGGTCGTCGGCCCGCGCACCGTGGTCGCGGGCTTCGACGGCGTCGGCCCCACCGCGATCCACGGCAGGGCCGGCACGGAGGCGGCGGGGATGACCCAGGTCGCGACCGCCCTGATGAACGCCGTGATCCGCGCCGGGCTTCGGGTCGTCGAGCACACCCCGCCCGAGGTCCACGCCTCCCACCTGCCGGTCGGCACCGAGGCCGCGGTGTCCTTCCCCGACCCGGACCTGCGCTGGAAGAACGACTCGCCGTACGGCGTGCTCGTCCGGGCGTCCGCCACCGGCACCTCGCTGACCGTGACCCTGTGGAGCACCAAGCGGTACGACGTGGACCTGCAGGGGCCGGTCGTCGGGCAGCGGGTCGCGCTGCCCGCGGTGACCGGTCACGGATCGGGCTGTGTGGCGACGCGGGGAGAGCCCGGCTTCACGGCCACGGTGACGCGGGTGCTGCGGCAGGGCGATGAGGTGGTCTCCCGGCAGACCTTCCGCACCTCCTACCGCGCCCAGGCCGAGGTCGTCTGCCACTGATCGGGAAGAGGCGCTGATCGGGAAGAGGCGCTGATCAGGAGGAGGCGCTGATCAGGAGGAGGGCCGCACCACCAGGATCCGGTCGTCGCCGTCCCTGGGGGAGCCGCGCCCGTCCCGGTTGCTGGTGCTCACCCACAGCGTTCCGTCGGGCGCGGCGGCCACCGCGCGCAGCCTGCCGTACTCGCCCGTGTACAGCGCGGCGGGACGGCCGACGCGGCCCGAGGCGTCCACCGGCACGCGCCACAGGCGCTCGCCGCGCAGCGCCGCGGCCCACAGCGCCCCCCGGGCGTACGCGAGGCCGGACGGTGACGCCTCGGCGGTCGACCAGGTGAGCAGCGGGTCGGTGTATCCGGGCCGGCCGCCCACCCCCTCGACCTCCGGCCAGCCGTAGTTGTGGCCCTTCTCGATGAGGTTGATCTCGTCGTAGGTGTTCTGGCCGAACTCAGTGGCGTACATGTGTCCCCGGTCGTCCCAGGCCAGGCCCTGCACGTTGCGGTGCCCGTAGGTCCACACGAGGGTGCCGAAGGGGTTGCCCGGGGCGGGCCGGCCGTCCGTCGTCATGCGCAGGATCTTGCCGCCGAGCGAGTTCCTGTCCTGGGCCATGCCGCGCTCGCCGGTCTCCCCGGTCGAGGCGTACAGGTAGCCGTCGGGGCCGAAGGCGAGGCGGCCCCCGTTGTGGATGGCCCCCTTCGGGATGCCGGTGACGATCACCCGGCGGTCGGAGAGCCGCCCGTCGTACCGGTAGCGGACGATCCGGTTGTCGTTCTCCGCGGTGTAGTACACGAAGACGAAGTGGTCACCGGCGTAGCGGGGCGATACGGCCACGCCCAGCAGGCCGCCCTCGCCGCTCGCGGACACCCCCTCGATCACGCCGGCCTCGTGGACCTCGCCGCGCGGCGTGACGCGCAGCAGCCGCGCCGACTCGCGCTCGGTCACCAGCGCGTCGCCGCCGGGCAGGAACGCGATCGCCCAGGGCACCGCCAGACCGGTGACCAGTGTGCGCGGCCGGGCCGGCGTGGTCTCACCGCCGCCCGGAGTCGCGCCCGTGGCGGCGCCCGGAGTCGCGTCCGCAGTGGCACCCGGAGTGGCACCTGGAGCGGCGCCGGTGACGTCGCTCGCGGCGGTCAGCGGCGGGGGAGTCCTGCCGCTCCCGCCCTCCTCGCCCGGCGCGCACGCCACAGTCGCCGACAGGAGGGCCGCCCCCAGGAGCGCCGCGCCCACACCGTGCCTGTTCGCCATCCCCGATGACCTCCTCATGTACCCCATACTCGCTGGCGGGCGCGATGGTTCCCTAGGTTGTTCCTCGTGAAGATCTGGGTCGCATCACAGGACATCGCCGACGCCCTCGCGGAGCTCCCCGAAGGGCTCCCTGCCCTCGACTGTGCCGTGTACGACGGGAGGACGCCGCCGCCCGGCCCGCCCGAGGAGGTGGAGATCTGGGTGCCTCCGCTGGTCCCGGTGCCGGACATCCCCGGCCTTCTGGGCCGCATGACCAGCCTCCGCCTGCTGCAGACCGTGACGGCGGGGGTCGAGCCGTACCTGCCTCATGTGCCGCCGAAGGCGGTCCTGTGCAACGCGCGGGGCGTCCACGACGCGGGCACGGCCGAGTGGGCGGTGGGCGCGATGATCGCGATGCTGCGGGAGTTCCCCGGCTTCGCGGCCGCCCAGGCCAGACGCGAGTGGACCTACCACCACACCGGCGTCCTCGCCGACTCCACCGTGCTGATCGTCGGATACGGCTCGATCGGCGAGGCGCTCGAACGGCGTCTGGCCGGGTTCGAGGTGGAGATCGTCCGGGTGGCGCGCACGGCCAGGGACAACGTTCACGGCCAGGACGAGCTGCCGGCGCTGCTGCCCGCCGCGGACGTGGTCGTGCTGCTGGTGCCCGCCACGGCCGGGACGGCCGGTCTGGTGGACGCCCGGTTCCTCGCCCGGATGAAGGACGGCGCGGTGCTGGTGAACGCCGCGCGCGGGTCGGTCGTGGACGCCGACGCGCTGCTGGCCGAGTTGCGGGCGGGCAGGCTGCGGGCGGCGCTCGACGTCGTCCCCGTCGAACCGCTGCCGTCCGATCACCCGCTCTGGACCGCGCCGGGGGTCTTCATCACCCCGCACATCGCCGGCAGCACGCCCGCGTCCGTACGGCGCACGCGGAGGCTGGTGCGGGAACAGGTCATCCGTCATCTGACGGGCCGTCCACTCGATAACATGATCACCGGGCATTACTGACCGCTCCATTAAGGATTCCGGAACGTGGCTGCCTCGTGACCTGGGGTGCGTACGGTGAAGCTCAGCGTGCGCGGCTGGTTATCAGATCGGTGACGACTCGCTCGTTGTCCCCCTCTCGATCAGCGGCTGTGCGCACACTGGCCATGTGACAGGGAGAGTAAAGCCGAGTCGAGAACGGGAGGGGCAGTGACGACACACCCCACCGGACCCGGCGACGCTTATGCGACTCCGGCCTCCGCCGAAACCACGGAGGACACGACGGCCGGCGGTGAAGCGGCGACAGGTGCAGAGGCGACGCGCGTGAACGTCAGGCGTGACCCCCGGGTCCCACTCACCACCGCTGCCGGGCTCGGCGCGGTGGCGGTCGTCGTGGCCCTGGTCACCGGAGGCTCCGCGCCGGTCGTGACCGCGATCGCGGGGGTCGTCACCGGCCTCTTCGCGGCCGTCTCGCTGATCATGGCGGCCTCCCGCGTCGTCCCCGCACACCGGCGCCAGCCCGGCGCCTGGCGGTGGATGGCCGCCGGGTCGCTGACCTGGCTCCTCGGCGTCGGCGTACGTCCCGTGGCCGACGGCACGCCGTTCGTGCTCACGTTCGCCGACCTGCTCATGCTCGTCGGATCGGTGCTGCTCGCGATCGGCTGCGGCCTGTCGGTGAAACCACCCGCGTTCACGCGCGGGGTGATACGCCAGGCCGCCGACGCCTACCTGGGCGCGGCGTCGGTCTTCGCCGTGGCCTGGGTCGCCGTGCTCGGTCCGGCGTTCAGGAAGGCGGAGGACACCGGAGCGTTCTTCGTCGCGCTCGCGCTGCCCGTGGTCTGCCTGCTCGCGACCTGCGCGGTGACCCCGGCCGTGGCGGCGTCCCGGTCGGGCAACCGGGTGGCAGGGCTCACCGGCGTGGGGGTGCTCGCCGCGATAACGGTGGCCGAGATGGCCACGGCGCTCGCCCGTCTCGACGGCGACACCCCGCCGCTCGCGGCGGGGCTCGTCGTCCCGGCCATGCTGCTCGTCCTCGCCGTCGCACCGTGGGTGCAGGAGGACCGGCCGGCCAGGCCGCTGCACGCCGCGCTGACGGCCGCCACCCCGCTCGTGCTGGTCGCCGCCGCCACGCTGGTCGCCGCCCTGTACGCGATCGGGGGCAGTCGCGACGCCGCCCTGGTAGTCGTGGCCGCCTCGGTCGTCCTCGTCCTGCTCGGCCGGTTGTTCGTGCTCCTGGTCGAGACCGCGGGCATGCGCCGCCTCGTCGACGTCGGCGAGCAGCAGTTGCGCAGGCTCGCTGAGAACACCGGCGACGTCGTGCTCGTGTGCGACCCCGGCGGGGTCGTCCAGGAGGTGGGCCCCGGCCTCGAGGCGACGTACGGCTACCGCCCCGAGGACCTCGCCTTCCGGCCGATCTTCGACTACATCCACCCCGAGGACCTGCCGGCCGTACAGGCCCTGCTCGACCGCATGACGGACGAGGACGACGGGACCGAGCAGGTGGGCGGCACCCGCATCTCCTGCCGGTTCCGCGCCTCCGACGGCACCTGGCGTCCCACCGAGTCGGTCGCCGCCCGGCACGTACGCGACGACGACCTCGTCCTGGTCACGATCCGCGACCTCAGCGACCAGGTGGCCCTGCGCAACCAGGTCACCCACCTGACCTTCCACGACGGGGTCACCGGGCTGCCCAACCGGGCCTACTTCGAGGAACGCGCCCGGGACGTGCTCACCCGCCGCGGCGCCGGCGGGACCGCGGTGATCTTCCTGGACCTCGACGGCTTCACCTCCGTCAACGACTCCGTCGGCCACGCCAGCGGCGACCACCTGCTCGGCCAGGCCGCCCGCCGCCTGCGCTCGGCCGTACGTGCCGACGACACGCTCGCCCGGTGGGGCGGGGACGAGTTCGCGGTGCTGCTGGAGGGCGGCGCGTCCGGCGGCGCCGACGCGCAGACCGCCATCGACCTGGCCGAGCGGCTCGTCCGCGCGGTCTCGAACGAGCCGTTCCGGGTCGCGGACCGGGACATCGCGCTGACGGCAAGCGTCGGCGTGGCGTTCGCCGAGGAGGACCTGCCTCCCGGTGACCTGCTGCGCAACGCCGACGTGGCGATGTCGCGGGCCAAGGAGCTCGGCGGGCGCCGGGTGGAGGTCTTCGCCACCCATATGCACGCCGACGTCCTGCGCCGCCTGGAGATCGCCTCCGATCTGCAGCGGGCGCTGCTGGAGAACCAGTTCGCGATCGAGTACCAGCCCGTGGTCGACCTGGCCACGTCGCGGGTGACCGCCGTCGAGGCGCTGGTGCGCTGGTGGCGGGGCAGCACGTTCGTGCCGCCGGAGCAGTTCCTCGGGCCCGCCGAGGACACCGGGATCATCGTGCCGCTCAGCGAGTGGATCCTGCGCGAGGCGTGCCGTGAGGTGGCGGCCTGGCGCGCGTCGTCCTGGGACATCGGGCTGGCGCTGAACCTGTCCGCGCGGCAGATCATGGCCCCGCGCTTCGTGGAGACCGTGGCGGAGGCGCTGAGCGAGAGCGGGCTGCCCGCCAGCGCGCTGACCCTCGAGGTCATCGAGGAGATGCTGGTCGAGGACGCCGGAGAGATGATCAGCAGGCTGTCGGAGCTGAGGACCCTCGGCGTACGGCTGGCCATCGACGACTTCGGCACCGGCTACGCGTCGCTCGCGTTCCTGCGCCAGCTGCCGGTCGACATGATCAAAATCGACCCGTCGTTCGTCTCCGGGCTCGGCCGCGACGACACGCTGACCCTGCTGACGAAGACGATCGTGCAACTCGGCAACGATCTCGGCCTGATCGTCGTCGCCGAGGGCATCGAGCGTCCCGAGCAACTCGACCTGCTGCGCAAGATGGGCTGCACGCGCGGCCAGGGCTATCTGGTGGCCCGCCCCATGACCGCACGCGGCGTCGACTCCCTCATGCCCACCACCACCCTCCAGAACACCGCGTAGTCGCTCTCCGGGACGCTGGAGGGGCGCCGGTGGCATAACCTGGGAGTCCGTTGTGGGTGTCTTGGATGGCGAGACGGGCGTCCCAGATGATTTGACGTGGAGGCGCTCCATCGGACATCGTTGTGCCATGCATAGCGGTGGGATTCTCGTAGTACTTCGCAGGCGCGCAGCCTGACGAAGCACTAGGTCCTGCGCGCGCCCCAGCTCCGCTCAGCGGATGGGGCATTTTTTATGCCAGGAGTCACGCCAAGCAGCCCAGCCAGTAGCAAGCTCAGCCACAAGGAACGAGCCGATGACCGAGAAAATGACAGGTGCCCAGGCCCTCGTGCGGGCGCTGGAGCAGGTCGGGGTCGACACGGTGTTCGGGATCCCGGGCGGGGCCATTCTCCCCGCCTACGACCCCCTCTACGACTCGACCAAGGTCCGGCACGTGCTTGTACGGCACGAGCAGGGCGCCGGCCACGCGGCCGAGGGGTATGCGCAGGCGACCGGCAGGGTCGGGGTGTGCATGGCCACCAGCGGCCCGGGAGCGACCAACCTGGTCACCCCGATCGCCGACGCCTACATGGACTCGGTGCCGATCGTGGCGATCACCGGTCAGGTGGCTTCACCGCTGATCGGGACCGACGCCTTCCAGGAAGCCGACATCTCCGGCATCACGATGCCGATCACCAAGCACAACTTCCTGGTCACCAAGGCCGAGGACATCCCGCGGACCATCGCCGAGGCGTTCCACGTCGCCTCGACCGGCCGGCCGGGGCCGGTGCTGGTGGACATCTCCAAGGACGCGCTGGAGGCCACGACCACGTTCTCCTGGCCGCCGGTGATGCAGCTGCCCGGCTACCGTCCGGTGACCCGGCCGCATTCCAAGCAGATCCGCGAGGCGGCCCGGCTGATGACCGAGGCGAAGCGGCCGGTGTTCTATGTCGGCGGCGGCGTGCACAAGGCCCGGGCCTCGGCCGAACTGCTGGAGCTGGCGGAGCTGACCGGCATTCCGGTGGTCACCACGCTGATGGCGCGGGGCACCTTCCCGGACAGCCATCCCCAGCACATGGGAATGCCCGGGATGCACGGCAGTGTCTCGGCGGTGGGCGCGCTGCAGCGTTCGGACCTGTTGATCGCGCTGGGCACCCGCTTCGACGACCGGGTCACCGGGCGGTTGTCGAGTTTCGCACCGAACGCCAAGGTGATCCACGCCGACATCGACCCGGCGGAGATCTCCAAGAACCGGCATGCGGACGTGCCGATCGTGGGGGACTGCCGTGAGGTGATCGGGGATCTGATCACGGCGGTGCGGTCCGAGCAGGCCGACGGCCGCAAGGGGGACTACGCCGACTGGTGGAAGATCCTCAACGGTTACAAGGAGACCTACCCGCTGGGGTATGAGGAGTTCGCCGACGGGTCGCTGGCTCCGCAGTACGTCATCGAGCGGCTGAGCGCGCTGGTGGGGCCGGAGGCGATCTACACCGCGGGTGTGGGCCAGCATCAGATGTGGGCCGCGCAGTTCGTCAGGTATGAGAATCCGGGGACGTTCATCAACTCCGGTGGGGCGGGCACGATGGGCTTTTCCGTGCCGGCCGCGATGGGCGCGAAGATGGGCTGTCCGGACAAGGTCGTGTGGGCGATCGACGGCGACGGTTGTTTCCAGATGACCAATCAGGAGCTGGCGACCTGCGCGATCGAGGGTGTGCCGATCAAGGTGGCGGTCATCAACAACGGCAACCTCGGTATGGTGCGCCAGTGGCAGACCCTGTTCTACGACGAGCGGTATTCCAACACCGATCTGCAGCGGGTGAAGCGGATTCCCGACTTCGTGAAGCTGGCCGAGGCCTACGGTTGTGTCGGTCTGCGGTGTGAGCGTCCGGAGGATGTGGACGAGACGATCCGTAAGGCCATGGAGATCAACGACGTGCCGGTGGTGGTCGACTTCGTCGTGCACCAGGACGCGATGGTCTGGCCGATGGTCGCCGCAGGCACCAGCAACGACGACATCAAGTACGCCCGCGACATGGCGCCGAACTGGGAGGGTGGAGAATGAGCCCCGCCCCGGCCCGACGCGACAACGACCAGCAGTGCGAGGAGATGGCATGAGCCGCCACACGCTGTCCGTCCTGGTGGAGAACAAGCCGGGCGTGCTGGCCCGGGTCGCCGCCCTGTTCAGCCGTCGCGGGTTCAACATCGACTCGCTGGCCGTCGGACCCACCGAGCACGACGACATCTCGCGGATGACCATCGTCGTGAACGTGGAGGACCTCCCGCTGGAGCAGGTCACCAAGCAGCTCAACAAGCTGGTCAACGTCATCAAGATCGTCGAGCTCGACAACAGCCAGTCGGTGCAGCGCGAGCTGATGTTGATCAAGGTGCGGACCGACTCCGAGAGCCGGTCGCACGTTCTCGAACTCGTGAACCTCTTCCGGGCGCGTTGCGTGGACGTGGCCCCGGACGCGGTCACGATCGAGGTCACCGGGACGACCGACAAGCTGGAGGCGTTCGTCCGGGTCCTTGAGCCGTACGGCATCAAGGAGCTCGTGCAGTCGGGCATGGTGGCCATCGGCCGCGGCGCCCGTTCCATCACCGACCGCTCGCTTCGCGCCCTCGACCGCAGCGCATAGTCCTATGGCAGGCACGTCGCGACGGACAACCCGTGAAAGGCAAGCAAGTGACTGAGATCTTCTACGACGACGACGCCGACCTGTCGATCATCCAGGGCCGCCACGTCGCGGTGCTGGGTTACGGCAGCCAGGGCCACGCCCACGCGCTGAGCCTGCGCGACTCGGGCGTGGACGTCCGGGTCGGCCTGCCCGAGGGCTCCAAGAGCCGGGAGAAGGCCGAGGCCGACGGACTGCGCGTGCTGTCGCCGGGGGAGGCCGTCGAAGAGGCCGACCTCACGATGATCCTCGCGCCGGACCACGTCCAGCGGCACCTGTACGCCGAGCACGTCGCGCCGAACCTCGTCGAGGGCGACGCGCTGTTCTTCGGTCACGGCCTCAACATCCGCTACGGCCTCATCGAGGCCCCAGCGGGCGTCGACGTGGCCATGGTGGCGCCGAAGGGCCCGGGTCACCTGGTCCGCCGCCAGTACTCGGCCGGTCGCGGCGTGCCCTGCCTGGTCGCCGTCGAGCGTGACGCCACCGGCAACGCCTGGCCGCTCGTGCTGTCGTACGCCAAGGGCATCGGCGGCACCCGCGCCGGCGCGCTGAAGACGACCTTCACCGAGGAGACCGAGACCGACCTGTTCGGCGAGCAGGCCGTGCTGTGCGGCGGAGTCTCCGAGCTGATCAAGGCCGGGTTCGAGACGCTGATCGAGGCCGGCTACCAGCCGGAGGTCGCCTACTTCGAGTGCCTCCACGAGATGAAGCTGATCGTGGACCTGATGTACGAGGGCGGCATCTCCAAGATGTACTGGTCGGTGTCCGACACCGCGGAGTACGGCGGCTACACCCGCGGCCCGCGCGTGGTCAACGAGGAGACCAAGAAGGAGATGCGCCGCATCCTGGACGAGATCCAGGACGGCCGTTTCGCCCGCGAGCTGGTCGAGGAGTTCGACTCCGGCCAGACCAACTTCAAGCGCTACCGCGAGGAGCTGGCGGGCCACTCGATCGAGCAGACCGGCGGCAAGCTCCGCCCGATGATGAGCTGGCTCAAGGGCGAGCAGGCCTGACGCTCGCGAACGCTCGCGTCACCGCGGCGCCGCACCCCGCCGATGAGGTGGGGGGCGGCGCCGCGTCGCGTTTCACGGAATCCGTCGTCGCCGGTGCGGCACCAGAGCCAGAGGTATCAGCCCAGAGGGATCAGCACTGGGCGGGCTTGAGCCAGGAGCATTCGAGGTCACCGGCGGGCGACAGCGGGGACGACGGAGCGGCCTCCTGCGGCGACGATCCGGAAGTCACGCTGCGCGCGGCCGCCGTCTCGTCCACCGCGGCATCCCTGCTGAATTGGGCCAGCCTGACGGCGATCCGGTCCTCCAGGTCCCTCGGCGCGCCGGAGAGGTAGCCGTTGCTGACTACCGAGAAGACCAGCGGCTCGCCGTCCGCGCTGGTCACGTAGCCCGACAGCGCGGTCACGCCGGTCAGCGAGCCGGTCTTGGCGTGCACGTTCCCGGCCGCCGCCGTGCCGCCCATTCTGCTGCGCAGCGTCCCGCCGACCATCCGGTCCGGCTCTCCCGCGATCGGAAGGGCGGCGTACCAGGTGGGGAACCAGGGCTTGCCGCGCGCCGCCGCGAGCAGGGCCGTGATTCCGGCGGGCGTCAGGGCGTCCATCCTGGACAGGCCGGAGCCGTCCCGCAGCCGCAGCGTCTTCACGCCGTTCGCCTGCGCGAACGCGGCCGTGACGGCGAGTCCGGCCGCCCACGTCCCCGCGCCGGAGACCTTGCGTCCCATCGTCTTGGTGAGGATCTCCGCGTGCATGTTGTTGCTCAGCTTCAGGAACGGCACGAGCAGGTCGCCGAGGGTCATCGACTGCCGTGAGGCGACCGCGGTCGCCTTCGCCGGGGCGGTCCCGCGTACGGTCGGCCCGATCACCTTCACGCCGTGCCGGGCCAGCCCGTCCCGGAAGAGGGCGGCCGCGTAGAGCGTGGGGTCCCACACCGCGACCCACTCGTCGTACGGCTCGGAGACCGTGCCGCTGACCACGACGGTGTTGGTGCCGTGCTGCCGCTCGACGAGCACGTCCGTCTCGTCACCGGTGACGGCCCTGTTCACGATCTTCACGTAGTCGGTCGCCGGTGTGGTGGACACCTTGGCGGCCTTGCCCGGGCCGCCTCCGGGCGCGACCGAGACGATCACCGAGCCCGCGTCGTAGTCTGTGTCGGGCGCCGCGGTCAGCGCGGAGATCTGCCCGGCGTAGTAGTACGGCTCGTCGTCCCAGGCCCAGTCGGTGCCGAGCCGTACGTCGTCGAACCAGGTGTCGTCGGCGACCAGCCGTCCCGTGACGACCTTGACGCCGGCCGCCGCGACCCTGGCGGCGAGCGCGTCGTAGTCGGCGGCGAGCATGGTGGGGTCGCCCGTGCCCCGCAGCGTGAGGTCCCCGACGACAGTGCGGCCCACCTTTGACGCGGCGAGCACGTCGGTCGTGAACCGGAAGTCCGTGCCGAGCGTGTCGAGGGCGGCGGCAGAGGTGAGCAGCTTGGTGTTGGAGGCGGGGGCGAACAGCTTGTCCGCGTCGAGGGAGTAGAGGTCCTCGCCGGTGGCCGCGACGCGCACGGCGACGCCCGCCCGCGCGGGAGCCAGCCGGGAGTCGGCGAGGATCTGGTCGAGGTCGCGGGTCAGGTCCGCTATGCCGGGGGCCGGGTCGCGCGCCCCGGCGGGGACGCCTGAGCCGGCGATCCCGGTGGCCAGGACGGCACCGGCCAGCATGATCGTGATACGTCGTGACAACCGCACAGTCCGCTCCCGGGTGGGTGGCTTTCCGCGATCGTCGGTGAGCGGTGCCGGGGCGGCAATACGGGAATTTACGTATAGCGATCAGGCCGGCATCGAGACCAGGAACACGCTGTCGCCGAAGGCCACCTCGTCGCCGGCCCGCACGGACGCGGGGCCGACCAGGCGCCAGCCGTTCAGCCGGGTGCCGTTCATCGAGCCGAGGTCGACGAGCAGCCAGGAATCGTGCTCCCGCCGCAGTTCGGCGTGCACCCGCGAGACGGTCAGGTCGGCGAGGACGAGGTCGCAGGAGGAACCGCGGCCGACCAGGTAGCGGGCCCGGCCGTCGGCGGGCAGGGCGAGCCGGGGCAGCCGGGGACGCCGCCAGGCGGACTCGATCCGGCTGCTCAGCTCCGACACGGAGGCGACGGCGTCGGTGATCCTTCTGCGCCAGCGCCCGCGGTGCGGGAGGTCGGCGACCAGCTCGTCCAGCTCGCCGCGGCTGCGAGCACGAAGCGCCAGGTCCACCCGGCCGACGAAGGTCTCCATGGACAGGCGTCCTTCAGCGGCCCGGTCGCGGAGCTCGCTGAGTGCACGCTCGCGGTCCCCGTCCGAGGCGCGAACCGGGGGAGAGCTCATGAATGGAGTATCCGCCGCAGTGGTCCGAGGTGTCCAGAAGAGCGCCGTATTCCCTCCAATCCCGGCACGGGAGCGGGGCCGCCGGGCGTGGCGTCCCCGCTCCTGGCCGAACTGGCGGCGTCTCTACTGCCGTCCGAAGTCCTGGGTCCAGTACGGGCCGCCGGCGGCGACGTACCCGACCCCGATGTCGGTGTAGTTGCAGTTGAGGATGTTCTGCCGGTGTCCGGGGCTGTTCATCCAGCCCTGGACCACCGCCTGGGCCGTGCCGTAGCCCTTGGCGATGTTCTCCGCCGCCGCCCGCCAGGTGTAACCGGCGGACGTGATGCGGTCGGCGAAGGAGCGGCCGTCCTTGGACGTGTGGTCGAAGTAGTTCTTGGCGGACATGTCGGCCGAGTGGGCGTACGCGGCGGCGCGCAGGCGCGCGTCGTGCTTCAGCGGGCCGCAGCCCGCCTTCGCCCGCTCGGCGTTGGTGAGGCGTACGACCTCGTTCTCGATGGCGGTGCCCACGGCCGAGCCACTCGTGGGAGAGGCGCTGGGAGTGGCGGAGGCGGGGGCGCTCGCGGAGGGACTCGCGGTGGGGGCCGTGCTGGGGGCCGTGCTGGGGACCGCGGAGGGGCTGGCTGTGGGGCTGGCCGTCGGAACGGCGGTGGGGCTTGGGGAAGAGGTGGCCGTGGGGACCGGGGTGGGGATGTCGCAGTCGAGGCGTACCGGCCTCGACCGCGACACGTGGCCACGGTAGTCGGTGACGACGCTGTAGTAGGCGCCGTCGGTGCAGGTCAGGGCGACGACGACGCGTGCGTTCCTGATCACCTTGGAGCCGCTCTTGACCACGCGGTCGGGGCCCGGCCTGCTGTTCACGATCCGGACCCGGAAACGGGCGTTGTCGACGCAACCGGCCCGCGAGCCCGCCGCGCGGATCTTGCCATCCACGGTGACGTAGGGCTTCGCGGCGGCGACCCGGCAGCCCGTGTGCTGGGCCTCGGCCTGAGCGGGTCCGGCCGCCACGCCGACGGCCGCGACGCTCCCGAGGCACAGGACCGCTCCGAGCGCTCTGTTCACGATCATTCCTCCAGTGGGGGTTAGACGCTGGGGAAGTCGTCATTATGGTGCGCTACAGACCGACATGTGGTGATAAATCGGTCCAACCCGAAAAGTATCTACCTTCTCTTAAACTTCCTTTATCCTGCGTATGTCATGGGATGTCCGATAATCCCCAGGTCAACCGCATGATCAGCGAAGAGAGCGCCTTGAGGGGCGCTTAAGGTCGTGGTCGGCCTCCCGCGCCACGCGCTCCAGCTCCTCGCGGTAGCTCTCCCACCACGCCAGATCGCCGGCCGTCACCACGTCGTCGCCCTCCCGGTACCCGGTGCCGCCGTCGATCGACTCGCGGACGATGTCGGCGTGGCCGGCGTGCCGGTGCGTTTCGGCGATCATGTGGACCAGCACGCGGTGCAGGGTCGCCCGCCGGTGCTCCTCGGGCCACCACACGATGTCGGCGACCGACTCCAGCGGCAGCGCCGCGATCGTGGCGTCCGCGTGTCCCCAGGCGCGCCGGTACACCCCGGTGACGTACTCGCGGGACTCCCCGGCGGTGGCCCACATGTCCGTGTTCCTGGCGAAGGCGGCGGGCCCGAGATCGGGACGGAACCAGGGCACGGGCTCGTCGAAGTGACGGCCGAACACGAACCCCAGATACAGCAGCTCGACACCGGCGAGATGCTTGACCAGCCCCAGCAGGTTGGTGCCCGTCGGCGTCAACGGGCGGCGGACGTCGTATTCCGAGAGCCCGTCCAGCTTCCACAGCAGGACGTCGCGGGCATCCTGCAGATAGCGGCGCAGGTCGGCCTTCAGATCCGCCTCGGTGATCACGGCGTGTCTCCTGTTCGGGAAGGAACGGTCGGGAGCCGGTCGTGCTCCCCGGGAGGGAAGACTCCCGATGTGAGGCAGAATCGTCGCTCGTGGGCGAGGTTTTTTCCCCGACGGCAGCGGACGGCGACCTGGCGCGGGCGCGAGACGGGGACGAGGCCGCGTTCTCCAGGCTGGTCCGGCCACTGCGCCCGGAGCTGCACGCCCACTGCTACCGCATGCTCGGCTCGGTCCACGACGCCGACGACGCCCTCCAGGACGCCCTGCTGCGGGCCTGGCGGGGCCTCGCCCGCTTCGAGGGCCGCTCCTCGCTGCGCTCGTGGCTGTACGCCGTGACCAACCACGCCTGCCTCGACCTCGTGGAGAGCCGGGGCAGGCGGGCGTTGCCGATGGACCTGGGCCCGTCGAGCGAGCGCGCGGTCGTGGACGGGCAGGGTCCGCTCGGCGACGTCGCCTGGCTGGGCCCCTATCCCGACGCCGGCCTGACGGACGGCCCGGCGGGGCGCTACGAGCGGCGCGAGGCCGTGGAGCTCGCCTTCGTCGCCGCTCTGCAGCACCTGCCCGGCAACCAGCGTGCGGCGCTGCTGCTCTTCGAGGTGCTCGGCTTCTCCGCCGCAGAGATCGCCGCGATGATGAAGACCTCGGCCGCCTCCGTGAACTCGGCTCTGGCGCGGGCCCGCAGAATCCTCGCGGAGAAGGCGCCCTCCCTCGACCGGCAGCGGGCGCCGCGCACGATCGGCGACCCCCGGGTGCGGGAGATCGCCGTCGGATTCGCGTCCGCCCTCGAAAGCGGGGACGCCGACGCCCTGATCGCGCTGCTCACCGACGACGTCACCTGGTCGATGCCCCCGCTGCCGCGCTGGTATCGCGGCATCGCGGCGGTCACCGACTTCGCCGTGCAAGTGCCGCTCACCCGCTGCCCGAGCTGGCGGTATGTCCTGACCGGCGCGAACGGCCAGCCGGCCGTGGCCTTCTACGTCGGTGAGGGCGCCGCCCGGCCGCACACCGCCTGGTCGATCACCGTGCTGACCCTGCGGGACGAGCGGATCTGCGAGATCACCTCATTCCTCGGCGCGGAGCACTTCGCCGGGTTCGGGCTGCCCGCCGTCTTTCCCGGCGTTCTCACCGCCGGAGACGGCGGCCGGTGAGGCCGTGATCCCGGCCGCGCCGCCGACGGCGGCGAGGCGGTCGGCGGTCAGGTTGTATTTGAGGGTCATCAGCACGCCCGCGAACGTGATCAGGGCGGGCACCACGGTCACGCCGATTATCACGGCGACGTGCGCGCTGTCCGGCTGGATCACCGGATGCTCGGGATCGGAGGAGACGAAGCCCCCCGCGCTCAGCACCCACCCGTACGTGGTCGCCCCGAGCGCCGCCACCGCGCTCTCCACCGCGGTCCACAGGCCCGTGAACACTCCGCCCCTGCGCTCGCCGCTCACCTCGCCGTCGTACGCGATGACGTCGGCGAGCATGGAGAACTGCAGCAGTTGCAGGCCCGCGTATCCGACGCCGACGATCATCACGCACAGGTGCGCGTACAGCTCGCCGAGCGCGGGCGTCGCGAGGATCAGCAGCGCGCCGGCCGTGAACAGCGCGCCGGACAGGATCATCGCGCCGCGCTTGTCGAGCTTGCGGGCCAGCCACACCCACAGCGGCATCGTGACCAGCATCGGCCCCACGAGCGCCGCGAAGAGCGTGGTGGTGGCGGAGGTGTCGTCAAGCGCGTAGGAGGCGAAGTAGGGCGCCCCGGCGAGCATCACGCCGGCCCCGAGCGTCTGCGCGGAGCTGAGCCCGAGCAGCCACAGGAACGGCTTGCTCGTGCGGGCGGCGGCAAGCTGCTCCCGCAGCGTCCCCTCGGAGCTCTGCTGGCCGGTGAAGGGGGCGCGGGCGGTGCCGAAGAACGAGGCCAGCATCGCGACGAGCAGGATCACGCCGAAGGCGACGCCCATGGTGCGATACCCGTCGGCGGTGTCGCCGGCGATCATCGGGGCGAGGATGCCGCTCATCGCGATCCCGACCGCGATGAGGACCATGCGCCACTGCAGCAGCGAGGTCCGCTCGTGGTAGTCCGTGGTCATCTCCGCGGGCATCGCCTTGTACGGCACCTCGTAGAGGGCGTATCCGGTCGCGGCGGCCAGGAAGGCGACGCCCACGTACAGGGCGGCGGGCGTGCCGGTGAGCGGCGGCCCGGCGAACATGAGGGCGAACGACACCGGCAGCACGAGGGTGCCGGCGAGCAGCCAGGGCCGGCGCGGTCCCCAGCGTGAGACCGTGCGGTCCGACCACCGGCCGACCAGAGTATTGGCGACCAGGTCCCAGGCCTTGGGCAGGAAGAGCACGATGCCCGCGAACGCGGCCGGCACCGCGAGCACGTTCGTCATGTAGAAGAGCAGCAGCAGCCCGGGGATCGCGGAGAAGTTGGCCGTGCAGAGCGAGCCGACGGCGTACCCGAGGCGAACCCCGAGGGAGACCTTCGACGGGGAGGGCGTCGCCGCCGTGGAGACCATGGCGACATTCAAGCCGAGCAAGCGTCCGTTCGGAAGCAGTCTCCGGCAACGGTTCGGCGGCTGCCCGGTGTCTTGCCGATCTCCGCCGGACGGCGCCGGCGGAGATCGGTCACGGGGTTCCGGCTCAGTCGCGCACGTCGGGGCAGACGACGTGCGCGCCGACCTCGATCAGGCGGCGTTCGGTGTGCGCGTCGGCGACCCGGGCCATGAGCACCGGGGCCTCGCTGGCCGCCAGCTGCGGCAGCCGGGCGCGCACCCGCCGGTGCAGGTCCTTGACGAGGTCGTCGGCGCCGAGGGTGTGCACCTTGACGTGCAGCATGATCCCCCACAGCCCGGCGGCCGTCCGCGCCTCGGAGATCCAGACGTGGTGGACGTAGGGATACTCCGGCAGCAGTTCGGCGACCGCCACCCGCAGCGCCGGCAGGATCGGATGACGCGTCCTGCGGTAGCCGGGGTCGACGACCTGCATCGCCCCCGACAGGTGCTGGCGGGGGGCGGGAACCCACTGCGACGGAAGCGCGGAGGGCGCCGCGGGGACCGGGGCGGGCGCGGGCGGCGGGGGGGCCTCCCGCGTGGCCTGCGCGCGGGACACGGTCGCCATCGCGCCCGTGGCGTACGCCGTGGGGGCGGCCGAGCCCATGGCCGACAGCGCGGGAGCGGGACCGGTGCGGGTCTGCTCCAGATAGCGCCGCAGGTCGTCGATCGGCACGGCGGCGGCAGCGGGACCGGCCGCGTCGATCACGATCTCGCGCACGCCCGTGACGCGCTGGATGTCGAGGATGGTGTCGACGTCGCACGCCGACAATGTGTGGCTGCCACGGTGCCGGGCGTAGGTCGCCGGCCCCGTGTAGCCCAGCAGAACGCGTTCGCCGTTCTGTGTCGTGCCGAGCACCACTGAGCGGTCGGGGCGGACCGCCACCAGGATGCCCCACTCCGCGAGGGCCGCCAGGAGTTGCCGGGGGCTGCCATGCCGCGCGAGAACGTCGCCCAGAGAGGGGTTCCCGATGCTCATAGCCTGAACGATAGGGACTGGACCATGGCGAATCAGGCTAATCCCCAAGATTAGGTGCGATCAATACCGAGATGGGTGCCAGTCCGTATGGATCAGGCGTAGGCGGGGTACATCGACCGGCTAGGCCCATATGTGAGCGAGTCTCATGAACCCCGGCTGTCCCGGCAGCCCCTCCGCATCGGCGCTATGCTCCTTCGGGGCGCCGTTCCTGCGCCCGACCTCCTGAGGGCGTGGGCACGGGCTCGCCCATGAGATCAGCCGTACGGGCTCGCCGCGCGTCGCGGAGGGGGCGCTGCGGGAGACACTCGCGTCCGGCGGCGTCGCCGTCTGCAGGGTCGGCAGATTCGCGCTGCCCTGGCGGCCCGGCCTGCCCTTCCCCGACCCGCTCGAGGTCGCCGTCGTCGGCGTGGAGGCAGCCGGACGGACAGAGGAGGCGCTCGTCCTGGACACGCGCCCAGAACCCGAGCGGCTGCCGCTCGCCGCCTTCATGGCCGCCTGGTCCTCGCTCAAGAAGGAACGCCATCACCTGGTGTCCGTTCCCGCCTCCGCGGGGGCCGGCGCCCCACGCGGTGACCTGGACGCCGCCGTACGGGAGGCGGTCGGGGAGACCGTGGCCCGGCTCACCGGACCGGTGCTCGGCAACGCCTTCGACGTCAACTTCGGCCTGTCCGGCATGCGACGGCTGGCCGCCCAGCTGGCCGCCCGGCGCGGCACCGGATGGACGCGCCGCTTCGCCGATCCCCGGGCCTTCCACGCCGCCATGATCCGGCTATACGAGTGCCTGGAGATCGAGTACACGGCGCCCGGCGCCACCCGCCCGCTCTACGCCGCCTTCCTCGACGAGGCGGCGGGCCTGCTCGGGGGGACGGCCTGCGGGCAGGCTGGCCGCTGGACGAGGCCGCGCGGCTCGCGACGCTGGACGACCTGGCCGCGTTGGCGGCGCAAGCCGTACGGACCGAGGAGGAGGCCGTGGAGGCGCTGCGCGCGATTTGAGACCGGGTCGTCGTGCCGCCGCGACACCGCCGAGACCTTGGGTGTCTCGTATGCCGGGCGCTCGTGAGAGCTTTCACAAGGCCCCGATAGACTCACGTCGTCCGCGCTGTCGCACTTCACGAAGGACTCAACCCAGTGAACAAGCCCGTCGTACTTGTCGCAGAAGAGCTCTCAGAAGCGGGTCTCGCCGTGCTCGGCGCGGACTTCGAGGTCCGGCACACCGACGGCGCCGACCGGTCGCAGCTGCTGCCCGCCCTCGCCGACGTGGACGCCCTTATCGTACGCAGCGCCACCCAGGTGGACGCGGAGGCCATCGCGGCGGCGTCCAAGCTGCGCGTCGTCGCCCGCGCCGGTGTGGGCCTGGACAACGTCGACGTCGAGGCCGCGACCAAGGCCGGCGTCATGGTCGTGAACGCCCCGACCTCCAACATCACCAGCGCCGCCGAGCACACGGTCGCGCTCATCCTCGCCAGCGCCCGCAACGTCGCCCAGGCGCACTCCGCGCTCAAGGACGGCGAGTGGAAGCGCTCGAAGTACACCGGTGTCGAGCTCGACGAGAAGGTCATCGGCATCCTCGGCCTCGGCAAGATCGGCCAGCTTGTCGCGCAGCGCCTGCAGCCGTTCGGCGTCGAGATCATCGCGTACGACCCCTATCTGCAGCCGGCCCGCGCGGCGGCGATGGGCGTGCGGCTGGCGTCGCTGGAGGAGGTGCTCCAGCAGGCCGACTTCATCACGGTCCACCTGCCGAAGTCGAAGGAGACCGTCGGTCTCATCGGCGACCGTGAGCTGCACATGGTCAAGCCGACCGTCCGGCTGATCAACGTCGCCCGCGGCGGGATCATCGACGAGAACGCCCTCTACTCCGCCCTCAAGGAGGGCCGCGTCGCCGGCGCGGGCATCGACGTGTTCGCCAAGGAGCCCTGCACCGACAGCCCGCTGTTCGAGTTCGACCAGGTCGTGGTGACGCCGCACCTCGGCGCCTCCACCCACGAGGCCCAGGAGAAGGCCGGCACGCAGGTCGCCCGCAGCGTCAAGCTGGCGCTCGCCGGCGAGTTCGTGCCCGACGCGGTGAACGTCCAGGGCGGCGCGGTCGCCGAGGACGTCAAGCCGGGCCTGCCGCTCACCGAGAAGCTGGGCCGCATCTTCACCGCGCTCGCGGGCGAGGTCGCCGCCCGCCTGGACGTCGAGGTCCGCGGCGAGATCTCCGCGCAGGACGTCCGGGTCCTGGAGCTGGCCGCCCTCAAGGGCGTCTTCACCGACGTCGTCGAGGACGCGGTGACCTACGTCAACGCGCCGCTGCTGGCCAAGGACCGCGGTGTCGTGGTCGAGCTGGTCACCAGCGCCGAGAGCCCCGACTGGCGCAACGTCATCACGGTGCGCGGCGTGCTCGCCGACGGCCGCACGGTCTCGGTCTCCGGCACCCTGTCCGGCCCCCGGCAGATCACCAAGATCGTCGAGGTCAACGGCTTCGCGATGGAGATCGAGCCGACCGAGCACCTGGCGTTCTTCACCTACGCCGACCGCCCCGGCATCGTCGGCATCGTCGGCCGCCTGCTCGGCGAGCACAACGTGAACATCGCCTCCATGCAGGTCTCCCGGGACGTGAAGGGCGGCAAGGCGCTCATCGCGCTGACGGTCGACACGGCGATCCCGTCCGAGATCGTCGAGCAGATCGCGGGGGAGATCGGCGCCGACAGCGGCCGTACGGTCGACCTGGAGGACTGACACCCCGGCATCAGCTCATCGAACGGCCCGGCGCCCCGCGCGCCGGGCCGTTCGCGTTTTCCCGTCCCGTGGACCACGTCTCACGAAGTGAGATACTAGGTCGTCCTACGAGATTGTGGGGTACTCTTGCGATGACGAGGCGCCCCGCACTTCTACCTGCCGCGACGGGGCCTGATCAGGGCAGGCCGGCCCGTCGCGGAGCGCCGCGCCGCCGGCCTTCGGCTCGCCCGTGACGCGTGACCCGCGTTCCATCGGCGGCCGACGTTCCGGATCCGCGACAGGCGGATCCGTTCTCAGCATTCCTCCGTCGAAGTGAGAATCGCCATGTACGACATGTATCCCTGGGGTCGTTCCGAGGACGTTGAGGACGAGGCGGCCGCGGCCCTGCAGATCGCGCTCGACCGCCGCGACAACGGGGGCGTACCGCAGCGCTGACCCGGCCGCGGTCGGCGGGACCGGCCACCCTCCGGATGTGCCAATCTTGAGTGCGTGGTGAGCATCGGCGGTGGGGCCGCGAACACGACCAGCCTGCTCCGGCTGATCAACCAACGGGCCGTGTTCACCGAGATCTTCCGTCTCGGCAAGGCCTCGCGCCCCGAGCTCGCCCAGGTGACCGGGCTGTCGAAGCCGACGATCTCGATGGCGCTGGCCGACCTGGAGCGTGCCAGGCTCGTCCGCCCGGTCGGGCTGCGCACCGGCGGAGCCGGCCGCGCCGCGCTGCTCTACGAGATCAGGCCGGAGGCGGGCTGGGTGCTCGCCGCCGACATCGGCCGCACCACCGTGCGGCTCGCCCTCGCCGACCTGGTGGGCGACGTCGTCGTCCGCAGGCAGGAGCCCGCGTGGGCGCGGTCGTACGACGGGCTGCTGGAGCAACTGACGCGGTTGGCGGCCGAGGTCGCCGCCGAGGCCGGCCTGGAGCCCGGTGACATCACCGTCACCGTGTTCGGCGCCCCGGGAATCCACGACAAGGAGAGCGGGGCGCTCCGGCTCGCGCCGAACCTGCCCGGCTGGGAACGTCCCGGCGCGGTGGACGCGCTGGCCGGCGTGACGGGCTCGCCGTACACGGTGGAGAACGACGTCGACCTCGCGGCGGTGGGGGAGGGCGCCTACGGCCTGGGCAAGGGGGTCTCCGACTTCGTCCTCATGTCCATCGGGACGGGCGTCGGCATGGGTGTGGTCATCGACGGCGGTCTCTACCGGGGCGCCCGGGGAGCGGCCGGCGGGATCTCCTACCTGCCGGTGGGCCTGCCGGCGGGCGAGGACGGGCCGGGTCTGGGCCGGGGGCGTGGCATGTTCGAGTCGGTCGCCTCGGCGGACGGCGTGGTCGCGGCCGCGGCCCGCCTCGGCATCACGGCGGTCACGGCCAAGGAGGTCTTCGACGCCGCACGCAGCGGCGACCCGGTCGCGTGCACGGTGGTGGCCGCCGAGGCCGGCCTCGTCGCCCGCGCCCTCGCCGGGGTGATCGCCGTGCTCGATCCCGAGCTGGTCGTGCTCGGCGGCGGTATCGGCGCACAGGCAGGCGACCTGCTCGCCGGTCCGGTGGCGGAGCGGCTGGAGACGCTGGTGGCCCTCACGCCGCCGCGGATCGAGGTGTCCACGCTCGGGCCGGACGCCGTGATCCTCGGGGCGCTGGCGGTCGGGCTGTCCACGGCGCGCGACCTCGTCTTCGAGCGCGCCGTCGCGGCGGGACCCGCCTGACGGGCGCGTATGCCCGGCAATGGACCGAATGGTGAGATCGTGTTTCGATCTCCGAGACAACCGGTAAGGTACACGCATGGAGTCGAGCAACATCCGCCTGGCAGTGATCCCTGGTGACGGTATCGGCACCGAGGTCGTCACCGAAGGCCTCAAGGTCCTCAACGCCGCGGGCGTCAAGTCCGAGACCACCGAATATGATCTCGGTGCCAAGCGCTACCACGCGACCGGGCAGACGCTTCCCGATGAGGTGCTCGACGAGCTGCGCGGCTACGACGCCATCCTGCTGGGCGCCGTCGGCGACCCGAGCGTGCCGCCCGGCGTCCTGGAGCGCGAGCTGCTGCTGCGTCTGCGCTTCGAGCTCGACCACTACGTGAACCTCCGCCCGGTCAAGCTGTTCCCCGGCGTGACGACCCCGCTCGGACAGGCCCGCCCCGAGGACATCGACATGATCGTCGTCCGCGAGGGCACCGAGGGCCCGTACGCCGGCGCCGGTGGCGTGATGCGCCGCGGAACGCCGCAGGAGATCGCCACCCAGGAGTCCCTGAACACGGCCTACGGCGTCGAGCGCGTCGTGCGCTACGCCTTCGAGAAGGCACTGGCCCGGCCGCGCCGCAAGCTGACCCTGGTCCACAAGACCAACGTGCTGACGTACGCGGGCGACCTGTGGGCGCGCACCGTCGACCGGCTCAGCCTGGAGTTCCCCGAGGTCGAGACCGACTACTGCCACGTCGACGCGGCCTCCATGTTCTTCATCACGCAGCCGCAGCGGTTCGACGTGATCGTCACCGACAACCTGTTCGGCGACATCCTGACCGACATCGGCGCGGCGGTCGCGGGCGGCATCGGCCTGGCGGCCAGCGGCAACGTCAACCCGGCCCGTACGGCGCCGTCCATGTTCGAGCCCGTCCACGGCAGCGCGCCCGACATCGCGGGCCAGGGCAAGGCCGACCCGACCGCCACGATCCTTTCGGTCGCCATGCTCCTCGACCACCTCGGCCACGCCGAGGCCTCGGCCCGCGTCGAGCAGGCCGTGGCCGACGACCTGATCGAGCGTCAGAGCGCGTGGACGGCGCGCTCCACCCGCGAGATCGGCGACGACATCGTCGCCCGAGTAGCCGGCTGATCCCGGCCGCTCATCCCGACATCATGCGCATGGCGGCCCGGTATGGGCCGCCATGCGCTTTTTCATACCTGCCAAATGCCCTAGTTTTCCCTTAGCCGACTCGTCGCACAATTACTACGACGACGAAGAGAGAAGGACCTCGCCATGACCACCCACCTCAGGTTCGACGTGCAGCTCAACCCGCAGGCCCGCAGTGCGGCCGAGCGTGAGCAGGTGCTGGCGAGCCCCGGCTTCGGCCAGGTCTTCACGGACCACATGATCTCCATCGACTGGACCGAGGGGGAGGGCTGGCACGACGCGAAGCTTCAGCCGTACGGCCCGCTCGTCCTCGACCCCGCCACGTCGGTGTTCCACTACGCCCAGGAGCTGTTCGAGGGGCTCAAGGCGTACCGGCAGTCGAACGGCTCGATCGTCGCCTTCCGGCCGTACGCGAACGCGGCGCGGTTCAACCAGTCGGCGCTGCGGATGGCGATGCCGGAGGTGCCCGAGGAGACGTTCGTCGAGTCGCTCGAACTCCTCGTGCAGACCGATCGCGACTGGGTGCCGACCACCGACGGCCACAGCCTCTACCTCCGCCCCTTCATGATCGCCACGCAGCCCGCCCTCGGGGTGAACCACCCCTCGCGGAGCTACAAGTACATGGTGATCGCCTCGCCCGCCGCGTCGTACTTCACCGGCGGCCTCAAGCCGGTCTCGGTCTGGCTGTCCACCGAGTACACCCGTGCGGCGCCCGGCGGCACCGGGTTCGCCAAGTGCGGCGGCAACTACGCGGCGGCGTTCGTGGCGCAGCGGCAGGCCGTGGAGGAGGGCTGCGACCAGGTCGTCTGGCTCGACGCCTTCGAGCACCGGTGGGTCGAGGAGATGGGCGGGATGAACCTGTTCTTCGTCTTCGGCGACCGCCTCGTCACCCCGGCGCTCACCGGGACGCTGCTGCCCGGCATCACCCGTGACTCGATCCTCAGCCTGGCCGGCGAGCTGGGCTACACGGTCGAGGAGGGCAAGATCTCCATCGAGGATTGGCAGGCGGGCTGCGAGTCCGGCGAGCTCACCGAGGTCTTCGCCTGCGGCACCGCCGCCGTCGTCACCCCCGTCGGCTCGGTCAAGGGCATCGACCGGAGCTGGACCGTCGGCGACGGCACTCCGGGGCCGGTCACGATGAAGATCCGCGAGGAGCTCGTGGGCATCCAGTACGGCAGCCGCCCCGACGCCCACAACTGGATCCACAAGATCTGCTGACGGCCGCGGCGCCGTTCCGGTCCGGCGAGGCACGTACGGCGAGCCGGTGTGGTCTCCGGAAAGGCGTGCCTCCGGGCCTGGTTCATGACGGGTGCGGTCAGCCGGACGCGCCTGGGCAGGCCGTGCCCTTCACGAGGACGGACAGCGACAGCAGCCCTTGGAACAGGCCGGTGCACCCGCAGGCGCCCGCGCCGTCTTTGCCGTCGGCCCTGCTGTCGATCCTGAACAGGGGCCGCGGGGCCGGGCACGGCGCCGGCTCCGCCGGGGCGGTGAGCGGGGTCGCGACGGGAGACGGCGTGGGCGTCGCGGTCACCGTGACGGTGACCGTAGGCACCGGAGTGGGCTTGGCGGCGGGCGCGGGCGCCGGGCTTACGGTCACCCGCGGGCCGGCGATGGTCACGTGCTGGGTGATGTTGCAGACCTGGGCGCGCCGGCACAGCGCGTTCTGCACGTTCGAGGAGCCGCCGGCGGTGTTGGTGGACGTGTGCTGGTAGCCGCGGTTGCGCGTGGCGCCGGCCACCGACAGCTTGTCCCCGGGCCGGTCCCGCGGGTCCTTCCCCTGGGTGGTCTCGACGTTGCGCACCGCGCGATCGGCGCGGCCGTGCCCGTTGTCGGCGGCGGCCCCGAGCGGGGCGACACCGGCGATGAACGCGGTCGAAGCCGAAGTGCCGGCGAGAAGCAGACCGGCCATCCTGCCGGTGAGAAACGCCCCGCCGCCGCGCCGACAAGTCATTCGTCGCTCCCTGTTCGGATCAGACGCCTGGTCGCATCAGACGCTGCGTGATAAAGACGAGCCCTGGGCAAAGCGATCCGCCAATGCGAACCGCTTCGCGAGCGTACTCACCGAGGGGGCGCCGATCATGTGTCCCGCGCCTCTATGGCGGGTTATTACGCCATCATTGCCATACGTCCATCCGATCTCGGGTTCAGCTCTTCCTGACGAGGGTGAGGCCGTCGGCGATGGTCAGGAGCACGCTCGTCACCCGGGAGTCGCGTGTGACGAGGTCGTTGAACTCCCGCATCGCGGGCACGTTGCCCCCGGCGGCGGGATCGGTGATGTCGCCGTGCTGGAGCGTGTTGTCCACGGCGATCAGGCCGCCGGACTTCAGCCGGGCCAGGATCTCCTCGTAGTAGACCGGGTAGCCCGCCTTGTCGGCGTCGATGAAGGCGAAGTCGAAGCTCTCGCCCGGTGGCATGGCCCGCAGCGTGTCCGCGGCCGGGCCGAGGCGCAGGTCGATGCGGTCGTCGAGGCCCGCCTTCTCCCAGTAACGGCGGGCCACCGCCGTCCACTCCTCGCTCACGTCGCAGGCGATCAGACGCCCGCCGGCGGGCAGGCCCCTGGCGATGCAGATCGACGAATAGCCGGTGAAGGTCCCGACCTCGACCGCCCTCCGGGCGCCGCTGAGCCGGACCAGCATGGTGAGCAGGGTGCCCTGCTCCGGCGCGATCTGCATGCTGATCCGGTCGCCCACCAGCCGGTAGGTCTCCTCGGCCAGGTCGGCGAGCAGGTCGTCGGGCGGGCTCGTGTGCGCCGCGGCGTACGCGGCGACGGCCGGTTCGATGAAATTGGCAGCCTTCATGGTCGCCACACTAGATCGTCGAGGCTCTGACCTGCGTGAACACTCTCTGATATCTCGTACTATGAGATCGATGTGCCAGAGGGTGACCGGCTGTGGCAAACTGCTCAGCACCATGTACTACGGTCTGCTCATTATCGGCAGGCGCGCCGGCTGAAGGACATCGCCGGCGCGCAGACCTCTCACGTCCGTGAGAGGTCTTTTTGTTTGGGCGGCCTTCTCGGTTGGGGCCGATAAGCGCGCGGCGAGACGTAACCCCGCGAAGGAGACACAGAGATGGCCGACGATCGTTTCCACGTGTACGACACGACGCTCCGCGACGGCGCCCAGCAGGAGGGGCTGAACCTCACGGTCGCCGACAAGCTGGCCATCGCACGTCACCTGGACGGCCTCGGCGTCGGCTTCATCGAGGGCGGCTGGCCGGGTGCGAACCCCAAGGACACTGAGTTCTTCCGGCGGGCTCAGACCGAGCTCGACCTGAAGCACGCGCAGCTCGCCGCGTTCGGCGCGACCCGCCGGGCGGGCGTGAAGGCCGCCGACGACCCTCTGGTGGCCGCGCTGCGCGAATCCGGCGCGCCGATCGTGACGCTCGTGGCCAAGAGCCACGACCGCCACGTGGAACTGGCCCTCCGCACCACTCTGGAGGAGAACCTCGCGATGATCCGCGACACGGTCTCCCACCTGACCGCGGAGGGCCAGCGCGTCTTCCTCGACGCCGAGCACTTCTTCGACGGCTACCGCTCCAACCCCGCGTACGCGCTAGAGGTGCTGCGCACGGCCGCGGAGGCCGGGGCGTCGGTGGTCGCGCTGTGCGACACCAACGGCGGCATGCTCCCCGACGAGCTGGCCGACGTGGTGCACGAGGCGGCCGGCACCGGGGCCCGCATCGGCATCCACTGCCACGACGACACCGGCTGCGCGGTCGCCAACACGCTGGCCGCGGTCAAGGCGGGCGCCACGCACGTGCAGGGCTGCGCCAACGGCTACGGCGAGCGCTCCGGCAACGCCAACCTGTTCACGGTGGTGGCGAACCTCCAGCTCAAGCGGGGATTCGATCTCGTGCCGCCGCAGTCGCTGCGCGAGATGACCCGCATCGCCCACGCGATCACCGAGGTCACCAACGTCACGCCGAACTCCCACCAGCCGTACGTCGGGACGTCGGCCTTCGCGCACAAGGCGGGCCTGCACGCGTCGGCGATCAAGGTGGACCCGAACCTCTACCAGCACATCGACCCCGCCGAGGTCGGCAACGACATGCGCATGCTGGTCTCCGACATGGCCGGCCGCGCCTCGGTCGAGCTGAAGGGCCGCGAGCTGGGCTACGAGCTCACCGGCGAGCAGTCCAGGCGGCTGGTCGAGCGGGTCAAGGATCTGGAGGCCAGGGGGCACACGTTCGAGGCCGCCGACGCGTCGTTCGAGCTGCTGCTGCGCGACACGGTCGACGGCGAGCAGCGGCGTTACTTCACCGTCGAGTCGTGGCGGGTGATCGTCGAGCGCCGCCCCGGCGGCGACGTGGTCAGCGAGGCGACCGTCAAGCTCCACGCGAAGGGCGAGCGGATCATCGCGACCGGCGAGGGGAACGGCCCGGTCAACGCGCTCGACAGGGCGGTGCGGCTGGCGCTGGAGAAGCTCTACCCCGAGCTGGCCGGGGTCGAGCTGATCGACTTCAAGGTCCGCATCCTGGAGGGCACCCACGGCACGGACGCGGTGACCCGGGTGCTGATCACCTCGAGCGACGCGACCGGCGAGTGGGCTACGGTCGGGGTGGGCGAGAACGTCATCGAGGCGTCCTGGCAGGCCCTGGAGCAGGCGGTGACGTACGGCCTGCTGCGGGCGGGCCACAGCGCCTGACCGGCAGGCGAGCCCTCTCACGGGGCCGGTACGAGTGGTGCTCACGTTGCGCGCGTGGCTGCTGTGGTTTTAGTGACATTTAGTCTAGTTGGTGCTTAGATAGGCGAAGCCCTGAGGCGGTCTTCGCCACGATCGGCGACCCCGGCCGCGGTTCCAGCCTCAGCGCCCCGCTCTGGCTCAACGGAGGGTGAAGGCAAGAAGTACCTGTGCACTGAACCCCGTGCTGTCGCGGCGCCTGCCGTCGGCTTCTGATCTTTCTATCGGAGGCGACCGGTGCCGCGGGAGCCGAGCGACCGTTTGTCACCATGACCAGCCGCGTGACTGCGCCGAGTTCGAAAACTTTCGGCCCGTAGTCATCCCCCTCGCTGGTGCACCCGGAATGGGAGGGTCTGTGATCACCTCGCCGTCATATTACGATCAGATCGGCGGCGCGCCGGTCGTGCGCGACGTCGTCGAGCACTTCTACGAGCGCGTGCTCGGCGACGACGATCTGAAGCCGTACTTCACCGGTATCGACATGCCCAGGCTGAAGCGGCACATGGTCATGCTGCTGTGCTCGGTCCTGGGCGGCCCCGAGCCGTACGAGGGCCGTGACCTGGGTGAGGCCCACGCCGGCATGGGCATCACGTCGGAGCACTACGACAAGGTGGGCGAGCACCTCTTCGCGGTCCTGCAGGCCGGCGGCGTCGGCGAGGACATCCTGCGCGACGTCGGCCTCGTCCTCGGCAAGGTGAAGTCGTCCATCGTCGCCGAGCCCGCGGAAACGGCCGACTGAGTGGATACGCAGGCTCTCAAGGACAGCTGGCACCTCGTCTCCCGATCGGGCGACCAGGTGCCGCTGTACTTCTATTCAGTTCTTTTCCTGATGAACCCGGACGTGCGAGACATGTTCCCGGTGTCGATGGCGCGCCAGCGTGACAAGCTCGTGGCCGCGCTGGGAAAAGTCATCAGCAACGTCGACCGGATCGAGGAAGTCGTCCCGGTCCTGCAGCAGCTCGGCCGCGACCACCGCAAGTTCGCGGTGACCGCGACGCACTACCCCGCCGTCGGTCAGGCGCTGCTCGCCACGCTCGAGCACTTCCTGGGCGACCGGTGGACTCCTCAGCTCGCGCACGACTGGACGCAGGCGTACAACCTGGTCGCCCAGGTGATGGTGGAGGCCGCCAACGACGCGTCGAAGACCTCCCCGCCCTGGTGGGAGGCCGAGATCGTCAGCCACGAGATGCGCACCCTCGGCATCGCCGTCATCCGCGCCCGGCTGAACTACCAGTACCCCTTCCGTCCCGGCCAGTCGGCGTCGATCTCCTACGCCATGCGCCCGCGCGTCTGGCGGTTCTACTCGTTCGCCAACGCGCCGCGCCAGGACAACACCGTCGACCTGCACGTACGCATGGTCGACGGCGGCGTGCTCAGCTCCGCGCTCGTCATGGGCGCGCGGCGGGGCGACATGCTGCGCGTGGGCGCGGCGGTGGGGGAGCGGCTGACGCTGTCCCCGGACGTCCAGGGCGACCTGCTCATGATCGCGGGCGGGACCGGCCTCGCGCCGCTCAAGGCGATCGTGGAGCAGATCGCCTACGAGGGCCCGACGCGCAGGGTGGACCTCGTCTTCGGCGCCCGGAACACCAGGGAACTGTACGACTACGAGGCGATGGCCAAGATGGCCGCCGAGCACCCCTGGCTCAACGTCGTGCCGGTCGTCTCCCACGACCCCTTCTACCGGGGCACCCGCGGCTACGCCGTGGACGTCGCGCTGCAGGGATGGCGTGGCCAGCACGTCTACGTCTGCGGCTCGGAGGAGATGGCGCAGGCGACCGTCGGACGGCTGCTTGACGCCGGCGTGCCGACCGAGCAGATCCACTTCGACGAGTTCACGAGCGACAAAGGTCGGGAGTCATGACGGCGGAGATGCCTTGGGGAAGCCCGGCGGGCGAGCGCCAGCCCCTCACCCCGGATCGGGTACGCAAGCAGGAGTTCACGCGCACATCGCTCGGGCGCCGCGGCTACAGCGAGGACGAGGTGCGCACGTTCCTCTACCGCGTCGCGGAGGACATGGCGGCCAGCGACAAGGAGAAGGCGGACCTGCGGGCGTACATCGACCGCATGAAGCAGTGGTACAAGGAACACGGCATGAACCCGGAACAGGCCGCCGCGTCCCAGACCCTGAACGTCGACGCCATCAACATCCTGTCCCGCGCCCAGCAGACCGCCGACGCGCAGATCGCTGAGGCGGAGGACTACGCGCGGCGCATCGTGAGCCAGGCCCGCCAGCAGTACGAGGAACTCCTGACGGAGGCGCAGCGGCAGGCGGAGGAGGCCGCCAACCAGGCGGTCGGCGCCTACCGTGCCTCGGGCGACGGGCTGCAGAGCGCCGAGGCCGAGGAGCTGGAGCGCCGGATCGCCTACCTGCGTACGTTCGCTGACGTCACGCAGGTGCAGTTGCGGGCGGTCCTGGAGGGACTGGCCCACGAGGTCGACAAGCTCGGCCACGTGCCGGACCAGACCAACCAGTTGGCGGGCGGCTTCTCGTCACCGTCTGTGTACGGATAACCGCCCGCCACCCTCCTGTCGGGGGAGGAGGCTACGACAGCGTGCCGGAAGAACTCACGCGCAGCGTGACCGAACCGGCCGGGGTGTGAACGATCAGAGTGCGTCCTGAGCAGCTGACCTCCGGCCGGTCGGTTCCGGGCACCACCACGGTCAGCAGCGACTCCGCCACGGGTGAGACGATCACGGGCGCCGGCTCCTTGCGCATGTAGCCCGGCGAGATCCAGCCCTGGTAGGGCGAGGTCTCCCCGCGCACCACCCGCTGGCCGCCGACGGGCTTGCACGACGGCATCGCGAGCTGGACGATCGACGCCTTCCACCCGCCGTCGGCCACCACGACCTGCCCGCCCGAGTTGGACACGACCTTCAGCCCGGGATCGAGGTGCCACAGGTTCTGGAGCTTCCCGCCGCCGCTGTCGAGCACCGCCATCACGTCCTCGCGGTGGTTCACCAGCACCGACCGCTTGCGCGGCACGCCGTACGCCTTGTCGGTGAACGTGAACGTCTGCCGGTCCTTGCGCACGGACTTGTCCACCAGCGGGGTGGGGGTGTGCCCGCGGAACTTCCTGCCCACGAGGATCGGCACGTTGTGGGCCTCCGGGCTGAGCGTCCACCGCCGATAGGGCGTGTTCTCGTACGAGACGAAGCCCGCCTCGGTGAGGATCGAGCGGCCCTGGGCGTAGTAGGTCACGCCCATGTGGTCCTCGTGGCCGTGGAACTTCAGCGCCGGCCCGAAGCGGATCGAGTAGTAGGCCGACTTGGGGTCGTCCCAGGTGGTCCGGCCGAAGACGTACCCGGCGTTGAAGACCTGCACGGTCGAGTCGGCGTGGTCGAAGGCGGCCGGCTGGACGTCGGCGGGCCCGTCGCCGATCGGCACCATGTAGCCGTTGGGCTGGGTGGCGGCGCTGATATGCCGCGGCAGGCTCTCCCAGCGGATGGCCAGCGCCGTGGGGACCTTCATCTTGCAGTCCTTGATCGTGTCGACCGCCACCCTGAGCCGGTCGTGCACGTAGATCGCGTAGCGCGGCGCCTGCTCGCGCAGCGAGCCCTGCCCGTCGATGTCGAGCTTCATCGACTTCACCATGCGGCTCACGGCGAGGTTCTTCCACTTCGGGTTCCCGTAGCGGCAGCCGATGCGCAGCAGGCCGATGTCCTGGTCGAGCCCGTGGTTGTGGCCGAGCTCGTAGTTCTTGGGGTTCGACAGCAGCTTGGCGTGCAGGGCCAGGCTGTTCTTCAGCCAGTCGGCCTTCACGTACCTGCTCAGGCACACCAGGGCCGGGGCGCGCAGCGCGATCGGGTGCTCGGCCCAGGCGTATGTCGCGGTCGTGCGCCCGCCGTACGGGTTGTCCGCGACCCAGTCCTTGGCGATCTCCGTGGCCCGGCTGAGGTAGTCCTCCTCGCCGGTCGACTCGTAGTCGGCCACGAGCCGGCCCATCCACCGCAGCGACTGGAACACCATCTGCCAGGACCTGTTCCTGTACGGGTCCATGCGCCAGTCGACGTCCTTGCCGACCGTGATCGCGGGCATGCCGAGGAAGGACAGCTTGCCGCTCATGACGTCACCGGAGGTGGGGGTGGCGGGCAGCCAGTCCCCCTGGCACTCGGGTGTGCGGTGCGGGGCCTGTGCCTGGGCGGGCGCGGCCATGGTGAGCGCGGTCAGCGGGAGAACGGCCACCAGGGAGAGGGCTGAGAGGCGGCGGAACACGCCGGATTCCCCTTCCGAGATCGAATTGGGAGCCGCTCATGGTGTCCGGATTCTGGTGATCTGGTCAAGTCGCTCTGGTTACAACTGCACAACTGCTCACAAACAATCACAGAGGTGGATGGGTATCTCTGGCCTGAATCATGCGGGAAGTGGCCGTGCGGCCGCTCGCGCCCGGCCCGTCGGCTCTGCCAGCCTGGGGCCATGCCGGCCCCGTTCTCAGAGACGTTCCCCGAGACACCCGCGGCGGCGGCCGCGCTCGCCGTCGCGACTCGCTTCTGCCCGCCCGCGCTGCTCAACCACTCGATCAGGTCGTACCTGTGGGGCGCCGGGTACGCCCGGGCGCACGGGATCGGCTTCGACGACGAGCTGTACTACGTGTCCTCCCTGCTCCACGACATCGGGCTGACCGAGACCTTCGACAGCCACGCGGTGCCGTTCGAGGAGGCGGGGGGACGTCTCGCCTGGGTCTTCGGCATGTCCGCCGGATGGTCGCCGGAGAGGTCCGCGCGGGCCGAGGAGATCATCGTCGTCCACATGCGCGACTCCGTCGCCGCGTCCGAGGACCCGGAGTCGCACCTGCTGCAGGTGGCCACGTCGTGGGACGTGTCGGGACAACGGCCCGAGGAGTTCCCGGCGGACGTCCGGGCCGCCGTGCTCGCGCGCCATCCCCGGCTCGGGTTCGGCGCGGAGTTCCTCGCCGCCTTCGAGGAGCAGACGCGGCGCAAGCCGGGCTGCGCGGCGGCCTGCTCCGTCACGGAGGGCATCGGCGCCCGGATCGCCGCCAACCCCCTCGACGCTTGAACGGCCCCTCGGACACCTGACCGCCCCCGGCCCTGCCTGACCGGGGGCGGTCCGTCGTCAACGGGCCCGGCTCAGCCTTCCTGCTTGGGGCCCGTGCTCTCCACGACCTCGAACGACCACAGCTCGGAGTCGGACGCGGCCGGGCCGCCCTGGCCGTGCCCGTGACCATGCCCGTGTCCGTGGCCCTGGCCCTGCGCGGCGGCCTCGGCGGCGGCCTGCGCGTGCCCCGCCTGGAATGCCCGGCTCTCCTGCCAGCGCCGGAAGTCCTCCTCGCTGCGCCAGCGGGTGTAGACGAGGTATCGGTCGCTGCCCTCCACGGGCCGCAACAGCTCGAACCACTCGAACCCGTCGGCCGACTCCACCATCCCGGCCCGGTTGGCGAACCGCTTCTCCAGTTCGCGCCGCATCTCCTCGGGCACCGTCAGCACGTTGATCTTCACGACCGAAGGCACATCGACTCCCGTAGCGCTCGACAACCCACCTGGTACGTGACCACCTTACGTACGCCCGGCCGCGGGGCGGCACTAGGCTCGTGACGTGCGTATCGCGAGGTTCTCGATGGGCGACCAGGTCGCCTTCGGTGTGGTGGAAGAGGGCGGACAGGTCGTCGCCCGGATCGGCGGCCATCCCTTCCACGGGGTGGACTTCACCGGCGAGCGGTTCCCGGTGGCCGAGGTCCGTCTGGTCGCCCCCATGCTGCCCAGCAAGATCGTCGCTATCGGCAAGAACTACGCCGACCACGCCAAGGAGATGGGCGGCGAGCCGCCGGCGGAGCCGGTGGTGTTCCTCAAGCCCAACACGACCGTGATCGGGCCGTCGGAGGCGATCGCCTACCCGGGGAAGCTGTCGGAGCGGGTCGACTACGAGGGCGAACTGGCCGTGGTGATCGGCCGGCTGTGCCGTGACGTCCCCGCCGAGCGCGCGGGCGAGGTGATCTTCGGATACACCTGCGCCAACGACGTGACCGCACGCGACCTGCAGGCCAGGGACGGGCAGTGGACCAGGGCCAAGGGCTTCGACACGTTCTGCCCGCTCGGCCCCTGGATCGAGACCGAACTCGACCCGGCCGACCTGGCGATCACCACCACGCTCAACGGCGAGGTCAGGCAGAGCGCCCGCACCTCTCTCCTGCTGCACGACATCCCCGCGCTCGTCGCGTACGTGAGCGCGGTCATGACCCTGCTGCCCGGCGACGTCATCCTGACCGGCACGCCCGCCGGGGTGGGCCCGATGTCCGTGGGCGACGAGGTCGGCGTCTCCATCGAAGGAATCGGAACTCTCACTAACCGGGTGATCTCACGTGACTAGGGTGCGCTTCGCCCCTTCGCCCACCGGCATGTTCCACGTCGGCGGCGCCCGTTCGGCGCTGTTCAACTGGGCGATCGCCGAACAGTCCGGCGGCACGTTCGTGCTGCGCATCGAGGACACGGACGCGGCACGCAACCGGCCGGAATGGACCGAGGGCATCATCTCGGCCCTCGCCTGGATCGGCATCAACGGCGACTCGCCGCACTTCGAGGGGCCCTACTTCCAGTCCGCCTACGAGCAGCAGCACCGTGAGGCCGCGGCCAAGCTGCTCAAGGACGGCAAGGCCTATCACTGCACCTGCACGCGCGACGACGTGAAGGCCAGGACCGGCTCGGAGCACCAGGGCTACGACGGCCACTGCCGCGACCTCGGCCTGACCGAGGGCGCCGTGCGGTTCCGTACGCCCGACGAGGGCGTGACGGTCGTGGACGACAAGGTCCGCGGGCGGGTGGAGTTCCCCAACTCGGCCATGGAGGACTTCGTCATCGTCCGCGGGGACGGCTCGCCGCTGTTCATCCTCGCCAACGTGGTGGACGACATGGAGATGCGGATCGACCATGTCGTACGGGCCGAGGAGCACCTGTCGAACACGCCCAAGCAGCAGCTTCTGTGGAAGGCGCTCGGCGCGGAGCCGCCGGTCTGGGCGCACGTACCGGTGATCGTCAACGAGAAGCGGCAGAAGCTGTCCAAGCGCCGCGACAAGGTCGCCCTGGAGTCCTACCGCGACGAGGGCTACCTCGCCGAGGCGATGGTCAACTACCTCATGCTGCTCGGCTGGGGGCCCGGCGACGACCGCGAGATCATGCCGTGGTCGGAGATGATGCCGCTGTTCCGGCTGGAGGACGTGAACCAGGCGCCGGCGTTCTTCGACGAGAAGAAACTGCGGGCCTTCAACGGCGAGTACATCCGGGCGCTGCCCCGCGAGGTGTTCGTCGCCCGCTGCGAGCCGTGGCTCGACCCGTCGTGGGACCGCTCGGTGTTCGACCGCGTGGCCGACCTGGTGCAGACCCGGGTCGCCGTGCTGTCGGAGGTCACCGCCAACGTCGACTTCCTGTTCCTGGACGAGCCCGTGTTCGACCAGGCGTCCTGGGACAAGGCGATGAAGCCGGGGGCGGCCGAGATTCTGGCCGGGTACGCCGAGCGGCTGGAGACGGTGAGCTGGGACCCCGACTCGCTCAAGACCGCCCTGGAGGAGGTCGGCCTCGCCCACGGGCTCAAGCTCGGCAAGGCGCAGGCCCCCGTCCGCGTGGCGATCACCGGCCGGACCGTGGGCCTGCCGCTGTTCGAGTCGATCGAGGTGCTCGGCCGCGAGCGCTCGCTCGACCGAGTGCGCGCGGCCCTCGCCAGGCCGGCCTGAGCAGGACGAGCGACAGCGCGGCGCCGGCGGCCATCGCCAGCCAGACCCCCGTGGTTCCCATCCGGGAGCCGAGCAGGAAGGCCAGGGGCAACTGGACGGCGAAGCCCGCCAGCGTGGCCGCGAGCAGGCCGGCGCCCCGCCCGCCGGCCTGCAGGACGCCGCCGACGGCGATCAGGCCGCCGAAGGGCACGAGATAGAGCGGCATGCAGCGCAGGAACCACACGGCCTCCGCGGCCACCGCCGGGTCGGCGGTGAACGGGCCCACGGCCGCCGGGGCGAGCGCGTTCAGCACGAGCGAGGCGGCCAGTCCCGCGGCCAGGCCGTACCGCAACACGGCGACGGCGTCATCACGCCGTGAAGACGGGCCCTCCGCCTCGCCGGCGCGCGAGGTGCGGATCATCGCCGCCTGGCGGAGGGCGTAGAAGGACATCACCCCGGCCATCATGATCTTCAAGCCGATGCCGTACCCGGCGAGCGCGGCCACGCCCTGCCGGCCGACGATGCCGGCCAGCGCCATGCCCACCAGGGCGCGGGCGAGGAAGTCGCCGGACATGGGCAGCCCCGTACGCAGGATCGCCACCGCGTCCGCGCGGTTCGCCGGGACCTTCTCCGTCCCCCTCCTCATGGGCAGCCGCCGGGCGAGCAGGAGGCCGGACACGGCCAGTGTGGCCAGGCGGGCCGCCACGGTGGCCAGCGCGGCTCCCCGCACGCCCATGCCGAGCCCGTAGATCAGCAGCGGGTCCAGGCCGATCACCAGGGCGTTGCACAGCAGGGCGGTCCGCATCGGCGTCCGGGTGTCGCCGAGGCCCTTGAAGATCCCGTCGACGAGGTTCTGGGCGAAGAAGACGGGAATCCCGGCGAACGCCACCGCGTAGTAGCCCGCGGCCAGCCCCACCGTGACGGGATCGTCGGTGAACAGCCGGGCCACCGGCTCGCGCAGCAGCACGCCGGGCACCGCCACGGCCAGGGCGAAGACGCCCAGGAGCAGCCAGGCCGTACGGATGACCGGAGCCAGCGGGGCGCGGCCGTCCCGCCGTCCGATCAGGACCGTCGTGCCCGTCCCGACACACAGGATCACACCGAGGGCCAGGTTCTCGGTCGTGGTGGCGACCGTGACCGCGGCGACGGCTTCGCTGCCGAGTCCGGACACCCACAGCGTGTCGATCAGGCCGACGGCCACGACGGCCGTCAGGAGTTCGACGTAGACGGGCAGGGCGAGCCTGATCAGTCTCATGCGCATACCTCGAATCGAGCTATATCGATTAGGGGTATAACGATACGATGCTGCCGTGGCAAGCGGTGACCTGGCATTGGCGATCCTCGGTTTCCTGGACGAGGAGCCGATGCACGGATACGAGCTCAAGCAGCGGGTCGCCGGGCTGAGCGGGCACGTCCGGCCGGTCAGCGACGGCGCGCTCTACCCGGCGATCGCCCGGATGGAGGCGGCCGGCCTCCTGGAGCGGCACGAGGAGGAAGGCTCGGGCGCCGCCCGGCGCCAGGTGCTCTCGATCACCGCGCGGGGCCGGGAGGAACTGCTCAGGCGGCTGCGTGAGCCGTCGGACGTCGAGATCAGCGACCAGGCGAGGTTCTTCACGTTGCTGGCGTTCCTGTCCCGGCTCCCCGACGCCGAGGACCAGGTGAGGGTGCTGCGCCGGCGACTGGCCTTCCTGGAGACGCCGGCGAGCTTCTTCTACCGCGGCGACAGGCCTCTCAGGGCCGAGGAGACGACCGATGCCTACCGCCGCGGGATGATGCTCGTCGCCCGGGCCGGGAGCGCCGCGGAGAAGGACTGGCTCAGGCAGGCCATCTCCGCGCTCGCCCCGTCGTGACCCCTACAGCAGCCCGCGGCGGTCCAGCAGCGGAGTGATCTCCGGGTCACGGCCGCGGAAGTCCCGGAACGCCGTCATCGAGTCGACGCTGCCGCCCCGGGACAGCAGGGCCCGGCGGAAGGTGTCGCCGTTCTCCCGGCGCAGCCCGCCGTTCTCGTTGAACCACTCGACGGTGTCGGCGTCGAGGACCTCGCTCCAGATGTAGGAGTAGTAGCCGGCGCTGTAGCCGCTCGCCCAGATGTGGGCGAAGTACATGCTGCGGTAGCGCGGCGGGACGGCCGGCAGGTCCACCCCGGCCTCCCGCAGCGCCCGCCTCTCGAATTCCTCCACGTCCTCGCCGACGTCCCCGTCGCCGTCGTACGCCGTGTGCCACGCCCAGTCGAGCAGGGTGGCGGCCAGGTACTCCAGCGTGGCGAAGCCCTGGTTGAACTTCTGCGTCTCCAGCATCCGGTCGACGAGGTCCTGCGGCATCGGCTCGCCGGTCTCGTGGTGCCTGGCGTACTCGGCCAGGATCTCCGGATGGGTCGCCCACATCTCGTTCACCTGGGAGGGGTACTCGACGAAGTCGCGCGGCACGGCCGTCCCCGAGAACCGGGGGTGGCGCACGTCGGAGAACAACCCGTGCAGCGCGTGCCCGAACTCGTGGAACATCGTGTTGACCTCGTCGAACGTCATCAGGGTCGGCTCGCCCTTGACGATGTTGAGGTTGTTGACCACCACCGGCCTGGTGCCCTCCAGACCCGACTGCTTCACCAGGCTGTTCATCCACGCCCCGCCCCGCTTGGAGGCCCTGGCGTGGAAGTCGCCGAGGAACAGGCCCAGCGGGGAGCCGTCCTCATTGCGCACCTCGAAGACCCGCACCTCGGGGTGGTAGCCGTACAGGTCGGGGCGCTCGTGGAAGGTGACGCCGTACAGGCGCGTCGCCGCGTTGAAGACGCCCTTCTCCAGCACGGTGTTCAGCTCGAAGTAGGGCCGCATGCGGCGGCTGTCGATGTCGTAGCGGGCCTTGCGCACCTTCTCGGAGTAGAACGCCCAGTCCCACGGTTGGATCGGGTGCCCGGCGATCTCCTCCAGGTCGGCCTGCTCCTTGCGGGCGTTGGCCACGGCGGGCGGCACGAGCCGGTCGAGCATCTCGGTGACCGCCCGGGTCGTGCCCGCCGTCTGGTCGGCCAGGACGTACTCCGCGTGGCTCTCGTAGCCCAGCAGCCGCGCGCGCTCCCGGCGCAGGACCGCGATCTCCTTGATCAGTTCGGCGTTCGCCGCGCCCCGCCCGACCGAGGCCCGGTGGATCCGCTCCCGCAGGGACCGGTTGGTCAGCTCGGCCAGGGTGGGCTGGCCGGTGGGCAGGACCAGTGCGATCAGGTACTTGCCGTCCAGCCCGCGCTCCCTGGCCTGGTCGGCGAGCGCCTGGATCGCGTCCTGCGACAGCCCGTCGAGTTCGGCCGCGTCCTCGACCACCACGGCCCGCTCGTTGGTGTCGGCGAGCAGGTTCTGCTGGAACGCCGTCCCCAGGGCCGAAAGCCGCTCGTTGATCTCCCTGAGCCGATCCTGGTCCTGCGGGCCCAGCGTGGCGCCCGCACGGGTGAAGTCGGTGAGGTAGCGCTTCAGCAGCCACCGCTGCTCCTCGTCGGCCGCCTCGACCGCCTGGATGCGCGCGAACAGCTTCGCGTTGAGGTGGATCGCGTCGGCGTGCTTGGCGAGCTTCGGCGTGACGTCCTTCTGGATCTCCTGGACACCGGGCGTCGTGTCGGAGGACGCCTGGTTGAAGAACACCGCGGAGACCCGTTCGAGCAGAGCGCCGGACTTCTCCAGTGCCTCGATGGTGTTCTCGAAGGTCGGAGGCTCCGGGTTCTCGGCGATCGCCTCGATCTCCGCGAGTTGCTCGGCCATGCCCTGCTCGAACGCCGGTGCGTAGTGCTCCTCCCTGATCTCCTGGAAGGGAGGCAGCCCGTAGGGCAGGGTGCTCGGGCTGAGGAAGGGGTTCGCGGCCGAGGTCATGGCTGGCGGCTCCTCACGTGGTGCTGGCGTTTGTCCCAGCCTCGCACAGGAGGACGGGGCCCTGCGCACAGGAGGATCGACACCCTCTTCGCGGGAGGATCGACGCCCTCTTCCCGGGAGGATCGGACCCTTCGCGCGGGGGATCGGATCACGAGATCGCGAGGCGCGCCGCAATCGTTTTGGTAGTGGGTCGCAAGCTGGGCTATTCTTTCGGAGTCGCAAGCGGGAGCCGCGAGGCCCCCGCAAGCAGATGGGGTATGGGGTAATTGGCAGCCCGACGGATTCTGGCTCCGTTAGTCTAGGTTCGAGTCCTGGTACCCCAGCTGGATCCCCCCAAGGGATTCTGCTGGAAACAGCGCAGTGCAAGGTCCCGTCGTCTAGTGGCCTAGGACGCCGCCCTCTCAAGGCGGTAACGGCGGTTCGAATCCGCTCGGGACTACTTCACTGCACTCGGCTCCGTCGTCTAGTGGCCTAGGACGCCGCCCTCTCAAGGCGGTAGCGCCGGTTCGAATCCGGTCGGGGCTACATCATCGAGAACCCTCGGCACCTCCCCGTGTCGGGGGTTTTCGCCGTTACGGGACGCCGCGCCCTGTCCATGGCCCGCTGCGCGGGCGTGAATCCGGTCGGGCCGCAGTCGGAAGATCCGGTCCCCGTGTCGGGGGTTTTCGCCGTTACGGGACGCCGCGCCGTGCCCATGGCCCGCTGCGCGGGCGTGAATCCGGTCGGGCCGCAGTCGGAAGATCCGGTCCCCGTGTCGGGGGTTTTCGCCGTTACGGGACGCCGCGCCGTGCCCATGGCCCGCTGCGCGGGCGCGAATCCGGTCGGGGCTACATGATCGGGAACCCTCGGCACCTCCCCGTGCCGGGGGTTTTCGCCGTTACGGGACGCCGCGCCCTGTCCATGGTCAGCGAGCTGACAGTGTGAGGGGCCCTCGAATGTCGCCGCCTACGCTGGGAAGTAACCGGAGGGGGGTGATGGACGCGGTGACACGGGCACGGGAGGTCATGGACCAGATAGGCCGTCTTTTTCGACGCCCACGACGTGGACGGGGCGATGCGGCTGTTCGATCCGAGGTGCGCGCTCGTCGGCCCCGAGGGCGCGGCGGACGGGCGTGAGGAGATCGCGTCTTACCTGACGCGGTTCTTCGCCACGTTTCCCGACTACCGCCGGTCGACCTGGCGCACGATCGACGTCGGCGACTGCGCCGTGGACGAGGTCACACTCACCGGGACGCACAAGGGCCCGCTGCTGCTGCCGGACGGCGAGGAGGCCCAGGCGACCGGGCGGCGCATCTTCGTGCGCTCCTGCGAGCTCATCACGGTCCAGGACGGACTCGTGGTCAGCTACCAGGTGTACTTCGACCAGCTGGAGCTGCTCGCGCAGCTAGGGCTCTACCCGCCGCCCGCCGCCTAGAGGTGCTGGGCGTTGGCGTCGTCGCAGGAGACGGTGAGCACGCCCTCTATCTCGGCCAGCCTGCTCGTGAGGTCCCCGACCGAGCCAGGGCCGTGGATCAGCAGGGTGACCGTGATCGTGCCGGCCTCCTGGCCCCTGCCGGGCTGCTCCAGCGACAGTTCGTCGACCACGAAACGGCGGCCCGTGCACTCGGCCAGGGCCTGCCGCAGCACGCCCCGGCCGTCCAGATACGACAGGCGCAGCCGCGACTGCGCGTGCTTGGAGCGGGGGAGCCGGGCGGCCAGCGGGGTGAGCCCCAGCATCACGACGAAGTTCCCCGCCGTGGCCAGGATGGCCAGCGGCCACAGGCCGGCTCCCGCGGCCATGCCGACTCCCGCGGTGAGCCACACGGCGGCGGCGGTGGTCAGCCCCTTGACCGCGTCGCGGCGTACGAAGATCAGCCCGCCGCCGATGAAGCCGATGCCGGAGACGATCTGGGCCGCCACCCGCGACGGATCGAGCACCACGGAGTCGCCGAGGACGTCGGAGAAGCCGTGCTTGGACACGAGCATGAACAGCGCGGCGCCGAACCCCACGAGCGTGTGGGTGCGCAGACCGGCGCTCTTCTGCCGGATCTCCCGCTCCAGTCCGATGGCCGCCGACAGCACGAGCGCGATGGCGAGGTCCACGGCCTGCTGCCACCATGCCACATGGCTCACCACGAGTGAGATCGGCGTCACGCGACCAGACTAAGTCCGCGCGCCCCGAATTGGTCACGGGTGCCGCCGTCGAAGAGACGGCGAGGGCCGGGGCGGACGCCGCCGCCCCGGCCCGAGCGACCCCGCTAGCGTCCCGACCGGGCCTTGAACAGCGCCCGCTTGGCGGCCTTGACCACCTGCTTGTCCGGGTGTGTCTCGCCGATGAGCTCCAGCAGCTCCTCGATGTGGGGGTGACGGACCTTCCAGATCACGTCGAGCAGCCCGATGAGCGTCTGCGCCGGGCCGATGTCGTGCAGGCTGGACACGAACTCCGGCCGGCCGAGCCCGGCGGAGATCGTCCACATGTCGAGGATCAGCCAGTGGGTGTCCGCCTGGGTCGGCTCCGGGGCGTCCTCGACGTCCATCTGGGTCAGGTGCGTCGCGGCGTACGGCCGCAGCGAGGGCTCCTTCAGCGCCTCCAGCCAGGCGGGTATGGCGGCCTCGCCCAGCGAGCCCACCAGGCTGGCGGCCTGGACCCGCACGAGGGCGTCCGACTCCTCCTCGGCGGCGGCCTCGAGCAGCTCGGAGGCGGCCCGCGCCGAGTCGCGCAGCGCGAGCCAGGCGGCGAACTCCTCGTCGGCCTCCTCCTCGGACATGTCGGCGCTGAACGACAACAGGTCGAGCGCGGTCATGGCGTCGATCGCGGGTCGGGCGTCGATCTCGATGTCCTCGTCGTCCAGCAGGTGGACGAGGCCCTCCGTGCCGAGTGGCGTCAAGGTCACCGCGTCGCCCTCGACGGTGACCATGCCGTAGCCGGTCAGCCAGGCGAGCGCGGAGGCGAGCGGGTCGCCGGCCGCGGCCCAGGCGTCGGCGCCCAGGTCGTCGTACTCCGCCGCGGCCTCGGCCAGCTCCTCGCGCAGCGAGGGCACCGGCCGCGTGCCGCCGGCCAGCAGCACGCGGATCAGCAGCGCGCGGGTCAGGCCGGACAGGGCCAGCGTGAGGTCGTCGTCGTCCAGTTCCGGGTCGCCGTAGTCGAGCGAGTGGAGACCGAGCATCCAGGCGTCCAGGACGTCGTCGTCGTCCTCGAAGGGCCAGGCGGAGGTGTCGGAGTCCACGCTGACCGTGTCGTCGCCGTCGGGGGCGAGGAACTCCAGGTCGATCGCGAGGTTCCACAGGTTCCAGATGTTGCGCGCGTCGGGCAGGCCGAGCGTGCGCACCGCCTCGTCCACCTCCGACTCGGTGAGCAGCGTCTCCTCGCCCACCTTGCGCCCGGTGCCGACCCACAGCGCCAGGTCGCGGGCCTGCGCGATGAGCGTCACCCGGCGGGCCGCGTCGGCCAGCTCGGTGTCGGGACGCAGCCGGATCGTGGGCAGGGCGCCGATCTCGTCGGCGAACGGCTCGAAGTCGCCGAGGCCCTCGTCGGTCTCGTCCTCGTCGAGCTCGTCCTCCTCCTCGTCCCAGTCGCGCTCGGCGATGGTGTCCTCCATCGCGTCGACGAAGTCGTCCTCGACCTCGTCCAGCTCGGCGAGCAGGGTCTCCAGGGACGCCGAGCCCGGCGAGAGCCGTCCGGTGGCCGAAAGGAACGTCAGGTAGGCCCGGACGGCGGGGACCATGCCGTCCGCGGCGGCGTCGGGGTCCTCGACCACCTGGGGCATGCGCTCCAGCAGGACCGTGCGCACGTCGCCGTGCTTCCACAGCCCGACGTCGTCTCGGGCGATCAGGCGGTGCCACAGGGCGACGGGGCCCACGAGGTCGGGGTCGCTGCCGGGTGCGTTGTCCGGCGCCCAGAGGATGAATTCTTGGAGCAGGGGACGCAGTTCAGCGGCGGCTGCCTCGATGCGGTCTGTCACCCCGCCAGCCTAGGGCTATCGGGACACCGCTCTCCAATCAGTTCGCGCGACGCATGGCTTCGGTTATCCGCTCGGCGGCGGCGACGACGGGGGCGGCGTGCATCCGGCCGGGCGTACGGGTCAGCCGCTCTATGGGACCGGACACGGAGACCGCGGCGATCACCTTGCCGCCGGCGCCGCGGATGGGCGCGGAGACGCTCGCCACGCCCTGCTCGCGCTCGCCGACGCTGTGCGCCCAGCCCCGCCTGCGTACGCTCGCGAGCGTGGCGGCGGTGAACTTGGCGCCTCGCAGGCCGCGGTGCAGCCGGTCGGGCTCCTCCCAGGCGAGCAGGATCTGCGCGGCGGACCCCGCGGTCATGGGCAGCGCGGAGCCGACCGGCACGGTGTCGCGCAGTCCGCTGGCGCGCTCGGCGGCGGCCACGCAGACCCGCTCGTCGCCCTGGCGCCGGTAGAGTTGAGCGCTCTCCCCGGTGAGGTCGCGAAGCTGGGTGAGTACCGGCCCGGCGACGGCCAGCAGCCGGTCCTCGCCCGCGGCGGTGGACAGTTCCGACAGGCGGGGTCCGAGGATGAACCGGCCCTGCGTGTCGCGGGAGACGATGCGGTGGTGCTCCAGCGCGACGGCCAGCCGGTGGGCCGTGGGCCTGGCCAGACCGGTGGCCTGGACGAGCTGTGCCAGGGAAGCGGGGCCCGCCTCCAGGGCGTTGAGTACGAGAACCGCCTTGTCGAGTACTCCGACCCCGCTAGAGTTGTCCATACACCGATACTGCCGTCTCGCCATACGAGATGCAAACGCAATGTTGGGAATCAGCAGATACAGTGTCCATATCCCGATATTTCCGTCTCATGATGAGAGACGCGGATCGGGGGTCTGAGCGCGAGGAGGCGTCACAACCATGGGTCGCACACTGGCTGAGAAAGTCTGGGAGCAGCACGTCGTTCGCCGTGCCGACGGCGAACCCGACCTGCTCTACATCGACCTGCACCTCATCCACGAGGTGACCAGCCCGCAGGCGTTCGACGGCCTGCGCATGGCCGGCCGCACCGTGCGCCGCCCCGACCTCACGATCGCCACCGAGGACCACAACGTCCCGACCGTGCTCGGACCGATCTCCGACCCGGTGTCCCGCACGCAGGTCGAGACGCTGCGCAAGAACGCCGCGGAGTTCGGCATCCGCCTGCACCCGATGGGCGACGCCGGCCAGGGCGTGGTGCACATCATCGGCCCGCAGTTCGGCCTCACCCAGCCCGGCATGACGATCGTCTGCGGTGACTCGCACACCTCGACTCACGGGGCGTTCGGCGCCATCGCGTTCGGCATCGGGACCTCCGAGGTCGAGCACGTGCTGGCCACCCAGACGCTGCCCGCCTACCGGCCCAAGACGATGGCCATCGAGGTCAAGGGCGAGCTGCCGGTCGGCGTGACCGCCAAGGACCTGATCCTCGCGATCATCGCGAAGATCGGCACCGGCGGCGGCCAGGGCTACATCGTCGAATACCGGGGCGAGGCCGTGCGCAAGCTCTCCATGGAGGGCCGCATGACCGTCTGCAACATGTCGATCGAGGCCGGCGCGCGGGCGGGCATGATCGCCCCCGACGAGACCACGTTCGAGTACCTGCGCGGCCGTCCCCACGCGCCCACCGGGGAGGCCTGGGACCGGGCCGTCGAGTACTGGAAGACGCTGCGCACCGACGACGACGCCGAGTTCGACAAGGTCGTGGAGATCGACGCCTCGGCCCTCACGCCGTTCGTCACGTGGGGCACCAACCCGGGCCAGGGCGCGCCGCTCGGCTCCGCGGTGCCGACGCCCGAGCAGTTCGCCGACCCGGTCGAGCGGGCCGCCGCCGAGCGGGCGCTGGAATACATGGGCCTGACCGCAGGCACGCCGCTGGGCGACATCCAGGTGGACACCGTCTTCGTCGGCTCCTGCACCAACGGCCGCATCGAGGACCTGCGCGCCGCCGCCGAGATCCTGCGCGGCCGCAAGGTCGTCACCCGCACGCTGATCGTCCCGGGCTCCATGGGGGTCAAGAAGGCGGCCGAGGAGGAGGGCCTGCACGAGGTCTTCAAGGCGGCCGGGGCCGAGTGGCGCGAGGCCGGCTGCTCGATGTGCCTGGGCATGAACCCCGACACCCTGAAGCCGGGCGAGCGCAGCGCCTCGACCTCCAACCGCAACTTCGAGGGCCGCCAGGGCAAGGGCGGGCGCACCCACCTGGTTTCGCCGCAGGTGGCGGCCGCGACCGCGGTGACCGGCCGGCTGACCGCCCCCGCCGACCTCTAGTCCGCCCGCCCAGTCCCAGGAAGAGATCATCATGGACGCCTTCACCACTCACACCGGCCGGGCCGTGCCGCTGCGCCGCAGCAACGTGGACACCGACCAGATCATCCCGGCGGTCTGGCTCAAGCAGGTCAGCCGTACGGGCTTCGAGAAGGGCCTGTTCGCCGCCTGGCGCGAGGACCCGTCCTTCGTGCTGAACGACCCGGCGTACGAGGGCGCGTCGATCCTGGTGTCCGGGCCGGACTTCGGCACCGGCTCCTCGCGCGAGCACGCCGTCTGGGCCCTGCAGCAGTACGGCTTCCGCGTCGTGATCGCCTCGCGCTTCGGCGACATCTTCCGCAACAACTCCACGAAGATGGGCCTGTTGCCGGTCATCCTGCCCGAGGACGTGGTCGAGCGCCTGCAGGACGCGGCCGAGGCCGACCCGAAGACGGAGATCACCGTCGACCTGGTGGAACGCCAGGTGCGCTCGGGCGATCTGGTGGCCTCGTTCGAGATCGACGACTACACCCGCTGGCGGCTGATGGAGGGCCTCGACGACATCGGGCTGACCCTGCGTCACGCGGACACCGTCGAGGAGTACGAGAATGGACGGCAGCCATGGCTGCCGACGACCGTCTGAACGATCACCAGACCGGAGATGAGCTGCTGGCGCGGCGACTGCGTGATGCGCATCGCCGCGTCAGAGCGTTAGCCTTACCACAGGAGGAGCAGGCCCGCCTGGCGCGACGGCTGCTTGCTATCTGTGACGTGGCAAAGCGGGACATAGCCCATGCGGCCGCCCGGCTGGACGCCTTCATCGCCTATCTGGACGGCACATTCGACACGCCGAGCAGGCGAAACATGCCCCCCGGTGATTGAAGTCCCGCGACCTCGTCCCCTAATTTCAAGCGCGTAAGGGGGAGGAAACCGAAATGAACAAGAAAGAACTCGTCGACGCGATCACCGATCGCGTCGGTGACAAGAAGACGGCGACCGAAGCCGTCAACGCCGTCCTCGACGCCATCCAGAGCGCTGTCGCGAGCGGGGACAAGGTCTCGATCACCGGCTTCGGCGCCTTCGAGATGGTGCACAAGCCGGCTCGTACGGCCCGCAACCCTTCCACCGGCGATCCGATCAAGGTGGAGGAGAGCTGGGCGCCCAGGTTCCGCCCCGGCGCGGACTTCAAGGAGCAGGTCAACGCGGGTGGCAAGGCTGCCAAGAAGAAGTAGCCGGCCCCACCCCGCACCAGTGGACGGCGCTCGGAGCCCCCGGGCGCCGTTCGTCGTTTCATGCCCGGTTTCGTGGCCGCACAGGGCGGTGATCCCACTCCCTGACCTGCGCAAACGTGTGTAATCTTCAGGTAAGCGAGTCGCGGGGCGCGTATGCGGGGGACCCACCGACCGCGTGCGTACGGTTCGACCGGGGGAAGATGCAGTGCAAGTCGGCCAAAAACGTGAGACGCCAGCCGGCCAGGAAGGTCGGTCCAGTCGGGTGGCGCTGGACGCGTTCGACCAGGCGCCGGCCGGAGTCCTGGTGACCCGTGGGCCGGACCACCGCCTGACGTACGCGAACGACGCCGTCCGGACGATGTTCGGAGACCTGCCGATCGGGACGCCCGTCCGGGACGGCCTCGGGCAGGGCACCCTCGCCGTGCTCGACGAGGTACGCAAGACGGGGAAGACCGTGCGCCTCGACGAGGTCCCGGTGACCGTGGACCGGAGTGCCGGACCACACGAGCGCCTCTTGCGGATGAGCCTTTCCGGCATCGCCCTCCAGGGCGGCGAGAGCGGACTGCTGGCCGTGGTCCAGGAGGTCACGGCGCAGGTTGTCGCGCCGGAGCGGATCCGCGGCATGGAGAAGGAACTGCGCCGCCTCCAGAGCCGCTACCAGAGCATGTTGTGGGTGGACGCGCACATGGTGTGGGTGACCGGCCCGCACGGCGAGGCCAGGGAGGTGAGCCAGGGCTGGCAGCGACTGACGGGACAGACGGTGGAGGAGAGCCGCGGCCACGGCTGGCTGCGGGTCTTGCACCCCGAGGACCGCGTGCCCGCCGAGGAGTCATGGGACAAGGCCACCGAAGAGGCGGTCTCGCTCTACGAGCAGATCTACCGCGTCCGCACCTGCGACGGCGCCTACCGGCACATCCGGTTCCGGGCGGTGCCGGTGCACGAGGACGGCGCGCTGGTGGAGTGGGTGGGCGCCTCCACCGACGTCGAGCAGGAGTGGCAGGAGGAGCGCCGCCGGCGGCTGCTGGACCGCGCGGCGGCCGCGGCGACCGACATCACCAACCTGGAGGAGATGTGCCAGGCGCTCGCCGACGTGATCGTGCCGGAGCTCGCCGACTCGTGCCACATCTACCTGCTTCCCGAGTCGAGCAGTAGCCTCCCGCACGCGCCGATCGTCACCGAGCGCGTCGCCGCCGCCGTCCGCCCGGGACTGTCGGCGCTGCCGCCGCGGCGCAAGGACTATCACCCCGTCGACAGCGGGTTCGTACGCGCGGTACGGCGCCGCCGCCCCGTCCACGCGTCCTTCCCTCCCGGGCGTCCCCCGTTCCCCTGTGCCGACCTGGTCGCGAAGTGGCTGGCCGAGACCCGGTCGCACAGCCTGGCCATCCTGCCGCTCGTCGTCGAGGGCGAGGTGGCGGCGGTGGTGACCACCAGCATCTGCGCTGATCGCCCGCCGACCGCGCCTGACGACATCCGGCTGATGCGGGAGATGCTCGACCACACGCACGACGCCGTCAGCAAGGCCCTGCGGTTCCGCCGCACGCAGAAGGTGGCGCTGGCCCTGCAGCACAGCCTGCTGGCCGAGCCGCCCGGCGTCCCCGGCCTGGAGCTCGCCGCGCGCTACCAGGCGAGCCCGACCGCCGCCGAGATCGGCGGAGACTGGTACGACGCGTTCCTGCTGTCCTGCGGGGCCGTGAAGCTGGTCATCGGAGACGTGGCCGGGCACGACCTCTCCGCCGCCGTCTGCATGAGCCAGGTGCGGAACATGCTGCGGGCGCTCGCCGTCGACCGCGACGAGTCCCCGGGCGACGTCCTGCGGCGGCTGAACAGCGCCCTGGAGACCCTGAACGGCGAGAGCACGGCGACCTGCGTCCTGACCCGTCTCGAAAGGGACGGCGACGGCCTGTGGCAGCTGGCGTACTCGGTGGCCGGGCACCCGCCGCCGTTGCTGGTGACCGGCGACGGGAAGGGCCGCTTTCTCCAGGACGCGGGCAACCCCCTCCTCGGCCTCAACCACGACCAGCCGTGGATCAGCGCCGTGGAGCCGCTGCCGCCGCACAGCACCCTGCTGCTCTACACCGACGGCCTCATCGAGCGGCGGGGAGAGGACCTCGGCGACGGGCTCGAACGGTTGCGGCTGTGTGCCGAGCCGCTCGCCCGCGAACCCCTGGGCCGGTTCTGCGACGAACTGCTGACCGGGATGCCGGTGACGGGAGAGGACGACGTCGCCATGATCGCGCTGCGTGTGCCGCCGGCAGGGTGCTATGAGGGAGTCGCCTCGTAGCCGGCCTCGTAGTCAGGCAGTGCGGCCGGGGCGGTCCGGGTCGCCGGGCGCATGGCCAGGACCAGCACGGCCAGCCCGGCGAAGATGACCGCGGCGACGACGCCGGTGACGTGCACGCCGGCGGTGAACGCCTCCCGCGCGGCGTGCAGCAGTTCCGCGCCCTCGCCGGCGGGAAGGTGGCGGCTGGCGGTGACCGCGCCGGCCAGCGAGTCGGACGTGCCGTCCATCCGGCTGCGGTAGACCACTGCGGCCACCACGCCGAGCAGCGCGAGGCCGAGCGAACCGCCGAAGTAGTTGCCGGTCTCCGACATCGACGCCGCCGACCCGGCGCGCTCCGGCGGCACGGACCCGACGACCAGTCCGGTGCCCAGCGCGAACAGCGGGCCGGTGCCCAGCGCCAGTGTGGCGATGCCGATCATCACCAGCGGCAGGGCGCCCGCGCCGCCCACGCCGACGCCGACCAGCAGCAGGCTGCCCAGCGCCGACCCCGCCAGCCCCCCGGCGATCGCGGTCGTCCGCCTCATCCGCCGGGCCAGCGCCGGTGCGGTCATGGTGCCGACCGCCACGCCTAGGCCCATCGGCGCGAACAGCACCGCCGACGCGAACGGCGAGTGGCCCAGCACGCCCTGCAGATACTGGGTCACCATCAGGCCCGTGCCGGCCATGGCGACGCCGGCGAAGACCAGCGCGACGAGTACGGCCGTGAACGGGCGGTTGCGCAGCAGCCGCAGATCCAGCAGCGGCGCCTCCAGCCGCAGTTGCCGGCGTACGAACAGGAATCCGATGGCCGCGCCGGCGACGAGGGCCACCGCCGGGACGACCGGCACGCTCCCGGCGGTCAGCTGCTTGATGCCGTAGACCGTCAGAAGCACCGCCACGAGCGACAGCCCGACACTGGCCGGGTCCAGCCGACCGGCCTGGTCGCCGCGGAACTCCGGCAGCAGGACCGGCCCGGTGAGCAGCAGCAACACCATCGCCGGCACGGCGACCAGGAACACCGATCCCCACCAGAAGTGCTGGAGCAGGAATCCGGCGAGCACGGGGCCGAGCGCCCCGCCGGTGAACTGGCAGGTCGCCCAGATCGCGATGGCCTTACCGCGCTGCCGTTCGTCGCGGAACATGTTGGTGATCAAGGCGAGCGTGGACGGCGCCAGGGTCGCTCCGGCGACGCCCAGCAGCGCACGCGCGACGATCAGCATCGGCGGACTGGCCGCGAAGGCGGCCACGACCGACAGCACCGCGAACGCCGCTCCACCGATCATCAGCAGCCGCCTGCGGCCGATCCGGTCGCCGACCGTGCCCATCGTGATCACCAGGCCGGCGACCACGAATCCGTAGCTGTCACTGATCCACAGCTGCTCGACGCTGGTGGCCCCCAGGTCGGCGCTCAGTTGTGGCAGCGCGAGGAGCAACGCCGTCGCGTCGATCGCGACGAGCAATGCCGGCAGCGCCAGGACGACCAGTCCCAGCCACGCCCGGTTGACTCGCATATGTGAAAACTCCCTGCTCTCTCGACGTCTCGCCGGTTGGTCGGAGCGGTCGGCGGTTTTTTGACACGGATATGTGTCAAGACGGCGGCGACGGCTCCGACCAACCGGTGGAATGGCCCGGCGGGGGCTCGCGAACCACGAGGAGAACGAGATGAAGTTCCTGATCAGCATGCACATCAACCCGGCCGTGCTGGACGCGCTGACCGACGAGGAGAGGGCGGCGATCGGCGAGGGCCACGGCAGGTTCATCGAGGCGCTGAAGGAGTCCGGCGAGCTGATCAGCACGCAGGCGCTGGCCGACCCGTCACAGGCCGCGGTGGTGTCCGTGCGCAACGGCCAGCCGGTGGTGACCGACGGCCCGTTCCTGGAGTCCAAGGAGTATCTGGGCGGCTTCTACCTGATCGACTGCGAGAACAAGGAGCGGGCGATCGAGCTGGCGGCGCGGATCCCGGACGCCGCGATCGAGGGCCTCGGGATCGAGGTGCGGCAAGTCATGTTCGCTGACGGACAATTGGAGGCATGACAGCACCGGTCGTCGAGGACCTGCTGCGTGAGCTCACGCCGCAGGTCCTCGGCGCGTTGGTACGCCGCCACGGCCGGTGCGAAGGGTGTGAGGACGCCGTACAGGAGGCCGTCCTCGCCGCCGCCGTGCAGTGGCCGGCCGAGGGAGTGCCGGACAACCCGCGCGGCTGGCTGTTGACCGTCGCGTCCCGGCGGCTCATCGACCAGATGCGCAGCGACCACGCGCGCCGTGAGCGGGAGTCGGCGACGGCCGCCGTCGAGGTGACGCCGGAGGACGTGCCGGACACCGACGACACGCTCGTCCTGCTGTTCCTGTGCTGCCATCCCACGCTCACCGCGGCCTCCCAGGTCGCCCTGACGCTTCGGGCGGTCGGCGGCCTGACCACTGCCGAGATCGCCCGCGCGTTCCTGGTGCCGGAGGCCACGATGGCGGCCAGGATCAGCCGGGCCAAGCAGCGCGTCAAGGCCGCGGGCAGCTCGTTCAGCCTGCCGGACGGCGCGGAGCTCCAGGAGCGGCTCCGCGTCGTCCTGCATGTGCTCTACCTGATCTTCAACGAGGGCTACACCGCCTCCTCTGGCAGCGAGCTGCACCGCGCCGACCTCGCGAACGAGGCGATCCGGCTGACCAGGATGGTGCACGCCCAGCTGCCCGAGGACGGCGAGGTGGCCGGGCTGCTCGCGCTCATGCTGCTGACCCACGCCCGCCGGGAGGTCCGTACGACGCCGGGCGGCGACCTGGTGCCGCTGGACGAGCAGGACCGGACGAAGTGGGACCGCGGGCTGATCGACGAGGGCGTCGGGCTGGTCAAGGCGGCGCTGGCCGGCCCGGCGCTGGGCCCTTACCAACTACAGGCCGCCATCGCCGCCACCCACGCCGACGCGGCCACGGCCGAGGAGACCGACTGGCCGCAGGTGCACGCCCTCTATCTGATCCTGGAGCGGATCGCGCCCAACCCGATGGTCACCCTCAACCGGGCGATCGCGCTCGCCGAGACCGAGGGCCCCGCGGCCGGGCTGGCCCTGCTGTCCACGTTGGACGGCGACGAGCGGATGGCCGGGCATCACCGGTTGCTGTCCGTACGCGCGCATCTGCTGGAGAAGACCGGCGACACGGCCGGGGCGTACGAGCACTACCGGCGCGCCGCGAAGTCCACCGCCAGCATGGCCGAGCAACGCTACCTGGAGTCGCGGGCCAGCCGGGTCAGGGCATAGACATCAGATTCCGAGCAGGTGCCGGAGGACCAGCAGCCCGAATTCCAGCCCCACCTGCAGGCCGATCCCCGCTTCGGCGGAACCCACCAGCGCGAGGGCGAGAGGCATCAGGATGGGGAACAGGACACGGGCTGTCCGGACCAGGATCTGCGGCAGCGTGAACGGAACGGAAATCGTGATCGTCATGACGGACCTCCTGTCTCGTGCCGGGTGTGCGGCACGGATGAGAACCCGTCACCTGCCGTGACAGCGGGCGGGAACCGCCTCGACGACGCCGGAGCGCCGCGTCGCGCCGGGGAAGGCGACGGGATGGGATGGTTGCGGACTACTGCCGGAAGTCATCCCGACCACCTCCTCACGGTCGTGCGGCGGCGCCCATGGCACGGCGGATGGCCGCCGGCGGCGCCTGTCGATCTCGCACCCCTCACGTAAGAGCTTTGGCACTGCGCGGCGTGATCCCTGGGAGGGAAGCCACTTTGGGTCACCCCTTAAGCCGGGGAGACCTGTCCTGACCCGGGACGTCTCTCGACGAGGAGGATCAGTGGCCTGTGTCCGCGCAGACGCCTCACCGAACGAGGTGCCTACCCCTCCAGTACACCTCCGGCCAGGCCATCGGGTCAAACCCGCCCTGGTCAGGTGGCCGGTCAGGCGATGACCGGTGCGGTGGGGGACTTGATCGACGGGGGAGCGATCAAGACGGTCTGACGGGCCAGGGTGTCGGAAACTCAGGGCGTCGGGAACGTGGAGAGCGTCACGTAGGCGACACGGCCGTCCGCCATGACGAGGGCGACCCGCTGGCCGGGGCGCAGGTGCCGCAGCGGCCCGGCGTCGAACGCCTCGCCGTCGAACGGGATCCGGGTGCCGTCGTCGAGGAAGACCCAGCCCGAGCGGGTCGCGGGGTCGAAGCTCTGCACCGTCGCCTGCACGCCGCCAGCCTACCGCCGCGCGCGGAAAATCCTTTGACCGGTAGATCTTCCGGCTGCCAGCATGTCCCGCCATGACCGAGGCGGCACCGAGGAGCCTGTGGCGCGTCCGCGACTTCCGGCGATACGCCGGGGCCGACGCGATCAGCAAGCTCGGCAGCGAGGTCTCCCTGGTCGCCCTGCCGCTCACGGCGGCGCTCACCCTCCACGCGAGCCCGTTCCAGGTGGGGCTGCTCACCGCCGCGGAGATGGTGGCGTTCCTGCTGGTCGGCCTGCCCGCCGGAGCCTGGGTGGACCGGATGCGGCGCCGCCCCGTCCTGGTCGCCGCCGACGTGGTCCGCGCGCTGGCGCTGCTGTCGATCCCGGCCGCGGCCGTGTTCGGCGTGCTCGGCCTGCCCCAGATGTACGCCGTGGCCCTGCTGATGGGGCTGTGCACGGTCTTCTTCGACGTCGCCCACCAGAGCTACCTCCCGTCCATCGTCGGCCGGGAGGACCTCGCCCGCGGGCACGGCACGCTCGCCGCGAACCAGTCGCTCGCCCAGCTCGCGGGCCCGGGGATCGGCGGCTGGCTGGTGCAGGCGCTCACCGCCCCGATCGCGGTGGTCGCCGACGCCCTCAGCTACGGCGCGTCCGCGCTGCTCCTCCTCGGCGTACGCGCGAGTGAGGGGCGCTGGGGCGACAAGCCCGGCGCGGGGGAGAGGCGGGGCGGCGAAAGGAACGCCCGAGGCGGGAGCCGGCTGTGGTCGGAGATCGCCGAAGGGCTCCTGTTCGTCGCCGGGCAGCCCGTCCTGCGCAGGGTCGCCGCCGTCGGAGCGCTGATGATGCTGTCGTTCGGCCTGTGGTCGGCCACGGTGCCGCTCTACCTCGTCCGCGAGGTCGGCACCAGCCCCGGCACGTACGGAATGCTGCTGTCGGCCGGCGCCGTGGGCGGGGTGGCCGGCGCCTGGCTCGCCCCGCGGGTCGCGGCCCGCCTGGGCACGGGCCGAGCCATGTACGCCGCGGCGTGGGCGGCCACGGTGTGCACCGCTCCGCTCGCGCTGACGGCGGCGGGCCCCCGCCTGCTGATCCTGCCGGTGGCCTTGGCGGCCAGCGGGGTGGCGACCACCGTCTTCAGCGTGGCGCAGGGGGCCTACCGCCAGTCGATCTGCCCGCCACACCTGCTCGGCCGTCTGAGCGCCACCATGCGGTTCCTGATGTGGGGCCCGATGCCGCTCGGCGGCCTGCTGGCGGGCACGCTCGGCCAGCTCGCCGGGGTGCGCGTCGCGTTCTGGGCCGCCTGCGGGGTCTACACGCTCGCCCACCTGCCGGTCCTGCTCGCGCCGCGGATCCGCGAGGTCTCCTAGCTCTCCCCGCTCTCCTCGCCGGGGTCCGGCTCGATGTGCTCGGGGTCCGGCTCGCCGACATAGGAGGCGAGACCGCGCAGGATGATCTCCAGGCCGAGCTCGAACCGGTAGTCGTTCGACTCGTCCATCATGATGTCGGAGAGCCCCACCAGGTTCGGGAACCGGTCGGGCGGCAGTGAGGCGAAGTAGTCCTTGATCTCGTCGCGCAGCTTGTGCCACGACGTCTCGGCCTCGCGGTAGCGCTGCTGCCAGAGGCTCTCCTCCAGAGCGAACCCGTTGATGTACGTGGACAGCATGTCGCCGGAGATGGCCAGGACCCGCCGCGGCAGCCCGGCGGCGCCGAGGACGGCCATCAGCCGCTCGACGTAGGGGAGCAGCTCCGGTGTGAACGGAACGTGGCCCATCGTGAGCTTCGCCAGGTCGCGATGGCTCAGCAGCCGCTCACGCGCCTGGCGGGCGAAGTCCGTGATCTGCTCTCGCCAGCGCTCGGGGTCGGGCTCGGGCAGCTCGTAGCCCTCGAAGGTGCGGTTGTACATGAGCTGCAGCAGCTCGTCCTTGTCGCGTACGTGGACGTACAGCGCCGAGACGGCGACACCGAGTTCGGCGGCGACCTGCCGCATGCTCAGCCGGTCGTAGCCCTCACGGTCGAGGACCGTGTAGGCGGCGTCGACGATCCGCTCGCGGCTGAGGGGCACCCTGGCCGGCGTACGTCGCTTGGGCGGACGCTCCCACGGCGGTGTGGGCATGTCCGGCTGCGTCATGAGGACCTCCCGCTGTTCCGCCCATGGTAGTGAACACCGCTCCACGATGGCGAACACCGCTCTCCATTTCGAGATATATCTTGTGGGGTCGACGAACGAGATATATCGTGGTGAACATCGAACTTGGCGCTGAACACTGATCGGTGTTAGAACAGCGCTCACTTTACTATGAACAATGTTCAGTCCCAAGGAGGGGCGATGTCGGAACCCATCACGGCGGCGGCGCCGCCGGCACCGGCGACCGGAGCGCCGTACCGCTGGCGCTGGGCCGCTCTCTTCGTGATCCTCGCCGGGGAGGTCATGGACCTTCTCGACGCGATGGTCACCAACATCGCGGCGCCCGAGATGCGCGCCGACCTCGGCGGCTCCGAGGCCGTCATCCAATGGCTGGGCGCCGCCTACACGCTCTCGATGGCCGTGGGTCTGATCACCGGCGGGCGGCTCGGGGACATCTTCGGCCGCAGGCGCATGTTCCTGATCGGAGCCGCCGGGTTCACCGTGGGTTCCCTGCTGTGCGCCGTCGCCCAGTCGCCCGAGATGCTGATCGGCGCCCGGGTGATCCAGGGCCTGTTCGGCTCGATCATGCTGCCCCAGGGCCTCGGCATGATCAAGGAGATGTTCCCGCCCACGGAGATGGGCAAGGCGTTCGGCATGTTCGGGCCGGTCATGGGGCTGTCGGCCGTCGGCGGCCCGATCCTCGCCGGCTGGCTCGTGACGGCCGACTTCTGGGGCACGAGCTGGCGGATGATCTTCTTCATCAACCTGCCGCTCGGCCTGGCCGCGCTTCTCGCCGGGCTGCGCTTCCTGCCCGAGTCGAGGTCGCCGCGGCCGCCGCGGCTCGACCTGGCCGGGGTCGCGCTGGCGTCTGTGGGCGCCTTCCTGGTGATCTACCCGCTGGTGCAGGGCCGCGAGCACGACTGGCCCGCGTGGGCGTTCGTCATGCTCGCCGCCTCGGTCGTCGTCTTCGCCGTCTTCGGCTGGTTCCAGGCCCGCCGCAGCCGCGCGGGCGGCGATCCGCTGATCGTGCCGAGCTTGTTCCGCAAGCGCGCGTTCACCGGCGGCCTGTTCACCGGCATGGTGTTCTTCTCCGGCATGGCCGGGTTCATGCTGGCCTTTAACCTCTACTGCCAGCTGGGCCTCGGCTACTCGGCGCTCAAGGCGGGGCTCGCGATGGTTCCCTGGTCGGCCGGCATGATCCTCGGATTCGGCCTCGCGCAGGGGCTGCAGAAGTTCGGGCGCAAGCTGCTCCAGGGCGGCATCCTGGTCATGACGCTGGGCGTGCTCGGCGTCCTGCTCACGCTGAACCTCGCGGGCATGCACGTCAGCCCCTGGCAGCTCACCCCCGCGCTGGTCGTCAGCGGAATCGGCATGGGCCTGCTGATGTCGCCCTTCTTCGACATCGTGCTCGCCGGCGTGGAGGAGCACGAGACGGGCTCGGCGTCCGGCACGCTGACGGCGGTGCAGCAGCTGGGCAACGCGTTCGGCGTGGCCCTGCTCGGCACGGTCTTCTTCGACCTGCTCGGCGACGTGCCCACCGCCGGGAGCTTCGACCAGGCCATGAAGATCACCCTCTGGGTGGTCGCCGGAATGCTCCTGCTCACCTTCGCCGTGGCCTTCCTCCTGCCGAAGCAGGCCCGCGAGAACGCGGAGGCGGCCCACTGACACGACATCAGGGGTGACCACGCCGGAGCGGGGGCTCGGCGTGGTCGCCTTCGCGTGTCCGAGGTACCTTCGCCGGACACTCCTCGGCGGGGTGGTCAGACGGCAGCCGTCCGCTACGGGCGCGGGGCCGCGCCGCCGAGGATCAGGGCGGCGACAGCGGCGGTGGCGGGGCCGACGCCCAGGACCAGGGCCTCGCGCAGGTCCTCCACCGTGTCCACGTCCCTGCGTACGGACGCGATCCCCGGCGGGGTCAGTTCCTTGGCCCCCCGGGACAGGTGCCTCGCCCGCGACTCGCCGCCGAACCCCGGCCGGAAGGACACGCCCGGCCGTACGCCGTAGAACGTCGTGCCCACCTCGGCGGCGTCGGGGACGAACGCCTGGTCGAACTCCAGCGCCGCCGCGAGCACCGTCTCCAGCTCCGCGGGCCGCAGGGCGGGCAGGTCGGCCTGCAGGGCGCCGACGGCGTCGTCCGGCGCGAGCCGTACGGCCTCCTCCGCCCCGGCCCGCAGGGCGGTGTTCAGCCCCCGGTCGGGATCGGCCACCACGTGGGCCCCGAGCGCGGCCAGCCGCCGCGCGGGCAGCGGGTCGGCCGTCACGACCACCACGCGCGCCACCAGCGGGCACCGCAACGCCGCCGCCACGGTGTCGGAGGCCACCGCGACCGCCAGATCGGCCCGGTGCGGCCCGGCCGCCGCCGCGAGCCGTGTCTTGGCCCGGATCAGGGTCTTCACCGGGACCACTATTGACCATCGCGCGAGGTGCATGCCTGTAGCATCCCGCCTCGACATCGCGCATGGCCAACCGGGAGACTTGTCCCGGATCCCGGTGATTTGGAGACCCTGTGAGCCACCCCAGCGAGCCCTCGTCCGACCCGACCACTCCCGCGGCCACACCCGCAGTGCCCGCCCCCGCCACGGTGAGCCGGCGTGCCGGCCGGCCGCCGCGCTTCTGGGAGACGCTCGCGGTCGTCGTCGTCAAGCCGCTCTCACGGCTGTTCGTGAAGCGCAGGTGGCGCGGCGGGGAGCACATCCCCCGCACCGGCGGTCTGATCATCGCGGTCAACCACCTGTCGTGGTCCGACCCCGTGCTGCTCTCGCACTACCTGTACAACAACGGGCGGTGGCCGACGATCCTGGCCAAGGCGGGTCTCTTCCGGATCCGCGGGCTCGGTCACGCCATCGCCCAGCTCCAGGCCATCCCGGTCGAGCGGAACAGCACCGAGGCCACCAAGTCGCTCAAGATCGCCGAGGAGCGGCTGCGGAGCGGCGCCTGCATCCTGTTCTATCCCGAGGGCACGATCACCCGCGATCCCGACCTGTGGCCCATGGTCGGCAAGACCGGCGTCGCCCGGCTGGCCCTCGCCACCGGCGTGCCGGTCGTCCCGATCGCTCACTGGGGCGCCCAGGAGCTGCTGCCGTACGGGGCGAAGAAGCCCCGCCTGCTGCCCCGCGCGACCTTCCACGTGCTGGCCGGGCCGCCGGTCGACCTGTCCAAGTACGCCGGGCAGCCCATGCGCGGCTCGGTCCTGCGCGACGCGACCGCGGACATCACGGCCGCCATCACCGACCTGCTCGCCGAGATTCGGGATGAGAAGGCGCCGGAGGTCCCTTACGACCCCAAGAACGCGGCCAACGGCTGAGCGGAGCGTACGGTGAGGGAGGAGCGCGCGGAGCAAGAGGAGTGGTGCGGCCAGTGAGCAGGGCGGCTGTTTTCGGAACGGGCTCGTGGGGCACCACGTTCGCGATGATCCTCGCCGAGGCGGGCACCCCCACGACCCTGTGGGGCAGACGGGCGGAGATCGTCGACGCGATCAACGAGACCCGGGAGAATCCCGAGTATCTGCCGGGGATACGGCTACCCGACACGATCCGTGCCACGACGGACCCCGCCGAGGCCATGGACGGCGCCGACTTCGTGGTTCTCGCGGTGCCGTCCCAGACGCTGCGCGCCAACCTCGAGGTGTGGAAACCCCACATCCCGCCGGGGGCCGTGCTGGTCAGCCTGATGAAGGGCGTCGAACTCGGCACCTGCAAGCGGATGAGCGAGGTCATCTGCGAGGTGGCCGAGGTGCCGGAGCGCCGGGTGGCCGTGGTCTCCGGGCCCAACCTTGTCCCCGAGCTGGCCCAGCGGCAGCCCGCCGCGGCCGTCGTCGCCTGCTCAGACGAGGAGGTGGCCGCCCGGCTTCAGGAGGCGTGTCACCTGCCGTGGTTCCGGACCTACACGAATCCGGACGTGGTGGGCGTCGAACTCGGCGGCGCGGTCAAGAACGTCATCGCGCTGGCCGTCGGGGTCGCGGTCGGCATGGGCCTGGGCGACAACGTGCGCGCGACGCTCATGACGCGCGGGCTGGCCGAGATCGCCCGGCTGGGCGCGGTGCTCGGGGCGGACCAGCACACCTTCGCCGGCCTCGCCGGGATGGGCGACCTCGTCGCCACCTGCACCTCGCCGCTGTCGCGCAACCGCACCTTCGGGGAGAACCTGGGCCGCGGCATGACGATGGCCGAGGTCGTCGCCGCCACGAAGCAGACGGCCGAGGGGGTCAAGTCGTGCGAGTCGGTGCTCGAACTGGCCAGGAAGCACGACGTGGAGATGCCCATCACCGAGGTGGTCGTCGGGGTCGTCCACGACGGCATGACCCCCGGTGAGGCCGCCGTGCTGCTGATGTCGCGTACTCCCAAGCCGGAGCGCTACGGCGTCTGACCAGGGTCTGATCGGGGATAACGGACCTCCGCGACGCGCGGGGCTGACAAGCCGTTTTGCGCCTCGAACACGGTAGATTCGGGCATCATGAATGAGGATCGCGAGTCCACGTCACGCGTGCGCGTGGCAGTCGTCTTCGGCGGCCGCAACTCCGAGCACGCCGTCTCCCTGATGGGCGCCGGCAGTGTGCTGGAGGCCATCGACCGGTCGAAGTACGAGGTCATCCCCATCGGCATCGCCCAGGACGGGCGCTGGGTGCTGGCGTCGGGCAACCAGTCCTACGCGATCGAGTCCGGCCGCCTGCCCGTCGTGGACGACTCCGGCACGGCGCTCGCGCTCCCCGGGGACTCCGGCGCTCTCGTGGCCCTCGAATCCGGTGAGATCCCGCGCGCGCTCGGCCGGGTGGACGTCGTGTTCCCCATGCTGCACGGCCCGTTCGGCGAGGACGGGACGATCCAGGGCCTGCTGGAGATGGCGGGTGTCCGCTACGTGGGCTCCGGCGTGCTGGCCAGCGCGGTCGGCATGGACAAGGCGTACATGAAGCTCGTGCTGCGCGCCGCCGGGCTGCCGGTCGGCCCGTTCGTGGTCGTACGCGACCGCGACTGGCGGCTCGACCGCGGCCGGGTGCTCAAGGAGGTCGAGGAACTGGGCTGGCCGGTGTTCGTCAAGCCGTCCCGTGCCGGGTCGTCGCAGGGCATCTCCAAGGCGCACGACCCCGAGTCGCTGGAGGCGGCGATCGAACTCGCCCGCGAGCACGACCCGAAGGTGCTGGTCGAGGCCGCCATCGTCGGCCGGGAGATCGAGTGCGCGGTGCTGGAGTCGCTCGGCGACGCCGCAGCCGAGGCGAGCGTCCCCGGCGAGGTGCTCGTCCAGGGCGACCGTGAGTTCTTCGACTTCGAGGCCAAGTACTACCCCGACCAGATGGCGCTCCAGGCGCCGGCCGACATCCCCGCGGAGGTGGCCGAGACGGTGCGGTCCATGGCGGTGCGCGCGTTCGAGGCGCTCGGCTGCGAGGGCCTGTCGCGGGTCGACTTCTTCTACACGCCGTCCGGCGAGCTGATCGTCAACGAGATCAACACCATGCCGGGCTTCACGTCGCTGTCGGTCGCGCCGCAACTGTGGGCCGCCACCGGCCTGCCGTACGCCGGCCTGGTCGACCGGCTGATCCAGCTCGCGCTGCGCCGGCGCGCGGGCCTGCGGTAGCTATTCCGGAATGCTCGACTTGATCGGCCCTGCGAGGTCGACCAGCACGGACCCGGGCTGGTGGTCCTTGCCGATCGTCACCTCGACGTACGCCACCCGGTTGGTGGACGTGAACAGCGTCGGCCGGCGCGGGTCCTGGAACCAGCCGACGCCGTTGATGTCGCTGACCTCCGCCGTCGGCTCCATGGCGGCAGGCCGGGGCACGCCGCAGCGCAGGGCGATCTGGCCGTCACCCCAGACGGCGACGTACGGCGAGGGAGGCTCGGAGCCGACCCGGTCGAGCCCGTCGAGCTTCTTCGGCAGTGCCGCGTCGAGCTTGCGGCAGGCCGCCGCCGCCTCGCCGGTGGGCGTGGGCGGCTCCACGTGGACGGTGGACGAGCAGCCGGTGATCAGGGCGAGCGCTGCCAGGACCGTGCCTGTCAGCGTGGCGTGTGCGGGCCCCTTCGCCTCTCGCATCGTCTCCCCGGCTCGTGCTCCGCTCAGATGTGGACGATTGGACACGTCAGTGTACGGGTGATGCCATGCACGGCCTGGATCTGGGCCACCACGAGCTTGCCGAGTTCGTCCACGTTGTTGGCCTGCGCGCGGACGATCACGTCGTAGGGGCCGGTGACATCCTCGGCCTGTGTCACCCCGGGGATGGAGGAGATCTCCTCGGCCACGTTGGCGGCCCTGCCGACCTCGGTCTGGATAAGGATGTAGGCCTGCACCATGACGTCCTCCGGGTAGAGATCAGTGCCGGAGCGTAACCGTACCTCGAATGCACTAGGGGTGTGCTATCACAGTCGGAGATCTCGGCGAATTCGGAGTAATTCAGCGGATATCGGGACGCCTTCCGCGGACCGCGGCCGTACTTCTGGGCCCCGGCGACGACGCCGCGGTCCTGAAGGCCCCCGACGGGCGCGTTGTCGTGAGCACGGATCTACTGATCGAGGGTAGGCACTTCCGCCGTGACTGGTCGAGTGGCTACGACATCGGCCGTAAGGCGGCGGCACAGAACCTTTCCGACATCGTTGCTATGGGCGCCGATCCCACCGCCCTCGTGGTCGGTCTGGGACTGCCCGCGGACGTCGGCACCGACTGGCTGGACGCCCTGACCGACGGCTTCCGCGACGAGTGCGATCTGGTGGGGGCGACCGTGGCCGGGGGCGACATCGCCCGCTCGGAGATCGTCGTGCTCGGCGTGACCGCACTGGGCGACCTCGGTGGCAGGGCTCCGGTGACCCGGTCCGGCGCGCGTCCCGGTGACGTGGTCGCGGTGGCGGGCCGCCTCGGGCACGCCGCGGCCGGCCTGGCCCTGCTCGGGGCGGGGGTGACCGGTGGCACCTCGGATCTTGTGACCCTGCTCGAGGCGCACCGCCGTCCCCGGCCGCCGTACCCCTGCGGCCCGCGGGCCGCGCTGCTCGGCGCGACGGCGATGCTCGACGTCAGCGACGGCCTGCTGCAGGACCTGGGGCACGTCGCCGACGCGAGCGGTGTGGCCCTCGAACTGGACACCGGCGCCCTGCCCGTGCCGGAGGCGCTGTCCGCGGCGGCGCGCGAACTCGGCGCCGACCCCCTGGAGTGGGTGCTGACCGGCGGTGACGACCATGCACTGGCCGCGACCTTCCCTCCCGAGGTACCGCTGCCGCCCGAATGGACGCGTTCAGGGGTGGTCACGGAGGGTCGCGGGGTGCGGGTCGACGGACAGACCTGGACCAAAGGGGGATGGGATCACTTCCGTGCATGATGTGAAATTTGTGACATAGGTGTATTAGATCTGTTATTAAGTATGGCGGTCGGCAACAGGAAGGACCGTCATGGGCCGTCACACGGCAGGACGCAAGGCGCGGGAGGGACAGCCCTCCCCGGTTCAGGACGACCCTCCGGAGGGGGCCGCCGGCCCGGACCACCTGGCCTTCCGCCCTCCGGCGACGCCGATTGACACCCCGAATCCCCTTCCGGGGATCGGCCACGCCGGGCCGCGGCCGAGCGGCGGGGACGCGCCCTGGCCGGCGCCGCCTCCGGAGACGACCGGTGCCAGTGTGACAACCGGCGGCGCTGTGCCGTGGCCCGTGCCGCCCTCGGAGGCGACGACCCGGATGTTCGCCGCGCTGTCGCCCGAGAGCCTGGAGTCCGAGAGCCTGGCATCGTCCGAGCGTCCGGCACCGTCCGAGCGTCTGGTGTCGTCCCGGGGCTCCGACGGGGGCCGCGGCTCTTCCGGGCAGGGCCGGGACGACCACGCGGAGCGGCCGAGGCGCCTGCGGCGGCTGGCGCTCGTCTCGGGGTTGTCGGTGCTGCTGGCCGTGGGTGTCACGACCGGCGGCGCACGGCTGATCGCCGGGCGGACCTCCCTGACGATGGAGCAGCCGACGACGGCCTGCCCGATCTCCGAGAACTGCGCCGCCACGGGCGGGCCGTACGGAGCGCCCGGCTCCGGCGAGGCCCTCGGCGGCACGCCCGTCCCGGGTGATCCGACCGGCGACCCGGTCGAGGACGGCCAGGACCGGTCAGGCCAGGAGGACTCCGGCACGACCGGTGCCGGGCAGGACAAGGGCCGGAGCAACGGGCAGAGCGGCACAGGGCAGGGCGACACCAGGCAGAGCGACACAGGGCAGGGCGGGTCGGCGGCCCCTCAGGCCACACCGGGTCCCACGGCGACCTCGAAAGGCCAGGATCGCGACCACACGTCCGCCCGTACGCGCACCCCGTCCACCTCCGCCCCGCGCGCGTCGACTCAGGCGTCTCCGCGGGTGGACGATGCTCCCGCCGCCGTCACGGACGCCGTGGGCGACACGGCGCCCGGCGAGACCGCGCTGGACGACGGCAAGGACACCGGGAACACCGGGAACACCGGGAACACCGGGAACACCGGGAACACCGGGAACAGCGGGAACAGCGAGGACGCCGCGGGCACGGCCGACGCCGGCACGACCGGCACGGACAGGGCGCGGACGGAGTCCGCGCTCGCCGGCGGCGGTCCGGCCGTACGGGTGCGGTTCACGGTCACAGGGCGTGACGAGGGCGGGTACGCGGCGCGGCTCGCCGTACGCAACGAGGGACCGGCCCTGCCCGCCTGGACCATCCGGCTGGCCGTCGGCGGGCAGGTGACGGCGGTCGAGGGGGCGGGCTGGCGGCAGCAGGGGAACACCCTGACCCTGAGCTCGGAGACCGCGCTGGGCGAGGGCGGCACGCTGACGCTGACCATCCACGCCGACGGCGCGTCGGCCGCACCCGCCGACTGCGTGCTCGCCGAGGGGCGATGCGAGGTGACCGGCCCCGGCTCGTCCAGGCGTCGCGACTGACCTGCCCTGATCGGTTCCGCCCGGCCGGGCGTGGCGTCGAGGCGGCCGTGACCGCCCCGGCCGACCTGCCCTGATCGGGTCCGGCCGGCTGTGCGGGCGGCGTCGATCGGTCCTCACGGCCCCTCCGAGGATGGGGCGTTTTCGGGGGAGCGGTGGGCATTTTGGTTGGATGGTCGTATGACCACCCCACCACGTGTTCTCACCATCGCGGGCTCGGACTCCGGCGGCGGCGCCGGCATCCAGGCCGACCTGAAGACCATGCTGGCCCTCGGCGTGCACGGCATGAGCGTCATCGCGGCCGTGACGGCGCAGAACTCACTGGGCGTGCAGGGCTACTGGGAGCTGCCCCCCGAGGCGGTGCGGGCACAGCTCGACTCGGTCCTCGGCGACATCGGAGCCCAGGCGATCAAGACGGGCATGCTGGCGTCGTCCGTGCTGGTGGAGACCGTCGCGGAGGTGCTCGCGGGCGTGACCGCGCCCGTCGTGGTGGACCCGGTCGGCGTCTCCAAGCACGGCGACAGCCTGCTCGCGGCGGAGGCCGTGGAGACCGTCAAGGGCCTGCTGCTGCCGACCGCGACCGTGGTCACCCCCAACCTGTGGGAGGTCGAGCAGCTCACGGGCGTCAAGGTCGAGGACGAGGACGACCTGCCCCGCGCGGCCGAGGCCGTGCTGGCCCTCGGCCCGAAGTGGGCGCTGATCAAGGGCGGCCACCTCCCCGGGGAGCCGGTGGACCTGCTCACCGACGGGTCGAGCGAGCACCGCTTCACCGCCGAGCGGCACGACAACCGGCACACCCACGGCACCGGCTGCACGCTCGCCTCCGCGATCGCGTCGTACCTCGCTCTCGGCGAGGACGTGCCCGGCGCCGTACGGCGGGCCAAGGAGTACATCACGGGCGCGATCGCGCACGGCTTCCCTCTGGGCGCGGGCATCGGCCCCGTGGACCACGGCTGGCGGACGCGGGCGGACGCCTGAGCGGGCGCCTCGGCGCTCTTCCCAGGGTTTCCCTCACAGGAACACGAGAGCCCGCCACCGATCCGGTGGCGGGCTCTCGAGGGAGTCAGACGGTCAGCGCGAGACCTTGCCCGCCTTGATGCAGGAGGTGCAGACGTTCATCCGCTTCGGCGTCCCGTTGACCACCGCGCGCACGGTCTGGATGTTGGGGTTCCAGCGGCGGCGAGTCCGGCGGTGCGAGTGGGAGATGTTGTTGCCGAAAATCGGCTTCTTGGCGCAGACGTCGCAGACGGAAGCCACGGTAATCGCTCCTTTGAATCAGTCGATCGGCCCGGCGCCGGTGCAGCGGCTCGTCCGAGCAATGCCGGGACAACCGGCTGGCCACACGAGGATATCCGATGTTCACCGGTGCACGCCAAACGGGACTCCGGCGAACGGGGATAGTCTCGTACCCGCCAACGGTAGCGCATCGAGGGGCTGGAGCGCGCGGAAGGAAGGTCGGCCGGATGCTCAAGGTGCTCGATCCCCCCGCGGTGCGCCGCTGGTCCCGCCACTGCGCGGCGGCCCTCGGCCGGGCCAGGGCGGAGATCGACGCGCTCAACGTGTTCCCCGTGCCCGACGGGGACACCGGCACGAACCTGCACCTCACGATCCTGTCGGCGGCCGAGGCGGTCGACGCGCTGCCCGGCGACGCGGACGCGGGCGCCACGTGGGAGGCCCTGACACGTGGGGCCCTGCTCGGCGCGCGGGGCAACTCCGGGGTGATCGTCAGCCAGGCCGTCAGGGGCATGGGCGAGGTGCTCGGGCGCGCGCCGGGAGGCGGCGCCGACCTGCGTGACGGCCTGACGAGGGCGGCCGAGATGGCCAGGGCGGCGGTCGTCCGGCCGGTGGAGGGCACGGTGCTGAGCGTGCTGTCGGCCGCGGCGCATGCCGTACGCGACGCGCCCGACGACCTGGCCGAGGTGGCCCGCCGGGCGGCGGACGAGGCGCGGCGCGCCCTGCGCCGTACGACGGGGCAGCTCGGCGTGCTGTCCCGCAACGGCGTCGTGGACGCGGGCGCGGCCGGGCTGGTAGTCATGCTGGAGAGCCTGGCCGAGGTGGTGACCGAGGCGTACAGCGAGCGGCACGAGGTGCCGGCCCCCGCCGCGCGGATCGCGCCGGAGGAGCTCGCACGGCAGGACGCGGGCGGCCCCGGTTACGAGGTCATGTACCTCCTGGACGCGGACGAGGTGGACGAGCTGAGGGGCGAGCTCGACGCGCTGGGCGACAGCCTGGTGATCGTCGGCGGGGAGGGCCTGTGGAACGTCCACGTCCATGTGGACGACGCGGGCGCGGCGATCGAGGCCGGGCTGCGGGCCGGGCGCCCGCATCGGATCAAGGTGACCTACCTCGGGGGACGGCCGCACGAGCCGGGCCCGGCGAGGGGCGTCGTCGCGGTCGCCGCCGGGGACGGACTGGCGGCGCTGTTCCGGGAGGCGGGAGCGGTGGTCGTGCGGCGTGACCCGGGGTCGGCCCCGACGGCGGCGGCCCTGCTGCGGGCCGTCCGGGAGGCCGGGGCCGAGGTCGCGGTGCTGCCCAACGACGCCGCCGTGCACGACGTCGCCGTGGCCGCCGCGGAGATCGCCAGGGAGGAGGGCGTGACGGTCAGCGTCCTGCCCACCCGGGCGTCGGTGCAGGGCCTGGCCGCGCTGGCCGTGCACGACCCGCTGCGCCGCTTCGACGACGACATCGTGGCGATGACGGACGCCGCCGGGCACACCCGCCACGGGCACGTGTGGGTGGCCGACCGCGATGCGATGACCAGCGCGGGGATCTGCCGTCCCGGCGACGTGCTCGGGGTGGTGGACGGCGAGGTCGCGCTGATCGGCGCGGACCTGGCCGCGACCGCGGTCGAGGTCGTCCGGCGCCTGGTCTCCGGGGGCAGCGAGATGGTCACGGTCGTCACCGGCGCCGGCGCGCCCGAGGCGCTCCTGCCCGCCGTACGCGACCACCTGGAGCGCGCCCGCCCGGACCTGGAGATCGTCGTGTACGAGGGCGGGCAGGGCGGCTATCCCCTCCTGATCGGCGTCGAGTAGCCGGATTGTCGGCCAGTACGGGTAGTAATTGGTGTCGTGACGAGCTTCGACGAGCCGCTCAAGAAGGTGGTCGGCAGGTCGGCCGCCCCGCTGGAGAGCGCGCTGGGCATCAGCACGGTCGGTGAACTGCTGCGCCACTATCCGCGGCGGTACGCGCAGCGGGGGGAGCTGACGCCCATCGCGTCACTGGAGCACGACGAGCACGTCACCGTGGTCGCCAAGGTGTCGTCCGCCGTCCGCAGGCCGATGAAGAACCGGCAGGGCACCTGGCTCGACATCGAGGTGACCGACGGCAAGGAGAAGCTGCACCTGGCCTTCTTCGGCAAGGGCGCCTACGTCGCCGAGCAGCGGCTCACCCCGGGCACCGAGGCGATGTTCTCCGGCAAGGTCGGCGTTTTCGTCGGCGGGAGGACCAGGCGCGTCTCGCTCACCCATCCCGAGTACGAGTCGTTCGACGAGACGGAGGAGACGGCCGAGGAGTTCGCCTCCGCGCTGGTGCCGATCTACCCCTCCGCGCAGGGGCTGCCGAGCTGGAAGATCCGCCGGGCGGTGCGCACGGTGCTCGACGTGCTCAGCCTGGACGACCCGGTGCCCGCCGAGATACGGGAGCGGCTGGGGCTGCTGCCGATCGAGGAGGCGCTGCGGCGCGTCCACCGGCCCCGCAGCCAGGCGGACGTCGCCCGGTCGCACGACCGGCTGAAGTTTGACGAGGCGTTCGTCCTGCAGGCCGTCCTGGTGCGGCGGCGCATGGCCGCGTCCGCCTGGCTCGCCAGGGCCCGCCCCGGGCGCGACGACGGGCTGCTGCGTGAGTTCGACAAGCGGCTGCCGTTCCAGCTCACCGACGGGCAGCGGCAGGTCGGCGAGGAGATCGCCGCCGACCTCGCCCGCGAGCACCCCATGCACCGGCTCCTGCAGGGCGAGGTCGGCGCGGGCAAGACCGTGGTCGCGCTGCGCGCGATGCTCCAGGTGGTCGACTCCGGCGGGCAGGCCGTGCTGCTCGCGCCCACCGAGGTCCTCGCCCAGCAGCACCACCGGTCGATCGTGAACATGCTGGGTGATCTCGCGGCCGGCGGGATGTTCGGCGGGACCGCGGTCGCGCTGCTCACCGGCTCGATGGGGGCCGCCGCGCGGCGCAGCGCGCTGCTCGACGCGGCCTCCGGCACGGCCGGCATCGTGATCGGCACCCACGCCGTGCTGCAGGAGCACGTCCAGTTCGCCGACCTCGGGCTGGTCGTGGTCGACGAGCAGCACAGGTTCGGCGTCGAGCAGCGCGACGCGCTGCGTGAGAAGGGCGGCGGCGGTCGTCCCCACGTGCTGGTCATGACGGCGACGCCGATCCCGCGCACGGTCGCGATGACCGTGTTCGGCGACCTGGAGGTCTCCACGCTGTCCCAGCTGCCATCGGGCCGGGCTCCGATCACCACCCACGTGGTGCCCGCCGCGGAGAAGCCCCACTTCCTCGACCGCGCCTGGCAGCGGGTCCGGGAGGAGGTCGGCCTGGGCCGCCAGGCGTACGTGGTGTGCCCGCGCATCGGCGACCAGGAGGGCGACGAGGGCGACCTGGCGAAGGACGACGACGAGCGCAGGCCGCCCCTGGCGGTGCTCGACGTCGCGCACACGCTCGGGGAGGGGCCGCTGGCCGGGCTGCGGATCGAGGCGCTGCACGGCAAGCTCGCGCCCGAGGACAAGGACGCGGCGATGCGGGCCTTCGCCCGGGGCGAGATCGACGTCCTGGTCGCGACCACGGTCATCGAGGTCGGCGTCGACGTTCCCAACTCGTCGGCGATGGTCATCATGGACGCCGACCGCTTCGGCGTCTCCCAGCTCCACCAGTTGCGCGGCCGGGTGGGCCGGGGCGGCCTGCCCGGACTGTGCCTGCTCGTCAGCGAGGCCCCGGAGGGCACCCAGGCGCGCCGCAGGCTCGACGCGGTGGCCGAGACCCTCGACGGCTTCGAACTGTCCCGTGTCGACCTGGAGCAGCGCCGGGAGGGCGACGTGCTCGGCGCCGCCCAGTCGGGGCGCAGGTCCTCGCTCAAGCTGCTGCAGCTTCTGCGCGACGAGGACGTGATCGAGGCCGCCCGGGCCGAGGCGACCGCCCTGCTGTCCGCCGATTCCGAGCTGTCGGCCCATCCGGCCCTGCGTGCCGAGATCGACACCATGGTCGCCGACGAACGCGCCGAGTTCCTCGAAAAGGCGTGACCGCCGTCCCCGCCCGCGGCGCCCCGCGGCATGCGCGGGGACTCAGCGGCATGTAACGGGGGCGGGAAAGTGAAACGGGCGCCGTGTGAACACGACGCCCGTTAAGGACCCAGGGCCCAGCCTTGGGACGGCCTCCCCCCGAATGCCGTCCCCGGCTGGGCCCGCCCTCGGGTCAGGTGCCGAGGGCGCCGACGTGCGGAAGGGCTCACGATCACGCCGGCCGGCCTTCCCCTGGGTCACCGTGAAGGCCGCAGAACTCATGATGCGCATGTGACGGAGCCCGCGATACGGCTCTTACTCATTCGTCGCCGCCGCTTGCCCACTCTTGACCTGTGCGATCTTCCCGGCCCTCCACCCGCCGTGCCGGGAAGGCCGTCGCGGGCGGGACAATGAAGGCGTGACGCGGGTGATCGCAGGGACGGCGGGGGGACGCAGGCTGGCCGTCCCGCCGGGGAGATCGACCAGGCCGACGAGCGACCGCACCCGGGAGGGCCTGTTCGCCACCGTCGGCTCCTCGCTCGGACCGCTGGACGGGGCCAGGGTCCTCGACCTGTACGCCGGGTCGGGCGCCGTCGGGCTTGAGGCGCTGAGCAGAGGGGCCGCCCACGCGTTGCTGGTCGAGTCGGACGCCAGGGCCGCGCGCACGATCAGGGAGAACATCGCGTCTCTCGGGTTGCCGGGGGCGGCCCTCCGGGCCGAAAAGGTCGAGCGGGTGGTGGACCGGCCGTGCGAGGAGCCGTACGACTTCGTCTTCGCCGACCCGCCCTACGCCGTCACAGACGAGGCGGTCTCCCGGGTGCTGACGGCGCTGCGCGACAACGGCTGGCTGGCGGAGGGCGCGCTCGTGGCCGTCGAGCGGGAGTCGAGGGGTAAGGACCTGGTGTGGCCCGCGGGCTTCACGGAAGACAGGGTCCGTCGATACGGCGAAGCGGCCGTTTGGTACGGTCGCGCAGCCGGGAACCCGTGAATCTATGGGGGTGCGCCTTGCGTCGCGTCGTCTGCCCGGGATCGTTCGATCCCGTGACCAACGGACATCTGGACATCATCGGCCGGACGTCACGGCTGTATGACGAGGTCGTCGTGGCTGTGCTCATCAACATCGAGAAGCACAGCCTGTTCACCGTCGACGAGCGCATCGAGATGCTCCAGGCGGTGACGAAGGAGTACGGCAACATCCGCGTGGAGAAGTTCCACGGCCTGCTGGTCGACTTCTGCAGGCAGCAGGGGATTCCGGCCATCGTGAAGGGCCTGCGGGCGGTCAGCGACTTCGACTACGAGCTGCAGATGGCCCAGCTCAACTACCGGATGTCCGGCGTCGAGACGCTGTTCATGTCCACCAACCCGGAGTACTCGTTCCTGTCGTCCAGCAGGCTCAAGGAGATCGCCCGGTACGGCGGGGACGTCTCCGGCCTGGTCCCCGACCTCGTCCACCAGCTGCTCGTGGAGCGGCTCAGAGGCTGAACCGGGGCTGGTATTCTTTCCTTTCAGCCTTGCACGACGGCGGTGATTCGCCATGCCTAATGAGAGCAGGATGAGTCTGCACAGCCTCGATCCCCGAGCCCCCTGGGTGATCTCCACCCACGACCTGGGGCGCCGACCGGGATCGATGCGCACGCTCAGCCCGGTCCTCCCGGCACCGGCGGACCTCGCGGTCGGAATGATCGGCGTTCCCAAGGACGCTGACGTCGAGCTGGACATGCGGCTCGAGGCGGTGATGGAGGGCGTGCTCGTCACGGGCACGGCGCGGGCTTCCCTGACGGGAGAGTGCTCGCGCTGCCTGGACCCGTTGACCTCGGAGATCGAGGTCGACTTCCAGGAGCTCTACTTCTACTCGGCGGAGGACGCCGGAGAGGACGATCTGCTCCTCGACGGCGAACTGCTCGATCTCGAGCCGGTATTCCGTGACGCGGTGGTGCTCGCACTGCCGCTGAGCCCGGTGTGCGGTGATGACTGCCCCGGTCTTTGCACGGAATGCGGGATCAGGCTGGCGGAGGCCGGCCCTGACCACCGGCACGAAACGATCGACGCCCGCTGGGCGGCGCTGCAGGGTTTGGTTGTGGAACAGGAAGACGATCAGGAGGGTTGACGTGGCCGTCCCCAAGCGGAAGATGTCGCGGAGCAACACCCGCGCCCGCAGGTCCCAGTGGAAGGCGGCGGCGGTCGCACTCGTGAGCTGCCCGCAGTGCCGCTCGCCCAAGCGCCCGCACGTGGCGTGCCCGACCTGCGGCACCTACAACCGCCGTCAGGTCGTCGAGCCGTCGGCCTGATCGCGCGTAGAGCTGCCTCACGAGCGCGGATCCAGATGGATGCATCGCAAGGCGGAGGAGGAGCCCGTAGCGGAGCTACGGGCGACGACGACGTAGCGAGGCGCCATCTGGGCCGCGCGTAGCCGTCGGGACGCCGGCCGGATCGTCAAGGCGAGCCGGTCGGCGTTACCGTGCTTCACAGGAACGTGCGGTGGCGGTTGGACGGTACGCACCGACATGCACGCCCGCGGTCGTGGTGGACGCCGGGGCCATCGGCTCCCGGCGGACCGGCGTCCACCACGCCTTCGGGCCTTCGGCCGGCCCATCTGCCTCCCGTGCACGGCCCTGCCTGCACTAGGAGTTGGGAGGATTTCATGGCCGCGCCGTCTGTAAAGCCCGTGCCCGTCGAGGTCGCCAGAGACGAGCTGTACCAAACGCTGGACGTCAGGCTCAGCACCGGCATCCTGGAGCGGGCGCTGACGCACCGCTCTTACGCGTACGAGAACGGCGGGCTGCCGACGAACGAGCGCCTGGAGTTCCTGGGCGACTCGGTGCTGGGTCTCGTGGTGACGGACACGTTGTTCCGCAACCACCCGGACCTGCCGGAGGGCCAGCTCGCCAAGCTGCGCGCCGCCGTGGTCAACATGCGGGCGCTCGCGGACGTCGCCAGGACGCTCGACCTCGGCAAGTACCTGCGGCTCGGCCGCGGCGAGGAGGGCACGGGCGGCCGGGACAAGTCGTCCATCCTGGCCGACACGCTGGAGGCCCTGATCGGCACGGTCTACGTCGACAAGGGCCTCGACGAGGCGTTCCGCGTCGTCCACCTGCTGTTCGACCCGCTCATCACGCGGTCGGCGTCGCTCGGCGCCGGGCTCGACTGGAAGACGTCCCTGCAGGAGCTCACCGCGGCCGAGATGCTCGGCGTGCCGGAGTACCACGTGGACGAGAGCGGTCCCGACCACGCCAAGTCGTTCTCCGCCATCGTGCGGGTGGGCGGCAAGGAGTACGGGAAGGGCTCAGGGCGCAGCAAGAAGGAGGCCGAGCAGCAGGCGGCCGAGGCGGCCTGGACCGCGATCCGCGCGCTGCGCGACGCCCGCGAGGGCGCCGGCCCCGTGCACGCCTGAGCCCGGGAGACGGCGCATGCCCGAACTGCCCGAGGTCGAGGTCGTCCGCAGGGGCCTGGAAAGCTGGGTCGCCGGCCGGGCGGTGGCCGCGGCCGAGGTCCTGCACCCCCGGGCGGTCCGCCGCAACGTCGGCGACCTGCCCGCCCAGCTCAAGGGCCGCACGCTGGTGTCGGCCGAGCGGCGCGGCAAGTACCTGTGGCTGCCCCTGCGGGACGGCGGCGAGGAGGAGCCCGGCGAGGCGCTGATCGCCCACCTCGGCATGAGCGGCCAGCTTCTCGTCGTGGACCCGTTGTCGCCCATCGAGAAACATCTGCGCGTGCGCATGGGCTTCACCGACGGCGGCCTGGAGTTACGCTTCGTCGACCAGCGCACCTTCGGACACCTCCTGGTGGCGCCCATGACCGCCGGACGGGGGCGGCCCGTGCCCGAGCCGATCGCGCACATCGCCGCCGACCCGCTGGAGGACGCCTTCGACGACGCGGAGTTCGCCGTACGGCTGCGGCTGCGCCGTACGGGGATCAAGCGGGCGCTGCTCGACCAGTCGCTGATCAGCGGGGTGGGCAACATCTACGCGGACGAGGCGTTGTGGCGCGCGCGCCTGCACTGGGCGCGGCCGACGGAGACGCTGACCCGGCCGAAGATCGCCGAACTGCTTGCGGCGGTCCGCGCGGTCATGGCCGAGGCGCTGGGGCAGGGCGGCACCTCCTTCGACAGCCTGTACGTGAACGTGAACGGCGAGAGCGGCTACTTCGACCGCTCGCTCGCGGTCTACGGCAGGCGGGACGAGCCCTGCCGCCGCTGCGGGACGCCGATCCGGCGGGAGGCGTTCATGAACAGGTCCTCCTACAGCTGCCCGAAGTGCCAGCCCCGCCCGGGGAACGCCCGTCCGTAGACCCCCGCCTGTGGCGGCCGGAGTCGATCTGGATACTTGTAGGCGTGGTTCGGTTGACGGCATGGGTCCGGGGACGGGTGCAGGGTGTGGGGTTCCGCTGGTGGACCCGGGCCCGCGCACTTGAGCTCGGGCTCGTCGGGTGGGCTTCGAACCTGGCCGACGGGAGGGTCGAGGTCGTCGCCGAGGGCCCGAAGGAGTCGTGCGAGAGGCTCCTGTCGTTGTTACGCACCGGAGACACGCCCGGCCACGTTGAGGGGGTGGTCGAGCGCTGGAGCGATGCGAAGAGAGGTATCGCCGGGTTTGTGGAGAGGTAGGGCTTCCCTCAAACCCCTCAAATCCGGTATATTTATCTAGCGAGAGTGCCCACCGGCACGTCTGTGCGGAGCGTTCAACTTGACCGTCTCCATTGCCGGTGCGACTCTTGAGAGGAACCACGCGCACCCCTCCCGCGGCATGAAGTGCGCGAACCAGTCTGGTCACTCAGCGTGGAGGACCCTTTACTATGGCGAAGGCTCTACTCGGCCACGTCGGCGGTCCTGACCCTCGAATGATCTCGGAAATGCGCCGCCTCCAGCAGCGCATCCGCGACCTCGAGGCAGAACTCACCCGGCTCCAGGCCCAGAACGACGCGCTCGAAGCGCAAACTCGTGACGAGGCCCTGGTCCGGCTGCAGGATCGCGAGCCGGCTCTCACCTGAGGACCGGCAGGAAACGGGAAAGGATTGTAGGGACGCCCCGCAAAGGCGTCCCTTGCCATTTCCACCGGCGTTCCGCGGCAATTGATTCGCCGGCTAACTGATCGTAAATAACGAGCCGAGGGCGGGATGGGCGAACCGTCCGGCTTGTCGTATCCCTCTTCATTCCCCAGGCGGGCCGCCGGTGCCTATCCCCGCGTACCCGGCCCCTGGGAGCTGTAGTCTTTCCCCCCAAACGCCGGGCGGCACCGAGGGGGGCGGACGTGTATCTGAAGACGCTCACCTTACGGGGCTTCAAGTCCTTCGCCTCGGCCACCACCCTCCGCTTCGAGCCGGGCATCACCGCCGTGGTGGGCCCCAACGGCTCCGGCAAGTCCAACGTCGTGGACGCCCTCGCGTGGGTGATGGGCGAGCACAGCGCCAAGTCGCTGCGCGGCGGCAAGATGGAGGACGTCATCTTCGCGGGCACCTCCAGCCGGCCGCCGCTCGGCCGCGCCGAGGTCACTCTGACGATCGACAACAGCGACGGCGCGCTCCCGATCGACTACACCGAGGTGACGATCAGCCGGCTGATGTTCCGGTCCGGCCAGAGCGAGTACGCCATCAACGGCGACACCTGCCGCCTGCTCGACATCCAGGAGCTGCTGTCCGACTCCGGCATCGGCCGGGAGATGCACGTCATCGTCGGCCAGGGCCAGCTCGACCAGGTGCTGCACGCGGGGCCCGAGGAGCGCCGTGCCTTCATCGAGGAGGCCGCGGGCGTACTCAAGCACCGCAAGCGCAAGGAGAAGGCGCTCCGCAAGCTCGATGCGATGCAGGCCAACCTGACCCGCGTCCAGGACCTCGTCGCCGAGCTGCGCCGCCAGCTCAAACCGCTGGGCCGGCAGGCCGAGATCGCCCGCAAGGCGGCCGTCATCCAGGCCGATCTGCGTGACGCGCGGCTGCGCCTGCTCGCCGACGACGTGATCACCCTCCGCGACACGCTGCAGCGGGAGGAGGCCGACGAGGCGGCCGTACAGGCGCGGCGCGCCCGGGTGGAGGCGGAGCTGGCCGAGGGCCAGCGGCGGGAGGCCGAGCTGGAGGCGGCCGAGAACGAGGCCCAGCCGCGCCTCAAGGCCGCCCAGGAGACCTTCTACCGCCTCTCGGCTCTGCGGGAGCGGCTGCGCGGCGTGGAGAGCCTCGCGGCCGAACGGCGGCGGCACGCCGCGGACGCCGCGTCCGTCGAGCGGCGCGGGCGCGACCCGGAAGACCTGGAGCGCGAGGCCGCCGAGGTGCGGGAGCAGGAGCGGGTGCTGGCGGAGGAGCTGGACGAGGCGCGCGAGCGCCTGGAGGCCGCCGTCGAGGTCCGCGCCGAGGCCGAGGAGGCCCTGGCCGCCGAGGAGCGGCGCCTGACCGCCGCCTCCCGCGCCGCGGCCGACCGCCGCGAGGCCCTCGCCCGTCTCCGCGGCCAGGTCGAGTCGGCCAGGAGCCGGGCCAGGGCCGCCGGAGACGAGATCGGCAGGCTCGCCAAGGCCGTCGAGGACGCCACCCGGCGCGCGGAGCAGGCCCAGGACGAGCTCGACGCGCAGGCGCTCGACGAGCCGCCGGCCGACCCCGAGCTCGCGGCCGAGCTGGAGGCCGCGCAGGAGGGCGTGGACCTCGCCCGCGCCGCGGTGGAGGAGGCCAGGGCCGTGGCCGAGCAGGCCGAGGCCGTCGTCGAGCGGACGCGGGCCGACCTGGCCGCGCCCAGGGACGCGCTGGCCGCCGCCAAGGCCGCCGTGAGCACGGCCCGGGCCGCCGACCAGGAGTCACAGCGCGCGGTCGCCGCTCTCCAGGCCCGGTGCGAGGCGCTGGAGATGAGCCTGGCCGGGGGAGCGGACGGGGCCGCCGCGCTGCTCGGCGCCGGGCTGCCCGGCGTGCTCGGCCCGATCGCCACGCTGCTCGCCGTACGCCCGGGGGCGGAGGCGGCCGTCGCGGCCGTGCTGGCCGTGGACGGGGTGGCCGTCGCCTCGCTCACCGCCGCCGTCGCGGCCGTCGAGCACCTGTGTGAGGCCGACGCGGGCCGCGCCGCCCTGCTGATCGCGGGCGACAGGCAGAGCCGCGGTGGACAGAGCGGAGGCGGGCGGCCGGAGGTGCCGGTCGCGGGCGCCGAATGGGCCGCCGACCTGGTGACCGTGCCGGACGAGTTCCGCCCCGCCGTGGAGGCGCTGCTGTCCGACGTGGTCGTGGTGCCCGATCTGCTCACCGCGCGCAAGGTCGTGGACGCCCAGCCGGAGCTGCGTGCCGTCACGACGTCCGGCGACCTGCTCGGCGTCCACGCCGCGCACGGCGGCTCGGGCGGCGGTTCCTCGCTGCTGCAGATGCGCACGGCCCTGGACGAGGCCGCCGCCGATCTCGCCACCGCCAGGGCCGAGGCCGAACGGCACGGGGAGGCGCTGGACGAGGCCGTGGCCGCCGAGCGGGAGTTCCAGCTCGCGCTGGAGGCGGCTCAGGCGGGGGTCGCGGAGGCGCAGAGCGGCGTGAGCGTCGCCCAGAGCGGCGTCAACGCCGCGCAGAACGGGCTGAACGCGGCGCAGGCCGGGCTCGACCGCCTGCGCGGCAGGCAGCGGGAGGCCGACCAGCGGGCCGCGGCGGCGGCCAAGCAGCTCGCCCGGCTGGAGGCCGCCGTCAAGGCCGCCCAGGACGAGGCGGCCCGGCTGAGCCGGTCCGTGCTGGACGCCCAGGAGGCGCGCGAGCAGGCCCAGGCCGCGGTGGTGGAGCTGGAGGAGCAGCTCGCCGAGGCAGAGTACGCCGCCGAGCTGGAGGCGGAGCCGACCACCGACACCCGGGACGAGCTGGCCGCCACCTGCGGCGTCACCCGGCAGGCCGAGATGGAGGCCCGGCTGACCGTCCGTACGGCCGAGGAGCGGGTGCGGGGCATCGCGGGCCGGGCCGAGGCCCTGCTGCGCGCGGCGCAGCGCGAGCGGCAGGACCGCGCCAGGGCCGCGGCCGACCGGGAACGCCGCCGCAGGCAGGCGGAGATCGCGGCGGCGGTGGCCGACGGCGCCCGTGCCGCCCTGAGCGCCCTGGAGGGCTCGCTCGCGCGGGCCGCCGAGGAGCGCGACGAGGCCGAGCGGGCGCGCGGGCAGATCGACGCCGAGCTCAAGCAGGTGCGCCAGCGCGTGCGGGAGCTCAGCTCCGAGCTGGACGCCCTGGTCAACCGGGTCCACGGCAGCGAGATGGCCAGGACGGAGCGGCGGCTGCGCCTGGAGCAGATGGAGCAGCGTGCCCTGGAGGAGTACGGCATCGAGCTCGAACCGCTCATCGCCGAATACGGGCCGAGCGTGCCGGTGCCCGGCGACCCGCCGGTGCCGTACGTCCGGGAGGAGCAGGAGAAGCGGGCCAGGACGGCCGACCGGCAGATGACCCAGCTCGGCAAGGTCAACCCGCTGGCGCTGGAGGAGTTCGCCGCCCTTGAGGAGCGGCACGCCTTCCTCACCTCCCAGCTCGAAGACCTCAAGAAGACCCGGCGCGACCTGCTGCTCGTGGTCAAGGAGGTCGACGACCGGGTCGAGCAGGTCTTCGCGGCGGCGTACGAGGACGTGGCCCGCGAGTTCGGGCAGATCTTCCAGCGGGTCTTCCCCGGCGGGGAGGGCCGCCTGCTGCTGACCGACCCCGAGGACATGCTGACCACCGGGGTCGAGGTCGAGGCCCGGCCGCCGGGCAAGAAGGTCAAGCGCCTCTCGCTGCTGTCCGGCGGCGAGCGGTCGCTGACGGCCGTCGCGTTCCTCATCTCGATCTTCAAGGCGCGTCCGTCGCCGTTCTACGTGATGGACGAGGTCGAGGCGGCGCTCGACGACACCAACACGCAGCGGCTGCTCACCCTGTTCGAGGAACTGAGACAGACTTCACAGCTCATCGTGATCACGCACCAGAAGCGCACGATGGAGATCGCCGACGCGCTGTACGGCGTGTCGATGCGCGGCGACGGCGTCACCCAGGTCGTCAGCCAGCGCCTCCGCGAGAAGGTCTAGGGAAGTCGCCCCTGGCTGGAGTAATGCGGGTCATCTGGGAAACTGCATGGTGTGGACGGTTACCTCGGCATCATCGTGATCGTGGCCATCGTCGCCATATTGGCGGTGGGTGGCCTGTGGCTGCTGTTCCGGCCGAAGGCGAAGGACCTGCCGCCCGCCCCGCCGGCCCCGCCCGAGCCGAAGGCTCCCGTTGTGGAGGAGCCCGCGAAGACGGGGCTGGGCGAAGAGGACGGCGGCACGACGACCACACTGCCGCCGCCCGCCCCTCCGATCGAAGAGCTGATCAAGGCTCCCGAGATCGAGGTCCCGCCGCCCTCGGCCGGCCGGATGGTGCGGCTGCGCGGCAGGCTCGCCCGTTCGCAGAACGTCCTCGGCCGGGGCCTGCTCGAACTGCTGTCGCGGGACCGGCTCGACGACGAGGTCTGGGACGAGATCGAGGAGACTCTGATCACGGCCGACGTCGGCGTGGCCCCCACCCGTGCGATGGTGGAGGAACTGCGGACGAAGGTGAAGGTGCTCGGCACCCGCACCCCCGTGGAGGTGCGCAAGCTGCTGCGCGAGGAACTGCTCGCGCAGATCGCGCCGGACCTCGACCGGACCCTGCACACCCAGCCGCACGGGGAGCGGCCGGCCGTCGTCCTCGTCGTCGGCGTCAACGGCACCGGCAAGACCACGACCTCGGGCAAGCTCGCCCGGGTCCTGGTCGGCGACGGCAGGAAGGTCGTGCTCGGCGCCGCCGACACCTTCCGCGCGGCGGCCACCGACCAGCTCCAGACGTGGGGTGACCGCGTCGGCGCGGGTGTGGTGCGCGGCCCGGAGGGCGGCGACCCGGCGTCCGTGGCGTTCGACGCCGTCGCCAAGGGCATCGAGGACAAGGCGGACACCGTCATCGTCGACACCGCGGGACGGCTGCACACCAAGACCGGCCTCATGGACGAGCTGGGCAAGGTCAAGCGGGTCATCGAGAAGAAGGCGGCGGTGGACGAGGTGCTCCTCGTCCTCGACGCGACCACCGGGCAGAACGGCATGCGCCAGGCGCAGGTCTTCGCCGAGGTGGTCAACGTCACCGGCATCGCGCTGACCAAGCTGGACGGCACTGCCAAGGGCGGCATCGTGATCTCGGTCCAGCGTGAGCTGGGCGTGCCCGTGAAGCTGGTGGGCCTCGGCGAGGGGCCGGACGACCTCGCGCCGTTCGACCCCGACGTCTTCGTCGACGCGCTGCTCGGCGACTGACGGACAGGAGACGGAGGTGGGCCGGGATCCCCCGGCCCACCGGTCGTCAGCTTCTGAGGAAGGCGCGCAGCTCTTCGAGGTGGGGGTCGATGTCGATGCCCTGCTCCGACAGCCAGCGCGGGTCGCCGTAGGTGTCGCGGTAGCGCTCGGCGCCGTCGCAGATCAGCGTGACCACGCTGCCGCGCTCGCCCCGCTGCCGCATCTCCCTGATGATCTGCACCGCCGCCGCGATGTTGGTGCCGGTCGAGCCGCCGACCTCCCGGCGGGTGACCTCCCTGACCCAGTGCATGGCCGCGATCGACAGGGCGTCCGGCACCTGGGTCATCCGGTCGATGACCGTCGGCAGGAACGAAGGCTCGACCCGCGGCCGGCCGATGCCCTCGATCCGCGATCCGGCGCCGCCGTGCTCCTCGCCCGAGGCCCAGGACGGATAGAACGCCGAGCCCTCGGGATCGGCCACGCACAGCCGGGTCTGGTGGCGGCGGTAGCGGATGTAGCGGCCGATCGTCGCCGAGGTGCCGCCGGTGCCCGCGCCGACGACGATCCACGCGGGCTCCGGGTGCCGTTCGAGCGCCATCTGCTGGAAGATGCTCTCGGCGATGTTGTTGTTGCCCCGCCAGTCCGTCGCCCGCTCGGCGTAGGTGAACTGGTCCATGTAGTGCCCGCCGGTCTCGGCGGCGAGCCGGTGCGACTCGTCGTAGATCGCTCTCGGGTCGTCCACCAGGTGGCACTTGCCGCCGTAGAACTCGATGATCTCCCGCTTCTCCGGCGAGGTGCTCGCCGGGATCACCGCGATGAACGGCAGGCCGAGCAGCCGGGCGAAGTACGCCTCGCTCACGGCGGTGGACCCGCTGGACGCCTCGATGATCGTGGTGGTGGGCCCGATCCAGCCGTTCGCCAGGCCGTACAGAAAGAGCGACCGGGCGAGACGGTGCTTGAGTGAACCGGTCGGGTGCACCGACTCGTCTTTCAGATAGAGGTCGACACCCCAGTGCGAGGGGAGCGGGAACACATGCAGGTGAGTGTCACAGCTTCGGTTGGCGTCGGCCTCGACGGCCTGGATGGCGTCGGCCACCCAGGCCCTCGTGACCGGATCGTGCCGATCCAGGTGGTTCATGGCGCCACTCTGGCACGCTTCTCGGCATGAACACCAAAGTGGAGGCCGTTCTACGGCTTCCCGCTTCGCCGGTCGGCGGCCAGTGAAATCTGCCACATTTTACTCTGGATTGAGGCTTCAGTGTTACGCTAATGAGACTTGTTCGGCTTGCGCGTGACCTGGCCGCGCGGGCCTGGTCTCTGCAGCGATGGCGCTGACCAGGCCGGACGAATTAACACCGTGCTTAGGCCCCAATCGGCACGATGTCCTTGGCACAAGGATGAACGACTGACCTCGCATGTGTTCCGGCCGGACGGGTAACGGGGGAGAAGTTCCGTAGGGGGAAGAGATGATCTCGACCGACGAGCAGCGGCAGGCATGGTTCGAGCGTGAGGTCGTGCCGGTGACGAGCCAGCTCTACGCGTCCGCCATGCGTCTGACGCGCAACCCCGCCGACGCCGAGGATCTGGTCCAGGAGACCGTCGCGAAGGCGTTCACGTCGTACCACCAGTTCCGTGAGGGCACGAACCTCAAGGCGTGGCTGCACCGCATCCTCACCAACAACTTCATCAACGACTACCGGAAGAAGCAGCGCTCGCCCAAGCTGTCGGCCGCCGAGGAGATCGAGGACTGGCAGCTGGCGGCGGCCGAGTCGCACATGTCGACCGGGCTGCGCTCGGCCGAGACCGAGGCGCTCGACCAGATCCCGGACAGTGTCGTGATGAACGCCCTGCGGGCCCTGCCGGAGGACTTCCGGGTGGCCGTCTACCTGGCCGACGTCGAGGGCTTCGCGTACAAGGAGATCGCCGACCGGATGGGCACCCCGATCGGCACCGTGATGTCGAGGCTGCACCGGGGCCGCCGCCAGCTCCGGGGGATGCTGGAGGACTACGCCCGCGAGGAGGGCGTCGTACGCGTCCCCGAGCAGGTGTGCGCGGCCTGACCCGCGCCTGACGGGCCCGTGAGGAGCGCAGGGACGTAGTCCCGCGCCTGCGGGCCCCCGGACGCCGGGCGTGCGACACCTCGCCTCGGGGGCGGGATGCGCTTCGGGGCGCCGTTCAGGCGGCGGCGATGAGGGCGATCGCGCCGAGTGCGAACCCGACGCCGGTGATCTGCACGGGGCTCAGCCGCTCGCCCAGGACGTAACGCGCGAGCAGCAGCGTGCTCGCCGGATAGAGCGACACCAGGACGGCCACCAGGGTGAGCATCCCCCGCTGCGCCGCGAAGAGATAGAGCACGTTGGCGGCCATGTCGAGCACCCCGGCCGTGATCGTCACCGTGAGGCTGCCGGGCACCGGGCGCAGGCTCCTGCGCGTCGCGAGGGCCAGCAGCACGACCAGCGTGATCGACGCGATCCTCGCCCCCAGCAGGGGCCACGTGCCGGAGTCGGCCGGGGCCAGCTTGAGCAGCACGAAGAACCCGCCGAAACCCGCTCCCGACACCAGGGCGGCGAGGATCGGCCCCGCTTTCGAGCCGCTCGCTCCGCCGTTCGGCTCGCGGCTGACCAGCAGGACGGCGAACAGGCCGAGCGCGACGCCCACGAGCGCCAGGGCGGAGGGCCGGTCACCGGTGAGGAGGCCGAACACCACGGGGACGGCCATCGCGGTCGTGGCCGTGGTCGGGGCGATCACGGACATCATCCCGGTGGCCAGGCCGCGGTAGAACAGGACGATGCCGAAGGCGCCGGCGACTCCGGAGGCCATCCCCCAGGCCAGCGCGGCCATGCTCGGGTGGCCAGGCAGCACCGGGAGGAGGGCGGCGACCAGCAGCAGGCCGCCGAGCTGGGAGAGCACGACGACGGCCAGCACCTTCGACCGCCTGGTGGCGAGACCCCCGAAGAAGTCGGCCGTGCCGAAGATCACCGCGCATGCCGTAGCGAGGGCCACCGCCGTCACAGATCCCCCAAGAGATTGCCTCAATAGTGCAATGGATTGTAGTAGGAGATCACTAGGCTGTACTTATGGCTGATCCTGCGACGATCACCGCGGCCATCGCCGCGAACGTACGCGGCCAGCGGGCCCACCGGGGGATGACCCTCGACGAGCTCGCGGCCAGGTCGAACGTGAGCCGCGGCATGCTCATCCAGATCGAGCAGGGCCGCACCAACCCGAGCGTCAACACGCTCACCCGGATCGCCGACGCGCTGGGCGTGACCCTCGCGCGGCTGGTGGAGGTCGCCGACACCCCGGTCGTCCGGGTCGTGCACGAGTCCGAGGTGGTGACGTTCCGGCATCCCGGGGGAGGGTCGGCCCGCCTGCTCGTGGGGACGGACGCGCCCGCGATCCTGGAGCTGTGGGACTGGCGGCTCGGGCCGGGCGAGCACCACGACGGCGACGCGCACCCCGCCGGCACCCGCGAGATGCTCACCGTCCTGGAGGGACGGCTCACGCTGACCGTGTACGGCAGGAGCCACGTCGTGGGGTCCGGCGACGCCGTCGTGTTCAGCGCCGACCGGCCGCACCGGTACGCCAACGAGCACGACGAACCCCTGCGGTTCGTGATGGTGGTCACCGAGCCCCCGGAGCCGCCCGATGTAACAGTGCCGCCCGACCTCCGTGAGCCTCCTGATGTCGGAGAACCCGCACATGACTGACCAGTAAGGGCTGCGTGGTGACGCTCAGTAGCCGATGATTACAGAATGAATCCGCAAGCGGCGCTCCAAGGTTGGGTACATCCCTTTTTGTGCGTGTCTGCTGTGCAGGGGGCGGTGGCCGGTGAGTGAATCGCGAGTCGCGGTGGAAAAACTTCGCGCGGAACTCGCCGCGCTCGGGGTGGCCGACGCCTACGAGATCGGTGACGAGGCTACTCTCTCCGTCTGGATAGGCCTGGTCGTGACCTTCCGTGAGGGCTTTTACCGTTGGCGCGAGGGTGCCGTGAAGTGCCGGCACCTGGGTACTGATCCGGCAGGATGCGCTATCCGGGTGGCTCGCAGGTACGCCGAACTCAAGGCGGACGTGCCGCCCTGGTGGGAGGAGCTGGAAAAGGTTCTGCGGGGGGGAGCGGCCGGAGGCTATCCGTAGCGTTCGTGGCCCCCCGCCTGCTCCGGGGGGTCGTATGCGGATCAGATCCGTTCTGCTGTCGTTGCTGCTGCTCGGCGGGTGTGCCCAGGTGCGGTCCGTACCGGTCTCGGGGGAGCGGCCCGGGCCCGCGGCGCCGCATCCGCGCTTCGGCACGCCGCGGCATTTCGACGCCGACCTGCTGCGCTTCCGGCTCGCGGGGACGCAGCGCGGAGCCCCGCCACGACTGCCGGCGGTCCCGCCGCCCCGGCACGTCGACTGCAGGCAGCACAAATGCGTGGCGCTGACGTTCGACGACGGTCCGGCCGAATACACCGGGCACGTCCTCGACCTGCTCGCGGCCCACCACGCCCGGGCCACGTTCTTCATCCTCGGGCAGATGATCACGGGTGAGACGCGGGACTTCGTCCGGCGGATGGCCTCCGAGGGCCACGAGATCGGCAACCACTCCTGGGACCACGCCTCGCTGACGGGGCTGTCGCCCGACGGCCTGCGCCGCGAGCTCGACCGCACCCAGGAGGCCGTGCGGAAGGTGACCGGCGTGACGATGCGGCTCATGCGCCCGCCATACGGCGCGACGAACCAGGCGGTGGACAACGAGACGAAGCAGACGGGGCTCGCGCAGATCCTGTGGGCCGTCGACACCCTCGACTGGCTCAACCGCAACCCCACGGTGATCGCGCAGCGCAGCGCCGCGGCCAAACCGGGCGACATCGTGCTCATGCACGACATCCACCCCACCACCGTCCAGGCGCTGCCCCATCTGCTCGACGAGCTCGACCACAAGGGCTTCACGTACGTGACCGTCTCGGAGCTGCTCGGCAGCCCCACGCCCGGGAAGAAGTACACGAACCGGTGAAGGGCTACGACTTCGAGGGGCCGGCGCTGGAGCTGGGCGCGCTCGTACGCGAGGACGGCGCGGCCGATCCCTCCGAACGCGTCCGCATTCCGGTGCGCATGATGAACCGGCACGGCCTGGTGGCCGGGGCGACCGGCACGGGGAAGACCAAGACGTTGCAGCTCATGGCCGAGCAGCTCGCCGCTCAAGGCGTGCCGGTGTTCCTCGCGGACGTCAAAGGCGACCTGTCCGGCCTGGCCTCGCCGGGGACGCCGGGCGACCGGATCGCCCGCAGGGCCGCCGACGTGGGCCAGGACTGGGCGCCGGAGGGCTGCGCTGCCGAGTTCTTCTCCCTCGGCGGCGTGGGGGAGGGGATCCCGCTGCGCGCCACCATGAGCGCGTTCGGGCCGACGCTGCTGTCGCGGGTGCTCGAACTCAACGAGACCCAGGAGTCGTCGCTCGGGCTGATCTTCTACTTCGCCGACACGCACGGGCTGCCGCTTCTGGACCTCAAGGACCTGATCGCCGTCATCCGCTATCTGACCGAGACGCCGGAGGCGCTGAGCGGCATCGGCGGGCTGTCGGCGTCGACCGCCGGGGTGATCCTGCGCGCCCTGGTGAACTTCCAGGCCCAGGGGGCGGAGGCGTTCTTCGGCGAGCCCGAGTTCGACGTGCGCGACCTGCTGCGGACCACGCCGGACGGACGCGGCGTGATCTCCATCCTGGAGCTGCCCGCCGTGCAGGATCGTCCGCAGCTGTTCTCCACGTTCCTGATGTGGCTGCTCGCGGACCTGTTCGAAACGCTGCCGGAGGTGGGCGACCCCGACAAGCCGTCGCTGGTGTTCTTCTTCGACGAGGCGCACCTGCTGTTCGAGGACGCGTCCAAGGCGTTCCTCAGGTCGATCACCCAGACCGTGCGGCTGATCCGGTCGAAGGGGGTCGGGGTCTTCTTCGTCACCCAGACGCCCAAGGACGTGCCGGCCGACGTCCTCGCCCAGCTCGGCGCGCGCGTGCAGCACGCGCTGCGCGCCTTCACCCCGCAGGACGCCAAGGCGCTGAAGGCGACCGTCTCGACGTTCCCCGCCTCCTCCTACGACCTCGAACGGGTGCTCACCGAGCTCGGCATCGGGGAGGCGGTCGTCACGGTCCTGTCCGAGACGGGGGCCCCGACGCCGGTCGCCTGGACGCGGCTGCGCGCGCCGCGGTCGCTCATGGCGCCCTCCGCTCCGGCGGTCGTCCAGGGGATCATCGCCGCGTCCCCGCTCCTGCCGAAGTACGGCACGGCCGTGGACCGGCAGTCGGCGTACGAGATCCTCGCCGCGCGTCTGGCCCGGCAGCAGGAGCCCGAGCCGGAAGCGCCGGTCGAGAGGCCCGAGGAGAGACCGGCGCCGGCCCCCAGGCAGTCGGCGCTCGAAGGGATGCTCGCCTCGAAGGAGCTCAGGTCGCTGGCCCGCACCGCCGCCACCGCGCTCGGCCGGGAGATCACCAGATCGATCTTCGGCACGGCGAGACGGCGGCGCTGAGCGCGTCCGCGCGGTCCCGACCCCGGGACTGTCGGTGGGGCGTGCGAAGGTGGGTGGCATGGGTTTCAGCGGGTTCCCTGATGAGGCGCTCATTTTCTACGAGGGCCTTCTCGCCGACAATTCGAAGGCGTACTGGACGGCCCACAAGGAGTTGTACGAGTCCGGGGTGCGGGCGCCGATGCTCGCGCTCATGGACGAGCTGGAGCCGGAGTTCGGACCGGCCCACATCTTCCGGCCGCACCGCGACGTCCGGTTCGCGAAGGACAAGTCGCCATACAAGACGCATCAGGGGGCCTACTGCGGAGCGGGCGTGGAGGGCGTCGGCTACTACGTGCAGGTGGACGCCGACGGCCTCTACGTGGCGGCGGGCTGGTGGATGCCGGGCGACCAGGTGCTCCGCTACCGCGAGGCGCTGGACGACGACACCGCCGGGGCCCTGCTGGAGGAGATCCTCGCGGCCCTGCCCGATGATCTGACGGTCGGCGGCGACCGGCTCAAGACCCGTCCCCGCGGCGCGCCGGAGGACCACCCCCGGCTCGAACTCCTCCGGCACAAGACGCTGCACGCCGGGCGGCGGTTCGAGCCGGAGCTGTGGCTGCACACCCCGGAGACCCTCGACCGGGTCCGCTCGACCTGGCGGGAGCTGGTCCCGCTGGTCGACTGGTTGCGCCGCCACATCTCCTGACCACGTCCCCGGCCCGTCGCCCGTCGCCCGTCGCCCGCCGCGCGTCCGGAGCGGCCCCACGAGCGGCGGACCCGGATCAGGCGCGGACCTTGACGACCCCGCAGCCGATCCGGGCACCGGCGTCGCCGGTCTTGCGCGTGGTCACGTCCGGGCCGGTGGCGCCGGTGGCGTCGGGTCGGTGGAAGTACCTGTCCGGGATGTGCGCGAAGTTGTCCGGCCCGGCGTGCACCACGAACGCACTCCCGTTGGCGTCGTCCAACTGCTCCAGGGTGAACCTGTCGGTCACGAAGGACGCGGAGGCGGTGCCGTCGGCGGCCACGAGCAGCGGCGGCATGTCCCCGGCTCCGTCGCCGTGCTCCCCGGGGCCGAGGTGGCTCCCTGCGCTGGAGAACGCGCTGCCCGTCGCCCGGTCGACGGAGCGCGCGTCGCAGATGCCGGCGGCGTGGACGTGGAAGCCGTGGAAGCCGGGAGTGAGCCCCCGCACGCTGACGCTGACCCTCGACTTCTTCGCGTCGTACCGCTCGACCCGCACGGTGCCGAGGACGCGCCCGGCGGTGTTCTTGATGACGGCGGTCGCCGACTCACCTGCCGACTTCTCGGGGCGGGTCTGCGCGGCGGAGGCCGCCGCCATCCCGGCGGACAGCGCCGGCACGGCCGGGGCGGCCGCGGCCGCGAATCCCAGGGCGAGCCCGGCGGCCAGGGCGAAACGGGTTGTGCGGGGCATGGTCGCTCCTCCTCAGACACTCGATGCCTGCGACAGGAGAGCACGGCCGGGCGTGGCGGGGAGCGGCACACGACGCCATCTGTGCCCGCCGTTTACCGCCTCTTGCCGTCAGAGCCCCGCGCCCAGTCGCCCGCCCCCTGGGACGCCGTCGCCGAAAGGCCGGTCCTCTTGTCATCCCGGTAGAACCCGGACGGGCCGGTGCGGGCGGGCGGAAAAGCCGAAACCCCCGCCGATCGAATCGGCGGGGGCGCGGGTGAAGGAGCCTTTCGGGTGAAGGAGCTCAGTTGCCGCGCTTGGCGCGGGCGGCGGCGCGGCCCCGGCTGGCCGCGTCGAGGACGACCTTGCGGATGCGCACGGTCTCCGGGGTGATCTCCACGCACTCGTCGTCGCGGATGAACTCCAGGGCCTGCTCCATGGACAGGACGCGCGGCGGGATCAGCTTCTCGGTCTCCTCGCTGGTGGAGGAGCGCATGTTGGTGAGCTTCTTCTCCTTGGTGATGTTCACGTCCATGTCGTCGGAGCGGGAGTTCTCCCCGACGATCATGCCCTCGTACACCTCCGTGCTGGGGGAGACGAACAGCGTGCCGCGCTCCTGCAGGTTGAGCATGGCGAACGCGGTGACCTGACCCGCACGGTCGGCCACCAGCGAGCCGTTGTTGCGGGTGCGCAGCTCGCCGAACCACGGCTCGTACGTCTCGAACACGTGGTGCACGAGGCCGGTGCCGCGGGTCTCGGTGAGGAACTCGGTGCGGAAGCCGATCAGGCCGCGCGCCGGCACCAGGAACTCCATGCGGATCCAGCCGGTGCCGTGGTTGGTCATGTGCTCCATGCGGCCCTTGCGTACGGCCAGGAGCTGGGTGACGGCGCCCAGGTACTCCTCCGGGCAGTCGACCGTGAGGCGCTCGACCGGCTCGTGCACCTTGCCGTCGACGACCTTGGTCACGACCTGCGGCTTGCCGACCGTCAGCTCGTAGCCCTCGCGGCGCATCTGCTCCACGAGGATCGCCAGGGCCAGCTCGCCGCGGCCCTGCACCTCCCATGCGTCCGGGGTCTCGGTGGGCAGCACGCGCAGCGAGACGTTGCCGACCAGCTCCTTGTCGAGGCGGTCCTTCACGAGGCGGGCGGTGACCTTGGAGCCCTTGACCTTGCCGACCAGCGGGCTGGTGTTGGTGCCGATCGTCATGGAGATCGCCGGCTCGTCGACCGTGATCAGCGGCAGCGGACGCGGGTCGTCGGGGTCGGCGAGCGTCTCACCGATCATGATGTCCGGGATGCCGGCGATCGCGATGATGTCGCCGGGCCCGGCCTCCTCGGCGGGCTTGCGCTCCAGCGCCTCGGTCATCAGCAGCTCGGAGATCTTGACGCGCTGCACGGTGCCGTCGGTGCGGCACCACGCGACCTGCTGGCCCTTGCGGATCGTGCCCTGGTGGACGCGGCACAGCGCGATACGGCCCAGGTAGCTGGAGGCGTCGAGGTTGGTGACGTGGGCCTGGAGCGGCGCGGACGGGTCGTACACCGGCGCCGGGATCGTGCTCTTGATCGTCTCGAACAGCGGCTCCAGGTCGGAGGAGTCCGGCATGCCGCCGTCGGCGGGACGCTCCAGCGAGGCCCGCCCGGCCTTGGCCGAGGCGTACACGATCGGGAAGTCGATCTGCTCCTCGGTGGCGTCGAGGTCGATGAACAGCTCGTACACCTCGTCGACGACCTCGGCGATGCGGGCGTCCGGCCGGTCCACCTTGTTGATGCACAGGATCACGGGCATCTTCGCGGAGAGCGCCTTGCGCAGCACGAAGCGGGTCTGCGGCAGCGGGCCCTCGGAGGCGTCCACCAGCAGCACCACGCCGTCGACCATCGACAGGCCGCGCTCGACCTCGCCGCCGAAGTCGGCGTGGCCGGGGGTGTCGATGATGTTCAGGGTCATGCCGCCGTGCCTGACCGCGGTGTTCTTCGCGAGGATCGTGATCCCCTTCTCGCGCTCCAGGTCGTTGGAGTCCATGACCCGCTCGTCGACGTCCTGGTTGGCCCGGAAGGCGCCGGACTGCCATAGCATGGCGTCGACCAGCGTGGTCTTGCCGTGGTCGACGTGCGCGATGATCGCGATGTTCCGCAGGTCGTCGCGGGTGTTCATAGGCATAGTGAAGTCTCGCTCTGGTTCGTCGGGGTGTCGTCCGCGTCCCGGGACCGAAGCGAGACGCACATCCGCCGCATGACACGGCCTAGCCATTTTAGTTGATCCCGATCGCCGCCACACGCCGCCGCCGTACGGGACCCTCGATGGCAACGCCGTCGCCGCGCCTCGCATTCCATCCCGTCCAAAGGCTTGCCGTTCCGGCAGGTGAGTCGGCTGCGACGGATGAAGGTCTCGTGCTGCTGATCGCCTGGGCGGAGTTGCTCGTGCCCCTTCTCGTCCTCGCCCACCTCCTGCTGCGGCGGCGCACGTGATCCCGTCGGCTCGGCCGACGCCGCTCGCCGGGCTTGTCGGCGGCGGCCCTGCCGCTCACCTACCTGCCGGTCCTCATGATCGCCAACGATCCCGACTACATGGGGGAGAAGACCAACGGCAGATTCAGCAACGTGCTGGGCAGTTTCTACATGGTGCTGCTTCTCGTCGTGGTGCTCGCGGCCATCCCCCTGATGATCGCGACGAAGGCGGGGCGGCGACGACCCGGTCGGAGGAGGGGAGTGGCCGAGTGGGACCAGATCGAGTCGCTCGACGACGAGGACGTCAGGCTGGGGGTCGCCTGGGACCGGCTGCGCTCGACGCCGACCTGTGACAGTTCCCGTCGTGCGCGGGGGGCATGTGGGGGATATGTGACATGGGGGGAAATAAGGTCGGGGGCATGGCTCTCGCTGCTGCTTTCGGAGCGATGCTGCGCACGGCGGACGGTGTCCGCATCGACGCGGCGCACACGCCCAACGGCTCACTCGATCTCGGCATCGTGGTCGCGCACGGCTTCACCGGAACGTGGAGAGGGCCGGACACCCGGCGCATCGTGCACGTCCTGTCGAAGTTCGGCGGCGTGGTGTCGTTCGACTTCCGGGGGCACGGACGCTCCGGCGGCCGATCCACGGTGGGCGACCTGGAGGTCCTCGACGTGGACGCGGCGGTCAAGCACGCCCGCTCGATCGGCTACCGCAGGATCGCCACGATCGGCTTCTCGATGGGCGCCGCCGTGGTCGTACGGCACGCCGCGCTGCACCGGGGCGTGGACGGGGTGGTGTCGGTGAGCGCCCCGGCCCGCTGGTACTACCGCGGCACCAAGCCGATGCGCCAGGTCCACTGGGCGATCGAGCGCTGGCACGGCCGGCTGGCGGCCCGGCTGGCCAAGCGCACCAGGATCGCGGTCGGTGGATGGGACCCCGTCCCGCTCCCGCCGTACGAGGCGGCGGCGCTGGTCGCGCCCACACCGCTGCTGATCGTGCACGGCGACCGGGACCCGTTCTTCCCCACCGAGCACGCCTACCAGTTGTACGAGTGCGCCGCCGAGCCGAAGGAGTTGTGGATCGAGCCCGGCTACGGCCACGCGGAGGCGGCGGCCACCCCTGACCTGGTCAGAAAAATTGGTCACTGGATTTCGCGAACCAAAACCCCATAAGGGTCGTCTATGAGGGTTGTGCGGATCCGGAACCCCTCCAATCCGCGCCGCCGATTGGGGATCGGCGCACACCCTCACGGGTGTGGCCCAGCGTCGCGGGGGCGCGCTGGGCGGTTTCACCGGCCCGGTACGGCACCACGCCGTACCGGGCCGGAGGGACGTTCCGCCGGGACGCGTTCAGCCCAGACGGGCGATCGACTTGGCCTCCAGGTAGGCCGACAGGCCCTCGGGACCGAGCTCCCGGCCGAGGCCGCTGGCCTTGAAGCCGCCGAACGGCGTGTTCGGGTCGAGCGTGTGCATCATGTTGACGCCGTACGTGCCGGTGCGCACCCGGCGGGCGACGTCCATCCCGTGCTCGGTGTCGGCCGTCCAGACCGAGCCCGACAGGCCGTAGTCGCTGTCGTTGGCGATCCGCACCGCGTCCGCCTCGTCCTCGAACGGGATCACCGCCAGCACCGGGCCGAAGATCTCCTCACGGGCGATGCGCATGTCGTTGGTGGCCCCGGCGAAGACGGTCGGGGCGACGTACCAGCCCCGGTCGTACGGCCGGTCGAGGCCGCCGACGACGGGCTTGGCGCCCTCCTCGATGCCCGCCCTGATGTAGCCCTCGACCCGCTCCTGCTGCCGCCTGGCCACCAGCGGCCCGATCCCGGTGGCCGGGTCGGCGGGGTCGCCCACCTGCTGGCTCGTCACCATCTCGGCGACGGCCTGGACGACCTCGTCGTATCGGTTGCGGGAGGCGAGGATGCGGGTCTGCGCGACACACGCCTGGCCGTTGTTCATCAGCGAGGCCATCGACAGGAAGCCCATGGCCGAGGGCAGGTCGCAGTCGTCCAGGATGATCGCCGCCGACTTGCCGCCGAGTTCGAGCGTGCAGCGCTTGAGCTGCTCGCCGCAGATCGACGCGATCCTGCGGCCGGCGGCGGTCGAGCCGGTGAAGGCGACCTTGTCGACGTCCGGGTGGGAGACGAGGTGCTCGCCCGCCTCGCGGCCCGCCGCGACGATGTTGACGACCCCGGCGGGGATGCCGGCCTCCTTGATCATCTCGGCGAGCAGGTAGGAGTCGAGCGGCGTCTCGGGAGCGGGCTTGAGCACCATGGTGCAGCCCGCGACGAGCGCCGGGGCCAGCTTGGTCATGGTGACGAACTGGGGGACGTTCCAGGGGACGACGGCCGCCACCACGCCGACCGGCTCGCGTCGTACGATCACCGAGCCGAACAGGCCGGGCCGCTCCTCCTCCTCGGGGAACGTCGCGCCGAGGCCGGCGTAGTACTTGAGTATGCCCAGCGGTTGTGGCGCCTGGGCGAGCTGGGAGAACGTGATCGGAGAGCCCATCTCCGTGGTGATGATCTCGGCCATCTCGGCCTGGCGCGCCTCGTAGATCTCCGCCAGCCGTCCCACGATCGCCGCGCGCTCGGCCATCGTCATCCGCGGCCAGGGCCCGTTGTCGAAGGCGTCCCTGGCGGCCGCGACGGCCCGGTCCATGTCGGCGGCGGTGCCGTCCGGCACCCGGCCGACGACCTCCTCGCTGTGGGGAGAGATCACCTCGATCGTGCCCGTGCCCGCGGGGGCCACCCAGTCGCCCCCGATGAACAGCGTGTCGTGCTGCAGCATGCCTGCCTCCTGATCGGGTGCGTCCTCGCGCACTCAGTCAGACCGAACCATGTTCTGCTCGGCCTTGGCAAGAGCTGCCGCGGTCCGGCCCGCGCCGGGCGGCGCGGGCCGGACCGCGGGCCCTACGGAAGCGCTCGTCCGAGCAGGTGGGCCATCGCCCGGCGGACCAGGTCCGTCCGCATGGCCTGAGTCGTCGCGCCCTCCGCGCCGAACCCGAAGTAGACCGTGTCCTTCGTGGTTATGCCCGCGCCGTCGTCGAGCGACCGGTCGCTGCGCGTCCAGTCGTTCAGCGCGATCCCCGACCCGGGAGGCGGCCCGGCGACGGTCCAGCCGCCCAGGTCGTCCTCGAACGAGGTCTCCGAGACGGTCGCGCCGTCGGCCTTGACGGTCGCGTCGTCCAGCCACACGCCGAGGCCCTGGGTGCCCCAGTCGCTGATGTAGGAGATCGACACCTCGACCTTCTTGCCCGCGTACGCCGTCAGGTCCACCGACCACTGCTGCCAGCCGTTCGACGAGCCGGAGGCCGCGTGCCACGCGCCGGTCGTGCCGGTGGCGGTGCAGGACGACGCGCCGTCGTACGTCTGGTAGTGGGCGGTGAACGGATGGATGTCCACCCAGCCGGCGGCACAGCTGTCGCCCGCCTCCTGAGAGGTGTGCCCGTTGGCGTCGGGCAGCGTCGTCCAGTCGTCCTGGCCCGCCGTGTGCGCCTCGACGGTCAGGAAGTCCCAGTTCGGCTCGGTGTTGTAGGACGTCCAGAACGACAGCTCGCCACTGGTCTTGCCGGTGAGGTCGATCGTCCTCGTCAGGCGCTTCCAGGACACGTCCGCCTGGCCGCTCTGCACGTCCCAGGAGCCGGTGCGCGGGCTGAAGGGCGATCCCGCGCCGTACTGCCACTTCAGCGCGGCCGAACTGGCGAACTGCGGGAACCGGTCGGCCGGCAGGACCGAGGAGGTCGTGACGAACGAGGCGGTGCGGTCCTGGTTACCGGGCGAGTCGCCGCCGTTGAGCGTGCCGGTGAAGCCGGCGAACGCGCCGCCGGCGCCGCGCAGCGGCAACGTGTTCCCGTCGGTGTCCTGGCCGCCGCCCTCCACGTAGGTGTAGGCGCCCAGGTAGTACTGCACGAAGTCGTTGCTCAGCGAGAGGCACGGCGGCTTGCTCAGGGTCGTGCACTCGGGTTGCGCCGGGTAGTCCGGCTCGTACCAGTAGGAGCCGTTCGTGTTCTGGGCGTACAGCGCGTACTTGCCGGTGGCGAGCAGCTTGCCGCCCTCGTTGAGATAGTCGCGGAACGCCAGCTCCAGGGCCTCGGCCAGATTGGCGGCGGTGCCGCCGGGCTGCCCGGACGCGCGGGGGATGATGTCGTCGCCGGTCTCCCAGACGACGGCCTTGTAGTGGCTGAGGACCCCGAGCGGGTGGGGCGCCTTGCGGCCGTTCTTGTCCACGTCGTAGACGTCGGAGGAGTAGCCGGCCTCCGAGAGCGCCTTGGCGTAGTCGTCGGCGTACTTCGCCTCAGTGACGCCCTGGGCCGGGCTGATGCCCGTGACGTCCTCCGCCGCGACGATCAGGACCTTGCCGCCGATGTCGGTGGCGACCTTGTAGGTGAACTCCTCGCTCTTCTTGGTGAGCGAGCGGAACCACACCTTCACGGTGTCGCCGGGTTTCGCGCCCTTGACCGTGCCCCTGAGCTGGTGGAAGTAGGTGTCGTAGCCGTCGCCGTACCGCTTTCCGCCCTTCCACTCGGAGGTCGTGACGATCTTGGTGCGCCCGCCGTTGATCTGGTATTCGAGGAAGACCGGCCCGAGCTTGCGCTTGGCGTCCACCTGCACGACCTGGTCGGTGCCGTAGCTGACGTCGAACGCGTCCACGACGAAGTCGGGCACGGTGTTGCCGAGGTGGCTGACCGGCTCGCTCAGGTTCGGCGCCGACTTCAGGACGTCGAGAGCGAAGGGAAGCTGTTTCTCGAACTCGGCCTGCACCAGCGCCTCGTCGTCGGGGAAGACGAAGCCGCAGCCGTCGCAGCCCTCGTCCAGCTCCGGCGTCCAGGCGAGCGTGCCGTACGTCTTGTGCGCGTGGTCGTTGGTCTCGCCGTTGGTGGTGTAGAGCTCGGCGCCGACCCCGGGGTCGAAGCCCGGGACGGCCGGGTTCTCGTCGGTGCCGGTCAGCGCCAGGTAGACGGGGTCGTCCGCGGTCTTCGTCTCGACCTGCCAGCCCTCGGGATACAGCAGCAGCGGGCCGAAGGAGTGATAGTTGACCTGCGCCTTGAAACGCAGCCGCTTGAGCAGGCCGTCCATCGCCCGGGTCTCGGGCTCCGACGCCGGGCCGGTGCCGCGGTAGGACTCGCTGCTGAAGACGCTGGAGGAGCCCTCTTCGTCGTACCCCCAGCGGGTGGGGAAGTTGCGGTTGGGGTCGACACCGTCGTTGCCCGTGATCTGGCCGTCGCCGTCGTTGTCGCGCAGGTTCTTCCGCCAGAGCCGGTTGCCCTCGGTGAAGGTGAAGTCGTAGCCGTCGGGGTTGGCGACCGGCACGAACCACACCTCGGTGGAGGTCAGCAGCCGACCGACGTCGGATTTGCCCTTGTTGGCCACCAGATATTTCAGCAGCCGCATGTCGACCTCGGTCGCGATCCACTCACGGGCGTGCTGGGTGGCCGAGTAGAGCACCGCAGGCTTGACGCCGTCGGGCAGCACCCGGGCCAGCTTCGTCAGCTTCAGCGCGAGGATGTCCTTCCCCTGGAGGGTCTTGCCGATCGTCTCCAGCTTCGCGACGTCCTTGTTGGCGTCCGCGATGGCCCTGAGCTGGTCGGCGATCCCGCCCTTCTCGGAGTAGGACTTCCAGACGGTGTATCCGCCGGCCGCCTGCGCCTTGGCGGCCTGCATCTGCGTCTGGCCCTGCGGGTTGCGCACCGGCTGCGGCCGGTAGCCCAGGATCTGGAGCTTCTTGAGCTCAGCGGGGGTCGCCGTCAGTTCGACGTGCTCCTTGTCGCCCGCGAGTTGCCGCTGGACGACGTCGTAGCCCTTCTGGGTCAGCGTGCCCGCGGTGCCGGGCGCGCTGTCGAGCTGGTAGAGGTCGGCTTGGTCCGCTGGGGGGAGCGGGTCGCCCTGGCCGGCCTGCGCCGGGGAGCCCGGCAGTAGGAGCGCCGCGCCGAGAGCCGCGGCGGCCAGAGTCGAGACGATCTCTCGTCGGGACATCGGTGAGCCCTTCGTGGGGGGTGACGATCTCCCGAATCTCTGCCGGAGTCAAATCGCGTTCAAGTGCGGTAAGGCGACGCGTAAGTCTCGAATTGGTCACAGAAGCGGAAGTTTGGAGGTTGTCCGCTTTGGACCCAAGAGTTTCACCTGTTCCGGTAGCAGACGTAAAGATCGTCTTCTATAGTTTCAGGCCGAATCCGAGTGGAGGTCGCGTGCGGTCGGGACGCTGGGCCAGACTGGCGGTGGTCACCACCGCGCTGCTCGTCGCACCGTCCGTTTTGGACGCGCTCACCGCCGAGGCCGAGCCGGACCAGCAGGCCAAGCTCCGCAAGCTCACCCAGGAGGCCGCCGCGCTCCAGAAGGAGTACCGCGGCGAGATCCTCAGCCTGGACGACGCGAAGAGGGCCGCGCAGAAGGCGTCCGGCAGGGTCAAGAAGCTGAAGGGGGACCTGCTCGCGGCCCAGCGGCAGGTGGCCGCGTTCGCCCAGACCTCGTACATGAGCGGGGGCGCGGACGCCTCCCGGCTCTTCTCCTTGTCGGCCGACCCGAGCTCACTGGCGACGCTGGCCTATCTCGGCACCGCCAGGACCGAGCGGCTCAACAGCGTCAAGGACCTCGTCGCCAAGCAGAAGAAGGCGGCCGCCGCGGCCGCCGGCGAGATCGACAAGCTGCAGGACCACATCAAGGAGCTCAAGTCGAGGCGCGGCGAGGTCGAGCGGCTGATGGCGAAGTACGGCTTCCAGACGCCGGACGCCGGCAGCGGCCTGACGCAGCGCCTGGTCTCGACGCGCAACGCGATCATGTCGCAGTTTCCGATGCCTTTCGGCGTGGGCTGCCTGCGGCCCGGCGATCCGGGAGAGCACGGCAAGGGCAGGGCCTGCGACTTCATGATGAGCAGCGGCGGCCGCATGCCCGACGCGGTGGCCAAGGAGCGCGGCGATGCTCTGGCGCAGTGGTGCATCCAGCACGCGAGCGAGTACGGGATCATGTACATCATCTGGCAGCAGCGCTACTACGACATGCGGACGCGTGCCGGTTGGCGGATGATGTCCGACCGCGGGGGCATCACCGCCAACCACTACGACCACGTTCACGTGTCGGTGCTCTGAGCCTCCAGGAACTTCCGCAGCCAGTGGTAGGACGCCTTCGGGGTGCGCTCCTGGGTCTCGAAGTCGACGTGGACCAGGCCGAACCGCTGGTGGTAGCCCTCGGCCCACTCGAAGTTGTCCAGCAGCGACCAGACGAAGTAGCCCCGCAGGTCCACGTCGGCCTGGCGCATCGCCTTGATGTGGCCGTCGAGGTAGGCGATCCGCTCCTGGTCGTCCAGGCCGTCGTACGAGCAGCCGTTCTCGGTGATGTAGACGGGCGGCAGCGCGTCGCCGTACCGGGCCTTGAGGGAGTCGAGCAGTTCGCGCAGGCCGTCGGGGACGACGGGCCAGCCGAAAGCGGTGATGGGAACGCCGGAGATCTCCTCGAACCGGAACGGCAGGCCGTCCCCGCCGGGGCCGCCGATCCGCGTCGGGTTGTAGTAGTTGATCCCCAGTCCGTCGAGGGGCTGGGCGATCGTCTCCAGGTCGCCGGGGTGCACGGGGATTTCGACGCCGAACGCCGTCAGGTCGGGGTAGGCGCCGGTGAGGACCGGGTCGTTGAACAGCCGGTTGTGCAGGATGTCGTACGTCTCGGCGGCGGCCAGGTCCTCGGGGGAGTCCGAGGCGGGCCAGACCGGGGTGCAGTTGTTGGTGATCAGCACCTGCTCCGCCCCGGCCGCCCGCAGGGCCTGCGCGGCCAGGCCGTGCCCGAGCAACTGGTGGTGGGCCACTGGCAGCGCGTCGAACATGAGCGCCCTGCCCGGGGCGTGTATGCCCAGGCCGTATCCCTCCACCATGTGGACGAACGGCTCGTTGAGCGTGATCCACATGCGTACGCGGTCGGCCAGCCGTTCGGCCACGACGGCGGCGTAGTCGCCGAAACGGCGGGAGGTGTCGCGATCGAGCCAGCCGCCCTCGTCCTCCAGCGCCTGCGGCAGGTCCCAGTGGAAGAGCGTCGGCACCGGAGTGATGCCGCGCTCGCACAGCGCGTCCACGAGACGGTCGTAGAAGTCGAGCCCGGCCTGGTTGACCGGGCCGGCGCCGGTGGGCATCACCCGCGGCCAGGCGATGGAGAAGCGGTAGGCGTTCACGCCGAGGCCGGCCATCAGCGCCACGTCCTCGCCGTAACGGTGGTAGTGGTCACAGGCCACGTCGCCCGTGTGCCCGTCGCGGACTCTGCCGGGCGTGTGGGAGAAGGTGTCCCAGACGGAGGGCCCTCTGCCGTCCTCGGCGACCGCCCCTTCGATCTGGTAGGACGCGGTGGCCGTACCCCACAGGAACATAATGCCGCCTCTCTCAGTTAATATGAGGAGAACTCATGTTAACTCGGTTGCGCGAAAAGCGGGAGAGAATGGCGAGATGACCACAGGGGGAGCCTTGCGCCGCCGGCCCGCACAGCGCCGCAGTCAGGAGCGGGTCGAGCGCATGCTGGACGAGTGCGCCCTGCTGCTCGACGAGGTGGGGTACGCCGCCCTGACCACCAAGGAGGTCGCCCGCCGGGCCGAGGTGCCGATCGGCACCTTCTACCAGTTCTTCACGGACAAGCAGAGCCTGGTCCGCGCGCTCGCGCTGCGGAACCTGGAGGCGTACCTGGACCTGATCGCGTCCCGGCTGGCCGCCGCGCCGCTGTCGGACTGGACCGGCGTCGTGGACCTGGTCGTCGACGAGTTCGTACGCATGAAGCGGACCACGCCCGGTTTCGGCGTGGTGGACTTCGGCGAGGTGCTCTCCGCTCCCGGCGGCCCCGCTCTGCCCGGCACCCAGCGCATGCTCGACGAGGCGCTGGAGAACAACGTGGTCGTCGCCGACCGGCTGCGCTCTCTCATCGTGGACCTGCTCGGCGTGGCGCCGGGCGACGGCCTGTCCCGCGCCTTCGTGGTCGCCGTCGAGGCCGCCGACGCCGTGCTCAAACTGGCCTTCCGGGCCCACCCGGACGGCGACCCCGACCTCATCGCCGAATGCAAACGCCTCGTCCGCCGCTATCTTTCGGACCACTTGGCCTAGGCACGCGAAAGCCGGGCCACCACCTGCGGAGGTTAACCCGGCTTCACTTCGTGACCTCGACCGGGTCACGCGTTGCTCAGGATATTGGGCCTCCGCTTTTGGCGCAGCAGCTTCAGCCCGGCCGGACCTGCCCGCCGCTCGGGGGCTTACCAGGGAGGCGGTCCGAGGTGCCGTGGTCAGACGGCGGAGGGTGGGGTCTCCATGGCGCCCACGGCCGCGAGGCCGATGAGGTGGAGGCCGAGGCGTTCGGCCTCATGAGTGGTGAGCGTGCGGCCTCGATGCGCCAGGGCGGGCAGGTTCGATGGCGTAAGGCCGCGAGGATCACGGCGCCACCGCCGTCGTGTCGGCCAGGCTCTCTTGCTCCGCCGTGACCCGGCACAGTTCCTGCAGGTCGTCGGCGTCGACCGTACGCAGGGCTCCGGCCTCTTCGGCCTCTTGGGGGAAGGGGCGCTCGCGGGTGGCCCAGAACCGACCGGCGTCGCTTCGCATGATGCGCCAACCGGCGAAGACCGTGCCTCTATCGTTTGTCATTGGGTCAGGACCTCGTTTCCTGATCAAGGGACCCGTACGGCGGTGCAGTCGCCTGCGGGTCCCGCTGTTTTCGTGGCTGACGTGCCGTTTCCCGTTCATACTGAGGCGGGATCAGAGGTCGATTAAGCGTTTTGAGCTGGCCGAACAGCAGAGCCAATATCGCCAATAGGGAGGGGTATGCCGCGCAGGCCGAATCCGGTGGATCCCGGTGCGTCTCCGCTGCACCTGTTCGGTGCGGCGCTGCGCCGGATGCGGGGCGATGTGTCCCTGACCAGGGTGGGGGAGGAGATCCTTACCGATTGGTCACGGATTGCCCGATGGGAACGCGGGGAATGCCTGCCTCATGCCGATTCGGTACGCCGCCTCGACGGGTTTTTCGATGCGGACGGATTCCTGATCGCGCTGCATCGAGCGGCGGCCGAATTGAATCGGCTCCGTGCCGAATCAACAATGCCGGATCAGGACAAAGGTGAATCCATGGAGCGTCGTCGCCTGCTGCAACTGGCGATCGCGAGTCTCGGCATGGGGGCGCTCGGCGGTGCCGCTTCGGACGAGCCGGTACGCCGTCTGCTCGACCTGGCGATGAACGGCGAACCTCGAAGCATCGAGGACTGGCACCTCTCCTGCGCCGACCACCTGCATGCACTGCGCACCCGTCCTCCTGCGCAGGTGGTGGCGGACCTGCTCATGGATCTGATGGCCGTGCGGCAGCAGATGGAGACCTCGACGCCGGATGACGTGACCGAGCTGCACCGGGTCACGGCGGCGCTCGCGTCCGTTCACGCCAACGCGCTGACCCGGCTCGGCGAGCACGGCTCCGCCCTGCGCTGGTGGCGTACGGCGCGTCAGGCCGCCGACGCCTCCGGGGACCTGCGGCTCCGGCTGCTGGTTCGCGGCGAGGAGGCCGGTCACGGCCTGTACGGCCAGCGCGACCCGCAGACCGTCCTCGGTCTCGTCGAGAGCGCCGAGCGCATCGCGGGAGGGCCAACGGTGGACCTGCTGACCACCCGGGCCAAGGCCCTGACAGTGCTCGGCCGGCACGACGAGGCGCGAACGGCGCTGGACAACCTGCTGAGACTGGCCTCGGCGGGTGTCACCGCCGACTCCTTCGGCTTCTGGAAGCCCAACCAGATCCATTTCGCGGAGAGCTGGGTGCACGCCGGAGCGAGGTAAGAGCTACACGCTCGGGTCCATCATCGAAGCCGCCTCGCTCTCGGTGCCGCCAGTCAACGAGCTACCTCACCCGCTTGCCACCATCGTCTTTCACTACAGCCCGACACTGGATTACGCGCCAGAGTTCACCAGCATGGTCTCGCCGAACGACGACCCCCGGTGCGGAAGCTGCGGCGCTGACAGACGTGGTGATGCTGGTTCCGGAGGATCAACTCGACCAGCGCCGGGAGGAATACCCGGACATCAAAGTGCTGCCGTTGAAGTTCGGTTCCAGCGAACTGCGGGCGGAGCACTGGCGCTTCCTCATGGGCGCCATTGGCAACCAGTCCACGTACATCCGGCAGCTCCAGCGCATCATGAAGGCCCATCGGAATGATCTACGACTGGATGTGATCAGACGGGGTGTCGAGGAGTCGTCCCTGTCCGACAACCTCAAACAACTCGCGCAGCAGCGACTGGACCTGGCCGCTGAGTACATTGATGATGATGCTCGGGTCAAAGAACTGGTGCGACCTGGTCGGATGATGATCGTCGACCTGCGTGACGAGTTCATCGAGAAGGACGAAGCGCTTGGCCTGTTTGTCGTGCTCATGCAGCTGTTTGCTGAGGCGCAGGCTGACGGAAAACGGTTCAATAAGCTGGTCGTCTTCGATGAAGCGCATAAATACATCGAGAGCCCGGACCTGGTAGCGGGACTGGTCGAAAGCGTCAGAGAGATGCGCCATAAGGGTATGAGCGTCCTGGTCGCCAGCCAGGATCCACCCTCAGTGCCGATCTCCCTGATCGAGCTGTCGAACCACGTGATACTGCACAAATTCACCTCGCCGGCCTGGCTGAAGCATCTCCAGAAGGCCAACGCGTCCCTGGCGGAGCTCACGTCCACCAAGATGGCGGCGCTCACTCCAGGGGAGGCATACGTATGGTCCAGTAAGGCGACCGATGCGGCTTTCACGCGAAGTGCACTGAAAATTCGCCTTCGACCTCGAGTGACTCGCCACGGAGGAGGCACGAAGACGGCGGTCAATTGACAAGGACAAGCTGGCCCGTGAGGGAAGGTGATACCAGAATCAAATCACTCGGCGTGCCGTGGAGGCCCGACTGGTAGGGCATGAAAGTGTCAGGGCAGGCCGTACCTGACTCTGATCGTTCTGGCCTCCTCCTCGGTCACTTCCACAGGCGTGCGGGCCAGCGCTTGGCATAGGTCGGAGAGGATCCTGTCGCTCGCGATACGGACGCGGGAGCGGTGCTGGGTGAACTCTTCGTCGAAGCGCCTGGCCGCCGGTCCCGTCCACACCGTCCCGTTGTGGAAGTGCAAGTACGGCCCCTCGACGCGCTGCTCGATGTCATCGATCAGGGGTTCGACCGTCCGCAGGGCGTTCTGCAGGGCCGTGTGCAGCGGGTTGGTCACCAGTTGCGCCACAAGCGTCACCCCGTGGTCGGTGCATGAGAGGGACTTTCCGACGGAGCGCTCGCGTCAGTGATCAGCTTGGGCGCGATCAACTTCATCAACGCCACCACATCCGCCGCGTTGTCCCTACCCGCAGCTCCCATCTCCAGGCGAATGGTTAGTGCCGCCTTACCTCGTACAAGTAGGGCGGACGCCTCATTGTCCTTGCTATCGGGCGGCTCGAAGTAAGAGCCGATCGCTCCGGGAACGATCTCCGGCAGCGGTGAAGCACCCAGCCGGATGTTCTCCTCGACCTCTTCCCGGAATCCGCTCGGCGCAAGATCGATCAGCAGTACCTTCGGCTGTTCCCCGTTGCGCTGATAGACCACGCAACTTCCGTCGCCTATACCCTCGGAGATCGACAGGTCGAAGAAACCACGAGCCATCGGATTGTGAAGCCCTGTCATCAACTCCACTGCCCGCAGAGGGACGTAATCGCAGATATAGGGAGGAGCGGCCACAGTTGGCAAAGGTGTGTGATCTGCAGACTCCTCCCCGGATTGACATGCGGTCGCCGCCAGCGCTGTGGCCGACAGCGCCAGTATCGCGAGCCGGGTCGCCCTCATGACTGGTACTGAGAGAAGCCGCTTTTGAAGCCTAAATCCAATCGGTCCTCAACCTCCTGCCACGTCTTGCCCGCTGGGCCCTCGTGCAGCCATCGCTCATACGCCTGCAACCTCTGATCATTCTCGCTGCCGTTGGTCGCGCCTTTGCTGATCATCTCGTTCCTACTCATAAGCGTCTGGCCGTCATCCTTCAGAAAGTTGTTGGGATTGGCGCGGGGATCATCTCCCTTGCTCAGTCCTTCCAAGGATGCCCATGGGTGGGTCTTGGCCGGAGATTCGGCCGTTCCGAACAGCCCATGCTTCAGCATCGCCTGTGCGGTCAGGTCGTGCAGGAGAGTGCGAGTTTCATTCACAGCGATGTTGGCGTCGCTACGAGCCTTGCTCTCCGCTTCCCCTTCGATGCTGTCTTCGATCAATCCGGTCCATGCCCCCACGACACCGCTGATGACCGGCCAAGGTTCTGACTGCGGTATGGCTAGCCAGGTATTTACCACGGCGGTAAGAACCTTGACGTTCCGCTGCTGCGTCTTGTCGAGTTCCGCGCCTTCCTCTATTTTTGCCAGCCCGGCGGCGTCGGTGATCAGGGCGAAACCTGCCCCTATTCGCTTCGCATTGGTCATGAGAACCTGGTCGCCACGCCCGGCCATCTTCTCTGCAGCCCCGTAATCGATCGCCAGGCTGCTGAAGGCTGCCTGCGCGGCTACAACCGGGGTGAACGCCGATGAGTCGACGAACGCCTCCTGCATCACCTGGCGCAGTTCCTTCAAGTCGAACTGGGCGCCCCAGGGGTCCTGCTGAGGGATGCTTGGATTGTCGGCTCCCCATACCGCGGGAACACGGGTGCCGGTCCCGCTTTGGGCGACGCGGTCGATGTCGATGATGTAGTCGGCGAGGATGCGGCCGGTTGTGGGCGCGGGGACGAGTGATTCGGGCGGATCGCCGGCGTCGATTCGCTGGGCCTGCAGGTGGACGAACTCGGAGGCGAGCAGGGCCGACAGGTAGCCGCGGGACGGCTGGTCCGGTGAGCCCTCGTGATCGCGAAAGGTGAGCATCGCGGCCTCCAGCGCCTTGCCCAGCGCCTCGCCGCCGTCTTGTGTGTAACGCTCGGTCAGGAAATGCTTGAGCGCCGTGGTGTCTTTGGCGAAGAAGTCCTGAGCGGCGGCCGCATTCTTGCTGAGCGCCTCCATCAGCGGCACCATGACGTCCGGCGAGGCAGCGGGCAGCTTGCTCCGGGCGCGGTCCCAAGCGTCCAGTTTCCTTGCGACCGCCACCAAAAATGACGTGTCCGCCTTGCCGTTCTTCAGCGCGAGTGCGACCGCGTATGCCTCTTTCGGGTTGGCGGTGGCCGGGGGAGTGAGCTGGTCGCGCCAGGCCGGGCTCAGCCGGGAACTCGCCGTGCCCAGCGCGGCGCCGAGGGCGGCCTGCAACCGCGTCACCTTCCGATCGTCGCCGTGGTCGACGGTCTTCGCCATCAGTTCGCGGAAACCAGCCGCGCCAAGAGCGTTCATCAATCCGGCGGCGAAGTCGGGGTCGCCCTTTCGCTTCTCCAGCGCCTTCAGCGTCTTTTTGTCGATCTCGCCCTTTTCGGCGGCCTGGGTCACCGTGGTCACGGCTGCGTAGACATCAGGGTTATGCGCTGCCTTGCCGTACAGGGTCTCGTCGAAGTCGCTCAGGCCGCCGGGGACGCCGGTTCCGGCGCTCCACTCGCTCTGCTGAGCGCGGATCGTCTCGCTGCGGCGTCGCAGGTCTGGACGGCTGGCCGTCAGCCAATTCCTCATTTCACGGAGGGCGCCCAAGCCTGACGTGTCCAGGTTCAGCTGCCGCAGCGTCCGGTCGATGATCTGCTCGTTGCGGCCGAGCGTGTCTTCCGCACGGCCGAGCCCGCGCTCGAAGTCGTCCATAGCGGCGGGATTGATGCCGGAATAGCCGTCGCTGATGCCGGGGATCGGTGACGTCTGGGGCTGGGCGGAGGGCGTGGCGGTGGGCGGGGTTCCGCTCGGCTGTCGCGCCGCGGGCGGGGGCTCGGGAATCAGCGAGGGGTGCGGAGCCAGTGAGGGCGCTGGTGACGAGTCTGACGCGGATGACGGTGAGGCCATGAGGTGGCGAACTCCAGCGCGGTCGGCGAAACGCGACAACTCCAGCGCAAAGATTACGACCAAATCCCGCCATGGTAAAGATAAGTAGCAAGTTCCGGTATAGCTTGCGAATTACCGTAACTCGGTGACATGTGCGACCCCAGAGGACCGGAACCCTCTGGTGTTGGACGGAAACTTGCGCTGCTCCCGCTCATTTCTGCTCGCTGCGTTTCTGGTTGATGAAGTCCCGCCTTCGCCCGCTGACGATTGAATTGAGAACTTTGCACCGTCATGCGTGAGACTCCGTCACGCGGCAGGCGGCACCACCAAGGATCGCCGTCATCCCCCTTGGGAGTTTCCACCCGACAGCATGGCGCGACAACCTGGGCCCCGGGCTGGGGACAGGGTCAGCCTCGCGGCGCCTCGGTCGCGGGCAGCAGCTCTGCCAGGGCCGGATGGATTCGGCCCGGCTCGATCGTTGTGATCGAGTGGGTCGCGACGCCGTTCACGACGAACGGGTCCTGAGCGCTGATCCGCTCGATGGTCTCGCGGTCCACGCCGCATGCCACGATGGCCCCGCCCTGGGACGACGGCACAGTCTGCCCCGAGACCAGGAAGACGCCGTCCGCGTGGTGCCGTTCGAGATACCTGACGTGATCGCGAACGAAGGGGGCGGCGTCTTCCTCGGAGCCCGTGTAGTTCACGATCAGCAGGTGCAGCATGCCGTCATTCAAGCAGCCCGGCCGGCCAGGAGGCGGGTTGTGATGGCCGCCAGACGTTCACCCTGGTAGCGGGCGGCTGCGAGGGTCTCCTCGGAGGGAGTGCCCGCGCCGCCCCTATGAGCGGTGCCGTACGGGTTGCCGCCCGCCGGATAGACCACCGGGTCGGTGTAGCCGGGCGCGACGATGATCGAACCCCAGTGGTGGAAGGTGTTGTAGAGGGCGAGGGTCGTCGACTCGTTGCCGCCGTGGGCGTTGTGGGCGCTGGTGAAGCCGGTGGCGGGCTTGTCGACCATGACGCCCTGCTGCCACAGGCCGCCCGTGGTGTCGATGAACTGCTTGAGCTGCGACGCGATGTTGCCGAAACGGGTCGGCGAGCCGAAGGCGTAGGCGTCTGCCCAGGTCAGGTCGTCCAGTGTGGCGACCTCCACGTCTTTGGCGGCCTCGATGTGCTCCCGCCAGGCCGGGTTGGCGTCGATGGCGGAGTCCGGAGCCAGTTCGGGGACCCGGCGCAGCCGGACGTCGGCACCGGCCTTCTCGGCGCCCTCGGCGACCGCCCTGGCGAGCTGGTGGACGTTGCCGGTCGCCGAGTAGTAGATGACCGCGATCTTGGCACTCATGATGACGTCTCCTCCGAACGACGAGGATCAAGCGGTTAGTTATCCGGTTCGCTTCGAAGTAAATCGGATAACTATCCGGTTTGCAACCCGCTGGTGGATCTCTCGTCCGGTAGCCTCGGGACCATGCCCCGCACCGAGCTTTCCGTCACCGGACAGGCCCTGCCGGAGCGCGCGGACGCCGCCCGGAACCGGCGGAAGATCCTCGACGCGACCGCTCGCCTGATCGCGGAGCAGGGCCCGGAAGCCGTCACCATGAACGCGGTGGCGCACGCCGCGGGCATGGGCGTCGGCACCGTCTATCGCCGGTTCGGTGACGTGAGCCGCCTCCTGTTCGCGGTGCTCGACGACGGCGAGCAGCGCTTCCAGGAAGCTTTCATGACCGGTCCACCGCCTCTCGGCCCCGGCGCCCCGCCCGCCGATCGACTGCGCGCTTTCCTTCACACGGTCGCCGACCGGATCACCGAGCAGGGCGAGATCATGCGGGCGGCGGAGACCGCCTCACCGGGAGCCCGCTACCAGAGCGGCGCCTACCTCACCATGCACACGCACGTGTCCATGCTGCTGCGCGAGATGAGACCCGAATCGGACCCAGCGGTCCTGGCTCATCTGCTGCTCGCGCCGTTCGTGCCGAGCCTGTTCGAGCACCTCACGGTCGAACGCGGCCTGACGGAGGACCAGATCAAGGCCGGCATCGACAGCCTGCTCGGGCTCTAGCGACCCGCCGCCGTCTCATCGAGGTGACCGCGGCTTGACGACCCAGACGCCCGTGCCGTACATCGCCAGCCCGAGCGCGACGAAGGCGGCGGCGACGGGGTAGCGCAGCCCGGAGGGCATATATGTGGCCAGGAACCAGCTGTGGCGCAGCATGCCGTTGGCCACGAAGACGGCGGCGACGATGCCCTGGGGGACCAGCGGGATGGCGCCGAAGCCGAAGCACCACCAGGCGATCGTCTTCTGCGTCTTGGACAGCTGCTCGAAGCGGGACTGACTTCATCGTCGTCTGCGGCTTGCGGCCGGTCCGCATCACGTCCAGCAGTTCCGGGCCGTGCGACCGCAGTCGCCGCTCGGTGAGCAGGCCGAAGCCCCAGTAACACAGCACGCCGGTCACGACGCCGACGGCCACGCCAGCCCAGCCGTACCGGAGCGCCGCCAGCGCCGCGGGCGCGCCCGTGAGGAGCACCAGCGCCAGCATCAGATAGGCCAGCCCGGTCAGGCCGCCGTCGTCCTCACTGGTACGCAGCGGGTTACCCGCGCGGCGATGCGGGTCCGTGCCCGGCACCAGTCCGTACACCGAGACCAGCGGCACCAGCCCGGCCGCGCCGCCCAGCAGGGCGGGCAGCAGTGCCAGGATCAGGGGCCACGGTGTCCTGTTGCTTGGCGTACGAATCGCGATCGTGGGTGATGATCTCCACGAGCGCTGTCGCGGTGCAGGCGCATGAACTCGAGGTTCGTCTCGAAGTACACGCGCAGCGCGTCGGAGGCGGTCGTCTGCGCCGTGATGCGCGGCACCATCAGGATCCTAAACGCTCATTCAAAAGCTCCACAAGATCTACCGGCCGAAGGGCGCCTGCGGCGGGGCCGGCTTCGACCCCCGCCGCAGGCGCACAGCAGTCCTGGTGTCAGGCGGGGGCGTCGAGGCGGGCGATCTGCTCGTTGTCGAGCTTGACGTCGACGAGCAGCTCTTCGAGCTGGGCGACCGAGCTGACGCCGACGATCGGGACGATGTCCTGCGCCCGCAGCCAGGCGAGCACGACCTGGTTGCGCGTCGCGCGGAGCTCGCCCGCCACCTCGTCCAGCACCGCCAGCCGCCCGGTGGTGCCCGGGTGGTCGTAGTACTCCGGCAGCGGCTTGCCGGCGTACGCGCCCCCCAGCAGCGAGGTGTAGACCCACAGCGTCAGGTCGCCCTCGGAGCGCACGTAGTCGAGCAGCTCCTCGGTGACCAGGGTGTGCCCGCCCTCGGGCAGCCGTACGCCGGGGCGGGGGCGGAGGTAGGAGTGGCGCAGCTGCACGTGGCCATATCGGGTGCCGCCACGGGCCGCCGCCAGTGAGCGGGCCCGCTCCAGCCGCCACACCGCGTGGTTGCTCGCGCCCACCTCCTTGGCCTTGCCGGCGAGCACCAGTTCGTCGAAGGCGGCGACCGTGTCCTCCAGCGGCGTGGACCTGTCGTCGATGTGGGCCCAGTACACGTCCACGTGATCGGTGCCGAGCCGCCGCAGGCTGCCCTCGATCGCGGCCCGGATCACACCGGCGGACAGGCCCTCGGCGGCGTCGAGCGTACGGGCGCCGGGCACGGACGGGCGGGCGCCGCACTTGGTGCTGATCACCACCTGGTCCCGGTTGCGCCGGGAGGCGAGCCATCGGCCGATGGTGGTCTCGCTCTCGTCCCCGGTCGCGCCCTCCTGCCAGAACGGATAGTTGTTGGCCGTGTCGAGGATCGTTCCGCCGCCTTCGACGAAGCGGTCGAGGATGGCGAACGAGGTCGCCTCGTCCACGGTGGTCCCGAAGGGGATCGTCCCCAGAGCGATTCTCATGAGGGCCACCTTGCCGCCTGGAGCGCACTCCAGCGCAAGCGGCTTTCACCGGCGGCGGGTGAGGGCCTTGCGGCCGCGCGCCACGATGGTCTCGACGTCCGTCAGGTCGCTCATGTCGTGGGCGTTCGCCAGCGCCTCCTTCGCCGCGTCGTAGGCGTCCAGGACCGCGTTCCAGTCCACCTCGCCGGTCCGGTCCGTCATGCTGTCGATCTCCTCGCCCAGCCGGGTCACGTTCTCCTCCTGGGCGCGTCTGGCGTCCTCGAACCGGACCGCTCTCTCGGCGGCCTGCTCCCTGGCGACTCTCCGCCGCCGCACCCTCGCCGTGGTCAGCCCGACGACGATCCAGAGGCCGAGCAGGCCGGCGATCCCGAAGAAGATCAGCCAGCCGACGGACAGCCGGCTGGAGGACCCCGACAGGTCGATGTCCTCGGCGAAGTCCTGGTTCAGCCCGGTGACCTCGGCGTCCTGGAAGGTGGCGCCCCGCAGTTCGGCGGAGGACACGTCGGCGTCGGTCAAGGTGGCCTTGCGGAAGACCGCGTCCCGATACTTCCCGCTGTGGAGGTACGCCCGGTCCATCCTGGCGCCGGTGAAGTCGGCCTGGTCGGCCGTGACGCTGCTCAGCTCCGCGTCGCGGAGGTCGGCGCCGACCAGCTTGGCCTGCGTCAGGTTGGCGCTGCCGAGCGCCGCGTCCGACAGGTCCGCCCGGGACAGGTTCGCCCCCACGAGATCGGCGCTGCCGAGCTTGGCGCGCCGCAGTCGCGCGCCTCGCAGGTCGGCGCCCTTCACGGAGCGGAGGCTCGTCCCGACGGCGGAGACGTCACGGAGGATCGCCCGGTTCAGCTTGACCCCCGTCAGGTCGACGCCGTCCAGCTTGGCGCCGGTCAGGTCGGCGCAGCTCAGGTCGTCGGGGAAGTCCGCGACCGCGGTCAGGTCCCAGCCCCGGTAGTCCTGACCGCTGCCGGGCTCGCACGACGGGTCCGGCTCCGGCAGGAACCTGGGCACACCCTTACTCCCGGCCAGCCGGGCGTTCCTGACGTCCCGCAGATCGGCCCCGGTGAGGTCGGCGCCCCGGAAGTCCGCGCCGGTCATGACCGACCCGTACAACTCCGCGCCGCTGAGATCCGCCTGCCGCAGGACGGTCTTGATGAAGGTGGCGCCGTAGAGCCTGGCCTTCGCCGCCTTGATCCGCCTGAGGTCGGCCCGGCGCATGTCCGCGTCGTAGACGGCGGCGTCGGTCAGGTCGACGCCGACCAGCTTCGCGTCGTCGAACTGCGCGTCGTAGGCCTTGGCCCGCGCCATCGTGGCCCCGCTCAGGTCGGCCCCCTCAAAATGCGCGTAGTAGGGCGAGGAGTCGTCCATTGTCGCCTCGCGCAGGTCGCTGCCGCGCAGGTCCGCGTAGTACAGCTCGGCCTCGGACAGGTCGGCCTTGCGCAGCCTGGCCCCGGCCATCTGGGCGCTCCCGAGGTGGGCCCCCTTGAGCGAGGCTCCGCTCAGATCGGCCCCGACGAGCGGGCTGCGCACGGTCAGGCCGTCCAGCTTGGCGCCCCGGAGGTCCGCGCAGGACAGGTCGGCGGGCAGCGTCATCCGGGTGAGGTCCCGGCCGGCGAGATGCGGGCCGCTGCCGGGACGGCAGGGCAGGTGGTCGCGGGGTGCCGCCGCGGCGGCCGGGGTCATCGGGGCCGACAGCAGGACCGCAGCGGAAAGGGCCACCAAACCGGCGATTGAGCGGGGGATGCCGGGCATTTCTCACTGTCTCCATCGGGGACGCCGCCCGGACGCTCCCTGGGGAGGCGCGGGCACCGGATCGTACGTGGCAGGACCCGTTATAAACCCGCGAGTTGCGATCCGCTTGCGAAACACCTACAGGAACAACCCAGATGTACGGGAAAAGCCTTCATACGCACGAGATTCGATGTGACAGGATCAACGGCGTGGCCGTGTACACACCTGGACAGGTCGTCGAGGAGACCGGTTTCAGCCTCGACACCCTTCGGTACTACGAACGGATCGGGCTGCTGGAGCCGGTCGGCCGTAACGCGGCGGGCCAACGGCGGTTCACCGAGGACGACGTGAGCTGGCTCGGCATGGTCCGCTGCCTGCGGGACACCGGCATGCCGATCGCGGAGATGCTGCGCTTCGCCCAGCTCGTACGGCAGGGCGAGCACACCATCCAGGACAGGATCGCGCTGCTGGAGGAGCACGACCGGAAGGTCGAGGCCCAGGTCGCCGACCTGCGCCAGAAACAGGGCGCCATCCAGCGGAAGATCCAGTACTACAAGGACGTGCGGACCATGCGCGAGATGCTGCCCGACTGCGAGCAGGCGTCCTGAGGGCACGCATGGGTGACCGTGCCCGGCCCGCTCGTGGGCAGGCCGGGCGTGCGGCTCAGGTCGTGCGGTACGCCTCGGCCTGGAGGTTGTAGAGGTCGGCGTAGAGGCCGTCGAGGGCGATCAGTTCCTCGTGCGTGCCGTGCTCGTGGACCTTGCCGTGGTCGAGCACGTAGATGCGGTCGGCGTAGCGGACGCTGGCGAGGCGGTGCGTGATGAGCAGCACGGTCTGGCCGTCGGCGTGCCGCCGGATCCGCTCGAACAACGCGTGCTCGGCCCTGGCGTCGAGGGCGGCCGTGGGCTCGTCGCAGATCAGCAGGGGCGCGTCCCGGTAGAACCCGCGGGCCACCGCGATCCGCTGCCACTGCCCGCCCGACAGCTCCTGGCCGTTCTTGAACCGGCGGTCGAGCAGCGTGCGGTAGCCGTACGGGAGCTCGGCGATGACCTGGTCGGCGCCGGCGACCTCGGCGGCGCGGGTCACCTCGGTCTCGCCCTTCTCCATGCCCATCGTGATGTTGTGGCGGGCGGTCAACGGCCATCGGGTGTGGTCCTGCGCGATGACCGCGATCCTGCGGCGCAGGCTGTCCGGATCGACCTCGGAAAGGTCGACGTCGTCCCACCGGACGCGGCCGCCGTCCGGCTCGTACAGCCCGGCGAGGATCTTGGCGAGGGTGGTCTTGCCCGAGCCGTTCTCCCCGACGAGGGCCACGACCTCCCCGCGCTCGATGCAGACCGACACCCCGCGCAGGGCGGGCGCCGGCGAGGCGGGATAGGAGAAGGTGACGTCCTCGACCGTGATGCGGCCGAAGCGGTCGGGGGCCGTCCGGTCGCGGGCGGCAGGGATGCGGCCCTCGGCGTGCGCGATGAAGTCAAGGAAGTCGGTGAAGTAGAGCCCCTCCTCGTAGAGCCGGTTCGTCGCGTACATGAAGTTCGACAGCGACGTCTGCCCGGACCTGATGGCCAGCACCGCGGTGCCGGCCACCGCGAGGGGCACCGCCCCCGCCGCGAGCAGCAGGCCGAGCGCGACGTAGACCGCGCCCTGCCCCAGGCCGCCCAGCGCCTCGCCGAGCACGCGGGCGACGGTCTGCCGCCGCGCGAGGTCGACCATGACCCGCTGCTCGCCCCTGGCGACCGCGTCGAACATCCGCAGCAGGAAACCGCGCATGGTGAACGTGCGGACCTCGGCCGCGGTGTCCTTGTCCGCCAGCAGTTCCTCGATGATCCACTTGCGCCGTCTGGCCGGGATGAGCACCAGGGCGGTCGTGTAGCGCATCCTGGCGGCCCGGACGGCCGCCCAGGCGTCGGGGACGACCGCGAGCAGGAGCAGGGGCAGCAGCACGGGATGCAGCACGCCCAGCACGCCCGCCGCGGCCACGATGCCGACCAGGCCCGACAGCGCGTCGATGGCCGTGCTCACGACCATCTCGGCCATCTGCATCCCGCGCATGCGGGCCCGCTGCAACGCGTCGTGGAACTCGGGGTCGTCGAAGCAGACGAGGTCGACCCGGCTGGTCAGCGTGTAGAGACGCTCTTCCGTGATCCGGCTGACCTGGGGTTCGAGCCGGGACTGGGCCCAACCGGCCCCGGCCTGCAGGGCCGTGCGCGCGGTGGCGGCCAGGCCCACGAGCAGCAGGCTGGGCAGCGCGGCCCGGACCCGCTCCGGAGTCGGGCCCGCCTGGAACAGCGCGGTCAGCACGCCCGTCGTGGCGAGCAGGCCGAAGGCGGTGAAGACGCCGCCGAGTGTGCTCAGCGTGACCGTGGCCACGGTGTCGCGGGGGCTCGCCTCCCAGGCGATGCCCAGTGCCTGCCGGATCAGCCGGGGCAGTCGCCGCGCGACCGTGAGGAAGCCCAGCCCCGCCATCGTCCCGAAGTGCCGCGCCCACTGCGGAGACTCGACGTCCGCCATGTCCGGCAGGTCGTCCTCCGACAGATGATCAGGTCCCCCCTGTTCTGTGACCGTCATGCCTGCAGTGTGAGCGCCCGCGCCGACAATTTCCCGGGCCTCGGTCGCGGCGATTGCTTTGACGCACACCCCTAACACCTCGCCAGGGCCCGTATGCAGAGACGTTATCGGCACAAACTTGACGGCGTGCCGGTGGAAGTGGGTTGATGGGGCCTGCTGACAACGTTGTCAGCTATATGTGTCTTCGGGGGCCCGAAATCCTCGTGAAAAGCCTGAAGGGAATGTTGCGATGAGACGACGGTGGATGGCGGCCGTCGCGGTCTCTGTTGCAGGTCTGCTCACTCTTTCCGCCTGTGGTGGCGGTGACAAGAAGGAGAGCGGAGGCGGTCAGGCCGCGCAGAAGAAGGTCGAGGTCTTCTCGTGGTGGACGGGTCCCGGTGAGGCCGACGGCCTCAAGGCGATGCGTGAGATCTTCGCCAAGCAGAACCCGAACTTCGAGTTCTTCGACGCCGCGGTGGCGGGCGGCTCTGGCGACCAGGCCCGCGCTCTGCTGTCGAGCAAGCTGCAGGCCAACCAGCCCCCGGACACCTTCCAGGGTCACGCCGGCGCCGAGCTCCAGGGCTACATCAAGGGCGGCAAGCTGGAGTCGCTGAACTTCCTGTACGACGAGCTGAAGCTGAAGGAGGTCTTCCCGCAGCAGCTCATCGACCAGATCTCGGTGCAGGGCCAGGTCTACTCCGTGCCGGTGAACATCCACCGGTCGAACGTCCTGTGGTTCAACCCCTCGGTCCTCAAGAAGGCCGGCATCGACGGCGCGCCGAAGACCATCGAGGAGTTCGTCGCCGACCTCGAGAAGGTCAAGAAGACCGGGAAGATCCCGCTGTCGATCGGCTCGCAGTGGACCCTGGTGCACCTGCTCGAGTCCGTGCTGCTCGGCTCGCTCGGCACCGACGCCTACAACGCCCTGTGGACGGCCAACGCCGACTGGGCCAACGCGAACGTGACCAAGGCGCTGGAGAACTTCAAGACCATCCTGTCGTACGCGGGCAGCCCACAGGACGACTGGCAGCCGGCGGCCAAGCAGGTCGCCGACGGCGAAGCGGCCTTCAACATCATGGGCGACTGGGCCTACGGCTACTTCCACAACCCGCCGGAGGGTGGTCTCGGCAAGGAGTCGCACAAGGACTTCGACTGGGCCGCGTCGCCGGGCACGGACGGCACCTTCATGTGGCTGTCGGACAGCTTCACCCTGCCGAAGGGCGCGCCCAACCGCGACGGCGCGATCGCGTGGCTGAAGGTGGCCGCCAGCAAGGAGGGACAGGACGCGTTCAACCCGCTGAAGGGTTCGATCCCGGCCCGCAAGGACGCCGACCAGTCCCTCTACAAGGACTACCTGTCCTGGGACCTGGAGCAGTGGTCGAGCGACAAGCTGGCCGGCTCGATCCAGCACGGCGTGGTCGCCAACGACGCGTGGCGCACCGCCATCACCGACGCGGTCGGCCTGTTCCAGCAGGACAAGGACGTCCCCAAGTTCCAGCAGGCGCTGGTCGCGGCGGCCAAGAACAGCGGCCAGTGAGCTGATCTCCTCGTACGGCCCACGCTGTGTCCACAACGGCGTGGGCCGTACTTGACTTCTGAGAGGTACAAGTGACGCGGGTGCGCAGATGGCTGCCCGGGCTACTCCTGGTGTCGCCGTCGATCATCCTCATCGCGGTCTTCGTGTACGGCCTGCTGGGCTGGAACTTCAAGCTCGCCATGACCGACAAGCACGACGAGATCGCGGAGATCCCCGGCAAGTTCGTCGGGCTGGAGAACTTCACCGGTATCTGGAGCGAGGAGCGCTGGGGCCTGTCGGTCCGGCACTCGATCATCTTCACCGTGGCCTTCGTCGGCGGCGCGCTCGTCCTCGGCTGGCTCCTGGCCTTCCTGATGGAGAAGGGCATCCGGGCGGAGAGCGGCTTCCGCGCCGTCTACCTGTTCCCGATGGCCGTCTCCTTCATCGCCACCGGCGTGGTCTGGCGGTGGCTGATGAACAGCGCGACGGGTGAGCAGGCGGTCGGGCTCAACCGGCTCTTCCACTACCTCGGGCTCGACTTCCTGCAGTGGCAGTGGTTCCGCGACCCCGACTGGGGCATGGCCGCGATGGCGATCCCGGCGATCTGGCAGATGTCCGGATACATCATGGCGCTGTTCCTCGCCGGGTTCCGGGGCGTGCCGGAAGAACTGCGGGAGGCCGCCCGGGTCGACGGCTGCAGCGAGTGGGGCGTCTACCGGCACGTGGTGCTGCCGATGCTGCGCCCGGTGACGCTGTCCGCGCTGATCATCCTCGGCCACATCTCGCTGAAGGTCTTCGACCTCGTCGTCGCGGTGTCGGGCAAGCAGATCATCACCGACGTGCCCGCGACGTTCATGTGGACGGCGGTCTACGACTCCCACGACCCGGCGAAGGGCGCGACGATCGCGTCCTACATCGTGCTGTCGGTCGTCATCTTCGTCGTGCCCTATCTGATCTGGGACGCCCGTAAGGGGAAGCGTCAATGACCGCGCAAGCCGCCGAGAAGGCCCCCCGTACGGCGCCCGCCGCCCGGGTCCGCGAGAAGGGCCGGGCCGGCACGTGGGTGCGGCTCGTCCTGCTGCTGCTGTTCGTCCTGGTCTTCCTGATCCCGGTCTACGTGCTGCTGGTCACCAGCTTCAAGCCGCTCAGCGAGGCCGACCCCACGCAGGCGTGGAACCTCCCCAAGGTGTGGACGACCGAGGCGTGGAGCGTCGCCTGGGAGAAGCTCGAACCCGGCATCGTCAACAGCTTCCTGCTCGCGATCCCCGGTTCGCTGATCTCCGCGGCTCTCGGGTCGCTGAACGGGTACGTGCTGTCCAAGTGGCGCTTCCCCGGCGCCGACGTGCTGTTCACGCTGTTCCTGTTCGGCATGTTCATCCCCTACCAGGGCGTGATGATCCCGCTGGTGCAGCTCATGGTGAACCTGGGCGACACGCTCGGCGTGCCGCTGTACGGCGGCATCCCGGGCCTGATCCTCGCCCACGTGGTGTACGGCATCCCGATCTGCACGCTGATCTTCCGCAACTACTACGTCACGATCCCCGACGAGCTGATCGAGGCGTCCCGCGTCGACGGCGCGGGGATGCTGCGGACGCTCTGGTCGATCGTGCTGCCGGTCTCCGGCCCGGCGTTCGCCGTGGTGATCATCTGGCAGTTCACCTCGATGTGGAACGACTTCCTGTTCGCGGTCTTCCTCACCGGGCCGAGCTCCTGGCCGACCACGGTCATGCTCAACAACATCGCGGGCGCCGTGACGACGCCGTACAGCCAGCAGATGGCGGCGGCGATCCTGGCGTCCATCCCCACGATGGTCATCTACGTGCTGCTCGGCAGGTTCTTCATGCGCGGTCTCATGGCGGGCGCGCTCAAGGGCTGACTCTCAGGGGCGGACTCTCGGGGGCCGGCTCTCAGGGGCCGGCTCTCAGGGGCCGGCTCTCAGGGGCGGAGTCTCAGGAGTCCAGACGGCCCGTCACCAGCGCGTCCCCGAGAGGACTGCGCCGGTAGAGGACCTGCCGCCCGACCCGGGTGCCGGCGACCAGCCCGGCCGCGCGCAGCGCGGTCAGGTGGCCGCCGGCCGTGCCGAGCGCCAGCCCGAGGCGGGCGGCGAGCTGCGTGGTGGTCGCCGGGGTCTCCAGCTCGGCCAGGATCCGGGCCCGCGACCTGCCGACCAGCCCGGCGAGCGCCGCCGCGCCGCCCGCCCGCGGGTGCGCGGCCGCGATCCCGCGCGCCGGATAGACCAGCGCGTACGGCCATGCCTCGTCGAGATAGGCGATCACCTTGCGGACGAAGAGGCTGGGCAGGAACAGCAGGCCGCGTCCGCCGAGCCGGTGCCGTTCGTCCCGGTCGCCGAGGGTCGCCACCTCGATGGAGGCCGACGCCGGTCGCCAGCGGACCCGCGGGCCGAGGTCGTCGAGAGCCGCCGCCCAGCCGTACGTCGCCAGCCGCCCGGCCCGCTGGATCACGTCGCGCTCCAGGATCGCGTGGAAGCGCGGCCACTGCGGCGCGACCAGCTCGGTCCAGGTGCGCTCAAGCCCGTCGGCCAGGAGCGCGACCACGTCGTCGTGCTCCAGGACCTCCACGATCTCGGCGGGCGGAGGCGGCCACCCGTCCAGCGACATTGCGATCTCGGCCCGCGCCCGCTCCAGAGGCGTGGCCCGCATCGCCGCGATCTCCTCGGCGAAGGCGACGTTGACCCCGGTGGGCGGCGGTGCGATGAAGTCGGCGTTGTAGGCGCCCTGCCGGAACAGCGCGACCAGCGCCCGCGCACCCGGGCTGCCGGAAAGCAGCCGTGCGAAGCGAGGGCGTGCCGTCGCGGCCCAGGACGCGTGCGCGCCCGCCTGCGTGCGCCCCGACAGCATCCACATCGCGTGCATGGTCTCGTTGAGCGGGGAGATCGCGAAACGGCTGGCGGCGATGTCCTGCGGGCTCACCTCGATCCGGTACACACGCTCACCCTTCGGCCATTTCCGAAACGTTAGCGCGGCCGGAGGCGGCGCGCCGAGCATGGGCGCCGGGAGGTGGGCCGTGACCGTGGCCGCGAACCAGGAGAGATCGACGTTCCGGGCGTGCTTCGCCGTCGCGGAGTTCCGCGTGCTGTTCGGGAGCCAGCTTCTGCTGGTCCTGGGTGACACGGTGAAGATGCTCGCGTTCTCCGTGCTGGTCTACGCGCGGACGGGGTCGCCGGGGCTGGCCGCGCTGGCGTACATGATCGGGTTCCTGCCGCAGGTGGCGGGCGGGATGCTCCTGCTGTCGCTCGCCGACCGGTGGCGCCCGCGGGCCCTCATGGTCGCGGGCGACCTCCTGCGCGTGGCCACGTGCCTGGTTCTCAGCCTCGGCGACCTGCCGATCGGGGTCATGCTCGCGCTGGTGTTCGCCGCGGGCGTGCCCACACCCCTGTTCTCGGCCGCGCGCACCGCCGTGCTGCCCGACCTGCTGGCGGGAGACGCGTACGTGCTCGGCCGCGCGCTGTTCACCACGACCTCGGCGGGCGCGCAGGTCGCCGGGCTGGCCGTCGGCGGCGGGTTGCTCGCCGTGACGGGCCCGCACAGGGCGCTGCTGATCACCGCCGCGCTCTCGCTGGGCAGCGCGGTGCTGACCCGGTTCGGGCTGCGCGACCGCCCGGCGCGTGCCTCACACGCCACCCTGAGTCACCGGGCCGGGGCCGTACGGACGACGCTGCGGGTCAACCGGGCGCTGCTGGCCGGCCGCGCTGTCCGGGGACTGCTGCTGGCCGGGTGGCTGCCGCCGATGCTCTCGATCGGCGCGGAGGCCGTCTACGTGCCCTACCTCACGGGTGAGGGATCGGCGTGGGGCGCGGGGGTCGTGCTGGCCGCAGCGGCGGCGGGCATGGGCGTGGGGGAGTTCGCCGTCGGCAGGTTCGCCCCGCCCGCCGTGCGCGAACGGCTGACCTTCCCCCTGGCGCTCCTGCTGGGCGTGCCGCTGATCGGGTTCGCCGCCCGCCCGGGGGTTGCCTGGGCGGCGGCGCTGGCCGCCCTGGCTGCGGCGGGGCTCGCCTACAACCTGGGGCTCCAGCGGCGGTTCCTCGACGCGGTTCCCGAGGCCGCGCGCGGGCAGGCGTTCGGCCTGCAGACGTCCGGCCTGATGACGGCCCAGGCGCTGGGCGCCGCCGCCGCGGGCGCCCTCGCCGAACTCGTGCCCGCCCACCTCGCCATCGCGCTGTCGGGCTGCGGCGTGCTCGCCGTCGTGCTCGCGCTGCGCGGCGACCTGCTGAGCCGGGTCAGCTCGCCGTACGGTCCCGGCGGGGCAGGGGAGGGCGTTCGCCCGAGCCCCGCGGAACCAGCCGTGTAGCCAGTGCGATCCTGCTGGTCGGTCCCTCGTCCCCGGACAGGCGCATGAACAGCAGGTCGGCGGCCGTACGGCCGAGCCGGGCGGGGTCCTGCGCCACCACGGTGATGCCCAGCAGGTCGGCCAGTTCGAAGTCGTCGAACCCCACCAGGGCGAGGCCGCCCGCGGCGCCCGCGTCGGCGGCGTCCGTGAGCGACGCCAGCGCCCGCAGGGTCTCCACGGTGGTGCGGCCGTTGCCGGTCAGCAACGCGGTCGGGGGGTCGGACGCCGTGAGCAGCCTGGTCATGTCGGCCCGCATCCGCGCCGGGTGCGGCGGCCCCATGGCCACCAGGCCCTCGTCGTACGGCAGGCCGGCGGCGGTCAGCGCCTGCCGGTAACCGCGCAGCCGTTCGGCGGCGGTGAAGATCCCGGGGGAGTCGCCGAGGAAGGCGATGCGACGGTGGCCGTGCGCGATCAGGTGGGCCGTGCCCGTCCGGGCCCCGCCCGCGTTGTCGCACAGGACGGTGTCCGCCTCGCACCCCGCGCCCGGCGGCCGGTCGGCGAACACCGCCTTGATCCCGGCCTCGAACTCGGGCGCGAGGTAGCCGTGGTCGGTCCCCGCCGGCACGATGATCAGCCCGTCCACCCGGCGGGCGCAGAACGCGAGCACGAGGTCGCGCTCGCGGGCCGAGTCCTCCCGGGACGACCCGGTGAACAGCAGACAGCCGTGGTGCAGCGCGGCGTCCTCCACGGCCCGGCTGAGGCTGGAGTAGAAGGCGTCGGCGACGTCCTCGATGACCAGGCCGATGCTCGCGGTACGGCCCCGCCGCAGAATGCGCGCGCTGTCGTTGCGGCGGTAGCCGAGCCGTTCGATGGCGGCCTGCACCCGTCCCGCGGTCGCGGCGTTGACGCCGGGTTCGTTGTTGACGACGCGGGAGACGGTCTTGAGCGCCACACCGGCCGCCGCGGCCACGTCGTTCATGGTCGGACGGCCGCGTCTCGTCTCTCCCACGCAGGGATCATCTCCCATTTCACGGCCCTAGACAACGTTGTCAGTTCCATGGTGAGAGATGGTCGCTTTTGTGGGGACGTGGGGGTGTGCCGGTCAGGGGCGGCCGGGCAGCGCGCGGCTCGCGCCTCCCGTGGCGCGCAGGTCGGCCTCGATCCTGGCGGCGGTGGCGAGCAGCGGGGGGAGCAGGTCGCGGCGGGCCGACTCCAGGGTGGTGCGGCTGGCGTGCGAGGAGATGTTGAGCGCAGCCACCACCCGGCCGCCCCGGTCCCTGATCGGCGCGGCGATCGACCGCAGCCCCTCCTCCAGCTCCTGGTCCACCATGGCCCAGCCCTGGGCCCGTACGCGGTCGAGCGCGGTGCGCAGGGCGACCGGCGAGGTGGTGGTGTGCGGGGTCAGCCGCTCCAGGTCGGCGCGGGCGAGGTAGGCGTCGAGGTCCTCCGGGGGGAGCCCCGCGAGCAGCACCCGGCCCATGGAGGTGCAGTACGCCGGGAAGCGGGTGCCGATCGCGATCGTCACGCGCATGATCCGGGCCGTCGGCACGCGGGCCACGTAGACGATGTCGGTGTCGTCCAGCACGGAGACCGACGCCGACTCGTGCACCTCGGCGACGAGCCGTTCGAGGTGCGGCAGCGCGACCTCGGGCAGGGAGAGGCTCGACAGGTAGGCGTAGCCCAGTTCGAGCACCCGGGGCGACAGGGAGAACAGGCGCCCGTCGGTCCGCACGTAGCCCAGGCCGGCGAGCGTCAGCAGGAACCTGCGCGCCGCGGCGCGGGTGAGACCGGTCTTGCGGGCCACCTCGCTGAGCGTCAGCTCCGGGCTCGCCGCGTCGAACGCCCGGATCACGGCCAGACCCCGGGCCAGCGACTGGACGTGCTCATCCGCCATGACCGCCCACCTCCCGACCGAACCCTAGCGCCTGACCTGCCGTTCGCGATGCGTACGACCCCACACATCCGCATGGGACCACGGACGCCATTGACGGGCCGGAGACCCGGGCGCAGCTTCCCGAATATGTTCTTCTTATGAACGTCCGTTCGTGTAGCGAACAAGGCATCCGGCAGTGTCCATGCCTCGCTCCGCACGTACGGCACTCGTGACCGGCGTCGTCCTGCTCCTCACCGCCGCGTGCGGGTCCAGCAGTGGGTGGCCATCGCGCGGGCGGTCGCCTACGAGCCCCGGGTGCTGTGCTGCTGATGGACGAGCCGTTCGCGGCCGTCGACGCCCAGACCCGCGCCGAGCTGGAGGACCTCATCTTGCGCATCTGGCAGCTGCTCGGGATGACCGTGCTGTTCGTCACCCACGACATCGACGAGGCGATCTATCTGGGCGGCCGGGTCATCGTGCTGTCCGCCTCGCCCACCGTCGTGCTGGAGGACCTGAAGATCGACCTGCCCGCCGAGCGGGACCAGCTCTCCACCCGCGCGCTGCCGCGCTTCGCCGAGCTGCGCGGCCACGTCTACGCGCAGATCCAGCGGGCCAAGCAGGCCCGCCCGCCGGAGCGGGACGTGACACCGTGAGGGAGGAGACGGCATGGCCCTGCCGAGAGACCGGCCGGTAGGGTTTGGCGGGTGATGAGGGGGATTGTGAACAATCGGGGGAATGTGCTGCTGGTTGCCGGATTCGTCCTGGCGGCGCTCAACCTGAGGCCCGCTCTCGCGGGCGTGTCACCGCTCCTCCCGGCCATCATGCGGGACCTCGGCCTCAGCCCTGCCGGGGGCGGCGCGATCACCACGGTGATGGTGGCGTGCCTCGGCCTCCTCGCCCCGGTCGCGCCCGTGCTGGCCGGCCGGATCGGGCTGGACCGCACGCTGCTGGCCGGTCTGCTCGTCGTGGCCGCCGGCGTCGCTCTGCGCAGCGCGGACGGCGTGCCCGCGCTGTACTGCGGCGCCGCCCTGGCCGGCACGGCCATCGCCGTCATGAACGTCGTCATGCCGGGCCTCGTCAAGCAGCACTTCCCCGGCAGGATCGGGCTCTTCACCGGCCTGTACGTCTCGGTCATGGTGGGCGGGGCAGCCATGGCCTCGGCGGCGATGGTCCCGCTGGCCGGGCAGGTCGGCTGGCGGGCGGCGGCGGGGTCGGCGACCCTACTCGCGCTGCTGGCGGCGGCCCTGTGGTGGGTGGCTCTCACGAGGCCGGCCGCGCAGGACCCGGTGGCGCTGGTCGCGGGGCGGGGTGGCGGTTCCCGGCGCGGCGACCCCGGCCACCGGCCGTACGCGACCCTGCTCCGCGCGCCCGCGACGTGGTCGGTCATGGCGTTCATGGGCCTGCAGTCGCTGACCTTCTACGTCGTGCTGGCCTGGCTGCCGACCGTGTTCCAGGCCGCCGGTCTGCCCGCCGACGAGGCGGGATATCTGCTGGGCCTGACGAACCTCGTGCAGATCGCCGCGGCGCTGGCCGTCCCCCTGCACGCGGGCCGGGCCCGCTCCCAGGCGCCGCACGTGGTCGTGGCCGCGCTGCTGACCGTCGGCGGATATCTGGGCGTGCTGCTCGCGCCCACCACCGCGCCGTGGCTGTGGATGATCGTCCTCGGGCTCGGCCAGGGGGCCTCGATCGCGCTCGCCCTGCTGATCATCACGCTGCGTGCGCCCGATCCGGCCTCGGTGACCGCGCTGTCGGCGGTCGCCCAGTCGAGCGGCTATGTGCTGGCCGCTATCGGGCCGCTCGCGTTCGGCCTGCTCCACGAGCTGTCCGGCGGCTGGACCGTGCCCCTGCTCGCCGGGCTGGGGGCGTGCGTACTCCAACTTGGGGCGGGTGTGCTCGCCGCCCGCCCGGCGCGGGGACAGCCGGGATAGTCAGCGCGGCAGTCGTTCGAGGTCGATGTCGATGGGGAAGGGGGCGTCCACCGCGAGGCGGGTGTGGTGGACGCCGGTCACCTGATATCCGGCGCCGTCGGCGTCGAGTTCGAAGGAGCAGACGAAGGGCCGGCAGTCGGTGCTCTCGACCCGCCAGAAGTGGGGGATGCCGGCCGCCGCGTAGTGCCGAGGCCGAAGGTCGCGGTCCGGGGCGGCCGAGTCGGGGCCGACGACCTCGATGACCAGGCGCACCTCCTCGGCGAGGTAGCAGGTCCTCCGGTCGTCGGACGCGGCGAGGTCGTCTACCAGGGACACGTCGGGACGGGCGCGCCGATCCGGCCCCAGCAGGACGTCCATCCGGCTCACCGCCACCAGGTCGCCCGGCGCCTGCGCGTTCAGGACCGTGCGCAGGCCGTAGGTCACACGCTCGTGGAACCGCGTCTGAGGGCCCGTGGAGACGAGGCCCGCGTCGGGGTGGTCGGCGTCGGCCTCGCCGTCCCGCCGCTCGTCCACGGGGGAACGGAGCCGGGAGAACCGATCGGAGACGCCCCCGGCCCCGCCTCCCGGACGGGGCTGGAGCCAGTCATCGAGCACGCTGGTCATGGCAGCAGCCTAGCGTCACCCTGCGTGATGAACGAACTACTCGCGCCGCCCTAAGCCGGGTCGAGCGGGCGCAATTCGTCCGCGTACCCGACCGAAAGGCGGCGCATGGTCCCGTCGCCGGTGATGGTGTACTGCCCCATGCGCCACAGCGGCGGCGAGTACGCGTGGATCGAGACCGAGCCGGGCGCCTCGCCGGTCAGCCGGTGGATGTGGTCGGGCCCGAAAGAGAAGGCCTCGCCCTCCGCGACCGCCGTCTCCAGGTGGGCGCCGCCGATGCGCGGGTTGCACTCCTTCAGCTCGCCGGCCACCACGCGGACCGCGCCGGAGGAGACGTCGTGGTCGTGCCAGCCGGTGTCGTCCCCGGGCCGCCAGCACAGCAGCCACACGTCCACGTACGAGTCGCGGTGCAGTGAGACGTAGTGACGTCCCCCGTCCTCCGCGCCCTCGAAGCTGAGGTGGTGACGCCACAGCTCGGGCCGCGCGGCCAGGTCCTCGACCAGGTCGAGCAGTTCGCGGCGGTCGAGCGCGCGGGCGGGCAGGTCGCCGAAGGGGGCCAGGTCGGCCGAGGAGGCACAGAGCGCGCCTTCCTGGATCGTGGGCGTGCTCATTGGTGCGACTCCTTCCGGGACAGCAAGCGGCCGGGATTGGCCACGCGGACGGCATGATCGATGGCTCGTTGTGCGGGGTCGCCGGGGTCCGGCCACGCCGACTCGGCGTACGGCTGGTCGCTTCCGGCGACGAGGACGTCGATCCCGAGTTCGCGGATCACCGCGTCGGCGGCCCGGGGGCCGTAGGACGACGTCTCCAGGAACAGATCGGGATCCACCAGGCCGCGCCCGGCGGCGCCCCGGCTCAGCTGGCGCTCCCGGTGCAGCGGGGCCAGCCCGGCCAGCAGCGCGAAGCACACCTTCAGCCGGGGATGCCGGGGCCGGCCGAAGGCCTCGAACGCATACCAGGCGGCGTGCATCTGCTGCACGTACGGCACGACGGCGGCCCACCACGCCGGGCCCGCCGCCGCGGCGGGGCCCGGGTGGACGAACAGCGGCAGGCCGCGGTCCTCCAGCACGTCGAGCAGCGGGGCGGCCAGGGCCAGCCCCCGGGCGTCGCCGAGCGCGGTCGCCGGAAGCTGCAGCCCGGCCAGGCCCTGGTCGGGAGCGCGGTCGAGGGCGCGGGCGAGCCGTACGGGATCGGGGTCGGTCACCGGGGCGGCGGCCCAGGCGCCGAACGGCGCGGGCAGCGCGCGGGCGTCGGCGTGGTAGGCGTCGATGAGCGGCCACGCCTCCTCCGGCGGCAGGTGCTCGATCCCGAGCGGGCTCGACAGGGAGACCAGGGCGAGGTCGAGGTGCGCGTTGCGCTTGCGCCGGATCTCCACGTCGTGGTCGGCCGGGTCCGCCTCGTACGGCGGCTCGCCGTCGAGGACGAGCGTCCATCCGTCGAGGTACGGCGGGCGGGTGCGGCGGCGCAGCGCGTCGACGAGGGACGGCGTCCACAGGTGCTGGTGCACGTCCACGCTCATCGGCCGGCCTCTCCGAGAAGTTCCCTAATTCCCTACCCAGAATACATGCTTTTCGGGCAGGTGTGACCCGGGGGCGGATGGTGGTCCGCCCCCGGGGCCGGTCAGTCGTCGCCGAGGATCATGTTGAGGATCCAACTGATCACGCCGACGACGATGGCGCCCCAGAAGGCGGCCACGAACCCGTCGACGTGGAAGGGGAGGTCGAGCTGCTCGGCGAGCCAGCTCGTGAGCAGCAGCAGGGCGGCGTTCACCACCAGGGCGAACAGGCCGAGCGTGAGCACGTAGAACGCGCAGCCGATCGTCTTGATGATCGGCTTGATGACGGCGTTCACGAGGCCGAAGATCAGCGCGACCGCGAGGAGGGTGCCGATCTGCTTGGCGGTGGAGCCGGCGCTGACGGTGATGCCGTCCACCAGCTTGGTGGACGCCCACAGGGCCGCGGCCACCACGATGATCTTAAGTATGACCTTCACCTTAAGAATCCTTCCATGGCATGGCAAAGAGTGCGCGGTTCGCGTGTGGCCGGAATGGGCGGGCCTGCGCTGGGGGCGGGGAGGAGCGGCAAAAAGCCCGTCCGATTCTGGCGGTCTTTCTCCCGCCTCGGGGGTATAAGCGGCAAACCTGGGGGAAACCGACGAGTTGGGGGTGAGATCGGATGGACGTGGAAGAGCTCGAGACGCTCCCCGCGAAGGAGCTGCACGACCGTGCCGTGCGCTACGCCGTACGGCACGGCGACCTGGGATTCCTGTGGGATCTGCTGAAGGTCATCCCGGCGGCCGAGGCCGCCAGCGGCAACACCGACGAGACCGCGAACGACCTCAGCAGGGTCTCGGCGCTGCTCAGCGACGCGATCGGGGCGGGCGAGGGTGAGCTCGGCGACGCGCTCCGGCCGGTCTACGTCGACTATCTGTCCAAACACCCCGACGCCTGAGCGCGGGGGCCGGCGCTCAGCAACCTCTCATCTCCGCACGTCACAATGGCGGCGTGGTCAAGACACAGGTGCTCGTCGTCGACGACGAACCCGAGGTCCGCGACGCGATCGCGCGGGCGCTGCGCGTGGAGGGGTACGGCGTGGCGACCGCCGAGGACGGCGTGGACGCCCTCGACGCCATCGACGGCGCGGCACCCGACCTCGTGGTGCTTGACGTGCTCATGCCGGGCATGGACGGCATCGAGGTCTGCCGGACGCTGCGCGGCGACGGCAACCGGCTGCCGGTGCTCATGCTGACGGCCCTGGACGGCATCGGTGACAGGGTGGCCGGCCTCGACGCCGGCGCCGACGACTACCTGGTGAAGCCGTTCGCGCTGGAGGAGCTGTTCGCCCGGGTGCGCGCCCTGCTGCGCCGCGCCGCGCCGCCCCCGGAGGCCGGCTTCGCCGACCTGGTCCTGCTGCCCGACAGCAGGCAGGCCCGGCGCGGCCGGCGGCTCATCGACCTGACCAGGACCGAGTACGCCCTGCTGGATCTGCTGATCCGCAACGGCGGCCAGGTGCTGACCCGGCATCTCATCCTCGAACGCATCTGGGGCTACGGCTTCCGGCCCGGGTCCAACCCGCTGGAGGTCTACATCGGTTATCTGCGCAAGAAGACCGAGGCGGCGGGCGAGCCGCGGCTGATCCACACCGTCCACGGCCTCGGGTACGCGCTCAGGGAGCCCACCGCCGGGGAGGAGCGGTGAAGCTCCGCTGGCGGCTCGCGATGGCCTCCGCGCTGGCCGCCGCGGTGAGCGTGATCGTCGTGATCGTGGCCGCCTACGTCATCACCTGCCGCCGGGTCGAGTGGGCGATGGACCATTACGGGACGTACGAGAACTACGGCGGCTACGGCGATCGGCCCCCCAACGGCGTGCTGGCCGCCCTCGCCGACGTGGACGACCTCGGCTGGCCCTTCGTCGCCGTGGCACTCGGCGGCCTGGTGCTGTCGGGGGCGCTCGGCTGGCTGGCCGCCCGGGCGGCGCTGCGGCCGGTCAACGCGCTCAAGGACGCCGCCGGGCGGGTGGCCACCACCCGCGACCTGACCACCCGGATCGACGTGGCGGGAGACGACGAGCTGAGCAGCCTGGCACGCAGTTTCAACGCCATGCTCGACGCGCTGGAACGCTCCGCCAAGTCGCAGAAGCGCCTCGTCGCCGACGCCTCCCACGAGCTGCGCACTCCGCTCACCGCCCTGCGGACCAACGTCGAGCTGCTGATGAGGGGCGACCTGCCGCAGGAGGTCCACGAGGAGGTGAGCCGGGCCGTGGTGAGCGGCCTGGAGGAGCTCACGGCCCTCGTCTCCGACGTGGTCGAGCTGGCCCGCGACGAGGAGCCGGCCGTGCTCGTGGAGAGCGTCCGCCTCGACGAACTCGTGGAGCGGGAGGTCGCCCGGGCGGCCAGGCACTGGCCGTCGACGGCGTACTCCATGTCGGCCGAGCCGACGGTGGTGCGGGGCGTGCCCGACCGGCTCGCCAGGGCCGTCGCCAACCTGCTCGACAACGCGGCCAAGTACAGCCCGGCCGGCGGCCTGGTCGAGGTGTCGCTGCGGGGCGGCGTGCTGACGGTGCGGGACCACGGCCCCGGCATCTCCCCGGCAGACCTGCCGCACGTCTTCGACCGCTTCTACCGCGCGCCCTCGGCGCGGGCGCTGCCCGGGTCGGGGCTGGGCCTGGCCATCGTCGGCCAGGTCGTGGACAGCCACGGCGGCAGCGTGTCGGCCAGTTCCGCCCCCGGCGGAGGCACACTCGTGCGGCTGGCGCTGCCAGTAGGGTGAGGCCATGGGCTCTGTACGCGTCGAGCGGACCGAAGACGGGTTCGTCGCCCGCAACGAGCGCGGCGCCGAGATCGCGATGGGCTCCGGTGACGGCCTGTTCAGCCCGGTGGAGCTGCTGCTGGCCGCCGTCGGCGGCTGCAACGTCATGACGGTCGAGCCGCTCACCGCGAAGCGCGGCCACCGGCTCGTACGGCTGGCCGTCGAGGTCTCCGCCGAGAAGGAGAGCCCGACTCTGCTGCGCTCGGTCACTGTGACCTACGACGTGGAGCTGCCCTCGGAGGACTCCGGCGAGGTCTTCGAGGCCGTCGCCGAGCGGGTCCACGAGCGCCACTGCACGGTGAGCCGCTCACTCCAGAAGGGCACCGAGGTCAGGCTGGACCTCGGGAGGTAGCACGGGCGGGCGGGGCCCGTTCGGATGTAGGCCGGAAATCAACCTGCCTATGACGACTTCATGGCAAGGCCCCTTGTAGTGTTGAAGCAGGTTCTCAGGAGAGGCCGACAGACTTTCTTGATAAAGGACGCGGATGGGGGAACCGCGTCCGGAAAGCGGGGGACCCGCCGGTGCCTTTGGGGAGGGCATTCCTGGCGGAACCGCTTTGATCCGGAGCCGGGCAGTTGGGGGACTGCCCGGCTCCGGCATTTCCAGGGTCCTGTACCCGTTCTCCTCCCGTCCCTCCCTCCCCGCCGGAGCGGGGGTCGGCCTCGCCCCGGCCGCCCCGGGACCGTCTTGCCTTGCGGCCGATCCGGCGTCACGCAGGGGCCGTGTTGAGGGCGCGCACCCTCTCACCTGGCCGCCGGCCCGTTCACGTGCTTCCCGGCCGCCATCGATCCCTCTGCCCGCGTCATGACTATGGGCGGCCGCCGTCTCCCCTGCCCGGGAGAAGCGTCTTTGCCTTCGTAAACCGCGGTCTTCCTCTCGCTGTGCGGCTCCGCTTTTGCGTCGAGTTGCTTTATCGCGCCGTCACCGGTGATTTCTTTTGTGGTCTCTTGCCGTACGGCCTCCGGGCTTTGCCCTGCGCGGAAGGACCCTCTGTCACAGACCGTCAACATCACGAAGGCGGGGCGGCGGGGAGTGGTGCGACTTGGGGTAAACAGGGCCACAGGTAGATCTTCTGGGCGTTATGCGGCTTTTACTTTGCTCCGTCCTGACTCGTCCGGTAGTGTCCTGTTTGCCGCCAACCGGTGGCTGGATTGGACTTGGAGAGGAGATCACCGTGGGTGACCCCACACCGACCTCTGAGCCAAGGCATTTCGGATCACACGTCTGACTCACGACGGCCTTCCGGCCGATCGCCATAGCTTCAGCGCACACGCCTCCGGGTGACCGACTTCTCCCGCCCGGACACGTGGCCCGTCTTCGCGGTCTGCCGTACGCAGGTCCCTAGATGACGCATGGCCATCCACTGTCGTCTCACGAAAGATCCCCAGCCCTGATGAAGACTCTGTTTGACCTGCGTGGCAACCGACGCCTCACCGCCGCGGCCACGCTCGTCGGCGCGGCGGCCGTCACCGCGTCCCTCGTGGCCGCCGTGCCCGCGCCCGTCGAGCAGTCGGTCAACGAGGCCGCCACCGTTTCCGTCGCCGTCCCGGCGCGCGAGCCCTCCCTCGCCATCCCGGCGCACGAGCAGGTTCTGCTCCAGGGCAGCACCACCGGCTCGTACTTCTGGGACGACGCCTCGGGCCGCCAGGGCGACACGGGCCTTCCGGCCATCGGCAAGCCCATGCAGAAGGGGCTGTTCGCCAGCCCGAGCTGGCCGCTCGGCACCGAGGGCTACATCTTCTACAAGGGTAAGAAGGCCAAGTTCTTCATCGGTGACCGCGGCCCGGGCGTCCCGTCGGACAGCGGCGTCATGCTGGACATCGACGGCCAGACCTTCGCCGAGCTCACCGGCACCACCTGGAACGAGAACACGCTGACCGTCAGCGGGGACCAAGGCCACATCCCGATCCAGTACGTCGTCACCAAGTGGGGCGACGGGCCGGGCCAGCGCGGCGAGCCGCTGCCCTTCTCCAGCGGCGCCTGGCGGAGCTGAGCCACGCGATTCCGATCACCGAGCGATGTGCGCGACCTTCGCGGGACTGCTAAGGTTACGGACATCGCGGGCGCCGCTAGCTCAGTTGGTTAGAGCAGCTGACTCTTAATCAGCGGGTCCGGGGTTCGAGTCCCTGGCGGCGCACCAGAGGAAAGCCCAGGTCGGCATATCCGACCTGGGCTTTCTCTATGAGCTCGTCGCATCCGCGGCCCACCCTGCCCCGCCCCCCGGCTCACGGGTGCCGTCCGGTTCCCGGCGCCCGGCCTTTCGCCGGCGTGGGCGCCTCGGCCTGAAACAACCACCTGGTTGGTTGGATTTGGGTATGGCCGCTAAGATGTCAGCGGGGTGCCGGGAAGTCTGGTCGGCGGTCGTCGAACCGAGCCCGGAAACGGAGCGCCCATGGCCTCTCCCCGCCGACTGTCCCTCCTCGGTCCCGGTTCCCGGGCCGAGACCCGCCGCATCACCGACATCCTGCGCAAGGAGACCATTGGCGGCGCGCTGCTGCTGATCGCCGCCGTCGCCGCCCTCGTGTGGGCCAACTCGCCCTGGTCGGGGACGTACGACACGCTGCGGTCGGCCACGGTCGGACCGGCCGGGTGGCACCTGGACCTCAGCCTCGCCAAGTGGGCCTCGGACGGGCTGCTTGCGATCTTCTTCTTCGTCGCGGGTCTGGAACTCAAGCGCGAGTTCGTGGCGGGGGACCTGCGCGACCGCAGGCGGGCCGCGGTGCCGGTGATGGCGGCGATCGGCGGCGTGATCGTGCCCGCACTGCTGTATCTGCTGGTCAATCTGGGCGAAGACGGCGCGGCGCGGGGCTGGGCCGTGCCGACCGCCACCGATATCGCGTTCGCGCTTGCGGTGCTCGCGGTCGCGGGCAGGCACCTGCCCTCGGCGCTGCGCACGTTCCTGCTCACCCTGGCCGTCGTGGACGACCTGCTGGCCATCGTGATCATCGCGGTGTTCTACACGTCGCACCTGTCGGTGCTGCCGCTGCTGGCGGCGCTGGTGCCGCTCGGCGTCTTCACCGTGCTGGTGCAGCGGCGGGTGCGCTCGTGGTGGCTGCTGCTCCCGCTGGCCGGCGTGACCTGGGGGCTCGTGCACGCCTCGGGTGTGCACGCCACGGTGGCCGGGGTGCTGCTCGGCTTCGCCGTACCCGTCCTGCGCAGTGAGAAGGCGGGCGGCCCGGAGGCGGGGCCGGGGCTCGCCGAGCACTTCGAGCACCGGTTCCGGCCCGTCTCGGCCGGGGTGGCGGTGCCGGTGTTCGCGTTCCTGTCCGCGGGTGTGCCGCTCGGCGGGCTGAGCGGTGTGACGAACCTGCTCGCCGACCCGGTGTCGCTGGGCGTCGTCGTCGGGCTCGTCGTGGGCAAGCCGTTGGGGATCATGGCGGCCACCTGGCTGACCGCCCGCTTCACCCGCGCCGACATCGACGAGGGGCTGGCGTGGGTGGACGTCGGCGGCCTGGCGATCCTGTCCGGCATCGGGTTCACGGTGTCCCTGCTCGTCGGCGAGCTGGCGTTCGGCCTGGGGACGGTGCGCGACGGCCAGGTGAAGATGGCAGTCCTGACCGGCTCGCTGGTCGCGGCGCTGCTGGCGACTGTGGTGCTGCGGCTGCGCGACCGCGTGCACCGGCGGCTCGCCGACGGCGGAACCACCTCCTGACGCTCACCACATGACGGGCAGCGCCGGGAACCCTCCGGCCAGCCTGTCGGTGTGCGCCTTCAGCTCCTCGTACGGCACCGCGAGCGCCAGTGTGGGGAAGCGCGTGAAGAGGGAGCCGAAGACCGCGCGCAGTTCGACCCGCGCCAGGGACGCCCCGAGACAGTGGTGCGGCCCGTGGCCGAACCCGACGTGGGGGTGGGGATCGCGCCGCCGGATGTCGAACCTGTCGGCGTCGGGGTAGACGCGGTCGTCCCTGTTGGCCGCCGGGGTGGACAGCATGACCAGCTCGCCCGCCCGGATCAGCACCCCGGCGACCTCGACGTCCTCGTGCGCGTAGCGCACCAGCCCGTGCTCGCTCGGCGAGGCGACCCGCATGATCTCCTCGACCGCGCCGTCCACGAGGGAGGGGTCGTTCAGCAGCGCGTCACGCTGGGCGGGGTTGCGCAGGAACAGCAGCACGCCGTAGTCGATCTGGTTGACCGTGGTCTCGTGGCCGGCGAACAGCAGGCCGCCCGCGATCCTGGCGACGTCGTCCTCCGGCAGCGAGGCGTCCGCCAGGTCGGAGTAGACGTCCTCGCCCGGGTCGTCCCGCTTCGCCTTCACGATCTCGTAGGTGTACGTGTTCATCTCCAGCTGGGCGGCGGCGGACCTCTCGGGACGGGTGAGGTCGGTCATCGCCTCGGCCATGGCCCGGAACCTGTCCCTGTCCTCGTACGGCACGCCGAGCAGCTCGCAGATCACCTGGATCGGCAGCGGGAGCGACAGGCCGGCGTGCAGGTCCGCGGGCGGGCCCTGCTCGGCGAGCCCGTCGAGCAGGGTCCCGACCAGCGACCCGATCCGGTCCGACAGGCTCCGCATGCGCCGGGCCGAGAACGCGGGGGCGAGCAGGCGCCGCATCTCCTTGTGGACGGACCGCTCCGTGGCGTACTCGCCGGTCGGGCCGCCGAGCAGGGCGTTGTTCGACAGGCGGGCCGCGGTCTCGGGGGCGGGGTGGGAGCGGCCGAACCTGTCGTCGGCGAACACCTGCCGTATCTCCTCGTAGCCCGTGACCAGCCACGCCTCGTCGCCCATCGCGGTCGTGACCCTGGTGATCGGCGCCCTGGCCCGCAGTCGGCCGAAGCCGGGGGATATCCCCAGGACGTCCGGCCGGTCGAACGGCAGCTGTGGGAGTCCGGGCATGGGTGACCTTCCCTTCGCTCGATGTCGGCCCTTTTGAATCTCTCCCCTGACTTTCTGTCCGGCAAGGTAGTAAAACCATGTCCGGCGTGATCGGAGACGGGACGTTTGCCTCAGGGTGCCGCCTCGCGCCCCGCCCCGCCTTCCCCCCGAACACCAGCATCGTTCCGCGGCGCGGCATGACACGGGTGGTACGGGAGGAACGGGGATCAAGTCGTGGTGAAGTCACCGCAACCGGCGGGAGATCTTCATCGGGGCGGGGTGGCGGCGCCGCCGGACGGGGGAGACCGCTTCTCACTACCAATCGTGTCCGGATGAGCACATCGTTGTCTCCCGGCACAGAGCCTGGAGGTGGTGACGAGTGCGGTTCTCAGCCGAGGACGCTGCCTGGAGACAACTGAGCAGCGAGTACGCCGGTCGCTGGTCGGTCTGGAGGAGCGACGCCGGCCGCTGGTACGCGACCCGGCTGACCAGGTCGCTGTCCCGGATCGAGATGGACCGGGGCCTGATCATGACCGCATGCGGCGAGAGTGCGGAGGAACTGCGCGCGCTGCTCACCGCGCAGGAGGGCCTGACGCTCTCCTCGTGACGCCCAGGACGTGGGCCCGGCCCGCCGGGCTCACGGCCGGAGAGCCCGCCGGAGCTCACGCCCGAGAGTTCGCCGGGGCACAGTACGGAGAGCCCGCTGGGGCTCACGCCCGAGGAGCCCGGCGCGAACCCCGCCGTCCGGACGCCGCCCTGAGGCGTCCTCGCAGGGCCCCCTGCGAGTGTCATGGGACGGATGGGAAAATCCCTCTCATGACAGAACCAGCGGTTCGCGAACCCGTTCCCCCGACCGGCACGCAGCACACGATCGCCGCGCACGGATACGCGGCGACCGTCACCGAGGTGGGCGGGGGTCTGCGCGACCTGACGTACCGCGAACGGCCGCTGGTCATGTCGTACCCCGCGGACGCGCAGCCGGTGGGCGGCGCCGGGCAGTTGCTGCTGCCCTGGCCGAACCGGGTGCGCGACGGCAGATACGACTTCGACGGCGAGACCAGGCAGCTCGCGATCACCGAGCCCAGGACCGGCAACGCCGCGCACGGCTTCGCCCGCCTGATGCCCTGGACGGTCCTGGACCGGGACGACGCCTCGATCCGGCTCGGGCTGCGGCTGTTCCCCCAGCTCGGCTATCCCCACGTGCTCGACCTGACGGCGTCGTACGCCCTGGGGGAGGCAGGCCTCGAAGTCGAGGTGTCGGCCGTGAACGTGGGGGACGGCGTCGCGCCGTACGGCATGGGCGCGCACCCCTACCTCACCCTCGGCGAAGAAACGGTGGACGATGCCGTGCTGGAGGTGCCCGCGGCCGAGTGGACCCCGGTGGACGAGCAGAAGATCCCGGTCGGCCGCCGCCCGGTCGAGGGCACGGAGTACGACTTCCGCGAGGGACGCCGCATCGGCGGCACGGTGCTCGACACCCCCTACGCGGCGCTGCGGCGGGACGGCGACGGGCTGGTGCGGGCCCGGCTCCGGACGGCCGACGGCTCCCGGGGGGTCGAGTTGTGGGCCGCGCCCGGGGTCGAATGGCTCCAGGTCTTCACCGGGGACACGCTCGCCGAGCCGTATCGGCGGGCCGGAGTGGCGGTCGAGCCGATGAGCTGCCCGCCGAACGCCTTCGCGACCGGCGAGTGCCTGGTGCGCCTGGCCCCGGGGGAGCGGGTCGCCCACCGCTGGGGGATCACCGCGCTCGGGTGAAGGGCATGCCGGACGAAAGGGCCTTTATGCGTCACCGTGGATATGCGGCACGATTCCGGTCTGCGCACATCGGCAGGCCGGGATGGGCTTATTTCAGTTATTTTCACGGCGACGCCGGCCGCGCGGACGCGTCCCGAGGTCGTGGGGCCGGGGCCGGGAGCGCCGGACGCGGCCCCGCTGACGTGCGCACTCGCGGCGTGGCACGGAAGACGGCCGGCGTTTTCTCCTCCGCGCCTATCACGGATCGTGCATTGACCGGGAACAATCTTGTTTCTTTGAATTCACATGACTGCGCTGCGTGCCGTATCTTGAGCCGTGGGAGCGCTCCCATGAGCCTAAGGAGGCGCGCGTGACTCTCCCCTTCGGTACGGTGCCGGTCGACCCGGCCCCCGTCTGGACCGCGGAATGCCTCCTGCCCGCCATCGGCGCGAGTGTCGCGGAGGCGCGCGCCCTCGTACGCCGCGAGCTCGGCCGGTGGGGCCTGGACGAGCTCGTCGACGACTGCTCCCTCATCGTGAGCGAACTCGCCTCCAACGTCGTACGGCACGGCGGCAACGTCTTCACTCTCCGGCTCGGCAGCAACGGCACCTGGGTGTACGGCGAGGTCTTCGACCAGGGCGAGGGCGTGCCGCACCAGCGCGATGCGGACCTCGACTCCATCGGCGGCCGTGGCCTGCTCATCGTGGACGAACTCGCCGACGACTGGGGAGTGGCGAGTGCCGGCAGAGGCGGCAAGACCGTCTGGTTCCTCGCCGGGACGGGCAGCCCTTCGCCGCTGCCCGTCGTCCCGCACCAGATGCGCATCGCCGTCGGCTGACCACGGCCCGGGTGACCCGCCCGGGGCCGGGCGGGCCCGTCGTCCGTCCAGGGTGTTTCAGCGGGTCTTCGCACCGTCGAGGTGGGCGAGCACGGTGGCCGCGATCTCCTCGGGTTTGTTCGTGGAGGGGTCCACGGTCAGGTCCGCCACCTCGCGGAAGCCCGGCAGCCGCAGGTCGCGCTGCTCGGTCAGCATGCGCACCAGGTCGGGCTTGAAGTGGGGGCGATGGGGGCTCGACTTCATCCGCTCGGCCAGCACCTCGGGCGGGCCGTCGAGGAAGACCACGAAGGCGGGGGCCAGCGCGCGGCGCGTCTCGGGGTCCTCGACCGTGCTGGCGGCGGCCGCGATGACCGGGGCGGGACGGGCCGCCAGCGCATCCCGCAGCACCAGCGCCTCGCGGGCGTGCAACTCGTCCGCGCCCAGACCGGCGGCCATCGCGGCGGCGGTCGTGCCGTACCTGGCCTCCAGATCGGCGTCGCTGTCGCGCATGGGACGGCCGAGCGTGTCGGCGAGCAGCCGGGCGACGGTGCTCTTCCCCGCGCCCATGAGTCCCATCACCACAATGGGGGTATCGGTCATGATTCGCATGTTGCCCTAGATGGGCAATCGCATGCGACGTTTGGAATCCGTGGAGGGGATAGAGCAGAAGGCGAAGGAGGAAAGCCATGACCATCGCCGGAAGCATCATCCTCATCATGCTGGGGGCCATCCTCACCTGGGCGGTCGACTTCACCATCGCGGGCCTCGACATCCAGGTGATCGGGGTGATCCTCATGGTGGGCGGTCTGGCCGGGCTGCTCTTCGGCATCTGGCGCCTGACGACGGTCCGCCGCAGGACCACCGTCACCGCCGCCGCCCCCGTGGACGCCACCGCCACCCGCCGCCACGTGTACGAGGAGCGGCGCTACGACGACCCCACCATCTGACCCCCTCCAACGGACTTCCGACGGTCTGAAGGGAGGCATGGACAATGCCAGGACGTAAGGAACTGCCCTCGACCCTGGAGCGCTCGCCCAAGGAGGCCCAGGAGACGTGGATCAAGGCGCACGACTCCGCCGTCGAGACGTACGGCGAGGGCCAGCGCGCCCACCGTACGGCGTTCGCCGCGCTCAAGCACTCCTATGAGAAGGTGGGCGACCACTGGGAGAAGAAGGAGGGGCGCGGACCCTCGGACGAGCAGGCGAAGAAGGGCACGCCGAAGCCGGGCGAGACGGCCGAGGGCGTCGACGCGAACGCCTCCAAGCAGCACCTCTACGACGTGGCCGGCCGCCTCGGCATCCCGGGCCGATCGAAGATGACCAAGGACGAGCTCGTGGACGCCATCAAGAAGGCGAACCGCAAGGCGACCGCCAAGGCTCGCTGACCTCTTCCGTACGCCGCCGGCCGCCCTCACGAGAGCGGCCGGCGGCGCTTTCACACGGACGGCGGCTCCACGGGGCCGGAGGCGGCGAGGAGACGGCGGGCGAAGGCGGCATAGGCGTCGCGGAAGTCCGCGGGCTCGATGACGGAGAAGTCGGCGCCGAGGTGGGCGAGGCCGAGGACGAGCCATTCCCAGGAGTCGAGCCAGACGGTGACGTGGGTCTCCCGCTCGCCGGGCCCGTGGTGTATCTCGGCGTCCTGGAACTTCAACGCGTCGGCGACATGGTCGGGCCGCGCCCGCACGACGAGCCGTACGCGCCGGCGGTCCACGTTGAGGCCCTGACGGAGATACGAGAGGGCCGCGTCGGCCGGCAGGGCGCGGGGAGCGTGGCGGACGCCGGTGCGCACGAGGTCGCGGACGCGGTCGAGGCGGAACACCCGCCAGTCGTCCCTGTCCAGGTCCCAGCCCAGCAGATACCAGCGCAGAAGCAGATGGATCTGACGGTGCGGCTCCACCCGCCGGCGGCTCTCCTCGCCGTGCCTGTCGCTGTAATCGAACCTCACGACCTCGCGGTCGTTGATCGCCTCGGCCAGACCGGCCAGAAGCGCCGCGCTCACGGCGGGCGCGAGTTGCCGGCCGGTCTCCAGGCTGGCCCGCAACGCGGCCACGCGCGGACGCAGCCGCGCGGGCAGGAACTGGTCGAGCTTGCCGTACGCCCGGGTGGCCGCGTCGTCGAGAGCCCCGTCCTCGCCGGATCCGGAGGAGGCGAGAGTGGCGAGACCGAGCAACGCGGCGATCGCCTCGTCGTCGTCCAGGACGAGCGGTGGCAGCGTCCGGCCCGCCACGAGCCGGTAGTAGCCGCCGGGTCCCGGTTGCGTCTCGACGGGATAGCCGTACTCCCTGAGCCGGTCCACATCGCGGCGTACGGTGCGGGGGCTGACGTCCAGGCGCGTGGCGAGTTCGTCCCCGCTGAACGGCCGTCCCGTCTGGAGGATCGACAGCAGAGCCAGCATGCGTCGGGTCACGTCGGCCACCCGTCCATCATGCCCGCAATCACGGTCAGGTTCCGGCCACAATTGCTCGTACGGTCACGAGTATGGCTTCACCGCATATCTCCATCAGGGGCGCCCGCACGAACAACCTCCGCGGCGTGGACGTGGACATCCCGCGCGACCGCCTCGTGGTCTTCGCCGGCGTCTCGGGGTCGGGCAAGTCGTCGCTGGTCTTCGACACGATCGCCGCGGAGGCCGGCTACCAGCTGAACGAGACCTTCCCTCCGTTCGCGAGGAACCGGCTGCCGAAGTGGACACGTCCCGACGTGGAGCACATCGACGGGCTCTCGCCGGTGGTGGTGATCGACCAGCGGCGCCTCGGCGGCAACGCCCGCTCCACGGTCGGCACGATCACCGACACCTGGACCTACCTGCGGCTGCTGTTCTCCCGTCTCGGCGAGCCGCATGTGGGCGAGTCGAACCACTTCTCGTTCAACGATCCGGCCGGGATGTGTCCCACGTGCTCGGGGCTCGGCGACGTCGTCGTCACGGCCGTGGACCGCATCCTCGACCTCGACAGGTCGCTGCGGCAGGGGGCGATCCGGCTTCCGGGGTTCGGAGACGGGAACTACTGGTACTCCCAGTACGCCGACATCGGCGTGTTCGACCCGGACACGCCGCTGCGGGACTGGAGCCGGGACCAGCGCGACGCTCTGCTCCACGGCGGTGAGGCGGCCGCACGGCTGGGACGCCGGCTGCCGAAGGACTACGAGGGAGTCGTCGAGCGGTTCGAGCGGATCTACCTGCACGCCTCCGGGGACATGTCCGAGCGCAAGCAGGAGACGATCCGCCGGTTCACCCGATCGCAGGTCTGCCCCGACTGCGGGGGAGACCGGTTGAACGAGGCGTCCCGCACGGCCACCGTCCTCGGGCGCACCATCGGGGAGCTGTCCCGGCTGGAGGTCACCGAGCTCGCCGGGCTCGTCCGCGGCATCGACGCACGGGATGTCGCTCCCGTCGTCGCCGCGCTGACCGCCAGGCTCGACGCCATGGACGCCATCGGCCTGGGGTATCTCGGCCTGGCACGCGCGACGACGACGCTGTCGGGTGGCGAGTCCCAGCGCATCAAGATCGTGAAGCATCTCGGGTCGAGCCTGACCGAGATGCTCTACGTGTTCGACGAGCCCACGACCGGGCTCCACCCCACGGACGTCGAGTCCATGACGGGACTGCTGGAGCGGCTGCGCGACAGGGGCAACACCGTCCTCGTCGTCGAGCACGACCCCGCCGTCATGGCCGTCGCCGACCAGATCGTCGAGATCGGCCCCGGCGCCGGCGCCGACGGAGGCCGGCTCGTCTTCCAGGGCGCGTTCCCCGAGCTCCGGCGGGCCGCCACCCCCACGGGACGCGCGCTCTCCCGGCCCTCGCCGCTCAAGACGGCCCCGCGTACGGCCAAGGCGGCGATCACCGTCGCCGAGGCGACGCGCAACAACCTGCGGCGCGTCACCGTGGACATCCCCGCCGCCGTGATGACCGTCCTCACCGGCGTCGCCGGCTCGGGGAAGTCCAGCCTGGCGGCCGAACTCGTCGCGCAGCACGACGCCGTCGTCATCGACCAGCGTCCGGTCGGCGTCAACCGCCGGTCCACGCCGATCACCTACACCGGCATCGCGCCGGCCGTCCGCAGGCTGTTCGCCCGGCGCAACGGCGTCCCCGCCGCGCTGTTCAGCGCGAACTCCGAAGGGGCCTGCCCGAAGTGCGACGGGCTCGGGGTCGTCTACACCGATCTGGCCTTCATGGACGGCCAGGAGGTCGTCTGCGAGGCGTGCGAAGGGCGGCGCTTCACCCCCGAGGTGCTCGCCTACACCGTCGACGGCCTGTCCATCGCCGACGTCGACGCCCTCTCCGTCGACCAGGCCAGGCACCGGCTGCCCGACACGGCCGTCGACCGGGCGCTGCGGCACCTGTCGCAGGCCGGTCTCGGCTATCTCCGGCTGGGCCAGTCGCTCACCACGCTGTCCGGAGGGGAGTGCCAGCGGCTCAAGATCGCCAAGGAGCTGCGCGACGCCGAGCGGCCCACGACGTACGTGCTCGACGAACCCACCACGGGCCTGCACATGAGCGACATCGACGGCCTGCTCCGGGTCCTGGACGCGCTCGTCGACCGGGGGCACACCGTCGTGGTCATCGAGCACAACCTGGACGTCATCCGGCAGGCCGACTGGCTGATCGACCTCGGGCCCGGCCCCGGCAGGCACGGCGGGAACGTCCTCTACCAGGGGCACGTCGCGGACTACCCGCCGGACGCGGGAACGCCGACGGCCCGCGCCCTCGCCGCGCACCGGTAGCGGCGTTCACCGGAGCGTTCAACTGAGCAGGGACAGGACGGCCTCGCGGATGGCGCCCCTGTCGATGCCGGCGTCCTCCAGTTGCTCCTGGGAGGTCGCACTGCCGGGCATCCGCGAGACGCCCAGCTTGCGCACCGGCACCGGCGCGTCCGCGAGCGCCGAGAGTACGGCGTCGCCCAGCCCGCCCTCCGGCCAGTGGTCCTCCACCGTGACGACCTTCCCGGTCGCCCTGGCCATCTCGACCAGCTGGGCCGAGTCGAGCGGCTTGATCGAGTAGGCGTCGATCACGGTGACGGAGACGCCGTCCTCGGCGAGCAGGTCGGCGGCGGCCAGGGCCTCGTGCACGGTGACGCCCGCGGCCACGACGGTCGCCTGGCCGCCGGTGCGCAGGATCTTGCAGCCGCCCACGGGGAACTCCTCGTCAGGGCCGTAGATCACCGGCGTCTCGCCCCGCGTCGTCCGCAGGTAGCGGACGCCCTCCAGCCCGGCCATGTCCGCGACCAGCCGGGCCGTCTGGTTCGCGTCGCAGGGGTACAGCACGGTGCTGCCGTGCACCGCGCGGAACGCCGCGAGGTCCTCCAGGCCCATCTGGGAGGGCCCGTCCTCGCCGATCGACACCCCGCCGTGCGAACCCACCAGGCAGATCCCGGCCCGGCTCACCGCCGCCATCCGGACGAAGTCGTACGCCCTGGTGAGGAAGGCGGCGAACGACGCGGCGTAGGGGGTCCAGCCGCGGGCGGCCATGCCGATGGCGGCGGCGACCATCTGCTGCTCGGCGATGTAGCACTCGAAGAACCGCTCCGGATGCGCCTTGGCGAACGCCTCCAGCTTCGTGGAGTCGGCCACCTCGCCGTCGAGCGCGACGAGGTCGCCTCTCGCCGTGCCGAGCGCGGCCAGCGCCTCGCCGAAGGCGGTCCGCGTGGCCACCGGCTCGCCCATCTCGTACCTGGGCAGGTCGAGCGCGCCGTCGGCGTACCGGTACGGCGTGGCCGGGGCGTCGGGCGGGGTGACCTCGACGGTGACGGAGCGGGGCCCGCCGAGCTCGCCGAGCGCCTGCTCGGCGTCCTCCAGCGGCTTGCCGTGCTTGCCCTCGCGGTTCTCCACGGCCGACACTCCGCGACCCTTGCAGGTCCTGGCGATGATCGCGGTCGGGCGGCGCCGGGTGGCCCGGGCGTCGGCGAGCGCGTAGTCGATCTGGCCGGGGTCGTGGCCGTCGATCTCGATGGTGTGCCAGCCGAAGGCGCCGAGCCTGGCGGCGTACGCGCCGAGGTCCCAGCCGTGCCGGGTCGGGCCGCGCTGGCCGAGCCGGTTCACGTCGATGATCGCCGTGAGGTTGTTCAGCCCCTCGTGCCCGGCGTGCTCGAACGCCTCCCACATCGATCCCTCGGCGAGCTCGCTGTCGCCGCACAACACCCAGACGTGGTAAGGCAGCCGGTCCAGCCTGCGCGCGGTCAGCGCCAGTCCCACCCCCACGGGCAGGCCGAAGCCCAGCGAGCCGGTGGCCGCGTCGACGAACGGCACCCGAGGGGTGGGGTGGCCCTCCAGGCGGCTGCCGCGCCTGCGGAAGGTCTGCAGCTCCTCGTCGGTGACGACCCCGGCCGCCTTGAGCATCGCGTACAGGAGGGGGGAGGCGTGGCCCTTCGAGAAGACGAGGTGGTCGTTGGCCGGGTTGGCCGGATCCGCGACGTCCACGCGCAGGTGGCGCGCGAGCAGTACGGCCATCAGCTCGGCCGCCGACATCGAGGACGTCGGATGTCCCGAGCCGGCGGCCGCGGCGGCCCGGACCGAGTCCACCCGGAGCTGGGCCGCGAGTTCGCACAGGAAGCGGTAGTCAAGCTCGTCCATCGCCCCCGACTACCCCGGTACGCCCCTTCGTATCGCCGCAAAAGGTGCGTACCCGATATGTCGGGAATTTTGGGGCCGTCAGCGGCGGCGCAGGCCGAGACCGGCGACGGCGGCGAGTCCGAGACCGGCGAGGGTGACCAGGCGGCGGTGCTGCGACATCCACAACTGCACGCTGCGGCCGTGCGACCGCCGGTCGAAGCTGCCGTGCGCTCCGTAGTCCTTGTCCTCGTCCGCGGGTTCCCACAGGTTGGACACCCCGGTCGGCGGCTTCTCGCCGGTGAGCTGCGACTTCACCCCGGTCCTTGCGAGGTAGCGGTCGAGCAGGGCGGGCGCCGTCCGCTGGCCCATGATCGTGGCCGCGGTCATCCCGCCGACCCAGTACTCCTTGCGCTCCGGGTGCTCGGCGGCGTAGACGAGCGCGTTTGCCGCCACCTCCGGCTGGTAGATCGGCGGCACCGGCTGGGCGTGCCGCCGCATCCGGTTCAGCCCCCAGTCGAACTGCGGGGTGTTCAGCGCGGGGAGCTGCACCACCGTGATCTTCACGCCCGAGTCCTCGGCGAGCAGCTCCGTCCGCACCGACTCGGTGAACCCGACGATCGCGTGCTTGGCGCCGCAGTACGCCGACTGCAGCGGGATCGACCGGTAGGCCAGGGCCGAGCCCGCCTGCACGATGACGCCCTTGTCGCGCGGCTTCATCATCTCCAGGGCCACCCGGGTGCCCCAGACGTAGCCGAGATAGGTCACCTTGGTCTCGCGCTCGTACTCCTCGGGAGTGATCTCCAGGAACGGCGCGAACACCGTCGTGAACGCGATGTTGATCCACACGTCTATCGGGCCGAGCTCGGCCTCGGCCCGCTGGGCGGCCTGGCGGACCTGGTCGTAGTCGGAGACGTCCGCGGCGAAGGTCTTCCCGGTGCCGCCCTCGGCCCCGACGTCCACGGCGGCGCCGGCGAGGCCCGCCTCTCCACGTGCGATGAGCGCGACCTTCGCGCCCTCCGCTCCGAGTTGCCGGACCACCGCGCGGCCCACCCCGCCGCTCGCGCCGGTCACCACGACGACCTTGTCCTTCAGGCTCACCTCGTTCATCCTCTCGATTGCGGCCCGCCGCCAAGCCTCTTCTGCTTGCGCACGGCGAAGACCATGTTGAGCGCGACGCCCGCCATGATCACCACGACGACCGCGGTCAGCCACCAGAGGCGGCCGACGAAGGAAAGCACCAGTACGGCCATGCAGAGGACCAGAGCGAACGACCCGATGCGGATGCGGATCACATCCATCGGGGTCGCCTCCACCATGGGCTTGCCCGTCGGCGAGCGTTGTTCTTCGGTCATGAAGGCCCCTCTACCCTCGAATTCGGTTCACTATCGCCGTGGTGGAGCGGTCCGGGACGTAACCGAGCACCCGTACCTCCCCGCCCAGCTCCCTGACCAGCTCCGCCTCGGGCAGCAGGTCGGGGTGGTAGTCGCCGCCCTTGACGTACACGTCCGGCCGGACGAGCCGCAGCAGCTCGGTCGGGCTGTCCTCGTCGAAGACGGTGATGTAGTCCACGCAGCCCAGCGCCGCGAGCACCGCCACCCGGTCCTCGCACCGGTTGATCGGGCGTTCCGGCCCCTTCAGCCGGGCTACGCCGTCGTCGCTGTTGACCGCGACGACCAGTACGTCGCCGAGCCGGGCGGCCTCCTCCAGGCAGGCGACGTGGCCGCGGTGCAGCACGTCGAAGCAGCCGTTGGTGAAGACGATCCGCCTGCCCTCGGCGCGGTCGCGCTCCAGGCACGCCGCCAGCCGCTCGGGCGGCAGCGCGGTGTCGGGACGCAGCGCCTGCAGCAGGTCCTCGTGGGAGCAGGCGGCCGTCCCCTGGCGGCGCACCACCACGCTCGCCGCCGCCTGGCCGATGTCGGCGGCGCGCTCGGGCTCCGCGCCGGCCGCCAGGGCGAGCGCGAACGCCGCCGTGAAGGTGTCGCCCGCGCCGATGCTCATCGTGTCGGGCGCGGGGGTCGCGTACGTGCGGTGCGGCTCCCTGCCGCGCCGGTGCAGCAGCGTGCCCTCGCCGTCCAGCGTGGTGACGACGAGGTCGGCGCCGGTGGCCTCGATGAGGTCCTCCGACCGCGCGGACAGGAACGCGACCCGGTCGTGGTCGTCCCCCTCGCCCAGCAGCCGTCGCACCTCGGCGTAGTTGGGCAGCACGGCCGTCGGCCGGCAGTCCCGCCAGGCGGCCACGTCGTGGGCGTCCACCACGAGGATCGGCCCGCCGCGCGAACCCTCGCTCCGGTCGATGCTCAGGTCGCACAGCACCCGGCGGACGTCCGGGGTGCACACCCCGCCGCCGTAGTCGCAGGCGATGACGACGTCCGCGTCCGCCGCGAGCCGGGTGATCTGCTCGATGAGCTCGCGCTCGGCCGCCTCCGGCAGCGGCGCGCCGTCCTCCTCGTCGTACCGCGCCACGATCTGGCCGTCGGTCAGCACCCGGCGCTTGACCGAGGTCCGCCAGCTCCGCACGATGACCAGGCCCTCGATGTCGAGCCGCCCCAGGGTCGCGTTGAGCGTCGCCCCGGCGGGGTCGGCGCCCGTGATTCCCACCATGTGGACCCGTGCGCCCAGGGCGGCCAGGTTCACGGCCGTGTTGGCGGCGCCGCCCGGCTGGTCCTCGATCTGCTCGACGGTCACCACCGGCACCGGGGCCTCCTGTGCCATGCGCTTCGTGCGGCCCCGCAGCCACGAGTCGAGCATCACGTCCCCGACGACGACGGCTGTGACTTCACCGAAACGGTTGAGCGTCTCTTCCGTCATACTTCGGCGGCTACCCCCGCAGACGCAGGGGAAACAACAGGCACGACAGACCCGGCCCCCCGGTTTGGGACCGCCGCACCGGGGTAACCGGGATCAGACGTCGCTCCACACGAGCGCTCCGCCGGGGGTCAGCCGGCGGGCCGGACGAATGGGGGGTGTCCGATGGGCGATGGGACGAAGCGGGCGGCCGTCCGTCCGCCGGGCGGCTTGTGCCCATGAGCGAGCGAATCGGTGAGCACAGTGCGATTCGCGAGGTGCTGATCTGCGCGCCTCCGGCACGACGCGACCCCGAGCCGCCAGGCGAGGGGGTGGCATGAGCGCGCTGCTCGTCGAAGGAGTCGAGAGGATCGCCGTGCTGAGGGCCAACGCCCTCGGCGACCTGCTGCTGGCACTGCCCGCCATCGGGGCGCTCAGCCGGGCATACCCCGCCGCGAAGATCACCCTGCTCGGGCGCGAATGGCACGCGCGGTTCCTGCGCGATCGCCCTGGTCCGGTGGACGAGGTGGTGGCGTTGCCGCCCATCTCCGGCGTCTCCTCCCCGCCCGACGGACCCGCCGCCCCCGAGGAGCTGTACGAGGACCTGCGGCAGCGCAGGTTCGACCTGGCCGTCCAGATGCACGGCGGCGGGCGCAACTCCAATCCGTTCATCCGCCGTCTCGGGGCGCGGGTGACGGCCGGTCTGCGCACCCCCGACGCCGCGCCGCTCGACCGCTGGGTGCCGTACGTGCACTACCAGCACGAAACCCTCCGCTACCTGGAGGTGGCGGGGTTGCTCGGCGCGGCCACCAACGAGATCGAGCCGAGGATCGCGGTCGTCAGGGAGGACTGGGCCGAGTTGAACCGCACGCTCGGCAAGGTGCCCCGGGGACTGGTGGCGATCCACCCGGGCGCGGGGGACCGGCGCAGGAGATGGCCGCCGGAACGCTTCGCCGAGGTCGCCGACCGCCTCGGACGGCCTGTGGTGGTGACCGGCGTCGAGGAGGAGCGGGAGGTCGTCGAGAAGGTCGTCGCGCAGATGCAGACCCCGGCGAGGGCCGTCGTCGGAGAGCTGTCCCTCGGCGGGCTCACCGCGCTGTACGCCGCCTGCGACCTGCTCGTCTCCAACGACACCGGGCCGCGCCACCTGGCGGCGGCGACCGGCACGCCCACCGTGGGGATCTACTGGTGCGGCAACATGATCAACTGGGGTCCGCTGAGCAGGGGTCACCAGCGGCCGCTGATCTCCTGGACATCGGGCTGCCCGGTCTGCGGGCTCCCCGCCGGGTCCGAGGGCATGCGCGAGTGCGACCACCGCGACGTCTCGTGGGTGGGCGACGTGAGCGCGGACGACGTGCTCGAACAGGCGTGGGACCTGCTGCGGTGAGCACCGTCGGGGAAAAGGCCCTCGCGGAGAAGGCTCTCGCGGAAAAGGCGAAGGTCTTCGAGATCCCGCCCGTCGAACTGCGGCCGAGCGATCCCGGCGAGCCGGGCATCCGGCGCAGGCGCCGCGGGCGCGGGTTCAGCTACACCTGGGCCTCCGGCCGGCCCGTGAAGGACCGCGCCACCCTGCGCCGGATCAAGTCCCTCGCGATCCCGCCGGCCTGGACCGACGTGTGGATCTGCGCCCATCCGAACGGCCACCTCCAGGCCGTGGGCACCGACTCGGCGGGCCGGCGGCAGTACCGCTACCACGAGGAGTGGCGCAGGCAGCAGGACGAGGCCAAGTTCGACCACGTGCTGGAGATCGCCCAGCGGCTCCCCGCGTTCCGCGAGCGGGTCGCGCGCGACCTGCACGGCGACGAGCTGAGCCGCGAGCGTGTGCTGGCCACCGCCGCGCGCATGCTCGACATCGGCTTCTTCCGCGTCGGCGGGGAGGAGTACACCGACTCCTACGGCCTGGCCACGCTGAAGACCTCGCACGTGAAGTGCGGCGACGGCAAGGTCGTGTGCCGCTACCTGGCCAAGGGCCGCAAGGAGCGGGAGCAGGTGCTGGCCGACGCCGACGTGTGCGAGGTGCTGGCGGAGCTGTCGAAGGGGCGCCGGGGCGAGCTGCTGCGCTACCGCGCCGACGACGGCTGGGTGGACGTGCGGAGCGCCGACATCAACGCCTACCTGAAGGAGACGTTCGGCACCGACGTCTCGGCCAAGGACTTCCGCACCTGGCACGCCACGGTCCTGGCGGCGGTCGGGCTCGCCGTCTCCCGCCCCGTACGCAGCGGCGCGGGGCGCAAGCGGGCGGTCTCCCGGGTGATGAAGGAGGTGTCGGAATACCTGGGCAACACGCCGTCGGTGTGCCGCGCCTCCTACGTGGACCCGCGCGTCGTCGCGATGTACGAGAAGGGACGGACGATCCCCCTCGAACGGCTGGGTGAGGACACCGGAGAGGGCCGGCTCGCCACCCACGGACCGGTCGAGGAGGCCGTCATCGAACTCCTGTGCCGAGCGCCCGCACGGCGGCGTTGACCACCTGCGCGGCCGGGACCGCGGCGTCCAGGTGGTCGGCGCCGTCCACCTCGCGCAGGATCGGGTGCCGCCCGTCCGTCGTCGACACGAGCACCGAGGGCGTCCGATAGGACGCGGCGAGCCGGGTCATCGCGACGTCGCCGCTGATGACCAGCCGGGCCCCGGCGATCAGCGCGCACAGCTCCCTGAGCGAGGTGCGGCCCGCGAGCACGATCTGCGGCGGCAGCACCGCCCGGGTCGCCACGAGCAGGGCCATCGGCCGCTCCCGCGAGCTGCCGGTGATCACGACGGGCAGGCCCTCGCCCGTCAGCATGCGGGCCACCTCGGCGAACCGGTCGGCGGGCCAGCGCAGCGACGCGCCGCCCGCGCCGGGGTGGATCACGACGGCCCCCGGCGCGGGGCTCGCGGTCAGGGGAGTGGGCAGCGCGGAGTCCTCCGGGTCGGCCGGCACGCCGTGCCACTGGAGCAGCCGGCACCACCGCAGCACCTCGTGCTCGCCAGGGTCCCACCACGGTCCCCTGATCCAGGGGACGTCCGGGTTGGCGTACGCCCACAGGCGCCTCGTCCCCTCGCCCCGGTAGCGCAGATCCAGCAGGATCCGATGGCTGCGCGGCCCGCGGCCGTGCAGGTTGACGGCGAGGTCCGGCAGGAGGGGCGGGTGATCGGCGTCCTCCTCACCGGGCCCGGGCCACGACAGCGGCGCGAGCCCGTACGCGGGCAGGATCCGATCCACCGCGCCGGTGAGCGCGGCGAGTTCGCTGAGCTCCGGCGGGCAGGCCAGAACGACGCGCAGCCCGTGGCGGCGCAGGGCGCGCAGCGCGGGCACCACGGTGAGCAGGCCCCCGATGCCGTCCGAGCGCAGCACGAGGGCCGTCGACGTCACCGGCTCATCCCAGGGGTCGGCAGGATCAAGAGGCGCTCCTTTCCAGTTCCCGGGCGGACAGGACCCGGTCGTAGGCGGCCAGAGTCTCGTTGGCGATGCGGCTCCAGGCGTACCTCGCACGGGCCCGGTCGGCCCCCGCGATGCCGTACGCCGTGCGCCGCACCCGGTCGTCGAGCAGCTTGCGCAGCGCCCTGGCCAGCACGGCGGGCTTGCGGGGCGGCACGAGAAGGCCGGTCACGTTGTTGACCACCGTCTCCTTCTGGCCGCCTACGGCCGAGGCGACGACCGGGACGCCGCAGGCCATCGCCTCGAGCGCCACCATCCCGAACGGCTCGTACCAGGGCACGGACACGACGGCGGCGGACGAGCGCATCAGCGAGGGCAGCGTGTCGCGCTCGACCCTGCCGAGGAAGCGGACCCGGTCGGAGACACCCGCCTGGGTCGCGAGCCAGCGCAGCCGGGTGACCTCGGGGTCGTGGTGCAACTCGGCCGCCGGGGGACCGCCCGCGATGACGAGTTCGGCCTCCCGCAGGTACTGCAGCGCCCTGATGGTGGTCTCCAGGCCCTTGCGCGGCACGAGCCGGCCGACCGACAGCAGGCGAGGGCGCTCCGGCCGCTCCAGCGGTTCGACGTGGGGGTGGAAGGTGGTGACGTCCACTCCGCAGGGGACGACCCGGGTCGCGCGGCGCGGCACCCGCATGCGGATCAGCTCGTCGACCTCGTCGTTGCAGGTCGCGATGATGCCGTCGACGCGCCGTCCGATGTCGGCCTCGGCCTCGATGCGCTCCCGCGGGCTGGTGTCGGCCGGGCCCTGGTGGTGCCGCTTGACGCTGCCGAGCGCGTGGAAGGTGTGGACGACCGGGATGCGCAGCCGCTCCGCCGCGGCGAGCGCGGCCAGCCCGCTCATCCAGAAGTGGCTGTGCACGACGTCCGGGCGGTCGAACAGCCACCGGTCGTGCAGCCACTTCCCGAAGTGGGGGACCCAGGGAAGGATCTCGTCCTTGGGGATCTCGGAGGCGGGGCCCGCGGGAACGTGGACGACGTTCACACCCGGGCCGAAGGCGACGTTTTCCGGCAGGTCCTCGCGGTCCTTGCGGGTGTAGACGGTGACCTCGTGCCCGGCGTGGGCGAGCTCCCTGGCGAGGGCGGCGACGTGCACGTTCTGGCCGCCGGCGTCGACACCGCCGAGGGTGGCGAGCGGGCTGGCGTGCTCCGAGACCATGGCGATCTTCACTGGGGGTTCCTCCAAGAGCGGCAGTGGCGAATACCCGGCTCGGGGGTCAGGGAGTCCAGGTGAGCAGGCCCGGCGATCGGGGCGGGGGCGGCGGCCGGTCGCGGTGCGTGGGAGCCGTCGGCGCGGAAGCGGCCACGACGGTTCCCCGGGGCGGAACGGCCCGCGACGACGGCGGCGCACGCATGGCGGGCCGTGGCGGGACGGTGGAGGGCGGGCGCGCGGCCCGCGACATGGGGGCGGGAGGAGGGGGTGCCCGTGGAAGAGGTGCGGAAAGCGGTGCAGCCGGTGCCTGCGATGCCTCGCTCAGGGCGGGGTGAAGTCCGGTCACACATTCCCAAGACGCTCCTCCGTCACGGCATGCTCACGCCAAGGAGGTACCTGCGTCTTAGGCACCAGGAATACCAATAACCATATCCACCCTCGCGCCCGTCAAACCAGTGGTTTCGCTCGGAAAGGGCCGGGCAGCGCTAGCCATACGGAACCGAGGGGGACACGAGGGGAAGAGATGGAGACGCCGCACTATGTCGCGGCCCGCGTGCAGCGGGCTCTCGCGGAGGACGAACGGACCACCGAGCTGGGCATTCGGGTGGATGTGCGAGGAGAGGAGGTCTACCTGCGCGGGCAGGTCTCCTGTGACGAGCGGCGGCACCAGATCGAGAACGTCGCCCGGGAGGCGGCTCCGGGTCTGCGGGTGCACAACGAGATCACCTTGGTGGAGGTGCGGGAGCCGGGAGAGGAGGAGCATCTGTGAGGGAGCTGCGGATCGCCGCCGTCGCGGACATCCATCTGGGCGAGGACCTGCGCGGCCACTATCGCAAGAAGATCGAGGGCATCGAGCGCCGTGCGGACGTGCTGCTCGTGGGAGGCGATCTGACCAGGCACGGCACGATCCCCGAGGGCCGGGTGGTCGCCGAGGAGCTCAGCGGCCTGCCCATCCCCGTCGTCGCCGTGCTGGGCAACCACGACTACCACTCCGACCACAACGAGGAGATCATCGAGCTCCTCCGTGACGCCGGCATCACCGTCCTCGACGACGAGGGCACGGTCGTCCCCATCGACGGCGTACGGCTCGGAGTCGCCGGCGGCAAGGGCTTCGGCGGCGGTTTCGCCGGGAAGTGCGCCAGCGAGTTCGGGGAGCCGGAGACCAAGGCGTTCGTCCGGCACACGAAGGAGATCGCCGAGCGATGGCGGCGGGCGCTCAAGGAGCTGGACGCCGACCACAAGATCGTGCTCAGCCATTACTCGCCGGTGAAGGACACGCTGATGGGCGAGCCGCCGGAAATCTATCCGTTCCTCGGCAGCTACATGCTGGCGGAGGCGGCCGACGCCGAGGGCGCGGATCTCTTCATTCATGGTCACGCGCACGCGGGTACGGAAAAGGGCGTCACCCCCGGTGGCATCCGGGTGCGGAATGTCGCCCTTCCGGTCATCAAGCACGCCTACACCGTTTACTGCCTGAACGGCGACCATTGCTGATTCGCCGTGTTTTCATTGTGGGACGGCGACCGGCCTCTTCGGCCGGCCGCCGTCCCGTTGTCCGCGAGCAGTGTGGGCGAGGCTGTGGCTAGGGATTGAAGATGCTGACGCCCCCGGGGCCGACGAGGAACCCGAGGACGATGAGGACGATCCCCCAGAGGATGTCCCGACGGGCCAGGATGACGTAGATCCCGGAGATGACCAGTACCACGGCGATGATCCAAAGCAGAGTAGCCATGGCCCTCCACTGCCCCTGCAAAGGGCCTCGTAACATCATCCAGTCCTGGCCCCGATTGAATTTGCTCCTGAAGCACCCATTGTTACGTTTGCTTGACAGTATTCGGGCATGTCGTGATACATGACCACTTTCGGATATTTTCTGTCCAGCGAGGAGCATGACCCCAAAGAGCTGGTACGTCAGGCGAAACTCGCCGAGGAAGCCGGCTTCGAGGCGTTGTGGATCTCCGACCACTTTCACCCGTGGCTGGACGAGCAGGGCGAGAGCTCGTTCGTGTGGTCCGTCATCGGAGCCATCTCGCAGGCCACGTCGCTGCCGGTGACCACGGCGGTCACCTGTCCCATCATCCGCGTCCATCCGGCGATCATCGCCCAGGCCGCGGCGACCGCCCAGATCCTGCTGGACGGCAGATTCCGCCTGGGCGTCGGCACCGGCGAGGCGCTGAACGAGCACATCCTGGGCGACCAGTGGCCCCCGGCCGAGGAGCGCCAGCGCATGCTGGAGGAGGCCCTCGACGTCATCAGGGAGTTGTGGACCGGCGAGCTGGTGACGTACCAGGGCGAGTTCTACGAGGTGGACACGGCCCGGCTGTACTCGCTGCCCGACGGGCCCCCGCCGATCTACATCTCGGGCTTCGGGCCCAAGTCCGTCGAGCTCGCCGGCAGGCTCGGCGACGGCTACATCCACACCGCGCCCGCCGCCGACATGGTCGAGGCGTTCCACAAGGCGGGCGGCGAGGGCAAGCCGTGCGCGGCCGGGCTGAAGGTGTGCTGGGCGGACGACGAGGCCGAGGCGCGCAGGACCGTCCACCGGCTCTGGCCCAACCAGGGGATCCCGGGAGAGGCCGCCCAGCTCCTGCCGCTGCCGCGGCACTTCGAGCAGCTCTCGCAGCTCGTCACGGAGGAGGCCGCCACCCAGTCGACGCCCTGCGGACCCTCTCCGGAGGCGCACCTGAGCGCGATCCGCGCGTACGTGGACGCCGGTTTCGACGAGGTCTACATCTCCCAGATCGGCAAGGGGCAGGAGGGGTTCTTCGAGTTCTACGCGACGCGGATCCTGCCGAGCCTGCGGGAGCGGAGCTGACGCGACGTACACGAGAGCGCGACCGCGGGCAGGTCGCGCTCTCGGATTTCTAGTGCTCGTTCTTGACCAGGCGCAGCGACAGGAGCGGCTGGACGAACCACAGCCAGGCGCACAGCAGCGCCACGCCCGCGCCGACCAGCGCGGCGGGCCCGGGGCTGGTCAGCGCGTCCAGGACCAGGGCGGTGGAGCAGGTCATGGCCACCGCCAGGGCCAGCCCGCCGGCCACGCCCAGCCGGTTGGCCCGGCGCAGCAGCAACTCCTTGAGCCCGGAACGGAACAGGATCCGGTGCTGGGTCGCCGGGGCGATCGTGCAGATCGACGCGACCGCCGCGCTGACGACCGCCAGGTAGAACAACCAGTTCCCGGTTGTGTCGATCTTGCCGAAACCGGAGGAGAACGGCAGCGTCAGCAGGAACGCGAACAGCACCTGCACGCCCGTCGCGGCCACCCGGAGCCCCTGCAGCAGCTCGCCGAGCTCGCGGTCGGCACGCTCCTTCGGGTTTTCGTCGGTGTTCTCCAGAGGTTCGAGCACCTCGCTCATGCCACCCCCTCGCCTGGCGGCTCGGGGTCGCATTCGCGAATCGCGCTGTGTCCCCTGATTCGCTCGCTCCGCTCGCTCATGCCACCCCCTCGCCTGGCGGCTCGGGGTAGCGTCGCGCCGAAGGCGCGCAGACCAGCACCTCGCGCAGCGCGCTGTGCTTATTGATCCGCTCGCTCATTCCTCGGCCTTCTTCATCAGGCGCGAGTAGGCGAGCTGGAGCCAGTCGGAGATCGCCACGGCCGCCATGGTGGCTCCGGCCAGCCGGGTCAGCCGGGGAAAGAACACCGTGCCCGCCGCGTATCCCGTCGCGACCCACTGGGACAGGCAGAACGGGCAGGTCAGCAGCTCGCCCACCGCGTGCTGCACCCCGTGACCGCGGATCTTCTCCTTGAGCTCTGCCGGGCCGGCGACCCCCTCGTACCGAGTGAAGGGGGCGCGAATGGGGCTGGTGACCGGGTCCTTCGCGAGCGTCCGCGAGAGCCGGTGCGTGAACAGGCCCATGAGCATGAGGTCCATCACTTTGATCTTCTCGGGGCCCCTGCGGCCCGTCAGTTTCGCCGCGGCGAGCAGCACCGTGACGGCCCCGCCGTACACCGCGAGAACCCGTGTGTACGAGGCCAGCGGACGGTTGTCCTCCCCCTCGTACTCGCGCTTGATCTCCTGGAGGGTCTCGGTCATGAGCGCGCTCTACCCGGGATTGTTTGCGGCGAACATGGCTGGGCAAGCGACGTGAGTGGGTAGTCACAGTCACGAAGTCACCGACGCGATTCTTGACACGCTCAAGCGCGCCGGGGCCGGCCTCAAGGAGGCCGGGGTGCGCTTCGCCCTGGCCGGAGGCTGCGCCGGCTATGCGAGGGGCGCCGCGCCATCACTGCATGACGTCGACTTCGCCCTGGTCGAGGAAGACGTCCCGCTCGCGCTGAAAACCCTGGAGAGTCTGGGTTTCCGGACCGCGAAACCACCGGAGGACTGGCTGGTCAAGGCGTTCGACGAGGAAGGTGTACTCGTCGACCTGATCTTCTCGCTGGCCGACAGGCCCGTGACCGAGACCATGATCGGCCGGGCCGAGCTGATCAACACCGCCGCGCTGAGTCTGCCCGTCCTCGAAGCCACCGACCTTGTGATCTCCTGGATACTGCCGCTGTCCGAGCACGCCTGCGACTACGGCTCGCTGCTGCCCATGGTTCGCGCCATGCGGGAGCAGGTGGACTGGGACCGGGTCGCCTCGGTCGCCGCGCCGTCGCCGTACGCCTCGACGTTCGTCACGCTCCTGGAGCGGCTGCGCATCATCGCCCCTACGACAACTCGGCCGGACAGCACCTGGCCCTAACGCCGCACTGTCATCCCGGTCCATGCGGAGGAGGGGCCGGGGGTCCGGCTCGCCGGCTCGCCGGCGTAGAGGGGGGCCGCGCCGTGATGGCGCGGCCCCCCTCTACATGTCACTCACATGGACGAGGTGCGGGGGAAGCGCCCGTAGTACTCCCCGACACGGTCCCGATAGCCCGGGTCGCTCATCGCCGACTCGTCGAACTCCGGCGCGTTCTTGATCTCCTGTTTGGTGCGGCTGACGAAGATCTTGCGATCCTGGAAGTCGATCCTCGTCACCACACTCGCGGGGAGCATGACCTTCTTGCCGAAGATCCACGGGCCCGTGTCCACGACGATGTAGCTCTGGCCGGCCTCGTAGGTGGCCTCGTCCACAGAACCGATCTTCCCGTCCACGGCCTGCACGTCGTATCCGGCGATGTCCATCTTCTGTCCCATGCCCGACACGGTGTCGGAATACGACCAGAGATCCGGTGTCATGATGTGCACTCCCTTCGTCGTCACTCCACGTACCCGAAGGCGAGAAGGGGAACATCCCGGACACGTAAGGGCAGGACATGATCTGGTCGCCCGTTTTCCTGCGGTGAGCGCGCCGGTGGCGCGGAACACCTCCGGATGCCGCTACTCTTGTGGGTGCGGGCGCCGCTAGCTCAGTTGGTTAGAGCAGCTGACTCTTAATCAGCGGGTCCGGGGTTCGAGTCCCTGGCGGCGCACACAGGCAGGGCGTTCACCATTTGAGGTGAGCGCCCTGCGGCGTTTCAACCGGCTTCTCCTCCCGCGACCGCCTCCCGGTGGTAGGCCACATGGCGAGGGTCGATGGTGTGCTCGGCGACCATGGACAGCACTCCGACCCGCTCGCCTGTCGACCGGTTCACCACGACGAGATCGTCCCGGACGGCGAGGGCTCCAGCGTCGAAGAGCGTGTGATGGTTAGGGCAGAGGCAGAGCATGTTGCCGAGTTCATCGGGGCCGTTGTGCGGTTCCCCGAGAGGGCGGATGTGGCACCCCTCGGCGTAGGGACCAGTGGGGAGCATCAGCCGAATCCCGCAGATCTGGCACCTGTGATCGTGCAGCGTCTTCACCAGCCGTGACAGTGCGGTGTCCCGCACGATCCGTTCGACCGTGGCCGATCGGCGCCCGACGGACGCCGCCTGCAGACCCACGCGGGCGAGGAGGGCGTTCTGGTCGACGTCATGGATGTATTCGGACAGCAGGAAGGCCGCGACGCGAGAGCGGACGGAGTCGTCCTTCGCGACCAGGTCATAGACCCAGTCGCGTGGCCCGGAAAGCGGCTGATGACGGCGCATCCAGCGGAGTGGCTCGCCACCGCTGGCGGCGGGCGGAACCGGATGTCCTGGAATTTCCCACAGGCCGAAGTGGGTGAGTTTGAGGACGGGGTACTCGGGGTTCGGCGCGTCATCGACGAGGCCGAAGGTGGAAATGAGCGAGCCGATTTCGGCACGGGCCGTCTCCCAGGAGACAAGCCTGGGTTCGGCCCTTGCCGCCCGGCCGAGTGCCCAGAGCAGTGTGAGTGGCTGGTGCCGCTTTGGGCGCTTGGTCTGCGGCGACTTGGCCGTCTCCAGGTTCATGATCTTGCCGAGCAGGGCCTCGATGGGACTCTTGGTGGAAGGGTCTTCCGGTGTGGTCACCGTGAAACCCAAGTCGGCCAGGGCTCGGGCGACCGTGGCTGCTCCTCCCGAGAATTCCGAGGCGCGCAGCGGGTGGCCGGCCACATCGCGGTGTGCGACTCCGGCGATGGCTTTGGAGTCGTATCGCCGGCCCTGGTGGATGAGGAAGTAGCCCCGTGCTTCGCGATAGCCGTACTTCTCGAGAAATTCCTCCCGGCCGAGCCTGTCGAACTCCTCGATGGCGGCCAGCACCATGTCCCGGCGAAGATCGGATAAGCCCATCTGGTCATGGTATGCGCCGAGGTGGACGCTTGATCGCCGGGAATTCGCGACACCGGCGGGCAGCCCGCAAGGAGGACGGTTCCTCCTCCTCCGTCACCACGGACGGAGAGCGTGTTGCCGCGCCGCGGACGTCAGCGGGAGGTCTCGTACCAGTGGTAGGGGATCGACCAGTCCCAGTGCTCGGTCTCCTCCTCCTCGCGTTCGAGGTGGGGCGCGTCGGGAGCCCAGGTCAGCGCGTAGGCGATGCCGAACTGGGCGGCCCAGTATCGTCCCAGCCGCACGAATCCCCGGCCGAGAGCGAAGACCACCCGCTTCGCCAGCGAGAACACCATGGGGCACCACTCCTCGTACGATCAGGCACGGCACCAATGTGGCCCAGATCACTCTGTATCTGGAAATAAAGATTTAATCTGGCTGAATCCTCCATGTAAATGCCCAGAGCGGTACGTGACTCACCGCAGCGGCATCCGGTCACATGCGTGACCTTCCGGAGGGAGGATGTCGGTCATGGCACCCTTCGAGATCGGTGAGACCGCCCTGGTGGTGGAGGTCCCCTCGGCCGAGCCCCTGGTCCGGGGCCTGCGGGAACGCTACGACTCCTCCGCGGCGTACGGCATGCCCGCGCACGTCACCGTCCTGTATCCCTTCCTCCCGCGAGAACGCCTCGACGACGGCGTGCTCGCCGCGCTGCGGGAGTTGTTCGCGGCGCGGCGGCCGTTCGAGGTCGTGTTCGGGGGCGTCGGCCGCTTCCCGGGAGTGCTCTACCTCGCACCAGAACCGGACGGCCCGCTGCGGGAGCTCACCGAGGCGGTGGCGGGCCGTTGGCCGGAGGCGCCGCCGTACGGGGGCGGGTTCGGCGACGTCGTGCCGCACCTCACGGTCGCGGAGGGCCTCGGCGGCGAGGTCGACGGCGGGGTCGCGGCGGACCTGGCGTCCGGGCTGCCCGTGACGACGCTCGTCAGCGGCGTGACGCTGCGGGTCTTCGACGGCGAGAGCTGGAGAGCGGAGGGCTTCTTTCCTCTGGGGGAGCCGCCGGTGGCCGAGTTCGCCTTCCCCGGGCCCCTGCGTGATCGCCTGGTGGCGGCGATCCTCAGCGGGGACAAGACGGCCACCGCGGGCCTCCTGGCGGACTACGAGCACTGCGGCGACCCCCTCCCGGTCGCCGGCCGGTGGACGGCGCTGATCGACTCGGCCGGGCGGCGAGTGTCGCTGCTGGAGACGACGCAGGTGCGGGTGGTGCGGATCCGGGAGATCGACGAGGCGTTCGCCCGCGACGAGGGCGAGGGGTACGACACCGTCGCCCAGTGGCGGGCCGCGCACGAGCGCTTCTGGACCGGCCCGGAGATGGCCGCCGTGCTGGGCGGATCACCGGTTGTCGACGACGACACGCTGGTGGTAGCCGAACGCTTCCGCCTGCTCGGTCCCGCCTGACGGCCACTCCCGCCCGCCTGTGGATAACGTCACGGCACCGGCGGGCGGGGCTGACAGAATCGCTCGCACGACCGACCGGGCGGCCCGTCGAGGATCCCCGGAGGCGTCGATCGGGGGAGGCCGAGCGGATGAGCGGGACTAACCGGCGCGGTCGTGCCGGAGGCGCGCGAAGGAATCGCGCCGGAGGTGCGCAGGGGGATCGTGCTGGAGGTGCGCAAGGGGGTCGTGCTGGAGGTGCGCAGGGGGATCGTGCCGGCGGGCGTGGCGGTGGTGAGCGGGAGGGCGCGCGACGGCGGTGGAGCCTCGGGCCGCCGGGCGGAGCCGCCTGGAGCTTCCCCTGGTCGTCGTCCGGCGCTTCTGGCCAGGCGGCCGAGGAACTGGTGACCGGACTGCTGTCCGCAGCGCTGGAGGCGCGGCGCCGCCGCGACGAGACCGAGTTCCGGCGATGCGTGAAGGTCCTCGCGCAGGGGCAGGGGCTGCGCCAGGTCGTGGACCGCGCCCTGCTGGACGCGCTGAACCGGCATGTGAGGCTCGCCTGGCACGGCGGCTGGCAGCCTGCCGACGTCGTCCGGCTGGTGGGCCGGCGGCTGGAGGCCCGGCACGTCCGCCTCGTGACCGACGCCGTCGCGGCCGAAATGCGCGCGTACGCCGCGGCGACCGTGGACGACCGCTGGCTCGACCAGCTCGCGGCCATCGGCGCGACGGTGTGGTGGGGCCGCGACGAGGAGTACCTCCGTGAGGACGGCGACCGCATCGGGATGGTCGCCTGCGCGCTTCGGGCGATCCATCTGCTGGCCACGCTGCCGCCGCTGGAGCGGCTGTGCCCCGTGCCGGGAACGGCCCGCCGTACGCCCGGCGTCCGCGGCGGCCGCGCCGTCGACGAGCGGATGCTCGCCCGGGTGCGGGCCCTGCTGGCCAAGGCCGAGTCGACCGAGTTCGAGGCGGAGGCCGAGACGTTCACCGCCGCGGCCCAGGCGCTGATGGCCCGGCACAGCATCGACGCAGCGCTGCTGGCCGCCCGGGCGCCCGGCCCGGGAGGAGCCGGCCGGCCGGAGGGGCGCCGGCTGGGTGTCGACGCGCCCTACGAGGGCCCGAAGGCGATGCTGCTGGACGTCATCGCCTCGGCCAACCGCTGCCGCTCGGTGTGGAGCAGGCATTTCGGGTTCGCCACCGTGCTCGGGTTCCCGGCGGACCTGGCCGCGGTGGAGGTGCTGTTCACCTCCCTGCTGGTGCAGGCCACGACCGCGGTGAGGCTGGCCGGATCCCACCGGGACGGCTCCGGCCGTTCCCGCACGCGGTCGTTCCGGCAGTCGTTCCTGGCGGCGTACGCCCAGCGGATCGGCGAGCGGCTGCGGGAAGCGGCGGGAGAGGCGGTGCGGGAGGCCGCCGCCGATGCCGGGCGCGACCTGCTGCCGGTGCTGGCGGCCCGGGAACGGGCCGTCGAGGCGAAGGTCGAGGAGATCTTCCCGACGCTGACCATGGTCGGCGCGGGCGCGGTCAGCAACCGGGAGGGCTGGATCTCCGGCCGGGCCGCCGCCGACCGCGCCGTCCTCGACGTACGCGGGAAGATCGCGGAGGGAGGCCGTCGATCCGGCGATGGTCGACCGTGACGACGGCGTGAGACCGCGGGGGCCACGGGGACGGAGGGGGAAGGCGGACTGGCCCAAGGCGCACCTGGGGTCCCGGAGTCTCCCGGACCGGGCATGATGGGTCGCGCAGGGAGCGGTGTGAGCAAGGAGTGGCCGTGAGCAGATACGAGCGGTGGAACACCTTGTTGGAGCTGCTCGCCGAGCGTGGACACCTCGACGTGGAGGAGACCGCCGAGCACCTCGGCGTGTCGCCCGCCACGGTGCGGCGGGACTTCGACGAGCTGGCCTCCCAGCAGCTCCTCACCCGCACGCGTGGCGGGGCGTCGGCGCACAGCGTCACCTATGACCTGCCCCTGCGTTACAAGGTCGCCAGGCACGCCCCGGAGAAGCAGCGGATCGGAGCGGCGGCGGCCGCCATGGTCCCCGCAGGCGCCACCGTCGGCCTGAACGGCGGCACGACCTTGACGGAGGTCGGCCGGGCGCTGGCCACGCGCCCCGACCTGAACACCGACCAGCGGGGCCCGGTGGTCACCGTGGTGACCAACGCCCTGAACATCGCCAACGAGCTGGTGCTCCGCCCGCAGATCCATGTCGTCACCACGGGCGGTTCGGCCCGGCCCCAGTCGTACGAGCTGATCGGGCCGATCGCCGCCGGCATGCTGGAGCGCGTCGCTCTGGACCTGGCGATCCTGGGGGTCGACGCCCTGCACCTGGAACACGGCGCGAGCGCCCACAACGAGGGAGAGGCGGCGGTCAACCAGATCATGGCCTCCCGCGCGCAGCAGGTCGTCATCGTGGCGGACAGCTCGAAGCTCGGCAGGCGGGCGTTCGCGCGGATCTGCCCGGTGAACCAGATCGACATCCTCGTCACCGACAGCGCGGCGACCGAGGAGCAGACGGCGCCCTTCGCCGACGCGGGTGTCAAGGTCGTGCGCGCCTGAGAGGCCACCCGGGCGCACACCGGGTCGCGTGCGCCGGGGGCTCTGTCACGAGGCCAGTACGCCGAGGAGGTGAGCGACCTCCCGGGTGACCGCGTCGCGGCCGGCCTTGAGGTACTTGCGCGAGTCGACCACGGACGTGTCGGCGGTCAGGCGGTCGCGGACCGCCGCCGTGAACGCCTTGTTGAGATGGGTCGCGATATTGATCTTCTTCATGCCGTGCCGTACGGCCGCCCGGATGGTCTCGTCCGGGACCCCGGACGAGCCGTGCAGCACCAGCGGGACCGGGACCGCGGCGTGGAGCTCGGCGATCAGGCCGAGATCGAGCACGGCGTCCTTCGTGGTCATGGCGTGCGAGCTGCCGACCGCGACGGCCAGGGCGTCCACCCCGGTCCTCTCGACGTAGCCGGCGGCCTCGTCCGGTCTGGTCCTGGCGCCCGGGGCGTGCACGCCGTCCTTGCCGCCGATCTCGCCGAGCTCGGCCTCGACCCACACCCCGCGCTCGTGGCACCAGTGCGCCACCTCGGCTGTGGCCGTCGCGTTGGCCTCGTGGTCCAGGGCGGACGCGTCGTACATCACCGAGCCGAGGCCCAGGCCGACGGCCTCCTCGACCAGGGACCTGTCGGTGGCGTGGTCGAGATGGACGGCCACCGGAACGGCGGCGGCCCTGGCCAGGGCGAGCGACGCCAGCGCGACCGGGGCCAGCGCGCCGTGGTAGCGCACGCAGTTCTCGCTGATCTGCAGCACCACCGGGACGCCGGCGGTCTCGGCACCCGCGACGATGGCCTCCGCGTGTTCGAGCTGGATCACGTTGAACGCGCCCACGCCCAGGGGCGCGTCGCGGATGATGTCGCCGATGCCGGCGAGGGGCATGGTGGCCTCCGAAGGTCCGGTCAGGGGTGGTGAGGTTCGACGGTGATGTCGGGGTGGACGCGCCGGTAGACGCCGGGATCGAAGTCACCCGCGACGGGGGCGGCGACGGCGGCTGCGCCGAGGGCGGCCGCCCGGCGGAGTCGTTCGGGCCACGGCGTGCCCTCCACCAGGCCGAGCGCCAGTCCCGCCACCAGCGCGTCTCCGGCGCCGGTCGGATTGCCCTCGACCCGGTAGGGCATGCGGGCCCGCCAGGTCCCCTCCGGGGTCGCGGCGAGCACGCCGTCCGCCCCCAGTGAGACCACGACCGACCCGGCGCCCTCGTCCCGCAGGAGCCGGGCTCCGGCGGCGATGTCCACCGCCTCCCCGGCGTCCGGGCGCAGCGCGCGGGCGAGCTCCTCGGCGTTGGGCTTGAGCACGGCGGGGCGGCCTGCGGGGGCGTGGCGCAGGGGAGCGCCGTCGGCGTCCACGACGGCCGGCACGTCGTGCCGGGCGGCGACGCCGGCCAGCGTGGCGTAGAGGTCGGCGGGCACTCCGCGCGGGAGGCTGCCGGAGATCACCACGGCGGACGCCCGGCCGAGGGCCCGCTCGTACGCGTCGAGGAAGCGGGCCAGCTCCTCGGGGGTGACCAGCGGCCCGGGCTCGTTGAACAGCGTGGTCCGCCGGGCCGCGCGGACGGCGAGGGTGGTGCGGGTGTCCCCCGCGATGAGGGTGAAGGCGGCGGGGACCCCGGCCGCGGCCAGGTCGGCGAGCAGGGCCTCGCCGGTCGGGCCGCCGGCCAGGCCGACGGCGAGGACCTCGTGGCCGAGGGCGGTGAGGACGCGGGCCACGTTGACCCCCTTGCCGCCCGCCCTGCGATGCACGCCGCGCACGCGATTGACGCCGTCCCAGTCGACGTCGTCGACGCCGTAGGTGACGTCGAGCGCCGCGTTCACCGTGACGGTGAGGATCACGCCGGTCACGGCGATTCGGAGAGGATGACCGATCGGGTGAGGTGCGCCGGCGTGTCGGGGTCGAGACCGCGGGCGTGCGCCCTGGCGACCGCGAGCCGTTGCACCCGGATCAGCTCGGCCATGGGGTCGAGGCCGCCCTCCACGAACGTGGCGCCGGTGGCCTCCACCTCGCCCCGCAGCCCGCGCGGGACCGGGCCGAACGCCCACGTGACGCGTCCGGGCGCGGCGATGCTGATCGGGCCGTGGCGATACTCCATGGCGAGGTAGGCCTCCGTCCACGACTGCGAGGCCTCCCGCATCTTCAGCGCCGCCTCCCGTGCCAGGCCGTACGTCCAGCCGGTGCCGAGGAAGGAGAACTGTTCGGCGGCGACGAGATCGGGGGACAGCGGTTCGGCGACCGCGCGCTCCGCGTCGGCGATCGCCCCGGTGAGGTCCTCGCCGAGGTGCGCACGCAGCATGGCGAGCTGCGCGGTGGCGAACCGCGTCTGCACGACCGACCGCTCGTCGGCGAAGTCGAGGACGACGACCTCGTCGGCGAGGGACATGACCGGCGTGTGCGGGTCGGCGGTGACCGCGGCCGTCCGCGCCCGCTCCCCGCCCTGCTCGCGGATGCGGCGGAGCAGGTCGAGCACCTCGGTCGTGGTGCCCGACCTGGTGAGCGCCAGCACCCTGTCGTAACGACGGCCGATCGGGGCCTCGGAGGCGGGGAAGGCGTCGGTCTCGCCGTGCCCCGCGCCCTCACGGAGCGCGGCGTACGCCTGGGCGATGAACCACGAGGTGCCGCAGCCGACCACCGCCACCCGTTCGCCCCTCGCCGGCAGGGCACCGGAGGAGGACAGGCCGGCGGCTCGGCTCCAGCAGGCGGGCTGGGACGCGATCTCGGTCTCGGTGTGACTCACGGGCGCTCCTGTGCTCATTGATGCAAGATTTGTAGCACTATCGAGCAGTTTCGAGCAATGGAGGGCACTGTACGGTCACTGTGAACGCCAACGGACCAGGACGGGTGACGACGCGAAATGCGCGGAACCAATGGATTTCAAGCAAGATCGCGCATCGTCCTTTCACGGGGTGCGTGGGAGCATTGGGTGAAGTAGTCTTCGCGCACGTACCGGGCGGGAGGTGGGGATGGCGCGCATCGTCTTCGTCGGCGTCGGGGACGTGGAGCTGACGCGCAGGGTGGTCTCCGATCTCCTCCTCGCCCCCTCGCTGCGGGGCGAGCTGGAGATCGTGCTGCACGACGAGAACCCCGGGCAGCTCGCGACGGCCGAGGCCCTGGTCCGCGCGCTCGACGCCGAAGCCGGGTCGGTGGCCACGATCGTCACGCACCTGGGCAGGCGCAGGGCGCTGGAGGGCGCCGACTTCGTGGTCGGCCACATCGACGTGGGCGGGTTCGAGGCGACCCTGCGCGACTTCGAGATCCCGCACAGGTACGGCCTGCGCCAGACGATCGGCGACACCATCGGCATCGGCGGCATCTTCCGCGGGCTGCGGACGATTCCGGTCTTCGTCGAGCTGGGCCGCGAGATGGCCGAGCTGTGCCCGGACGCCTGGCTGCTGAGCTGCAGCGACCCGATGGCGATGACGGGCTGGGCGGTGCGGGAGGCGACCGGTTTCAAGCGGTTCGCCGGGGTGTGCCATGCCGTCTGCGACACGCACGCGTACCTGGCCGATCTCGTCGGCCGGGGGCTGGATGAGGTCACGTTCCTCAGCGCCGGTCTCAACCACCAGTCGTTCGTGCTGCGGTTCGAGGCCGAGGGCCGCTCGCTGTATCCCGACCTCGACGAGGTGCTCGAGGCCGATACCGAGCTGCGGCGGCACGTACGGGTGGAGCTGTATCGCCGGTTCGGCTACTTCCCGACCCAGTCGAGTGAGCACGCCGCCGAATACGTCCCGTGGTTCATGCGGCACAGCGAGGAGACCGCGCGCCTCGGGGTGCGCCCCGAGGAGTACCTGCGGCGGGTGGGCCACAGCCTGCACCTGTACGAGGAGACGCGGCGGGCGCTGTCGGCCGGCCGGTCGCTGCTGGTGCGCTGGCAGCACCAGGAGCCCGCGGCCGCCGCGCTCCTGGCCATGCTGACCGGTCAGGAGAAGGAGGTCTACGTCAACGTCCCCAACCAGGGGCTGATCGGCAACCTGCCCGAGGGCTGCTGCGTGGAGGTGCCCGCCCTGGTCGACGCCGACGGCGTCCACCCCCGGCCGGTGGGAGAGCTGCCCATCCAGCTCGTGGCGCTCAACCGCACGTTCCTCAACGTCGTCGAGCTGACCGTGCGCGCCGTGCTCGACGGCGACCGCAGGCACGTCCACCACGCCGCGATGCTCGATCCGAACACCGCCGCGACGTTGCCCCTGCCCGCGATCGAGGCGCTCTGCGACGAGCTGATCGAGGCACACGGCGACCTGCTGCCGGAGGGCGTCCGTCCGGCGGGGAGCAGGCCATGACCGACTCCATGCCCACGGAGGTGCGGCGGGAGCGCATGCTCGGCATGCTCATGGAGCAGGAGTTCGCCCGGGTCGCCGAGCTCGCCGAGGCGTTCGGCGTCTCCAGCGTCACCGTACGCGCCGACCTTGACGCGCTGGAGGAGCAGGGCCGCATCCGCCGGGTCCGCGGCGGGGCCGTCGCGGCCGGGCCGCCGCGGCGCACCGAGCCGTCGTTCGAGCTGTCGCTCGGCACGGCGGCCGTGGAGAAGGCGCTGATCGCCAAGGCGGCGGCCAGGCTGGTCGGCTCGGGGGAGAGCGTGATGATGGGCGCGGGGACCACCACCGCCTACGTGGCCAGGGAGCTCGTCGCCCGGGCCGACCTCACCGAGGTCACCGTCTTCACCAACGGCCTGCGTACGGCGCTGGAACTGGAGCCCGCGCTGCCCCGCTTCGCCGTCGTCGTGACCGGGGGGAGCCTGCGCCGCCAGCAGCACTCCCTGGTGGATCCGCTCGGCGGCAAGGCCATCGAGGGCATCCGGGTGGACACCGTGTTCATCGGCTGCGGCGGCGTCCACCCGGACGTCGGGATCACCAACGTGAACCTGCCCGACGCGGAGATGAAGCAGCGCATGCTGCGGGCGGCAGGCCGCCGCATCGTGGTCGCCGACTCCTCCAAGCTCGGGGCGATCGGGATGGCGCCGATCTGCCCGCTGTCGGAGATCGACCTGCTCATCACGGGCGAGTCGGCCGACCCGGCGACGGTGGCCGTGCTCCGCGATCGCGGCCTCAAGGTGGAGATCGCCGCCTAAGGGGACGGGCGTCACTCGGCGAGGGTCGCGCGCAGCGCCTCCGGGAGCAGGTCGCCGTGCGCCCGGGTCAGGTCGTCGCACAGCCGCCAGATCTCCTCCAGCGACAGCGTCGCCGACGTGTTCGGATCCACCATCATGGCGTGCCGCACGTGCTCCGGCCGTCCCTCCAGTGCGGCCCGCACGGTCAGCTCGTTGACGTTCACGTACGCCCGGTTGAGCGCGGCGCACTGCGGCGGGAGGGCGCCTACCCGGGTGGGCAGCACCCCGGTCGCGTCCACCGCGCACGGCACCTCGACCACGCACCCAGGCGGCAGGTTGGCGATCAGCCCGTCGTTGACGACGTTGCCGTAGACCACGCGCGGGGTGCCGGTCACGATGCTGTGGATGATCTGCGGGGCGTACTCGCCGGTGCCCTCCACGGGCAGGTCCCCGCCGTGCCGTACGGCGTCGCGGGTGCGCTTGTACTCGCGCACGTTCTCCTCGCTGATCCGCACGTACTCGCCCACCGGGATGCGCAGCCGGTCGATCTCGCCGTCGTGGCGCAGCAGCCAGGGCAGATACTCGGCCGAGTGCTCGCTGGTCTCGGTCGGGTAGTGGCCCAGGCGCCGGTACATCTCCACCCGCACCCGGCGGCGCAGCTCCGGGTCGCGCCCGATGGCCGCGTCCAGCCGTTCGTACAGGTTCTCGCCGTCCCGCTCGAACCGCAGCACCCACGCCTGGTGGTTCACCCCCGCCGCCAGGTACGCGACCTCCTCGTACGGCACGGCCACCAGGTCGGCCAGCCCCCGCATGGTCCAGTACACCGAGTGGCACAGGCCGACGACGTTGCGCACCTTGCCGCTGAGATACCAGACGTTCATGGCCATCGGGTTGGTGTAGTTGAGCAGCAGGGCGTCGGGGCAGACGGCGGCCATGTCGGCCGCGAGGGCGTCCAGGACCGGGAAGGTGCGCAACGCCCGGAAGATCCCGCCGACGCCGATCGTGTCGGCGATCGTCTGCCGCAGGCCATACCGAGCGGGGATCTCGAAGTCGGTGACGGTCGCGTCGTGCCCGCCCACCTGGATGATGTTGATCACGAAGTCGGCGCCGTCCAGCGCGGCCCGCCGGTCGAGGTCGGCGGTGACCACCGGCCGCGCGCCGCGGGCCGCCGCGATCCGGTGCGCGACGGTCTCGGCGACCCGCAGCCGCTCGGCGTCGATGTCGTGCAGCGCGATCCTGGCCTCCCGCAGCTCGGGGAAGGCCAGCAGGTCCGCGAGCAGGCCCTGGGTGAAGACGACGCTTCCCGCGCCGATCAAGACGATCTTCGGGTTTCTCATCGGGTGACTTCCTCCCAGGTCGGCTGCGCCGCTGTACCCCCCGCGGCTCGGGTGGAGAGGGTGCCGCAGGCCACCGCGACCTCCAGGGCGCGGCGGAGCGGGAGCCCGCGCAGGCGGGCCGCGAGGAGGCCGGCGTTGAAGCTGTCGCCGGCCCCGACCGTGTCGGTCACGGTGGCCGGGGCGGCCGGCACGCGGACCGGCTCGCCCTCGTGGATCGTCAGCGCGCCGTCGCCGCCGCACTTGACCACGGGCGTGGTGCCCCGGGCGGCGAGGTCGCGTACGGCGCCTTCGAGGTCGCCGTCTGCGCGTCCGGCGATGGCGAGGGCCTCGCGATCGTTCGGCAGTAGGACGCCGGTCAGCGGCAGGACCTCGTCGAGCCCCTGCCAGCGGCCCGACGGATCGTCGTTGGTGTCCAGGGACGTGGTGACCCCCGCCGCCCGTGCCGTACGGAACAGGGCGGGCAGGCCTGCGGCGAGCCGGGGCTGCAGGAAGTAGGACGAGACGTGGACGTGGGCGGCGCGTTCCAGCAGCGCCGCCGGCACGTCGCCCGGTTCGAGCCGGTCCAGGCAACCCGGCGCGGTCAGGATGGCCCGGTCGCTTCCGTCGGCCAGCACCACGGTGAGGGCCGTCGGCGCGCCGGGGTCCACCACGCAGGCGGAGACGTCCACCCCGCTGCGGGTGAGCACGTCGAGCACGAACGCGCCCGCGGCGTCGTCGCCCACCCGGCCGGCGAAGGCGGTGCGCAGGCCCAGCCGGGCCGCGCCGCAGGCCGTGATCGCCCCCGATCCGCCGAGCACCAGCGCGCCTGCCTCGACGAGCCGCTCGCGCTGGCCGAACTCGGGAACGCGTGGCGCTCCCGTGACGACCACGTCGGGGTTCGCGTCACCGACGACGAGCAGGTCGAAATCTGGTCTCCCCATGGACCGGAACGGTCCCAGCACCTTCGATAACTTGTCAAGTCTTGCGATATGGGCCCAAAACGCGTCATAAAGGGGATGAATTTGGCTTCTTCGAAGGTGTTGACAAGGTTTCGAAAGAGACCATTATGGTCTCCAACATCCCGCCCGCACCGGCTCGTCCCGGTGGTCCCAGGAGGTCTGGAGATGCCGCGACGATGACGACCGCGACCCTCACGAAAACGGAGACCGTCGGCGGTGCCCCGCCCCGCCGCAGACGCGGGGACGGCAGGGTGGCGCTGGTCTTCCTGGCGCCCGTGCTCATCGGGTTCGCCGCCTTCTATGTCTATCCGGCCGTACGCGGAGCCTGGTACTCGCTGACGGACTGGAACCTGCTGTCCGAGCCCGGGTTCGTCGGCCTGGACAACTACGCCGAGCTCGTCCGCGACCCGCTGTTCTGGAACTCGCTGAAGGTCACCGCCTACTACGTGGTGCTCACCGTCGGGATGCAGATCGTCCTGGGCCTGGGCCTTGCCGCCCTGATGCACCGCCTCACCCGGTCGCTCGTGCTCCGTTCGCTGCTGGTCGTGCCCTGGCTGGTGCCGAACGTGACCTCGGCCCTGCTGTGGATGTGGCTGCTCGACGCCAACATCGGCTTCCTCAACCACCTGCTGGTCAGCCTCGGCCTGGACAACCAGGGCTTCCTGACCTCGCCCGAGCTGGCGATGCCGAGCGTGGCGGTGATCAACGCCTGGGGCGCCACGGGATACACCACGCTGCTGCTGTACGCCGGGATGCTGCTGGTGCCGCAGCAGATCTACGAGGCGGCGGCGCTCGACGGCACCGGCGAGGTGCGCCAGTTCTTCCGCATCACGCTGCCGCTGCTCCGTCCCATCCTGGCGTTCGTCCTGGTGGTCTCGCTGATCGACTCGTTCCAGCTGTTCGACACCGTCGCGGTGACCACGAAGGGAGGACCGGTGGACGCCACCCGCGTCGTCTACTTCTACATCTACGAGGAGGCGTTCACCCACTTCAAGATGGGGTACGCCTCGGCGCTGGCGCTGAGCCTGGTGCTCATCCTCGGCCTGCTGACCTTCGTCCAGATGCGCCTCCTGCGCGCCTCCCGATCGGACCTCGCATGAGCGAGCGAAGCGAGCGAATCGGTGAACACATGCGGCTCCGAGCCGCCGGGCGAGGAGATGGCATGAGTGCGCCGGTGAGCGTGGGCCGCCGGCGGCTGCGCCGCCTGCCGGCCTGGATCTGCCTGATCCTCGCCCTCGGGATCTCGCTCTTCCCGCTGTACTGGATGCTGCGGACCGCGATCACGCCCGGCCCGGAACTGCCGTTGGACAACGCCGGGCTGCTGCCCCGGCACCCCACGCTGATCAACTTCGAGCGCGTGCTCGGCCTGGTGAGCCGGGACGAGGCCCGCGCGGCCGGCGGGTCGGGGGCGAACCTGAGCTTCTTCCTCTACCTGCGCAACTCCGTCGTCTACACCGGCCTCATCACCTGCGCGCAGACGCTCTTCTGCGCCATGGCCGGATACGCGTTCGCGCGGCTGCGCTTCCGCGGCAGGGACGCCCTGTTCAACGTGTTCGTCGCCGCGCTGATGGTGCCCCCGATCTTCACGCTGCTGCCCAACTTCGCCCTGGTGAAGCAGCTCGGGTGGCTCAACACCTACCAGGGCCTGGTCGCCCCGAGCCTGCTCATGACGCCGTTCGCGGTGTTCTTCCTGCGCCAGTTCTTCCTCGGCATCCCCAGGGACGTCGAGCAGGCGGCGTTCATCGACGGAGCCGGGCCGTGGACCGTCTTCTGGCGGGTGGTGCTGCCCATGACCAAGGGACCGCTGTTCACCCTGGCGCTGACGACCGCGGTGTGGACCTGGAACGACTACCTGTGGCCGCTGCTCGTGGCGCCGGGCGAGGACACCCGCGTGCTCACCGCCGCCCTCGGCATCTTCCTCAAGCAGTCGCCCAACACCTCGCCCGACTGGACCGGCCTGATGGCGGGCTCCGCCCTGTCGGTCGTCCCCGTCCTGCTGCTGGTGGTCTTCTTCGGCCGCCGCCTCGTGGACTCCATCCAGTTCTCCGGCATGAAGGGTTAACGGTGAAGAAGGCATTCATGGCGGTGACCGCCCTGCTCCTGACGGCGGCCTGCGGCGGGGGCGGCGGCTCGGCGGACGCCGGCGGCGTCACGCTGACGTACGGCCTGTGGGACGACGTCCAGCAGGGCGCCTACCAGCAGTGCGCCGACGCGTTCCACAAGGCCAACCCGGACATCACCATCAAGATCTCGCAGAGCGCGTGGGACCAGTACTGGCAGAACCTCACGACCCAGATGGTCTCCGGCGGCGCCCCCGACGTGATCACGATGCAGGCGTCGTACTATCCCCAGTTCGTCGCGAACGGCCAGCTCCTGGACATCCAGCCGATGGTGACGGCCGACAAGATCGACCTGAGCCAGTACTGGCCCGGCCTGGCCGACCTCTGGGTGAAGGACGGCAAGCGGTACGGCCTGCCCAAGGACTGGGACACGATCGCGATCGTCTACAACGTGGACATGGCGAAGAAGGCGGGCGTGGACATGTCCGACCTGACGTGGAACCCCGCCGACGGCGGCACCTTCGAGAAGGCCATCGCCCGCCTGACCGTGGACGCGAACGGCAAGCGCGGCGACGAGCCCGGCTTCGACAAGACCAAGATCGCCGTGCACGGCATCGTGCCCGAGCTGAACGACGGCTCGCAGGGCCAGAACGGCTGGGGCGACCTGGCGGTCTCCAACGGCTTCTCCTTCATCGACAAGAACCCGTTCGGCACCCGCTACTTCTACGACAGCCCCAAGCTCGCCGAGACCGCGGACTGGTTCAGGAGCCTGGCCGACAAGGGCTACGCCACGCCGTACGACAAGACGACCTCGCTGGGCCCGGACACGATGCTGAACGCGGGCAAGGGCGCGCTCGGCATCACCGGCTCCTGGATGATCAGGAGCTACCTGGACTCGAAGTCGCAGAAGTTCGCCTTCGCGCCGCTGCCGACCGGGCCGCAGGGCCGCAAGTCCGCCTTCAACGGCCTCGCCGATGTCATCTACGCGGGCACCGAGCACAAGGACGCCGCCTGGAAGTGGGTGAAGTTCCTCGGCTCCACGGCCTGCCAGGACATCGTCGCCGACAACGCGGTGGTCTTCCCGGCCATCACCTCCTCGGTCGAGCGGGCGCTCAAGGCCCACAAGGCGGCCGGCCGCGACGTGCAGCTGTTCGTCGACGAGGCCAAGGCGCCCGGCGGGACGTTCCTGCTGCCGGTGAGCGACCACGGCGACGAGATCAACCAGATCGTCTCCACCGCGATGGAGGAGGTCTGGCTCGGCCAGAAGGACGCGCGCACCGCGCTGACCGCGGCCAACCAGAAGGTCAACGCCCTGTTCTCCGGCGGCTGATCGCGCCCCGAGAGTCCCGGAGAGGGAGAGGAGGTTCCCTTCCCCGTGCTGGCGTGCGCCCTGCCGATTCGCCTGGGCCACGCCACTCCACACCGTCGAGAGCATCCCCCGGGGGCGGGGCGGTGTGGAGAGTGCGGAACAGCACGCATGCGCCCCGCCGATCTCACTGCGAGGAAGAACATGCGCATTCTCCGATACCTGGTGGCGATGCTCGCCGCCTCCACGGCGTTCCTCGGCGCGCTCTTCGGCGCCCAGGCCGCCGCGAACGCGGCGGCGGCCCTGCCGAGCCCCGTCTCGTGCGCCGGCTGCTGGCACCCCGCGCTGAACACGAGCTGGCAGTGGCAGCTCAGCTCGGTGCCGGCGGAGCCGTTCCTGGACGTCGCGATGTACGACATCGACGGCTTCAACGCCACGGCGGCGACCGTCCAGCGGCTGCACGCCACCAAGACCGGCCGCAAGGTCGTCTGCTACATCAGCGCCGGGTCGTACGAGGACTGGCGGCCCGACGCCGGTGCCTTCCCCGCCTCCGTGCTCGGCAAGGCCCTCGACGGCTGGGCGGGCGAGCGCTGGCTCGACATCCGGCAGTACGGCGGCACGCTCGGCCAGATCATGCGGGCGCGGCTGGACATGTGCAAGTCCAAGGGCTTCGACGCCGTGGAGTTCGACAACGTCGACGGCTACACGAACAAGACCGGGTTCCCGCTCACCGCGGACGATCAGCTCCGCTACAACGCCTGGCTCGCGAACGAGGCCCACACCCGCGGGCTGTCGGCCGGCCTGAAGAACGACAACGAGCAGATCCCCCAGCTCCTGCCGTACTTCGACTGGGCGCTGAACGAGCAGTGCTGGGAGTTCAGCGAGTGCACCACCGCGCAGAACGGCGACTACGGCCTCGACCAGTTCGTGAAGGCGGGCAAGGCCGTCTTCAACGTGGAGTACGACCTCGCCACCTCGAAGTTCTGCACCAAGGCCAACGCGCAGAACTTCAACTCCCTGAAGAAGCGCCTCGAACTCGACGCCTACCGCGTCGCCTGCCGCTGATCGCCCGCTGAGCCACGTTGAGGACGCCGGGCCCCGCTAGGGTCCGGCGTCCTCGTCGTCCACCGAGGCAGGGCGCTCAGACGACGGATCCGGTGGCGCCGTCGGTGAGCTCCCTGAGGATGTCCGCGTGCCCGGCGTGCCGCGCGGTCTCCTCGATCATGTGAACGTAGATCCAGCGCAACGAGATCGAGTCGACCTGCTCGTGCGGCACCTCGTGGTCGAGCGGGAACCGTGCGGCGATGCGCCGCGAGCCGGCGCAGGCCTGCTCGTACGCCGCGATCAGGGCCTCGATGGTGTCGTCGTCGCCGACCGCGAAGCTCCTGTCGGCGTCCTTCTCCGAAGGAGGCGCCATGGCCGGGTCCTGGGCCAGCACCCGCCAGAACCAGTTCCGCTCCACCACGGTCAGGTGCCTGACCAGCCCGGCCAGCGTCGTCGCCGACGGCACGTGACGCCGGCGTACGTCCTGCTCGGACAGCCCCTGGGCCTTGCGGACGACCATCGCGCGGAGGAAGTCGAGGAACGCCTCCAGGACCTGCCGTTCGTCGCCCGTGGCGGCCCGCACCACCGCCAGTGCGGGTTCGGTCGAAGGAAGAGTGGCCATGCCCGGACCGTACGGAGCGCGCCGAGCCCCCGGCAAGAACCCCCGCCCACGCTGTCAGCGAACCCGCGTGCGGATCCTCTGCTCGGATGCGCCCGGGTCAGCCGGAGGAGTCGTCGAAGTGCAGCTCTGAGGTGATGCGGTAGCGGTCGCCGCGGTAGATGGACCGGGTGAACTCCACGACCCGGCCGCCGGCCTCGCGGGCCGTGCGTTCGATGAGCAGGGCCGGGGCGTGCTGGGGGACGCCGAGCAGTTCGGCCTCGGTCTCGTCGGTGACGGTCGGCTCGATGCTCTGGGTGGCGCGGCGGACGTCGATGCCGAACCTCGTGCGCAGGAACCGGTAGAACGAGCCGGACACCATGTCGTCGGGCCGCAGGGACTCGACCAGGCGCTGCGGCAGGTGGATGCGCTCGATCGCCATCGGCTCGTCGTCCACCAGGCGGAGCCGTACGACGCGCAGGACCGGGTCGGCGGGGGAGACCTGCAGGCGGTGCGCGAGCCGGGCGGTGGCCGGGGCCGAGTCGAACTCCAGGATGCGGCTGAGCCAGTTGCCCTCGGCGGCGGGGGCGTGGAAGGAGTCGTCGCCGGCCGCGAGGGGCTGGGTGACCTTCCGGCGCCCGGTGAACGTCCCCCGCCCGTGCTCCCGCACGAGCATGCCCTGCCGTACGAGCCCGTCGATCGCCGCGCGGAGGGTCGGGCGGGAGACGCCGAGCTCCCGGGACAGGTCGCGTTCCGAGGGGATGGCGGTGCCGGGCTCCTTGTCGGCGATCAGGTCGAGCAGGACGTCTCTGACTCGGTCGCGCTTGAGGCCCACTGGAAGTCTCTGCACGTCCCCGACCTTACCAGTAGTTGACCACTCCTCCCCTCATCGTGCCTGCGAATATCCGAAATTTCGCCTCTTGACAGCCCGACTGGTTAAGACCACTCTCCTCTCAACGGTTTACCAATAACTGACCACTGGGAGGGCCGATGAGGTACCGCCTCCTCGCCGCGGCGGCCGTGTTCACCCTCGCGCTCGCCGGTTGCGGTTCGGCGTCCGAGCCCGGGACATCCGAAAAGACCGGCACGACCACGCTGACCGTGTGGTTCATGCGCGACAGCCTGTCGGACGCGATCGTGAAGCGGTTCACGGACGACTTCCAGGGGTCGCATCCCGGGATCACTTTGAACGTCCAGATCCAGGAGTGGGACGGCATCGGGCAGAAGGTCACCAGCGCGCTGGCCAGCAAGGACGCGCCCGACGTCATCGAGGTCGGCAACACCCAGGTCGCCGAGTACGCCGCGAGCGGCGGGGTCGCGGACCTCACCGGCAAGGCCGCCGACCTGGGCGGCTCCGACTGGCTGCCCGGCCTGGCCGAGCCGGGGAAGATCGACGGCAGGCAGTACGGCATCCCCTGGTACGCCGCCAACCGGGTGGTCGTCTACAACAAGGACCTGTTCGCCAAGGCCGGCGTCACCACCCCGCCGAAGACCCGCGACGAGTGGATCGACGTCACCGCGAAGCTGAACAAGGGCGGCGTGCAGGGCATCTACCTGCCGGGCCAGAACTGGTACACGTTCGCCGGGTTCGTCTGGGACGAGGGCGGCGACCTCGCCGCCAAGGAGGGCGACCGCTGGAAGGGCGTGCTCGACACGCCGCAGGCGCTCGCCGGGATGGCGTTCTACCAGCGCCTCCAGGCGCTCGGCAAGGGGCCCAAAGACTCCGACGAGGCCAGGCCGCCGCAGGCCGACGTGTTCGGCAAGGGCGACGTCGCGCAGATCATCTCCGCTCCCGGCGGCGCGGTCGCGATCGAGAAGGCCAACCCGGACCTCAAGGGCAAGCTCGGCTTCTTCCCGATCCCCGGCAAGACGGCGGACAAACCGGGCGCCGTCTTCACCGGAGGGTCCGACCTGATCATCCCCGAGGCGTCCACTCACCCCGACGAGGCGTACGAGGTGGTCAAGGCCCTGGCCGGGGAGAAGTTCCAGCTCGACATGGCCAAGGAGATGAGCTACGTGCCCAACCGCACCTCGTACGCCGGGGTGCTGAGCGGCGACGAGGCCACCGCGGCGATGGCGGCGGGGGCCGCGGTGGGGCACGCCACGCCCAACTCGCCCAACTGGGCGGCCGTGGAGGCCAGGAACGTCATCAAGGAGTACATGACCAAGGTGCTCACCGGCGGCGACGCGGCCACCGAGGCGAAGGCCGCCTCCGACGTGATCACCGCCATCCTCAACACCAAGTCCTGACATGGCGCGCACCCTCGCCCGTACGGCCCGTCCCGCCCTCACGATCGAGGCGAGAACCCACAGGAAAGGCGCGCTCTGGCCCTACCTGCTGGTGGCGCCGGCCCTGGCCGGGTTCGCGTGCCTGCTCGTCTACCCGCTGGCCCGCAGCGTCGTGATCTCCTTCCAGCACTTCCGGCTGGGCGAGCTGATCAGGGGCGGAGCGGACTTCGCCGGGCTGGCCAACTACGCCGAGGCCCTCGGCGGGCCGGAGTTCTGGGCCGTCGTGCGGCGGACCTTCCTGTGGACCGCCGCCAACGTCGTGCTGATCATGGTGATCTCCACGGCCGTGGCGCTGATGCTGCCGCACCTCGGGCGGCGGATGCGGCTGGCGGTCATGAGCGGGATGGTGCTCACCTGGGCCACGCCGGTGCTCGCCGCGACCACGATCTTCCAGTGGCTCTTCCAGTCACGGCTGGGAGTGGTCAACTGGCTGCTGGTCCGCCTCGGCTTCGAGTCCTTCCGCGACTACACGTGGTTCGCCGACGGCGGGGCGACGTTCGCGATCCTGGTCGCGCTGGTCGTCTGGCAGTCGGTGCCGTTCGCGGCGCTCACCCTCTACGCGGGGCTCACGACCATCCCCGGCGAGCTGTACGAGGCGGCCAGGATCGACGGGGCCGGGCCGTGGCAGGTCTTCGGCCGGGTCACGTTCCCCATCCTGCGCCCGCTGTTCGGCCTGATCACGTCGCTGGAGGTCATCTGGGTCTTCACCTGCTTCGCGCAGATCTGGGCGATCAGCAAGGGCGGCCCCGGCGGCGCCACCGCCACGCTGCCGGTCTACGCGTTCCAGATCGCGCAGTCGCTGCACCGGTACGACCTGGGGTCGGCCGTCTCGACGCTCACCGTGCTGATGCTGCTCGCGGTGCTGGGCGTCCACCTGCGCCGCATGTTCCGGGAGGAGGCAGCGTGAAGAGGGTCACGCTGAATCTGGCCGCGTTGGGCGTGCTGGCGGTGTCGGTGTTCCCCGTCTACTGGATGGTGATCACCGCGTTCAAGCCGACGGTGGACATCCTCACCGAGACCCCGGCGTTCTGGCCCGCCCGGCCGACCCTCGACCACTTCGCCACGGCCGTACGGGCCGCCGGGTTCTGGACGTTCTGGCGCAACAGCCTGGCCGTCACTCTCAGCGCGGTCCTGCTCGCGCTGGTCGTGGCGCTGCCGGCCGCCTTCGCCGTGGCCCGGCTGCGCTGGTCGGGGCGGCGCGGGTTCATCCTGATGGTCTTCGTCGCCCAGACCGCTCCCTGGTCGGCGCTGCTGGTGCCGGTCTACATCATCGCCCGCGACGCGGACATGCTCGACCGGCTGCCGACGCTGACGCTCGTGTACTTCGTCACGACGCTGCCGTTCACGATCGTGACGCTGCGCGGCTTCATCGCGGCGGTTCCGCCGGAGCTGGAGGAGGCCGCGCTGATGGACGGGTGCGGCCGGGCGGAGGCGTTTCGCCGGGTGGTGCTGCCGCTGCTCGCGCCCGGCCTGATGTCCACGTCGCTGTTCGGCTTCATCACGGCCTGGAACGAGTTCGCCTTCGCCAACGCCCTCATGATCAAGGACCAGGGCGACCGTACGCTGCCGATCTGGCTGTCCGGGTTCAGCAACGTCTTCGGCACCGACTGGGGCGCCACCATGGCCGCCGCCACGCTGTTCATGCTTCCCGTCCTGCTCGTCTTCCTCGTGCTCCAGCGCCGCGTGTCCTCCGGGATGATCGCGGGCGCGGTGAAGGGATGACCCACATGATGATTCCGCGGCCCCGCGAGGTGGCCGTGCTCGGGGGAACCGTCACGCTCCACGACGGCCTCGTACGGCACGCGCCCGGCGATCCCCTGCTGGGGGAGGAGGGGTATCGGATCGACGTCACCCCCGACGGCGCGGAACTCGCCGCGGGAGGACCCGCGGGGCGCTTCTACGGCCTGCGCACCCTGGCGGCGCTCGGTCCCGAGGCGCCGCTGTGCCGGATCGTCGACCGGCCCGCGCACTCCTGGCGCGGGGTGATGCTCGACGTCGCCCGGCACTTCATGCCGAAGGACTTCGTGCTGCGGCTGATCGACCTGCTCGCGGTCCACCGGCTCAACCGGCTGCACCTGCACCTGACCGACGACCAGGGCTGGCGGCTGCAGATCAAGCGCTATCCCCGGCTCACCGAGGTGAGCGGGGAGCACTACACGCAGGAGGACATCCGGGAGATCGTGTCCTACGCCGCCGACCGGTTCGTCACGATCGTGCCCGAGATCGAGATGCCGGGACACGCCCAGGCGGCCATCGCCGCCTATCCCTGGCTCGGCAACCATCCGTCGCGCCTCCTGCCGGTCTGGGACTCGTGGGGGGTCAGCCCGCACGTGTTCAACCTGGAGGAGGCGACGATCGGCTTCTGCCGGGACGTGCTCGACGAGGTCATGGACCTGTTCCCGGGGGAGTACGTCCACCTCGGCGGCGACGAGTGCCCGTCGCAGGAGTGGGAGCGCAGCGAGGCGGCGCTGCGGCGGGTCGCCGAGCTCGGGTTGCCGGGCCCGGAGGCGGCGCGGGCGTGGTTCACCGCCACCGTCGGCGCGTACGTGACCTCCCGGGGCCGTCGCCCGATCCACTGGTACGACGGGCCCGGAGGCGCTCCCGATGTGACGGCGATGACGTGGCTCGACCACGAGAGCGGCCGGCGGGCGGCGATCGAGGGGTTCGACGTCGTGCTGGCCCCGCACACCAGCACCTATTTCGACTATCCCGCCGACGCGCCGGGGCCGCACGGACGGATGCTCTCCCTCGCCGACGTCTACGGGTTCACGCCGCCCCCGGCCCCGGAGGGCGCCACCGGCCGGATCCTCGGCGTGCAGTGCCAGCTCTGGACCGAGTACATGCCCACGCCCGAGCACGTCGAGGCGATGGCCTTCCCCCGGCTGTGCGCCTTCGCCGAGGTGGCGTGGGGCACGGCGGGGGACTACCGCGATTTCCTCCACAGGCTCACCCCCCACCTGGAGTCCCTGGGCGTCCGGCCGGGGCCGGTCATCCCCTGAACTCCGCAACCACCCCCCACGAAAGGAAGACTGCGGTGTTACGGAAGCTCTTGTGGGGCGGCCTCGCGGCCGTCCTGCTGGCCGCGCTCGCGGTGGCCCTGCCCGCGCAGGCGGCCCAGTCGCTGCGCCTGCGCTACAAGACCAGCGCCACCGGCGCCACCGCCGATCAGGTGGAGCCGTGGTTCGACCTGGTCAACAGCGGGACCACGGCGGTGCCGCTGAACACCGTGAAGATCCGCTACTACTTCACCGCCGACTCGCCGGCGCAGCAGTACCGCTTCGCCTGCTCGTGGGCGGTCGTCTCCTGCTCGACCATCACCGGCGCCTTCCAGACGATCTCGCCCGGCACCGCCACGGCCGACCGCTACCTGGAGGTCGGCTTCACCTCCGGCAGCCTGGCGGCCGGCGCCTCGACCGGCGACATGCAACTGCGCTTCTACCGGTCCGACTGGCAGACCATCAGGCAGAGCGACGACTACTCCTTCGGCCCCGCCCGGACGACGTACGGCGACTGGGACAAGGTCGCCGTCTACCAGGGCGGCACGCTGGTGTGGGGCGTCCCGCCCGCGGGCGTGACCGATCCCTCGCCGTCCCCGTCGCCCTCCACCTCGCCGTCGCCGGGTGGGCCGGGCGGCGGCAGCGGGGTCGTCTTCGACGACTTCGCCTACGCCTCCTCGTCGGACCCGCAAATCGCGGCGCACAACTGGACCGTGCGGACCAACAGCGGCGGCCCCGGCGTCCCCGGTGCGAGCTGGCCGGCGTCCAACGTCAGCTTCCCCGTCGTCAGCGGGAGCAACAAGGCCATGCAACTGCGGGCGGCCACCGACGGCACCGCCGGGGGCACCTCGCAGGCCGAGTTCCTGCACCAGCGCAAGTTCTTCGAGGGCACGTACGCCGCGCGGATCAAGTTCTCCGACGCCCCCGACAGCGGCCCGGACGGCGACAACATCGTGGAGACGTTCTTCACCATCACGCCCCTGGCGTACGACCTCGACCCGGACTACAGCGAACAGGACTTCGAGTACCTGCCGAACGGCGGCTGGGGCGCGCAGGGCCCGATCATGTACACGACCACCTGGGAGACCTACCGCAACGAGCCCTGGCTCGCGGTCAACACGCACACCGAGCGGACGGCGAGCTACGCCGGCTGGCACGACCTCGTGCTCCAGGTCTCCGGAGGGACCGTCCGTTACTACATCGACGGCACGCTGTTCGCCGAGCACGGCGGCGACTACTACCCGGAGACGCCGCAGTCGGTGAACTTCAACCTCTGGTTCATCGGCGGCGGGCTGCTGGGCAGCGCCACCCCGCGCGCCTACACCCAGCAGGTCGACTGGTTCTACTTCAGCAAGAACGAGGTCGTGGCTCCGGCCGACATCACCTCCAGGGTGAACGCGTTCCGGAGCGCCGGCACCACGTGGAAGGACACCGTGCCGATGCCGTAGCTCTGTAGCCGTTCCGGCCCGGGTCCCGGCGGGGCCCGGGCCTTTTTCAGTCCAGCAGGTCGGGGTCGGAGGCGAGGATCTGGTCCAGCAGGGGCTGGAAGTTGATCCAGCCGACGAAGTCGTTGCCGATCTGGCCGTGGGTGAGCTTGGCGTTCTCGTGCGAGATGGGCACCGTCGGCCCGGCGGCCTTGGCCACGAGCTGCGCCTGGCAGCTGCGCTCCATCGTGATGAACCACCAGGCCGCCGCCTCCACGCTGTCGCCCACGGTCAGCAGCCCGTGGTTGCGCAGGATCACCGCCTTGTGCGAGCTCAGCGCCTGCGCGATGCGGTGGCCCTCCTCGGTCTCCACGACCACCCCGGTGTAGTCGTCGAACAGGGCGTGGTCCTCGTAGAACGCGCACGCGTCCTGTGTCAGCGGCTCAAGCAGCGTGCCGAGCGCCGAGAGGGCCTTGCCGTACACGGAGTGGGAGTGGGCGGCGGCGATCACGTCGGGCCTGGCCTGGTGGACCATCGAGTGGATGGCGAACGCCGCCTGGTTGACGTGGTAGCGGCCCTCCACCACCTGGCCCTCGTGGTTGACCAGGATCAGGTCGCTGACCTTGATCTGCTTGAACGACATCCCGAACGGGTTCACCCAGAAGTGATCGGTGTGCTCCGGGTCCCGGGCCGTGATGTGGCCCGCCACTCCCTCCTCGAAGCCGAACCTCCCGAACAGGCGCAGCGCCGCCGCGAGCCGCTCCTTGCGGTGGCGCCGCTCCTCCTCGACGGTGTCGAACGTCGGCGGCAGCCGGAAGGCGAGCTGGTCGGCGGGCACGGGCTGCAGGTCGGACAGGCTCATCGCGGCTCCCAAGGCTCGTGAGGCGTACCCGTCCAGCCTGTCTCCGGCCCCCGTCTCCTGTCCATGCCGGACCGAATCCTTTTCGGTTTCCTCATGGCTTCGGTCCTGTCCAACAGGGCAGTGGAGTCTGACCGTATACGCGTAAGGTGCATGCAGCGTGAGAGACGGGAGGTACCAATGCGGCTGGAGGCCGTCTTCTTCGACGTCGGAGAGACCCTGGTGGACGAGACCCGCGAGTACGGCACCTGGGCCGACTGGCTGGGCGTCCCGCGGCACACCTTCTCCGCCGTGTTCGGCGCCGTGATCGCGCGCGGCGGCGACTACCGGGACACCTTCCAGCACTTCCGCCCCGGTTTCGACCTCCACACAGAGCGGGAGCGCCGGGCCAGGGAAGGCCAGGCCGAGACGTTCGGCGAGGAGAACCTCTACCCCGACGCCCGGCCGTGCCTGGCCGAGCTGCGGGAGATGGGGCTGCGCGTCGGCCTCGCCGGCAACCAGACCGCCCGCGCCGAGGGCATCCTGCGCGCCCTCGACCTGCCCGTGGACGTGATCGGCACCTCCGACGGCTGGGGTGTGGAGAAGCCGGACGTGTCCTTCTTCGACCGCGTGGTGGCGGAGGCCGGCTGCCCGGTGGAGTCCGTCCTCTATGTGGGCGACCGCCTCGACAACGACATCCGGCCCGCCCAGAAGGCAGGGCTGCGCACCGCGTTCGTACGGCGGGGTCCGTGGGGCCATATCCTCCGCGGTGAGGCGGCGGCCCGGGCGTGCCTGTTCCACGTCGACTCGCTCGACGAACTGCCCGCCCTGATCCGCAAGCACAACGGCGACTGATCGCTCGACCGGCCTCCTCTAGGGTGCTGGGGTGGCGGCTGAACTCTGCCGCCGCTGCCCCGGCAACCCGTACCTGCCTCGGGTGGCGCTCGCCGAGATTCTCGACGGCGGCCGCTCGCTCACCGTGCTGGAGTTCCTGGCCCCGGTCGAGCGGGAGGCGGCGGCGGAGGTGGCCCGCCTGCGCGAGTGGCGGTCCGCCGCCGCGCCGCGACACCTGCTGGACATCCCGTACATCGCCAGGGAGAGCTCCCCGGCGGAGATCGAGGCGCTGCGCGCGGCGTGGCGGGCGGGGGTCGCCGTCACATCGTGAGCTCGGGGTGTCTGGAACGGCCGAGGTCGGTCAGCCGTTCGTCCAGCGCCCGTGTGTCCGCCGCGGACGGCAGGACCTTCAGCACGCTGCGGACGCGGTCGTGCCCGATCGCGTACCACTGGTCCTCGAGCGCCTCGACCGCCTGCCTGAGGTGTTCGGCGGCCTGGTCGCCGTCGGTGGGGGCGTGGGCGGCGGCGAGGTCGGCGAGCAGCACCGAGCGCTGCTTGCCGCCGTTCGCGCCCAGGTCGTCGAGCGCCTTGCGCAACCGGCGGGTCGCCTCCTCGTGGTTGCCCGCCGTCAGCGCGCTGTAGCCGGCGAAGCCGTCGAGCCTGGCCCGCTCGAAGAAGTCCAGCCAGGGCGGGTCGTCGCCGCCGGCGTCCACCATCTGGTCGGCGCGGTCGATGTGGCGCATGCACTCCTTCGGCTCGCCGCAGCGGGCCGAGATCTCCGACGCCACGCAGTGGAGCCACGCCCTGGTCAGCGGGCCGACGCCGTGCCAGGCGTGCGCGAACGCCGCGTCGAGCAGGCCCAGCGCGTCCGTACGGTGGCCCTCGAACCCCGGCACGAACGCCGCGTGGGCGAGCACGGTGGCGGCGAGCGGATGGTCGCCGCACTCCCGGGTGGCCGACAGGGCCATCCGGTACAGTCGCGCCGCGGTGGGGCTGTCGTTCAGGTCGAAGAAGGCGACCCTGCCCGACAGCAGGGCCGAGCGCGCGGCCGCCTCGGCCAGCGTCTGCCGGACCGCTCCCTCCGGCGCCGCCCGCAGCAGGCTCATGCCGAGCCGGGTGTGCGCGACCGACGCCTGGAAGATGTCGTCCGGCGGCGAGGTCCAGTAGAGGGCGGCCTGCTTGTCGACGACCCGGGCGAACGCCTCGGCCGACTCGGCGTCGACCCCGCGCCCGCGTTCCACCGCCGCGGGAAGACGCTCGCCGCCCTCACCGAGGAGCGGAGCGAGCACGCCCGCGCTGAGGAGCCCCCGTAGGAACGTGGAGCGGTCGATGCCTTCTGCGACGATCATGCTCAGCAGCCTCCGTATCTCGTCCACCACCTCCGTGACCGGCCGCATGGCCATCTCGTCGGGGGTGAGCAGTCCCAGCTCGCTCGCGGGCTTGTCGAAAATCGTCACGAGATGCTTGCGGTAGCGCGGATCCGGCCACCGCTCGCCGGTCTCCCACCGCCGCACCGTGTTGGCCGTCAGGCCGGTGTCCTTCTCGTCGCACGACCGCATGGACGTACGGATGCGCTCGCACAGCTCCTCGTAGGACCACCCGAGCTGCAGGCGTTCCCACGCGAGCCTGCGGTTCGGCGGATGGCGGTGGTTGGCCGGCATGTCGCACCCCCCAGCACACTGTGTCAGCGTGACACGCTGACACTACGGGAGAATCTGTGTTCGCGTGGCTACTGGCTGTGATTGGACGTCCTCTGGCTGATACTCCAACCGCTTCAAAAGCGCTTAGCTTGGCCCACTTCCGCGAGCAGCCGTTGGAGATGGGTGACATGACCACGTTGGAGGACATCGCACGGGTCCATGCCGGCTGGATCATCTGGCGGTCGGACGTCGGCCGTTGGTGGGCGACCAGGCGTGGGTCGGTGGACCTCGACGCGATCCGCATGGGATGCGCGATGACGCTCGACGCCGACGACCCCGAGGCCCTCGCCGCCGCTCTGGTCGCCCAGGCCGAGCTGACCGCCGCGTTCGCCGCCGACCCCGCCACCACCGCGTGACGAGGACTGCCGACGCGGTCAGCGGCCGTGCCGGAGACGGTCCCTGATGTAGTCGACGACATGGACCGCGCAGGCGCCGTTATTGGCGCCTGCGCGATCGGTGACGGTGAACTCGGCCGGCGACGGGCACGACGACCCGCCCCAACTGCACCGGCGTTCGTGCCCCTTCATGCCCGGCCGGTAGTCGCCCGCTTCCCAGAACTTGATCTGCAACAGGTCCATCAGTCCGGCCCTCCGCTGTTCAGGCGAGAAGATCGGGCCGAAGGACCTCCGCCTGGAGGATGCGCTCGATCTCCTTCTCGTCCGCATTGTGTCCCGTCTGCCGCCGAAGTTCCTTCCGTACGGCGTCGAGGATCACCGGCGTGAGAAGAACTCGGACGAGGGACTTCGGGGCCGTCGCCGCGCGGGCCTTCCACAGGTCGTCTATCAGGCGGCGCTTGAACGCCTGCCCTCGTTCACCGCGTACATCTGCACCTGCCGCAGGTGACCAGCAGGTGAGTGTCGCCCTCGTTGGCGTCTCCGAAGGTGATCGACGGGTGCGCCCCTGGTCCCGGCTCTCCGGCGCGTGAGCCCGAGGCGTTGTGCCTCGTCGGGCGGCGCCCCCGGCCTGTGCCGGCCTCCCGGAGGGCTTCCCCGCTCGGATGCGTCTCGCTATAGTGCGAATTGCAATAAGGCAATGAGGGAGTCATGGCGCGAGGACGGGCGGACAGGGACCTGGTCGGGCTCACGGTGCTCGCCCTGCTGTCCGTACGGCCCGCGCACCCCTATGAGCTGCACCGGTTCGTCATCGACACGCACAAGGACTACATCGGCGGGCTGCCGCGCAGCCTCTACCACGCGGTCGACCGGCTGGCCCGCGAGGAGCTCATCGCCCCCGTGGAGACCAGCAGGGAGGGCCGCCGGCCGGAGCGTACGGTCTACCGGGTGACAGAGGAGGGGCGGGCCGAGCTGAGCACCCGACTCCGTCGCCTGCTGGAACAGCCGGACAGCGACACCAAGGTCTTCCTGGCCGCGGTGTCGCTGATGGGATGCCTTCCTGTCCCCGAGGCGGAGCGGGCGCTGAGCACCCGCGCCGCCACGTTGGAGGGCGCGATCGTCTCCGCCGACGCGCACATCTCGGCGCTCACCGGCTCCGGCCTGCCGCGCGTGCTGGTCCTCGAAGTGGAGTACGACCGGGCGATGAAGGCCGCCGAGCTGGAGTGGGTCCGCGCGACCCTCGCCGAGATCAGGTCCGGCCAGGTCTCCTGGAGCGCCGATTCGAACACCGGACAGCTCGACCGACAGTGACGCGCCGGCCGGATGCGCCAACATCCGGCCGGCGCCGGACCCGACCACCGCGAAGCCGGCCTGCTCCTGCGCGTACGGCCGGGGCCGGTGGGGCGTGGCAACTGCTTCGCGCTGGCGGAGCACGGCGGAACGCTCACGGGCGGGCCGGGCCGGTTCGTGCTCGCCGCGCCCGGCCACACGATGACGGTCGAGGTGGGTCCGGACCTGCTGGCCGCGCAGGGCGGCTGGTGGTGGCGCGGCGAGTACCGCCTCGCGCCCGATCCGGCCGGCACGCTGCTGGTCCACCAGGTCCGCAACGTGGCCGAGAGCCTGCGCTGGGGAGTGCCGCTGGCCAACGGGTTCTTCCGGCAGCTCAGGCCACGGACACGCGACGGCCTCGCCGTACTGCTCGACCGGGTGGGCGCCGAGCTGGGCTGCCCGGTCCGCCTGCTCGACGGCCACTGATGAGGCCCCCGGATCGGCCCGGCGGGGCCGGTCCGGGGGATGTCGACAGGTCGTCAGCCCTTCTCCGCGCCCTCGTTCGCGCCGCGTACGAAGTAGCGCTGGAACACCACGAAGATGACCGCCACCGGGATCGTGGCGAGCACGGCGGCGCCCAGCTTGAGCGGATACTGCGTGCCCTTGCCGAGCGAGCCGCTGACCAGGTCGGCGATCCCTCGCGGCAGCGTGAACAGTTCGGGGCTCTGCACCGCCACCAGCGAATGCGCGAACTCGTTCCAGCTCCCCTGGAAGGAGATGATCGTGAGGGTGATCAGGGCCGGCCGCGCCATCGGCAGCACCACCGACCAGAACGTCCGCCACACCCCCGCGCCGTCGATGCGCGCGGCCTCCTCCACGCTCACCGGGACCGACTCGAAGAACTGTTTCATGATGAAGACGCCCGAGGCGTCCACGATCAGGGGCAGGATCAGCGCCGTGTAGCTGTCGTACAGGCCGAACTGGTTGAGCACCAGGAACTTCGGCACGAACAGCACCACGGGCGGCACGGCCATGACCCCGATGACCGCGGAGAACAGCGCTTTGCGGCCCCGGAAGCGGATCCGTGCCAGCGCGTACCCGGCCATCGAGCACAGCAGCACCCGTCCGGCGGTGACCAGGATCGTCACCAGCAGCGAGTTGCCCAGCCAGAGTGGCAGGTCGGTGTTGAGGAAGACCTTCTCGTAGCCGCTGGTCGTGAAGGGGTGAGGGATGGGCGACAGCGCGTTCGCGGCGGCGTCCGGCTCGGTCTTGAACGAGTTCGCGACCTGGATCACGAACGGGTAGAGGAAGACCAGCGCGAAGAAGACCAGCACGAAGTAGCCCGCGAAGGTGGAGGCGAGCGAGCGGGCGTCCCGGCGTTTCACGGTCACGACCTCCTCGTGCGGCGGGCGGGGTCGCGGTCGCGCATGATCCACCGCTGGACCAGCGCGAGCACGACGATGATGGCGAACAACACGAACGAGATGGCCGTCCCCGAGCCGTACTCGAAGCTCCGGAAGGCCGTCTGGTACGACAGGAAGGCCGGCGTGAGGGTGGTCTTGGCCGGGTTGCCCTGGCTCATCACGTAGACCTGGTCGAAGACCTGCCAGGTCGCGATGAGGCCGAGCGTCAGCACCAGGAACAGCGTGGGCTTCAGCAGCGGGAGCGTGATGTGCCGGAAGCGCTGCCAGCGTCCGGCCCCGTCGAGCATGCCCGCCTCCTCCAGCGTCACCGGGATGTTCTGGAGCGCGGCCAGGAACATCAACATGAACGTTCCAGACGTCGTCCAGACGACCAGCATGATGATCGTGCACATCGCCACGCTCGGCCCGGACAGCCACTCCCACCACGGCAGCCCGAACGGCCCGCCGTCCGTCAGCGCCGCCGGCGGATTGGCCGGGTCGACCAGGCCGAGCCCTCCGAGCAGCAGGTGGAGCACGCCCCGCGAGTCGGAGAACCACTGCGGGCCGTCGATTCCGAACAGCTTCAGCAGGCCGGTCACGGCGCCCGAGTTGGCGAAGATGAACAGGAACACCACGCTGATCGCCACCGAGCTGGTGACCGAGGGGAAGAAGAACGCGGCGCGGAAGAACGTCTTCCCCTTCAGCATCCTGCTGTTCACGATCAGGGCGAGGCCCAGCGCCAGCACCGTCTGGGCCGGCACGACGATCACGACGTAGTAGAAGTTGTTCCGCACGCTGGTCATGAAGTCCTGGCGGGCCAGGCCGTCCTCGGTGAACAGCCGGGTGTAGTTCTCCGTCCCGACGAACGGCACGCCCGAGCGGAACGGGCTGCCCTGACCGTTCCAGTCGGTGAGGCTGACCCACATCGCCATGAGGATCGGCAGCAGCATGAACAGGCCCAGGATCACCACCACCGGCGCCACGAACAGCCAGCCCGCGATGTTCTCCCGTATGGCGGCGCTCAGCCGGGGCCCGGGCCGCGTGGCCTGTGCGGATGCGATGTCGGCCACGGTCACTCCTTCCGGTCGGCGCGGCCCCGGCCGTGACGGCCGGGGCCCGCTCCGTCTCGCGTCAGCCGAGGGCGGCCTGGGTGTTCTTCTGCACGCGCTCCAGCAGCGCCTTCGGGTCGCTGGAGGTGAGCTTCTGGATGCCGGTGTCGAAGTCGGCCAGGACGCTGGTCATCTTCGGCGCGTTGACCGGGCCCTGGGCGTAGTCGGCACCGTTCACGAACGGGCCGTCGGCGGGGAACTCCTGGGTGTAGGCGTCCTTCGCGGACTGCCGCGAGGGCATGACGCCGAAGGCCTTGGCGAAGGCCATCTGCTGGTCGACGGTGGTCATCGCCTCGACGAAGTCGATCGCCTGCTGCTTGTACTTGCTCTTCGCGGAGATGCCCCAGCAGTTGGTGAACGACAGCGTGCCCTTGCCCTTCGGCCCGGCGGGAAGCTCGTGCACGCTGTACTTCACGTCGGGGAAGTCGGCCTTCAGGGCGCCCTTGATCCAGTTGCCCTCGATAGTCATCGCGGCCTTGCCCTTGCCGAACGCCTCACCGCCCCAGCCCGCGTCGAGCTGGCTGGGGAACTGGGCGAGCTTGTCCTTGAGCAGCGACTTGACGTACTCGAGGGCCTTGAGGTTCTCCGGGGTGTCCGCCGTCGCCTGCTTGCCGTCGGGGCTGGTGATCCAGCCGCCCGCCTGCACCATGAACGCGCCGACCCGGTCGCGCGTGTCGCCGATCGCGACCGGCGTGACGCCCTTGGCCTTGAGCTTCTCGCTCACCGCCTTGAGCTGGTCCCAGGTGGTGGGCACGTCGCCCTCGCCCAGCCCGGCCTTGGCCCACAGGTCATCGTTGATCACCAGGGCCAGGGTGGAGAAGTCCTTCGGCGCGCAGTAGAACTTGCCGTCGTAGGTGAACGTGGTGCGCAGGCTCGGGTAGAAGTCCGACGCCCCGGACAGCTTGTCCGCGTACGGCTCCAGCGCCCCCACGCTCGCGTAGTCGGCGAACCGGGAGGCGTCCACGTAGAACACGTCGGGCGGGTTGTCGCCCGCGAACGCCTGGCCGAGCTGCTGGGCAAGGTCCTGCGCAGGGGTCACGGTCGCCTTCGAGCCCGACTTCTGCGCCCAGGACGCGGCGGCGTCCTTCACCGCGGCGGTCTCCGCGTCGCCCGAGGAGCCGATGAGGATCTGCAGATCGGCAGGGCCGCCGCTCTGCTGGGCGGGCGCGGACGCCTTGTCGTCGTCGAAACCGCTGCCGCAGGCGGCCGAGGAAAGGAGGGCGGCGCAGGCGGCGCCGAGCACCGCCGTCCGTACGGTTCTGTTCTTCATGAGCATTCCCGATCTTCTTTGAGGGGGATGTGCCGGTTCACGCCGACTGGCGGACGACCAGCGAGGGTTCGAGCAGCACGTTCGCCGGCGGTTCGCCGGGGTCCGTCTGGCCGTCGAGGAGTGTGGTGAGGAGCGCCACGCAGTGCGCGGCGGCCTGCGCCAGCGGCTGGCTCAGGCTGGTCAGGCCGACGGCCTTGGCCACCGGCGTGTCGTCGAAGCCGATCACCGCGACCGGCCGTTCCGCCGTGCCGCCCCCGGGCCGCCAGGCGAGGCCGGGGGAGCGGGCGGCGTGCAGCGCGCCGAGCGCGAGCGAGTCGCTGACGCAGACGAGCGCGGTCACGCCGAGGTCCGACCGCAGCAGGTCGTGGGCGGCCTTCTCGCCGTCGGCGACGCCGTCGCTGGTGGCCCGGCTCAAGCCGGTGGGGTCCACGCCCGCCGCGGCGAGCGTGCGCGCCCAGCCCTCGCGGCGGTCGTCGCCGACCCCCGAGCCGGACGGCCAGCCGAGGAAGCCGATCGCGCGATGGCCCGCGTCGAGCAGGTGGCGGGTGGCCGCGGCCGTGCCGGCCGCTCCGTCCACGTCCACCCACGCGTGGGGAGTGCCCGCGGAGTCCGCGCTCCAGGGGCGACCGAAGGTGACGAACGGCACCTTGCGGTCCAGCAGCCAGGCCGTACGCAGGTCGCCGTGGTGGGTGCTGGTCAGCACGAACGCGTCCGGCTCGTACGCGCCGAGCAGGTCCTCGAACGTGTCGACCTCGGCCTGGTCGTCGGCGGCGGTGTAGAGCAGCACCCGGTAACCGGACTGCGCCGCCGACTCGGTCAGGCCGTGCAGGAAGCGGTCGAGCACCGAGCCGTTGATGCCGTCCCGGTCGGGCTCGATCCGGATGGCGATCAGCCTGGACCGGCCGGTGCGCATCTGGCGGGCCGCCTGGTTGACCCGGTAGCCCAGCTCCTCAACCGCCCGCAGCACCCGCTCCCTGGTCTCCTCACGGACGACGTCGGGGCTGTTCAGGGCGTTCGAGACCGTCTGGCGTGACACGCCGGCGAGCCGAGCCACGTCGGCGATCGTCACCTTTTCGGTCATGCTGTGCCCTTCTGGGGGTTTGAACGTTCAAGGAGGAGTAAGGCATGATTAGATCGATCAAAATAAACCGAATGTTTCGCAATGTGCACCCCCGGCGACCACATGTCAAGGTCAAGCCGGGGCGATTCGATCCAGGAGGGCCCATCGGTGCTCGTCGGAGACACGTCCGGTCCGGGTGGCGAGTTCGCCACCGGCACGGCGTACCGCCTGCAACCGCCACTGCACGAGCTGGTCAGCACCGTCACGGCGCCGACCGGGGCGCTGAGCGGCGCTGACGGCCAGATCCGCCCCTTCGGCGTCCAGGGGCTCTTCCACGCCGATCACCGGGCGCTGTCGCAGGCGACGCTGCTCGTCGACGGCCGCGAGCCCGAGGCCATCGGCCACGTCCACGAGGAGGCCGGGCGCACCCGGTTCGTCTCGCTCGCCCGCTGGCTCGGCGACCCCCACCCCGACCCCACCGTGCGGCTCGAACGCGTCCGCGAGGTCGGCGCGTACGGCATGAGCGAGCGCGTGGAGATCACCTCCACCGCCTCGGTGGCCGTGACCGCCTCGGTCACCGTCGAGCTGGCCTGCGACTTCGCGCCGATCGAGGTGGTCAAGTCGGGCGGCGACACCGTTCCGGTCGAGCCCGACGGTCCCGATCCAGGGGGCCTGGCGTGGCGGAACGGCGGCATCCGGGTCACGGTCGTGAGCGAGGACGCCCGCGCGGAGACCGGCGGCGGCGCCCGCTTGCGCTGGGAGCTGAGCCTGCCGCCGGGCGGGTCGGCGACGCTGCGCTGGGAGGTCGTCGTGGACGACCCCGCCGCCGCCGTCGTCGCGCCCGCGAGGACGCTGGAGTGGAGCCGGCCCGAGGTCACCGCCGCCGACCGGCGGCTGACCCGGCTGCTGCACCAGTCGCTGGAAGACCTGCGGTCGCTGCGGCTGGCGGAGACCGGCGCCCCCGAGGACACCTTCCTCGGCGCGGGCGTGCCCTGGTTCCTCACGCTCTTCGGGCGCGACAGCCTGTGGGCCGCCCGGATGCTGCTGCCGCTCGGCACCGACCTCGCCGCAGGCACCCTGCGGGTGCTCGCGCGCAGGCAGGGCACGCGGGTGGATCCCGCCTCCGGCGAGGCGCCGGGGAAGATCATGCACGAGCTGCGGCGGCACGAGTTCACCGTCGAGGGCAACGGCCTGCGGCTGCCCGCGGCCTACTACGGCACGATCGACGCCACCCCCCTGTGGATCAGCCTGTTGCACGACGCGTGGCGGTGGGGGATGCCCGAGCGCGAGGTGGCGGCGCTGCTGCCGAACATGGAGGCCGCGCTCGGCTGGCTCGCCGACTTCGCCGACCCCGACGGCGACGGGTTCCTGGAGTACATCGACACCTCCGCCCGCGGCCTGGCCAACCAGGGCTGGAAGGACTCCGGCGACTCCATCCGGTTCCGCGACGGCAGCCAGGCCAAGCCGCCGATCGCGCTCGTCGAGGTTCAGGGCTACGCGTACGAGGCGGCCAGGAACGCGGCGGCCCTGCTGGAGGCGTTCGGCCGTCCCGGCGCCAGGAGATGGAACGCGTACGCCGAGGCGCTGGCCGAGCGGTTCCGCGCCCGGTTCTGGGTGGACGGCCCGCACGGGCGCTTCCCCGCGCTCGCGCTGGACACCGACAAGCGGCCGGTGGACGCGCTGACCAGCAACGTCGGCCACCTGCTCGGCACCGGCCTGCTGTCGGAGGAGGAGACGGCCCAGGTAGCGAAGCTGCTGGCCGCCCCGATGATGAGCGGCGGCTACGGGCTGCGCACGATGTCGTCCGGCGACGGCGGCTTCAGCCCGCTGTCCTATCACTGCGGCTCGATCTGGGCGCACGACACCGCCATCGTGCTCGCCGGGCTGGCCAGGGCCGGGTTCGCCGCGCAGGCGGCCGGGCTCGCCGAAGGGCTGCTCGCGGCGGGGGAGGCGTTCGGCTACCGGCTGCCCGAGCTGTACGCCGGGGACGGCGCCGACCCGCGCCCCGGCCTCGGCAGGCCCATGCCCTACCCGGCGGCCTGCCGTCCCCAGGCGTGGTCGGCCGCCGCGGCGGTCACGATCGCGCACGCCGCGCTGGGTCTGTATCCCGACGTGCCTGCGGGGCGGGTGCTGCTGCGGCCCATGACCGGGGCGCCCCTCGGGGCGCTGTCGGCCCGGGGGCTGCGGGTCGCGGGTGCGGAGGTGAGCGTCGCCGTGGACGCGGCGGGCCACGCCACCGTCACCGGCCTGCCGCCGGGCCTCGACCTCGACGTGCTGTGACGAGCTCGGTCGATCGTCCGAAAGGGGAGCCTTCGTCGGGGGTGTGGATGGCGAGCGCCAGTCCCGGGTGGTCCGGCAGGCGCAAGGTCTCCGTCTCATAGGCCAGCTCGAGCTCCCCGACCAGCGGATGCCGGCCAGTCGGCGTAGAGGTGACGGAAGGCCACCGCGTCCAGCACCTCCGTGGAGCATGGAGTTCCCGCCGTTCGGACAGGAAAAGTGACCGCGATCGCGGTCCCGAGCGGCGTGGGACCGTCCCCGCCGAGCGCCGGAAGCGGTGATTCATGTTGACATCGGTGTTCCATGCAGAGAGCATTGCTCTCGAAACGGAGCGATGACCCAGCTCCGTTCGTCGTGTCCGACGATGGGAGCCGCCATGACCTCCACCCCGCTTGCCCGTGCCCGGCTGACCGGCCTGTCCTTTCTCGGAGCTGGGATCCTGTTCGTCCTGTATCCCATAGTCCGGCCCTACTCGGACGAGACGTCGCTGTCCGGGGCCGCCGCGATGGCGTCGCCCGCCTGGATGGCGGCGCACCTGTTCGCCGTGGCCGGGTTCGTCCTGCTCGCACTGGGAGTGCTCGGGCTGCACCTGCTGCTGGACCCGGTGCTGGGCCGGCCGCTCGCTCTGCGCGCCGCCGTGGTGACGTGGGTCGGCGCCGGGCTCACCCTCCCGTACTACGGTGCGGAGGTCTTCGGGCTGAACGTCATCGCCGCGAGGGCGGTGCGGGACGGCGACGCCTCGCTGCTGGCGCTGGCCGACGAGTTCCGGTTCGGCCCGGCGGCGGCCACGATGTTCGTGGCCGGGCTCGCGCTGCTCGGCGTGGGGACCGCGCTGGCCGCCGTCGCCGCCGGGCGCTCGGGCCTGCTCCCGCGATGGAGCGCGGCTCCGCTCGCCGCGGGGTTCCTGCTTTTCATCCCCCAGTTCTTCGGCACGCCCGCGATCCGCGTCGCCCACGGCGTGCTGATCGCGCTCGGTGCGGTGTGGCTGGCCGTGGCGCTGTGGCGACTTGGCCGGCGCTCCTTCTCACTCGCAGCATGATCGAATAGGTGTTCTAATATGATGGCCTTATGACGGCTTTTCAGGCTTCACTGCTGGACTGGGGCGAGGATGTGCACGTCGGGCCGCTCGGCCCGTCGGTGCGGCGCGCTCACCTGGAGCGCGGCGCCTGGATCGACGTGCGGCCGCACTGGATCGAGGGGGCCGACGCGCTCTTCGAACGCCTGCTGGAGGCCGTGCCCTGGCACGCCGAGCGCAGGCACATGTACGACCGGGTCGTGGACGTGCCCCGCCTGCTGAAGTTCTACGACGAGGACGAGGAGCTTCCCGACCCGGTGCTGGCCCAGGCGAAGGACGCGCTCAACGCCCACTACGAGGAGGAGCTCGGTGAGCCGTTCCGCACGGCCGGGATGTGCCTCTACCGCGACGGCAGGGACAGCGTCGCCTGGCACGGCGACACGATCGGGCGGGGGAGCACGCAGGACACGATGGTCGCGATCGTGTCGGTCGGCACCCCGCGCCCGCTGCTGCTGCGCCCCCGCGGTGGGGGAGGCCCGACGGTGCGGCACGAACTGGGCCACGGCGACCTCATCGTCATGGGCGGGAGTTGCCAGCGCACCTGGGAGCACGCGATCCCGAAGTCGGCCAAGGTGATCGGCGCCCGCATCAGCGTCCAGTTCCGCCCGAGAGGCGTGCGCTGAGCACTGAGCGCGTCCCGGGCCGAGGGCGGTGGGCGGGCCGTTGACATGTGCGGTTTCCTGGTAGTCCTTGAGTAAGGCCGCGGCAAAGGACCGGCCCAGTCGCGCAAGAAAGGCCACGGATGATCCCGCACCCCTACGTCCCCGCCCCCGCTCGATACGACGACATGCGGTACCGGCGCAGCGGAAGAAGTGGCGTGCTGCTTCCCGAGATCTCCCTCGGGCTGTGGCACAACTTCGGCGACGGCCACCCGTTCGACGTGCAGCGCGCCGTCCTGCGCCGGGCCTTCGACCTGGGCATCACCCACTTCGACCTGGCCAACAACTACGGCCCGCCGTACGGCTCGGCGGAGGAGAACTTCGGCCGCCACCTGCGCGCGGACTTCCGGCCCTACCGCGACGAGTTGTTCATCTCGACGAAGGCGGGCTACGACATGTGGCCGGGGCCGTACGGCGAGTGGGGGTCGCGCAAGTATCTGCTGGCCAGCCTCGACCGGTCGCTGAGCCGGATGGGTCTCGACTACGTCGACGTCTTCTACTCCCACCGGCCCGACCCCGACACCCCGATCGAGGAGACGATGGGCGCCCTCGACACCGCGGTGCGGTCCGGCAAGGCGCTCTACGTGGGCATCTCGAACTACTCCGCCGAGCAGACCGAGCGGGCCGCCGCCGTGCTGCGCGAGCTCGGCACCCCGCTCCTGATCCACCAGCCGCGCTACTCCATGCTGGACCGCTGGGTGGAGGACGGGCTGCTGGACACGCTGGAGCGGGCCGGGGCGGGGTGCATCGCCTACTCGCCACTGGCGCAGGGCCTGCTCACCGGGCGCTATCTCGACGGCGACGTGCCGGCCGACTCGCGGATGGCCGTCGGCCACTTCCTGAAGCGCGACCGGCTCACCCCCGATCTCCTTGAGACCCTTCGCGGCCTCGACAAGATCGCCAAGGAGCGCGGCCAGTCGCTCGCGCAGCTCGCGCTGGCGTGGATCCTGCGCGACCGGCGGGTCACGTCCGTGCTGATCGGGGCGAGCTCGGTCGGACAGCTCGAACAGAACGTCGCCGCCCTGGCCGCGCCCCCGCTCACCGCCGAGGAGCTGTCCGGGATCGAAAGCCTGTTGTAGCGCCGGCCGGACGCGGTGGCAGCCCTGGGGCCGGCCGCCTGCCGGGGGAGGTGCGCCGCGCGCGGGAGCGATGGATTCGCGCGCGGCCGCCCGCGTCAGGAGAACGCGTCGACACCGGTGAGCTCGCACGACAGGTCCCAGAGCCGGGACGCCTCCTCGGGGTCGATCGCCCACGGCTTGACCCCTCCGCTGTCCGCGTCGTCGGTCGTGGCGAGCTCGGCGACCTCGCAGTCGTGACAGTAGGCCCCGCCGTGATCCTCGAGCACGGGCGAGGTCGCCGCCCAGACGGTCGTGGCCGCGCCCTGCTCCGGAGTCTTGAAGTCCTCCGCGGGTGTGCCGTCGGGAGAGATCCACCCCAGGGCGATCTGCTCCTCGCGGGGAATGTGCCGCTGGAGGGGAGTGAGAATCTTGCCCGGGTGCAGGGAGAAGGCCCGTATGCCGGCGGCGGCCCCGAGCGCGTCGAGGCGCACGGCGAACAGGATGTTCGCCGTCTTCGACTGCCCGTAGGCCAGCCACCTGTCGTACCCGTGACGGAAGTGGATGTCGTTCCATCGGATCCCGGACGCGAAGTGGCCGGCGGAGGACACCGACACCACCCGCGACCCTCCGATGGCCAGGGCTGGGCGGAGGCGGTTGACGAGGGCGAAGTGACCGAGGTGGTTGACCGCGAAGTGGGCCTCCCACCCGGGGCCGACGCGGGTCTCCGGGCACGCCATGATTCCGGCGTTGGCGATGAGGATGTCGATGGTCCTGCCGGTCTCCACGAGCGTTTCGGCGAACACGCGAACGCTGTGCAGGTCCGCCAGGTCGAGCTCGCGGGTCTCCGTGCCGGGGATGTCACGCAGCGCCTCCTTCGCCGCCGCCGGCCTGCGCGCGGGGACGATCACCTGGGCCCCCGCCGCGCTCAGCGCCCGCGTCGTCTCCAGGCCGAGCCCGGAATATCCCCCGGTGACCAGGGCCGTCCGCCCTGACAGATCGATTCCCGCGAGCACCTCGCGCGCGGTGCTGCGGGCGCCGAAACCACTGCCGATCCTGTGCTGTGTCGTCATGAGGAGGACGCTAGAAACTAGAGTGTGCTCTAGGTCAAGCTGTACGATCCGCCGCATGACCAGGCACACGGGTGTTCTGTCCATCGGGCAGGTCGCGGAGGCGACCGGGCTGAGCGTGCACGCGCTGCGGTTCTTCGAACGCGAGGGGCTCTTCCTTCGTCCGATCCCCCGATCGGCCGGCGGGCAGCGGGTGTACGACCCGGCGGACGTGGAGTGGCTGGCCTTGTGCAACCGGCTGCGGGACTCCGGCATGTCCATCGCCACCCTGCGCAGGTTCGCCGAGCTCGTACGGTCGGGGCCGGGCAACGAGCACGAGCGCCTCGCCCTGCTGGAGGAACACGAGCGCACCGTCAGGGCACGGATCACCGAGCTCGACGCGAGCCTCGCCGTCATCCACGACAAGGTGGTCACCTATCGCAGGCACCTGCGCGACGGGACCGCGGCAGGACTGTGGTCGCCGACGCCGTCCCGGTGATCGAGCGGCGTGAAGGGCGGCCGGTCAGTCGACCTCGGCGCTGCCGTTCACGCGGAGCTTGCGGCGGGCCCGTTCGTAGAAGGTCGTCGTCCCGAGCCGCACCACGCGGGCGGCGGCGCGCAGCGCGGTCACCGTGAGCCGGTCGCCGGGAGACAGGTGACCGCCGATGGCGCCGTCGACCTCCATCGCGAGCTGTCCACTGGTCGGGAGCACGTCGAGCGTCACCTCCTCGTCGGCCGACAGGACCAGCGCCCGGTTGAACGCCGAGTGGGCGGCGGCCGGGACGACGAGGAAGCCCTCGACGGTGGGGGAGACGATCGGGCCCCCCGCCGAGAAGCTGTACGCGGTGGACCCGGTGGAGGTGGAGACGATCACGGCGTCGGCGGCGTACCGGACGAACGGCTCGCCGTAGACCGAGACGGAGACGGCCGCGAGCCCGTCGCCGGGGATGCGGACGAGGGCGATGTCGTTGAACGCGGTCACCATGCGGCCGTCATGGCTGGTCGCCCGGACCGCCATCCGCGGCTCGACCGTGTATCTGTGCTCGTCGATCGCGGACAGCGCGGGGGCCAGCTCGTCCACGTCGATCTCGGCGAGGAAGCCGAGCCGTCCCAGGTTGACCCCGAGGACGGGGGTCGGCCGCCCGGCGATCAGGCGCATCGTGCGCAGCATCGTGCCGTCGCCGCCGAGGCTGACGAGGAGGTCGGAGCGCCTCACCAGGGTCGGGGCGTCCACCGCGATCGCGCTGCAGTCGATGCGCCCGACCTCGTCGGGCAGCCCGAGCACCGTGCAGTTCCGCTTGCGCGCCCACTCGACGATCGTGTCGATCGCCTCCTTGGAGTCGCGCTGCGGGTGCAGGACGAGACCCACGGTGCTGACCATGCCCATGTCCACACTGTACGGCCAGGCCCTGCGGGCGGCCCTATCGAACGGGCTCCGGGGCAGCCTGGTCCACCGGCAGGTAGACCCGGAACCGGGTGTCGCCGGGACGCGAATCCACCCTGATGTCCCCGTGGTGCTTGTTGACCACGATCCGGTAGGAGATGTCCAGGCCAAGCCCGGTGCCCTCGCCGACGGGCTTGGTGGTGAAGAACGGCTCGAAGATGCGCGGCCGGACCTCGGGCGGGATGCCGGTGCCGGTGTCGCCGACCTCGACGATCAGGTGGCCGTCCTTCCGCCGGGTGCGGAGGGTCAGCGTGCCCGTGCCGTCCATCGCGCCGAGCGCGTTGTCGATGAGGTTGGTCCACACCTGGTTCAGCTCGGCCGCGTACGCCGGGATGGGCGGCAGCGACCGGTCGTACTCCTTGACCGTGCGGACACCCTCGGGGATCTTGCCATGCAGCATGGTCAGCGTGGCGTCGAGCAGGTCGTGCACGTCGACCGTCTGGTGCGGGGCGCGGTCGAGCTGGGAGTACTGCTTGGCGGCGGCGACCAGGCCGGAGATCCGGTTCACTGCGTCGTCGATCTCGCCCATCAGCAGCTCGGTGTCCACCGTGTAGGTGAGCCACCGGACCGCGGCCTCCCGGTTCTCCTCGCCCACCGCCCCGGCGATCTGGTCGAGCCAGGCCGCGTCGAGGCCGCCGGCCACCAGCGTCGCCGCCAGGTCCCAGCCGCCGACGATGTCGTGCTCGTCCAGCCAGTCGGCGACCGCGTCCTCGGCGTCGGAGCGCGCCAGCGGCGTGAGGTCGGGAGCGGAGGCGGACCGCTTGACCGCGTCCTCCTGGAGCTCCACCAGGTCGTGCAGCTGACTGCCGTCCAGCCGCCCGTCGGCGATCATGGCGAGCTTGTGCCGCATGCCCGCCACCCGCTCGCGCAGCGCCGACGTCGCCCGTACGGCGGCGGCCGCCGGGTTGTTCAGCTCGTGCGTCAGGCCGGCCGACAGCGAGCCGAGCGCGAGCAGCCGTTCCCGCTCGCCGACGATCGTCTGGGTGGCGCGCATGCCGAGGAACAACCCCTCGAGCAGGTGCATCGCCATCGGGAACCACTCGCGCACGCACGCCCCGATCACCTCGGCCGGGAGCACGAAGAACTCGGCGTCGGTGACCGCGGTCAGCGTGTTCATGTAGAGCTGGGAGAACTCTCCCGTGATGTACGCCTGGGTGGCGCCGCCGTACACCCCGCGCTGGCCGGTGCGGCTCACCTCGACCTCGTCGCCCTGCACCCGCCTGCTCATCGCGACCGTGCCGCTCAGCAGCACGAAGAAGCAGGTGGCGGGGTCGCCCTCCTGGTAGACGCGGGTCCCGGCGAGCCGCCGCTCCACCCGGCCCGCCTCCGACAACCGGGCGAGCTGCGCGTCGTCCAGCGCCTCGAACAGGAACAGGGTGCGCAGCTCGTCAGGCGACAGTGTCGGCTCACTCGGGTGGTCGGTCATCGAGCCTCCAGATAACGGTGGACGAGCGAGACCGCCATCGCGCCCTCGCCCACGGCCGAGGCGACGCGCTTGACCGATCCGGCCCGCACGTCGCCGGCCGCGAAGACGCCGGGCATGCTCGACTCCAGGTGATAGGGGTCTCTGGAGGGCGTCCACCCGGCCGGGCGGAGGCCGTCCATGAGCAAATCGGAGCCGGTCAGCACGTAGCCGCCTCCGTCGCGGGCGACCACGTCGCCGAGCCAGTCGGTGCGCGGCTCCGCCCCGATGAAGACGAACAGCCACGACGTCGGCACGGCGGTCGTCAGGCCGGTCCGCCCGTCGCACAGGATCAGTCGCTCCAGGTGGTCGCGGCCCTCGCCGCCGACCACCTGCGTGCGCGGATGGACCTCGATCGACGGAATGGCCTCGATCTGATCGATCAAATACTGCGACATCGACCGGGTCAGATCCTCTCCCCGGATGAGGATGTGCACCTTGCGGGCGTACCGGGAGAAGTACACCGCCGCCTGCCCGGCCGAGTTCGCCCCGCCGACGATGTAGACCTCTTCCCCGGCGCAGCTCGGGGCCTCGGTGGCGGCGGCGCCGTAGAAGACGCCCCGGCCGGTCAGGTCGGCCAGGCCGGGCGCGTCCAGGAGCCGGTAGGACACGCCGGTCGCCAGCACGACCGTGTGCGCCGTCACGGCGGTGCCGTCGCCGAAGTGCAGCAGGGTGGCCGAACCGCTCCTTTCGAGGCCGACGACCTCCCTGGTGGTGAGCAGTTCGGTGTTGAACTTCAGCGCCTGCCTGCGGGCGCGGTCGGTGAGCTGGGCGCCGGAGACCCCGTCGGGAAAGCCCAGGTAGTTCTCGATCCGGCTGCTCTGCCCGGCCTGGCCGCCGGTGGCCCGCTGCTCCACGAGCAGCGTGCGCAGCCCCTCGGACGCGCCGTACACCGCGGCGCCGAGACCCGCCGGGCCCGCGCCGATCACCGCGAGGTCGTAGAGATCCGAGGCCGGGGTCGTCGCCATGCCGACGTGCGCCGCGAGATCGGCCTCCGTGGGCCGCGCCAGGGCCTTGCCGGCCGTGGTGATCACCACCGGCACGTCCGTCTCGCTCATCCCGGCGGCGGCCAGCAGGCGTACGCCCTCGGACTCGTCGGCCCGCAGCCAGCGGTACGGCACGAGGTTGCGGGCCAGGAAGTCGCGCACCGTGAACGAGTGCGCCGACCAGCGGTGACCCACGACCTTGGTCTCCGGCATCGTCACCGCGGGGGTGGCGAGCCAGGACTCCAGCAGCGCGTCCAGCACCGGGTAGAGCTTCTCCTCCGGCGGGTTCCACGGCTTGAGCAGGTAGTGGTCGAGGTCGACGATGTTGATCGCGTTGATGGCCGCGTCGGTGTCCGCGTAGGCGGTCAGCAGCACCCTGCGCGCCAGCGGGAAGACGTCCATGGCCGCTTCGAGGAACTCGATGCCGTTCATCTGGGGCATCCGGTAGTCGGCCAGGATGACGGCGACCTGCTCGCCGCGCAGCTTGATCTCGCGCAGCGCGTCGAGCGCGCTGGGGCCGGACTCGGCCCGGATCACCCGGTAGCGGTCGCCGTATCGGCGGCGTACGTCACGAGCCACCGCCCGGGAGACGGAAGGGTCGTCATCGACGGTGAGGATCGCGGCATTCTGCACAACTCACACGTTACTGGCGGATCTTCGCTGACCGGGACCCCCGGGACATAGGTCCCACGGTAGGGGGACGTTCGCCGGTCGCCCCGCCGCCGATCGTGGCCAAGGCTGGGGGCGTGGCCGCGATTGGGGGCGTGGCCGCGCGTGGCCAAGATCGGGGAGACGAAGGAGGACGCCATGCCGATGACCGTCCGCGACGTCATGAACAGGTTCGTGGTCGCCGTCGAGGTGACGGCCTCGTTCGCCGACGTGGTCACCGCGATGTGCCGGTTCCACGTCGGGGCCGTCCCGGTCGTGGACGGGGACCGGCGCGTGATCGGCATGGTGAGCGACGACGACCTGCTGCTCAAGGACCTCGACAGGCGGCCCGGCGATCTGCTCATCGAGGGGCCGTTCCGCCGCAGGGAGCGCAGGAAGGCGAGCGGCCGCACCGCCGCCCAGATCATGAGCAGCCCCGCGATCACTGTCACCGAGGAGACCCCGCTGCGGCGGGCGGCCTGGCTGATGCACCGCAACAGGATCAAGGAACTGCCGGTGGTGGACGGGCAGACCGGCCGCATCACCGGGCTGGTCAAACAGTCGGACCTGATCAGAGCGTTCTGCCGCCCCATGGAGGACCTCCGCGACGACGTCCTGGAGGTGGTGTCGCGCCACTCCAGGCACTGCGCCGTACGGGTCGAGGACGGGATCGTCCACCTCGACGGCGGCGTGGAGCGGCGGTCCGAGCTCTGCGCCCTGATCGAGGAGGTCTGGCAGGTGGACGGCGTGGTGGACGTCGACTCCTCCATCACTTACGAGACGGACGACGTGGACCGGGCCGTCTCCGCGGGCGCGCCCCGGCGGACCGGCCCGGCGGAAGGCGAGAAGGATCGATGAGCGTCGAAACCATGATCGCGTCCGAGGTGATGACCCGGACGCTCGTCACGGTGGAGCCGGAGGAGTCGCCGCTGATGGCCTGGGAGCTGATGTGGCGGGCAGGCGTCCACCACATCCCGGTCGTGGACGCCTGCTGCCGGCTCGTCGGCGTGCTCGGGCGGGAGGACGTCGCCGCGCACTGGTCGGGCGGCCCCGCCGAGCAGACCCGGACGGAGGTGCGCACCCTCGTGCAGGGGCGGCGCTGTCCCCGGGTCGCCCCGGACGCCCCGCTGTCCGAGGTCGCCGCGCTGATGACCGACGCCGACTGCGGCGCGGTCCCCGTGCTCGGGCCGGACGACGTCCTGCGGGGCCTGGTCAGCACCGCCGACGTGCTGATGGCGCTGGCCGGGAGGACGACGCGTCCGGCCGGCGACCTCACGGACGTGAAGGGCGGCCTGTTCCACCTGGAACCGGTGCCGCCCGTCACCTGTCCATGAGCAGGACGGCGGCCCCTTCGACGCGGTCGGCGGCCAGGTCGGCCAGGGCCTGGCCGGCGGCGTCGAAGGAGTAGGGCGTCGTCGTGACCCGCGGATGGTGGAGGGCCGCCAGCCGCAGGAACTCCCGACCGTCGTCGCGGGTGTTGGCCGTGACGCTGCGCAGCGTCCGCTCCTCGAACAGGTGGCGCTGGTAGTTCAGCACCGGGATGTCGGTGAGGTGGATCCCCGCCACCGCCAGCGTGCCGCCCCGGTCGAGCGCGGCCAGCGCGACCGGCACGAGATCGCCCACCGGGGCGAACAGGATGGCCGCGTCCAGGGGCTCGGGCGGCGGGTCGGCGCTGCCCGCGGCGGAGGCCGCGCCCAGCCGGAGCGCGAGCTCCCTGGCCGCCGCCGACCTCGTCATCACGTGCACGGTCGCGCCCTCGGCGATCGCGATCTGGGCGGTCAGGTGGGCCGATGCGCCGAACCCGTAGATGCCGAGCCGCCCGCCCGGGGGCAGGTCGGCGCGGACCAGCGCGCGATATCCGATGATCCCCGCGCACAGCAGCGGGGCGAGCGTCTCGGCCGGGGTGTCCTCGGGCAGCGGGTAGACGTACGCCGCGGGGGCGGTCAGCAGTTCCGCGTACCCGCCGTCGGCGTCCCAGCCGGTGTAGGTGGACGCGGGGCACAGGTTCTCCGCGCCGCGCAGGCAGTAGCGGCACCGGCCGCAGGTCGAGCGCAGCCAGGCCACCCCCACCCGGGCGCCGACCGGCGGCCCCGCCGTGTCCGGGCCGAGCCCCGCCACCCGTCCCACGACCTCGTGCCCGGGAACCGTACGCGGGCGTCTCGGGGGGAGGTCGCCCTCGGCGAGGTGCAGGTCGGTGCGGCAGACCGCGCACGCCTCGACGCGGACCAGCAGTTCCCCGGGCCCGGGCACGGGATCCGGCAGCACGGCCCGCTCCAGCGGTCGCGTCGCGACGGGCCCCGGCCGGGCCACGACCCACACGTCCATCAGGCGTGCTGGATGCGCCGGCCGCTGACCTCGATGGGCGAGATCCGGATGTAGAGCGGGCGGTCGCCGCCCGCCCACGACTCCACGGCGTTCTTGTTCACGTCGCCGGTGACGTGGTGGGCCCCGCCGCGGACGAGCACGCTCCAGCCCTCCCGGGTGCTCTCGTCGATGTGGTCCACCTCGAAGGCCACCATGAAGTCGGCTCCCTCGATCCCGGTGCGCAGGTCGGCGTCCATCGGGCCGCCGAGAGCGGTGCGGAACAAGACGGCGCCCTGCTCGATCGTGTAGTTGACCGGCAGGATCACGGGCCCGGTCGGGTTGTTGAAGGCGACCCTGCCCACGCCGCCCGGCGAGATCAGCCGCATGCATTCATCGCGGTCGAGCCTGTCCAGGCGCGGCATGCCGGCGGGCGTGGCGTCTTCAGTCATGCGGACCTCCACAGTGATCTCTAGGGCCGTTGGCACGCTAGCGTCCCGTACCCCTCGCGGCGGCACCGCCGTCCGTCACTTCCCGAGGGACGAAAGGCCCGAAAGCCTTTGGCCGCCGCTTGCCGTAATCCATCCTTAGCCGCATGCCCCAGATGGGCACTGAGGTCACATGGAAGTCTTGAGCAGCCGCATACTCCTGCGATCGGCCGACCGGGCCGAGAGCCGCCGTTTCTACCGGGACGTTCTGGGCCTGGCCGTCAACCGGGAGTTCGGTCCGGTCGAGGACCCCGGGGTGGTGTTCTTCCTGGGACAGGGGTTCGTCGAGGTCTCGCCGCGCACCGGCGACGTACGGGAGGGGCCGGCGATCTGGTTGCAGGTGCGCGACGTCCAGAGGGAGTACGACCGGCTGGTGGAGGCCGGAGTATCGGTGTCCCGGCCGCCCCGGCTGGAGCCGTGGGGGCTGATGGAGATGTGGATCGAGGATCCTGACGGCCTGCCGATCGTGCTGGTCGAGATTCCCGAGGGCCATCCGCTGCGGCGCGACCAGCGTTCCTTCACGCCGCGCCCCGCCTGAACCCTGCCTGCCTGAACCCTGCCCCGGCCGCCGCCGGCCCCGGTCCTCGCGGCACGTCACCCGGACGTTGCCGCGCGGACGGTGTGATCGGCGCGCGGCTGCCCGTAGGCTTCCGAATGAAAGAACGATAGCCTTAATTTCCTACCAGATATGTGGGAGACTGGGGTGATGAGCGCCTGGCCCCGCGAGACACCTCTCACCGCCGCCGTCACGGCCGCGCGCTGGGTGCGGTCGGCGGCGGTCGACGACGACCTGGGACGGCGATGGCGGGCCAACCCCGATCCCCGGGGGCGGTCGGCCGGGGCCGGTGACGTCTCGTCCCTCTACGCCGGCGCGGCCGGCGTCGTGCTGTTCTTCCTCGAGCTCGCCGCCGCCACCGGCCACGAGGCGTACCTGGAGGACGCGCTCGCGGGAGCCCGCAGGCTCGCCGTCACCTGGACCGAACAGCGCGACCCGACCTTCTACCACGGGCTCGCCGGTGCGGTCTTCGCGATGGCGGAGACGGGGTGGGCGACGGGAGACGAGGAGGTCTTCGGGGCGGCCCGCGCCGCCGCCGACCGCCTCGTCCGCGACGCCCGCCCGTTCGGCGACGGCATCGGCTGGACCGGGGACCCGGCGCAGCGCGGTGACGGGGGGATCGTGCTCGCGCTGCTGCACGCGGCCGGCATCCTCGGCGTCCCGGCGTACGAGGAGGTGGCGATCGAGGCGGGGGAGCGCATCGCGGGCCTCGCCGTCCCCGGGCACCGCTTCGGCGGAGACGCCGCCCCCGACCTGCCCGTGGACGCCGTCACCCCGGGGTTCCTGTCCGGAACGGCGGGCACGGCGTTCCTGCTCGCCCGCCTGTACGGCGTGACCCGCGACGAGCGGTTCCTCGCGGGGGCCCGCAGGGGGGCCGACTTCGTCCGGACGGTCAGCGTGGTCACCGACAGATGCGCGCTCGTGCCGCACCACCTCCCGCAGGGACGCCGGCTCCACTACCTCGGCTTCTGCTCGGGATCCGCCGGGGTGGCCCGCATGTTCCACGAACTGCACCGGGTCACCGGCGACCCGGGCGATCTCGACTGGGTGGAACGGCTCGCGCACGGAATCATGCAGAGCGGCGTGCCCGGGTCCCGGCCCCCGGGGCACTGGGACGTGGCCTGCCTGTGCTGTGGCACGGCGGGGCTGATCGAGTGCTTCGTGGGCCTGTACGCGGCCACGGGGTGCGAGCCGTACCTCGACTTCGCGCGCACGCTCGCGATGGACCTGATCGGGCGCGCGACCGCGGGTGACGAGGCCGGCTTCCGCTGGTATCAGGCATATCGGCGGCTGCGGCCCGGGGAGGTCACGGCCGACACCGGATACATGGTGGGAGCCGCGGGCATCGGGACAGCCCTGCTGCATCTGGACGCCGCGGGGCACACCGGCACGCCGCGCCGGCTGATCCTCCTGCCGGACAACCCGTTCCCGGCCATCCCGATCCCCGCCGCCGTCCTGCGAGGCGAACAGGCATAGCGGGCATAGCGGGCTGAAAATTTCACCTGTTCGCGGCATGTACGCCCAGCTCGGCGAGGGTGACGCGCGCCGCGCCTTTGACTTAACCGGTCTAGTTCACGACGCTTCGCTCCGGTCTCCTCACGGCCTACGGAAGGACGGAGCATGCGACGGAGAGGTGCGATCCTCACCGCACTGGGGCTGATCGCCGCAGGCGGACTCGCCTTGGGCAACACGCCGGCGGCCCAGGCCGCCGTGGCGTGCAAGGTCACCTACACGGCCAGCCAGTGGCAGGGCGGCATGTCCGCCAACCTGAGCATCCAGAACCTGGGCGACGCCCTGAGCAACTGGACGCTCACCTTCACGTTCCCCGACAGCGGTCAGAAGGTCACCCAGGGGTGGTCGGCCACCTGGAGTCAGTCGGGCGGCAACGTGACCGCGACCGCCCTGGACTGGAACAAGTCCCTGTCCACCGGCGGCTCGACGAGCATCGGCTTCAACGGATCCTGGAGCGGCGGCAACCCGGCGCCGACCGACTTCAAGCTGAACGGCGTCGCGTGCAACGGCAGCACGCCGTCGCAGTCCCCGTCGGCCTCGCCCTCGCCTTCTCCCTCACGCAGCCCGTCGCCGAGCCCCTCGCCCAGCCCGTCGCCCAGCCCGTCGCCCAGCCCCTCGCCTTCGACGTCGCCCAGCCCCTCCACGGGGGCGGCGCCGAAGCTGAAGGTGTCGGGCAACAAGATCGTCAACGCCGCGACCGGCACGCCGTACCGGCTGCTGGGGGTCAACCGGTCGGGTGGCGAGTTCATGTGCGTCCAGGGCCGCGGCTTCTGGGACGGCCCGGTCGACAACGCGGCGATCGACGCGATGAAGACGTGGAACGTCCGGGCGGTCCGCGTCCCGCTGAACGAGGAGTGCTGGCTCGGCCTGAGCAACATCCAGTCCTCGTACGGCGGCGCCGCCTACCAGAACGAGGTCAAGGCGTACGTCGACCGGCTGGTCGCCAAGGGCATCACGCCGATCGTCGAGATGCACTGGAACTACGGCCAGTACACCGGCAACTCCTCGGGCTGCTCCGACGTCCACGCCTCCTGCCAGAAGCCGATGCCGGACGCGCAGTACGCCCCGCAGTTCTGGACGGGGGTGGCGAACGCGTTCAAGGGCCGTGACGAGGTCGTGTTCGACCTGTTCAACGAGCCCTATCCGGAGCGCGCGACCGGCAGTGCCGCCTCGGGATGGGCCTGCTGGCGCGACGGCGGCACCTGCTCCGGCATCCCCTACCAGGTGGCGGGGTTCCAGTCGCTGGTGAACGCGGTGCGGGCCACCGGCGCGACCAACATCATCATGCTGGGCGGCCTGGCCTACTCCAACGACCTGTCGCAGTGGCTGCAGTACAAGCCCACGGACTCGCGGAACAACCTGGTCGCCGCCTGGCACGTGTACAACTTCAACTCCTGCGTCAGCACCTCGTGCTGGGACAGCCAGCTCGCGCCGGTGGCCGCCCAGGTCCCGCTGGTGGCCGGGGAGATCGGTGAGAACACCTGCTCGCACGGGTTCATCGACCAGGTCATGAACTGGTTCGACGCGAAGGGCGCGTCCTACCTCGGCTGGACCTGGAACACCTGGGACTGCTCCACCGGCCCGTCCCTGATCAGCGACTACAACGGCACCGCGACCGCCTTCGGGGCCGGGCTGCGGGCTCGCCTGCTGTCGTCCTGATCCCGATACGTGGCGTGCCCTCCTTCCCTCCAGCCCCCCGGGAAGGGGGGCGCGTCCACATCTGACTTTGCCACTTCATGGGAAGTTCGTCCAGAAAGTAAAACTTTCGCCCGAGATGTCGAGATTTGGGGTGTTCTTGGCTTAGTGTCCGGTTACCCAACCGTGACCAGTCAGGAGATCCCCCATTTCCAGCTACGCGGACCCCCACAACGACGCCCTCCGGGAGCAGACGAGCCCCGCGAAGGGCGAGACGCACCACGCGACCGCCGTGTCCCCGCACCGGCAGGACGCCTCCGCCCGCCCCGCCCCGGCGGGCTCCCGGCACACGCCCACCGACGGCGCCGACGCCACACTCATCACCACCGGATGGCTCCTGGACGCGGACGCGACGGCCCCGCACTCGCAGGAGGCCGCTCCGGAGCCCGAGGCCGCCGACGCGGCCACCGCGCCCGCCATTCCCGAGGTCGGCTGCCCGACGGCCGAGGGCCAGACGGTCCTGTACGCCGGCAAGACGACCGCGTCGTACTTCTGGGACGACGGGTCGGGCGTCAACGGCGACACCGGCGCCCCCGCGTCGGGCAAGCCGATGCAGAAGGGCCTGGCCGCCAGCCCGAGCTGGCCGATGGGCACCAAGGGCTACGTGGTCTACAAGGGGAAGAAGGCCGACTTCTTCGTCGGCGACCGCGGCCCCGGCGTTCCCTCCAGCAGCGGGGTCATGCTCGACCTCGACGGCAAGACGTTCGCCGAACTGACCGGCGGCACCTGGGACACCGGCTCGCTCACCGTCGAGGACGCGGGCGGGCTCGGCCACATCCCGGTGAAGTACGTGATCACCCAGTGGGGCAAGGGCCTCGGCAAGACGGGCGCGCCCAAGCCGTTCTCGACGGGCGCGTACGGGGTCAGGGACCACGCGGAACCCCCGCCTCCCTGTCCCACCGCGACTCCCGCTCCCTCCGCCTCTCCCGCCGCGCCGAAGGACGCCGCTGCCGCGTCCACGCCCGGCGTGAAGGAGAGCCAGGCCCCCGTGGCCTCCCCGTCCGCGGCGCCCGCCGTGCCCACCTCGCCCACCTCACCCGCTACGCCGGCGTCGCCGGCCACGCAGGCCGAGGCGGCCGCGGCCGAGATGTCCCCGGTTTCCGGTACGACAGGGGCGAACGCCGCCGCGAAGACCACCCCAGAGACCGCGGAGAAGACCACCGCGAAGGCCGTGAAGGGGGCGAGGACCGGCGAGGTGACGGCCTCCCCGGCGTTCACCCCCGCGTCTGCCGTGGACGGGCAGCTGGAAGAGGCGGCCGTTCCCGCCTTCTCGGTCGCGATCGTGGTGTGCGCGCTGGTCGCCGTGGGCGTCAAGGTCGTGCTGAGCCGTCCCGCCCACGCCCAGGGAACCTCGCACCAGCCGGGCCGCCACCGCAAGCAGTAGGGGAACCCTCTATCGTTTGCGGCCCTTGAGCGCTCCGGCCACCCGCTTGAGCACGCGGTCCCACTCCGAGCCGAACGGGTTGTCCTGCACCAGATAGGTCCAGGTGGCCGTGGGCCGCTTGAGGCCCTGCTCCGCGAGGTCCCGGGTGACGTCGGCCTTCTCGAAGGTCTCCTTGGAACGCCGCTCGACCTCGTCGAGCATCGTCCGGTAGGCCGGAACGGCCTCGCGGTTGAACTCGTCGAGCGGGTTCAGCCGCCCGAGGGCCCGCAGGTGGATGCCCTCGCGCAGGTCGGCGAGGAAGCCGAGGTGCTCGGTCCAGCAGTGGTCGAGGTGATAGAGCACGATCTGCCGGGCGGCCCGCTCGACCACCTCCTCGCCCGCCGTCTCGCACAGCTCGCGGTAGCGCTCCGGGCAGGCCTGCTCCAGGGCCCGTGCCCCGGTGTCGCCATGCAGGACGCGGTCGCGCCGCTCCAGCACCTCCGCCCGCTGGCGCTCCTGCAGCCGCGTGTAGCGCCAGGTGTTGCGGTGGATCTCCAGGTTGACGCCCTCCGCCACGCGCTGGGCGTGTGCCACCAGCCCGGCGGCGTCCGCGTCGGGTACGACGCCGTCGCGGCCGGCCGGGGGCAGCGACTGGTCCGGCGCGTACGCGGTGAGGAGCGTGTCCTCGCCGCTGACGAAGAACACCGAGCCGCCGGGGTCGCCCTGCCGTCCGGCGCGGCCCCGCAGCTGGTCGTCCAGCCTGCTGCTCTCGTGCCTGCCGGTGCCGATGACGTAGAGCCCGCCGAGCGCGGCGACCTCCTGCTCCTCGTCCGGGTCGCCCGCGCCCAGGCGGATGTCGGTGCCGCGCCCGGCCATCTGCGTGGAGACCGTGATCGCGCCGCGCCGGCCGGCCTTCGCGATGATCTGCGCCTCCTCGGCGTCGTTCTTCGCGTTGAGCACGGCCGCGCTCAGCCCTCCGGCCTCCAAGGCCCCGGCCAGGCGCTCGGACTCGGCGACGTCGAGCGTGCCGACGAGGATCGGCTGCCCGGTGGCGTGCCGGGTCTCGATCTCCTCCAGCAGCGCCCGCTCCTTGTCCTCCAGCGTGGCGAAGATCCGGTCGGGCTCGTCCACCCGTACGCACGGCTTGTTGGGCGGGATGACCGCGACCCTGAGGTCGTAGAACTCGCGCAGCTGCTCCGCGACGGCGATCGCGGTGCCGGTCATGCCGCACACGCGCGGGTAGCGGCGGATCAGGCTCTGCACGGTGAGCGAGTCGAGGATCTCGCCCGTCTCCGACGCCGGCAGGTGCTCCTTGGCCTCGACGGCCGCCTGGAGCCCGTCCGGCCAGCGCTGCAGCACCGCGACCCGGCCGCGCGAGGTGTTGATCAGGTGGACCCGGCCGTCCCTGACGATGTAGTCGACGTCCCTGGTCAGCAGTGCGTGGGCGTGCAAGGCGAGGTTGACCTGGGTCACCACGCCGGGGTGCTCGTAGAGGTCGATCCCGAGGGCCTTCTCGACCGTGTCGGTGCCCTTGGGGGTGAGGAAGACGCTGCGCCCCTCCTCGTCGATCGTGTAGTGGTAGCCGCGCGACAGCCGCCGCACGAGGGCCGCCATCTCGGGCAGCGCCGTGCCGGGGTCGGCCGCGCCGGCCAGCACCAGCGGCACGCGGGCCTCGTCCACCAGGACCGAGTCGGCCTCGTCCACCAGCGCGACCTCGGGCGCGGGCACGATCAGCTCGGCCGGGTCGGTGCGCAGGCGGTCGCGCAGCACGTCGAACCCCAGCTCGCTGACGGCTCCGTACGTGACGTCGCACGCGTACGCCGTCCGGCGCTCCTCGGGGGTGGAGATCTCGGCGATCCACCCGGCCGTGAGGCCGAGAGTCTCGTACAGCGGGCCCATCCACTCGGCGTCCCGGCGGGCGAGATAGTCGTTGACCGAGACCGCGTGGACCCGGACGCCGCGCAAGGCGAACCCGGCCGCCGTCAGGGCGCCGACGAGCGTCTTGCCCTCGCCGGTGGCCATCTGCGCGACGTGGCCCTCCAGCATCGCGAGCATGCCCACGAGCTGCACGTCGTACGGCCGCTGGCCGAGCGCCCGCCGGGCGGCCTCCCGCATCACGGCGCAGAAGTCGGCGGAGCCGACCCAGGCGGGATCGGCGGCCGAGGGGCGCAGGTCGGCGCGCCGGCCGACCTCGTCCTCCAGCTCGCCCGCCTCGGCCACGATCCGCTGGAAGGGGGCCAGATCGACGCTTCCTGGTTTGTCCAGGAACCGCCTGATCCATTCGCCTACCCGTGCCACATCCGCTCCAACGACTCGCTTGCCGGACTGGTTCCACATGCCCGGTTCATGGTCCCACTATCGACGACGATTTCCGTGGCGCGCCTACCTGACACTCCCTGACAGGTATACGCGGCAGGATGGCGAGCATGACAACGATCGCGAAGCTCATCGCCGTGACCATCGACTGCGCCGAGCCGAAGAAGCTCGCCGAGTTCTACTCCCAGATCACCGGGTTCACCGTGCAGTACGCCGAGGAGGAGTACGCGGGGATCGGTGACGACACGACGAGCATCTACTTCCAGCGCGTGCCCGACCGGAAGGCCGCCTCCTGGCCCGGTCCGGACAAGCAGTTCCACCTCGACTTCCGGGTGCCCGACGTGGCCAAGGCGGTGGAGGAGTACATCGCGCTCGGGGCGACCAAGCCGGAGTTCCAGCCGGGCGACTGGGTGGTGCTCGCCGACCCCGAGGGTCACCTTTTCTGCGTGTGTCCGGAGAGGTCCTGAAGCGCGCCCAGTGGTCCTGAACGGGACACAGTGTGGCCGACTCTCCTGACGATGCAGGAAGCGTGATTACATCGCGTGATCGAATCTAGTCTCTCCGTGATCGGTTTCGGCGGGCAGGGGGCCCGCCCGATGCGACGCGGAGGCATTCATGACGACTCGATCAGCGACCCGCCCCGGCCTGCTTCTCCTCGGGGCGGGACTCGCCTGCGCGGCGGGCCTGCTGCCGGCCGTATTGGGCACGACCTCGGCGAGCGCCCAGTCGAGCACACAGTCGCAGACCCGCGAGCCCGCGCAGGCGGCCGTCGCCCCGCCCCGGATCGGCGTCCTCAAGGCCGGCGGCGACGCGCTGGTCAAGGAGGGCGGCCTGTCGGCGAACTGGGTGCTGGAGCACGACGGGGTCATCCAGGTCGCGCTCGCGGGCGACCGCATCGGCGTCCTCACCGGGGACGGCAAGGCCTGGGTGAAGGAGGGCGGCCTGTCGGCGAACTGGGTGCTGGAGCACGACGGCGGCGTCAAGCAGCTGGCGCTGTCGGGTGACCGGATCGGGGTGCTGACGGCCGACGGCAGGGCCTGGGTGAAGGAGGGCGGCCTGTCGGCGAACTGGGTGCTGGAGCACGACGGCCGTGTCAAGCAGCTGGCGCTGTCGGGTGACCGGATCGGGGTGCTGACGGCCGACGGCAGGGCCTGGGTCAAGGAGGGCGGGCTGTCCACGAACTGGGTGCTGGAGCACGACAGCGCCAAGCGGCTCGCGCTGGCCGGCGACCGGATCGGCGTGATCCGGGCGGACGGCGTCGCCCTGGTCAAGGAGGGCGGGCTGTCCGCCAACTGGGTGACCGAGAACACGGCCGTGAAGCAGCTCGTCCTGGCCGGCAACCGCATCGGGGTCGTCCGCGGAGGCGGGGAGGCCCTGGTCAAGCAGGGCGGCCTGTCGGCGTCCTGGGTGACCGAGAACCTGAACGTCCTCGAACTCGCGCTCGCGGGCGACCGGATCGGCGTCGTCAAGGTCACCGGCGAGGCGCTGGTGAAGGAGGGCCCGCTGAACGCGCGCTGGGTGAGCGAGAACGCGGGCGTCATCCAGATCGCCCTGTCCAGCGGCACCGACTGAGTCGCACACCGCACCTCCCCGGGATTCGCGGATCCCGGGGAGGTGCCCGGAAAGTCGTACTTGTGTCGCGGGCTCCCTTGGCGCCTGCCGAGCCCCACTAAGCTTGCGTGGTGATTTCTCGACACACCGGCGGGCGCGCATGACCTGGGTGGGAGTGACCATCGCCCTCGTCGGCGCGCTGGGATACGCCCTGGGCGCGGCGCTGCAGCAGTTCGAAGCGGTGAGCGAGGGGGCGACCCTCGCTCTCGTCAGAAGGCCCCGCTGGTGGATCGGCGGGGTCATCGGTTTCACCGGGGCGTCCCTGCACGCGGTGGCGCTCAGCCTGGCTCCGCTGGTCGTCGTCCAGCCCGTGAGCGTGGCGACCCTCGTCTTCGCGGTGCCGCTCGCCGCGACGCTGCACGGCAGACGCCCGCGCCGGGCCGAGATCGCCGGGTCGATCGCGGTGGCGGTCGGCCTGCTCGGCCTGATGTTGCTGGTCCCGGCGCACAACGTGACTCCGGTCCTGTCGGACGCGCACGCCCTGGAGCTGATCGGCTGCGTCGCCCTGGTGGTCGCCGTCACGTTCACCGCGGCCCGCTGGCTGAAGGGGCCGGCGAAGGCGCTGATGATGGCGGTCGGCGCCGGAGCGGTCACCGCGACCGTGTCCACGTTCGTCCGGGTCGTCGGCGGCGGCCTCGAAGGAGACCTCGGCCGCCTGGTCCACTGGTTCACCCTGGCCATCCCGGTGCTGCTGGTCTGCGCCGTGGTGCTGCTGCAGAAGTCGTACGCCGTGGGCTACTTCGGCATCGCCTACGCCGGGGTCCAGGTCGTCGACCCCATCACCTCGGTGACCGCCGGAGCCGTGCTGCTGGGCGAGTCGCTGCCCACCGAAGTGGACAAGGCGATCCCCGCGCTGCTCGCGGCCGGCCTGCTGATCGCCGGGACGATCACGCTCGGCCGCCTCGCTCCCGACCATTCCAAGCCCGCCGCCGTGCCGGCAGAGCCGGAAAGGATCGGCGACCCGATGGCCGCGTCCGAGGCGGCGGCCTGAGCTCGCCCCGCGCGGCGGGTCAGATTCGCCAGCCCAGCACCATGTCGAACTGCCGAAGCGCGACGTCCGGCCCGAACCGGGTCGCCGCTCGCATCGCGCCGTCGCGCAGGGTCACGGCCAGCGGGTTGCGCCACCGGGTGAGCCGGCAGATCGCCCGCGACCGCCGGACGATCGGCGTCGTCCGCGCCAGCCGTTCCCGGCTGTAGACGGCCAGCCCCGCGGCCAGGTCACCGTGAGGTGAGACGCGCTCGGCGAGCACGACGGCGTCCTCCATGGCCTGGCAGGCCCCCTGCCCGAGGTTGGGCGTCATGGGGTGGGCCGCGTCGCCCAGCAGCGCGATCCGTCCCGCGTGGAAGGCGGGCAGCGGGGCGTCGAGGCAGAAGATGTCGTGGCGGAGCACGGCCGCCGGGTCGGCGGCGTCCAGCAGCGCCGGGATCGGGTCGTGCCAGCGGCCGAACAGCCGGACCAGTTCGTCCCTCTCGTCCGCCGCGCGCAGGCCCGCCGGGACCGTCGCGGTGGCGTAGCAGTACACCTGACCACCCGCGAGCGGCATGACCCCGAAGATCAGCCCGGATCCCCAGGTCTCGGACGCGCCCGTCACGCCGGGCAGCGGCACGACCGCCCGCCAGCTCGTCACGCCCGCGTAGACCGGTGCGGGATGTCCGGGGAACAGAGCCGAGCGGATCCGGGACCTGATCCCGTCGGCCGCCACGACCAGATCGGCCTCGATCGTCTCCGCCGTCCCCGACACGGTGACGCGGCCGGTCGCGGGGTCGACGGACTCGACCCTGCTGTTCACCCGCAGGGCGTCCTGCGGCAGGCGCCCGGCGAGGATGCCGACCAGCGCCGATCGGGTGAGCAGCACGATGGGGTCGCCATACCGGGCGGCGGCGTCCTCGGCGGTGGTCCGCGACAGCCATCGGCCGTCCGGCACCCGGATGCCGCTCTGGCCCTGAATGGCGGAGAGCTTCCTGACCTCGTCCCCGACGCCGATCACGTCGAGCGCCCGGAGCGCGTTGGGCGCGACCGCCAGCCCGGCGCCCACCGGCTCGATCGAGGCCGCCTGTTCCAGGACCGTCACCGACCAGTTCTTGCGCTTCAGAGCGAGGGCCGCGGTCAGCCCGCCGATGCCCGCCCCGACCACCACCGCGTGCGCCATGCCCGCCTCCTCGTCACTACAGATGTAGTGAGCGTACTACACCTGTAGTCCGCCCCTACGATGAGGGGGTGAGCAGTCAGCGGGAGGTCGTCGTCGCGGACGCGGCCATCGCGATCCTGGCCGAGCGGGGGATGCGCGGCCTCACCCATCGGGCGGTGGACGAGGCCGCAGGGCTGCCGCCGGGCTCCACCTCGAACCACGCGCGCACGCGGGCGGCGCTGCTCGAACTCACGCTGGCCCGGCTCACCGAGCGCGAGGAGGCCGTGTTCGCCGAGATGACACCGGGTGCCGAAATGCCGGAGGGCGTGGGTGAGGCGGCGCGGCTGGCGGATCTCCTGGCGAGGGCGACGCACGCGGCGATCACCGTGCACCGGGAGACCACGATCGCGCGATACGAGCTGGCGCTGGAGGCGAGCCGGCGCCCCGAGCTGCGCAAGATGTACGACAGTATGGGGCGCCGGTTCCGCGAGCGCGCCGTCGCGACGGTGGCGGCCGCCGGGTCGCCCGACCCGGTGCGGCACGGCCGCCAGATGGTCGCCTACGTCGAAGGGCTGCTGTTCGACGCGGTCGTGGGGGCGGGGGACGTGTCGACCGTCGAGGAGCTCGACGCCGCCTTCAGGGAGCTTCTCCGCGTCGCCTCGGGAAGGTGAGTTCCGCCGGTCACGACCTGGCCGTCAGCGCTGGTCGGCCAGCAGGCGGGCGCGGTGGGCCGGCCACTCGTCGTCGAGGATCGAGTAGAGGGGACTGTCGCGCCAGGTGCCGTCCGGGCGGCGGTACTGCCGCCGGAGCACGCCCTCCCGCACGCCGCCGATGCGCTCGATGGCCGCCTGCGACCGCAGGTTGCGGATGTCGGTCTTGAGCACCACGCGGACGAACCCGAGAGTGAAGGCGTGGTCGAGCAGCAGGACCTTGCACTCGGTGTTGACGGCGGTGCGCCAGTAGGCCCGGCCGTACCACGTGGAGCCGATCTCCACGCTCTCGTCGAAGCCGCCGACGTCCCAGTAACCGGTCGAGCCGATCGCCCGGCCGGTCTCCTTGAGTACCACCGCGAACTGGGTGGTGCTCGGGTCGGCGATCAGCTTGTCCACCACGCGGCGCATGTCCTCCTCGCCCTCCGGCACGGGTTCGGACCGGAACCGCCAGACCTCCTCGTCCTGTGCTGCGAGAAACAGGTCGGGCACGTGGCCGGGGGCGAGTGGCTCAAGGCGTACGACGCGGCCGTCGAGCACGGCCGGCGCGGGCATCTTCGCGGTCATGCGCCCGACGTTATCGGCGGCGTACGGTGCGAGCGGATGGCCACTTGGGGCGGAACGGCGAGGACCACTTCGCCGTGGGTGTGTCGACATACATACCGTCTGGTCGGTACGCTGGCAGCGTGAACGCTGACCCGCCCGGCCTCGACCTCACCCGCCTCGCCGAGCACCTCCGGCGCGAGGGCCTGACCCGAGGGCCGCTCACCGCCGAGCTGATCGTGGGCGGCAAGTCCAACCTGACGTACGTCGTCAGGGACGGCGAGAGCACGTACGTCGTGCGGCGGCCGCCGCTCGGGCACGTCCTGGCGACGGCGCACGACATGGGCCGCGAATACCGGGTCATGAGCGCGCTCCAGGACACGGGCGTCCCGGTGCCGCGCACCTACCACCTGTGCCGGGACGCCGAGGTCGTCGGCGCGCCCTTCTACGTGATGGAGCACGTCGAGGGCGGGCAGCCGCCGCTCACCCCCGCCCTCGCCCACGGGCTGGTCGACGTGCTGGCCGCGCTGCACTCGATCACCCCGGAGAGCGTGGGACTCGGCGACTTCGGCAAGCCCGGGGGTTTCCTGGAGCGGCAGGTCGCCCGATGGAAGCGGCAGCTCGACGCCTCGCGCAGCCGCGAGGTGCCCGGCATCGACGACCTGTATGAGCGGCTCGCCCGCGACGTGCCCGCCTCGGGCGAGCCGGCGATCGTGCACGGCGACTTCAAGCTGGGCAACACGCTCATCGCCGACGGCGAGGTGCGGGCCGTGCTCGACTGGGAGATGTCCACGCTCGGAGACCCGCTCACCGACCTGGCGCTGTTCCTCCTGTACGGCGAGTTCGCCCCGCTCGACCGGGGCGCGGCCGGGGAGGCGCCGCCCAGCTCCGAGCTGGCCGCGCACTACGGGGATGCGTCCGGCCGCGACCTGTCCCGGCTCGGCTGGTACGTCGGCCTCGCCTGCTTCAAGCTCGCGGTGATCGCCGAGGGCATCCATTTCCGATACACAAAGGGGCTCACGGTGGGGGAGGGCTTCGCCGAGGTCGGCGACCAGGTCGCCCCGATCGTCGCCCGCGGGCTCATGGAGGTCTGATGGACTTCGGGTTCGACGCGACCACGAACCGCTACCGGGAACGGCTGCTGGAGTTCATGGACGAATGCGTCTACCCGGCCGAGCACGCCTTCCACGAACAGGCGGCCGGCAGTGGTTGGAGCCCGCCGCCGATGCTGGAGGACCTCAAGGCCGAGGCCCGCTCGCGCGGCCTGTGGAACCTGTTCCTTCCCCCCTCCGAAAAAGCGGCAGAGGGGGGCGCGGGGCTGACCAACCTGCAGTACGCCCCGCTCGCCGAGATCATGGGCAGGTCGCCCGCCATCGCGCCGTCCGCCACCAACTGCGCCGCCCCGGACACCGGCAACATGGAGGTGCTGGCGGAGTTCGGCAGCGAGTGGCAGCGCAAGGAGTACCTGGAGCCGCTGCTGGCCGGCGAGATCAGGTCGGCCTTCGCGATGACCGAGCCCGACGTCGCCTCCTCCGACGCGACGAACATCGCGACCTCCATCAGGAGGGACGGCGGGGAGTACGTCGTCAACGGCCGCAAGTGGTTCATCACCGGCGCGATGAACCCCGGCTGCAAGGTCTTCATCGTGATGGGCAAGACCGATCCCGAGGCGCCCAAGCACCGTCAGCAGAGCATGGTGCTCGTCCCGCGCGACACGCCCGGTCTCACCGTACGGCGCGGCATGACCGTCTTCGGATACGACGACGCCGACCACGGCGGCCACGCCGAGGTGGTGTTCGAGGACGTACGGGTGCCGGTGGACAACCTGATCGGCGAGGAGGGCGGCGGGTTCGCCATCGCCCAGGCACGGCTCGGGCCGGGGCGCATCCACCACTGCATGCGGCTCATCGGCATGGCCGAGCGTGCCGTGGAGCTGATGTGCCGGCGGGTGCTGACGCGGGAGGCCTTCGGCAAGCCGCTGGCCCGGCAGGGAGTGATCCAGGACTGGATCGCCGAGTCGCGGGTGCGCATCGAGCAACTGCGCCTGCTGGTGCTGAAGACGGCCTGGCTAATGGACACGGTCGGCAACAAGGGCGCGCACACCGAGATCCAGGCCATCAAGATCGCCGGCCCGGCGACCGTGGAGTGGATCCTGGACAAGGCCATCCAGGCGCACGGCGCCGGCGGGATCAGCCAGGACTTCCCGCTGGCGGCGCTGTGGGCGGGCGCGCGGTCGCTGCGGTTCGCCGACGGCCCCGACGAGGTCCACAAGCGGTCGCTGGCCTACCGCGAGCTCAAGAAATACATGGGGTGATGTGTCGTGGCATGGGATGAGGCGTCGGTCTCCGAGCGGGTCAGAGCCTTCCTCGCGGAGCACGACCCGGCGGCCATGGACCGCCTGGAGTTCCTGCGCGCCCGGTTCGACGCCGGGCTGGCCTGGGTGCACTTCCCCGAGGGCCTCGGCGGGCTCGGCGCGCCCCGGGGACTGCAGGCCGTGGCCGACCGGGAGCTGAAGGGCACGCCCGACAACCAGCCGGGCCGGATCGGCATCGGCCTCGGCATGGCCGCCCCGACGATTCTCGCCTTCGGCACCGAGGAGCAGAAGAAGCGCTTCCTGCGGCCGCTGTGGACGGGCGAGGAGGTGTGGTGCCAGCTGTTCAGCGAGCCCGGCGCCGGTTCCGACCTCGCCACGCTGGCCACCCGCGCCGTACGCGAGGGCGACGAGTGGGTGGTGGACGGCCAGAAGGTGTGGACGTCGAGCGCGCACACCGCCCGCTGGGCCATCCTCGTGGCCCGCACCGACCCGGGCGTGCCCAAGCACCGCGGGTTGACCTACTTCGTGTGCGACATGGAGGCCCCCGGCGTCGAGGTGCGCCCGCTGCGCCAGATCACCGGCGAGGCCGAGTTCAACGAGGTCTTCCTCACCGGGGTGCGGCTGCCCGACTCGCTGCGGCTGGGTGAGGTGGGCGACGGCTGGCGGGTCGCGCAGACCACGCTGATGAACGAGCGGGTGGCGATCGGCGGCACCCCCGCCCGGCGCACGCTGATGGGCATCGTCGCCGAGACCTGGCGTTCCCGGCCCGAGCTGCGCACCCACGACCTGCACCAGCGGCTGCTCAAGCTCTGGGTGGACTCGGAGGTCATGCGCCTGACGGCCGTACGGCTGCGCGAGCAGCTCGCCGCCGGGCATCCGGGGCCGGAGGGGTCGGGCATGAAGCTGGCCTTCGCCCGGCTGCACCAGGAGCTGTCCGGCATCGAGGTGGAGATGCTGCGCGAGGACGGCCTGGCCTACGACGACTGGACGTTCCGCCGGCCCGACACGGTCGACTTCATCGGCCGCGAGGCGGGCTACCGCTACCTGCGCGCCAAGGGCAACTCGATCGAGGGCGGCACCTCCGAGATCCTGCGCAACATCATCGCCGAACGCGTCCTCGGCCTGCCCGCCGAGCCGCGCGCCGACAAGGACGTCGCCTGGAAGGACCTCCCCCGATGACGCTGCTGTACACGGAGGTGGAGGAGGAGCTGCGGGCCGCCGTGCGCGACCTGCTCGCCGACAAGTGCTCCCCGTCCGCCGTGCTCGACCGTGTCGAGTCCGGCACGCCGTACGACGCGGAGCTGTGGAAGGCGCTGGCCCGCGACATCGGCGTGGCCGGGCTGCTGATCCCCGAGGAACTCGGCGGCGCGGGCGCTTCGGCGCGCGAGGCCGCCGTCGTGCTCGAGGAGCTGGGCCGCGCCGTGGCTCCCGTGCCGTTCCTGAGCAGCGCCGTCCTCGCCACCCAGGCCCTGCTGGTGGCCCGGGGACAAGGAGCGGGCGGAGACGTGGCGGGCGAGCTGCTGGGACGCCTGGCCGCGGGGGAGGCGACGGCCGCGCTCGCGGTGTCGTTCGCCGCCTCGCCGTACGCGCCGCCGGCCCCGGTGGCCACCCTCGGCGAGGACGGCACGGTGACCGGCACGATCACCGGGGTGATCGGCGCGGAGGTCGCCGACGTCCTGCTCGTCCCGGTACGGCTTTCCCAGGAAACGGAACTGTGCGTGGGGCTGTGCGCGGTGGAGGCGTCCCCGGCGGTCCGGGTGACACCGGTCACCTCGCTCGACCTGACCCGGCCCATCGCGACGGTGTCGTTCACGTCGGCGCCGGCGCGGATCGTCGCTCGCGCGGACGGGCTGGAGGTCCCGTGGGTGTGGGAGGCCCTGGTGCGCGGCGCCGGGCTGCTCGCCTCGGAACAGCTCGGTGTCGCCGAGTGGTGCCTCACCACGACGGTCGCGTACGTGAAGGAACGCAGGCAGTTCGCCCGGCCGGTGGGGTCGTTCCAGGCGGTCAAGCACCGGCTGGCCGACCTTTGGCTGGAGGTCGTGGGGGCCAGGGCGGCGGCCCGCAACGCGGCCGACCGGCTGGCGGAGGCGCCCGCGGCGGGACCGCTCGGCGACGACGCGGCGGTGGCCGTCGCGGTGGCGCAGGCCCACTGCGGAGCGGTGGCGGTGCACGCCGCCGAGGAGTGCGTGCAGCTCCACGGCGGCATCGGGATGACCTGGGAGCACCCGGCGCATCTCTACCTCAAGCGGGCCAAGGCCGACCAGATCGCACTGGGCACGCCGGGCGACCACCGTGAGGCGCTGGCCGGTCCTGCGGACCTCCCCGCGCCCGTCTGAGCTGTGTTTCCGGGATCAGGGTCGAAGCGAGTTGAGCAGGAGGTCGGCGAAGTGGCGGCCGACCTCCTGGCCGGTCAGCGGGCCCTGGGGGTGATACCAGGTGCCCAGGTGGTGGACCGAGCCGAAGAAGAAGTCGACCACCATCTCGGCGGGGATGTCGTCACGGAAGACGCCGTCGCGCTGCCCCTCGACGACGAGGTCGCGGAACCGCTCGTGGTAGCGCCGCCGCTCGGCCCGCACGCTCTTGTACGTCTCCGGCGCGAGCTGGTGCATCGACCTGAAGAAGATCTTGGAGTCGTCCAGGTTGTCGACCGTGGTCACCACCACGTCCATCGCGGCGGCGTGCAGCCGGTCGGCCACCGGCCCCTCCGCGTCGGCGAACCGGTTGAGGCGCTCCATCTGCAGGCGCAGCACCCGGGAGTAGATCTCGTGGAGCAGGTCGTCCTTGGAATCGAAGTAGTGGTACATGGCGCCCTTGGTGACTCCGGCCGCCGCGACGATCTCCTGCACCGACGTGCTCTCGAAACCCCGCTCGGCGAACAGCCGGGTGGCCTCGGCGAGCAGGCGCTGCCGTACCGGCTCCTCCAGGGACCCGTTGGCGGGGCGCTCCCCGTTCACGCGATCCCCTGTTGCGCGGTGCTCTCCAGCTGCGCGGCGGGCCATGCCGACCTCCTTCGTCTCTCGGGTCAAGCATACCGACTGGTCGGTCAAGTGTCGGCACTGGCGTAATTGCGCTACTTCCCTCACCTTAGGAGGGTTGGGATTCCCGCTCGGGTATCCCGGAGAAAGCCGCATGCCTAGTGTGGGGGGTTCGCGTGCCCAGTGGGTCCATTTACGTCCCGAGGGACGAGAAGTTCACCGGCGCCTCGCCGCAGAACCTGTACGAGACGTTCTGGTTCGCCGGACGCAAGAACCGGATCCGGGTGCGGGCCGCGATCACCTTCGCGGGGTTCGTCGTCGGCAACCTGGTGGGCCCGCGGCTCGGGCTGAACATGTTCGCCGCCGGCCTGGGGCTGGCCGCCCTCGCGGGCGGCACGGACCTGTTCATCGCCTGGCGCCTGCACGAGCGTACGGCCGTGTGGCGGGGCAAGCGCCGCGGCGAGGTGCGCACCGGACGGCTGCTGCGTCTCGCGCTGCGCCGGCACGGCTACCGGGTGATGGACGGCCGGGCCGTGCCCGGTGAGGCGTCGATCGATCATCTCGTCATCGGGCCGGGCGGCGTGTGGATCGTGGACAACGAGGCGTGGTCGCCCGACACCCTGATCGCGCGATACGGCGAGCGGCTGTTCTTCGACGAGAAGTTCGGCACCTCGGTCGCCAAGGGCCTCATCTCCGCCGGCAGTTCGATGGCCGCGCTGCTGACCAAGGAGACCGGCATCGAGGTCTCGATCGCCCCGGTGCTCGCCGTGCACGGCGGGAAGATCAAGGCCAGGGGTGGCGCGCTGCACGGCGAGGGGCTGACCGTCGCCTACCCGGGCAGGGTGGCCCGCTGGATCCGCACCCACGATTCGGCCCCGTTCACCGAGGAGCAGATCGACCTGCTCGCCCGTACGGCGGCCCGCATCCTGCGCCGCATGAGCTGAGCGCGCGGACGCGGGCCGGAATCGATTCGGGCGAAGGGTCTCGATTCAGGCCAGCGTCTCCACGAACGCGGCGAGCTGGGCGACGTTGCGGCACTCGTGCATGGGGACGACCGTGCCGTACGACGTGGCGAGGGAGTCCCCGGTGTCCCACTGGGCCCGGGGCTCCGGGTTGAGCCAGTAGGCGTGCCTGGCCCGCCCGGCCAGCCGCTTCAGCGTGTCCAGCGCCGGGGCCTGGTAGTTGGACCGGGCGTCGCCCAGGATCAGCAGCGACGTCCGGGGGCCCACGGCGTCCGGGAAGCGTTCGGCGAAGCGCTCGAAGACGTGGCCGTAGTCGGTGCGGCCGAACCTGACGATGTCGGCCTCGTCGGTGAGGCGTCCGATGGCGTCGAGCACGTCCGCGCCCGGGGCGAACAGGCCGGTGATCTCGTCCACGGTGTCCACGAACGCGAACGCCCGCACCTTGGTGAACTGCTCCCGCAGCGCGAACGTCAGCAACAGCGTGAAGTGCGAGAACGTGGAGACCGAGTCGCTGGCGTCGCACAACACGACCAGCTCGGGCCGGTGCGGGCGGGGCGGGCGCAGGTGGGTGGTGAGCGGCACCCCGCCCGTGGACAGAGAGGCCCGCACGGTGCGCCGGAAGTCGAGCCGTCCGCGCCGCCCCCGCTTCTGCCGGATCGACAGCCGGGTGGCCAGGCGGCGGGCCAGGGGGTAGACCTCCCGGCGCAGCCGGGCCAGCTCCTCCTTGGTCGCGCGCAGGAAGTCGACCTGGTCGATCGGTGGCCGGACCGCCGACCTGGCGATCTTCTCGATCCCCGACTCCTCGGCGATCCGGCGGCGTACGTCGGCGGCGACCGCCTCGGTGAACGCCTCGATCGTCCGCGAGACGTGCCGCCGGGCGACCTTCTCCGGCAGGCCGCCGCGCTCGTCGAGCATGGCCGTCAGCATCCGGGCCACCAGCGTCTCCGGCGACAGCGCGCGCAGCACCGGGAAGGAGAACCACGACTGCCTGCCGGGGGCCGCCTGGACCTGCCCGAACCGCCCGACCATCGCCCGGGCGAACTCCCGGAACGCGGGATCGGCCGGGTCGCCCATCAGCAGCTCCGCCAGCCGTTCGCGCAGCTCGGGCAGCTCGGCGTCCTCCGGGACGGGATCGTCGCTCGTGGTCTGACCGGCCACCGGCGGGAACCACAGGTCGAAGAGCAGGTCGAAACCCGGCCGGTGGGCGGGCCGTTTCACCAGCGTCGCGGCGTACGCCTCCCGGAGCGTCTCCCGCTCCGTCAGGTCGACGACCATGAGCGCGTGGGCCGCGTCCAGCCCCTCGGCCGGGGAGACCGGCAGCCCGGCCGCCCGCAGGGCGTGGACGAACCCCACGTGCCGGTCCACGAGGGACGCCGGAGTCGTCATCACCGGGAGGGCAGGCCGAGCTCCTTGGCGGCCCGCACCTGGTCGGAGTTGTGCTTGAGGACCACGCCCAGCGTCTCGCCGATCAGCGTCTCGTCCAGCTCCGTACGGCCCAGCGCGAGCAGGGTGTGCGCCCAGTCGACGGTCTCGGCGATCGACGGCGACTTCTTCAGCTCCAGCGCCCGCAACGTGGCCACCGTACGGGCGAGCTGGTCGGCGATGCTCGCGGGCAGATCGGGGACCTGCGCGAGCAGGATGTCGCGCTCCCGTTCCGGGGTGGGGTAGTCGAGGTGGAGATAGAGGCAGCGCCGCTTGAGCGCCTCCGACAGCTCGCGGGTCGCGTTCGAGGTCAGCACGACGTAGGGCCGGCGCGCGGCGGTGATCGTGCCCAGCTCGGGGATCGTGATCTGGTAGTCGGAAAGGATCTCCAGCAGCAGCCCCTCGACCTCGACGTCGGCCTTGTCGGTCTCGTCGATGAGCAGCACCGTGGGCTCCTCGCTCCTGATCGCCTTCAGGAGAGGGCGCTCCAGCAGGAACTCCTCGGAGAAGATGTCGTCCCAGGCGCCGTCGTCGGCCTGGATGCGCAGCAGTTGCTTCTTGTAGTTCCACTCGTACAGCGCCCGCGCCTCGTCCAGGCCCTCGTAGCACTGCAGGCGGATGAGTCGGGCGCCGGTGGCCTCCGCCACGGCCTTGGCGAGCTGGGTCTTGCCCACGCCCGCCGGTCCCTCGGCCAGCAGCGGCTTGCCCAGCGCCCCGGCCAGGAACACCGATGTCGCGATGCCGTCGTCGGCAAGGTAGTCGACGGCCGCCAGCCGCTCCCGGACCTCGTCAGGCGAGGCGAACCACATATGCGCTCCCAACCGCAGATACCGAATGTTGTTCTACTCTAGCCCGATTGTGGCCGCTCTGATTTGGACTGTTCTGCTCTGATTTGGACTGCTGTGAGGGCTGCGATAACCTCTAAGGGCTCTGCGCCGCTAGCTCAGTTGGTTAGAGCAGCTGACTCTTAATCAGCGGGTCCGGGGTTCGAGTCCCTGGCGGCGCACTACCACTAGACCAGCGCGCTCATGATTACGATCATGGGTGCGCTGGTGTGGTTTACGGGTGTTCGGCGTGCTCCTTGCCACGCGCCTTGCCCCTCGCCCCGCTCGCCGCTGTGCTCGCCGTAGAGGGTTCGACAGCGGGCGTCGGTTTCGGCCGACATGAACGCTTGGGCCCGTGCTCTTCGCCATGGATCGATCCTGTGCCTCGATCTGCCTCCCCAGCCGGCGTCGGGGTCCACGTTGTGTGGTCCGGGGTCGTCGAGGCCACGTCCTGACGCGGTGCCCGGGAGGCGCGCAGGGACGCGAGCAGATGGAGGCGTTCGGCGTCCGCGGTGCCGGGCTCGGCCGTATAGACGAGCAGGACAGGACCGGGATTTCCGGGCAGGGGATAGACGTCCCAGTCGAGGGTGATGTCGCCGACCTGAGGGTGCCGGAACAGCTTCGTCCCGTGAACCGTCTCACGCACCTCGTGCCGGGCCCAGAGCCGGCGGAAGTCTGCGCTGCGGATGCTCAGCTCACCGATGATCGTCGTGGCGCGCGGGTGGATCGGATCGGTGGCGACGGCGGCCCGCAGCATGCCGATGTACTGCAGGGCGGTGCTCTCCCAGTCGGGGCAGCGCGCCCGGGTTCCGGGATCCTCGAACAGCGCCATGAGCATGTTCCGCCGCCCCGGCGGCAGGGTGTCCGGATCGCCGAGCAGTGCCTCGGCGAGCGTGTTCCACGCGAGCACGTCGAGGTGCCGCCCGAGCACGACCGCGGGGGTGCCCATGACGTGCAGCAGGCGCCGGGTGCTGTCCGGCACGCGTTCAGGGGCCCGGCGTGGGCGGACGGCCGCCGGCCGCCGTGCCGCCCGGGCGAGGGTGAACAGGTGCCGCCGTTCCTCGTCGCCGAGGTCCAGCGCGGAGGCGATGGCGTCGAGCACCTCGTCGGAGGGCCGCACCTCACGGCCCTGCTCCATGCGCTGGTAGTAATCGGTGCTCAGCCCGGCCAGCAGCGCGACCTCCTCGCGCCGCAGGCCGGCCACCTTGCGCCGGGGCCCCGGCTCCAGGCCGACGTCCTGCGGGCGCAACCGGCCACGCCGGGCACGCAGGAAGTCGCCGAGTTCGCGGGCGTACGGATGGTCGACGGTCATGACGGCAGTCTGCCGGTGCGGCCGGCGCCGACGGTAGGTCTGGCGTTCCCAGGGAAACGCGTACGACCGAATTCCGGCGACCCCGCCCTAGCGTCGCCGCCATGACCGAATGGAACGCCAGTCACATCCCCGATCAGCACGGCCGGGTCGCCGTCGTCACCGGTGCGAACTCGGGACTCGGCCTGGTCACCGCGACCGAACTCGCCCGGCACGGGGCACACGTCGTGATGGCCGTACGCAACACCGTCGCCGCCGAGCGGGAGGCCGAGTCGATCCGGCGCTCCGTGCCACGGGCCGAGATCGAGGTGCGAGAGCTCGACCTGGCCTCGCTCGAGTCGGTGCACGCGTTCGCGAAGGATCTGGCTGCCGGCTTCCCGGCGATCGATCTGCTGGTCAACAACGCCGGCGTGGTCCTCCTCGGCCCCGCCCGCACGACGGCCGACGGATTCGAGCTTCAGCTCGGCACCAACATGCTGGGCCACTTCGCCCTCACCGGCCTGCTGCTCGACAACCTCGGCCGTGCGGACGCCGCACGGGTCGTCAGTCTCAGCTCGATCACCCACAAGAACGCCCACCTCGACTTCGACGACCTGATGTCGCGGCGCGACTTCAACGCCAGTCGCGCGTACGGCCGCTCCAAGCTCGCCACCACCGTCTTCGGCCTCGAACTCGACCGCCGCCTTCGCGCCGCGGGCTCACCGGTCGTCAGCGTCGTCGCCCACCCCGGGCTGTCCAGAAGCAATCTCACCCCCCGGGCCTGGGAGTACCGCCCCCGGGCCGGGCGGATCTTCGCCCGGATCGGGCTGCTGGTGACGCAGCCGACCGAGCGAGGGGCGCTGCCCCAGCTCTTCGCCGCGACCGCGCCCGGTGTCCGCGGCGGTCAGTTCTTCGGACCGTCCGGCTTCTTGGAGACGCGCGGCCGGGTCGTGGAGGTCCGCCCCAGCACGGAGGCGGCCGACCCGAGTGTCGGGCGGCGCCTGTGGACCGCCGCCGGAGCCCTGACCGGCGTCACTTACCTCTGACCTGAGCCAAGCGTGCGGATGCGGCCGAACTCGCCGTCGTAGCCGGGGTCCTTGGTCACGTCGCCGTTCCGCAGGCGGCCGATCGCGTCGGCGAGCCGCGGTGAGTGGGCGGCGATGTCGTCGAGGGGGAGATCGCCGAGGATCGCGAGTTCGGGTCCGAGCGCGGCCACGATCCTGTCGGTCTCGGCGCTCGCCTTCTTGCTCTTCGGGCCCACCCCCAGGATCTCGGCCACGATATCCGGGAGCGGGACGAGGTTGCGGAAGCCCGCCGCGCCGCGCGGGCTCCCGCCCGCCGGGCGGTCGGCGAGGTCCTCGACCCTGCTCAGCACGCCGACCGTGAGTTTGCGGCCGCACACCGGGCAGAGGCCGCCGAGCTTGCGCGTCTCCTCCGGGTCGAGCCGCACGCCGCACTTGCGGTGGCCGTCGACGTGGTACTTGCCCGCTTCGGGGAAGAACTCGGTCGTGCCGCACAGACCGGCGCCGGTGCGCAGGGCGCGCTCGATCGCGAAATAGTCGAGGTCGGTATCGAGGATCGTGGTCTCGCGGCCGACGATGGGCGGCGAGTGGGCGTCCGAGTAGCTGACCAGCCGATACCCGTCGAGGCCGGAGACCTGCCACATCATCGCGGGGTCGGCGGACAGGCCGGTCTCCAGCGCGAAGACGTGCTCGGTGAGGTCGCCGAAGCACTCCTCCAACGTGTCGAACCCCGATTTCGAGCCGAGCACGCCGAACCACGGCGTCCAGACGTGCGCCGGCACCAGGTAGGCGCCCTCGCCGCAGGCCAGGACGGCCTCCAGCAGGTCGCGGGAGCTCATGCGTACGGTGGGCCGGCCGTCCACATCGAGGTCGGCGACCTTGGCGAGGCCGCGGTTGAACTCCTCGACCTGGTCGAATCCGGGCAGGTAGACGAGGTGGTGGATCTTCCGGGAGCGGCCGCCCTGGGAGTAGACGGTGGAGATCTCCACCGACAGCATGTACCGCACGGGCGCGGCGGCCACGCTTCCCGGCAGCGTCGCGGAGACCTCGCGGTCGAGTTCGTCGCGCAGCCGGAACAGCCCCGGCTCGGCCGGCACCAGAGCCGTCCGGAGCCGTTCCAGCCAGGCCGGGTGGGTGAAGTCGCCCGTGCCCATGAGCGTGACGCCCTTGCGCCGGGCCCACCAGGTCAGTTGCTCCAGGTCGCTGTTCTTGCTGCACGCGTAGGCGTACCTGGAGTGCATGTGCAGGTCGGCGTGGAAACGCACCGTGACCTCTCCTGTCGGCTTGACCCTGGATCTACCAGGTTGCCGACCGGAAGAGGTCCAAACGCCCGCCGCGCGGCGACCGGCCCCCTACAGTTCGGCGATGCGGTCCAGCAGCGCCTTCTTCGCCGTGCTGAACTCCTCGTCGGTCAGCACTCCGCTCCGGTGCAGTTCGCCCAGGTCGGCGAGCCGCCGAATCAACAGGTCGCGGCTCAGCAGGTCACGGCCGTCGGGCCCTCGCCGCGCACGTGGAAACGCAGGCTCCCGTAGGCCAGGCCCGACTGCGGCTTCCACTCGACGCCGGTCAGATCCGACAGCCGGAACTCCTGCGCGCCGGCGCAGCCGCCGGACCTTGCGCACCTCGTGGACGTCGCGGCCGCTGCCGGGGGTGATCCTCACCGCCTCGACATCGACCGTCCATGAGCCGTCTTCCACGACGATCTCGATCATGCGGTCACACTACGGCGAAAGCGGAGACCCCGGACGCGGCGCCGGGACGAGGGTCCCGGCGCCGCGTCAGAGGACGGTCAGGGGATCAGTAGAGCTTGTTGTCCGGCACCGGCAGGTCGATCTGCTGGGGACCGTGCCAGGTGCCCTTGTCCTTGGGAATGTCGCCGCCGTTCAGCGCGTGGCCGACACCGAGCACGAGCGGAATCTCCACCCGGCTCTTGTGCAGGTCGATGGTGACGGTCGTGCCGGTGGCCCGCTCGCCGCTGTAGTTCGAGTCGGTTCCGGCGATCACCAGCCCGATCCTGTGGCCCTTCTTGAAGACGTACTCCTGCGGCAGCGTCTTCCACTTGACCTGCGCGTACGTTCCGGGGGTCAGCGGCGACGACTCGGAGAGCGAGTCGCGGTTCTGCGCGTCGATCCAGCCGCGGGCCACGACCTCCAGCGGCCGCGTGGCCAGGTTCGTGACGACCTTCCGGTAGCAGGCGTCGTCGGCGGCGGTGCTGTCGCCGTGGCAGTCCTCCTCGGCGAGGGTGGTGATGCCCTGCCCGCGGCGCCAGTCGACCCGGGTGTCCTCGCCGAAGTCGACGAGAAGCGCGGTCAGGTTCGAGGTCGGCTTGTCGAGCGAGACCCGCAGGTCCACCTCGGGCGTGCCCGACATGCGCAGGTCGCGCGGCAGCTCACCGGTGGTGAAGGAGACCCGTCCGGGCTTGGCCGTGCCGGCGTCGGCGACCATCGCGTCCTCCGACTGGCGGATGTCGGTGAAGCTCGCGGTCTCGCCGTTCTTGCCGGGGTTGAGGTTCAGCGAACCATCGGCGGACGGGCGGAAGAAGTGGGTCGAGGCGGCAGGCGTCGGCCAGTCGCGCTGGGTGACCCACTCGGCCGGGCCGACCTGCACGTCGGCGCGGGGCTCCTGCATGATCCCGTTGTCCACGCCGAGCAGCCAGCGGTCGAACCAGCGGTGCAGCGTGTCGACCCACAGGTCGCGGCGCCCCTCGAAGTCGAAGGGGTCCACGTGCTGATACTGACCGACCCAGATCTTGCGCGGCACGTTCCGGTCGGCGAGCGCCTGCCACCACACCGAGAAGTTGTCGGGCTTGACGTTCAGGTCGTTGACCGTGTGCACGACGAAGACGCTGGCGTGCACCTTCGAGGCGTCGCCCAGCGAGCCGGCGGTGTAGTCGCGCTCGGCCCAGAAGGCGTTGTAGTTGCCGGTCGTGTCGTCGGCGTCGACGTCCAGCTGAGCCCGCTTCGCCGCGCACTTGGCGGCCGGGTCCGTGTCGACGGCCCGGGACAGGTACGACATGTAGTTGTAGTTGTAGATGACGCCGTTGGAGCGCTGGTACTTGTACCAGGAGCTGATGGCGGAGATCGGGACGATCGTCTCCAGGCCCTCGACGCCGGTCGCCGCGACCGCGTTGGCCAGCGTGCCGTCGTACGACTTGCCGATCATGCCGGCCTTGCCGGTGCTCCAGTCGGCCACGGCCGGGGTGCCGTCGTCGTGGTAGGCGGGGGCGCGGCCGTTCAGCCAGTCGACGACCGCCTTGCCGCCCAGCACGTCGGCCTTGCCGCCCACGTCGGGACAGCCGTCGGACTTGGTGGTGCCGATCATGTCGACGTTGAGGACGGCGTACCCGCGCGGCACGAAGTAGTTGTCGTAGAACAGCGGGAACTTGGCGGGCTCGCCCGCCGCGTCGTACACCTTGCGCTCGGACTCGTTGCCGCGCCCGGAGTTGTCGTAGTAGGGGCTCTCGTCGATGATCGTCGGCACCTTGAGCCCGGGCCCCGACTCCCTGGGCCTGATGATGTCGACCCTGACCCGGTCGAGGCGGCCGTCGGAGTCGCTGTCGACGCTCGACTCGACGTAGACGTGCTCGCGGACGGCGTCGGCGTAGGAGAAGACCGGCTGGGTCCGTCCCTGCTCGACGGTTATGGCGGGTCCGGTGGCCGCGTGGGCCGGGACCGCGCCGATCGCGGTCACGACGACCGCGGCGATGGCTGCTCGTAACAGCACGGAGAGCCTCCAGAGGGGGTGCGGAAATACTCCGCAAATCTCCATGCGTGCCCGTATGCCGACAAGATCCCTTTATGTGATCGACATCACCTTGGTCCTAGTATGTGACACAGCTCGGACGTTCAACGGGCCGTTGCGATGAGGCGGCGCAGTGCGGCGTGGGCGGGTGGGCCCCACGTGGCCTTGCCGCCTGGGCGGCCGCGGACGCCGGCTTCACCGATGAGGATGCCGCTGAGGGCGCGTCCGACCGCCCATCCGCGGGCGCGGCGCAGGGTCGCGGCGTCCGGGGCCGGCTGGTAGGCGTCATGGAAGCGGCCGGGGGCGCCGTCCGGCAGCAGAATCCAGGCGGCGGCGAGGTCACAGGCCGGGTCGCCCGCGAAGAGGTCGCCGAAGTCGATCACGCCGCAGATCGTGCCGTCCGCGGTGAGGATGTTGGCCGGATGCAGGTCGCCGTGGAGCCATAGCGCCGGGCCTGCCCAGCCGGGCGCGGCGGCGGCGTCGTCCCAGACCGCGCGGACGGCGTCCGGGTCGGGGATGAGCCCCATCTCGGTGGCCGAGGCGAGCTGCTTGGCGAACCCCTCGGAGTGGTCGGCCAGCGGCCCCCCGCGGTCGCGGCCGGTGGGCGCCTGGTCGGGGGCGGGTTGGTGCAAAGCCGTCAGGAAGGCGGCCAGGACGTCGGCCGCCTCCGCGGCGCGCGTGACGGGGGCGCGGTCGGCGGGCGCGCCCGGCACCCAGGTGGTGACGATCCAGGGTCGTGGAAACAGGGCGGAGGGCTCGCCGAGGCGCTGCGGGACGGGAACCGGCAGAGGAAGGCGCGGGGCGAGGACGGGCAGCCAGGTGTACTCCTTGCGCAGCAGCGCGTCCGCAGACTGCGTCGCCCAGGGCAGCCGGACGGCGAGGTCGTCGCCGAGCCGCCACAGCTGGTTGTCCCAGCCGCGCGCGCCGAGGCGCAAAGGGCGATCGGCCAGGTCGGGGTGCTGGTCGCGCAGCAGATCCCGCACCAGCTCCGCGGTGATCTCGATCTCGGTGTGGGTCATGCGGAGCAACGGTAGCCGGGCGGCCCGTTCTGCAAGCAGCCTCCGTTTCCGAGGGTCAAAAAACGCCGTGAACCCTTGACTGCTCCCCGGCAGGATTGAGAACCTTCTCACCATCCCGGTGAGAACGTTCTACACGTTCGTGCACCGGTCAGTGAGAACGTTCTACTTGCGGAGTGTCCCCATGACTTCCAAATCCGGCCTGCGACCCGTCGACCCCCAGCTCAGGGAGGTCATCGGGGGAGCGGTCGACCAGCGCGGCGTCGCCGCGAAGGTGGCGGCGCAGGCGGCCTCGCGCGGAGTGACGGACGTGTTCTTCCTCGGCTGCGGCGGCTCCTGGGCCTCCTCGGTGCCGGCGCACGCCACGCTGTCCGCCTCGGCGACCGGGCTGGTCAGCCACAACATCAACGCCGCCGAGTTCCTGGCATGCCCCTCGCCCCGGCTGTCGGAGCGCTCGCTCGTCGTGGCCTCCTCCCACTCCGGCGCCACCCCCGAGACGGTGGCCGCCGCGCGCCTGGCCAAGGAGGCGGGCGCGTACGTGGTGGCGGTGGCGACCGACGACGACAACCCGCTCGCCGAGCTGGGGGACGCCGCGTTCACCTACCACAGCGAGAAGACGATCACGGCGGCCAAGCACGTCCTGCTGGGGCAGCTCGTGCAGGAACTGCTGCGGATCGAGGGCGCGGACCTCGACTACGAGACCCTCGAACGCGGCTACGCGGCGCTGCCCGACGCGCTCGCGGTCGCCACCGAGGCGCACGAGGAGCTGTCGGCGACGATCGCGCGGGAGACCGCCGACGCCGACCTGACCTTCGTGGTCGGCGGGGGCAACGCGTACGGCGTCGCCTTCCTGCTCTCGGTCTGCTACCTGATGGAGATGCAGTGGAAGAAGTCGGTCTGCGTGGCGTCCGGCGACTTCTTCCACGGGGCGTTCGAGATGGTCGTCGGCGACGCGCCGCTGATCCTCCTGCGCAGCGAGGACCGCACCCAGGCGATGGCCGACCGGGTCGCCGCCTTCGCCCCGAAGGTGACCTCCCGGGTCTTCACGCTCGACTCGGCCGCACTCGAACTGCCCGGGGTGCCCGCGGCGGCCCGGCCGGAGCTGTCGGCCCCGGTGCTGGCCAACGTCGCCACCCGGCTGGCCGACCACTACGAGTCCGTCACCGGTCACTCGCTCGACGAGCGGCGCTACATGCACAAGATGGCCTACTGAGATGCGGCTGTGCGGAGTCGGCGACAACGTCGTCGACAGATATCTCGACCTCGGCCTCGTCTTCCCCGGCGGCAGCGCCTGCAACGTCGCGGTCCACGCCGGGCGTCTCGGCGCGGAGGCCGCCTACCTCGGCTCGATCGGGGCCGACCCGGCGGGCGACCTCGTACGGCACAGCCTGGCCGCCGAAGGGGTCGAGGCCCGGTGGTCCCGGTACGGCGGCCACCCCACCCCCCGGGCCGACGTCAAGCTCGACGCCGACGGCAACCGGACCTTCGTCGACTACATCCCGCCGACCGAGGACCTGCGGCTGAGCCCGGCGGACCTCGACTACCTGTCGTCGTTCGACCTCGTCCACACGGGACACACCAGCCTGGTCGAGGACCAGCTCCCCGACATCGCCCGCGTCACGAAGGTCTCCTTCGACTTCTCCTACAAGGACATGGAGTACGCGCGGGACCTGCTGCCCTCGGTCGGCATCGCCTTCTTCTCCCGGGCCCGGCTCGACCGGCGCGAGTGCGCGGAGTTCGCCGCGTCGGTCCTCGCTCTCGGACCCCGGTTCGCCGTCGTGACCTGCGGAGATCAGGGCGCTTTGCTGGCCTCGGAGGGACGTACAGTGTGGCAGCCGGCGGTCCCCACCGAGGTGGTGGACACGCTGGGCGCCGGCGACGCCTTCGCGGCGCAGCTGCTGGTCGCGCTGCCCGCGGCCCCGGCCGAGGTCGCCATGGCGCGGGCGGCCGCGTACGCCGCCTCCGTCTGCCGTCACCACGGCGGCTACGGCTACCCCGCCGATCTCGACGCCCTCTACCCACCGGAGGAGACCCCATGAAGGACAGCGCCGACCTCGCTGTGCGGGTGCGCGGCGTGCGCAAGCGGTACGGCCACGTCGAGGCGTTGCGCGGCGTCGACCTGGACATCGCCCCCGGGGAGATCCACGCCCTGCTCGGCGACAACGGCGCCGGTAAGTCGACGCTGGTCAAGGTGCTCGCGGGAGCGGTGACGCCCGACGAGGGCACCGTCGAGATCAACGGCGTGCCGCACCGGTTCACCGGCCCGAGGGACGCCCAGGCGGCCGGCATCGAGACCGTCTACCAGGACCTGGCACTCGCGCCGACGCTGCCGCCGGACGCCAACCTCTTCCTCGGGCGCGAGCCCTCCCGGCCCGGGCTGCTCGGCCGGCTGGGGTTCGTCGACCGCAAGACCATGCGGGCCGAGGCCGCCACCCACCTGCGCCGGCTCAACTCCAAGATCCAGGACCTGGGCGCCGAGGTCGGCTCGATGTCGGGCGGGCAGAAGCAGGCCGTCGCGGTGGCCAGGGCGGCGATGTGGGGCTCGGCCCTGATCATGATGGACGAGCCGACCGCGGCGCTCGGCGTGGCGCAGACCGAGTCGGTCCTGGAGCTCATCAGGCGGATCCGGGACGAGAAGGGCCTGCCGGTGCTGCTCATCTCCCACAACCTGCCCGACGTCTTCCGCGTCGCGGACCGCTGCACGGTCCTGCGGCTCGGCAGGCGGGTCCTGACCGCGCCCATGGCCGACGTCACCTCGACCGACCTGATCAGGGCGATGACGGGCGCCGACACCCTGAGCCCGACCGAGGAAAGGGCGGCAGAACCGCGATGACCGACCTCGCTTCCCCGACCACGCCGCCGAGCACGCCGCGCAGGAGGGCCGTGCGGCGCCCCCAGCGGCTGTCCGACGCGACGATCCTGCTGCTGCTGATCGCCATCGTGGTGGTCTTCTCGGTCGTCACTCCGGCGGGCACGTTCCTGTCGCTGAGCAACGCCGAGTCCATCCTGCTCACGGCCTCGCAGTTGCTCATCCTCTCGTGCGGCATCACGTTCCTGCTCATCGCCGGCGGGCTCGACCTGTCCATCGGCTCGATCACGATCTTCTCCGCCGTCGTCGTCGCGAAGGTGATGGGGTCGCTCGCCGGGACGGCGGCGCAGGCGGCGGACTTCCACTATCCGAACCTCGGCTTCGCGATCACTGTGGCGATCGTCTGCGGCCTGCTGGTGGGCGCCGGCTGGGGAGCCGTCAACGGCGTGCTCGCCGTGAAGCTCCGCATCCCTCCGTTCATCGCCACGCTCGCGACCGGCGGCATCGTGCTCGGCCTGGCGAGCGTCTGGACGAACGGCCAGAACGTGCAGAACGTGCCGCTGCCCTTCCAGTCGTCGTTCGGCCTGGGCAAGCTGTTCGGGGTCATCCCGTGGTCCATCGTGATCGCGGCCGTGGTCACCGCGGTCTTCTGGGTCGTGCTGTCCAAGACCCGCTTCGGCCTGCACACGTACGCGATGGGCGCCAACCTGGAGGCGGCCCGCCGCGCGGGCGTCAACGTCAGGCGGCACATGATCCTGCTCTACGTCGGCACCGGCGCCCTGTGCGGGATCGTGGCCGTCCTCGACGTCGCGCGGTTCAGCACGGCGTCGATCACCAGCCATTCCGGGGACGCGCTGTCGGCCATCGCCGCCGTCGTCATCGGCGGGACGAGCCTGTTCGGGGGGCGGGGCCGGATCTCCGGCACCGTGGTGGGCGCGCTCATCCCGGCGGTCCTGCAGAGCGGCTTCGTGATCATGGACGTCCAGCCGTTCTGGCAGAGCGTCGCCGTCGGCGTCGTCCTGCTCGTGGCCGTCTACGTGGACCAGGTCAAGATCCGCGCTCAGGAGCGCACATGAGCTTCCTCGCTCACACCCACCCCTCATGCCGAAGGAACCCGATGAAGCGAACCATCCCCGCCCTGGCCGCGAGCGCGCTGGCGGTCTCCCTGCTGGCCGGCTGCGGCACGTCCTCGTCCGCCGACGACGCCGGAGGCGAGAGCGCCGCCGGCAAGAAGATCGTCATGCTGCTGAACGACCAGTTCGACCCCTACTACCTCACCCTGGTCGCCGGAGCCGAGGCCGAGGCGAAGAAGCAGGGCTTCGACTTCAGCTGGCAGGCGCCGTCCACCCTCGACGTGGCCTCGCAGACCCAGCTCCTGCAGTCCGTCGCCGCCCGCAAGCCGGACGGGATCATCATGTCCGCCCTGGACGCCAAGGCGATGATCGCGCCGATGAAGCAGGTCATGGCGCAGGGCATTCCGATCATCACGGTGGACGCCGACGTCGCCGACCCGTCGGCCCGCCTCGCCACCGTCACCTCCGACGGCGAGGCCGCCGGTCGCCTGGCCGCCCAGACGATGGACAAGCTGCTCGGCGGCAAGGGCAAGGTCGCCTTCGAGGGCTACACCCCGGGCACGTCCAGCACCGACGCCCGTCTCAAGGGATGGCAGGAGGGGCTGAAGCAGACCGGCCTCGAGTACGTCGCCGAGCGCTACGACGCCACCGACCTCACCACCATCGCCGGCACCGTGAGCGCGGTGCTCAAGCGCTACCCCGACCTCGCCGGCGTCTTCACCAACTGGACCAACCCCACCATCGGCGCCGCCCAGGCCGTGCAGGCCGCGGGCAAGAGCGACCAGGTCAAGATCGTCGGTTTCGACGCCTCGCCCGACGAGGTGAGCCTGCTCAAGCGCGGCCTGGTCGCGGCGCTGATCATCCAGAAGCCCGGCGACATGGGCAGCAGGGCGGTCTCCGACCTCGCCGCCTATCTCAAGGACGGCACCAAGCCCCAGTCGGTCAGCCTCGACGCGGTCGTCGCCACCCAGGAGAACCTGAACGACCCCGCCGTCAGCGCGTACTTCTACAAGGCAGGTAAGCAGTGAGCCAACGCCTCGGAATCGACGTCGGCGGGACCTTCACCGACGTCGTGGTCATCGGCGACGACGGGCGCGTCCTCGTCGAGAAGGTCCCCAGCACACCGGAGAACCAGGCGGGCGGCGTGCTCGACGGCGTCCGTGCCGCGCGGGGCACGCGCGGCGTCGACACCGGCGCCCTGCGGATGTTCGCGCACGGGTCCACCGTCGCCACCAACGCCCTCCTGGAGTTCAAGCTCCCGCCCACCGCGCTGATCGTGACCCGCGGCTTCCGGGACGTCCTGGAGATCGGCACGCAGCTTCGCCCCGCGCTGTTCGACCTCGGGGTCGTCAAGCCGGAGCCGGTGATCCCACGCGAGATGGTCTTCGAGATCGACGAGCGGCTCGACCGGCTGGGCGGGGTCGTCACGCCGCTCACCGACGAGGAGATCGACCGCATCGTGGCCCAGGTCGCGGCGAGCGGCGCCGAGGCGTGCGCGGTCACGCTGCTGTTCTCCTTCCGCAACCCCGCCCACGAGCGCCGGGTGGCCGAGCGGCTGGCCGCCGCGCTGCCCGGCCTGCACGTGGCCGTCTCCTCCGAGGTCGCGCCCGAAATCAAGGAGTACCCCCGGGCGTCGACCACCGCGATCAGCGCGGCGCTGCAGCCGCTGGTGGCGCGCTACCTGTCGGCGGTCGAGGACGGACTGGACAGCGAGAAGGTCACCTGCCCGTTCTTCGTGATGCAGTCCTCGGGCGGTGTGATGTCGGCCGCCGAGGCGTCGGCCGCCGCGCACAAGATGGTGCTGTCCGGTCCCGCGGCGGGGGTGCTCGCCGCCGCCCGGGTGGCGGAGAACCCGGCGTACGCCAACCAGATCACTTTCGACATGGGCGGCACGTCCACCGACATCTGCCTGATCCACGAGGGCAGGCCGCGCCTGGACCGGGCGTCGCAGTTCGAGGGACGGCCCCTGCAGGTCGCGCAGTTCGACATCCACACCATCGGGTCCGGCGGCGGGTCGCTGGCCCGGGTGGACGCGGCCGGGCTGCTGCGGGTGGGACCGGAGAGCGCGGGCGCCGTCCCCGGGCCCGCCTGCTACGGACGCGGCGGCACCCGGCCCACGACGACCGACGCCCAGGTGGTGCTCGGCCGGGTGGACCCCGCGCGGTTCCTCGGCGGGGAGATGACCCTCGACGTGGAGGCCGCCAGGCAGGCGGTGCTGACGCACGTCGCCGAGCCGCTGGGGATCGGCCTGGAGGAGGCCGCGCTGGGCATCCTCGACGTCGCCGACGCCATCATGGCCAGGGGCGTGCGCGTGGTCAGCGTCAACCGCGGCTACGACCCGCGCGACTTCGTGCTGCTGCCCTTCGGCGGGGCCGGTCCCATGCACGCCCTGTCGGTCGCCGAGATGGTCGACATCAGGACCGTCCTGGTGCCGCGCCACCCCGGCACGTTCTCGGCGCTGGGCCTGGCCACCTCCGACCTGAAGTACGACTTCTCGCTCACCGTGGACGCGCCGGTGGACACGCTGAGCCCAGAGGAGATCGAGGGGCTGTTCACCGGCCTGCTCGACCGGGCCCGCGACCGGCTCTCCCGGGTCGAGTCGCTCACCGCGGGACGTACGGAGAACCGGCTGGCCCGCTTCCGCTACGCCTGGCAGGACAACGACGTGGAGGTGCTGCTGCGGCCCGGGCCCGTGGACGCGCAGAGCCTGGCCGAGGCGCTCGACCGCTTCCACGCCCAGCACGAGTTCGAGTTCGGGCACAGCGACAAGGAGGCCCGCGTCGAGCTCGTCGCCGTCGGCGTCGAGGTGTACGGCGTGCTGCCGCGTACGGCCGCCGCTTCCGCGGAGGCGGCGTCCTCCACCCCCGCCCCGGCCTCCGTACGGCGGGTCTGTTTCCGCGGGGCCGGCTGGGCCGACACCGGCGTGTACGAGCGGGCGGACCTGACGCCCGGGGCGGCGTTCAGCGGCCCGGCGATCATCGAGGAGCGCGAGGCGACCACGGTCGTGCCGCCGGGCGCGCAGGTGCGCGTGGACGGCGACGGCAACCTCGTCCTGACTGTGAAGGGAACCTCCGCATGAGACGAACCGACCCGATCACCACGGAGGTGATCAGGCACGCCCTGGAGACCATCGCGGAGGAGATGGGCACCGCGCTGCGCCGCACCGCGCTCAGCGTCGTGGTGAAGGACATGCGCGACTACAGCTGCGCGGTCTTCGACCGGTCGGGCCGGCTGCTCGCCGCCGCGCTGGACATCCCGACGCTGCTCGCCTCGATGTCCCCCGCGCTGCGGGCCTGCCTCGACAAGTGGGGCGACGACATCCACCCCGGCGACGTCTTCCTCAGCAACCACCCCTACCTGGGGGCCTGTCAGACCAACGACCTCAACCTGTTCGTCCCGGTCTTCGACGGCGACGAGCGGCTCATCGGCTTCACCGGCGCCATCGCCCACCACGCCGACTGGGGCGGGGTCGTGCCCGGCACGGCGGCGGCCACCAGCCGCAGCGCGTTCTACGAGGGCGTCATGCTGCCGGCGGTGAAGCTGGAGGTGCGCGGGGTGCCCGAGCCGAACGTCCGCGACATCATCACGGCCAACACCCGCCACCCGAAGCAGAACCACGGCGACCTGCGCGCCCAGGTCGCCTCCGCCCGCTCGGGCGCCCGCCGCTTCGCCCGGCTCGCCGAGCGGTACGGCACCGACACGCTGGTCACGGCGATCGACGACCTGATCGGCTACACGGCCGAGCGCACCCGGGCCGAGCTGGCGGCCCTGCCCGACGGGACGTACCAGGCCGAGGGGTGGCTGGACGACGACGGCATCAACCCCGGCGCGGCCGTCCGCCTCGCCGTCACGGTGACGATCGAGGGCGACGGCGCGCACGTCGACTTCTCCGGCTGCGACCCGCAGATGCCCGGCGGCATGAACATCCCCACGTCCACGACGCGGTCGGTCGTGCACTACGCGATCAAGTGCCTGCTGCCCGACGACGTGCCGTTCAACGAGGGGTCGATGGAGCCGGTGACCATCCACGCCCCGGAGGGCTCGGCGGTCAACCCGATCTTCCCCGCCGCGGTCGGCGACCGGCACCTGGCCTCCCAGCGGCTGGCGTCCGTCATGACCCGGGCGCTGGCCCCGGCGGCCCCGCACCGGGCGGCGGCGGAGTGGTTCGTGGGCTGGCCGGTGCTGATCTGCGAGTCGGCCTCGCCGAAGACCGGGGACGGCGTCGTGCTGCTCGCCAACGTCGCGGGCGGGGCGGGCGGCACCGCGGCGCACGACGGCGCGGACGCGGTCGACGTCCACATGGCCAACTGCGCGATCATCCCGGCGGAGGTCATCGAGTCGAGCTACCTCCTGCGTGTCGAGCGCTACGAGCTGAGGCCCGACAGCGGCGGCGCGGGGCGCACCCGGGGCGGCCTGGGCATCCGCGCCGACTACCGGAACATCTCCGACGGGCCCATGCAGTTCCTCTCCGAGGCCGAGCAGAGCGACCCCGGTCACGCCCCGCAGGGCCTCGACGGCGGCCTGCCCGGCACGCCCGCCTCGATCGTCCTCATCCGGGAGGACGGCGCGGAGACCCTGCTCCCCGCGAAGGGACAGCACGTCGCCGCCCCGGGCGAGGTGGTGAGCCTGCGGGCCGGCGGCGGGGCGGGATTCGGCGACCCGGCGCTGCGCCCGAGGGAGGCCGTGGAGGCCGACCTGCGCAGCGGGCGGATCACCGCCCGCGCCGCGCGAGATCACTACAATCTCGCTGCGGCGGATCGCTGATGGGCGAGCCGCCGGCGCTTCCCGGGCGTGCGCGCGATGACGGCCGGGATCCCGCCGGCGGTGACCGATACCGGGAAGAGGAGGATCCGTGACCGCATCCAGCAGGCCGCGGCGGGCGACGCTCCCGGACGTGGCGGCGCTGGCCGGTGTCTCCACGGCCGCCGCGGGGCGCGCGCTGGGAGGTTACGGAAGCGTCAGCGAGGACGTCCGGCGGCGGGTGACGGAGGCGGCGCGGCAGCTCAACTACCGCGCCAACCGCCTCGCCGCCAGCGTCCGCACCGGCCGGACCGACACCATCGGGGTCGTGTGCGCGGACATCGAGAGTCCCTTCTTCGCCCGCGCGCTGCGGGGGATCTCCGACGTCGCACACGAGAACGGCTTCAGCACCCTCGTCACCAACAGCGACGAGGACCTCGCCAGCGAGCGTGAGGCGGTGCAGTTGCTCCTGCACAAGCAGGTGGACGGCATCATCTGCGCGCCCGCCGACGTCAAGCAGGTCGACCATCTGGCACAGGCGCAGAGCGGCGGCACGCCCGTCGTCCTGTTCGACCGCGTGAGCGACCGCCTGGAGGCCGACGCCGTCATCGTGGACGGCATGAAGGCCGCCTACCAGGCCGTACGGCGACTGCTCGACCTCGGCCACCGGCGCGTCGCGATCGTCACGGAGCTGCGCCAGCCCCGGGAGCAGGACTGGGCGAGGTTCCTCACCCCGGAGGCCGAGGTGTCGCTGGGCGAGCTGAGCCCGAGCGAGGCCCGGCTGCTGGGCTACCTGCGGGCCCACTGGGACGCCGGGGTGCCGGTGCGCCGCGAGATGGTCAGGCGCACCGGCACCTACGCCGCCGAGGCCGCCTACCAGCAGACCAAGCGCGTCCTCGCGCTGAAGAACCCGCCGACGGCGATCTTCACGGTGGACAACCTGATGACGGTCGGCGCCTACCGCGCGATCCGCGATCTCGGCGTCGCGGTGCCCGACCGGCTCTCGGTGGTGGCGTTCGACGACCTGGACTGGACCGTGCTGGTCTCCCCGGCCCTGAGCGTCATCGCGCAGCCGGTCTACGAGATGGGCGCGGAGGCGGCCCGCCGCCTGATCCGTCGGCTGCGGGACCCGGAGCCGGGACCGCCCTCCACCCTGTTCATGGACGTCACCCTGGTCGAACGGGAGTCCGTCGCCCCGATCTCGTCGTGATCAGGTTCCGGGGCTGATGAACACCGGCGTGTCCGAAACGGCCGTGCGCAGCCGCCGGTCGCGGACCTCGACGGCGTGAGGCTCGCCGAACGCGTCGACGGCGGTCGCGGCGGAAGCGGGCCAGGGCCAGGAGACGGTGACGGGCGGCTGGTCCTCGCCGTCGACCATGTCGCGCCGGTCCCACAGCACCAGTAGCGGCTCCCGTCCGGCACGCTCGACCTCGAACGCGTACAGGCCGGGCGGATCGGCAGGGTGATCGGCAGGGTGATCGGCAGGGTGATCGGCAGGGTGCACCTGGGTCACCCGGTCGGCCCCCGCGAGCTGCGCGGCGAGCAGGGCGAAGGTGTCGGCCGCCGGATGCCGGACGGCGAGTTCGCCGTCCCGGTAGCCGAGCATGGCGAGCTTGCCGAACATCAGATGCATGATCTGCAGGGGATCGGCAGGTCCGGGGACCTCGGGCGCGAGGTTCCAGTAGAGGGTGCGGCTGACCCCGGCGGCGAGCGCCTGCAGGGTGCACGCGACGAGCTGGCGGCAGCTGATCCGGTGCCGTCTGGCCTCCAGCTCGGGCGGGCACCCCTCCATGAACATCCGCAGCCGGGGCGGCAGCTGCGGCATCCGCGCGTACAACGCGGTCATGGCCCGGCGCTCGGGGGTGTCCTGCCGCGCCCTGGCAGCCAGTTCTCTCGTGCTCTGCACGGCCGGCTGACTCGTGCTCTGCACGGCCGGCTGACTCGTGCTCTGCACGGCCGGCTGACTCGTGCTCTGCACCTGCGCGCCCTCGGCGAAGGCCTCGGCGAACACCTCGTACATGACGGCCTCGACGTCGGGGAACTCGAACGGCACGGGCGCGGCGTACTCGCCCACCACCACCGGTTTGAGACAGCCGTGCGCCCGCATCAGCTCCCGCACGGCCTCGACGTGGGCGGGGACTGCGGCGGCGTCGCCGTACAGGTGCACGTCGAACAGGTCGAAGGCGTCGCGACCGGCGGACACCACCTGCTCGAAGAAGCGCCACGGCTCGCTTCCCGGTTCGCTGCCGAGCACGTCGTAGCCGCAACCGCCGAGCACCACGGCGGCCGCGGGGTCGGCCTCCTTGACCGCGTCGTACATGACCTTCAGCTGCGCGACGTACTCGGCGGCGGTCCCCGCCCACAGCAGGTCGGTGTTGCTCGGCTCGTTGTCGCACTGCCAGTAGCGCACCCGCCCGGCGCAGCGGCGCACCACCCGGCGTACGAACTCGGCGTAGGCGTTCAGGTCGTGCGCGGGGGAGGGCGGCAGGAAGTCGGTCGGCGTCCTGGTCGCCCACAGGGAGCTGGAGCACAGCGTGATCCACACCTCCTCGTCGCCGTCGAGCTGGCCGAGCAGCGCGTCGACCACCTCCCAGCGGTAGCGGCCCGGCTCGGGCTCGACCTGGCTCCAGTACACGTACGCCCGCACGATCCCGGCCCCCAGCGATCGGGCCTGGGGGACGAACGTGCCGGGCGGGCCGAACAGTCCGTAGCTGACGCCCCTCACGATGCCCATCCGGATCCCCGGCGGTTCGTACGCGTCGGTCGTGGCCTGCGCCATCAGTACCTCCGATCCTCGGAAGTTTATGTGATACGCAGAGAGTTTATCGCGTAAACTTGAGACGTGGGCGAGGGAGAGACGAACGCGTTCCCGCTGATCTGGAACCAGCCGCCGGCGTCGCGCCGGCGTGCGCTGGACCGGGAGAAGATCGTTGCTGCGGCGATCCGCGTCGCCGACGAGGCCGGACTGGACGGCCTGACGATGAAGGCGGTCGCCGCCTGCCTCGGGCCGTACTCGCCGATGGCGCTCTATCGGCACGTGCACAGCAAGGAGGGCCTGTTCGACCTCATGCTCGACGCGGCCACGGCCGAGATCCCGCTCCCCGGCGAGCCCGGCGGCGACTGGCGCGCCGATCTGCGCTCGCTCGCCCTGGAAACCCGGCGGATGACATCGCGGCACCCCTGGTTCGCCGTGCTGGTCCACGCCCGCCCTCCGGCCGGTCCGCACATGATGCGCCGGTTGGAGTTCATGCTCACCGTCCTCGTGCGGCAGGGAGCCACCGTCGGCGACGCCATGACCTACGCGGCGCTGATCGACCGGCACGTATTGGGCAGCGCCCTGCAGGAGAGCGAGGAAGCCCGCCTGGAGCGGCGCCACGGCCTGGACGACGACGCCCGGCTGTACGCCGCCATCGCGACACTTCGCGAACTGGCCGCCGCCGACGGCCGCCTGCCCCACCTCACGGAGTGGCTCACCCATCCGGCCGGTCCCACGCCGGAGGAACGCTTCGCGATCGGACTCGACTTCGTCCTCGACGGCATCGCGGGCCGGCTGCCGTGACGGCGCTGCGTCCCGACGCTTCGCGCAACCACGAAAACCTTTTCGTCGCGTTCGCGCGGTAGTAGTGGGACGCCGACGGCGGGCGGGGCACGGCCGAGGTCACCTGGCAGCCCGTCACGCTCGAACAGGTGAAGACCGGCGGCAGCAGCTTCACGGTCGCGGGCCTGGCCGAGAACCGCTCCGTCGCTGCCCGGCACCGTCGTCGCCACCCACAACGACGGCTCGAAGGACAGCCGCGTGGGGGTGACCTGGGACGCCGTCGATCCCGAGCGGTACGCCGCCCCGGGCGCCTTCACCGTCACCGGCCACGTGGCCGGCAGCACGGTCGAGGCCAAGGCGGTGGTGACGGTCTCCTGATCCGCGTCTTCATCGGGGGCACCCCCGGGCCCGCCTGACCAGGCCCGGGGGCGTTCCAGCGCCTCCAGCATCGCCAGATGCGATGGCCAGCCCATCAGGCCGTCGTACCGATCGGTTATCCGGCCGCCCGCGAAAAGCCGTTGGGAATAGGGGCCGGGACGGGGGAGACTTCGGCGTATGCACGACACCATCGCGGCGGAGCGGCTCACGCTGTGGCCGCTGACCGCGCAGGACGCCGACGAGATGGCGGAGGTGCTGGCGGGGGAGGAGCTGTACGCCTTCATCGGCGGAGCCGCACCCACCCCGGCCGAACTGCGCGCCCGGTACGCCGCGCTCGAAGCACGCCGGTCCCCGGACGGGCGGCAGGAGTGGCTCAACTGGATCATCCGCCGCGACATCGACAGGCGGGCGGTGGGCTACGTGCAGGCGACCGTGGTGGACGAGGGGCGCCGGGCCGAGGTCGCCTGGGTCGTAGGGACCGCCTGGCAGGGCCGGGGGTACGCCTCGGAGGCGGCGGCGGCCCTGGCCGGGTGGCTGCGTGCGCGCGGCGTCGTCCGTATCGAGGCCCACATCCATCCCGATCACCACGCGTCCATGACGGTGGCCGGCCGGATCGGCCTGCTGCCCACCGACCACGTCGAGGACGGCGAGCGCCTGTGGGCCTGGGAGCGACCGGCCTGAGAGCCGTGGCCCTGCCAGTGCGACGATGCAGGACGCGCACCACCCCCTGAGTCGATGTTTTGAGGATCTCGGCCTCGATGGGGCGACCGTGGTGACCACGACCGGCGGCTACGCCGAGCTCGCCGTCGCCGAGGTCGGCGACGCTGTGCCGGTCCCCGCCGGTGTGCCGCTGCGTGACGCGGTCGCGTTGCTCGCCGACGGTCGGACGGCGGTCTTGCTGCATCGGTGGGCGGAGGCTCGCTTTCGCCGCGCGGCCGGGCATCGCTGCGGGACCGGATCCACCCGGCGCGGGCCGGGTTCGGGCTGATTTGATGGGGTCTTCGGCGGTCCTCGGGGAGGCGGCATGGAGACGGCGGAGTGGTATCGGTACTTCGCGGAGCGCGAGGTCAGGGGGCACAGTCCGGCCTACGAGGCCCTCGCCCTCGGGATCGCCGCCGACCCCGGGCTGCTTGAACTGATCGACGGCCTGCCGGAGCCGAAGAGGCAGCCGAACCTGCTGCTGGCGGCGGTCCGCTTCCTCGGCGGGCCGTACGACGAGTTCGGCCGCTTCCGGGAGTGGACCGTACGCCACTGGGCCGAGATGCGGGAGACGATGCTCGCCCGGCGGACGCAGACCAACGAGGCGGGTCGGTGCGCGAGCCTGCTGCCGGTGCTGGCGACGCTGCCGCAGCCGCTGGCCCTCGTGGAGGTGGGCGCCTCGGCGGGGCTGTGCCTCTACCCGGACCGCTACCGCTACCGCTACGACGACGGGCCCGAGATCGGGCCGGCAGAAAGCCCGGTCCTGCTCACCTGCCGGACGAACGGGAAGGTGCCGGTGCCGGAGCGCCTCCCCGAGGTCGTGTGGCGGGCCGGGCTGGATCTCGACCCCATCGACGTACGCGACGACGAGGCCGTGCGCTGGCTGGAGTGCCTGGTGTGGCCGGAGCAGGAGGACCGGCTCGCGCGGCTGCGCGGAGCGGTGCGGATGGCGCGCGAGGACCCGCCGCGTCTGGTGCGCGGGGACGCCGCGGCGGCCCTGCCCGATCTCGTCGCCGCCGCGCCCGCCGGGGCGACGGTCGTCGTCTTCCACAGCGCGGTCATGCCCTACCTGGACGCCGAGGCGCGGGACCGCTTCGTGGCGCTCGTACGCGGCCTGCCGGTGCGGTGGATCTCCAACGAGGGCTCGCCCCGGCTGCCCTCCCTGCTTCCGAAGCTGACGGCCGACCTGCCGGAGAGGCGGCTGGCGTTCCTGCCCGCGCTCGACGGCGAGCCGCTCGCGATGGCCGGGCCGCACGGCGAGTGGCTGGACTGGCTCGCCTGAGGAGCCTCACCAGGTGAGCCACAATGCCTCCGGCCCTCTGTGGATGAGCGTGGGGGCCATGACGACCGGCCGGTCCGCCGCGAGCCGCAGCCCGGGCAGCCGCCGGGTCAGGATCTCCAGCGTGATCCGCACCTGTTCGCGGGCGAGCTGCGCCCCCGGGCAGGAGTGCGCGCCGTGCCCGAAGGCGAGATGCCGCCGGGCGCGCCGGGCGACGTCGAAGTCGCCGGGCCGGTCGTGCCTGGCCTCGTCCCTGTTGGCGGAGCCGTACGCGACCAGGACGGTGGCGCCTTCGGGCAGCTCGGTGCCGGAGAGCGTCACCGGCCGGGTGGTGACACGGCGGAATGCCTGGACGGGGGCGTCGTGCCGGGCGGCCTCCTCGATCGCGTCGGGAATCAGTTCGGGCCGGGCGCACAGCAGCTCCCACTGCGCGGGATCCCGCAGCAGATGCAGCACCGCGGTGCCGATCAGAGCCGTCGTGGTCAGGTGACCGGCGATCAGCAGGTTCTGCAGGTTCGACACCAGCTCCGCCCGCTGCTCCCGCGTCAGCGGCTCATTGCCCGGCGCGAGCGCCTGGACCATCTCGGTGCACAGGTCGTCGCGCGGGTCCTCCCGCCGGCTCCGCGCGTACTCGTCGAGCAGATGCTGCAGGGCGACGACCTCGCGGGCCGCGGCGATCCGCCCCTCCTCGCCGACCGGGAGGAAGAACAGCTCCTCGGCGCGGTAGCTGGTCTCCACCGCCAGGGGCACGTGCTCGGGGTCGAGGCCCAGCAGGCATCCGATCACCTCCCCGGGCAGCCTCCTGGCGTACGCGCCGACGAGATCCACCCTGCTGTCCGGGGCGAAGGCGTCCACGAGTGACTCGGCGCGTTCCCGGATGAACGGTACGACCGAGGCGATCCGGGCGGGTGACAGTCCCCGGACGAGCGGGGCCCGATAGCGCTGGTGCGCCGCACCGTCGGAGGTGACCACGACGGGCGCGCCGCCGACGCCCTTGCCGAGTTCGGCGAGCACGGACGGTTCGGGGACGAAGTCGCCGCGCAGCGCGTTGGCCGAGGAGAAGACCTCCGGACTGCGCAGCACCTCGCGCACGTCGGCGTCCCTGGCGACCAGCCAGGCGTTCGTCTCGGGGAGGAAGGTCAGCCCGGGAGTCTCGCGGGCCTTCGCGTAGACGGGGTAGGGGTCGCGAAGCAGCGCGTCGGACATGCGGGCCTCCCGTGATCGGAATCCGGTTCCTCCCGCCATACTGATCGGCCTTGGCCGGTACGTGAACGGTCTGCGGCGGATACTGACGTCATGACCGTTTACAACGAGATCGGCAGGACCTACAGCGCCGCCCGCAGGCCCGACCTGAGGCTGGCCGCCCAGATCACCGCCGCGCTCGGGGACGCCGCGACGGTCGTCAACGTGGGGGCGGGCACGGGATCGTACGAACCCCCGGCGACCCTGCTCGCGGTCGAGCCCAGCACGGTGATGATCGCCCAGCGGCCGCCGGGGTCGGCCCCCGTGGTGCGTGCCCGGGCCGAGGCTCTTCCCCTCGCCGACGGCGTTGCCGACGCCGCGATGGCGATCCTGACCGTGCACCACTGGACGGACCTCGCGGCCGGCATCGCCGAGCTGCGCAGGGTCGCCCGGCGCCGAGTCGTGATCCTCACCTGGGACCAGCGGGTCACTCGCGACTACTGGTTCCTCCGGGAGTACCTGCCCGAGGGCGCGGCGCTGGACGACGCCCGCGCCACCCCGATCGCCGATCTCGTCCGGCTGCTCGGCGGCGCGCGGGTCGAGCCGGTCCCCATCCCGCACGACTGCACCGACGGGTTCGGCGCCGCCTACTGGCGCAGGCCGGAGGGCTACCTCGATCCCGTGGTCCAGGCCGGCATGTCCGTGCTCGCGCAGCTCGACCAGGCGGTCGTACGGCCGGCCCTGGACCGGCTCGCGGCCGACCTGGAGTCGGGCCGCTGGCACGAGCGCCACCGCGACCTGCTCGGCCTGGAGGAGTACGACGCCGGATATCGGCTGCTCGTCGCCGATCTTTGAGCCCAGGGCGTGGGATCCGCACCGCGGGGGGTAAGGACAGACCGGAAGGAGAAGGGCATGCCTGACCCTGCGGAAACGGAGCGGCTGCGCCAGGTCGTGGACGAGGTCTTCCACGACCGCCTCCGTGTGACGCGCCGTGACCTCTACTCCGTCGCCGCCGCGGACATCCACGTGCCGGCCGAGACCCTCACCCTCCTGAACGAGATCCCCGAGGGCTCCTACAGCCGGCGGGAGATGCTGGAGGCCATCGAGGGGGCCGTACGGGACCGGGACGAGGCGGAGCGGGAGGCGCGGCGACCGGAGCAGATCACCGCGCTGGAGGACACGGCCGAGGCCGAGCACGCCATCGCCGACGACACCACGTTGAACGCGCTGATCCAGGAGTCCTCCGGCCCTCCGCCGGACGCGCCCCGGTTCCTGGAGCCGGGCGAGTGAGACGACCGGCGCACGAGAAGGAGGAGGGGTGACGCGATGCGATCTGGCCCGGTGACGATGCGGGTGCGGCGCTACCTGCCCAACGGCAACCCGTTAAGGCGCGGGACCGACCGCGTCGAGTCCGCGGCCGTCCTGGCCTTCCTGATCCTGGCCGTGCTGAGCCTGGTCGCGGCCTTCGCCGTGGGCGCCGCCGTCTATCGCGGCGGCCTGGCCGAGGAGCACTCCGGGCGGTGGGTGACGGCCACCGTCACACGGGACGCGCCGGCGGCCACCTGGGTCGCGGTGGAGGGCACGGCCGCGCGGCTGCGCACGGGCGTCGCTTGGACGGCCCCCGACGGGCATACGGTGACCGGGCAGGCGCCGGTTCCCTCTGCGGCCAAGGCCGGCACGCCCGTGCGGATCTGGCTGGACCACGACGGCAAACCGGGCGACGGCCCGCGGAGCCGGATCGACACGGTCGCGGACGGCGTCGCGTCCGGAACGGCCACGGCGGCGCTGTCGCTGACGGCCCTGCTGGCGTGCCTCGCCCTCGTCCGCCGCCGTCTCGACCACCACAGGTACGCCGCCTGGGACGCCGGATGGCTCGCGATGAACCGGCGGCGCAAGCCCGAGGACGCGTGAGCAGACACACAGGAGGCGCGTCGTGCTGACAGTCACCGACCACGCCGTTCAGGCGATCCGCGATCTCATGGTGGGGGAGTACCTTCCCGATGAGGCGGGCCTGCGCATCGCGGCCAAGCCGGGCGAGCCCGCCTCGCTGGAGCTCTCGCTGGTGAGCGCGCCCTTCTCCGGCGACGAGGTGATCGAGAGAGCGGACGTGCGCGTCTTCCTCGAACCACAGGTCGCCGTGGCCGTGGGCGGCAAGACGCTGGACGCCGAGACCGGTCCCGGAGGCCGCCCGACCTTCCGCCTCACCTGAACGCTCACTGGTCGCCCTCGTCCTCCTCGTCGTCGGGCGGCAGGCCGGTGCCCGCCACCGTGTCCGCGAGCTGGTCGTCGTCGAGCCGCCCGGTCGGCGGTTGCCCGAGCGTCCCTCCTCCGGAGGCTCCGCCGCCCGAGATTCCCTTGCCGCCGACGATGCCGGCGGCGTCCTGGTCCGCCTGCTCCACCGACCCCTGCCGGGTGGCCCGGATGCCGGGCGTCCGGTTCTTGAACCGCGGGTCGTCCTGCGCGTCGGTCGCCAGCTCCTCGGCGAGCTGCTTCGGGTTCATGTTCTTCTCGTCCATACGGGCCGCCGTACCCGGCGGCCCGTATGCCATTCACATCTCAGAGCACCTCAGAGCACCTCAGAGCACCTCGGAGCACCTCAGAGCTCGGACGGGACCCGCTGCGCTGGAACCCGCTGCCGCTCCTGCCGGCTGCGCAGCGCCTCCAGGCCGACCAGGTCGTCCGGCTCCGCGTCCGGGGTCTCCTGGTCGAACCTCGCCAGGGCCGGGTGACGCAGGGCCAGCGTGATCGTGAGCGCGATCGCCAGGCCGCACACGATGTACAGCAGGCCGATGCCGCGGCCCTCGCCGACCCCGATCACCTTGCCGACCGTGCCGGCCAGCGGGCCGTCCGTTCGCATCAGCGGCTCGAAGACCAGCCCCACCAGCCAGGCCTGTACGGCCAGGCCGACCGGCTGGGTCGACAGCGCGAGCATCCGGTTGATCGCGATGACCCGGGCGTGGTAGCGCTGCGGCACCTTCGAGTGGATGATCGTCAGCCAGATGCCGTCGCTGATCGTCATCATCAGCGACATGCCGAAGGCCCCGACCGTGATGAGGACGAGCGACGGGCGCAGACCGGCGATCGCGCAGAAGACCCCGAGCACGCCGGCGGCCGACAGCATGCCGAACATCCGGCGGTCGCGCGGGCCGCCCCACAGCGTGATGATCAGACCGCCGCAGACCGCCCCGATCCCGGCGAGCAGCGCCACCCGCCCGGTGTCGGCCAGCTCGCCGACCGACAGCACCAGCGGCGCGATCATGATGAACCCGGTGAACAGGAAGAAGTTCACGATGAACATCGTGAAGGCCATGGCCCGCAGGCCCCGCCGCCGCAGCAGGTAGCGGAAGCCGTTGCGGATCTCGGCGGAGACCGTCTCGCGGCGCCGCCAGGCCATCGTGGCCGGGAAGCGTACGAGCAGGGTCACGGCGAACGCGATCGCGTAGCAGACCACGTTGGCGGTCAGGATGCCCTCGATGCCGATCAACGCCAGCACCGCGACGGAGAACAGCGGGACCATGAGCTGGGCCACGGCGTTGCCGAGCTGGACGACGCCGCCGACGTGATGCAGGTAGTGCTTGGGCGCGAGCTGCGGACCCGCCGACTGCCAGGCCACCCGTTGGAGGGTCACCGATATCGACAGCACCACCAGCAGGCCGTACAGCACGGGCATGTTCAGCACGTCGCCGGCCATCAGCGCGAGCAGCGCGGCCTGCACGGCCAGGGACACGCCGTCGGCCGCCAGCATCGCCCGCTTGCGGTCGTACCGGTCGACGAGCGCGCCGATCAGCGGCGCGAGGATGAGCCCGGGCACCAGTCCGATGATGGCGAACAGGCCGAACTGCACCAGCGAACCGCTCTTCAGGTACGCCCAGATCGGCACGGCGAACTCGGTCATCACGGCGCCGATCATGGAGACGATCTGACCGGTCGCCACCGTGAAGAACCGGCCCAGGCTGGGCTGCGGCCCGGAGACGTCGGCCCGCCGGTCGGTGGACAGCGCCTGCCGCCACCACGTCGCCGGGTCGTCGGGCGGGCGCGGCCGCCACTCCCCGGGACGCTCGATGGCGGTGTGGGTGGTCGTGACGATCGCGGCCAGTTCCTCGGTGCGGTATCGGAGGAAGTAGTGGCCGGCCTCGGCCATCACGACCAGCGCCGTGGTCTCGGAGACGCAGTGCCAGTCGCGGTAGCGCTCCTCGTAGAAGTCGGTCAGCGCGTCGCGGTCGCCGATGATCGAGATCACCGGAGCGCGCAGCTGCGGGCTCTGCTGCTCCACGAGCTCGCTGAAGTAGTCCTCGCCGGCCCGCGCGTCCACCCGCATCGTGCGGATGATGTGGTCGACCTGCTCGGGGTCGAGGTCCTGCAGGTCGGCGCCCATGGCGCGGAGCCAGTTGGCGTGCGCGTTGGCGTTGTCCAGCGCCTTACTGCGGAAGATGCGGCCGAGCAGGCCGTTCAGGCCCTTCGTGGGAGTGGCGAACGGGAAGCTGCCGCCCATGTAGACGGCCTCGACGCGCCGCCCTGCCGCCTCCAGCCGCCGCGCGATCTCGGCGGTCAGCGCGCTGCCGACGCAGTGGCCGTACAGCGCGACCGGGCCGCGCACGCGGTCGAGCACCTCGTCGCAGACCCGCTGGGCGGCCTCGTGGAACGGGATCGTGCTCTCCTCGACGCCCAGCTCGTGGCCGGGCAGGGCGACCGCGAACAGCGAGTGGCCGTCCGGTAGCGCGTCGGCCAGCGGCTGGTAGACCATCGCGCTGGCCCCGCCGTACGGGATGCAGACCAGCGACAGCGTGGGCGCCTTGACCGGCCGGGTGAGCTCGACCAGCAGGCCGCGCGGGCCGTCGTCGGGGTCCTCGGGCGCCTGCCGGGCGGCGTCGATCAGCGCGGCCAGCTCCCGCACGGTGCGGTTGGCGATCGCGTCGAGCACGGTCACCTGGTAGCCGTCGGAGGGCAGCGCCTGGCGCAGCTTGGCGACCATGCGGATGAGCAGCAGCGAGTGGCCGCCGAGCGCGTTGAAGTCGCTGTCGATCGAGACGGCCTCGATGCCGAGGACCTCACGCCAGACCCCGGTCACCACGATCTCGGTCTCGGTCGTCGGCTCGGCCAGGTCCTCGCCCACCCGGACCACCGGATCGGGCAGCGCCTTGCGGTCCACCTTGCCGTTGGCGTTGAGCGGGATGGTCTCCAGCGGGACGAACACCGACGGGACCATGTATTCCGGCAGCCGGGCCGCGCAGTGCTCAGCCAGGTCGCCGGGCTCCCGCGCCTCCGGGACGTAGTAGGCGACGAGCCGCTTGTCCTCCGGCGTGAACGCGTGCACGGTGACGACCGCGTCGCGCACGCCGGGGTGATCGAGGACGGCCGCCCGCACCTCGTCCAGCTCGATGCGGTAGCCGCGGATCTTCACCTGGTCGTCGAACCGGCCGAGGAAGGCCACGTTCCCGTCGCGGGCCCAGGCCACCCGGTCGCCGGTGCGGTACATCCGCCCGCCCCCATCCCCGGAAACAGGGTCGAAGGGATCCGGCAGGAACCGCTCCTCGGTGAGGTCCGGCCGGTTCATGTAGCCGCGGGTGACGCCCACGCCGCCGACGTACAGCTCGCCCGGGACGCCGACCGGCTGCAGCCGCCGGTTGGCGTCCAGGACGTACATCCGCATGTTGGGCAGCGGGCGGCCGATCGGGACGACCTCCACGAGCTGGGCGTCCCGCACCGGATAGATGCAGGTGCCGACCGACGCCTCGGTGGGGCCGTACTCGTTGATCAGCCGGCCCGGGCCGAGCATCTCCAGCCACCGGTTGGCCATCGAGCCGGGCAGCGCCTCGCCCGCCACGACGATCTTCCCGGCGAGCGCGGCGGCCTGCCGGGCGTCGATCTGGTGACCGAGCACCTCCAGGTGGCCCGGGGTGCACTTGATGAAGCCGTACGGCCCGCCCGCCACCAGCAGCGCGCCCAGCTCGCCCATGTCGAAGTCCTGCGGCAGCACGGTGACGCGCTGGCCGGCGACGAGCGGCGCCCACAGGTTGGGCACCACGAGGTCGAACGCCACCGAGCCGAACAGCGGGGCGCCGCCGTCGCCCTCGGACGCCAGGTCCTCGACCGCCCACCACACGTGGTTCACCAGCCCGCGGTGGGTGACCTGCACGCCCTTCGGCTTGCCGGTGGACCCGGACGTGAAGATCACGTAGGCCAGCCGGTCGACGTCGTACGGCACGCCGGCCGGGTCGCTCGGCTGCTCGTCGAGCAGGCCGCCGTCCACGTCCACGATGTCCACGGAAACATCGGCGGCAGCGCCGTCGAAGAGACGCGCGTAGCCCGCTGAGGTCAGGACCAGCGGGGTCGCGGCGATCGACAGCATGTCGCTGACGCGCTGCGCGGGGAACTTGGGATCCATCGGCAGGTAGGCCGCGCCCGCCTTCCACACGCCCAGCAGGCAGGCGATGAGGTCCGGGCTCCGGTCGAGCAGCACGCCCACCGTGTCCTCCGGGCCGATGCCCCGCTCGCGCAGCAGGTGGGCGACCTGGTTGGCGCGGGCGTGCAGCTCGGCGTACGTGATCGTGCGGCCCTCGAAGGCGACCGCCACCGCGTCCGAATCCGCGTGGCGTTCCAGCAGCTCGGGCAGGGCCACGTCCGGGTACGGCCGGGCCGAGTCGTTCCAGGCGTCCAGCACCACGTCGCGTTCGGCGCCGGTCAGCAGCTCCAGGTCGGCCAGTGAGGTGTCCGGGGCGGCGGCGATCCGCTCGGCCAGCGCCCGGTAGTGCCCGGCCATCCGGGCGACGGAGTCCGCGTCGAACCGGTCCTTCTGGTAGGTCAGGTAGAGCTCGGGGTCGTCCGTGCCGTTCAGGTGCACCAGCAGCGCGAGGTCGTAGGTGAAGTCGTCGACCTCGTGCTCCCACACCGACGCCTCCAGCCCGGGCCAGCGCCCGCGCTGGTCGCGGAAGACGCGCAGCGAAAAGCCGACGGTCGACAGCGAGAAGTTGCGGGCGTCCCGGTCGCTCAGCGCCCCGGCCAGCTCGGAGAACGGCAGGTGGTTGGCGAGCGCCTCGCCCAGCCTGCGCCGCACCCCGGCCGCCGCCTCCCGGAACGAGGGGTCGCCCGACAGGTCGGCGCGCAGCGGCAGGGCGTTGACGAAGCAGCCCAGCACCGGCTCCAGCTCCACCCGGCGCCGGCCGCCGTTCACGGTGGCGATGGTGAGGTCGCCCTGCCCGGTGTAGCGCGCCAGCAGCATCGAGAAGACCGTGAGCAGGGCCACGAACGGGGTGGTTCCGGGGCCGCCGGCCTCCCGCAGCGCCTGGAGGACCTCGTCCGGCAGCGTGAACAGGTGGCAGTCGCTCCGGTTGCCCTCGGTGGCGGCCTGGCCGGCCTTGGCGATCGGCAGCTCGACCGCCGTGGCGCCGTCCAGCCGGTCGCGCCAGTAGGCGAGCCGCCGCTCGCGCTGCTCGCCGGTCAGCTCACGCCGCGACCAGGCCGCGTAGTCGGCGTACTGCAGCGGGGGCGCGGCCACCTCGGCGGGACGGCCCTCGCGGGCGGCCGCGTACACGCTGGTCAGCTCGTCCACGATGATCCCGACCGACCACCCGTCGCACGCGATGTGGTGGCAGACGAACATCAGCACGTGGTCCTCGTCGGCCAGCCGGACCAGCGTCGTACGGTGGACCGGCCCTGTCTCCAGGTCGAAGCGCTCGACGGCGGCCCTGCACGTGATCTCCCGGGCCCGGCCCTCCCGCTCGGCCTCCGGCAGGTCCCGCAGGTCGACGACGTCGAGCGGCGCCGGCCCGGGGTCGAGGACGATCTGACGGGGCTCGTGCCCGTCGCCCTCGTAGACCGTGCGCAGGATCTCGTGGCGTTCGACCAGGCTGTCCAGGGCGACGGTCAGGGCCCGGGTGTCGAGCGGGCCGGTGAGCCGCAGGCCGATCGTGGCGTTGGGCGCCGGGGCGCCCTCGGCGAAGCGGGCGCCGAGCCACATCTGGGTCTGCTCGTAGGAGCAGGGCGCCGGTCCCTCGCCGCGCGGGGTGATCGCGTTCGCGGCGGCGGCCCTGGCGGCGAGTAGTCGGCGCAGGGCTTCCTGCCTACGTGGGGAAAGCGACGCTATTAAATGCTCGTTGTCAGTCGTCGGCGTTATCGTCACCGAGCGTTCTCCTCTCTGCGCAACTAATGCGCAGGACCAGCTGACCACGCAGAAAAGTGGTTGAACCAGAAAACGCTTGATCGTCGATTTCGCAGGACCTCGCCGCGTATCTCGCCGCGTTTCGGGCCGAGATGCGTGGGAGCGCTCCCACGAAAGTGATTATTTTACGATACGGGATGCACGCTGGGTGACGCAAGCCTCACTTTGACCTGCGATCAGACGCGAAGAGTATGGGGAAACCGACCTTCCGTCATCGACCGCGCGTGGCGGAACGTGAGTGGTCGTCGGCATTGCCGGCAGACACAGGAGTATGTCGGATAATTTGACTGGCGCCGTTCGGGTGAACCGGAAGAAACATGTTTCTTGCGCGTGACCCGACCCGGGTTCTATGTTGGCCGCCGGAATCTCTTTTCGCAGGGGCGCCGCCTATTCGAGGGCCCGCCTGCCTTCTTAATTCGACTTTTCCCCGTGCTCGGTCGCGGCCGGATCCCGCTCAGAAGGAGGACGCATGGACGACTTCTGGAAGCCCCTGGAAATAACCCCGGACGGCTCTTCCGCCACGCCCGAGGGGCTGGTGGAACGGCTGCGCGAAACGAACGTGGGCGACCTGCTGGTCCGGGAGAAGGCGCTCGTCTTCCGGGGGTTCGGCGTCACGCCCGAGACCCTCGACCCCGTGATGGACATGTTGCTGCCCAACCGGCTGGCGTACGTCCACGGCAACTCGCCCCGCACCAAGGTGGGCGGCAACGTCTACACCTCGACCGAATACCCGCCCGAGTACACGATCTCCATGCACAACGAGCTGTCGTACTCCGCCACCTGGCCCTCCCGCCTGCTGTTCTACTGCGAGAAGGCGGCCGAGACCGGCGGGGCCACCCCGGTCGTGGACGGCGTGCGCTGGCTGGAGTCGCTCGACGACGAGGTCAGGGAGGCCTTCGCCAAGGGCGTGCGCTACACCCAGAACCTGCACGCCGGCCGGGGACTCGGCAAGAGCTGGCAGGAGACGTTCGAGACCGAGGACCGCGACGAGGTGGCCGGGTTCCTCGACCGCATCGGGGCGGACTGGCAGTGGCGGCCCGACGGCGGCGTGCGGATCTCCCAGGTCAGGCCGGCCACCACCCGGCACCCGGTGACCGGCGCCGAGGTGTGGTTCAACCAGGCCGACCAGTGGCACCCCGCCTCGCTGGGCGACGAGGCCGCCGCCATGCTCGCCGAGCTCATGCCGCCGGAGGAGCTGCCGCAGTCGGTGACGCTCCCGGACGGCGCCCCGATCCCCGGCGAGTACGTGATCCAGGTGCGCGACCGGGGCCTGGACAACGCGGTGGACGTCGACTGGCGGGAGGGCGACCTGCTGCTGATCGACAACGTGCTGGTCGGGCACGGCCGCAGGCCCTTCAGCGGCTCCCGCCGCATCCTCGTCGCCATGTCCGACTGATCGCGCTCTCGAAGGGGAAACCGCAGTGAACAAGATCGGGCTTGGGGTCGCCGCGACCTTCACCGCCGAGCCGCTGGGGGACGCCCTGCGGTTCTGGCTCGCCGAACTGGACGTCGAGGGCGACGTCGCCTTCGCCCCGTATGACCAGGTCTTCCCCTCGCTCCTCGACTCGCGCAGCGTGCTCGGCCGGGCCGGCGCCGCCGTCGTGCTGGTGCGGGCCGAGGATCTGGTCACCGAGGAGGACGGGCTCGACGAGGTGGAGGCCGTGGCCACCGACCTCGCCGCCGCGCTGCGGACCTCGGCGCGCGCGTCCGGCACGCCCCACGTGATCGTCGTCTGTCCCCCCTCGCCCGAGCACGGCTCGTCCGAGGCCCACGAGCGCCTCGCGTCCAGGCTGGCCCAGGCGTTCGAGGGCGACCGGGCCGTCTCCGTGCTCACTTCCGCCGAGCCGTACGAGCCGGCGCCGGAGGCCGTCCACGACGCCTTCGCCGACCGGACCGGCAACGTCCCCTACACCGACCGCTACTTCGCCGCGCTGGCCGCCGCGGCCGCCCGCCGCCTGCACGCCATGACCACCCCGCGTCCCAAGGTCGTCGTCGTGGACTGCGACGGCACGCTCTGGGACGGCGTGGTCGGCGAGGACGGCCCCGACGGCGTGGTCATCGGCCCGGAGCGGATGGAGATCTGGCGGGAGCTGGCCCGCCAGGTCGCCGCGGGCAGGCTGCTGTGCCTGTGCAGCAAGAACGAGGAGAAGGACGTCCGCGAGGTGTTCGTCCGGCATCCGGAGCTGCCGGTCGGCCTGGACGACGTCGCCGCGATGCGCGTGGGGTGGGAGGCCAAGTCGCAGGCGCTGCGATCCCTCGCCGCCGAGCTCGACCTCGGGCTCGACTCCTTTCTGTTCCTCGACGACAGCCCGGTCGAGTGCGCCGAGGTCCGGGCCGGCTGCCCCGAGGTGCTGACCCTCCAGCTCCCGGCCGGCGCCGCGGAGGCGGCGGACTTCCTCCGGCACTGCTGGCCCCTCGACCTGGCCGCGGTCACCGAGGCCGACCGCGAGCGCACCCGGCGCTACCAGGAGGAACGGCGGCGGGAACAGGTCAGGGGCGAGATGTCCCTCGCCGACTTCTTCGCCACGCTCGACCTGCGGGTGACCATCGTCCCGGCCGGTCCCGAGCACGAGGCCCGGGCCGCTCAGCTCGCCGAGCGGACCAACCAGTTCAACCTCTCGGGGGCGCGTCGCCTGGACGGCGACGAGAAGTTCGTCGTGGACGTGCGGGACCGTTTCGGGGACTACGGCATCGTCGGCCTCACCGACGTAAGCACGGAGGGGGACACGCTGCGCGTCGGCGCGTTCCTGCTCAGCTGCCGGGCGCTCGGGCGCGGGGTGGAGCACGGCATGCTCGCGCACCTGGGGGCGCTCGCGCGGGAGCGCGGGCTGGCCCGGGTGGCCCTGGCCTTCCGGGCGGCCGAGCGCAACCAGCCGGCCAGGGACTTCCTCGCCGCTCTGCCGGCGACGGTCGAGCCGTACGGCGAGGAGGCGGCCTGGCACGTCCTCGACGCGGGCGACGCGGCGGCCGTCGTCCACTCGCCGGGCCCTGCTGAGGAGAGGGCAGCGGGGCCCGTCCGGACCGCCGAACCAGCCGCTCCCGCCGGCTGGGCGGCCGTCGAACGGATCGCGACCCGGCTGACCGGCGCCGACGCGATCCTCGACGCCATGCGGGCCGCCCGCCCCGTGACGGAGGTGGCCGGAGCGAGCCCCGTCGAGGCGACCGTCATGCGGTTGTGGGCCGAGCTGCTCGACGTGGCGCCGACCTCGGTGAGCGACCGCTTCTTCGAGCTGGGCGGCCACTCGCTGCGGCTGGTGCAGTTCATGGCGCGGGTCCGTGCCGAGTTCGGCGTCGAGCTGCCCTTCGACACGCTCTACACCACCTCGTTCACCGTCGCCGAGGTCGCCAAGGCGATCGAGGAGCGGCAGTTCGCCGACACCGACGACGAGGAGCTGGCCGGGCTGCTCGACGAGCTCGCGGGCCTGTCGGACGAGGAGATCGACGCCCTGCTCGACCCCGGGAACGGCTGATCCGCATGGCCACGATGCTGCTGAGCACCCACGGCACCAACGGCGACGTGCTCCCGTTCGTACGGATCGGGCGCGAGCTGGCGGAGCGCGGCCACGACGTCGTCGTGATGACGCACTCCTGGTTCGCCGACCGGATCGCGGCCGCCGGCCTGCGGCATGTGCCGATCGACACGGCGGAGGGCTACGACCGGCACCTGGACGACGCCCGGCGCTACATGCTCGATCCCCTGAAAGACCCCGACGGCGTGCTCGCGCTCTACCGGCGCAACGGCCTGTTCGAGCTGCTCGCCGACGAGGTCCGCATGATCGAGGCGCATTACCGGCCGGGGGAGACCGTGGTGGTCGCCCGGCACACCTCGGGCGTCGCCGCGCTGATGGCCGCCGAGCTTCGCGGGGTTCCGGTGGCGCTGGTGTCCGTCACGCCGCACCAGTACGTCTCGTTGCCGGTGCTCGGGAACCTCTTCCGGCGCGTGCTCGGGCAGGGGTACGACGACGTCTTCAAGGCGTTCGGCCTGCGCCCGGTCCGCGACTGGGTCGCCTATCTGACGAGTGCCAAGACGCAGCTCGCGCTGTGGCCGGAATGGTTCGACGCCGCGGGCCAGCCGGCGCCGGAGCACGTCGTGCGCTGTGGTTTCGTGCTCGGCGACACGGCGGAGGGGCCGGCCCCGGACTGGGCCGAGCCGCCCGTGCTGATCACCGGTGGCACCGGGCAGGTGCTGCACCAGCGGTTCTACGACGTGGCGGCGCGGGCGTGCCGGCGGATCGGGAGGCGGGCCCTGCTGGTGAACCGGCACCCGTCGTTCCTTCCCGAGTCACTGCCCGACGGGGTGGAGTGGGTGCCCTCGGCGCCGTTCGCCACGGTCATGCCCCATGTCGCCGCGGTCGTCCATCACGGGGGGATCGGCACACTCGCCCGGGCGCTGTCGTCGGCGACCCCGCAGGTGCTGCTCGCGCACGGTGTGGACCGCCCGGACAACGCCGAGCGGCTGGACCGCGCGGGGGTGGCGACCTGGCTGCCGGTGTCGCACTGGACCGAGGACCGGGCGGCCGACCATCTGTCCCGGGCCCTGGAGGACGGCGGATACCGGGAGCGGATCGCGCCGCTCGCGGCCGACGCCGCGTCGGAGGACTCCGTGCGTGTCGTGGCCGAGCACGTCGAGGCGCTTATCGGCGCCGACGCGGTCATGACACGGCCCGATCTGCGCGAGCGGCTGGCGCGTCTCACCCCGGAGCAGCGCACGCGCCTGGCCGCCATGGCGCGCGCCCGCCGGAGCGTGTGAAGGGGGGCCTCCCGGGTACGCCGAGGTGCCGTACACCGACGGAGGGGGACCCATGGGCGGCACGGTGGCGCCGATCTCGCGCTTCGACTACGACAAGGTGGCGATCGTCACCGGGGGCGACTCGGGGATCGGGCGGGCGACCGCGGTGACGCTCGCCGCCCAGGGCTTCGACGTCGGCGTCACCTATCACCAGGACGAGGAGGGCGCGCGGGAGACAGCGGAGCAGGTCGAGGTGCGGGGGCGCCGCGCCGCCGTGCGGCAGCACGACCTGACCGACCCGGTGGCGGCAGCGGCAGTGATCGACGAGCTCGCCGACGAGCTGGGCGGCCTCGGCGTGCTGGTGAACAACGCCGGCACCGGCACGGCCGAGCCGTTGCTGGAGATCGGCTACGACCGGTGGCGGTCGGTCCTCGCGGTCGACCTCGACGGGCCTTTCCTGTGCTCGCAGCGGGCCGCCCGCCGGATGATCGAACGCGGCGCAGGGGGCCGGATCGTCAACGTGACCAGCGTCCACGAGGAGTACCCCCGCCTCGGGGCCGGGCCGTACTGCGCCGCCAAGGGAGGCCTGCGGATGCTCAGCCGCACGCTCGCGATGGAGCTGGCCAGGCACGGCATCACGGTCAACACCGTGGCCCCCGGGGAGATCGCGACTCCCATGACCGGGCAGGAGGACCAGCCGCCCCAGCCGGACACCCGGCCCGGCTACCCGCTCGGCCGTCCCGGCGACGCTCGCGAGGTCGCCGCGGTGATCGCCTTCCTGGCCGGGCCGACCGCGTCGTACGTCACCGGCGCGTCGCTGTTCGTGGACGGCGGGCTCGGCCTGATGGGCCCGCAGGCCGCCGGCGACATCGGCAAGGACGTCTGGGCCTCCGCCTGACCCGTCACGCGCCGGGGAGTGACGCCCAGACCGCGCTCGGCCGTCCCGACGCCCGCACCGCGGCGCTGCGGGCCGTGGTCGCCGACCTGCTCGACACCGTCCCCGGCGCGACATACGTGCTGAAGCAGATCTCCGGTGCCGGCCGGCTGCGCGGCCGCGTGGCGCCCGATCTCGTGCTCGACGACGGCACCCGCCTGCCGGATCACTGCCGCGCCGCCCGCTTCCTGCTCGTCACGCGTGACCCGGGGCTCGCCGCGCTCGCCGAGGGCTTCGCCGGCCGTCTCACCGTGCTCCCCGGCCCGCAGGCCATGCTCGTCCGGCCGGACGGGTACGTCGCGTGGGCCGGCGCCTCCGGCGGATCCGTTCACGCCCTGGCTCGGGCTGAGGGGGCTCGGGCTGAGAGGGCTTGGTGGCTGACGGGGCCTTGTCGCGCGACCCGGGCGTGGGTGACGATGGCGCCTGAAGACGCGGAGAGTGAGGGCGCCGTGACCAATCCATGGCTCGCGCTTGAGTCCGGGGCCGACGCGGCGGAGCGTACCGGTGAGCTGCGCCGCGCCCATGAGCGCTTCCTGTCGGCCGGGGCGATCGACGGCCCGATCGACGGACCGGTGCGCTCCGTGGTGGCCGAGTCGTGGCGGCGCTCGGCACGGGCGGTCGATCCGGACGCGCTCGCGCCGCTGGAGCTCACCGACACCGAGCTTGAGGAGTATCGCAAGGCGCACCCGCTGGCCCAGGTCCTGCCGCTGTTCCGCGACCTGCTCGGCGGCATCGCCGACGACGGACGGCACCTGCTCGCGGTGTGCGACGCGGCAGGCCGGCTGCTGTGGGTCGAGGGCCACCGCGGGGCGCGGGCGCGGGCCGAGCGGATGAACTTCGTCGCCGGAGCCCGGTGGGACGAGTCCCACGCCGGCACCAACGCCCCGGGCCTCGCGATCACGGTCGACCATCCGGTGCAGATCTTCGCGGCCGAGCACTTCGCCGTACCGGTGCAGCCGTGGACCTGCGCGGCCGCGCCGATCCACGACCCGCACACCGGTCGCGTGCTCGGCGCGGTCGACGTCACCGGCGGCGACAACCTGGCCAGCCCCTACAGCCTGGCCCTCGTGCAGGCGGCGGCCCGGGCCGCCGAGGCCCACCTTGCTTCCAACCACTGGGCCATGCTCCCGGCTCCGGACCTGGCGGCCGCCGTGACGCTCACGGCCCTGGGCCGGGACGACGCCGTGCTCACCGAGGGCCCGCGCCGCATCAGGCTCGGCCCCCGGCACAGCGAGATCGTCGTGCTGCTGGCCTGCCACCCCGAGGGCCTGAGCAGCGACCAGTTGAGCGCGGAGCTGTACGGCGACCGCATGCTGAACCCCGTCACGCTCCGCGCGGAGCTGTCCCGGCTGCGCCACCGGCTCGGCCCGCTGCTCGACTCCCGGCCTTACCGGCTGCGGGTGCCGGTGCGGGCCGACTTCCAGGCGCTCGCCGAGCACCTGGCCGCCGCGGCCGCCGACGCCGCGCTGCGGGCCTACCGGGGGCCGCTCCTGCCCGGCTCGGACGCGCCGGGCGTCGTCTGGCAGCGCCGCCTGCTGGACGACGGCGTACGCGACCTGCTGGTGGCCCGGCGCGACCCCGCGCTGCTCGAACGGTGGACGCGCGCGCCGTGGGGGAGGGACGACATCGTCGCCTGGCAGGCGCTCCTGGCCGCGCTGCCCGCCGGATCCCCGGCCCGGGCGCGGGCCGCCCGCCGGGTGCGCGACCTCGACGCGGAGTACGGCCTGCCGCTCAGGTGAGGTTCTTGAGCCAGCTGAGGGCGACCGCCGCCGCCAGGCGGGGCGGCACGGTGCCCGCGCCGAGTCCCACGTCCACGAGCAGGTCGAACACCTCGGTGCGGCGGGCGGCGACGGCGATCGCCGCGTCGATGAAGCCGGGGGAGCGGGCGGCAAGGGCGAGCGCGTCGGTGGTGCGCAGGTGCCGCCCGAGCGCCCGGCGCAGCCCGCGCCGGTAGGCCCGCAGCGGGTCGCCGGGCGAACCGATCGCGGCCTCGGCGGCGAGCCGCCCCGACAGCAGCGCGTAGTAGATGCCCTCGCCGGTCAGCGGATTGACGAGACTCGCCGCGTCGCCCGCCAGCAGCACCCGGCCCGCCCCCGGCACCGGCCGTCCGCTCGACAGCGGCAGATGATGGGCGCGCAGGTCGCGGACGGGCGACCTGATCTCACCCAGCAGCGGCAGGAGCCGGGCCAGCCGCCCGTGCAGGATCTCGCGCCCGGGCCGGCCTGTTCCTGTCAGCGCGGTCTCCTTCAGCATCGGCAGCAGCAGGCCGTAGCCGACGTTGGCCGTGCCGTCGCCCACCGGGAACGACCAGGCGTAGGCCGGCCAGCCCTCACTCCGCATGACGATGACCTGCTCGTCGTCGTCCGGCGGCACGTCGGCGTACCCGCGCACCGCGATGGCGGTGTGCCGGTCCGGGCTCGGCGGGACGCCGATCAGCCGCCGTACGGCCGAGTTGGCGCCGTCGGCGGCGACGACCGTCCGGGCGACCAGGTGGCCGTCGAGCACGACGTGCTCGCCGAGGGTGGTCAGCGTACGCACCCGGTGGCGGCGGACCTCCACACCGCGCGCCCGGGCCGCCTCGACCAGCCGCGCGTCGAAGACCCGGCGGGGGACCACGTGGTTGGGCCGCGCGACGACGGCCGAGACGCGGACCCCGCCGGGCGACGTCACCGACAGGCGAGGCGTCGGCCGGTGGTCGTCGAGCAGGCCGGGCAGCCCGAGCCGCGCGAGCTCCTGCCGTGCGTGCGCGGCGATGCCGTCGCCGCAGGCCTTGTCGCGCGGGAATGCCGCCCGGTCGAGCAGCAGCACCCGGCGGCCGGGGTCGAGCTGCCTGGCCCGCAGCGCGGCGGCCGAGCCCGCCGGTCCGGCGCCGACCACCACCAGGTCCCAGACGTCGTCCACATTTACAGACCGTACGTGGAGAAGAGGTTGGTGGTGGGCCACGACTTCACCGAGTTCGCGGCGGTGTGGAGTTGGGAGTCGATGTCCCCGTAGTTCAGCCCCGTGGCGTCGTCGCGCTGGTCGAACAGCACCACCCAGCTCAGCCCGTCGTAGCGCCGGACCATGAGCGTGGAGGTGCCGGACAGCGACCCCGTGTGCCAGGTGTTGCGGCCCCCGGTGACCGGGCGGACCTGCCAGCCGAGGCCGTAGTACCAGCCGTCGGAGTTGATCCCGATCGACGGCTTGGCGAACGCATTGGAGATCGACGCCGAGGTCAGCACGCCGGCCGCGTCGAAGAGGGTGGTGAACTTGGCCAGGTCGACGGCCGTGGCGAGCCAGCCGCCGTGGGCGGCCATGTTCTCGAGGTTGAACCCGCCGTAAGGGAAGGGCACCACGGAGTTCGAGGTGTCGATCACGCTCTTGCCGGTGTACTGCGAGAAGTACGGCGCCTCGCCCGACTTGCGGAGACTCTTCGCGGTCCTGCCGAGCACCATCCGCTTGATCTTGAGAGGCGTCAGCACCTTGCTCTGGACATAGCTCGCGTACGAGACGCCGCTCGCCTTCTCGATGATCTTCTGCAGGAGGAGGTATCCGTAGTTCGAGTACGCGTACGCCGTCCCGGGGGCGCGGTCGAGCTTGCGGCCCGTGGCGTACGTGATGATGTGCGCCTGGGTGACCGGCAGCGGGACGCCGAGCGCGGCCGCGATCGCCCTGTCGCTGAACATCGGATCGCCCGACACGCCGAGGTCCCAGCCGCCCAGGTGCTGCAGCAGGTGGGTCACGGTGACGGCGGCGAGCCGCGGATCGGCGGTCGTGCTCAGCCCCAGCAGCGGCGCGACCTTGGCCGAGAGGCTGAGCTTGCCGTCCTGTGCCAGCTTCAGCACCGCGGCGGCGGTCACCGGCTTGCTCAGGCTCGCGATGCGGAACAGCGAGGTGGGCCCGGCCGTGAACGAGGTGTCCGCCGTCCAGTTGTAGCCCCGGGCGAGCACGAGCATGCCCTTGCGGACCACGGCAAGGGACGCGTGCGGGATCGTCCGCGCCTGCATGAAGCGCTTCAGCGTGTCGTCGAAGGGCTTCAGCGACGTCGCGCTGCGGCCGGTGACGCTCCACGCGCGGGCCGCCGCGCTCGCCGGGGACGCGGGCAGTCCGGCGGCCAGCCCCGCCGTGGCGCCGCCCGCGAGCAGGCGCAGGGCGTTCCTGCGGGAGACGGAAAACGTTTCCGAAGTCATGACGCGTGATCTTAGGGGAGATTTGACCGTTCATGACCGCGGCTCTGACCATGCCGCGCGGAGGCTGTGTTTCGGAACGACGCCTCGGAGCGACGTCCCGGAACGACGTCCGGAACGACGCCTGGAACACGGACGCAACGTGTCGGCAACGTGCCCGCGACTAACGTCCGGGGCGTCAGACCCACACCCTGTCCGGGAGGTCCATCTCATGACCCGTTACGCCGCGCCGGGACAGCCGGACGCCCTCATGGCGTACGAGCAGCGTTACGACCACTGGATCGGCGGCGAGTACGTCCCGCCGCAGCGGGGGCAGTACTTCGAGAACCCCACGCCGGTGACCGGTCAGACCTTCACCGAGATCGCGCGCGGCACGGCCGAGGACGTCGAGCGCGCGCTGGACGCCGCGCACGGCGCCGCCCCCGCCTGGGGGCGTACGTCCACCACTGAGCGGGCGAACATCCTCAACCGGATCGCCGACCGCATGGAGCAGAACCTGGAGCGGCTCGCGGTCGCCGAGACCTGGGAGAACGGCAAGCCGATCCGCGAGACGCTGGCCGCCGACATCCCGCTGGCCATCGACCACTTCCGCTACTTCGCGGGGGCGATCAGGGCCCAGGAGGGCAGCCTGTCGGAGATCGACGCGGACACCGTCGCCTACCACTTCCATGAGCCGCTCGGCGTCGTCGCGCAGATCATTCCGTGGAACTTCCCGATCCTGATGGCCACCTGGAAGCTCGCGCCCGCGCTGGCCGCCGGCAACGCCGTGGTCCTGAAGCCGGCCGAGCAGACCCCGGCGTCGATCCATTACTGGATGAGCCTGGTGGCCGACCTCCTCCCGCCGGGCGTACTCAACATCGTCAACGGGTTCGGCGTCGAGGCGGGCAAGCCGCTGGCCTCCAGCGCACGGGTCGCGAAGGTGGCGTTCACCGGGGAGACCACCACCGGGCGGCTGATCATGCAGTACGCCAGCGAGAACATCAAGCCGGTCACGCTGGAGCTCGGCGGCAAGAGCCCCAACCTCTTCTTCGACGACGTGTCCTCCGCCGACGACGAGTTCTTCGACAAGGCGCTGGAGGGCTTCACGATGTTCGCGCTCAACCAGGGGGAGGTGTGCACCTGTCCCTCCCGGGCGCTCATCCAGCAGGGCCACTACCAGCGGTTCCTGGAGGCCGCGGTCGAGCGTACGGAGAAGATCGTCCGCGGCCACCCGCTGGACCAGGCCACCATGGTCGGCGCCCAGGCGTCCAACGACCAGCTGGAGAAGATCCTTTCGTACCTCGACATCGGCCGGCAGGAGGGCGCCAAGGTGCTCACCGGCGGGCACCGCGCCGACCTCGGCGGCGAGCTGTCGGGTGGCTACTACGTCGAGCCGACCATCTTCGAGGGCGCCAACCACATGCGGGTGTTCCAGGAGGAGATCTTCGGGCCGGTCGTCTCGGTGGCCTCGTTCACCGACTTCGACGACGCCATCAAGATCGCCAATGACACGTTGTACGGCCTCGGGGCGGGCGTGTGGACCCGTGACGTCAACAAGGCGTACCGGGCCGGCCGGGCCATCCAGGCCGGGCGGGTCTGGACGAACTGCTACCACGCCTATCCCGCCCACGCCGCCTTCGGCGGCTACAAGCAGTCGGGCATCGGCAGGGAGACGCACAAGATGATGCTCGACCACTACCAGCAGACCAAGAACCTGCTGGTCAGCTACTCACCCTCGAAGCTCGGCTTCTTCTGATGTCTGAAGTGTCCCGCGTGGACCTCACCCCCGCGGCCGCCGACCTCATCCGGCGGCTGCGGGCGGCCCACGGCCCGCTGATGTTCCACCAGTCCGGCGGTTGCTGCGACGGCAGCGCCCCGATGTGCTACCTGGAGGGCGAGTTCCGCACCGGCTCCTCTGACGTGCTGCTCGCCTCGCTGACCGTCGAGGGCGTCGACGAGCCGGTCACGTTCTGGATGTCGACAAGCCAGTTCGAGCGCTGGCGGCACACCCACCTGACCGTGGACGTCGTCCCCGGCCGGGGCAGCGGCTTCTCCCTGGAGGCGCCCGAGGGGGTGCGTTTCCTGATCCGTTCCCGCCTGCTCACCGACGCCGAACGCACCGCCCTCGACAGCTGACCGGCCCTATGAAGAGGGATCCTCCCAGGATCGGTCGCCTCTGTCACTCATTGACGTGACAATGTCACGGTAAGTAATGTCCCCCCTGTAGTGGTGCAAGGTGGCGGACGGACCGGGAGGGGTACGGTGAGCATGCGGCTGATCCGGGGAGGAGCGCTGATCGGCATGCCCGTCGACTCGCCGAATCCTCTGGCAGGGGCCGTGCTGTCCATACTCGTGGCAGCGCGGGAGCTGAGCCTGTCAGTGACCGAGGCTCACCTGGTGGGGCTCCTTTATCTCACCGACGTCGCCGCCGTCGAGGCGGGGCATCCGCCGATCACCGGGGCCACTTGGCGCCTCGGACGCCGCGGCCCCTATGATCCCGCCCTTACGCGGGCACAGGACTACGTGGTGGAAAGCGAGCTCGTGGAGCGCGCCGACGACGAATCCGCGGACGCGGAGGCGGGCGTGTTGTCCTTGACCATCAACGTGGACGATCCTCTGGACCCTGACGCCATGAGATTCGTCCGTACGGTCGTGGCCTCGCACGGGGGAAAAGACGCAGCCGTGCTTCGGACCGTGGTGGACGCCACCGTGCCCGTCGTCGAGGCGCAGGCGGGCGGAGAGTCCGGCATCCTGCTCGACCTCAGCCGGGCACGGCGGCGCAGGCAGGCCGCGGCGCTGCTCACGCGAGCGAGGGCGAGACGTGCGTCGATGGCTCACGAGCGCGACGACGCCGGTGTCGGTGCGGTCCTCAAGGAGGAGTTCCTGCAGGCGCGAGACGCTCTGCGTCGCGCTAACGCGAAGGCCTTGGACGACCGGTGAAGTCGTCCATTCGCAAGGGCGGCGTCTACTACGTCTCCGACAGATCGCTCACGATGCCGCCCAACGACCAGCGCAACCTTCACGCCCGCCGGCCGGTCGTCGTCCTGAGCGGTGACGCGAAGAACCAGCAGCCGGACTGGGACTTGATCTACGTTGCACGGCGAGAGGAGGCCGCGGCGGGTGGCCGCGGCCTCTGGGACTTCACAGGGACGTGCCGGTGCCTGTGCGCCTGGAACTAGATCTTGCCGGTGCCCGCGTTGGCGAGGACGTTCGCCTTCACGCCGCTGGGGTTGTCCACCGTGTACGAGTACGGGATGGAGGCGACGCTGCCGGAGGTCTGCGGCGTGCCCGAGTTCACGAAGTAGTTGTTGCGGGCGACGATCGACCCGCCCGGCGACGAGCCTTCGGCGGTGTGGGTGGGCTCGGCGATGTTCTCGAAGTAGTTGCCCTCGACGAGCACCCCGGCGCCGCAGGTGGAGGCGATGCCGTAGCTGTAGTCGGTGTAGGACGGGTCCTTGTAGTAGTAGTTGTTGAACACGTGGACCGGGTTGCCGAAGCGCACCCGGGGGTTGCGCTGGGCGCAGGTCTGGAACGCGTTGTGGTGGTACGTCACGCGCAGGTGCCCGGTGTCCTCGGAGCTGTTGCCGTCGCTGTGGCCGACGAGCGAGCACTTGACGTGGTCGTGCAGCTTGTTCCAGGAGACGGTGACGTAGTCGGAGCCGTGCGTGATGTCGAGCAGGCCGTCGTAGTAGTCCGTGCCGTGGCTGGTGTCGCTCGACAGGTCGTTGTGGTCGAGCCACACGCGCTTGGCGTTGTCGAGGTGGATCGCGTCGCCGTTGCCGTTGCCGGCCCGGACCTTCGAGATCTTCATGTTGCGCACGATGACGTTGGCGACGTCACGGATGTTCAGGCCGCAGCCGGTCAGCCCGGAGTTCGCGCCGACGCCGACGATGGTGGTGTTGCCGCCCACCCGTACGTCCTCGGAGCAGGTGAAGTTGCCGTTCACCTGGACGATCTTCGCGGCGTCGTCCTTCACGGCGGTGGTGAGCGCGGTCAGGGAGGTGACCGTCGTCGTGGCGCCGCCCGCGCCGCCGCTCGTGCCGCCGCCCTGGGTCGCCCAGCCGATCAGCCCGGTGGTGGGCGGGGTGGTCGGGCCGCCCGTGGGCGTGGTGCTCGGCGTGGGCGTCGGGCTCTTCGTCGGCGTGACGGTGGGGGTCGACGACGGCTGGGAACCGGCCGGCTGGAGGGTCCACTGCTTGGTGGCCACCGAGTCGCAGGAGTTCTGCTGCGCCAGCGCGCCCGAGGAGGTGGAGTTGTCCTGGGTGTTCAGGCACTTGTCGCTGTTGGCGTTGACCACTTGGTAGTTCGATCCCGAGGCGGTGAGCTCCCAGGTCTGCGAGGACGCTCCGGTGCAGGACTCCTGCTGGACGGCCTTGCCCGCGGAGGTGGAGGCCCCGGCGACTCCGGCGCACTTGCCGCTGTTGCCCGCGGCCAGGCGGAAGCCGCTGCCCTGGGCCGACAGGTTCCAGGTCTGGTTGCTCGCGCCGTTGCAGCCGGAGACCGTGAGTTGCACGCCGTCCGAACCGCTGCTGCCGGGAACGGTGAGGCACAGGCCGCTGGCGCCGTTCACGATCCGGTAGGCGCCCGCGCTCGGCGCCGCGTTGGAGACGCCGGCGAAGACGCCGCCGACCAGGGCGGCGACCCCGACGACGGTGCCGATCACCCCGACTCCGGTTCTGGTTCTGGTTCTCAAAGCCGAGCTCCTTGCATGTCGTGCAGGACCCCTGACCGAGGGGGTTACTCCTGGTCCCGCTAGGGGAGTGTTCATGAATGCGAACAGCATTCATGAGGAGGAACAACACGCATCAAATTACGGACCTGTTAAGCGCCGGTCAACGGATTCGTCCGCGTGAGTTCCGGCCCGCCCCTCGCTCATCCCGGCTGGGCAGGTGGAGGCGGACGGCGCGGTTTTGAGATCATGGTGAAACGTTCACGCCGGATGGTCGGGGAAGGATGGCGGATGAGCGAGAAACCGGGGTTGGGGGCGCCGTTCAGCGCGTGGCTGCGGTCGCGGAGCGAGCCCGACTGGACCGCTGTGGTCATGCACCCCTTCGCGGCTGCGATCCATAGCGGCACCGCCGACATGCGGCGCTACCTGGAGCAGGACTTCCAGTTCGTGGACGCTTTCACGGCGCTGCTCGGCGCCGCGGTCGCCGCGGCCGACACCTTCGAGTCGCGGGTTGCCGTGGGCCGCTTCCTCGGGCAGACCGTCGCCGACACCGAGCGGGGCTACTTCCACCGCGCGCTCGCCGCGCTCGGCGGCGAGCAGGCTCCGCCCACGCTGGAGCCGGTGACGATCGAGTTCCGGGCCCTGATGGACGAGGTGCGCCTCAGCCAGGACTATCCGCTGATCCTCGCCGTGCTGTGCGTGGCCGAGTGGACCTACCTCGGCTGGGCCTCGCGGACCATCGGGTCCGCCGAGAGTTTCGTCCACCGGGAGTGGATCGACCTGCACAGCGGGCCGGAGTTCGAGGCGTGGGTTGGCTTCCTGCGTCGTGAGCTCGACCGGCTCGGCCCCGGCCTCGACGAGAACGGCCGGGCCCGGGTGCTCGACGTCTTCCGCCGGGCGACCACCCTGGAGCGCCGCTTCTTCGACATGGCGCTCGGCTAGACACACAGGGCGGCGAGGCGGCGCAGACACAATCGCAGGAAGATCGCGCTCACCGGCCCGGCGACCCGCCAGCCGATCCGCCCGGCCAGGCCGAGGGGCACGTGGAGATGCTCCTCCCAGATGATCCTGCTTCCGCCGCAGGGACGGGGCAGCACGTGGAACCGCCCGACGCCGCGCACCACACGGCCGGTGTGGCGGACCTCCACCTCGTGTGGCGGACGCCAGCCGGTGACGTCCATCGTGTCCACGAACGACAGCGGGCCGACCCCGGTGGCCGCCGCGAGCCTGCTGCCCCTGCTGTGGCCGTCACCGGCGACCACCCAGGCCCGGGTCAGCAGCATCCACTCGTGGTGCCGGGGCCAGTCGGTCAGCACGGCGAAGACCCGCTCCGGGCTCGCCTGCGCGTCCACCGTCACCGAGAGGCTCTCCACCCCGTGGGTCCTACCCAGGAAAGCGTCCTACTCCAGGAAGCGGATGTCGCGTGCGGAGGCGTCCCCTGCCGCGAACTCCAGCAGGCGCTCCCCCTCGGCCGCCAGCGCGTCGCGGGTCGCGGCGCCGAGCGGCTCGAACGGCTCGATCTCCAGGACCGCCGTCTCCCCGGCTCGCTCGACCCGCCCCCGCTGGATCCGCCACAACCCCGCGACGAAACCGTCGACCAGGATCGTCGCGCGGATGATCCCGTTGACCGTGAAGACCCGCCAGCGGTACTCCTCGGCCATCACCCGCGTCCGGTCCGCGTGCGAGAGCAGCAGGTTGTCGAACTCGCCCAGGAACCGCACCGGCGCCTCGGCGTCCGGGCCGGGCAGCGTCGCCTCGGGCAGGTCGAACAGCTCCACCCCGTTCTCGTCCCGGTGTGTGACCAGGTCGAGGCCCTTCACCACCGAGCGCAGCCCGGTCAGGCCCGACCAGGTCTGCATGTCCTTCACCGACGCCGGCCCGAAGGCACGCAGATAACGCAGCACCATGTCGCCGGCGGCCGAGCCGTCGCCCAGCGGGCGGCCCAGCCACGACTCGGCGTGGACGTGCCGCGCCTGGCCTGAGGCGCCCCACACGCCGCGCGGCGGGACCTGCACCAGCGGCATGACCGCGCGTACGGCCTGGGCCAGCCCGTCGCGGCCCGGCCACCGCTGCCCGAGCAGCTCCTCCAGCTCCGCGAAGCTCAGCGGCCGCTCCTCCATCAGGGCGCGGGCGACGCTCGCCAGCTCGTCGAGATCCACCCCGCCCAGCCGCCTGCCGTACGACGCGCGCAGCAACCGGTCGAGGAGCGGCTGCATGACCGGGCGCAGGGCGAGGCAGTCGTCGGCGCTGACGAGGTGGATGGTGCCGCGCATCAGCGCGATCCGTACGGCCGTGCGGTCGGTGAGCAGCCCGGCCAGGTCCTCGTGCCGGAAGTCCGGCAGGCGGGTCCACAGGCCGACGTAGGCTGAGAGAGGAGCCTGTGACTGCATGCCCACCAGGTGCTCGATCGCGGCCAGAGCCTTGACGTCGTGGCGGCGCAGCAGCATCTGGCGGTCGAGCAGGGCGCGGTTGAGCATACGTCGGGTCAGCACGCCGCAAACATAACGCCCGGCACCGACAGAACCGGGGGTGCCGCTGATGATCACCATTGACGTCCCGCTGTGGGCCGCCCGGCTGCGCGCGCTGCGCCGCGGTCGGCTGTGGAGCCGTCGTGACCTGGGAGAACGACTGACCGAAGCCGCGGGGGAGGCCGAGCCCGGTCTGCCGACGGACGCGGTCCGCGCGTGGGAGGCGGGGGAGCGGCGGCCGGAAGCCGGCGACGCGGAGCTGCTGTGCCGGGTGTTCGGCATGGACGAGGCGGACCTGTTCGTCGGCGCGTCCTCCGGCACCACCCGGTGGCATCACCTGACCGGCATTCCGCTGATGCCGGGCCTGTTCCCCGAAGAGGAGGAGGAACGGGTCGGCCGGGCCGTCGAGCGTCCTTGGCGCGCCGACCCCGGCACGGCCGGCTACTTCGAGCGGGTGCTCGACGCCTGCGCCGTGCCGCACGCGCGGCCCGCCGATCTCGTGGCGGCGCTGCGGCCCGTCTTCGCGGGCATCGAGACGTTCCGCCGCGACGCCCGGCCGTCCGTGCGGAGGCCGCTGCTCGCGCTCGCCGCCCGGGACGCGGAGCTGATCAGCGGGATGGAGCACGAGGCGGGCGACGCGCCGGGGGCGCGGGCCTGGTCCGACCGGGCGATCCGCGAGGCGCGTGAGGCCGGCGACCCCCTCACCGAGGTCTTCGCGCTGGTCCAGCGGGCCGAGCTGGTCGACGCCGCCGAGCCGGGCGAGATCGTCCAGGCGGCCGTGGCCGCCCGCGAGCGTACGGGCGTCCCCGCCGAGGTCGAGACGCTGTCGCGGCGGCACGAGGCCCGGGCGCACGCGCTGGCGGGCGAGGCGGAGCTGTGCCACCGCTGCCTGGAGGAGTCGGAACAGGCCCCCGGCCGGGAGACGACCGGCGAGACGCGGGCGGAGCTGTGCGCGGGCTGCCTGGTCGACCTCGGCCGGCCGGGCGGCGCCATCGAGATCCTGGAGGGCGAGCCGGCCCCGGCCGCGCCCGTCTACATCGCGGCGTACGCGCTGGCCCGCAAGGCGCACGCGTACGCGGACGCGCACGAGCGGGACCAGGCGGCCGACCTCGCCCGGCGGGCGCTTCCACTGGCCCGCCGCGCCGGGGCCGCCCGCGCACTGCGCGAGCTGGGCCGGGTCCACCTGCCGCCGCCCGCCGCCACGCGCAAGCGGGTGCTCGCGTAACGACGCGACGCTGTTAGGTTGTGGGCGTTTCGCGTTATTCCTCCTGAAGGGGCGCCCATGCCGGCCGGATCGTCGCTGCCGCCTTCCCTGCTCCGGGCGCTGGCCCGGCCGGTTCCGCCGGGGAGCCTGTCCGACGTCGAGCATGTCGTCTTCGTCATGCTGGAGAACCGCTCGTTCGACCACTACTTCGGCCGGATGCGCGGGGTGCGGGGGTTCGGCGACCGCAACGCCGTGTCCACCCGGGCCTGGCGGCCGGTCTTCGAGCAGGACGGCGTGCTGCCCTTCTCCGTACGGGAGGCGGCCGAGCGGGCGGGGGCGGACCCGATGCTGCTCGACACGCACGACCACACCTGGCTCGGCACCCAGAACGCCTGGGCCATGGGCTGGAACGACGCCTGGGTGCCCAGCAAGGGGCCCGGCTCGATGGCCTTCTACGACCGGCGCGACCTGCCCTTCCACTACGAGCTCGCCGACACGTTCACGATCTGCGACGCCTATCACTGCTCGCTGCTGACCTCGACGACGCCCAACCGCAACTACCACATCTCGGGTTACACGGGCTACGAGCCGGGCACCCGGCAGCGCGCGCTGGACAACGTCGCGTCCGAGGGGGCGGAGGGGCATCCGGGCTACGACTGGGTCACCGTTCCCGAGCTGCTGACGCGGGCCGGGCACACCTGGCAGGTGTACCAGGAGTGGGACAACTACGAGTGCAACAACCTGGAGTTCTTCCGGCCGTTCATGGCGGTCATCGACCGGATCGGGCTGGGGAGCATGCGCTCCTTCTACGAGAAGGTCCGGGCGGCGGAGGACCCGGCGCCGTTGCTGGCGGAGCTGGCGGAGCGGGTGGCCGCCCTGGAGCCGGCCGACCGCGACGTCTACGACCGGGCGCTGCGCCGCGCCCCCGCGGGCGGCCTGGCGGAGTGGTTCGCCGCCGACGTGGCCGCCGGGCGCCTGCCCGCGGTGTCGTACGTCGTGCCCTCGCTGGCAGACTCCGAGCACCCCGAGGGCTCGTCGGCCGTGGAGGGCGGGCAGATCGTCTACCGGCTGCTCGACGCGCTGGGGTCGCACCCCGAGGTCTGGGCGCGGACCGCCCTGTTCGTCACCTACGACGAGAACGACGGCTTCTTCGACCACGTTCCGCCGCCGGTCCCGCCCGACGGCACCCCGGAGGAGTTCGTCGGCGGGCGGCCGATGGGCCTCGGCGTCCGCGTACCCATGATCGTCGTGTCGCCGTGGAGCGTGGGCGGCCACGTCTGCTCCGAGACGCTCGACCACACCTCGACCGTACGGTTCCTGGAGCGGCGGTTCGGGATCACGGCGCCCATCGGCGAATGGCGGCGCCGGGTGGCGGGCGACCTCACCTCCGCCTTCGACTTCGCCGCCCCCATGTCCCCGCCTCCCGTGACGGCCGTCGCCGAGCCCCGGCCGGTTCCCGCCGGTGACCGGTGGTATCCGCAGGTGCCCGCCGAGCAGCGGATGCCGGTGCAGGAACCGGGGGTCAAGCCCGCCCGCGCGCTGCCCTACCAGCCGGACGCCGAGGCGGTCGTGCGCGGACGGTCCGTGGAGATCGCGATGCGCAACTCCGGCGCGGCCTCCGCCCACTTCATCCTGTACGGATACCTGGGCGAGCTCGCCAAGCCGATGCACTTCGACGTGCTCGGCACGGCGGAGGAGGTGCTCTACTTCCCCTGCCCGTCGTACGACCTGGTGCTCGTCGGGCCGAACGGGTTCCGCCGGGAGTTCCGCGGCGGGACGGCCGACCCGGTGGAGGTGACCGGCGCGATCGACGCCGCCGCCCGCGCCGTCGTGATCGCCGTGGCGAACCCGACCGCCTTCCCGGCCGAGGTGTCGGTCACCCCGCTCGCCTACGGCGGCGCGGCGCGTACGGTCCGGATCGCGCCGGGAGACACCGCCCGCGTCGAGTGGCACGCGCCCACCGGGTGGTACGACCTGATGATCGGGGTGGCGGGGCACGACGGGTTCGCCCGGCGGCTGACGGGACACATCGAGAACGGCCGCCCGAGCGTCACGGGGTGACGCCCGGGCGGGGCAGCTCAGGCACAGGTCAGGTGCGGACGAGCGGCGTGTCCACGAGGTGCTCGGCGAGGAACCACGCCTGCATCTCGCCCGTACGGATGACCTCGGAGACGAGCAGGTCGTTGGTGCCGTCGTCGCCCATCTCGGCCGCCCGTGAGGCGGCGTCGTGCGCGGCGACCAGGATCGTCTCGTGCGCCTCCAGGAGCCGGGAGAGCATGGCGGGCACCTCCTCCACGCCGTCCGGCGGCCGCGGGATCACGGTCATCTCCGCCACCTGGCGCGGATCCCCGACGGCGACGCCGCCGAGGGTCTGGATGCGTTCCGCGACCGCGTCGATGATCGGCAACTGCTCGCTGGAGTGCTTGTCGAGAAGCAGGTGAAGCTGGTAGAAGGTCGGCCCCCGCATGAGCCAGTGGTGCTTCTTGTACAGGCTGTAGAGGATCTGCGTGTCGGCCAGGACCTGGTTGAGCCGCTGACAGGAGTATTCCCGCGTCTCCCTCGGCAGCCCGACAGGGAAGTCCCGCACGGTCCCGAACGCCTGTATCTCAGTCCCTCGCTGGTGGAGCCAGGGCTGGCTGCTCTCGCGGACTCTGGAGGAAGGGTTGACGCTCAAGATGTCTCTCCTCACTCGATCGGTTTATGCCCAATAGGTAGTCTTTCGCCAGTCATGACCTCTAAACACCTTCCTGGGGCTTTTGTCGCTGGGTGCCTCCGGTGGGCCATGATCCACGGCCGGTCGGAGACGATCTCGGACGGCGCGCGGCGCGTCGCCGTGATCGGAAAGGCGTAGCGCCGGAATTCATTCCATTGATTGGTCAAATATTTCCCACATGCTAGGTTCGGAGGTATTGCGACAAGGAAATACGAATGAATTCATTTGATAGGAGAATCATGGAGTCGCTGGTCGTCGAGCGGGTGGAGACGTTCGTCGTCGAATTGCCCTCCATCAGATCGTTCAGCATTTCCGGGGGGAGCGTCACGACGGCGGGAAAGCCCGCCGAACGTGTTCTCGTCAAGGTGACGGCCGGTGGCGTGACCGGCTGGGGTGAGGCGACGCCGACTCCCTCATGGACGTACGAGACCGTGGAGTCGATCTCGACGACCATTCACCGCTACCTCGCTCCGGTGTTGATCGGACGGCCGGCGTGGGATCTGGACGGCGCCTGCGCGGCCTACGAGAAGGTGATCAACCGCGGCCTGACCATCGGCTCTCCCATCGCCAAGTCGGCGCTCGACATCGCCCTGCACGACCTGCTCGGCCGGGCCCTCGGGGTCCCTGTCGGCATGCTGTGGGGCCAGCGCCGCCTCGACCGGATCCGGCTCGGCTGGATCGTGGCCGGGCAGACCCCCGACGAGGTACGCAAGGCGGTCGAGGAGGGGCGGGCCGAGGGCTATCGCGCGTACAAGGTGAAGGTGGGCCTGCACGACGAGGCGACGGACGCCTCGGTCGTGGCGGCGGTCAGGGAAGCGGCGCCGGACGCGCCCATCTGGGTGGACGCCAACCAGGCCTACACCGTGGACGCCGCGCTGCGCATGGCGCGCCGGCTCGCGGAATTCGACGTGTCGGCGTTCGAGCAGCCGCTGCCCGCCAACGACGTCACCGGGCTGCGCAGGCTGCGCGACCACAGCCCGCTGCCGGTGGCGCTGGACGAGAGCCTGCGCCACCCCTCCGACCTGGCCACGTTCGTGAAGCTCGACGCGGTGGACATCGCCATCGCCAAGGTCCAGCGCTCGGGCGGGCTGACGCTCTCGCGGCGGCTGTGCCAGTTCGCCGAGGACGCGGGGCTGCGCATCATGGGGTCGGGACTGACCGACACCGATCTCGGTTTCGCCGCCTCGCTGCACCTGTTCGCCGCGTTCGGCGTCGACACCCCCGTCGATCTGAACGGACGGCAGTTCGTACGCTCGGCCTACGTCGGGGGGAGCACGGTGGAGGTCGCCGACGGCACCGCTCTGGTGCCGGCGGGTCCTGGTCTCGGCGTCGAGGTGGACGAGGACGCGGTGCGCGCCCTCGCCTCGGCGCACTGGAGCGTCTGACGGCGGCTCCGGCCGGTCGCGGCCCGGGGCGGGACGACCTCCCGCCCTGGGCCGCCGATCTGGGCCGCCGGTCCGGGCGCCCGGCTCAGCGCAGCCAGTCGTCCAGGTTGGCGGCGACGAAGTCGTCGTCCACCAGCCAGGGATAGGCGGCGCGCACCCGCGCGATCTCCTCGGCCTGCCCCGGGGACAGTCCCTCGCCGGGATCGAGGCACCACGTGCCGGCCAGGAGGCCCTGCCCGCGCAGCACCTCGTGGACCCCGGCGATGCAGCCCTTGAAGCCGCCCGCCACGTCGAAGACGGCGCCGTTGGCGTCGGTGAGGTCGGCGGCGCGACCCAGCAGGGAGCGCAGGACCTCGTCGTTCCCGGCCCACGCGCGCCGCACCTCCTCGAACATGAGCACGGCCGCGCGGGTCCACACCGCCCACTGCCCGAGCAGCCCGCCGACGACGCGGCGGCCCGCGATCGGCGTGAGCAGGTCGGCCAGGATGTTGTCGTCGTTGCCGGTGTAGAGCGCGATGTCGCCGGTCCGCCCTGACGCGGCGACGGCCCGGACCACGTCGACCGTACGGTAGCGGTCGAAGGGCGCCATCTTGATCGCCACCAGGGACTCCTGCTCACTGAGCGAGCGCCAGAAGGACGGGCTCAGCCTGTGGCCGCCCACCGCCTCCTGAAGGTAGAAGCCGATGACGGGCAGCACCTCGCCGACGGCCCTGGCCCGCTCCAGCAGTTCCGGCTCGCCCGCGCCCGCAACCCTCGGCGACAGCAGCACGGCGTGGTAGCCCAGCGAGGCCGCCAGCTCCGCCTCGGCGACGGCCTGCGCGGTGTCGCCGCACGCCCCGGCGACCAGGACGAACGGCCGGTCGGCCTCCTTCGCCACCACCTCGGCGGAGATCTCCAGCACCGGCCGGAGCAGCCCCGCCTCGCGGATCTCGAACTGCGTCGTGTGCACGGCGACGGCCGTCCCGCCCGCCCCGGAGGCGAGGTAGTAGCGGGTGAGCGCCCGCTGGCGGCGCTCGTCCAGCGTGCGCCCGGCGGTCAGCGCGAGCGGGTGGGCGGGGATGACCGTTCCCGTCCTGAGCAGGTCGAGCGACATCTCAGAACCTCCCGTCGCGCACGGCGAACTTGGTCGGCTTCCCGGACAGCGGCAGCCCCCGCGACAGCCAGCTGGCCTGCCAGGCGATCAGCGTGTCCAGCGGCACATCCGGGTAGCCGAACAGGCCGTGGCAGCGGGAGGCGTCGCTCAGCAGCGCCGTGCCGCTCTCCTCGCCGGTGAAGGTCGCCTCGACGCCGAGGGCGGCGCCGAGCCGGGTCGCGATCCGCCGCACCGACGCCGTCTCGGGGCCGGTCAGGTTGAGCGTGAACGCCTCCGGAGCGCGCGCGTGCGACAGCGATCGCAGCGCGACCTCGTTCGCGTACCCCTGCCACACCACGTTGACGTGCCCGGTCGTGACGTCGACCGGTTCACCCGCCGCCACCGCGGCGGCGATGTCGGCGATCACGCCGTAGCGCAGGTCCACCGCGTAGTTGAGGCGCAGGATCGCGACCCGGGTGCCGTACGCGGCGGCGGCGTGCTCGAAGACGCGTTCCCTGCCGAGGCAGCTCATCGCGTACTCGCCGACGGGTCCCGGCCGGTCCTCCTCCGCGCAGCCGCCGGAGGCGAGGTCCGCCAGCGGATACACGTTGCCGGTGGAGAAGGCCGCGATCGCCGAGGCGCGATAGCGCCGGGCGACCGCCGCGGGCAGCGCCGCGTTGACCGCCCACGCCTGGTAGGGCGCGGCCGACGTGCCGAATTTGGCGCCGACCATGAAGACGACGTTCGCCGCGTCGGGCAGCCCGGAGAGGTCGTCGCCGCCCATCAGGTCGTGACGCACCACGTCGACGCCCTCGTCCGCCAGCGCCCGCGCCGCGGCGTCGTCGGACCAGCGCGAGACCGCGTACACGCGGGCGGAGCCGCGTCCGGCGGCGTCCAGCGCGCGCCGGGCCAGCCGGACCAGGCTCGGCCCCATCTTGCCGCCCGCGCCGAGGACGACGAGGTCGCCGTCCAGCCGGCCGGCGTCGGCGACCAGCCCGGCCGAGGGGGTGGCCAGCCGCTCTTCGAGCTCCCGCTCAGAGGTGAACATGTCGTGCTCCTTGGTGGTGTGGCCGGCGGTAGCCCACGCCCAGCCGGTCGAGGAGCGGCAGGTGGGCGGTGAGCCGCCGGGTGAAGTCGCCGAGGTCCCGGCCGGAGGTCCAGGCGGCCTCGGCGACGGCGCAGAGCCGGGGGAAGGCGTTGTAGTCGAAGCGTTCCCTCGTGGGGAGGTACTCGCCCCAGAGCTGGGCCTGCACGCCGAGGACGCCTTCCCCCGCGTCGAACCCGTAGACGGTCTCCAGCGGGAGCGGCCCGGCGATGCTGACCGGCTCGCCGGGGGCGTCCGACTCGGCGTAGTCGAGGTAGGTGTGCGTGTGCGGCGCCGCGACGACGTCGTGCCCTGCCCGCAGGGCGGCCTCGATCCGGTCCACACCCCGCCAGGCCATGATCAGCATGTCCTCGGGCGGGTCGTGGTCGAGCATGTCGTCCCAGGCGACGGCGCGGCGGCCGAGCCCGCGCAGATGCCCGGCGAGGAGCCGCCCCCACCAGCCGTGCAGGGCCTCCGGGCCGGGGAGCCCGGCGCCCGCCACCCGCCGGGCCGCCTCGGGGCTGGCCGCCCACTCCTCCGTGCGGACCTCGTCACCCCCGATGTGGACGAACCGGGACGGGAACACGTCGCACAGCTCGTCGAGCACGTCGCGCGCGAACCCGGCGGCGCGGTCGCTCACGTTGAGCACGTGCGAGGAGATGCCCCACGAGGTGCGGACCCGCACGGGCTCGGCGGACGGGTGGCCGAGCCAGGGGCAGGCGGCGATCGCGGCCTGGGAGTGCCCGGGGAACTCGATCTCGGGGACCACGGTCACGCCCCGGGCCGCCGCGTAGTCCACCAGGTCGCGCAGCTCCCGCTGGGTGTAGAAGCCGCCGTGCGGGGTCCCGTCGAACCTGCCCTCCCGGGCGTGGCCCTCCGGGGACTCGGCGCGGTTGGCGCCGACCTCGGTGAGCGGCGGGTGCGCGCGCACCTCGAAGCGCCACCCCTGGTCGTCGGTGAGGTGCAGGTGCAGCACGTTGAACTTGTGCAGCGCCAGCAGGTCCACGTACGCGCGCAGGAAGGAGACCGGGCGCCACCAGCGCGCCACGTCGATCATGACGCCGCGCCAGGCGTACCTGGGCACGTCCCGGACGGTCACGCACGGCACGGCGCCGGGCGCGCCGAGCTGGCGCAGCGTCTGGACGCCCCAGCCCAGCCCGGCGGCTCCGGCCGCGGTGATCCTGGCCGTTTCCGGGGTGACGGTGAGCGTGTAACCCTCGTCGCCCAGCGACGGGTCGTCCACGAGGTCGAGGACGATCTCCCCGGGGGCATCGCCGTCCTCGGGGAGGCCGAGCAGCTCCCGCGCCGCGTCGGCGTGCGGGCCGCGCACCCGGGCGCCCCGATCGAGCGGGAACCGGCCGTCCCCCGAGATGAGCGAGGTGACCTGGGGAATCACCGCCCGAGCACCTCGCGGAACGCCGCGAGCGCCTCGCCGACGGGCGGCGCGTCGGGATACCACACGCGTTCCCATTCGAGCGCGAGATAGCCGGAATATCCGATGCGGTCCAGCTCGGCGAGCACGCCGGGCACGCCCACCGCGCCCTTGCCCGGCAGCACCGGCGCCAGGTCGGTGGGCGACGCCGCGTCCTTGATCTGCACGTGTCTCAGGTAAGGCGCCAGCGCGTCCGCGGTGGCCGGGGCCGCCTCGCCCGCCCGCCACGGGTTGACCACGTCCCACAGCGCGCCGACGCGCGGCGAGCCGACCCCGGCCAGGACTCCGGCGATCGCCTCGCCGGTGAGGAAGACGTCGTGGGTCTCCAGCAGCACGTCGACGCCGTTGTCCGGCAGCCGGTCGGCGACCTCCGCGAGCCTCCGAGTCGCGGCGGCGGCCGGGCCGGCCTGCCCTTCGACACCGCCGAAGACCCGCACGTACGGCGAGCCGAGCGCTTCGGCGATCTCCACATGACGCAGCACCTCGGCCACCGGGTCGCCGTCCGGCCGCGCCACCCGGGTGTAGGAGCAGACGGCGACGACCTCGACTCCGGCGGCGGCGAACGCGCGCGCGACCTCGCGCAGCTCGCCGGCGGGCGTGTCCGGCGAGATGATCTCGCCGTCGGCGCAGCGCAACTCCACACCCGCGCAGCCATACCGGGAGGCCGTGGCGATGACCTCGCCGACGGGGGCGCCGGGCATGCCGAGCGTGCTGAACGCGAGAGGGTTCACAACTGTCCCTTCACAGTGATGGAGGACCCCTGACGGGATGACTCGTAGACGGCGAGGGCGACGTCCAGGACGGACAGCGCGTACTCGGGCGTGACCTCGGGTGTGCCGTTCTCCGCGCAGGCCCGCGCGAAGTCGGCGAGCTGCGCCGCGAACGCCGTGGCCATCTCACCCGGCTCGGGCGCGGCCACCTGGGTGGCGACCCCTCTGCGGAAGGACCAGACGCCCTCGCCGCGGCTGATCCGTATCGCGCCCTCGCCGCACACGACCTCGGCCTCGTCGGTGAACGGAAGGCCGGTGCCGGTGACGGACATGGTCGAGCGGGTGCCGTCGGCGTGCCGAGCCAGGGCGACCGCCTCGGTCTCGACCGACCCGTCCGCGGGTGCGGCGGTGTGGCCGGTGACCTCGACGATCGGCGAGCCGACGAGCATCTGGAGCTTGTCGATGCTGTGCGTGCCGACGTTGAGCACGATGCCGCCTCCGGCCATGCCGGGGTCGAGGAACCAGCGGGGTCGCGCCGGGTCGGCGTAGTCGGCGGTCCGCCGCTCCGAGGCCACCACGACGCGGCCCAGCTCGCCCGAGGCGAGGTAGGAGGCCGCGGCGCGCAGCGTCGGGACGAAGCGCAGCACGTGCCCGACCGCGAACACGACGCCGGCCGCGCGGCAGGCCTCGATCATGCGGACCGCGTCCTCGCGCGTGGTGGCGATCGGCTTCTCGAGCAGGACGTGCAGTCCGGCCGCGGCCGCGTCCAGCGTGATCGGGGTGTGCAGGGCGTGTGGGACGGTGATCACGACCGCGTCGAGGCCGCCCGCGTCGATCATCGCCCGGTGATCGGTGAAGGCGAGGGCCCCGGCCTCCGCGGCCAGCTTCTCCGCCGCCTCGGCGCGCACGTCGCACACCGCGACGACCTGCGCCTGCCCGCCGGTGCGGCGGGCTGCGGCCACGTGGAACTCCGCAATGGTGCCCGCGCCGATGACACCCAGGCGCAGCCCGGTTGTTGTTGTCACGATTTCCTTTCCGGTTCGGATGAGGGCGCTTTCAGCCCTTGAGTCCCGCGGACATGGTTCCGCGGACGAAATAGCGCTGGGCCAGGACGAACACCACCAGCATCGGCAGCAGGCTCATCATCGCCGCGGCCGTGACGAGCTGGTCGTTCCCGACGAACTGGCCCTTGAGGCTCAGCACGCCGACGGGCAGCGTGTAGTGCTCGGGTGAGGTGAGGTAGATCGTGGGTTCGAGCACGGCCTTCCACGACGTGGTGAAGGTGAAGACCGCGAGCGTCGCCAGGGCGGGCTTGGCCAGCGGGAGGTGGATCCGCCAGAAGACCTGCCAGGGGTTGGCGCCGTCGAGGCTCGCGGCCTCCTCGAAGTCCTTCGGGATGCCGAGGAAGGTCTGCCGCATCAGGAAGATCCCGATCGGCGTGGCCAGCCAGTACGGCACGATGAGCGGCAGCAGGGTGTCCAGCCAGCCCAGCGAGCGGAAGAGCAGGAAGTTCGGGACGATCGTGATGACGGTCGGCAGCATCATGGTGCCGAGGGCCATGGTGAGCAGCGTCTGCCTGCCGGGCAGGCGCATCCTGGCCAGGGCGTGCCCGACCATGGCGCTGGTCAGCACGTTGCCGGCCACGGCGAGGACCGCGATCAGGAGGCTGTTGGTCAGGTAGAGCCCGAACGGCGTGCGCCGCCACACCTCCGCGTAGTTGTCCCACTGGATCGGGTCGGGGATCCAGCTCGGCGGCACCTGGATGTACTGCGCGAAGCTCTTGAGTGAGTTGCTGAGCGCGGCCACGAACGGCAGCAGCATGACCAGCGCGCCCGCCGTGACCAGGACGTAGGAGACGGTCTTACGCATAGTGCACCCACCTGCGCTGGAGCCGGAACTGCACCAGGGTCAGCGCGAGCACCAGCACGAACAGCACCCACGCGATGGCCGAGGCGTAGCCCATCTGGAAGAACTGGAAGCCCTGCCGGTAGAGGTGGAGCACGGTCAGCTCGCTCGCCCCGTGGGGACCGCCGTCGGTCATCACGAAGACCTGCTCGAACGACTGCAGCGTCTCGATCGAGGTGAGCACCAGCACCAGGAACGTGGTGCCGGAGATGCCCGGCAGGGTGATGTAGCGGAACCGGTTCCACGCCGACGCGCCGTCGATCTTCGCCGCCTCGTAGCGCTCCTCGGGGATGGCCTGAAGGCCCGCGAGGAAGAGCACCATCATGTAGCCGACGCCCTTCCACACCGCGACCGCCGCGAGCGTGGGGATGACCAGCGCCGGGTCCTGCAGCCAGTTCTCGGACGGCAGCCCGAGGAAGCCGAGCACCTGGTTGGCGAGGCCGGTCTGCGGGTTGAAGACGGCGTCGGCGACGTACGCGACGACCACCCACGACGAGACGACCGGGACGAAGTAGGCCGCGCGGAACAGGGCCATGCCGCGCAGCCGCTGGTTGAGCGCGACCGCCAGGCCCAGGGCCAGGACCGTCTGGGTCGGCACGAACAGCACCGCGAAGTACGCCGTGTTGCCGAGGGTCCGCCAGAAGACCTCGTCGCCGAACAGCCGGGTGAAGTTGCCGAACCCGACGAACTTCGGCGAGGAGAGCAGGTCGTAGTCGGTCATGCTGAAGAACAGCGAGGCCAGCAAGGGCCAGGCGGCCAGCGCGACCAGATGGAGCAGGTAGGGCGAGGCGAAGGCGAACGCCCAGGCGCGCTCGCCCGCGTGCCGTCTGCCGGCCGACGGCCGCGGGTCGGCGGCCACCTTCCCGGCCTTCCTCGTGAGCACCGTCACTGCGTCTGCCCCGCGTAGAAGCGGTCGATGACCTCCTGGGCCTCCTTCTGGCCGGTCGCTAGCGCGGTGCCGACGGGCGAGGCGCCCGACAGCGCCTCGCTGATCCGCTTGGACAGGGCCTCGGTGTACTCCGACCACACGGCGTTGGCGCCGAGGTCGGTGGCCGCGTCGAGCGAGTCGAGGAACGCCTGGCGGCGATCGGCGGGCAGGGCCGTGGCGGCGGCCTTCTTGTTGATCGGGATCGCCTCGCCGAGCTCGGCCCACTTGCGCTGCGGGCCCTCCCCGGAGAAGAAGGTGATCCACTTCCACGCCGCGTCGGCCTGCGCAGGCGAGGCCGCCTTGCTGACCACCCACGAGTTGACGATGGCGACGTTGCCGCGACCGGCCGGGCCCTTGGGCATCGGGGCCACGCCGAAGTCGACGCCCGCGCTCGCCGCGGGCAGGGTGCGGGCGTAGATCCCGTACGACATCGCGACCCGGCCGGTGGCGAACAGCGTGTGGACGACGCCCTTGCCGAGGCCCTCGGTGGTCGCGTAGTCGGGGGCGAACCCGTCCTTGCCCATCGCGCCGAGCATCCAGTCGAGCGCGGCCTTCGACTGCGGGCTGTCGACGACCACCTTGCGGTTGCCGTCGGCGACGATGTCGCCGCCGAACGCCTTGATGATCGGCCACCAGCTCTCGGTGAAGCCGGGCGAGTAGGCGCGGAAGCCGTAGGTGTCGGGCTTGCCGTCGCTGTTGCTGTCCTTGGTGAGCTTCTTGGCGGCGGCGGCCAGGTCGTCGTAGGTCCAGTCGGCGGTCGGCGCGTCGACCTTGGCCTCGGCGAACAGCTTCTTGTTGTAGAACAGCACCGGCGTCTGGGCGCCCTGCGGGAAGCCGTAGATCCGGCCCTTGGCGTCCCGGTTCAGCTCGATTCCGGAGTAGTCGGCGGCGTCGACGGTCTTGACCCGGTCGGTCAGGTCGGCGAGGGCGCCGCGTGCGGCGAACTCCTGCACGAGCACGCCGTCGGACAGCCACACCTGCGGCGCCTGGCCGCCCGCGATCTGGGTGCGCAGCCGCTCGAAGAACTTCACGTACGGCGCCACCTCGAGTTCCACCTTGATCGAGGGGTTGGCGGCCGTGAACTCCTTGACGAGTTGCCGCATGGTCGTGTCGGCCGGATCCCCGGCTGCGGCGTAGAAGCCGAGTCGCAGGGTGACCGCTCCCGACTCGTCGGCCGAGCCGCCGCACGCCGCCGTGGCGGCCACGGTGAGGACGGCCGCCGCGGCGGCGAGCATGCGCAGTCTCATTGGGTCCTCCAGCAGGAAGGGGGGAAAGGGGGTGAGGATGACGGCCGGCGTCAGCGGGGGACGCGGACCTCGACGAGGCTGCCGGAGGCGGCGCCGCAGGAGGCCCGTACGGCCAGGCGGGGCTGCAGCACGACACGGCAGACGGGGGCGGCGGGGCCGAGCTCGATCCGGCGGAGCAGCAGCTCGGTCGCCATGCGGCCCACCTCCGCCTTGGGCGGCGACACCGCGGTGAGCGGCACCTCGGACAGGTCGGCGACCTCGTCGTCGTAGGCGACGACGGCGATGTCGTCGGGGACGGTCAGGCCGACCCTGCGCAGGTAGGGCAGCAGCGCGGTCGCCTCGCGGTCGCCGAGGCACACCACCGCGCGGACCTTCTCCGTCACGCAGGCGTTGGCGTAGGCGAGCATGTCGGGGCCGGTCCAGACGGGCTGCCTGGCCACGGCGTCCGGGATCTCCGGCAGCCCGAGGTCGGCGACGGCCTGGCGGTATCCCGCGAACACCTGCTCGGAGGTGGCGGTGCCGATCCGGCCGAGGTAGCCGATCCGGTTGCGCCCGAGCCCGTTGAGGTGCAGGACCGCGGCGTAGCCGCCGCCGTGCACGTCGGTGCAGACGTAGGAGGTCGGGTCGGCCGGTCGGGGGTCCGGCGGCCTGCGCTCCACCAGCACGTACGGCACGGGCAGCTCGCGCAGGCGGGCCAGGTGCGCGGCGGGATCGGCGGCGAGGTGCAGGTTGGGCACCAGCAGCAGGCCCGCGACGCCGACGTCGACGAGCTGCCGGATCTGCGCGAGCTCGACGCCGGGGTCGTAGTCGGAGCACGCGAGCACGAGCTGGACTCCGGCGGCGGTGGCCGCCCGCTCGATGCCCTGGACGATCTGGGGGTAGTAGTAGGTGTTCGACGGGACGAGCGCGCCGATGAGCCGCGGCCTGGCACCGGTGGTGGTGGCGGCGGTCACGAAGGTGCCCGATCCCTGCCGCCGCCGGACGAGTCCCTCGTCGACCAGCAGGTCGACGGCGCGGCGCACGGTGTTGACCCCGACCGAGTAGGTCTGCGCCAGCTCGGCCTCGGTCGGCAGCCTGCCGCCGACCGGCCAGCGGCCCTGCACGATCTCCTGCCGCAGGCGCGCGGCCAGGGTGCGGAATCGGCGTCCCCTTGGGAGGGAATTCATTCCGTCAGGTGGCTCCATAACGGGATTCTTCTCGTCATATCTGGGCAATGTCAACCTAAAGTTATTCCCTTTTTCGGGCGATATTGGGAATGAATTCATGCCTTTAATGGCACGGAAAGGGCCGTCTCCGGGGCGGGAGGCGGCCCCCGGCGAAGCCGGCGTCACCAGCGGGCGGTGACGTTCCTGTCCTTGTCGTACGCCCCGGCCCAGTAGCGGCCGGGGGCGGTCAGGCGGTGGCCGGCGAACCCGACTTCGCCCGTCGGCTGCTTCAACGCCTCCGACGCCGCGGTGGCCCAGCCGTCCGCGCCCGCCTTCACCGTCACGTAGCGCCCGGCCGAGAAGGTGAACCGGCCGCGCACGGTCGCGGCCACCGGCTCCCCGCTCTCCTTGTCGACGACCCGCAGCCGCACCCGTGCGACGCCGCCCTCCACCGTGACCGCCATCGAGTCCACCACCATCGGACGCAGGTCCGTGGTCCCGGTCGTCACCGAGACCGGGGCGGACGCGGGCCCGCGATGCCCCGCGACGTCCACCGGCACGATCCGGTACGTGTACCTGGTGCCGGGCAGCAGTCCGGTGTCGGTGTAGGTAAGGCCGCGGGCCCGGCCGGCGAGCGTGCCCGGTCCGGGCGTGAAGCCCGGCTCGGTCGATCTGTGCACCTCGTAGTGGTCGACCTCGGTGTCGTCGTGGGCCCGGCCGTAGGTCAGATCGACGGTGGCGTGGTCGAACGCGACCGCCTCGGGCGGCGAGCCGACCCCGGTCGGCGGGCCCGAGTCGGCGGGCGGCTCGGGCCACCGCGCCGACGGGCCCCAGATCGTGGGCAGCTCCCGGTAGGAGTCGTAGTGGTGCAGCGCCACCCCGGCGAAGGCCGAGCTGCCGGAGAACGCCTGGTAGACCTTCGCCAGCTCGGTCTCCAGCGCGTCCCTGCCCTCCTCGCGGAAGGTGATGCTGGACGGGTCGCCGCTGGTCGCGATGTCGAGCGTCTCCACCCCGACCACCACGGAGAGCGGCTTGCCGATCCGTTCGGCGTAGGCGATCTCCCCGGCCGCCTGCGCGATGATGCCGGCCCCGCCGTCCGCCTGGTCGCGATAGTCCATGATCGCGACGTAGTCCGCCATGTCCTGGATGTGCTCGGCCATCGTCCCGGTCCTCCCGCCGTACGGGATGTCCGTGCAGCAGGCGGAGGTGTCCAGCCAGCGGGGGATGGCGGGGCCGAACAGCAGCGGCTGCCCGGACGCGTCCCGGCGGGCGATCATCGCCCGCAGCGTGTCCAGCCATTGGATCTGCACGTCCGGCTTGGCGCTGTTGAACCACGGCAGGCTGTACGGCTCGATGTCCACGTTGACCCCGTCGAAGCGCTCGGCCGGCGCCGACGAGAGGTTGTAGTCGAGCACCCGCTCCATCTCCCGGACGGCGCGGTCGCGATGCCGGGCGAGCGCCCCGAGGTAGGGCGGGCGGGTCCCGCCGGCCACCGTGGCGTGCACCTTCATCCCCCGGCGGTGCGCCCAGGCCACGAGGTCGCGCAGCTCAGGACGCGCGTCCTCGATCATGTCGCGATCCGCGTACGTGTCCACGCCCAGATACATCGTGGAGCCGGGCGCGAGCACGGTCTCCAGCAGGCGGCGCGACCCGGGGTTGAGCACCAGGTTGTAGGAGGCCTTCTCCCAGATCCACATCGCCCGGTCCTGCCGGTGCGCCGCCGGGCGCTCCTTCTTCGCCGCCCCGAACGCCACGTAGGTGCTGGCCGACCTGGACACGTGGCCGCGCGCGTCGACCGCCTCGGCCTCCAGGCTCGCCATCACGTCGCCGTACTTCGCCGGGTTCACCAGCGCGACGTACCGCCCCCGGGCGCCGGCGGCGCGCTGCCACGGGCCGCCGTTGACCCGGATCCGCACCGTGCGGACGTCCGCGCCGGCGACGTTCACCCGCACGATCCCGGGCCGGGTGAGCCGCGCCCCGTCGGCGGGCTCGGCGATCGACACCTCCGGCGCCCTGGCCCGCGGGTTGTCCACCCGCAGCGTCAGCGCCTCCGACCACGTGCCGTACCGCGTCTCGGCGTCCGTGGCCTTGGCGTAGACCTCGATCTCGCCGTCCATCCCGCTGGTGTCGAGGTCGTAGGACCACGTCCCGGTGTCGTCCGCGTCGGGGTCGCTCACCCTGGCGCGCTCGATCCGCTCGCCGTTCACCACCACGTTCACGTCGTACGCGCCGGTGAAGCGCCCGGCGAGCCGGATGACGCCGGCGGCGGCCTCGGAGGAGTCGATCACCACAGACGGCGGGTCCGCCGCGGCGGCCGGAACCGCCGGCATGGCCGCAAGGGCGAGCACGAGCGCCCCGGCGGTCCTCAGAAGCCCTACAGGCATGGAAGCCACCTCCACAGGAATGAATTAATGCTGAATTGCGACAAATCCGCACAGCGGAATCCGCGAGATGGCGAAACCATAGCTCCGATATAAAGCGATAAAAATGGAATGAATTGCCTCCTGCTCGCTACTGTGGAGCCGTGCATCGCGTCGGTGAGATCCTTCGGGCCGTGTCGTCGGCGCTCGCGCTCGCGCTTGTACTGTTCGCGGTGACCGGCTGCGGGGGCGGCGGAAGACAGACGCTCACCGTGTTCGCCGACACCTCGCTCACCGGGACGTTCGGCTCACTGGGCAAGACGTTCGAGGCCGCCCACCCCGGCGTCGCCGTCCGGTTCGACTTCGGCGGCAGCTCCGCGCTGGCGCGGCGGATCGTCGGGGGAGCACAGGCCGACCTGTTCGCCGCGTCCGGCGCGGCGGCCATGCGCGGGTCGGGGGCGCCCGGCCCGCGGGTCTTCGCGCGCGACAGCCTCCAGATCGCCGTGCCGAAGGGCAACCCGGCCCACGTCACGAGCTTGAAGGACCTGGCCGCTCCCGGCGTCAGGGTGGCCCTGTGCGCCGTGTCCGCGCCGTGCGGGGCGGCCGCCCGCACCGTGCTCGCCGCCGCCGGTGTCACCGTCTCGGCGGTCGAGCGGGATCAGGACGGCAGGGCCGCGCTCGGCAGGGTGCGCCTCGGCCGGGCGGACGCGGCGCTTGTCTACCGTACGGACGTCAGGGCGGCGGCGGGAGCGGTGGAGAGCGTGGACTTCCCCGAGGCGGCCGGGGCGGTCGAGGACTACCTCATCGCGACCGTCCCCGGGACCGAGCGCCTCGCCCTGACCCGGGAGTTCGTCGACCTCGTCCTGTCCGACGAGGGCCGCAAGGTCCTCGGAGATGCCGGCTTCACCCCCGTGACAGGGTGATCTGCGGGCTTTCCATGAGCCGGGCCGCCGTACGCTCGGCGGTGGCCCTGGCCCAGCGGCCGGTCGTCAGGACGGCGACCGACAGCACGATCAGCCCATACAGGGCGTTGACGCGGTAGGCCACGTGCGCGGCCGAGACGAAGGCGCTGTTCGCGGCGGCGGAGGAGGCGGCGCCGGAGACCACGGAGCCCGCGATGGCCACGCCGAGGGACTGGCCGACCTGCCTGCTGGTCGAGGCGACCGCGGCGGCCACGCCCGCCTGCGCGAGCGGCATCCCGGAGACCGCGGTGTTGGTGATCGGGGGGTTGAGCATGCCGAACCCGACGCCGAAGACCAGGTAGATCCCGAGCAGCAGGGGGAGCGGCGTGGTGAGCGTCACCTGGGACAGCAGCGCCCCGGCGGCGGCCAGGCACACGCCCGCGACGATCAGCGGCACGCGCGGGCCGCGGGTGCCGACGAGCCGGCCCGACAGCGGCCCCACGATCGTCGTGGTCGCCGCGACCGGCAGCGTGCACAGCCCCGCGGCGAGGGCGGACAGCCCGCGATGGCTCTGCAGGTAGAGCGTGTTGAGGAACAGGAAGGCCCCCAGGCCGGCGAAGCCCGACACCGCCATGACGGCCGCGCCGGAGAACGGCGCGCTGCGGAAGAACCGCATGTCGATGAGGGGCTCGGGCCTGCGCAGTTCGAAGACGACCAGCGCGGCCAGGGCCACCGCCGCGACGGTGAAGCAGACGGCGCTCACGGCGGGGCCCGCGGCCCGGCCCTCGATGATCCCGTATGTGAGCGTCCCGAGCAGGACGATGATCAGCACCTGTCCGACCGGGTCGGTCCTCCGCGCCGATGGCGCCTTCGACTCCGGGATGAAGCGCCAGGTCAGGAACAGCGCGAGCAGGCCGATGGGCACGTTGATCCAGAAGATGGCCCGCCAGTTCACCGCGTCGGTGAGCAGGCCGCCGACGACCGGTCCGAGCGCCATGCTGACGCCGACCACGCCGCCCCACACGCCGATCGCCTGGGCCCGCTCCCTGCGGTCGGTGAACGTGTTCGTGATGATCGACATGGCCACCGGGTTGAGCATCGACCCGCCGACGGCCTGGACGACCCGGGCGGCCACCAGCCAGCCCAGGCTCGGGGCGAGGCTGCACAGCAGCGACCCGGCCGTGAAGATCACCAGACCGGTCTGGAACGTGCGGCGGCGGCCCACCCGGTCGGCCGTCGAGCCGGCCAGCATCAGCAGGCTCGCGAGCGTCAGCGTGTAGGCGTCCACCGTCCACTGGAGGCCGGAGACCGGCGCGTGCAGGTCGTGCCCGAGCGACGGCAGGGCGACGTTGACGATCGTGTTGTCGAGCGACACGATCAGCAGGCTCATGCAGCAGATGAGGAGGACGAGGATCCGCCGCCGACGGGTCATTTGCGGCACCACACCACACAACCGTACAGATCCGGTCATGGGCCGCTTGCGGCAGGGCAAACCGAATGAAATTCTGCTCGCATGCGTGCGACGGCGAACGGCATCGAGATCTGCTACGAGGTGTTCGGCGAACCCGGGGGACGTCCGGTCGTCCTCATCATGGGGCTCGGAGCACAGATGATCAGCTGGCCGGAGGGGCTGATCGAGCTGCTGGTGGAGTCCGGCCATCGGATCGTCCGGTTCGACAACCGGGACGCGGGCCTGTCCACCCACTTCACCCCGGCGGACGACCTCGCGCCAGCCCCGTCGTACAGGCTGGACGACATGGCCGACGACACGGCCGGCCTGATGGACGTGCTGGGCTGGGAGAGCGCCCACGTGGTGGGCGCGTCGATGGGCGGCATGATCTCCCAGGCCTTCGCCATCCGCCACCCCGGCCGGGTCCGTACGCTGACCTCGATCATGTCCACGCCCGGGCCCCGCGTGGGGCGTGCGACCGAGGCGGCCATGGCCGCCCTGATGGCGCCCGCCGCGCGGGACCGCGACGAGGTGATCGCCCGCGCCGTCGAGACCGCGCGGGTCGTCGGCTCTCCCGGCTACGAGATGGACGTCGAGCGCGTCACCCGGGTGGCCGCGGACGGCTACGACCGGTGCTTCGACCCCGCGGGCACCGCCCGGCAGTTCACCGCGATCCGGATCTCCGGCGACCGTACGGAGGGACTGCGCGGGCTCTCGACGCCCGCGCTGGTGATCCACGGCGAGGACGACCCGCTGGTCACCCTCGAAGGCGGGATCGCGACCGCGGACGCCATCCCCGGCGCGAAGCTGCTGACCTTCCCGGGGATGGGCCACGACCTGCCCCGCCCGCTCTGGCCGGTCATCGCGGAGGCGATCACAGAGCTGACCGGGCGGGGTTGATCCGGACGGGGTTGACCGGGCGGGGCTGACAGGGCGGGGTTCAGATCTCGAGCTTGTCCTCGATCGCGCGGAGCTGGTGCCGGGCCATCGCGAGGTTGGCCCGGTTGCGGTCGAGGGCGAGGTAGAGGAACAACCCCTTGCCGCCGCGGCCGGTCAGCGGCCGGATGATGTGATACTGCGTGCCCAGCGTGATGAGGATGTCCTCGATCGCGTCGTTGAGCTTGAGCGCGTCGATCGCGCGGAGCTTGGCCTTGACCACCTCGGTGTTGGCCGCGGCGGCCACCTGGAGGTCGAGGTCCTTGGAGCCGCCGAGCGTGCCCAGCGCCATCCCGCTCCCGTAGTCGGCCACCGCCGCGCCGACCGCGCCGTCGATGGTCAGCATCTCCTTCAGCGAGACGTCCATGTTCGCCATGTCTCTTCTCCTGTTCTGGTTGGTCATCCGCGTTCGACGATGGCGGCGATCTTGTTCGCCGCCCTGCGTCCCTCGATCCGGAGCAGGCCGAGGTTGGCTCCCTGACCTGCGAGAACGGTGAGGACGAGCGTGGGGCCCGCGGCGTAGCACGCGGTGTGCCCCTGGGTGCCGGAGATCAGCGTCTCCTCCAGCCGCCCGATCCTGGCGAGATCGGTCATCTTCCGGCTCAGCGACAGCAGCGCCGACGTGAGCGCCGCGGTCTGCTCGGTGTCCGCGGCCAGGTCCGTCGTCACGAGCATGCCGTCGATCGTGCAGGTGAGCGCTCCGGTGATCTCGGGCGCCCGTTCGCGCAGGACAACCAGTTCCTCGTGTATGTCGTGGCGCAGATCCACCGAGACACCCCTTCCGGCCCGCTTGAGCCACCCGATCACTACAGCGCCTCCAGCGCGTCACGCAGCCTCAGCAGCAGGTTCACGTCGGTCGCGTCGCCGTTGACCTGCGGCAGTCCCGAGCCGGTCCCCGAGCCCGCCCCCGGGCCGGCCCGTGGGGGCTCCGCCCGGGGCGTGCGCCGGGGCAGCGCCGCCGTCTCGCCCGTCACCACCAGGCCGGCCGCCGCGAGCTCCCGTACGGCCAGCAGCGTGGAGTAGGCCGGACGGCCGAGGCGGCGGGCCAGCTCGACCGGCGTGGCGGTGGAGTCCGCGGCGAGCAGCAGCTCCCACTGCAGCCGGGTGAGCAGCGCGTGCGTGCCCGGGATCCGCCGCAGGGGCGTCACCGGCCGCGCGTCCATCTCGGCCGACGGCCAGGCCCGCTCCAGGCGGGCCCGGCGCCTGGCGCACTCGCGCAGCAGCCCCGGCACGTCGAAGAACCAGTGGACCCCGAGCCAGTGGGCGTCGCCCTCCCTGAACCTGGTCCTCGCCGGCTTCGACGCGGGAAGGAAGAACGCCGCGTCGAGCGTGGCGGACAGCACGCAGAACTCCAGCTCGCCCCGGCTGAGCACCCCTCTGCCCACGAGCAGGGCGCCGCCGTCGCCGCCGGGACCGGCCTCCTGCCGCGCGTGCCGCATCCCGTTCGCGCTGATCCGGCCCGACGCGCCGAGCAACTCCTCCACGCCGGGCGTGGCCGCGCACTCCACGTACGACACCCGGCCGCGGACGTAGTAGACCGTGCCCTCCTTGCCCACCCGCAGTGAGCCGGTGGCCTCGTCCTGGGCGAGGCCGGTGAGCACGGTGTCGAGAGTCGGGGCGGCCACCGGTCAGGCTCCCATCAGGAGGCGACCAGCTCGTCCGTTATAGTGCGCAGCCGCCGCCGTGCCAGGGCGAGGTTCGACCGCTCCACGTCCAGGCGTACGCACAGCAGTAGCGGGCCGTCGAACATCATCTCCATGGGCCGCACCAGGTGGTAGGCCGAGCCCGTGGTGACGATCACGTCCTCGATCCGGAAACCCGTCTCCTGGGAGGCCATCGCGATCCCGTCGAGCGTGGCGCGGTACGCCTCGCTGAGCCCCGCGGCCGCCCTTCCGGGATCGGCGATCCCCTTTCCCGCGACGGCCATGCCGCTGGTGTGGTCCACGAGAATGGCCCCGAGAGCACCCGGGATCGACATGGCTTCGGAGAGGCAGTCCTCTATCCCGATCAACCCGTAACTCCTCGCCTCGCCGGTACAGCGCGGCCAACACTAGAGGAGCAGGTGGACGAGTCACCCGAGCCGGAAACGGCCGGAGTGAACGGATTAGTCCCGAAGAATAAGAATTCTTCTTCCCGGAATGGTAATCCCGGTTTTCATGAAATTTCCTCGTATCGGGGATGGCGCGTGCACCGCCGCACGGCGGCCAGAATGGGAGGCGTGGAACGGATTCTCGTCAGCGCCTGCCTGCTCGGCAGCCGGGTCCGGTACGACGGAGGGGCCAAGACCAGCGACGACGACCTGCTCGCCCGCTGGCGCGCGGAGGGGCGGCTGGTGCCGTTCTGCCCCGAGGTCGAGGGCGGGCTGCCCGTTCCCCGGCCGCCCGCCGAGATCGAGGGCGGCGCGGGCGGCGCGGCCGTCCTGGCGGGCGCGGCCCGGATCCTGACGCCGGAGGGCGACGACGTGACCGCCGCGTTCCTGTCCGGGGCGCAGCAGGCCCTCGCCGTCGCCCGGTCCTTCGGCGTACGGGTCGCGATCCTCAAGGAGGGCAGCCCGTCGTGCGGGTCGCTGCGGATCTACGACGGCAGCCACCGGGGGAGGACCACCCCCGGGCAGGGCGTGACCGCGGCGCTGCTGGAGCTGAACGGCGTCCGCGTCTTCGGCGAGGACCGGATTCCGCAGGCCGCTCGGTATCTGGCGAGCCTCGTCACGGAGACAGGGGATCGGATGTGACGATGACGGCCTTCTCGTCGGGCTTGTGCACCAGGACGTTGTCCACGTAGGACCGCACCGCGGCCTCCAGGCCGACGTCCTTGCCCGCGGCCTCCGACATGTACCAGCGGTGGTCGAGCACCTCGTGGAAGAGCTGGGCCGGCTCCAGCTTGCGCCGCAGGTCGGCCGGGGTCGCGTTCACCACCGGCTGGAACACCTCGGCCAGCCAGCGGTGGGCCACGATCGCCTCGTCCTCGTGCCGCAGGCCGGTGGACACCCGGAACGAGTCGAGGTCGTTGAGCAGCCGCCTGGCCTGGTTCTCCTCCACGTCGAGGCCGGTCAGGCGCAGCAGGCGGCGCTGATGGTGCCCGGCGTCCACGACCTTCGGCCGGACGATCAGGCGGGAGGTGCCGGCCTTGCGGCGCACCATCATCTCGGCGACGTCGAAACCGAGCGAGTTGAGGCGACGCACCCGCTGGTCCACGCGGTGCCAGTCGACCTCCTCGATGATCTCGTCCTCGGTCAGCTCGTCCCACAGCCGGTGGTAGCGCTCGACGAGCTGCTCGGCGAAGGCCAGCGGGTCGATGGTCGGGTGGAGCAGCCCGCCCGCCTCCAGGTCGAGCATCTCGCCGTAGATGTTGACGTGCGCGACGTCGATGTCGTGGGCCCGCTGGCCCTCGCTGATCGCCGGATGGAGCTCACCGGTCTCGGCGTCCACCAGATAGGCCGCGAACGCCCCGGCGTCCCGCCGGAACAGCGTGTTGGACAGCGAGCAGTCGCCCCAGTAGAAGCCGGTCAGGTGGAGCCGTACGAGCAGGACCGCGAGCGCGTCGAGCAGGCGGATCAGCGTGTCGGGCCGCACCGAGCCCGACAGCACGGCGCGGTAGGGCAGCGAGAACTGCAGGTGCCGCGTGATCAGGGCGGAGTCCAGTTCGGAGCCGTCCGGGGCGGTCCTGCCGGTGACGACGGCGACCGGCTCGACGGCGGGGGCGTCGTGCCGCGCCAGGTCCCACAGCAGCTGGTACTCCCGCTTGGCGTACCGGGTGCTGATCTCCTTGATCGCGTATACCCGGCCGCTGAGCCGGGCGAAGCGCACCACGTGCCGGGAGATGCCGCGGGGCAGCGTCACCAGATGGTGGACGGGCCACTGTTCGAGGGGGACGTCCCACGGCAGGCGGATCAGGTCGGGGTCGCTGGGGGCGCCGGTGATCTGCAGGGGCACCAATCGCTCCTTATCTGGGGGCTTCCACCCAAGTGTCGCGGATAGAGTCGGGCGCTATGACGCTGGTGGACGAGTTCATCGACTGGTACCTGGCCGAGAACCCGGTCAGGGCGGCCCTCCTGGGGGCCGACGGATACGACCGCACGCTGGGCGATCTCAGCGCGACCGCCTTCACGGCGCGGGAGCGGGCGGCAGAGGAATGGCTGCGCAAGCTGTCGGAGTCGACGCCCGAGAGTCCGGAAGACGAGATCGACAGGGACCTGGTCGCCGCCCATCTGCGCGGGCAGATCGCGCTGGCCCGCTGGCCGGAGTGGCGGCGCGAACCGGCCGCCTACCTCGGTGTGATGTTCGGGTCGATGTTCACGCCGTTCCAGCAGCGCCTCAAGCCGGAGGCCGAGCTGGTCGACGCCGCCGTCGCGCGGCTGGCCGAGGTGCCCGCCGTGCTCGCCGCCTGCCAGGCCAACCTGGACCCCGATCTCGCCGCCGACCTGCTCGTCAAGCGCGGCCTCGACCAGGCCCGTACGGGACGCCGCTTCCTGACCGAGACGCTGCCCGCGCTGGTCGCAGACCCGGAGCTGCGGTCGCGGCTGGCGCGGGCCGCCGAGCCCGCCGCCGACGCCTTCGACGGGCTGGTCCGCTTCCTGGAGGGCTTCGAGGCTCGGGGCACCTGGCGGATGGGCGAGGAGCTCTACTCCGCGCTGCTGCGCGAGCAGGAGATGCTCGGGTACGGCTCCGCCGAGCTGCACGAGAAGGGCCGCCAGGCCTGGGCCGAGCTGGACACGCGGATGACGGAGGTCGCCGCGCGCCTCGGTTCCGGCAGCTGGCGGGAGGCGATGGAGTCGCTCATGGACGACCACCCGCCGACCCTGGAGGCCATGCGCGCCGAATACGAGGCCGAGACGCTGCGGGCGCGCGAGTTCGTCCGCGAGCGCGGGCTGGTGACCTTCCCCGAGGGGGAGGTGTGCCGGGTCGAGCCCTCGCCGGAGTTCCAGCGGCCCATCATCGCCGTGGCCAGCTACCTCGCCCCGCCGCCGCTGTCGTCCTCGCGCGACGGGGTGTTCTTCGTGCCGTACACCCCCGACGGCTTCACCGAGGAGCAGGTGCGGCAGCGGCTGCGGACCAACTCGCGCCCCCAGATGCCCTCGATCAGCGTGCACGAGGGCTACCCCGGACACCACTGGCACCTGTCCTGGATGGCCGGCAACCCGCACCGCGCCCGCAAGATCTTCCGTACGCCCTACTTCGTGGAGGGCTGGGGGCTCTACGTCGAGAAGCTCATGCACGAGCAGGGCTACTTCGACACGCCCGAGACCGAGCTCGCCCACCTCGACTGCCGCATCTGGCGGGCCGCCCGGATCGTGGTGGACACCGCGCTGCACTGCGACGACATGACGATCGAGCAGGCGGAGGAGTTCCTGACCACGAAGGCGTCGCTGTCGCCTGGCACCGCCGCCGGGGAGGTCAGCCGCTACTGCGCCTGGCCCACGCAGGCGCCCTCCTACCTCACGGGCGCGCTGGAGATCGAGCGTATCCGGGCGGACTACACGGGCGATCTGCGGACCTTCCACGACACGATCGCGGGCTCCGGCGGGCTTCCGCTCGGCCTCGCCCGCAAGGTCGTCCTCGGTTAGTCCGGTCAGCCGCTGAGCGCGCGTTCGATGACGGCGGTGAGCTGGCCCTCGGTGAGCACCGTGGGCCGGCCCACCCCGAGGGCGCGGACGTAGACCTCGCACAGCCACTCCAGCAGGCGCGCCGCCTCGAACGCCTGCTCCAGGCCGCCGCCGATCGTCACCGCGCCGTGGCTGGCCATCAGGGCGGCCTGCCTGCCCTCGATCGCGGCGATGACGTTGCGGGCCAGCTCCGGCGTGCCGTACGTCGCGTACGGTGCCACCCGGACGGCCCCACCGAGCAGCAGGGCGTTGTAGTGGATCGGCGGCAGCTCGGTCATGGTCGAGGCGACCACGGTCGCGAAGACCGAGTGGGTGTGCACCACCGCCCGGGCTCCGGTCGCCTCGTACAGCGCGAGATGCATCGGCGTCTCCGAGGAGGGCTTGCGCTCCCCCTCCACGACTCGCCCTTCGAGGTCGACCACGGGGCAGTCCTCCGGGCGCAGCCGGTCGAGCGCCACACCCGAGGGGGTGACGACGACCAGATCGCCCTCGCGCGCGCTCAGGTTGCCCGAGGTCCCGATCACCAGGCCGAGGGCCGCCGCCCGCCGGCCGTACTCGCACAGCTCACGCCGCAGCTCGTCCACGTGCTCGTCCACCTGCTCATCCACCCGGCGAATCTACACAATCGGCGGTGTTTCGTGATGTCCTGATTTCATGTACGAGGCTTCCGAGTGGCGCCGCGAGGGAGACACGATCCGCAGGACCGTGGTCGCCCGAGATTTCCGTACGGCCATCGCGATCGTGAACGACATCGCCGAGCAGGCCGAGGCCCTGAACCACCATCCCGACATCGACATCCGATGGCGCACCCTCCACCTGGCGCTGACCACCCACGACGCCGGCGGCCTGACCGATCTCGACTACAAGCTGGCCGCCCGCATCGACGCCATCGTGGCGGACCACGAGGCCGGATAGCCGGTTCTGCCAGGGCGCGTTCTGCTAAAAGGCGTTCTGTTAGAGCGCGTTCAGTGTGGCGACGAGCTGTTCCTCCTCGCGCGCGAAGTGCGCCTCCAGCTCGGCCGACAGGCGCGTGAGCGTGGCCCTGACGGCGGCGGGGTCGCCGGAGCCCGCCTCGCCGACCGCCGCACGCACGTCGTCCCTGATCCGGGCCAGCCGCACGTGCTCTTCGCGCAGGCGGTCGAGGGTCGGGGCCAGCCCGGGGAAGGCCCGCTCCAGCAGGGGGAAGCCCCGCTCGTTCTCGTTGGCGTGGTGCTCGTGGAAGGCCGTGCAGAAGGACAGGCAGCGCTCTCGCAGCGCCCTCTCCAGGCCATGACCCGGCGGATTCACGGGCGTACCCGTGGCGAGCCCGTCCTCGACCGCGGCCAGCAGCGCGGCCATCTCCGCCCGCAGTCCGTCGTGGATCCGCACCAGCTCGTCGCCGATCGCCCGGGCGCGCTCGTGGTCGCGCCGATAGAGAGCGATGACCGGGATGACGCGGGAGGTGCGTGCCTGGTAGTCGGCGAAGCCCGGGACCAGCTCGGCCTGACGGGCGTACATGCGGTCGCGCTCCTCGCCTGTCAGCGGTACGGCCGTGGCGGTGAACGTCTCGATCGCCGTCCCGTCGCCCGTCTCGACGGTCACCGTGGGATTGGCCAGCAGGTTGTGATACCAGTCCGGGTGGCGCGGCGCGCCCGCGTAGGAGGCGAAGACGAGGATCCTGTCCCCGTCACGCAGGCAGGCGACCGGGTTCGTCCGGGCGGCGCCCGTTCTGGCGCCGGTGGTCGTCAGCAGGATCAGCGGTGTCCCCTCGAACGGTCCGCCGACCCTGCCGCCGTTCGCCCGGAACTCTTCGATGATCTTGTCGTTCCATTCGGACATGCGACGATGGCTCCTGAGCCTCAGATGTATTTGCTTTGATAGCAAAGCTATTTTGGAGATCAACATATGTCAACGGATGAGGGGCTGAGCCTGGACGAGGGGGTCCGAACCCTCCTGCTGCTGATGCCGCGGTTGGTGGGTCGCGCCAAGCGCACGCCGGTCCCCGAGTCGCTCCGGACGCTCGACCTGGCGCCGCGGCACCTGTCGCTGCTGTCCTACCTGCTGTTCGACGGTCCACTCACGGTGAACGAACTCGCCGCCCGGCTGGAGGTCGCCCCGGCCACCGTGAGCCTCATGGTGGGCGACCTCAGTCGCAAGGGCGTCGTGGACCGGCGCGAGGACGACGCGGACCGCCGCCGCACGATCGTGAGCATCGCCGAGGCCAACCGGGAGGCGGTCGACGCCTGGCTCGCCCGCGGCGCCCGTGCCTGGCGCAGTGTGCTGGAACCGCTGACGAGTGAGCAGCGGCGGATGTTCGTCGAGACGCTCCGCGCGTACGAGGAGGCCGTCACCGCTGACGCCGAATGACGGGTCATATGGCCCGATTTAATTTCATATCGCTGGTTTTGGTTTCTGTCCCGCCTGTGATTCCACGTTGTTGGCTGGCGAGCTTGCCGCATGCTCGCGGAGGGTGAAAGAATTCATACAGGTTTTCGAATCACTTGAAGGAGGGTGTGATGGGTCTGTTCGATTCGGACCCCGAGCACCCTCATCGTTCGAATAATGCCGACGGTGACTGGTGGGATCGATTGACTGCCGATTCCCCTTTATGGTCGTCCGAAGGTTCGCTCGCTCGCGAAGAATGCCCTGTTGGTTATTTTCCGATCGTTGAGCCTGGAACGGAGGATTCCCGGAGCCCGCGCGACGATTCGGCCAGTGCCGACAGTGCTGTCCCGGACGATGCCGCAGATGCTCACGGTGCCGGTGCCGGTGCCGGTCGAGACAGGGGGCGGTCGTCGTGGGTGCTGGTGGGTTCTGTTCGTGAGTCGGCGCAGGCGTTGGCGCTGGCGCCGCTTCCTGATGATGTGGACGTCTGCCTTGCCGAGGCTGAGGACCTGATGTTCGCGCGGGATCGGATCACGTGCGCGTTGGCGGACCGCGTCGGGCGGGTGCATCGTGCGGGGCAGGCCAAGGAGCATGGGCATGCCTCCACCCGCACCTGGTTGCGTACCGCCGGGGGGATGAGTGTCCCCGGCGCGGGTCGCCTGCTGACCTTGGCCGTGGAGCTGGGCCGCCTGCCGCGGGTGCGGGAGAGGTTCGCCGCCGGTGGCCTGGCGGCGGGGGTGGTGGAGGCGATCTGTACCGCCACCGCGCAGTTGAGCGACGAGCAGGCCGGGCTGGCTGAGCCGATTTTGCTGGAGCTGGCGGGCAAGGCAGGCCCGGCGGAGGTGGCCAAGGCCGGCCGCTACCTCCGCGCGGTGCTGAACCCTGATGGGGAGGACCGTGATGAGCAGGCCGATTACGCGCGGCGTTTCCTGCGGGTCCGCCCCACCGGGGGCGGTGGGCTGGAAGGGGGGTTCTACCTGCCGCGTGAGGCCGCCGCCCGGTTGCGCACGTTGCTGGACGCCTATGCCAAGCCGAAGGCTGAGGGTGATGACCGGCCGCTGCGGGTGCGTAACGCGGATGCGTTCATCGCGTTCCTGGAGGACAAGATCGCCACCGAGCTCCTGGTCCTGGTCAACGCCGAATCCCTCCCCACCGACCCTGAACCCACCGGCCACCCCGACCACCCGGAAGACACCGGCCCTAGCGACACCGGCCCCAGCGACACCGGCCCCAGCGACACCGGCCCCAGCGACACCGGCCCCAGCGACACCGGCTCCAGCGACGCCGGCCCCAGCGACGCCGAAGACACCGGCGACTGCGCCCCCGGCGACACCGGAAGCGCCGACGCCGCCTGCGATGTGAGCACCGGCTCTGCTGAGGGCGACGACGCCGCGCCCGCAGAGGGCGAGGACTGCGACCGTGGTGCGGGCCAACCGGAAGCTACGGACGCCAGTCGCGCGTCAGCATCGCTGGCGCGCGGCGGCAGCGGGCGTCCGCACACAGTGCACCCGCACACAGCACATCCAGACACAGCACATCCAGACACAGCACATCCAGACACAGCACATTCGCACGCAGCGCAGCCGGATCCTCCTCCTGAGGACCTACCTGGACATCACGCCCACGCCGGGCATCGGCCTGCGGGGGAGTGCCGGCATGGGCAGGACGGGTGTGAGGACCGCGGCCATGAGCACCGGGGGTCCGACGAGGGCGGATGCGGGTGCGGCGGTAGAGCGCGGTGCTCGTGCGGAGCGCCGGGGACACCGGGAACACCGGGAACGGCGCCGCGCGAGCGGGGACCGGAGCCGGGGAGGCCACCGGGAACAGCGCCAGGGACGACGCCAGGAGCGCTGCCCGGGACAGCACCAGGGCCGTTGCTGGGGACGGCGCCGGGGCTGTTGCTGGCGACCGGGCAGATGCTGCCCGTCTCCGGCGTGCACCGGCTTGCCCGCACCTCCACGCTGGTGCGTCTCGTGATGGACGCCGAGGGGCAGGTGCTGGACATGGGCCGCAAGGTCCGCCTGGCCACCCCCGCCCAACGACGGGCCGTCTTCGCCCGCTACGCCACCTGCTGGATCGACGGCTGCCCCCTGCCGGCCACGATGTGCCAGATCGACCACGCCGACAACTGGAGCACCGGCGGGCTCACGGACCTGAAGCTGCTCGGACCGGCCTGCCAGTTCCACAACCGCGACCGCTACCGCCACCCCGACCGCTACACCCGCCACAAGACCGGCGTCGACCGCTAGGCCTTCACCTACCACCGCCTCCCGGGAGCCCGGCGGTTACGGGAATGACGACAAGGTCGACGCGCGGGGCGCTAGTCGAACAGGCCGGGTGGGGGGACGGGGGCGAGGACGGCGTCGCCGTCGCGGATGGGAGCGGCCCCCGCGACCAGCCGGGTCAGGTCCTCGTCCGCCAGGCACCGGGCCTGGGTGAGGCCGCCCGCCGCCTTCCTGGTGAGCGCCTCGATCGGCAGGTCGCCGGGCGAGGCCGCCAGGACGACGTTGCCGAACCTGCGCCCGCGCAGGATGCCGGGCTCGGCCAGCAGCGCGACGTGCGAGAAGACACGGCTGACCGTGGAGGCGACCCGCTTGACGAAGGGCAGGCCCTTGCCGTCCGCCACGTTGATCAGAGCGATGCCGGAGGGGCGCAGGACGCGGGCGATCTCCGCCATGTACTGGACGGTCGCCAGCTCGACCGGCATCGTCGCGCCCGTGAACGCGTCGAGCACGAACAGGTCGGCGGAGTCGTCCCTGAGGTCCGCCGTCGCCGCGCGGCCGTCCATCACCCGGACCTTCAGCCGGGGCACCGACTTGAGGTTGAGCTGGTCGCGTACGAGCTGGACCAGCCCGGCGTCGGGCTCCACGACGATATGCCGGGAGCCGGGCCGCTGTGCGGAGATGTAGCGCGGGATCGTGCAGGCCCCGCCACCGATGTGGACGACGTCGAGCGGGCCTTCGGTCAGGCAGTCGATCACGCTCGCCATGAGCTGCGTGTACGAGAAGTCCAGATAGGTGGGATCGGTCAGGTCCACGTACGACTGGGGAACGCCATCCCTGATCAGCATCCACCCGTCCGGCCGGTCGAGGTCGCGCAGGAGCTCCACCTCGCCGAAGGTCACCGGATAGCGGCCTGGCAACGGTTCTCTGCTCCTTGCCACCTATGGCTCCTTTCGCGTGATATGAGAACCGTATGCGGAACAGGGCTCTGCTCGCCCTCGTCGTGGTCGCCGCGGCCATCTTCGTCTTCGGCGTTGCCGGACTCATTGTGTCCGGCAGGCAGGACCCGGTCTCGGACTTCGTCGCGGCGCCGCGGGGGACGCCCGGACCCGCCGGCCCGCAGACGCTCCAACTCCGCCCCGAGCCGTCTTCGGAGCCGTCTTCAGAGCCGTCTCCCGTGGGATCCCCGGAGGGCTCTCCGGACGAGACGGCCGCCGCCTATTTCCAGGCCTGGGTCAAGAGCGACTACGGCGCCATGCGCGAGCTGGTCGACGATCCGCCGGACGACTTCGCGGACCAGCACCGCGAGTTCGAGGACGCAGCCCTGTCCAAGTCGCTGCGGATCACGGTCGGCAACCTCGTACGCACCGGGGACGAAACGGCCGAGATCCCCTTCACCCAGGAGCGGGACGAGCAGGACGCCGGCAAGTGGCGCTTCGACTCCAGTCTGCACCTGGCCGTACGGGACCTCACCTGGAAGGTCGTCTGGACGCCGTCCGTCCTGCATCCGGAGATCCAGCCCGGCGGCAGTCTCGTCAGGACCGAGCCGGAGGCCGGCCCGTTGTGGCCGGTGACGAGGGGAGGGCGGGAGTTCCCCCAGAACTCGGGCGCCGAGGCGTACCTCGACAACCTGATGAACCAGGGGGTGGCGCCCACGACGGGCGTGGCCGTGGGATGGGCGCTGGAGGTCGACAACCCGGGTCTGCCGGCGAAGACCGTCCTGTCCTACAAGCCGGAAAAGCGGCCGGTCGGCGTGCGGACCACGATCGACTACGCGGTGCAGGCCGCGGCGGCCCGGGCGCTCGACGGCGTGCAGCGGGGCGCCATCGTGGCCGTACGGCCGTCCACGGGGGAGATCCTCGGAGTCGCCGACCGGCTGGGCGGCAGGGCGGCGTTCGAGCGCAAGTACGCCCCCGGCTCGACGTTCAAGACGGTCACGGCGGCGGCCCTGCTCAACAACGGGCTGTCCCCCGACAGCACGGTGGAGTGCCCGGCGGCCTACCAGATCCCCTTCCACCGGTCGATCCCCAACTATCACAACGAGGACCACGGGACGGTCACGCTGCGTCAGGCGTTCGCCCTGTCGTGCAACACCACGTTCGCCCGGCTGACGATCGAGCGGCTGAATGGTGACACGCTGGTCGACCAGGCCAGGGCGTTCGGCTTCGGCGTGCAGGGGGAGAGCGCCGGCACGAGCACGTGCGGCAGCCTGCGGCGGCCGGAGAACCCGGACGCGCTCGCGGAGGACTCCTTCGGACAGGGCACGGTCGAGGCGACCCCGCTGTGCATGGCGCTGGTCGCCGCGGCGGTGGAGAGCGGGGAGTGGCGGCCGGCCCGCCCGCTGGCGGACGAGGCGCCGCAAGGGGAGCTGCCCCAGAGCGTCCCCCTGCCGTCCAACGTGGCCGAGGGGCTGCGCTCCCTGATGAGCGCCGTCACCGTCGACGGAACCGCAGCCGGGAGCGAGCTGCCCGAGGGGGTCGCCGGCAAGACCGGCACCGCCGAGGACTGGCATGGCGGGCAGGACCACGCGTGGTTCATCGGCTACCGGGGTGACCTCGCCTTCGCCGTGTTCGTCGAGCACGGCGGCACCGGCCGTGGCGCCGCCGTGCCCATCGCCGCCCGCTTCCTAAGGGGCCTTTAGGACCCTCAGACGCCGGGCCAGGCGAACCGGTGCGTGTGGATCCCGAAGTAGGTGAACGCCTCGGCCCTGGTGACGCCCGGCACCCGCTTGACGTGGTCGTTGAGCACGCTGAGCAGTTCGGCTGGCTCCCGGCACACCACCTCGACGAACAGGTCGAACGAGCCCGCCGTGAGCACCACGTAGATCACCCCGGACAGCTCGCTGATCCGGTCGGCGACCTCGTGCACGTCGCTGTCGACGCGGACGCCGATCAGCGCCATGACCGGCAGGCCCAGCGCCATCGGGTCGGTGACCCCGACGATCTGCACGACGCCCTCGTCGCGCAGCCGCTGCACCCGTTGCCGTACGGCGGGCGCCGACAGGCCGGTGGCCTCGGCGAGCGCGGTGTAGGAGGCCCGGCCGTCCCGCTGCAGCTCGTGCAGCAGGACCCGGTCGATCTCGTCCACGTTCATCCGGCGGAGCTCATGAGACCAGATCCGCCACGGCCGCGGCGAACACCTCGTGGTGCAGGTCCACGTCGGCCTCGGTGGTGGCGGGGGACATCAGCGCCATGTTGTGGAACGGCGTGAGCAGCACGCCCCGGTTGGCCAGGTAGACGTGCAGGTAGTCGTCCAGATCGGGGTCGCCCGCGGCGTTCGACTCGCCGCCGTTGCGAGGGGCCGGGCTGGTGAAGCGATACTCGGCGCGCGCCCCAAGCTGCGTGACCGACCACGGCAGGCCGTGCGCGTCGATCACCTCCTGGACGCCCTTGGTGAAGCGGGTCGCCAGCTCGGTCATGGCGGCGAACGCGTCGTCGGTGAGCACGTGCTCCAGCGTGGCGCGCATCGCGGCGACCGACAGCGCGTTCCCGGCCAGCGTGCCGCCGACCCCGCCCATGTCGACCAGGTCGAGCCCGTCCATCGCCTCGACGCGCGCGGCGACCTCGGCGGACAGGCCGTAACCGCCGCTCGGGATGCCGCCGCCGATCGCCTTGCCGATCGTCACGATGTCGGGGCGCAGGTCCCAGGCCTTGGTGCAGCCGCCGGGGCCCGCCGAGAAGGTGTGCGTCTCGTCGTTGATCAGCAGGCTGCCGTACCGCCGGGTCAGTTCCCTGACGCCCTCCAGGTAGCCCGGCTCGGGCAGCACGATCCCGATGTTGGTGAGGGCGGGCTCCATGAGGACCGCCGCGACGTCGCCGTACGCCAGTTCGCGCTCCAGCGAGGGCAGGTCGTTGAACTCCACGACGCGCGAGGTGACGGTGGGGTCGACCGGCGCGCCGACGTTGCCCTCGCGGGACACCTGCTCACCGTCCGGGCCGACCACGAGCAGCACCTCGTCCACGCTGCCGTGGTAGCAGTAGCTGTTCACGAGGATCCTGGGCCTGCCGGTGATCGCCCTGGCCAGCCGGATCGCCCACCGGTTGGCGTCCGTGGCCGTCAGGGAGAAGCTCCAGTAGGGCACACCGAACCGGCGGCCGAGCTCGGCGCCGACCCAGGCGGCGTCCTCGGTCGGCATCATCACCGTGGCGCCGCCCCGGCGGCCGAACCGGTCGGCGACGGCCTCCACGGTCGCCTGGGGGGAGTGCCCGGCCATCGCGCCGGTGTCGCCGAGGCAGAGGTCGACGTACTCGTGGCCGTCCAGGTCGGTGACGCGGGCGCCGTGGGCCTCGGCCAGGTAGAGCGGGAAGCCCGCAGCCGTCTTGTTCATCCACGTCATCGGCACGCCGCCGAACAGGTGGCCTCTCGCCTGCTCGTACGCGGCGGCCGAGCGCGGGTTGCGCTGCCGGAACGCGTCACGCTCGCGGTCGAGCAGCCGGGCCAGGCGAGTACGCTCGATCATCATCCCTGCCTCAGAAAAGATCGCTGCACTCCGTGCAGGACCACGGAATCTGAAGCAAAAGTACACAACGACTTCTGTTTCGTCACCCCTGGGTCATAACGGGGTCAACGCAGGGTGTCGAGTGTCCGCCGCAGTCCCTCCACGATCGCGGCCAGCCCGACCTCGAAGGACAGGTCAGCAGGCGGCCGTCCGCTCGAGGTCGCGGCGTCGTCGCGGGCGCGCACCGTGGCGGCGAAGACCGGGACCTGTGGGGCCAGCGGCCCGGCGTCGAACATGTCGGGCGGCGCCACCAGGTCGAGCGCCGAGCCGAGGATGAAGGACTCCACGGCCACCATCACCGGGATGACCGTCGCCTCGGGCCAGCCGCCGCGCCGCAGGCCCGCGACGACCTCCTCGTACATCCGCAGCGTCCGCAGGGCTCCGGTGATCGGCAGCGTGGCCAGCAGCGAGATCGCGGGCGGGTGCGCGGCGAACGCGTCGCGGTAACCGTGGGCCCACAGCACAAGCGCCTCGTCCCAGGGCAGCTCGGCGAACATCGAGGTGTCGATGGCGTCGGAGACGATCTCGCGGACCGCCGCCAGGATGTCGTCCTTGCCGCTCACATGGTTGTAGAGCGAGGACGGCCGCACGCCCAGCCGTTCGGCGAGGGCCGCCATGGAGAAGCCCTCGGCTCCGGCGTCGTCGATGAGGGCCAGCGCGCCCTGCGCGATGACCTCCCTGCTCAGCACCGGCTTCACCGGTCGTCCCACCCGCCGCCGCATTCGGCCCGCAGCCCCCTTCCGCTTTGCCCGCCGACAACCTATCCTCATCCCACTAAACGAACGTCATTCGATTTATTGGGGACGCCCATGTCGCGCACCCTCTTCCGCCGCACCCTCTTTCACAGCGGCACCGTCTGGACGGGCACGGGCACGACCACCGACGCCCTGTCCGTAAGGGACGGCCGGATCGAGGCACTCGGAGCCGCCGCCCTGGCGGGAAACCATGACGACCGTGTCGACCTGCGTGTCGACCTGCGTGGCGGGATGCTGTTACCGGCCTTCGGCGACGGCCACTGCCATCCCGACCACGCGGGGTTCGAGGCGATGGGCCCGCGGGTCGGGGGCCTCGGCACGGTCGAGGAGATCGTCGAGGCGGTGCGCCGCCACGCCGACGCGCATCCCGCGACGCACGCCGGAGCCGAGTGGATCATCGGCGGCGGCTACGACACCACGATCGTCGCGGACGGCCTGTTCGACGCCCGCTGGCTGGACGAGGCGGTGCCCGACCGGCCGGTCGCGCTGCGGGCCTGGGACTACCACACGTTGTGGTGCAACTCCGAGGCCATGCGGCGGGCCGGCCTGGACGCCTCGACACCCGACACGCCCCGCGGCCGGTTCGCCCGCCGCCCGGACGGCGAGTTGCTCGGGACCATGATCGAGTGGGACGCGGTGGACGCCGTCCTCGCCGCCGCCCCCGCCCGCACCACCGAGGACCTCGTCACCGCGCTCGCCGCCGCCACCGAGGCGTACGCCGCGGCCGGGGTCACCTGGATCCAGGACGCGTGGGTGGAGCACGACACGGTCGAGGCCTACCTGGAGGCGGCCCGCCGCGGGCTGCTGGCCACCCGGGTCAACCTCGCCTTCCGCGCCGATCCTGTGCGGTGGCGCGAGCAGCTCGCCGAGTTCGCCGCCGACCGGGAGCGGGTGCGGTCGCTCGGGGACGACCGGCTCACCGCCGCCGTTACAGCCGACACCGTCAAATTCTTCATCGACGGCATCCTGGAGAACCGCACGGCGTCGCTGCTCGCGCCGTACAGCGACGACCCCTGCACCCGGGGCATGCCCGTCTGGCCGTACGGCGAGCTGCTTGAGGCCATGACGGCGGTGGACGCGATGGGCCTGCAGGCGCACCTGCACGCGATCGGCGACGCGGGCATCCGCACCGCGCTCGACGCGATCGAGCACGTGACGCGGGTGAACGGCCCCCGAGACCGCAGGCCGGTGATCGCACACGTCCAGGTGCTCGCGGAGGAGGACCTGCCGCGGTTCGCCCGGCTCGGCGTGATCGCCAACCTCCAGCCCCTGTGGGCGCGCACCGATCCCCCGATGACGAAGCTGACCTTCCCCAGGATCGGGCCGGATCGGGCCCGGCGGCAGTACCTCATCGGCTCGCTGCTGCGCGCCGGGGTGCACGTATCCTTCGGCAGCGACTGGCCGGTGAGCGACCACCGGCCGCTGGCCGGGCTGCCGGTCGCGGTGACGCGGGAGAACGACGAACGTGAGCCGTCCGGCGGCTGGCTGCCCGAGGAGCGCATCGGCATCGAGGAGGCGCTGTCGGCCTACACCGCGGGGGTCGCCCACCAGGCGTTCGCCGAGGACGAGCGCGGCACGCTGGCCCCCGGCAAGGTGGCCGACCTGGTCTGGCTGGACGGCGACGTCCGGCGGGCCGACCCCCATGACATCGCGGAGACGACGACTGTCCTCGGCACGTGGGCGGCCGGCGTGAGAACCTTCCTCCCAGCCAACAGGAGTGGCGTATGACCGAACCCGCCGGACTGAAGCGCGTCCTCGGCGTCCCCGGACTGACCTTGTTCGGGCTGACCTACCTCGCCCCGGTCGCCGTCTTCACCACCTATGGCGCCGTCACCCAGGTCACCGAGGGCCACCTGCCGGCGGCCTACGTGGTCGCCCTCGTGGTCATGCTGTTCACGGCGTTCAGCTACGGCAGGATGGCCAGGGCGTACCCCACCGCCGGGTCCGCCTACACCTACACGCAGCAGACCTTCGGCGGCCACATCGGCTTCATGACCGGGTGGACGCTGATGCTGGACTACCTGTTCCTCCCGATGATCAACTTCCTGCTCATCGGGATCTACCTCAACAGCCAGTTCCCCGAGGTGCCCCAGTGGATCTTCACCCTGGGGGCGCTGCTGCTGGTGCTCGTGCTCAACGTCGTCGGCATCACGGTGATGAACCGGGTCAACGTCCTGGTCGTCGGGCTGTCGGTGGTGCTGATCGTGGTGTTCGCCGCGCTGTCGCTGAAGCACCTGGCCGGTCACCCCGCGCCGTCGCCCTTCGCTCCCTTCACCCCGGGGTCGGGCGTGTTCGCGGGCGCGGCGATCCTGGCGCTGAGCTTCCTCGGGTTCGACGCCGTCTCGACCCTGTCGGAGGAGGCGAGGGAGCCCCGCCGGGCCATCCCCCGCGCCATCGCGCTCACCACGCTCATCGGCGGCCTGCTGTTCGTCCTGGTCGCGTGGATGGGCAGCCTCGTCCACCCCGGGTACGACGACTTCGCCAACGCGGACACGGCCGGCGTGGACATCATGTCCGCCCTCGGCGGCGCCGCGTTCGAGACGATCTTCGTCGGAATCTACGTGGTCGGCGCCTTCGGGTCGGCCATGACCACCCAGGCCAGCGTCTCGCGCATCCTCTACTCGATGGGCCGCGACGGCGTGCTGCCCCGCGCGGCCTTCGCCCGGCTGCACCCGCGCTTCCGCACCCCGATCGTCGCCACGGCCGTGGTGTCGGCGGTCTCGCTCGTCGCGCTGTTCATCAGCCTCGACAACGCCGTGGTCATGGTGAACTTCGGCGCGCTCATCGCCTTCTCCATGGTCAACCTCACCGTCGTCAAGCACTACCTGTTCGACGAGGGGCGCCGGTCGGCCGCCGACCTGGTCAGGTACGGCCTGGTCCCGCTGGTGGGCTTCGCGCTGACGGTCTGGCTGTGGACCAGCCTCTCGGGTGTCACGTTCACGGTCGGCCTGATCTGGATGGCGGTGGGCTTCGTCTACCTCCTCGTGCTGACGAGGATGTTCACCCGCAGGCCGCCGGTGATGAGCTTCTCGGAGGCCGAACCTACCCTTACGGCCTGAAAAATGTCCTCTCCAGGTGCTATCTGAGCGGAAACCATTCACATAGACGGCCAGATGTGAGGGAATCATCTCGTTTCCTAGCATGACGCGGAGGCGAAATGGACCCCACCACCGTGCACGACGCCCTCGCACGGCACCTGCTCGTCGACGGCTACCGTCTCGTGCTCGACCTGGACAGGAGCGCCGGCTCCTGGCTGGTCGACGCCCGCGACGGCCGGAGGTACCTCGACTTCTACACGTTCTTCGCGTCGTCGCCGCTCGGGGTGAACCCGTTCGCCGACGACCCGGAGTTCGTCGCACTGCTCGGCCGGGTGGCCGCCAACAAGCCCGCCAACTCCGACATGTACACCGTGCACCTCGCCGAGTTCGTGGAGACGTTCCGGCGGGTGCTCGGCGATCCCGAACTGCCGCACCTGTTCTTCGTCGAGGGCGGTTCGGCGGCCGTGGAGAACGCGCTCAAGTGTGCCTTCGACTGGAAGAGCCGCTGGAATGAGGCCCACGGCCGCCACCCCGGCCTCGGCACCCGCGTCCTCCACCTCACCCGGGCCTTCCACGGCCGCGGCGGCTACACGCTCTCGCTCACCAACACCGACCCCGTCAAGACCGACAGGTTCCCGCGGTTCTGCTGGCCGCGGATCGACGTCCCCGCCATTCATTTCGGGGACGTCGAGCGGGCGGAGGAACGGGCGCTGGCGCAGGCCAGGGAGGCGTTCGAGCGGTTCCGCCACGACATCGCCTGCTTCGTCGCCGAGCCGATCCAGGGCGAGGGCGGCGACAACCACATGCGTCCCGAGTTCCTCCAGGCGATGCAGGCGCTCTGCCACGAGTACGAGGCCCTGTTCGTCATGGACGAGGTGCAGACCGGCGTCGGCCTGACCGGCACCCCCTGGGCGTACCAGCAGCTCGGCCTGGCCCCCGACATCGTGGCCTTCGCGAAGAAGGTCCAGGTCGGCGGCATCATGGCGGGCCGCAGGGTGGACCTCGTGCCCGACAACGTGTTCCGGGTCAGCGGCAGGATCAACTCCACCTGGGGAGGCGGCCTGGTCGACATGGTGCGCTCCCGCCGGATGCTGGAGATCGTCGAACGGGACGGCCTGATCCCGAGGGCGGCCATCCTGGGCGAGAAGCTGCTGGGCGCCCTCCAGGGCCTGGAGGCCGAGGGCCTGGTCGCCAACGCGCGCGGACGCGGGCTGATGTGCGCCTTCGACGTCCCCGACCCCGGCGGACTGGTCACCCGGCTCAGGGAGGAACGCGCGATCCTGGTCCTGCGCTGCGGCGAGCGGTCCGTGCGGCTACGCCCTGCCCTGTCCGTCCAGCCGGACGAGCTTGAGTACGGCCTGGCCGGCCTGCGCGCCGTCCTCACCGGGGATCTGGCCGGGGGCTGACGGCGCCGGGGGCGCGGGTTCGCCGCGCCACCGGCAGATGGCCGTCATCCTCGAGTCCACGCCCAGCTTCGCGTAGATGCGGTTGACGTGGTTCTTCACGGTCTTCTCGCTCAGGAACAGCAGGCGCGCGATCTCGCCATTGGAGTGACCGGTCGCGATCAGCTCCATGACCTCGGTCTCCCGCCTGCTGAGCCTCGGGTCGGGTCCCGGTGCGGTGCGGTCGTCGGCTCTCATCCGGCCTCCGATAGAAGACGATCAGAGATCGCCGAGGCCCCCGCACGGCGGTTGTGAGGCAGCATAACCCGCAACGTCCACCTTTGGGGAAAAGTGGACTGACTTGCCCGGGTCAATGCCCCCCATGGACCGTGACGGTCTGGAGGTGCGGATCGGCGGCGATCTCCGCCGCGGTGAAGCGCTCGGTGACCCACCCGCCGCGCGAGAACAGGGCCGTCTGGTCGGTGTGGTGGGGCGAAGCGGGGTTGGCGGACAGGGAGTAGGTGAGGACGGTCCGCGTGCGTGGGCCGCCGGGAGTGAGCGCGACGGCCATCATGAAGCTGGATCCGGTGTTCACCTCCGGGTAGCGTCCGTCCGTGCCGAGCGGTCCGCCCGTGCGCACCCGGTCGAAGCAGCCCTCCCCTTCCGTGCAGCCGGGAATCGGGATCGAGGAGTAGCTCTGCGCCTGCCCGGGGGTGAGCGTCAGGGGGATCCGGTTGGACTGGAAGTAGAGCACGGCGTCGGCGAGGGCCTGCCGTACGGTCGGGTCGTCGCCCTTGAGCCCGCTCGGGGTGGTCAGCGGACGCGCGGGATCGAAAGGCACCCGCCAGGGGCTGAAGACCGGCTCTCCCGGCTTGGTGGGACGGCCCAGCCGGGTGAAGATCTCGCGCCACAGGACGGCGCCCTCGCCGTCCAGGGTGGCCCGCCCGTTCCACTTCCCCAGCGTCCGGCAGGCCTCGCGCACGTCCACGCGCGTGCCGTCGGTCGCGGTGAGCTCGGGGTGGGTACGGCACAGCTTCAGCAGGTCGTCGCGCATGAGCTCGAAGGTGAGGTTGCGCTTGCCGTGCACCGTGGCCTGCAGCGTCTCCAGCGTGAAGCCGGGCGCGCCGAGCCCGTCGGCGCCGGACAGCCGCCGGCCGATCATGTCGAGGCTGACCCGGGGGCGCGGTTCCAGGTCGGTGCCCGTCTCGCCGTACGCCTTGGGATAGCCGGTGAGCGGCTTCGCCGGGTTCGTCATCCAGTAGGTGTTGTTGGAATTGGCCACGTAGTCGGCGCGGACCAGCCTCGGCTGGTTGCCCGGCCCGAAGATGCCCGGCACGACGGCGTCGCCGTCCCTGCCCCACAGGCACGCGGAGGTCGAGCCGTCCAGGACGTACGCATCAAGGCCGGGAACGGGCGAGGGCTTGGCGCAGCGGCGCGCCTGGGCGTCGGTGACGTGGGGGACGACCGAGGCGTCGGCGAAGTAGGCGGTCCCGCTCACGTCGGTGGCGAGGGTGTGGACGAACGGCATCCCCTGGTAGGTCCGCTGGGCCGCGCGCAGCTCGTCGAGGCTGCCCGCCCTGGCAATCGCCAGCCACTCGTCGGCCGCACGCAGGTTGGCGGCGTTCGCGTCGGCCAGCGCGTACGCGGCCTCGTCGGTGTGACCGACGGCGAGCACCGGGCCGTAGCGGGAGGTGAGGAGCGTGTGGCCCGAGATGGTGCCGTCCGGCAGGGTGACCTCCACCTCCTGCTCGCCCATCGGCTCCGCCCGGCCGTCCACCGTGTAGCTGTGGCCGTCCGCGAGCTTCAGCCGGTAGACGGTGAAGCGCTGGGCGTGGGAGACGGTGTGGGTCCACGCGACCTTGGCGTTGTGGCCAATCTGGACGACCGGCGTGCCGTACAGGCTGCCGCCCGAGACGTCGAGCACGCCGGGGATGGTGAGCTGGACCTGGTAGAAGCGGCGGATCCCCTGCCACGGGAAGTGCGGGTCGGCCAGCACCATGCCGCCGTTCCCGCGCGTGGCCTGACGGCCGAGGGCCCAGGCGTTGCTGCCCGCCGCCGGCTTGGGCTGCGGTCCCTCGTCTTCTGGGGGTCCCTCGTCTTCTGGGGGTCCCTCGGCCTCGGGTTCGGCGATCCCGGTGATGGCCTCCTTGAATTGGGAACTGCTGGACATGCGGCTGAGGTCGAGCAGGTTGTTCCACATGTCGGTGGCCGTGATCGGGCCGACCCACGCCTTGCCCCGGCACGTGGGATCGGGCAGGTTCGCCACGCCGGTGTCCTCGAGGTAGCGGTTGTATCCGGCGACGTAGCCGTCGACCAGGCGGCGCAGCTCGGCGCTCGGGCCGACCGGCGCGGGCCGGGCCAGCAGCCGCCGTACGACGCCGGAGTCGGCGACGCTCTTGTAGTAGACGTCGCTGGCGAGGTTGGCGACCGGCCTGGCCGGGTCGTCGGACTCGGCCTTGGGGCCGAAGTAGCGGGAGCGTTCGCCGCGCAGCGTCACCACCCAGGAGGCCAGCGTGCACAGGTTGTCCTGGGCGAAGGCGTAGCCATAGCCGAATCCGAGGCCGCCGTAGTCTTTCGCGGTGATGTGCGGGATGCCGTACTCGGTGCGCCGGATCGTGGCCGAGTAACCCCCGTCGGCCGCCGCGGCGGGCACGGGGGACAGGGCGGGGGCGAGTAAGGCCAGCGTGATCATCAGTGGCCTGAGATTCATGGATCTCCTATTCGAAACGCGCGTTGTCGGGCGTGGTCATGCGCCGCAGCAGCGGCAGCGTCGTGAGGATCACCAGGAGGGAGGCGGCCAGGCCGCCGCCGAGGGAGGTGAAGTAGACGGGGCCGGGCATCGCGAACGACGCGTTCTTCATCGCGAGGGCGTCGATGAGCGGCTCGGCCACGCCGAAGCCGGCGCCGGCGGCGAGCGCGGCGGCCAGCACGAGCGGCAGCGCCGACTCCAGCAGCATCACCGCGGCCAGGGTGCGCGTGGGCGTGCCCGCCAGCCGCAGCAGGGTGAACGGCTGCCTGCGCTCCAGCAGCCCGCCGCCTGCCGCCACCACGAGGCCGCAGGCGCCGGCGACCAGGGTGAGCCCGACCATGGCCAGCGCGACGTTCTCCGCCCGGGTGTACAGGTCCGCCCTGACCTGGGCGATCTCGGCGAAGGTCATCGGCGCTTCGACGGTGTAGCCGGCCAGCAGGGTGCGCAGCCGCTCCAATGTTGCCGGATCGCGTTGGGTGATCATGACGGCCGCCAGGTCGAGCCCGTCGGCGGAGGCGGGCGGGCTGGCCGGGCCCGCCAGCGGAAGGAGCCTGTCGACGGTAAGAGGGTTGTCGGCGCCGACGATGCGGGCGAAGTTGCCCGCCACGGCCCGGGCGCCCTCGGGGCAGCGGCCGAGCACGGGGAAGCGGGCCAGGTTGGAGCACTCGACGACGTACAGCGCGGGCGGCGGGCCGTCGGGCACCGGGAGGACGTCTTCCACGTCCGCCCTGGCGTAGATCGGCAGCACGTCCACGCCCGGGTGGGCGCGCAACCGGGCGAGCAGCTCCGTCCCCGCCCGCGGGGACAGGCCGGAGACGCCCGGCCGGGCGAACCTGGCGCCCAGAACGTCGTTGAGCGTGCCCCCGGCCACCTTCTGCTGACCGGCGACCACCGTCGGCACGAGGGCCGCGATCGTCGTCCCGATGAACACCGCCAGCACCAGCCCGCTCACCGACCTGAAGGCGGTCTTCGGATCGGCGGCCAGGCGCCGCGCGGCCAGCAGCGTCGCCCCGCCCCGGGCCAGCCGGGCGGCCAGTCGGGCGGCGACCATGGTCAGCCAGGGTCCGGCCAGCATCAGCCCGGCCATGATCAGCACGAGTGCGACGATGGCCAGCAGATCGTCGGGCTTGCCGTTCCGGTAGACCGGGCCCGCGAACATCCCCAGCCCCGCCAGCAGTGGGATCACCCGCCACCCTCGCGGCGGGGACGCGGCGGTCCTCCTCGCCACGCCGAGCGGCGAGATCCGCACCCGGCGGAGCGACCACAAGGCGGCGCAGGCCGCCACGACAGGCACACTGCCGAGCACGGCCGCGTACTGCCAGGGGTGCGGGGCGACCAGCCCGGGGAAGAACCGGGCACCGGTGATCCGCACCCCGGCCACGGCTGGCCGTACGAGCTGGAAGATCGCGAAACCCGCCAGCGCGCCGGCCAGCGCGCCCAGCGCGGCGTCCACCGCCGCGAGCACGTTGATCTGCCGCGTGGTGGCGCCGACGAGGCGGATCGCGGCGAAGCGGGTCTCGCGGCGAGCCGCCGCCAGCCGGGTGGCGGTGCCCACGAGCACAAGCAGCGGGACGATCAGTCCGACGGCGGCGACGCCGAAGCCGAACCGGTAGACGTCCGCGCTGTCGTCGATCGCGGGCATGGTGGAGACCGTGGAGACCGTGTCGACCTGCCTGGCGCCGGGCATGGCGACGACCTCATCCGGCGTCCGTCCTACCACGATGACCAGCTCGTCGGGCCCGGACAGCGCCGCGTCGCCGATCAGCCCGGCGCGTGTGCCGGGGAAGCGGGCGGCCAGCTCCTCACGCGGTGCCGAGTCCAGCAGCCCGGCCAGCGCGGGCGAGGCGTAATACTGCCCCGGGCCGGGCATGCGGGACAGGCCGGGGATGACCGGCGCCCGCGTGCCGAGCGCGGCGGCGTCGAGCCTCTTGATCGTCCGGCCCCCGTAGAAGTCCTCGTGGTAGTTCCACAGCGCGCCGTCGGCGGTCGCGTCGAGGGCCCAGCCGCTGGGCGCCGAGCCGTTCACGCACTCCCAGCAGGGACGGCCGTTGGTGGCCTGGAAGGCGTTGAACAGCGACAGCGTGGCCAGCAGCACCGTGACGCCGACCGCCACCCCGGCGACGATCAGCGCCAGTCTGGCCGCGGCCTCCCTGCCGCTGCTCAGCGACAGCCGCAGGCCCAGCCGGATCATCGGACGGCCCCGGTCGTGTACGGGTCGGAGACACGGCCGTCGCGCACCACGACCTCCCGGTCGGCGCAGGCGGCCACCCGGGCGTCGTGGGTCACCACGATCACGGTGGCGCCCTCCTCGCGGGCCAGGCCCACCAGCAGGTCCATCACGTGCTCGCCGGTGAGCGTGTCCAGCGCGCCGGTCGGCTCGTCGGCGAAGAGCACCCGCGGCCGGGTGACCAGCGCTCTGGCGATCGCCACGCGCTGCGCCTGACCACCGGACAGCTCCCCGGTGCGCCGGCCGCCCAGGTCGGCCAGCTCCAGCCGCTCCAGCCATTCGGCCGCCCGCCGCTCGGCGTGCTTTCTCCCGGTGCGGCCCAGCAGCAGCGGCAGCATCACGTTGTCGGCCGCGGTCAGCTCCGGCACGAGCTGGCCGAACTGGAAGACGAAGCCGAAGGCGGTGCGCCGAAGCTTGCTGCGGCGGCCGTCGTCCAGGGTGTCCAGGCGGCGCCCGTCGAACCACACCTCGCCGCTGTCGGGCGTGAAGATGCCGGCCAGGCAGTGCAGCAGCGTCGACTTGCCCGAGCCGCTGGGACCCATGATCGCCACGATCTCACCCGCGCTCACCGACAGGTTCGCCTCTCGCAGCGCGGGCGTGCTGCCGTAGGAACGGCTGACCTTCCGAGCCTCGATGATCACGACGCACGCACCATCTCGGCCAGCGCCCCGAGCCGGGCCTGGGTGACGTCGATCCACCGCAGGTCCGCCTCCAGGTGGAACATGGCGTGGTCGGCCAGCAGGGCGTCGGTCAGCGAGCCGCCGCGCTTGACCTCCGCCAGCTCCCGCATGCGCCGCATGTGTGTGGAGCGCTGCCCGTCCAGATAGCCGGCCGCGTCACGGCCCAGCATCAGCGCCAGCACGACCTTGGTGAACAGCACCGTCTGCAGGTACGGCTCCGCCGCGACCGGCTCGGCCAGCCACGTGGCCACCTCCTGCCTGCCCAGCGGGGTGATGGCGTAGCGCTTGCGCTCCGGCCCGTCGCCCGGTTCGCTCTGCCCGGCGACCTTGCCGTCCCTGGCCAGGCGGCCGAGCGTGGAGTACACCTGCCCGAAGGGCAGCGGTTTGCCCCGGCCGAAAAAGGTGTCGTAGTCGCGTTTCAGGTCGTATCCGTGGCTCGGCTCCCGCTCCAGCAGGCCGAGCAACGCGAGGGGAACGGTCATGCCGCCAGACTATACACCGAGGGTATATACGCGGGTGATACGTGCCGACAAAAAAGCGAGCGGCCGGTCCGCTGGGACCGGCCGCTCGCCGTCTGGGGTGAGTGATGGGACTTGAACCCACGACATCCAGGACCACAACCTGGCGCTCTGCCAGCTGAGCTACACCCACCATGTCCGCCGTTCGAGGCGTACGAAGAAAGTGTAGCGGTATTTGGGAGTCCTCCGCGCCCTCGATACCGCTCGCCCTCCGCGTCAGGACGTCAGGACCCGGAGACGGTCTCCGCGACCTCGCGGGCGGTGGCGGAGTCGGGGCCGGGCTGCGGCACGAAGACCGCGGCGCGGTAGTAGCGCAACTCCCGGATGCTCTCGGTGATGTCGGCCAGCGCGCGGTGCCCGCCCTGCTTCTCGGGGGAGGCGAAGTAGACCCGGGGATACCAGCGGCGGGCCAGCTCCTTGATCGACGACACGTCGACCATCCGGTAGTGCAGGAACGCGTCCACCAGCGGCATGTCCCTGGCGATGAACGCGCGGTCGGTCGCGATGGAGTTGCCGCACAGCGGCGCCTTCTTGGCCTCGGGCACGTGGGAGCGGATGTAGTCGAGCACGACGGCCTCGGCCTCCGCCAGGGTCACCCCCGTCGCGAGCGCCCGCAGTAGCCCCGAGGCCGTGTGCATCTCCCGCACGACCTCGGACATCTGCTCCAGCGTCTCGGCGGGGGGCTTGATGACGACGTCCACGCCCTCATCCAGCTGGTTCAGCTCGCTGTCGGTGACGATACAGGCCACCTCGATGAGCGCGTCACGGCCGAGGTCGAGCCCGGTCATCTCACAGTCGATCCAGACCAGCGGGTCAGTCATGGCTCAAGAGTAATGCTGAAGGGTAATGGGGACGTCACTGAGATTGCAGAGAGTCCTCCACGCGCTTGATTACCGACTGGTCCAGGTTGTCCGGAACCGAGACGTACAGCATCGCGGGACGGGCGTTCTGGCCGCGGTCAACGAGGATGATCGCGCCCTTCTCCTTCTTCCACTTCAGGTTGTTGGCCTCGGAGACCTTGGTGAAGTCCATCTCGAACTCGATGACCCAGCCCTGCTTGCCGCTCACGGTCAGCGCCTCGTTACGCAGGAGCTTGCGCTCGTGCTGGATGCCGTAGAAGACAGGGTCGTAGGCGAGCAGCAGCATCTGGGACAGTTGCTCGAAGCTCTGCGCGCCGTTGTAGGGGAAGATCTGGGGCACCTCGGCGGTGTAGACGCTGCCCACCCAGCCGTTGCCCTTGCCGTCGTAGTTCGCCTGGGACGTCGCCTGGCAGCCGCTCGTCCACAGCGGCATCCTCTGGTCGGCCGGGTTGTTGACGTCCTTCGACTCCGGCACCTGCCACTTGTCGCCCGGGTAGGCGTACGACAGGCCGGTCACCGGGTCCTGGATGCGGTCACCGGACGGCTGAGGGAGCTGGGGCAGCGGCGGGGTGGACTGCTGCGGTTCCTGCTCGGGTGGCACGGTCTGGTCAAGCTGCGGGGCCGTCGCGGTGGTGTCCGGCCGGGCGACGGTCACGCCGGCGCGATCGCGCAGGACGATGACCGCGCCGCCGATGACCAGCGCGAGCACGACCACCGCCGCGATGCCGCCCACGATCCACGGCCAGACCGGCGCCGTACGCGGCGGCGCGCCGAACTCGGGCATCGGAAGCTGCGCCGTCTGGTTCGGAGGTCCCCACTGGGGCTGCGTCCACTGAGGAGCCTGCTGAGGAGGCTGCTGCGGGGCCTGCTGCGGGGCCTGCTGCGGAGCCTCGGGCGGCGCCCCGGCCTCCTGCCCGGGAGCGTGGGTGGCGTCGGTCCACTGGGTGCCGTCCCACCAACGGAGGAGAGGGGAGCCGTACGGGTCCGGATACCAGCCGGCGGGGGTCGTCGTCATGCGCGCCACACTAATGAAATCAGCATTTGTAGGTGAAACTTGCCTTGTCCTGAATCGGCTTCCCCGTCGTCGTGGGGGACAGGACACGGAGCGTGGCCGTGCCCTTGAACGATCCGGATCCGGTCACCTTCCAGTGCAGGGGGAGGTCCACCGACGTGTCACCCGAGGAGATCCGCTGCTCCTGCTCCAGCGGCTCGCGGTCGTCGCTGCGGATCCAGAGGTAGCGGATCGTCCCGGCCTCGCCGTTGGTCGTGACGACGCCCACGAAATCGGCCCTGCCGTCGCAGCGCACCGTCTTCTTGGGCGCCTTGACGTCGACGTCGCTCACCGCGAGCGGCGCGCCGGGCGTCTGGCGCAGCCACAGGATCACCGCCGCGATCAGGATCGCCAGCAGCAACGTCCCCGCCCACGCCGTCGTACGCTTCCGGCGCCGCCGGGGAGCCGCAACGCCGGTCTGAGTTGCCGTGATGGCGGCGGAGGTCTGCCCGGACCGCCAGATCTGCGCCGCCGTGGTCTCGGTCGGGACCCCGGGCCCGAACCGCATCATCACGTCGCCTGGGCCGTCCGCCGCATTCGGCAGGTCGAGCAGGGTCATCGCCTCCCCGCCTGAAGAGCCGGCCGCCGCGCCGGCGGGGAGTTCGGGGGGCGCGGGCGCGTGGAAGTCGTGTGCCGCCTGGGCCAGCCGTTCCCTGCCCAAGCCGGGGAACGCGTCGCGCTCGGCGAGCAGGGTGTCCCGCGCGGCGGCCAGCCCATGGGCCGCGGCGGCGGACGCGCGCCGCAGCGCCGCCGCGGCGTATCCCTGGGCGCAGTTCGCGGCCAGCGCGCCGGCGAGCGCGGCCCAGGCCGCGACGTCCTGCTCCGCGGACGCGTGCTCACCCCGCAGCGCCCGCAGCAGGCCGCGCTCGGCCAGCAGCACCGAGCCGTCCTCCCCGATCACGACCGTCCCGGCGTGCAGCGCGCCGTGAGTCAGCCCGGCGGCGTGCACGGCGAGCAGCGCCTGCGCGGTTTCCAGGAGAACGGTCGCCGCGCCGCCCGCGTCCAGCCGGCCGGCGGCCATCAGGTCGGCGACGGCCGGTGTCGCCCGTGTGGTGATCAGCCAGACCTCGTCACGCGCGGCCACCAGGTCGACCACGGGCAGCAGTCCGATCGGCCCGCCTCCCTGGAGACGCACGTCGGCGCCGACCGCCGCGACGAGCCGTTCGCGTGCCTGGGCCGTGGCGACGGCCGGGGGATCGAACCGCAGCACACCGGACGGCCGCCCGTCGGGGGAGACGGTGTCCGCCCAGGTGCCGACCTCGCTGGGCCGGGTGCGGCCGGTGAGCCGGTGCCCCGCGACCGTCACGCCTTCTCGCATCTACCGCCGCCTTCGGTGCCGTCCGCGCCTGCGTCCCATGGCCAGTGTGGCGGGAACGAGGCCGGTCGTCACCAGGGCGGCGGCGAGCCCGCCCGTCGGAGCCTCCGGCGAAGAACCGGGCGAGAGCGTCAGCGTGGGACGGTCATCAGGCGTGCTGGGCTGGGGTGAAGGCTGCGTCGAGGGCTGGGATGAAGGCTGGGTGGAGGGCTGCGTCGAGGGCCGGGTGGAAGGCTGCGTCGTAGGCCTGCTGGTCTGGGTGGGACTGGGCCGCGAGGTCGTCTGCGGGTTGTCGCGCGGGTCCACGGTGATCGAGTCGTCCGAGGGCGCGGGCTTGGGCGAAGGCCTCGGATTCGGGGTGCGCCTGATGGTCGGCGTGGGCTTCGGCTTCGCGCTCGGTGAGGGGCTGGGGTTGTTGGTCGCCCGGTCGGTCGCGGTGGGCCGCACGGTCGGTGTCGGCGAGGCGCTCGGCTCGGGGCTGGTGGCCGCCGGGGTGGGGGTGGTCTCCTCCGGCTCCTCGGTGGGGTCGTCGCCGGAGTCGTCATCGTCCTCGATCTCGATGGACGAGGGATCGACCGCGGGCGGGCTCGACGTCTCGATCGTCGTCCCGGCCTGCAGGGTCGTGCCGCTCACGGTCTGGACCAGCGCCACCGTTCCGCCCGCGATCACGACCATCCCGGCCAGGGTCAGGCCGATCTTCATGCGGGTCTGGCTCAATAGCCCGCCGAGCCTCGTCTCGGCCAGCGTGGTGCCGGTCTCGGGGGCCTTCTCCTTCAGCGGGAAGAACGGCACGAGCAGCCCGGCGAGCGCCGCGAGCCTGCGCCGTCCACGCTCCTCCCAGGCCGGGCCGTACGCGCCGGCGGCGACGGTCTCGAGCTCCCGCACGAACTCCTCGGCCGACGCGAACCGGTCCTCCGGCCGCTTGGCCATGCCGCGCTCCACGAGGTCGCGCAGCGGGGGCGGCACCTCGTCGACCGGAGGAGGGGTCGCCTGGTGCTGGCGGGCCAGCGCGGCCATGTTCTGCGCCCGGAACGGCCGGCCGCCGGTGAGGCACTCGAAGAAGACGACGGTGGCGGCGTAGACGTCGCTCGCCGGTCCGGCCTTACCGCCCGACCACTGCTCCGGGGCCATGTACGGCGGCGTCCCGGCCGCCCTGACCCCCTCGCCGGACTGCGCCGCGATGCCGAAGTCGACGAGCTTGCTGGCGCCGTCGGCCTCGACCATGACGTTCTCGGGCTTGTAGTCGCGGTGGACGACGCCGATGGAGTGCGCCGCGGCCAGGCCGAGCAGCGAGCCCTTGAGTACGGTGAGCGCGGCCTCGGGACCGGTCGGGCCCTCCGAGCGGAGCATCGCGCGCAGCGAGACGCCGTCGATGAGCTCCATGACGATGGCGGCGCCGCGCGCGGTCTCGACGTACTCGTAGAAGCGCGCCGCGTGGGGGTTGGGGTCCATGGCGGCGAGCAGGCGGGCCTCGTGCCGGAACCGGGCGACGAAGTGGAGGTCCGACATCATCTCGTCGGACAGGTACTTGATCGCCACAGAGATGCCGTCGGCGTCGTGCCGCGCGAGCATCACTCGCCCGGCGCCCCCCGTGCCGAGTTCACGAATCTCCGTATAGCCGGGGACGCGCCAGGCGCCCGTCTGGCCGTGCATAACGGTCTGTCTCCTCATCGCCTGGGGCCCCCGCCAAATGACGAGACCGTAGCTTAGTGACGGACCGCCCAATGCGCTGAGAAGTCATGACTTAGTCAGTCGCTTCTGTCAGGAGTGATGGCCCCGGTCCCTGACGTGCGGGGGGACCGGGACGCCGGACGCGAGGCGCGGGTCGGGCTCGGGAGCGCCCCACGACACGGTGAGCGGCAGCACGCCGGCCCAGACGGGCAGGTCGTAGTCCTCCTCGTCGTCCTTCGGCGGTCCCTGCCGGACCTTCACCGACGCCTCCTCCAGGGACAGGGCGACCACGGCCGTGGCGGCCATCTCCTTGCGGTCCGGCAGGCGTACGACGTCCCACTGCCCGGGGGCGAGCTGCTCGGTGATGGCCCGCAGGCCGGCGAGCCGTTCCTCAGGGTCGTCCACCATTCGGGCGAGGCCGTAGACCATGGCGGACCGGTAGTTCACGGAGTGGTGGAACGCGGAGCGCGCCAGCACGATGCCGTCGAGGTGGGTCACGGTGACGCAGACCGGGTCGGCGAGCGCGGCCCGCAGCGAGGTCGCTCCGGTGGAGCCGTGCAGGTAGAGGGTGTCGCCGATCCGCCCGTAGCCGGTGGGGATCACCATCGGGGACCCGCCGGCCAGCACGCCGAGATGACAGATGAGACCGGCGTCCAGGATCGCGTACAGGTCGGCGCGGTCGGTGCGGGCGCGGTCTTTCGAGCGGTTAAGGGTGGTACGGGCGGTTGCGGAGAGCATGTCCGGTACGTTAGGGCGAAGTGGACCGGTGGAACATGTCCACTTGAGGCCCATACGGGGAGACCACTTTGTCCTTGACCATCGATCTGCCGCTGGTGGTGGACCGCGAGTCCCCGGTGCCGCTCGCCGTTCAGGTTGCCGGCCAGCTGCGGGAGGCCATGCGCACCGGCCGGCTCAGGGCGGGGGAGCGGCTGCCGTCCACGCGGGGCCTCGCCGCCCTGCTGGGGGTCAGCAGGACCGTCGCGACCGACGCGTACCAGCAGTTGTACGCCGAGGGGTGGCTGGACGGGCGGCACGGCTCGGGCACCTACGTGGCCGACGAGACCCTGCCTGACGAGACCGTGCTGCCTGACGAAACCGCGCAGGAGCTCGCCGCCCCCGCCCGAGGGGCCGTACGCCGCGAGCAGGCACCTCCGGGGGTGGTGGACCTGCGGCCGGGGCGGCCGTGGGTGCTCGGGTACGACACGGTGGCCTGGCGGCGGGCCTGGCGCTCGGCCGGCGAGCTTGCGCTGAACGCGTTCCCCGACCCCTACGGCCATCCGGATCTGCGCGAACTGCTGGCCGAACACCTGCGCAGGGCCAGGGCCGTCCCGGTGGGCGCCGGGAACGTCATGGTCACCAGGGGCACCGGCAACGGTCTCGACCTGATCGCCGCCACGCTGCTCGGGCCGGGGACCCGGGCCGGGGTGGAGGAGCCCGGCTGGCGGGCCGCCCGGCGGATCTTCGCGTCCCGGGGCGCGGAGGTCGTGCCCTGCCCCGTGGACGAGCAGGGCGTGATCGTCGAGGCGCTCCCCGACGACCTGCGGGTGCTCTACACCACGCCCGCGCACCAGTTCCCGGTCGGCGGCAGGCTGCCGATCCCGCGCAGGGAGAAGCTGCTCGCCTGGGCGCGCAGGACCGGCGCGATCGTCGTCGAGGACGACTACGACGCCGAGTTCCGCTACGACGTCGCGCCGCTGCCCGCGCTCTACGGGCTCGACCCCGGCCGGGTGGTGCTGCTCGGCACGCTGTCGAAGTCGCTCGGTCCCGACGTCGGGCTCGGCTGGCTGGTCGCCCCGGCGGAGCTGCTCGACGCCGTCGCCGAGCGCCGGACGCACCTCGCCGACCGCACGTCGGGGCCGGTCCAGCGGGCCGTGGCGACCCTGCTGGAACGCGGCGACCTCGACCGGCACCTGCGCAGGATGCGCCTGGAGTACGCCCGCCGGAGGGCGGCCATCGTCGAGGCGCTCGGGCCGTACGTGCGAGGCGACACGGCCGGGCTCCACGTCATGGTCACCCTGCCCGCCGGCGTGGTCCCCGGCCTCGTACGGCGGGCCGGGGAACGCGGCGTGCTCCTGGACACGACCGAACCCCACCACCACGGGCCGCCTCGGGTGCACGGCCTCGTGCTGGGCTACGGCTCGGCCTCCCGGGCCGACGTGCGGCGCGGGTGCGCGGTGATCCGGGAGCTCATACCTCCTGAAGAAGCCTGAGCTCGCGTCCGGGCAGGGGGACCTCCAGGTTGAGCGCCTCCTCGCCGATGATGCGGGCGATGTCGATCGATCCCGGGTCGCCCTCCCTGGTGCCGGGCACCTGGGAGTGGCCGAAGTGGCCGCCTCGCGCCCACAGCCGTTTGCTGCGCTCGGCGGCCAGGGAATGTGGATAGGGCAGCGGGGGCCCGGCCGGCCAGCGGCGCGGCACCTCCCAGGAGTCGAGCCAGGCCAGGATGTCGTCCAGGCCGTCGAGCTTGGTGTCGGTGAACGGTTCCCTCGCCGAGCCGATGACTTGGATCTGCACGCAGATCCGTCCGTTCCTGCCGCGATCGGCAGCGAGCCCGCCGCCCGCCCGGGTGGGCGGGAGCAGCTGGACGATCTCCCCGGTCACCGGATTCCACACCAGGTGGGAGGGCCGGTGGAGCTGGATCAGCCGCTGGGCGACGGACCTGGCCGAGACCCCTTGGGGGTCTGCGGGCCAGATGAACCAGACGGTCCTCGGGGCTCCTCCGAGCATTGCTCCGGAGTCCCCGGGGGAGGGAAGTCGGCTTGCGCCGGGCAGCCATGCTTGGGCCACAATGCCCCCTCAAATCCTCGGTCGCGTCGTTTTTCCCCTTTCAAACTTCCGCTGACACCTCGCGAATCCTGATTGTTACTGGCGGGTGCCAATCTTCCAACGAGCGTGTAACAAGTGGTGTCTCTGGGACGGATGCGTCAGGCAGAGGGGGTGCCGGCGGCTTCGCCGGCCGGAGGCGGGCCGTCGCCGGACTCGCCCGGAGGCTCGGTCGTGGGGCGGGTCGTGGGGCGGGTCGTGGGGCCGGTGGTGGTGTCGGGGGTCGGGTCGGGCACCGGGTCGGCGTCGCCGTTCCCCTCCTGGCCGTCCCAGGCCATCCGGCACGAGGGCCGGCCGGCCGAGGACTCGAAGGTCACCACGCCCTTGCCCGGGACGCCGGGATCGACGACGGCGAGCGTGACCCGGCCGCTCGCTCCCGCGCGGAGCCTCCCGTGCCGGGGCGAGACCGCGATCCCGCCCGAGGTGACGGCCGTCCACTCGATCACGGCGTTGCGCGCGGCCAGCGTGATCGACGCGCCCGCGGCCCGGCCCAGGTCTCCGGGGCACAGCGCCGTCAGCGCCGCCTTGGGCGCGCGTGCCGTACGGGTGGGAGACGGCCGCGACCGCCCCGAGGGTGCGGTGGTGTGGGGCGGGGCGGTCGCGGCCGATTGGGGGGAACCGTCAGGTGTGGGTGTCTCATCTCCTGATGCGGCGGGTGTCGCCGTGGGAAGGTCGCTCTCCTCCGGGCCCAGCACAGGGTCTTCGGCGGCAGGGTCTCCGGGCGCCACCGTCGGAGGTACGCGTATCGCCTCGAGCCGCTCGGCCGGAGCCTGCCCGGAGACCAGCGCGAGCCCGCCGGCCGCGCCGAACACGCAGACGGCGGCGAGCATGACGGGGGCGGCCCGCAGCGGGCGGGAGCGGGCCCGCCCGCGCCCTTGCCGCCCGCGCCCTGTCCGCCTGCCGGTGGTCGCGGGGAAACCGCGCCGGTCGAGCTCGGCGGTGGCGTTGGCGGCGGCGCCGTCGCGCCGGTCGGCGTGGAGCGCGGACTCGATCACCCGGCGGCGCAGCGACAGCGGCGGGAAGGCGACGGGGATCATGTCGAGCAGCCGCTCGGCCGACACGTGCCTGCCCCGGCCCTCGCGGCAGATCTCACAGGCCGCGATGTGCCTGCTCAACCGCTTGCGTACGGAAGGACCGAGGGGGCCGTCCTGCCAGGCCGCGCCCACGCCGTGGTCGACCAGAGCCGACAGCTCCGGGCAGTGGGCCCGGCCGACCCTGGCCAGCACCAGGGCCGCGGCGGCGTTCTCCAGGTGGTCGCGGGCCCGGGTGAGCCGCGCCGACACCTGCCGGGAGGCGAGCCCGAGGACCGACCCGATCTCGGCCGTCGTCAGGCCGTGCCGTAGGGCGAGTTCGAGCACCTCGCGCTCGTGGTCGCCGAGTTCTCCCAGCGCCTCCCGCACCAGCGCGGCGAGCGGGGGGTCCGCGGACTCCTCCACCGCGATGACGGACCCGAGGACGGGCCCGGTGACGGGCGCCGTGGCGTCCTTCCCCCTTCGCGTAGCGCACTGGAACCGGGTCAGCGCGTACAGCCACGCCCGCATCCGGGCCGGCTCCTTCAGCCGGTCGGCGCAGCAGGACGCGGCGACGAGCGCGTCGTGCACCGCCCGTGCCGCCGCGTCGAGGTCGCGCACCAGCGCGTACGCGTAGTCGCTCAGCCGGTCGGCGTAGGCGTCGTACAGCGCGGCCGGGGCCTGGGCGTCGGCGCCGCGCCGCAGCGCCTCCAGCAGTCGGTGGTCGTCGGCTCGCCCGACGCCGGGCCATTCGGGCAACGAACATTCCTCCCCGTGTGACGGAACCTGGTCTTGCCGGTCCCCACACGAGTGGGACGCCGTCCCCTCTGGCCTCGTTTACGGATCACACGGTCATTCCCAACCGGCATGACCTGCGGAAACAGATGCTGGAGCGACTAGTGTTACTGAAGTCTGCGAGCGATGCCCTTGAGGAAGATGTTGCGGATCTCCATGACCGTCTGCGGGAAGTAGGCGGCGCCGCCGGTCGCCTTGGCGATCGCCATCGTCTGCGCCCGTTCCTCGTCCTTGACCGTCTTGAAGGAGATGATGAGCACGCTCACCGGCCTCTTGGGGTCGTAGGCCTGCTTCAGCTTCCGGACGATCTCGGTGTCGGAGATGCCGCCGTTCGGGTCGTCGTTGACGCCGTCGGTGAACAGCAGGATCGTGTTGACCTTGTCGGGCGCGTACTCCTTGGTCATCTTCTGGTAGGCGGCCCAGAGCGAGTCGTTCAGCCCGGTGTTGCCGTTCGGAGTGGGCGTGAGCTGCCGCAGTTGCCGGCTGATCAGGTCGCGCCGGGTCACGCCGTTGGTCTGCTGAGCCAGAGGGCCGATCTGCACGACCGGCTTCCAGTCGACGCCCTCACCGCGCAGGTTGTCGGAGAACACCCACACGCCGATCTCGGTCTTGTCCGGGAACAGCTTGAGGCCCTCGATGCCGATTTCCGAAATGGCCCGCATGCGGGTGAGCCCGTCGGTGTCGGTGGGCTCCGCCATGCTGCCGGAGACGTCGATGAGGGCGAGCAGCCTGGTGCCGAGCTTGATCTGGTGCCACGCCTGCGAGAGGCGGGTGACGGTCGCGGCGTCCGGCAGCGGGATCGCGGACGGCTTCTTGGCGCTCACGCCGTTGTCGGGCTTCAGCAGGCTGCCGCCCTTGCCGTCGGGCGTGCGGAAGCCGAAGTCCTGCACGGTCTTCCTGCCGTTGGGCGAGGTCACCTCGGTCGCCAGGGCCTGGGCGGCCTTGCGCGTCGTGGCGTCCTTCGCCGTGACGATGATCGGGTAGTCGAGGCTGACCGTGCCCTCGGCCGGGTAGAGCGCCACCGTCGGGTTCGAGGGGGTCGTCGTCGTGTTGTACGACCACACGGCCTGCTCGGAGGTCACGCCCACGGGGATGCGTGCCGCGGCCTTGGTCAGCGTGGCGAACATGCTGTCGGGGGTCGACACGGTGGACTCCGACAACTGGCGGAGCACGCCCACGAGCGTCTCCTCGCTGCCGCCTCCCTGCTTGAGCACGGCGGACCCGGCCAGCAGCGCGCCGAGGCCGGCGGCGTTCTGCGTGGGGTCGAGCGTGAGCACGCGCACCTTCCGCGCCAGGCCGTCGGGGTTGCCGGCGTTCGCCGCGCTCATCAGGCCGGTCCAGCTCGGGCTGAAGGCCGACTGGAGCTTGTCCGCGCCGGTCCTGGACGCGGCCAGCACGACGGGGGTGCTCGCGGCGTTCCCCGCGGGCTCGGGCGCGTTCTTGACACCGCTCAGCCACAGGCTGGAGTCGGGGATCCACAGGTCGGGGTCCAGCTTGCCGCTGGTGGGACCGGTGCCCGCCATCGCGTTGGCGACGTCGGCCGGATCGGCGGCCTTCACCGTGACGGCGACGCACTTGCCGTCGACGGCCCTGCCCGACTTGCCGAACCTGGTGGCGATCTTCTGGACGGCCGGCTGGATGTCGGGCGAGGCGACGACAGAGAGCTTGACCTTCTCGCCGGCGCAGCCCGGGCTCTTGTTCACCACCACGTACGCGGCGACGCCGAGGAGCACGGCCAGGGCGACCGCTCCGGCCAGCGGGACGAACACCGTCCCCCGCCCGGCGCGCCGCCGCGGCGGCGGGGGCTCGTACTGGGGGTCGAAGCCGCCATCGAGTTCGTCTGTGCGGTGTCGTCCGCCCACGGTGCTCTCTCCGGTGTCGACTGGCCGTAACAGGTTTACGGAACGATACTGGCAAAAGGCACAACTTGCGCCTGGTGTGCGGAGGTAGTTCGCGCAGGCCGTACCCTTGCCCCGTGGTCATCCCGGTCGAGGACGCCGCTGATCCGCGCCTGTCGGACTACGTGCGGCTGCGCGACGTCGATCTGCGCAAGAGCGTCGAGAGCGAGCGCGGGCTGTTCGTCGCCGAGGGCGAGAAGGTCATCAGACGGGCGATCGGCGCGGGTCATCCGGTGCGCTCGGTGCTGACCACCGCCAAGTGGCTCGACGCGCTGGCCGACATCGTCGGGGGAGCCACCGTCTATGTGGTCTCCGACCAGGTGATGGAGGGGATCACCGGCTTCCAGGTGCACCGGGGCGCGCTCGCCGCGATGGAGCGCACCCCGCTTCCCTCCGTCGGCGAACTCCTCACGGGCGCGGGGCCGCGGATCCTGGTCCTGGAGGACCTGGTCGACCACGGCAACGTGGGGGCGATCTTCCGCTGCGCGGCGGCGCTCGGCGTCGGCGCGATCGTGCTGTCGCCGCGCTGCGCCGACCCCCTCTACCGCAGGGCCGTCAAGGTGTCGATGGGGGCGGTGTTCGCGATCCCGTACGCCCGGATGACCGACTGGCACGGCGGCCTGGCGGAGATCAGGGCGGCCGGGTTCCGCCTGCTGGCGCTCACGCCGGACCAGTCGGCCGTGCCGCTGGACAAGGCCCCGTTGTCCGGCCGGGTCGCGCTGATGCTCGGCTCGGAGGGCGACGGGCTGTCGTCCCACTGGCTGCACGAGGCCGACCAGCCCGTCTGCATCCCGATGAGCTCACGGGCGATGGACCTCGGCGTCGACTCCCTGAACGTGGTGGCCGCCGCGGCCGTCGCCTGCCACGGCCTGCTCAGGGGAGCGTGATCCCGGCCCCCTCCGCGGCCCCTTCTCCGACTCCTCCGGTGGCGCCCTCGGAAGCGGCCCCCTCAGAGACCCAGTCGAGCAGCCTGCGGGCCGTGGCGAACCTCGCCTTGTCGCTGCGCTCGCCCAGCACGACGCCCACGTACGTGCGCCCGCCCCGGACGGCGGCGAACGACAGGCAGTAGCCGGCCTGGTTGGTGAAGCCGGTCTTCAGCCCCACCGCGCCGTCGTCCAGCAGGTCGTTGGTGTTGCGCCACACGTGCGCCCGGTGGAGTGCCGACTTCCCGACCACCCGCTTGGGCGTCTGGGCGATGGACGCGATCACGGGGTCGCGCAGCGCCGCCATGGCCAGCGTCGCCTGGTCGCGGGCGGTGGAGTATCCCTTCGAGGGCAGCCCGTCGGGGTTGGCGTAGCGGGTGTCGCGCAGGCCGAGAGCCCGCGCCGCGCCGTTCATCTTGACGACGAACTTCGCCGTCCCCGGGCCGTACCGCTCGGCCAGGGCGTGGGCGGCGTCCGCTCCCGAGGGGAGCATGAGCCCGTAGAGCAGGTCACGCACCGTGATCCGCTCGCCCGCCCGCAGGCCCGCCGTCGTGGCCCCGCCGGCCGTCGCGTGCCGTACGTCGGCCTTGGTGATGGTCACCACGTCGTCGAGCCGGGCCTGTCGCCGGACCACGTAGGCGGTCATGACCTTGGTCAGGCTCGCGACCGGCACCCGGCGCGTCTCGCGCTTGGCGAACTGGACCGTTCCCTCCGTGGTGTCCACCAGGTAGGCCTCCCGGGCCGTGACCGGCGGAGCCTGCGTGGTCTTGGTGGGCGCGGCCTGAGTGGTATGTGCGGCCTGCGCGGGCGCGGCGGCGGCCCCTGCCGTGACGAGCGCGGCGGCCAGCGCGATGAGTACCCCGTTACGCATCCCGACATGATCGCACGGCTTCGGGTGCGGCGGGCGCGTCCCCGTTCCGGCCCCTCTTCCGGCGGCGCCGTACGAGGAGGGCGACGGCCAGGGCCACGACGGCGACCGCGGCGGCGGCCAGCGCGGGGGACCTGGCCGCCAGCGACAGCCAGGCCCACAGGAGCGAGTAGAGGCCGAAGGAGGTCACCGGCACCCAGGTCAGGCAGCCGAGCGCGCTGGCCACCACATACCAGCGGTAGTCGATCCGCAGCGCCCCCGCGACCCACGGCAGCGTGTGCCGCAGGCCCGGCACCCAGAAGCAGCCGTACACGGCGAGCGCGCCCCACCGGCGCACCACGTTCTCCACGCGCTCGATCCGCTGCCGGCCGATCCTGCGGCCCATCCTCGAGCGGTAGAGCGCCTCGCCGAGCCTGCGGCCGACCCAGTAGTACACCTGGAACGCGCCGAACAGAGCGACCGCGCCGACCGCGACGACCAGCCACAGAGGGAGGCCGAACACGGAGGCGGCCGTAGGGTCAGGGATCCGCACGTGCTCTCACCGCCGGTCATGGGGGCAGTCATTAAGGCAAGCCTCACCTTAGCGCCCCGGATCGCACCGATTGCACGCGAATGTCAACCGGTGATCAATCCGCCCTTTGTACACCTAAGAGGACGAGAGGCGACGGGTTCGCGATGCGACAGCGGCCTTCGCGAACTCTGCCACCCCTGCTCACTCACCTGTTCTCGAGCGCCTCCCGGGCCTCGGCGACCCAGCGGGGCACCCCCACCCGCTCGGCCACGGCCAGCGCCTTCTCGTAGTGGTCGCGGGCCGGCAGGCCGAGCCGTGCGGCGAGGTCGCCGAGCGTCTTCGCCACCGGCCACAGGGCGACCACGCCGGTGCCGGCCCCGGCGATGCGGTCGCGGAACGGCGCCAGCTTCTCGTACGCCTCCCGCATCCGGCCCTCGTCGTCGAGCAGCATCCCGGCGAGCGCCCGCCAGATGAGGGCGAGCTCGTAGAGGAAGTCGGTGCGGACCGGCTCCCGGCTCGCGGCCACCACCCGGGCGTCCCTGACGTGGCCGGCCGAGGCGAGCGCCACCGCGTAGGCGTCGAGCGTCCACTTCGCGCCGCGCTGGTGGGCCTCGCCCAGCGGCTCGGCCATCTCGGCGGCCCGCCCGTCCACCAGGTGCAGGCAGAACGTGGCGATCAGCGGCAGGTCCTGGCGGCCTTCGAGCATGCCGGCCCGCGCGGTCAGCCGCGCCGCGTTCCGGTAGGCCCGCTCGGCCCCCGCGTAGTCACCGGTGATCATCAGTCGCTGCCCCGCGTACCACGCGCCGACGGCCGCCGGGGCGGGCAGGGCGTACTGCCGTCCGAGGCGTTCGGCCTGCGCGAGGTGCGCGTCGGCCTCGGTGAAGTCGCCGCGGGCCGCCGCGCACTCCAGCAGCACGAGGTGCGCCAGCGTCTGCACCGCGATCTGGCCCGACTCCGCCCCGACCCGCAGCAGCTCACGGCCGATGGTCTCGCGCTCGTCGACCTGCGTCAGCGTGTACGACTGCCGCAGCCGCCCGCTCAGCGCCATCGCCAGCAGCGCGGGGTCGCCGCTCGACCTGGCCAGCTCCTCGGCCTCAAGCGACGCCTGGTAGCCGCGCTCGGTGGCCGATCCCTCCAGCTCCAGGGCCAGCGTCGCGAGCAGGCTGGCCCGCAGCGACTGCTCGCCCTCCGGCAGCTCGACCAGTGCCTTCTCGGTGACGTCGACGATCTCCCAGGCCGTGCGCGTGAAGTCGCGGGCGATGCCCTTGTGCGGCACGGCGAGCGCCGCCGCGACCCGGGCGGTCAGCTCCAGGTCGCCGAGCGGCAGTGCGACCGACATCGCCTCACCCCGGTGCGCGCGGGCGGCGGTCATGTCCCCGCACAGCGCCAGCGCCCTGATCATCCGCAGCTGAAGCTCCAGCCGGTCGCGTACCGATCCACGGCCCGCGTGGGCGTGAGCACGATCGAAGGCGGCGATGGCCTGCTGCCAGAGCGTGGCGGCCTCCCGATGGGCGAACCTGCGCTCGGCCTGCTCGGCCGCCAGGCCGGCGTACCGTACGGCTTTCGCGGCGGTCTCCACCGTGCCCGCCGCGTCGTAGTGGTGGGCCAGCGCGGCCACGTCGTTCGGGCTGCGCTGCTCGATCACGGAGGCGACCGCGGCGTGCAGGCGCGAGCGGCGCAGCCGGGAGGCGTCCGAGTAGATCGTGTCCCTGACCAGGTCGTGGTCGAACCTGAGCAGGCCGGGGCCCGGCTCGGTCACCAGCCCGGCGAGCAGCGCCGCCTCGACCGCGTCCACCACGGCGTCCTCGTCGCCGGACACGTCGACCAGGACGTCCACGTCCACGTCGCGGCCGATCACTGCGGCCTGCAGCAACACCTGCTGGGCCCGCTCGGGCAGCCGGGCGATCCGCCGCCGCAACACGTCGCGCACGCCCGAGGGCACCTCGGAGATGTCGGCCTCGGCCTCGAACAGCCGGGCCGTCTCCTTGACGAAGAACGGGTTGCCCCCGGCTCGCTCGACGATCGTGCTGACGACCTCTTCGTCCACCTCGCGCACGCAGGTCGCCCGGACGAGCTCCGCCACCGCGGCGTCGTCGAGGCCGCCGAGCCCCACGCGTACGGGGTCGAGCCGGGCCAGCGCGGCCAGCACGTCCTGCTGCTGGTCGTTCAGCTCGCCGTCGCGGCAGGTCACCACGACGAGCACGCGGCTGGCCGCGAGCAGGCTGGGCAGCGCGCGCAGCAGCGCCAGCGTCTGGTCGTCGGCCCAGTGCAGGTCCTCCAGGAGGATCAGCAGCGGGGCCTCGCGCGCCACGGCCGACAGGTAGCCGCCGACGGCCCGGTGCAGTCGGAAGCCGCCCGACGCCTCGTCGTCGGCGCTGTCGGGGGCGGCGTCGTCGAGCAGCGGCGCCAGCAGTGCGGCGTACTCGCCCGCGCCCCTTCGGGCGACAAGGGCGCGCAGCACCTCGACCCAGGCCCAGCCGGGCGGGGTCGCCGTGCTGTCGGGGCAGCCCCCGGTCGCCCCTATCCAGCCGTCGCCCTCCAGCCGCTCGAACAGCCGCCGCACCAGCGTCGTCTTCCCCGCGCCGGGATTTCCGCTGACCACGGTGACGGTGAACCGGCCCGCCTGGGCGCGCGGCGCGGCGGCGGCGAGCGCGGCCAGTTCGGCGTCGCGGCCGACGAACGGCTCGGGTTCCAGAGGCGGGGCGTCGCCGGTGGCGAGCGGCCGGGGCGGCCAGGTCGCGGTGATCTCAGGGGGCCGCCGGGGCGCGGGGAGCACGAGGTCGAGCCCGGGGTCCTGGGCCAGGATGTCCGACTCCAGCTTCCGCAGCGCCGGGCCGGGATCGATGCCCAGCTCGTCGGACAGGATCGTGCGGGCCCGCCGCAGCGCGGCGAGCGCGTCGCCCTGCCGGCCGCACCGGTACAGCCCGAGCGCCAGCAGCCGCCAGCCCTCCTCGCGCAGGGCGTGCACGGTCGTCAGCGCCTCCAGGTCGGGCACGGTCTCGGCGTGCAGGCCCATCCGCAGCCCGGCGTCGGCGTGCCGCTCCCTGGCCACCAGGCGCAGCTCGCTCAGCCGCGCCACCTCCGCCTCCGCCCAGGGCTGGTCGGCGAAGTCCGAGTAGGGCGTGCCCTGCCACAGCGCGAGCGCCGAATCCAGCCGCGCCCGGGCGGCCTGTGGGCTCTCCTCCAGCCGCTCCCCGGCCGAGCGGACCATGGCCTCGAAGCGGAGCGCGTCCACCTGTTCCGGGGCGGCGCGCAGGGCGTACCCCGACGCGACGGTCACGAGCAGGCGGTTGGGCCCGCCGCGCGGGCGGTTCGGCTCCAGCACGCGGCGCAGCCGGGAGATGTAGACCTGTAACCCCGACTGGGCGCCCTTGGCGGTGTCGTCGTCCCACAGGTCGAACAGCAGGGTGTCCACGGGAACGACCTGGCCGCGCGCCACGAGCAGGCGGGCCAGCACCGCGCGCTGCCGCAGCCCGCCGAGGTCGAGCTCGTCGGTGCCGTCGTGCGCCCCCACCGGTCCGAGGACCCGGAACGTCACCGGGCTCGTCGGGGGGCTCATCGGGCGCTCCTCCGCTGTCGTGCGTCGTGCCTGCCGGCCGCCGCTGGTCGTCGTATCTCAGGCGTCACCGTATGCGCGCCCTCGAAGGGGCACAAGGCATTCACCAACCCGGACACCCTCACCTTCTCGCCCCGCGAGTTTAGGAGATCAGCAGGGTGACCCGCAGTTGATCAGCGGACGCGGGTGCGGTGCGGGGAGGCGGCGGAGCCCGCCTCGGCGGTCGCGGCGCGGGTCTCCCGCCTGCGCAGCAGGGCCCAGCCGCCGAGCGCGAGCCCGCCCCACGGGATCTCGATGGTGTAGGTCCAGAAGCCGAACAGCACGGCGGCCGCGGTGGCCCCGCCGGCGGGCTGGCCGAACGCCCCGATCAGCAGCGCGGCGACACCGCCCTCCATGATCCCCGCTCCGCTGGGCGTGACGAGGGCGGTGGTGAGGACGCGGCTGAGCGCGAAGACGGCGACGGTCTCGGCCGGTCCCGGGTACGAGTCGGTGGCGACCAGGCAGGCGGCCATGATCAGGCACTGCAGGACGAGGAAGGCGACCATCCCGAGCGACAGGCCCGCCCACCGGCTGTGGATGATGTCGGCCGTGTCCCTGCGCAGCCGTTCGATCGCCGACGACGCCGCGTGCTCCGCGGGGCGGAACCGCCGGGGCGCGAGCCGTACGATCCCGTCGAGGACGCGGCCGAGGACGGCGGCGGCGCGGTCCCAGTAGAGCGCCGTGGCGACGACGGCGACGAGGACGAGGATCGAGACGGCCCCGACCCAGCCCGCGTTGGCGACCGTGGGATTGGTGGCCTTGCCCGCGATCAGCAGGCACAGGATCCCCACGGCGGGCAGGATGAACCGGAACAGCGAGTTCCAGATGCCGGTGACCAGCGTGTAGACGACGATCGGCCGGTTGGAGAAGCCCCAGCCGCGGGTCATGCCGAACGTCAGGGCCACGCCCGCCGCCCCGCCGAACGGCAGCAGGTTGCTGACCGCGCTTCCCGCCGCGTTGAGCGTGAGCGCCTGCATGTGCGTGAGGCCGGGCAGCGCGGAGGTCATCACGAACGTGTACGCCCACAGGCTCGCCAGCCACAGGACGGTCATCAGCGCGATCATGCGCCACCCGAGACCGCCGAACTGGTGGCCGATCTCGGTCCAGCTCACGGTGGCGCCGGTCAGCGTGTGCACGATCTCCGGGAGATAGAGCACCAGCGCCGCGGCCAGCCCGAGCGACACCACAGACAGCGCGATCTGCAGCCACTTCCTGTTCACCCGCGTATGCCCCCAGTCCGGTGTCGGTCCCCTCCAGTCTGCCGGGCCGCGGGGGCGGCTGAATCCTCCTGACGGAGGATGGCGCCCCTTAGGGGGTGGCCTGCGGGCTACCGTCGAACGGATGCCGCAGGCGGGTGCCGCGGGGCAGGCCGCGGCGTACGTACCACTCGGTGCCGAAGACGAAGCGGTAGGCGAATCCGGGGATCTTCAGCATCGCGCCCAGCGTTCGGTCGCCGTCGCCGCCGGTGGCCTGACTGGCGTGGGCCGCCATCGCCGCCCGCTTGGCCTTGGCGTACTTGCGCACGTTGACCCGATGGGTGATCGCGTCGCGGGGCGAGTAGGCCCGCTCGAAGCTCCGCACGTCGATCGCCGGGTAGAACCGGGAGGCCAGCCGTACGCCCTTGAGCAGCAGGTCGCGGTCGACCGTCGCCTCCAGCACGATGGGAGTCCCGGCGATCTCGGCGGCCCGGCCGCCGACCCGGTAGACCTGCACGTGGTCGGGGTGGCCGTAGCCGCCGGCCGGGTCGTAGATCGTGAGCAGGTCGGCCGTCTCCTCCTTGAGCACCGAGGCCAGCCGCTGCGCCGCCTCCTCGATGTCGGCGTCGATGAACGCGTTGTCCGGCCGGTCGTCGGCCACGCCGCCGTCGATCGCCAGGCCGGAGTCGCCGTAGCCGAGCAGCACGACCCGGGCGCAGCCCAGGGCCGCGGCCGAGCGGTGCAGCTCGTCCATGCGGGCTCTGCCCAGCTCCTCGCCGTGGGGGAGGTCGGCGAGGCCGCGCTCGCCGGCCGTCGCGACGACGAGCACCACGCGGTGCCCCTCGTTGGCCAGCATGGCCATGGTCCCGGCGGTCAGCAGCGCCTCGTCGTCGGGATGGGCGTGGAAGAACACCGCCGTCCTCATCGCGCCCCACGGAACGTCGTCATCGCGTGCTCCACTCGTCAGCGCCCTCGCGGCTGCCCTCGCGGCTGCCATCGCGGCCAGTTCAGCCCATGATCCCACGTGGCCCAGGTCGGGAGACGCCGCCCTCCCTGTGAGCAGTCTGAACAGGCGTGCGGTTTGATGGGCGTGGCGCGCTCTGCCACGCTGGCCCGGTGAGGATTCTTCACGTCAGCGACTGCTATCTGCCGCGGCTCGGGGGGATCGAGGTGCAGGTCGCCGACCTTGTCAGGGCTCAGCGCGACGCGGGCCACACGGTCGAGGTGGTGACGGCGACGCCGGGGGAGCGGCTGCCCGGGGTGCACCGCGTGGTCGCCAACCTCCCATTCGACCTGCCGGTCCATCCGCGCGGCACGGCCCACCTGTTCCGGATCATGACGAGCGGACGGTTCGACGTGGTGCACGTCCACACGGGGGCGGTCTCGCCGTTCGCGTGGATGGGAGTGCAGGCGGCGGTCCGGGCCGGGCTGCCGGTGGTCGCGACCGTCCACAGCATGTGGGATCCGGTCACCCGGGGGGTTTACCGGGCGCTGCAGGCGGCCTTCGAGTGGCGGCGCTGGGGCCTGGTCCTCACCGCCGTCAGCGAGGCCGCCGCGCGCCCCATCCGCGCCGTCGCCGGGCCGCGCGTGCCGGTGCAGGTGGTGTCGAACGGCCTGGACGTGACCTCGTGGCGGCCAGAGGCCGGCTCCGTACGGGACGCCGGGGACGGGCCGGTGGACGACGTCGTTCACGTGGTGGCGGTCGGCAGGCTGGCGCCGCGCAAGCAGCCGTTGCGGCTGCTCAAGCTGCTGGAGACGGCGCGCAACCGGGTGCCGAGGGACATCGCGATGCGCGCGACGATCGTGGGCGACGGCCCGGCCCGCGGGCGCATGGAGCGCTACCTGCGGGCGCGCCGGATGGGCTGGGTGTCCCTGCCGGGCAGGTACAGCCGGGAGCAGATCAAGGACCTGCTGGCCGCGGCCGACGTGTTCGTGGCCCCGGCCCCGCGCGAGTCGTTCGGTCTGGCCGCGCTGGAGGCCCGCGCGGCAGGCGTGCCGGTGGTCGCGCGGGCGCAGAGCGGCGTGGCCGACTTCGTCAGGCCGGGCAAGGAGGGCCTGCTGGGCCGCACGTTCGACGACCTCGTCGCCTCGGTCGTACGGCTGACCCGCGACTCCGCCCTGCGTCAGTCGATCGCCGAGCACAACCGGGAGACGGAGCCGGTCCGGTGCTCCTGGCCCGCCGTGCTGGAGGGCTTCGCCCGCTGCTACGAGCTGGCCAGGGGGTAGGTCGCGCCTGACAAATCAAGCCCTGCTACGCGTGGCCCAGGCGGCGCCTCGCTGCGTTCTCGTCGTCGCCATAGCTCCGCTATGGCCTCCTCCTCGGCCTTGCGATGCATCCATCTGGATCCCCGCTCGCGACGGGCAGCATTTGTCAGACACTCCCGATCCGGGCCACCGGGGTCTAGTAGGGGAGGACCCTTCCCGAGGGGGTGCGCAGGTCGACCGGGGCGGGAGTTCTCGGTGGCCGCGGTCGCGGCACGATCTGCACCTTCTTCATCGGGGCCCTCCTTTCGGCGGTGTCCGTCAGCTGGTGCCGTCATGATTCCCATGAATTGGCCAGGATTATCCTCCGCGCGTCAGTTCTTGTTCTTGTAACGTGCGCCCCTGCGTCACCCGCGTGTCAGAGACGGCCGCGGGGACTACTCGCAGGCGGCGGTCGTGTCCGTGCCCGGGCCGCCGTGGCGCCGGGCGGGCCATCAAGATCTATCTGATAAGCGCGGCGTGCTCGATTTGGCCCCGTTTAGCGAGCGCCCTCTCGATGTGCTGCTCCATGGTCCGCGCGCGTTCGTGATCTCCCTGCCGCGCGCTGGCGGCGGCGAGATTACGGACCACCCGGAGTACGGCCCCCGCGACTTCCTGCAGATGCGTTTCCCGGCGCCAGGTATCGCTGAGCGGATCGAGGCCGAGCACATTCAGCATGGCCCGGACCGACCGGCATTTCCCGGCCGCCCGTTCGCGATCTCCGGACGCCAGTGCGGCGTTGCCTTCGGTCACCGCGCCGTGGACTGCCGCGAGGGCCTGCGGCACGTTGAGGTCGTTGTCCATGGCCTCGCTGAACTGCGGGGGAAGGGGCGCGGCGGCGTCCGAGGCCACCCGCAGCACGAACCTCTCGACACGCCGGTAGGCCGCCGCGGCCTCGTCCAGGGAGCCGAGGCTGAATTCCACCGGCGACCGGTAATGGGCCGCCGCGAGGTAATAGCGGAGTTCGGCCGGCCGTACGCGGTCGAGCAGGGCCGGGACGGCCAGTGGGTTGCGGGGGTGTTTGCGTATCTTCTCGCCCCGGTGCGTCACCGGCCCGTTGTGCAGCCAGAATCGTGCGAAGGAATCCCCGGCGGCCCGCGACTGAGCCATCTCGTTCTCGTGGTGCGGAAATATGAGATTGGCCCCGCCGCCGTGGATGTCGAATTCCGCGCCCAGATATCTGCGGGCCATCGCGGAACATTCCAGATGCCACCCCGGGCGCCCCTCGCCCCAGGGTGAGTTCCACACCGGCTCGCCGGATTTGGCGTTCTTCCACAGCGCGAAATCGCGCGGATCACGTTTTCCGTGCTCGTTCTCCTCGGCCGCCCGCAGGTGTCTGGCGTGCTGGCGGGAAAGGGACCCGTAATGCGGGTAGGAGCCGACCGAGAAATAGACGTCGCCGTCGGACTCGTAGGCGTGCCCGGACGCGACGAGCTGCTCCACTATCTCGATCATCTCTGGGATGTGTCCCGTCGCCCGCGGCTCCACGCTGGGCGGAAGGCATCCCAGGGCGGTGTACGTACGGACGAAGGCGCGGTGGACGGGATCGGTGATCCGCCACCAGGGAACCCCCTCGGAAATGGCCCTGTGAATTATTTTGTCCTCGATGTCGGTGACGTTCCGGCAGAGCAGGACCTCGTATCCGCTGCTTTTCAGCCAGCGGTGCAGGATGTCGAAAGTCACCTGCGACCTGAGCTGTCCCACATGCGGCGGAACGACGACGGTGGGACCGCAGAGATAAATCGACACCATTCCAGGAATTCGGGGGACGAAATCGCGGACCGCGCGGCCATGCGTATCGTAAAGGCGAAGACCCACCTAGCCGAGGGTAAGCGACTTATCCGCTCGCTGTCGATAGCGCGGGGCAACCGGGCCCCGCACACCGGGAAATGGCGATTGTGAGGCCGGGGAATAAGGACGATCCGCCCGCTGGTTGGCGCAGGCATGGAGCCGACGAAACGGGGCCGCGTCCGGGTGGAGACGACGGCCAAGCGCGTGCGTGTCTACGTCGAGGGCCGGACGGTGGCCGACACCGCCCGGGCCCTGCTGGTCTGGGAGGTCCCCTACTACCCGACGTACTACTTCCCGGCGGACGACGTCCGCGCGGAGGAGCTGAAGGCCACCGGAGAGACGCGGCACTCGCCCAGCAGGGGCGACGCGGCGGTCCACGACGTGGCCGGCCGGGCGGGCGCCGCCCTCGTGTACGGGGACGACGCTCCGCTGGAGCAGATCCGGGGCCACGTCCGCTTCGACTGGAACGCGATGGACAACTGGTTCGAGGAGGACGAGGAGGTCTTCGTCCACGCCCGCGACCCGTACACGCGGGTGGACATCCTGGCCAGTTCGCGTCACGTCCGCGTGGAGGTGGGCGGCGTGACCGTCGCGGACTCGCGCAGCCCGCGCATCCTGTTCGAGACCGGCCTGCCGCCGCGCTACTACCTGCCCAAGACCGACGTGCGGCTGGATCTGCTGCGCCCGTCCGAGACCGTGACGCACTGCCCCTACAAGGGGCGCGCGGTGTACTGGTCGGTCGGCGAGGACGAGTCCGGCAAGGACCTCGTCTGGTCGTATCCCACGCCGCTTCCGGAGTCCCAGAAGATCGCCGGGCTGGTCGCCTTCTACGACGAGAAGGTGGACGTGTACGTCGACGACGTCCTCCAGGACCGCCCGAAATCCAAGTTCGCCTGACCCCGCCGGGCCGATCAGCGGCGGATGACGTGGAGGACGCTGGCGATGCGCTCGGCGGCGGTGACCACGTCGGAGGCGTGCCCGATCCGGCCGGCCCAGGACAGCCAGTACCACCACTCGCCGTCGCTGGCGTTGGACGCCAGCACGTCCTCGGCCATCGTGGGCTCCATCGGATTGATGACGCGCAGACGTGGATAGAGGCCCGCCGGCGCCGTCAGGCGTACCTGGAAGGAGTGGGCCTCCAGCTGGGCGGCGAGCCGCTCCAGGTGGTCCATCGCCTCGCTGCGGTCTACCGTCGTCATCGTCGCCTCCGGGGAACGTCAGGACCTATCACCGGAAAGGGTGAACCCGCAACGACCCACCGGCAATCGTGCGGATTCCCCGAAACCGTGCAATAACCAGGGAACTCACCCGGATTCCGTGGAACACGCGCGGGTTCGCGAACACGAAGGCATAACAGTCCCGGGGGGTTGTGTGCCTCCCCGTTTACCGTGGGGAAACAACCGTAAACGGGGACCGCTTCACCAATGGAGGGCGTGCACATGGCCCGCGGAGAGCACTCACCCGCTTGCGCGCGTCGCTGGCGCGAACAGGCACAGGTGCGGCAGTGGACGCTCTGGCAGACCGTCCAGGCCATCCACGGGTGCTGCGGCGTCAGTCTGCTGAAGGCCCACCGGCTCGGCCGCGGATGGTCGGCCCGGCAGGCGATCGAGGAGCTGGAGCACCTGTGCGAGCAGCAGAACCTCGGCCACCCGCGGGCGAGCATCGACCTGCTGAACGCCTGGGAGAACAACCGGGCCCGCCCGCGCCCCCAGACCATCGACCTGCTGGCCCGGCTCTACCGGGCCAACGCCGTACGGCTCGGCCTGGCCGCCGACTACTGCGAGGACCCGGGCGGGCAGAAGATCGTCGTGGTGGGGCCGGGCCAGACCGGTGAGCAGGCCCGGGCCGAGGACCCGGCCGCCGACGACGCGGAGCGGCGGGCGCTGTTCCACCAGGCGATGCTGATGGGCACGCCGAGCGGCCGGTTCTTCGCGGAGGTCGAGGGCCTGCGCCACGACCTCGACCGCACGCTGGCCGCGGGCACCGTGAACGAGGACCAGCTCGACCGGCTGGACGAGCAGGTGCTGCGCTACCGCAGGGAGTACATGACGACCCCGCCGACGCCGATGCTCTCCCGGGTCATGCTGGAGATCTCCGACGTGCGTCGGCTGAGCGCCGTCCGCCAGCCGTCGTCGGTGCAGCGCCGCCTGCTCACCGCGACCACGATGCTCACCCTGCTCGCCGCCGACGCGCTGATGAAGCTGGGCGACACCCGCCAGGCCCACGCCTGGTACGGCACCGCCCGCGCCGCCTCCGACGACGTGGGCGACCTGCGGCTGCGGGCGCTCGTGCGGGCCCAGCAGACCATGCTCCTCTACTACTACGGCGACCTGAACGAGACGGTGCGGCTGGCCCGCGAGGCGCGGATGCTGGCCGGCGCGGCCCCCAGCTCGCCGGCGGCGCTGGCGGCGGCGGCCGAGGCCCGCGCGCTGGCCAGGATGGGGGACGGCAAGGCCGCCAGGATCGCGCTCGCCGAGGCGGAACAGATCTTCGCCCGCATGCGCGGCATCAGCCAGGACGACCTGGCCTTCGTCTTCACGGAAAAGCGGATGAAGTTCTACCGCACCGGCACGCTGATCGAGCTGGGGGACGCCCATCAGGTGCAGGGCATCGACGGGTTCCCCCCGGGCTTCCAGACCATCGACCCGGCGTTGATCCTGCTCGACCAGGCGAGCCACCTGGCCAGGCACGGCGACCACGAGGAGGCCTGCAGGATCGCCGCGGACGCGCTGCGGCAGGTGCCCGCCGAGCACCGCACCTCGATCGTCGTCACCCGGGCCAGGGCCCTGCTGGCGGACGCCGACCCCGCGCTGCCCGCTGTACGGCGCCTGCGGCGGGTGCTGTCGGAGTCGTCGCCCACGCTCGCCCTCAGCGGGCTGTTCCCCGCCGCGGACCTCCCCGCGGCCGAGAACGCCGAGAACGCCTGAAACCGCCATGAGGACGATGCAGCCGGCCCCGCTGGCCGAGGAGGCGTTCGAGGTCCTGCGCGAGGTCTGCGCGAAGATCGGGGTGGACGCGCGGGGCGCGCGGCTCCTGCGGCTGCGCAGCAACGCGGTCTTCAAGCTGCGCGGGAACAGGGTGGGCGGGGACACGGCGGGCGGGGACACGGCGGGCGGGAACACGGCGGGCGGGGAGCTGGTGGTGCGGATCGCCACCGCGCCGGACGCGCTGACCCGGCTGCCGGTGGTCGTGGCGGTCGCCCGCTGGCTCGCCGACCGGGGCTTTCCGACCGTGCGGCCCGCCGACGAGATCGCCGACCAGCCGATCGTGCACAACGGCCGGGCGGTGACCTTCTGGCGGTACGTTCCCTCCCGCGGCCGCCCGACGACCCGGCAGCTCGGCCGGGTGCTGCGCAGCCTGCACCGCGAGCCGGTGCCGCCGATGGGGCTGCGGACGCTCACCGACCCGCTCGCCGAGGTGCGGCACGCGGTGGAGCACCGGGCCGAGGTGCTCACCGCCACCCAGCGGTCCTGGCTGAGCGACCGCATCGAGGAGCTCACCGGGCGCTGGCGCGACCTGGACACCGGCTCGCCGGTGCTGCTGCACGGCGACGCCTGGATCGACAACCTGCTGCGCTGCCAGGACGGGCACGTGGTGCTGTGCGACTGGGACGGCGTGGCCGTCGGCCCGCGCCAGTGGGATCTGGTGCACACCTACCACGGGCAGCGCCGCTTCGGCCTGTCGGCGGCCGACGTGGACGAGTTCGCCCGCGCGTACGGCTCGGACCTGCGGCTGTGGCCCGGCTACAGCACGCTGATGGAGGTGCGAGACATGTACGCCGTGGGCATCCATATCCGAAACGCCTCCGGCGACCCGTTCTCCCGGCAGGAGCTGCCTCGGCGGCTCGACTCGCTCACGCGCGGTGACGGGCATGCGCGCTGGTACATGGCGGCACCGGCATAGCCTCGGGTAATCGCGGGTACTCTCCGTACAGGCTGCGAGTGTCGCAGTGGACAATTCCTGAAAACATGGTTTGTAAAAAGCGCACCCGGGTCATCCCGGCGGCGGACGTGCGCGCATTTCCAGCGTCTCACGCGGTCGCGCAACGAATCCGCTACGCAGCCTCATGCTCTCGACCTGGGAACATGGTGTGGCTTCCAAGAAGGAGAAGCAGTTGTCTGAAGGCACTGTCAAGTGGTTCAACGCCGAAAAGGGCTTCGGCTTCATCGCTCCGGACGACGGCACCGCTGACGTGTTCGTTCATTATTCGGCGATCAACTCGAACGGTTATCGGACGCTGGACCAGAACCAGAGGGTCAGCTACGTGACCGTTCAGGGCAACAAGGGACCGCAGGCCGAACAGGTCACGCCGCTCTAGGACGTGACTCACGGTGACATCGCGGCCGTGACCGGCCGCGCCGGCGGTACCACGTCGGCCCGCGCCGCTCCGGCGGCGCGGGCCCGATGTTTTACCGTTCCTTTGCCGGGCATCGGGAACGGTCATGAGACTGAGCATGACCTCCGATCTGTGGTGGAAGAACGCGGTCGTGTACTGCCTTGACATCGAGACCTTCGCCGACGGCAACGGCGACGGGGTCGGTGACTTCAGGGGGGCGATCCAGCGCATCGACCATTTGGACCGGATGGGCGTGACGTGCATCTGGCTGATGCCGTTCTTCCCGACGCCCGACAAGGACGACGGCTACGACATCACCGACTTCTACTCGGTCGATCCCCGCCTCGGCACGCTCGGCGACTTCGTCGAGTTCATGCGGGTGGCCAGGGACCGAGGCATCAGGGTCATCGCCGATCTGGTGGTCAACCACACCTCCGACCAGCATCCCTGGTTCAAGGAGGCGCGCTCCAGCCGGGACTCCCGCTATCGGGACTGGTACATCTGGTCCGACAAGCCGGAGCCCGACGATCCCAAGGGCGTCGTGTTCCCCGACAAGGAGGACAGCCTCTGGGAGTACGACGAGAAGACCGAGCAGTACTACTACCACCGGTTCTACCGATTCCAGCCCGACCTGAACACCACCAACCCCGAGGTGCAGGACGAGATCTCCCGGATCCTCGGGTTCTGGATGGAGCTGGGCCTTTCGGGCTTCCGGGTGGACGCCGTGCCGTTCCTCATCGAGCAGGTCACCGACAGCGGCGACCTCCCCGACCCGCACGAGTTCTTCGCCTGCCTGCGAGCCTTCCTCAGCCGCCGCGACGGCAGCGCCATCCTCCTCGGCGAGGTGAACCTGCCGTACGACGACCTGGTGCGGTACTTCGGCAACGATCTCGGCGACGAGATCACCATGTGCTTCGACTTCATCACCATGCAGCGGACATACCTGTCGCTGGCCCGCCAGAACTCCGGTCCGCTGGCCGCCGCCCTGCGGGAACGCCCCGAGGCGCCCAAGGACTCCCAGTGGGCGACGTTCGTCCGCAACCACGACGAGCTCACGCTCGACAAGCTGAGCGACGCCGAGCGCGAGGAGGTCTTCGCGGCCTTCGGCCCGGACAAGAACATGCAGCTGTTCGGCCGGGGCCTGCGCCGGCGCCTGCCCACGATGCTGGGCGGCGACGTCGACCGGATCAAGATGGTCTACAGCCTGCTGTTCTCCCTGCCGGGCACCCCGGTGCTCTTCTACGGCGAGGAGATCGGCATGGGGGAGAACCTGGAGCTGGAGGGCCGCCAGGCCGTCCGGACGCCCATGCAGTGGACCCCCCACCGCAACGGCGGCTTCAGCGACGCCGACCCCTCGAAGGTGCAGATCCCCATGCCCACCGGGGACTACGGCCCCGAGAAGGTCAACGTCAGCGCGCAGGAGCGCGACCCCGACTCGCTGCTGTCGTGGATCACCCGGCTGATCCGGCACTACCGCGACTGCCCCGAGTTCGCGTGGGGTGAGTACGCGGTGCTCGACACCGGCGTGGACGCGGTGTTCGCCCACCGGGCCGACTGCGACGGCGAGACGGTCGTGGCCGTGCACAATCTCGGCGAGACCGAGGTCGAGGTGGAGATCGCCCTGGACGGGCTCGACTCGTCCAAGGTGCTGACCGACCTGCTGGTGGACGGAACGGTCGAGATCTCCGACTCCGGCCGGGCCCGCTTCCCCATGGGCAGGTACGGCTGCCGCTGGTTCCGCGCCTCCACCCCCGAGACGGCCCCGGCCGATTCCGCCGACGTCTCCTAGGGGTTCCCTCAGGGGCGGCTCGGGTGGATCTCCGATGGGCCGGCGCCTTTCCCACGGCCACAGTGAAGAGTCATGGGAATGGTCTTGGGATACGTGCTGGTCGCGGCCGGCGCCGCCGCGATGCTCGCGCTGCACCTGGTCGGGGGGCTCGACCCGCTCACGGCGACGATCAGCCAGTATTTCTATGCGCCGCACGGCTGGCTGCTGCCGGTCTCGCTGACGTCGATCGCCGTGGGCTCGGCCGTGCTCGCCGTACGGCTGGCGCGGCTGGGCCGGCTGGACCGGCGCGCGCCGCTGCTGGTGGGCATGTGGAGCGCCTGTCTGCTGCTGGTGGCCGGGTTCCCGACCGACCCGCAGGGGCTGCCGTTATCGCTGTCCGGCAACATTCACCGCTATGCGGCCTTCGTCGCCTTCGCCAGCCTGCCGTTGGCCGGGCTGCTCGTCGCCCGGGCCACCCGCTCGCGCCCGGTGCGCGTGCTGTGCGCCGTCGCGCTCGGCTCGCTGCTCCTCGTGGTCCTGCCGTACGCCTTCCGGATGCTGCACCTCGACCCCGGCACGGTGCCGGCCGGGCTCACCCAGCGCCTCACCGTCGTCTCCGAGGTGGCGGCGCTGGTGGCCATGTCCGTGTCGGCGGCAGGGTCGGCGGCGCGGTCGGCGGCGCGGTCAGCCGCCGCAGCTCTGGTAGGTGAAGGTGCCGGCCCGGACCTTGTAGGAGTCACGCACCCGGGTCTTGCCCGTCTGCGTGTCGATTCTGAGGATGGTCACGTGGTCGACTTTCCCCGAGCGGATGAGGTGGAGCGTGACCTCGTGCTCTCCGGTCCAGTCGATCATCTCGACCGAGGCGTCCGTCGGCAGGGAGAAACGGACGGAGCCCGCCGTCCGGTCGGTCGCGGCGTCGTAGAAGCGCAGCATCGCCTTCTTGCCGCTCCCGGTGACGAACGCGACCGTGCGGTCGTCGGAGGACAGCGCCCACGGGACGCCGGCGGCCACGATCTGGGGAGGAACGACGCGGGCCAGCTCGTCGCCCCTGGTGTCGTAGACGCCCAGCCCGGTGGTGTTCTCGTCGGTGTCCTGCTCCACGAGGACGGCTGAGCCGTCGCCGCTGAAGCCCCTGAACGTGCCGAACGCCGGGAGTGTGCCGGTTTCGGTCGCCCCCGAGACGTCGAAGATCCGGGCCCGGCTGCTGCCGTCCTTCACGCTGTAGCCGAGGGCCAGGCGGGCACCGTCCTGGGAGAGCTGCAGCCACGCGTCGTTCATGCCGACGCCGCGCGGGAGCGGCTTCTTCGGCATGACGTGCACCTGGCCGTGGAACTCGCGCACCACCAGGCGATGGTCGGACTTGCGGAAGTAGGCCACCGACTCGCCGTCGCCGCTCACCGAGAGGGGGGCCTGCATCTCCTTGACCGGCTTGCCCTTGGTGTTCAGCGGCCACACCATCGCGTCCTTCAGCGCCACCCGCCTGCCGTCGAGCAGGTCCAGCCGCCAGGTGTGGCACGGTATGTCACCGATGCCCTTGACCGTGCAGGCGTCCACCGAGGCGTACCGGATCGAGTGGTGCGTGGAGTGCTGTGTGGGGGGCGCGGTGCGGGCCGTGGCGGGCACCGCCGCCGCGGAGATCGTGAGCGTGGAGAGGGCGAGGCCGATCAGCCCCAACGTGATCGGCCGCAGCGTGATCGGCAGGGTGGGGTGCCGCATGACTGTCTCCTTTCCGGGAGGTCATGCATTGGACCCGCCCCGGGCGTCGCCGGTTCGTCACAATACGGTTGCGTATGCCTGGCCGTCGAGCGTCTCGAGCGCGTCCTCGATGGTCCGGTGGAAGGTCGGATAGGCATACATCATGTGCCGCAGCCGCATCGTGGGGATCTCGTTCTGCACCGCCACCACCAGTGCGCCGAGCACCTCCCCGCCGTTCGGCCCGGCGCTCGTGGCGCCGACCAGCACGCCGCGCCGCGCGTCCTCCACCAGCTTGACGAAGCCCTCGTGCCCGGCCCCGTGGATCCAGCCCCGGGCCGACTCGCCGGCCGAGGCGAAGCCGACCCGCACGTCGAGCCCGGCCTCCCCGGCCTCCCGCTCCGTCAGGCCGACCGAGGCCACCTCGGGGTCGGTGAACGTGACCCGGGGCACCGCCCGGTAGTCGGCAGCCGGGCCGCCCTCGCCGAGGATGTCGCGGGCCGCGATCCTGCCCTGATAGACGGCGACGTGTGTGTAGGCTCCCCGGCCGGTCACGTCGCCCACGGCCCACACGCCGTCGGCGGCCCGCATCCGCTCGTCCACGGTGACGAACCGGGCGCTCTCGTCGAGGCCGGCGTCCCCGGCGCCGACCGCGGCCAGGTCGGTCCTGCGCCCGGTGGCGACCAGCAGACGCTCGGCGCGGAGGGTCCTGCCGTCCTCCAGTGTGAGCGTGAAGCCGCCCTCGTCGTGCCGCACCCGCTCGGCCGCTATGCCGGTGTGCGTCTCAAGGCCCTCACCGGCGAACACCCGGGCCAGCAGCACGCCCGCCTCGGGCTCCTCCCGAGCCAGCAGGCGGTCGGCGGCCTCCACGACCGACACCCGCGTGCCGAACCGGGCGAACACCTGGGCGAGTTCGCAGCCGACCGCCCCGCCGCCTAGCACGATCAGCGACTCGGGCACGTGCCGAGCCGCGACGGCGTCCCGGTTCGTCCAGTACGGCGTGTCCTCCAGGCCGTCGATCGGGGGGACGGCGGGGCTGGTCCCGGTGGCGAGGACGATCCCGCGCCGTGCCCGCAGCACCCGGCCGTCCACGGTCACCTCCCGCGGCCCGGTGATCCGGCCGCGGCCGCGGACGAGGTGGACGCCCGCGCTCTCGAAGTGCTCCGCCCTGGCGTCGTCGCTCCAGCCGTCGGTGGCCTCGCCGCTGATCCGGTCGATCACCGGGGCCCACCTGGGGGAGACCCGGACCGAGCCGGCCATGCCGGGCACCCGCCGCGCCTCGGCAAGCAGTCCCGCGGCGCGCACCATCATCTTGGAGGGGACGCAGCCCCAGTAGGCGCACTCGCCCCCGATCAGGCCGGCCTCCACGCCGGCGACGCTGAGGCCCGCCTCCGCCAGCCGCCCCGCGACGTCCTCTCCACCCGGTCCCAGGCCGAGCACCACCACGTCGTACATCCCGTCCATGTTCCGTCAACTGCCCAGCCAGGCAGAGCCGTACCGCACGGGAAAGGCGGGTAACACGAGGGGGCGGGCCCGCGCGGGCCCGCCCCCTCGTGTGCGCGGTCGTCAGATGAGACCGAGAGCCCTCACGGCGTCCCGCTCCTCGACCAGCTCGTTGACCGAGGCGTCGATCCGCTCGCGGGAGAACGCGTCGATCTCCAGGCCCTGGACGATCTCCCAGCGGCCGTTCCTGGACACCACCGGGAAGGACGAGATGAGGCCCTCCGGCACGCCGTAGGAGCCGTCGGACGGGATGGCGGCCGAGGTCCAGTCGCCCTCGGGCGTGCCGTTCACCCAGTCGTGCACGTGGTCGATCGCCGCGTTCGCCGCGGAGGCCGCCGAGGACGCGCCGCGCGCCTCGATGATGGCGGCGCCGCGCTTGGCGACGGTCGGGATGAAGGTGTCGCGCAGCCACTCCTGCTCGACCTGCTCGGCCGCGATCTTGCCGCCGACCTCGGCGTGGAAGAGGTCCGGGTACTGCGTGGCGGAGTGGTTGCCCCAGATCGTCATCTTCTTGATCTCGGCCACCGGCACGTTCAGCTTGGCCGCGAGCTGCGAGAGCGCGCGGTTGTGGTCGAGGCGGGTCATCGCGGTGAACCGCTCGGCCGGCACGTCGGGAGCCGCGGACTGCGCGATGAGCGAGTTGGTGTTGGCAGGGTTGCCCACGACGAGCACGCGGATGTCGTCGGCCGCGTGGTCGTTGATGGCCTTGCCCTGCGGGCCGAAGATGCCGCCGTTGGCCTCGAGCAGGTCGCCGCGCTCCATGCCCTTCGTACGCGGGCGGGCGCCGACGAGCAGCGCGATGTTGGTCCCGTCGAAGGCCTTGGCCGGGTCGTCGGAGATCTCGATGCCCCGCAGCAGCGGGAACGCGCAGTCGTCGAGCTCCATCGCGGTGCCCTCGGCCGCCTTGACGGCCTGAGGGATCTCAAGAAGGCTGAGCTTCACCGGGGTGTCCGCCCCGAGGAGCTGGCCCGAGGCGACGCGGAAGAGCAGCGCGTAACCGATCTGGCCGGCTGCGCCGGTGACGGTCACTTTGACGGTCATGACGATCCCCATTCGCGATATGTGTGACTCACGGATGCTACCCGCCGGGCCGTACCCCCTTGTGAGCAGGGCGCGGGAGTGTTCCTCGCGTCGCTCGGATTCCCGCGCCGCTTGGTTTCCGGCTTTCGCGCGCCGGGGCGGTCTGGACGGGACATCCGGCCCCTGGCCACGTGTTTCGCCTGCGAAAGGGTGAAACTTTCACGAAACACGCAGGTGACTTCAGACGTCACGTCGTGACGGAATCCCTGCTCGGACGCGGGGTGAACGTCAGCTCGCGACTTCGCCGCCCGGCGCCCCTTGACGGGTCTCTGTACGGCGCCGGAGGTGGTGCCTATGGTTCGTGGGAGCGCTCCCAAGCGCATATTTATCGCCAGGAGGACCTTCCCAATGAGATCCACCCCCCGACCGGGAGCCGTGAGCTCCACGGTGCGCCGCGGCCTGGTCGCGGCGGCCGTGCTCGCGCTCGGTTCCACGGCGGCCGTCGCCACCGCCACATCGGCGAGCGCCGCGGTCTCCTGCAAAGTCAACTACACCGCCAGCGAGTGGCAGGGCGGCATGTCCGCCAACCTGACCATCCAGAACCTGGGCGACGCGCTCAGCAACTGGACGCTCACGTTCACCTTCCCGAACAGCAGCCAGAAGGTCACCCAGGGCTGGTCGGCCAACTGGAGCCAGTCGGGCAGCAACGTGACCGCGACCGCCCTGGACTGGAACAAGTCCCTGTCCAACGGCGGCTCGACGAGCATCGGCTTCAACGGGTCCTGGAGCGGCAGCAACCCGGCGCCGACCGACTTCAAGATCAACGGCGTGTCCTGCAACGGCACCCCGCAGTCGCCGTCGCCGTCGCCGTCGGTTTCCCCGTCGGTCTCCCCATCGGCCTCGCCCTCGGCATCGCCCTCCCCGAGGGTTTCCCCGTCGGCCTCGCCCTCTCCCAGCGTTTCCCCGTCGCCGTCCCCCTCCCCGTCGACCTCGCCGCCGCCGCCCGGGACCCACGTGGACAACCCGTACGACGGTGCGACGGGCTACGTGAACCCGGACTGGTCGGCCAGCGCGAAGTCCGAGCCGGGCGGCTCGCGGGTGGCCAATATCTCCACGGCGGTCTGGCTGGACCGCATCGCCGCGATCAGCTCCGGCTCGGCCGGCAACAACAGCATGGGCCTGCGTGACCACCTCGACGAGGCGGTCAGGCAGGACGCGGCCAACGGCAGCGCGCCTCTCACGATCCAGGTCGTCATCTACGACCTGCCGAACCGCGACTGCTCGGCGCTCGCCTCCAACGGTGAGCTGAAGATCGCGCAGAACGGCCTCGCGCGGTACAAGTCCGAGTACATCGACGTGATCGCCGGGATCCTGTCGGACTCGAAGTACTCGAACCTCCGCATCGTGACGGTCATCGAGCCCGACTCGCTGCCGAACCTGATCACCAACGTGAACGCGTTCCAGGCGTGCCAGGAGGCCCAGTCCTCCGGCGCCTACGTCCAGGGCGTGCAGTACGCGCTGAACAAGCTGCACGCGATCCGGAACGTCTACACCTACGTGGACGCGGCGCACCACGCCTGGCTCGGCTGGGACAGCAACTTCGGTCCGATGGTGAACCTCTTCTACCAGGTCGCGAGCGGCACCACCGCGGGTACGAGCAGCATCGACGGGTTCATCGTGAACACCGCCAACTTCTCCGCGACCGTCGAGCCGTACTTCAACATCAACACCACCGTGAACGGCCAGTCGGTGCGTCAGTCCAAGTGGGTCGACTGGAACTACTACGTGGACGAGCAGTCGTTCGCGGTCGGTCTCCGCAACGCCCTGGTGGCGAAGGGCTTCCCGAACACGCTGGGCATGCTGATCGACACCTCCCGCAACGGCTGGGGCGGCTCGGCCCGTCCGACCAAGGCGAGCACGTCGACCGACGTCAACACCTTCGTCAACGAGTCGCGCGTCGACCGCCGTATCCACGCCGGCAACTGGTGCAACCAGTCCGGCGCCGGCATGGGCGAGCGGCCGAAGGCGAACCCCGCCGCCGGTCTCGACGCCTACGTCTGGATCAAGCCTCCGGGTGAGTCCGACGGCTCCAGCTCCGCCATCAACAACGACGAGGGCAAGGGCTTCGACCGGATGTGCGACCCGACCTACACCGGTAACAGCCTGAACGGCAACAGCATGTCCGGTGCTCTGCCGAACGCCCCGGTTTCGGGCCACTGGTTCTCCGCGCAGTTCCAGCAGCTCATGCAGAACGCCTACCCGCCGCTCTCGTAACACGAGCCGCGCCAGGCGCACAAGAAAGCGGGCCCCGTCGCATTGCGGCGGGGCCCGCCCCTTTTTCCCGGCCACGGGGCCGGTCAGGTGTAGTGGTTCGACCGGCTGCTGCGGGTGAGCTTGAGCACGACCGACACGATCAGCGCGATCGCGCCAATGATCAGAACCCACTTCAGCGCCCCGAAGATGAGCCCGATGACGGAGCCGAGAAGGAAGAACCCGACGATTACGGCTGCGGCGATGAGGAGAATGCGTCCCATACCTTCACCGTACGGGCCGCCCTCCCGCCGATCACAGGGCCGAAGGCCAAGTTCAGGGCAGACTCAGGGTCATCTCAGGGTGGGGGAGGGGGCCCGCTGGAGCGTCAGTCGTTGGCGTGCAGCGCGGCGTTGAGCTCGATGCCCCTGCTGTCGCGGGACACCGCCTCGACCGCCCCGGTCGTCGAGTTGCGGCGCAGCAGCAGGCCCGACTTGCCCGACAGCTCCCTGGCCTTCACGACCGATCCGTCCGGCAGCGTGACCTTGGTGCCCGCCGTGACGTACAGCCCGGCCTCCACCACGCAGTCGTCGCCCAGCGAGATGCCGATGCCGGAGTTGGCCCCGAGCAGGCACCGCTCGCCGATCGAGATGACCTCCTTGCCGCCGCCGGACAGCGTGCCCATGATCGAGGCGCCGCCGCCCACGTCGGACCCGTCGCCCACGACGACCCCGGCCGAGATGCGGCCCTCCACCATGGAGACGCCGAGCGTGCCGGCGTTGTAGTTGACGAAGCCCTCGTGCATGACGGTGGTGCCGCTCGCCAGGTGGGCGCCGAGCCGTACGCGGTCGGCGTCGGCGACCCGCACCCCGGACGGCAGCACGTAGTCGACCATCCGGGGGAACTTGTCCACGCCGTACACGGTCACCGGGCCCCGGGCCCGCAGGCGCAGCCGCACCTCCTCGAAGCCCTCCACCTTGCACGGGCCGTGGTTGGTCCACACGACGTTGGCCAGCAGCCCGAAGATCCCGTCGAGGTTGACCGTGCGCGGCCGGACCAGACGGTGGGACAGCAGGTGCAGGCGCAGGTACACGTCGTGCGCGTCGACCGGCGGGGCCGACAGGTCGGCGATGCCGGTGCGCACGGCCACGACCTCGACGCCCCGGGCGGGGTCGGGGCCGACCAGCTCCGCCATGCCCTCGCCGAGATTCTCGCCCGCGATCGGCTCGGTGCCCACGGCCGGGGGCTCGCCCAGCGCCGGGAAGGGGAACCAGGTGTCCAGCACGGTGCCGTCCGCGGCGATCGTGGCGAGGCCGATGCCGTACGCACCCGAGGTGGTGGAGTCGATAGCTGTCATGTGCACCTACGCTACCGGCTCACCCGCGTCATCACCTGGGCGGACGAGGCCCGACTCGTAGGCGTACCGGACGGCCTGGGCGCGGTCGCGCAGACCGAGCTTGGCGAGCAGGCGGTTCATGTGCGTGCTCACCGTCGCCTCACTGATCGACAGCGTTTTCGCGATCTCGCCGTTCGACAGTCCCCGCGCGACCAGGCGCAGCACCTGCTCCTCCCGCGCGGTGAGCCCCGTCTCGGGCGGCGGCGCGGCGGGCCGCGCGCGGCGGTAGGCGTCGACGACCCGGCCCGTGACCGCGGGGTCGAGCAGCACCTCCCCCCGGGCGGCGCTGCGGATCGCGGCGAACAGGTGCTCGGGCGGCGAGACCTTGAGCAGGAAGCCGCTCACCCCGGTGTGCAGGGCCTGGTCGAGGTTCTCGTCGGTGTCGTAGGTCGTCAGCATGATCACGCGCGGCGGCTCGGGCGTGGACAGGATCCGCCGGGCCGCCTCCAGGCCGTCGAGCCGCGGCATCGCGATGTCGAGCAGCACGACGTCGGGCCGCAGGCTCCGGGCCAGCTCCGTGCCGTGGAACAGCGCGGCCCGCTCCCGCATGCCGATCAGCTTGAGCGCGTTGGTGAGCGCCTCCTGCACGATGCGGTAGGCCGACAGGTCGAGCCCGGCGGGCAGCGGCACCGGGTCTCCCCGCACCTCCAGGGTCACGTCGAGCCCCGCCGCCCCGACCTGCTCCAGTAGGTCGTCCAGCCGGTCGAGGCCGGCCTGCGGGCCCGAGTCGGCCTGCGGCCCGCGCAGCAGGCCCAGCATCCGGCGCAGCTTGTCCACGGCGCCCCGGCCCGTCTCCTCGATCGACGCGAGCACCTGCCGCTCGCGCTCCTGGTCCTCCCGCAGCATGAGCCGTACGCCGCCGGTCTGCATGGTCATCACGCTGACGCTGTGGGCGACGATGTCGTGCAGTTCGCGGGCGATGCGGGCGCGCTCCTCCGCCACCGCCTCGCGGGCCAGCAGCTCGCCGCGTTCGGCGGCCTGAACGGCGAGCACGCGGTGGCGGCGCACGGCCAGGCCGGCTCCGGCCGCGATCGCGGACATCACCACGGCCATCGCCTGGCAGATGCCCGGCATGATCGGGTCGTTCCTCGGCCTCGTGCTCGTCGCCGTCGCGTACGCCTGGGGAGGCCGGGCCGGGTGGTGGTTCCCGGCCGGCGTGCTCGCCGGCATCCTCGTCTGGCTGTTCGGCGCGAGCGCGTGGAACCTCGTGCTGGGCCTCGGCGGGCCGGTCATCCTGCTGGTGGTCTTCGGCATCGTCGGCGTCTCGATGATCCGCATGCGCGACGAGGAGTGGGCGACCCCCGCCGCCGCGTGACCAGCGTTAACGGACTGTTTCAGTGGGTCCCTGGTTGAAGGGGGACATTACGGGGAAAATTGACTCGGCACGACCGAGTCGCGTAAATCTCGGCCCGATGGGGGGCGAATGACCGACGTGCAGAGGTACGCGAGGGACTGCTTCCGCGGGGTCACCTCCGACCGGTTGGGCGTCGAGCTGGAGTTCCTGGTCTTCGACGCGGACAACCCCGCGCTTCCCGTCCCCATCGCCCGGATCGCGGGCCTGCTCCCCGCGCGGCTCCCGGGCGGCAGCCGGGTGACGTTCGAACCGGGCGGGCAGCTCGAACTGTCCGCCCCGCCGGACGTCCCGCCCGCCGCGATCGCGAAACTCACCGGCGACGTCGACGCCGTACGGCTCGCGCTCGCCCGGGCCGGGTTGCGGCTGGGCGGCCGCGGGCTGGACGCGCTCCGCCCGCCCCTGCGGCAGTTACGAGAGCCCAGGTATGAGGCGATGGCCGCGTTCCTGGAGCGGCCGCACGGTCTGACGATGATGTGCTCGACGGCGTCGGTCCAGGTCAACCTGGACTTCGGCGAGGACCCCCGGGCCCGCTGGGAACGGGTCCATGTGCTCGGCCCGGTGCTGGTGGCGGCCTTCGCCAACTCGCCCGCCGACGGATGGGCCTCCGGCCGCCAGGCCGTGTGGGGCAGGCTCGACCCGAGCAGGACGGCGCCGGTCGCGCGGAACGGCGACCCGGTGGACGACTGGGCGCGCTACCTCCTCGACGCCCGCCTCATGCTGGTCCGGGGGACCGGCGGTCTCCTGCCGGTCCTCGACGGCTCGGCGTTCCGCGACTTCGCCCGCGTGGCCGGGCGGCCTCCTGGCGAGGCCGACCTCGCCTACCACGCCACCACGCTCTTCCCGCCCGTACGGCCACGGGGCTGGCTGGAGGTGCGCTACCTCGACGCGCAGGGGGCCTCCGAGTGGCCCGTGTGCGTGGCCGTCGTCCACGCGCTCGTCACCGACGACCGTGCCGCCGGGGCGGCGCTGGAGGCGGCCAGGCCGGTCGCCCACCGGTGGGCGGACGCCGCCCGCCTCGGTCTCGCCGACCCCGATCTGCGCCGGTCGGCCTCGGCCTGCTTCGCCGCCGCCGCCGAGGCCCTGCCCCGCCTCGGGGCCGAGCCCTCGCTGGTCGCCCGGGTCCGCGCGTTCGCCTCTCGGCACATCGAATCCGGCCGATCGCCGGCCGCCGACCAGATGGAGGAGATGTTCGCGTGACCGATCTCGACGCCGTCCTCGGCAACGCCGGCCCGACCGGCCTGAAGGAGCGGATCGCCGCCGAGCTCGCGGCCGTACGCGAGCGCTCGCTCGCCTACACCGACGCCGACGACGACATGCTCGTGCGCCAGCACTCGCCCCTGATGTCGCCGCTGGTCTGGGACCTCGCGCACGTCGGCAACTACGAGGAGCTGTGGGTGCTGCGCGAGGTGGGCGGCATCGAGCCGCTGCGCCCGGAGATCGACCACCTCTACGACGCGTTCAAGCATCCGCGCAAGGACAGGCCGTCGCTCCCGCTGCTGGGCCCGGCCGAGGCGAGGAAGTACATCTCCGGCGTGCGCGGCCGGGTGCTCGACGTGCTCGACCAGGTGGACCTGACCGACCCCGATCCGCTGCGGGCGGCCGGCTACGTCTTCGGGCTGGTGCTGCAGCACGAGCACCAGCACGACGAGACCATGCTCGCCACGCTCCAGCTGTCCCGGCGGCCCGGCCTGGTCCGCGACGGGGAACTGCCGCCCGGCAGGCCCGCCGCCGAGCCCGAGGTCCACATCCCCGCCGGGGTCTTCACGATGGGCACCGACACCGTGGCCTGGGCGTACGACAACGAGCGGCCGGCCCACCGGCTGTACCTGCCGGGCTACGCGATCGACCGCCATCCCGTCACCAACGGGGCCTACCTGGAGTTCGTCGAGGACGGCGGCTACCGCGACCCGCGCTGGTGGCTGCCGCAGGGCTGGGAGTGGGCCGAGCGGAACGGCGTGGAGGCGCCGCTGTTCTGGACACGCGACGGGGACACCTGGTGGCGGGTCAGGTTCGGCCGGGAGGAGCCCGTGCCGCCGGACGAGCCGGTGCAGCACGTCTCCTGGTACGAGGCCGACGCGTACGCCCGGTGGGCGGGCAAGCGCCTGCCGACCGAGGCCGAGTGGGAGAAGGCGTGCGGAGGCCGCAGATACCCCTGGGGCGAGGCCGACCCCGGCCATCTCGGGCGCTGGGCCAACCTCGGCCACCGGGCGGCCCGGCCCGCGGCGGCGGGGGCGTACCCGGACGGCGCGAGCCCCTACGGCGTGGAGCAGCTCGTCGGCGACGTGTGGGAGTGGACCGACTCCTGGTTCCAGCCGTATCCCGGCTACCGGTGCTTCCCCTACGAGGAGTACAGCAAGGTCTTCTTCGGGGATACCTACCGGGTGCTGCGCGGCGGGTCGTGGGCCACCCATCCCTCCGCCGTGCGCACGACCTTCCGCAACTGGGACTACCCGATCCGGCGGCAGATCTTCGCCGGGTTCCGCTGCGCCCGGTCGGAGGAGTGAGGGGATGTGCCGCCACGCGGCGTGGCTGGGCCCGGCGCGGTCCCTGACCACGCTCATCAGCGACCCCGAATACGGCCTGCTGCGCCAGTCGTACGCGCCGCGCCTGCAGAAGTACGGAACGGTGAACGCCGACGGGTTCGGCTTCGGCTGGTACGACGGGTCACGCCCCGTGCGCTACCGCCGTACGGTGCCGATCTGGGCGGACGCCAACATGCCCGGCCTCGCCGCGGCGGCCCGCTCGTCCTGCCTGCTGGCGGCGGTGCGGTCGGCCACGGTCGGGATGCCGATCGAGGAGACGGCCACCGCGCCGTTCGCCGACGGGCCCTGGCTGCTCAGCCACAACGGCAGGGTCCGGCGCGAGGCCGTCCGGCCCCTCACGGCCGACGCGGAGAGCATGTGCGACTCGGCGTGGCTCGCCTCGGCGGTGTTCGCCCGGCTCCGCGCCGGACTCCCACTTGCCGACGCGCTGGCCGACGTCGTCAGCGCGGCCGCCGAGGGCGACCCGGAGGCCCGGCTCAACCTGCTCGTCACGGGAGGTTCCCACCTGGCCGCCGTCGCGTGGGGCGACACGTTGTTCACGCACCTGGAGGAGGGGGTGCTCGTCGCGAGCGAGCCGCTGGACGACCGGCCGGGCTGGCGGGCCGTGCCCGACCGGAGCCTGCTGCTCGCGTCCCCCGACGGCGTTTCGGTGACACCCATCGATTGAGAGGAGGGCGCATGAGCGAGGGTAGCGAGCGAATCAATGGGCGCATGAGCGTTACCGATCATCTCGGCGGCGACTACCTGCGCCAGGCTCTGGAGAACGACGTACGCGCCGGGCTCACCTCGTCGCCCAAGTGGCTGCCCCCCAAATGGTTCTACGACGCCGCGGGCAGCGAGCTGTTCTCCCGGATCACCCGGCTGGCGGAGTACTACCCCACCCGGCGCGAGCTGGAGATCCTGCGCCGCCGCGCCGTCGACGTCGCGGGCCTCAGTCGCGCCGACACGCTCGTCGAGCTGGGCTCGGGCACCAGCGAGAAGACCGTGCTGCTGCTCGACGCGCTGGCCAACGCGGGCACCCTGCGGGCCTACACGCCGGTCGACGTGGACGACGTCACGCTGGAGGCCGCGGCGGAGCGGCTCGCCGTACGCTACCCCGGGCTGGACGTGCGGCCGGTGCGCGCCGACTTCGAGCAGCACCTGGCGCTGCTGCCGAGGACCGGCAGGCGGCTGGTGGCCTTCCTCGGCGGCACGATCGGCAACCTCCCGCCCGCCGCGCGGGAGGTGTTCCTCAAGGAACTGCGCGCCACGCTGCGGCCGGGGGACACCCTGCTGCTCGGCACCGACCTCGTGAAGGACAGGGGACGGCTGGTCGCGGCGTACGACGACCCGGGGGGCGTGACGGCCGCCTTCAACCGCAACGTGCTGCACGTGCTCAACCGGGAGCTGGACGCCGGCTTCGAGCCGGAGGCGTTCGAGCACGTCGCGCTGTGGGACGAGGACAACGACTGGATCGAGATGCGGCTGCGGGCGACCCGGCCCATGGAGGTCCCGATCAGGGCGCTCGGCCTCACGGTCGCCTTCGCCGAGGGCGAGGAGACGCGCACGGAGATCAGCGCCAAGTTCCGCAGGGAGGGCGTGCTCGACGAGCTGTCGCGGGCCGGGTTCGCCGTCTGCCGCTGGTACACCGACGGCGCCGACGACTTCGCACTGACCCTGGCCGCGGTGTCACCGGCTGAGCGCCTGCCCACCGCCCACGGGTGAGACGCTCGCGGGCAGCGGCAGGCGCAGGACGAAGCGGGCGCCGCGCGGGGAGTCCTCGACTCGAAGCGTCCCGTGGTGCGCGTCCGCCGTGATGCGGCACAGGGCGAGGCCCAGCCCGGTGCCCTTGGGGTCGCGGCGGCGCCCGTCCTTCAGCCGGACGAACGGCTCGAAGACCCGCTCGCGGTCCTCCGGCGCGATGCCGTCGCCGTCGTCGAGCACGGTGACGACCGCCTCGTCCCCGGTCCGCTCGACCGTGACATCGACCCTGCTGTAGGCGTGGCGCTGGGCGTTGACCAGCAGGTTGGTCAGCACGCCGCACAGCTGGACCCGGTTGCCGAGGACGGTCACGTCGTCCTTGACCTCGGTTCGCACGGGCACGCCGTCCGTACGGGCGGCGGCCTCCTCCCGCACGAGCGTCCCGAGGTCGACCGACTCGGGTTCGGCGGTCGCGGCCGTGCGGACGCGGGCGACCGTGAGCATCTCGTCGATGATCGCCTGGCACCGCTCGGTGGTGCGCACCGCCGTACGGATCGTCTCGTACGGATCGGTCTCCTCGCGGTAGAGCAGGGCCTCCTCCAGTTGCGTGCGCAGCCCGGCGAGCGGGGTCCGCAGCTCGTGGGAGACCATCGAGGCGAAGTGCCGCTGCTGGCGCACCGAGGAGTCGAGGCGGTCGAGGAAGTTGTTGGAGGCACGGGCGAGCTCGGCGATCTCGTCGCGCCCGGGCGGCTGGGGGACCCGCAGGCTCAGGTCGCGCACGCTGATCTCGGTCACCCTCTCGCGAATCTCTCTGACCGGGCGCAGCGTGCGGCCCGCGGCGCGCCAGCTCGCCCAGGTCCATCCGGCGGTCATCAGCAGCACTCCGATCGCGATGAACAGTTCCAGCCGCCGCGTGGCCAGGAGGCCGGGTTCGGTCCTCCCCGCGTACACGGCGTGCGGCTCGCCGTCCCAGAACAGCCGGGACTGCACCGGCAGGACCCGTACGGCGGTGAGCACGACGCACCGGCCCTCGTCGGGGCACTCGATCCGGTACTGCAGGCGGTCCTGGCCGGTGGGGAAGGGGGAGGTCAGCGGAGCCCGGCCGCTCGCCGCCCGGCTGGCGGTGATCACCCGGTTGCGGGAGTCGACGAGCTGCACCAGGTCCTCGTGCGCGGCGGGCGGCTCGGGGACGCCGTTGGGGCCCATCGAGGCGATCCATTCGGTGGCCACCCGCTGGGTGTCCATGAAGAGATGGCTGTGGATCCGGTTCCGTACGGCGATGTCCAGACCGAACCCGATCACCGTGAGGACGACGAGGGAGAGGACCGCGCTCATCACGGCGGTCCGAGCCTGGATCGAGCGCGGGCGTAAAAGGGAAGGCATGTGCCAGCCCGCCATGACCCCTCCGTCCGTGTCCGTAATGCAATGCTCAGGAAAAAAATGTTAATAAGGGCTATCCGGAAACCAAGCCGCCTGAACACGCTGAAGCGCAACCCTTGCGATAACAAGGCGAAGGATTGACGCTTCCTTTGCCTGATCAAGCGTCTGTGCTGGTAGACGGCTTGGAGGATGTTTTTCCAGAGAAAAAAGACCGAGGAGTGAAAGCTGTTTTCGATGTGAAAACTGTGCTCGCTCCGGCGGCGAGGACGAGACAGGCGGCGACGACGGCCGCGACCGTAGGCCAGGGGACGACCAGGGGAACGGCCGCACCGGACTTCTGCGCCAGCCCGGCGCGCATTCCGAGCAGCGCGGGAACGGCCACGGCGAGGCCGAGCACGGTGCCGATCCCGGTGACGAGCGCCGCCTCGGCCACGGCCGCCGCGGTCACCTGCCGCCGCGTCGCGCCGGACAGGCGCAGGACCGCGAACTCGCGTGCGCGTGCCGACGCCGCCATGACCTGCGTGTTGACGATCGCCAGGCCCGAGTAACCGGCCGAGACCCCGACCAGCAGGAGCGTGAACAGCCAGACGAGCCGGTCCTCCTCCGCCTGGTCGCCGGCCGCACGGTCGGCGACGCTCACCGTCCTCGCCCCAGGGAAGACCATCTCTGCCGGCCGGGACACGTACGCCTCGGGGGTCAGCGCCGACGGGTCGTGCGCCCGGACCGTGTCCCTGGAGACCAGCACCTCCGCCGGCGCGTCGGGCAGGACCGCCGCGATCCGCAGGCGCACGGTGCTGCCGTCCTCGAAGGTGAGCGGAACGACGTCTCCCTTCCGCCAGTCGTGGTCCCGGGCGACCCATCCCGCGACCGCCATCTCGTCGGCGGCGTGGTGACCGTCGCCCAGCGCGCCGAGCGGCCTGTCGCCGTACACGGTGGTGGGCAGCGGTGCGGTGGCCGTCGTTGGGACGGACGCCGCTGCGAGCGCCGCGTCCGACAGGCCGGGGGCGCCGTCGGGCACGAGCACCGCCGCCGCGGGGGTGTCCACCGCCCGCCCCGCCGTGTAGGCCGCGGCGGTCGTGCGGACCATGCCGGTGACGAGCACCGCGAAGCCCACCGTCAGCAGCACCGGGGCCGCCGTGGCGGCGGTGCGCCGCACGGCCGTCATCGCGCTCCGCCCGGCCAGCATGCCCACGGCCGACCGGGAGATCGGCCACGAGATGACACGGACGAGCGGCGGGAGGACGACCGGCGCGAGCAGGGTGAGCCCGGCGAGCAGCGCCATCGCGGCGAGCAGGACGTCGTTCACCAGGGCGTCCTCCCGGGCGGAACCGCTGGCCACCGCCAGGGTCAGGCCGCCCGCGACCGACACGACGCCCGCGATCCACCGCAGGCACGTCATCGGCGTGCGGCCCGCCGCGTGGTCGCGAAGGGCCTCCAGCGGGCGGACCCGGGCGGCCCTGCCCGAGGCGGACCACGCGCCGAGCAGGCCCGCCGCGATCCCGGCCGCGACCGCTCCTGCCACGGGCAGCGGGGTGAACCGCACGCCGAACGACTCGGGCTCGAAGCCCGCCGCGACGAGCACCCCGCCCACGGCGGGCGCGACGACCGCGCCCAGCAGCGCCCCGGCCGCGGCGGCGACGGCTCCCACGGCGAGCGCCTCGCCGTATACGACCAGCCGCACCTGGCGCGGGGTCGCGCCGACCGCCCGCAGCAGGCCGAACTCCCGGCGCCGCTGGGTGACCCGGAAGGCGAACGCGGAGGCGACCACGAACACCGACACGAAACCGCCGAGCAGCGCCATCGCGGTCAGCACCTGCATGCCGATCCAGCGGGTCCGCGCGTCGGCGGCGGGCTCGGCCACCGCCCGGTCCGGACCGGCGAGCACCTGCCCGGACCCGCCGACGACACCGCGTACGGCACGAAGCACGGCGGCCCGTACAGCGGCAAGATCTGCCTGGGGCCGGGTGAGCAGTCCGATGACGCGCACGCCGCCCCCGAGGCGCCCGGCCTCGCCGTCCGAGACGTACGGCCCGGGGCCGTCGGTGAGGCCGGTGACCGTGTACGGCGCGGTTCCCTTGGCGGTCAGCAGCGCGACGGGCGAGCCCGGCGCGAGCCCGAGCGCGCGGTCGAGCACCACCTCTCCGGCGCGGACCGGCGGTCTGCCCGCCAGCAGCCGGTGAGGCGCCAGCGCCGCGGTGCTCCAGCCCCGTGCCACGTGTCCGCCGGCCGGCCTGCCCCGGACGACGGCCTGGGCGTAGAAGGCGCGGTCGGGGACGGCCGCCGCGACGCCGGGCACCGACGCCAGCGCGCGCACCAGCGCCTCCACCGTCTCCGGAGACCAGGGCCGGTTCTCGGCGAAGCCGTTCTCGTCCCCGGGCACGCCGGGGGCGCGTACGAGCAGGGGCGCGGCGGCGTACCGCGCGGGCACCCGCGGGCCCGCGGACGTCAGCAGCAGCGCGCTCGCGGTGAGAACCGCGGCGCCGAGACAGAGCGCGACGAAGGTGCCCGCGAGCCCGGTCCACCGACCACGGAGCAGAGAACGGAGCAGGGTAAGGCTCAACATGCCTCCTCCAGCAGGGCCATGCGGGCGGCGATCTCGGTGGCGCTCGACCGGTCCAGCTCTCCGGCGAGCCGGCCGTCGGCCAGCAGCACGACCCGGTCCGCGTACGCCGCGGCGGCGGGGTCGTGCGTGACCATGACGACGGTCTGCCCGTGGGCGTCGGCGAGCGCGCGCAGGAGGTCCATGACCACGCGGGACGCGGCGCTGTCGAGCGCGCCGGTCGGCTCGTCGGCGAAGAGCACGGCGGGCTCGGTGCTTCTCGACCGCGTGATGAGCGTGCGGGCGATGGCCACCCGCTGCCGCTCGCCGCCGGAGAGCTCGGCGGGCCGGTGTCCGCCCCGCCGGTCCAGGCCGACCTCGGCGAGCGCGTCGCGCACCTCGTCAGGGCCGGGGCGGCGCCCGGCCAGGCGGAGGGGGAGCGCCACGTTCTCCTCGGCCGTGAGCGCGTCGACCAGGTTGTAGTCCTGGAAGACGAAGCCGACCCGTTCCCGGCGCAGCAGGGTGAGCGCCTTCTCGCTCAGCGGGCCGAGATCGGTGCCGCCGATCAGCACGGTCCCGGCCGTCGGCCGGTCGAGCCCGGCGGCGCAGTGCAGCAGCGTGGACTTGCCGGAGCCCGACGGCCCCATCACGGCGGTGAAGGTCCCCTGGCCGAAGCCGAGGGTCACGCCGTCGAGAGCGGTCACCGCGCCCGGCCCGGCGCCGTACACCACGCGGACCGAGTCGAGCAGGACCGCCTGCCCGGTTGTCTGTGTCATGTCGCCGAGCCAACCGGCGGCGGGCCCGCGAGGCACTGGCGCTGGGGCGAGAACCAGAGGTATCCCCAGCACTACCGACACCGGTGCGCCCAGCGGTTAGCGTCGGTGCCGTGGCCGCCCCACTCCTCGCCCCCGTCGTCGTCCCCGTAACCCTTGTGCCCCGGACCGCGCTTGACGCGCTCAGCGGGCCGCCCCAGCGCTTCCTGGCCTCGGCCTGGCCGTGGAGGTCTCTGGCGTACCTGCTGGCCGGGGTCGTCCCCGGCCTCGCGTTCGCCGCCGTGCTGGTGCCCGTCCGTACGGTGGGCGGCCTGCTCGCCGTGCCGCTGTCCCTCGTGGCGGCCGCCGTGCTGCTGGCGCCCGTGGCCCGGTTCGAGCGGTGGCGGCTGCGGCTCGCGGACCGGCAGCCGGTGCGCGGACTGCCGGACGGCTGGTGGCCGGGGTGGCGGGAGGCGGGGCACACCCTCGTGGCGCTGGTCGCGCTCTGGTGGGTCGACCTGCTGGTGGCGGCGGCCGCGATCTGCGGGCCGGTGGTGCTGGTCCTCTCCCCGGTCGTGCAGCCGACCGCTCCCGAGGGCGAGGCCACGCTGGGAGAGACCTTCGTCGGCTCGGCCGTCGGGCTGCTGCTGGTGCCCGTCGCGGCGTACACGATCAGCGCATGGGCGGGCGCCCGGGCGGCGATGGCGCGGGCGACGCTCGTCCCGCAGGAGGCCGAGATGCGGGAGATCGCGCGGTCCCGGGCGCGGCTGGTGGACGCCTTCGAGGCCGAGCGCCGCCGCATCGAGCGCGACCTGCACGACGGCGCGCAGCAGCGGCTGGTCGCGCTGTCGATGAAGCTCGGCCTGGCCGGGCTCGACCTACCGCCGGGCTCGCCCGCGGCCCTGCGGCTCGACGAGGCGCGCGAGCTGGCCGGGCAGGCGCTCGCGGAGCTGCGCGAGCTGATCCGCGGCGTCCATCCGCAGGTGCTCGCCGACCGCGGGCTGCCCGCCGCCGTACGCGACGTGGCCGGGAGGTCGCCGGTGCCCGCGCAGGTGGACGTCGTGCTGGACCGGCGGCTGCCCGAGCGGGTGGAGGCCGCGGCCTACTACGTCGCCTGCGAGGCGCTGGCGAACGTGGCCAAGCACAGCGGGGCCGGCTCCTGCGCGGTGCGCGGCCGGCTGCGCCGGGGGAGGCTCGTGCTGGAGATCGGCGACGACGGGCGCGGGGGAGCGGACCCGGGGCGCGGCACCGGCCTGACGGGGCTCGCCGACCGGGTGGCGGCCGTCGGGGGCACGCTGGCCGTCGAGAGCCCGTACGGCGGCCCGACCACGGTGCGGGCGGAGATCCCGTGCGAGTGGTGATCGCCGAAGACTCGGTGCTGCTCCGGGAAGGCCTCGCGGGCCTGCTGGAACGGTTCGGGCACAGCGTCGTCGCGGCCGTCGGCGACGCCCCCGCGCTGATCGCGGCGGTCGCCGAGCAGGACCCGGACATCGTGGTCGCCGACGTGCGCATGCCGCCCGGCTTCACCGACGAGGGACTGCGGGCCGTGCTGGAGCTGCGGGCGGCGCGGCCGTCCCTCGCGGTGCTGGTGCTCAGCCAGTACGTCGAGCAGACCTACGCCGCCGAACTGCTCGACCAGACCCGTTCCTCGGGCGGGGGCGGCGTCGGCTACCTGCTGAAGGACCGCATCGGCGACGTCACGCAGTTCGCCGACGCGGTGACGGCGGTCGCGGGCGGCGGCACGGTGATCGACGCCGAGGTCGTCCGGCAGTTGCTGCGCGGGCGCCGCGACCCGCTGGCCCGGCTCACGCCGCGCGAGCGCGAGGTGCTCGCCCTCGTCGCGGAGGGGCGATCCAATGCCGCGATCGCCCGCGCGCTGTTCGTCTCCGAGGCGGCCGTCGCCAAGCACATCGCGAGCATCCTGGCCAAACTCGACCTGCCGCCGGACGCCGACGACCACCGCCGGGTGCTCGCCGTGCTCGCCTACCTGCGCGCCGCCGTGTGAGCGGGTCTGGGGCGTGGGGGCGGCCCCGGCGGTCCCGGGTCAGCGGCCGGCGCTGGAGATGACCTTCTCGGGAACGATGCGCACGGTGATGCGCTGCTCGCCCGGCTGCCGGTAGGGGTAGGCGTCCACCCCGAGGTACTTCTTCGCCAGGCCGTCGATGACCGCGTCCGCGCCTTCGAGCTCCAGTTTGGCGGTGCCCGAGACGCTGACGAAGCGGAAGGCGTTGCCCGGGTCGAGCACGCTGACCGACACCCGGGGGTCGTCGCGCAGGTGGCGCTCCTTCGCCCGCCCAACGGCGGTGTTGAAGACCACTTCGTCTCCGTCGACGTCGACCCACACCACGGTGTTGTGCAGCGACCCGTCCGGCCGGATGGTCGTCACCCAGGCGTGGACCGGCTCCTTCAGCAGAGCTACGGCGTTCTCATCGAGCTTGCTCATCTGGATCCTCCTCGGTTCGTCAGCGCTGCCCCGGATCGACAGCACGACAGGGCAAGACCACATTCTCCTCCGAGGATGGGGGACATGATCCGAGCCCCGCTGCTGGACGCTCAGACCGCGCTCGGCTACCTGCGGGGTCTGATCGCGCCGGATCAGCGTGCGGAGACGGGCTCGGGGGTGGGGATGGCGGTGCGCCGGACCTCCTCCCGCAGCCGAGGGGCGAGTTCGGGGGTCAACGGCGCCTTCTCGGTGCGCAGCCGGTTGAGCGCGAAGGCGAGCGCGGTGCCCCACAGCAGGTGTCCCGCCAGCAACGCGGCCTGGCGTCCCGCGCGGTCCTTCGGAACGGGCGGGTACGCGCCGATGCTGGGCGCGAGGCCCTGGTAGCCGAAGTACCACACCAGCAACCCGTACGCCGTGCCGATCGGGACGGGCACCCGCTGCCCGGCCGACAGCAGGCCGAGCACCGAGCCGCAGGAGGAACCGAACGCGAAGTGCGCGATCGTCCCGAGCACGTTCTCGCCCTTCTTGGGCTTGTCGCGCCCCGGAAGGGTCATCCGCACGAACCGCCGCGGCGGCGGCTCCTCCAGCAGGCCGGCCCTGTCCGCCGCCATCAGCATCGCGCTGTACACGGCCGTCGCGAGCGCGCCGCCTACGGCGCCGTTAACCAGGTTGCGCATCATGAGGAGCCTCTTCCCACCCGGACCGGATCACCTGCCCTCGCGGTGCTCCGTTCTCGGTAAACAATCAAGGCATCCACCAGCGCAGACGCCGCAGATTCAGCGCTCCGAGGGGCACGTCGAGGCCACGAGCGAGGGGCGGGCAGAAATTCGTTTGACCGAGGCACAACCCACTGATCACGATCAGGCGATGAACATCGAATTCCTGAGATTCTCACCCGACGATGGAGAAGCGCTCGCCGATTTCCTGACACAGGAAAAGTGGCCGTACCACTCGGGAACGCAGGATCGCGCGACGGTCGGGCAACGGGTCGCCGACGGCTTTTACGACGGCGAGGAGACAAGAACGTTCTGGGTGCTCGTGAACGGTGAGCGCGCCGGGCTGGTCACGCTCCAGGATCTCACCGATGACACGCCCATCTTCGACCTGCGCATAGGGCAGGCCTGGCGGGGGCGCGGCGTCGGCACCAAGGCAGTGCACTGGCTGACCGGCTACCTGTTCACGGAGCTGCCCGACATCTCGAGGATCGAGGGCACGACTCGCCAGGACAACCATGCGATGCGGGCGATCTTCCGCAAGAGCGGCTACGCGAAGGAGGCGCACTACCGGGAGGCCTGGCCGGCTCCGGACGGCACATGCTACGACGCGATCGGCTACGGGATCCTTCGGCGCGACTGGCTTTCCGGCACGGTCACACCTCCCGACTGGCAGGACGAACCGGCAAGTTCCGGCAGGTGATCAGCCGTGAACACCGAGAACCACCGGCGACCTGCGGATCAACAGCCTGACGGGCCGCGCGAGCGTGTCGTGATCATCTGATCATGATGGGCTGGAACCGTCGGAGCGGCGATTCGCCACGCCCGGAGTCGGAGAGCTGGCCCGAATACAAGTACGCCGGCCAGTCGCCCTACTACGGCTACCCCCAGCCTTCGATGTCTCGACGCAGAAGGCGCGCCATGGGCAGGATCGTCCTCATCGTTCTTGCTGGGCTGGCTGCTGCCGTCGGTAGCGCCGCAGTCTTGATGTACCCCGTCGAAGAGACGAACGGCATTCAGGCCAGTGCGCAGACGCACGTCGTCGAACCGAAGACGCTCGCCGGCCGAACCAAGTTCGTGGACGCCGAATTTCGGGCGGTCGCCGACCAGATGACTGCGGATGTGAAGAAGGAGACACCGGAAGCGACTGACGTGTTCGCTGCCTTCTACGGTGAGCCGGGAAAGCGGGACCTGGTCATGATCGTAGGTGTGTCGGCCGCTCGCATCACCGCCCATGCTGCGAAAGCAGGAAAGCTCATCGCCGGCGTGGCATACGGCGGTGTGAAGGTCACCGATGTGAAGCCGGTTGAGCCCGGCCCGCTCGGTGGCGCCGCTAAATGTGGAGACGCCGATGTCGATGGCATGCCGAGCGGCGTGTGCACCTGGGCCGACGGTAACACGATGGGATTGATCTTCATCTACTTCAAATCCGGTCAGCAGGCCGAGGCCGAGTTCGTAGAAATGCGCAGTGAGATCGAGCAGCGCAGCTGAGCCCCACCCAGGTCGTCGCGGTGGCTCAGGCTCTCGTCCCAGGTTTTCGTGAACGGGTCAGACGATCGAGTCGAGCAGCGTGTCCCAGTCGGTGAGGAAGCGGTCGAGGTTGTAGCGGGCCATTGCGGCCGAGCGGGCCGCCTTGCCCGCCTGCACGGCGAGCTCGGGCTCGTTGGCGAACCGGTCGAGCGCGCGCAGCAGCGTGGGCAGCTTGGTCGAGACGATCCCGGCCTCCGGCGGCACCGCCTCCACGGCCTCGGTAGTGGCGAGCGCGACGACCGGCATACCGATCATCATGGCCTCGATCAGCGACAGGCCGAGCGAGGTCCAGCGGTAGGGGTGCAGGTAGACCCGGCGCCGGGCCAGCTCGGCGTGCATCGCGGCCTGCGGCAGGTCCTCGAACGCCTCCATCTCCTCGGAGAGGCCGAGCTTGGACGGCAGGTTCGTCACCTTCATCCCGAACACGTCGAGTGGGGCCGTCGCGGCGAACGTGGGCAGCAGGTCGGTGCCCGCGACCCGCCAGCGCCTGATCGGCTCGTTGACGACCACGCCGGCACGGGCCAGCTCGCCTGTGTAGAGGTAGCCGGGGTCGACGACGCCGTGCTCGATCACGTGGGTGGGGGCGCGGCCGGAGTCCCAGAACAGGTCGTTGAAGTGGGTGACGTGGACGATCGGGATGTCGTCGCGGTCGGCCAGCGGATGACGGGTCTTGGGCACGTCCCCGGCGGGCGTGTTGTGCTCCACGTAGACGCCCGGCACGTCGCGCCCCAGCCACTCGCGGGCCAGGTCGAGCTCGTGCGGCCTCTGATAGACGACCACGTCGACGTCCTCGCCGGCCAGCCGGTCGTACGGGACCTCCCGCGCGCTGTCGGGCCAGGGATAGGTGTCGGCCCGGCCCCGCCCGTCGGGACCGCGGTCAGGGGTGAGCGGCACCAGATAGTCGTGCGCCCCGTGCACGAAAGAGGTGGTCCACGAACCGTGGACATGCCAGATCATGATCTTCATCGCATCGCTCCCCGTCCGTCGTTTCGTGGACCTTGGAACACCGTGCCTCCCCCGTCGGGCGCTTCACCCACCTGCCCTGGTCATGCCCTCTTCATCCTCAGCTGTGAGCTGAATTCCCCCGAGCACCAGATCCAGCGCCGCGGCGAGGTCGGGCGCCACCTCGGGGGCGGCCTTCACCTCCTCCGGCAGCGTCACCGGGGTCGGCACGAGGATGCCCCGGGCGCCGGCGGCGCGGGCCGCCTCCACGTCCCGGCCGATGTCGCCGATCACCACGCAGTCCTCCGGACGGACGCCGAGCCGCCGGGCCGCGCGCAGCACGAGGGCGGGCGCGGGCTTGCGGCAGTCGCAGTGATCGCCGTCGTCGTGCGGGCAGATCTCCCACACGTCGAACGGGCCGAGCAGGGCGTCCACCCGGTCGTTCACGGCGCGCAGGGCCTCCGGGGCGATCAGGCCCTTGGCGACCCCGGACTGGTTGGTCACGATCCCGACAGGGATGCCCGCCTCGCGAAGCCGGTCGAGCGCCTCCCGGGCCCCGGCGACGGGCTCGACGCGCTCAGGATCACCGTTGTAAGGGACGTCGTGAATGAGCGTTCCGTCACGGTCGAAAAGCACCGCGGCGGGTGGACGGGCGGGCTGTGGCACGAGCGACCTCCTGCACGAATCGCCCGCCGGGCTACCCGGGGGACAGATCGGCAAACACCCCCACGACTACGGCCGCGACTACGGCCGCGACTACGGCCGCGACTACGGCCGCGACTACGCCCGCGACTACGCCCGCGACTACGCCCGCGACTACGCAGAGTAGCAGTTATTGAGTGCATCCCCCACTCACGTCGACTTCTCCGCAAAGCAGCGTTTAGGAGCGCTTCTCTCGGTAACCAGACCCCCACTACGCAACGGAGGGGAACCGATGCGGTTCTTGGGGATAAACGCGATATTTCATGATCCAGCCGCCGCGCTGGTCGTGGATGGTGAGGTGGTCGCCGCAGCAGAAGAAGAGCGCTTCAGCCGCCGCAAGCACGGCAAGCGCCCGGTGCCCTTCTCCGCCTGGGAACTGCCCGAACTGGCCGCCGCCTGGTGCCTTGAACAGGCCGGCCTGCGGCCCGAGGACCTCGACGGCGTCGCCTACTCCTATGACCCCGAACTCGTGGTGCCCGGAGGGCCCGGGCAGGACGAGCGCTGGGAGGACTTGCGCACCTCCTACGCGCGCCGCGCCCCCAACTTCCTGGCCACCGCGCTGCCCGGGCTCGACGCCGCCCAGGTGCGGTTCGTCCCCCACCACATCGCGCACGCCGCGTCGGCCGGGCTGGCCGCGCCCTACAGCGAGTCGGCGGTGCTGGTCTGCGACGGCCGCGGCGAGGCCGTCTCGCACCTGGCCGGGCACTATCGGGACGGCGAGCTGACCGTCCTCGCGAGCCAGGCGCTGCCGCACTCCCTCGGGCTCATGTACGAGGACCTCACCCAGCACCTCGGCTTCCTCCGGTCGAGCGACGAATACAAGGTGATGGCCCTCGCCTCCTACGGCGAGCCGCGCTTCCTGCGCGAGATGCGCGAGCTCATCTATCCCACCGGCGACGGCGGGTTCCGGGTCGAGCCGATCGACTGGAGCGTCTACGCCAAGGCGCTCGGCAAGGGCGAGAAGTGGACGGCCGACCACGCCGATCTCGCCGCGAGCGTGCAGGTCCGCCTTGAAGAGGTGCTGCTCGACCTCGCCACATGGCTGCACGAGCGCACCGGCGCCCGCTATCTCACGATGGCCGGGGGAGTGGCGCTCAACTGTGTGGCCAACACCCGGCTCTTCTCCGAAGGCCCGTTCGACGAGGTGTGGGTGCAGCCCGCGGCGGGCGACTCCGGCACCGCGCTCGGGGGAGCGCTGCACCTCGCGCAGGCGAACGGCGACCCCGTCACGCCGATGCCCGGCGCCGACCTCGGACGGGGCTGGAGCGACGAGGAGCTGGGCGCCTGGCTCGACGTGGCGCGGGTGCCGTACGAGCGCCCGGCCGACCTCGCCGCGACCGTCGCCGCCGAGCTCGCGGCCGACCGCGTGATCGCCTGGTTCCAGGGACGCGCAGAGTACGGCCCCCGCGCGCTCGGCCGCAGGTCCCTGCTCGCCCATCCCGGCAACCCCCGAAACACCGAGCGGCTCAACGACGTGAAGGGCCGCGAGCAGTTCCGCCCCATCGCCCCGATGGTGCTGGCGGAACGCGCCCCCGTGATCTTCGGCAGGGGCCCGATGTCGAGCCCGTACATGCTGTTCGTCCACGACGTGCGTCCGGAGTGGCGCGACCGCATCCCCGCCGTGGTGCACATCGACGGCACCGCCCGGATCCAGACCGTCGAGCGCGGACGCGACCCGCTGCTGGCCCGGCTGCTCGAGGAGTTCGAGGCGCGCACCGGGCTGCCCGTGGTGGTCAACACGAGCCTCAACACGGCCGGCCGCCCGATGGTGGACGACCCCCGCGACGCGCTGGAGTGCTTCGGCTCGGCCCCGGTGGACGTGCTCGTCCTCGGTCCGTACATCGTGCGCAGGGGGGCGGTGTTCGCCGGATGACGACTGAGATGACCCGGGAGACGAACACGGCTCCCACCGGGGAGCCGCGAACAGAGGCCCAGGCGGGACCGGCCGTCACGGTCGTCATCCCGACGATCGGGCGGCCGAGCCTGGCCGCCACGCTCGCCGCCGTCGGCCCCGGTTCAGGTCCTGGCCCCGAGGTCCTCGTGGTGGACGACCGGCCGGGGGAGGGCCTGGAGCCACTGCCGGTGCCCGATCGCGTACGCGTGCTCAGGTCGGGCGGGCGCGGCCCGGCCGCCGCGCGCAACGCCGGGTGGCGGGCCGCGACGACGCCGTGGGTGGTGTTCCTCGACGACGACGTGGTGCCGGGCCCGGGCTGGGTTCGCGCGCTGACAGAGGACCTCGCCCGCCTGCCCGGGAACGCCGGGGGGAGCCAGGGACGGCTGGAGGTGCCGCTGCCGGCGGGCCGCCGCCCGACCGACGCCGAGCGCAACACCGCAGGGCTGGCCGGCGCCGATTGGATCACGGCCGACATGGCGTACCGCAGGACGGCCCTGGAAGCGACCGGCGGGTTCGACGAGCGCTTCCCCGGTGCCTACCGGGAGGACGCCGACCTCGCGCTGCGGGTCGAGCGCGCCGGGTTCTCGCTGGTGAAAGGGGAACGCCTGACCCGCCACCCGGTGCGCGACGACGGCTTCTGGTCCAGCGTGCGCTTCCAGCGCGGCAACGCGTCGGACGCGCTCATGCGCCACGTGCACGGCCGCGACTGGCGGGCGGCCATCGGCGGTCATCCGGGCAGGCTCAAGCGGCACGCCCTCGCCACCGGCATGGGCCTGCTCACGCTCGCCGCCGCCGGCGTGCGGAAGGGCCGCCGGAGGCGGCTGGCCGCGGGCGCCGCCGGGCTCGCCTGGCTCGGCCTCACCGCGGAGTTCGCCTGGGCGCGCGTCGCCCCGGGCCCGCGTACGCCGGAGGAGATCGCGCGCATGGCCGTGACCAGCGTGGTCATCCCTCCGGTGGCCTGCGCGCAGCGGATCAGAGGCGAGGTGGAGGTACGGATAAACGGGGTGCGGACGGGGAGGCGCTCGTGATCGGGACCGCTCTGGTGGTGCGGCCCGACAACGCGGGCGACGTGCTGCTCGCGGGGCCCGCCGTGCGCGCCGTCGCCGCCGGGGCGCGGGAGGTCGTGATGCTCGCCGGCCCATACGGCAGGGCCGCGGCCCGGCTGCTGCCCGGCGTCGACCGCGTCCTGGAGTGGCGGGCCCCGTGGATCGACCCCGACCGGGTGCCGATGACCTCGGAGCACGCGGCCCGCCTGGTGGAGCAGGTCCGCGCCGTCGGCCCGGACGTGGCCGTGATCTTCACGTCCTTCCACCAGTCGGCGCTGCCGACGGCCCTGCTGCTGCGGCTGGCCGGAGTGCCGCGGATCGCCGCGATCAGCGATGACTACCCCGGCTCTCTGCTCGACGTGCGTCACGTCGTGGACGAGAGCGTGGACGTCCCCGAGCCGGAGCGGATGCTCGGCCTCGCCCGAGCGGCCGGCTTCGACCTGCCGCCGGGAGACGACGGACGGCTCGCCGTACGCGGTCCGCTGCCGGACGTGGAGCACCTCACCGGACCGCCCGGCTACGTGGTGGTGCATCCCGGCACGACCGCGCCGGCCAGGGCGTGGCCCGCCGAGCGCTGGGCGGAGGCGGTCGAGGTGCTGCTGGCCGCGGGCGAGCGGGTCGTGGTCACCGGCAGTCCGGGCGAGCGGGCGCTGACCGCGATCGTCTCCGGTCCCGCACTCGATCTGGGCGGGGCGACCACGTTCGCCGAACTCGCCGCCGTGCTGGCCGGGGCGTCTGCGGTGGTCGCCGCCAACACCGGCCCCGCCCACCTCGCGGCGGCCGTCGGCACGCCCGTGGTCAGCCTGTTCGCGCCGGTCGTGCCCGCCGCCCGCTGGGCGCCGTACGGCGTGCCCACCGTGGTCCTCGGCGATCAGAACGCCCCCTGCCGGGGGAGCAGGGCGAGGGTCTGCCCCGTGCCCGGCCATCCGTGCCTGACCTCGATCGGCGGCGAGCAGGTCGTGGACGCCGTCCGCCGCCTCATACCGGCCGAAGAGGCGGTGAAGGAGAGGGTGCCATGAGGATCGCCCTGGTGTCGGAGCACGCCAGCCCGCTGGCGACCCTCGGCGGCGTGGACGCCGGCGGGCAGAACGTGCACGTCGCGGCGCTGGCCCTGGCCCTGGCCGAACGGGGCAACGAGGTCGTCGTGCACACGCGGCGCACCTCCCCCGACCAGCCTGACGCCGTGCCCATGGCACCCGGCGTCACCGTCGAGCACGTTCCTGCCGGGCCGGCGGAGCCGCTGCCCAAGGACGAGTTGCTGCCGTACATGCCCGAGTTCGGAGCGCACCTGGCCCGCAGATGGAAGGCCGAGCCGCCCGACGTGGCGCACGCGCACTTCTGGATGAGCGGGCTGGCCACGCTGACGGCGGCGGAGCCTCTTCGAATCCCGGTCGTGCAGACCTACCACGCGCTCGGCACCGTGAAGCGGCGCTGGCAGGGCGAGGCCGACACCAGCCCGCCGAGCCGGATCGCGATCGAGCGCGACATCGGCCGCCGGGCGGTCGCGGTCGTCGCGACCTGCTCCGACGAGGTGCGGGAACTCGTCGTGATGGGCGTGCCGCGCGAGCGGATCTCGGTCGTGCCGTGCGGCGTCGACCTCGGCCTGTTCTGCCCGGACGGCCCGGCCGCCCCGCGCGGCGACCGGCCCCGGGTGCTGAGCATCGGGCGCATGGTGCCGCGCAAGGGGGTGGACACGGCCGTCCGCGCCATGCGTCAGGTGCCCGGCGCCGAACTCGTCATCGCGGGCGGCGACCCGGGCGACGAGGAGAGCACGCGGCTGCGCACGCTGGCCGACGGCCTCGGCCTCGGCGACCGGGTCCGGCTGATCGGCAGCGTGAGCCGGGCCGATGTGCCTGCCCTCATGCGCTCCGCCGACGTCCTGGTGACCGTCCCGTGGTACGAGCCGTTCGGGATGGTGCCCCTGGAGGCCCTGGCCTGCGGGGTGCCGGTGGTCGCCTCGGCGGTCGGCGGCCACCTCGACACCGTCGCGGGATGCGGCGTGCTCGTGCCGCCCCGGCGGCCGCGTGCGCTGTCCCGCACGCTCGGCGACCTGCTGGCCCGGCCGAACCTGCGTGCGGCGCTGTCGGCCGCAGGGGCCAGGCGGGCCCGGGCCCGCTACGGCTGGCCCAGGATCGCCGAGCAGACCGAGTCCGTGTATCGAAACCTGGCCGGCGGGTGCCTGGGCACCCTCGCCGCCGCGGGAGGCTGAGCGATGCATCCTCATCTGGCCCGGCTGAACACCGCGCTGACGGCGGTGGACCCGGAGACGCCCAAGATCCAGGCCTGGGGCTACAAGCTGGCCGCCGTGCTGGCCGGCGGCGGCAGGCTGCTGGCCTGCGGCAACGGCGGCTCCGCCGCCGAGGCGCAGCACCTGACCGCCGAACTGGTCGGGCGCTACCGCGCCGACCGGCGCCCGTACGCCGCGATCCCGCTGCACGCCGACACCTCGTCCCTGACCGCCATCGGCAACGACTTCGGCATGGCCGAGCTGTACGCGCGCCAGGTGCGGGCGCACGGCCGCCCCGGCGACGTGCTGATGTGCCTGTCGACCAGCGGGACGAGCCGCAACGTGACCGAGGCGGCCGAGGCCGCGCGCGAGTGCGGCCTGACGACCTGGGCGCTGACCGGCCCCGGGCCGAACCCGCTCGCCGAGCTGTGCGACGAGGCCCTGACCGTGCCCGCGGACGACACCGCGACCATCCAGGAGGTGCATCTCACGGTGATCCACATGCTCTGTGACGTGATCGAGAAGGCGGTCGCGTGAGCGGACCACTCGTCATCGTCGGAGACTCCCTGCTCGACGTCGACGTCGAGGGCACCGCCGACCGGCTGTGCCCCGACGCCCCCGTCCCCGTCGTGGAGGGGCAGGCGGAGCACCGCCGGCCGGGCGGCGCGGGGCTCGCCGCGCTGCTGGCCGCCCGCGACGGCACGCGGGTGGTTCTGATCACCGCCATGGGCGACGACCCCTCCGGCCGCTGCCTGGAGGGCCTGCTGTCGCCTGCCGTCGAGATCGTGCGGCTGCCGCTGCGCGGCACGACCGTGCGCAAGACGCGGGTCCGCGCCCGGGGGCAGACGATGGTCAGGATCGACACCGGCGACGGCCGGGCGATGGGACGGCCCGGCCAGGTCGCCTCCGCCTCGGCGTTCGCCCGCGCGGCCGACGCCCTCGCCTCGGCGAGCGCGGTGCTGGTCGCCGACTACGGGCGCGGCGTGGCCGACCTGCTGCGCGAGCCGCTGCGCGGCCTCGGCGTGCCGCTGGTCTGGGACCCCCATCCCCGGGGGTCGCTGCCCGTGCCGGGATGCGCGCTGGTCACGCCCAGCGAGGCCGAGGCCCGCGGCATGTGCGAGGAGCCGTACGTCTCGCCGGAGCGCACCGCCCGCAGGCTGGTGCGCGACCTCGACGCCGAGGCCGTCGCGATCACGCTCGGCGAGCGCGGGGCGATGCTGGCCCGCCGCGGCGGCAGGTTCGGGCCGGTCCCCGTTCCGCACGTGGCGGCCGGCACGGACGCCTGCGGCGCGGGCGACCGCTTCGCCGCGGCGGCGGCGGTCGCCCTGGCGGACGGCGCGCCCACCGAGGACGCCGTCGCCCGCGCGGTCGGAGAGGCCACCAGGTTCGTCGAGGAGGGCGGGGCAGCCGCGCTGCGCCTGCCCCATCCCAGCCGGCACTGTCCCGCCGCCGAGTCGCCGGTGCCGTTCGCGCCCGGCGCGTCCGCCTTCGAGGTGGCCGCCGCCGTACGCGCCGCCGGGGGCCGCCTGATCGCGACCGGCGGGTGTTTCGACCTGCTGCACGCCGGGCATGTGAGCTTGCTGCGGCGGGCCCGGGCGTTAGGCGACGCCCTGGTGGTCTGCGTGAACTCCGACGACTCGATCCGGCGGCTCAAGGGACCGAGCAGGCCGCTGGTGAGCGAGCGCGACCGGGTCGAGGTGCTGCGCGCGCTCGGTTGCGTGGACGCGGTGACGGTCTTCGACGAGGACACGCCGTCGTGGGTCATCGAGCGACTGTACCCGGACGTGTGGGTGAAGGGCGGCGACTACGACGAGCGGTCGATGCCGGAGGCCGAGGCTGTACGCCGGGCCGGTGGGGAGGTCGTCATCCTGCCGACCGTGCCCGGCTACTCCACCACCGGCCTGATCGCCGCTGCCCGAGCCGCTTCGTGACATCGGCCGCCTACGAAAGGGATTTACCTCAATGGTGGGAAACGTATTGATCACCGGAGGCGCGTCCGGCCTGGGCCGGGCCACCGCCATGGCGGTCGCGAAGGCCGGCGGGCGGCCGCTGGTCGTGGACGTCAACGAGCCGGACGGCGGGTTCGACTGCGTACGGGCCGACCTGTCCGACCGCGAGCAGGCCGAGCGGGCCGTGCGCGAGCTCGCCGACCGGGCGGGCGGTCTCGACGGCGTCGTGACGGCGGCGGGCACCGACGCCTGCGGACGGCTGGAGGAGGTGGCCGCCGAGCAGTGGGAACGGGTGATCGGGGTCAACCTGCTCGGAACCGCCGCGGTGGTCCGGGCGGCCCTGCCGTATCTGCGCCAGTCGGGAGGCAAGGTCGTCACCGTCGCCTCCACACTCGGGGTGCGGGCGCTCAGCGACGCGACGGCCTACTGCGCCTCGAAGTTCGGCGTCGTGGGCTTCACCCGAGCCCTGGCGGCCGAACTGGCGGGGCAGGTGGGAGTGACCCTGCTGATCCCCGGCGGCATGCGGACGAACTTCTTCAACGACCGTCCCGACCAGTACAAGCCCGGCCCCGACGCCCGGCTGAACCAGCCGGAGGACGTCGCCTCCGCGATCCTGTTCGCGCTCGGGCAGCCGCAGGGCTGCGAGGTCAGGGAACTGGTCGTGTGCGCCTCCACGGAGACGTCATGGCCCTAGAAGATCCGCGAAGACCGGTTCTGCTCGCCCTGCGCGGGCTCGGGCTCGGAGACCTGCTCACCTCGGTGCCCGCGCTGCGGGCGCTGCGGCGGGCGCACCCGGAGCACCACTTCGTGCTGGCCACCCCGGCCTACCTCGGCGGGCTGCTGCCGCTGATCGGCGGCATCGACGAGCTGCTCGACGTGTCCGGCCCGGGGCCGGTGCCCTACGAGTCGCCGGACGTCGCGGTCAACCTGCACGGCAGTGGCCCGGAGAGCATCCAGGCGCTGCGCCGCACACGGCCGGGCCGCCTGCTCACGCACGCCCACCACCTGGTGCCGGGCCCGGACGGGCCGCCCTGGGAAACGGAGACGCACGAGAGGCGGCGGTGGTGCTCGCTGCTGGAGTGGTACGGCATCCCGGCCGACCCGGAGGACCTCGCGCTGGGCGACCCGGGGCCGGGCCCGCTCGCGGGCGGTGAGGTGATCATCCACCCGGGGGCGGCGTTCCGGGCGCGGCAGTGGCCGCCGGACCGCTTCGCCCAGGTGGCGGCCGAACTGGCAGGACAGGGCCAGCGGGTCGTCGTCACCGGCGGCGTGACCGAGATCGCGCTCGCCCGCCATGTCGCCCAGCTCGCCGGGCTGCCGGAGGAGTCCGTGCTGGCCGGCCGTACGAACCTGCCGGAGCTGGCCGCGCTGACGGCCCACGCGGCGCTCGTCGTCTGCGGCGACACGGGCATGTCGCACCTGGCCACGGCCGTCGGCACGCCCTCGGTCATCCTGTACGGCCCGGTGCCGCCCGCGCTGTGGGGGCCGCCGCCGGGCCGCCCGCACATCGCGCTGTGGGCCGGGCGCAAGGGCGACCCGCATGGCGACCGGCCATCGGAGGGCCTGCTCGAAATCGGAGTGCCCGAGGTGCTCGACGCCGTCAGGAGGTTGCGAGGAGTGGGGGTGCGGTGAAGGGGTCCCGTGTCGTGGTCACCGGGGGAGCCGGGTTCCTCGGCTCCTACCTGTGCGAACGGTTTGTGGAATGCGGTGCGGCGGTCGTCTGCCTGGACAACTTCCTCACCGGGTCGCCGCGTAACGTGGAGCACCTGATCGGGCGGCCCGCGTTCCGGCTCGTGGAGTGCGATCTCACCGGGTTCGTCCACGTGCCGGGCCAGGTCGACCTGGTGCTGCACTTCGCCTCGGCCGCGTCCCCCGCCGACTACCTGCGCCATCCGATCGAGACGCTGAAGGTCGGCAGCATGGGGACGCTGCACGCCCTCGGGCTCGCCACCGAGAAGGACGCGCGGTTCGTCCTCGCCTCCACCAGCGAGGTGTACGGCGACCCGCTGGAACACCCGCAGAAGGAGACATACTGGGGCAACGTCAACCCGGTCGGGCCGCGCAGCGTGTACGACGAGGCCAAGCGATTCGCCGAGTCGCTGACCACGGCCTACCGCAACTCGCGGGGGACCGACACCGCGATCGTACGGATCTTCAACACGTACGGCCCGCGGATGCGGCCCCACGACGGCCGGGCGATCCCCACGTTCATCCGTCAGGCGCTGCTGGGCGAGCCGATCACCGTGACCGGTGACGGCAGCCAGACGCGATCGATCTGCTTCGTGGAGGACACGATCGACGGCGTGCTCGCGCTGGCGGACAGCGACTTCGCCGGGCCGGTGAACATCGGCAACCCGGCGGAGATGTCGATGGCGGAGCTGGCGGAGACGATCCGCGACCTGGCGGGCTCGTCCTCTCCGATCCGGTTCGTCGAGCGGCCCGTGGACGACCCCGGCGTCCGCCGTCCCGACACCTCGCTCGCCGAGGAGCGGCTCGACTGGCGTCCGCGTGTCGACCCCGTCACCGGCCTGCGCCGCACCATCGACTGGTTCGAGAAGGAGCTCACCTCCTACTCCGTCGCCTCCTGACTCCGCGGCACCCGTACGAGGGCGTGGCGCAGCTCCTGGTCGGGTGGCTGCGGGGGTCGCATGTGCGCGCCGGTAGCCCGCCACTCCGCCGACGTCGACGTTGTGGCCAAGGCCGCTGTCCCACGGGTGCTCGTCGCCGAACCCGGCAAGCGCGGCGAGGTCGAACGCGGCGCGGGCATCCCGGGAGTCCAGGATCGCGCTGGCCTCGGTGAGCCCGGCGACGACGGCGGCGCGGCGACCAGTCCCGTCACGTGGACGAGAGGGCCTCGGGGGCCACGGGCCAGCGGAAAGCGACGTACTGGTGGGCTCCGGCGAGCCACTCGCCGGTCAGCCGCACCCCGGTCACCGGCTCCACCACGGTCATCGCGGCGGCCTGCCAGTCGTCCTCGTCCCCGGCCAGCAGTTCGGTCATGGCGCGCAGCTCAGGCTCGAGCACCGCGAAGTCGTCGCCGGTCCATTCATCCCAGAACATCGCGTCGAGGTCGACCAGCACCCGGCCGTCGGCCGCGTAGCTCAGCTGTTGTCGCCCTCCACGTTCCAGTAGACGCCGCACACCCGGCCGTCGCGGCTGAGCCGCCGCAGGACTTCGGGCAGGCTGCCCAGGAACCCGTTGTTCTCGAACAGCATCACGGCCGATCCGACCGGTCCCACCGACATGCCAGAGGGCGCCGGCACGTGCTCCGTCATTCGTCAGAACGGACTCTCAGAGCGTCGGCGAACCAGGTGAGGGCCGGGGTCAGCGCGTCCGGGGGCGGCCAGCCGTTGACCACCGCGAGCAGCCGGAAGTACGACTCCCTGCGCGGGTCGTTCGCGGTCTCCAGCAGGGTGAGCAGCCGGCGTCGAAGTGCGGCGTCGTCCTGGTGGCCGACCAGGTCGGCGTACTGTGCGGTCACGGCGGCGACGATCGCGCCGGCCTGAGGGGAGGCGCTGTCGACGCCCGCGGCGAGTGCGGGGGCGACGTGGTCGCGGACCATCGCCACCGCGCCCGGGCGCGGGACGTCTCCCCGGACGTGGTCGGCCAGATGCTGCTCGGCGACGCGCCGCATGAGCGCCCCGAACTCCGGGTCGGCGGCCAGCTCGGCCAGCTCGATCCACGCCTCGACCTGCTCGTCGTCGGGGTCGTCGGGCAACTCGGGGGTCATCGTGCGCCTGATCCCCGTCAGGTCGGCGTCCAGTCCGCCGAAGGCGGCGTCGAGGAAGCCGTCGATCAGGCGTCGTCGCTCGTCCTCGGAGAGCCCGGCGAGTCTGTGCATGAGATCCATCTCCTCAGGGGTGGAGCCGCGCCGTGCCACCGCCGTCGCCACCGCGCGCCGTAGGCGCAGGACCCGGATCTGCGTCGCCAGCGCCTCGGCGTGCGCCGCCGCGACCTGGGCCAGCGTGGTCTCCCGGTCCAGGACTTTGCGGATCGTGGGAAGGTCGATCCCCAGGTCGCGCAGCGTCCGTACGAGGTCCAGCCGGGCGACGGCGTCGATGTCGTAGAGGCGGTAGCCGGCCGGGCTGCGGCCGGTGGGCGGCACGATCCCGCAGTCGGAGTAGAACCGGATGGCCTTGACCGTCAGTCCGGTCCGCCGTGCCAGCTCACCGATCGAGTAGAGCGTGTCGCCGTCCATGCCCCCACCCTCGCGTCTCCCCCTACTGGAGACTCAACTCCGCTGCTCCGTGGCGACCGGCTCAACATGTCGGTGGGCGCGGTCAAGCACACGTCTCCGGCGCGCCGGCCAAGCTCGGCCTGCTCAACCGGATCCTGCTCGCCCACGACGCGCGGGACTGACCGCGTGGAGGGCGCGGTCGACGACGGCCTCCAGGCTGCCGCCGTGGGCGCCGTGCCAGTAGATCCGGCCACAGACGAGGCAGCGGGCGAACTCGTCGTAGCTGCGCCGGGTGCCGGGCTCCAGCGCATCCTCCACGTCGGCCTTGCCGACCTGGGCGAGTGGCCCGTTGCAGGCCGTGCAGCGGGTCCACGGAGCGAGCGGCGGCCGGAAGCGGTCGAGTACGTCGAGGAACTGGTCGTCCGGCCGGGCACCGCGCACGTACGCGCCGAGCCGCAGCGACCGGCGCCGCAGGATGCCCCGGTCCTGCGTGAGCAGCACCCGGTCCTCGGCGTTGGCCTGCTCGATCAGCGCGTCGTCGTCCATGTCGTTGCGGTACGCGGTGTCCAGGCCGACCAGGCGCAGCCGCCGCGCCAGCGTCCCCAGGTGGACGTCGAGGACGAACCGGCAGCCCGGCACGGCCTGGGGCCTGGGCACGGGCGGCACCTCCACCACCTCGTCCGGGCGCGGCCGGTGCGACCGCTCGACCGGGCGGCCTCCCACGACCGGCTCGCCGATCTCGGTCAGCGGAACGCCCGCCGACTCGATCACATGGCCGAGCGAGGACGTCCCGTCGTACGGCAGGAGCAGCTCGGGCCGCCGGTTGCGCGGCGCGAGGAAGATCCACAGCTCGGGCGAGAAGCGTACGGACACCTCCATGCCCCCAGCATGCCCCCCGCCGCAGGGGAACGGCCGCCGGTCATCGGCCTTCCGCCGTCAACGCGTCCAGTGCCGTCTGGAGGAAGAGCCGCACCGCGGCCATGTGCCGCTCGTCGAATCCGGACAGAACCCCGACCGTCCTGTCGATGAGCGGGCCGAAGTAGCTCCATCCCAGCTCCTTGGCGCGCTCCTCGACTCTCAGCAGGACCCGGCGCCGGTCCTTGACGTCGCGGACCCGGCTGACCAGGCCGAGCCGTTCGAGCCGGTCGACGACCCCCGTGGTGCCCGCCGAGTTCAGGCCCAGCCCGGCGCCGAGGAAGCCGGCGGTGGCGTCGATCCCGGCCCGCTCCGCGTCCAGCAGGCAGATGAGCGCCCGCACGTCGGTGACGTGCATGCCGTGCTCGGCCGCGAACTCCGCCTGGCGCAGGCCGTACTCCACCGCGACCGCCCGCAGCAGATGGAAGATCTCCATCTCCGGGCCCTCGTGCTCGCGTGTCGCCCCTGGCGTCATGGGCAGCCTCTCCTCGTCCTATTATCTCGTTCAACAAGATTATCGCTCACCGAGTAATTTCCGGAGGCGGCCTTGAAGAGCATCGACGAGGCGTTCTACGCGGCGTACGACGCCGTCCTGGCGGCGAACTGGCCCGCCTCAACGGAGTCGGCCGCGATCAGCACGCCCTACGGCACGACCCACGTCAACTCGGTCGGCCCCGCGGACGCGCCGCCGGTGGTCCTCCTGCACGGCGGCGGGACCACCTCGACCGTCTGGTCCAGCACCGCGAAGGCACTCGGCACGGCGCACCGGGTGCATGCGGTCGACACCGTCGGCGAGGCGGGCCGCAGCGCCGCCGGGGAGCGCGCGGTCCGCAGGCTGGGCGACCAGATGGCCTGGCTCGACGCCGTGCTCGACGGACTCGGCGCTACGACGGTGTCCATGTGCGGGCACTCCTATGGCGCGTGGAGCGCCCTCCACTACGCGTCGCACGCGCCCGGCAGAGTGAGGGCGCTGGTGCTGGTCGACCCGACGAACTGCTTCACCGGTTTCTCCCGCCGTTATCTCCTGCGCGCCCTGCCGATGCTGCTTCGCCCGACCGTACGGCGACGCCGCGCGTTCATCGACTGGGAGACGGGGCGGACGGCGCTGGACGAGAGGTGGCGCCGCCTCAACGATCTCGCCGCCGGCTTCCCCGCCGCCCGGCCCCTGACCGGTCCGCGTCCCGGCCCGGAGGCGCTGCGGGCGCTGCGGCCCTCGGTGCTGCTTCTCCTGGCCGAGCGCAGCCGGGCGCATGACATCGGCCGGGTGGCCGCCTCCGCCGCGGCGCTCCTGCCCCGCGTGGAGACGGCCGTACTGCCCGGCGCCACACACCACACCCTTCCCCTCGCGGCGCCACCCGAGATGGACGCGCGCATCGGGGAGTTCCTCGCCGCGCACGGGCGGGGCGACTGAGCTGACAACGCACTACCGGGGCACGAACCAGTGCTGGGGGCGGGGATCGGTGTTCTGCCAGATGTGCTTGATCTCGCGGTATTCGTTGAGGCCGGTCGGGCCGAGCTCCCGGCCGACGCCGGACTGCTTGAACCCGCCCCACTCCGCCTGCGGCACGTACGGGTGGTAGTCGTTGATCCACACCGTGCCGTGCCGCAGCCGCGCGGCCACCCGCTGCGCCTTGTCCGCGTCCGTCGTCCACACGGCCCCGGCCAGCCCGTAGTCGGTGTCGTTGCCCAACGCGACGGCCTCGTCCTCACCGGAGAACCGCTCCACCGTCAGCACCGGCCCGAACGACTCCTCGCGGACCACCCGCATGTCGCGGTGGCAGCCGTCCAGCACCGTCGGCGGGAAGAAGTATCCCTTTCCGTCCAGGCGCCGCCCGCCGCAGCGCAGTTTCGCGCCCTCCGCGATCCCCGCCTCGACGTACGCCTCGACCTTGGCCAGATGCTCGGCCGAGATCAGCGGCCCGGTCTCGGCCTCGGGGTCGAACGGCCCGCCCAGCCTGATCCGCTCGGCCCGGCGCACCACCGCGTCCACGAACTCCTCGTGGATGGAGTCCTCCACCAGCAGCCGGGCGCCGGCCGAACACACCTGCCCCGAGTGCAGGAACACCGCGGTCACGGCGAAGTCGACGGCGGTGTCGAAGTCCGCGTCGGCGAACACGATGTTGGGGTTCTTGCCGCCCAGTTCCAGGGCGACGCGCTTGACCGTCTGCGCGGCCGAGGCCATGATGCGCCGTCCGGTCGCCAGCCCGCCGGTGAACGAGACCATGTCGACGTCCCGGTGGTCGGCCAGCGGCGCGCCGACCTCAGCTCCGGCCCCGAGCACCAGGTTGCCCACCCCCGGCGGCAGCCCCGCCTCCTCCAGCAGCCGCATCAGCAGGATCGCCGTGGACGGCGTCAGCTCGCTCGGCTTGAGCACGAAGGTGTTCCCGGCGGCCAGCGCGGGCGCCACCTTCCAGGAGGTCTGCAACAGCGGGTAGTTCCACGGCGTGATCAGGCCGCAGACCCCGACCGGCTCGTACACCACCCGGCTGATCGCATCGGCGCGGCCGGTGTCGACCACCCGTCCGGCGTCCGTGCCGGCGATCCCGCCGAAGTAGCGGAAAGACGCGATCACATCGTCGACGTCGTACTCGCTTTCCACCACGCGTTTGCCGGTGTCCAGCGACTCCGCCCGCGCGATGTCGGCCTTGTCCCGCTCCAGCAGACCGGCCACCCGCAGCAGCAGCGCCCCGCGCTCCCGCTCCGGCGTACGCGGCCACGGACCCTCGTCGAACGCTCGCCGGGCCGCCGCGATCGCGGCCTCCGTGTCGGCGCGGGTGGCCTCCGCGACGGTGGCCACGTGCCGTCCGTCGGCCGGGCAGTGGATCTCGCGCCGGCCGCCCTCGGCCGCGTCGCGCCACTGCCCGCCGATGTGCAGGTCCTTCATGTCAGGCGTCCTTCCTGTGCCGGTAGAACTCCACCGGCTCGGGGGCCAGGGGAGTGTTACCGAGGATCAGGTCGGCCGCCTTCTCCGCGACCATCATCACGGGCGCGTAGATGTTGCCGTTCGTGACGTAGGGCATCACCGAGGCGTCCACGACCCGCAGGCCCTCCAGGCCGTGCACCCCCATGGTCAGCGGGTCGACCACGGCCATCTCGTCCACGCCCATCTTCGCGGTGCAGGAGGGATGCAGGGCGGTCTCGCCGTCCTTCGCCACCCAGTCGAGGACCTGCTCGTCGGTCTCGACCTCACGGCCGGGGGACAGCTCGCCGCCGTTGAACGCGTCCATCGCGGGCTGGCTGAGGATGTCGCGGGCCACCCGTACGGCCTCGACCCATTCGCGGCGGTCCTGCTCGGTGGACAGGTAGTTGAAGCGCAGCGCGGGCTTCACGCGGGGGTCGGTGCTCTTGATCTTCACCGAGCCGCGGGCGTCGGAGTACATCGGCCCGATGTGCACCTGGTAGCCGTGCCCGCCGGCCGGCGCCGAGCCGTCGTAGCGCACGGCGACGGGCAGGAAGTGGAACATCAGGTTGGGGTAGTCGACGTCGTCGTTGCCGCGTACGAAGCCGCCGGCCTCGAAGTGGTTGGTCGCGCCGGGGCCCTTGCGCAGGAACAGCCACTGGGCGCCGACCATCGGCCGGTTGCGCCACTTCATCGCGGGCTGCATCGACACCGGCTGCTTGCAGGCGTACTGGATGTAGACCTCCAGGTGGTCCTGGAGGTTCTCGCCGACGCCGGGCAGGTCGTGGACCACGTCGACGCCGTGCGCCTTCAGGTGGTCGGCGTCGCCCACGCCGGAGAGCTGCAGGAGCTGCGGGGAGTTGATCGCGCCGCCGCAGAGGATGACCTCCCCGGCCCGCACCCGCTTGCCGTCGAACTCGACGCCGACCGCGCGCTTGCCCTCGAACAGGATCTTCGTGACGAACGCGCCGGTCTTGACCGTCAGGTTCGGGCGGTTCAGCACGGGGTGGAGATAGGCCCGCGCGGCCGACAGGCGGCGCCCGCGCCGCACGTTGCGGTCGAACGGCGCGAAGCCCTCCTGGCGGTAGCCGTTCACATCGTCGGTCAGCGGGTAGCCCGCCTGCTGCACGGCCTCGAAGAAGGCCCCGAACAGCGGATTCCTGGCCGGGCCGCGCTCCAGCACCAGCGGCCCTTCGTGCCCGCGCATCGGGTCCGCCGCGTCGGCGGCCAGGCAGTTCTCCATCCGCTTGAAGTACGGCAGGCAGTGCGCGAAGTCCCAGGTCTCCATGCCCGGGTCGGCCCCCCAGCGCTCGTAGTCCATGGGGTTCCCGCGCTGGAAGATCATGCCGTTGATGCTGCTCGACCCGCCGAGCACCTTCCCCCGGGCGTGGTAGATCCGCCGGCCGTGCATGTGCGGCTCGGGCTCGGACTCGTACTTCCAGTCGTAGAACCGGCTGCCGATGGGGAACATCAGCGCGGCCGGCATGTGGATGAACACATCCCACAGGTAGTCGGGACGGCCCGCCTCCAGCACGAGGACGCGGTTGGAGGGGTCGGCCGACAGCCGGTTCGCGAGAGCGCTCCCCGCTGATCCACCGCCGACGATGACAAAGTCATACATGTCCGCCTCCCGGGCAGGATGATGTTGATATGCGCAATAGAGTGCAGCATTCGCAACGTCACGGGTCGGACCCCGAGACCGTGGGGCCCGACGAGGCCGCCGCGCGGTCCGAGGGGAGCGGCGGCGTCCAGTCGGTGGACCGGGCCGTGACGATCCTGGAGATCCTCTCCCAGCGCGGCGAGGCCGGCGTGAGCGAGGTCGCCGCGGAGATCGGCGTCCACAAGTCCACCGCGTTCCGGCTGCTCGGCGCCCTCGAGGCACGCGGCCTGGCGGAGCAGGCCGAGGACCGCGGCAAGTATCGCCTCGGCTTCGGCATCGTCAGGCTCGCCGCCGGGGTGGCCGCGCGGCTCGACCTCGTCCAGCAGAGCCGCCCGGTGTGCCGGCGGCTCGCCGAGGAGATCGGCGAGACCGTCAACATCGCCGTCGCACGGTCCCACTACGCCATCAACCTCGACCAGGTGCGCGGCCAGGCGGCCGTGACCGCGCACAACTGGGTCGGCCAGCCCACCCCCCTGCACGCCACGTCGAGCGGCAAGGTCCTGCTCGCCCACCTCGACGAGCGGCGCCGCGAGCGGCTCATCGCCGCCGCCGGGCTGGAGCGCTTCACACCCGCCACGGTGACCGACGCCGCCGAACTGCGACGGCAGCTCGACGAGACACTGCGGCGGGGCTACGCGGTCACCGTGGAGGAGTACGAGATCGGGCTGAACGCCATCGCCGCGCCCATCCGCTCCCACGAGGGCGAGGTGGTGGCCGCCGTCAGCGCCTCCGGTCCGGCCTACCGGTTCAGCGAGGAACGCATGCGCGAGCTCGCGCCCGTGCTCGTCGCGGGCGCGGCCGACATCAGCCACCGTCTCGGCCACGCGGGGTGACGGGGGTCATCGCATGCCAGGTGCCGGAGGGACGTCCCTGACGGGACGCGACGGCGCTCATCGCGCCCCGGCGGGCTCGTTCACGCGGCGCCGCCACCGGGTGAACGAGCGCGGCTGGTCGACGCCGAGCACCGCGACCGTGCGGCCCTCCCGCCGGTAGACGGCCAGGAAGCGGCGGGACGCGAGGTCGCCCTCCTCGACGCTCACCTCGTCTCCCGGCAGCGTGTGCCCGGCGAACTGCACGCGCATGCCGTACTGGTCCGACCACAGGTAGGGCGGCGCGAGGCCGTCCGGCACGGCGGCGCCGCCGGACAGCAGCGTCTGCGCGGCCGTCGCGGGACGCCGCGCCGCGCCGGTCCAGTGCTCCACGCGCAGGTGGGCGCCGAGAGCGGGGTCGAACCAGGCGGCGCAGTCGCCGACCGCGACGACTCCAGGCACGCTCGTCGCGCCGCCGGTGTCGCAGAGAACGCCGTCGCCGACCCGTACTCCGCTGCCGTCGAGCCAGTCCACCGCCGGCCGCGCGCCGATGCCGGCGAGGACCACGTCGGCGTCCAGGCGGCGCCCGTCCTCCAGCAGCACGCCGTCGACGCGTCCGTCGCCGGTCAGGGCCCGTACGGCGGCGCCGCAGATCAGGCGCACCCCGTGGTCCTCGTGCAGCCCGGCGAGCGCGGTGCCCATCTCGGACCCGAGCGCGCGGGCGAACGGCGCGGGCGCCGCCTCGACGATCGTCACGTCGAGCTCGAGCGTGCGGGCGACGCAGGCGACCTCGGCGCCGATGAAGCCCGCCCCGATCACCACGAGCCGCCGGGCGGCGTCGAGATCGGCCCGCAGGGCCGCCGCGTCCTCGATCGTGCGCAGCGTGTGCACCCCGGCGAGATCGCCCCCGAGGGTGCGGGCGACCGCGCCGGTGGCGATCACCACGCCGTCGGCCTCGACCGCGGAGCCGTCGGCGAGCGTGATGCGCAGCGGCGGGCCCTGTTCCAGTCCGGTGGCGGCGACGCCCAGGCGCCACTCGGCGTCGAGGTCCTCGCCGTCGCCCTCCAGGGCGAGGTCCGCCGTCGTCATCTGGCCGGCGAGGAACTCCTTGGACAGCGGGGGCCGGTCGTAGGGGCGGTGCGCTTCGGCCCCGACGATCGTCAGGCGCCCGCCGAAGCCCTGGGCGCGGAGCGCGCGGGCCGCCGACAGCCCGGCGAGCGACGCGCCGACGATGGCGACGGATTTCACGGCACCCTCACGGCGTCTCAGGCCGACCCGGTGCGGACGCCGGGCGGGAGGTTCGGCGGCAGGTCCGACGGCACGACGAAGACGGTCTCGTCCTGGACCACCACCTGGTGGGTGCGCACCGGAAGCTTCGCGGGAGGGGCGTCCACCCGGCCCGTCCGCAGGTCGAAGCGCGACGCGTGCAGGGGGCACTCCACCTCGCACCCCTCCAGCCACCCGTCCGCGAGCGAGGCATCCTGGTGCGTGCAGGTGTCGTCCACCGCGTACAGTTCACCGTCCTCGGTGTGGAAGACGGCGATCGGGGGATCTGTCTCGATTCGGAGGGCCTCGCCCCTGGGCAGGGCGGCGAGGGGGCACGCAGGAATCATGCGAGGGTTCCCAGTTTCGTAAGGTGGAACAGGAAGCGCTATACGCAACAGATTGAGCGGAGATCGCGCCAAAGTCAAGGGGCGACATAGCACCTGGAGGGTGATAAGCGCGACTCAGGTCCACGCGCAGGTGAGGCCCCTGTAGACCGCGGAAACCGGGAAGGCCGGAAAGGCGTACGGCCCCGCCGCCGGTCGCCGGGAGGGCGACGGGCGGCGGGGCCGTACGCGGGGGTGGAGTGCCGGTCTGGCCGGGGGTGGGGGTCAGGTGGTGACGGTCGTCCGGCCGCGCACCTGCAGGACGGTCAGCAGGCCGACGACGACGGTGACGGCGCCGGTGATCCAGGCGGTCCACGCCGAGGCGGAGTCGCCGTCGAAGCCGAACGCCCATGGGGAGACGAACAGCAGGGCGCCGAACGCCGCGGTCACCCAGGAGCTGGCGCCGCCCGCGCCCAGGATGGACCACAGGGCGGAGACGACGAGTAGGGCGCCGAGGACGAGGAGCGGCTGCGTGGCCGCCTGGGCATCGGCCCAGAAGAACGACGCGAGCACCGCGACCAGTCCGGCGACGAGGGCGACGATGTCGGACAACGATCTCGTGAGATCCATCCGTGCCTCCGTACGGGAGAGGTGACCTATGACCTGACGGTCTGCCTGATTGACCGCCCGGTCAACAATCCGCTACGTCAGGATTTCCTAACCCTGCGTCACTTTGTCAGTTCTCCGGTGTGCCGCCGTAGCGGGCGATCAGTGCGCTGGCCTCACGCAGGAGCGCGGCCTGCTTCTCGATTCGCCTGCGGCGCCGAGAGCGGGTCACCCGGATGGCGAGGAAGGCGAGGATGAGGAGGGCGAGGAGAGCGAGCTGCGGCCACGGGACTGCCCAGACCGTGGTGTCGATCGCCACGCGCTCGGCGGTGATGCCCGGGAGCGGCTTGCCCGCGGGGGCGGGAATCGCCATGACCGTCGTGGTGATCGATCCCATCGGCCAGGCGCCGGTCACCCGTGCGGTGAACGTGCGGCTGCCGCCCGGCATGATCTCCCTGGCCTTGGCTTCGGACGTGTCGTCCCAGGTGCTCTCACCCACGAATGTGGACGTCAGGACCCGGGCGTCGGGGGCCAGCCGGACGTTGCCGACATTGGCGAGGGTGTAGGTCACCTCGACCGATCCCGAGGCGAAGGGGTTCCACGACCCCAGGTATTCGGCCCGCAGATCGGTCACGGCGACCTTGGCCACATAGTTGCCGGTCACCCGGATGTTCAGCCGGACGCCCACCCGGTTCTGGACCCGCACCTGGCCGGAGACCGTGTCCACGGACGCGGTCACGCCCGCGGGGTGGTCCCCGGGCGTCGCGTTCTGCGGGATCGAGACCTTGACGGGCACGACGGCGGTGGCTCCGCCGGCGATGGTCACCTTGTCGGGGACTTCGACCCACGATCCGCCGTCGGTCGGTTTGGCGTCCGACGGGCGCATGTCGAAGTAGCCCTTGGAGGTCAGGTAGCCGTCGTTGGCGTCGATCGCGAAGTCGACCGGCTGGGTGGAGCGGTTGACGACCGCGATGTGCTCGGTCACCTGCTGCCCGCCGGCGAGATCGATGTCGATGACGCTGCGGCCGTCGGGGCCGTTGGCGTCGGCCGGTACCACCGACCAGGTGGTGTCGGCGTTCGACGGGGTGGCGAATGCGAGCAGGGCGACCAAGACGGTCGCGCCGACAGTGTGCAGGACGGCGAGGAGGGCGAGGGCGCCCCGCGAACGGCCCTTGGTCAACGAAGGTGTCTCCTGTCTCATTGCAGATGTCCGGACCGTGGGCCAGACTCGCACACGGTCCGGACGTCCACAGCGGGCGACGGCGTCCCGCCTGCGGCTCAGGACTGGTTGAACAGCGACAGCGTCAGGGTCGAGTGGTACTCGCCGGCGGCGACGTCGACCGGGGTGCGCAGGGCGAGGTCGGCGTTGACCTGGGAGGTGCCGATCTCGTCGGCGGAGTTCGCGATCGAGGCGAGCAGCTCCTGGCCCTCCAGACCCACGGTGGGGGCTCCGGTGCCGTCGGAGATGACGCTGGAGACCGGCTCACCGGCCGACACCGCCCCGGTGGAGGAGTCGCTCAGCAGGCGCGGCTTCCATCCCAGGTACTCCGGGCCGATGGTCTTGGCGGAGTCGCCGGTCGCGGTGAACTGGCTGGACTGGCCGACCACCGCCCAGAACTCGCCCGCGGGGATCTCCTCGGGCAGGCGGGTGTCGGTCACCGTGACCGTCGGCAGGGTGCCGGTGAACTGGCGGGCAGCGGCATCCGAGCCGTTCTCCGTGAGGGCCACTCCGTTGTTGTCGGCCACGGTCATCGACAGCTGACCGGGAGTGCGGATGGGCTCGATGTTCACCGACACATCGATACCGTTGCCCGGGTCGTCATCCGCGAGTGCGGGACCGGCCAGGCCGGCGCCGGCGAGCGCGAGGCCGAGCACCGACGCGGCGAATATCTGGGTGGTCCTGTTGATTTTCATGTGATCGCTCCATTTATGGGGGGCGGGGCCGGCCGGCTGGTCGGCCGGCCGGCCCCGGTTGTGCTAGGGCGGTGTCCTCGTCGTGGTCACCGCCGGTGCGGTCAGCGGCAGCCGGCCGCGGTGTAGGCCGCGTCGTAGGACGTGGTGACCTGCTTGCCGCCGATCGTCGCGGTTCCGGTCACGGTGACCGTGCCCGCGTCGATCTGGGCGGCCCGGGTGTTGAAGGACTGGTAGGCCTGCTTGCCCGGGGCCACGTCGGCCACGGTCTTGGAACCGAACGGGGTGTTCAGCGTGATCGTGGCCGGCACGTCACCGTCGTTGACGGCCGTCACCGCCAGGTACGCCGAGGTGCCGATGCAGCGGGAGGAGGCGGTCACGGTCAGCGGGAGCACCGGAGCCTTGTCGACCGTGACGGTCTCCTTGTTGTACTTCTTGCCGTTGCCGTCCGGCTTGTAGCCGTTCTCGATGTTGCCCGCGAGGTCCATGGCGAACCAGTGCACCTCGGTGGTCTTGTCGATCGAGATCTTCGCGGCGCCCTCACGCATGCCCGAAGAGGTCAGCTTGGGCGAGCTCAGTGTCGGCCGGCTGCCGTCGAGGGTGTAGTAGACGTTCGCCGGCTCGTTCACCGTGAAGGTGAACGTCGCCGAGCCGTCGGTCCTGTCGGTCACCACGAGCTTCGACTCGGGCTTCTGCTTGTCCTTCTGGTACATCTGGGCGACCTCGAGGATGCCGATCTGGCCGTTGGAGAACTCCATCGCCTCCTCGTGGCCCTCCTCGAACGGAGGCTGGAAGCCGACCGCGGTGTACCTCTTGGTCGCCGGGTCGTAGACGTCGGCGCCGACCTCGAAGTCCCAGCCGATGATGCCCTTGTTGTACCAGAACTCGTCGGCGCTGTTGCCGGCCGCCGAGTACAGCACGTCGATCACCGGGCCGGTGCGTCCCGGCCAGATGGCCGTGCCGCGCCAGCCCTGGACGGCGGACAGGATGTGGTTGGAGGCGTTCCAGAAGTATTCCTCCGTGCCGAGGTCCGGCCGCGGCAGCGTCTCCCGTCCGGCGGTCTTGTACGCCCCCGGAGGCCACATGAAGTAGCCGCCGTAGGAGTGGGTGTTCATCGCGAACTTGACGTTCGGGAACTTCTCCGCGAGCCACACCTCGTTGCGCGTCTCCGGCTCCGACAGCTCCGACGGCCCGGCGAAGGTGTCGCTGGTGCAGGTGGTCGAACCGCCGTTGTAGCCGTCGAAGACGCTGCCCACCGAGAAGTTGCGGTTGAGGTCGACACCCCAGGAGTTGCGGCGCGCCGGGTCCGACCCGTCGGCAGCGCAGTAGTTGACCATGTTCCTGCGCTGCATGTTGTAGTCGTACATCGAGTAGTGGGCGCCGTCGGGGTTGATCGTCGGCACGATAAAGATGTCGAGATTGTTCACCAGTTTCTTGGTGTCCGAGTCGAGCGCGTAGTTGCGCAGCAGCCGCTCGGCGGTCTCCACACAGGTGAGCGGGGTCACCCACTCGCGGGCGTGCTCCTGGCAGTAGAGGAACACTCCCGTCTTCGAGCCGTCCCGGCTCTTGCCGATGCGCAGCGCCTTCATCTGGAACGGCTGACGCGAGACGCTCGCCGGCGCCTTCAGGTTGTCGGTCAGCTTCGTCGCCGGAGCCGCGGCCACCACACCGGAGCCGTTGCCGGTCCGGTAGAGGCTGGCGGTCAGCAGCGCCGACGCCGCCGAGTTGCCGTTGACGGCGTCCACGACCTGGCCCGCGGTGCTGGTGACCGCGCCTGAGGCGTCCGTGGCCAGGTTGACCACGACGTCCTTGCCGTTGATCGCGACCGAGAGCGGGGCCGAAGCGTTCCCGGGGTTCACCAGCGCGACGCTGACGTCGTTGCCGCCCTCGCTGCCGTACGCCTTGGAAGTCACGTAGAACGTGCTCGCCAGCGCGCTCCCCGAGCCCGTGCCGAACTGCGCCTGCGCCTGGCGGCGGTAGCCGTTCGTCTTGTACGGGAGGTCGACGATCTCCGAGATCTTCGGGAACTGCTTGGACAGCCACACGATCCGGCTGGTGACCTCGGTGGGGTCCATGTAGTGGTCGACGAAGTCCTGCACGTAGTGCTTGGTCGGCGCCTTGCGCGGCTCGCCCAGCCACTTGGTCACCGGCACGGTGATCGAGCCGCCCCGGTTGCTGGTGATCGTGACCTGGGTGGGGGCCTCCGTGATCGGCAGCGGCGAGCTGAACCGGTGGTACATGTACTGCCCGGCGTCGGTGAAGCGGGACATCGTCGCCGTGCCGCCGGAGTCGGGGGCGGTGCCCGGGCCGCTGTCCCAGGTGGCGGTGAGCACGGTCTGGGCGTCGGTCGCGCTCGTCTTCACCTCGACCGACAGGAACCGCTGGTTGTCGAGGCTGGTGAACCACTCGGCGCGCAGCGGCGTGAGCGTGTCGGTCTCCGCCGCGTCGGCGGCCGCGGCGGCGAGGGCCTGCCGCCGCTCGGCCACGTTCGCGGCGTAGTCGCTCTGGTCGGAGATCGAGTCGCGCACGTCGAAGCCCTGATCGCGGAGGCTCTGGGCCTCCTCTGGGCTGAGGACGGCGTGCACCTCGATGCCGCCGTCGACCGGCTTCGAGTATTCGGCGAGGTCGACGCCCATGGCGTTCAGCCGGTCCACCGCCGCCTGGTCGGGGACGACGACGCGCATCAGCGCGACGCCGTTCTGCGCGGTGCTGGACGCCCGGTCGGGGGGAACTGGATTAAGGGAGGGATCGGCGAGCGCCGGGAGGGCGTTCAGGGCGATCGCCAGGGGGAGTGCGAGTGCGGCGGCGTAGCGTCGCGCCCTGCGGGGAGAGCTCCTCATCGAGTTTCCTCCATCTGGCGTGCCGTCCGGGGAGGGGGGTCAGCCCGGAGCGGATCACGCGAGGTCGAGGGAAGTCTTCGTCACCCCGAAAAAGTCGTCAAGGTGCCCCAACCCCCCGAATTTGGGATTTTTCCGTAACGAGATGATTTAGTGCTCGATTGGGTATTTGGTCCCTCTTGTCACATGGGGCGAGATGGGTAACGGCCCCGGCGTGGCTCATCACCGCATCAGCACGAGGCGTACGGCCTCGGCGACGGGCACGCCTCCGCCGATGAGCTCGAGGACGCGATACCGCGTCTCCGGGGCGTCGATCAGCGCGGCGATCACGGCGGCGACGTCGTCGCGCGGCACCGCCCCGGAGGGGAGCGGCGGGTCGGCCAGCGTCACCAGCCCCGTTCCCGGCCCGTCGGTGAGCCGCCCCGGCCGCAGGATCGTCCAGTCGAGCGGGCGGGCGCGCAGGTCCTCCTCGGCCGCCGTCTTCGCGGTGATGTAGGCCGCCCAGACCTCGTCGCCCCCCGGCGCGGGCGGCGATCCCGCGCCCATCGAGGAGATCTGGATGAAGCGGGACACGCCGGCCCGCTCGGCCGCGTCGGCGAGCAGCACCGAGGCGCCCTGGTCCACCGTGAACTTGCGCGCGGCGCCGCTGCCGGGTCCCGCCCCGGCGGCGAAGACGACGGCTCCGGCTCCCAGCAGGATCGCGGCCACCTTCTCCGGCGTGGTCCGCTCCAGGTCGCACAGCACCGCCTCGGCGCCGGCCGCCTCCACGTCCGCGACCTGGTCCGGGTTGCGGATCAGCCCGACCGGCGCGTCGCCCCGCCCGCTCAGCAGGCGTGCCAGCCGAAGCGCGATCTTCCCGTGTCCGCCCGCGATCACCACGCGCATGCGCCCACCTCCGCGCCGATCCTGCCACGACCCACCCCGGCGGACGGGGCAGGCCGCGCCGTCACTTGCCCGTCTTCGCTGGTCAATGGTTACCTCTTGTGATAGTCATGTCACTACAAGTAATCATCAAAGTGTCTGTGGAGATGTCATGCTCATGGGCGTACTCGCGGTCGCGGCGGCCGTCGGGCTGGTGGCCGTGGCGGCCCTTCTGTTCCGCGCGCTGGGCCGGGGCACCGACGATCGCGATCCCGGCGGCGCGTCCGCCGGTCACGCCGGGTCGATGCTCTCCTCGCTGTTCCTGCTCGTGTTCGCCATCGCGATCGTCGTGCCGTGGACCTCGGCCGACTCGGCGCGGCAGAACACCTACTCGGAGACCCAGGCTCTCGTGGAGGCCTACTGGGCCGCCGCGCCGCTACCCGCCCCCGACGCCGCCCAGGTGCGCGAGGGACTGCGCGACTACGCGAGATACGTCGTCGAGGACGAGTGGCCGCAGATGGCGGCCGGACGTCTCGGCGCCGAGGGGACGGCGCGGCTGGAGTCGCTGCGCGCCCGCGTGACCGAACTGCCGGTCACGACCGACGAGGCGCGCGACGCCAGGGACGCCGTGCTGGAGCGGATGGCGGACCTGTTCGCCGCCCGCCGGCAGCGCGCCGCCGACGTGGGCACCGCGCTGCCTCCCGGCGTCATGCTGCTGACGGTCCTCACCGGCGTCCTCGTCGTCGTCTTCCCGTTCCTGGCCGGGGCCCGGCCCCGGGGGCTCACGCTCGTGCCGATGACGGCGATGGCGGTCCTGCTCGGCGTCGGCGTCTATTTGGCCTGGAACATCTCCCACCCCTTCAGCGGTGGCCTGGCGGTCAAGCCCGACGCGTTCGTGAGCGCCCTGCACGAGTTCCAGCGGATCCCCGAGGGCCGCTGACATGGGCAGGACGGCGGGCCCGCGCGTGGCCGTCGCGCTCGTCCGCGCCTGTGCCGCGCTGACCTGTGCTGTGCTGACTTGTGCCCCGTCGGCCGCCGCGTTTTCCGCGCCGGTGCGGGCGGCCGCCGGTGCGTCTCCCAAGGCCGACGATCCGGATGGACCGGGCCTGCGGGTCGGTCTCTGCGTCGGCGTGGACGTGATCGTCGACCTGCACGCCGAGGTCGGCATCGGCGGGCCCGGCTGCACGCCGCCGACGCCCGTGCCGCCGCCCCCGCCCTCTCCGGAGCCTCCGCCCCCGCCCTCTCCGGACCCTCCGGCGCCGGCTCCCGAGAAGCCGGCACCGGCGCCCCGGCACTCCCCGCATCGGGTGGTGGCCGCGCCCCGGCCGCCCGTCGATCCGGATGGACCGGGCCTGCGGGTCGGTCTCTGCGTCGGCGTGGACGTGATCGTCGACCTGCACGCCGAGGTCGGCATCGGCGGGCCCGGCTGCACGCCGCCGCCGCCCGTGCCGCCGCCCGCGCCCTCTCCGAAGCCTCCGGCGCCGGCTCCCGAGAAGCCGGCACCGGCGCCCCGGCACTCCCCGCATCGGGTGGTGGCCGCGCCTCGGCCGCCCGTCGCGGCGCCGTCCCCCCGTCCCCGCGCGACGCCGCGGCCCACCCCGTCGCCGTCGAGGTCGCCCGTATACCGCGTGCCGGCCATGCGCGCGATCGCGCCCGTACGGCACCGCAACCCTCTGGGGACGCTCACGGTCGTCGTGGTCCTGTCGGTGGCGATCGCCGCCGCCGGTGCCGCCGCCTTCCGCCGGTAGGAGAACACGGGCGGCGGCGCCGAACACGCGCTAGATTGGGCTCACGATCTGGATCATGAAATACCGCGGTCGCGCGGTGAAGGACGTGAGCCCTATGACGGCCGAGCCGGCGCCTCGTGGAGTCGATCCGACCATTCCCAACGCTGCCCGTATGTACGACTACTTCCTGGGCGGCAAGGACAACTTCCAAGCCGACCGTGACCTGGCGAACCTGGTGCTGAGCGTGCTGCCCGAGACCAAGGAGGGCACCAGGCAGAACCGCCGGCTGATCGGCCGGATCGTGCGTTACCTGGTGGACCAGGGGATCAGGCAGTTCCTCGACCTCGGGTCGGGACTCCCCGCGCAGGACAACGTGCACGAGGTGGCCCACCGGTTCGCGCCCGACGCGCGCGTGGTCTACGTGGACAGCGATCCCGTGGTCTGCGCGCACGGGCGGGCGCTGCTGGCCGACCCCGAGCGGGTGGCGATGATCCAGGCCGACGCGCGCAGACCCGCGGAGGTCCTGCGCGATCCACAGGTGCGCGAACTGATCGACTTCGAACGGCCGGTCGCGGTGCTGATGATGTTCCTCGTGCACTTGGTGCCGGACGAGGACGACCCGCAGGGGTTCGTCGCCGCCTACCGGGAAGCCCTCGCGCCGGGCAGTTACCTCGCGCTCTCGCACGTCTGCGCTGATACCGCGCCCGAGAGGATGGGCAGGATCACCGAGTTCTACCGCCAGGCCAACGCGCCGTTCGTCCCCCGGTCGCGTACGGAGATCGCCCGCTTCTTCGGTGATTTCGAGCTGATCCCTCCCGGCCTGGCCAGTGGCGCCGGGCCGGAGAACGTCTGGCCGTTCGGCGACGAGGAGACCTCGATGTTCGCCGACGAGGAGACGGCCCGTATGGGCTGTGCGGGAGTGGGCCGCAAGCCCTGACGCGAACGGCCCGGCCTGCTGCCGCCCGGCAGCAGGCCGGTGCCGTCATCGCCGGACCCCGCCGGGAGGGGGATCGACGAGTGCGGCGGCGAACACCCACGGCGAGGTCTGGGCGATGAAGTCGCCGGGGAACCCGAGGGCGAACTCGGTGGCGTGTTCCAGGCGCGTGCGGATTTCCGGGGGAAGGGCGAGACCGGCGGCGGCGAGATTGTCGCGGAGCTGGCCGGCGGAACGCGCCCCGACGATCGGGTGGACGGCGGGGGAGCGGCTCGTCGTCCATGCGATCGCGACCTGCGCCGGCGTCACGCCGAGGTCGTCGGCGGCCTCCCGCACGGCCCGGGCGACGGCGTGGTCGCGGGCCGAGAGCGACTCCGCCTTCAGCCGTCCCGTGGGCACGGCCCCGTCCGGGCGGGTGTATTTGCCGGACAGCACCCCGCCGCCGAGCGGGCTCCACGCCGTGACGCCGAGCCCGAGGGACTCGGCCATGGGCAGCAGCTCCCGTTCGATGTCGCGTTGCAGCAGGCTGTACGGCACCTGCAGGCCGACGAAGGGACTCCAGCCGCGCCACTCGGCGAGGGTGTTGGCGCGGGCCACGACCCAGGCGGGGGCGTCGGAGATCCCCACGTACAGCACCTTGCCGGCCCGGACGGCGTCGTCCAGCGCGCGCATGGTCTCCTCGATCGGCGTGTCACGGTCCCACATGTGCACCCAGTAGAGGTCGAGGTAGTCCGTGCGCAGCCGGCGCAGGCTTGTCTCCAGGGAGGCGCGGAGGTTCTTTCTGTGGTTCCCCGCGGCGTTCGGGTCGGAGCGGTCGCGGGAGACCGTGTACTTCGTACCGAGGACGAACGACTCGCGCCGGCCCTCGAGCAGCTCGCCGAGGATCTCCTCGCTGGCTCCGTCGCGGTAGTTGACGGCCGTGTCGATCATGTTGCCGCCGGCCTCGGCGTACAGATCGAGCATCCGCCGGCACTCCGCAGGCGGCGCGCCGACCCCGCCCTGCTCTCCGAAGGTCATCGCGCCCAGGACCAGTTCGGACACCCGTAGGCCGCTCGTGCCCAAGGTGCGGTACCTCATGCCGTGGCCGATCCGCCGAGCAGATCGGCGACCACCAGATGGATGGCTGAAAGCGTCATAGACGGCACCATACATTATGTATGGACACAATGTCTGTACAGATCGTCCGTACAGCACGTCGGTATCCTGAGGGGCATGCCTTCGAAGTCCGGTGCACAGCCGGCCCGTAGATCGGCCGCGGAGCCAGCGTCCACCGGGTTGCGGGAGCGGATCCTGTCCGCGACCCGCGAGTTGCTGCGGGAGCGCCGCTTCGACACCCTCAGCGTCGCCGACATCCTCACCGCCGCGGAGGTCTCCCGGGCGAGCTTCTACTTCTACTTCCCGAGCAAGCAGGCCGTGCTCGGCGAACTGGTGCGCGACGCCGTGACGCGGGGACAGCAGGCCGCGCGCCCGTGGGTCGAGGGGCTTCAGGCCGGCGGGTCGCAGGACCCCGTCGCCGCGCTGCGTGCGGGGGTGCGGGACGGCGCCCGGCTGTGGCGCGACAACGCGGGCGTCCTGACGGCGATCGTGGAGAACCAGGGCTCGGACGAGGGGCTGCGAGCGCTCTGGCTGGAACAGATGAACCTGTTCACCGATGCCGCCGCGGCCCGTATCGAGTCCGACCCGCAGGCCCGCGCGCGGCTCGGGGACATGAGCGTGCGCGCCGTCGCCGCCTCGCTGACCTGGATGGGCGAACGGCTCTATTACCTGGCCGCGGCCGGTGTCCCCCCGTTCGACGACGAGGAGGTTCTCGTCGACGTCCTCACCAACGCCTGGACGTCGATCCTCTACGGCCGGCCGGTCACCCCGCAGGTGGAGTGTCTGAAAGACCCCGCAGACTGATCGTCGGTCCTCAGACGCGGCGGAGCCGGCGCCGCGCCCGAGGGCGGCGCCGGCTCCGCGCTTTTCCTTCAGGACCGGTTCGCCCGGGCCACGACCTCCTCGCTCGTCAGAGGGCTGCTCGGGTGGTGGCTCAGGCACAGCGGCGTACGGACCTTCGTGAACGACCCGCCCTCGAACGCCGCGTAGAACTGGCCCGACCGCAGCCGCGACACGTCGGGGACGTCGCCGCCCTTGGCCCTGGCCAGCTCACGCGCCGCCATGATCTGAGCCGGTGCGTTGAGCAGGCCGAAGAACTGGGTGGCGGCGTTACCCGTGATCCGGTTGTGCAGGCCCTTCGGCGCCTGGGTGGCGAACACCAGCCCGAGGCCGTACTTGCGGGCCTGGGCGGCGAGGGCGAGCGTGCTCTGGGTGCACACGGTCGCCGTCCCCGACGGCGCGAACGTCTGGGCCTCGTCCATGACGAACAGCCCGCCGAGCGGCCGGTCTCCGGCGGGATGCCGCTTGATCCAGGAGAACAACGCCATCTGCAACTGGTTGACGAAGCCCTGCCGCTGCGCGTCGGAGGCCATGCCGGTGAGGCTGATCACCGAGACGCGGGCCCGCTTCCCCTCGGGCGGCGTCAGCAGGACGCCGGGATCGACAGGCGTCCCGGTCCCGGCGAACAGGGGATCGCTGATCGTCTCCGCCCTCAGGTGCTGGGCCATCTCAGTCGCGAGCCTGGCCGCGCCTTCGAGACTGCTCACGCCGTCCGGCAGGTCGTCGAGCAGGGCGATCAGGCCGCGCAGTCCCGTGCCGCCGCGCCGGCCGTAGTGGGCGACGGCCTCGCGGAGCACCGCCTGGCCCAGATGGGCCTTGGCCGTCTTGGCCTCCAGCTTCGCCCGGGGCACGAGCGCGGCGAGAGCGGCGTCCACCGCCTCGCCGAACTCGTCCGCGTCGTCGGCGACGCTGCCGAAGTCGGGCAGCGGCTGGAAGCTCAGCGGGCGTCCGGACTCCTTGCGCGGCGTCCAGATGACCACGTCGGTGTTCGCCAGGTAGTCGTCGGCCCTGGCCGCGTCGTCCTCGCCCCACTCCGCCGGTGGCTCCGGCCACCGGTCGCCGAGCCGCGCGAGGTCGTTGTTCGCGTCGAGGACGATCGCCGAGACCCCCTGCAGGGCGCACTCCTCCACGAGACGGCGGATCAGCACCGTCTTGCCTGAGCCGGAGCCGGCGAAGATCGCCGTGTGCTTGCGCAGGGTCTCCAGCGGGATCCGTACCGGCCGGTCGTCCGAGGTCGCCGCCCCGATCGTCAGGTACGGAGCCGCCGGGGCATCGTCCGACGACAGCGGCCTGCGCGGACGAGGAACGGCCGACACCTCCGAGACCGGCACTTCCGAGACCGGCTCCTCTGGGACTGGCTCCTCCGTGGGCGGCTCCTCCGTGGCCGGGATTTCCGCCGAGGGCACCTCGGCCGGCGATGCCTCGAAGGAGGGCAGCGGTGGCCAGACCTGCAGATCGGGAACGGCCGGGCCGATGCTCACGCCGCCGGGAAACGTGACGCTCGTAGCGGCCGGTTCCGGCACATCGCCGGAGGCCGGGGACGGCGCATCGCCGAGGGCCGGGGACGGCGCATCACTGGGGGCGGGGGACGCCGCGTCGCCGAGGGCCGGGGACGGCGCGTCTCGCACCGGCAGCGGCTTGAGCCGTGGCACGGCCTCCCGATTGAGCAGTTGCCGGTCCGGATTGGCGGTGCGACGGGGGCGGTCCGGCGACCGGGCCGGCCGCGAGGACCTACCGATCGCGGTGCCGGACACGCGCGGAACAGCCGCGTCGCTCAGCGCCTCGGCGAACAGCTTCACCTCGCCCGCCGGCTTGCGCGAGACGAGCCATGCCTGGAGGTCCGGGGGGTTTTCGGCCAGCAGGGTGCGAAGCGCGGCGAAGATCCTCAGGTCGTCCTCCTCGACCTGGAGGACACGGCCCCCCGCCTGCTCGAAGGCGGTCAGGGTCTCCTGGGTGACCGGCCCCCTGGCCCAGCTCTGGTTCCTGAGTACGAACAGCTTGCGCGCGGGGATCCGCTCGTCGAGCCCGGCCGCCGTGGACGCGGCCTTCAGCCGGTTGAGCGCGGCGATGTGATGGGACGCGGAGATGGCCCGGAAGCACCAGTGGGCCTCGTTCTCCGTCGCCTCGTCCAGGGTCCGCCGCAGGCGGGCGTGCAGGGGCGGCTTCGTGCTCGGGGGCGGGTCCTGGGTGAACAGGCGCCCGTCCTCGCCCTGCTCGGCGATCCAGGCGGACAGCCCGGCCGACATCAGTCCCGGCATCACGGCGTCCTCCGTGATCGGGTCCAGCGCCTCCGCCACGTCCGCACGCTGCCGCAACTCCGCGAACCGCCTGTCGAGCTCGCCGAAGTCGGGTTCCCGCTTCTGTGGCGGCGGAGGGATGCGAACGACCTTGACGGGGTGGGAGCCGGTCAGCCGTTCCAGCTCCGTGACCTGCCCGCTCGCCAGGCACGACCGCACGTGCTGGTCGAGCCGGATGAGCAACTGGCGGGGGGTGTACTGGTTCGCTTCCTCGAACGCCTCCGGCTTCACCGGCCAGGTCGGGTACGGCGGCGTGAACCCCGCCGCGCCGTACTGCGCGCTGAAGCGCTTCTCGATCAGCGCCCGGCCCGTCTTCGCGTCCGGGATCGTCCCCAGCGGCAGAGTTGTGCGGAAGCGGTCCTGAACGGTGTCCGTGGCATGCTTCTCGATCAACGTCCATGTGAGGGGGAGGCAGGACAGCACGGTCAGCGTGCGGTGGGTCACCTCGCGAAGGGTCATCAGACCACCCGCGACGCGTTCGACCGTCCTGCGGTGCTCCGGGTCCTCCGCCGATCCGCCCCCGGTGAGGGTCGCGGACTGGGCGATCAGCGTGTCGACCTGGTCCACGGCGATGACGGAGGGACCGGTCAGCGCGAGAAGTTTGGACAGGTCGTGGACGATCTCCTGCGGTGTCTTCTCGACGGTCCGGAACCCCCATCCCGCGCGTTCGCCGGGCTCTCCCTGCGGCGCCGAGATGAGGTAGGCGTCACCGATGTCCTGCGCCGCCAGGTCGTGCGAGGCCCGCAGGGTGAGGGCACGTGCGGTGTCCTGCACGTCACGGCCGACGTGCGGGTCGTATCGGCGCAGGGCGCTGACGAAGGCGTCCAGGTCCGCCCGGGACAAGGGGACGTCGCCGATGATCGGGCCGCGAGCCGTCTGCGGCACTTCGGCGAGCACACAGAGGCGCCACAGGAGTTCCCGCAGCTGACTGCCATCCCCGGCCATCGGCCGGGAAAGGCTGTCGAGCATGGACAGCAGCACGCTCTCCCAGAAGTCCTTCGCGTCGAGCAGGCTGATGAGGAAGAAGTAGGCGTCCTCTTCGTGCACCTTCTGACGGACCCAGCCGAGGAGGTGTGTCTTGCCCGTTCCCCGCTGGCCCTGTATCGCGACGCCGATCGGGCTCGCGGCGACGCTCTCCTCCGCCTCCAGCAGGCCGTTGAGGATGACCTGCGCGGCGTCCCGATGCAGCCCCTCGACATGGAACGGCAACGGGCGCCACACGTCGTCGGCGACCCGCGTGTAGTTGAAGCGCAGGGCCCGCAGGGCGTCGAGTTCGTCGCTCGTCATCATGCTCCGATCAGGATGAGGTGCTTGGCCTGGTCCCCGATCACGACAGCCGCGGTCCTGTCCTCGTCGGTAAGCATCTTCTGGTTGGACTCGGGCACCAGGCGCACGTCGGGCAGACCGATCATCCGGCGGAGGACGGCGTCGACCTCGTCCCTGGGGGCGTCGCCGAGCAGCGGACGCAGCCGGGTCAGGCTGACCCAGGCGTTCGGCTTGTCGGCGAGCTGCGCGTACGCCTTGCGGATCAGCGTCTCGATGTCGTCGGACGCGGGCACGCTCATGGGCGGTGCCTCCGGGATCGCCGTCTCGAACGCGGGCGGTTCCTCAACCGGTTCCTCAGCCGGTGCCTCGACGGTCGCAGGGACGAGATCCTCCTCCTGGCCGAAGATCTCGGCGAGGCTGTTCTCGCTGCGGGCGATGTGCCGCTGGAGGTTGCCGACGAGTGCCTTGACCGTGGCCGCGGCGAAACCGGTGCCCGGCGCGCTGATGCCGTCCCGGAAGAGCTCCGACGCGTGGTGCCAGCCCTTGTCGGTCAGCACGTGGCTGAAGGAGCGCCCGTTCTTCCGGCTGTCGACGAATCTGCCCTCGTTGAGGGTGGTCCGCTCCTTACCCGTGATGGTGACGCCGTACTTTTCCTTGAGCTCGGGATTGGACATCTCCCGGTCCTCCGCCATCAGGATCAGGAGGGCGCAGGTCGCGGAGAAGGACAAGGGTTTGTCAGGCATGGAGTGACCCTTCGAGCGTTCCATGGCGGCACTGGTGGAGGAAGCGCTCCAACTCGGCGAGCACGGTGCCGAGGCGTTCCAGCACCTGCTCGTTCGTGAAGCGGCGGACGGCGTAGCCGTCCCGGCGAAGGCGCAGGTCGCGCTGTCTGTCCGCGGCGAGGCGGAGCGGCCTGAGATGCTCGGGGCCGTCGATCTCGATCACGCATCGCTCGGCACGCCAGAGCAGGTCGACGCGGATCGGGTTGCTGAGCGGTCCGGAGGCGTGGAGCTGGTTCCACTCGCGGCCCGCCGCCCAGGCGCACGGCGACAGCGCCGCCTCCAACCGCCGCTCGGCGGTGCTCGCCGGGTGCGGCACCCCGGCGAGAGGGGGGAAGGTGAGCGCCGGCAGTGGAGACTCCTCGGCGCCGCCGGACGCGATCTCGCGGGCGAGCGCCGCCACCTCCTCGGGGATCGGGGCGGCCACGCTCTCGATCCGGTCGACGGAGCGCGGCGGCGGCCCGATGAGCCAGACGCCGAACCCGCCGTGGTGGGCCAGCCATTCGCACGCCGCGACCAGCACCTCCTCGGCGGACGGCGTGAGCTCGGGCGGCATCCGTACGAGGATCGCGGCCTCCGGCCGCCCATAGCCCGAACGGAGCACCCGGGCAAGCCCGGCGGCACGGATCTCGGGCGGGAAGCTTCCCCGGGCCTCGCCGCGCAGGGCGCGTTCCGCCAGGTGGGCGAGGAAGGGCGCGAAGTTCTTGGTGGCGGAGCCCGTACGCAGGGCGAGGGCGCGAACGGCGGGGACGGCCGCGCCACCGGGTCCCGTGATACCGTCCGCCTCGGGCAGCCAGGCGGGGAACATCGCCAGCGCGGCGGACTCCAGTTCCCCCAGCACGTCGGCGACCACGTCCGCGGGGCTCCCGGCCGGGCGGGGCACGTACGTGACCAGCGCGGGCGCGTCATCGGGCAGGGGCTCGACCGCCAGGGCGACGGCGTCCGGGTCGCCGTGCAGGTGCACGTCCTGGCCCGCGTGCAGGTGCACGTCCTGGCTCGCGTGCAGGTGCACGACCCGGCCCGTGGGAAGCTCCCTCCACGAGCGTGCCACGCCGTTCCCGCCTGTCGTTGAAGATCCAACAATCTCGACCCGGCAGAGGGTATCGGGCAGTGGCAGGACCGTGCACGAAATCGGGAATTTCCGGTTCGTCGCCTACGGCCGGTCGCCGATCGTGTCGGTCCAGCCGGAGGATTCGTACACGGTCTTCTCACCGGTGCGTGCGCCGGCGTACACGGTGCGCCCGGCGTGCTTCTCCTCTCTGTCCGGGCCGTTGTACTCCTCCGCCAGCAAGCGTGCCCCCGACTCGTCGACGATCAGCCGGTTGACGCCGTCGGCGGAGACGACCGCAGCGCCGGGACGGCCGATCGGGTCGGTGACGCCCCGCTCCAGCCTGAGGCCCGGTTGGTCGGCGAGGATGCGCAGCATCGCGGCCCGGGTGGCCGGAGTGGTCGGGGAGGAGAGCATCAGCCGCGTCATCCAGAACGTGAAGTCCGCGTCCGGCTCGTCGCGCCGGTGGGCCGCGAGCCAGCGGCGCAGGCCCTCGGCCTCCCGGGGCAGCCGCCAGAAGTCGTCCTGGGACAGGTCCTCGCCTCCGACGTTCACCAGCAGCTTCATCCGGAAGTCCTGCGTCGTCGGCGTGGGTACGCCCTTCGCCTTCCCGGCGGCCGCACCTGGCGCGACGACCTTCGCGTCCAGGCCCGTCGTGGACCGTCCCCGGCCGGTTTCGCCGTCGTACCAGGCCTCGGTGGTGGAGACGAGGATCTCGCCCGACGGCCGCGGCTCGTAGATCCGCTCGCGGCTGTACCAGAAGCGGCCCGCCTTCGCGTCCGCGCGGGCGGCGTTGTCCGCACCCACCAGGAGGAACGATCGCGCGTCGAGCGTCACGGCGGGCGTCGCCCGGCTCGGCGGCGCGGAGGCGACCGCGTTTCCGGAGACCGTGCTCCCAGCCGGCTCGCCCGCCCCGTCGGGCGCCGCGATACCGGCCACGACGGCCGGGACCGCCACCGCGGCGAACCCTGCCGCCGCCGCGCCCAGGAGCATCAGCCGGGTCCGTAGGGACGAGGGCCAGCGGGCGGGGAGGTCGGCGAAGATCCGCGCGAGGTCGGCCTCGCGGCGGCGGTGGTAGGTCTCGTCGAGAAGGTCGTCGGGCCGCAGGGCACGAATCAGTTCGTCGGTGTTCATCGCATCTGCTCCTGAAGAACGGCCTGAGGGGGATTGAGCATGGCCGCCAGACGCCGGCGGGCACGGTGGAGACGGACGGCGAACGTGCGCGCCGAGCATCCGACGACCTCCGCGGCCTGGGCGGGGCCGAGGCCGTACCAGCTCGCGAGGATCAGGGCCTCCGCGTCGGCGCCGGAAAGGCGGGTGAGGGCGTCGAGCGCCGCCTGCCGCTCGCTGATCTGGTCGGCCACGTCCCCTTCCGGGGACAGCGTGGTCAGCCGCAGCCGCCGCATGTCCAGGTGGCGTTGCTTGCGCAGCAGGTTGCGGGCGACGGCCAGGAGCCACGGCAGGGGGTGCTCGGGCACCTGGGCGAGCCGTCGCCAGGCGATCAGGAACGTCTCACTCGCGATGTCCTCGGCCGACTGCCGTTCGGCGCGGAGCAGCGCGTACCCGAGCACGTTCCGGTAATGCCGGTCGTACAGCTCGGTGAAGCGTTCTTCGGGGTCATCCATATCCAGTAGTTCCACTTCGGGGTCCCCGATTACAGGCCCCGGCGGGAAATCTCGCGGGCTTACGCCGTCTCGGATCTGATCAGGCGGAGGAACGCCTTGATGCCCGACAGGACCTCCTGGTTGTCGGTGAGGCGGCTGAGGGAGTCCTCGAACTTCCGGCCCATGGCGTCGAGCCGGCGGTCGAGGTCGTCCGCGCGCGCCGTGGCCGCGTGGAACCCGGCGCGGGTCTCCGAGGCGAGGGCGTCGTGGCGCTCGGCCAGTTCGGTGGCCCGGGCCTCGGACTCCTCGGCCCGCCCCTCCAGCGCTTTGACGCGCTCGACGAGCGTGACGACGTCCTCACGGGGAAACCGGACCTCCTCCAGCATGGTGGTCATCCGGCTGCGCAGGTGGGAGAACCACGCTCCGGCGGGCCTGAAGAAGGTGGCGATCAGATAGAAGACGGCGAAGTAGTAGCCGACGGTCGCGCCGGAGAAGTAGGTGACGACCGCGAGCAGGCCGGCCGACAGCAGGTGGGCGGCGACGGCCGCCCGGCGCATGCGCACCGCGATGCGGCCGGCCTCCGCCTCGCGCTCCGGCGAGATCTCCACTCCGCGCTCGCGGCTGAGCCGTATCTCGTGGATCAGGGAGTGGGCCTGGAAGTACAGGTTCCACGGAACCGTCAGGAGCACGATCAGCCAGAGCAGGCACAGCGCTCCGAAGCCCAGCGAGACGACCACCGGCAGTGGTACGTCCACCACGTAGACCAGGACGATCCCCGCGATCGTGGAGACGATCGCGAGAAAGACGATCCCGCTTCTGCTCACGGCCATCCTTTCCGCCGGTGTTCGGACACGTCAGTGTCGCCGCCGGATCGGCGCGCGGGCATGAGCGGGATCACCCGGATCGTCTGAGTACGACCGCTCATTAAAAAGGGGGGTGGCCCGGAACGCGGACCACCCCCACCATCACGTCAGTTGGAGAAAACGGGAACCCCGTCGCGGACGAGCTTCCAGTTCGCCTGGGCGAACGTCGCCGGGTCGATGGTGCCGGTCGCGGCGGCGTACTCGATCAGCGCCTGGCGGATCTCCACCTGGGCGTTGTAGACCACCGGGGCGGTCGAGACGTGCGGGAAGCCGCCGCCGCCCGACTGGCGGTAGTTGTTGATGGCCACGACGAACTGCTGGTCGGCGGTGACGGGCTTGCCCTGGTACGACAGGCCGACGATGCGCTGGCCGACCGGCTTGGAGATGTCGATGTCGTACGTCACGCCGGAGAGCTGGTCGTAGTTGTAGTCGGGCGTGCCGCCGGCGTTGGTGAGCGTGCCGAGGTCGATCGGCGCGCCCGGGGCGACCTGGGCGAAGTACCTCGCCGAGTACTCCAGGAAGTCCTTGATCTGGGCGCCGTTCAGCTTGATGCCGAGCAGCGTGTTGTCGTAGACGTACAGTCCGGCCATGTCGCGGACGCTGACCGGCCCGGCCGGGAACACGGCGGTGCGGCTGAACGGCGCGGCGATCGACAGCACGGGCAGCGAGGCGTCGGCGGTGCCGGCGACGGCCTTGCTGACGAGGTCGGTCTGGACCTTCTGGATGTAGTCGAGGATCGGCGTGTCCTTGTACGGCGACTCGGCCGCCGACAGCTCCTGGGTGGACTGCGCGACGACCTTGTTGACGTAGCCGACGGTCTTGTCGTGCTGCTCCTTCATGAGCGCGACGATCTTCGGGTCCTCGGCCACGGTGTTGGTGTTGAGCGTGTCGGACGACTTGCCGGTCACCGTCCACTTCCCGCGCTCCTTGGCGAGGGTGAAGTCGACGACGCTGAGGCGCTCGCCCCACTTGCTGGGCTCGGTCAGCAGCACCTGCTGCCCGGTGACCTTGTTGGTGACGAAGCGCTGCGGCACCTCGTTGTGCGCGTGGCCGAACAGGACGGCGTCGATGCCGGGCACCTGCTCGGCGACCATGGCGGCGGCGTTCTCCACCGGCAGGTCGGAGCCGTACGACGACATGCCGTTGTCACCCGCGTGGGCGGTGACCAGGACCACGTCGGCGCCGAGGCCGCGGATGACCGGCACCCACTTCTTGGCGGTCTCGACGAGGTCGAGGAACTTCAGCTTGCCGTCGACGTTCGCCTTGTCCCAGATCGCGATGCCGGGGTTGGTGAGGCCGAGCACGCCCACCTTGATCGGCTTTTCGCCCTTGACGTTCATGGTCTTGATGACGAACGGCTCGTAGGCCGGCAGGCCGGTCTTGGCGGAGACGGCGTTCGCGCCGAGGACCGGCGCCTTCATCTGCTTGACCCACGCGCCGAGCAGCGGCAGGCCGTAGTTGAACTCGTGGTTGCCCAGCGTCACGGCGTCGTACCCGATGGCGTTCATGGCCTTCGCCATGGGGTGGACCTCGCCGGTCGAGGTGATCGGCTCGATCTTGGCGTAGTAGTAGTCCAGCGGCGTGCCCTGGAGGGTGTCACCGGAGTCGAAGAGCATGGTGTGGTCGGCGCCGCGGTCGGCCCTGATCTTCGACACCATCGTCGAGATCTTCGCCAGGCCCACATCGTTGTGCGCGCTGTCGTCATACTCCGCGTTCTTGTAGTAGTCCCAGTTGAGCGCGTTTCCGTGGATGTCGGAGCTGGCCATGACGGTGATCTTGACCGTGTGGCTCGGGGCCGCTGTGGCGGGGGTGCCGGGCAGGAGGAGACCGAGGGCGACGACGCCGGCGCCCGCGGTCAGCCTGATCGCTGAACTCATGCTGCGTGACGATAGTGATGCGCAATTACCAACTGGTCACGAAGTCCTTAACCGGACATGTCGCTACACAGTGACACGCCTGTCACCCACGCTGAGCCACGCCGTGGGTAGGACCGTTGAGATGGCGGACAAACTCGAGACCTACCGGGCCAAGCGTGACGCGACGCGCACCAGCGAGCCGATCCCCGCCGAAGGGCCGCTGCCACGGGGCGAGGACGACACGTTCGTCATCCAGGAGCACCACGCCAGGTCCCTGCATTGGGACCTGCGCCTGGAGCGGGGCGGGGTGCTGGTCTCCTGGGCGATCCCCAAGGGCCTGCCGCCGGACCCCGCGACCAACCACCTCGCCGTCCACACCGAGGACCACCCCGTGGAGTACGCCCGGTTCGAGGGCGAGATCCCCAAGGGCGAGTACGGCGGCGGCACGATGACGATCTGGGACCGCGGCCATTACGCGACCGAGAAGTGGAGCGACAGCGAGGTCAAGATCGTGCTGAGCGGCTCCCGGGTCGCGGGCCGCTACGTGCTGTTCCGGACCCGCGGCCGCAATTGGATGATCCACCGGATGGACCCGCCCAGCGGGCAGTGGGAGCCTCCGCCCGCCGCGCTCGCGCCGATGACGCCGGTGACCCGCGCCCGCGTGCCGCGCGACCCGGAGGCGTACGCCTGGGAGTTCTGGTGGGGCGGTGCGCGGGCGCTCGCGTACGTGGAGGGGGGCAGGCTCACCCTGCGCGACGCGGGCGGCGCGGACGTCACCGGGGAGCACCGCTGGCTGCGCCCGCTGGCCGAGTCGTTCGGCAGCAGGGCAGCCGTGCTCGACGGCGAGGTCGTCACGTTCGCGGGCGCCCCCGTCTACGTCGCCTACGACCTGCTGTACGACGACGGCCGGTCGTTGCTGGACGAGCCGTTCGAGCGCCGCCGTACGGGCCTGGAGGACCTCGCGGTGAACGGACCGCGCTGGCAGACGGCGCCGTCCTGGCCCGGGGAGGTCCACGCGGTGAGGCGGGCGGCGGCCGAGCAGGGCCTGCCCGGCGTGGTGGGCAAGCGCCTCGAATCGGCGTACGCGCCGGGGGAGGAGTCCACCGCCTGGGTGCGGCTGCCCGGGAAGACGCCGGGGTGAGGCGCCAGGATGAGGCGGCAGGGTAAGGCGGACGACGCCGGGTAGGGAGGACGAGGGGGAGGTGTCGAGATGTCCGAGCAGCACCACCCGGTCACCGGCGAGCACAAGTACGAGCAGGAGATCTCCTCCTCGGGGGAGCACGAGGAGCGCCCGGGACGCAGCCTGATCACGACCGACCACGAGGTGATCAGGCGGTGGGCCGAGGAACGGGACGCCAAACCGGCCACCGTTCCCGGCACCGAGCACGAGGGCCGTCCTGGAGTCCTCCGGTTCGACTTCCCGGGCTACGGCGGCGGCGACCTGAAGGAGATCTCCTGGGACGAGTGGTTCACGTCGTTCGAGGAGCGCAAGCTCAACTTCATCTACCAGGAGCACCGCAAGGACGGCAGCCCGAGCAACTTCTTCCGGCTGGAGAACCCCGAGCGCGAGGACGCCTGACCCGCCTCACCGGTCCGCGCGGCCGTCCCGCGCGGCGGCGCTCGCCGATCGGAGCAGCCCGAGTTCGGCGGCGTAGTCCTCCAGCTTGACCCGCAGTTGCCGGCGTCCCCGGTGCAGCCGCGACATGACCGTGCCGATGGGGACGTCCATGATCTGCGCGATCTCCTTGTAGGCGAAGCCCTCCACGTCGGCGAGGTAGACCGCCAGCCGGAAGTCCTCCGGCAGCTCCTGCAGCGCCTGCTTCACCCGGGAGTCGGGCAGCCCCTCCAGGGCCTCCACCTCGGCGGACTTGAGCCCCGACGAGGTGTGCGAGGCCGCCTCGGCGAGCTGCCAGTCCTCCACGTCCTCGGTCGCGGCCCGCTGCGGCTGCCGCTGCTGCCTCCGATAGGTGTTGATGTAGGTGTTGGTCAGGATGCGGTACAGCCAGGCCCGCAGGTTCGTGCCCTCGCGGAACTGGTGGAAGTTGCTGAACGCCCGCATGTAGACGTCCTGCACCAGGTCTTCGGCGTCGGCGGGGTTGCGGGCGAGTCGTAAGGCGCCGGCGTAGATCTGGTCGATGTACGGCAGCGCGTCCCGCTCGAACCGCAGCCGTCGCCGTTCGACCGCCGTGTCGTCGACGATCGTCATATCCCCACCTCCTTGAGAGCATGCCTCTATCAGTTACGACCTCTTTGTCCGGTCCGGTCGCAGGGTCCGCCTACCCCTGGTCTCCCTTTCAACACGGCTCGCGCGTCTGTTTTCGGCTACCGCGCCCATCCCCGCGACCTGACCGAATGTCCGCGCCATCGGAGGGTAGGCGAAGACGGAGAGGCAGCAGCCCGAGGAGGAGGCCATGCCGAAGGACAACGCGGGGCCGGAACACCTGATCCCGGACCGGCTGCCGCCGCTGGCGCAGTCACCCGATGTGGAGCCCTGTGCGGACCTGGACGGCGGCGCGTCCGGCGACTGGCACGCCCCCGGCGCCGACTCGCCCGACGACGTCGAGGAACCCACGGACGAATGACGCCGGGCCGAATGACGCCGGGCCGAATGACACAGGGCCCGGCGGCGTTCAGGCGGCGTCGCGGCGACCGGCCGGCGGGGCCGTACCACCGGGAGCAGGGCCGCCGGGAGCAGGTCCGCCTGAGGGGGGTCCGCCGGGGGCGGGGCCTCCGGGAGTGGTGCCTCCGGGAGGGGGCGGAGCGAGATCGGCGCCGCGCGGCGTCCGGTACGGCACGCGCCCCCGCAGGTCCATCGTCTGGATGGTCCGGCTGATGTCGGTGGGGGTGACCAGGCCGACGAGGTGACCGTCGTCGAGCACCACGGCCCGGCCGTCCGAGCAGCCGCTCATCCGCTGGAGCAACTCCGTGAGCTGGTCGACGGGGCGCGCGGTGGGCACATCCGACGGCGGGCAGGCTATCTGCCGCAGCCTGGTGATCGCCCGGTCCTCGGCGGGAACGTGCCGGACGCGGCGCAGCGTCACCAGTCCCGTGAACCGGCCGTCGTCGTCCAGCAGCGGATAGGTGGACAGGTGGTGGCGGAGCACGAGCCGGTCGACCAGGCCGGCCACCGTCTCGTCGGGATGGGCGACGACCGGGTTGCGCGACATCACCTCACCCACCGTGATCCCGTGCAGAGCGGCGTCGATCTGTGTCTGCTGCTCCTCCGCGCTGGCCGCGTTCACCAGGAACAGGCCGATCAGGGCCAGCCAGAACCCCTGGAGCCCGAGGCCGGAGACGAGGTTGAGGAAACCGATCGCGATCAGGATGTAGCCGAAGACCCGGCCGGCCCGGGCGGCGGCCACGGCGGCCCGCACGCGGTCGTGCCAGCGGGCCCACAGGAAGGCGCGCAGCACCCGCCCGCCGTCCAGCGGCGCGGCGGGCACCAGGTTGAACACCGCCAGCAGCACGTTCACCGCGGCCAGGTAGCCGAACATCCCGCCGACCAGCGGCGGCGCGCCGATGACCGAAACCCCCCAGGACACGAGGGCGAAGACGCCGCCGAGCACGACGCTGGTCAGCGGCCCCACCCCGGCGATCTTGAGGTCGGCGCCGGGGGAGCGGGGCTCCCCGCGCAGTTCGGCCACCCCGCCGAGCAGCCAGAGCGTGATGCCGTTGACCTCCAGCCCGTGCCGCTTCGCGACGATTGCGTGGGCCAGCTCGTGCGCGAGCAGCGAGGCCAGGAAGAGCAAGGCCGACACCACCGCGGCCAGCACGTACGCCGCCATCGGCAGACCGGGGAAGGCGATGGGGAAGCGCCCTAAGGCCAGCCCGATCACCAGGATCACGACGATCACGAGGACGCTGATGTTGAGCCCGACCGGGACCCCGCCCACGCGGCCGAGACTGATCGACGATCGCATCCTGCCACCCCCTCGGCCCTCCGCTGTGACTGGCCTACCCACAAAGGCGCAGGTCACGCGGTGGAAGCGGGCAAGGAACGCACGCGACGGCGCGGGTGAGGCTCCCACGGTCCGGCGGATGCGGTTCGGCTGATGCCGGGCCCCGGCATCGCGGGGATGCCGGGGCCCGGATCAGGGCGACCGCCGGTGGCGGTCCATGGGATCAGCGCAGGTAGACCTTGGGCTGGGGTGGGGTGGCCATGCCGTTGCCGATGAAGAAACTCGGGTGGGGCGGCTGGTTGTAGGCGGTGTTCTGCCAGGCCAGGGCGACCCGATACTGCGGGTCGTGCAGCAGGGTGTGGATCTTGACGGTGGTGAGGTTGGGGGTGGAGTAGATCCGCAGGGCCCGGTTGTCGGTGGTGGGCCAGACGACCTCCTCGCGCCAGTCGCCGAGGATGTCGCCCGACAGCGAGGGGGTGGACTTGGTGCCGTTGTTGGAGTGCACTCCGGAGGCCGTCAGCAGTCTCGTGTCGCTACTGGTGCCGTACTTGTCGATGTGGGTGCCGTCGAGCAGCTCGCGGACGGGGTCGGCGTCCCACCAGGCGAGGAAGTTCATCGAGGACGGCTTGCGGCCCAGGGCGGCGCCGCTGGGGCTGCGCAGGGAGTCGTCTCGGGCCGACCAGGACTCGGCGCCGGGGCTGCCGGCCCAGATGTCGTCGGAGACGCCGCGGCCGTTGTCGCCGCCGGAGGCGGTGGACCACAGCACCTGGCCGGTGCGGGCGTCGGCGAACCAGGAGCCGGGCTTGCTGCTGTCCTCGTCGACCTTGAACTCCTCCAGGCCGGGCCGGGAGGGGTCGAGGTCGCCGACGTGCATGGCGTCGCCGTGGCCGTTGCGGGTGTTCCACAGCGGCTGGCCGTTGTCGTTGATCGTCATCGAGCCGAAGACGATCTCGTCCTTGCCGTCGGCGTCGACGTCGGCGATGGACAGGTTGTGATTGCCCTGTCCGGCGTAGGCGGTGTTGGAGTTGGAGTCGAACTTCCACCGCTCGACCAGTGAGCCGTTGCGGAAGTCCCAGGCGGCGATGACCGTACGGGTGTAGTAGCCGCGGGACATGATCAGACTGGGCCGCTGGCCGTCGAGGTAGGCGGTGGCGGCCAGGAACCGGTCCACGCGGTTGCCGTAGCTGTCGCCCCAGGAGGAGACCGTCCCGCGCGGTGGGTCGTAGTTCACCGTGGACATCGCGGCGCCGGTCTGGCCGTTGAACATGGTCAGGTATTCGGGGCCGGAAAGGATGTAGCCGTCGGAGTTGCGGTAGTCGGCGCCGGCGTTGCCGATGACCTTGCCGGTGCCGTCGACGGTGCCGTCGGCGGTCTTCATCGCCACCTCGGCCTTGCCGTCGCCGTCGTAGTCGTACACCTGGAACTGCGTGTAGTGCGCGCCGGCGCGGATGTTGCGGCCCAGGTTGATCCGCCACAACCGGGTGCCGTCCAGCCGGATGCCGTCGACGTACACCGGGTCGGTGACCCCGGCCTGGGAGTTGTCCTTGGCGTTGGACGGGTCCCACTTGAGCACCAGGTCCAGCCGGCCGTCGCCGTCCAGGTCGCCGACACTGGCGTCGTTGGCGCTGTAGGAGCTGCCCGGCGGGCTGATCGGCACGTCCAGATAGCCGTTGGCGAAGCGCAGCGAGGTTTCCGAGGCGGCTCCCTCACTGCCGCCGTCGACCGGGCGCACCGTGTAGGAGGCGTCGGCCGGGGCGCCGGAGTCCAGGTAGTCGGTGGAGTTGGTGACGGTGGCGATGCGGGTGCCGCCCCGGTAGACGTTGAAGGAGATGTCACGGGTCTCGGTGCCCCACAGCCGCCAGGACACCAGGTTGCCGCTGCCCGAGCGCACGCTGATCAGGCCGCGGTCCAGCCTCTCGGCCTGCTTGGCACCGCCCGGCACCGGCGGGGGGCTGGCACTGGGGCTGGCACTGGGGCTGGCACTGGGGCTGGCACTGGGGCTGGCACTGGGGCTCGCCGACGGGCTGGGCGAGGCGCTCGGGCTCGGCGACCGGCTCGGGCCGGCGCTGGGCGAGGGCGAGGAGTGGGTGCCGTCGCACACCGTCCCGTTGAGGGAGAAGGACGTCGGGATCGGGTTGGAGCCGTTCCAGGAGCCGTTGAACCCGAAGGCGGTGCTGCCTCCGGAGCCGATGGCGGCGTTGTAGCCGGCGTCGGTGACGGTGACGTTGGCGCCGCTTTGGCTGACGGCGCCGTTCCACAGCTGGGTGATCTGCTGGCCGGCGCCGAAGGCCCAGGTCAGCCGCCAGCCGTTGACGGCGTCACCCAGGTTCTCGATCGTCACGTTGGCGCCGAAGCCGCCCTGCCACTGGTTGGTGATCTCGTAGCTGACTCGGCAGGCCACCGCGGCGGTGGCGGGCGACTGTGTGGCGATCACCCCTGTGATCGCCACACAGAGGGTGCCGGCGGCCGCCGCGAAGCGGGCCGACGGCCAGATTAAACGTTTCATGAATCGTCCAATCTGGTGCGGGTTTCTGGTCGGTGGTGGACGTCACGAGACGCTAGAAACGCGGACGTAAAGGCGTCAAACATCCTTTGACGTCATGTCGAAGCGACAGCGAAGAGGGAGTTGTTTCGTTTCAGGTCAGCCGGGGGAAGGCCCCTCAGCGGAGCACGGTCCGCGCTTTGAAACTTTCGGAGTCGGGGGCGGCCACGCCGGTCGCCGCTGTCACCCCGGCCGGGTCATCGGCAGGGGCGTGCCGTGGAGGCGCGGACGACCAGCCGCGGCCGGTAGACCAGGCTCTGGTGCCGGTGGCCGGGGCGAGACTCGTCCAGCAGCATCGCGGCGGCGGTCCGCCCCAGCTCCCGCTTGGGCTGCCACACGGTGGTGAGCGGCGGAGCGAGCTGCGGGGCGAACACCACGTCGTCATACCCCACGACCGACATCTGCTGCGGCACCGCGATCCCGCGGTCCCGCAGGCCGCTGATCACCCCAAGCGCCGCGAGGTCGTTGAGGCAGACGATCGCGGTCGGCCGGTCGGGCAGTTGCAGAATGTGGTCCAGGGCGGCCTCGGCGGTCGCGGCCACGTCCGGCGGAGGCACCCGCACCTCCAGCACCGCATGGTCGGGATCCAGCCCCGCCTCGCGGAACGCCTTACGCACCCCCGCGTGCCGGTCGGTGGTCTGCTGCACCTCCACCGAGCCGGTGAGCATGACGACCCGCCGGTGCCCCAGGGAGATCAGGTGGGCGGCAGCCTGCTCGCCGCCCGAGACGTTGTCGACCGACACCGAGCACAACCGTCCGTCGCCCCGGTGATCCAGCAGCACCACCGGGACGCCGCGCTCGGACAAGGCGACCAGCGGCTCCACCCCGGTCGCGACCGGCGTGATCAGCACGCCGCGCACTCCCTGCTTCTCCAACTCGCCCAGGTAGTGCTGCTCGCGCCCCGGCTGCACGTCGGTGCTGCAGGTCATCAGCATGCACCCGTCCTGCAGCAGCCGGTCCTCCACGCCCCGGCACACCTCGGTGAAGAACGAATTGGCCAGGTCGAGCACCACCGCGCCGACCAGAGGGCTCGGCACACCGCGCAGCCGTCTGGCCACGTTGTTGGGCACGTACCCGACCTGTTCCATCGCCGCCAGGACGCGCCGGCGGGTCTCCTCGGCGACCAGCTCGGGGTTGTTCAGAACGTTGCTGACAGTCGACGGCGAGACGCCGGCCTTCTCCGCGACAGAACGCATGCCGCGGCGGCGCGGCGCGGAGACCTCCGAGGTATCCCCATCCACAAAAGCACCATATCCAGCCGAGGCGAGCAAAAGATCGCGACACTGAGCCCATGGGACCCGATGGGAATTCTCCCTCATCCGGCGCGCTGTCCGTGCCGGACCTCGACCGCGGCGGTCGGTTCCGAGCGGCGCCTGGCTACTTCATCTCGTCCAGCACCCGGGGGACCACGTGACGCTCATGTTGCCGGAATAGGTCGCCTGAGTGGTGTCGGCGACCTGGATCTTCCCGTCGGGGTACTTGTAGATCAACTTGACCTGGTACGTCTGCACGATCTGGGAGATCCCCGCCGAACGGTTCGGGCCGGTGGTCACCCAGTAGGGGCAGAGGGACTGCATTTTGTGGGGAAACCACTCCCCATGGGACTGCTCGATGACGTGGTCCTGCGCGGTGGAGTTGTACTCGGTGCCCAGCCCGTTCGCCCACGGGTTGAACGCCACGCTGCTGCTGGGATAGTTGCACACCTGGTAATTGCCCTTGTCGAAGTTGGGGCTTTCCCTGCCGGCGGCCACTCCCCAGGTCTCCGTGCCGGTGCAGGGTTCGATGTAGCGCTGGGAGCCGGTGGGCGTCACCTCCACCGTGATCGACACCTCGTCGGCCCGGGCAGCGGTGGGTATGCAGAACAGTGCCGCGGTCATCGCCACTGCCGCGGCGCCGGCGACGGCACGCGCCGCCGGACCGACGTCGAAACTGAAGCCCATCTGATCGTCCTTTCCTCTTGGGTGTCATCGCAGCACCGTGTGACAGGTGCTGTGTGACAGTAAGGAAACGGACTTAGTAGGCGCTTGAAGCGGAATCGCGAATACCTGAGAACGACTTGGTCGTGGCTTAGCGAGCGAGTTCGCCGCGGCACCGCTTGGCGGCCGACAGGGCGCGGCGGCGGCCGCGGACCTCGCCAGGTATGTCCGCGGCCGCCGCCGGGGGATCACTTCAGATAGATGTTCGGCCTGGCGGGCGTCGCCATGCCGTCCCCGAGGAAGAAGCCGGTGTGGGGCGGCTGGTTGTAGGCGGTGTTCTGCCAGGCGACCGCCACCCGGTAGGTGGGGTCGTGCATCAGCGTGTAGATCTGCCGGTTCGCCGTCGCGGTCGTGCTGTAGATCCGCAGGGCGGTGTTGTCGCTCGTCGGCCAGACGACCTCCTCGCGCCAGTCGCCGAACAGGTCGGCCGACAGGGACGGGGTGGACTTGGTGCTGTTGTTGGAGTGCACTCCGGAGGCCGTCAGCAGTCTCGTGTCGCTACTGGTGCCGTACTTGTCGATGTGGGTGCCGTCGAGCAGCTCGCGGACCGGGTCGGCGTCCCACCACACGAGGAAGTTCGTCGAGCCCGGCTTCCGCCCGACGTTCTGCCCCTTGGTGTTGAAGATGCCGCTGACGGCGGACGACCACGACTCTGCGCCCGGGCTGCCGGACCACACGTCGTCGGAGACGCCGCGCCCGTTGTCGCAGCCGCAGGAGGCGTTGCTCCAGATGATCGAGCCGGTGCGGGCGTCGGCCATCCACGCCGCCGGCTTGCTGGTGTCCTCGTCGACCTTGAACACCTCCAGCCCGGCGTGGGAGGGGTCGAGGTCGCCGACGTGCAGCGCGTCGCCGTGCCCGTTGCGGGTGTTCCACAGCGGCTGGCCGTTGTCGTTGATCGCCATCGCGCCGAAGACGATCTCGTCCTTGCCGTCGGCGTCGACGTCGGCGACGGCCAGGTTGTGGTTGCCCTGGCCGGCGTACTGGCTGCCGGCGGAGTCGGAGTCGAACTTCCACCGCTCGACCAGTGAGCCGTTGCGGAAGTCCCAGGCCGCGATGACCGTACGGGTGTAGTAGCCGCGCGACATGATCAGCGATGGCCGGGCGCCGTCCAAATAGGCCGTCGCGGCGAGGAAGCGGTCCACCCGGTTGCCGTAGGAGTCGCCCCAGGAGGAGACCATCCCGCGCGGCGGGTCGTAGTCCACCGTGGACATGGCCGCGCCGGTCTGGCCGTTGAACATCGTCAGATATTCGGGACCGGACAGGACGTAGCCGGAAGAGTTGCGGTAGTCGGCCGAGGAGCTGCCGATGACCTTCCCGGTGCCGTCCTTGGTGCCGTCGGCGGTCTTCATCGCCACCTCGGCCTTGCCGTCGCCGTCGTAGTCGTACACCTGGAACTGCGTGTAGTGCGCGCCCGCCCGGATGTTGCGGCCGAGGTCGATCCGCCACATGCGGGTGCCGTTCAGCTTGTACGCGTCGACGAACACGTCGCCGGTGTAGCCCGACTGGGAGTTGTCCTTGGAGTTGGACGGGTCCCACTTCAACACGAACTCGTACTGCCCGTCGCCGTCGAGGTCGCCCACGCTCGCGTCGTTGGCGCTGTAGGTGTAGGCCACTCCGTCGGGCGTGGTGCCGCCGGACGGCGGCTGGATGGGCACGTCGAGGTGGTCGCCGCCGGTGAAGCGCAGCGACGTCTCCGACGCCGCCTGCTCCGCGCCGTTCACGACCGCTCGCACGGTGTACGTGGCGTCGGCGGCGGCCCCGGAGTCGAAGTAGTTCGTGGAGCTGGTGATCGGCGAGGAGTTCAGCTTCGTCGAGCCCCGGTAGACGTTGAACCCGGTGCCGATGCTCTCGGTGCCGAGCAGGCGCCAGGAGACCAGGTTGCCGCTGCCGGACCGCACGCTGATCAGACCCCGGTTGAGGTCCTCCATCTGCCGCGCGCCCGCCGGGATGCTCGTGGGGCTCGCCGACGGGCTGGGCGAGGGGCTCGCCGAAGGCGACCGGGTCGGGCTCGCACTGGGGCTCGCACTGGGGCTCGCACTGGGACTCGCGCTGGGGCTGCTCGTGACCCCGCCGGTGCAGGTGGTGCCGTTGAGCGCGAAGCTCGCGGGCACGGGGTTGGACGAGTCGTTCCACGAGCCGTTGAAGCCGAACGACGCCGTGCCGCCGGTGGGGATAGATGCGTTGTAACCGGCGTCCTTGGCGCTGACCTGCGCGCCGCTCTGGGTGACCGTGGCGTTCCACGCCTGCGTGACGGTCTGGCCCGCCGTGTACGACCAGGTGAGCGTCCAGCCGCCGACCGCGTCGCCGAGATTGGTGATCGTGACGGCTGCTCCGAATCCGCCCTGCCACTGGTTGGTCACCTGGTAGTCCACCCGGCAGCCCGCCGCCGCCGAGGCGGGCAGGGCGGGCAGGACTCCGGCGCCCGCGAGCGCGGCGGCCGAGGCCACGGCGGCGACCAGGGCGGATCTTCGTCGTATGGTCATCTAGAACTCCATGAGGGGCTGCCGATGAGTCGTGACGGCGCCGGAACGCACCGCGCCAGACGCGTGATCGGGTTCTCCGAAGCGGGACCTCCGGGGGGCGGGCCGGGCCCGGCGGCTACGGTGCGACGGGATGCGCCGGGGGGCCGTCATCACAACGCGAAACCGGTGGTGTGGTCAATCAGCCCCGGTTCAAAAATGTGAACGCAATCATCGGACGCGTCCTGATGCGTCGATCTGTGGCTGGTAGGAGCCGCGGCGGGCGTTTCACCTGCACGTCGGCGCCGCTCGCCGAGCATTGAAACTTTCAGCGCCGCCGCCATGCGGAAGCCTGTGAACGATCACAGGTCTGATCTCTCACGGCTCTCCCGTCCCAGCGCCGGCGCTCATGCGGAGCCGCTGCATCCGCCCCGCCGTTCCGGTTCGAAGTCCATGAAGGGAGCCGTCGTGGTGCGGCCGGTCAGGGAGGAGATCCGCTCATGCCACAGCCTGCCACGGTGATCGTCGTCGGCGCGGGGCTCGCCGGCCTGGCCTGCGCCTGGCACCTGCGTCAGGAGGGGATGCCGGTCCACATCCTGGAGGCGTCCGACGGCGTGGGCGGCCGGATACGCACCGATCTCGTGGACGGCTTCCGGCTCGACCGGGGGTTCCAGGTCTTCAACACCGGCTATCCGGAGGCCCGGCGGGTCCTCGACATCCCGGCGCTGAGCCTGCGCCCGTTCAGCTCCGGGGTGATGGTCTTCCGCGAGGGGAGGCGCGAGCGGGTGATGCTGCCCTGGCGGCATCCGGGCCAGGCGCTCAGCGGCCTGCTCGCCCGGGTGGGCACGCCGGTGGACAAGGCCGTCATGGCCGCCGTGACCACCCGCGACCTGCTGCTGCCCGACGCGCTGATGCGACGGCGCGGGGGCGCCGCGGAGCGCACGACCGAGGCCGAGCTCCGGCGCTGGGGCGCGTCCCCGGAGATCGTCGAGAACCTGTTCCGCCCCTTCCTCGCGGGAGTGCTGCTGGAGCGGGAGCTGGAGACCTCGGGACGCTACTTCCACCTGCTGTGGCGGGCGTTCGCCCGGGGCACGATCGGCCTGCCGGCCATGGGCATGGGCCGGATCCCCGCCCAGCTCGCCGCCCGCCTGCCGGAGGACGCGATCCGGCTGGAAACGCCGGTCAGCGCGCTGACGGCCGACGGTGTGGCCCTCGCGGGCGGGGGCGAGATCGCGGGCGCGGCCGTGGTGGTGGCAGTGGACCCGCCCACCGCGGGACGGCTCGTGCCGGGCCTGCCGGTCCCCGCGATGCGGTCGGTGACGACCTTCTACCACGCCGCACCGGTCTCGCCGCTCGGCGAGCCGACGCAGATCGTGGACGCGGAGGGCCTGATCACCGACACCGTCGTGCTCACCGACGCGGCCCCCGAGTACTCATCCGACGGCCGGGCGCTGATCGCCACCTCGCTCCTCGGTGTCCACACGGACCGGGACGAGCCCCGGGTGCGGGCCCGGCTCACCGAGATCTATGGCGACACCTCGTCGTGGGAACACGTCGCCACCTACGCGATCGAGGCGGCCCTGCCCGCCATGCCGCCCCCGATGCCGCTGCGCCGCCCTGTACGTCTGGAAGCAATGCGCCTCGAGGCGGTGGGGCTGGGCGCCCGGCGCTACGTGTGCGGCGACCACCGGGACACCGGCTCCCAGCAGGGCGCGCTGGTCTCCGGGCGGCGGGCCGCCCGGGCGGTGCTGGAGGACCTGCGCCGGGCGGCGCGGGTCCGGGGCCGCCGCACGGCCCCGACCCGCCAGCCCTGAACGCCGCGCCTATCTGTCGCCGTTGCCGGGCAGGTCCAGCCAGCGCTGCATGCAGACGATGAGCTCCTCCGCGTCCACCGGCTTGGTGACGTAGTCGCTCGCGCCCGACGACAGCGTCTTCTCCCGGTCGCCGTGCATGGCCTTCGCGGTGACCGCGATGATCGGCAGCTGGGCGAAGCGCGGCATGGACCGGATGGCGGAGGTGGCGGCGTAGCCGTCCATCTCCGGCATCATGATGTCCATCAGCACCAGGTCCACGTCGTCGTTGCGCGCCAGCACGTCGATGCCCTTACGGCCGTTCTCCGCGTACAGCACCTGCATGCCGTGCAGTTCGAGGATCGTGGTGAGCGCGAAGACGTTGCGCACGTCGTCGTCCACGACCAGCACCTTGCGGCCGACGAGCGCGCTGTCGAGCTTCCCGACCTCCTGCGCCCCCTCCTCCGACGCCGGCTGCACGAGCGGCAGAACGTTGCCGGGCTCCTCGGCGGACAGGTGCAGGGTGATCCGCTCGCGCAGCTCGTCGAGGCTGGGCAGGCGCTCCAGCGGCTGGTTGCGGGAGCGCACCTGCAGCAGGTCCTCCTGCGGGCGTGACAGCTTGCGCGAGTGGTGCGCGAGCACCGGCAGCGCGCGCAGCGCCGGATCGGAGTCGAGCCCCTTGAGGAAGTCGGCCGCGGCGTCGTGCGGCATGCCGAGGTCGAGCACGACGCAGTGGACGCTCTCCTGCCGCAGCATCGACAGCGCGGAGTGGGCGTCGCTCGCGGTCGACACCTGGACCCGCCCGTGGGTGTCGTGCAGGTCGGCCGCGACGCTCTGGGCCAGCATGGACAGCAGACCGCCCGCCCTGGCCTCGACGACCAGCAGGCGGCGCCCCGCCCTGCCGTCGTCCCTGCCGCCCGAGGGCTGCGCCGCCGCGGGCGCCGGGTGCGGGACGATCAGCGGCGGCTCCTCTTCCCCCGCCACGGGTTCGTCCCTCTCGGTGCCGTCGAAGTGGGCCAGCGGGAGGTAGAGCGTGAACGTGCTGCCCTCGCCCAGCGTGCTGGTCGCGCGGATCTCGCCGCCGAGCAGGGTCGCGATCTCCCGGCTGATCGACAGGCCGAGGCCGGTGCCGCCGTACTTGCGGCTGGTCGTGCCGTCGGCCTGCTGGAAGGCGTCGAAGATTTGCGAGAGGTTCTCCGCTGCGATGCCGATGCCGGTGTCCACCACGTGGCAGGCCAGGATCTCCTGGCCGGCGGCGCCCGGCAGGCCCACGTCGGCCGCCCGTTCGATGCGCAGCTCGACCGAGCCCGCCTCGGTGAACTTGACCGCGTTCGACAGCAGGTTGCGCAGCACCTGCCGCAGCCGCTGCTCGTCGGTCAGCAGCTGGGCGGGCACGTCGGAGGCCACCGTCACCCCGAACCGCAGCCCCTTCTGGGTGGTCAGCGGGCGGAAGTTGGCGTCCACGTAGTCGAGCAGCTGGCGCAGGCTGACCGGCTCCGGCGTGATGTCCATCTTGCCGGCCTCGATCTTGGACAGGTCGAGGATGTCGTTGATGAGCTGGAGCAGGTCGGTGCCGGCCGAGTGGATGACGTTGGCGTACTCCACCTGCTTGGGCGTCAGGTTGCGGGTGGGGTTCTGGGAGAGGAGCTGCGCCAGGATGAGCAGCGAGTTGAGCGGGGTGCGCAGCTCGTGGCTCATGTTGGCGAGGAACTCGCTCTTGTACTTGGACGCCAGCGCGAGCTGCTGGGCGCGGTCCTCCAGCTCCTGGCGGGCCTGCTCGATCTCGCTGTTCTTGGTCTCGATGTCGCGGTTCTGCTGAGCCAGCAGCTCCGCCTTCTCCTCAAGCTCGGCGTTCGAGCGCTGCAGCTCCTCCTGCCGCACCTGCAGTTCTGTGGCGAGCCGCTGCGACTCGGTCAGCAGCGCGTCGGTGCGGGCGTTGGCCACGATCGTGTTGACGTTGGCGCCGATCGTCTCGACGAGCTGCTCCAGGAAGTCCCTGTGGATGTTGGCGAAGCGCCCGAGGCTGGCCAGCTCGATCACGCCGAGCACCTGGTCCTCGACCACGATCGGCAGCACGATGAGGTTGACGGGCCCGGCCTCGCCGAGGCTGGACGACACGGTCAGGTAGCCCGCCGGGATGTCCTCCACCAGGATCGTCCGCCTGGCCTGCGCGGCCTGGCCGACCAGCGACTCGCCGAACGCGTAGCGGCGCGAGGTGTCGCGGTGGCCGTAGCAGCCGACCACCCGCAGCTCCGCGCCCGCCGGGGTCTCCTCGGCCAGCAGGAACGTGCCGTGCTGCGCGTTGACCAGCGGGGCCAGCTCGTTCATGACCAGCTCGGCGACCGCCGACAGGTCGCGGTGGCCCTGCATGAGCCCCGAGATGCGAGCGAGGTTGGTCTTGAGCCAGTCCTGCTCCTGGTTGGCCCTGGTCGACTCGCGCAGGGACTCCACCATGGAGTTGACGTTGTCCTTGAGGTCGGCGAGCTCGCCCTCGGCGTCCACGGTGATCGACCGGGTCAGGTCGCCGGAGGTGACCGCGCTGGTCACCTCGGCGATCGCGCGGACCTGGCGGGTGAGGTTGCCGGCCAGCTCGTTGACGTTCTCGGTCAGCCGCTTCCAGGTGCCCGACACGCCCTCGACCTCGGCCTGACCGCCGAGGCGGCCCTCGCTGCCCACCTCGCGGGCGACGCGGGTGACCTCGGCGGCGAACGAGGACAGCTGGTCGACCATCGTGTTGATGGTCGTCTTCAGCGCGAGGATCTCGCCGCGGGCGACGACGTCGATCTTCTTGGTCAGGTCGCCCTGGGCGACGGCCGTGGTGACCTGGGCGATCGAGCGCACCTGGTTGGTGAGGTTGTCGGCCATCGAGTTGACGTTGTCGGTGAGGTCCTTCCAGGTCCCCGCCACGTTGGGCACCCGGGCCTGGCCGCCGAGCTGGCCCTCCGTACCCACCTCGCGGGCGACGCGGGTGACCTCGTCGGCGAACGCGCTCAGCGTGTCGACCATGGTGTTGATGGTCTGGGCGAGCGCGGCGACCTCGCCCTTGGCCTCGACGGTGATCTTCTGCGACAGGTCGCCCTTGGCGACGGCCGTGGCGACCTGGGCGATCGAGCGGACCTGGCTGGTGAGGTTGGACGCCATCACGTTGACGGAGTCGGTCAGGTCCTTCCAGGTGCCCGACACGCCGCGTACGGTGGCCTGGCCGCCCAGCCGTCCCTCGGTGCCGACCTCGCGGGAGACGCGGGTGACCTCGTCGGCGAACGACGAGAGCTGGTCGACCATCGTGTTGATGGTCTCCTTCAGCTCCAGGATCTCGCCGCGGGCGTCGACGCGGATCTTCTGCGACAGGTCGCCCTTGGCGACGGCCGTGGTGACCTGGGCGATCGAGCGCACCTGGTCGGTGAGGTTGTCGGCCATGACGTTCACCGACTCGGTCAGCGCCTTCCAGGTGCCGGAGACGCCCTTGACGTCGGCCTGGCCGCCCAGCCGTCCCTCGGTGCCGACCTCGCGGGCGACGCGGGTGACCTCGTCGGCGAACGCGCTCAGCGTGTCGACCATGGTGTTGATGGTCTGGGCGAGCGCGGCGACCTCGCCCTCGGCCTCGACGGTGATCTTCTGCGACAGGTCGCCCTTGGCGACGGCCGTGGCGACCTGGGAGATGTTGCGGACCTGGCTGGTGAGGTTGCCGGCCATGAAGTTGACGGAGTCGGTGAGGTCGCGCCAGGTGCCGGAGACGCCCTTGACGTCGGCCTGGCCGCCGAGTCGTCCCTCGGTGCCGACCTCGCGGGCGACGCGGGTGACCTCGTCGGCGAAGGAGGACAGCTGGTCGACCATGGTGTTGACGGTGTTCTTGAGTTCGAGGATCTCGCCGCGGGCGTCGACGGTGATCTTCTGGGAGAGGTCGCCCTTGGCGACGGCGGTGGTGACCTCGGCGATGGAGCGGACCTGGCTGGTGAGGTTGCCGGCCATGAAGTTGACGGAGTCGGTGAGGTCGCGCCAGGTTCCGGCGACGCCGGGCACCTGCGCCTGGCCGCCGAGCTGGCCCTCGGTGCCCACTTCGCGGGCGACGCGGGTGACCTCGTCGGCGAACGACGAGAGCTGACCGACCATGGTGTTGACGGTGTTCTTGAGTTCCAGGATCTCGCCGCGGGCGTCGACGGTGATCTTCTGGGAGAGGTCGCCCTTGGCGACGGCGGTGGTGACCTCGGCGATGGAGCGGACCTGGCTGGTGAGGTTGCCCGCCATCGCGTTCACCGAGTCGGTGAGGTCCTTCCAGGTGCCCGACACTCCCGGCACCTCGGCCTGGCCGCCGAGCTGGCCCTCGGTGCCCACCTCGCGCGCCACGCGCGTCACCTCGGAGGTGAACAGGGAGAGCTGGTCGACCATCCCGTTGAAGACCGTCGCGATCTCCGTCAGCAGGCCGTCGCCGTCCTCCGGGAGCCGGGTGCCGAAGTCGCCGTCCCGTACGGCGGTGAGGCCGGCCAGGAGCTGCCGCAGATCCAGTTCGGGGTCACCGCCGGCGGCGCGCGCGGAACGCGCACGCTTCGCGGTGCCTACCCTCTCGACCATGTCCACCCTCGCGATCGCCGTCTGAACTGGAAAAAGAAAGCATATAAAGCACTGCTGAACGCGTCGTCCCCTGTGACCGACGGAGCGGGCACACCGGCCTGCAAGGCTACCGGGCGGACGATCTCCGCGGAGCGCCCGCACAGGCGACGTGTCGGTGTCGATCGGGACTTCGGGGTACATCCGCAGCGTGCACGTACTGCGCCTGTGCTCCGTCTTCGCCGCGCCCGTGACCGCGCTGCGGGGCAGGGGTGTGCGGTTCGATCCCGTGGGGGGCAAGCAGAACCACTGCGCGCGGCTCAGCGAGGCGCTCGACCGGCTCGGCGTGCGGCAGACGATCGTCACCACCCGCCCGCCAACCGCCCCGCGTACGGAGGACTTCGGACGGCACGGGCGCCTGGTGCGGCTGGGGCCGATCCCGGCGGGCCGGCAGATGTACGCGGTGGCGGCCTGGCCGTTGCTGTCCCGGCTCCGGAGGGAGCCGACCTGGTCCACGCCCACCTGGGGGAGGACCTGGCCGTCGTGCCACTGGCGCTGCGCGCGGCCGGCCACGCCCGCGTGCCGTTCGTCCTCACCGTCCACTGCAGTCCCGGCCACACGGTGAGTGGCCGTACGCCGCGGGCGCTGTTGCTGCGGCACCTCGGGGGAGCGCTCGAACGGCGGGGCACGGCCCGCGCCGACGCGGTGATCGTGCTCACCCCGCGCATGCGGGACGTCCTGGTCGGCGGCGGCGTCCCGGCGGGCCGCGTCCACGTGATCCCCTCCGGGATAGCTCCGGTGTTCACCCGGCCCGCCGGCCCGGGCCCGCTGCTCGACGGCGTGCCCGTGCCGCGCGTGCTGTACGTGGGCCGCCTGCACGACCAGAAGGGAGTGGACGTCCTGCTGCGGGCGCTCGCGCTGCTCGGCGACCCGCCGGTCCTCCTGGTGGTGGGGGACGGGCCGCGCGCCCGGCGGCTGCGGGAGCTCGCGGAGCGGCTGGGCGTCGCCGCCCGGGTCCACATGCTCGTCCCGCCCGAGCGGCCCGAGCCGCTGGCCGCCGCCATCCGCCGCCTGCTCGGCGACCCGGCGGAGGCCAAGGAGCTGGCCGCCAACGCCCGGCGCAGGGTCGCCGAGCTGCACTGGGACAAACTCGTCCACCGGGTCCACGCGGTGTACGGCAAGGTGCTGCGGGGGCGGACGCGGATCGGCGCACGGGCCTGAGCCTCACCCGGTGGAGTCGCGGCCGGCGTCGAACACCTTCTCGTAGTGCTCGCGCGCCTGCTCGACCACGGAGTCATCGAGCCACGCGACCGGCTCGACCTGGTCGATGAGCGGCTCGTGGTCGGGGCCGCGGGCCACCATGCGACCGGTCAGCACCCATGCGTGCCGCTCCTCGTCCTTCTCGGCCAGGTGTGTGTACTTGCAGATCTGACGGGCCAGCCAGTCACGGAGGGGGAGGGTCCACCAGCGTTCGGCGTCGAGCACGGTCACCGACAGGCCGGGAAGTTCCAGACGGCTCTCGTAGTCGACGCTCGGCTTGCCGGAGTCGGCGTCGGGGCCCTTGGAATAGCGCAGGTACAGCCCGGGCCGGTGCTCGACGAGCTCGGTCAGCTCGTCCAGGCTCTTGATCGTCGGTATCCCGCTCACACCTGATCACGTCCGGCACTCGTATCGTTTCCCACTTCCGGGCCGCCGTGGAGGCCGGAAACGGCTGTCCGCAACCATCCGTGGGCGGTGCTGTCCCCACCTCCCCATCCGCCAACAGGGCAAACCCGTGTGAGCGCACGGTGCGGGACTGAAAGGCTGACGATGCATCCCAACCTCGACCCGGAACTGAGGGCGGCCGTCGAGCGGGAGCCTCCCGCGACCGCGAATCTGTCGGGCGCGACGCACGAGGACCTACTGGCGCTGCGAGCCCGCCGGTCCGCCGACCTGGCCGCGGCGGCGCCACAGGTGGGCCAGGGGGTCCGCGTGGAGGACGTGGTCGTCCCCGGCCCCGGCGGCGACCTGCGGCTGCGCGTCTACCGGCCGGCCGCCCAGGACGGCCCGCTGCCGGGGGTGTACTGGATCCACGGCGGTGGCATGGTGCTCGGCAGCCCCGAGGCGGACGACGCCCGCGCGGGGTCGTACGTGCGCCGCGTCGGCTGTGTGGTGGTTTCGGTGGACTACCGGCTCGCGCCCGAGCACCCTCATCCCGCGCCCGTGGAGGACTGCTACGCCGGTCTCGCCTGGACCGCCGCCCATGCGGCCGATCTCGGCGTCGACGCCGGCCGGCTGGCGGTGGGCGGCGTGAGCGCCGGTGGAGGGCTCGCCGCGGGGACCGCGCTGCTCGCCCGCGACCGCGGCGGGCCCGAGCTCGTCTTCCAGCTCCTGCTGTGCCCGATGCTCGACGACCGCGAGGTGACACCCTCCGGCCGCTCCTTCGAGGACGCCGTGACGTGGAACCGCGGCTCCAACCGGTTCGGCTGGTCGGCCCTGCTCGGCGACGCGGCCGGAGGCGAGGACGTGCCGGTCCACGCCGCCCCCGCGCGGGCCGCCGACCTGTCCGGCCTCCCCCCGGCGTACGTGGACGTGGGCGAACTGGAGGTCTTCCGCGACGAGTGCGCCGAATACGCGCTGCGGCTGGCCCGGGCCGGGGTGCCGGTCGAGTTCCACCTGTGGCCGGGGGCCTTCCACGGCTTCGACACCGTCGTGCCCGGTGCGACACTCAGCCGCAGGGCCCGTGCCGAACGCGTCGCCGCCCTCACCCGTGCCCTTATTGAGGGGCTGACCAGGCCGGGCCCTGCGTTGAGGATCTAGCCGCAGTACATCCACTTGCCCGACGGGGTGCCGCCGCGGACGAGGGGCTTGGAGCCGATCCTGACCGCCCCGGCGAACTGGACGCACCGATGGTCGACGCCGTAGATGTGCACCGGGCCCGCGAACCACTTGTACTTCTCGCTGCCGCTGGCGGCCCCCTTGTCCGGGCCGTCGTACTTCTTGTTCTGGTTCTTGTCCACGAAGAGCTCGACGTACAGGTAGCTCGTCTTCCCTATGTAGGAGGGCGCCACCCGGGCGATGGCGCACTTCGCGTGCGCGGTGGGGCTCTGGTAGAGGGTGACGGTGCCGTACGACTTCCCGTCCTTGGCGCCCTGGGTCAGCGGATAACTGGCCACCTTGCGGTACGACTGCCCGCACGAGCCCTTGGGATAGGCCTGCGCCGGGCCCGCGGACACCACGGTGAGGGCGGCGACGGCGGCCACGGTCATGCCGCCCGCGGCCCAACGAGTGATCTTCCGTCGGTTTGCCATCGATCACCCCTGATGAGTAGATATGGGCATGATCACGCTAGCATGACCGCTTTGATTGGTTCAGATCTTCGGGTGACGTAGTAGAGCAGGGCGGGCAGGTCGCCTTCGGCCTCACTTCGGAAACCCGCGTCGGGGACCGGCGATGGCGGCCGTGTAAATGGTTTGAGAGTCACATACGGCCGCATCTGGCGCCGATGACGACTCCCTGGGGGCACGCATGAATGAGGTCGGCTATCCCGGTCGCCCGGGAAGAGGTCCCCTGGACCCCTTGTCACCGACCGTGACTATTACCTGCCATGGCGTGATGTTCGGTCAAGCGGTTCGGTGACATTGCCGAGAGGTGTTCCCCTCGGCCGGTCGATGCGGTCTCAGGGGCGCTGCTCGCGTTCGGCGAGGAGACGGGTGGTCTCGTCGGAGACCTCGCTGGCGAGGACCGCCGAGACCACGTCGATGAGGTGGCTGGTGAACAGGCGATCGTCCCGGGCCGGGGGGCCGCTCGCCCGCCGGGCCAGTTCCACGTACGTCATGCGGATCGCCATGAAGCGCTGGTGCAGGCGTACGGCGGTCTCGGGGAGGAGCGGGGCGACCAGTTCACGCCAGCGGTCGATGCTGCCGCCGCCGTCCTCGGGGAGGCTGGGCGGCATGCGGTGGACCAGTTGCTCCATGACGCGCAGATAGTCCCGCCCGCCGTCGGGGTCGGCCAGCTTGGCGGCGGCCGGGCGGACGAGCGCGGCGGCGAGGGTGCGCCGGGCCTGGGCCGGGGAGTGGGAAGCAGGGGAATAGGAAACACAGGGCAGCGGGCCGCGTGCCTCGTACTCGTCCAGAAGCTGGTGGCGTCGCGCCTCGATCTCCGGCCGGTGCTTGGCGAGCACCGCCTTCAGCAGCCCGGCGCGGTCGCCGAAGTGGTACTGCAGCGCCGTGGAGTTGCGCTGCCCGGCGGCGGCGTTGATCTCGCGCAGCGAGACCGCGTCGATGCCGCGCTCGGCGAACAGCCGCTCGGCGGCGTCCACGAGCCTCCGGACCGTGGTCTTCGCCGGCATCGCGCCTCCCTTGTCGCTCGTACGGCCAAAGGATACGGTATTTCAGGCGATCGCATTATTTGACATGTCAGCCGCATTATCGTGCCCGAGGGAGGATCATGGCCATCGACTTCACGCTCGCCCCCGAGCACGAGGAGATACGCGCGCGGGTGCGGGCGTTCGTCCAGGAGACGGTGATCCCGGCGGTCAAGCCGTTCGAGGACTCCGAGGAGAAGGTCCTCGCCCGCGAGGAGTACCTGCGCACGATCTTCGACCTGCGCCGCAGGGCCAAGCGGGAGGGGCTCTGGCTGCCGCACATGCCGAAGGAGTGGGGCGGCATGGGCCTCGGCCACGTCGCGCTGGCCATGGTGCAGGCCGAGGCGGCCAAGACCAGGCTCGGCCCGTGGGTGCTCAACTGCGCGGCCCCCGACGAGGGCAACATGCACACGCTGCTGCACTGGGGCACCGACGAGCAGAAGGAGCGCTACCTGCGGCCGCTGCTCGACGGCGTGAAGATGTCGTGCTTCGCTATGACCGAGCCAGAGGTGGCCGGCTCCGATCCCACGCTCATCCGCACGAACGCCGTGCAGGACGGCGACGAGTGGGTGATCAACGGGCACAAGTGGTTCATCTCCAACGCCCGCAGGGCGAGCTTCGCCATCCTGATCGCGAAGACCGAGTTCGACCTGCCGGAGGGCGCCCGGGGCGCCAACACCGCCTTCCTCGTCGACCTGCCCGCCGACGGCTGGAACGACGTACGCGAGATCGAGACCATGCACGGCTCGACCGGCCACAGCGAGATCGTCATCACCGACCTGCGCCTGCCGGACTCCGCCGTGCTCGGCGGGCGGGGCAACGGCCACCGGCTGGGCCAGTACCGCCTCGGCCCGGCCCGGCTGGCGCACTGCATGCGGTGGATATCCCAGGCGGAGACGGCCCTCGACATGATGGTGGGCAGGGCGCTGGACAGGTTCAGCCACGGGTCGCCGCTCGCGGACAAGCAGGGCGTGCAGTGGATGATCGCCGACTCGGCCATGGAGCTCTACCAGTGCAAGCTCATGGTCCTGCACGCCGCCTCGAAGATCGACAAGGGTGAGGACTTCCGCACCGAGGTCTCGATGGCCAAGCACTTCGTGGCGAACAGCCTCAACCGGATCGTCGACCGGGCCATCCAGATCCACGGCGCGCTCGGCTACTCGACCGACACCCCGCTGGCGCACATGTTCCAGCACGCGCGATGGGCGCGGTTCGCGGACGGCGCCGACGAGATCCACCAGATGCGCATCGCCGAGCGCACCATCGACGCGTACCGGGCCACCGGCTCGACCAGGGCCGCAACGGGAGGGCTGCCGCTGTGAACACCGACGACATCTCCAGCAAGGTCGCGCTCGTCACCGGCGGCGCGGGCGGCATCGGCGCGAGTGTCGCCCGCCGCCTGGCCGCCTACGGCGCGCATGTCGTGCTGGCCGACGTCGACGCCGAGGCCGGGGCGCGCACCGCCGAGGAGATCGGCGCCGCGTTCGTGCGGACCGACGTGTCGCGGCTGGAGGACAACCAGGCCGCGGTCGCGCTCGCGGTCGAGCGGCACGGACGTCTCGACCTCGCCTTCCTCAATGCGGGCGTCGCCTCGGGGGTTCGGACTCGGCGAGGAATTCGACCTCGCCCGCTACCGGCGCGCGATGGGGGTCAACCTCGACGGCGTCGTCTTCGGCGTGCACGCCGCGCTGCCGGCGATGCGGGCCGGGGGCGTGATCGTGGCCACCGCGAGCATGGCGGGGATCGTGGGCATCCCGTCCGATCCCGTCTACGCGGCCAACAAGCACGCGGTCGTCGGGCTCGTCCGCTCGCTCGGCCCGCAACTGGAGCCCCTCGGCATCCGGGTGCAGGGGCTGTGCCCGTCGTTCGCGGACACGGCGATCCTCGACGCCGAGGCCAAGGCGCTGCTGGACGAGCTGAAGTTCCCGATCCTCGACGTCGAGACGGTCGTCGACGCGTTCTTCTCGCTGCTGGCGAGCGAGGGCAGCGGCGAGTGCTGGTTCGTCGTGCCGGGACGCGAGAGCCAGCCCTTCCTCTTCCGCCGCGCCCCCGGCCCCCGCTGATCGGCGTCCCCGGCGGGAAGCCGGCGCGGGGGCCCTACCCCGGCGTACGGAGCCTTGTGATCGGTTCCCGATAATGTGTTCGCCAGAAGCCGCCGGGGCGACGGCCGGGTGGAAGCGGAGCGAGGGCGAGCGCGATGAGCTGGGCGGACTTCCAGTACGAGATCTACCTCAACGGCATGACCGGGGCCGTGCCCCGGCTGCCGACCGACCTGAACCGCCTGGAGGAGATGGCCGAGCAGCGGCTCGGCCCGGGCCCGGTCGGCTACGTCGCCGGCAGCGCGGGCAGCGGGCGCACCGAGCGCGCCAACCGCGAGGCGCTCGACCGCTGGCGGATCGTGCCGAGGATGCTCCGCGACGTGGGCGAACGCGACCTGTCGGCGACCGTGCTGGGCAGGAGACTCCCCGCGCCGCTGGCGCTGGCGCCGATCGGCGTGCTGTCGATCATGCATCCGGAGGCCGAGCGGGCCGCCGCCCGCGCGGCCGCCGCGACGGGTGTGCCCTTCATCCTGTCGTCGGCCTCCAGCACGCCCATGGAGGACGTCGCGGCGGCCATGGGGGACGGCGAACGGTGGTTCCAGCTCTACTGGGGCAAGGATCGCGAGGTCACCCTCAGCTTCCTCTCCCGGGCCAAGGCGGCGGGGTTCACCGTGCTGGTCGTCACCCTCGACACGCCGCTGCTGGCCTGGCGGCCCCGCGACCTCGACCAGGCGTACCTGCCGTTCCTGCACGGCGTCGGCACCGCCAACTACTTCACCGACCCGGCGTTCCAGGCTGGGCTCGCCCGTCCCGTGCAGGAGGACCCGAACGCCGCCGTCCTGCACTTCGTGGGGATGTTCGGCGACCCGGGCAAGACGTGGCCGGATCTCGCGCTGCTGCGCGAGCACTGGGACGGCCCGATCGTGCTGAAGGGCGTCCTGCATCCCGACGACGCCCGCCTGGCCGCCGACGCGGGAATGGACGGCGTCGTCGTCTCCAACCACGGCGGACGCCAGGTCAACGGCTCGATCGGGGCGGCCGACGCCCTGCCCGCCGTCGCCGACGCCGTGGCCGACCGGCTCACCGTGCTGTTCGACGGCGGCATCCGCACCGGGGACGACATCGTCAAGGCGCTCGCGCTCGGCGCAAGGACCGTGCTGCTGGGCCGTCCGTACGCGTACGGACTGGGCCTGGACGGCCAGGCGGGAGTGGAGCACGTAATCCGCTGCGTGCTGGCGGAGGCCGATCTCACCCTGGCCCTGTCCGGCTGCGCCGGGGTCGCCGCGCTCACCCCGGACCTGCTCACGCGGATCTGACCCGGTCCTCGTGTGGTCGATCCCCGAGTTGCTCGGAAATTCCGCTGCCCCGGCGGTCTCCGCTGAGCATGACGGCGCCATGGTGCGGGCATGGCTCGTATGAGCCACTCGGAGCCGTTCGATGCCGAGAGGTGGTGACCGCGTGTGGCCGGCAAGGATGCGAATGGAGGCAACGGACGGGGCCGGCCGTCGTCGGCCTTCACCGGACACGCCGCCGACGACATGCTCGCGGTCAAGCTGAGCGATCTCGCGCGGACGCTGCAGGACGAGGAGAGCGCCCAGGAGACGCTGGACGCCATCGTCGGCGCGGCCGTCGACACCGTCCCCGGCGCGCAGCACGCGGGGCTGACGGTCGTCATCCGCCGCCGCGAGGTCGAGACCCAGGCCGCGACCGGCGACCTGGTGCAGCAGGCGGACAAGGCGCAGTACGAGACGGGAGAGGGGCCGTGCCTCGACGCCGCCTACAAGCACAGGACGGTGCGGCTGTCGGACATGACGCAAGAGGACAGATGGCCGAAGTTCGCCCGGCGCGCGCTCGATCTCGGCGTGAGGAGCATGCTCTCCTTCCAGCTGTACGTACAGAAGGGCAACCTGGGCGCTCTGAACCTGTACTCCTTCGAAAAGAACGCCTTCGACGACGAATCCGAGCATGTCGGCCTGCTGTTCGCGGCCCACGCGGCGGTGGCGATGTCGGGAGCGCGGCAGCAGGAGCAACTGAGGCACGCCATCGCCGTCCGCGACCTCATCGGTCAGGCGAAGGGCGTCCTCATGGAACGCCACAAGCTGACCGCGGACCAGGCGTTCTCGCTGCTCGTGCGTGCCAGCCAGCAGACCAACTCCAAGCTGGTCGACATCGCCGAGTATCTGGTGGACACCGGGGAGCTGCGCACCCGTGGAGACCATCGACAGGACCCCCACGGATCAGCGGTGTAGCCGCCGCGGACCCGGCGAGGGTGGCGGGAGCGCGGCCAGGCCGAAGGTCTCGAGCAGGCAGACGATCTCCAGGACCCTGTGGGCGATGCGGCTCGGCTTGACCAGTGTGAGGTCGCATCCCACCTCGGCCGCGGCGGTCTGGCTCATGAGCAGGGCACGTACGCCGGATGCGTCGAGAAAGGTGACCCCCGCGAGGTCGACCTCGATGCGGCTCGGCCGCTGCCGCCGCAGGACGTCGAGGACGCCTCTGTACAGCTGACCGGACGTGCTTATGTCGATCTCGCCGCACGCGATGATCCGCGTCATCCCCGCCCACGGGCCCGCGGCGGGTGGTTCATGCGCGAAAGGAAGAGCGAACCGGGGGACTTCGGGACCCATTCGGTACTCCCGTCGTTGCGGCCGACCGCATCCCCTCACTTCTGAAGGCCACGACCAGCCCATACATGAGTAACCACAACCGGGCCGGCCAAACCATTCCCGCACCCGCGGCAAAACATCGGAAACGAGCAAGGGCCGCGCCGGGGGCCGCCCCGCCGCGGCCCCCGCCCTCGCGTCGATCAGGTGGCCGAGCCGAGGTCCTCGGCCAGGGCCTCCTCCTCCAGTTCCTCCCGCCGCGCGGCGGCCGGCTCGGCGGCGGCCATCTCGGCCGCCTGGGCGCGCTCGGCCTCGCCGAGCTGCTGGTGCGCGGTGGTGAGGATCACCGCGCCGAGGAGCACGGCGACGGCGCCCATGTAGAACGGCGCGTGCTGGCTGTCGAAGTGCTCGGCGAGCTTGCCCGCGACGAAGGGCGCGAGGCCGCCGCCGATGAAGCGGATGAAGCCGTACGACGCGGAGGCGATGGGCCGCTCCACGGGCGAGATGGTCATGACCGCCTGGGTGGTGACCGTGTTGTTGACGCCGATGAAGATCCCGGCCACGATCACGCTGCAGATCACGACGACCCGGTTGTCGGTGAACAGCGCGATCACCAGGATGTCGAGGCTGAACAGCACGAGGTTGGCGTACAACGTGCGGGCGATGCCGAAGCGGGCCTGCAGCCGCGGGGCGCCGAAGACCGAGAAGACCGCGACGAGGATTCCCCAGCCGGTGAAGACGAGGCCGAGCTGGTGCTCGTTGAGCTCCATCGGATAGGGCGCGTAGCCCAGCACCGTGAAGAAGCCCCAGTTGTAGCAGAGCGCGGTCAGGCCCAGGATGAGCAGGCCGCGGTGGCGCAGGGCCTTGATCGGGGCGGCCACGCTGGTCTTCTTCACCGGCGTGGGCGTGGGCTGCACCAGGGTGACGGTGGCGATCAGCGCGATCGCCATCAGGACCGCGACGCCGAAGAACGGGCCGCGCCAGCTGATGCCGCCCAGCGTGCCGCCGAGCAGGGGCCCGATCGCGATGCCGACGCCGAGCGCGGTCTCGTACAGGATGATCGCCCCGGCGAAGCCGCCGCTGCTCGACGCGACGATGACGGCGAGCGAGGTGGCGATGAACAGGGCGTTGCCGAGGCCCCAGCCGGCGCGGAAACCGACGATGCCGCCGATGCTGCCGGACATCCCGGCGAGGGCGGCGAACACCACGATCAGGGCGAGGCCCGCGATGAGGGTGCGCTTGGCGCCGATCCGGCTGGAGACCCACCCGGTGACCAGCATCGCCACGGCGGTGACGACCAGGTAGCTCGTGAACAGCAGCGACACCTGGCTGGGTGTGGCGTGCAGCTTCGAGCTGAGGGCGGGCAGGATCGGGTCCACCAGTCCGATCCCCATGAACGAGATCACGCAGGCGAAGGCGACGGCCCAGACCGCCTTCGGCTGCTTGAACGGGTTGGAGACGGGGGCATGAGCAGAGCTCACCGGACCTCCTGGGAGTAGCGAGGGGGAGCGCCCGGATCCCTACTCGTCCGCCGTGCCCTGGAGCAGGCGCCGGAGCAGGGGGAGGAACTCACCGGCGACCCGCGTCAGCTCACGCAGCTCGCCGGGTGACAGCGTGCCGAGCATCTCGGTGAGCCGCTCTCTGCGCCGCCCGCGCCGCTCGGCCAGCAGCGCCCGGCCGGCGTCGGTGACGCTGACCCGCACCGCGCGGCCGTCGAGGTCGTCGACCCCCCGGCATACCAGGCCTTCACGTTCCAGGCGCTGCACGAGCTGGGTCATCGACGGCTGGGTGACGACCTGCCGCGCGGCCAGGACGCTCAGCCGCTCCGGGCCGTTGCGGTCCAGGTACGACAGGGTCGCCGCGGCGGTGAGGCTGAGGTCGCCCTGCACGGACAGCCGCCGTACGGCGAGCACCGCGAGGTCGTCCAGGACGGCCGCGACCGCCTGGGACTCCTCAGGAAGATCGGCGCTCGGGGTGACGGACACAGATGTTCCTCCGGACGGGAACCGAATTTACATAGGAAGCTTATACAACTCTCCGGAGTACACCACATCGCCCCCTCGTCCAGGCTTCAGCGGGCGAGCGGATAGGACGGCGCCGGGACGTCGGGGACGGTCACCCCGCCGCGGACGTTCCCGTACGCGAACAGGCCGATCGGGCCGGGGCCGCCGGAGGCGCGCTCGGTGGCGGTCAGGGCCAGGGCCAGCGTGTTGCGGCCGTGCTCGCGCAGCAGTCCGGCGGGCAGCACGAACTCCTTCTGCGGCCCGATGCCGCCGCCGTACTGGCCGACGTTCCAGCCGTTGAGGTAGACCACCACCCGGGCGGCGGCCGGGATGTCGCCGCCGAACCGCAGGCCGACGGACACGTCCTGGCCCTCGGGAAGGTCGAGCCGGAAGCCGGTGCGATACCAGGTCACGCCGGGCGCGAGCGGCCGGTCGGCGGGGGAGCCGGCCTCGTCCCAGGACCGGTCGGGATATCCGGGCAGGTGCCAGCCGGAGCGCTCGCCGTACAGGCCGCCGGTGTTGAGCGGTCCCCGCACGGGATCGGGGAGGTCCTCGCCGCCGCGGGCGCCCTGGATCTTCCAGGCGATCGACGCCGCGGACCCCTCGACGGCCGCCGCCACCAGGCCGCGCGGCTGCTTGAACCGGTTGTCGTCGGCCGTCCAGTCGTCGTTGTGCCCCATGTTCTGCACGAGCACGGCCAGCGTGGCCTGCCGCCCCGGCTTAAGCAGGCCCGCCGGGATCGCGAAGCGGCCCGGTCCGGGGTCGGGGGTGCCCGCGTCCGCGTCGGCCTCGGTGCCGCCCGCGGCCGAGCCGAGGTAGCGGCCGTCGAGCCAGACGAGGTAGCGCCCGCGCCTGCCGGTGATCGCGTTGAGTGCGACGGCCGTCTCCGCGCCGGTCGCGGTGAAGCGACCCCGATACCAGACGTCGCCGTAGTGGAAGCCGTAGTCGTCGGCGTACAGCACCGGGCCCGGCTCCGGCTTCATCGGGGGCTTCATCGGGCTCTCGGTCGTCGTCTTGTCGGCCCGTCGCCAGGACGAGTCGTCGAAGCCGGGTGTGGCCTCCGGCGTCTCGTCGCGGACCCGCCAGCCGCGAAGCGCGGGCAGGCGCACCTCGCGGGGACCGGGCACGCGGCCGAGCAACGACCCGCTCGGCGTCCGGGTGACGCGCACCTCGGCGTCGCCCACCCGCAGCCGGGAGGCCTCGGCGAACACCTCCACCTCCCCGGCCTCGGCGGTGTCGGCCGCGAGCCGTACGGTGCCGCCGTCGACGGCCGTGGACCGGACGAGGGACGTGCCGCGCACCAGGACCGGCTCGGCGTCCGTGCCCGTCCGCCAGAACGTCGCGGCGGTCTCGTCGGTGCCCAGCAGGAGCAGCAGCGGCCGCCGTCCGCCGCCGGTGATCAGCACGCGGGCGAGCCTTTCGTGCGTGTAGTCCAGGCGCAGGTTCCCGTCCGAGTAGGTGGAGCGGACGTCGCCCTCCAGCACCGTCACCCGCGGCTTGGCGGAGTACCGCAGGATGGTCGCACCCGTGGAGCCCGCCGTGCCGTACAGCACCGCGACGTCCCGCCCGCCGACGAACGCGTGGGTCAAGATCTCCGAACTGGACGCCGCGAGGCGCTGGCCGCCCATGTCGTACCCGCCGACGAGGACGTGCGCGTCCCGGCCCTTCACCTGGACGGGCAGGGAGTAGGTGCCGTCGGGGACGGTCCACGACAGCGTGGCGGTGTCGGCGGTCGTGGCGGCGCGGTCGGCGTGCCGGACGAGCGCGAACCGCGTGCCCGTGTCCGGGTTGGCCCGGGCGACGACGCCGATGGCGGGGTTGTCCGTCGTGGGCGCCGCCGTGGGGTCGGTCTTCGCCAGCGGGGCCACGGCCTGGAGGAAGTAGCCCTGCCGCTTGAACTCGTCGTACTTCGCCGTGAGCCCTCTGGCCTCGGTCACCGCCGCGCCGTAGTCGTAGGACGTGTAGACGTCGTTGGGCTGGGCGAGGAAGCCCCAGTTGGTGCCGCCGAAGCCCATGTAGTAGTTGAAGAGCGTCGCGCCGCTGACCAGCAGGTTGGACTTGTAGAAGTACTTCATGTACGCGGGGCCGGTCAGTTCCCGGCACCGGTCGTAGCCCGCGTCGTTCCCGTCGATGGCCCCGGCCTGATACTCGGCGGCGAACACCGGGGCGTCGTCGCGGAGCCTCTCGGTGGTGCCCTCTCCCCACGGGCCCCACACCGTCTCGGCGTTCGCGCAGTCGAAGGACTGCGGGTAGTCGTCCACGCCGGGGATCTGGACGGCTCCCGGCCCTTCAGCCCAGGTGGACGACCAGCTGCCGGCGTCGCAGCAGTCGTTGGTGGTGATCGGCACGTCGACGCCGTCCGCCCGCGCCTGGTCCTGGATGTCCTGCATGTACGCCGCGTCGGTGCTGACGGCGTACTCGTTCTCGGCGTTGTAGAGGATCACCGACCCGCCGTGGCCGACCTGGTGCCTGGCAATGATCGGATTGATGTGGTGGAGCCAGTCCCGGTAGGCCTCGGTGAACCCGGCGTCGCTGCTGCGGGCCCGGCCGGGGACGTTCTTCAGCCACCCGGGGAACCCGCCGCCGGTGGTCTCGGCGTTGATGTACGGCCCCGGCCGGGCGATGACGTACAGACCGGCCCGCTCGGCCGTACGCAGGAAGCGGTCGACGTCGCGCACCCCGGTGAAGTCGTACACGCCCGGCTTGGGGGAGTGGTAGGCCCAGTCGAAGTACACCGAGATCGCGTTGAACCCGCCGGCCCTGATCTTCTCCAGCACGTCCCGCCACAGGCCGGGGCTCGGCAGCCGGAAGTAGTGGACCTCTGCGGCCTGCACGACGACCCTGCGGCCGTCGATCATCAGCGAGTGGTGGTCGTACGTGACCCGGGGCGCGGCGGCGGCCACGGCGGGGTCGCGGAGCGGCATGGGCAGGAGGACGAGCAGTGTCACGAGCACGGTCAGGACCTTGCGCAACATGGGCGGCCTTCCGGTCGTCGACAGCGCGATCTTCCCGGCTTTAGTTTGACTACCGCCCCAACAAACGTCAACAGCCGTGTCGGGGCGGAGTCCTTCCCGCCGAGGTCGGAGCGGCCGGTCAGCCGCGCCTGACCGACGGCCAGCCGTGGCCCCAGCCGCCCTGTGCCATCGTCTGGAACGCCCACCCGTCCTCGGTGCGCACCAGCAGGTCGCCGTAGTGCATGCTCTCCCGCCGCCCCTCGACCGTCATCGTCGCCGTGGTCTCCACGAACACGAGGTTGGGGCTGAGGAAGTGCGGCGTCCTCGCCGACTCCATGTCGAGCCCCGCCGTCCCGCCGCCCATGGCCTCCCGCATCGCCTCGACGTACTCCTCGCGCGTCCACTGCCGTACGGCCGCGAAGCCGCCCGGCGCGTCGGTGGCCAGGTTCATCGGGAAGACCGCGAGGTCGGCCAGCCGCTCGATCGCCCCCTGCTCGGCGAGCGCGTCGTACTGGGCGAACCAGTCCTCGACGCTCTTCAGTTCCTCGTCGCTCGGCTCGTACACGATTACGCCCCTTTCACTTTCGTACGTCGTACCGTACAGCATACGGAAAGCGATGACGCACGTTTTTTTCCCGGCCGAGTGCGGCGGGGCTGACGTGCACCGCTGCCGGTCCTGGCGTCGCCTTGCGTGCGGGCCGGACACGGACCGGGTATGAGACGCGGATCACCGGGTAGCCGGGGGCCCTGTACATCGCGGAAGGCTCTCAACAGGAGGACCCATGGCCGCTCCGGTCGACTGGGGAAGAGGAGTGGCTGACGCCTGGTCGTCGGTCGCCACGTTCGTCCCCAAGTTCCTCGCATTCGTCGTCGTCCTCGTGGTGGGCTGGCTGGTAGCCAAGGCACTGCGGAAGGCCGTGGACGCCGTACTCGAACGTGTCGGGTTCGACCGGTGGGTCGAGCGCGGCAGCGTGGGACGGGCGCTGGCGCGCAGCAAGTACGACGCGTCCGGCCTGCTCGCGAGACTCGTCTACTACGCGATCGTGCTGATCACGCTGCAGATCGCCTTCTCCGTCTTCGGGCCCAACCCCGTCAGCGACCTGCTCGCCGGAGTGGTGGCATGGCTGCCCAAGGCCGCCGTGGCGATCGTCATCATCGTGGTCGCCACCGCTATCGCCAGGGCCGTCAAGGACATCGTCACCGCCGCTCTGGGCTCCCTGTCGTACGGCCGGGCGCTGGCCACGATCGCGTCGGTGTTCATCATCGGCCTCGGCGTCATCGCCGCGCTCAACCAGATCGAGGTCGCGACCACCGTCACGACGCCTGTGCTGATCGCCATCCTGGCCGCCATGGCCGGCATCCTCATCGTCGGCGTCGGCGGCGGCCTGGTCCGGCCGATGCAGCAGCGCTGGGAGCGCTGGCTGAACCGGGCGGAGGCCGAGACCGACACCATCCGCGCCCAGGCCGCGGCCTACAGCCGGGGCCGTGCCGACGCGATGGAGACCGTCGCGGTGCCGCGGCCCGAGCAGCCGCGGCAGCGGGTGGGTGCCTTCGCCCAGCCGGCCTCCACCGCGTACCGGCAGGGCACCGCGCGGCCAGAAGACACCCTGCGGCCAGAGAACCCCGTGCGGCCAGAGAACCCCGCGCAGCCAGAGAACCCCGTGCGGCCAGAGAACACCGCGCAGCCGCAGAACGTCGGCGAGAACATCACGGGCGCGCAGGGCACCGGGGACGAGCGGGCGAGCCGGCCCGCGTATCCCGAGAGCACCCCGCCGGCCGCTCCGGGCGCCCCGACGACCCCCGTCTCTCCGCCAAACGCAGTCCCTCCGGCAAGCGCAGTCCCTCCGGCGGGGGCGGTCCCTCCGGGGGCCCCGAGCGCCCCGATGCCGCAGGACGCGCCGGGTGAGGTGGCGCCGCCCACCTCCTCCCGGCCGAATCCCCCGGAGGAGCCGCCGTCGTCGCTCCGCTGAGCGCGTCGCGGTTCGTCGCGGGGTGTCCCTCCACAGGGAGGGGCGCCCCGCCGCCGCGTCAGGCGGGTTCGGCCGCGGCGTCGAGCATCAGGCAGACCGCGGTCATGCGCAGGGTGGCGAAGTCGAGCGGCTGCTCCGGTCCCGGCGCCCGCCAGCCCTTCTCCTGCGCGCCGTCCCAGTAGCCGATCAGATAGGCGAGCAGGGAGGCCGGCCCGACCCGCTCGCCCAGCTCCGCGATGGCGTGCTTGACGGCGGTCATGTGCTGGTCCAGCGAGGCGAGGATCCCGGGATGCTGGTGCCGCAGGTCCAGCACGCGCTGCGCGAACTCGGCACGAATGCGGACAGGCCACGACTGCTCGGACACAGAAGTCCCCCGGAGGGTCAAGGGTGATGGGTGCCTCATCACGATAAGCGCCTCCGGGAGCACACGCTCCAGAACGCGTGGAGAGGGTCAGAGCGGCGGCGTGCTGGAGCCGCGTACGACGAGTGTCGTCGGCAGGACCCGGGGCGGCGGGGCGTCCGCACCATTGATCATGGAGACCACCGCCTCCGCGGCGGCGGTGCCGAACCCGGCCTTGTCCTGGGCGACGGTCGTCAGGCCCGGCGGTACGAGCGCGGCCACCTCGATGTCGTCGAATCCCACCAGGGCGATGTCCTCGGGCACCTTCAGCCCGGCCTCGCCGATCGCGCGCAGCGCGCCGACGGCCATCTCGTCGCCCGCGACGAACACGGCGTCGGGCCGCTCGTCCGCCTCTAGCAGGCGGCGCATCCCGGCGTGGCCGCCCGACAGGTAGAAGTCGCCCTCGACCACGAACTCGGGCCGGCGTGGCAGCCCCAGCCGGGACAGCTCGTCCTGGTAGCCCCGCAGGCGCTCGGCGCCCGGACGGGTGTGCGCCGGGCCGGTGATCGTGGCGATGGCCCGCCGTCCCCGTTCGTGCAGGTGCCGTACGGCCAGGCGGGCGCCGCCGGCGTTGTCCGAGGTCACGTACGTGGCGCGGGAACCCTCGACGGGACGGTCGAGGCTGACGCAGGGGACGCCGGATTCGGCCAGCCGCCGCAGTGAGGGGTCCCAGGTGCCGCTGTCGATCATCACGACGCCGTCCAGGTTGTGCCTGCGCACGGCGCGCACGTAGGCGTCCTCTGTCCTCTCCCCGCTCGTGTCCCCGCTGGTGGCGAGCATCAGGAGGTGGTATCCGCGCCCGCTGAGCGCCGTCTTCAGGCCGATGAGGATCTCCTGGAAGAACGGGTGCCGCCAGCCGGGGCGGCGGTGGTCGGTGTCCCACACCAGGCCGACCATGAAGGACTTCTTGGTGGCCAGCGTGCGGGCGGACTCGTTGGGCAGGTAGCCGATTTGGCGCGCCGTCCGCAGGACCTGCTCCCTGGTCTTCGCGTTCACCACCTCGGGGTTGTTGAACACGCGGGAGACGGTCGCGGGAGACACGCCGCACAGGCGCGCCAGCTCTCTGATCGTTGCCACGGACCAAACGCTATCGCATCTCGCTGTAACCGGTTTCATGCAACCGGTTTCCCCAAAATAGGCAACCGCCGGGAAGCCCGTCAACCAGTAATCGGAATTTCCTTCCGTCACGTTTTCGTGACTTGACAACTTCCCGTTCCCTTATGTGTGATGGCGGGCATCGGCCGGAGCTTTCTCGTTGCCACGGGCTCGGCCGCCGTCGTGTCTCGCAGCCGCTTCCCTTTCTCCTGCAAGGGAGTTCAGGTGTCCGCTGCGGAACTCCGTCTGCCCGCGTGTGTGCCCGCCGTACGGCTCGGCGGGTCCCGCGGCCTTCGGGGGAACGGTCCCATCGCCCGCACGGCCGGCCGCCGTGTCCGGGCTGTTCACCGGAGCGGGCACGGAACCTGGAGCGAACAGGGAATGACGGCGACCGACGAACGCCTCACCATGCCGCGGACCTTTCCCGCCGGCTTCGTGTGGGGCACGGCCACCGCGGCGTATCAGATCGAGGGGGCCGCCGGCACCGACGGCAGGGGACCCTCGATATGGGACACCTTCTGCCGGGTGCCCGGCGCGGTGGCACGGGGCGAGTCGGGTGAGTTCGCCTGCGACCACTATCACCGCTGGCAAGAGGATGTCGATCTCATGAAAGACCTGGGGGCGGGGGCCTACCGATTCTCTGTGGCCTGGCCGCGGGTGCTGCCCGACGGACGCGGACCGGTGAACCGGCGCGGGCTCGACTTCTACCGGCGGCTCGTGGACGCCCTGCGCGAGGGCGGGATCGAGCCCTACGTGACCCTCTACCACTGGGACCTGCCTCAGGCGCTGGAGGACCGCGGGGGCTGGCGGGTCCGCGACACCGCCGAGCGCTTCGCCGACTACGCCGAGGTGATGCACGACGCCCTCGGCGACTCGGTCTCAAACTGGATCACGCTCAACGAGCCGTACTGCTCGGCCGTCGTCGGCTACGGCGAGGGCCGGCACGCGCCGGGCGCCAAGGAGGGGCACGGCGCGCTGGCCGCGGCCCACCACCTGCTGCTCGGCCACGGCCTGGCCGTCGCGCGCCTGCGGGAGACGGCCAGGCCCGGCCAGCGCGTCGGGGTGACGCTCAACATGTCGCCGACCGTGCCGGTGACCTCCTCACCGCAGGACGTCCAGGCCGCGCGGCGGATGGACCTGCTGGTCAACCGGCAGTTCACCGAACCGCTCTTCGGCGGGGCCTACGCCGCCGACATGGCCGAGACGTTCGGCCGGATCACCGACTTCTCCTTCCGGCGGGACGGCGACCTCGACATCATCGGCACACCGGTGGACTTCCTAGGGGTGAACTACTACTACCGGCTGCACGTGGAGGCCGCGCCGTACGAGGAGGCCGACCCCGCCCGGCGCTCGGCGTTCGATCTGGGCGTGCGCACCGTCACGCCGGAGCAGGCGCGCACCAGCGGGCTGGGCTGGGTGGTGGAGCCCGAGGGGCTGTACGAGACCCTCGTCGGGCTGACCTCCCGCTATCCGGACCTGCCGTCCGTCTACATCACGGAGAACGGGTACGGCGACGACGGCGTGCTCGAGGACGGCGGGCGCATCGACTACCTGCGCGACCACCTGTCCGCGACCCGCGACGCGATGACGGCGGGCGCGGACGTGCGGGGCTACTTCTGCTGGTCGCTGCTGGACAACTTCGAGTGGGCCAGGGGCTACTCCGCCAGGTTCGGCCTGGTGCACGTGGACTACGACACCCAGGTGCGCACGCCGAAGGCCAGCTTCCGCTGGATGCGCGACTTCATCTCCGACCCGGTCGTCACCGGCCCTGTCATCACGAGCCCCGTCACGGTCGACATCCTGGTCGCCGGCGGCCCCGGGGGTGAGCGCCCGGCGGGGGACTGAGGACCAGGCGCTCGGCGCCGCGGTCCGGGTTGACCGGCATGCCGTAGGGCATGCCGGTCAATTCCCCTTTTGATGCGCCAAGTCCTGATCCATCGGCTACGTTGTGATCAACGTACGAGCACATCAGGGGCAGGACGCATGAACATGGAGCAGGGTCCGCCGGGAATCGACGTGACGGTCCCCAGCGTCGCCCGGATCTACGACTACCTCCTCGGCGGCAAGGACAACTTCGCCGTCGACCGGGCGGCGGCCGAAAAGCTCATCGAGCTGACCCCCAACGCACGAGAGGGTGTGCAGCTCAACAGGCGCTTCATCCGCCGGGCCGTGACCCTCATGGCCAGGGAGGGCATCCGCCAGTTCCTCGACATCGGCGCCGGCCTGCCGACACAGGAGAACGTCCACCAGGTCGCGCTCGGCGAAGCCCCCGACTCACGGGTGGTCTACGTCGACAACGACCCGATCGTGCTCGCCCACGGCCGGGCCCTGCTGGCCGACAACGGCCAGACGATCGTCGTGGACGGCGACCTGCGCGAGCCCGAGGCCATCCTCGACGACCCCCGGATCAACGAGCACATCGACTTCGGCAAGCCGGTGGGCCTGCTCATGGTGGCCGTGCTGCACTTCGTCCCCGGCACCGAGGACGCCGAGCGCATCGTCGCCACGCTGCGCGACCGGCTCGCCCCCGGCAGCGCGATGGCCATCAGTCACCTGTCGTACGGCGACCTCGACGAAGAGAAGATCCGCCAGGGGCGCGAGCTGTACAAGAACACATCCGCGGGCGCGGTCACCCCGCGGACCCACGACGAACTGCTGCGGTTCTTCGACGGGTTCGACCTGCTGGAGCCGGGTCTGGTCGTGACCGAGGAGTGGCGGCCCGAGCCCGACGAGCCGAAGCTGCCGAGGATCCCCGGTGTGGACGGCTACGCCGGCGTCGGCCTGCTGCGCTGACCCGAGGTCTTCGACCGGGCCCGCCGCGGGCGAGCGGCGGGCCGTCACCGGATCAAGCGGCCGCGATCCACAGGTCGGGGCCGAACACCTCGTAGTGGATGCCGGAGGCGGGCACGCCGCGCTCGACCAGCTGCGCGCGTACGGCACGCATGAACGGCAGCGGCCCGCACAGGCAGGCCACGACGTCCTCGGGCAGGTCGATCGCCGACAGGTCGGCCCGGCCCGCGGCGACAGCCGGGTCGGCGACATGCTCTGCGGGCAGGTCCTCGTACCACCGGTGCAGGGTGGCGCCGGGTAGGGCCGCGACCAGGTCCGCGAGCTCCTCGCGGTGGACGTGGGCGTCCGGGGAGCGGTCGGCGTGCACGACCACCACCCGCCGGTCCGAACCGGTGACGACGAGGTGGTCGAGCATCGACAGCACGGGGGTGGCCCCGATCCCCGCCGAGGCGAGCAGCAGCGGGCCGTCGCCCTCGGGCAGGATCAGGTCGCCGAAGGGCGCGGAGACCGCGAGCACGTCACCGGCCCGGACATGCTCGTGCAGCCAGGTGGAGACCTCACCCTCGGGGGCGCTCTCACCGCGCACCCGCTTGACCGTGATCCGCCAGTCGCCGCGCTCCGGGGCGTTCGACAGGCTGTACTGCCGGATCTGCCGTGCCCCGTCGGGCAGCGTCACCTGCACGCTGACGTACTGACCCGGCCGGAAGGACATCGGCATGTCCGGGCGCAGGAGGAAGGAGACCATGTTCGCCGTCTCGTCACGCCGCTCGATCACGGTGGCCCGCGTCCAGCCCCGGCCCGCCTCGCGGTAGAGGTCGCGCTCCAGGCCGATCAGCGTCTCGGCCATGAGCCAGTAGACCTCGTCCCACGCCTGGGCGACCTCGGGCGTGACGCCATCGCCCAGCACATCGCCGATGGCGCCGAACAGGTACTTGTGCACCACGGCGTACTGCTCCTCGGTGACACCGAGGGAGGCGTGCTTGTTGGCGATCCTGGACAGCATCGCGCCGGGAAGCTGCCCCGGGTGCTCCACCAGCGCGGTCGCGAACGCGGCGATCGAGCCCGCCAGCGCGACGCGCTGCTCACCGTTGGCCTGGTTGCCGCGGTTGAAAAGGTCGCGCAGCAGCTCCGGGTTGTCGGCGAACATCGTGTCGTAGAAGCGGGCGGTGATCCCCTGGATCGCGCCCGCGATCACGGGCAGGGTGGCGCGCACGGTCGCGGCCGACTCCGGGGAGAGCATGGCATCCTCCAAATTGGTATCTGAGACGCAAATTTAACGCCAGGAACCTGCTGATTCTTCCTATCCATGCAGGTCAGGAGAGGCTGAGCAGCACCGGCCTCGACGACGCGGAGGCCAGCTGATCCACGGTGAGCGGGTCGAGGGAGGCGTAGAAGGCCTGCTGTGCCGCGCGCAGTGCGCCGCGCAGGTTGCAGGCGGCCCGCAGCGGACAGGGGATCTCCCCCTCGCAGGTGACGACCTCCTCCTCTCCTTCCAGCTCGCGGACCAGCCAGCCGACCGAGGCCGTACGGCCGAACTCGGTCAGCTCCAGGCCGCCCCCGCGTCCCCGGCGGGCCTCCACGACGCCCAGGTGCTGCAGGCGGGCGATGGCCTTGGCGGTGTGGTTGTAGGGGATCACCATCGCGTCGGCCACCTGGCGGGTGGTGAGCGACGCCCCCGGTTCCAGGACCGCCAGGCGCATGGTGACGCGCATGGCCAGGTCCGTGAACTTCGTCAACCGCACACTTTGACGCTAGCAAATCGGCATGTAGCACTCCAATTTGGGGTGATTCGTGCGCGGGCCAAGTTGTCGGTGGCCGGTTCTAGGGTGGGGCGGCACAGGATCCGCGACGAGAACGGGAACCCCCATGACGACCCTGGCTGATCGCCCGAACACCGCGCTGCTGGTCATCGACGTCCAGAACGGGGTGGTGGCAGGCGCCCCCAACCGCGACGCCGTGATCGCGAACATCGACACCTTGGTCGGCAAGGCGCGCGCGGAGGACGTGCCGGTGATCTGGGTGCAGCACTCCGACGACCACGATCTCCAGCGGGACAGCGAGAACTGGCAGTACGTGCCGGAGCTGGCCCGCCAGGACGCCGAGCCGCTCGTCCACAAGAGGTACGGCGACTCGTTCGAGGCCACCGAACTGGAGGCGCTGCTCGCCGAGCGCGGGGTGGGCCGGCTCGTCGTCACGGGAGCCCAGACCGACGCGTGCATCCGCTCGACCCTCCACGGGGCCTTCGTCCGGGGCTACGACGTGACGCTGGTCGGCGACGCGCACACCACCGAGGACCTCACCGCCTACGGCGCGCCGGCCCCGGAGCAGGTGATCGCGCACACGAACCTCTACTGGCAGTGGCAGAGCGCCCCCGGCCGCAGTGCGGGGACGGTCGGCACGGCGGAGGTGACCTTCGCCGCCGACGCGGGCTGAGGTTCCGGCGCGGCTGAGGGGGCATCACCCGGAGTGAGCGGGCCGCGCGGGTGGGGAGACGGCGCCGCTCAGCGTCGAACGTGAGCGTGGTGGACGTGACCGCAGCCGCCTGTCCCGAAGACCTCGTCCGGGCCGTCCGGGAGGTGGGCGTGCGTGACGAGCGCCTGCTCCAGGCCGTGCGCTCGACCCCGAGAGCCGGTTTCGTCCCCACCGAGCACATGGCCCACGCGTACGAGGACGTGCCGATCCCCATCGCGCACGGGCAGGTGACCACCCAGCCGTCGCTGTCGGCGACGATGATCGAGGGACTGGGACTCACCGGCGGGGAGCACGTGCTGGAGGTCGGCAGCGGTCTCGGATACCAGACCGCGTTGCTCGCCCGCATGGCCGCCGACGTGGTCAGCGTCGAGCTGTGGCCCGACCTCGTACGCGGCGCGCGCCGCAACCTCGCCCGGCAGGGCATCCGCAACGCGGAGGTGCTCGTCGGCGACGGCGGCCAGGGGGTGCTCGAGCACGCCCCTTACGACGCTGTGATCGTCTCGGCCGCCTTCCCCACGGTGCCCGCGCCGCTGGTCGAGCAGCTGCGGCTCGGCGGACGTCTGGTGCAGCCCATCGGCACGGGCGGCCGGGAGGAGGTCGTGCTGTTCGAGCGCACGGTCATCGGCCTCGAACCGCGCCAGGTCCTCACGCTGGCCCGCTTCGTCCGCCTCCACGGCCGCTATGGCTACCCCTCCTGACGTCCCGGAGGCCGCACGCTCGACGGCAGAGGCTCAGCGGGTGCCGGGGATGCGGTCGGCGAGGGCGGCGTGGTGGTCGCGGAGCTCACGCTTGAGGATCTTGCCGCTTGGGTTCTTCGGCAGCGCGTCCACGAACGCGACGGCCTTGGGCACCTTGAACGCGGCGAGCCGGGCGCGGACGTGGGCCCGCAGCTCCTCCTCGGTGACGGTCACGCCCGGCTTGGTCACCACGATCGCGACGACCGCCTCGATCCAGCTCGGGTGACGGACCCCGACGACGGCCACCTCCGCGACCGCCGGGTGCTCGTAGACGACCTCCTCCACCTCGCGGCTGGCGACGTTCTCCCCGCCGGTCTTGATCATGTCCTTGATCCGGTCGACGACCGTGAGGTAGCCCTCCTCGTCCATCACGCCGAGGTCGCCCGAGTGGAACCAGCCGCCCCGGTACGCCTCGGCGGTTTTCTCGGGGTCGTCCAGGTAGCCGAGGATCGCGTGCGGGCTGCGGTGCACGATCTCCCCGATCTCCCCGGGAGGGACGTCGTTCCCGTCGGCGTCCACCACCCGGGTCTCGACGTTCAGGGCGGCCTGGCCGGCCGAGCCCGCCTTGCGGATCTGGTCCTCCGGCTGCAGCATCACCGCGACCGGCGCCATCTCGGTCTGGCCGTAGAAGTTCCACAGGCGCACGTCCGGCAGCCGCTCGCCGATCTCCCTCAGCACCTCGACCGGCATGATCGCGGCGCCGTAGTAGCCCTTGCGCAGCGAGGACAGGTCGCGCCGGTCGAAGTCCGGGTGGCGCAGCAGCGAGATCCACACCGTGGGCGGCGCGAAGAACTTGGTCACCCCGTGGCGCTCGATCGCCTCCAGCACGGCGGCGGGGTCGGCTCCGGGGAGGATGTGGCTGGAGGCGCCGAGCTGGATGTCCGGCACCAGGAAGCAGTGCTGCTGGGCGCAGTGGAACAGCGGCATCGCGTGCAGCTCGACGTCGTCGCGGGTCATGCCGCCGTCGATGACGCAGCTCGCGTACTGGGCGATCAGCGCGGCGTGGGACAGCACGGCGCCCTTCGGGCGTGACTCCGTGCCCGAGGTGTAGAGGATCTGCGCGGGGTCGTCGGGCCCGATCGGCACGACCGGCTCGGGCACGTCCTCCTGCAGCAACGAGTCGAACGGCTCCCAGCCCTCCTCAGGCGCCGGGCCGTACACCATCCGCAGCCGCAGCCCGTCGGCCCGCTTGGCCGCGTCCCGCGCCACCGGCAGCAGGGCGTCCTGCGCGATCAGCGCGACCGCGCCGGAGTGGGACAGGACGTAGGCGATCTCGTCGGCGCCGAGCATGAAGTTGATCGGCACGAGGACGGCCCCGGCGCGGGCCACGCCGAAGATGGTCCGCACGTAGTCCACGCTGTTGCGCGACAGCACCGCCACGCGGTCCCCGGGACGTACGCCCCGGGCGGCCAGCGCGCCCGCCACCCGCGTCACGTCCTCGTCGAGCTCCGCGTACGTGCGAACCTGCGCGGCGTCCGCCACGGCCAGGCGGCCGGGGTGCCGCCGGGCGGAGCGCCGGAGCAGGTCCGCGAGCGACTGGCGGCGGGCGAGGGCGACATCCGGCGAGGCGGGGGACATGAGCGGCTCCAACACCAGAACAGAGGAAACTTCTGGATCAGCCTAGTGAGAACCGATCGCCTTGGGGAGAGGGCCGCCCCCGGCTCTCCCCACGACGGCCGGGAGCGGGTGCCGCCGCCCCCGGATCGGCGTGGTAGTCCTGTTCTCGTGTCGATCACGGATGAGGAACTGGCCCTGACGGCGGCGCAAGCCGGAGCCGCCGTCGTGCGCGCCATGTTCGGCACGTCGCTGGCGCGCTTCGCGAAAACCGCGGATGACTTCGCCACGGTGGCGGACATCGAAGCCGAGAAGGCCATCCTCGACGTCATTCGCACGGCTCGTCCGGACGACGCCGTGACGGGCGAGGAAAGCGGCCGCACCGGGCGGGACGGCGCCGAGCGCATGTGGCTGGTCGATCCCCTGTGCGGCACGCTGAACTACGCCGCGCGCAGCATGCTCGTCGCGGTGAACGTCGCCCTGCGCGTGGGCTCCGGCATCACGGCGGCGGCCTGTGCCGACCCGTTCGCGGGCGAGGTGTTCTGGACGGACGGCGCTCACGCGTACGTCCGCCGCGACGATGTGGACGAGCGGCTCACGCCGTCGGCCGACTCGCGGCTGGTGGACGTCAACCTCGACCCGCCGTTCCCGAACGCACCGGCCTTCCAGGCCGCCCGGCTCCTCGCCGACCCGGGCTTCATCGAGCGTTTCCGCCCGCGAGTCGTCTCCACCACCCTGGCGGTGGCGTGGGTCGCCGCCGGCCGGCGCGCCGCGTACGTCACCGACGGCCATCTGCGCGACAGCGTGCACTTCGCGAGCGGGATCGCGTTGTGCGAGGCCGCCGGATGCGTGGTGACCGGCATCCACGGCGAGCCACTTCACACTGGCGCGGGCGGGCTTGTCGTGGCGGCCGACCGGGAGACGCACACCGCGTTGCTGGAGATCATCGCTCGCGCCGATCGGTGAGCACGGTCAGGCGGCCGTTGACGACGTGGCCGCGGTGGTGAGGTCGAAGACCGTGACGCCGTCCACGGTCTTCGGCTCGAAGGTCTCCTGCACCCACGCGGCGATCCGGGTTGCCTCGTCGCTGCCGCTCGTCGCGCCGCGGCCCATGCCCGTGCCGATGAAGTAGTGGATCCGTCCCTCGGCGACGTACTGCTGGAATCGCGCCAGCGTGGGCGCGGGATCGGTGCCGTTGAAGCCTCCGACGGCCATGACGGGCTCCTCGGTGGCCAGCTGATATCCGGCCGCGTTGTTGGAGCCGACGGTCGCCGCGACCCACGTGTAGTGTCCCGCGTCCGCGGACAGCAGCGCGGTGACCTCGGCGCCGGGCGTCGCCGCGTTCAGCAGCCAGCCGGCCGCACCACCTCCCGGGCCGCCTCCCGGGCCGCCGCCTCCGGGGCCGCCCATGCCGCGCCCGCCGCCGAACCCGCCGGGGAGTCCGCCCTGACCGGGCCGGCCGGGGAACGCGCCACGCGGACCGCCGTTGAAGCCGCCCCGCCCTGAGGCCCCGCGCGCGCCGAAGCCGCCTGGTCCGCCGAAGCCACTCGGGCCCGCCGACGGGATGGCGCCCGTGTGCGGAGTCGCCGCCGTCTCCACCGCGTACGCCGCCGGGCCGGCCAGGCAGGCCACGAGCCCGGCGACGGCGGCCGTGGCGAACAGCCGCACCCGCGCCCGCCGCAGGGCGAGGATCGCCGCGGCGACGACCGCGCCGGCGGCTGGGACCGCCAGCGCCAGCCAGGGGAGCCGGCCGGACGTGCGCGACAGCAGCACCGAAGCCCACCAGGCGGTCACCACCACGGTCGCCGCGAGCGTGACGACGACGGCGGGGCGGTGCCTGCGCTCCCACAGCAGGGCCGCGCCCATGCCCACGAGCGCGGCGACGGGCGGGGCCAGCGCGACCGTGTAGTACGCGTGGAAGATCCCCTGCATCAGGCTGAAGATCAGGCCGGTCACCAGCAGCCAGCCGCCCCACACGCCGAGCGCGGCGCGGGCCGGGTCGGTGCGCGGCGCGCGGCGCAGCAGCCACAGCCCGGCCACCAGCAGGATGAGCGCCGCGGGCAGCAGCCAGGAGATCTGCCCGCCCACCTCGGTGTCGAACAGGCGCAGCAGCCCGGCCTGCTGGTTGGTGTTGCCGAGGCCGCCGGCCTCGTCGCCGTTGAGCCGGCCCAGACCGTTGTAGCCGAGCGCGAGCTCAAGCACGCTGTCGTCCTGCGACCCCCCGATGTACGGCCGGGAGCCCGCGGGGATCGCCGCGACGATCGCCGGCCACCATCCGGCCGACACGAGGACGGCCAGGCCCGCGAGGGCGAGCTGGCCGAGCCGCCGGCGCAGGCTCGCCGGAGCCGCGACCAGGTAGACGAGCGCGAAGCCCGGCAGCACGAGGAACGCCTGGAGCATCTTGGCCAGAAACCCGGTGCCGACGCAGAGCCCGGCGAGGACCAGCCAGCGGGTGTCCGCCTTCTCCTGCGCCCGCACCAGGCAGTACGCCGCCAGCGTGAGCAGCAGCACCAGCAGCGCGTCGGGGTTGTTGAACCGGAACATCAGCACCGCCACCGGGGTCAGCGCCATGACCGCGCCCGCCAGCAGCGCCGCCCAGACGGGGAAGCGGCGGCGGACGGTGGCGTACAGCACGCCCACAGCGGCCGTGCCCATCAGCGCCTGGGGGAGCAGGATGCTCCAGGAGTTCAGCCCGAAGATCCGCACGCTGAGGGCCATCGGCCACAGCGCGGCGGGCGTCTTGTCCACGGTGATTGCGCCGGCCGCGTCGGAGGCGCCGAAGAAGAAGGCCGCCCAGCTCTCGCTGCCCGCCTGGACGGCCGCCGAGTAGAAGGAGTTGGCCCAGCCGGAGGCGCCGAGCCCCCAGACGTACAGCACCGCCGTGGCGGCGAGCAGCACGGCCGGGGCGAGCCGGGCGGGAGCCCGGCGGGGTACGGCTCCCACGGCCGGCCGGGGCGGGCGGAGTGTGTCAACGGTCACCGGGATCGTCCTTCGCGTCGTGTCGTCGTCTCACGACGCTAGGAAGCGCGTCTCGGCCTCCGCTGAGATCTGCATGAGGATCCGATGAAGGAAGCCGCCCGCAGTCCCGGCCGCGGGGCCCCGAGCCGCCGGGATCCCGGTGGCTCAGATGCTCTCGGGCTCGCCCTCGTCCACCCGGTAGGCCGTCTCCCACGAGGCGCCGCAGTGGCAACTGCTCCGCTCCAGCAGCTGTCCGTCCTCCGTGACGGCGTAACCGTCGTTGAGGCGGACGTGGACGTGCACGCTCATAAGGGTCGCCTTCGTGGTCGTCGGCTGTTCGGGGGGCCCAGGGCCGAACCCCAAAGCCTTATGAGGTGTTATATACCAACTTGGGTGATTTTTGACTAGAAAACTATCGGGCGGCGAGGTGGATCTCGTCCAGTAGCGCCGCCGCCGCGGCGCCGCCGGGCGCTCCGCTCACCGCCACGGTCTCCCATATCGGAGCCGGGTCGGCGAGCTCCGGGAAGCGCACGCGGCCGGTCTTCGCCGAGAACGACCGCGGGACCAGGGCGACGCCGAGGCCGTTCCCCACAAGGTCGAGGAGGGAGTGGACGTCGGTGACCTCCAGGGCGACGTGCCGGTCGACGCCGGCGGCGGCGAGCGCCTCGTCGGCCCGCGTCCGGGTGCCCCAGTCCGGCGGGAAGTCCACGAACCGCTCGCCCCGCAGCGCCTCCAGCCCCACCCTCCCGTGTGCGGCCAGCGGGTGCCCCGGCGCGCAGGCCAGCACGAGCGGCTCGGCCGCGAGAGGGGTCACCACGACGTCGTCGGGCTCGCGCGCCGGGCGGGACACCAGGGCGAGGTCGAGGCGGCCCTCGCGCACCTGCTCGACCAGCTCGCCCGAGCCGCCGTGGCGCAGCCGGATGTCGAGGCCGGGATGGGCCGCCACGAACCCGGCGAGCACCGCCGGCAGGTCCACCGCGTGCAGGCACTGCAGCGAGCCGATGGACAGCGATCCGCGCAGCAGGCCCTGGACGGCGGCCACGGCGTCACGGGCCGCGTCGCTCGCCGCGAGCGCCCGCCTGGCCTCCACCAGCAGCGCCCGGCCCTCGGGCGTGAGCCGCACCTGCCGGGTGTTGCGCCGGAACAGCTCGGCGCTCAGCTCGCGTTCGAGCGCGCGGATGGACGCCGACAGGCCCGACTGAGCGATGTGCAGGCGCTCGGCCGCCCGGGTGAAGTGGCTCTCCTCGGCGACCGCCACGAAGTACCTGAGCTGCCGCAGCTCCACCGCTCATCACCCACGCTGCTCAATGCGATCGAAATCTTCTGTTGGACGGCTTAATGCCGGGTTCGCAGGATAGGACACATAACTCTGATCTGTGTCCTTCAAAGGAGGATCTTCCATGCGGACTCGCCGCATCGGTGACGTGCAGGTCGGCGCGATCGGTCTCGGGGGCATGCCGATGTCCATCGAGGGGCGGCCCGACGAGCAGCGCTCCATCGCGACCATCCACGCGGCGCTGGACGCCGGGGTGACGCTGATCGACACGGCCGACGCCTACCACCTGCACGCGGACGAGGTGGGCCACAACGAGACGCTGATCGCCAAGGCTCTGGCGAGCTACGACGGTGACACCTCGGACGTGCTGGTCGCCACCAAGGGCGGGCACCTGCGCCCGGGTGACGGCTCATGGACGCTCAACGGCTCGCCCGACCACCTCAAGCAGGCGTGCGACGCCTCGCTCAAGCGGCTGGGCGTCGACGCGATCGGCCTCTACCAGTTCCACCGGCCCGACCCGCAGGTGCCGTACGAGGACTCGGTCGGGGCGATCCGCGACCTGCTGGACGCGGGCAAGATCCGCTACGCCGGCATCTCGAACGCGAACCCCGAGCAGATCCGCCAGTCCAACGACATCCTCGGCGGCCGTCTGGTCAGCGTGCAGAACCAGTTCTCGCCGGCCTTCCGCTCCAGCGAGCCGGAGCTGGAGCTGTGCGCGGAGATGGGCATCGCGTTCCTGCCCTGGAGCCCGCTCGGCGGCATCTCCAGGGCGGGCGAGCTGGGCTCGCGCTTCGCGCCGTTCGCGGAGGTGGCGCGGGCCCACAACGTGAGCCCGCAGCAGGTCTGCCTGGCCTGGATGCTGGCCAAGGCGCCGGTGGTGATCCCGATCCCGGGCTCGTCGCGGCCGGAGACGATCCTCGACTCCGTGAAGGCGGTCGACCTGGAGCTGTCGCCCGAGGAGCTCGCCCGGCTCGACGCGGCGGGCTGAGGACTACCTCACTCGTCCGCCCACTGACGGTGCCGGGCCGCCGCGGCCAGCGCGGTGGCCCGCGCCGTCTCGGTCGGCGTGAACGGCAGGTCCGGCCGCCGCGCCACCAGCACGCCGCCTGCGGGCACGGGAACGGTCATCACGGTCGGTCCTCCCTCGGGAGCCGGCTCGCCGGGATCCTGCCGGCGGATGTCCGCCGTGCGCAGCAGCTCGGTCATGGCCGCGACCAGCTCGCCCGGGTCGTCCCGTACGCGCCGGCCCAGCAGCAGCGCCTGGATTCCGGGGTCGATGAGGTCCCTGACCTGGGCGGGGACGATGACGGCGTCCGCCCCGCCGGCCCGGTCGACCGCACGCCGCAGGTCGAGGGGCGTGAGCGAGGCCGGGGCCTCGACGATGAACTCGTCCAGGGCGTCGCAGCCTCCCGGCGTCATCGCCGCGCTGCCCGCGGGCGCGATCTGCAGCGCGAGGATGTTGCAGCGCAGCCGGGCGAACGCCCCGGCGAGCGCGGCGAGGCGGCCGGGGCGCTCGGCGACCCTGGCCCGCACCCGCCACAGGCTCGTGGGCTGCTCCGCCCCGACGGGGGCGCGCGGTCGTACGCCTCCCGAAGCCGACAGCCGCCTGTGCACGGCCGAGCCGAGGATCAGCGCCAGGCCGAGGCCGACGAGGACCACCGGGCCGGGGTCCCGGTGGCCGAGCAAAGTGGTGAGCAGGTGGGCGACGCCGACGGCGAGGAAGAGCGCGGCCAGCTCCGCGATTTCCCGACGCCAGGACCGGACACCGTGGTGCCGGTGATACGGGTGCCGGTGATGCGGGCCGGGAGACGCGTGCCCGCCCCCGTCGGCGGCATTTCTCGGTTCGCTCATACCCGGCAGTCTGACCAGGCGTTGTTACGCGGTCACCGTCCGTGGAATGTCGGCCGCATTAATCCGCTTTCACACGCCCGCCGTGCTCGCCGCCAGATCATCAGGGTGCAGGTCAGTCCGTCCTGATCCAGAGACAGAACGGATGCCCCGCCGGATCGAGGTAGACCCGCACGTCGTCCTGCGGCTGGTGGTCGGCGAGGGTCGCGCCCGCCTCGACGGCGTGGGCCCCGGCCGTGTCGAGATCGTCCACCTCGATGTCCAGGTGAAGCATCATCTGCTGCTCCCCGGGCTCCGCGGGCCACGCGGGCCGCTCGTACAGCTTCTCGGTCTGGAACGACAGGCCCGTTCCGCCACCGGGCGGGTGCATCGTCACCCATCCGGGCTCGTCGGAGTCGATCGGCCAGCCCAGCAGCCGCTGGTAGAAGGCCGCCAGTTCGCGTGCGTCGGGTGCGTTGAGCACCGCCGCCGACAGGGTCATGCGCGGCGTCATTCGTCCTCCTGAGACCGTCATCGTGCCGCTGCCCGATTGCCCGCGGGCGAATCTCAGGGGATGATCTTCATGGCCATAGAATCCGTGGGAGCGATCCCATCGGCGAGGAGCGGACGCATGGACGATCTCGAACAGGCACCGGCGGGCATCGATCCCACCGTCCCCAGCGTCGCCCGGATGTACGACTACTACCTGGGCGGCAAGGACAACTTCCCGGCCGACCGGGAGGCCGCAGAGAAGATGCTCGCCATCGGCCGTCAGATGGGCAACGACGGGCGGGAGATCGCAAGGGAGAACCGAGGCTTCCTCGGCCGTGCCGTACGGCACCTGGCCGAGTCGGGCGTCACCCAGTTCATCGACATCGGCGCCGGGCTGCCGACGCAGGAGAACGTCCACCAGGTCGCGCAGCGGCACGCCCCGGGATCGCGGGTCGTGTACGTGGACAACGACCCGGTGGTCCTCGTCCACGCGCGGGCGCTGCTGGCCGACAACCCGGACACGGTGGTCATGAGCGGCGACCTGCGCGACCCCGGCGCCATCCTGGACGACCCGGCGGTGCGGGCCCATATCGACTTCACCCGGCCGTTCGCCGTCCTCCTGGTCTCGGTGCTGCACTTCGTGACCGAGGACGAGACCGCCGCCCGCATCGTGGCGGAGATACGGGAACGGCTGGTCCCGGGCGGCCACCTGGTGCTGTCGCACATCTACAAGGGCGACATCCAGGAGGAGGTCGTCGAGGCGAGCAAGCAGGTCTACTCGGCGACCGCCTCCGGCGGGCTGGCGGGCCGGTCGCTGGCGCGGATCACGTCGTACTTCGACGGGCTGGAGATCCTGGAGCCCGGCCTGGTCCCTGTGCAGGCGTGGCGGCCCGACGTCCCCTGGGAGGTGCCGACGGACCCGGGCCACTCCGGCATTCTGGGAGCCGTCGCCCGCAAGCCGTGAGGATGGAGAACCGCGGACGGATCCGGTAGCGGGCCACGGCCGGGAACGCAGCGCTCCGCACGCGTCTAACCGCCTCCTTATCGGTGTGGTCGTAGAACTGGCTTCGTGCACGCAACCGACCCCCAGCAAGCGTGCTGGTCGTCGACGACGAACCCGGTATCCGCGACCTGCTGTCCGAGGCGCTCCAGCTCCACGGTTTCGCTGTACGCACAGCCGCGAACGGGTGGCAGACCCTGGATGAGGTGGCGCGCGAGCGGCCCGACATCATCGTGCTCGACGTGATGTTGCCCGACATCGACGGGTTCACGATCGCGCGCCGGCTGGGTGAGGCCTCCGACAGCCCGCTGGTGTTGTTCCTCACCGCCAGGGACGCGGTGGCGGACCGCATCGCCGGCCTCACCGCGGGCGGGGACGACTATGTCACCAAACCCTTCAGCCTGGACGAGGTGGTCCTGCGGCTGCGGGCGATCCTGCGCCGGATCCGGCCGGCGGCCGAGGAGGTCGATGACGGCGTCCTCCGAATGCTGGTCGGCCAGGTACTGGTGGCGCGAGGACGAGGCGCGAAGGGCACGACCGTGTCCTCACCCCGCGCGGCGGGGTGAGGACAGCACACCGGGACCGGCGCGACGCCCGCAGGTGTTCGCCCGACTCGGTGGTGCGGGTCGGATCAGAAGGAGACCGTCAGGTCCCGGGTGACGGTGGGCACCGAGACCACCGCGTCGAACGCGGCCCTCAGGTCGGTGAGCATCACCGACGACTGCGTGCGGATGCTGCTCAGCAGACTCCCGCCCTGAGCATCGCGCGGGGTCTGGCGCAAATCGGTAAGCGTGGCCTGGCCGGCGAGTTCGGCCTGTGCCAGGGCGTGCTCGATGCTGCCCGGCACAGGCTCTGCCGCAGGGGTGTCCTGCAGTCGGAAGCCCACCGGCAGCGAGGGGGCTGGGATCATCTCGGGCACGCACTGGTCAGTGTGGGTGACGGCCACCGAGACGTAGTCGGTCCCGAGCATGCCCGCCAGGTGCCGGCCCATCGGCAGCGCGGTGACCTGTCCGTCGAAGACGTTGGCCGTCTTCTGGATGTGGTTGTTGTGCGCTGCGATCACGACCTTCGCCTCGGGACCGGCCTCGCGCAGATGCCAGGCCAGAGTCTCGGCCATGTAGCGGTCGCGCACCGACAAGTCCGCGGTCTTGCCCTTTCCGGAATAGAGGTCGTTGCCTGCCCCGAACATGTAGTCCGTGGCCCGCGCTCCGGCCAGCAGTCGCTCGGCGCGGTGGACCAGTCCGGCCTGCGCGCGGTCGGTCATCAGCGGGCCCACCGCGCCCAGGCGCAGCTCCAGGCGTGCCAGGAGTGCGGTCAGCTCGTTCTGGGATGCGATCGGCAGGCCCGCCCAGGCCGGGGCCGCCGCGGCGCCCGAGCCGAGTCCGGCCAGGAACTCGTCGCTGATCGTGATGGCCCGGAGGACCAGGGCCTCGGACTCCGGGTCGGTCACGGCCAGGATGTCTGCAAGCGGCTCCAGAACCGGCCGCAGCGCGCCGCCGGCCTCGGGCACGTCCACGCCCACGAACCGCAACGGAGCGGGGCTGGTGGTGTTGTGCTCGCGCAACCCGGCCATCAGGTCGGCCGCTCCCCACCCGGCCGCGGCCGGGGCCACCTGCTCCAGCGGGCGGTCGTCGTGGCCGTGCAGCCAGGCGTCCAGATCGTCGGCGGCGGCGAAGGAGTACTCGAAGGCGAAGACGGTGAAGCCGCACCGCTCTGCCAGGAAGCGCAGCACCCGCTGGCGCACCTGGGAGAACTCCTGCACGAAGTGCGCGCCCTCGCCTACCGCCACAACGCGGGCATTGCCCACGATCTGGCCCAGGGGTTCGAGGTCGTCCAGGTCAGCGTCGGCGGCCAGGCTGGTCAGGGTGTTGGTGTGCCGGCGGATCCAGGTGGTCGGCACGGTGGTAGGGGTGGTGTTCACGGCAGTTCTCTTCTCTGCAGGCTGGGATCAGATGCCGCTGCCCGTAGGCAGCACGAAGAACAGGCCGGGCTTCCAGAAGCCTCAAAGGGCGCCGGTTGGCCTGTTCGAACCAGCCAGGTTCAGAGCGAGAGGAACGCCGTGTACATGTCTGCAGGCTACTGCATGGACACCAGGGCATCGCTGACCCGCACGTTCACGTGCCGCCTAGGTCCGAGAATCGGGCCGAGATCAGTGCAGGGCGCGGGTGAGCACGTCGAGGGTGATCTCGACGATCTCCTCCGCGTCCACGGGCTCCGCATCATGTGCCGCCGCGTCCGGCATGAGGCGGCGGGCCCCCGCCCGCAGCACGCCCCACGCCAGCTCGGCCCGCAGCGCCGGATGGTCGGCCCCGGCCTCGCGCAGCGCGTCGGCGAGCGGCGCGATCAGCGCGCCGTGCAGCTCGTCCACCCGGACCCGGCACTCGCCCGGCAGCCCGACCGCCTGGAGCGCCGGGATCAGCGCGTAGTCGGGGCTGCCGACGAAGTCGAGAGCGGCCCTGCCGTACGCGCGGATCCTGCCGGGCAGCGAGCCGTCCGGGCCGGCGGTGGGGGCGATGGCGGCGTGCAGGCGGGCCGACCAGCGGGGAAAGGCGTCCTCCACGAGCTGCGCCAGGATGTCGGCGGTGGAGGCGAAGTAGCGGTAGACGCTGGAGCGGGCCAGGCCGATCCGGGCGCCGACGGCCGCCGGGGTGAGCGCGTGCACGCCCTCGGCGGCCAGGATCTCCCGCGCCGCCTCCAGCAGGGCGGCGTGCTGGTTGGCCCGGTGATCCGCGACGGTCGCCGCGCTGATCCTCGGCATCTCTCCCCTCCAGGGTCGCTACATGTCCGGGTCGCGACCTCCAGTATCCGGCCCGCCCGCCGCGACCCGCTCCGGTGACTCGTCCCTGACGGCCGGTGTGCGGGGGAGCAGGAAGGTGACACCGACTCCGGCCAGCAGCGCCAGCGCCGTGATGAACGTGACCCTGCGGGTCGCCTCGGCGGCGGCCTCGACCGCCGCCGCGTGGATCACCGGGTCGCGGAGGGCGGGGATGGCGGCGCCGGCGCTCTCCTCGACCGCGCGCGCCGCACTCGTGCGGACCTGCTCGGGCCGGTCGGCGAGCCCGCGCTCGACGGCCGAGCCGAGCCCGGCCACCAGCACCCCGCCCAGGATGGCGACCCCCAGCGCCGCGCCGAGCTGGCGGACCGTGCTCTGGAGTGCGGACGCGCCGCCGGAAAGGCGCGCCGGCACGTCGGCCATGAGGACGCCGGTGAGCTGCGCGGTGGCGAAGCCGATGCCCGCGCCGTAGAGGAGCAGCCACGGCACGGGCCGCAAGGCGGTCATGTCCGGCGCGAGGGAAAAGCCGATTCCGGCCGCGCCGACGGCCTCCATGCCCAGGCCGATCCGCACGATGGTCCGCGGGGACAGCGTCTTCGACAGCGGGGGGACCAGCCCGCCCGCGAAGAAGGTGCCGAGGGCCAGCGCGGCGATGACGAGGCCGGCCCGGAAGGCGGTGTAGTCGAGCGCGGACTGCAGGAAGAGCGGCAGCACGAGGATCATGCCGAACTCGCCGAGCGCCACGATCACCGCCGCCATCGAGCCGTAGCGGAAGCTCGGCAGCTCGAACAGCGTCAGGTCGACGAGCACGGGCCGGCCGGCGCGCTCGCGCCGCCGTTCGCGCACGACGAGGGCGACCAGCGCGAGGATGCCGACGCCGAAGGCGAACGGCACGGGGGAGATGCTCTCGAACCGCAGGCCGAAGAGGTCCGCGGTCCGCCGCGGCTCCAGCCAGCCGTACTTCTGGCCCTCGATCAGCGCGAAGACGACGCCGGTCGTGCCGAGTACGGCGAGGACGAGCCCGGCCAGGTCGCCACCCGCCGCGTGACCGTCCCGCGACTCGGGCACTCGCAGCGAGCCGAGCAGGAGCAGCGCGCCGATGGGCAGGTTGATCCAGAACGCGGCCCGCCAGCCGTGCTCGGTGACCAGCCAGCCCCCCACCAGTGGGCCGACGGCGGCCATGCCGCCGATGATGGACCCCCACACCGCGAAGGCGATCACCCGCTGACGGCCCACGTAGACGCGGTTGATGATCGCGAGGGTCATCGGGACGGCCATCGCCGCCCCCACGCCCTGCACGGCCCGTACGCCGATGAGCATGGGCCCGTTCACCGACGTCGCCGCCAGCACGCTCGCCAGCAGGAAGACCGCGACACCCAGGGCGAACAGGCGGCGCCTGCCGTACCGGTCGCCGGCCCTCCCGAACGGGATGAGCAGCGCCGCGAACATCAGCGAGTAGATCGAGTTGACCCACTCCACGTCGGTGGCGCCGAGGCCCAGGTCGGCGATGATCGCGGGCACCGCCACGTTCACGATCGTCGCGTCGATGACGACCATCGACACGCCCGTGGCGAGCACGACGAGGGGGATCCAGCTTTGGCGCGATGTTGGCGACGGCATGTCGCGAACTATAGCAACAGCATGTCGCCAACCTGCCTCACGAGGTGGCGCGACGGGCGCGGGCGCGGCGCTTGCCCTCGTGCATGGCCTGGACGCGGGCGACAGGGATCGTGTGGCCTTCCTCGATCAGGTCGCGGGGGAGTCGCTGGGGCTCCGGCATGAGCGCTGCCCAGGGGTCGCCGTCCCGCAGCAGCCCCGCCGCCGTGTGCACGGTGAAGTCGCCGGCGGTGATCCGGTCCAGGTCGTCCCAGGCCACCGGGAACGACACGGGAACGCCGGGCCGTACGCGCGGGCTGTAGGCCGCCACCACGGTCGCCCCGCCGGACCGGGTCGAGTCGATGAACACCCTGTCCCCGCGGTCCTCCCGGATGAACGCCGTCGTGGCGAGGGCGGGGTCGAGGCGTTCTGCGTGTACGCCGAGCGCGCGGGTGGCCGCGGCGACGTCCTCCGTCGTGTGCGCCTCCAGCGGCACGAACACGTGCAGGCCCTTGGCGCCGCTGGTCTTCACCGCCCCCGACAGGCCGGCGTCGGCCAGCGCCCGGCCGACCAGGCGGGCGGCGGCGACGGCCTGAGGGAACGCCTCGGCCGACGGCGGGTCGATGTCGAGCACGAGATGGGTGGGCCGGTCCCACTCCCCGGCGTGGACGAGGGCGGGGTGATACTCCACCGCCCTCTGGTTGGCGAACCACAGCAGCGTGCGCCGGTCGTCGCACAGGGCGTACGACACCCGCCGCTGTGACGACTCGGCCCAGAGGGTGACCGTCCGCACGAAATCCGGGGCGTAGGAGGGCACGTTCTTCTGCATGAACGGCGCCTGGCCCTGCCGCACCCGCACCACGGACAGCGGCCGGTCGCGCAGCACCGGGATGACACGGTCGTGGACGGCGTCCAGGTAGTCGACCAGGTCGCGCTTGGTCGCGCCCGCGCCGTCGAACAGGGGTTGGTCGAGGTTGGTCAGCGTGACTCCGTCGCGCGCCTCATCGCTGGTCATCCGATCAACATGCCCCCGCTCGGGCCGGAGAATCAACCTCCAGCGGGGCCGGGTAGTCGCGCAGGCCGGCGAACTGGTGGGCCTCGCAAGCGCCGCGCCGCCTGCGTCGAATTCCGGATATCTCAAATTGTGAAACATAATTGCTCAAATCGCGAGACGCGTGGAATCGTAACCGGCATGGCAAACGAAACGGCCGTCTACACCCACGGCCACCACGAGTCCGTCCTGCGCTCCCACCGCTGGCGCACGGCCGCCAACTCGGCTGCGTACCTGCTGGGCGCGCTGAAGCCCCACATGCGGATCCTCGACGTCGGCTGCGGTCCGGGCACGATCACCGCGGACCTGGCCGAACTGGTGCCGCAGGGCGAGGTGATCGGCCTCGACACCGAGCCCGGCATCCTGGAGCAGGCGCGCCGCGAAGTGGAGGGGCGCGGCCTGGGCAACGTGAGCTTCGCGACCGGCGACGTGCACGCACTCGGCTACCCCGATGCCTCCTTCTGCGTGGTGCACGCCCATCAGGTGCTCCAGCACGTCGGCGACCCGGTGGGCGCGCTGCGCGAGATGCGGCGGGTGACCAAGCCGGGCGGGATCGTCGCGGTGCGCGACTCCGACTACGCCGGCTTCGTGTGGTATCCGCTGATCCCGGCCCTGGACGACTGGCTGGACCTCTACCGCAGGGTGGCCCGCGCCAACGGCGGCGAGCCCGACGCCGGGCGCCGCCTGCGTGCCTGGGCCAGGGAGGCGGGGTTCACCGAGATCACCTCGTCGTCGTCCACCTGGTGCTACGCCACCCCGGAGGAGCGGGAGTGGTGGGGCGGGCTGTGGGCCGACCGCACGGTGCAGTCCTCCTACGCGGACCGCGCGGTCGAGGGCGGCCACGCCACGCGGGACGACCTGCGGCGCATCGCCGACGGCTGGCGGGAGTGGGCCGCGAGCGAGGACGGCTGGTTCAGCGTCCCGCACGGCGAGATCCTCTGCCGCGTCACCTGACGCGCGAACACGCGGGGAACGACCCCCAGACCCCCAGACCCCGAGACCCGCAGATTCCCGGACCCGGGTCGTGCCGCGCTTGCCGCCGGCGCCCACGGGGGACGGTGCCAGTGGGGCGCTTGAGGGGGACTTGAGGGGGGACTTGAGGGGGAACAGCCATGACGCTGCGGATCGTGGCCGGGACGGCCAACCGCCCGCTCGCCGCCGCCGTCGCGGCCGCGCTGGACCAGGAGCCGTCCGTCCCGGTGGCCGAGCGGTTCCCGGACGGCGAGTCGCGGCCGGTCGTCACCGGTGTCCGGGGCGCGGACGTCTACCTGGTCCAGCCCACCGGGCCGCCCGTCGACGAGCACGTCGTGGAGGCGCTGCTGCTCGCCGACGCCTGCCGGCGGGGCGGCGCGGCCCGGCTGACGGCGGTGGTGCCGTACGTGGGGTACGCCCGGCAGGACCGGCGCCGCCGCGAGGGGGAGGCGATCGGGCTGCGGGTGGTGGTGGCCGCGCTCGCCTCGGCCGGGGTCGAGCGCCTGATCGCGGTCGATCCGCACACGGCCGCGCTGGAGGCGGTGTGCCCGATGCCGGTGGAGACGCTGACGGCCGTGCCCGCCCTCGCCCGCGCCGCCGGGCGCGGCGTGCCGGAGGAGGCGGTGGTGGTCGCGCCCGACCTCGGCGCGGTCAAGCTCGCCCGCCACTACGCCCGCCTGCTGGCGCGGCCCGTCGCGCTGGTCCGCAAGACGCGGCTGACCGGAGCGGACGTGCGGGCCGAGCAGGTCTTCGGCGACGTGACCGGCCGCCCCGCGCTGGTCGTGGACGACATGATCAGCACGGGTGGGACGATCGAGGCGGCCGTCGAGGCCCTGCTCGGGCAGGGGGCGACGCCGCCGTTCGCCGTCGCCGCGACGCACGGCCTGTTCGCCGGGGACGCGCGGGAGCGGCTGCGCCGCACGGAGATCCGCAGCCTGGTCGTCACCGACACCCTGCCGCAGGACGGGGCGGCCCTGCCGTCGCTGGAGGTGTGCCCGGTCGCCCCGCTGCTGGCCGAGGCGATCGGCCGCCTCCACCGGGACGAGGGCGTGGACGACCTGCTGGCCCACACCTGACACGCCGCCCGGTGGCGACGGGCGGCCAGGGGGGAGGATGGGAGTGTGACGCCCAGGACGCGGAGCCGTACGGCGGCGGACAGGGACCTGACCCGCCTGCCGGACCGCGCGCGCCGTCTCGTCGAGACCCTGGGCGGCCGGTTCTCCCGTGAGATGGGCATCGACGCCGACCGGGGGGACCGCGAGGTCGAGCGGTGGCTGCTCGCGGCGACGCTGTTCGGCACCCGGATCTCCGCCGGGATCGCCGTACGGACCTACCGGGCGATGGCCGAGGCGGGGGTGCGCGGGCTCTCCGACGTCGAAGGCCGCACCTGGGAGGAACTGGTCGAGATCCTCGACCGCGGCGGCTACGCCCGTTACGACTACCGGACGGCGACGCGGCTGCTCCGCCTGGCCGAGGCGGTGGGCGGCGAGGTCGGCGCCCTGCGCGGGGGCGGCCTGGACGAGACCCGCGCCGCGCTCGACGCGCTGCCCGGCTGGGGCCCGGTGACGGTCGCGCTGTTCCTGCGCGAGCTGCGCGGTGTCTGGCCGGGGGTGGACCCGCCGCCGGACGACCGGGCGGTGGAGGCCGGGCGGCACGCCGGGCTGCTCGGCGCGGGACACCACCCCCTTGAGCGGCTGCGGGAGATCGCCGGCGAGGCGGGGCTGGACGTGCGCGATCTCGAAACCGCTCTCGTCCGCCTGTGGCTGGCCCACCACAAGGACTTCCCTCACTGTCCGGGCGGCGCCCGCTGCGCCACGCTGACCGAGGAGGAGTGAGATGCGGTCGGCGGCGGGGGACCCGGTGACGCTGTTCCTGTGCGGCGACGTGATGCTGGGCCGCGGGGTCGACCAGATCCTCCAGCATCCCGGCGATCCCGTGCTGGAGGAGCCGTACGCCCGGGATGCCCGCGCGTACGTCGAGCTGGCGGAGGAGGCGAACGGCCCGATCCCGCGGCCGGCCGGCTACTCCTGGCCCTGGGGCGACGCCCTGGAGGTGCTGGACGAGGCCGCGCCCGACGTACGCGTGCTGAACCTGGAGACGAGCGTCACCCGCAGCCGCGACTTCGCGCCGGGCAAGGAAGTGCACTATCGGATGAACCCGGCCAATATCCCCGTCCTGGCCGCGGCCCGGCCCGACGTGTGCGTGCTTGCCAACAACCACGTGCTCGACTTCGGCGTACGCGGGCTCACGGAGACGCTGGACGCGCTGGCGGGGGCGGGACTCGATTATGCGGGCGCGGGACGGGACGAGGACGAGGCGCGGCGGCCCGCGGTCGTGGCGCTCCCCGGCGGCGGGCGGGTCCTGGTGTTCGCGGTCGCGATGCCGTCCAGCGGCGTCCCCGGCGAATGGGCGGCGGCCCGTGACCGGCCCGGGGTGGCCTTCCTGCCCGGGCCGTCCCGCGAGGCCGCGGCGGAGACGGTCCACCGTGTCCGGCAGGCCAAGCGGCCGGGGGACATCGCAGTCGTCTCCGTCCACTGGGGGTCCAACTGGGGCTACGAGGTCGAGGACGACCAGGTCGAGTTCGCCCACGCGCTGGTCGAGGGCGGCGTCGATCTCGTCCACGGCCACTCCTCCCACCATCCCCGTCCGGTCGAGGTGTACCGGGACCGGCTGATCCTCTACGGCTGCGGGGACTTCATCGACGACTACGAGGGCATCGCCGGTTACGAGGAGTACCGCGACGACCTGCGGCTGCTGTACTTCGCGACGGCCGAGGCGGCGTCGGGGCGGCTGCTTGAGCTGCGGATGGCGCCGATGCGGGCCGTACGCATGCGGCTGCGGCACGCCTGCGGCGAAGACCGCGAGTGGCTGCGGGCGACGCTCGACGGGATCAGCCGGGAGTTCGGCGCGCGGGTCGCCCCGGCGCCCGGCGGCACGCTCGCCCTCGCACCGGCCGCGTAGGAGGTGGTCACGATGCTGGTCCACGAGATCATGACGACGCCGGTGGTGACGGTCCGGCGCACGGCGACGATCAAGCAGGCCGTCCGCCTGCTGTACGAGCAGGACATCACGGCCGCGCCGGTGGTCGCCACGGACGGACGGATGGTCGGCATCGTCAGCGAGATGGACCTGCTGCGCGGCGAGTTCGGGGCCAACCCCCGGGCCTTCCTGCGCCCCGAGGCCCCGCCCACCGGCAGGACGCCCGCACTCGTCGAGGAGGTCATGACGCCGCGCGTCGCCACTGTCGGGGACGGCGCCGACACCATGGATCTGGTCGAACTGATGATCACGACGGGGGTGAAGAGCGTCCCCGTCCTGCGCGACGACGAACTCGTGGGGATCGTCAGCCGCCGCGACCTGATGGGCCTGCTGGCCCAGGGGGACGAGCGGATCCGCGACGACGTGCTCGCGGCGCTGCGCGACTGCGCCGACACGGCGTCCTTCGGCGCGGCCGTGCGGGACGGCGTCGTCGAACTGTACGGCCCCGGCGACGAGCGGTCGGCCCGCATCGCCGAGCTGGTCGCCAGGACCGTCCCCGGGGTGGCCGACGTCGTCTTCCCCGAGGGATTGGTGAGCTAGGGTCGCGTCCCTAGTCGAGCCGGTCGAGCACGTCTGCTGCGAGCCGTTCGAGCGCGGCGACCTGTTCGCGGGTGAGGCCGGCGAAGAACAGGCGGCGCACGGTCTCCACGTGTCCGGGGGCCGCGGCGGTGATGGCCCGGCGGCCCTCCTCGCTGATCACGACGTACGCGCCGCGGCCGTCGTCCGCGCACTCCTCCCGCCTGACGAGCCCCCGGCGCTGCATCCGGGTCAGGTGGTGGGACAGCCGGCTCTGCTCCCACTGGAGGTCGCGCTGCAGCTCGTACGGCCGCAGCCGCCCCTCCTCCCTGTCGGTGAGCTGCACGAGGACCTCGTAGTCCGCCAGGGACAGACCCGAGTCCGCCTGGAGCTGCCGGTTGAGCCGGGCCGTGAGGCGGCCCTGCATGCGCACGTACGCCCGCCAGGCGCGCTGCTCGTCCGCGTCGAGCCACCGTGGGCTGTCCATGTCCCCAGGCTAGCGGGAATCAATGACTCGTCATGTATGTTGTGGGGCACCAGTAGATGACGCATCATCTACATGGCGACGAGGAAAGGGCACCCATGACCACGACCAGGCTGACCCCTCGTGTGGACGTCCGCCGGGCGGGCGAGCGCTTCGCCACCCGCATCTCCTGGCTGGATTCCAAGCATTCGTTCTCGTTCGGCGGCCACTACGACGCCGGCAACACCCACCACGGCCTGCTGCTGGTCAACAACGACGACGTCGTCCACCCGGGCACCGGCTTCGAGACCCACCCGCACCGCGACATGGAGATCGTCACCTGGGTGCTCCAGGGTTCCCTGGTCCACCAGGACTCCGAGGGCCACTCCGGCGTCATCTACCCGGGCCTGGCCCAGCGCATGAGCGCCGGCACCGGCATCCTGCACTCGGAGAAGAACGACTCCTGGCGGCTGACCGGCGGCGACACCCACGACGAGGCCGTGCACTTCGTCCAGATGTGGGTGGTCCCCGACGAGCCCGGCATCACCCCCGGCTACGAGCAGCTGGAGATCGAGAACGATCTGCTGGCCGGCGGCCTGGTGCCGGTCGCCAGCGGCATGGACAAGCACGCCGGAGAGGCGGCCATCCGGATCAAGAACCGGTACGCCGCGCTGTACGCCGCCCGTCTTCAGCCGGGCCAGAGCGTGGAGCTGCCCGAGGCGCCGTTCCTGCACCTGTTCGTACCCCGGGGGACCGTCGCCCTGGAGGGTGCGGGCACTCTGGAGACCGGTGACGCGGTGCGCTTCACCGCCACCGGCGGGCAGAAGGTCACCGCGACGGAGCCCGCCGAGATCCTCGTGTGGGAGATGCACGCGACGATCGCCGCCTGACGACGATTTTGGAAGGAATCCCGATGGAACAGACAGAACCGCAGGTCGCCGACAACCCGGCCGAGAGCCGCTTCGAGATCACCCTCGACGGCGCCATCGCCGGTTTCGCCGAATACCGGCTCAAGGGGCCGACGATCTCCTTCACCCACACCGAGATCGACCCGGCCTTCGAAGGCCGGGGCCTCGGCTCGACGCTGGTCCGGGCGGCGCTCGACGCCGCCCGGGACGCCGGGCTGTCGGTCCTGCCGTTCTGCCCGTTCGTGCAGAGGTACATCGAGCGGCACCCGGAGTACCTCGACCTGGTGCCGGCCGACCGGCGGGCCCGGTTCTCCCTCGACGGCGGGGAGGCGGCCGAGTGAGCGGCGGGCCCCTCAACCACGGGGAGCCGGCGTTGTACGGCTGCACGGTCGCGACCGAGGCGGAGCCGGAGAGCGTGCTCCTGCCCGGCCACGACGTGCCGCTCGGCCGCTACACGACCGTGCGCAGGCTGCTCCCGCAGCGCCCGCGCCGGATGGTCGGCGCGTGGTGCTTCGTGGACCACTTCGGACCCGACGACGTGAGCGGCCGGCCGGGCATGCAGGTGCCGCCGCACCCCCACACCGGCCTGCAGACGGTCACGTGGCTCGCCGAGGGCGAGATCCTGCACCGCGACAGCCTCGGCAACGTCCAGGCGATCGTGCCCGGGCAGCTCAATCTGATGACCGCCGCCCACGGGATCGCCCATTCCGAGCAGTCGCCGCCGGAGCACCCGCCGGGCATGCACGGGCTGCAGCTGTGGGTCGCGCTGCCGGAGGAGGCGCGGCACGGCGAGGCGCGGTTCGAGCACCACGCCGCGCTGCCCGTGCTGTGCGACGGGGACGTCACCGTGACCGTCGTGGTGGGCGAGGCCGGGCCGCTGCGCTCGCCCGCCCGCGTGCACACCCCGCTGCTCGGGGCCGAGGTGCTGTTCGCCGGCCCAGGGGAACACCGGCTGCCGGTCGATCCCGCGTACGAGACGGCGGTGCTGGCCATGTCGGGCACGGCCGACGTGGCCGGGGTCGCGCTCGAGCCGGGCTCGCTGCTCTATCTCGGGCAGGGCCGTACGGCGGTGCCGATGGAGACGGCCGGCCCGGCCCGGCTGTTCGTGCTGGGTGGCACGCCGTTCGAGGAGCCCCTGGTGATGTGGTGGAACTTCGTCGGCCGTTCGCACGAGGAGATCGCGCGGGCACGCGACGAATGGATGCGTGGCGACCGCTTCGGCGTCGTCCCGGGCGGGGAGCGGCCGCTCCCCGCGCCCGAGATGCCGACCGTGCGGCTGAAGGCCCGCGACCGGCACGGCCGCGTCCTCAGCTGACGGGCGAGCCCGCCCGCCTTCTGGTGAAGCAGGTGAAGACGGCGAGCGCGGAGACGACGGTCATGCAGGCCAGCGCCCAGCGGTAGCCGGTGACGAGCTGCTCGACCGCCGCAGGTGAGACGTGGGACAGCGTTCCCGCGAAGACGGCGTCGTGCAGCCCGGCCGGCAGCGGCACCGTGATGATCGACAGGACCAGCGCGGTGCCGACCACCACCCCGGTGTTCTGCAGCATCAGGCGCATGGCGTTGACGATCCCCAGCCGGTGCGACGGCACCCCGTCCAGGATCGCGGTGGTGTTGGAGGGCAGGAACATGCCCGAGCCGACGCCGATCAGCACGAGGGCGGCCGTGAGCGCCGCCGGCGACACGTCGGGGGAGATCAGCCACAGCAGGACGGCCAGGCCCGCCGTCGTCAGCGAGGTCGCGGCGACCGCCACCGTGCGCGGACCCAGGCGGCGCAGCAGGAAGCCCGACGCGACCGACGCCGCCATCGCCGCGATCGAGAGCGGCAGCACCTTCACCGCCGCATGCACCGGGTCCTCCCCGCGGACGGCCTGGAAGAACAGCGACACGAGGAGCACCACCCCGACCCGCGCGGTCGAGTTGAGGAACGACGCCAGCGTCCCGAGGGCGAACGTGAGATCGCGGAACATCCGGATGTCCACCGCCGGATGACGGGCCCGCAGCTCCCGCACGACGAACAGCGGGAGCGTCACCGCGAACACGACGAGGCCGGACACCACCATCGGATGGCCCCAGCCGAGCCTGGTCACCTCCGACAGCGCGAGCAGCAGGCCGCCGAGACAGGCGAGCACGAGCGCGTTGCCGGACAGGTCGAGCCCCCGGTCGCGGCCCTGCGGCGGTCCCGGACGGAGGGCCACCGCGCCCCAGACCAGGCACGCGATGCCGAGGGGCACGTTGTACCAGAACACCCAGCGCCAGCCGAGGTGCTCGGTGAACAGGCCGCCGAGCGCCGGGCCGGCGAGCTGGGCGATGGAGAACGACGCGGTGTAGACGCCCATCCCCTCGCCGAGCCGCGACTTGGGGAAGGCGTCGGTCACCAGCGCGGCGCTGTTGGTCAGCAGCATGGCACCGCCCGCCGCCTGCACCACCCGCAGCGCCACGATGACCCACGCGTCCGGGGCGAATCCGGCCAGCAGGCTGGCGACGGTGTAGGTGGCAAGGCCGCCGAGGTACATCGCCCGCCGCCCGAACAGGTCGGCGAGCCGGCCGAACACCACCATGAGCACGGTCGTCGTGAGCTGGAAGGCGAGCAGGATCCAGCTCGCGGCGTCCGCGCTCGCGTGCGTCTGCCGTACGACCTGGGGGAGCGCCACGTTGAGCGCGCTGCCGCCGAGCGCGGTCAGGACACTGGCCATGCTCACGACCGACAGCGTCCGCCAGGCGCGGCGCAGCCGCTCCCGCTCGCCGGGGTCAGCCGCGATGGTCTGCGGCACGGCCGTCATCGTGCGGCGAGCTGGATCATGACCGGCTCCTCCCTACCGAATTCTAGATTCCATTACTAGAATCCCGTTCACACGAGGTCGGGTCAAGGCCGGGTCAAGGGAGCTGCGCATGGGCGGAATCGTGGAAGGCCGTGTCGTGATCGTCACCGGTGCCGCGCGAGGCATCGGGCGGGGACACGCGCTGGAGTTCGCGCGTCAGGGCGCCAAGGTCGTCGTCAACGACCTGGGCGCCGAGGTCGACGGCACCGGGTCGTCCACCGGCGCCGCGGGCGAGGTGGTCGAGGAGATCAGGGCCATGGGCGGCGAGGCCGTGGTCGACGGCGAGGACGTCTCCGACTTCGACGGCGCGCGGCGCATGGTCGAAAGGGCCGTGGAGACCTTCGGCGACCTGCACGTGCTGGTCAACAACGCGGGCATCCTGCGCGACCGGATGCTCGTCAACATGTCGGCGGACGAGTGGGACGCGGTCATCCGGGTGCACCTGCGCGGCACCTTCGCCCCGCTGCGGCACGCCGCCGCCTACTGGAGGTCCAGGTCCAAGGCGGGCGAGGCGGTGGACGCCCGGGTGATCAACACCACGTCGTCGTCCGGTATCTACGGCAACGCGGGCCAGGGAAACTACGGCGCGGCCAAGGCGGGGATCGCGTCGCTGACGATCATCGCGGCCAAGGAGCTGGCGCGTTACGGCGTGACGGTCAACGCGGTCGCCCCCGCCGCGCTCACGCGGATGACCGAGAACCTCATCCCGGGCGGGCGGCGGCCCGCCGAGGGCGGGTTCGATCCGGCGGCGCCGGACAACATCGCGCCGCTGGTGGTGTGGCTGGCGAGCGTCCAGTCGCGGGGGATCACGGGCCGGGTCTTCAACGTGCGCGGCGGGCACATCAGCGTGGCCGAGGGCTGGCACGCGGGGCCCGGCGTGGACAAGGGCGCCCGGTGGGAGCCGGCCGAGCTGGGCGACGCGATCCCCGCCCTGGTGGAGAAGGCCGCGCCGAACGCCCTCACCAGCGGGCGCATCCCGGACGGGGAGGAGTGACATGCCGCTCGACCACAGTCTGATCGGCGTGGAGAGCGCGCCACACGAGCGGTCGTGGACGTCCGCCGACACCCTGCTGTACGCGCTGGGCGTCGGGGCGGGAACCGAGGAGCTCGCCTTCACCACGGAGAACTCGGCGGGGGTCCGGCAGCGGGTGCTGCCGACCTTCGCGGTGCTGGCCGCCCAGGCCCCCACCGGGCGGCGGCTCGGCGACTTCGACCCGGCCATGCTCGTGCACGCCGAGCAGGCCTTCGAACTGCACTGCGAGCTGCCGCCCGCCGGCCGTGTGCGGACGACCTCGACGGTGACCGGCATCTACGACAAGGGCTCGGGGGCGCTGGTGACGACCGAGGCCAGGGCGGCGGACGCGGAGAGCGGCGAGTTGCTGATCACGAGCCGTAGCTCGGTGTTCATCCGGGGCGAGGGCGGCTTCGGCGGCGAGCGCGGCCCACGCGACGAGTGGGCCGAGCCCGGCAGGCCGCCGGACCACACAGTGACCTACGAGACCCGCCAGGACCAGGCGCTGCTTTACCGCCTGTCCGGAGACCGCAACCCGCTGCACTCCGACCCCGCCTTCGCCGCCCGCGCCGGTTTCGACCGGCCGATCCTGCACGGGCTGTGCACGTACGGGATCAGCGGGCGGGCGCTGCTGCACGCGGTGGCGGGGTCCGACCCGGCCCGGTTCGCGGCCATGTCGGGACGGTTCAGCAAACCGGTCTACCCGGGCGAGGCGCTGACCGTGTCGATCTGGACGTCCCACGACGGTGCGACGGCCCTGTTCCGCACGGCGAAGGAGGACGGCACCGTCGTGATCGACCGGGGCAGGGCCGCCTTCCGTCCCGCCTGACGTCACACGGCGCCGGCGTCTCCGGCCGGGGCGTCGTGGGTGGCCAGGGGGTCGCCGAAGCGGCGGATCAGCGCGATCGCCGCCTCGACGACCTCCCCGGCCTCCTCCTCGGTCTCGCTCGTCGCGACCTCGCGGCCGGCCTCACCGATCACGCTGGTGAGGACCGAGACCGTGAGGCGGTCGGTCGGCGTGTTCGCCGCGCCGAGCAGGACGGCGTTCTGCCGGACCCACTCCCGGCCGCGGGTGCGCCGCATCAGCTCGAACCCCGGCGGGCCGTCGCCGTCCATGAACAGCCGGGCCAGGTCGCGCCGCTGCCAGGACCCTTCGAGGAACGCCCTGGCCCCCGCGATGAACAGCTCGACGGGGTCCTTCACGCCCGCCTGCTTCGCCGTGGCGACGCTGGACGCGGCGGCCTCCTCGTGGGCGGCCTGGTGCTCCTCCCACAGCGCGAGGAACAGCTCGGTCTTGCCCCCGAAGTGGTGGTAGAGGCTGCCGACGCTGGAGCCCGCGCGCTCGACGACGTCCGCGACGTTGGCGTCGGCGAAGCCGTGCTCGGAGAAGACCTCGCGGGCGGCCTGAAGCATGCTCTTACGCGTCTGGGCGGTGCGGCTCCACTCCCACGAGCCGCTCCTTCCGCCGGGCTTGCGTGCCATCTGGGCTCCTCGTTTCCAGGGACGACGCCATCGTAGCCGGTCGAATTCTAGAAAGTGATTCCAAGCCTCTTGACACCAACCTGGCGCGGAACCAGGCTGGAGCCGATTCCTAGAGAGCAATTCTAGAAAAGAGTCGCGTCGATGGACTTCTCCCTGAGCCCAGAGGAACTGCAGATCCGTGACACCATCCGCGCGTTCGTGGAGCGGGAGGTCATGCCGCTCGAACCCGAGGTGCTGCGCAGCGAGCGCGGCGACGGCCCGGGGCTCGATCCCGAGGTCCTGAGTGACCTGCGGCTCAAGGCGAAGAAGATGGGCTTCTGGGGCATCAACACCCCCGAGGAGTACGGCGGGGCCGCCCTGGGCCCGGTCATGTCCGCGATCATCGCCATGGAGATGGGCCGCACGTTCGTCCCGTTCAGCTTCGGCGGGTCGGCCGACAACATCCTCTACGCCGGCACTGAGGAGCAGAAGCGGCGCTACCTGATCCCCACGATCGAGGGCGAACGCCGTTCCTGCTTCGCCATCACCGAGCCCGGCGCCGGCTCGGACGCCCGCAGCATCCGTACGCGTGCCGTCAAGGACGGCGGAGACTGGGTCATCAACGGCGAGAAGACCTTCATCACCGGCGGCAACGAGGCCGACTTCGTGATGGTGTTCGCGGTGACCGACGCCGAGAAGGGCGCGAACGGCGGCGTCACCTGCTTCCTGGCCGACCGTGACATGGGCTGGAAGTCCGAGCCGATCCCGACGATGGGGCAGTGGGGCCCGGCCTCGCTGGTGTTCGAGGACGTCAGGGTGCCGGAGGAGAACATCCTCGGCGAGCTCGGCAGGGGCTTCGAGCTGGCGATGCAGTGGATCGGCCAGGGCCGTTACATGATCCCCGCACGGGCCGTCGGCTCGGCCGAGCGCATGCTCCAGATGGCGGTCGACTACGCCAAGATCCGCGTGTCGATGGGCAAGCCGATCGCCGAATACCAGGCGATCCAGTGGATGATCGCCGACTCGCAGGTGGAGATCGAGGCGGCCAAGTGGCTCACGCTGCACGCCGCCTGGCGCGTGCAGCAGGGGATGGACGCCCGGCACGCCTCCTCGATCGCCAAGCTGAACGGCGCGGTCATGGCCAACCAGGTCGTCGACCGCGTGCTGCAGATCCACGGAGGCATGGGCTACACCAAGGAACTGCCCATCGAGCGGTGGTATCGCGAGCTGCGCCTGTTGCGGATCTTCGAGGGCACCGACGAGATCCAGCGCAGGACGATCGCCCGCAACCTGCTCAGGGGTCACGCCCGCCTCGGCACGATCGGGGAGTGAGGATGCCGGTAGGAGAGCTTTTCAACCCCCGGTCGATCGCTCTGGTCGGGGCGACGGACAAGTCCGGCTGGTCGATCAGCACGTTGACCAACCTCCGTACGCACGGCTTCCGAGGGCCCGTGCACCTGGTCAACCCGCGCGGCGGCGTGGTGCACGGCGAGCAGGCGTACAGCAGCCTGTCCGACATCCCGGGCCAGGTCGACCTCGCGTACGTGATGGTGCCGACCACGGCCGTGCTGTCCGTGCTGCGCGAGGGCACCAAGCTCGGCATCCGCGACTACGTGATCCTCACCGCGGGCTTCGGCGAGACCGGCCCGGAGGGCGCCGCCCTGGAGGCGGAGATCGTCGACTTCGCCCGCGAGAACGACCTCACCGTGCTCGGCCCCAACGGCAACGGCTTCATCAACGCCGCCGCCGACGTCACGCCGTACGGCCTGCCGATCCCGTCCCCACTGCTGCGCGGGTCGGTCGGCGTGGTGTTGCAGAGCGGCGCGCTGGCCAGCTCGGTGCTCGGCTTCGCCCAGGCCCGCAACGTCGGGATCAGCCTGCTCACCTCGATGGGCAACGAGTCGCTCGTCACCGTCACCGACGTGATCGACTACCTGGTGGACGACCCGGCGACCAAGGCCATCGCGCTGTTCCTCGAGTCGGTCCGCGACCCGGCCGCGTTCTCCCGGGCGGCGCGCCGGGCGCTGCTCGCGGGCAAGCCGATCGTCGCGCTGAAGATCGGGCGCAGCCGGCTCGCCTCGCGCACCGCCCAGGCCCACACCGGCGCGCTCGTCGGCGACGACAACGTGATCGACGCGGTGTTCCGGCAGCTCGGGGTGGTGCGGGTGCGGTCGCTTGAGGACCTCATCATCACCGCCGGCCTGCTGGCGGAGGTGGGCCCGCTGCCAGGACCGCGGATCGGCGTCGTCACGCCCTCGGGCGGCGCGTCGGAGATCATCGCCGACCGGGCCGAAGACGAAGGGCTGGAGCTGCCGGCGTTCGCCCCGGACACCGTCGCCCGGCTGCGGGAGATCGTGCCCGCCTTCGGGACCGTGCAGAACCCCCTCGACGTCACCGGCTATGTGCTCATCGACCGTACGCTGCTCGGCCGCGCGCTGGAGGCCGTCACCGCCGACCCCGGCGTGGACGCGGTCATGCTGCTGTCGGACCTCCCGCGCGTCGCCCCGCCCGACCCCGCGCCGGTGCACGCCATGTTCGCGGCGAGCGCCCGGCGCATCGCCGAGGCCCCGATGCCGGTCGTCGTCGTGAGCAACGTGCTGACCGACGTCACCGAGTTCGGCCGCGAGGTGCAGCGGGAGAGCGGATTCCCGTACGTCGCGGGCGGCATCGAGCACGGCATGCACGCCATCGGCGCGGCCGTCCGATGGGGGCAGGCGTACCGCGCCGCCGTCGAGGCGGCGGACGGAGCCGTCCCGGCGAAGGCCGTGGTGAGCGCCCCGGCGGTCGAGCCAGGGACGGGTGTGTGGGCCGAGCACCGGGCCGCCGCCCTGCTGTCGTCCGCCGGGATCCCGGTCGTGCCCGGCGAGCTGGTGTACGACGAGGAGTCGGCGGTGGCGGCGGCGGTCGGGTTCGGCTACCCGGTCGTCCTCAAGGTCGCCGCAGAAGGGCTCGGGCACAAGAGCGACGTCGGCGGGGTCCGGCTGGGCCTGTCCGACGCGCGGGACGTCGAGCGGGCCTACCGCGAGGTCGTGGCCGCCGCGGCGGTCCCCGGCACCGGCCGGGTGGGCGCGCTCGTCCAGCCGCAGCGTGGCGGCGGCGTGGAGCTCCTGGTCGGCGTCGTACGGGACCCGGCGTGGGGGCTCACCCTGGCCGTCGGCCTGGGCGGGATCTGGGTGGAGGCACTGCGCGACACGGCGCTGCGCGTCCTTCCGGTGGACGCGGCCGAGGTGCGGCGGGCGCTGGACGAGCTGCGCGGCGCCGCGCTGCTGCGGGGCGCACGCGGCGCCGAGCCCGCCGACCTCGACGCCGTCGCCGAGGTCGTGGCCCGCGTCGCCGCCTTCGCCGAGAGCCTCGGCGACGACCTGGAGTCGCTGGAGATCAACCCGCTGCTGGTCCGCGGCTCGCACGTGGAAGCCCTGGACGCCCTGGTCACCTGGCGCGGCTGAACCCCCGCCTCGTCGTCCGTCCGTCCCGGTCTGTCGCGCACGGACGGACGACGAGGCCGCCGCGGTGCCGAATTCTCCGGGTATCCGAGCGCCGGGTGGATCGGGATATTCTTACGCGTCCCAAAAGCGGAATTCGTGAAGCCGGTCAGGGCCGCTCCGCCGGCCTCGATCAGTGACCGGTATATCGCCACCGGTGAAACTCCCAGCTCTGCCGGTCTTGATTGGCGTACGTCCGCGCGATAGTGCCGAGAACCGTGGAACGTACCTCCGGGAATTGTTTGACAGCGGATTTCGAGTGGCTCACGATCACATCGAAATCGGTTTCACGGAACGCCATCCGGAGGGGGATCGATGCGTTTTCTACGGGCTTCGTCGGGTATCGGTGCGGCCGGGCTTCTCCTGGCCGCGTTGTTCACGAGTCCCGCCCAGGCGGCGCCCGCGGACGTGCCGGCTGGTTACGACTGCGCGGTGACCTACGCCAGCTTCGGGTGGAGCACCGGTTTCACGACCAGAGTGACGATCACCAACACCGGGACCCGGGTGTTCAGCCCCTGGATCCTGCAGTTCGTCTTCCCCGGAAGCCAGACGATCATGCAAGGATGGAACGCGACCTTCTCCGAGACTCCGCCGAGCGTCCAGGCCGCCAATCCGGTCTGGCAGGAGAGTATCGATCCCGGCACAAGTTTCTGGATCGGCTTCAACGCCAACGGAGCCGACGACCACCCCACCGGCTTCACGCTCAACGGCGTCCCCTGCGCGGTGACCTACGGGCCTTACTGATGGCGGCGCGGTTCGGCGTCCACGGCGGACGGCCGGTCTCCTTCATGTAGCCGGCGCGCGGCCAGCGTGGACATGGTGGGCGGCCCGAGCACGCCGTACGGGACTTCCGGTTGGGTCAAGACCACCTGAGGTCCCCGTCCGCCCGCATACACCGGGTCGCGGGCGATCAACGAGTGGCCTGGCCTTTGCCTGCCGTCGAGACCGGAGTGAGGGATCGCCGTGATCGGTTCTGCTCGGAACTGCAGTTCGGTCCAGTCGATGGTGATGGGGATCGGGTTGCTGACGACGGGAGCCTCACCGGGCTCGAGCGGACTGCGGATCTCATTGAGGAGCCTTGGAATGCCCAGGTCTGTATCCGGGGCGTAGGGATTACAGGCAGGCCACCTTCGGGAACCTCGGACTGATTCATTTCCATGCCGACGAAGATGCTGAGGTGATTACTATTTATGAGCTGGTATGGGCAGGGTGACGATGTGTTCTCTCCGCTGACCTTTATCTCGCTCATCATTCGACGACCACGTAGCGGGGCGCTTGGACAGGAGTTCGGCTCTCGATAACTCGCTATTCGGCCGGCAGGGCGGCCAGGGGCTGACCACTGGTCAGGCCTCGCCCGACGTGAGGTCGATGGGGCAGGAGACTCCGGTTCCACCGAGCGTGTATCTATGTGACCCATGGGCAGAGCTGCGATCTACTGTCGGATCAGCCAGGACCGCGCGGGTGCCGGGCTCGGTGTCGCCCGTCAGGAAGCCGACTGCCGAGCGCTGGTCGAGCGCCGAGGGTGGGACGTGGTGGACGTCTACTCCGACAACGACGTCAGCGCGTACTCCGGAAGCCCACGCCCGGCATGGCAACGACTTCTCGGCGACGTCGAGGCCGGGACCGTCGACGCCATCGTGTGCTGGCACGTGGACAGGCTGACACGATCCCCTCGCGAGCTGGAAGACGTCATCGACCTGGCCGACCGGCGCGGCATCGAACTCGCCACGGTCACCGGGGAGATCGACCTGGCCACTCCGACCGGGCGACTGATCGCGCGCATGCTGGGGGCCGCAGCCCGCCACGAGGCAGAGCACAAAGCCGAACGTCAAAAGCGCCAGCGACGCCAGAACGCCGAGGCGGGCAAGGTCTCCGGTGGCGGGATGCGCCCCTACGGCTACGCCGAAGACCGCATCACCGTCATCGACGAAGAGGCCGAGGTAATCCGCGAGGCTGCCCGCCGCGTGCTGGCCGGCGAATCCTTGGCGAGCGTGTGCAAGGACTTCCAGCGGCGGGACGTGAAGACGCCTTCCGGGCGTCACTGGGTTCCGACGACGCTGCGGCGTCTGCTCGCCTCAGCCCGCATCAGTGGGCGAAGAGAGCACACCCCTCGCAGCAGCTTCCAGACCACCCGCCCTCTGCTGGGTGAGATCGTCGCCGACGCCGTCTGGCCTGCGATCATTACTCCCGTCGACTCCGACCGGCTGCGCGCATTACTCAGCGATTCCACACGCGACTACCGCCGCCAGTCCGCCACCGGACGCTCCTACCTTCTGTCCGGCATCCTGCGCTGCGGCCGATGCGGACACCGAATGAACGGCCGCCCACGGCAAGGCGTCCCCCGGTACGTCTGCCCGAACGTGCCCGGCAGCGGCTCATGCGGCGGGATCGCCACCAACACCGCCCGCACCGACGACCACATCCGCGACATGCTACTGACCGCCCTCGACTCCCCCGCCCTCGCCGAACGCATCCGCCACCAAGGCGGCGACGATGACGACCTCGCCGAGGCCGTACGTGCCGACGAGGAGCTACTGGAAGAACTCGCCGAAGCCTGGGCCAGCCGGGAGATCAGCCGCAGGGAATGGATGGCCGCCCGCGCCCCGATCGAACTACGCCTGGACAAAAGCAGGGCACAACTGGCCGGCCTCTCCCGAACCTCACCCCTGATCCCCTTCATCGGCACCGCCCAGGACATGCTCACCAGGTGGCAGGCCATGAACATCTCCCAGCGACGCGCCATCGTCACCGCGGTCATCCGCACCATCACCGTCGCCACCGCCAACCTACGCAAGAAGTGGGACCCCGACCGATTCACCATCGAATGGATCGCCTAAGCCGCCACCGGGCGGCGCTCCGACTGCTGTTCCCCCACCGGCCGGAACACCGACGCCACCCGCTCCATCACCGCCAGATCCTCAACCACCGGCGCAAGCCCCTGCGCCGCCCGAGACGCCGCCACCCGCGCGGGGCAGCACGTCCCCAGCGTCCCCACCTGAAGCGCCTCAGCCGAGGGCGTTCACGCGGATAAAAGGCAGCGGGTTGCCGGGTGGGGCCAAATCACGTTCGCAGAACCTACGCGCAAGATCACAAACTGGGGCCAGATCAGACGCGAAACTGGGGCCGTATCCATGGCGAGGGCGGTGAGACAGCGGCGCGCGAGGTCGTCACCTCACGAGAAGCTCATCTCCGCCAGACCTTTCTCCACCGTCACGTCAGGCGAGTAGCCCAGTTCCCTCCGCGCGGCGGTGATGTCGTAGGAACGGTCACGGCCGGTGAAGCTCACCAGCCAGTTCGTCAGCGGGGGCGCCGTCTTGCGGCGAAGCAGGCGTGTTGTGCGGTCCATCATCGCGGCCATGGGCGCCGCCATCGCCAGAGGGACGCTGCGGCTCTTGGACAGATCCACGCCGCGGGTCGCCAGCAAGGGGATGAGGAAGTCTCGAATGGGCATCGGCGTGCCGTCCGTCACGTAGTACACCCCGCGGTGGCGGCCCCGTGTGAGCGCGAGGATCGCGGCACCGGCCAGGTTTTCGACGTGCACGAAGTCGACGATGTGCTTACCGTGATCGATCCAGGCGAACCGTCCCGCCTCGGCGACCTTGACCATTTCGTTGATCGTCGTCATTCCGCGACCCCAGATGAACGGCGGGCGGAGCACGATCAGCTCGGTCTTCTCGCTGTGGGCTTTCAACAGTGCGCGCTCGGTGGCCAGCTTGACCCGGCTGTAGGCGATGTTCGGCCGGCCTTCCGGCGTCGACTCGTCGACGACGGGACGACGTTGACTGCCCGTGGAGACGGACGCGGCGCTGATGAGCACGAAGCGTCGCACCCCGGCCGCGACGCTCGCGGCGTGCAGGGCGACGGTCGGCATGTGATTGGCCTGTTCGAAGAGCGAGTCGGGCCCCCAGAACTCCATGTGAGCCGCGACGTGCACGACCGCGTCGGCCTCGCGCAGCTTGGCGAGCCAGATCGGCGCCGGGGAACCGGCCCGGCCGAGCTCGGCGAGATCGCCAGGAACGGCATCGGCTCCGGCCGCCCGTACCCGCTGAATGCTCGAGCCCGATCTGGCAAGCGCCATGACTTCATGTCCTGCGGCGACGAGGCGATGGACGAGAGCGCCGCCGACGAAACCGCTGCCGCCAGTGACAAAGACCTTCATGCTTGCACTCCTTGTGATTGAGTACGCACTTCTCGTGCGCATCCGGTTGTCCGTGCCGCTCGGCACGCGATCCTGACCGCCCCTTCCAGATGCATAGCCATCAAATAGTTTGGTATCAATGCATCTACGTCTATGCAACCTCCCGTACGATGGATGTGTCAAGTGGAGGTGGGCGATGCCGCACGCAAGGAAGAGCGTGACCGCAGCACAGGTCGCCGACGAGTTCAGTCGTACGGCGAAGGTGCTCGTACGTCACTTCAACGAGCGTCTGGGCGAGCATGGGGTGTCGACACCGAGGTCGCGCCTGGTGGTGGAGGTGGCACGTTCGCAGCCGCTTCGGCTCACCGAGCTCGCTCTCGCGGTCGGTATCGCCCAGGGGACCGCCTCCACCCTGGTCGACGCGCTCGTCCGTGACGGACTGCTCGAACGCCAGACCAGCACGGACGACCGCCGGTCCGTACTCCTTCGAGTGACGGCGCAAGGGGCCGCACTGGCCCAGGACTGGACGGCCAGCTATGAACTGGCGGCGGAAGAGCTGTTCAGGCCACTCACCCCCGAGCAGCTGTCGACGCTGGTCGACTTATTGCGGACCCTCAGCGCCGACGAGGCGTCGCCCGCCGGCGGCTGAAGAAGACATCGCCAGCGCGTGGATTGCCGGAGCGTCGCTCGCCACCGATGACCTGCGATCGCGAAGTCGCAGGTTGTCCAGGTCCTCCCTGAACCTGAGTCATCCCTTCGTTATTTGCCTATGAGTCGGTCGCGAAGTTTGTCATCGTCGTATCGGCCCCCGCTCCGAGTCGGGCGAGTACCCGCCTCGTTACCTCATCTCCGAGGTCCAGTTGGAGGGCGAGTTCGGCGTCGCCCGCGTGACCATCCGCAAGGTGACCGCCAAGCTCCGCGAAGACGGCCTCATCGTCACCACCCCGGGCATGGGCTCCTTCGTGGCCCAGGACAAGAACGAGACCTCCGAGCAGGCCTGAACCGCCACCCGGAGGTCTCAGCAATACCGGCTACTCCTCCGAAGAGGCCGTCAGCCCAGTCGGGCACCAGGCGGAAGGGTCACCTGCGTTGACACCGGTGCCGCCGATGCCGCAGTAGCCGTTGAGGACTTCGAAGCTGATTCTCCGCCGCCGCGTTGGCCCGGGTCGTGTACCGCACTACATGCGTCTCGCCCATCTGAACGACACCTCCTGATCTCCGTGGATGCGACCTGCACAGTCCGCGTCGTTCCAGGCCGTCTACAGATATGGAGGCGCCATGCCGCGAAAACTCATCGGCCCGAACGGATGCCGACGATGCCCGCTCCCGTCCTCACAGCCAGGAGCTGATCGCGAAGACCAGGGAGACCACCAGCGCGACCGCCCCGACGACCAGGAACAGCACGCCGTGAATTAGACCCGTGCCGCCCGCCCCGTCCAGACGGACGTGCTGGGGTCGTTTGGGGGCGTAGACCACCATGACTTGCTGGCCCGGACGGACTGGCGACGGTTTGAAGCCCAGATCCGACTCGGTCTTCACCACGGGGCCCTGCACCGTCTGGAACTGCAGTGTGGGGTAGTACACGCCGTTGCGGCCGGCCCGGCGCAGGCCCACGACGACGCCTGGCACCCGTATCCCGTGCCGCCGCAGCCGCTGTCCGACGATGATGTCATGGATGCTGGACCCGATGGACACCACTCCGAACACGATCCCAAACAATGGCACGATGCTCATGTCCATTGCCCCCTTCTCATCTCATTCAAGGGCCACCGTCGCAATCCCGTTCGAGGGCCTGTACCGCCGAAGCCCGACCCGGTCGATCACCTGCCGGTGATCGCATCATCAGAAGTCATCAGAAGGAGCAACGGGAACGCGGTAGCTTGCCGGACGCCTTACGGTCCTTGCGACTCCCCGACACGAACCGCACCGGCGCTCTCCTGTCCCCGCGCATCACGCCTCTCCGTGACAGCCCGGTGTGATTCACGGCAGTAGGATTCCGGGCCGCGATTGCAAACAGCTTGGATCTTGCTGCAGGGCGCACGACTGCGCAGTGCTCAGGCTGCAGGGCGGCGACCGGATGGTGCGGGCCGGTGGCCGCGGTCAGCCGGTTGAGGGTCTGGGCGTAGCCGGCGCGGGTGGTGGCCGCAGCGAGGGAGTCGAGGAAATGCTCGACCGCGGCCGTGACCGTCACGCCAGCGGTCGCAGGGTCGGGCTGGCTGGGGAACGCCACGATGGACACGGAGCCGCCTCCCGAAAGGCGATGTGACACATGATGTAGCCGAGTCGCCTGCGCGGCGGCGGGCGCCGAGCTGGGCGGAGGTGACCCGTCGGCAGCCGGTGTGACAGATAATGCACATTCTGTTTCACATCTCCCGCCCCGCTGGTTCTCCTGCAGGGTGCACTCCGGTCAGCGCGAGGGTGAGCAGCCGGTCGGCCTGGGCCGCGCCGTCGGGTTCCTGCTCGACGGCCAGGCAGATGGCGTTAACGAGTTTGAGCAGGTCTGTGATGGCGACGTCGGGTCGTGCGGCCTTCGCCTCGCGGGCGTGGGCCAGCAGGTCCGCTCCGGCGTTGCTGATCATGGTGTGGCAGGTGGCGCCCAGGGTGGGATCGCCGTCATGGGCGCCCCGCATCAGGGCGGTGGCCAGGCCTCGGTTGGACACGGCGTGCCTGGCGACGGCTCCGAGCCAGGTCGCCAGCGCGTGTCCGGGATCGGGGTCGGCTGCCAGGTCGGCGGCGGTGGCGCACAGGGCCTCGACCTTGTTGCGGAAGACCGCCTCCAGCAGTTGCTGCCGGGAGGGGAAGTGCCGGTGCAGCGTGGCCGAGCCGACACCGGCGCGCCGGGCAATCTCCTCCAGGGACGCCTCGGCCCCGTGCTCGGCGATGGCCTCGGCGGCCGCGGTCAGGATGCGGTCGTAGTTGCGGCGCGCGTCCGCGCGCATCGGCCGCGCGGGCGAGGTCCTACGGCTGTCGGGCGGCATGCGATCTCCGGGTGGCCTTGCAAAAACGGGGTGGCCCTCCATATCGTACTCACCCAGAACCGGAGGGTCACCCCAGTTAGGTGGGTGGCCGCCGCATGCCTACCGTCGGGAGACACATCGTGAAGACCATCGTGGTGGTGGGGGCGACAGGCCTGCAGGGCCAGGCCGTGACGGCGCAGCTGCTCGCCGACGGCTGGCGGGTTCGGGCGGTGACGCGCGATCCGGACGCCGCGCCAGCCCGGGCGCTGGCGCAGACGGGCGCCGAGTTCGTCCGCGCCGAGATGGACGACGTCGCCTCGCTCGTCGCCGCCGCCGAGGGCGCCTACGGCCTGTTCAGCGTGCAGCCCACCGTCGGCTCCCCGGGCACCCCGGCGGGCTTCTCGGCCGAGGACGAGGTCCGCTGGGGCTGCAACGTCGCCGACGCGGCGCATGCCGCCGGCGTGCGGCACCTGGTCTACGCCTCGCTCGCCGGCGCGGGCCGCCACAACACCGAGAAGCTGCCGCAGAACACCATCAACAAGTGGCGGATTGAACAGCACATCACCCGGCTGGGCCTGCCCGCGACCTTCCTGCGCCCAGTCTCCTTCATGGAGAACTACACCGGCGCCTACCACCTGCACGACGGCACCGTGGCCACTGTGTTCGCCGCCGACGTACCCCAGCAGATCATGGCCGTCGACGACGTCGGCGCCTTCGCCGCGCTGGCCTTCGCCCAGCCGGGCGAGTGGATCGGCCGCGTGGTCGACCTGGCCGGGGACGAACTGACCCCACGCCAGATCGCCGCGGTCATCTCCGAGGCGATCGGCCGGCCGCTGCCGTACGTCCAGATCCCGATCGAGGTGATCGCGCAGGTCGGCGAGGAGTTCGCCTTCGCCTACACCTGGCTCAACGAACGCGGTTATCGCGCCGACGTCGCCTTCACCCGCGCCCTCCACCCGGGCCTGATGGACCTGCGCACCTGGCTGGAGCGCACCGGAGCGGTCCAGATCGCCGGCTTCCTGGCCGCCCAGGACACCGCCGAGCAGGAGCGATGAACGCGCTCGGCCTCGGACGGGTCGGCATCTGGGCGGGCGAGATGGACCGCTTTCCCGCCTTCGCTTTACGTCAGGCAGCTGCCGCCATCGAGGATCTCGGTTATCCGGCCCTGTGGTTTCCCGAGACGACCGGCCGCGAGGCGATGGCCCAGGCCGCCCTGCTGCTGTCGGTCACCCGGCAGGCGGTCATCGCCACCGGCACCGCCAGCATCTACGCCCGCGACGCCATCAGTGCCGCGGCTGCGCAGCGCACGCTTGCCGAGGCCTTCCCCGGGCGGTTCCTGCTCGGCCTCGGCGTCAGCCATCCCGCCCTGGTCACCGAGGTGCGCGGCCATCGCTTCGGCCCGCCGGTGGCGACCATGCGCGCCTACCTGGACGCGATGGACACCTCCCCGTTCGGCCCGCCGGTCCCGGCACCGCCCAGGGTCCTGGCCGCGCTGGGCCCGAAGATGCTCCAGCTCGCCGCCGAACGCGCCTGCGGCGCCCACCCGCTGGGCATGCCGGTCGAGCACACCCGCCAGGCCAGAAGCCTGCTCGGGCCGCAAGCGCTGCTGGCGGTCACCCAGCTTGTCGTCCTGGACTCATCCCGCGCCCGCACGGCCGAGTTGGCCCGTGCCCACGCGGCCGCCGCCCTGCCCAACCGGCTCGCGCTGCTACGCGACCTGGGATTCGACGACGTCGAATCCCTCGACGGACGGCTGGTCGATGCCCTGGTTGCCACCGGCGGCCCCGAGGACGTCGCCCGGCGGGTTGAGGAGCATCTCGACGCCGGTGCGGATCACGTCAGCCTGCACCTGCTGACGGCCACACCAGATGAGCCGCCATTGCGTCAATGGCAAGAGCTTGCTGCGCAGTTGCTGTGAGCGGGCTCCTGATCAGGCCATCCAGGCACGTGCTGGGACGTGCTGGTCCGCCATCATGCCATCCCCGGAACGGGAATCAGGCCAGGGCCGCGGCGAACAACACTCGTGGTTCCAGATCCAACCGGGTGTTGGGGATGTCGTCCGGCGGGGTGAGGTTGAGGGTCCGGTTGCCGAACAGGCGGACGGTGTGGGTGATGTAGGGAGAAACGGTCGCCAGATCGTCCAGATCGCCAAGCTGGCCCTCGGCGGCGATGTCGTTGGCGGCGTCGGTGATGTCCAGGGCTGTTGAGTACAGAACTGGAGGCGATCTCGGCCCTGAGAAGCGGAAGGCCCGCGAGTTCCCCCGTTAAGACCTTCAGCGTGGCTGAACATGAGGCGTTCCGTACAGCGAGATCTGCGGAAACTACTCCTCGGCCGGAACCAGGCCCGTCTGGCAGGCAGCCCACTCGGACGGGTCACCTAGCTTGACGTTAGTACCGCCGAGGCCGCAGTAGCCGTTTGGCACCTTAAAGAGGTATTGCTGGTGGTAGTCCTATCGCTGGGGCAATAACTCAGCACCTACACGCGTACGAGGCGGACCGCCTTGCCGCAGAGCTTGCTCATGTCATCCTCGTCCGAGGTGAGGATGATGACGGGGTTGGTGGAGCGAAGAGCAGTAGCGGCCACGACAGCGTCGATCGCGTATCTATGGCCGTGAAGACCGCTCTCACGGAGCAGGTCCAGCGCGTGGACGGAAACATCCTCGGTCACCGGTTCGACACGCAACCGGGACAGGTGCCAGCGCAACCGATCGTCTGTCACCCGGCCGTCGAAGGCCTCGATAGGCGTCAGGGCACTGATGGCAACACGGAAGTCGTTGTTCTGCGCCTCACGGACGATCGCCGTAACGCGCTGGTCGGCCGTACACCACTTCGAGAGTCCCTCGGAATCAAGGATGACCGTCCCTGCACTCAGCTTGCTTCGTGCGCGTGCCATCCACGCTCCTCCTGCAGCTCGGGAGCGGACTTCACGCTGCGGAACAACTGCTCAGCTTCGTCCCGAAGGGACTGCGGGATGGGACCGCTCTCGTTCTCGTTCGCCTGCAGGGCCTCCTCCAACAGATCCCGCTCGATCTGCCGCTCCACAGCGGCATCCACATAGGCCGAGAACCCGCGCGCGCCGACACGTTCCTTGATGGCTCGGATGTTGCCGGCCCGCAAGGAGACACTGACCTTGGTCGCGGGCCCTTCTCCTGGCGGGAAGGCTCGTTCAGGCAGACTCATAGAGGTAGTTTACTACTTCAAGTAGCAAAATCACGTCCCGCAAACACGAATCTCCGAGCAGCGCGACGCCACCCGGAGGTCTCACGATCCCGCTACTCCCCGCTGGAGGTCGCCAGGCCGACGGGGCAGGAGACGCCCGGTGCCGCCGATAGCGCAGCGGCACCTTCGGCGCTTCGCTCAGAGCCGCCCAGGCAGAAGGACGTACAGGTTCACAGGCGCCGGTCACCGGTTACGCAGGTACCGCCAGCCCAGCACCCCGTACCAGATCATGATCGGCAGGTGGAGGGCGTACCCGAGCTGTTCCAGTGCCACCGTCGGCCCATCGGTCCCGGTCGTCCACGGAAGCGCGACCGCGGCCAAACCTGAGATCGCGGCGACCGCACCGGCGATGCGGAGCCCGGTCGGCATCGGGACGCCGACCGCCGCGGCGGTGGCGGCGACCCACAGCAGCCCGGCCAGGTTGACCGCCCACTTGGCGGTGAGCAGTACCGCCCAGGCCACGGTGGCGACCGCCGGGGCGGTGGGGTCAGCGGCCAACTGGGTCAGCGCCAGGTTCCCGGCGTCATGAAGCAGGCCTGCCAGCCCGGCGGCGGCCAGCAGTCCGCCGGCCAGCGTCACCAGGTGCGGTCTGGGTGCCTGGGCGGAGCGAGCGGACATCACGAGCCCAGCCGCGGTCAGTGCCAGCCAGCCCAGCACGTCGAAGACCAGCTCGGTCAGATGCAGCCCGAACTGCTCACCCACCGCGACCAGCACAGCATCGGGGTCGGCTGAATTCAGGGTCAACCCCGATGGCACCACGATGGCCGCACCGGCGATCATGGCCACGAACGAGGTCAACAGCAGGACACCGGTAAGCCGGGTCCGAGGGTTCGAATCGGTCATGGACGGTGACGGTAGGACCTTGCCGCAGGGACAAAGTCAACATGCCGGGGAGAGGAGCCAGGGTGTGGCGGATCGGACAACTGGCGCGCATGGTCGGCGTATCCGAACGGACCCTGCGCCATTACGACAAGATCGGACTGCTGCCTCCTAGTGCAGCAGGATTCGATCGTCGTCGTACGAGTAGTTGGACGCGCCGAGCCACACGCCGCCGCGGCCGTCCGATGCCACGGCGTTGAACGAGATCGCCCCTGCCGGAAGGTCGCGCGCCAGGGTCCACCGGTCGCCGTCCCAGTGCATCAGCAGCGCGGCCTGGCGCGAGCCGGGCAACTGGATCGAACCGGCCACCCAGACCTCCCGTTCCGACTCCGTCGCGAGGTCCCTGAACTCGACCTTTGCGTCTTCCGGCCATGAAGGCGTGGGCACGTCCGTCCAGCGGCGCCCGTCCCAGTGCAGGACCGTGGATCCCGTGTCCCCATCACCGGCGAGCGCCCACAGGTCCCCGGAGGCCGTGGCGCCGAGGTGGTGGATGCCCGGCCAGGTGGATCGGGGGGAGGACACGGTGGACCAGCCGGAAGGGGACCAGTGTGCGAGCGCGGGGCGCCAGGAAGGATCTCCGGAAGTGCCGTCGTCCTGGCCTCCGGCGACCCACACGTCCCCGGGCCGGGTGACCACGGCGCCCTCCAGGAGGACCGGGAGCTTCCAGGGGGGTCGTCCCCGGGCCGACCACCGTCGGCCGTCCCACCGCCATGCGTTCGCGCCCTTGTCGAAGATCCACACGTTGCCGGCGGACGTCCCGGACACCACTTGTGGATACCGCAGGCCAGGCGGTAGCGGCAGGGGCCGCCAGGCGCGGCCGTCCCAGCGCAGGACCAGGCCGCTCCGTCTGCTCTCTCCAGGGCTGCCCACCGCCCAGGCCTGGCCGCGCCCGGTCGCGGCGACACTCAGCATCACGGCGCCGGCTCCGGCCGTTGCCGTCTCCGTCCAGGTTCCGCCGGACAGAGACGGGACCACCTCGGGCCGGGCGGCCGCCGTCGGTGTGCCAGGCCCGGAGGCGGGGGAGTCGCGTGCGTCCACGCCGCCGCCCGAGCATCCGATCGCGGCGGCGCTCAGCAAACCGATCGCGGCGAGCCGTCCAATCCCGGTGATTTCCGGTCGCATTTCCCAATGATCGAGGCGGGGCAGTGAAATGTCCCCCGGAATCGATGAAGTCATCGGGAACCGGAAAGGCACGATCTCCACGACGAGCAGCGCGTGCTCGGCACGAAGACGCTCACCCTACTCGCGGTCCAGGTACCGACGCTCCCCGGATTTGTTCGGCTGGACGCATTTATCTGTACCGAACAACTTACTCGCCGTCCGGCGCCTCCTGCGGGGCGCCGGAGGGGCACGGGCGGGTCAGGGGCGGTGGTTGGACAGGACGAGGGTGGCGGCGGAGGCGAACATGCCGCCGTTGCCGAGGACCACACCGACCTCGACGTCGGGCACCTGGGCGGCGGCCTCGCCGCGCAACTGCCGTACGGACTCCTGGATGGCGAACATCCCGTACATGCCGGTGTGGGTGTAGGAGAGTCCGCCGCCGTTGGTGTTGAGCGGCAGGCGGCCGCCGGGGGAGGTGTGGCCCTCCGCGATGAACGGGCCGGCCTCGCCGCGCTTGACGAATCCGAGGTCCTCCAGCCCGTAGATGGGCACGTGCGCGAAGGCGTCGTAGATCATGAGGTGGTCCACGTCGTCGTGGGAGATGCCCGCCTCGGCGAAGGCGGCCTCGCCGGAGCGGCGGAAGGCGGCGGAGCTGGTGAAGTCCTCCATCTGGGAGATGATCGGCGACTCTGCGGACTCGCCGGAGCCGAGCAGATGGACCGGCGACCTGCGGGCACGCTCCTCGGTCGTCACGATCAACGCCCCGCCGCCGTCGGTGACGAGGCAGCACTCCAGCAGGTGGAAGGGGTAGGCGACCATCCGGGAGGCGAGCACGTCCTCGACGGTGATCAGGTCCTGGTACATGGCCCGGGGGTTGAGGTGCGCCCACCGGCGCTGCGCGACCGCGACCTCCGCGAGCTGCTCGTGCGTGAGCCCGGTCTCCTTCATGTAGCGCAGCGCCGTCAGCGTGAACATGGTGGGCGGGCCGAGCACGCCGTACGGCAGCTCGAACTGGCCGATCAGCGAGTCGGGGCCGAGGGCCGGCCGGGGCGCGCCGACCCGCGACCGCCCGGACTCGCCGTGCGTGATGAGCACGGTGGTGCACAGCCCGGCCCGGATGGCCGCCGCGGCGTGCCGTACGTGGAAGAGGAAGGACGAGCCGCCCACCCCGGTGCCGTCGAGCCAGGCCGGGGTGATCCCGAGCTCGTGCGCGATCTGGATCGGGCCGGGCATGCCGACGGTGGCGACGCCGTCGATGTCGTCCTTGGACATCCCGGCGTCGGCGAGGGCGTTGCGCGCGGCCTGGAGGTGGAGCTGCGCGGTGGACATGTGGGGCAGTTTGCCGAGCTCGTCGGTCTCGGCCGCGCCCGCGATGACGATGTTCACGCGGCGGCTCCGGCGGGGGTGAAGAGAGGGACGTGCACGTCGCCGCGCTGCTCGAACACCACGCGCAGCTCCATGTCCAGGGGCAGGTTCTCCGGGGTGATCTCGACGCCGACGATGTTCGTCATCATCCGCACGCCCTCCTCCAGCTCCACGACCGCGATCGCGTACGGCCCGTCCTGCTCGAAGCCGGGAGCCGGGCGATGGCTGATGACGTACGAGTAGAGAGTGGCCCTGCCGCCGGCCGTCACCCACGTGACGTCGTCCGAGCCGCAGTGCGGGCAGGCGGGCCGTGGATAGAAGTAGTGCCGCGAGCAGGCGCGGCAGCGCTGGATCCGCAGCCGCCCCTCCGCCGTGCCGTCCCAGAACGGCTGGGTCTCCGGCGTCGGCTTCGGGACGGGCTTGTGCGATGCGGTCATCGTTCTCCTACAAGGCGGAGGAAGTCTTAGAGCCGGATTCTAGAACTCCAATCTAGAGTTGGCGAGGGTCCGTTGTCAGGGACTCGGGACGCCGTTGCCGCGCCGGCCGCGACCGGCCAGCAGGTCATCGAGGGACGGCAGCGGCTCGGGGCCGCGCGGCCCCGGCTGCGCGAGCTGGACCAGCACGCCGTGCGCCTCCTTCGGGTGGAGGAAGACCTCGCGCCAGCGGGGTTCGGCGAGGTTGAGGCCGAACAGCCGGTAGCCGCGCCCGCGCAGCGCGGCCACGGCCGCCTCGATGTCGGTGACGTGGAAGTTGAGGTGGTGGACCCCGCCTCTGCCGCGGGTGAGGTCGAAGAAGCTGTCGAAGAACGAGGATCCGGCCAGCGGCTCCATCAGCTCGATCTTGCTGCCGTTGGCGTACCTGAGCTGGAGCGTCCGGTAGCCGTTCACCATGTTGTCGCCCCCGCCGAGGTAGACGCCTCCCAGCAGGTCGCGGTAGATCGGCAGCAGGTCCCTGATGCGCGGCGCGGCGACGGCCGTGTGGTCGAAGGCCGCGTCCAGTCCGGCCAGTTCCTCGGCGATGTCCACCCGTCCTCCTTCGATCGAAATCCTAGAATCTCATTCTAGTCATCCGATGTCGAGGAAGCACATGCTCACCGCCCCTTGACTCTGGACGTGAGAGGGCGCAGCATTCGTGGAAATGAATTCTAGAGCTGGCTTCTAGAACTCATCGCTGGGACGGGGGCTGACGAGAAAGGCGTGTCAATGGGCCTGTCCTACGTACGCGAGCTCGACGAGTACCCCACAGGTGCCCGTCGCATGAAGATCCTCACGATGGCCGTGCTGGCCGTCCTCATCGGCTCCTATGAGGCGCAGATCGCCCCCGTGGTCCCGCTGCTCCTCAAGGACCTCGACATGTCCCTCGCGACGTACGGCGCGGTGTCCGGGGCGGCGGCGGTCGCGGGGGCCGTCGCGTCGGCGATCGGCGGCAGGCTCACCGACCGGCTCGGCAGGGTGCGCCTGCTGGTTCCGCTGATGCTGCTGACCGCCCTGTGCTGCTTCGCCATGACGCTCGTCCACAGCTCAAGGGACCTGCTGATCGCCAGGATCGTGCTGGCCTTCGTCGACGGGGTGGCGATGGCGAGCACGGCGCCGCTGGTCCGCGACTTCTCGCCGCGTCTCGGCCGGGCCCAGGCGTTCGGCTTCTGGACGTGGGGTCCGGTGGGGGCCAACTTCCTCGCCGCCGCCGTCGCGGGCTGGACGCTGCCGATCTTCGATGACTCCTGGCGGTCGCAGTTCGTCATCATGGGCTGCTTCTCGCTGGTCATCTCCATCGTCATCGCCCTCAACATCGCCGACCTGTCGCCCGAGCTGCGCGCGCAGATCCAGCACAGCGAGCGTCAGGCCAGCAGCGTCGTCGACCTGACCAGGCCGGCCAGGGTCACCTCGCTGTTCGTCCGGCGCAACATCTGGGCCCACGTGGTCGGCATCTCGCTGTGGCTGGTGCTCTACATCACGCTCACGCTCTTCGGCCAGACCATGCTGGTCGGCGCGCTCGGCATCACGGCGGCCGAGGCGTCCACGATCATGGCGTGCTTCTGGAGCCTCAACCTGATCACCCTGATCGTCTCCGGCCGCCTCTCGGACCGCACCCAGCTGCGCAAGCCGTTCACGCTGGGCGGCACCGTGGCGGCCGTGCTCGTCACCGCGTACCTGGCCTCGCTCCTCGGCGGCCAGGAGGTCTCCAGCGGCATGCTCATGATCGTCGGTGCGCTGCTCGGCGGCTCGCTCGGCGTGGCGTACGGGCCGTGGATGGCCAACTACTCCGAGGACGCCGAGGACGTCGACCCCCGGCTGCAGGGCACGGCCTGGGGCCTGTTCGGCTTCCTCACCAAGGCGATCGCCGTGGTCGGCCTGCTGGTCATCCCGCACGTGGTCGAGGCCACGAGCTGGCAGACCTGGCTGGTGGTCTCCCTGGTGTGCCTGGCGCTGTTCGGGCCCGCCGTCTTCCTGTTCCACGGCCCCTGGCGGCGCGAGCGCACCGAGACCGTGGACGGCCAGGAGGCCAGGGTCGCGGTGGCCGAATAGAAGTCAGGCCGGCGGGTAGCCGCCCAGGCCCTTGCCGAGCAGGTCGAAGACCCGTTCGACGTCCGCGTGGTGGGCGCGCTCGATCTCCTCGTCGGGCCCGCCCTCCCGGACTCGCTGACGCAGCCGCCGGTAGAGCGCCCGCTGCGCGCCGACCAGCGTCGAGGCGACGATGCGGGGCAGCGGGTCGCCGGGCTCGGCGCCCGCCTCGGCCGCCAGCGCGTCGGCGAGGACCCGGGTGATCCGCTCGTTGACCTCGTGCATCTTCCGCTCCAGGGACGGGTTGCCGCTGACGAGGTCGAAGAAGCTGCGCGGATGGACGAGGTCGCGCCGCATGCCCGGGACGAACCGGGTCTGCGCCAGGCACAGCGCGCGGAAGGAGTCGAGGATGGAGACCCCGGCCGGGCGCTCGGTGACCGCCGCCAGCGACATGGCCTCCCGGTTCTCTGCCCGGTAGAAGACCAGGTCCTCCTTGGTCGGGAAGTGGTTGAACACCGTCTTCTTCGACACCTGCGCGGCCGCCGCGATCTCGTCGACGGTGACCTCGTCGAACCCCCGGGCTCGGAAGAGCGCGTTCGCGGTGTCGGCGATGAGCTGCCGGGTCCGGTTCTTCTTCAGCTCCCGCAGTCCGCCCGCACTCATGGGCACAGCGTATCGGCCTCCTTGGTTACACCTGGTGTACTGTTACACCAAGTGTAATGAATGGGAGGCGGGATGACACATCCGGCGGTGGAAACCATCGGCCTGGCCAAGCATTACGGCGACGTCGAGGCCGTACGCGGCATCGACCTGACCGTGCGCAGAGGGGAGATCTTCGGCTTCCTCGGCCCGAACGGCGCCGGGAAGTCCACGACGATCAGCATGCTCTGCACCCTGACCACTCCCACGGCCGGCGAGGCGCGCGTGGGCGGATACGACGTGGTGCGCGAACGCGACAGCGTGCGGCGCTCGATCGGGCTGGTGTTCCAGGACCCGACGCTGGACGGCTATCTGACGGCCGAGCGCAACCTGCGTTTCCACGCCGAGCTGTACGGCGTGCCCCGCGCGGACGTCGGTCCACGGCTGCGGGGAGTGCTCGAGATGGTGGGGCTGTGGGACAGGCGCGGAGCCAAGGTCGCCACGTTCTCGGGCGGGATGAGACGAAGACTGGAGATCGCCCGCGGCCTGCTGCACTCGCCGAGGGTGCTGTTCCTCGACGAGCCCACCGTGGGCCTGGACCCGCAGACCAGGAGCTCCATCTGGTCCTACATCCGGGAGCTCAAGGAGGCCGAGGACATCACGGTCTTCCTGACCACCCACTACATGGACGAGGCCGAGTACTGCGACCGCATCGCCATCATGGACGGCGGCCGGATCATCGCGCTCGACACCCCCGCCGCGCTGAAGGCCGGTGTCGGTAAGGACCGCGTCCAGATCGAGACCGACGACGGCGCGGCGGCCGTCGCCGCTCTGGACGAGCGGTTCGGCATCCGGGCCGTCGCGTCCGGGGACGTGGTCGTCTTCCACGTGGACGAGGGGGAGCGGTTCGTGCCGGAGCTGTTCTCCCGGTCGGGGCTGCCGATCCGGTCGGTCAGCGTGGCCCGGCCCAGCCTCGACGACGTGTTCATGTCGTACACCGGCCGGTCGATCCGCGACGCGGAGGCGACCGGCGGCGCACGCGGTCCGGCCGCGCTCGCCGCGGCCCGGGGAGGCCGGTGATGACGTTGCCCGTCACGGCGGTCCGGGTGCCCGGGCGCAGTGCGATGAGCGAGCTGCGCGCCGTCAAGGTGGTCTGGCAGCGCGAGATCATCCGGTTCTTCAACGGCCCGCTGCGCATCCTCACCTCTCTCGTGCAGCCGTTCCTGTTCCTGTTCGTCCTCGGCACCGGTCTGTCGCAGCTCACCTCGGGCGGCACCGGCGGGCTCGGCCTGCGAACCTTCCTCTACCCGGGCATCCTCGCCATGGCCGTCCTGTTCACCGCCATGTCCTCGGCCGCCTCGATCGTCTGGGACCGGGAGTTCGGCTTCCTGCGGGAGATGCTGGTCGCGCCGGTGTCCCGCGGGGCCATCGTCCTCGGCAAGTGCCTGGGCGGGGCCACCGTCGCGGCCTTCCAGGGCCTCGTCGTCATCTGCATCGCGGGCCCTGTCGGCGTGCCGTACGCGCCGGGCCTGATGCTCGGCGTTTTCGGCATCCAGGTGCTGCTGGCCTTCACCATCACGGCTTTCGGGGTCGCGATGTCCGTGCGGGTCAGGCAGATGCAGTCGTTCATGGCGCTCAACCAGCTGCTGATCATGCCGCTGTACTTCATGTCGGGCGCGATGTTCCCCGCGTCGAACCTGCCCGCGTGGCTGACCGTGCTCAACCGGATCGACCCGCTCTCGTACGCCGTGGACCCCATCAGGCGGCTGGTCTTCGCCCATCTGGACCTGGCTCCGGCCGTACGCGCCCGGCTCGCGCCGGGGCTGACATGGGGCGGGTGGCATGTCCCCATCCCCGTCGAGGTGGCCGTCCTCGCGGTCCTCGGGCTCGCCCTGCTCGCCACCGCGATCGCACAGTTCGGCAAAGCCGACTAAGCAGCGCAGTTCGGCAAAGCCGACTAGACAGCGCAGTTCGGCAAAGCCGACTGAGCTGCGTGGCTCCTGCGCGGCTCGGCGAGAAGTTCCGACTATCGGAACGGACGGTTCTACTTTGCGTGTTCATTAAGTAACTTTCCGCAGGGGATACCGGCTCGCCGAGCGAGGAGGCCGAGCATGACCGCGGACACCGTGGACACGTCCATCAAGGGGATCACCGGCGTCGACGACACCGGCGGCATCGCCGCCGTCACGAGCGCCGTCCGGGGACGGGTCGACGAGCTGCTGGCCGGCTTCCTCGACGCGCGGCGTCCTCCCGTCGGCGATCCGGATGTCGCCGAGGGCTACCGGCTGCTGCGCGAGTTCGTCGTCGAGGGCGGCAAGCGCATCCGGCCGCTGCTGTGCTACTGGGGCTGGCGGGGCGCCGGCGGCGAGGAGCGGCACGAGGACCGGGCCGTCATCACCGGCGCGGCGCTGGAGCTCTATCACGCCGGTCTGCTGATCCACGACGACGTCATGGACGGCAGCGAGCTGCGCCGCGGGCGTCCGACCATCCACAGAGGGCTCGCCGGGACCCCGCGGTGGAGGGGCGCGGAGACCTTCGGCCAGTCCGCCGCCATCCTGCTCGGCGTGCTCGCGCAGGCGTGGGCGGACGAACTGCTCGCGGACGCCGCCGCCGCCGGCGACGTGCGGGGACGCGCGGCGCGCGAGCTGTTCAACCGGATGCGCACGGAGGTCGTCACCGGGCAGTACCTCGACATCCTGGCGCACGCCCGCGCGGACGCGGACGTCGAACAGGCGCTGACGGTGATTCGCTACAAGACGGCCCGATACACCGTGGAGCGCCCGCTGCAGATCGGCGGGGCGCTCGCCGGGGCCCCGCCCGCCCTGCTGGAGGCGTACTCCCGGTTCGGCCTGCCGCTCGGAGAGGCGTTCCAGCTGCGCGACGACGTCCTCGGCGTCTTCGGCGACCCCGCCGTCACCGGCAAGCCGGTCCTCGACGACCTGCGTGAGGGAAAGCGGACCGTGCTCATGGCGTACGCGTACGCGCGGGCGCGAGGACCCGAACGCGACCGGCTGCGGACCTGGCACGGCGCTCCCGACCTGGACGAACGGCGGGCGGCCGAGCTCCGGCGGATCATCGTGGACACCGGCGCCCTCGGCGCGGTCGAGGACCTCATCGCCCTGCGGGCCGGGCAGGCGCTCGACGCGCTGCGCGACTGCGCGATCGCCCCGGAGGCGGCGCGGGCGCTCACGGTGCTCACCGAGCGGCTCACCCGCCGCGTGCGGTGAGGCGCTCGATCGCTACGCCCGTCTCTCGCACGACTCCCGCCGCCGGAACACTCCGGCCGGCTCCGCGTGCGGCCGTACGGGCACTCCCCGCCACCCCCGGCGCACCTGGCGCATGCGGTGAACGCGGCGCGGCCCTGTCCGGGCCGGTACGACCCTGATCTTTCTTCCTCCTCTCCGCCGCTCGGCAACGAGCGTGACCAGTCACCGAACAACCGGCCGCCGTGCCGATCACAGATGGGGTGATGTGCTGTGACCGAAAACACCATGCCGACCGACAACCGGTTGAGCCTCAGCACCAGGGCCGCGCGCAACCTGGCCACGACGACCAAGACCCAGCCGCAGATGCAGGAGATCACCTCCCGTCATCTGCTGCGCGTGCTGCCCTGGGTCGAGGCGGTGGGCGGCGCCTACCGGGTCAACCGGCGGCTGACCTACCAGATGGCCGACGGGAGGGTGACGTTCGTCTCGACCGGGGCGGACGTGCGGGTCATCTCCGCAGAGTTGTGCGAGCTTCCCGCCCTGCGCGGCTTCGGCGACGCCGACGTGCTCGCCGCCATGGCCGACCTGTTCACCCAGCGGGAGTACGAGGCCGGCCAGGTCATCGCGCGGGCCGGCACTCCGATGGACGAGGTCGTGCTCCTCGCCCACGGCAAGGTCGACAGGCTCGGCGAGGGGGCGTACGGCAACGAGACGCGGCTCGGGGTGCTGGCCGACGGCGAGTACGTCGGCGAGCAGATGCTGGTGAACGCGGACGCGCGGTGGGAGTGGACGGCCAAGGCCGTGACGTCGTGCACCGTGCTCGCCCTCGGCAGGGAGGAGTTCGAACGGCTGCTCACCCTGTCGGACAGCCTGCGTGAGCACGTGCAGGCCTACCGGGAGGACCCGGACCGGCCGGTGAACCGGCATGGCGAGGCGGAGATCGCGCTGGCGGCGGGGCATGAGGGTGAGGCGACGCTGCCGGGGACGTTCGTGGACTACGAGCTGGGGCCGCGTGAGTACGAGCTGAGTGTGGCGCAGACGATTTTGCGGGTGCATACGCGGGTGGCGGATCTGTACAACGAGCCGATGAACCAGACCGAGCAGCAGTTGCGGCTGACGATCGAGGCGTTGCGGGAGCGTCAGGAGCACGAGCTGGTCAACAACCGCGACTTCGGGTTGCTGCACAACGCCGATCTCAAGCAGCGCGTCCACACCCGCTCGGGCCCGCCCACCCCGGACGACCTCGACGAGCTGCTCACCACGGTCTGGAAGAACCCGAGCGTCATGTTCGCCCACCCCAAGGCGATCGCGGCCTTCGCCCGGCAGTGCAATGCCCGGGGCATCTACCCGCAGACCGTGGAGTTCAACGGCCAGAAGGCGCCGGCCTGGCGCGGGGTGCCGATGCTGCCGTGCAACAAGATCCCGGTGAACGACAAGGGCATCAGCTCGATCATGGTCATGCGCCTGGGGGAGAAGGACCAGGGCGTCGTCGGCCTGCGCCGCACCGGCCTGGTGGACGAGTACGAGCCCGGCCTGTCGGTGCGCTTCATGAGCATCGACGACAAGGCGATCCTCTCCTACCTGGTGACCACCTACTATTCGGCGGCCGTCCTGGTCCCCGACGCCCTCGGCATCCTGGAGAGCGTCGAGGTCCTGTGATGTCCTCCTACCGGCTGCCGGACTTCTACCTCCCTTATCCGCCCCGGCTGAATCCGCATGTGGAGACCGCCCGGGCACACACGCGGGGGTGGGCGGCGGACATGGGCATGCTCGACGATCCGGACATCTGGACCGAGGAGTCGCTCGACGCGATGGACTACGGCCTGATGTGCGCCTACACCCATCCCGACTGCTCCGCCCCCGAACTGGACCTGGTCACGGACTGGTACGTGTGGGTCTTCTACTTCGACGACCACTTCCTGGAGACCTTCAAACGCAGCAGGGACCTGGACGGCGCCCAGGACTACCTGGACCGGCTCGACGCGTTCATGACGGACGACCCGCCCGAGCCGTCCAACCCGGTGGAGCGGGGCCTGGCCGACCTGTGGCCCCGGACCGTGCCCGCCATGTCCGAGGCGTGGCGCCGCCGGTTCGTCCGGGTCACCCGCGACCTCCTGCAGGAGTCGATGTGGGAGTTGTTCCACATCGAGCGGGAGGCCGTCTCCAACCCGATCGAGTACATCGAGGAACGCAGGAAGGTCGGCGGCGCCCCGTGGTCGGCCGCGCTGGTGGAGCACGCGGCCGGGGCGGAGCTGCCGGCCCGGCTGGCGGATTCCCGGCCGATCCGGGTGCTGACGGAGTCGTTCGCCGACGCCGTGCACCTGCGCAACGACCTGTTCTCCTACGAGCGGGAGGTGTTGCAGGAGGGCGAGCTGTCCAACTGCGTCCTGGTGTGCGAGCGTTTCTTCGGCTGCGACACCGAGCGGGCCGTGGAGATCACCAACGACCTGCTCACCTCCCGGCTGCACCAGTTCGAGCACACCGCGCTGACCGAGCTTCCGGCGCTCTTCACCGACGAAGGGGTCCTGCCGCCCGAGCGGGCGCTGGTCCTGAGCTACGTGAAGGGGCTGCAGGACTGGCAGGCGGGCGGACACGCCTGGCACACCGCCTCCAGCCGCTACACCAAGTCCGCCGGGGACGCCGGACTCCTGGGGATGAACGTCTCCCGCGCCCACCTCACGGGCGCGGGCGGCCTGCGCAACCACACCTACCGGCCCTTCTCCGAGGCCGCGGTGCGGCTGCCGCAGCCGTACATGCCGTTCGAGGTGCGCGACAATCCGCACGTGGACGCGGCGCGAGCGGCGGACGTCGAATGGTGCGCCGCCATGGGCTTCTTCGACGGGGTCCCCGGCATCCCGGCGACCGCCGTGTGGAACGAACCGCAACTCGTCGGCTTCGACCTCGCCCTGTGCGCGTCCGGCATCAACCCGGACGCCCCGGCCGACGAGCTGATCCTGGCCACCAACTGGCTGGCCTGGGGGACGTACGGCGACGACTACTATCCCCGGGTCTATGGTCCGGCGCGCGACCTGGTCGGCGCGAAGCTCTGCAACCGGCGGCTCAAGGAGTTCATGCCCCTGGACCTCGTCCCGCGCCTGACCCCGGTGACGGGGCTGGAACGCGGGCTGGCCGACCTGTGGCCGCGCACCGCCGGGCCGCTGCCGGAGGGCTCCCGCCGGGCCTTCCGCATCACCGTCGAAGAGATGATCGACAGCTGGGTGTGGGAGCTGGCCAACCAGGCCCAGCACCGCGTGCCCGACCCGGTCGACTACATCGAGATGCGGCGCAGGACGTTCGGCTCGCAGATGACGATGAGCCTGGCCAGGCTGGCGCCGGGCCGGGTCATCCCCACCGAGATCCACCGGACCCGCGAGTTCCTCGGCATGACCGACGCCGCGCAGGACTACGCGTGCCTGCTGAACGACCTGTTCTCCTACCAGAAGGAGACCCAGTTCGAGGGCGAGCTGCACAACGCCGTCGTGGTGCTGGGCACCTTCCTCGACTGCGCGCCCGACGAGGCAGTGACCGTGGTGGACGCGCTCATGACCAGCAGGATGAGGCAGTTCGAGCACATCACCACCGTCGACCTGCCCGCCCTGCTCGACCGCATCGAGGCGGGGGAGGTCGTACGGGAGTCGGTGGAGGGATACGTGTCCGACCTGCGCAACTGGATGGCCGCGATCCTGCGCTGGCATCAGCGGTCGCGGCGCTACTTCGAGGAGGAGTTGCGCGCGGGTCCTGCGGCCCGGTGGTCCCAGGGTCCGACGGGGCTCGGCACGGCCACCGCGCGCATCCTCTCCCTGGCGCCGCCAGCACACAGCGCGCCGCCGGCTCACGGGTCGCCGGCGCCCACGGCGTCGTCCGTGACGGCGCCCGCTCTCGCGCCGTCTGATCTCGCGGCGCCGGCTCACTCGCTGCCGGTGGGGGCGCCATGACCGCGACGCGCCTGACCCTGAGCACGGCCGCCGCGCGGAACCTGGCGACGACCACCAAGACGCCGCCGCAGATGCGGGAGATCACTCCCCGGCACCTGCTGCGGGTGCTCCCGTGGACGGAGGTCCAGGGCGGCGCCTATCGGGTCAACCGCCGGCTCACCTGCACGGTGGGGGACGGGCGGGTGAGCTTCGTCTCGACCGGGGCCCGGGTGCGGGTCATCCCGGCCGAGCTGTGCGAACTGCCGTCCCTGCGCGACTACGGGGACCTGCACACCCTCGGGGCGCTGGCGGACCGGTTCGTCCAGCACGACCTGCGCCCGGACGAGCCGGTGCCGCCGGGACAGGTGGTGCTCGTCGCGCACGGCAAGATCGCACGCGTCGGCGCCGGCGCGTACGGCGGTGAGGCCCTGCTCCAGGTCCTGGCCGACGGAGATCATCTGGGCGACCTCACCGGCCCGGGGGCGGCGCGCGCCAAGGCCCTCACCTCCTGCATCGTCCTCGTCCTCGACCGGTCGGCGCTGGACAATCTGACCGCGCTCGCCGGCGGCCTGCGCGAGCATCTCGCCCGTCCTCCCGCGGCACGGCCGGTGAACCGGTATGGCGAGGCGGAGATCGCGCTGGCGGCGGGGCATGAGGGTGAGGCGACGCTGCCGGGGACGTTCGTGGACTACGAGCTGGGGCCGCGTGAGTACGAGCTGAGTGTGGCGCAGACGATTTTGCGGGTGCATACGCGGGTGGCGGATCTGTACAACGAGCCGATGAACCAGACCGAGCAGCAGTTGCGGCTGACGATCGAGGCGTTGCGGGAGCGTCAGGAGCACGAGCTGGTCAACAACCGCGACTTCGGGTTGCTGCACAACGCCGATCTCAAGCAGCGCGTCCACACCCGCTCGGGCCCGCCCACCCCCGACGACCTCGACGAGCTGCTGGCCCGCCGGCGCAGCTCGCACTACTTCCTCGCCCATCCCCGGGCCATCGCCGCCTTCGGGCGGCAGTGCACCCGGCGCAAGGTCTATCCGGACGTCACCGAGGTGAACGGGGCGACGGTCATGGCCTGGCGGGGGGTGCCGATACTGCCCTGCGACAAGATCCCGATCACCGAGGGCGGGCTCAGCTCGATCGTGGTGATGCGCACCGGGGCCGAGAAACAGGGCGTCGTCGGCCTGCGCCGCACGGGGCTGGTGGACGAGTACGAGCCCGGCCTGTCGGTGCGCTTCATGGACGTCGACGACAAGGCGATCATCTCCTACCTGGTGACCACCTACTATTCGGCGGCCGTCCTGGTCCCCGACGCCCTCGGCGTACTGGAGAGCGTCGAGGTGAACTGACCCCACGTGCAGCCGGCCGGGGTGCTCAGGGAGCACCCCGGCCGGCTGCGGTTTTCCCGGGTCAGTGGAGACGCATACTTGCCCCCGCGTTCGCCCCTCATGCGCGGCGCCGTGCGGCTAAGGTGACCGCTGGCCGGTCAGAATCTGGTTCACGAGCGTCGCGGGGTGGGGTTGTTCGTACCGTTGGATCGTGCCCGCCGGGCGGAGGCGGCCTCCGCCCTGGGCAGCTTGGAACGTGGGATAGAGATCCTCCTGTGCCTGGCCGTAGGCATGAGGCCGATGAACCTCACCCAGGTGCACCGGTCCACCGGGTTCTCCAAGACCACCACCCACCGCCTGCTCGGGACCCTGCAGCGGCGGGGCCTGGTCACGCGTACGGGCGGTGACTACACGGTCGGCGGACGCCTCGCCGACCTCGTGGCGCCGCGCGGCTGGGCGGTGCAGGGCCGTCGCCTCCCCGGCACCCGCAGGGCGGTCCTGCCGCACCTGCTCCAGCTGTACGAGGCCACTCGGCAGACGGTCAACCTGGCTGTGCCGGACGGGTTCGAGGTCGCGTACGTCGAGCGGTTGTACGGGCACAACCGGGTCAAGTCGCCGTCGGACGGCGTGGACCGGGCGCCGCTGCACTGCACGGCCACGGGCAAGGTGTTGCTCGCCTACGACGCCGGTCTGCGCGCCGCGTTCCTCGCCGCCCCGGCCCTGCGGCGGATGACCGGCCGTACGGTGACCGCGCCGGGCGCGCTGGAACGCGAACTCGCGGCCATCCGCGGTGAGGGCGTGGGGTACGCGCGGGAGGAGTTCGCCGAAGGGGTGTGCTGCGCCGCCGCGCCCGTCTTCGGCCCGAACGGCGGGGTGTGCATGGCCGTCGCGGTCGCGGCCCCGATGGGAGCGGTGGGGGCGGCGGGGCTGCCGCGCCTGGGCGTGGCGGTACGCAGAACCGCCCACCAGATCACCGGCGCCCTCCTCCTGTGATCCCCGTTCTCCGGGTTGGGGCCGCCGGGTTCGGGGAAGGCTCGACCGAGTCGAGCGCCGGGGCCTGGGCCGCTCCGGCCACCGGTGCCCGTCGTGCTCTCAGGGAGAGTCATGCGTCCAGGACCGTACGCGTCCCGCTTGATCGGCCGGGCCGGCCTCGTCGCCGTCCCGGTGACCGTGCTGCTCACGGCGTGCGGGGCGCCGGAACCGGAGATGCGGCCGCGCTCCGTGGCCACGGGCGGCCCGGCGTCCACCGCGGTCCCCGCATCGCCCTCGCCCACCCCGTCGGTCGTCTCGGCCGCGGGCCATCCGGACGCGTGCCGGGACGCCCACTGTGAGGTGGCGGTCCGCCCGGGGGACCGGCTGCGGCTCGACCGGAAGACGGGCCTCGACGCGATCACGATCGCCTCACTCGACCGGGGCGAGTTGCGGCTGCGTTTCGAAGCGGGCGCGGGCGCCTTCCGCGTCGAGGGCATGAACACCGACGTCAGTCAGAACTGCGTCAACGGCAGCTGCCGGACGGAGGGCGGGCTGACGCTGGCCATGGGACGGCCCGGCAAGATCGGCGACGTCCGCTTCCGGCTCGCGAGCGTGGCGCCCGACCACGCGGTCCTGGTCCTGTCGCCGACCTGACCGTCGCTCCGACCGGGCCCGCAGGCCCGAAGGCGCCCGGCGGTCTCGACTTCGGAAATCCCCAGCCTCCGTTAACCACGAGGCCACCACGCCTCCCTACGGTCGCGGCCATGGCATGGAAGAGCAGGGTCAACGCCGCCGTCGAAGGGATGACCGGATACGTCATCACACGAGCCAGGCCACGGGCCACACCGGCTCAGGAGCCGCGAGACGAGCCGCGCCCGCCCGCCGATCCCGCCGCCGACCGCCTGCTGCGCGCGCCCGTTTTCGTGCTCTCACCGGTCAGGTCCGGCTCCACGCTCCTGCGCGTCCTGCTGAACAGCCACAGCAGGATCCACGCGCCGCACGAACTGCACGTCCGGCGGATCGCCGTGACCCTCACCACCGATCCCGTACGGCAGGCCATGGCGGCGGCCGGCCACCGTGCGAGCGACATCGAGCACATCCTGTGGGACCGCCTGCTGCACCGGGAGCTGGTCAGGAGCGGCAAGGAGGTCATCGTGGACAAGACGCCCAGCAACGTGTTCGCCTACCGCCGCATCACGACGTGCTGGCCGGATGCCCGATTCGTCTTCCTCCTGCGCCATCCCGCGTCGATCGCCCGGTCCTGGCACGAGGCCGATCCGCAGGAGCGGCCCATGGACGAGGCCGTACGGCACACGCTGCAGTACATGCGCTACCTGGAGGAGGCCAGGCGCCGGCACGAAGGGATCGACATCCGGTACGAGCGGCTCGTGGACGACACGGAAGGCGAGCTGCGGCGGATCTGCGCCTGGCTGGGCGTGGAGTACGAGCCCGGGATGGTCCGGTATGGCGACAAGGACCACGGCGACTTCGTGAAGGGCATCGGCGACTGGCGCGACAAGATCCGGAGCGGGCGGGTCCAGCCCGGCCGTCCGCTGCCCGTCCCCGATGAGGTGCCCGAGGCACTGCGAGAGATCGCAACCGCCTGGCGCTACCTCTGACCTCTGATCACCAGTGGAACCAGTGAATGCGACGGCAACTGCTGCACACGAAGCAGGTGGCGTCGCGGTTGGCCCAGTCGAGATTCATGAACGTCATGCCCGTGGTCTGGAGTTTCCACCGGCGCTGCTCGAACAGCTCGTTCTCACACGTGTCGCATTTCAGATTGCGGCCGTTCGGAAGCGTGACCGGCAGTGGTTCGTCCATGCCTTCGATGCTATGTCGCGATTTCTATATCTCCCGTTATCCGCGAAACCCTGGTGCGGCCGGAGTCACGTCACACCGATGATGGCGGTGCGATTGCGTGTCGTTGTTCCGGTAGCTCAACCGGATAGAGCGGCCGAAAACGTAAGGGCGTCATGCCAGAGGGTTGCGGATGCACCGGGACCGGGCCCGTGCGGGTAACCGTAGGGGTTGGGGAACCTCAGCCCCCGGCAGGGAAGCGCGTTTTCCTCACCTGGCTACGTCGGTGCGGGTTCGAATCCCGCCAGGAACACTCGGTCGCCCCGGCCTTTCCCGGCGAAGCACGGGCATGTGGTCATCCGGTGGGCTGGACGCGGTCTGCGTCGCGATCGGGTGAATCGGGTGATCGGGTGGGTGCCGATGCGGAAAGGGGCAAGCCGGGTTGGGCGTCGATTGAGCGTGGATGTGGGCTACGGTGACCGTTCGTGGACGTCTATGGTGCGATCGCCTCGTTCGCCGTCATCGTGGCGCTGCTCACGCTTACACCCGGTCTGGACACGGCGCTGATCCTGCGCACGTCGCTGCTCGCCGGCAGGAGGTCGGCCTGGGCCGTGGTGCTCGGCATCCAGGTCGGCACCCTGCTGTGGGGCCTGCTCACGGCCGCCGGCCTGTCCGCTCTCCTCACCGCCTCCCACGTGGCGTACGAGGTGCTGCGGTGGGCGGGTGTCGCATACCTGATCTGGATGGGCGGCAGGATGCTCTGGCACAGCCGCACGAGCCAGGTGGACGACGCGGCGCCGCCCGGCCCGCCGGAGACCGGATGGGGACGGGCGTTCCGGCGGGGCCTGCTGACCAACCTGCTCAACCCGAAGGTGGGCGCTTTCTACGTCGCGGTGCTGCCGCAGTTCATGCCCCAAGGCGTGCCGCACGCGGTGATGGGCGTACTGCTGGCGGGCGTCCACGTCTGCGAGGCGCTGGTGTGGAGCGCCGTGCTCATCGGCTTCACCGGGATGATGCGCGGTTGGCTGCGCAGGCCGTCGGTCAAGCGAGCCCTGGACCGGCTCACCGGCCTCATCGTCATCGGGTTCGGTCTGCGCCTGGCGGTCCAGCAGTCCTGAGCCGTCCGTCGTAGGGGCCGATCCCGCACACCTCGGGGACGGCGGTCATCGGGACGTCCTCGGTGAGGGCGCGGACCAGCAGGGCCTCGACGCCGCGCAGCATCGCCTCGGCGGTGTCCGAGGGCAGGTAGGCGGTGTCCACGATGAGGCTGAGCCACCCGGTGTCGGGGGCCGAGACGACCGTGAAGAACGCCTTGAACCGGACACCCGGCCAGGCGTTCGTGACGTACGTCCTGGTCTTCTCGGTGAGGCGGGCCACGTCCTCGTCGGGGCCGATGGGAGGCAGGCCCGGCCAGGTGCCGATGGTCCGCCTGTCGTTGAAGAACGCGTCGAGGTCCGGTTCCCGGCCGCGGCGGCGGCCGATCTCCTCCCGCATGGCCTGCATCTCGAACGGGTCGTAGTGCGCGTTGCGGTACGCCGTGAGCGCCCCGCGCTGCGCGGCCCGGCAGGCGGCGGCGAAGTCGGTGGCGGGCAGGTCGAGCACGAACAGGCCGTCCTGTTCCACGGTGCCGACCATCGTGCGGGTGCGCGCGTCGCGGCGGTTGCTGTGCACGAGCTGCATGACCGCACGCGGGCGACCGCTCACCGTGGCCAGCACGGTGGCGCAGGCGGCGAGCAGCACGCTGGTCGTGCTCATCGTCCAGCGCTCGGCCAGCCGTTGCGCCGCGGCGGCGAGCGCCACCGACTCCATGCCGACCTCGATGAACCGCGGGTCCTCCGCCTCGCGCGGTGGATGGTCGAACACGTCCAGCGGCCCCTCCGCCAGCACGGAGTGCCAGTATCGGACGGACTTGGCCGAGCGGACGAGGTACGGCTCCTCGCGCTCCGCGGCCACCTGCTCCATCGGCTGCCATTCGGCGGGCGGCAGTTCCTCGCCGCGCAGCAGGGCCTTCCACTCCTGCGACAGCGTGTTCAGCGCCTGGAAGTCCACCGCCAGATGGGAGAAGGCGCACGCCAGCGCCATCGGGCGGCCGTTCTTGACGACGACGGCGCAGCGCAGCGGCAGGTCCCTGTCGTGCGCGAAGGCCGTCCGGCCCAGCTCGCCCGCGAGCCGCTCGGCGACGCGCAGCGCCCGGTCCTGTCCCGCATCCACCAGGTCCACGGTCAGCTCGCCGCCGCGTCCGACCCGCTGCACCGGCCCTTCCGGCGTGAGGGCGAAGGTCGTACGCAGGCTCTCGTGGCGTTCGAGCAGCACGCGCAGCGCGTCAAGGACGCTGCCGAGGTCACGCCTGCCGTACACCGGGAGCACCCACGGGCAGCTCAGGAACGTCTGGCTGTCGCCCATCAGGTGGACCGCCCGCCATATCAGCCGCTGTCCCCAGGTCAGCGGCGCCTGGCCGTCCCGCGCGCCGCTGAACCGCACCGTCACCACGAGCCCGTCGTCCCTCGAAAGGCAGGCTCGTCGCCGAGGTCGATCTCCACGCCGTCACCGAAAAGTTTCGACACGATGCCCACTCCATGATTGGCACGGAAGTGCCAGTTGGTCCGGTTTTGGTCACTCCGGAGGTCTCCGTGCAACGGAAGAATAGGCAACAGGGGCGGAAGGTGACAGTGAAAATCACAGGTCTATTTCCGAAAACTTTCGCGAGGGACCTTCCGGGACTCGGCGCCACCTCGTGTCCGGTATGCCCGGCGGGGGCACGGCCAGGCCGGCCGGGAAGATCGTTTGTCTGTCCGGCCTCGTACGATGTCGCCTATGACCAGGCACGGTTTCACGCTCACGGCAGAAGGTCCGTTCGACTTCGGCGCCACGTTGCGCTTCGTCGAGGAGTGGCCGGCCACCAGCGGGCTGCCCTCCGACGGGCGGGCGCTGCGCTTTGCCTACTGCGCGGAGTCCGACTGGCTGCCGATCGGCGTGACCGTGACCGCCGCACCGGACGGGGTCGCCGTCGCCACGACGCGGGCCGCCGGGCCCCGGATCCGGGCCGAGGTGGCGCGCATCCTGTCCCTCGACGTGGACGGCTCCGGCTTCGCCGAGGTCGGCGAGGCCGACCCGGTGCTCGGCGACCTGCAGCAGAAGAGTCCCGGCCTGCGTCCGCTGTGCTTCTGGAGCCCCTGGGAAGCGGCCTGCTGGGCCGTGATCGTGCAGCGTTCGTCGATGCTCATCGCCGCCCGGCTCAAAGAGCGCATCGCGGAGCGATACGGCGCGAAGGTCGTCGTGGACGGGGAGACGTACGCCGCCTTCCCTCCGCCCATGACGCTGCTGCAGGCCGGCGGCCTCGGCCTGCCCGCGCAGAAGGAGGAGTGGCTGCGCGGGCTGGCCCAGGCGGCGCTCGACGGCGTGCTCACCACCGAGCACCTGCGCGCGCTGGACCCCCAGGAGGCGCTGGCCGAGCTCCGTGCCCTGCCCGGCGTGGGGCCGTTCTCCGCCGGTCTGATCCTGATCCGCGGCGCGGGCGCGCCGGACGCGTTCCCGGGCGACGAACCACGCCTGTTCGCGATCCTGCGCGAGGCGTACGGTCTGCCGGATGACGCTCCGCCTGCCGTGTACCGGAAGGCGGCCGAGGCGTGGCGGCCCTACCGCTCCTGGGCCTCCTTCCTGTTCCGGGCGTCCGGCTACGGCGCCGTGGACGACGACCGGCCCCCGAGCCGACCCGCGCGAGGCCGCTAGACCCCCATGCTTCTCGACCCCGTGCTTCGGACCGCTTCCCAACCGGCACGCGTGTGCAGAGCGTCGTCCGTCCATGCTGGCGGGCCCTCGTCGGTGAGGTCGATCAACATCTGGTCGATGTCGCGCGATATGCCGCCGAGCGCCGCGGGATGGAAACAGCCGAAGTCGACGAGGTCGTCTCGCGGCGTCTGAGAAGACGATGAACGGGCCGGGGCGTCGTCTCATAGGATTCTCATGCGGGCTGAACATCGGATGAGACTTTATCGTCCGGGCGGCTTCTGCCGCATTGGGCCGATCGCCGTCCGTGCGCCTGCCCTGAGCTGGTGTCATAAGAATCGCGTAAGCGGGCCGCCGTGGTCGTGCGGATATTTAAGGATCGTCTCGGCCGCGAAAAGGGCCGATACGTTCTTCGGTGAAGGCGAAATCCGGTGCGGGCACCCTCTCTGTCCATTGAATCCCGCGCCGGTGGTTTTCCCGAGGAGGAAGTAATGCGTGCAAAAGTGACCGCCGGACTGCTGACCGCCACCGTCGGTGCCTGCGTGCTCGTCCCGACGGCGTCGGCCTTCGCGGCGACCGGTGAGCCGGGCGCTCCGCGACCCGTGGCCACCACGACCCCCAAGCAGACCCCCAAGCAGACCCCCAAGCAGACCCCCAAGCAGGACACGAAGCAGACTCCCAAGCAGGACCCGAAGCAGGACCCCAAGCGGAATGACGGCAAGAAGGACTCCCGGCCCGCCGCGGCCACCTCGCTGACCATCACCGCCTCGGCGGGGGAGGAGACGGCGAAGCGGTCCCGGTACGACCGGCGTGCCAAGCAGTTGACGCTCTCGGGCTCGCTGACCTCCGGCCGGTCGGGCCTGGCCGCCCAGACCATCGCCGTCTACTTCCGCAAGACCGGCTCGGCCCGCTACACCTACGTCACCTCGACGCGTACGGAGTCGCGCGGGCAGTACAGCGTGAAGGTGAACAACGGCGGGACGGGCACGTGGAAGGCCGCCTTCGCCGGCACGTCGGCCACGCAGCAGAGCTCGGCCACGGTGAACGTCGCCTGATATCGACGCCATGACTGGGGGCGCGCTCCTGAGAAGCGGGAACGCGCCCCCTCTTTTCCGCCTGTGCGGCGGTCGCGTCCCGGGCATGGCTGTCCGCCGTCGGCCTTGACCCTGACGCAACAGGAGGCTCGACGATCAGGGCATGAGCGAGTACGTCAGTCCTGTTCCCATGCCCGCGCTCGACGCGACCGCCCCCGAGATCTACCGGGATTACTACGGCATGCCGATGTTCGTCACCATCCCGACCCGCGACCTCGCGGCGTCGAAGGACTTCTGGATCCGCGGGCTCGGGTTCATCGACCTGTTCTCCGCACCGGATCGGCTGACCCACCTGCGGCGCTGGGCCTTCCAGGACGTCCTGCTCGTGCCCGCGGAAAACGTGGGCGAGGTTCCGGCGATGAGCGTCAGCTTCGCCTGCGTCCTCAGCCAGCTCGACCAGATCGCCGCCCGCTGCGAGGAACTCGTGCCGGGATGCACCAGCGGCCCGAGGGAGATGCCGTGGAACTCCATCGAGCTGACGGTCGTCACGCCGGAGAACGCCCGGGTGGTGATGACGGCCGCTCAGCCGCTCGATCCGCGCAGTACGCGGGCGGACGACCTGCGGGCGATAGGCATCGAGATCCCAACCGAGTGAGCACCCCGTACGCCCGCCTCAGCCCTTGGGCCTTCGGTGAGGTCGGTGATACTGGGCCGGTGACGAGCGACGCCCACGCATGGGAACCGGCCGCCACCGGACCGGCCGGTTCCGACGGCCTCACCGTCGGCCGGGCGGCCGCGCTCGTCGGGGTCAGCGTGAAGACGCTGCACCACTGGGACGCGATCGACCTCGTACGCCCGAGCGGGCGCACCTGGGCCGGATACGCCGGCCACTACGACGCGGTCGTTCCTGGCCTGGCCGTATGGCTGCGCGACACGATCTGCGCGAACGCCGCGGGCCACGGAGTCGACCCGGAGTCCGCGACCTGGCAGTAGCCCCGGGCGTCATCGGGGAAACGGCCTAGCGGAGCAACCGCCCGAGCCGGGCGAACATCCTGGCCAGAGGGCCGCTCCTCGCCATCGCTGCCCGCTCCGACGCGCGCACCGCGGCGAAGCCGTAGTCGGTCATCCGCCGTTCGTAGTCGCCGATCGCGCCGGAGAGCGGCAGACCCGCGGTGACGGCGCCGGACAGGGCGCGGCACAGTACGGCCGCGTCAAGCAACGCGCAGTTGGCCCCCGAGCCCTGGGCCGGGCTCATCGCATGAACGGCGTCGCCCAGCACGGTGACGTTGGAAGGTCTCCAGGGCCCGACGGGGACGGAGCTCCTGATCGCTACGCAGAACGTCTGGTCCACCTCGGCGGCGGCCACCAGGGCCACCAGGTCGGGGTGCCAGGTCGCGATGCGCCGCTTCACGAACTCATGCAGCCCGGCGCCGCCGTCGGCCGGCAGCTCGGTGTCGGTGCCCGGCAGCTCGCGCGCGTCCACCGTCAGCGCCCACATCACGTAGTCGCCCGGCCAGTGCGGACGCATCCCCGGCCAGAGCCTGGCGGCCGCCTCCACCGGATCCTCGCGCAGCCGTACCAGACCGAGCGCCAGGCTGGCCCGGCCCGAGCGTACCGACATGAAGCCCTCGTGAAGCCGGGAAGGGAGCAGACCGGCCACCTGCTCGTCGAGCACGGTCCTGCCGTAGACACACCTGGTGCCCAGATCCTTGATCCGCGCGTGCGGCAGTAGCTGCCCGCGTACCCGTGAACCGATGCCGTCGGCGCCCACCAGCACGTCACCCGTGACGCTGCCGCCATCGGCGAACCAGGCACGCACACGCTCGCCCTCGTGCTCGTAGCGCGTGAACTCGGCGCCATATCTGACCACGCCGTCCAGCCCGGCCAGGAGAACCTGGCGCAGCACCATCCGGTCGACCGGGGCGCTGAACGTCGAAGGGTCGGTCCCCGCCGACACGCCGTCGAACGTGACGCTGTGCAGTTCCCGCAGGCGTTCGTCGACGACGGTGACCCGCCTGCTCGGCAGCCCGGCCGTGGCGGTGAACAGCTCGTACAGGCGGGGCGGCAGGCACTGGCGCAGCGCGCCCGCGCCCCGCGAGTCCAGGTGGAGGCGGTAACCCTGCGGCCGGTGGCCGGGGGAGGGATCGCGCTCGTGGACCGTCACGCCGATCCCGGCCATGCGCAGGCCGTGGGCCGCGCACAGCCCGCCCAGGCCTCCTCCGATGATGACGACCTGTGGTGCTTCCGGCATCGGCACACACTCCTGTCAAGCGGCGCGAGATCTGGAATCCGCGTCTCTTCCATCCTGCGTGAGCCGTGGTTGCAGAAGCCCCGTCGGACGATGCGGTGACGTACTCCTGCCCGGCCAGGTCCTCAGCGCAGGCCGAAATGAGGCAGGCAGGGCTCCAGACCGTGGATGTCGACGGGGATCGGGCTGGTGAACGCGGCATGGTCCAACCGCAGGCGTCGGGCGACGGTCCGCCTGCCGCGCACGTTGTGGACCGACAGGCCATCGGGTCGGTATCCGAGCTTGCGGGAGACGGCCAGTGAGGAGCCGTTGTGCTCGAATGCGGCGGAGATGGCTGAGAGAGCGCCAAGACCGGTGAAGGCCAGGTGGAGGACGGCGGCGCGCATCTCGGTGCCAAGGCCGCGTCCCTGGTAGAGACGGCCGAGCCAGGAGCCGGTGTGCACCTCCCGGGTGACGGCGAAGTCGGTCGCGGACAAGTCCTGGACACCGATGGCCTGCCCGTCATGGATGACGGCGAAATTGCAGCACCAGCGTTCGGGCCGCCATCGGGCGATCTCGCCGAGGTTGGACAGGACGACGTTCCTGGGGAGCTCGTCGCTCGGGACATCGGTCCATGGCGGGATGAAGGGCATGACGTCGGGGTCGTGGATGCCCTCAACCGCTCGGTCGGCCAGTTGGTCGAGGTCCTCCAGCGTGGGCAGGCGCAGTTCCAGCCGGGGCGTGCTCAAGCGCAGCTTGAACAGGGGCCAGTGATCGGGCATGGCCCCAGAGTGTCCAAGACGCTGCCGCGGCTGACAAGCAGCTTCGTCGAGAACCGCGCGGTGACATCGTGCGTGGGTGGAGCAAGTGCCAGTCGTCAGGCGAGCGCCAGGCACAGCGCGAACGGGACGGGGATGAGCACAGCCGCGCCGAGCCATGCCGCCGGCCTCCGTCCGCTCTCGAGCGGGAACATCACATCGATCACCACCACCAATGCCAACATGAAGACACCGGTCGCAGCCAGGAGAAACATGACGATGCTCGCGTGATCGAGAGTCGTGTAGTTGCAGTTGGTGAGATCCGGCTTGACGACGTCTTCCGGGCTCTTGCAGTCCATCGGCATGTACTCGGTCAGCAGCCACCACGCCAGATAAAGCGGCACGATCGCGGGCACACCGAGCCCCAGGTTCACCAGAACGGGACCCCAGAGGCCACCCCGTGTTCCTCCTTCACGCCGGGCACGCGCATCAGTCCTGTTCCGGGTCATCGCCACGCTCTTTCTCGTGCTCCTGCCGGCTTCCGTCGCATGGCACGCGGTGATCGGCCACGTTACTCGGGTGAGCCCGGGTGAGGAACGAGCGTCAGGTCTGCCTCGGCCGCTGAGGATCCGCGCGCTTGCGGTACAGCACGCACCGGCGCAGCGGACCGTCGTCCACCTCGGGGTCGTCGAAGTCCTTAGCAGGGTCCGTGGTCATGCCGATCCGGCGCATCACGGCCTGCGAGCGCACGTTCGTCTTCGTGGTCACCGCCAAGATCTCGGTCAACCCGAGCTTGTCGAAGCCGTACTGCACCACGGGAGCGCCGCCTCCGTGGCGTACCCGTGCCCCCAGGCCGATCGCGACATCGACCAGGACCTGCCCACGGTCATGCCCGGGGTGGAACCCGGGCACGAGCAGCGCCGTGGAGACGCGGCCGCGTACGCCGGACTCCTCGGCGAACAGCCGGAGCAGAGGGACACCGGCCGCGGGAACCAGCCCGGTGGCGCCGTCGGTGATCTCCAGCCCGGTCGACCACGCTGACGTGCGCTTTTCCAGTTTTCGGCGGCAGCGCTGTTCCCTAACACGCTTGATCTTCCGCCGCAACCCGGCGGGTGTCGTACGCTTCACTTCCGAGGTGCCGTTCTCCTGCAGGATCAAGATCTAGACAATCCAGATCATGCCAGGTCAGAGCGGCACCTCTTGCCGCATGTGACGCTACGTGACGATCATTGGCCTACCGGTGAATTCATGAGGCTGATGTTTCAGCTCACCATGATGATGGTTCGCCTCACGGTGCAAATGATCAGCGCTTTCAGCCGTCGCTGACGGCACGTCTCCTGATCGTCCCGTCGCCATCGTCCCACCCGTCAGGGGAGCGGGCCGGGGCCAGGGGGGGCAAGGTGGAGCGCCCCACTGAACGAACGACCTTGACCCCATGGCCCGGTCTGCTCTGCTTGTCCTGGGCCATGGCGGGACGATCAACACCGGATCATGCGCGGCGAGTACGAACTCGTGCCCGCCAACCTCTTGCCCTGCTGATGTTCGCTCCGACCTGGTGCACGACGACCGACGTGCGATTCTGGTCAGCCTGGTCCGTCGGCAGCGTGATCGGCTTGTCCGTCGCGTCGGCCGCACCTCAGCGGCCCGCGCGTAACGCTGCCACGTCCACCTTCCCGTTGCGGGTAAGCGGCACCGCCTCGACGAAGGCCCACGCCGTGGGCACGGCGTAGCGGGCAAGGCGCTGGCCGGCGAACTCCCGTAGCTCCTCCTCCGACACCTCGGAGGCCACCACTCCCGCCAGGAGCCGCTTGCCGAAGCCGGGCGAGTCGTCCACCACGACCACCACGTCCGCGACAGCGGGATGCTCGCGCAGCACGCGCTCGACGGCCACCGGCTCCACGCGATGCCCGGCGATCTTCACCTGGCGGTCGCGCCGCCCCAGGAAGCGCAGCCGGCCTAGTTCGTCCCAGCGGACGAGGTCTCCGGTCCGGTACATCATCCGCCCGCCGATCCTGACGAACGCGGCGCCGGTGGCCGCCTCGTCACCGAGGTAGTCCAGGGCTAGCCCCTGCCCGCCGATCCACAGCTCGCCGGTCGCTCCGGGGGGCAGGACGGTGCCGTCGCCATCGGCGACCAGCACCTCGGTGCCCTGGATGGGCCGCCCGATGGGCAGCGGCTCCGCGATGTCGGCGAGCGAGTCCACGTGGTGGACAGTGGTGAACGTCGTGCTCTCGGTAGGCCCGTACCCGTTGGTGACCCGCAGGCCCGGATGGTGCGCGACCAGGGCGCGGACCTGCTCGACGGGGACGACGTCACCTCCGGTCAGCACCTGGCGGACGCCGGCGAAGGCCGCAGGGTAGTGCTCGGCCACCAGCCGGAACAGTCCGGCCGTCAACCACAGAACGGTGATGTCCTGCCGGGCGACGAAGCGGGCCAGCGCACCGGGGATGACCGATTCGGGGGTGAACACGTGCAGGCAGGCGCCACTGGTGAGCGGCGCGAAGATCTCCAGGGTGGACGCGTCGAAGGCCAGCGGGCTCAGCCGCAGGAAGCGCTCGCCCGGTCCGCCGCGAACGTAATCGGTTTCCGCGACGAGCCGCACGATTCCGCGCTGTGGGACGCGGACGCCCTTGGGCCGGCCTGTCGATCCGGAGGTGAAGGAGACGTACACCGGGCTCTCCGGATCGCCGAGCGGCTCCGGCAGACGCACTCCGCCGCCCGGGACCGGCACGGTGGCGTCGACGACCGCGCACTCCGCGCCTACGTGCGGCCGCATGGCGGCGGGGTGCGTGCCGCTGACCAGCAGCGCGCGGGGGGCGAGCCGCCGCACGAGGTCGCGGCACTGCGCCGGAGGCGCGTGACGGTCGACGCCCACGTAGACCGCGCCCAGCCGTACGGTGGCCAGAACGCCGACGATCTCAGCCGTTCCGCGCGGCAGGTCGATCAGCACGTGATCGCCACGGCCGACCCCGGCCGCGTGCAGCCGCCCGGCGAGCCCTTCCGCGCGCTCGACCAGTTCCGCGTAGGTGAGTTCCTCCCCGTCCGTCCACACCGCCGGCTCGTGCCCGCCGAGCGCTGCCCGGCGGCTGATCAGGCCCCACAGAGTCGATTCCGCGCGTACGGCTGCGCCGCGCCCCCACGCGTCGAGCAGCCGCTTCTGGCCGGCCGAGACGGTGCTCACCTCGGCCAGGGGACGGTCGCGCCGCGCAGCCAGGTCGAGCAGCGCGGCCTCCACCCCTTCCGCCAGCCACGCCGCTTCCTCAGGCCCCAGAACGGCCGGCGAGTATTCCAGCACGACGCGGTTGTCCGGCCCCCATCGCCGCACCGACAGCTTGGCGTCCCACGGGCTGCCGCCGGACTCGCCCTCTACGATCTCGAAGGTCAGCCCGCCCGCCGACAACCGCTCGGGAACCAGCCCGTCGTGCGCCTCGAAGGCGAACGGCAGGCGCGGGCGGCTCCTGTCGCCGTCGGTCCGCGGCAGGCCGCCGAGCCTGGCCGAGGTCACGTCGGAGCAGCGCTCCGCCTCCGCCAGCAGGTCCGCCATGCGCCGCAGGTACTCCGCCGCGCCTGAGGCGCCGTCCGGGCGGCAGCGGACGGGGATCGTACCGCCGCACTGCCCGACGACCTGTGGATGCGGCGATCGCCCGGTGACCGCCACTTCGAGCAGCAGGTCGTCCGCACCGCATCGGCGGGCGAGCACCAGGGCCCACGCTCCGGCCAGGACGGCGTCCCTGGAGATGGCGAGGGCGTCCGACAGATCGCCGCAGGCGGCGACGGCGTCGGGTGACAGCCGGAAGGCCAGGCGGGCGGCGTTCAGGTCGTGCGCGGGCCGCCCGGCCTCCTCCACGGGCTCGCCCGGACGGAACTCGACGACGTCCGGTGCGCCCGCCAGTCGTCGCGCCTGCTCGTGGGCGAGTTCCTCGATCCGTCCCGCCTCCTCCAGCGCCACCCAACGCGCGACGACCGCATCCGGCCCGGCGTCCGGCGGGTAGTCGAGTACGGCTCCGCCGTATCGGCCGACGAGTTCGCGCCACAGCATCCCGACGCTCCAGACGTCTAGGAGCGCCGGGTGGGCCAGCAGGCTCAGCACGTGCGCCGACCCGGAAGGATCGGACATCAGGAAGAACCCGACGGGCCGCCCGCCGAGGCAGCGCGGGCCCGCCGCCGCCAGGACGGCCTGGGCCGCGGCGACCCGATCGGCCCCGGCCGCCGCCACGGTGCTCTCACGCAGCGGCGGCGTCCACCTCTCGCCCACCCGCCGCCGCCACCCGCCCCGCTCGTCCAGCTCGAACGAGGTGCGCAGCGCGGGATGCCGGGCCGCCAGCTCCCGCAGGACAGCCGCGAGCCTCGGCACCCGCAGCGGCCCGTCGATCAACGCGCTGAACAGCAGATACGGTACGGCGAAGTGGCCCTCGGCGCCCTGACCCAGCATCGCTGCCTGCTCGGGCGTCACCCCGCCGGGGCCCGCCTCCGCCTGATCCCGCTCACGCCGATCGTCGTCCGCGCCCATATGGTCGCTCCCTTCCTGGGATCCGGTTGCGCCGTGCCGCCCACGCGGCACGGCGGGGACGGCGGCTCACCGCACGTCCGCGACGGCCTCCTCTGCCCGGTCGCGCGCCCTGACCCCGGGGACGAACAGAACACAGACCGTGCAGGCCGCCAGCAGGCCGCCCACGATCATCGTCGAGCGCACGCCGATCGCGTCGATTGCCAGGCCGCCGACGATCACGCCCAGCGGGGTGAGGCCCATCGAGAGCGACCAGTCCACGGAGGCCACACGGCCCAGCAGTGCGGACGGCACTTCGCGCTGCATGAGCGAGTACCACAGGATGTTGCCGTAGCTCAGGCCGAACCAGGCCGCCGCCGTGAACAGGGCGGCCAGCCACAACCACGGCGACAGGGCCAGTCCGGCGGCGGCGGCGCCCACGCCCGCCCATGCGGTCCAGATCGCGGTCATCCGCCGGCGCGGCGGCCACCGTCCCGCCGCCCCCGAGGCCAGGGCGCCTCCGGCGCCGCTCGCGGCGAACAACACGCCGAGCGCGATCGCGCCTTGGCTCAGAACGTCCTGGGCGAACAGCGGGATCATGACGGGGAGCGAGGCGAAGCAGACGATGTTCGCCGGCCCCACGCAGACGATGCTCCACCACAGCCACGGCTCCGACCGGCAGTAGCGCAGCCCGTCCCGGATCTCGCCGAGCAGTGAGTTCGACGATGCGCTCGGACGGTCGGTGCGCCGGACGAAGGCCAGGCAGACCGCGCTCAGCGCGAAGCTGGCCGCGTTGAGCCCGAACGCCCAGGTGTTGCCGATGGCCGTGACGAGAACGCCTCCGGCCAGCGGCCCGACGAGGTACTTGGCGACGGACTGGCTGAGCGAGGCGAGCGCGCCCGCCGAGACCAGCAGGTGCGGCGGCAGCAGTTCGGCGACGATCGCCGAGGAGGCCGGTCTGAAAAAGGCGCTCGTCGTACCGAAGAAGGCCGACAGGACGACCAGCTCCCACAACCGCGCGCTGCCCAGCGCCATCAGCAGCGCGACCAGCCCGACCGCGACGGCGCAGCAGAGGTCGCTGGTCAGCATCACCGAACGACGGGACAGTCGGTCGACCAGCGCCCCGCCCACCAGCAGGAGCAGGACGGTCGGCAGGGTGCGGGCCGCGACCACGACGCTGAGCGCCAGCGGGCTGCCCGTCTGGTGCAGGACCTCCAGGGGGAGGGCGACGGTGAAGACGCCGTCGCCTACCAGGGAGATGAGCTGGCCGCTCCACAGCAGGGCGAAGTCGCGGTGGCGCAGCGCCGCCGTCATCCGCGGTCGGAGGGAAGGTGCCGTCGTCATCGTCCTGTCTCTCGGCCGCTGCGGGTCCGGATCCAGGTGGTCCATCTCAGAAGACCACCTCCACCAGGTCGTCGTAGGCTTTCAGCAGCGCCTCAAGGTCAGGGCTCCCCGGCTCGGCAGCGTGGCGGCCCATGACGGTGCAGAGGTAGAAGGCATTCAGGTCGTCGGGGTCCACGTAGTCGCCGGGGCCGCTGTAGCAGGTGGCGAGCAGCACCTCCGGGCGCGCCCGGAGCGCGTCGAGGCCGGTGAGGGAGGCGATGAGGCCGGACCCCTCGTACGGGAGGTTGTACCAGAAGTAGGTGACCCCCTCCTCGACCGGCTGCGGGGCCGGCCGCCCCCACCTGCGGTCGAACTCCGCGCCGCTCCCGCACACCAGACTGAGGTACACGGCCCGCAGCATGTCGGTGCCGTACGCCTGGCGCGCCAGCTCGTAGAAGGCCCCGCCGGCGCCCGGCCGGGCCGCGGCCTCCAGCACGTACGGTGTCCCGCCGTCGAACTTGACCTCCGTGTGCGTGGGCCCTCGAGAGATGCCCAGGGCTCTAATGGCACGGTGCGCCAGGTCGAGGACGGCCGCCCGGACCTCGCCCGGGACGGCGTCGCCGAGGGTGTAGACCCGGTCCGGGTAGTACGGGCCGGACGAATCGCGGTCGGCGGCGCGCGCGAGCACGCAGTCGAGGACGGGACGGCCGTCGACCCAGACGGTGTCCACGCAGTACTCAGGACCCGACAGGCACTGCTCCACCAGGAAGCCAGTGCTGCCGCTCCCGGCCAGGGTGGTGGCGTTGATGAGGGAGATCTTGCGCACCTGCTCGGCCAGCTCCCGCTCGTCACCGACGCGGCGCACGCCGCAACTGCCGAACCCTGCGACGGGCTTGACGACCACCGGATAGTCGAAGCGGGCATACGCCAGCTCCCGCTGGGAGCCGAATCTGCGTCCCGTCGGAGTGGCGACGCCGGCGGCCTGCCACAGCTCCTTCATGCGCGCCTTGTCGCGCGCCGCGTCCGCCGCCTCGCGCGGGTCGGCCGCCACGCCGAGCCCGGCGGCCAGGATCGCGGCCGGGACCACGAACAGCTCCTGGTCGGTGAGGACGGCCGACACCGGCCGCTCGCCGCAGCGGGCCAGGACGGCTGCGGCCGCCGCGTCGGGGTCGGGCTGCACGTCCAGGAGCAGCGAGTCGACGGCGTCCAGCGACCTGACGTGCGTGACGAGTAGCAGCCGGTCGCCCTCGCCCGCGGCCACCTCGGCCAGCCTGCGCGTGTAGTGCTCCGTCGTCCCCACACACACCAGCGTGCGGTTCATGCGCGTGCCTCCGTCTTCTCGGCGGGTCCGTCCGGGCGGGAGCTCAGCTTCAGCTGGACCGGTTCGTGCTGCGGGTCGCCCACGTCGCCGACGAGAACGTGGAGGTGCAGGTGCTCGATGGTGCCGCCGGTGTAGGCGCAGTTCCCCGAGCGCAGGCCCAGCCCGTAGAAGTCCAGCTCGTAGCTGTCGCGCACCCATTGCAGCACGGTCCACAGGTCGTCGCGGGCCGCTCCGGGAAGGTCCAGGAGCTCGGCCGCGTGCACGGTGGGGATCAGCAGGAAGTGCAGTCTCGCCCCCGTGTACGGGTAAGCGTTCTCCGTGACGCTCCACCACGCGGTACGCCACAGGACGCGTTCCGGGGGGAGGTGCTCCTGGCAGAACAGGCACACGCCGACGCGCTCCAGCCGGTCCATCTCCGCGCGCTGGCCGGCGTCCCTTGAGTTGGCGGGGCAGTAGAAGGCCATCGGCCGTGGTCAGCCCGCGATGGCGAGCTGGATGCCGAGAACCATCCGCTGGTAGTCGGCGACCACCTCGCGCAGCCGGCGCAGGTATTTCAGGTAGAGATCCATGTTGCTCCGGCTCGGCCGCTGCACGAACAGGCTGCTGTATTTCATGATGTCGGCCAGCGCGTCGTCCATACGCGCGTAATTCTCCTTGGCCTCCCTGTTGAGTTCCGGGCCGATCGCGGCGCGGATGTCCGGCGCTTCCGAGATGAAGCGCATGGCCTGCTGAGTGGGTTGGAACCTGTTCTGCAGATGTTTGTTGAGTCGTAGCTGGTCGAACATCTTCACCGTACCCGAAGCGACCAGTTCCTCAGTTCTCAGCTGCCATTGTTCGATGAGCTTGTCAATTGCCTCAGCACTCACCACCACAGGGGTGACGTACCGATGGAGCCGGTGGTCGTACCAACGGAGTCCGAATGCGTCGAATATCTGGCGGAAGGACTCCAGCGGGCTCGCGGCGAGAATGCGGTCCAGGGTCGGCGAAGGGCGCACCTCGGTGATGGAGGCGAACCCGTCGGCGTCGAGCGCGACCTTCGCGGCGATCTCCTCGTACGGTATCGGCCGGCGGAAGCTGTTGTGCTCGGAACCTGTTCTGGTGCAGTAGACCACGCCGTCGCCGACCGCCTCCACCAGCCACGGAGAGGTGTAGTGGGTACCGTCCTCGTGCACGTAGGCCATCAGCAGGGAGACGTGCCCGCCCGCGGCTGTGACCTGCCCGAGCTCGTCGGCGAGCCGGGCGGGATCGACGCTCCGCTCCACCATCGACTCGCGGCAGACGATCTCCATGAAGCCGTTGTAGCGGCTGATGATCGGCTGCTCCCCTGTGCTCTCGAACTGCCAGTCGTAGCAGCGATCCATGAAGAACAGCGGAAAAGCCGGGGATTCGCGCAGCACGCAGTATCTGTGGAAAATCTGGCGTTCGTTGCAGAGATACCACATCGCCCGAGCGAGCAGCTCGTCGGGCAGTTCGTAAGTCGCCGCAGCGGCCCGCAGTGCGTTTCCGCCCATCTTTCACCTCATGGATTCCGATGCACTTCGGCTGGACACTTCTCGCATCAAAGCGCGCGCCGAGCGCGTGAGGCAAGGATCACGACATCGTCCCGCCGGCGGGACAGCGTGGAAATATGCGTGACTTGCCGCTGAACGTGGGCACTGCTTATCGTTTCCGACTGTCGGCAGGACTACGAAGGGGAGCGAAATGGGGAATGAGTGGGTGGGCACGGCGCTCGGCGGCCTCCTTCCTGAAAAGGAGGTCCTGGCGATCATCGAGGACTACGAGGCGTGCAAGAACCGCCCGCTGCTCCACCTCGGGGTCGACTCGATGAAGACGATGGGACTCGTCATCAACATTGAGTCCGCCTACGGCATCGACATCGACTACGAGCGGTTCCACCTCGACGAGATCGCCACCCTGGAGCGGCTGAAGGGCTTCATCGAGCGTCACCGGTAGCCGACGTCGATCAGCCTGTCGTACGAGGCGACGAGCTCCTCCAGCGGCGGCCCGCCCTGAGCGGCCGTGTGGCGGCCGACGACGGTGCAGAAGTAGTCCGGGTTGAGATCGTTGTAGGCGTGCAGGTAGCCGCCCGGCCGCTTGTGCCACACGCAGAACAGCACGTCTTCGCGCCGTTCCAGCTCCTCGGCCCCGGCTATCTCCTCGATCAAGCCGGCGCCGCGGTAGGGCAGGTTGTACCAGAAGTAGCTGGCCCCTTCCGGCACCTGGCGCCACCGCACCAGCCCGAGCCGCGCGTCGAGCTCCGCCCGATCGCTGCAGACCAGGCTCAGGTACAGGGCGCGGGTGAAGTCCACTTCGTGCGCCCGCCGTACGAGCTCGTAGAAGACGCCGCCCGCGCCCGGCCGTGCCGAGGACTCCAGCACGTACGGGACCCCGCCGCGCAGCCGCACCTCCGTGTGGCTGGCTCCGGAGCGGATCCCGAGCGCGCGGACCGCGTCGCGCGCCAGCGCGCTGACCTCGCGGCGGCGCTCCTCGGGCAGCGACTGCTGCAGCAGGTAGAGGCGGTCGGGATAGTACGGCCCGGCCAGCAGCCCCGGGTGCCCCCGCGAGAGCAGGAACTCGCAGACCGGTTCGCCGTCGAACCAGACGGTGTCGACCGAGTACTCCTCGCCGTCCAGGCACTCCTCGACGAGGAGGCCGGCGTCCTGGTCGCTCTCCCGTGCGACCAGGGTCGCGTTGATCAAGGCGATCTTCTTCGTCTGCTCCAGCAGCTCGGCGGGAGAGTCCACCCGGCGCACCCCGCAGCTCGCGAAGCCGCGCGCGGGTTTGACGACCACCGGATAGGTGAGCGTCTCAGGGGCGAGCTCCGCGCGTGAGCGGAAAGAGCGGCCCGCCGGCGTCCGCACCCCGGCTGCGGACCAGATCTCCTTCATCCGGGCCTTGTCCCGCGCCGCGCGGACGACCTCCGGCGGATTGCCCGCCACTCCCAGCAGCTCGGTGAGCTCCGCGGCGGTCTCCAGGAACACTTCACGCTCGGTCAGCACCGCCGCGACCGGCGCCTCCGCGCACCGCGCGCGGATCGCGGCGGCCGTCCCGGCCGGGTCGGCGCGTGCGTCGGTCACCAGTGACGGGAATCCCTCCAGCGGCGGGGGCCCAGCGGTGACCAGCAACAGCTGATCCCTCTCCACCGCCGCCACCCTGGCCAGTTCCCGGGTGAAGAACTCGGTCGTCTCCAGGCAGACGAACGTGAGGCTCGCCATGTTCCCTCCTCTTCCCTCCTCGGTGCGCGCGGAAGTCTCGGCCCCTGGCGGGCGGTCCCTCAGCGGCCGGGCGCGGCGCGGTCGAGAACCGCCCGCGCGGCGACGGTGCTGTGTGTGCTGGAGGCCGGGGTGAAGGCGGGATCGAGCACGATCTGGTCGCCCAGGATCTCGTCGATCCGCGCGATCAGCGTCTCGTCCAGCCGGACGCCGGCCGCCCCCGCGTTCTCCTTGACCTGCTCGGGCCGGGACGCGCCGATGATCGCCGAGGAGACCGCCGGGTCTCGAAGCGTCCAGGCCAGCGCGAGCTGAGCCATCGTCAGGCCGGCCTCGGCCGCCAGCGGTTTCATCCGCTGGACCCTGGCGAGGATGTCGCTCTCCAGGAAGTTGGCGATGAAGCGAGCGCCGTACCGGTCGGTGGCGCGCGTCCCGGGGAGACGGTCAGCGCCGGGAAGGTACTTGCCGCTCAGCGCGCCCTGCGCGATCGGCGAGTAGACGATCTGCCCCAGGCCCTCGCGCCGGCAGAGGGGGATGACCTCCGTCTCGATCACCCGCCAGATCATGTTGTATTGCGGCTGGTTGGAGACGATGCGGTCGAGCCCCATGTCGTCGGCGATCCGCAGCGCGGCGGCGATCTGTTCGGCGCGCCACTCCGACACCCCGACGTACAGCACCTTCCCTTGCCTCACCAGGTCGTCGAAGGCGCGCAGTGTCTCCTCCAACGGGGTCGCGTGGTCGAAGCGGTGTGCCTGGTAGAGGTCGATGTAGTCGACGCCCAGTCGCCGCAGGGAGGCGTGCGCCGACTCCATGATGTGCTTGCGGGACAGGCCGCGGTCGTTCGGGCCCGGGCCGGTCGGCCAGAAGACCTTCGTGGAGATTTCCAGCGATTCGCGGCGGACGCCGCGCAGCGCCTTGCCGAGCAGGCGCTCGGCCAGGGTGTCGGCGTACATGTCGGCGGTGTCGAAGGTGGTGATGCCCGCCTCAAGCGCCGCCGCGACGCAGGACAGGGCGATGTCCTCCTCGATCTGGGAGGCGTGGGTGAGCCAGTTCCCATAGGCGATCTCGCTCACGTGCAGGCCGCTACGGCCGAGTCGGCGATATTCCATCGTTCAGCCCGGCGCTCTCGGTGTGGCGGGAGTCCGGATTCCCCTTTCCTGGTAGACGGTGCGCGTCGCGGTCATCGGCGGCGCGTGCCCAGTCCCAGCAGCCCCTCGGCCCGGCGCACTATCGCGCTCGTGCTCAGGCCGAACTCGGCCAGCAGGTCTTCGCGCACACCCCAGGGAAAGAAGTCGGGCGCGAGCGCCATCTGCGCGGTGGCCGGGCGTGGCCAGGCCGTGTCGGCCAGGTGGACCAGCAGGTCGGGGTAGAGGCCCGAGCCTTCGACGAGGTCCTCGACCGTCATGATCACCCGATGCCGTGCCGCGTCGGCCAGGACCTCTTCGACCGCCGGGCGCAGTCGTACGACCTCCCAGACGGTGCTGGAGACGTGGTGCCGTGCTTCCAGCGCCGCCGCCGCCGACATCGCCTCCTGGACCATCGCCCCGTGCGCGAGCAGGCACAGGTCGCCGCCTCTGCGCCGCAGCACCGCCGGGGCCCCGGTCTCCGTGACGGGGTCGGCGAGCGGCGGCCACTTGCCGTAGCGCACGGCCGTGGGGCCCGAGGCTCGGGCGACGGCACGCTGGAGCACCGACGCGAGCTGACCGGCGCCGGTCGGCGCGTGGATCTCCAGCCCGGGCACCATGCGCAGGAGGCCCACGTCGTAGATGCCGTGCGAGGAAGGGCCGTCGCCACCGGACACGCCGGCCCGGTCGAGCACGAACGTCACCGGCAGGTCGTGCAGGGCGACGTCGTTGATGACCTGGTCGAGGCCGCGGGTGAGGAAGGTGGCGAACACGGGAAAGATTGGCCGGCAGCCCTCGCCGGCCAGGCCGGCGGCCAGCCCAACGGCCAGCTGCTCGCTGATGCCGACGTCGTGGAAGCGGTCGGGGAAGCGGTGCTTGAACTCGAGCAGGCCCAACATGTCCGGCATGGCGGCGGTGATCAAGTGGACGCGCGGGTCGGCGGCGCCGAGGTCGCACACGGCGCGTCCCAGGGCGTCGCCCCAGCTCCCCTCACTGATCGAGAGCGGAAGCCCCCACTGCGGCCGCGCCGCCGCGGCGAAGGCGCCGCCGACCTGGTGTCGCCGCGCGATCTCGTCACGCTCCGCGTCGGCCCAGCCATACCCTTTCTGCGTGTTCGCGTGCACGACGACCGGCCCGGCGGCGGCGGCGGCCTTGGCGAAGGCATCGTCCAGCTCGTCCAGGTCGTGCCCGTCCACGGGCCCGATGTAGTCGTAGCCGAGCGAGGCGAAGAACTGCGCGGCGTGGTTGGCCGCGTACCGCTCGCCCCCACCGCGACTCCACGGCTCGCCGAGGGTCAGCCGGCTCATGGTCGGCGCGTAGGAGCGGCCGTTGTCGTTGTAGGCGATGACGATCGGGAGCTGCCGCATCCCGATGGCATTGAGCGCCTCGAAGGCCGCGCCTCCGGTCAGCGCGCCGTCGCCCAGGACGACGACGGTCCTGGTCCCGCGGATGAGCGCGATGCCGAGCGCCCAGGCGGGACCGGTCGAGGCGTGGCTGTTCTCAAGCACGTCGTGCGGCGACTCCGCGCGGGAGGGGAACCCCGACAGGCCGGCTCTCGTCCGTAGCCCGGGGAAGCCCCCGCCTCGGCCGGTGAGGATCTTGTGGGTGTACGCCTGGTGGCCAATGTCGAAGACGATGGCCTCCGTGGGCGAGTCGAAGGCCCGATGGATCGCCAGGGTCAGCTCCACCGTCCCGAGGTTGGCGCCCAGATGGCCGCCGGTCACCGAGACGTGTTCGATCAGGAATTCACGGATGTCTCCGGCGAGCCGCCTGCACGCCGCGCTATCCATACTCCGAATCAGTTCCGGACGCAGACAGGAAAGCTCGAATTTCAGTTCCCTGTCAATGCCGCCCTGCGAGGTCATGGTCCTTCTCCTCTGCGAGAAAGGATAATGCGGTCACTACATCACGGCTATTGGTCGGGTGGCAATCAATGGCGCGCCAGCCGGCATTATTGTCGCGCCACCGGTCGCACTCGGGCCTCGATTACTCCGGGCCTCGATTGCTCCGGGCCTCCTGGATAAGGCGTCTCCGAGCTGAACGAATCTTGATCGTCTGGCCAGCGCGACGGCACGGGCATTGCTGTTCATCGACACGTTAGTTAGTGTTCATCTAGCGTATGCCAAGTCCCCTTCAGGACCCATCTCACCGGGCGAGGCAGATATGTCAGCAGCCGGGTTCTCCAAGCCGGAAAGAACGGCGCCGCCTCAGCGGCGATCCGATATCCGGGCACGCTCCAAGAATAGTGAAGCGAACCTTTCCATGCCACGGTCCGGCCTCGAACTCCCGCGTTCCCTGCCGTTCGAAGAATGGGCCAGGATCGGGGCGCGGCTCGCCGATATGCACATGGCCTCCGCCTGGTGCCTGGGCGACTGGCTGGTGTACGGCGAAAGCGCCTACAGCGGCCGGTACCGCACCGCGCTCGACGAGATCGCGCTCGAATACCAGACGCTGCGCAACTACGCCTGGGTCGCCCGCCGTTTCCCGGTGTCCCGCCGGCGGGACACCCTCAGCTTCGGCCATCACGCGGAAGTGGCCGCGCTCGGCGAGGCCGAGCAGGACTTCTGGCTGCGCAAGGCCGAGGAGCTCGGCTGGTCCAGGAACCACCTGCGCAGCGAGGTGCGGTCGAGCCTGCGCGAGCGGGCGGCGGACGCCATGGCCGAGCAGCAGCCCGAAGCCGCGGACGCCCTGGGCGGGCAACCGCCCGAGTCCGTGGACCCCCCCGGCCCCGCAGACGAATCGGACACCGATCGCGAGCCCAGGCGCCTGGAGCTGGCGCCCACCTCGGAGCAACTGGAACAGTGGAACGCCGCCGCCAGAAGCGCGGGCCGGGAGTTCGAGGCCTGGGCGGTACGCAAGCTCCACGACATCGCCCTCAGGGACAACACCGGCTAGAGCGCCTCTCACGGCTCGAACGTCACCTTCACGCCGTCGCCGCGCTCGACGATGTCCAACGCGTCGAGGAAGCGCTCCAGCGGCAGCCGATGGCTGACCAGGTCGGCGACCGCGACCGCGCCCGAGGAGATCAGGTCGAGCGCCCGCGCGTTCTGACCCGGGTTCGAGGCGCTCGCGCCGACGATCGTGAGCTCGCGGTAGTGGACCGTGTTGGCGTCCAGCGTGACCAGGGGATCCCCCTTCGGCAGCCCGCCGAAGACGCTGATGCGTCCCCGTGGCGCGCAGTAGTGCACCGCCTGCTCCAGCGCCTCCCCCGCGGGTGTCGCCGTGATCACCACGTCGGCGCCCCGCCCCCCGGTCAAGCCGAGCACCTCCTCCGTCACGCGCCCGTCCGCCGCACAGATCGCCTCGTCCGGTCGGACCAGGGCGGCGGCGCGACCCAGCCGCTCCTTGTTCAGCTCGACGAGGAAGACCTCCGCGGCGTCGGACGCGCGCGCGAGCCGTACGTGCAGGCAGCCGATGGGGCCCGCGCCGACCACGACGACCCGGTCGCCGGGACCCACGCCGACCAGTTCCTGCCCGTTCATGACACAGGAGAGCGGCTCGGCGAACACCGCCTCGGTGAAGCCTGTCCCGGCCGGGATCCGGTTGAGGCCGTCCACCGCCAGCACCTTGGCGGGCACCACGCAGTACTCGGCGAAACCACCGTCGTAGTGGTGCCCCATCGCCTCCAGCACCGTGCAGACGTTCAGCCGCCCGGCGGCGCACTGCGCACACGCCCCGCACGGGATGGCCCCGATGACCTGCGCCCGGTCGCCCACGGACCAGCCCGTGACCCCCTCGCCGAGCGCGGCCACCTCACCGGCCATCTCGTGGCCCAGCACCCGGGGAGGCACGAGGCGGTGACTGCCGTGGCGGTGGATTCGCACGTCGGCGCCGCACAGGGCGCTGGCGCGGATGCGCAGCTTGACCTCGCCCGGCCCCGGCTCGGGCTCCGGCACATGCTCGACGCGGACCTGTCCGGGTGCGTAGTAGCGCACGGCTTTCATGAGGTTCCTTTCTAGATGGCGTGGAGGGCGGGGACGCGTGTCGCGAGCGTCATGGCGATGAGGTGGTTGCCGTAGGCACTCGGATGCGGGCCGAGCCTTCCGCCGACGTAGAGCGCCGCCGGGTCGGGCTCGGCGCGGAAGACCGGCGTCAGATCGACGACCGCCACCTTCACGGGCAGGGACGCGAAGAACGCCTCGTGAGCCGCGCTCTCGCCCGCCAGATCGGCCGGCTGGGGCAGGATCGCCAGCACGGGCGTCTTGCCCGCCGTACGACACGCCTCGGCGAAGCGTCCGACCAGCGCGGTCAGCAACGCGGTCGACGGCTCCTCGCGGTAAAGCCGCGCGGCCAGGCGGTGGTTCTCGGCGACCACGACGTCGAACGCGCGGCGGAAGCCGCCGTCGGGGGCCCGGCGCAGCCGCCCGGCCGTCAGGTGGAGCAGGATCGGCAGGTGGCGGCGCGCCCGGCGGATCAGGCGGGGCAGGTAAGGGAAGGCCAGCAAATCTGGCCGGAACTTGCGCCGGTAGAAGGGGTCGAGCGCGCGCAGCTCCGGCAGGAGGCGGTGGTAGTCGAGGTAGTCCTCCGGTCGGCGGATGACGCTGGGACGCAGGACCAGCCCGTCCGCCCCGAGGGTGAAGCGCGGCTTGAAGGCGAGGGTGTTGCCGTACTCGAAGTAGTGCTTCCACGCCGACTGCACGCGCGCGATCGTCTCCGGCACCACTCCCATGATCACCGTCTGCGCGTCGAGGCCGGGCAGCTCGCGCTCCAGCCGGAGCAGCGCCTGGTCCAGGCCATAGTTGCCGACGCCGTAGTTGGCGACGTTGACCCCTGTGAGCGTGGACAGGTGATGTGGCCAGGTGTCGCCGTCGCCGACGAGGCGGCAGAAGGTGAAGGAGTCGCCGAAGCAGGCGATAGGCGCGGACGCCTCGCCCGGATGTCCGGGTTCGGTGCGGCGTCCGAACGCGTCCACGGAGTAGGTCGTGACACCGAGCGACGTGCTCTCCGCCCCGTGCTCGCCCGGCCGCCTGCACCAGCCGAGATCGGCGTCGAAGGAACGGCCGGCGTGGGCCTCGGCGACCTCGGGGCTGATCGGCGGCGCCAGGTCGCGACGGGTGATCAGCCACGGAAAGGCCCGCCGGTGGCAGCGGACCGCGGCGAAGGCGGCGAACTCCCCCGCGACGAGCAGGACGAGGGCGAGGAGGAATGGGGACACCTGACGCCCTCACCCGGCCGAGGCGTCGTAGAGCGCCAGGTCGCCCGGCTGGTCGACCTCACCCCACGGACCGGTCCTGGGGACGGCGTGAACGGCCTCGCCCCGGCCGATCAGCGCGCGCAGCAGGGCGGTCAGGTCGAGGGCATCGCGCCGGCGCGGCGTCAGCCCGCCCAGGTACCGCTCGACCCGCAGCCACGCCGCGGGGGTGAAGCGCAGCAGGCCCATGTACTGGCCCTCGACCTCCTCCACGCGGGCGGCACGCCGTCCGATCTCCGCGACGGTGCCGTCGGCGCGCAACCGGAAGGTCTCGGCGTCGGCGAGCGGGTCGTCGAAGCGTCGTGCCCACAACTCGAGCCATTGGGGGTCGTAGGCGATCGCCAGCTCGCCCGGCGCAGCCGCGAGCGCCCTGACGGTGGCCGAGCTGTAGAAGATGTCGCCGTAGACGACGAGGCAGGGCGCGCTGCACAGCCAGGGGGCCGCCGCGGTCAGCGAAACCACCATGTTGCTCTCAGCCCAGCGCGGCGCGTGGAAGGTGAACGGCACGCGGGCGGCCAGGTCCGCGGCCCGGTAGCCGGTGACGACGGCCACCTCGCCCGCGCCCGCCTCGGCCAGCGTCGCCAGATGCCGGTCGAGCAGGCTGCGCCCGCCGACCTCGACCAGGCACTTGGGCCGCTCGTCGGTGTGCGGGCCGAGACGGCTGCCGCGCCCGGCGGCCAGGATCACCGCGCGCACTGCCCACCTGCGAACGTCTCGTGGAACAGGGCCGTGTCGCGGGCGTCCGCGACGGCTCTGCGCTCCGGATGCCACATGATGCCGGTCAGCCGCAGCTCAGGTGCCGCGACCGCCTCGATGACGCCGTCGGCGGCACGCGCCGTGACGCGCAGCGGCCCCGCACTCTCCCGCGCGGCCCATCGGTGGAAGCTGTTCACGATCCTCGGCCCCTCGTCGGTCTCGATGGTGTGCTCGGTGCTGACATGGCCGTCGACGGGTTCGAGGCCGGCGCCGAAGCGGTGAAGCAGGAGTTGCATGCCGCGGCAGACGCCGAGCACCGGCAGACGCCGCTCCAGCGCGGCCGCCACCAGCGCCTCCTCTGCCGCGTCGCGCTCCGGCGCCGTCCCGCCGTAGGCCGCCAGGTCGTTGCCGCCGGTCAGCAGTACCCCTCCGGCCCCCGCGAGCTCGATGAGCTCCACCGCGGCGGGGCGGTTGGGTACGGGGACGGGCAGAAGATCGCAGGCGGCCAGGAAGTCCGCCCACGCCTGGTCGAGGGTGTCGCGGCGCTCGTGGCGAGCGGCGTCGACCACCACGTTCATGGTGACCAGCACCGGTCTCATCGCACCACCTCGATCCGCCGGTTGGCGCAGTCCACGGCCACCAGGCTGGCCTCCGTCAGCCGCCGGTAGGCCTCCTCGCCGACGCCCAGCACGGCCGGGATACCGAACTGGTGGGCGCGGATGGCCATGTGCGAGTTGACGCCGCCGTAGGCCGTGATGAAGCCGAGGATGGGGTGGGAGAAGATCCAGTCGTAGCCGGGATCGCCGCTGAACAGCAGCAGGATCTTCCCGTCGAGTACCGAACCCGCCTCGGCCGGGGCGAGCGGGCCCACCACCGACTCGTGGGTGACGAAGCTGGGGTCGGACGTCGGCAGGTCGAAGGTGAACACGTCCTCGGGGCGCGAGATGAGCGGCGGCAGCACGATCTGCCGGGTGAGGGCGTGCGCCTCGCGCCCGTCCTCGACGACTCGCCGCACCCGCTCGGGCCGGACGCCCGCTCCCTGGTAGAGCTCCTCGATCGTCCGGACGCTCAGGAAGGAGCAGTCGTCTCGCGACAGTCCCAGCTCGGTGCCGAGGGCGGCGATGCTCGACAGGGCGTCGGACAGGTGCCGGGTGAAGACGAACTTCGAGTTCTCCCGCGCGGTGATGCCCTCGGCGATGAAGGCGAGCAGGCGTGGGCCGTCCGCGTCGAGGCCGGCTCGGGCGGCCAGCCGGTCCAGCGTCCGTACCTGCTCGGCGCTCGGCAGGAAGGGCTCGGCCGCCGGGGCGGCGGCCGGGTTCGGCCCGTCGGCGAAGTACAGGTGCGGCGCCTCGTCGTAGCGCGGCGAGGCGATGTCGTACGTGCCGGGGCGCAGGTGGCCGTAGGCCCGCAGGAACTCCCCGGGGGACAGCGCCTGGCGCTCGCGCGTCATGACGTGGGTGACGGTGTCCAGTCCCGCCATCAGCCGCTCGGCGTCCTGGCCGGTCAGGACCCCGGCGCGAACGATCGAGCGCAGCAGCTCGACCGCCACGAAACCCAGCCGGGCGTGTCCGGCGAAGGCCGGCGTGCCGTACCGTGCGCAGTCCTCCAGCAGCCAGCGGGCCTCGGCGACAGGTGGAAGCGCCAGCGCCTTGATGGTCTCCCAGCGCTGCTCCAGCGTGGCGAGTCCGGCGTCGTCCTGCATCCGGGCCGGGTGCGCCGGATCGAGGAGCCGGTTGGTCAGCGCGAGCAGGGCGTCACCCACCGCGTCGTGCTCGTCGCCGGTGAGCGCGTCGCCATAGCGGGCGCGGGTCTGGGTTCGGGTGTCGAAGGTGTAGCACGACTGGACGACCTCGAACTCCACCTTGTCCTGCAACGCCGGATCTGCCGTGAGGCGGTCGAGCTGCAGGTCGACCAGGCGCGCGGCCAGGCCGTCGTCGAGGTCGGCGGGGAGGAGCGAGTTGAAGCTGGCCCGTACGTCGATGTACGGCAGGCCGTGGAAGTCCACCATGAGCGGGCAGCCGCGTACGTCGCGGTAGCCGTACCGGTACCTCTGCTCGGCCCACACCCGGTCGGTCACCAGCCACCGGTACAGGCTCAACGCCAGGGGACGCGGCCGGACGCCGATGATCTCGGCCGGGTTCCAGTCGGGCATCACCCCGAACACGGTGCGCGTGCCCAGCAGGGTGGGGTGCGGGCCGCCCCTGCTGATGCGCGCGGCCGCGCTGCGCAGGAAACGCTCCTGGGCGCCGACCAGGGCCGGGTCCGCGCCGGCTGTCGGCAGCGGCCTTGCCTGCAGCAGGTAGAGCCGGTCGCGCGCGCCGAAGGCGAACTCGATATCGAGCCGCTCCTCGCCGGTCAGCGTCTCCAGCTCCTGGGCGAGGGCGAGGAGCCGCCGCGTCCGGTCGTCGGTGGGCGTGATCCCGGAGGGCTTCCAATGGATGCGGGTGTGCAGGCCCTCGCCACGCCCGCCGGTGACCGCGGCGGTGTCGTCGCCATCGTGGTAGTTGACGATGACGTACGGCGCGCCGGTGTTCGGGTCGCAGGTGAAGACCACGCCGCTGCGCGTCACCTCGCGCACCATTGGCTGGACCAGGACCTGGTCAGCCGGATCTGCCACGCGCCTGCCGCCCTCGGCGAAGGAGGCCACGACCTTGTCGATGGCCGGGCCCGCGGCGTCCCTGCCGAGGACGTCGGCCACCGAGCAGTAGCGGCCGGCCTGCTGTGTCTCGGCCGCGTCCTCGTGCAGGGTGCTGCTGCGGACGATGAGCGGGCCATTCGCCCACGGGTGGGCGAACAGCGCGTCGAGGACGGGCTCCCTGGCGCGGGACCACTCCTCGACGGTGAAGCTGGCGAGCGGCAAGACCTCGGCGTTCCGTAGGAGCGGCGCCAGGTTCCGCAGGGCCTGGGCCTTGCTGCCCAGCGGGACGAGGGCGCTGCGCACCTGGTCGTGCACGGCCGCGGCCGGGTCGAACGTGCCGCCTTTGGCACGCCTCGTCGCATCACGCACAACGACGCCTTCCTCGTGCTGGTCGTCCGGCCTCTGGCGGTCAGAGCCCGTCTGGCACCCGCAGCCAGGCGCGGACGAGGAGGCGGTGGCGTCCGGGCTCAGGGTGGTCGGTGAACTCGGTGCGGTTGTGCGCGACGACGGCGTTGTTGATGAAGATCGCCTCACCGGCCGCGAGGTCGAGCCCGAACACGTTCTCCTCGTCCTCCATGACGGCGTCGAGCCGGTCGAAGGCCGCGGCGTCCCGCGCGTCGACGCTCTCGCCGACCTTTGCGTAGGCGGTCTCGATCCAGTGCCGCAGGTAGCGCAGGGTGGGGCCGGCCGCGAAGACGTCCCAGGTGAAGATCGGATAGGCGTTGTCCCTGATGGGAGTCTCCTCGTCACCTGGGGTGACGGTGTTGCGGTAGTGGTCCTTGAAGAGCGACGGCAGGTGCTCGGGACTCTGTTCGGCGAGCTGCCGGTACACCTGACAGGCGCTGACCAGGAGGTTGCGTCCGCCCTCCTTCGCGGGCCTGACGCACAGCAGGCCGAAGACGTTGGGGAAGACCCGCTTGGAGGTGCTGTCGGTGTGGAAGGGCGCGCGGACGCGGGTCTTCGACACCGACACGTCGGAGGAGCGGTAGTCGTAGCCGCGGTCGTAGACGTCGTGCGTCCTGTTGTACGGCGTGAGCAGCTCGCCCAGGTGCAGGCTGGTCAGCACGTAGAACAGCCGCAGTTCCTGCTCGCTGAACCCGCGCTCGTCGAGCCCGGTCAGCAGGGCGAAGCCGAAGCGGCCGAACAGCTTCTCGCGCAGCCGCTCGGCGAGGTGGGCGAGGTGGGGCAGGTGCAGGTCGGCCCGCTCGGCGGTCTCGATGAGCGCGGCGGGGTCGCCGGCTCCGGCCAGGAAGGCCTGGTACTCGTCGAGCACCTCGGGGGTGATGGGGATCCGCCAGGATTCGTCGGCCTCGACGTCCGCCCGCCGCCAGGCCAGCTTCGCGAGCGTCGGCCCCTCGGCGGCGAACCGCTGTGCAGAACTGTTGATATTCATGGACATGTGACACTCCAAACGCGGGGTTAGACGGGCGATCCGACCGAGAGCGCGTCGAAGCCGGCGATCGCGCGAACCATCTCTTCGTGCGTGTGGACTAGGGGGGCGAGCCGGTCCGACTCGACCGGAGTGAAGCCGTCCTCGGCGGCGTACCGCCGGACGTCGGGGTCGCGGAGCGCCTGCTCGTACAGGCGGTCGTCGACACGCCCGTAATCCCGGCCGGGTCGCGGCAAGCCTACTTTATCCAGAAAGTTCGGAGGAAGCGTGACAATAACGTCTTTACCGATTTTGTCGGCGTAATTCCAGCATTCCTGATCGGGCCCTGACCGTAATGATCCCAGCAAAAGGGTGACGGTCTCACGGTAGGGCCGGAGCGCCTCGTACGCGGCGTGGAAGACGACCGATTCTGCGGCGCGCACCCGCCTGGGTTCGGGGCCGACGAAGGCGCTGAGCCCGAAGTCGCCGAGACGGCCCTGCATGAGCGTCAGGACGTGCCGCCTCGGCGGTCCCTGCGCCGCCGCGATGGCACGGGCGGCCGCCACGAGCTGGGCGACGCAGAAGCCTAGCGTGGCGTTGATGGGCACACCCGAGGCCGCCAGCGGCCCCATCGCGGCTATCCCCGCGCTGGTCAGCGGCACTTTGAGGGTGGCCTGCGGGATCCGGCTCACGATCTGCGCCGCCTGGTCCAACATGGCCCCGGTGTCGGAGGCCAGCCGCGGATCGAGCTGCACGCAGAAGGGGAGGGACAGGCCGAGGTCCGCCAGATGCCGCGCGGAGCGTTCCGCGCAGGCCAGGTACAACTCCCAACCGGACTCCGCGGGCGCCGCCAGGGGCAGCAGCCTGGCCGCCTCCAGCATGAGCATCGGATTCGTGGTGATGCCGCTGAACGGTCCGAATACCGAGGTGCGCTCCGCGCGCCATCGCGGCTCCATCAATTCCGGGACGGAATCCCACCAGCATTCGAATAACACGGGCAATGAGTCCGCCCCCTTTTGTTGCTTCCGACCGGCGGTCTCAGTGAACCAGCGGCTCCCGCATTTCGCCAAGCGTCGGCAGCCTCGCGCATTTCCATCGCGAATTCCCCGAACATGGCGGGACGTGGAGTCGACGCCCGCGTCGTGGCCGGACGTTCCTCTGCCCGCCTCTCGGGTATGTCCCGCCAGCGGGACAGGGCGGGAGCCCGCGCCCGCACCGTGCATACGGCGGCCCGATCGGCAAGGGACCGGCGGGCCGCATTCGTTTCCTTGCCTTCGCCGGACGGCGCTTCCTATCGTGACCATGCATCGCGCCGATATATCGGGCGGCGTTCTTTGTCGTGCGAACTGAGGAGTGGATCCTGATGGGTTCGGTACGAGTCGCCATCGCGGGCGTTGGGAACTGTGCGTGCTCTCTCGTCCAGGGAGTCGAGTACTACAGGGACGCCGACCCGGCCACGCCGGTGCCCGGCCTCATGCATGTCCGGTTCGGTCCCTACCACGTGGGTGACATTGAGTTCGTGGCCGCCTTCGACGTGGACGCCAAGAAGGTCGGCCGCGACCTGTCCGAGGCGATCGTCAGCGGGGAGAACAACACCATCAAGATCACGGACGTGCCGCCGACCGGCGTGACCGTGCGGCGGGGGCCGACTCTGGACGGGCTGGGCGAGTACTACCGGCGTACGATCACCGAGTCCGACGCCGAGGCGGCCGACGTGGCGCGGACGCTCAAGGAGGCCCGTGCCGACGTCCTGGTGTCCTATCTGCCGGTGGGGTCGGAGGAGGCCGGCCGCTTCTACGCGCAGTGCGCCATCGACGCCGGCGTGGCCTTCGTCAACGCGCCGCCCGTCTTCATCGCCTCCGACCCCGAGTGGGCCGAGAAGTTCACCGAGGCCGGCGTGCCGGTCATCGGTGACGACATCAAGTCGCAGGTCGGCGCCACGATCACGCACCGGGTGATGGCCAAGCTGTTCGAGGACCGCGGGGTCGAGCTGCTGCGCACGTACCAGCTCAACTTCGGCGGCAACATGGACTTCATGAACATGCTGGAGCGCACCCGGCTCCAGTCCAAGAAGATCTCTAAGACGCGGTCGGTAACCTCCCAGGTCCCCCACGAGATGGACCGGTCGGCGGTCCACATCAGCCCGTCGGACCATGTGCCGTGGCTCGACGACCGCAAGTGGGCCTACGTGCGGCTGGAGGGCCGCTCGTTCGGCGACACGCCGCTGAACCTGGAGTACAAGCTGGAGGTGTGGGACTCCCCGAACTCGGCCGGGGTCATCATCGACGCGGTGCGCGCGGCGAAGATCGCCAAGGACCGGGGGCTTGCCGGGCCGGTGCTGTCGGCCGCCTCCTACTTGATGAAGTCGCCGCCCGAACAGTGCAGCGACGACGAGGCGCGCGAGGCCGTGGAGCGCTTCATCCGCGGCGACGCCGAACGCTGAAGCACCCAGCGGCCCGAGAACGCGACGAGAGGAGCACGAGCGCCATGAAGGCATCGCCCGACCGCCTGGCCCAGCTCACCGAGATAGGGGTGTCCGTCTGGCTCGACGACATCGGCAGGTCGAGGCTGGCGGGTGGCGGACTCGCCGCGCTGGTCCGCGACTTTCACGTCAGCGGCGTCACCTCGAACCCGCCCATCTTCGCCAAGGCGCTGTCCGACGTACCGGCCTACGCCGCCGACCTCGACGACCTCGCCGCCCGCGGAGTCACCGCAGAGGAGGCCGTCCGCGCGCTGACCACCTACGACGTCCGGTGGGCCTGCGACATCCTGCGCCCTGTCCACGAGGCGAGCGACGGCGTGGACGGCCGCGTATGCATCGAGGTCGACCCCCGCTTCGCCCGCGACACGCGGGCCACCGTCGCCGAGGCCAGAGCCCTCTGGTGGGCGGTGGACCGGCCCAACCTCTTCATCAAGATCCCGGCCACGGCCGAGGGGCTTCCGGCCATCACGCAGTGCCTGTCCGAGGGCATCAGCGTCACCGTCACGCTCATCTTCTCGCTGCGGCGCTACGGCGAGGTCATCGACGCGTTCATGACCGGACTCGAACGGTCCGCCGGGCCGGAGCGGGCGGGCGCGTCCACGGCCGCCTTCTTCGTCAGCCGGCTCGACGGCGAGGTCGACGCACGCCTGGACAAGCTCGGCACGCCCGAGGCCGCGGCCCTGCGCGGCCAGGCGGGGATCGCCAACGCGCGCCTGGCTTACGAGCTGCTCCAGCAGCGGACGGCGACACGGAGATGGGCGGCACTGGAAGCGCGCGGTTTCCGGCCGCAGCGGCTGCTGTGGGCGTCGACCAGCGCCAAGGACCCGGCGATGGCCGACACCGCCTACGTGACCGAGCTGGCCGCGCCGGGCACCGTCAACACCCTGGCCGAGTCGACGCTGCTCGCGGTCGCCGACCACGGCGAGTTCCACGGCGACGCGATCAGCGGCGGCTACGCCGAGGCGCGGCAGGTCTTCGAGCGGCTCGCGGCGCTCGGCGTGCCGTACGACGAGGTGACCGAGGCGCTCGAAGAGCAGAACGTGCGGCGCTTCACGGTCGCCTGGGCGGACCTTCTGGAGCGGATCGGCGGCGAGCTGACCGCGCGGCGGACCTGAGCGTCCGATTCACGAAAGAGGCACAGAAAGTGAATACCGCTCGACGGATGGTGAGAATGGAGTCGTCGTTCCAGGCCTCAGTGGATGGTTTGACCCCGGCAGCGATGCCGACAATCACGCGGCATCAGTAAGATCTTTCAGGTGACACATTCGCGTGTGCCGAGAAAGGGGTGCTCGCCACACGAGTATGTATTCGATAATGTTTATACGGCTCGACGCCCATCGCGGCGCGCTGGTGGGGGAGCACCATAGCGCGCCAGCGCAGGCCACGAGCCGTAGGCCGGGTGGCGGCGCCGTACGGCCCGCCCGATCGTGGGGACGGCAGCCCGGCCGCAGGCAAGGCAACCTCTCCTTGAGGTCAGGAATTCGGCCGCGCCTTTCGCAATCGCAACGAAATAGTGGTACCCGGGCGCGGTGAACTTCGCACTGACGCCGGTCGACGGCAAGGACCTGCCCGCCGACCGGCGCGTACAGTCACGGGGGTGATGAGGGTTGAGTGGTCCCGCCATGTCAGCTGCCGCTGTAGCCACGATTCCTGTTGGCCAGGTACTCGCCGAGGAAACGCCTGACACGCTTCATCCGAATATCGCGTTGATACAGAGGACCGGCATAAAGTTCCCCCGCAGGCTGCCGTTCGACAGATGGCTGCACGTCGGGCGGGTGCTGTCCGCGGTGCACTCTTCGACGACATGGTGTCTCGGGGACTGGCTGGCCTTCGGCGAGGACAGGTACGTCGGCCGCTACCGCGACGCCGTCGAACTCTGCTCGCTGCGGTACCAGACCCTGCGCAACTACGCCTGGGTGTCGCGCCGTTTCCCCTTGTCCCGCCGACGGGACAAGCTCAGTTTCGGCCACCACGCCGAGGTCGCCGCCCTGCCGGAACCGGAACAGGACTACTGGCTGCGCATGGCCGAGAAGCTCGGCTGGTCACGTAATCAGTTGCGCAAGGAGGTGCGGGCCAGCCTCACCGAACGCGGCGAGCCCAGGAGCGTCGCGCGCGGCCAGACGGAACCCGCCGAGGACCTCGGCCCTCTCGCCGCGGAGACGAGCGTGCAGCTGAACGTCGCCGCCGAGGAGTTCGAACTCTGGAGCGCCGCCGCCGCTCGGGCCAATCTCACCGTCACCGCTTGGGCGGTCAGCGCCCTCGACGAGGCCGCGGAGAGAAAGTCCGCCCACAGCGCCCGGCTACCCTAGGGCATGCGCGCCGGGTGCTGGGCACTCACCGCGGCGACGGTCGTGGTCGGCCGACGTCCGGAGGCGCTGGCCAGGGGGGCGGGACACTCGGCGTGGCGGTGGCCTAGCGGGGCGGCGGGGATTTCAGCAGCGCTTCCGCCTCAGTGACGTGTCCGCCGCGTCCCTCTCGCAGCGCGTGCGCCGCCAGGCGGATCAGGTCGACGGTCACCCCGGCTCCCCCGCTGGGATCGTGGACCTTGAGCTTCAGGTCGAGACTGACCGAGGTCCCGCCCCACCCCTGCGCCTCGATGTTGATGTGCGCCACCTTGTGCGACCCCAGGTGCGGCAGGTACCCGAGCGGCGCGATGGCCACCTGATCGGCGGCGCCGTCCAGGGCGTTGCGCTTGGAGCGCATCTTGCTCTCGCCGTGCTCGACGAGGTTGCGGAAGTCCTCGGTGCCGCCCAGATTGACCTGGTACGAGTCGGTCAGGGTCAGACCGCGTTCTTCCAGGAGGCGCAGCAGGGAGTGGTGGACGACCGAGGTGCCGAACTGGCTGGCCAGGTCGTCGCCGATCAGAGGCACCCCGGCTTCGGCGAAGCGCGCCATGATCCCGGGCTCGCGGGCCACCGCGTCGGCGGTGATGTTGACGAAGGCCGCCCCCGCGCGCAGCGCCGCCTCGGCGTAGGCCCGCGCCGTGGCCTCCCGTCCGCTGGGCGCAGCGTACAGGACGACCTCGGCGCCGCAGAACTCCTCGGTGACCCGCTCCATCTCGTCAGGGCCGGTGAGACCGCGTCGTACGGTGACCCCTGACGGAGGAAGTTTCTCGACGAGGCGGGGGAAGTTGTTGGGCGCGGCGAAGACGGCCTCGTGCAGGTCCTTGCCGACCTTCTCTGCGGACATGGCGAAGGCCGCCACGATATCGAGGTCGGCCACGCCCAGCCCGCCCAGGACCGGCCGGCGGACGCCCACCAGACTCCCCGTCGCCCGGTGGACGGCCATGCCCTGCACCAGCGCGGAGATGTTGTTGCCGACCCCGACGACCGCGACCCTCGCTCGTTCGATCATGGCCCTAGCGTACGGCGTGGCCCTGGCGTTCCAGCGACGACCGAGGAAGCGCCCCTCTCCCACTCGCCCTACGTCCCGACGGGCCGCGCCGTACGTCACCGTCCCGACAGCGGGCGTTGTCGCACGGATGGGTGCAACCCGCCGCTGCGGGGACGCCCTTCACCTGTCACGGTGCGGCGAAGTGAAGGCTTGCCGGGAAAGCTTCGAACGCCTCACTCAGGCGTTGGATGCGGGCCTGCCGTCCGCCCCGCCCGTCCTCGCGAACCCAGTCGCGTCCCGAGACGCTCCAGGCAGTGACGGCGAGTTCGGCCAGGACATGCAGCGCTCAGGTCGTCGGTGTCCAGGCCGAGCTCCTCCGCCAGGCAGGCGATCACATCCTTCTTGATGCCGGAGCGGTGGTGCTCTACGTAGGCGAGCAGGGGGGTGTTCCACCGCAGAAGCAGGTGCGGGGCTTGGTGGATGGCCGCTATCGCGGCGGAGAGGTCGATGCCGCACCACAGGCGTTGCCCAGAAGGTGTCTTTGATCCCCGTTGTGATCGTTATAAGAACACAAAAGACCTTATTTGTCAGGGATTGTCACTATACGTGATCAACGGGATGCTTGGTGTTGGTGGTCCCCATCTCACCGTTATCCCTTAACGTCGCGTCCGAGGGGAGAACGGACCATGCCGACCATGAGCGGTCACGTCGGCCAGGAGTGGTACGAACAGATCGTCACTCGGGGCCGGGAACTGGTTGAACTCCAGACCCGTTACCAGTTCGAACTCGTCGACCTGGCGCTGGAAATTGAGCCGATGCAGCCGCACGGCGGCGCGCACCTGGACCGGGGCGAGGCGCTGTTCGGCGTCTGACACGAGCACGCGTCGCCGAAGGGTCTCGGTCCACGCCGAGGCCCTTCGGCGTGTTCTGGGAGGCTCGGAATCGTTCCGGAAGCCGGCGGAATCCGCCTGGCGACCTGCGGAAACGTGGCCAAGATCTTCCCGGTATGTTCCGGGAGTGGCCGCCGGTGGCTGCATCTGGTGGCGTCCGGCTGCATCCTCGGCAAGAGCCTGATCATGGGAAGGCCCAGCTCAGAGGGCATCTGGGCTGGATGGGGGAGCGCGCCCTGAGGGATTCGAACCCCCGACCGTCGGATTAGAAGTGGACTAGCCTTCCGTGGCTCCACATGGCCTCTGACCTGCCGAATGGGGCGTTGGGGAACGGCCGAAGGCATAGATCATCCCGGGTATATCCCGCACGCCTATTGGTCGGCTACGGCTTGGACCGGCCGGATATTCCCGCTAGGACCATCACCCCGAGCGGAGCCGCGCCAAGTGGTAGTCGAGCAACGCCGCGACCTCCTCGGGCGTGTAGTGCCCGACCAGAGTGGCGTTCACGGTGCCCTGTGCGAAGGCGTACAGGATGCTCGCCTCCTTGTCGGCATCCAGTTGGGCGGCAAGCTGCTTGGCGGCCTGAGCGGCCCTGATCTGCTCGGCGAGGAGCGACAGCAGGAGCGGCAGCCCGAGCCGCATCGCGGCCGCCTGGTCGTCGTCCACCACCGAGCTCGCCTGGAACGCCAGCCCGATGCGGTTCAGGTAGCTGCGCTCGTCATCCAGCGGCAACAGCTCCAGCACGGTCTCCCGCAGCAGGTCGAGTGGCGTGGACTGACGCGCGGCCACGGCTGCCACCCGGGTCCCGATCCAGACCGCGATGTGCTCCAGCGCCAGCAGCAGCATCTGGTCCTTCGTCGTGACGTAGTACTGGACCGCCCCCATGGACATTCCGGCCTCGGCGGCGACCTCCCTCAGGCTGACGTTCTCCATGCCCTTGTCGTGGATGATGCGGTGCACGGCCTCGGCGATGTGCCGGCGCCGGTCGTCATGGTCGACGATCTTCGGCATGCCCCACCTTTCTCATGCGAGTGCATGGTAAAAGCTTACCGCCCCGTTTATCATGCGACTGCATGACAAAACGAGACGAGGGGTGATGCGGATGCGCGTTCTGATCATCGGGGTCGGCACACGGGGGGACGTGGCGCCGTACACAGGACTGGGAATGCGCTTACGCGAGGCCGGGCACGAGGTGGCCATCGCCGCGCACGAGCCGTACGCGGAGCTGGTGACAGATGCGGGCCTGGATTATTTACCACTTCCCGGAGACCCGCTCCCCGCACTGACCGGCCGCTTCTCCATCAGCGCGTTCAAGGAATACAGCGAGCAGCTCATGGAGGGCCTGACCGCGATCGCCGAGCAGGAGGCCGACCTGCTCCTGCTCGGCATGGCGGGCGCGCTGGGCTGTCATGTCGCCGAGGCGATGGGCGTGCCGAGCATGGGGGTGCACCTGCAGCCGATAGACCCCACGGGGGACTTTCCGCCGGTCCTGAGCCTTTTCCGCCGATCGCTCGGACGATGGGGAAACCGCAGGGCGGCCCGACTCGCGTTCGAGTTGCCCGCCGCCGGCCCGATGCTCGCCGGAATGAGCACAAAGATGCGGACCCGGCTCGGGCTGCCCCCGATGACTCCCCGCGCCCTCTACCGGCGCCGGGAGAGCACGCGCTGGCCAGTCTTCCACGGGGTCAGCCCGCTGGTACTGCCGCGCCCCGCCGACTGGCGGCCGGGGCTGGAGATCACAGGTTACTGGTGGCCGCTCCGGCCGCGAGGCTGGCAGCCGGATCCGGTGCTGCTCGACTTCCTGACATCGGGGCCCACACCGGTCTTCGTCGGCTTCGGGAGCCTGGCGGGCACGCGGGCCGAGCAATACACGGAGCTGGCCGTGCACGCGCTGCGGCGGGCCGGGTTGCGCGGCGTGTTGCAGACAGGACTGCGGGGACGCATCTCGGACGACGTGCTGGCGGTCGGCGACATACCGCACGACTGGCTGTTCCCCCGCATGGCCGCCATCGCCCACCACTGCGGCAGCGGCACTACCGGGGCCGGGGTGCGGGCGGGGGTGCCCGCCGTGGCCGTGCCGGTCATGAACGACCAGCCGTTCTGGGCGTCCAGGCTGACGGCACTCGGCGTGGCCCCGGCCGCGATCCCGTTCCGCCGCCTGACGCGCGCACGGCTGGCCGCCGCGCTCACCACCACGGTGACCGACCCGGCCTATCGGCAGCGGGCCCAAGCCCTGTCGGTCCGGGTCTCGGCAGAGGACGGCGCGGCGCCCGTCGTCGAGGCGGTGAACGAGCTCCAGGTCACCCGCAGGCCCGGCCGCCGAACAGGGTGACAGCCGCCGAACATCCAACAAATTCGGCTAACCAGCAGAAACGGCGCTACGGATCGGTATCACCGTAGGTACGGCAGCTCGCTCAACCTGTGGAGCTGACTGGTCAACCCGTGGCAGCGATCGGCGCCGCCGTAGCGGGCGAAAGATCCTCGGCGACCCGCTCTGCGCGCGCCCGGCCGGGCTGTGGGGCTACGTCGACCACCGCGGCGATCCACGCGCTCTGCGTGTGCGCCCACTCCAGGCCGGCAGGCTGTGGCGTGAGGACGATGAGGGGGACGGCATGGCCGGCGGGCTGGTTCCGGCGGACTGATCAAGCGCTAATGGCCCGCTAATAGCCCGTGAAGATCAATCACCCCAGACAACAATCAAGGCCCGGGTTGGAAATCATCCCCTGACCTGGGCCTTTTTATGTGGAGCGGGTGACGGGAATCGAACCCGCGCTGTCAGCTTGGGAAGTGTATGGATCACGCCTCGTAGCGCCGCTGAGCTGGGCTTCAGGCCGGTCGTGAGTGACCGTGGTTGCCCCCTCGTTACCCTGGCTGATGGCCCGGCGATCTCCTCCGCTATACCGCGCTGACCTCTTCCTTATAAGGACCACCCGGCACGTGATCAGAGGCTCGTGTCCTGCTCTGGGATGGTGCTCGGCGGTTGTGATCGTGAGCGGTTGTGTCGGGTTGTTGCAGTACGCGTTGCAGTAGTCCACCCGTCGCCTGGTTCTCCCCCGTCCATCCGCGTGCGCGCGGCCTACGTCTCCGATGAGGACATCCGCGCCATGGTCGCCACCTTCTCGACCGGCAGGGCGGGGGCGCATGCCCGTGGTTGAGATCTCTCATCTTCTGGACGAGCTCACCTGTGCGGCCTGCAGCACCCGCAACGCGCTGTGGCTCTACCCGGTCCGGGGCGTCATCGAGTGCCGAGAGTGCGGCGAGAAGGCAATCATGATCGTCGAGCCCTCCGGCGGTGACCAGTGACAGTTGCCAATGACAGGGCCACCCCTCGCGCCGTCCGCATGGCGATGCCGCTGGCTCGGGGCGTCGTCGAGGAGATCGCCAAGCAGTACGGGGTGTGCATCCGCCCGGTTCCGCTTCGGCGGCAGGACATCCTCACCGGTCAGGTTGAGGTGATCGACGTGCCGTGCGGGGCGACGCTGGAGAGCAAATGCCCGCCGTGCGCCAAGCGGAATCGCCAGTTGCGGCGGGCGCAGTGCCGGGAGGGCTGGCACCTGGAAGCCGAGCCGGTGAACCTCCCGGACAATGCCGACGACTATCAGCGCCATCTCGTGGAGTTGCGGGCCGACGCTCAGACATGGCGGGATGAGGTCGAAAAGGCCGGCGGCGACACCACCGACCTGGACGCCGCCATCGTGGAACTGGACGAGGAGATCAACAGGGCGGGGATGCGCGGCAACGTCCTCGGCCGCACCTCCGGCAAGCGCTCGCGCTCGACCAAGCGGCGGCAGGACGCCCCGGATCTGCCCACGCGGCAGATGACCAAGACCACGCTCGGGCGGACCTTCACCGGCTTGGACGGTAAGACCTACCGGCCCTCGATGTTCGTCACGCTCACCCTGCCCTCCTATGGGCGGGTGCTGGAGGGTGCGCCCGTCGACCCGGACCGGTACGACTACGCGCGGGCGGCCCGGGACGCGCTGCACTTCTCCAAGCTCGTGGACCGGTTCGTGCAGAACCTCCGCCGCGTCGCGGGCTATGACGTGCAGTACTTCGCCACCGTCGAACCACAAAGGCGGCTCGCACCCCATCTGCACATGGCGATCCGCGGCACCTTGCCCCGTGCGGAGCTTCGGCAGATCATCGCTGCCACGTATCACCAGGTGTGGTGGCCGTCCACTGATGAGGTGCGGTTCGAGGGTGACCGCCTGCCGGTGTGGGAGGACGGGGCCAGCTACCTCGATCCCGACACCGGGGAACTGCTGCCGACCTGGGAACAGGCCCTCGACCGGCTCGACCAGGACGACGAGGCCGAACCCCTGCACGTGCTCCGCTTCGGCGACCAGCTCGACATACAGAGCGTGCTCGCCGGAACCCCGGACGCCGACCAGCTCATTCAGTACCTGTCCAAGTACCTGACCAAGTCCCTCGGCGACGCGCTCGGCACCGACGACCCACGCCGCAAGGCCCACGCCGAACGGCTCCTCGACGCCCTGAGATTCGAGCCCTGCTCACCGACCTGCCCGAACTGGCTGCGCTACGGGGTGCAGCCCAAGGGCGCCAAGCCGGGGATGGCTCCGGGCCGGTGCAAGGGCAAGGCCCACAAGCCCGATCACCTTGGCTACGCGGGCCGCCGCGTCCTGGTCTCGCGGAAGTGGTCCAACAAGACCCTGACCGAGCACAAGCAGGACCGCCGCACGTGGGTCCTGGAAGCCCTCGGCGTCGAAGACGAGCCGGTCGACCCCCACCGCTACATCTGGCGACCGGTCAAGCCCGGTGATCCCGACCTGGCCCCGATCGGCGTCCGGCTCCTGCGGTCGGTTCATGAACGCCAGCGCTGGCGCAACCACCTCGACCGGCTCCAGGCCGAGGCAGACGGACAAGTTCTTTCGGCAACTGAGGGGAGGGCGGCATGAGAAAGGACGACAAGCTGATGACGGTTCCCGAGATCCTCGACGAACTCGGCGTGTCCGTCCGCACCTTCTATCGGTGGCGCGAGATCGGCAAGGCACCCCAGGGCTTCAAGCTCCCTAACGGCGAGATCCGCATCTACCGCAGCGAGTTCGCCGCCTGGTTGGAAAGCCTCCGGGAGGCGGCGTGAACCCGACCTACAACGTGAAGTTCTGGGAGATCCGCGCGAACAAGACTTCTCAGGGGCCGGGGAAGCCGAAGCGGGTCGTCTCGCATACCGTGCGGTGGACGGTGGACACCCGCGAGAAGTCTTCGACGTTCCGCACGAAGGGCCTGGCCGAGAGCTATCTGTCGGACCTGCGGCAGGCCGCGAAGCGCGGGGAAGCTTTCGACCTTGAGACCGGGCTCCCTGAGTCCATGGTCAAGGCGAAGAACGCTCGCACGTGGTTCGCGTTCGCCGTCGCCTACGTCGAGACCCGCTGGCCTCACGCAGCGGCCAAGAGCCGGGAGGGCATGACGGACGCGCTGTCCAACGTCACGCCCGTGCTCACCAGCGACCGGCCGGGCCGCCCCGATGACGAGACTCTGCGGCGCGCTCTCCGAGAGTTCGCGTTCGTGCCGGCCGGCCGTCGTCCGGCTCCTACGCCTGAGATCGCGGGCGCGCTGCGCTGGCTGGAAGCGGCTTCGTTGCCTCTCACTGCCTTGGAGGACGCCAAGCATGCACGGGCGGCCCTGGAGGCGCTCGCGCTCCTCCTCGACGGTTCTGCGGCGGCGGCCTCGACCTACCGGCGTAAGCGGGCCGTGTTCCATCACGCCCTGGACTACGCCGTAGAGCTGGAAGAGCTTTCGGCAAATCCGCTCGACCGGGTGAAGCTGCGCCGTCCCAAGTCGACGGATGAGATCGATCGGCGCGCGGTGGTGAATCCCGCCCAGGCGCGCGAGCTGCTGACGGCCGTGACCTACTGCGGCCGGACGCGGGGGCCGATGCTGGCCGCGATGTTCGCCTGCATGTACTTCGGCGGCCTACGACCGGCTGAGGCGGCTGGGCTGCGTGAGAAGGACTGTCGCCTTCCCGAATCCGGCTGGGGCCTGCTCACCCTGGAAAAGACCAAGCCGCAGAGCAACAAGCGCTTCACCGACTCGGGCAAGACCCACGACGATCGCGGGCTCAAGCACCGCAGCGAGAAGGACACGCGGCAGGTACCGATCCCGCCCGAACTGGTCGCCATCCTTCGCGAGCACATCGAGCGGCACGGCGTCGGTGACGACGGACGGCTCTTCCGTACCAGGACGGGCGGTCTGATCTCCGGCTCGGCCTACTCAAAGGTCTGGAAAGAGGCGCGGAGCTACGCCTTCACGCCCGAGCAGGTCGCGTCACCCCTCGCGGCTCGGCCGTACGACCTGCGCCACGCGGCCGTTTCCCTGTGGCTCAATGCCGGTGTCCACGCGCCGGAAGCCGCCGAGCGGGCTGGCCACGGCATAGACATCATGCTCAGGGTCTACGCCAAGTGCATCGACGGGCAACGCGATGTCGCCAACCAACGGATCACGAATGCCCTGGCCGTATGACACGACGTGCTCGGAGCGCTGGGCGGTCTACGCGGCCCCCGGCGCTCTCCGCCTTCCTGGTGCCGTGCCTGGTCGCCTATCGCCTCAGCGAGACGACTACCACAAGCGGGAAGGGAAGTGCAGATTCCGGGTGCCGCTGGAGTCCACGCCCGTCTCCTGATGCCCTCCCTCCGCCGCCGCACGGCGGTAGTCAGGTGAACCTGAGTGTCATGGCATCGGTGTGCCCGGACCAGCTCAACGTCAGGTGCCAGCATCCCGCCTTGGGCAGGTTGACGGACGAGGGCCCGGGGCCGCCGGCGATCTCGCGGACCACCGACGTAGTCGTCCCGTCCAGCACGGCTTCGATCGTCAACGGCCGCATCGGCTGCTGCGGCAGCCGCGAGACCCAGAGAATCTTGTTCGAGACGTCAGGCTCGGGGGAGGCCACCGGCGGATAGTTGAACAGCACAGCGATGATGTCGCCGTGCTCGCTGAACACGTGGGGGGCGCCCGATCCGTCATCGCTGAACCCCGCCCTCGCCCAGGTGGGCAGCGCGTCCCGGGTGACGGTGGAAACGCATGCGCCGGACGACCGCCCGGTGCCTTGCGCCCCTGGCGTCGGTCCACCCGCCGAGCACCCGGCGGCCAGCATGATGAGTACGCCTAAGGTCGAGACGCCACGTCTACTCGTGATCACACTCGACCCCCACAATGCAGAAGGAATCCTCTCGCAAGGATTGTCCGCCGTGGCCCGTAAGAAGGCCAGCGGCAGTGGGGGGAGGCCTGGCAGACGGAGCGCACGTCTTTGCCCGCCGAGCGATGCCGCGTCAGCGCGTAGCCGGTAAGGCGACCTGCTGACGGGTGGGGCCGTGAGGCGTTTCTTCGCGCCTCGGTTCACGCCGGGGGCCCTTCGGCATACCCGGGGAAGCTCGGAATCATTCCGGACGCGTGCGGAATCTCTGCGCCGACCTGGGAAAACGTGGCCAAGATCATTCCGGATATGTTCCGGGACTGGCCGCTAGGGGCTGCATCTGGTGGCGTCCGGCTGCATCCTCGGCGACAGCCCGATCATGTGAAGGGCCAGCTCAGAGGGCATCCGGGCTGGATGGGGGAGCGCGCCCTGAGGGATTCGAACCCCCGACCGTCGGATTAGAAGTCCGATGCTCTATCCAGCTGAGCTAAGGGCGCTCGTGCCTAATTCTGCATGATCCGGGGACCGGGTACACACCCGGTTTCCCGGACATCGGCCGAACCACGTCTCGCGCGGGCCCGCGAGTGCTCGTCAGGGAGGGCCGGTCGGCCTGCGCCGACGCTGCTCAGGCCCTCGTCAGGGCCTCTGCGCGTCTGGTGTCGCCGACCGGGTGGAGGACTCTCACACCGCCCCGCAGGCGCTCGCCGTGCTCTCGCGGAGGAAGACCAGGATGGTTCTGACCGGAACGATAGGGAACATCGCGCCCGACTGCGGCCGAGTGATCTCACGGCTACACTCCATCGCCATGTCCGTACGCGAGATCCCGCTCATCGGAGACGTCTCCGAGGGGGTCGTGCGGGTGGGCGCGACCGTACGGCGGCCGATGCGTGCCACGTCGCCGTCGGTCCACGCGCTGCTGCGGCACCTGGAGGCCGCCGGGTTCGACCGGGCGCCGCGGGTTCTCGGGATCGACGAGCGGGGCCGGGCGATCCTCACGTACGTCGAGGGTGTGGTGCCCGCGCATCCCCTGCCGGCGTACGCGGTGAGCGACGAGGCGCTGACCACTTTGGCCCGGCTGCTGCGGAGCTTCCACGACGCGGCGGCCTCGTTCGGTCCGCCTCCCGGCGCCGTCTGGGAGGACGGCTCGGCGCCGGAGGGTCCCGCCGAGCTCGTGGGCCACTGCGACGTCACCCCGGCCAACGTCGTCTTCCGTGAGCGGCCCGGCGCGGGACTTCTGCCGTACGCGCTGATCGACTTCGACCTGGCCAGGCCGACGACGCGGCTGTTCGACGTGGTCACCACGTTGCGGCACTGGGCCCCGCTCGCCGATCCGCTGGACCGCGACCCGCTGCAGCGGTCCCTGGACGCGGCGGCCCGCGTGCGGGCGTTCTGCGACGCGTACGGCCTCCCCTTGCGGGACCGGCTCATGCTGGTGGAGACGGCCAGGATGCGGTTCGGCCGCTCCTACGCGCTCATGCGGGACCGGGCCAGGACACTCGGCGGCGGCTGGGCGCGTATGTGGGCCGGCGGCGCGGGCGGGCGGATCAGGCGCGCCGCCGCCTGGCTCGACGCCAACGAGGACGCGATCCAGCGCCGCCTCCTCGGCGACGAGCCCATCTCGTGACAGATGGGCACGTACGGCAGAATGCGTGCGTGACCCGGATCATGGACGGTGCCACGGCGGCGGGGCTGCTCGCCGGGGCCGCGATCGACGCCGCGGTGGGGGATCCCCGGCGGGGTCATCCCGTCGCGGTGTTCGGCAGCCGCGCCGCCGCCCTCGAAAAGCGCATATATCGTGATTCGCGGTTAGCGGGCCTGGCCTACACCACCCTCTGCGTCGGCGCGGCGACGGCCGCGGGGCTGCTCGCCGAGCGGATGACCCGATCGAGCCCGGTCGCGCGGGCCGCGGTCACCGCCGCCGCCACCTGGGCGGTGCTCGGCGGCACGACGCTGGGCAGGGAGGGCACGCTGATGGCCCACTCATTAGAGGAGGGCGACCTGGCCGCCGCCCGCGCCCGCCTTCCGCACCTGTGCGGGCGCGACCCGTCCGGGCTGGACGCGGCGGAGCTCGCACGGGGCACGGTCGAGTCCATCGCGGAGAACACCTCGGACGCCGTCGTCGCCCCGCTCGTGTGGGGCGCCCTCTTCGGCGTGCCCGGCCTGCTCGGCTACCGCGCGGTGAACACGCTCGACGCGATGGTGGGCCACCGGTCGCCGCGCTATGCGAGGTTCGGCTGGGCCTCGGCCCGGCTGGACGACGTGGCCAACTACGTGCCGGCCCGGCTGACGGCCCTGCTCACGGCGGGCCTCGCCGGCCTGGTGGGCGGTTCCCCGCGCCGCGCGGCGGCCGTCCTCGCGCGGGACGGGCACCGCCACCCCAGCCCCAACTCCGGACGCTGCGAGGCGGCCTTCGCCGGCGCCCTCGGCGTACGTCTCGGCGGGGCCAACGACTACGGCGGCCGGGTGGAGCACCGCCCGGAGCTGGGCGACGGTCCCCGCCCGACCCCCTCCGACATCCCCAGGTCCGTACTGCTGGCGCGCGCGGTGTCGTACGCGTCGGTGGGCCTGGCCGTCGCCGCACGCCTGATCCGCGCACAGGCCCACCGAAGGGATCGACGATGAGCGTGCTCGTCCTGCTGCTGGTCTTCGCGGTCGTCTTCAGTCTCGCGGTCGCGGTGATCCTGATCGTCGTGCTGGCGGTGCGCGCGTCACGGCGGCCCGCGCCACCACCACGCGACCGGAATGATTCGTCCCAGGATTGGTAGGTTCGACGGCATGGGCGGAGAAAGCGAAGAGAACCGGGTCCTGCTGGTCTTCGACGGCGACTGCGCGTTCTGCCAAACGTGCGTGAACACCGGGCACCGGTTCCTGCCGTACATGCCCGTCGTGCGGGCGTGGCAGGGCCTCGACCTCGACGCGGTGGGCCTGACGCGCGACGAGGTCGCGACGTCCGTGCAGCTCCTGGGCCCGGACGGGCTGCGTGCCCACGGCGCGCGCGCCGTCGCGCTGATGCTCGTCCTGCAGCCGAGCGCCGCCTGGCGCGCGGCCGGCCGGATCATGCTGACCCCGCCGGTGAGCTGGCTCGCCGAGGCGGGCTACCGGCTGGTCTCCCGCTACCGCCACCTCCTGCCCGGCTCCACCGTCTGCGGCACGTCTTGACCTCCGCTTTGCCGAAGGTGCGAACGGAGAAGACCGGCAAGTGTCCGGAAGCGGGCATACCCCGCGCCTGACGGGAGCGCCACCATTGCGGCATGACAGCAGTGGTGGAGACCGAAGGACTGACGAAGTTCTACGGTACGAGACGGGGCCTCGAGGACCTCACCCTCGAAATCCGGCCGGGCGAGGTCTTCGGCTATCTGGGCCCCAACGGCGCCGGCAAGACGACGACGATCCGGCTTCTCCTGGACGTGATCCGGCCGACCTCCGGCCGGGCGACCGTCCTCGGCGCCGACACGCGTGATCCGCGCGTACGCGCCCGGATCGGTTACCTCCCGGGCGAGCTGGCCCTGGAGGGCAGGGAGCGGGCCCGTGACTACGTCCAGTTCCTCGCCGACGTACGCGGCGGGGTGAGCCGCGGCAGGATCGACGAACTCGCCGAGCGGCTGGACGCGGACCTGTCGATCAGGATGGGCGAGCTGTCGAAGGGCAACAAGCAGAAGGTCGGGCTCATCCAGGCGTTCATGCACGAGCCCGAGCTGCTCATCCTGGACGAGCCGACGAGCGGGCTCGACCCGCTGGTGCAGCAGGAGTTCCTGGCCATGGTCCGGGAGGCGCGCACGGCCGGCCACACGGTCCTGATGTCGTCGCACGTGCTCGCCGAGGTGGAGCACGTGGCCGATCGGGTGGGCATCGTGCGCGCGGGCCGTCTCGTCGCGGTCGAGGACGTCGCCGCGCTTCGCGAGCGGGCCGTACGGCACGTGGAGCTCCACTTCGACGCGCCGGTCCCCAAGGAGTCGTTCGAGGGGCTTCCGGGCGTACGCGACGTGGTCGTCCAGGGGGCGAGCCTGCGCTGCACGATCGACGGCAGGCCCGACGCGCTGATCAAGGCGGCGGCCCGTTACACGGTGGTCCACATGGTCAGCGCGGAGCCCGACCTCGAGGAGATCTTCCTGACCTACTACAGCGAGGAGGAGGGCCGTCATGCCCACGCTGGTGCGTAAGAGCCTCAGGGAGTACCGCCGCGCCCTCGTCGGGTGGACGGTCGGGCTGTGCGCGTTCCTCGGGATGTACATCTCGATCTACGCGAGCATGATGAACGACCCCGAGACGTTCAGCAAGCAGGCCATCGCCAAGTATCCCGGCGCGTTCAGGGACCTGATGGGCGGCATGGCCGACATCGCGACCGGGCGCGGCTACCTGCAGGCGGTCGCCTACCAGCTCCTCGGCCCGCTGCTGTTCACCATGTGCGCCGCGATCCTCGGCAACCGGGCCATCGCCGGCCCGGAGGAAGCCAAGACGCTGGAGCTCACGCTGACGCTGCCGATCGACCGCAGGCGGCTGCTCCTGGAGCGCTGGGCCGCGCTGGCGCTCGGCCTGCTCGCGGTGGCGCTGGTGACGCTGGCCGTCGCCACCGGGGCCTCGTCCGCGGCCCACATGGACGTGCCGTTCGGCAGCATCCTCGCCGCGCACACCGGCCTGTTCCTGCTCGTGCTGTTCTTCGGGACGCTGACACTGTGCGTGGGCGCGGCCTTCGGGCGCAAGCAGGTCGCGCTCGCCGTGGTCGGCGTCTGGGGCGTCGCCGGGTACATCGTGGAGACCATGGGCAGGAGCATCGACGCCATCTCCTGGCTGCGCTGGCTCTCGCCCGTCCACTACTACCTCGACGGCAGGCCGCTCTACCAGGGCTGGCCGTACGGTGACTACCTTGTGCTGCTGGGTGCGACGGCCGTCCTCCTCATGACGGCGCTGCTCGCCTTCGAACGGCGTGACGTAGGGGTCTGATGGATACCGTTCTCGCTCGCGTGAGCGAGGCGACCGGGGTGCCCGCCGACTTACTCGGCGGGTTCCTGTCGGTTCTGGCCGCGTCGGCCGCCACCGGCAGGTTGCCCGGCCGCGCCGACATGGACGGCCTGCGCGAGTGCGGCGCCCTCGCCGCCGAGCGCGGCATCCCGCTGCGGGTGCTCGCCGACGCCTGCCTGCACGCCGCCGAGATCACCGCCGGTGGGGCCTTCGGCGCCGTACGCCGCGGCATGGCCGCCTACATCGAGGGATACGAGGAGGCCCAGCGCACTGCCCTCCGGCAGGAGGAGGAGGCCCGCCGCCTGTTCGTCGACGACCTGCTGCAGGGCAGGGCGGATGCCGAGCGGGCCGAGCACTTCGGCCTGCGGCTCGCCGGGGCGTACGTCGTGACCGTGGCCAGGCCGGACACCCCGGTGGCGGCGGGCGACCCGCTGGCCGGGAGGATCGAGCAGGCGCTGGTGGCGAGGTTCGGCTCGCACAACATCCTGGTCGCCGTCCGCGACGGCCTGCTGGTGTGCGTGGCCCCGGGCGCGCTGACCGCCGCGAGCGGCGAGTTCACCCACCACGTACGCTCCGCGCTCACGGCCTGGCGGGCGGGGGTGGGCCGCCCCCACCAGGGCCCCGGCGGCATCGTCACCTCCTACCGGGAAGCGGTCAACGCGATCGACCTCGGCGAGCGGCTCGGCCTGCGGGCCCAGGTGCTGAAAGCGGCCGACCTGCTGGTCTTCCCGGTGCTGCTGCGGGACAGGGAGGCGATCGTGGACCTCGTCTCCACCGTGCTCGGGCCGCTGACCTCCGCCCGGGGCGGCCCCGAGCCGCTGCTGGAGACGCTGGAGGCGATCTTCGCCTCCCAGGGCAACCACACGGCGGCGGCGCGCAGGCTCGGCGTCAGCACCCGGGCGATCACCTACCGGCTGGAGCGGATCCGGAGGCTGACCGGCTTCTCGCCGAGCGACCCCACACAGCGGTTCACGCTGGAGACGGCCGTGCTCGGGGCCCGGCTCCTGGAGTGGCCGGCCCACCCGCTGGCCTGATCGAATCCGGTGGCGGCCCGCGCCCCGCGACGGGCGCGGGCCGGGTTGCGGCACCGCGGCGGGCGGAGGTTCAGGGGATCAGCAGCAGCTTGCCGGTCGTCCGCCTGCCTTCCAGGTCGTCGTGGGCGCGCCGGGCCTCGGCGAGCGGGTAGCGCTGGGAGACGTGCACCTTCACCGCGCCGGAGGCGACCCAGCCGAGCAGGTCGTCCGCCCGCGACAGCAGCTCCTCACGGGTGGCCGTGTAGTGCGCGAGCGTGGGCCGGGTCAGGAACAGCGAGCCGCCCGCGTTGAGCCGCTGCGGGTCGAACGGCGGGACCGGGCCGCTGGCCGCGCCGTACAGCGCCATCATGCCGCGCGGCCGCAGCGACGCGAGCGACCCGTCGAACGTGGCGGCGCCGACCCCGTCGTAGACGACGTGCACCCCGGCGCCGTCGGTGATCTCCTTGACGGCCTCGGGGAAGCCTTCGTAGCCGACGACCTCGTCGGCGCCCGCCTGCCGGGCGAGCTTCTCCTTCTCGGCGCTGGAGACCGTGCCGATCACGCGGGCGCCGCGGAGCTTGGCCATCTGGACGAGCAGCAGGCCCATGCCGCCGGCCGCCGCGTGCACGAGCACGTCGTCGCCCGACCGGATCGCGTACGTGGAGTGGGTCAGGTAGTGCGCGGTCAGCCCCTGGAGCAGCACCGCCGCCGCCAGATCCGGGGACAGCCCGTCGGGCAGCCGGACCGCCTTCTCCGCCGGGACGACGACCTTGGTCGCGTACGAGCCCATGACGCTGGCCCAGGCGACCCGGTCGCCGGGCACGACGTCGGTCACGCCGGGCCCGACCGCCGTGACCGTGCCTGCGCCCTCGTTGCCGGGCACCAGCGGGAGCGGCATCGGGTAGCGGCCCTCGCGATGGTAGACGTCGATGAAGTTGACGCCGGTCGCCGCCACCTCGACCAGCACCTCACCGGGGCCGGGCTCGGGGTCGGGCCGCTCGGCGTACTCCAGCACCGAGGAATCACCGTAAGCGGGGACGACGATGGCATGCATGCGCAACTCCTGTCTTCGGGCTCGGTTCCTGTGCTCCCCAACCTGCCGGGCCGTATCCGTTGTTCCCCGGCCCCGGTACGGCGGACCTCAGAAGCCCGTAAGAGTGATCTTGCCGATCGCGGTGCCCGACTCGAGGATCCGGTGAGCCTCGCGAAGGTTGGCGGCGTTGACCGGGCCGAGGTCGCGGTTGGCGGTGGTGGTGACGACCCCCGCGTCCACGAGCCGCGCGACCCGGTCGAGGATGCGGTGCTGGTTCACCTGGTGCGGGGTCCGGAACAGCGAGTGGGTGAACATGAGCTCCCAGTGGAACGAGATGCTCTTCGACTTGAGCACGCCGATGTCGAGGGAGTCGTGGTCGTCGATGGCGACGATTCGGCCGAAGGGGGTGAGCGCCTCGGCGTAGGCCGCGAGGTTGCGGTCGGTGCCGGCCGTGCTGAAGACGTAGTCGACGCCGTCGGGCGCGACCTCGGCCAGTTGCTTCGCCAGCGGGCCGCGGTGGTCCACGACGTGGTGGGCGCCCATCCGGCGGGCGAACTCCACCGTCTCGGGCCGGGAGGCCGTGCCGATCACGGTCAGCCCGGTCAGGGCGCGGGCGAACTGGACGACGATGGAACCGACGCCGCCCGCGGCCGCGGTCACCAGCAGCGTTCCGGTCTGATCAAGCGCGTCGCCGCGCAGGCCGAGCCGCTCGAACAGGCCCTCCCAGGCCGTGAGGACGGTCAGCGGCAGCGCGGCGGCCTCGGTGAAGGACAGCGTGGCGGGCTTGTGGCCGACGATGCGCTCGTCCACGACGTGGAACCGGGAGTTCGCACCGGGCCGGTCGATCGCGCCGGCGTAGTAGACCTCGTCGCCGACCTCGAACAGCTCCACCTCGTCGCCCACGGCGACCACAGTGCCGGCGGCGTCCCAGCCGAGCACCTTGGGCTCGCCGCCCGGATCGCTGCTCTGCCGCACCTTGTAGTCCACCGGGTTCACGGCGACGGCCTCCACCCGGACCAGCAGATCGTGCGGGCCGGGTCGCGGCACCGGCAGCTCCACGTCCAGGAGGCTTTCCGGGTCGTCGACGGGAAGGCTGCGCCGGAAGGCGACGGCGGGCATGGTCCCGTTCTGGTTCTCGGTCATGTCTGTCCCTTGCGCTTCATGGATTCCGTGCCGAGTCGTACGGCTCTGCGGCATGACCCGCACGGTATCCATCGACGCCTGGTTACCCGCAAGGGACACGAGTACCCATCGGGAACCATCGAGGTGAGGGGGCTAGTCCGAGCCGGGGAAGCGGTCGATGTTCCGCTCCACCCACGTCCGCAGGTGGGCGAGCGGGACGTTGGCGTCCCGGCCGAGCGGGGTGAGGCTGTATTCCACGCGCAGCGGAACCTCGGGATACACGTCGCGGTGGACGAGGCCGTGGTCCTCCAGGCGGCGCAGGGTCTGGGTGAGCACCTTGGGGCTGACGCCCTGGAGGCGGGTGCGCAGCGCGCCGAAACGCTGCGGCCCGTCCTCCAGGGCGCCCAGAGCCAGCGCGCTCCACTTGTTGGCCAGCAGGTCGAGCATGTTGCGGCACGGGCACGCGGCGGCGTAGACGTCCTTGGGATCCTCGCAAACGGTGTTCATGTTGTTCACGGTGCGACGATACCCAGAAGGAACTTAGGTCCGTGGAGTTACCGCCCCCGGAGGGGAGACGATCCGGCGCAGCAGCGGCAGGTCGACACTCTCCAGCGTCGGCACGGCCGTCACCCCGCTCACTTCGCTCATTCCGCCGAAGGGGCCGACCACGATGACGGCGCACCCAGCGGACCGGGCCGAGGCGACGCCGGTCGGGCTGTCCTCGATCGCCACGCACGCGGCCGGGTCGACGCCGAGCCGCGCGGCGGCGGCCAGGTACGGATCGGGCGCCGGCTTGTTCCTGGCGCTGTCACCGGCGGCCACCGACAGCCGGAAGCGGTGCCCGCCGACGGTTTCGAGCACCAGGTCCACGACCGGCCGGGGGGACGCGCTGACCAGCCCGGCCGGGATTCCGGCCGCGCGCAGGGCCTCCAGCAGCGCGACCGCGCCGGGGAGCGTGGTCACCCCGCTTTCGATCCTGCTGGTGAACGCGTCCGTCAGCATGGCCTCGACGGCCCGCGCTCCAGGACCCCCGGTGGTGTCCAGGGCAGCTGTGATGTGCAGGGCGGCGTCCTCCACCGCCAGGCCGAACAGCGCCTCCCGGTCGGCCTCGCCGACAGGAGTGCCCAGGCCGGCCGCGACCTCCACGCAGGCGTCCCACCACAGGTCCTCGGTGTCCACCAGCGTGCCGTCCATGTCGAACAGGACCGCCGCCGGGCACTCCCTAGACGACATCGGGCTCGGGGACCGCCGCCGCGGCTCCGGTCTCAGAACGGGCCGACACCAGCACGGGCCGCTCGACCAGCCCGACCCGTACGGCGGTGCCGGGCGCGAAGCGCGCCGAGTCGTGGCCGGGGACGTCGGCCAGCACCTCGGTGCCGTCGCCCAGGCGGACCCGCAGGCGGGCGGTGGAGCCGCGGAACGACGACACCATGACGATCCCGCCGCCCTCGGAGTCGGGCGTGACCAGCACGGCCTCGGGCCGCACCAGCACGTCCGCCTGCGCGGTGTCCGGCGCCTGGCCCTCCACGGGCAGCGTCTGCCCGAGCACCGTGACCCGGTCGCCCGACAGCAGGCCGGGCAGGTGGTTCATCGCCCCGACGAACTCGGCCACGAACGGGGTCGCCGGCCGGTCGTACAGCGTGGCGGGGTCGGCGACCTGCTCCAGGCGGCCGTCGCGTAGCACGGCGACCCGGTCGGCCATCGACAGCGCCTCCTCCTGGTCGTGCGTCACGAAGATCGTCGTGATGCCGAGGGAGAGCTGCAGGCGGCGGATCTCCTCGCGCAGCGTGACCCGCACCTTGGCGTCGAGCGCCGACAGCGGCTCGTCCAGCAGCAGCACCCTGGGCTCCAGGGCGAGCGCGCGGGCCAGCGCCACGCGCTGCTGCTGGCCTCCGGACAACTGGTGGGGGTAGCGGTCACCGACCGAGGGCAGGCCGACCAGCTCAAGCAGCTCCTGCGCGCGGGCGTGCCGCTTGGCGGCGGGCACCTTGCGCACCCGCATGCCGAAGCTCACGTTGTCCCTCGCGTTGAGGTTGGGGAAGAGGCTGTAGGACTGGAAGACCATGCCGGCGTCGCGCCGGTTGGCCGGCACGCGCGTGATGTCGGTGCCGTCCACCAGCACCTCGCCCTCGTCGGGGTGCTCGAAGCCGGCCAGGCAGCGCAGCGCGGTGGTCTTGCCGCACCCCGACGGGCCGAGCAGCGCGATCAGCTCGCCGGGCTCCACCGTGAGGTCGAGCCCGTCCAGCGCGACCGTGCTGCCGAACCGCCGCCGCAGGCCGCGGAACTCGACCCGGGCCCCGTTCATGATCCACTCCTTTGCCTCGCGCCGGCGGATGACAGGGCGAGCAGCAGCAGCCAGGTGATCAGCAGGCTGAACACCGAGACGGCCACCGACACCTGCGCCTGTGAGCCGGAGATCCGGTAGATCCAGTTGGGGAAGGTCTCGAAGCTGAGCAGCCGGGCGATCGTGAACTCCCCGAGCACCAGCGCCAGCGTGAGGAACGACGCGCTGGCCATCGCCGACCGCATGTTGGGGATGATCACCCGCAGCAGCACGTGCGGCCACGACGCCCCGAGATTCCTGGCCGCCTCCGACAGCGTGCGCACGTCGATCGCGCCCAGGCCCGCGTCGAGCGAGCGGTAGGCGAACGGCAGCGCCAGCACGACGTAGGCGAGCACGAGCACCACCGGGAAGTCCGGGTTCTGCACCGCGATGATCGTCTGGTAGAAGGGCGTGCTCGCCAGGTAGTCGGGCCCCCACCGCAGCACCGTGCTGATCCCGGCCACGAACGTGATCGGGGGCACGACCAGCGGCAGCGTGCAGACCACCTCAAGCACCGGCCGCAGCCCCGGCGCGCCGAGCCGCACGGCCACCGCGGCGGGCAGCGTCAGCAGCAGGACCAGCACGATCGTGGCGACCCCGAGCCCGAGCGACAGCAGGAGGCTGCCGCCGAAGCCCTCGGCCGAGAAGATCTGGCCGTACGCGTCGAGCGAGAAGCCCTGGTTGGGCACCTTCACGGTGAAGACGAACGACGCGATCAGCGGGACGAGGAAGTAGACGGCGGCGAGCACGAGGACCACGCCGCGCCACACCCGCGGACGGCGCGGCCGGCCGCCGCGCGCGGGCGCCGTCCCAGGACTGACCGGTGTGGTGAGCTGTGTGGAAACCTGTGGGGTCAGCGAAGCCATCGGGCGCTCCTTCGCTGCAGCGGGAGGTAGACGGCCATGACCAGGCCCGCGACCACGATCATGTCGAGGCTGAGGGCCAGCGCGACGTTCTCGTGGCCGATCAGGACGTTGCCGGTGAGCGCGTCGGCGATCTTCAGCGTGACCAGCGGGACGGTGGACCCGACCATGGCCTGCGCCGTGGCGTAGGCCGAGAACGCGCCGCCGAACAGCAGCACGACCCCGCCGAGCAGCGCCGGGGTCAGCACCGGAATCCCGACGTACCGCCAGAACTGCCAGGCGCTCGCGCCGTTGTTCTGCGCGGCCTCACGCCACTGCGGGCGCAGCCCGTCCAGCGCGGGCACGACCGTGAGCACTTGAAGGGGGATGGAGAAGTACAGGTAGACCAGGGTGAGACCCCAGAAGTTGTACAGGCTCCACCCGTGGCCGCCGAGGCCGAGCGTGGTGGTGACGACGCCCGAGTTGCCGAGCGTGGCGATCCAGGCGAAGGCCAGCGGCACGCCGCCGAAGTTGGCCAGCACGCCGGAGGCGGTCAGCACCGCCTCGCGCAGCGCCGGGAACCTGGAGGTCACCACGGCCTGGGCGAGGAAGGTGCCGAGCACCCCGCCCAGCACCGCCACGAGCGCCGAGATCTTGACGCTCCCGATCAGGGCGGTCAGGTACGCGCCCTGGAGCGACTCGGTGAGGTTGGCGGTGCTGAGCGTGCCCTCCTTGGTGAACGTGCCACCGAGGAGGACCAGCATCGGCACGCCGAAGACGATGACGACGAAGACCAGCAGCGGCGCGGCCGCCCACCGGCTCTTCGATGTCGTACGGCTGTCGCGCACGATCTCAGCCCGATACCGCCGCGCCCCACCCGCTCGCCAGGACCTCCTTGGCCTTGTTGACCTGGTCGGGAGTGGGGAAGGAGGGGGTGCCCTCGACCTTGGGGAGCTGGTCGACCATGGCGGCGTCCGCGCTGCCGTCCTGCTGCATGGAGGGCAGCAGCACCGGGCGGGCGTAGCCCTTCAGCCACAGGTTCTGGCCCTCGTTGCTGTAGAGGAACTCCTGCCACAGGCGGGCGGCGGCGGGGTGCGGCGCCCACTTGTTGATCGCCTGGGCGTAGAAGTTGGCGTACTGGCCGTCGCCGGGGATCGCGATCTTCCAGTCCACGCCCTTGGACGAGAACTCCTGGGCGTAGCTGGCCTGCAGGTAGTCCCAGTCGAGGGTGATCGGGGTCTCGCCCTTCTCGACCGTGGCGGGGGTGGCCTCGACCGGGTTGAAGTTGCCCTTCTCCTTGAGCTTCTTGAAGAAGTCGATGCCGGGCTGGATGTCGTCGAACGAGCCCTGGTTGGCGAGCGATGCGGCGTACACGCCGGCGAAGGCGGCGCCGGCCTTGGTCGGGTCGCCGTTCAGCGCGACCATGCCCTTGTATTCGGGCTTGAGCAGGTCGGCGAACGTCTGCGGGCAGGTCTTGACCCGCTTGGCGTCGCAGCCGATGGAGATGTAGCCGCCGTAGTCGTAGTACCAGGCGCCGCTCGCCTCCTTCTGGCCGTCGGGGATCTTGTCCCAGCTCTGCACCTTGTAGGGCGCGAACAGGCCCTCCTGGGCGCCGCTGAGCGCGAAGGCGCTGCCGAGGTCGAGCACGTCGGGGGCGCGGCCCTGGCCCTTCAGGGTCTTGACCGCGTTGATCTCGTCCTGGCTGGACCCGTCCGGGTTGTCATTGGTGATCTTGATGCCGTACTTGGCCTCGAACGCCTTGATGACCTCGCCGTAGTTGGCCCAGTCCGGCGGCAGCGCGATGGTGTTGAGCTGGCCCTCCTTCTTGGCGGCCTCCACCAGCTTGTCCAGCCCGCCGAGGTCCTGGGCCGAGGTCGCGGTGGCGGCCTTGGAGTCACCGGATCCCGAGCCGTCGCCGGCGGTCGTGGGGGCGGCGCCGCACGCCGCGATCACTGAGGTGGTTATCGTGAGCGCGGCCACGAGGCCGGCGGTACGTGTGGACAAGGGTCCCTCCCACTGTGGTGCGTGGATCGAACTTAGGCGAACTTGTACAAACAAGCCAGAGCTAGTAAGTCGCATATCGATGTCAGTCACGTGAACGGAAGGGCTCACTACGATGGCGCGCTACGAACAGATCGCGAGTGATTTGCGGGACGCCATCGTCAGGGGGGACTATCCGATAGGCGCTCAGCTCCCCTCCGAGGCTGAGCTGGCCTTACGCTACTCGGCGGCGCGCGGGACCGTGCGCCAGGCCGTCGCCCTGCTCGCCGCCGAGGGATTGGTCGGGTCCCGGCAGGGCGCGCGGCGCATCGTGCTCGGCAGCGAGCGCAGCCAGAGCTTCGCCGAGTTGCACAGCTTCGCCCAGTGGGCCCGGTCGATGGGCTACCGCGCCAGCGGCACCGTGCTGTCCTCCCTGCGCCGCCCGTGCTCGCCCTCCGAGGCCGTACGGCTGTCGCTGGAGCCGGGGGAGGAGGTGCTCGACGTGCTGCGGCTGCGGCGGCTCGACGGCGAGCCGGTGCTGGTCGAGCGCACGGTCTACGCCGGCTGGATCGCCTCCGCCGTCGAGCGGCTCGACCCCGAGTGCGAGTCGGTGACCCAGGAGCTCTACGAGTCGGTCGGCCTGGTCTTCGCGTACGGCGAGCACCTGATCGACGCGGTGGCGGCCGGCAGCGAGGACGCCCGGCTGCTCGGCGTGCGGCGGGGCAGCCCCCTGCTGCGTCAGCGCCGCGTCACCACCACCCAGGAGGGCCGGCCCGTCGAGTGCTCCGACGACCGCTACCGCGCCGGCAGCGTGACCTTCAGCATCCGCAACTCCACCTCCGTCAACCCCCTCGTCCGCCGCGCCGGCGACTGATCCGGACGGCCTCAGGGCACCAGGTAGGCGCTGTCGCGGGCGTCGGTGATCGCCATGTGGCCGGGCGCGTGGCCGATGGCGAACGGCGGCCGCGACCGCATCACCGCGGCCTGCGGCGTCACCCCGCAGGCCCAGAAGACCGGCAGCTCGCCGTCGCGCACCTCGACCGGGTCGCCGAAGTCCGGCTTGCCCAGGTCGGTGATGCCGAGTGCGGCGGGGTCGCCGACGTGCACCGGCGCGCCGTGCACGGCCGGATAGCGCGAGGTGACCCGTACGGCGGTCGGCACCAGCTCGGCGGGGATCGGGCGCATCGACACCACGAGGGGCCCGGAAAGCTCGCCCGCAGGGACGCACGGCCGGTCGGTGAGGTACATCGGCACATTCGTGCCCGCCTCGATGTGGCGTATCGGGACGCCGGCCTCCAGCAACGCGGCCTCGAACGTGAAACTGCAGCCGATGAGGAAGCCCACCAGGTCGTCGCGCCAGTAGGACGTCACATCGGTGACCTCGGCGACCGGCTCGCCGTCCCGGTAGACCCGATAGGCGGGCAGATCGGTGCGCAGGTCGCCGTCGAAGATCGACGCGAACGTCTCGCCCGGTTCGGTGACGGCCAGCACCGGGCAGGGGCGCGGGTTGCGCTGCGCGAACACCAGGAAGTCGTACGCCCTGTCCCTCGGCAGCGCGATCAGGTTGGCCTGCGCCCATCCCGCCGCCCAGCCGGACGTGGGCGTGACCAGCCCTCCCCGGAACAGCTCCCGCGCCTCGCGCGGGGTCAGACGTGCGGGGTCGAATTCCATCAGAGCCTCCTTCGGTCAACGGATCGACGGTCGCCGGCCACCCGGAAGCGGATGCGCTGCCCGGGGCGGGCCTGCGCCGCGCGGTCGACGTGGTGATCGCGCAGCACCGCGATGACGGGATATCCGCCGGTCACGGGGTGATCCGCGAGGAAGAGCGTCGGCTGTCCTGACGGCGGCACCTGCAGCGCGCCGGGGACCATGCCCTCGCTCGGCAGCTCTCCGTCGCGCGCGCGTTCGAGGCGCGGCCCGCGCAGCCGCATGCCGACCCGGTCGCTGTGCGAGGTGACCTCGTACGGCTCGGCGCACAGGGCAGCCAGCGCCCCGGGCGTGAACCAGTCGTGGCGCGGTCCCGGTATCACGTCCAGCATGAGGACGCCGGACGCCGGCTCGGGCACCGGGGCGAGATCGGCCACGGGAAACTCCGCCGGCGCCGGCCCGACCGGCAGCACAGATCCGGGCGCCGGACGTTCCGGGCCGAGCCCCGAGAGCAGGTCGGTGGCCCGTGACCCCAGCACCTCGGGGACGTCGATCCCGCCGCGAACCGCCAGATAGGTCCGCAGCCCGCGGGACGGCACGCCGAGCCGCAGCGTGGCCCCGTCGGGCAGGCGCTCGACCGACGCGTGCCCGATGCCGCGCGTACGCCCGGCGGAGTCGGTGACGGTGGCAGGACACGGCGCGCCGGTGAGCGTCACGAGCAGGTCGCCGGTGGCGCGCACCTTCAGCCCGCCCAGTGTGACCTCCAGGCAGGCGGCGTCCTCGGTATTGGCCAGCAGGCGGTTGGCCAGCCGCAGCGCGCCCCGGTCCGCGGCGCCGGAGCGCCCGACGCCGAGATGGCTGTGCCGGCGCCGACCGAGGTCCTGCACCGTGGTGAGGGGACCGGGGGCCAGCACCACCAGCGCCCGCAGAAGTTCGCTCACAGTGCCTCGCTCACAGTGCCTCGCTCACAGTGCCTCGCTCACAATGCCTCCGCGAACCGCACCCGGACCCCTGGGCGCAGCAGGGCGGGCGGGTCGGCCGCGATGTCCCACACCACGGTCTCGGTGCGTCCGATCAGCTGCCAGCCGCCCGGCGACTCGCGCGGATAGACCCCGCTGAAGTCCCCGGCGAGCCCCACGGCGCCGGTGGGCACGCGCACGCGCGCCTCCGGTCGCCGGGGCACGGCCAGCCGGGGGTCGCCGCTGACCAGATATCCGAAGCCGGGGGCGAACCCGCAGAAGGCGACCGTCCAGGGTGTCCCGGTGTGCGCCGCCACGACCTCGCGTTCGGCGAGCCCGGTCAGCCGGGCCACGTCGGTGAGGTCGTCGCCGTCGTACATCACCGGGATCACCACCTCCTCGGTCGTCGCGCGGCGGCCTCCGGCCGGCCGTACGGCCAGGACGGCGGACTCCACCTCGGCGTGGCGCGCCGGCGGCTCGAACCGGACGAGCAGCGTCCGCGCCGCGGGGACGATGTCGACGATTCCCCGCGGGGGGTCGGCCGCGAGAGCGTCGTAGAGGGCGACCACCTCCTCAAGACGGTCGAGCTCGACCAGGACCGCGTGCTCGCCACAGCGGTGCAGCCGTGCGTTCACGCTTTCTCCTCGACGAACGGCGCCAGGCCGATGCCGTTCGCCTTGAGCGCGTCACGGACCTCGAGCGCCATGGCGACGGCGCCGGGGCTGTCGCCGTGCACGCAGATCGAGTCCGCCGTGATGGCGAGCGGTGTCCCGTCGACGGCCTCGACCGGCTCGCCCCTGGCCATGCGCACGCTGCGCTCGGCGACCCGGGCGGGGTCGTGCAGGACGGCCCCGGGGACGCCGCGCGGCACCAGCCTGCCCTCGCGGGTGTAGGCGCGGTCGGCGAAGCATTCCGCGACCGTGGTGAGGCCGGCCCGGCAGGCCTGGCGCAGCCACGCCGAGCCGGGGAGGCCGAGCACGGGCAGGCCGGGGTCGTAGGCCCGCACGGCCGCGACCACCGCGGCGGCCTGCGCCTCGTGGTGCACGATCGCGTTGTAGAGCGCGCCGTGCGGCTTGACGTATCCGACCCTGGTGCCCGCCACCCGCGCGAAGGCGTCCAGAGCGCCGATCTGATAGATGACGTCGTCGGCGAGTTCGACGGGCGGCACGTCGACGAAGCGCCGCCCGAAGCCCGCCAGGTCGCGGTAGCCGACCTGGGCGCCGATCACCACGCCACGCGCGGCCGCGGTCTCGCAGGTGCGCCGCATGATCACCGGATCTCCCGCGTGGAATCCGCAGGCGACGTTGGCGCTCGTCACGATCGACAGCATCGCCTCGTCGTCGCCGAGCCTCCACTGGCCGAAGCCCTCGCCCAGGTCGGAGTTGAGGTCGATGCACATGGTCTGGTAGGGCACGTCAGCTCCAGAGCGCGCTGATCCCGCTGAGGGAGTTCCAGCCGAGGTAGATGGTCAGCGCCCAGGCGAGCACGCCGGCGCCGAGGAGCCAGAGAGGGTAGCGGTATCCGCCCATGAGATCACGACGGCGTGCGGCGACCCAGAGGATCACCGCCAGACCCACGGGCAGGATGAGGCCGTTGAGCGCTCCGGCGAGGATCAGGAGGTTGGCCGGAGCCTTGCCGAGGAGGAGGAAGACCGCGGTCGAGACCACGATGAAGGCCACCGTGATCCAGGAGCGGTAGCGGTCCGTCCGGGGCGAGAAGCTGGCGAGGAACGACACCGACGTGTACGAGGCGCCGATGACCGAGGTGATGGCCGCGGCCCACAGGACGACTCCGAACAGCCGCAGGCCCAGCTCGCCCGCCGCGCTCTGGAAGATGTCGGCGGCCGGGTTCGCCGAGTCGGCGGCGAGCCGGAAACCTCCCGCCACCACGCCGAGCGAGGCGAGGAAGAGGACCACCCGCATGACTCCGGTGACGAGGATGCCGGTGACCGAACTCCGGGAGATCTGCCCGGCGTTCCGCGGCCCGGTCACGCCCGCGTCGATGAGCCGGTGCGCCCCCGCGTACGTGATGTAACCCCCGACCGTGCCGCCGATCAGCGTCGTGACGGCGAGGAAGTCGACCGTGTCCGGCAGGACCGCCTGCCGCAGGGCCTCGCCGACCGGCGGGCGGGAGACGACCGCCACGTACAGCGTCAGCGCCACCATCACGACGCCGAGGACGACGACGATCCGGTCGACGGCCACCCCGGCCCGCCTGCTGAGGAATATGGCCACGGCGATCAGGGCGGACACCGTGCCGCCGATCTTGACGTCGATCCCCGCGAGGGCGTTCAGGCCGAGCGCGGCGCCGCCGACGTTGCCGATGTTGAACACCAGGCCGCCGAAGGCCACGAGGGCGGCCAGGAGATATCCCGAACCGGGCAGCACCCGGTTGCCCAGCGTCTGGGCGCGCATCCCGGAGACGCCGATCACCCGCCAGGCGTTCAGCTGGACGGCGATGTCGACGAGGATCGAAGCGACGATCACGAACGCGAACGCCGCCCCGAGCCGCGCCGTGAACGTCGTCGTCTGAGTGATGAAGCCGGGGCCGATGGCGCTCGTGGCCATGAGGAACATCGCGCCGAGCAGCGCCGAGCGCCGCCCTCCGCTCCCGGTGCTCGCCGGTGAAACCGCCTGGATCTCGGGGGGTGGGTTCATGGGAGTCTCCTTTGCTCACCTCCTCGCGAAGTTAGAGGATTGTTCAACGATTCATCAAGACTCTTGTAGGTTACTTCCGCGCCACAGCTGAGTGTGACCGCGCGAAGTCCGATGGTGAGCGCAGGATCCGGGCGACGTGTCGCGGCCTAAGCTGGGAGTGATCTGGCGGCCGAGAAGGGGTTAGGGCGATGACGGCTATGGCGGACTGGGCGGCACGGTTGAGCGCGGCTCGGCCGGTGCTCGATCGGGCCAGCGCCGCGGAACTGGTCGCCGACGTCCTGCGGGAGAACGTCATCGACGGCTCCCTGCCCCCGGGCACCCGCCTGTCGGAGGAGACGATCGGCAACCTGCTCGGCGTCTCCCGCAACACGCTCCGAGAGGCGTTCAGGCTGCTGTCGCACGAGAACCTGCTGGTGCACGAGCTGCACCGCGGCGTCTTCGTCCGCAAGCTCGCCGCGGCCGACGTGGCGGACATCTACGCGATGCGGCGAATCCTGGAGACGGCGGGCGTGCGGGCCGCCGTCACGGCCACGCCCGAGGCCGTGGGGGAGGTGCGGCGCCACGTCGAGGAGGGCCAGGCGGCGGCGGAGAGCGGCGACTGGGCGGCCGTCGGCACCGCCAACATGCGGTTCCACCGCGCGATCGCCGCGCTGCTCGCCAGTCCCCGCGTGGACGAGACCATGGCGCGCCTGCTCGCCGAGCTGCGGCTGGCCTTCCATGTGATGGGCGAGCTCAGGACCTTCCACGAGCCCTACCTGGAAGACAACGCGCGCATCGCCACGCTGCTGATCGACGGCGACCACGAGCGGGCTGAGCGGGAGCTGCTCGCCTATTTCGACACCGCGGAGGCCCAGCTGCTGGCCGCGTACGCGGACCGCGGGATCTGAGCCCGCCGCTCAGGCCGCGGCGCCGGTGCCTCAGTACTCCGGGCGCCTCAGTACTCCGGGCGCCTCAGAACTCCAGGGTGCCTCAATACTCCAGGGTGCCGAGCGTCGGCACCGGTCCGTCTTGTCTCGCCGTTCCAGCGGCGGAAGCCGATCGGCGGAAGAGCTCCGCGTAGCGGCCGCCCCGGGCGAGCAGCTCGGTGTGACGGCCCTGTTCGACCAGCCGCCCCTCGTGGAGCACGAAGATGACGTCGGCCGAGCGGACGGTGTTCAGGCGGTGGGTGACGGCGATCGTCGTACGGCCGGCCAGGAGCGGCGTCAGCGCCACCTGAACCTGGCGCTCGCTTTCGCTGTCGAGCGCCGAGGTGGCCTCGTCGAGGATGAGCACGCGCGGGTCGCTCAGGATCGCGCGGGCGATGGCGAGCCGCTGCCTCTCGCCGCCGGACAGGCGGGAGCCGCGCTCGCCGACGACGGAGTCGTATCCGTCCGGCAGCCGCATGATCCGCTCGTGGATGTGCGCCGCCCGGCAGGCCGCCTCCAGCTCGGCGGTGGTGGCCGAGGGCCTGGCGTAGCGGAGGTTGTCGGCGACCGTCGTGTGGAACAGCACCGGATCCTGGGTCACGACGCCGAACAGCGCGGCCAGCGAGTCGCGGGTGAGACGGCGGACGTCGGTCCCGTCGATCGCCACCACGCCCTGGTCGGGATCGTGCAGACGCATGACGAGATGCGCCAGCGTGGTCTTGCCCGATCCGCTCTCCCCGACGATCGCGGCGAACTGGCCGGGCCGGATCGTCAGCGTCACATCCTGCAGCGCGACGTGCTCGCCGTGCCGGAAGGTGACGCCGGTCAGCGCGATCTCACCCCGCACCGAGGCCGCGCGCACCGCGACCGCGCCAGGCCGGTCGACGATCACCGGCGGCCGGTCGAGATACTCGAAGATCCGCTCGAAGACCGCCGTGGCGGCGCGGAACTGCACCGAGACCTGCATGAGCTGGCCCGTCGGAAGGAACAGCCGGGCCTGGAGCGAGGTGAAGGCCAGCAGGGTCCCGGGCGTGTACGTGTCGGCGAACCCGGCCGCGAAGTAGACCACGGCGGGCATCACCAGGAAGAGCGCCTGGAGCGCCGCGCCGAGCGCCTGCGCTCCGACGGCCGCGCGCAGTTGCAGCCCGGCCAGGCGGCGGCTCTCGTCGCCGAACCGCCGCACGCCGTGGTCCTGCCGACCGAAGACCCGGGCGAGCAGGATCCCCGAGACCGACAGCGTCTCCTCGGCGATGACGTTCATCTCGGCGCGGGAGCGCTGGACGGCGGCCGCGACCCGGCGCTGGTGCACGGCCACGCGGGCCGTCAGCCAGGCCGCGACCGGCAGCAGGAGGATCGACACCAGCGCGAGCCGCCAGGACAGGGCGACCATGCACGCCGTCGTGACGAGGCAGGTCACGAGGTTGGCGAGCATCATGGGCACGGTGGCGCCTACCGTGCTCTGCACCTCGGCCACGTCGCCGATCACGCGGGACTGGATCTCCCCGGTCCGGGTGCCGGTGAAGAAGGTCAGCGGCAGTCGCTGCAGATGGGCGTACAGGTCCGTGCGCAGCCGCGCCAGCACGTCCTGGCCCATCCGGCTCGACAGGTAGGACTGCAGCACGCCGAGCGTGCTGCTCAGCCCCACGACTCCGATCATCGCGCCGAGCAGGCCGGCGAGCAGCCCCGGCCGCGGCCCGCCGGGCGCGAACAGGCCCTCGTCGACCATCTCCCTGGTCAGGAACGGGAGCACGGTGCCGAGCCCGGCCGACAGCCCGATCAGGGTGGTGATCAGGAGCACCCGCCGCGCGTACGGCTGGAAGAGCGACAACACCCGGCGGTTCATCCGGCGGCGCACCCATAGAGGAAGCCGGCGAACGCCTCGATCAGCGGCAGTCCCGTCATGCCCTCGACGAACAGCCACTGGCCCTGCGGGTTGAGCTCCAGCCAGACGTACTCGCCCTCGTCGGTGAGCTTGAGGTCGAAGATCCCCATGGTCAGGTTCAGGCGGCGCAGGATCGCCCGGAGGGACTCCTCGACGGCCGCCGGAAGCCGGTGTTCACCGGCGGGGATGTTGAGGTTCGGCCGCCAGTCGAGGTCGTCGGACTCCAGCAGCGCGGCCAGCACGCGGTCGCCGAAGACCTGCGCGCGAACGTGCCGCCGCCCCGGCACGAACTCCTGGTAGATGGCCGGGCACAGGCGGATGGCCGCGTCGTCGGCGAGTAGTTCCGCGCTGACCGTCGTGGTCTTCACCGGGGCGCGCATCACCCCGTGGACGGCCTTCACGACGGCCCCCGGATGGGCGGCGCAGAACTCGCGCACCCGCTCGGGCGACTGGCTGACCAGCGTCTCCGGGATCCGTACGCCGAGGTCGCGGGCCGCGCGGAGCTGGACGACCTTGTTCTGCGCGTCCCAGAACGCCGACGGGTGGTCGACCCAGCGCCCCCGGAACTCGGTCAGCAGCATGCCGAGGGCGGCCGTGACGGTGTCGACCCCGATCAGCTCGCGGTGGACCGGATCCGTCACCTCGGGATTGGCGGAGGTGCGGGGGTTGCCGAGCCGCCGGAACCAGACGGCGTCGAGCGTCCGCAGGTCGACGGCCGTTCCGCCGGCGTCAGGGAACACCGCCGCGGTGAGCTCCTGGGGAGACCAGCTGAGGCCGGGCTCCCGGCTGAAGCGGTCGGTCTCGAAGATGTGGACGGTCGCCGGGCGGTGGCGCTCGATCTCCGCCTTGACGGCGTGGGCATGCAGGTCGCGCTCATGCGTCACGACGCCAATTCGCACGGCCTTCTCGCAGAGGCGCATGAGCGCGACCCCTCTTTCAGCCTCGGGCGGGCATGTAGTCGCAGTCGTCCCAGCCGTCACCCGAGCCGCTGATGGTCTCGTCCGGGTGCAGGTCGGGGCACGCCTGGATGTCGTACGTCCGCTCCAGCTCGAGCCGGCTGATCAGGTCGCGCTCCCACTGGGCCAGCTCCGGGGCGGGGGCCAGCGTCATCCGCTCCTGGCCCACGAAGATCGCGGGCCGGACCGGCGTCTCCACCGTCATGGCGTCTTCCCTTCCGTACGAGGCGGACGGGGGTCGTCCGTCTTCAGCAGGGATCATGGCGGCGCCCACTTGCGGATGATCTGCAGGACATTTGTGACAGGCTGGTAACAGCCGAACTTGCATTCAGGCTCTTAGGAACGTATGTTCGAAGTAGCGGCGATTCTGTCCGAATCATCCGCCCGTCTTCCCCCGGGTGGCCACGAAGCCACAGGGAGAAGGAGTCTTGAGCAGACTTTACGGCGATCCGATCGAGGTGTGGGTCCGGGACGGGCACCCTGCTCAGTTCGTCTGGCGTGACCGGCTCTACACCGTCCGCGAGATCCAGGACCACTGGGTGGTCGCCAGGGAATGGTGGAAGACCTCGGACGCCGATCCCGGCGAGCGGCGCTTCTGGCGAGTGGGTGCCGCGGCCGGCAAGGAGGTCGGGACCTATGAACTGCGCTTCGACACCGCCAGCGGCGGTTGGCTCCTGCTGAGGGCCTGGGACTGATGGGAACGCTCCAGCTACCCACGACGATCGGGGGACGGGCCGCTGGAGGACGGACCGGGGGACGGACGGGGGCGCGCCCGTGACGCAAGCCTTCGTCCACCTGCACGTGGCGTCCGCCTTCTCGCTGCGGTACGGCACCGCGTTCCCGGCCGCCCTCGTCCGGCGGGCCGCCGAGCACGGCACGGACACCCTGGCGCTGACCGACCGCGACGGCCTCTACGGCGCGATCAAGCACGTCGTCGCCTGCCACGAGCAGGGCGTCCGCCCGGTCGTCGGCGTCGATCTCGCACTCGACAAGGGTTCCTCCACAGCGGACGACCTGTTCGGGGGCGGCCTGCCGTCGGCTCGTCCGGCGCAGGGCCGCCGTACCGGACACGGGCACGGACACGGGCACGGCCGGGGGACGGCGGGCGAGCCGGCGCGGGTCGTCGTGCTCGCGCGTTCGGACGGCTGGGCCTCGCTGTGCCGCCTGGTCACGGCCGCCCACCACGCGGGGGAGCGCGGCGAGCCGTACGTCACGCCGGGGATGGTGGCCGAGCACGCGACCGGGCCGGACGGCGGGCCGCTGCTGACCGTGCTGCTCGGGCCCCGCTCGGGCGTCGGCCGCGCGGTGGCCGAGCGGCGCGACGACCATGCCAGGGCCCTGCTGGCCGCCTGGCGCGCGGTGGTCCCCGACCTGGTCGTCGCGGTGTCCGACCTGTACGGCTACCGCGACGCGAGCACCGCCGCCCGCATGATCGGGCTGGCCGACTCGATGGGCGTGCCGGTCGTGCTGACCAACGCGGTCCGCTACCTGGACGCCGCCGACCACCAGGTCGGCAACGTGCTCGACGCGGCGCGCAAACTGGTGCCCCTCGACGGACGGCACCTCGACGACCCTACGGCCCACGCGTACCTGAAGGACGGCGCCGAGATGGCGCGGGTGGCCGCGCGGATCTGCGGCGGCGACACCGGCCGGGCGGCGCGGCTGCTGGCCGAGACGCGCCGCGTGGCCGAAAGGTGCGTGCTCGACCCCGTCGAGATCGTGCCCCTGCTCGAACCCGAGCGGCCCCGGCTCCACCTGCCGGAGGTCGGCGAGGACCCGGTGCCCCTGCTGCGGCACCGCTGCGAGGAGGGGCTGGCCCGGCGGGGCCTGGAGCGCTCGGGCGAGGCCCGCGACCGGCTCGCCGCCGAACTCCACGTCATCGAGAGGAAGCGGCTGTCGGGCTATTTCACGTCCGTCGCCGGCATCACGGACATGATCAGGGCGATGGGCGTGCGGTGCGCGATCCGCGGCTCGGGGGCGGGCAGCCTGGTCAACTACCTGATCGGCATCGGCGAGGTGAACCCGCTCGAACACGGCCTGCTGATGGAGCGCTTCCTGTCCGAGGGCCGCAAGGGCCTGCCCGACATCGACATCGACGTGGAGTCGGCCCGCCGCCTCGACTGCTACCGCGCGATCCTCGACAGGTACGGCGAGGAGCGGGTGGCCTGCGTGTCGATGATGGAGACCTACCGCGCCCGCAGCGCGATCAGGGACGTCGGCGCCGCCATGGGCCTGCCGCCGCACGAGATCGACGTCATCGCCAAGGCGTTCCCGCAGGTGCGGGCCAGGCAGATCAGGGCCGCGCTGTCCGACCTGCCCGAGTTGCGCGACAGCGGGCTCAACGACCGGTCGCTGGAGACCGTGTTCCGCCTGGCGGAGCGGCTCGACGGGCTGCCCCGGCACATCGCGCTGCACCCCTGCGGCGTGCTGATCGGCAACTCCACTCTGCGTGACCGCACGCCGGTCGAGCGCAGCCTGCTGGAGTTCCCGATGTCGCAGTTCGACAAGGACGACGTCGAGGAGGCGGGCCTGCTCAAGCTCGACGTGCTCGGCGTGCGCATGCAGTCCGCCCTGGCGTACGCGCTGACCGAGGTCGAGCGGGTCGAGGGGCGGCGGATCGACCTGGACGCCGTCCCGCGCGACGACCAGGAGACCTACGACATGATCCGCGTCAGCCGCACGATCGGCTGCTTCCAGATCGAGTCGCCGGGGCAGCGCGAACTGGTCGCCAAGCTGGAGCCGCGCACGATGCACGACCTGATCGTGGACATCTCGCTGTTCCGCCCGGGACCGGTCAACTCCGACATGGTCACGCCCTACCTGGAGACCAGGCACGGCTTCCGCGAGGCGCGCTACCCGCACGAGTCGCTGCGCGACGCGCTCAGGGAGACCAACGGGGTGGTCGTCTTCCACGAGCAGGTCATGAAGGTCATCGACATCATGACCGAGGCGGGGCTGTCGGAGGCCGACCGGGCCCGCCGCGCCCTCGGGACGCCGGAGGGCCGCGAGGCCGTACGCGCCTGGTTCGTGCCGCTCGCCAGGGAGAACGGCTACGCCCACGACGTCGTCGAGCGGGCGTGGACGGTGCTCGACGCGTTCGGCGGGTTCGGGTTCTGCAAGGCGCACGCGGCGGCGTTCGCGCTGCCCACCTACCAGTCGGCCTGGCTGAAGCGGCACCACACGGCCGCGTTCCTCGCGGGCGTGCTCACCCACGACCCCGGCATGTACCCGGGCCGGGTCATCCTCGACGAGGCCCGCCAGTGCGGGGTGGACGTCCTGCCCCTCGACGTCAACCACTCGGGGAAGACCTGGCTGGTCGAGCGTACGGGGCCGGTGGAGGACGGTCCCGGGGAGTTCGGCCGAGGGTACGGCCTGCGGGTGCCGTTCTCGGCCGTCCGCGGGGTGAGCGAGGCCGAGGTGGACCGCATGGTCGCGGGCCGGCCCTACACCTCGCTGGCCGACTTCTGGGAGCGGGCCCGGCCCTCACGGCCGGTCGCCGAGCGGATCGTGGAGGTCGGCGGGTTCGACGCGCTGCACGGCCTGCGGCCGGGGGAGCCGCGCTGGCGGCCGGGCCGGCTGACCAGGCGCGACCTGATCGCCCAGGTCGGCGCGCTCGACCGCTCTCCCGTCGGCGCGGCGGGGCAGCTTCCGATGGGGTTCACCGATCGGGTCACGCCCGGCGAGCTGCCGGAGATGACCGAGGCCGAGGCCGTCGAGGCCGAGCTGGAGATCCTCGGCATGGACGTGAGCCACCACGTCATGGACTTCTACCGCGACCTGCTCGACGCAGTCGGCGTGACGTGGGCCAGGGATCTGCTCCGGCAACGCAACGGCGCGGAGATCCTGGTCGCGGGGGTGAAGGTCGCCACCCAGACGCCCGCCGTGCGGTCCGGGCAGCGGGTCGTCTTCACCACCCTGGACGACTCCACCGGCCCGATCGACCTGACGTTCTTCGAGTCGGTGCAGGCGCACACGGCCGCGACCGTGTTCGGGTCGTGGCTGCTGGCCGCCAGGGGAGTGGTGCGGCGCACCGGGGGCCGGGCGGTCTCGCTGCGCGCCGTCCACTGCTGGAACCTCGCCGACCTCGACCACGTGTGGCGCACCCAGGGGCCCGACGCCGTACGCGCCGTGATCAGCGAGGTGCCCGCGCCGGGCGCCGGGGTGGGCGGACGGCCCATCGAGTACGGCAACGGCTTCCGGGTGTCGCCCTACTCCGACAACGGCGCCCCGCCGGCCGTACGCGAGGGGCGGTTCCTCGGCCATCCGGCCGCGCCCCAGCGGCGGCTCTGGCACGCCAGCTCCGGCAGCTCGGGACCGCCGCCCGGCCGATGATCCTCCCCGCCGCCGTCCGTGAGTGCGGCGCGTGCCTGGCCTTCCGCCGGTGTCGCCGGCATGCCGGAGGGCCGTTCGGCGTGGCTGAGGCGGACCTGCGGCCGGGCGGCGGGCCGTGCCGCCCGCTTTCGTCCGGCGCCCGTGTGCCGGGCGGTGACCTCGTGGACGGCCGAGGCGCACAGGAGCGCCGCGACGGCGACCGCGGCGGCCTGTGGCGTGCCGAGGCCGGTCAGCCCGTCCCGCGCCGGGCCGGCGAACACCAGCCCGAGCGCGGCCAGCCAGCTCATCCACCAGCAGGCGAGGACGACCAGCCACCGCGCCCGGTCCCTGCCGCCGTACGGCTCGCTCCGCGCGGGGTCGCCGCTTCGCACGATGCCGCCGCTTCGCCGCGTGCGCCCCGCCGGGCCCTCGCGCCAGGCCAGGTCGGCGAGGAACGGCGGGACCACGAGGTTGACTCCGGGCACGAGGCACGCCGCCGCGAGCGTGACGGGCGGCGTGGCCGGGCGCACCCGCCGCAGCCAGGACAGGTAGGCGCCGGCGCATGCCACGGTGGCGCCGGTCATCACCAGGACCAGCACGGCGAACGCCGTCGCCGCGCCGCTGACGGTCCGTGCGGCGGGAGAGGCGGGATCGCCGCCGAAGGCCGCGATCTGCGCGGCCAGCCGCCTGCCCCGGGTCTCCTCGAACACGGCGAGCGTGGCCACCGAGACGACCTGGGCGGCGAGGGCCGCGTACACGCCGGCGGCCGCCCGGCTCACCGCTGACGACGTGGACCGCATGTGTTCTCCCCCCGCGCCGGTGTGTGACCTGCCTCACTCTTATCCCGTCCGCGATCCCGCTAATCCGGTCCGGGGTCGCCCGGCGGGGAAGGATGATTCAGGGCATTTGCGGCTTTTCTTCAACTCCAACCTGATTCAGTGTCACTGGGAGAGTTTTGAGGCGGAGTCCATAACTGGTGTGCAAGGGCATGTGCGCGCGGACTCGCCTCACGAAATCCTCGAACATGCTCGCGTATCGGTCGTCGGATCCGCGTATCTCGCGCTCGCGCCGGACGAACGGCTCTACGGCGTCCCACGCCCTGCTCGCGCGATATCCGATCAGTGGAACGACGAGGCTTTCGTCCGCCATTTTCCGGTAGACGAAGTAGCCGAATCCACTGTAGTAACCGACCACCTTGTTGACGGCGATCCTCGCCTCGTCCGGCAGCCCTGAGCAGCCGATATCCGGGTCGTGCTCGGCCTGGAGGCGTCCCAGGGCGTAGGCCTCGGCGCGTTGCCATTCTGTCGACCGGAATTCTTGAAAAAGCTCGACCAGAACGGGGAGCTGATTCGAGTGCCGCATCATCGTCGTCTGCCGCAGGGCCGTGAAGACGGACACGACGAGTGCGAGCAGGGAGACCGCCAAAGCGGTGATGTCAGACGGATCCATCGAGCTCCTCGGTGATATCCGGGACCCTTTCACCGATGCAACGCCCGGGTTCTCCTAATGGTTCGCCCATTTCCGGAAAACGCTCGCCGGGATGCTTCGGCGCGTGTCGAAACACCGCGGCCCTAGCCTGCGTCGGCACATCCCCTCGCACCCCTGGAGGCCACACATGACCGACGCCCCGCTGACCGACGACCGCGAGCCCGCGCGGGTCGTGGCCGAGATGATCGACCACGTTCTCCGCCTGGCGGCGACCTGGACCGCCTGGGACGGCCGCCCGGTGCCGTCGGGCGACCGGATCTACACCCCGCACAAGGCGATCCGCCGGGTGGCCGACCACCTCGTGGACCACCTGGCGGAGATCGAGGACCGGCTGGCCGGCCGTGTGCCCCTGCCCGACCACTGGCACGCGTCCATGATCACCACTGCGGCCGACCTCGCCCCGTTCACCGAGCAGGACCTCGACGAGGCCCGCAGCAGGCTCACCAGGCTCGCCCGGATCTGGACGGCCCGCCTGGGGGCGCTGACCCCGGACCAGCTCGACCACTCGCCCGGCGAGGGCTGGACGCTCCGCCAGGTCGCCTTCCACCTCGGCGGGTCGGTGTACTACGCGGACGCCGTAGGCGACCTGTCCGGCTGATATCCGTTACCACGCGAGGTGCCGCTGTTCTCTTCTCAGCGCTCTCGGGTGCGGGACCGGACAGCGGCTGTCCGGTCCCGCGGTGTCTTCAGCCGAAGTTGATCCAGGCTCGGGTGGAGCCGGTCTGGGGGTCGACGTCGAGGTAGTCGGCCCGGCCGTCGCCGTTGAGGTCGGCGAACTGGATCCGGGCGCCGTCGACGCCGACACCGCTGGCGACCTGTCCGCCGGGGAACCAGTACCAGTCGCCGCCGCTGGGCTTGGGACCGCCGTTCAGCCAGGCCTGGACGGAGCTGTTGGAGTTGACCTGGAGGTAGTCGGCCTTATCAACCAGAGCTCCCCGGAAGCCGGCGAGTGTCGCCGCGGGCGGCTCACACGACAACCGAGCATCCCTGCCGGTTTGGCGGTCTGGATCGCTCAGGACGTGAGCGCGCGGACGACCTCGACGGCGGGGCCCGGCGGCAGGGCCGCGTGCACCAGTTCGACCCGGTGGACGATCCTCGGCGCGACCAGCGGCACCCGCACCCCGCAGGGCGCGGCGGACGCGGGTAGCAGGGTGAGGCCGTGCCCGGCCGCGGCCAGGCGCGCCGCGACGGCCGGGTCGTGGCCCTCGTAGCGGATGCCGGGCCGCAGCCCGTCGAGTCGTGTCACCGCGCGCAGGCGGTCGAGCGGCATCACCTCCGGGGCGTCCACCCACAGGGCGTCGGCCAGGTCGTCCAGCCGCAGGCCGGCGCGGCCCGCCAGCGGATGCCCCTCCGGCAGCACGACGACCAGCTCCTCCTCCCGTACGCCGACAGTGGTGAGCGGCCCCGCATCGGGGAGGTTCAGCGGGTCGGAGGGCGCGGCCGGGCCGTCGGCCAGCGCGAGGTCGGCCTCGCCCGAGGCCACCAGCGCCACGGCCGCCGCCGCGCCGGCGATGCGCAGCGTCGTCACCCCGGCCAGCGCCGCCGCCGTACCCGCTGTGAGGGCGAGCGGGCCGGCGGCGACGGTGAGGGTCCGCGGCTGCGCGGACAGCCGCGCCACGTCCGCCCGCGCGGCCCGCAGCCGCAGCAGCAGCGGCCCGGCGTGCTCCAGCAGGCGCTCGCCCGCCCGGGTCGGCCGTACGGGACGGCGGGTGAGCAGCGGCACCCCGAGGTCGGCCTCCAGCGCCGCGATCTGCTGGGACACCGCGGGCTGGGTGTAGCCGAGCCGATCCGCGGCGGCCGAGAACGACCCCTCGGCGACCACGGTCACGAACGTGCGCAGCAGATGAGGGTCCACGGACATCAGCATCGCTTATGCAGACCCCAGAAATCATCATTTGTCATTAAGTTCGCACGTCGCCAGCATGGAGGTCATGAGACCCCGCATCGCGCTGGTGGCCGACCGATCACCCGCCGTCCGCTCCCACACCCGCATCCCGCTCATCCTCGACGCGCTGCGCGAGCGTGAGGGGCTGAACCTGGACGCCTACTGGATCAGGACCGACGAGGTCGCCGATCTCGGCGGGTTCGACGGCGTCTGGATCCTGCCCGGCAGCCCCTACCGCAGCGAGCAGGGCGCGATCACGGCCGCGCGGACCGCCAGGGAGAACGCGATCCCGCTGCTCGGCACCTGCGCCGGCTTCCAGCACGCGCTGCTGGAGTACGCCCGCCACGTGTGCGGGCTGAGCGTGAGCCACGCGGAGAACGACCCGGGCGCCCCGAACCCCATGATCAGGCAGCTTGCCTGCTCCCTCGCCGGTCACGAGGCGGCGGTCCGGCTCGTCTCCGGCTCGCTCGCCGAGCGGATCGTCGGCGCCGACCGGACCGTGGAGCGGTACTTCTGCTCGTACGGCCCCGATCCCGCCTACCTGGAGACCCTGGAGACCCACGGCCTGCGCTTCACCGGCCACGACGAGGAGGGGGAGACCCGGGTGGCCGAACTGCCCGGCCACCCCTTCTATCTGGTCACGCTGTTCCAGCCCGAGCTGGCCGAGCGCCAGCCCCATCCGCTTGTGCGCGCGTTCGCCGCCGCTGCCGCCGGCCGGGCGGCGCTCAGCCGAGGACCAGATCCCGTACGGCTCTGAGCGTGGGCTCGTCACGGGGGCCCATGACGAGCAGCGTGGTGACCGGGCTGCGGCGCCACAGCTCCAGCCGCTCCCGGATGCGGCCGAGCGGCCCGAGGAGCGCGATGCCGTCGGCCAGCTCGTCGGGGATGGCCGCGAACGCCTCGTCGCGGCGGCCGGCCAGGTACAGCTCCTGGATGCGGCGGGCCTGCTCGGCGTAGCCCATGCGGCCGATGATGTCGGCGTGGAAGTTGCGGGTTTTCGCCCCCATGCCGCCGATGTAGAGCGTCAGCATCATCTTCACGCCGTCGAGCGCGGCCCGCAGGTCGTCGGTGACGACCACCATGACCATGGCGGCGACGTCGAACCCCGGCTTCGCGCCGGCCAGCGCGTCGCCGTACATCGCCTCGATCTTCTCGGGGAAGGCGAACAGCGGCAGCCAGCCCTGCCCGATCTCGGCGGCGAGCGCGACGTTCTTCGGGCCCTCGGCGCCCAGGTAGACCGGGATGTCGGGCCGCAGCGGATGCGTGATCAGCCTGAGCGGCTTGCCGAGGCCGCCGGGCAGCGGCAGCGGATAGTGCGGGCCCGGGTTCGTCACCGGCTCCTCCCGCCGCCACACCCTGCGCATGATCTCGACGTACTCGCGGGTGCGGGCGAGCGGCGCGGCGAACGACTGGCCATACCAGCCCTCGACGACCTGCGGGCCCGAGGCGCCGACGCCGAGCAGCAGCCGCCCGCCGGTCAGGTGGTCGAGCGTCATGGCGGTCATCGCGGTCGTCACCGGGGGCCGGGCGGACAGCTGGGCGACGCTCGTGCCGAGCTTGATGCGGCTGGTCCTGGCGCCATACCAGGCCAGCGGGGTGAACGCGTCGCTGCCGTACGCCTCGGCGGTCCACACCGACTCGTATCCCAGCCGCTCGGCGGTCCGCACGACCTCGGTCGCGTCGTCGGCGTTCCGCTGCCAGTACCCGAGGTTCAGCCCGAGTCTCAGATCATCGGCCACACGCGCGATTAGAACACGTTCTATGAATCCCGGCCAGACTCCGGATAGGCGCGGGCAAGGTGCTCGGCCACCGCGGCGGCCGCGGCCCCGGCGTCGCCGTCCTCGATCGCCCGGTGGATGCGCCGGTGGTCGTCCTGCAGGCCGCCGGTGTCGCCGAGCCGTACGACCGCGTTCACGGCGTAGCGGCGCAGGGCGTCGCGCAGCGCCCGCATGACCGCCACGATCAGCCGGTTGCCCGGCGCCTCCGCGAGTGCCAGGTGGAACGCGATGTCGTGCTCGACGAACTCGGCGGGGTCGCGGGCGGCGTCCATGGCCGTGATCGCCTCCGCCATCCGCGCCGTCGCCGTTCCCGTGGGGGTGGCCGCCGCCCGGGCCGCGGCCCACTGCTCGATCATCAGCCGGGTGTCGATCACCTCGCGCATCGAGAGCGTGGCGAGGCCGAGGTGCAGCCGGAGCAGGTCGGTGAGCGCGTTCCCCGGCCGGGAGGTGAGCACCGCCCCGGCGTCCGGGCCCCGGCCGGCCTGCGACGCGACCACCCCGAGGGTCTCCAGCACGCGCAGCGCCTCCCTGACCGACGACCGGCCGACGCCGAGCTGCTCGGCGAGCTGCCGTTCGCCCGGGAGGCGGTCGCCCACGGTCAGGCCGTCGGCCGCGATCCGCTCCTCGATGCGGGCGAGCACCTCCTCGAAGGCGCGCGGGCGGGCGTCCGGACGCCGGCGTTCTCCGATGGTCACCGCGGCTCCTCACACTGCCGGTGTCGCCGGGCGCGCACCAGGATGTATGGTCTGACCATATTTGGTCTGACCATACACGCCGGGAGGGCATGTGCGGGTAGCCCTGTTCGTCACCTGCGTCAACGACACGCTCTTCCCGGACACCGGGCGGGCGGTCGTACGCCTGCTGCGCCGCCTCGGCGTCGAGGCCGACTTCCCCCGCGCCCAGACCTGCTGCGGCCAGATGCACGTCAACACCGGCTATCGAGACGAGGCCGTACGGCTGGCCCGGCGCACCGTGGCGGCGCTGCGCGGCTACGACGCGGTCGTCGTCCCCTCGGGTTCGTGCGCCGCCATGATCCGCGAGCAGTACCCGAAGCTGGCCGGGTCGTCCGGCCCCTTCGCCGACGCGGTGGCGCAGGTCGTGCCCAGGACCTACGAGCTGACCGAGTTCCTGGTCGACGTGCTGGGGGTGACCGACGTGGGGGCCTACTTCCCCCACCGGGTCACCTACCACCCGACGTGCCACTCGCTGCGCGGCATCCACCTGGGCGACCGCCCGCTGACGCTGTTACGCCAGGTCAATGGGCTCGAACTGGTGCCGCTGCCGGGTGCGGAGGAGTGCTGCGGCTTCGGCGGCACCTTCGCGCTGAAGAACGCCGACGTGTCGGCGGCGATGTGCGCCGACAAGGTGCGGGCCGTCCTCGACACCGGCGCCGAGGTGCTGTGCGCGGCCGACAACTCCTGCCTCATGCACATCGGCGGCATGCTCGGCCGGCAGAAGTCGGGCGTACGCGTGATGCACCTGGCCGAGATCCTCTGCTCGACCGAGACGGCGGGTGTCCGATGAGCGTCACCTTCCTCGGCATGCCGGCGACGCGGCCCTTCCCCCGCAACGCCGCGAGAGCCGTACGGGACTCGCAGCTGCGGTTCAACCTGCGCAAGGCGACCACAACGATCAGGGCCAGGCGGGCGAGCGTCGTCGCGGAGGCGCCCGACTGGGCCGAGTTGCGCGAGGCCGGCCGGGCGATCAAGGAGCACACGCTCCGCAACCTGGACAAATACCTGGTCCAGCTGGAGGACGCCGTCACGTCGGCCGGAGGCCGCGTCCACTGGGCCGCCGACGCGGAGGAGGCCAACCGGATCGTCGCCGGGCTGGTGAAGGCCACGGGCGAGACCGAGGTCGTCAAGGTCAAGTCGATGGCCACCCAGGAGATCGGGCTCAACGAGGCGCTGCTGGAGCACGGCATCACCGCCTACGAGACCGACCTCGCCGAGCTCATCGTGCAGCTGGGCGACGACCGGCCCTCGCACATCCTCGTCCCGGCGATCCACCGCAACCGCGCGGAGATCCGGGAGATCTTCGCCGAGCACATGTCCGGCTGGGGACGGCCCGCCCCCGAGGACCTGACCGACGACCCCGCGGCGCTGGCCGAGGCGGCCCGGCTCCACCTGCGCGAGCGCTTCCTGAAGACCAAGGTGGCGATCTCCGGGGCCAACTTCGCGATCGCCGAGACCGGCACCATGGTCGTGCTCGAGTCCGAGGGCAACGGCCGCATGTGCCTCACGCTGCCGCGCACCCTGATCAGCGTGGTCGGCATCGAGAAGGTGCTGCCGACCTGGCGCGACCTGGAGGTCTTCCTTCAGCTGCTGCCCCGCAGCTCCACGGGGGAGCGGATGAACCCCTACACCTCCACGTGGACCGGCGCCGCCGAGGGCCAGGAGTTCCACCTCGTGCTGCTCGACAACGGCCGCACCGGCGTCCTCGCCGACGAGGTGGGGCGGCAGGCGCTGCGCTGCATCCGCTGCTCGGCCTGCCTCAACGTCTGCCCCGTGTACGAACGGACGGGCGGCCACGCGTACGGGTCGGTCTATCCCGGGCCGATCGGGGCGATCCTCACGCCGCAGCTTCGCGGCATGGGCTCCGAGCTGGACCGCTCGCTGCCGTACGCCTCCTCGCTGTGCGGCGCCTGCTACGAGGTCTGCCCGGTGGCCATCGACATCCCGTCCGTACTGGTGGAGCTGCGGGCCCGGGCCCGCCACCCCTGGCCGGAGCGCGCCGGGATGGCGGCGGCCGGATGGGTGTTCGAGCGGTCGGGACGGCTGGCGCGTCTGCAGCGGGCCGGGGGACGGCTGCGCCGGCTCGTGCCCCGCAGGCTGCCCGGGCCGCTCGGCGGATGGACCGACACCAGGGACCTCCCCGAGGTGCCCCGCGAGTCGTTCCGCGAATGGTGGGACCGCACGGACGGAGGACGCCGATGAGCTCCCGCGACCTGATCCTCGCCCGTGTCCGCCGCGCCCTGGCGGGCGTGCCCGACGTCGAGATCACCCGCGCCTACCGAGGGCCCGCGCGGACGCCGGGCGAGATCCGCCTGTTCGAGGAGCGGGTCCGCGACTACCGCGCCGTGGTCCACGTCGTGGACGAGGCGGGCACGGCCGGGCGCGTCGCGCGGTCCCTCGCCGGGCGCGGGGCGCGGCGGGTCGTCGTGCCCGGCGGCTTCCCCTCGGGGTGGCTCGCCGCCGCGGATGTGGAGGCGGTCGCCGACGACCCGCCGCTGAGCGCCGCCGACCTCGACGCCGTGGACGGCGTGCTCACCACCTGCGCGGTCGCGATCGCCGAGACCGGCACGATCGTCCTCGACACCGGGCCGGGCCAGGGCCGTCGGGCGCTCACGCTGGTGCCCGACTATCACCTGTGCGTGGTGCGGGCCGCCCAGATCGTCGCGGGGGTGCCGGACGCCGTCGCCCGGCTCGACCCCGCGCGGCCCCTGACCTGGATCAGCGGCCCCTCGGCGACCAGCGACATCGAGCTGAACCGGGTCGAGGGCGTCCACGGCCCACGCACGCTCGAAGTGCTGATCGTGACCTGAGCCCCGCCGAGTCGCAGGCGCGGCGACCGCCCCGTCCGCGAGGCTCCGGACGGGGCGGCGGTTATCGTCGCTCTCGTCGCTCTCGTCAGAAGCGCAGCAGCGCGCCGATCCCGTCGGGTGATTCGAGGCGCGGGACGAACCACAGCTCGGCGTCGGTCGCGGCCACCGCCCGCGCGAGGGCGGCGTCCGCGCGTTCCCGCATGGGCTCCTCGACCCCCCAGGCGGTCAGCTCCGCCGGGTCGGTGGACAACTGCGTGGGCTCGGGCCCGATCCACATCATGGCCGTGGAGGACGGGTCGTCGTGCATCAGCACCGTGCCCACCCGCCGCTCGCGCAGCGCGCGTGCCGTCTCCGCCAGGCCCGTCACGGCGTTGCCCGCCGCGTACGTGTTCAGCAGTTCCTCGCAGCGCCGGTCGGTCCAGGCCCGGCAGGCCCCTTCGACCTCCTGCCGGAAGTGGTCCAGGTCGGCGCCCGGGGCGCGGCTGCCGTGCTCCGCCACCGTCAGCCGCCGTACGACGTCCTTGGCGAGGTAGTCGGTCACGAGCGCGCGGGCCTTGGGATCGCCGGCCAGCACCACGACCTCCGCGCCGATGCCGTGCGCCTCCTTCTCCACCACCTCGGCGACGGCCACGGCGGTGCGGCGCCAGCCCTCCTCGACCTCGCGGTCGAAGTTGGCCTGCGACCAGCCGCCCTGGCCGGTCTTCTGGAGCGACCGGTCCGGGTCCGCCACCTCCACCGTCAGCTCACGCCGCCGCCCGTCGACCACGACCGTGACGTCGCCTCCGGCCCGGTCGGCCAGCACCTCGACGTGCGGGACGTGCTCGCCGCGCTGCGCGAGCAGCGGCACCACGTGGGGGAGCGGGGACCATCGCGCGGTCTGGCGGCGCGGCCGGGCGGCGAGCGGCTCGGTGAGCACGACCTCACCCTCCCTGGCGAAGGCGGCGCGTCCTGGCGCGGCCCACACGGGATCGAGCATCAGCTGCCCGATGGGGTCGAGGGCCGAGGCGGGCGCGCCTTCCTCGGCGAGCCGCTCCCGGAGATGGGCCCACCGTCGCTGGATCACGTTGGCCGGGCCCTCGGACGACCGGTCGGTGTCCACGTATACCGAGGCGTACGGGCCGCCCCGCTCGTACAGCCCGCGAATGAAGTCCAGTCTCACCGGCCTCTCCCTACCAGCGCTGTCGTTCCACTCCGAGTCCGAGCGCCTCCGCCACCTCCCCGATGTTGTGGAACCTCATCTCGGGCAGCCGGCGTACGGCGTCGATCACGGCGTCGGGGGCGTTCTTGCGTTCCGCGTGGGCGAGCAGTTTGGCCGGGTCGGCGGGGAAACCGGCGTCGCTGAGCCAGGTGGCGAGGTGGCTGCGGCGTTCCACGTCGGCGGGGGTGATGCCGAGCGGCGTCCCGGGTTCGCGGCCGGGCGGCTGCCGGCGCGGCGGCGACATGTCCTCCTCGGGCTGCTGCGTCGGCTCGGGCTCGCGCCACTCCTCCGCCCGGCTGCTTCCCGCGCCCTGCACGAGGCCTTGCGTCTCGTGCTTCTGCTCCTCGTCGAGCCGGCGTCCGTGCTTGTCGCTGCCGCGTTGGATACTCATGACCTCACCTCCCGATTAGGGTCACTGACGTGCCTCGTACCCGGACCGCCTGCCCCAAACATCGAGAGCGGTGAGGCCGTGTCCCACATAACCTGCGTCGGGCGAAAAATCCGCTTATGTGATGGAGTGACGCATTGTTCGACGAGCGGCTGACGATCAACACCGAACGGCTGATCCTGCGGCCGTTCGGCTCCGGGGACGCGGGCCAGGTGCGGGCCGTCATCGAAGACGGCGCGCATCCCACCGCGCTGCCGCCCGGCGCGCCCGGGCACGCGTCCGGCATCGCGCAGTGGCTGTCGTACGGCGTGCACGAACTGTGGCGCTCGGGCCAGGGCATCCACCTCGCGATGCACGCGCGGAACGGCGTGGTCGGGTCGATCAGCGTCTTCAAGACCCAGTGGGGCGCGGGCACCGCGGAGGTGGGGTACGGCGTGCATCCCGCCTACCGCCGCAGGGGATACGCGACCGAGGCGGTCCGCGGGCTCGTCGGCCGCCTGCTCGGGGAGGGCCCGCTGAGGCGGATCGAACTGCGGGCAAACGCCGACAACCTCGCGTCGATCAGGGTCGCGGAGAAGGCCGGCTTCACCCGTGAGGGACTGCTCCGCAGCGCCGGATTCGAGGACGACGGCCCACACGACCTGGTGGTCTTCGGCCGGCTGCGGGGCGACGAGCGGTCGGTCCCGCGCCGCAGGATCGAGAGCGAGCGGTTGGTCCTACGGCCGTTCGCCCGTCAGGACGCCTTCGACGTCATCGACGCGGTCAAGGGCGATGCCGAGATCGCCCGCTGGATGCCGTGGGCCGAGGGCTACACGCTGGAGCGCGCGCTGGAGTGGTGCACCCGGCTCGCGCACGCGAACGGCCCCGGCTATGGTGGCAACTTCGCGATACAGCCGAAGGACGGGGAACGGCTCGCCGGAGCCATCGGCGTGCAGCGCGAGGACCACGAGCGCGGGGACGCCGAACTGGGCTACTGGATCGCGCCGTGGGCCCGCCGCAGGGGGTACGCGGCGGAGGCCACGCAACTGGCCACGGCCCACCTGTTCGACCTCGGCTTCCACCGGGTCCACCTGCTGGTCGCGACGGGCAACCGCGCCAGTCAGGCGGTCGCGAGGAAGGCCGGGTTCATCGAGGAGGGCATCATGCGGCGGGCGCTGCCGGTCCCGGGAGGCTGGGCCGATGCCGTCCTGTTCGGCATGCTCAACGGGGAAATTTCATGGCATTAGGTAAAGAATCCCCCTAGTCGCTGTGCCTGCCGGTCAAGTGACCACCATGATTGGGGGCCGGAAGGCTATCCTCACCAGCCGTGAGACTCCCGCCGGCGGGTGAGCGCGCGTCCCGAAGCGGGAGATCCCGTCCTGGCATGCACACGGGCGGCGCCGGCCCGGACGGGGGCGGGGGATTGTGAACGACACGCAGGTCAACTGCAGGGGAGATCAGTCAGATGAAACCGCCGCTGCTGCTCATCGGCCACGGCACCCACGATGAGACCGGCGTCGCCGAGTTCGGCAGGTTCGTTCACCGCCTTCGCTGCCGCCTCGACGGGCTTCCCGCCGAGGTGAGCGGCGGCTTCATCACGAACGCCCGCCCCCCGCTCGGCGACTCCATCGCCTCTCTCGTGGCCCGGGGACACCATCACCTGATCGCGGTGCCGCTCAGCCTGACCGGCGACCGGCGCGCGCTCGGGGACATTCCCGGCACCATGGCCCTGGAGCAGGAGCGGCACCCGACGCTCGAATACGACCTCGGCCGCCCCCTCGGGCCCGACCCACGCGTGCTCAAGCTGCTCGCGGAGCGGCTCGCCGACGCCCGCGCGGAGATGCCGCGGTTCGTGACCGACGAGCCGCCCGCCGAGATCGAGCCGGGCGAGACCGCGGTCGTCCTTGTCGGGCACGGCTCCAACGACCCCGCCGTCAACGCCGAGGTCCACCGGGTCTCGCGGCTGTTCTGGGAGACCCACGCCGCCGACCTGCTGACCGTGGAGACCGCCTACGTGTCGCACACCCGCCCCGGCGTGCCCGGCGGCCTGGAGCGCTGCCGCAGGCTCGGCGCCAAGCGCGTGATCGTCCTGCCGTACGTCCTGTTCGCCGGCGGAGTCCTCGAACGGATCTGGGCGCAGGCGCTGGCGTACGGCGCCAACCACGAGGGCCTCGACATCCGCTGCGCCGAGGTCATCGGCGACTGCGAGGGCCTCGCCGACGTGGTGATCGACAGGTACGAGGAGGCGCTCGCCGGGGGCGGTCAGTCATCGGCGCCGGCCGCGCGCCGCCCGTCCGCGGTGCTGCCGGTGACCCGGCCGTTCCCCGCGACGCGTACGCCGGACGTGGGTCAGGGCGCCGAGACCGGCGCCGGTCTCGTGACCGCCATCGCCGGGCGCCTGAACACGGCCACGGACACCGGCGATGAGCCGCTCGCGCCCCTGGAGCTGGAGCCGCTCGACGTGGACGCCTTCGACGTCGAGACGTTCGACGCCGAGACGCTGGAACCGGAAACGGACGGCGAGATCGAGGCCGATAGCATGATCGGCGTGGCCGGCCGCGGCGAGGCCGGGGAGGAGCCCCGCGGCGATGCGCCGGACGGACCGCTCGGCCGGCCAGGAGTCGCCAGCGCGGTGTAGCCGCCGCGCAGAAGGAGAGAGCATGACGTCCCTCGGCGAGACGATCGGCGCCATCCGCCCGGTCGAGCCCGGTCCCATGGCGGAGGCCAGGGCCCACCAGGACAGGCTCACCAAGCCGAGCGGCTCACTCGGGGTGCTCGAGGACGTCGCGGTGCGGCTCGCCGGCATCGCCGGGACCTGCCCGCCGCCGCTCCCGGTCCCGGCCGCCCTGGCGATCTTCGCCGCCGATCACGGCGTGCACGCGCAGGGGGTGAGCCCCTGGCCGCAGGAGGTCACCGCGCAGATGGTGGCCAACTTCACGGCGGGAGGAGCCGTCGCCAACGTGTTCGCCGCCGAGGTGGGCGCGTCGGTGACCGTGGTGGACGTGGGCGTCGCGGCCGACCTGCCGCCCGCCCCCCGGCTGCTCGCCCGCAAGGTCGCGTACGGCACGGCCGACCTGTCGCAGGGCCCCGCCATGACGCAGGAGCAGGCCACCGCGGCCCTGACGGCCGGGATCGAGGTCGCCCGCGACCTGGTGGACGCGGGCGGGCGCTGCCTGGTCACCGGCGACATGGGCATCGCGAACACCACCGCGTCGGCCGCCCTGATCTGCGCCTTCACCGGCAAGCCCGCCGCCGAGGTCACCGGGCGGGGGACCGGCGTCGACGACGCCACCTACGAGCACAAGATCGGGATCGTACGGCGGGGCCTGCGGGCCAACGGGATCACCGAGGCGGGAGCCGTACCGGCCGGGCCCGACGAGGCGCTGCGCGTGCTCGCGGCGGTCGGCGGCCTGGAGCACGCGGCGATCGCCGGTTTCGTGCTCGGCGCCGCCGCGGCGCGGGTGCCCGTCATCCTCGACGGGGTGATCGCCGGAGCGGCGGCCCTGGTGGCCGGCGCGCTCGTGCCCGACGCGATCGGCTACTGCCTGGCCGGGCACCGCTCGGCCGAGCCCGGCCACGCGGCGGCGCTGACCCACCTGGGCCTCGACCCGCTCGTCGACCTGCGGCTGCGCCTCGGAGAGGGAACCGGCGGTCTGCTCGCCCACCCTCTGGTCAGCGCGGCGGCGCGGGTCATGCACGAGGTCGCCACCTTCGACTCCGCGGGCGTGGCGGACAAGGGCGAGTGAGCCCCGTGCGGGCCCGCGGGCGATCGCGTCGTGGCCTCACAAGTCTCATCCTGTGAATGTCGCCCGAGCCCAGCGGGTAGGTTTGCCTCCTAACAATGCACGCTTGACGCAATAGGGAGACAGGGGTCATGGCGCCCTACCTGCTCGGCCTCCGCCTCGATGGGCGGCGTGTGCTCGTGGTCGGCGGCGGACGCGTCGCTCAGCGACGGGTCCCCGCACTGCTCGACGCCGGAGCCTCCGTCACCCTGGTCTCGCCCAGTGTCACCCCGGCGCTGGACGACCTCATCGCCACCGGGCGGGTGACCTGGGAGCGGCGGCCCTACCAGGTCGGCGACTGCGACGGCGCCTGGCTGGTGCACGCCTGCACCGACCACCGCGACGTCAACACCGCGGTCGCCGCCGAGGCCGAGGCCAAGCGCATCTGGTGCGTGCGGGCCGACGACAAGGACGCCTCCGCGGCCTGGACCCCCGCCAGCGGGCGGGTGGAGGAGATCGGCGTGGCGGTCACCGCCGGTGGCGACCCCCGCCGCGCGGCCGGCATCCGCGACGCCATCGTGGGCGCGCTACGCGACGGCACCGTGGACGCCCGGCGGCACCGCACCAAGCCGGTCGGCGTCGCGCTGGTGGGTGGCGGCCCCGGCGACCCGGGCCTGATCACCGTGCGGGGACGCCAGCTCCTGGCCCAGGCCGACGTGGTCGTGGCCGACCGCCTCGCGCCGCGCGCCCTCCTGGACGAGCTGTCGCCCGACGTCGAGCTGATCGACGCGGCGAAGGTGCCGTACGGCCGGTCGCTGCCCCAGGAGAAGATCAACGAACTGCTCATCGAGCACGCCCGCAAGGGCAGATTCGTCGTACGGCTGAAGGGCGGCGACCCGTTCGTCTTCGGCCGCGGCGGCGAGGAGATGATCGCCTGTGCGCGGGCGGGCATCCCGGTGACCGTGGTGCCCGGGATCACCAGCGCGGTCGCGGTCCCCGGGGCCGCCGGAGTCCCGGTCACCCATCGCGGGGTGAGCCAGGAGTTCCACGTCATCTCCGTGCACGTCGCTCCCGGCGACCTCAGGTCCACCGTCGACTGGGCCGGATTGGCGAGATCGACGGGAACCCTGATACTTCTCATGGCGGTCGAACGGATCAAGGAGATCGCCGAAACGCTGGTCCGAGACGGACGTTCACCGGAAACTCCCGTGATGGTGGTACAGGACGGTACTCTTCCGACCCAGCGAGCCGTTGCCGCCACCTTGTCGACCGTGGCGGAACGGGTGACCGCGGCCGGAGTGCGGCCTCCGGCGATCGTGATCGTCGGCGAGGTCGTCAAGGTCGGCCAGGAGATCGAAATGGTGCGAGCGGAGCGGGTCCCGTGAGATCGGCAGCCAGGAACACGCCCGACCACGGGGCCGGTGCGGGTTCCGGCGACGCCGTGACCGAGGAGCCGGACATCGAGGAGCACCCGGAGTCGCCGGGCGAGCAGACCGTGGCGTTCCGCCCGATCCGCGACGACGAGCCCGCGCCGGAGCCCGCTTGGCGTCCCTCGGGCTCGGACGGACGGCTGTCCGCCGGGTCCGCCTCGGACGCGACCGAGGACGAAGCCTCCGACGAGGATGTCCCCGCACCCGAGGCCGACTCCGTACCGCCCGCCGAGGGCAGCGCGGACGGCGACGGCGAACAGGACGCAGAAGACGCCGAGGACGCGGAGGACCTCGAGGAGGGCGCCGAAGACGCGGAGGATGCCGAGGACGCGGACGCGTCCGACGAGGATCTCGTCCGTTCGTTCCCGATGCCGGAGCCGGTCTCCGCGGCACTGACCGAGGCGCTCAACCAGCTCCGTACGGCGGTGAAGGGCCTGCACTTCGGTCTCGACGTGCCGGGTTCGGATGAGGCGCGCAAGGCGCAGGCGGCGGTCCTGGCGCAGCTCGACGACTACGTCATCCCGCGCGTCCACATGAGCACCGCGCCCGCGCTGATCGTCGTGGCCGGTTCGACGGGGGCGGGCAAGTCCACCATCGTCAACTCGCTCGCCGGGGGGAAGGTCTCGGCCACGGGAGTGCGCCGCCCGACCACGGCGACGCCCGTGATCGTCTGCCACCCCGACGACCACGAGTGGTACGCGCGGGGCGCCCTCCTCGGCGGCCTGGAAAGGCTCGAAACACCCACGCGGGACGCCGCGCCCGGCAGCGTGGTGCTGGCGTCGAGCCCGTCCCTGCCCCGGGGGCTCGCGCTGCTCGACACGCCCGACATCGACTCGGTCGTGGAGGAGCACCACGAGATCGCGCACCGCATGCTGGACGCCGCCGACCTGTGGGTGTTCGTCACCACGGCGTCCCGATACGCCGACGCGCCGTCCTGGGGCCTGCTGCGCCGGGCCAAGGAGCGCGGGGCGCGCCTGGTCATCGTGCTGTCCCGCGTGCCGCCGAGGTCCCGCGAGGTCGTCGTCAAGCACTTCGGCCGGATGCTGAACGAGTACGGCCTGGGCGAGGCCGAGTGCTTCGTCATCAACGAGACGTCCGTGCAGGACGGGCGGCTGCCCGAGATCGAGATCGCGGATCTCCGCATCTGGCTGTCCGCGCTGTCGGTCGACGACGAGCGGCGGGAGGCGGCGGTCAAGGCGACGCTGAACGGCGTGCTGAACAGCTTCCGCATCCGGCTGCCCGCGCTCGCCCGGCACCTCGAGACCCAGGTCGCCCTGCGCGCCGATCTGCGCTCCGACGTCGACTCCGCGTACATGGGCGCCCTGGCGCGGATCGACGAGGCGACCAGGGACGGCTCGCTGCTGCGCGGGGAGGTGCTCGCGCGGTGGCAGGACTTCGCCGGCTCGGGCGACCTGATGCGCACGCTGCAATTGCGCCGCGGCGCCAAGGGCCACCAGCAGGGCCCCGAGCGGGTACGCGGGCTGAAGGCCGCCGTGCGGGCGGGCCTCGAAGCGCTGGTCAACTCGGCCGTCCAGCAGGCCGCCGAGGAGGTCGTGGCGCGCTGGCGGCAGCGGGCGGGCGCGGGCGACCGGCTGGCCGCGACACCGGGGCTCGGCCACCCGTCGGAGGAGATCGTCCGCAGGACCACCAGGACCATCACCGCCTGGCAGGACCACGTCACCGAACTGATCCGCACCGAGGGCGTGACCAAGCGGTCGGTGGCCAAGCTGATCTCCTTCGACGTGGAGTCGCTCTCGCTGATCTTCATGATCGGCCTGCTCGGCTACGGCGCCACGGACGCGCCGGCGGGCGCGGGCGCCGGCGCGCTACCCCAGCGGCTGCTGCGCGGCCTGCTCGGCGCCGAGTCGCTGCGCAACATCAGCGCCAAGGCCCGCAGCGACCTGCGCGCCCGCGTGGGCCTGCTCTTCGACGAGGAGACCCTTCGGTACGTCGACGCGCTCGACAGCGCCGGCATCCCGGACGAGGCCGCGGCGACGCGGCTGTACCAGGCAACGTACAACCTCGAGGTCGCACGATGACGGAGCCGATCCGGCAGATCACGCTCGGGTACGCCTCCGCCACCACGGTGAGGAATCCATGACGGCTGTCAGCACCGCCGAAACGCAGCACGGGCTCGGCTCCAGGCTCGCCGCCCTGGCCAAGATCGTCGAGCTGGGACAGGGCCGGCTCGACCCGGAGCTGGTCACGGAGGCCGCCCAGCTCCTGCTGCGCGCTGGCGATCGGCTCAAGCTGTCGCCCGACCACACGGTCGTCGCGCTCGCCGGTGGCACGGGCAGCGGGAAGTCGTCCCTGTTCAACGCCATCTCCACGCTGGAGCTTTCGCCCATCGGCGTACGCAGGCCGACCACGGCGCGCACCCACGCCTGTGTGTGGGGCATCGACGGCGCGGGCCCGCTGCTCGACTGGCTGCAGATCCAGTGGCGGCACCGGTTCGCCCGCGCCAGCGCCCTCGACAAGGGCGAGAGCCAGCTGCACGGGCTGATCCTGCTCGACCTGCCCGACCACGACTCGATCCGCGCGCTCACCGACCACGAGGCCCACCGGCTGATCCAGGTGGCCGACCTCATCGTGTGGGTGCTCGACCCGCAGAAGTACGCCGACGCCTCGGTGCACCGGCGTTACGTGACCGAGCTGACCGGGCACGACGCGGTGACGGTCTTCGTGCTGAACCAGTCCGACCGGCTCACCCCGGAGGAGCAGGCGGAGTGCGTGGCCGACCTGGAGGACCTTCTCCGGCGTGAGGGCGTATCCCATCCCCGGGTGGTCGCGACGTCCGCCACCACCGGCAAGGGCGTGGACAGCCTGAAGGCCGTCCTGGCCGAGTCCGTGGCCGCCCGGCATGCGGCCTACCGGCGCCTGGAGGCCGACCTCGACCGGCTGGTGCTGCGCCTGGTGAAGGACCTGCCGGAGCTGCTGCGGGTGGATCCCACGGTGGACGGCGCGCGGCGTGCCGGGCTGGTCGACGCGCTGTGCGACGCGATCGGCGTCTCCGCTCTCGGCGAGGCCCTCGAGAACGTGTACGCGGTCCGGTCCGCCGACTGGGTCGGCTGGCCGTACGCGCGCTGGGCGGCCCGGCTGCGGCCCGATCCGCTGAAGAGCCTGCGTCTGGGGGCCGTGAAGGACGACATCCGCAGCCTGGTCGCGAGTTCGGTCACCGCCCAGCCCGCCGAGGTGGACAACGCCGTGCAGGCGCTGGCCGACGGGCTGACTGCCGGCATGCCCGAGGTGTGGCGCGACGGCGTGCGCGAGGCGGCCCGCTCGCGGGTGGACGAGCTCCCCGGAGCGCTGTCGGACGAGCTGTCGGAGGTGGCTCCGCCGCTCGACCGGGTGCCCGCCTGGTGGTGGCTGCTGAAGATCTGGCAGTACCTCCTGGTGCTCATGTTCATCGCGAGCCTCGCCTGGGCGGGCGCGATCCTCGCGTACGGCGTGTTCAAGGCGGGACGTCCGCCGGCCGAGGTCCTCGGCGACGTGGCCGTGCTGCCCTGGGTGGGGCTGATGATGATCAGCGTCCTCGGGCTCGGCCTGTTCTCGGCCATGGCGAGCAGGAACTTCGTGGTGCTCGCGGCGGGCAAGGAACGCGACCGGCTGGACCACGACATGAGACGCCGCGTGGGCGTCCTGGCGCAGGACATGGTCGTCCAGCCGGTCGAGCGCGAGCTGAACCGCTACAACGAGTTCTTCGGTGCGATGGCGGCCGCCCGGCGCTGAACGGTGTGCCGCCCGTCGGCGGTCGGGCGGGAGCGTTGTCCACAGGCGCGGCTTCATCCACAGAACGCGTTTCTGGGCCGTGCGGCGGTGGGGCGCGCGGCCAGTGTGTCCCCGAGCCCGGCGAGTGACCGGGCCGGGGAGGCACTTCGATGAACGACATCTACGTCACGCTGAGCGGGAACGTCACCGACGACCCCCGGCAGTACCAGTTCCGCGACGGCTCACGTGTCACCTCGATGCGGATGGCCGTCAACAGGCGCGTCCTCGACCAGCAGACCAACACCTGGCAGACCAGGGACACCACCTACTACACCGTGCGGTGCTACCGCGGCCTGGCGGACAACGTGCAGCAGTCGATCCGCAAGGGCCACCCGGTCGTGGTGTACGGCAAGCTGCGGATCAAGCAGTTCGAGCGCGACGGTGAGCAGCGGTTCTGGGCGGAGATCGAGGCCGGCTCGGTGGGCCATGACCTCAAGTGGGGGATCGCCACGTTCGAGAAGCCGATCCGGGCCTACTCGGCGGGCGCGCCGAGCGACGGCGAGCGCCAGGCGATGGAAGACGCGACGCGCGAGTGGGAGCTGACCGGTCCCACCGCCCTCGGTGGGGCGTCCGTCGTCGAGGGAGGCGGCGACGAGGCGTTCGACGCCCTCGTCGGCGAACGAGGCGTGAACGGCTCGGCCCTTCCTGCCGCCGGAGCGTGGGGGACCGCCGGCGCTCGCCAGGCCGACGGAGCCTGGCAGCCCGGCGACACGCGACAGGCCGCCGCGCCGGAGGAGACGGACGCGGGAGACGCGCCGGAGGCGACGGCCGCGACCGTCGCGACCGACCCGGCCGATACGCCGGATCCGGAGAGCGCGGACCCGGAGAGCGCGGACAATGACCGTCAGGACAGCGGCGACCCCTGGCTCCCACGCGCTCTGGCCGCCTGACCGAAGCCCGCGCGGCAGGGTCGTGACCATGGCCGTGCCGCGGACGACCGCGGCACGGCCACGCCCATAGCCGGCTTGTGCAATCGGGAGGGCGCGGCACTGCGTCGCGCGCCGCGGGTGAGTCTCGGTGAGGCGGCGACGGAGGGTCCGCGGGCAAACCGCCGCAGATGCCTCCTTAGTCCATCAGATACAGATGGCCATCGTGCCAAGGTAGCGGTTCCCGTCGCGCATCGCACACTCCGCAACTATTGTGTTACTCATCGTGAGTTGGGCTTCGGCTACTGGGGGGCGGGATGACGGCAACCGGTCAGACCTCGGCCAGGCCGCGAAGCGCGATCTGCTCACGAAGTCGCTGGCCGTTGCTGGCCCAGCCGCCCGCCCTCGTGTCCTACGTGTGCGCGATCGTGGCGTTCGACGCGGTCCTGATCGCGGTGCTCGCGAGATCCACGGCGTTCCACGCCCACCACCTCGCCATGTTCGGGGCGCTCACCGCGTGCGGTGCGGTGTGCATCGAGGCGACCCGCCGCCTCGGCATGCCCGCCGGTGTGTCCCGTGACCTGCTGTCCGCCTGGTGGTTGCCGGTGGCGTTCCTGCTTCCGCCGGTCTACGCCCTGCTCGCGCCCATACCGATGCAGATCCTGCTGCAGCTCAGGGTCCGGGCGACCGTGCTGTACCGCCGGGTGTTCAGCGCGGCGGCGATCGGACTCGCGGCGGCCAGCGCCTCGGCCGTCTTCCATCGCTGGGTCTCCGTCCCCACGCACCTGTCGTCGGGGCAGGGCGGGCCGATCGCGGTCGCGGCGGCCTGCGCGGTGCTGTTCACGGTGCTCAACACGGCCCTGATCGCGGTCGCGGCGCACGCGTCCGACCCGGAGGGCCGCTGGGGCGAGGTCCTGTGGGACCGCGAACGCGTCCTGCTCGACGCGGTCGAGCTCTGCCTCGGCGTGCTCGTCGCGGTCGTCTGCGGCCTCAACCTGGCGCTGCTGCTGCTCGTGCTGCCGCCCGTCGTGCTGCTCCAGCGGAGCCTGCTGCACGCCCAGCTCCAGGCCGCGGCCCGCACGGACCCGAAGACGGGCCTGCTGAACGCGGCCGCCTGGCAGCGGGAGGCGGACACGGAGATCGTCAGGGCCCAGCGGACCGGGGAGGCACTCGCGCTGGTCCTGGTGGACATCGACCACTTCAAGAAGGTCAACGACACCTACGGCCACCTGGTGGGCGACCAGGTCCTCGCCCAGGTGGCCGCCACCCTCCGTACGCAACTGCGCGAGTACGACGTGGTGGGGCGGTTCGGCGGCGAGGAGTTCGTCGTGCTGCTGCCCGGCGCCGACGTGCACGAGGCGAGGCGGGTGGCCGAGCGGCTGCGCACCCGCGTGGGCCGGATGGTGGTCCCCGCCGAGCAGGCGACGGTCACGGTCACGGTCTCCGCCGGGGTGGCCATCATGAACGTTCACGGTGAGGACCTCATCGAGTTGCTGGCCGCCGCCGACCTCGCCCTCTACCGTGCCAAAGAGCTCGGCAGGGACAGGATCTGCCTCCCGGCCGCCCCAGTGGCCCCACCTCCCCGCAGCGCGGACGGCGCTGCCGGTGCGATCCCCTAGGCTTGAAGGTATGCCGGAGTACATCTACACGTTGCAGCGCGTGCGCAAAGCGCACGGTGACAAGGTGGTCCTCGACGACGTCACGCTGTCGTTCCTGCCGGGGGCCAAGATCGGCGTCCTGGGCCCGAACGGCACGGGCAAGTCGACGCTGCTCAAGATGATGGCGGGGCTGGAGCAGCCGTCCAACGGCGAGGCCCGGCTGATGCCCGGCTTCACGGTCGGAATCCTGCTGCAGGAGCCGTCGCTCAACGAGTCGAAGACCGTGCTCGGGAACGTCGAGGAGGGCGTCGCCGAGACCAAGGCGATGCTCGACCGGTTCAACGAGATCGCCGAGCAGATGGCCACCGACTACAGCGACGAACTGCTGGAGGAGATGGGCCGCCTGCAGGACGCGCTCGACCACCGCAACGCATGGGACCTCGACAGCCAGCTCGAACAGGCCATGGACGCGCTGCGCTGCCCGCCGCCCGACGCCGAGGTGACCACGCTCAGCGGTGGCGAGCGGCGCCGAGTGGCGCTGTGCAAGCTGCTGCTGGAGCAGCCCGACCTGCTGCTGCTCGACGAGCCCACCAACCACCTCGACGCCGAGAGCGTCCAGTGGCTGGAGCAGCACCTGGAGAAGTACCCGGGCACCGTCCTGGCCGTCACCCACGACCGTTACTTCCTCGACAACGTGGCCGGCTGGATCCTGGAGCTCGACCGCGGCCGGTGCTTCGCCTACGAGGGCAACTACTCCACCTACCTGGAGGCCAAGACCGCGCGTCTGAGGGTCGAGGGCCAGAAGGACGTCAAGCGCAAGAAGCGCCTGGAGGAGGAGCTGGAGTGGGTGCGCTCCAACGCGCGCGCCCGCCAGACCAAGAGCCGCGCCCGTCTCCAGCGCTACGAGGAGATGGCCGCCGAAGCCGACAAGTACCGCAAGCTCGACTTCGAGGAGATCCAGATCCCGCCGGGCCCGCGCCTGGGCACGACGGTCATCCGGGCGGAGAAGCTGAGCAAGGGCTTCAGCGACCGGCTGCTCATGGACGAGCTGTCCTTCGACCTGCCCCGCAACGGCATCGTCGGCATCATCGGCCCGAACGGCGTCGGCAAGACCACGCTGTTCCGGATGATCACGGGTTCCGAGACTCCGGACACCGGGTCCGTCACGGTCGGCGAGACCGTCAAGATCTCGTACGTGGACCAGGGCAGGGCCGGCATCGACCCGAGCAAGAACGTCTGGCAGGTCGTCTCCGACGGGCTCGACCACATCAAGGTCGGCAACGTCGAGATGCCCTCGCGGGCGTACGTCGCGGCGTTCGGCTTCAAGGGCCCCGACCAGCAGAAGCTCGCTGGTGTCCTGTCCGGCGGCGAGCGCAACCGGCTCAACCTCGCGCTCACCCTCAAGCAGGGCGGCAACGTGCTGCTCCTGGACGAGCCCACCAACGACCTCGACACCGAGACGTTGTCCAGCCTGGAGAACGCGCTGCTCGACTTCCCGGGCTGCGCCGTGATCACCTCGCACGACCGGTGGTTCCTCGACCGCATCGCCACCCACATCCTGGCGTGGGAAGAGGGCTCGAACTGGTTCTGGTTCGAGGGCAACTTCGCCGACTACGAGAAGAACAAGATCGAGCGCCTGGGCGCGGACGCCGCCCGCCCCCACCGCGTCACCTACCGCAAGCTCACCCGCGACTGAGCCGCGTCCCCTTCCGCTGTACGCGGGCCTTCCGTCCCGTCCCCCGCCGCCGCGCGGGGGACGGGCACCCGTTAGGTTTGACCGGTGACCGAGCTGCGCCATCTCCCAGAGCAGGTGACCCGTTACGTCTTCGAGCGCAAGGTGCGCTTCGCCGACATCGACAGCTTCGGCCACGTCAACAACGTCCGCTTCTTCGACTTCCTAGAGGACGCGCGGGTGTCCATGCTGTGGGAGCGGCCGCGTGAGATCACCGGCCGCCGGCAGGACCTGGTGGTCGCCCGGCACGAGATCGACTACCGGCGGCCCCTGACCTTCCGCTCCGATCCCGTCCGCGTCGAGATGTGGGTCACCGAGATCTCCAGGGTCCGTTTCACCCTCGCGTACGAGATCCGCGACGACGAGACGCTCTACGTCGAGGCGAGCACGGTCATGGTCGCCTACGACGCCGCGGCGGCACGCCCCCGCAGGCTCGACGAGGACGAACTCGCGTACCTCAAGCGATTCGCCGGCCGAGACCACGCTGCTGGGCACATATGGCCCACGCCGGGCGCGGCGTCGCCGCCACCGGCGTAGCCGCCCGCATCCGCCCGGCGTTCACCAGGCGGACTGAAGCGATCGTGACCGGCCGCGGCGGCGAAGAGCCCGCGGCCGGTCCGGAGGCAGGGCGAGGTCAGCCGGTGAGCAGCCAGGCGGCCGTGTCGGCGGGAAGTGCGGTGCCGTCGAGCGGGCCGCTGGTGATCAGCACCTGGTCGTGGGGCGGGAGCGCGACCGCGCCCTCGCCGCAGTTGATCACGCAGATCAGCCGGCCCCGCTGGAAGAGCAGCGTCTCCTCCGGCGACTCCAGCCAGGTGATCGCGTCGGGCAGCGTGCCGCGCAGCTCCCGGCGCGTCTGCAGCACCCGGCGGTAGAACCACAGCGTGGAGGACGGGTCGGCCGCCTGCCGTTCGGCCGTGAAGTCCGCCCAGTCCGCCGGCTGGGGCAGCCACGACCCGCCAGGCCCGAAGCCGTACGGCGGCTCGGTGCCCGTCCAGGGCAGCGGCACCCGGCAGCCGTCGCGGCCCGGCACCTCGCCGTTCGACCGCGCGAAGATCGGATCCTGCCGCGCCTCCGGCGGCAGGTCGGTGACCTCGGGCAGCCCGAGCTCCTCACCCTGGTACAGGTAGGCCGACCCCGGCAGGGCGAGCATGGTGAGCAGCGCCGCGCGGGCCCGTGCCAGACCTGCTCCCGGGTTGAGCGACCCCTGGCCGTAGCGGGTCACGTGCCGTACGACGTCGTGGTTGGACAGCACCCAGGTCGGCGAGGCGAGGGACTTGAGTGTGTCGTCGATGACCTTCCGGAAGGCCGTGGCCGACCAGGGGGCCTCCAGCCAGGCGAAGTTGAAGCTCTGGTGCAGCTCGTCCGGCCGCACGTACAACGCGAGGTCCTCGGCCGAGTCCGTCCAGACCTCGCCGACGGCGACGCGGACACCGGGATAGGAGTCGAGCACCCGCCGCCAGTCGCGGTAGATGTCGTGCACCTCCGGCTGGCTCCAGATCGGCGATTTCGAGGTGAAGCCAGGATCGGTGTCGGGCAGCCCTTCCGCCTTGATCAGGCCCATCGCGACGTCGATCCGGAAGCCGTCCACCCCTCGGTCGAGCCAGAACCGCAGGATGTCGAGGAACTCCTCCCGCACCTCCGGGTTGCGCCAGTTGAAGTCGGGCTGTTCGGGCGCGAACAGGTGGAGGTACCACTGCCCGTCCGGCACCTGGGTCCACGCCGGACCCCCGAAGGTCGACAGCCAGTTGTTCGGCTCTCCGTGGCCGCTTCCGCCGCCCTCGGGACCGCCGTCCCGGAACATGTACCGCTCGCGCTCCTGGGAGCCCCTGGGGGACGCCAGGGCCTTCTGGAACCAGGGGTGGGCCGACGAGCTGTGGTTCGGCACGATGTCCACCATCAGCCGCAGGCCGTGGGCGTGCGCGTCGGCGACCAGGTCGTCGAAGTCGGCCAGCGAACCGAACAGCGGATCGACGTCGCGGTAGTCCGCCACGTCGTAGCCGCCGTCGGCCATGGGGGAGGGGTAGAAGGGGGTCAGCCAGATCGCGTCGATGCCGAGCTCGGCGAGGTAGGGCAGGCGGTCGCGGATTCCCGCCAGGTCGCCCGTACCGTCGCCGGAGGCGTCGGCGAAGCTGCGAACGTAGATCTCATAGACAACGGCATCACGCCACCAGGGGGTTGTTTCCATGAGTCTTGGGCTGCCCGCTGCTTCCGTTACTTATGCGTTGACCATGCTGTGGGCGGCGTAGACGAGGTAGTCCCACAGCTGCTTCTCGTGCTCGGCCGGCAGGCCGAGGGAACGCACGGCGTCGCCCATGTGCCGCAGCCAGGCGTCCCGCTCCGCCTCGCCGATCACGAACGGCACGTGCCGCATCCGCAGCCGGGGGTGGCCGCGCTGCTCGCTGTAGGTCCTCGGGCCGCCCCAGTACTGCATGAGGAACAGGCGCAGCCGCTCCTCCGCCCCGGTGAGGTCCTCCTCGGGATACATCGGGCGCAGCAGCGGGTCTTCCGCGACGCCCTCGTAGAACCGGCGGACGAGGCGCTCGAAGGCCTCCTCGCCGCCGATCGCCTCAAAGAAGGACAGGGTCTGCTCGCTGGTCACGATTTCAGCCTAAGACAGTTACCGGTCGGTAAGGTCAGGTGGCGAAGGCGAGGCTCTTCTCGTCGAAGGCCCGCTTCACCCGCAGGCGCAGCTCACGGGCGACCTCCTGGTGCCGCGCGGGCATGGTCTTCACGCTGACCCGGAAGATGACGGACGAGCCCGACACCGACTCCAAGCCGAAGACCTGCGGCTCCTCGACGATGATCGTGTCCCGGTACTCCGGGTCCTCCCACATGTCGAGCGCGAGGTCCTTCAGCAGCTCGCGGACCGTCGCCACGTCGCTGTCGTACGGAACCGGGACGTCCACCACGGCCCGCGACCAGCCCTGCGACTCGTTGCCGACCCGGGTGATCGTGCCGTTGCGCACGTACCAGACCTTGCCGTCGGCGTCGCGCAGGCGGGTGATGCGGAGCGTGACGGCCTCCACCGTGCCGACGGCCACCCCGGTGTCGATCACGTCGCCGACGCCGTACTGGTCTTCCAGCAGCATGAACATGCCGGCGATGAAGTCCTTGACCAGCTCCTGGGCGCCGAAGCCGACCGCCACACCGAGGATGCCGATGCTCGTGAGCAACGGCGCCAGCTCGACCCCGAGCTTCGCGAAGACCATCAAGGCCGCGGTGCCCAGGATCACGACGGACGCGATGCTCCGCAGCACCGAGCCCATCGTCTCGGCCCGCGCCCTGCGGCGCTCGGTCATGATCGCCGCAGCGGCCTCCGTGCTGGTCAGCACGGTCTTGCCGCGCAGCCGTTCCGGCAGCACGCCGACGCTGGCCCGCATGGTGAGCCGGGTGATCAGCCGGTGCACGACGTTCCGGATGATCAGTGCCCCGGCCAGGATCAGGACGATCAGGAGCAGCACGTCCATGATGCCCGCCACGAGCTGCACCCAGGCGGGGAAGGCTCTGCCGGGCAGGGCGCTGTTCAGGACGGTGCAGAAGACGCCCTCGTTGTTCGCACACGCCTCCGATACCTTCGCGACCATCGCATCCGCGTCGGGAATGGGCGGTTCAGGACTGGGCGTCGCGGGCGACAGCGGTAACACGAGGTGGATCCCCCCCGGATCGGATCAACGGCAGTTCTTGAACGTAGCCAATACTGCCGACTGATCCGGCCTCCGTCACATCGCCGGGGAAGACGGAAGCGCGTCCCGTCCGGGTGCCGCGGAGGGCGGACCGGACACGCTCCAGTGACGGCGGGGCAGGGCGCGGGCGCGCACCCGGAAGCGCGTCCGACGCCGTTCTCCAAGTGGGGATCCCCTCGATCGCCGCCCGGCCCAACCTGCTCGACAGGGCCGGACGGCGGTCCATGACGACCGGCGAACCGGTCGGCCCGCAAGATGCGGGGTCGGGGCGGGCGGGACGCCGCAGCGTCGCCGTCGCGCCGGGGCGGCACGACGACCACGCTCCGCACCGGGCGTCCTGCCCGCCCCCCGAGGCCGCGGTGGATGCGGCGGCCCATGGCGATTGCGCTTTCACTGTTGCTTTCACCTTGGGGGCCGCCGCCTTCCCCTACTCGCTCACCGCGGCAAGCACGCGGGCCACCTTCGTGGCCGCTCCGGCGGGGTCGTCCGCCCGGTGCATCCGCTCACCCCAGGACCACCAGTAGTCGGCCGCCTGGCAGACGACGTTCTCCGTGAGGCTCGTCGCGTCGGGATTGATCACGCGTACGTAGGCGCGGCCCGACGGGGTGCGCACGACTCGCGCGAGTAAACCCCGCGCGTCGAGTTCGGCCACCAGATGTTCCAGGCGCCGGAAATCGTCCTCCCCCACCGTAGGTCCTCCTTCATTTCCGTTCGCGGGCGGAATGTGTACTTTGCGTTCCCGTCTGTTCACTCTGGTGCGCCCAAGATGGCTCACGGAAGTGCTCGGGTCAACGAGGGCGAGAAGTGGCCGCGGTGAAGGAAAACCCATATCGGTTGAAAGAAAACCCCTATCGGGAGACGATCCTTAATCGACACGTTCAAGTTGGGGACTTGGCCGCGCCAACTATGGTCCATCATTATGGTGTGGTCGGAGCGCGACGAGTGGGTCACTCTCCGTCACCAAGCGAGGACCGGTCGAGACCAGGGCTGCTAGTGCGGCCGGCCACGAGAGAGGGGCCGGAATGTCCGGCAGGCAACACAGGGAGACGGAGATCGCGCGTCGGATCCGGGCGCGAGGCCTGGCCACCAGGCGCAGTCTGGCCGAGATCGCCGAGGAGATCCACAACGACTGCGGGTCGCAGTTCGGCACGACCCGGATCAAGGCACATCGCCTCTCGCACGGTGTGGCGCTCGCCGACGTCATCGAGCAGGTGCGCGCTCTCTTCGAGAGGGACGGAAAAGCCGTCCCCGGCATCGGCGAGACGCTACTGTCCGCGTACGAGTCGGGCATGAAGCGGCCCGGCCCGGAGTATCTCCACTACCTGTGCTCGGTCTACCGGGTGGAACCGCTGGCCCTCGGGTTCGAAAGCCCGTGCATCTGCGGTCACGGACACCTGGCCGAATTAGGTGGCGGGGCCCCAGAAGAGGACAGACCCATCACTTCACCCGCTCCGTGGGGTGCGCCGCCCCCGTCGGGCGGCGGCACCCATTCGGTCGACGGGGGCGAGGAGGACGAGAACGTGCTACGGAGGACGCTGTTGAGGCTCCTCGCCGGCGGCACCGTTGGGGCGGTTGGGCTCAAGGAGCTCAACGAAGAGGTGCTCGGCGCGGTGGAGAACCTCCGCCGGCGGATGGACGAAACCATGGTCACGGCCACCGTCTCGCCGGCGATGCTCGACCAATGGGAGCAGGCCACGTCCGGCTTCGGGCGGCAGTACATGAACACCCCGCCTGTACGGCTGCTCTGCGACGTCATGCTGGAGTTCGCCTCGGTGCGCAAGGCCCTGGACCGCCGGCAGCCCATCGACGTGCAGGAGCGGCTGTGCCGGATGGCAGCCCAGCTCGCCGGGCTCTCAGGGATGATCATGATCGACCTGGGGGACCAGCGGATGGCCCGCTCGTTCTTCCGCACGGGCCGGATGGCGGCGGACGAGACCGGCGACCGGGCCCTGCGTGCCTGGGTCACCGCCCGGGAGGCGCTGGTCCCGCTCTACTACGGCGACCCACGCGAGGCGCTCACGCTGGCGAAGAAGAGCCGCGACCTGGCAGGCCACACCCCCTGCGCCGCGCGGACCATGGCGCCCGTCGTCGAGGCGAGGGCGCTGGCGAAGATCGCCGGTATCAACGGCTCGCGGCACGAGGTGGTCGAACAGGCCAAGCGAGCCCTGCACCGCGCCAGGGCGGCCTTCCAGCAGATGAGTGACAGCGACCGGGAGGACCCGGCCTTCGGCTACACCGAGCGGCAGCTCTACTTCTACCAGGGCGACGTCCTGGTGAAGCTGGGGCAGACCGTGGAGGCCGACGTGATCCTGGAGCAGGCACTCGCCAAGTACTCCGACGAGGACCTGCTCGACCAGACCCTGATCCGGTTCGATCAGGCGTTGTGCCGGCTCATCGACGGCGACGTCGACGCGGCGCTGAAGCTGGGCCAGGAGGCCATCGAGCTGGTCGACAAGGACTACCGGACCGACCTGCTGCTCAAACCGGCGTACGACCTGGCGAAGGCGGTCAGGGTCAAGCACGGCGACTCCCCCCGGCTGCAGGCATTCTGTGAGGTGATCAAGCAGAGCCGCGTCACGATCCCGCCGGAACTGATCCGGGACGCCGGGTGACGTGGGTACCGAGGAGGACGTGTGGCAGGAGACGCGCTGGCGGGAGATCTCGAGCCGGGAGATCCCGTGAGGGGCGGGGAGAGCGGGACCGCGCCGCTGAGGATCCGGCGATACCGCTGGTCCGACCTCGACGCGGTGTGGTCCCTCCACCAGATCGGCCTTGCCCAGGTGGGCGTCGTGCCGGGTGACGGCGTCTACTACGACGACGACTTCCCCCGGATCACCGAGGTCTACCTGGCCGCCAGGGGCGACTTCCTGGTGGGGGAGGTGCCCGGGGCGGGGCTCGTCGCGATGGGCGGCCTGCGGCGCATCGACGCCGACGCGGCCGAGATGTGCCGGCTCCGGGTCCACCCTGATCACCAGCGGCGCGGTTACGGCGCGCAGATCACGCAGGAGCTCGAGGAGCGGGCGCGGCGGCTCGGCTACAGGACGTTGCGCGGTGACACCACCCTGCGTCAGGTCGCCGCGCTGGAGCTCTATCGCAAATCCGGGTGGCGGGAGCTGAGGCGCGAGGTACGCGGCGACAACGTGGTGATTTATATCGAGAAGCAGCTAAATGCCGTAGTCTCTCCACTTTTCTCCCGATAGATAATGCTTCCATCCCTTGGCGGATAGCTGATCCCTGCGAATACTTGTGCCTTGTCCGCAAGAGTGGGGAAAGAGGCGTGATGAAGAAGATCATTATCCGCAAGCCGGGAACGACCAAGCTCAGCGGTACCTCGAGCGTCATCCACAAGGGGTGAGGGACCACCCGAGCCACATCTGGGTCCGGGGAGACCTCTCCCGGGACCGCGTGGCGGCCCTCCGAGCGCTTGCCCCGGAGGTGCCGCCCTCCGTGGCGCCCGTCGTCAACGGGCACCGCCGGCTACGCGGTCCGTACACGATCGGTGGCGCGATCCTGCGCGCCCTCGTCCCGGTCGCCTTGGAGCGTTCCCCGGGTCTGGTGGCGGAACACGACATCGAGATCCGCGCCGTCGCTCCCAGCCTGCGCCCCCTCGTGCCGGCACGGCGGCAGAGCATCGAAGCCCGCCTGACGGAGGACGAGCGGATCCTCGTGCCCGCGCCGCGCCGCACGCTGCGGATCGCCAACGGGATCGCCGAGTTCGTCCGCGACTGCCTCGAAGGGCCGCGGACGCTGCTGGTGGACAACCTGCACGAGGCGGATCCGGCCGACCGTGAACTGTTGCGGGTCCTGGCGCGCCGGGTGCCGGATCTGACGCTGGCCCTGGGCTCCGCGGAGCCGTCGTGGGAGGGCACGCAGGAGGGCATGCGGCTGGTGGAGGCACGGGCCCAGGGAGGGCCGCCCGACGACTACGTCGCCTCGGACTGCACCTCCGACGACCCCCGGGCCTACCGGGCGTACCTGTCGCTGCCGCCGGAGGAACGGGAGCGCCGGCACGACCGGCGCGCCGCCGAGCTGAGGGCCGGCGCCGCGGCGGCGGAGCACGCTCTGGGCGCGGTGCCCTACCACCTGGAGCACGCCGGCGACCTGGACGCGGCGGCGCGAGCCCTGTGGGCGGCGGTGGACCACTGCGTCACCGAGGGCTTCCTGCACGCGGTCGTGGAGCTGGGCTCGCGCGGCCTGCGGCTGGTGGAGCCGGGTTCCGACCTGTGGTGGCGCTTCATCCACCGCACCGCGACCGCCCTGGCGGGACTGGGCCGGCGGGCGCACGCGCAGGAACTGTACGACCAGGCCCGGCGGGTCAGCGTCGATCCGGCCGTGCACGCCGCCGCCGCGTACGGCACGGCGATGCTCGACGCGCGCGACCGCGATCCGGCGCGGCGCGACCTGGCCAGGGCCAGAGCCTGGATCAATGAGGCGATAGCGATCTCCACGCTGCTGCCCGACCGGCGGACGCGAGCCTTCAAACTCGGGTTCGACCAGAACGGCCGCGCGCTGATCGAGCTGCGGGAGGGGCGGGCCGACGAGGCGCTGAGCCTGGTGCGGTCGGCCATCGACCTGGCCGAGCGCGACCTTCCGCCGGACGCCCACCCCGTGCATCGAATGGTGCTGTTCGCCAACCGCGCGCAGCTTCTCGCGCGACTGGGCCGCAGGGAGGAGGCGCTGGCCGACTTCGACCGGGCCGTCGCGATCGACCCGGGCTTCCCCGACCACTACCTCGACCGGGGCAACCTGCTGTTCGAGATGGGACGTACGGACGCGGCGCTGGCCGACTACGAGACCGCGATGCGGGTGGGCCCGCCGCTTCCCGAGGCGTACTACAACCGGGCGGAGCTGCGCCTGGCCGCCGGGGACCTGGACGGCGCCCGGGCCGACCTCGACCACGTGCTCGAACTCGACCCCGGTTACCTCGACGCGTACGTCAACCGGGCCGGCGTGCTGGAGATGCTCGGCGAGCACGAGGCCGCCAGGGCCGACGTCGAGGCGGGGCTGGCCCTGGACCCCGGCAACGCGCACCTGCACGGCGTGCTCGGGCAGCTGGAGACCGAGGCCGGCCGCTACGCGGAGGCCGCCCTGGCCTTCGACGCGGCGCTGGCCGCCGACGCCCGCCTGGCCTCGGCCTGGGCGAACCGCGCGACCCTGCGGTTCGAGACCGGCGACGCGCGGGGCGCCGTCGACGACCTGACCCGGGCGATCGAGCTGGGCGAGGAGGCGGCCCTGTACTTCAACCGGGCCACCGCGCTCGACGCGCTCGGCCGGGGCCGGGAGGCGCTGCTCGACCTGCGCCGGGCGCTGGCCCTGGCCCCCGGCGACCCGGACGTACGCGCGGCGCTGGAGCGGCACGAGAAGGAGGGATGACGCGGGGGGACACCCACGGCGGGCGGCCGGCCGGTCGTCCGCCGTGGGTGTCTCCACCTGCCCGCACCCTTCGATTCGCTGGCCCTACCCTTGAAGCCGACATCGTCACCCGTCGAGGATCTGAGCATGAGCGCTGAATTTGTGCTGACCCTGTCCTGCCCGGACCGGCCCGGGGTGGTCGCGGCCGTCTCCGGGCTGCTGGCCGGGAAAGGCTGCAACATCATCGAGAGCCAGCAGTTCGGCGACCCGGTCGAGGAGCGGTTCTTCATGCGCGTGCAGTTCTCGAGCGGGTCCCCCGCCGACGAGCTGCGGGTCGCGTTCGCCTCGCTCGCGTCGGAGTTCGCCATGGAGTTCCAGCTCTTCGACCTCGCGGTGCGGACGCGGGCGCTGGTGCTCGTCAGCCGGTTCGACCACTGCCTCAACGACCTGCTCTATCGGGTGCGCTCGGGCCTGCTGCCCATCGAGATCGTGGGCGTCGCGTCCAACCACCCCGACCTGCGCCCGCTCACCCAGTCGTACGGCGTGGACTACCACCACCTGCCGGTCACCACGGAGACCAAGCCGCGGCAGGAGGCGGAGATCCTCACACTGGTCGACCACTATCAGGCCGACCTGGTCGTGCTCGCCCGCTACATGCAGGTGCTCTCGCAGGAGATGTGCGCCAAGCTCGCCGGGCGCATGATCAACATCCACCACTCGTTCCTGCCGTCGTTCAAGGGCGCCAAGCCGTACCACCAGGCGTACTCCCGGGGCGTGAAGCTGATCGGCGCCACGGCGCACTACGTGACGCCCGACCTCGACGAGGGACCGATCATCGAGCAGGAGGTCGCCCGGGTGAACCACACCCACTCGTCCGAGGACCTCGCCGCGATCGGCCGTGACCTCGAATGCCAGGCGCTGGCCCGGGCCGTCCGCTGGCACGCCGAGCACCGCGTGCTGCTGGACGGCCACAAGACCATCATCTTCCCGCGCTGACCCTGCCCTCAGCCGACCTTCAGGCCGGTGTGCCGGGCCAGGAACGCGAGCTGGTCGGCCGAGAGATCGACCGACCGGCTCACGGCCCGGGCGCCGTGCCCCACCTCGGTCTCGTTGCGCAGCAGGATCGGGCGGTCGCCCGCCTGCGCGTGCTGCAGGGCCGCCGCCATCTTCCACGCGTGCAGGGGATGGACGCGGGTGTCGGAGGCGAACACGGCGAACAGCGTGGCCGGGTACGACACCCCCTCACGCACGTGGTGGTACGGCGAGTAACCCCACAGCCAGGCGAACTCCTCCGGCACGTCGGCCGAGCCGTACTCGACGTTCCAGGTCGCCCCGAGACCGAACTTCTCATACCGGACCATGTCGAGCAGTGGGGCCAGGCAGACGACGGCCGCGTACAGGTCGGGACGCTGGGTGAGTCCCGCGCCGACGAGCAGGCCGCCGTTGGAGCCGCCGGAGATGGCGAGCCGGTCCGGGCTGGTGACGCCGGTGGCGATGAGGTGCTCGGCCGCGGCGTGCAGGTCGTCGAAGACGTTCTGCTTGTTGCCGAGCATGCCGTCCCGGTGCCACTGCTCGCCCTCCTCGCCGCCGCCGCGCAGCTGGGCGACCGCGTAGACGCCGCCCGCCTCGACCCAGGCCAGCGTCGTGGCGGAGAACCCGGGGCTCATCGGGACCCCGAAGCCGCCGTAGCCGTACAGGATGGTGGGGCGGGGCCCGGAGCCGGGGCGTGAGGTGACCAGCATGTGCACCTCGGTGCCGTCCTTGGACCGGTAGACCACCTGCTCGGTCGTCGCCTCGGGCACCTCCACCGCGCCGGGGGGCGCCTCCCAGAGCGAGGTCTCGCCGGTCAGCGCGTCGTAGTGGTACACCGCGGTCGGGGTGATGCCGTCGGTGTAGCTGAACCAGGCCTCGTGCCCGCCCTCAGGACGCTCGAAGATCCCCCCGATCGAGCCGAGCCCCGGCAGCGGGGCCTCACCGATCCGCTCGCCGCTCTCCAGGGTGTGGACGGAGATCTCGCCGATCGCGTGCCGGGTCCAGCCGGCGAGCAGGACCGGGTCGGCCATGCCGTCGAGGATCGCGAAGTCGGACAGCACCGCCTCGGCGTCCTCGGGGATCAGGTCGCGCCAGTGCTCCGAGCCGGGCGTCTCCGGCGCGGTGACGCAGACCCGCCCACGTGGGGCGTCGAGATCGGTGAAGACGTAGAGCCGCCCGTCTCGGCCGAAGTGGAGCCCGGTCTGGGCGTCGACGTCCTGCTGCACGGTGACCAGTTCCGGCGCCTGCGGCGACGAGGCGACCAGGTCGGCCACCCACAGGTCGTTGCGCGGGGCCGTTCCCCGTGAGGCGGAGATCGACAGCCATCTGCCGTCGAGGGAGACCGAGACTCCGTAGTAGTTGGTCTTCTCCAGGCCCTCGCCGAAGATCAGCACGTCGTCGTCGGGCGAGGTGCCGACGCGGTGCAGGTAGACGCGGCGGTGGAACTGCTCCTCGCCGGCCGGGACCAGCGCGGGCGCAAGCCTGCGCACGTAGTAGAACGCCTCACCGCCGGGCAGCCAGGCCACGGGGGAGTAGCGGCAGCGGTCGATCGGCCCCTCGACGACCTTCCCGGTCGCCACGTCGACGACGTACAGGCGCGACTCCTCGTCACCGCCGACGGAGATCTGGTAGGCCAGCCGGTTTCCCTCCTTGTCCGGCTGGTAGGAGTCGAGCGTGGTCAGGCCCGAGGGGTCGAGGGCAGTGGGGTCGAGCAGCGCGCGCTCGCCGGCTCCGTCCGCGACGTACAGGACCGGATGCTCCTGGTCGGGGGCCCGGCGGGTGAAGAAACGGCGCTCGCCGCGCCAGGACGGCGTGCCCACCGACCCGGAGCGCAGCAGTTCGGCGATGCGCTCGCGGAAGTGGTCGCGCCCTTCGAGTTCGGCGGACCGGAACAGGGTTTCCTGCGCGTCCAGCCACTCCTTCGTCGCCGGGTCGTCCGGATCCTCCAGCCACCGGTACGGGTCGGGGACGGGCGTTCCGTGGAGATCGTCGACGATGTCGTCACGGCGGGCTGGTGGGTACGGCACTAGGCTCATGCTGGCACTTTAAATCAGCCGGACGACTGCGACGGTACATCGTCCGTACCCGGCCAAGGCGGGAATAAAGGGGTGAACAGCTGGGCATAGAAGCAGCAGGCGTTCCAGTCGTTCACCTCGCGGACCCTTTTTATGGGGTGGCGAAGGGGCCGCCGAGAAGGCCACACTTTGCTGAAGGGCGGTGCCGTGGTGACGATCCGCTGGGCCGTCCGGCGGAGGTCCCTGTGACGGAAGCACCCGGGTCCCAACAGACGGGGCCACAACCCAGGCGCACAGCCGAGACCGCTGTGGAGGCCGGCTGATGCGCCAAGTCCTGCTACTGAACGCCACATACGAACCGCTGACCACGCTCTCCCTGCACCGGGCCGTCATCCTGGTGCTGAGAGAGAAGGCGGACGTCGTCCATCGCGACGGCCGGGGCGCGGTACTGCGCTCGGCCACCTGCACGCTCGACGTCCCGTCGGTCATCCGGCTCCGGCGCTACGTCCGCATCCCCTACAGGACGCGTATCCCGCTCACCCGGGCGGCGCTGATGCGCCGGGACAACTTCCGCTGCGCTTACTGCGGCCAGCGGGCCGAGACCATCGACCACGTCATCCCGCGGTCCCGGGGAGGCCCCCACACCTGGGAGAACTGCGTCGCCTCGTGCATGCCGTGCAACCACCGCAAGGCCGACAGGCTGCTGGAGGAAATCGGGTGGGCGCTGCACGTGGCCCCCGTGGTGCCGCACGGCGCGCACTGGCGGCTCATCGGCGCGCAACTCGACGGCGATCCGCAGTGGGCGCCCTACCTGTCGGAGACGGCGGCCTGACGGGTGACGTCATGAAATGGACGATCACCGCCGACGTGGAGGAGTACGCCGCGGCGGCCGAACCCTGGCTGCTGCGCGATCCCGTCCGCAACACGATCATGCTGACCGTGCTGCGCGGGATCCGCGGCGGCCAGTTCACGGCCGATCCCCTGCTGGCCTGGCTGGAGGACGGCGACACGGTGGCGGGGGCGGCCTGCCGGACGCCGCCCTATCCGCTCGCGCTGGGCGACGTCCCGCTCGCGGCGCTTCCCCTGCTGGCGCGGGATCTGATCGAGATGGACCACGACGTGCGCGCGGTCGGCGGTCCTGTGGCCGCCGCCGAGGCGTTCGCACGCGCCTGGTGGCGGCCGGAGACACACCGGCGGGCCGAGCGGCTCTACCGTCTCGGCGCCCTGCGGGCTCCCTCCGCACCGGGGAAGCCCCGCGTCGCCGGCCCCGACGACCTGCCGATGGCCGTGCGCTTCTTCCAGGAGTTCCAGGACGAGGCGCACGTCGACCGCACGGCCGATCCCACCCCGGTCGTCGCCGCGCGGGTCAACCGCGAGGAACTGATCTGGTGGGAGGACGACGACCGGCCCGTGTCCATCGCCGGCGTCTCCGCGCCGATCGCCGGCATGTCACGGATCGGGCCCGTCTACACCCCGCCCGAGCTGCGCGGGCGGGGGTACGGCAGCGCCGTCACCCATGCGGCCAGCAGGAAGGCGCTCGACGACGGGGCCGCCGAGGTCCTGCTGTTCACCGATCTGAACAACCCCACGTCGAACTCGATCTACCAGCGGCTCGGCTACCGGCCCATCGCCGACTACGCGACCATCCACTTCGCCTGAGGGTGTCCCCCGGGGCGCTCGCGGTCGCCGCGCCTGGCCTTAATCTGGACGCATGCCTCGCTATGACTACCGTTGCCGCGCGTGCGGGTCGACGTTCGAGCTCAACCGTCCCATGGCGGAGTCCGGCGACCGGGCGGTGTGCCCCTCCGGCCACGACGACACCGTGAAGCTGCTGTCCACCGTGGCCGTCACGGGCAGGGCGTCCGGGGCTGCCGCCGCCCGTCCGGCGGGCGGTGCGGGCGGCGGATGCTGCGGCGGTGGCTGCTGCGGCGGCTGATCTGACCTGTGTCCCGCGTGTGGCCCGCGGGCGTGAGTGCCACGCCCGCGGGCCGCGGACTCAGGCCGCGGACGGCCGCCTGGTCCGTGAGCGTCGCTGGAACGGCAGGTAGCGCTGCGGCAGGTGGGGGCGGGCCGGCAGGTCGGTCGGCTCGACCGCCAGGATGCGGTCGAAGCGGAAGGCCCTGATCGACCGGCGCATGCGGCACCAGCCGACCAGATACCAGAACTCGCCGTGGACCAGGCAGGTCACCGGCTCGACGTCGCGGACCGTCATCCGGCCCCCGGCGTCGTGATACTGGATGCGGATCACCAGTCGGGCGGTGATCGCGTTGGCCACCGCCCGCGCCCGGCGGGCGACGTCGGTGGGCAGCGGAGTGGTCAGGGTGGTCAGGGTCGTGGCGATGACGTCGTCGTCCAGATCGAGGTGCTCGAAAGCGTGGCGCAGGCCGCGCCGGGCGGTGACCGACTGCGGGCCGGCACCGAGGTGAGCGAGCGACAGGGCGAGGGCGGCAAGTTCCTCGGCGGTCAGCGAGTGCCGAATGACGTTGGCCATACCTCGACAATAACGACGAGGACTGACATTTTTCCGAACGCTCGCTCGATGCAAGGGGCAGGAGGAGCTGCCTTCGTGGGCACATTTTCCTGTCGTTTCCACCCGGGCGAGCGGACACGGCGCCGGACGTAGCCGGACCGTTGTCCGATGCCGCCGCGCCGGGCGTGATCGCGCCTTCGTGCCCGGACGCTGAATATTTCACCGGGCCGGGACGCGCTCGAAATCGCGGCGGGCCTGGTTTGCGAAACGTTTCGCCGAATCTCCGGCATGCATTTCGCGATCGCCGCTGCATATCGGATTCCGGCCGATGGACCCGGCCGGTAACAGGTTTCGGGCCCTCGGCGGAGTGCGATTTCGCATATCGGCCGCAGGATGTTCCGGCCTGCCGAAAACGCAGGCGATTGACGGTGTACCGGGGGAGGTGGTGCATTCGCTGTGGCTGATGTCAGAGGCGGGAGAAGGGACTACCCATGTTTGCTGCGAAATCGGCCCGGCGGGTGCTCGCGCTCGGTGCGGCGCTCGCCACGACCGGCGTACTGAGCCTGGCGCTCGCGCCCACGCCTGCCACGGCCGCCACCGTCACGCTGCAGGCCACCGTGGACTGCCTCAACAACAACTACTCCGGGGACACGAGGGACTGGTACCCCTCCATCCCGAGCGTCGTCACCTCGCCCCCCTCCACGTCCACGCCGGTGCCCGGCGGCAGCGTGGTGGCGGACCCGGCCACGCACGCGTGGCATTTCTCGCAGGCACTGCCCAGCGGGGCCACATCCGTCGGCGTCGCCGCCCTGTGCAGCAGTGGCCACACGTACGACCTCACCGGCTCCGTGGGCAGCGTCAGCATCCCCGCGGGCACCACCACCGTGACCGCGAGCTGGGGCTGCACCACCAATCCGGTCTACCCCGGCCCGTGGGTCACCAACTGCAGCCTGCAGTCGGTCTCGTACAGCTGAGCGCCATGAAAGACGCGGGGCCGCCTCCGTAACCACGGAGGCGGCCCCGAGCGGCAGGCTCTAGCGGGAGAGCTGGGACAGGTCGCGGGACGCGCCGGTCGATGCCGAGGTGGTCAGCGCGGCGTACGCCTGCAGTGCGGCCGACACCGGGCGGTGCCGGTCGCGCGGCCGGTAGCCGCCGAGGTCGGCCAGCAGCCGCTCGCGGCGGGCGGCCAGCACGTCGTCGGCCACCTTGAGCTCGATCGAGCGGCCGGGGATGTCGATCTCGATGATGTCGCCGTCCTCGACCAGGGCCATCGTGCCGCCCTCGGCCGCCTCGGGGGAGGCGTGGCCGATGGACAGGCCCGACGTGCCTCCGGAGAAGCGGCCGTCGGTGACCAGCGCGCACGCCTTGCCCAGGCCCCGGCCCTTGAGGAAGCTGGTCGGGTAGAGCATCTCCTGCATCCCCGGGCCGCCCTTGGGGCCCTCGTAGCGGATGACGACCACGTCACCGGGCTTGACCCGGTCGCCGAGGATGCCCTCGACGGCGTCCTCCTGCGACTCGAACACGACGGCGGGGCCGGAGAAGCGCCAGATCGACTCGTCCACGCCGGCCGTCTTGACCACGCAGCCGTCCTGGGCGAGGTTGCCGTACAGCACGGCGAGGCCGCCGTCCTTGGTGTAGGCGTGGTCGAGGTCGCGGATGCAGCCCTCGGCGCGGTCGACGTCGAGCGACTCCCAGCGGGCGTCCTGCGAGTACGCCTTGATGGTCCGCACGTTGCCGGGCGCCGCGTGCCACAGCTCCACGGCCTCGTCGGTGACCTCGGGCGACTTGGGGTCCCACTTGGCGATGTACTCCGCGATGGAGGCGGAGTGGACGGTCGGCAGCTCGCGGTGGAGCAGACCGGCCCGGTCCAGCTCGCCGAGGATGCCGGGGATGCCGCCCGCCCGGTGCACGTCCTCGACGTGGTACTTCATCGTCGCGGGGGCGACCTTGCACAGGCACGGCACCCGCAGCGACAGCTCGTTGATCTCCTTGAGCCCGAAGTCGACGCCCGCTTCGCGGGCGGCGGCCAGGATGTGGAGGATCGTGTTGGTGGATCCGCCCATGGCGACGTCGAGCGCCATCGCGTTCTCGAACGCCTCGCGGGTGGCGATGCTCCTCGGCAGGACCGACTCGTCGTCCTCCTCGTAGTAGCGCCGGGCGAGGTCGACGATCTGCCGTCCCGCGTTCTCGAACAGGGTCTTGCGGGCCTTGTGGGTCGCCAGCGTGGTGCCGTTGCCGGGCAGGGCCAGGCCGATCGCCTCGGCCAGGCAGTTCATGGAGTTGGCGGTGAACATGCCGCTGCAGGACCCGCAGGTCGGGCAGGCGTTCTCCTCCATCGCCAGGAGGTCGGCGTCCGACACGCTCGTGTCGGCGGAGGCGATCATCGGGTCGATCAGGTCGAGCTTGCGGCCGGGGATCTTGCCGGCCTCCATCGGGCCGCCGGACACGAAGATCGTGGGGATGTTGAGCCGGAAGGCGGCGAGCAGCATCCCAGGCGTGATCTTGTCGCAGTTCGAGACGCAGACCAGCGCGTCGGCGCAGTGGGCGTTGACCATGTACTCGACCGCGTCGGCGATCAGCTCGCGGGACGGCAGCGAGTAGAGCATGCCGCCGTGGCCCATCGCGATGCCGTCGTCCACGGCGATCGTGTTGAACTCGCGCGGGATGGCCCCCGCCTCGCGGACCGCGCCGGCCACCACCTCGGCGACCTCGCGCAGGTGCACGTGGCCGGGCACGAACTGGGTGAAGCTGTTGGCCACAGCGACGATCGGCTTGCCGAGGTCGCTGCCCGCTACGCCCGTGGCCCTGAGCAGCGCACGGGCGCCGGCCATGTTTCTGCCATGAGTGACAGTGCGGGACCTGAGAGCGGGCATCGAGGGACCCCCATCCGGAGACTACTGAGTCTTCAAATGGTACGACCAGTGCCCGGCTGCCGAGACCCGCTGTCCACGACTCGGAACGTGTCTACTCGGGATACCGCGCGGGCAGCACGCGTTCGGCGGCCCGGAAGATCGCGTCGATCTCGGCGGTGGTGAGCGACCTCTCCCGCTTGGTGATCCACTTGCGCACCAGCCCGCCGGAGAAGACGTCCACCTCACGGATGTTGAGGATGCGCCACGGGATCGGCGGCCCGTAGATGGCCAGGGACGGCACCACGGTGATCTCCCGGCCGAGCGCCTTGCTGATCAGGTCGCTGGCCTGCGCCGCCTCCCACCGGGCCTCGTCGAGGCGCGGCTTCTGGTTGAACGGGCCGTGGAAGAGCTTGCGGTGCGACTGGACCCGGACGGGCAGCCGCTTGTCCCACTTCTCCGAGTCCACCGCGTACACGCCGGTGGGCCCGACCACCAGGTGGTCGATCTGCGCCTCGCTGCCGGGGATGGCCCGCGCGTGCAGCGTCTTGTACCCGTTGCGCTCCAGCTTCTTGAGCTGGGCCTCCGTCTGACGCTCCGCCGCGGAGGCGCGCCGCCACGCGGGGATGGTCGAGACCGTCCTCGCTCGGACGACGGCGTCGGCGACGCACGCGAGGATGGCCGCGGTGAGCCCGAGCCGCCAGCTGCCGAAGAGCACGGCGAACACCACGCCCGCCGCGACCGCGATCAGGGCCCGGCGGCGCAGGTGGCGGTATCGCGTGTCCTGCCACAGGCTGCTGAGCGACGTGCGCTCGACCGGAGCGTACGTGGGAGACTCCGGCGCCTCAGGTGGCGCCGAAGGGCGTTCCGCCTGCTCCGACGATTGGTCACCCACCCAGATAGGTGACGTATCGTGACCGTCTTCTGGCGCTAGACCGGTATCCACATCACTCACGGTAGTTGAGCCGTCAGCAGCTTGCCTAGTGTTGGATGGTTCATACTTTTGTGGCCTGCTTGAGCCGATTCGTTGCGCGGAAGTGCGGGTATCTTCTCTAGATATCCGCGGCCCGGAGGCCTACCGTTCGGTAGCGTGGCGCACATTCACGATCTTACCGCCCTTGAGCAGGCGGCAGCCGTACGTACGGGTGAACTTTCTCCCGTCGAGATCACCGAGCACTACCTGGAGCGCATCGAGCGGCTCGACCCCGGCCTGGGGGCGTTCGTCACGGTGACCGCCGACCGGGCCCTGGCCCAGGCGCGCGAGCAGGAGACCCGGCTCGCCGCCGGCGACGCCGAGGACCTCCCCCCGCTGCTGGGCGTACCGATCCCGATCAAGGACCTCAACTTCGTCAAGGACGTGCCGGTCTACTTCGGCTCGGCCACGTACGAAGGGTTCGTCGCGCCCGCGGACGACAGCGTGGTCGAGCGCCTGCGGGACGCCGGCACGATCATGCTGGGCAAGACCAGCACCCCCGAGTTCGGCATGCCCTGCTACACGGAGACCTACCTGCACGAGCCCACCCGCACGCCGTGGGACACCACACGGTCGGCCGGGGGGTCGAGCGGGGGAGCGGGCGCCGCCGTCGCGGCCGGTCTCGCGCCCGCCGCGCAGGGCAGCGACGGAGCGGGCTCGATCCGCATCCCCGCCTCCGTCTGCGGCCTGTACGGCATCAAGCCCAGCCGCGGCCGCATCTCCGCGGCCCCGATCATGCCCGACCTCGCGGGTCTGTCGACCAACGGACCGCTGGCCAGGAACGTCGCCGACGCCGCGGCACTGCTGGACGTCATGGCCCACAACAATCCCGGGGACCTCTACCACGCTCCGGCGCCGGCGCTCGGGTCGTTCTCGGCCTACGCCGGGCGGGACCCGGGCCGCCTGCGGATCGCCAGGTTCGCCACGCCCGCCGTGCCCGGCGCGGAGGTCCACCCCGACGTGCTCGCGGCGTACGAGAGCGCCTCGGCGGTGCTGGAGTCGCTCGGCCACGAGGTCGAGGAGATCGCGCCGCCGTTCGGCCCGGACGTGGTGCCCGAGTTCGTCAAGATGTGGTTCAGCTTCTCCTGCATGCACCCGGTGGCGGAGGAACTGGAGCCGAAGCTGCGCCCGCTCACCGCGTGGCTGCGCGAGCGCGGCCACGCCGTCTCGGCCCCCGAGTTCCTCCAGGCGCAGTCGACGCTCCAGCTCGCCACCCGGTTCGCGATGCTCGTGACCGACGCGTACGACGCGGTGCTCTCGCCGACCGTCACCCAGCCGCCCGTGCCGCTGGGCTGGTTCGAGGACGTCGAGTCGCCCGAGGAGACGTTTGAGCGGATGATGCGCTTCGCGCCCTTCGCGGCCATCTACAACGTGAGCGGCCAGCCCGCGGTGAACCTCCCGCTCCACTGGACGCCCGACGGCCTGCCCATCGGCGTCATGCTGGCGGGCAGGTACGGCGACGAGGGGACGCTCATCTCGCTGTCGTCCCAGGTGGAGGCGTCGGTCGGTGGCTTCTGGGGGGATCGCAGGCCGCCGGTCTGGTGACGGCTACCCCTGCAGGAGTTCCACGACGTACGCGGAGACGTCGGCGAGCAGCGTGGCCGGCCGCACCGGCGCCGCGGCCACGGCGGAGAACAGGGCGGGCAGTCCCGGCAACGGGAAGCCGTCGTCTGCGGTGACCGCGGCGGCCGCCTCGTGCTTGGCCAGCGCGGCGCGGCTACGCTCCCACGCCTCCAGCACCTCCTCCGGCGACGGCACGCCGAAGCCGTGGCCCACCGGGGCGGCGTGGCGCAGCCGTACGAGCGGGGTCTCGGCGAACGCGAGCGCGATCCGGCAGCGGGCGGACAGGTCGTCGAGGTCCGGCACCCAGTCGAGGGCGGTGCAGGGGGTGCGGCATCGGCCCGCGCAGGTGGCGAGGGCACCCGCCACCTGGCTGTGCTGCCGGTCGAAGTAGGCCCGCCAGCCCGCGGGCGGCTCCACGGCCACCCGCAGCGTCCGCTCGGCCGCCGACCGCTCGGCCCTGGTGTGGTCGCACTCCCTGTCGGGCATCAGCCCGAACCGGCTGCCGGGGGCGCGTAAGCCCTCCGGCCAGCGAGCCGGGTCGCCCGCGTGGCCGAGCGCGGGCTCGAAGGCGAGCAGCGGGAGATACTCGCTGCAGATGTGCACGGCCGCGATCATCGCGCTGAGATCGCGCCGCCGCCAGCGGGCCTCGACGACCTCGAGGAGCAGCGCGTACGCCGGCCGCAGCGAGTCGAGCGCGCCGCGCGGCTGCTCCCTCGGCGTCTGCGGCATGTGGCACGCGCGGGCGCGTCTGCGCAGGTCGGCCGGCACCGTCTGGGCGTCGATCTCGGTGTGGAAGTCCTCGGCATCGAGGGTGAGCAGCCGCTGGCCGAACTCGCAGACCGACGCCACCAGGGCCGCCCGTCCGCCCTCCCCGAGCACGGCCGGCGCGAGCGCGCCGACGTCGCCGAACGAGTACCTCCCGGCCAGGGCGATCAACAGGTCGTGGGCTGAGTGCACCCGACGACCCTACTCAGGGCGCCGTCCGCCGTCCGCCGGGCCATCCCACGTGCGCGGCGGGTGGTGGGGCAGGACGCGCACCTCGCCGAGGTTCTCCGGCGCGTCCACCAGGTATTCGCCGGTGTCGTCGTAGGTGGCGGCGTCCCGCAGGCGCGAGCCCTCGATCACGTCGATCCGCCTGATCCAGCCGAGCCTGCGCCCCGCCACGGCCCGCACCCTGTCGCCCTCCCGCAGGGGGCGCCACGTCTCCTCGCTCAGGCACATGGCCCTGACGTCGCGGGAGCCCCCTTCGTCGATCGCGCACCAGTACGTCCATTTGGGGGTGTCGTTGGCCTTGCCGCCGTCGGAGAAGCGGCGCAGCCGGACGATCTGGCCCTCGACGGCCGCCGCGCCGCCGAGGTCGGAGATCGCGTAGACGATCGGCAGGCCGGCGACCGCCAGTCCCACGGCGAGGGCGGCGGGCAGGACCAGCCCGTCCGGCCACACGCCGAAGGCGGTGGCGACCACCAGGAGGATCCAGGTGAAGAACCCGGCGAACCAGCCGGCCGCGAGGCCCCGCAGGATCGTCGTCCCCGGCGGCCGGCCCCACAGCAGGCGCGAGGGGTAGCGGACGGTCACGACGTGCCACATCCCGCCGTAGTCGGACCAGGCCCGGTTGTCGTCGGCGGGGGTGCTGACCGGCAGGCTCCTGACGGCCCGCGGCGCGAGCCCGAGCGCGGCGGCGTACGCGAGGTGGCGGCCCCAGATCGTGACCGAGGCGGCGGGCTGCTCGGCGAACCGCCCGGTCGCCCGCAGGTGCTCGCGGACGCCGAGCCAGTGCGCGGCGGCCCTGGCCCCCTCGGCCGTGCCGCGCTCCCCGTTCAGCCTGTTCATCAAGCCCATGAGCAGGGCGAAGGACACGATCGCCGCGCCGGGCCCGCCCTCGTGGTCGGCACGGGCGCCGTCGATGGAGACCGCGATGCCGATCGCCGCGGCGGGGACGCTCGCCGCCACGCCGAGGAGCAGCGCGTGGGCTCTGCTCCAGCGCGGCCGGGACAGGCCCTGCGCCCGCGCCTCGACGATCACCTTCTTGCGGAAGCTCTTCCACCACCGGCCGAGGTCGCGCGAGCCCTCGGCCAGCGCCCCTGTCGCCACCACGCCGTCGACGGCCAGCGAGCGTACGTGGTCGTAGACGAGCCGCTCGTACGGCCGCAGGTCGCCCGGCTCCTTACGCAGCCGTACGAGGGACAGTTCGGGGCCGATCTCCTCGACGGCCACGACGCCCCTGGCGGCCAGGTCGAGCAGGGTGGCCGAGGGCGCCTCGTCGCACAGCCGCCAGTGCCCGGTGATCAGGTCGACCACCGCTGGGGACTGCCCGCCGAGCTCTCCGGTGGCCGGACCCGGCTCGACGTCCGGGTTCCTCGTCGCCACGGCGAGCGCGAGCAGGAGCAGCAGCCACAGGCCGGTCGCCGCCGCGGCGGCCATCCAGGCGGCCATCATCAGAACCTGACCTGCACGGGCCCGCGCTCCTCGCCGGGCGCCCGGAAGTACTCGCGGGGGGTGAAGCCGGTCATGCCTGCCACGATGTTGGCGGGCACCGTCTGGATGGCGTTGTTGTAGGTCAGGACGGCGTCGTTGTAGTACTGCCGGGAGTAGGCGATCCGGTTCTCGGTGGCGGCCAGCTCCTCCTGGAGCTCGGCGAAGTTGGCGCTCGCCTTGAGGTCGGGGTAGGACTCGGCCACCGCGAACAGGCTCTTCAGCGCGCCGGACAGCATGTTCTCGGCCGCCGCCTGCTCCTCGGGGCCCCGGGCGCCGATGGCCTGGGAGCGCGCCGCGACGACGGCCTCCAGTGTGGCCCGCTCGTGGGCGGCGTAGCCCTTGACGGTCTCCACGAGGTTGGGGATCAGGTCGTAGCGGCGCTTGAGCTGCACGTCGATCTGCGCCCAGGCGTTGTCGACGTTGTTGCGGGCGCGTACGAGGCGGTTGTAGACGGAGACGAGCGTCGCGACGAGGACGGCCACGACGGCGAGGACGACAATCATGGGGATCATGGGGGCCTCCTGCACGGACGGTAGTCCGGGCCCGTTCGCCCTGTAAACGGCCCGGCGTGCCCATGGCACCGCCGGAGCCTTGCACCGGGCTTGCGCCCTGCTTTCATGCCCCCGCCGCTTTCATGCTTCCGCCGACGCCACCTGGTCCCTGACACGCCCGAGGGCCCCGGCAGTGTGCCGGGGCCCTCGGGATCGTGATCGTGCGGCCGGACGCGGATCAGGCGGAGGCGTCCCGCGCCCGGGCGCGCAGCGCCCGGCTGACGCCGTCCGCGCCCTCCAGCAGCAGGCGCCGCAGCGCGTGCGGCGGCTGCTTGGCGGTGATGTGGTCCTGCGTGCGGGCCACGGTCTCCGGACGGATCAGCAGCGCGGGGTAGCAGCCGATGGCGAAGTTCTGCGCCATGTCGGAGGTCCACTCGCTCCAGATCCGCCCGACCTCCTCGAAGTACCGGTCGGCGTACGGCTCCAGCAGCTCGGGGTGGTGCGGGTCCACGAAACCGAGGATCGTGGCGCGCAGCAGCGCGCCGCTCAGCTTTCCTCCCACGATCGTCGCCCAGGTCTCGGCCTTGGCCTCCGGGGTCGGGATCGAGGCCCGGCTGGTGGCGGCCGAGCGCTCGCCGGTCGCCGTGGCGTCCCTGGCCAGCTCCGCGTCGATGTCCCCGGCGCCGAGGACGCCGCCGGACACGAGCGCCTGGATGAGCGTCCAGCGCAGGTCGGTGTCGACGGCCAGGCCTTCGGGCACCTCGGTGCCGTCGAGCACGCTCTTGAGGAACGCCAGGTCCTCGGGCGAGGTGGTGGTCGCGGAAAGAGCGTTGACGTAGGCGAGCTGGTGGTCCGAGCCCGGCTCGGCCGCCGCGACTAGGCGGCGCAGCGCGCCGGCCAGCTCGGCCAGGCCGGCGGCCCGCCACGCCGGGTCGGCGTACTGCTGCACGGCCTGGCGGGCCTGGCGCAGCACGGTCTGCAGGACGGTGATGTCGCGCACCGAGTCGATGCCGGAGACGACCAGCTTGATGTAGTCGCGGGTGGCCATCTCGGCGTCCCGCGTCATGTCCCAGGCGGCCGACCAGCACAGCGCGCGGGGCAGCGACTCGGTGAACGCGGTGATCCCGCCGCCGACGAGGGTGCTCAGCGACCGCTCGTCGAGCCGGATCTTGGCGTAGGTGAGGTCGTCGTCGTTCACCAGCACCAGGTCGGGCTGGACCTCGCCGACCAGCTCGGGCACGGTCGTGCGCGCGCCGACGACGTCGAGCTCGACCCGCTTGGTCCTGGTCAGCACGCCGTCGCGCAGGGAGTACAGGCCGATGGCCACCCGGTGCGAGCGCAGCGTCGGGTGCTCCTGCGTGGCCTCCTGCAGCACGTCGAAGCTCAGGAACCGGCCCTCGTCGTCCGTGGTGAACGACGGCCGCAGCGTGTTGACGCCCGAGGTCTCCAGCCACTCCTTCGACCAGGACGACAGGTCGCGGCCGGAGGTGCGCTCCAGCGCCGACAGCAGGTCCTGCAGGGTGGTGTTCTTCCAGGCGTGCTCGTTGAAGTAGTCGCGCACCCCGGCCAGGAAGTTGTCGAGCCCCACGTACGCGACGAGCTGCTTGAGCACCGAGGCGCCCTTGGCGTACGTGATGCCGTCGAAGTTGACCTCGACGGCCTGCATGTCCGGGATGTCGGCGGCGATGGGGTGGGTGGAGGGCAGCTGGTCCTGCCGGTAGGCCCAGGCCTTCTCGACGTTGGCGAACGTCGTCCACGCGCCCTGGCCCCACCGGGTGGCCTCGGCCTGGCACAGCACGGACATGTAGGTGGCGAACGACTCGTTCAGCCACAGGTCGTCCCACCAGCGCATGGTGACGAGGTCGCCGAACCACATGTGCGCCATCTCGTGCAGGATCGTCTCCGCGCGGCGCTCGATCAGCGCGTCGGTCACGCGCGAGCGGAAGACGTAGTCCTCCAGGAACGTCACCGCGCCCGCGTTCTCCATGGCGCCCGCGTTGAACTCCGGCACGAACAGCTGGTCGTACTTGCCGAAGGGGTAGCGCAGGCCGAAGACGCGGTGGAAGAAGTCGAAGCCCTGCTTGGTGACCTCGAAGATGTTCTCGGGGTCGAGGTACTGCGCGAGCGAGCGCCGCACGTAGATCCCGAGCGGGATCCCGTCGTGCTCGTCCCGTACGACCGCGTACGGCCCGGCGATGAGGGCCGTGATGTACGTCGACATGACGGGGGTCGGCGGGAAGTGCCAGCGCCTGGCGGCCTGCAGGGTGCCGTGCCGCCCGCGGTGCTCCTCCAGCGGCTCGACCGCGTCGGGGGCGGCGTTGGACACCACCTCCCAGTCGCCGGGGGCGAGGACGGTCAGCTCGAAGGTCGCCTTGAGGTCCGGCTGGTCGAAGCAGGCGTACATCCGGTGCGCGTCGGCCGTCTCGAACTGGCTGTGCAGGTAGACCTGCTGGTCCACGGGGTCGACGAAGCGGTGCAGGCCCTCACCGGTGCGCATGTAGGAGCAGTCGGCGTCCACGCGCAGCTCGTTGTGCCCGGCCAGCCCCGGCAGCGGGAAGCGGCCCTTCTCGGCGTCGTAGGTGCTGACGTCCAGCTCCCTGCCGTTGAGCACGACCTTCCGCACGTGCGCGCCGTGGAGGTCGATGAACGTGTCCGCCCCCTCGCGGTCCGACGTGAAGTGGACCGTCGTGACGCTCTCGAACCGCTCCTCGCCCTCGGTCAGGTCGAGTTCGACCTGGTAGGACTGGACGGAGAGCAGCCGAGCACGCTCCCGAGCCTCGTCCCGTGTCAGATTCCCTGCCACACCCGCTCCTCATCGCATGATCAACGCCCCCGATCCCCGCCGCCCCGTCGCGTCAGGGATTGCATGAATCCTGCCACGTCGCGGCGACATGACGGATTCGAGATCGCTCCTACCTGGAATAGGAGAATTCCTGCCCGGGTTGACGACCGAGGGAACCATAGTCCGTTCGAGAGGGTGTCACAGTGTCCGACCGAAAGCTTGTCGATTTCTGGTTCGACCCCGCCTGCCCCTGGGCGTGGATCACTTCACGCTGGATCCACGAGGTGGCCGCGCTCCGTCCCGTCGATGTGCGCTGGCACATCATGAGCCTGGCGGTGCTGAACGAGGACAAGGACATCCCCGACGACTACCGCGCGCGGGTCAGGCAGACGCTCGGCGCCGTACGGGTGCTGGCCGCCGCCGCGGACAAGTACGGCGAGGAGGTCCTCGGCGACCTCTACACCGAGATCGGCAGGCGCTTCCACGACGAGGGGCGCGAGCGCGACCAGGCCACGATCGCCGAGGCCCTGACCGCCGCCGGGCTCGACCCGGCGCTGGTGGCCGCGCACGACTCCGACGAGTTCGACGAGGCGATCCGGCGTTCGCACGGCGAGGGCATCGACCTGGTCGGCCAGGAGGTCGGCACGCCGGTCATCGCCGTCGAGGGCACGGCGTTCTTCGGCCCCGTCGTGTCGCCCATCCCCAGGGGAGAGGCCGCCGCGCGCCTGTGGGACGGCGTCCTGCTCGTCGCCGGCACCGACGGCTTCTTCGAGCTGAAGCGTTCCAGGACCCGCGACCCGATCTTCACCTGAGACTTCACAGGCTCCTTCACCCTCGCGCGAACCGATTGGAAAGGTTTCCGCAGGAAGACTCGCCATCTGACAGTCGAGGCGCAAGGATGAGTGACATGCGTCACCTCTACGTGAACGGAGCCTGGGTCCCGTCCTCCTCCCGCGAGGCCGTCGACGTCGTCAACCCCGCGACCGAGGAGGTCGTGGACCGGGTGCCCGCCGGGGCGCCCGCCGACGTCGAGTCCGCCGTCGCCGCCGCCCGTGCCGCCTTCCCGTCCTGGTCGGCCATGGAACCGGCCGAACGCGCCGCGTTCCTGGGGGCGGCGGCAGGGCTGCTGCAGGAGCGCGCCCAGGAGATCGCGGCGACGATCGCCACCGACATGGGCGCCCCGCTCACGCTCGCGCTGAAGGTGCAGACGCTGATGCCCGCGGAGGTGCTGGCCTCCTACGCCGACCTGGCCAAGCGGTACGAGTTCGACGGCGGCCGCGTGGGCAACTCGCTCATCGTGCGGGAGCCCGTCGGCGTGGTCGGCGCGATCACGCCGTGGAACTACCCGCTCCACCAGGTGGTGTGCAAGGTGGCCCCGGCCCTCGCGGCCGGCTGCACCGTCGTGCTCAAGCCGAGCGAGGTCGCGCCGCTCGCGGCGTACGCGCTGGCCGACATCCTCCACGAGGTCGGACTGCCGCCCGGCGTGTTCAACATGGTCAGCGGTCACGGGCCGGTGGTCGGCGAGGCCATCGCCGCCCACCGGGACGTGGACATGGTCTCGTTCACCGGGTCCACCAGGGCCGGCCGCCGGGTCGCGGCCCTCGCGGCCGAGACGGTCAAGCGGGTGGCCCTGGAGCTGGGCGGCAAGTCGGCGAACATCATCCTCCCCGACGCCGACCTGGAGAAGGCGGTGAAGAGCGGGGTCGGGGGCGCCTACCTCAACTCGGGCCAGACCTGCTCGGCGCTGACCCGGATGCTCGTCCACTGGGACCAGTACGACGACGCCGTGCGGCTCGCCGTGCAGGCGGCCGGCGCCTACGTCCCCGGCGATCCGTTCGCCGAGGGCACGCGCCTCGGGCCGCTGGTGTCCGCCGCCCAGCGCGACCGGGTCGTCAAGTACATCAACCGCGGCCAGGAGGAGGGCGCCCGCCTCGTGCTCGGCGGGACCGACAACCCCATGGAACGGGGCTACTACGTCGAGCCCGCGGTCTTCGCGGGCGTCTCGCCCGGCATGTCCATCGAGCAGGAGGAGATCTTCGGCCCGGTGCTGTCGATCATTCCGTTCGCGTCGGAGAACGAGGCCGTCGAGATCGCCAACGGCACGCCCTACGGGCTGTCGGGGGCGGTGTGGGCGGGCACCGAGGACAAGGCGCTCGCGGTCGCCCGCCGCCTGCGCACCGGGCAGGTGGCGATCAACGGCGGCCGGTTCAACACGATGGCGCCGTTCGGCGGCTACAAGCACTCCGGGATCGGCCGCGAGCTCGGCGAGTTCGGCCTGGAGGAGTTCCTGGAGACCAAGGCCATCCAGCTGTAGGACGTCAGGGCGCCTGCAGGAGGATTTTGCGGCGCTCGTCCTTGCCCAGCCGGTCGACGTACAGCGTGCCCTCGAGGTGGTCGAACTCGTGCTGGAAGCACCGGGCGAGCATGCCGCGGGCCTTGACGGCGACGGGCCGGCCGAGCTTGTCGACCCCGCGCACGGTCACTCCGGCGGCGCGGGCGGTCGGGGCGTAAAGCGGCTTGCCGGTCTCCTTGCCGGGCACCGACAGGCAGCCCTCCTCCTCGACGACCTGCTCGGGGTCGTCGATCGTCAGCTCCGGGTTGATCACATGGCCCTTGCGGTTGCTGATGTCGTAGACGAACAGCCGCCGGCCCACGCCGATCTGCGGCCCGGCGAGCCCGACGCCGTCGGACTGGTACATGATCGCGAACATCTCGTCGATCAGCCGGCGCAGCTCGCGGTCGAAGTCCGTCACCGGTTCGGCGGGGGTACGCAGGACCGGGTCGCCGACGTAACGAAGCTCGCGCATGACACTCCTGTCAGGCCGGAGGTGTAAGGGACGTAGGCCCGTATCGGCTATTACTTTAGTGGAGCCCGGGGTCGTCTCCGCCAGAGGCTTTCTGGGAAACTTGTGCCGTGCGTGTCTACATCGGTGCCGACCATGCCGGCTACGAGCTGAAGAATCACCTGGTCTCCTGGCTGAAGGAGCAGGGCCACGACGTGGAGGACTGCGGCCCCCACGTCTACGACGCGGAGGACGACTACCCGCCGTTCGTGCTGCGCGCCGCGCAGGGCGTGGCCGGCGACGAGGGCAGCCTCGGGGTGGTGATCGGCGGCTCGGGGAACGGCGAGCAGATCGCCGCCAACAAGGTGCGGGGGGTGCGCGCGGCCCTCGCCTGGAACGAGGACACGGCCAAGCTGGCCCGCGAGCACAACGACGCCAACGTGATCAGTCTGGGCGCCCGGCAGCACACGCCGGAGGAGGCCGTCAGGTTCGTCGGGCTCTTCCTGGCCACGCCGTTCTCGGGGGCCGAGCGGCACGCCCGGCGGATCCGCCAGCTCGCCGACTACGAAACCACCGGCGAACTGCCGCCGCTGCCCGCCTGACCCTGCCCCTGGCGGGTGTCCCTGTCGCGTCCCCGGCGGGGCTCCCGCCGGGGCGCCTCGTCGCGCAGCGGCCGCTGCTCGGCGGCCTCCTGCTGCTCGGGCGTCGGCCGGGACACGTCGCGGGCCCGCATGGCCGTGATCGCGGTGATCTGCAAACTCTGCAGCGCCATGCCCCGAAGCCTACGCCCCGGCTGTTGTCGGCGCGTCTTAGAACACCCGGCAGCCCCAGGGGGCCGGGTCCCACGCCATCGCTGCCGACAGCTCGCGCAGGGCCCCCGGCCGGTGCTCCCGCACCAGCCCGGCGTCCGCCGCCGCCCGCAGGGGCCGCCCGCCGAGGTACGCGGCGCCCAGCACGTCGACCGGCAGCGTGAGATCGGCGGGCGCGCCGGTCGGTTCGCAGGACGCCTTGTCGGTGACGAGGCGCCGGCGGCCGGCGTTCCACGGGCAGACCTCGTCCTGGATTTCCAGCACCAGGTCGGCCGGGGCCGCGTAGGCGCGGGCGGCCAGGGCCCGGTCCACGTCCACCAGGCGGATCCACAGGTCGTCGAACCAGGCCGCGTTGAGCTGGCGGGGTTCGGCGAGCAGATGCATGATCGGGTCGTCCACCGGCCGCCGCGCGGCGTGGACGACCGCGCACAGGTCCCGGTCGAGGACGCCGCGCCAGACCAGCGCGTACGCCGCGGGATCGGAGGCCATCAGCTCCAGGAGCCGGACCTCCCCGTCCGGCACGCCGTGCTCGTCCCAGTCGGCCTTCGCCCGGAACAGCGCGTAGCCGCGCGCCCCCGTCGCGTCCTCCGCGACCAGGCAGCGCAGCGGGCCCATCCCGCCCCGGTCGTGCTCGGTGTCCGGGAGGATCTCGGTTCGCCAGTACGCCTCCGAGCGTCCGTACAGGCCGGGACGGCCGGGCCGTACGGCGTCGTAGACCCGCCGGAGGCCGGCCAGCGTGTCGGCGGGGTCGGCCACCCGCAGGCGCAGCGCCGGATCGGCGGGGGCCGAGCGCGTGAAGGCCGATCCGTGGGTGGGGATGCGGAAGGACAGGGTGTCGGCGGCCCTGCCGTACCCGAAGCGGCCGTAGATGCCAGCCTGGCTGGCGTAGAGCGCGGCGACGGCCTCACGCCCGTCCTCGTGCAGACCGTGCAGCTGCCGGGTCATCAGCGCGGTCAGCACGCCGCGGCGGCGATGCGAGGGGAGCACACCCACCGACGTGACGCCGGCCACGGGGATCGGCCCGCCGGGGACCGTCATCTCGAGGGACAGCGTGCCGGCGCAGCCGACCATCAGGTCGCCGTCGAAGGCGGACAGCAGGCGGTCGATCTCCAAGACATCGAGCCACCGGTCGGCGATCTCCAAGGGATAGGTGGCGCTGAACGCCTCGTAATCGACGGCGACGAAGGCCGGCCACTCGGATTTGTCGATGGGGCGCACGGTGATGCTCACCGAATCACCGTAGAAGCGGACCGCCGCGCGAGGCGACCCAATATCCGTGCCGGATGATCTAGACGTTGGTCAAGCAGGTGCCGCCACCTGGGATGTCCAGATACAGTCGAGGCCATCATGACTTCCCGTCCGGCGCCGCTGATCCCTCCTCGGCTGCGCGCGCTCCTGGCGCGCGTGCCGCTCCTGGTGCCGTTGGTCCGCTTTGTCAGGAAGGTTTGGTCGAGCGACCGGTACCTCCTCATCGCTCTCATCGTGGTCACCATCGTGATCGGCGTGCTCGACGCGGAGGTGTCGCCGTACTGGTTCTCGCCCTCGCTGCTGATCCTCTTCACGCTGATCGGCGGCCTCCAGCTCCGGCTGCGCAGCCTCGCGATCCTGCTGTGCGTGGTCGTGGCGTCCCTGGCGTACATGGGACCGGTCAGGGGAGTGCTCAGCGTCGGGCCCGGCCTGCTGATCACGATGGCCTTCACCGCCGCACTGGCCTGGATGATGGCGCGGACCCGGGGCAAGCTCGGCGTCCAGGGCCTGCGCGGCGACGCGATGCTGCTGGAGCTGCGCGACCGGCTCAAGCGGCAGAGCGAGCTGCCGCCGCTGCCCAAGGACTGGGGCGGCAAGGTCGTGTTGAAGCAGGCCGGGGGATCGTCGTTCGGCGGTGACTTCGTCGTCTCGATGCGGGAGGGCGACCGGGTCCGGGTGGCGGTCGTCGACGTGTCCGGCAAGGGCGTGGACGCGGGGACCCGCGCGCTCATGCTGTCGGGCACCTTCGGCGGCCTGCTCGGCTCGGTGGACGACTTCCTCGTCGCGTGCAACTCCTATCTGCACCGCCAGCTCGGCGACGAGGGGTTCGTCACCGCCGTCCACCTGGAGCTCGACCTGTCCACCGGGGAGTACACCATCACCTCGGCCGGGCACCCGCCCGTGGTGCGGTTCGACTCCGGGTCGGGCACGTGGCGGGTCTCCACGGCGAAGGGCGTCGTGCTCGGTGTTGTGCCGGACCTGGCCTGCGAGACCGACAGCGGGGTGCTGCGCAAGGGCGACGCGCTCATGCTGTTCACCGACGGGCTGATCGAGCAGCCCGGCCGGGACATCGACGCCGGGCTCGACCGGTTGCTGGGCGAGGCCGAGCGGCTGCTGCCGTCGGGATTCCGCGACAAGGCCCGGCAGCTCGTCCAGTCGATGTCCTCCGGCCACAACGACGACTGCGCGCTCGTCCTGATCTGGCGGCCCTGATCCCCGGACCGCTCAGATCCAGCCGGAGTCGGCGGCGATCCTGACGGCGTCGACGCGGTCGCGCGCTCCGGTCTTGACGAGGATGCGCGACAGGTGGTTGCGCACGGTGCCGGAGGACAGGCCCAGCTCGGCGGCGATGTCCTTCGAGCGCGCGCCCCCCGCCGCGAGCCGCAGCACCTCGTGCTCCCTCGGCGTCAGCGGGCAGTCGGCGGCCTCCAGCGCCGCGACCGCCAGCTCGGAGTCGACGACCCGGCGTCCGGCGATCATCCGGCGGATGCCGTCGGCGAGCTGCTCGGGGGCCACCTCGATGCTCAGGTAGCCCAGGACGCCCGCCGCGAAGGCCCGCTTGACGTGACCCGGGCTGGGCTGCGCCGACAGCAGCATCACGCGGCAGCGTGGCGCCTTCTCGCCCAGCCGCGCGGCCGCGGTGAGCCCGTCCACCCCGGGCAGGTCCGCGTCGATGACGGCGGCGTCCGGCCGCACGTCAAGGGCCGCGGGCACGATGTCCTCGCCCGACCCTACGTCCGCGACCACCCGCAGGTCGTCCTCTCCGTCGAGGGACGCGACCAGGCCTCGCCGTACCAACGGAAGGTGTTCGGCCACCAGGATCTGGATCAAGGTTCTCCCCTCTGGACGTCTCTCAAAGGGTGATCGACCAATTGCATACTGTCAACGAAGTGTCCCCAATCGGTCACTCACGGGCAAGCCGTACCCGCGCCGGAAAAGTCTTCGCCCTCCTGCGGGTGGGCTACGCTCGAAGGGTGCTTCGTCCGCCAGGGCACCTTCTCCGATTCGGGGGTACGCGCTGATGAGCTGGCTCTTCGTGGCCGGGTTCGTGATCCTCTTCGTCGGTCTGCTGGTCTCGATCGCGCTTCACGAGATCGGGCACCTCGTGCCCGCCAAGCTCTTCGGCGTCCGCGTGACTCAGTACATGGTCGGCTTCGGACCCACGATGTGGTCGCGCAGGCGGGGCGAGACCGAATACGGCGTGAAGTGGGTTCCGCTCGGCGGCTACATCCGCATGATCGGCATGCTCCCGCCGCGCGCATCCGACGAGCCCGGCAAGCTGCGCAGCGTCTCCACCGGTCCCTGGCAGGGCCTGATCGAGAACGCGCGGGCGGTCGCGTCCGAGGAGATCCGGCCGGGGGACGAGAACCGGGTCTTCTACCGCAAGCCCTGGTGGCAGAAGGTCATCATCATGGCCGGCGGCCCGGCGATGAACTTCGTGCTCGCGTTCGCGCTGTTCGCGGTCGTGATCATGGGGTTCGGCGTGCGCGTGCAGACGCCGGTCGTGTCCTCGGTGTCCAAGTGCGCCATCCCCGCCGCCGAGGCGGAGCACCGCGACTGCCGGCCGAGCGATCCCCTGACGCCCGCCGCCCAGGCCGGCCTGCGGCCCGGCGACCGCATCGTCGCCATCGGCGGCACCCCGGTGACCGGCTGGGAGAGCGCGCAGCGGCTGATCCGGGAGCACGGCGCGGGGGTGACGACGCTCGGCGTCGAGCGGGGCGGGCAGCGGACCGACCTGAAGGTCGACCTGATCGCGCAGGACATGCCCTCGCTGACCGACCCCGACAAGGTCGAGAAGAACGTCGGCTTCCTCGGTGTGAGCCCGACCATGGTCGTCGAGAAGAAGGGCCCCGGCTACGTCGTCGGGCAGATGTGGGACCTGACCGAGCGCACCGCCGCCGCGATGGTCAACATCCCCAAGAAGATGGTCGGCGTGTGGAACGCCGCGTTCTCGGGCGAGAAGCGCGACCCGAACGGGCCGATCGGCATCGTCGGGGCGGGCCGCATCGGCGGTGAGATCGCCGCATCGGACCTCTCGGTCGAGAACAAGATCGAAATCTTCATCAACCTGCTGGCCGGGCTGAACCTCGCGGTGGGCATGTTCAACCTGATCCCGCTGCTGCCGCTGGACGGCGGCCACATCGCCGGCGGGCTGTGGGAGGGCGTCAAGCGGGCCTTCGCGCGGGTGCGCCGTCGGCCCGTCCCCGGTTACGTGGACGTGGCCAAGGCGCTCCCGCTGACGTACGTCATGGCGGCCCTGCTGGTCGTCATGGGCGGCCTTCTCATCTACGCCGACCTCGTCAACCCGGTCCGCCTGTCCGGCTGAGCCCAGCCGGGCAGCGGCGCTACTCGCCCGTCGCCCCGTCGATGCGCTCGCGCAGCAGATCGGCGTGGCCGTTGTGGCGGGCGTACTCCTCGATCATGTGGCACATGATCCAGCGCAGCGAGTAGTGGACGCCCAGGCGGGCCTCCTTCGCCGGCACGTCCAGGTCGGCGCAGGCCTCCTCGGCCGCACGCGCGTGCTCGATCTCCGCGCGCCAGGTGGCGAAGGCCTCCTCGGCCGACGCGGTGTCGACGTTGTCGAACTCGCCGTCAGGGTCGTCGTCGCTGTAGTAGATGCTGCCGAGGTCCTCGCCGTTGATCCGCCGCCGGAACCAGCCCCGCTCCACGTCGGCCATGTGCCGTACGAGGCCGAGCAGCGACATGCTGGAGGGCGGCACGGAGCGCAGCCGGAGCTGTTCCTCCGTGAGGCCCTCGCACTTCATCGCGAGGGTCTCACGGTGCCAGTCCAGCCAGGCGCGCAGCATCGCGCGCTCTCCCGCGGCGGCGGGAGGATCGATACGTGTTTCGGTCATTCTGGCATCTTGCCCCGAGCCGTGGCGCGGAGCCACATCAATCAGAGCTGGGCGGGCCGGTATTCGAGCAGGACGAGGCACGAGTCAAGGACCCTGGTGGCGGCCAGCTCCAGCCCTGTGCGGGGATAGCCGGCGTAGGCGGGCTCCCGGCCGTCGCCGCCCAAGGTGAGGGGAAAGACCATCAGCCGGAGCCGGTCGACCAACCCCAGCTCCATCAGGCTTCTGACCAGGCTGAGGCTGCCGATCGAGCGCAGCGGCACGTCCGACTCCTGCTTGAGCGCCCGAACCTGCTCGGCGAGATCGCCGCGTACGAGCCGGGTGTTCTTCCAGACGAGCGGCTCGCGCAGGGTGTTGGAGAAGACGGCCTTCGGCAGGTCGTTCATCCGGGTGCTCGCCTCGTCGGTGGCCGCGGACGAGATCGCCGCCAGCGCCTCATAGGTGACGCGCCCCATGAGCATCAGCTGAGGCTCGTCGGTCGCCTCACGTATCCACGCGTCGAGGTCGGGACCCGGGTAGTCGAAGAAGGCACCCACGTCCACGCCGGCGGCGAAGCCGTCCAGCGACACGAACAAGTCCGCCGTGAGGTCAGCCACGGCGGTTACCGCGCTTCATCACCAGGGCCCCTTGATACGCAGCACGCATGAACTGATCGTAAGGGCCGTCGCGTCAGGCGGCCTGCCCGATCAGTACATCGAGATGTGCACGTGGTCGTAGTGGTTGGCGGTGATTCCGCCACGGTCGGACATGGTGCGCCAGCCCGGATGGCCGAGGTTGTAGATGCGCTGCTGCCAGATCACGTACATCACGCCCAGCTTCGGCCCGTTCTTGATGGCCCAGGCGGCCACGCTGTCGCCGAGTGCCTTCATCTCGGCGGAGGGCATGGCGCCGCCCGAGCTCATCATGAAGTCGCAGGCGCGCCCGAGGGGGTGCTCGCCGCTGTTCTCGGCGCGGTAGCAGCCGATCGGGAACTGCAGATCGAAGTGCTTTTCGACCTCGGTGCGCATGAGCCGCATCCGCGGCGTGATGTTGTCGGAGCCGCTGGGCAGCTCCGGCGCCCACGACCCACCCACGCGCTTGCCCGGCGCGATCGGGATCAGCGCGTCGAGCTTGTCCTTGATCTCGTCGATGAGATCCTCGGCGTCCTCGCGCTGCCCGGCGACCACGGCGGCCTGCGCCTTGAGCTGTTCGGTCAGCGTCTTGGCGGCGTCCGCGGCCCGCTGCCGTTCGTCGCGGACCTGGTCGAAGCGCGCGAGCCTGGCGGCCTGCTCCTCCTTGAGCTGGTAGTTCAGCGCGGCGGTGTTCATGTCGGGCAGCGCCATCGCGCTCTCGGTCTGGTAGCGCAGCCCGGCCATCTGCCGTACGGCGTTGCTGGCGGCCTCGTAGTCGGCCTCCGCCTTGACCAGCCGGCCGCGTGCCGCCTTCTCCTCGACGCGGGCCTTGGCGAGCGCGACGCGTTTGGCGTTGTAGTCGCCGATCAGCCGGTCGACCTTCTTCCGCAGGTCCGACAGCTCCTTCTTGAGCTGCTTCTCCGTCGGCTTGGGGTCGGCGGCGCCCGGGGCGGCCGCGCCGAACACGAGGACGGCCGAGGTGAGCACGCCGACAGCCAGGGGGAACGCGCGGGGCAGCGCCCACTCCTCTCCATCTGCCGACCGGGTTAGCTGACGGGTTCGGGCTGGAGAAGCCCGGGCAGGCGACTGCCTTGACCCCAGGTGCGTGGTTGGGTCCCCGGCTCCCGGGCGAGGCGCCCGGGATTAGGCGTACCGGCTGTGACAGCCGGTGTGAGGGATACTAATGGTAAAGAAAGCGCGGCTGCCACCCAAGTCGCAACCATTCGGAGATCAAGCCGTTACCGCCTCGCGGAGCATCCGGGCGGCCTCCTCCGGGAGCACGTCGTTGACGAACGCGCCCATTGCCGACTCCGATCCGGCGAGATACTTCAGCTTGTTCGGCGCGCGCCTGATCGTGAAGAGCTGCAGGTGGAGGTAGGCGAGGTCGCGGCGGTAGGTGACCGGGGCCTGGTGCCAGGCCGCGACGTACGGCATGACGACGCCGAACAGTCCGTCCAGGCGGCGCAGCACCTCGATGTAGAGCGGCGCGAACGCGGCCCGCTCCTCGGGCGACAGCGCGGGGATGTCGGGGACCCGACGGTGCGGGTAGACGTGCACCTCGAACGGGTAGCGCGCGGCGGCAGGGACGAAGGCCGTCCAGTGCTCGTTGGCGGCCACCACCCGGGGCCCCCTCCGCTCGGCGGCCAGGACGTCCGCGAACAGGTTGCCGCCCTGATGGCGGGCGGCGGCGTCCAGCATCTGCCGGGAACGCGGCGTGACGTACGGATAGGCGTAGATCTGCCCGTGGGGGTGCGGCAGCGTGATGCCGATCTCGGCGCCGCGGTTCTCGAAGCAGAAGACCTGCTCCACACCGGGCAGCGAGGCCAGCTCGGCCGTGCGGTCGGCCCACGCCTCGACGACCAGCTCGGCCTGCTCGTCGCTCAGCGAGCTGAACGACGCGTCGTGGTCGGAGGTGAAGCAGACGACCTCACATCGCCCGATCCCCGGACGCACCTCGCTCAGCCCGCCCACCTGCTCGTACGCGCCGGTGTTGAAGCTGAACGACGGGAAGCGGTTCTCGAACACCGCCACCTCGTACGGCGAGGGGATCTCCGAGCCGGGATGGGCCGGGCAGAGCGGGCACTCCTCGGCGGACGGCAGGTGGGTGCGCGTCTGGCGGTGCCGGGCGACGGCCACCCACTCGTCCATCAGGGGGTCGTAGCGCAGCTCGGAGGAGAGCGGGCGCGGCGGCAGGTCCCTGGTGTCGGTGGCGCTGTGGTCGGCGTCGTCGCGCCGGTCGAAGTAGATCAGCTCACGGCCGTCGGCGAGATGGGTGATGGTGCGCTTCACAGAGCGGTCTCCAGCTTCACAGTGCGGTATCCGGTGTCAAGGTTCGGCCCGGCGTCACAGTGCGGTCTCCAGCTCGGTTTCCCCGGACGGATCGGTGAGGAGGAGTTCGCCGGCGTGCTCCGACAGCGCGGCGCGCCCCTCCTCCGGCAGGCCGACGTCGCTCACGACCACGCTGGCCTCGCCGAGGGCGGCGATCGTGCTGATGCCGATCGTTCCCCACTTCGTGTGGTCGGCCAGGACCACGAGCTGCTGGGCGGCCGCGATGAGGGCGCGGTCGGTCTCCGCCTCCAGCAGGTTGGGCGTGGTGTAACCCGCCCGGACGCTCATGCCGTGCACGCCGAGCATGAGCGTGTCGACGTTCAGGGAGCGGACGGCCGCCACGGCCACCGGGCCGACCAGCGCGTCGGAGGGCGTGCGCACGCCTCCCACCAGCACCACGGTCTGGTCGGGCCGTCCCGCCCGATGGAAGACGTCGGCCACCTGCACGGAGTTGGTGATGACGGTCAGCTCGGGCACGTCCACCAGATGGTGGGCCAGTGTCCAGGTCGTGGTCCCGGCCGACAGGGCGACGGAGCTGCCCGGCCTCACGAGCATGGCGGCCCGGCGGGCGATGGCCTCCTTCTCGGCCTGCTGCCGCACCGACTTGGCCGCGAAGCCCGGCTCCTCCGTCGAGCCGGTGCCGGTGGCGGTCGCCCCGCCGTGCACCTTGACGATCAGGCCGCGCTCCGCGAGGACCTCCAGGTCGCGGCGGATCGTCATGTCCGAGACCCCGAGGTCGCGTACGAGCTGCGCGACGCGCACCCCGCCGGTTCTGCGTACCCTCTCCAGGATCGCCTGCTGCCGTTGCTGGGCCAGCATCCACCACTCCTGTCAACAGATTCAAACAAATTATGCCCCACATGCGTGGAGACATGTTGAGTTGGGTCCCCGTACTTGTCGCCGGCGGTCCGGGGGGAGGACAGTGAGCGAAAGCCGTACTCGACGGAAGGCGGTCGTGATGGGCAGGCGCGCACGCAAGTCGAAGGCACGCAAGAAGAAGAAGGCCAACCACGGCAGGCGGCCCACAGGACGGTAGGACCTGCGGTAGGCCCTGCGCGGTAGGGCTTAAAGGTTCCTGCCCCAGGCGGCGAGCAGGTGAGTCTGCTGGTCGGCGCCGGCCGGGACGTCCCGCTCGTCCCCGATCACTCCCGCCTCGCGATAGTCCTCCCGCGCCTTCTCGAACCATTCCGAGCAGGAGGCGACGAGCTCGGGGTCGAGCCGTTCCGGCCCGCCGATGGCACGTGCCAGGTCCCAGGTGTGGATGAGCGCGTCCGCGAACAGCTCGGTGATGTACTCCTCACCCAGCACGTCGCCGAAGGACAGGTGGGTCACGCTGGTCAGGGCACCCTCGGCGTACACCGCGTGGACGGCGCCCTGCGCGGACGCCTCGAACGCCTTGAGCGGATCGTCGCCGAGCACGTCGCCCTCGAAGGAGTCCCCCACCTCGGCGACCGTACGGCCGGACAGCAGCTCGGGGGCCCACAGATTCTCGGCCACGACATGGTTGACGAGCCCCCGGACGTCCCAGTCGACACAGGGAGTCGGCAGCTCCCACTGCCCGCGGCGGACGAGATGGAGGCGGTCCCCGAAACCGTCCAGCGCCCTGCGGTACGCGTCACGGATGTCGATCATGTCCCCTCCTCGCCACGAACTCCCCATTCGAACGTAACTCTTCTCAACGATCAGTCATACACGCTCGCCGGGGAGGGGACGCCGGGTCAAGGGAGGTGCTGCTCGACCCAGACGATCTTTCCGTACGCGGTGGGCCGGGTGCCCCAGCGGTAGGCGAACCGCTTGATCAGCTGGAGACCGCGGCCGGTGTCCTCGTCGGGGGCGGCCGTGCGCGGGGCGGGCGCGGCGGGGGAGCCGTCGACGACCTCGACCACCAGCGTGAGGCCGCGCAGCAGGCGCAGCTCGATCGGCGGCCAGCCGTGCTTGAGCGCGTTGGTGACCAGTTCGCTCACGATGAGCTGGGTGCTGTCCACCAGGCCGCCCAGCCCCCACCTGTGCAGGGTGCCGCGGACGAAGCGGCGGGCGTGCGAGACGAACCGCGGGTCGGCCGGCAACGGGCAGGTCGCTACCTCGTCCGGGTCGAGATCGCGCACCCGGGCCACCAGCAGGGCGATGTCGTCACGCTCGTGGCCCGACCGCTGGCTGCTGATGATCACGTCGCACATGTCCTCCAGGTCCTCGACCGGACCGGCGAGCAGGCGGCGCAGCCCCATGATCCCGGCGTCCAGGTCCCGCTCCCGGCTCTCCACGAGGCCGTCCGTGTAGAGGGCGAGCACGCTCCCGGGCGGCAGGACCATCTCGCGCGACTCCAGCGGGTCGCTGCCGATGCCGAGAGGCAGGCCCGAGGGCAGCTCGATGATCTCGGTCGACCGGTCGGGGTGCAGCAGGATCGGCGGCACGTGCCCGGCACGGGCGAGCGCGCAGTTACGCGTGACCGGGTCGTAGACGGCGTAGATGCACGTCGCGATCTGGCTCGGGTCGAGGTCCTGGCTCATCAGGTTGAGCCGGAACAGCACCTCGTCGGGCGGCAGGTCGAGACTCGCGAGCGTACGCGCGGCCGTGCGGAGCTGGCCCATGGTGGCCGCTGCCCTGGTCCCGTGGCCCATGACGTCGCCCACCACCAGGGCCGTACGGCAGCCGGGCAGCGCGATCACGTCGTACCAGTCGCCCCCGACGCCCATCAGGTCGCTGGCCGGCAGGTAGCGCGAGGCGATGTCCGTGCCGAGCGCCTGCGGCAGTTCGACGGGCAGCAGGCTGCTCTGCAGGGTCAGCGCGGTCCTGCGCTCCCTGGTGTACAGCCGCGCGTTGTCGACGCACAGGGCGGTGCGGGCGGCCAGGTCCTCGGCCACCACCACGTCCTGCTCCTCGAACGGCAGGCTCTCCGGGCGCCTGGTGAAGATGACGCAGCCGAGGACCCGTCCCCGTGCGCGCAGGGGCACCGCGAGGAACGAGGAGTCGGTCAGGAGCGACGCGACCGCCTCCTCCCGGTCCAGGCTGGCGCCGATCAACCGGGCGCTCTCCTTGTCCAGCGCCGGGTACATCAGCGGCTTGCCGCCGGCCATGCACTGGGCCTGCGGGAGGATCGCCGGGTAGACCGTCGCCTCGCCGATGGGGAAGGCCTCCGCCCAGGCGTCCGCATCGGCGCCGGCCACGCCCAGGGCGACCCGGCGTACAAGGGTCGTCCCGTCCACCGGCCGGGACGACAACTCGCCTTCCGCGATGAGGCGGTCCTGCACCATCACGGCCGCCGTGTCGGCGAAGCGGGGGACCGCCACGTCGACGAGCTCCCGGCTCGTCTCGGATAAGTCGAGCGTGCTGCCGATCCGCCGGCTCGCCTCGTTCAGGAAAGCCAGCCGCTCGTGCGCGGACGCGGCGCTGCTGCGGCGCCACTGCGCCCGGTTGCCCGGGGCGGGGTCCTTGATAACGCAGTTCCGGTTCAACTAATTCTCCGGAGAGAGCGGATGGTGTTCCAGAATCGTATGGAGCTGATACCGCGCATTTCAGCCGTTTGACATGAGTGCTCCGGTCGGTATGACGGCGCGATGGCGCAGCCGTACCCGCCGGTCAAGGGACGAAACGGATATCGTCGGCCACGCGTCGCATCAGACGGCGGGCAGGTGCGCGAGCGCCGCGTCGATCCGCTCCTGCGGGAGCGTGAAATCCTCCAGGTGACCGGCGAGACGGCTCTCATAGGCGGGCAGGTCGAAGTGGCCGTGCCCGCACAGGGACATCACGATGACCTTCTCCTCGCCCGACTCGGCGCACCGCAGCGCCTCCGCGATCGTCGCGGCCACCGCGTGGGAGGGTTCGGGAGCCGGTACGACCCCCTCGGCCCTGGCGAAGCGGATCCCCGCGTCGAAGCACTCGGTCTGCGTGACGGCCACCGCCTCCACCAGCCCCTGTGCGTACACGTGCGAGAGCAGCGGTGACATGCCGTGGTAGCGCAGCCCGCCCGCGTGGATCGGGTCGGGCACGAACGTGTGCCCCAGCGTGTGCATCTTCATCAGCGGCGTGAACCCCGCCGTGTCGCCGAAGTCGTACGCGTAGGCGCCCCGGGTCAGGGACGGGCAGGCGGCGGGCTCCACGCTCCGCAGCACGGGGTTCATCCGCCCGGCGAGCTTCTCGCGCAGGAACGGGAAGGCCAGCCCGGCGAAGTTGGAGCCGCCACCGGTGCAGCCGATCACCACGTCCGGGGTCTCGCCGAGGGCGGCCAGCTGCTCCAGCGCCTCCTCGCCGATAACGGTCTGGTGCAGCAGGACGTGGTTGAGCACCGAGCCGAGGGCGTACCGCGTGTCGTCGTGCTGCCCGGCGACCTCGACCGCCTCGCTGATCGCGATGCCCAGCGACCCCGTGCAGTGGGGGTCCTCCGCGAGGATCCTGCTGCCCGCCGTGGTCACCGCCGACGGGCTGGCGTGCAGGGTCGCGCCGTAGACCTTCATCAGCGTGCGGCGGTACGGCTTCTGCTCGTACGACGCCCTGACCATCCATACCTCGCAGGCCAGGCCGTACTGGGCGCAGGCGAACGCCAGGGCGGAGCCCCACTGGCCCGCGCCGGTCTCGGTGGTCAGCCTCCGCACGCCCTCCCGCGCGTTGTAGTACGCCTGGGGGACCGCGGTGTTGGGCTTGTGCGAGCCCGACGGGCTGCCGCCCTCGTACTTGTAGTAGATCCGCGCGGGCGTGCCGAGGACGCGCTCAAGGCGCCGGGCGCGGATGAGGGGCGTGGGCCGCCAGAGGCGGTAGACGTCGAGGACGTCGTCAGGGATCGGGACGAACCGCTCACCCGACGCCTCCTGCTCGATCAGCGCCGCCGGGAAGAGCGGGGCGAGGTCGTCGGGGCCGATCGGCTGCAGCGTCGCCGGATGGAGCACCGGCGGGGGAGGCGCGGGCAGATCGGAGATGATGTTGTACCAGTTCCGGGGGATCCGGGACTCGTCGAGAAGGACCCTGGTCGGCTCGCCCATATCTCCCAGTGTCCGCGCCGCGGGCCCGTCGGGAAAGTGCGTCCGCCGATGTGGCCGGACCTGGTCAGACGGTGCCTCCGGAGCGCCAGTAGACGTTGGCCTCCCGGGTGAGGAACCCCTCGTCCACCAGGTAACGGCGCAGCGCGGCGTAGTCGTCGTGGAACGCCCGCAGCGCCACGTCGACCTCCTTCTCCTGGTAGCGCACGCCCACCTCGAACACCTGCGCGATGTAGTCGAGCACCATCAGCCGTTTGGTCCTCTTCACCGGGATGGAGACGAGCCGCCCGTCGACCAGGAACGCGTCCATCGGGTCCGCCGGCGTGGAGGGGATCGTGCGCAGCAGGTCGCGGAAGGTCTCGGGCCGTGCCCGCCAGCCGTTCTCGTCTCGTACGGCGAGGCCGCCCCGCTCCAGCCGGTCCAGGGCCTTGGCCGCCGCCTCCGGCGCCAGCCCGGTGACCTTGTCGAGCGGCTCACCCGGACGCAGGACCAGCCCGGCGAGGACGCGAAGCGTGTCGTCCTGCCCGAGCAGCCCGAGCACGCGGGAGATGTGCTTGTCGATCATCTGTCCACGGTATTGGGTCGATGAAGACCGTAGGAAACCTGGAGGGCGCCGTGACCGCTCAACTGGACCACACGATCGTGCACAGCAGCGACCGCTTCGAGTCCGCCCGGTTCCTGACCGGGCTGCTCGGCGAGCCGGAGCCCGGCGCGTTCGGGCCGTTCGCCACGGTCAGGGTCGCCAACGGCGTGACGATCGACTACGCCGACTCGATCGTCGACCGGGACCGGATCGTCATGCAGCACCTGGCGTTCCTCGTCTCGGAGGGCGAGTTCGACGACATCTGCGCCCGCATCGCCGAGCGAGGCCTGCCGTACTGGGGCGGCCCCCACCACCAGGAGCCGCAGCAGATCAACCACCGCCACCACGGCCGCGGGGTGTACGTGGACGACCCCGACGGCCACGCCATCGAGTTCCTCACCCATCCGTACGTCGAGGAGGAGTGACTTTCAGCGGGTCTGATTCCGGCCCCGGTCGAACACGGCGCGCCTGCGGGCGGCGAAGTCCTCGGGGCCGGCGATGGTGAGCCCGTCCCGGCCGGTCTCCAGCTCGGCCCGGAGGCCGTCGGCGCCGGTGCCGTCGCGCAGGAGGTCGTAGATCTCCCGGATCCTGCCCAGTGTCTCCGGCGTCGTCGTCGCGATGCTCTGCGCGAGCTCCACGGCCCGGGGCAGCAGCCGGTCGTGCGCGACGACCTCGTTCACCAGGCCGATGCGCAGCGCCAGCGGAGCGTCGACGAAATCGCCGGTGAACGTCATCTGCCGGGCCCAGGCCTGCCCGACGGCCTGGCTGAGCCGGGCCGTCATGCCCCAGGAGGGCACGATGCCGACGCGGGTGTGGGTGTCGGCGAACCGCGCCCGTTCGCTCGCGATCCTGAAGTCGCAGGCGAGCGCGAACTCCAGGCCACCGGTCACGGCCACGCCGTTGACCGCCGCGATGACGGGCACCGGGAAGTTCCGCAGCGGGAGGATGGAGTCGGGATGGCCGATCTTCACCCCCGCTTCCAGCTCGCCGAGGTCCAGACCGGCGCAGAAGGCGGGGTCGGCCCCGGTGAGGATCATCGCGCGCAGGTCGGGCTCCTCCGCGAGCCGCTCGAGCGTGTCGTGGAACTCTTCGAGCACCGCCTTGGAGATCGCGTTGTACTTGCGCGGACGGTTCAGCGTCACGACCGCGACGGCCTCGGAGGGCCGGTCGACGAGGACCAGGTCGCCCATGGTGCTCCTCAGGGTTCCGGGGTACGGCGAGAACAGGTTATAGAAACGCGCCGGGCATCGGACGCCGGTCACACCGGTGTGCGGGCGGCTCGTTCGCAGGTTCAGTGGTGATCCGGGCCATTCGGCTCGAACACTCGCCAAGATCATGATACGCATCGCCCATGCGTCGCTCTCTGGCGATATCTCTGATCACTGCGGTCGTCGCCGTCTTCGGCGCCGCTGTCATCGCCACCTTCGCGCTGATCCTCTCTGACCGTGGTTCCCTCACGCCGTACCCCGCGCCCACCGCGTCGGGACGGCCGGCGGAATCTGCCCTCGACACTTTCACGATGCCCCAGCTTTGGTATCAGGACGCGGAGACCGCGAGAAGAGTCGTCACCGCTCTCGGATTCGACCCGGCGATTCACACTGTGACCGGCGAGGAGATGAAAGACCCGAGGGATTGGATCGTGGTCGGCCAGGCTCCGGCTCCGGGGACCCTCCTCAAGAGCACCATGCCGATCGAGTTCTACGTCACGCGCAGGGACATGCCCGTGCCCAGCCCCACCACAGCGACGGCACACCCCGGGAGGGGAGCCGGCTGAGCCGTAGTCACTCAGCTGGTCGCCCGGGGAACAGACGAGGCCGCTTCCGATGATCGGAAGCGGCCTCGGTAGTGCGGGAGCGCTGGTCGGGGCGACAGGATTTGAACCTGCGACTTCTTGCTCCCAAAGCAAGCGCGCTACCAAGCTGCGCCACGCCCCGTCTCGTCGGGTACGCGAGCGGTCCGAGACTCCGGTACGCTTACGCCCTGACGACCGGATGAAGTCTAGACCAGATGGACACCGGGCGCGCGCGGACGTAGCTCAATGGTAGAGCCCCAGTCTTCCAAACTGGCTACGCGGGTTCGATTCCCGTCGTCCGCTCTCACTGCGAAAGGCCAGGTCATCCCGCATAGGGAGCCTGGCCTTCGTGATGTCAGCGAGCACCCGGGTATCGCAAGACCCGTTTACGCGGATTCTTCCTATAGCCGTTCTGAGCGAGGTGGCGGGGAACGGGCGGCCGCTGAGAAAGGGTCAGCCGCCGGTGCGGAAGAGGGCCCAGACGGCCTTGCCGCCCTCGTCCAGCGCGTCCCAGCCCCACGCCTGACTGTAGGTCTCGACGATGTAGAGGCCGCGTCCGTGCTCGGAGACGAAGTCGGGCTGCACGGGCGACGGCGCCTGGTCGCTTGGATCCGAGACGGCGAGCAGTACGTGCGGGGCGATGCGCAGGAGTGTCAGCGTTATCGGCCGGTCGCCGGCGCGGTTCGCCGGATACAGAGCGTAACGGACCGCGTTCGTCACCAGTTCGCTCACGACCAGTGCCGCGTCGTCGCTCAGTTCCGACAGGCCCCACCGATGCAGGGTCGTCCGGGTGACGTCACGAGCGGTCTTGACGGAGTCGGCCTGCGGGGCCAGGGGGCACATCGTCGTATCGGACGCGCCTGCCGTCCTCCGGAACCAGCCGAATCCCACGTCGCGGGTCAACTGGCCGCCGGATTTGGGCTCGTCCGACATGGTTGCCCGTACCTCCCGCTGGCCTGAATCGAGGACTGGTGCACATTTGGCCCAATATGCACCTAGACATGATGGAACAGCGCCTCCTGCCGCTGCAAGACCCAAATGCACGTGCAATTGTCATGTGCAGACGCACAAGGCGGCAGTGCTAACCGTCAGGGACACGTAGATCAGACCTTGTCATCGGAGCCCGAAGTGGTGACACTGTGTGGGCTAGGGGTGTCGTGCGGGTCGTCCCTTGGCGGCACACAGGGCCGAGGTGAGAGGGAGGCGCCGTGATACAGATCCAGGCTGGATCGGGTCCGACGGCTCTGCGCATCCTTCTCGGTTCTCAGCTCCGCAAGCTCCGTGAGAGCAAGGGCATCAGCCGTGACCAGGCCGGCCAGTGCATCCGGGCGTCCGAGTCGAAGATCAGCCGGATGGAGCTGGGCCGGGTCGGATTCAAGGAACGCGACGTCACCGACCTCCTCGCCCTCTACGGGGTGGAGGACGAGGAGACGCGCGATGTCGTGATGAGCCTGGTCGAACGGGCCAACGAGCCCGGGTGGTGGCACAGGTTCAACGACCTGCTGCCCTCGTGGTTTCAGGCGTACGTCGGCCTGGAGGAGGCCGCCGAGCGCATCCGCACCTACGAGGTGCAGTTCGTCCCCGGCCTGCTGCAGACAAAGGAGTACGCGCGGGCCGTCATCATGGCCGGCGCGGTCGGCGCGGCGCCGGAGGAGATCGCCAGGCGGGTGGACCTGCGGCTGGAACGCCAGCGCATCCTCGACGGCGAGAACAGCCCCAAGTTCTGGGCCGTGATCGACGAGGCCGCGCTGCGCCGCCCGATCGGCGGCGTCGAGGTCATGCGGGGGCAGATCCAGCACCTCATCGACCTGATGAACCAGCCCAACGTGACGATCCAGGTCATCCCGTTCAGCTACGGTGGACACGCCGCAGAGGGCGGCGCCTTCAGCATCCTGCGGTTCGCCGATCCCGACCTGCCCGACATCGTGTACGTCGAGCAGCTCGCCAGCGCGCTTTACCTGGACAAACGGGAAGAGGTCGACCGCTACAGCGAGGTCATGGAACGCCTCTGCGCGGTCAGCACCACTCCCGCGGAGACGGTGGACCTGCTGCGGCAGATCGTGGCCGACCTCTGATCAGTCGCTACAGGGCCTCATCTGCTCTAGACTGCCCTTGGCGTTGGACACCCGCCACAGTCGAGCATGCCCGGACAGGTCGCGTGCAGGCGAGACGGTGATCCTGCGCCTCTCACGTGGGCGCGGCGCGCGTTACTGTGCCGCGGTTGCCGTGCATGACGTGCCCGCGATCACCAGATGCTGGATCAAGGAGACCACCCCGTGAAGACCGCTGTCGAGGAGCTCAGCCCTACCCGGGTCAAGCTCACCGTCGAGGTGCCGTTCAAGGAGCTCGAGCCGAGCCTGCAGGCCGCGTACAAGAAGGTCGCGCAGCAGGTGCGTGTCCCCGGCTTCCGTCCTGGCAAGGTGCCGGCCCGGATCATCGAGCAGCGCTTCGGCCGCGCGGTGGTTCTCGAGGAGACCCTGAACGACGCGCTGCCCAAGCTGTACGGCCAGGCCGTTGACGAGACCGAGGTCTTCCCGGTCAGTCAGCCGGAGATCGAGGTCACCAAGATCGAGGACGGCGAGCAGGTCGAGTTCACCGCCGAGGTGGACATCCGCCCCGCCTTCGACGTCCCGGACTACCAGGGCGCCGAGGTCGTGGTCGACCCCGCCGAGGTGGCCGACGAGGACATCACCACCCAGCTCGAGGGCCTGCGCCAGCGCTTCGCGACGCTCACCGGTGTGGAGCGCCCGGCCCAGAACGGCGACTACGTCGTGATGGACCTGCGCGCCGAGATCGACGGCCGCAACCTCGACGAGCAGCAGGCCGCCGACGTGTCGTACGAGGTCGGCGCGGGCTCGGTCCTGGAGGGCCTGGACGACGCCCTGCAGGGCATGGCCGCCGGCGACGAGAAGACCTTCCGCACCACGCTCGTCGGCGGTGAGAACGCCGGCGAGGAGGCCGACGTGATCATCAACGTCAAGTCGGTGAAGGAGAAGGTGCTGCCCGAGCTGGACGACGAGTTCGCGCAGCTCGCCAGCGAGTTCGACACGCTCGACGAGCTCAAGGACAGCATCCGCGAGCAGGTTCGCCGCAACAAGCTGGTGGACCAGGTCGTGCAGAGCCGTGAGAAGGCGCTCGACGCGCTGCTCGAGAGGATCGACATCCCGCTGCCCGAGAGCGCGCTCCAGGCGGAGATCGACGCGCGCAAGCACAACCTCGAGCACCAGGTCTCGGAGAGCGGCCTGAGCCGCGATGCGTACCTCCGCCTCCAGCAGACCACCGAGGAGGAGCTGTTCGCCGACTACGAGGCGGACGCGGCCAAGGCGCTGAAGTCCGGCTTCGTGCTCGACAAGATCGTCAAGGCTGAGGAGATCGGCGTCAGCGAGCAGGAGCTGACCGACTTCGTGGTCCGTCGCGCCATGCAGCTCGGCGTCGCGCCGAACACGCTGGCCCAGCACCTCGCCGACAACAACCAGCTCCCGCTGGCGATGATGGAGATCGTGCGGGAGAAGGCCAAGACCCTCATCGGCGACGCGGCGAAGGTGACCGACACCGCCGGTAACGATGTGGACATCAAGGCCATCTACGCCGAGCTCAACCCCGAGCAGGAGGCCGTGGGCGTGGAGGAGGCGGGCGCCGGGGAGCCCGTCGACGAGGCCGGGGAAAGCTGATTCCCGAGGCTCTCGCCTGACCTCTGCCGGCGGTCGGCCGGGAGGCCGGTCGGCATGGCGGTAACAGTGGAACCCCCGTCGCACTCGGGTGCGCCGGGGGTTTCCGGTTATATTCGGGCAAATCCCTGCAAATTTGTTTCTTACCGCGCGTCGGGGAGCAATGGCACGGCTGAGATCAGTGTGCCCCTGACTGTGCGCCACGGACGGGAAACACGGACGATGCGGCGCGGGGCCCTTCGCGGGCCGGGCATGCGCCGTCAGCGAACAGTACGGCGCACGGGCATGACCTGTCTGCGTCGCGCGTTAAGGTCACAAGCAAAGCCAATCGATTACGACGCATCGGAAGGTGACGCTGTGACCAGCCCGCCGACCTTCTTCCCGACTGGTGGTTCCGGCTTCGAGGCCCGGAGCTCGGAGGGTGGCCCCTCCCGCCTCGAGGACCAGCTCTACCAGCGCCTGCTGCGCGAGCGGATCGTGGTGCTCGGCACCCAGGTCAACGACGAGGTGGCCAACCGGCTGGCCGCTGAGCTCCTGCTCCTCGCCGCCGATGACCCCGACCGCGACATCTGGATGTACATCAACTCCCCCGGTGGCTCGGTGACCGCCGGCATGGCGATTTACGACATGATGGAGTACGTGCCGAACAACGTCTGCACGGTCGCCATGGGCTTGGCCGCCTCCATGGGGCAGTTCCTGCTCTGCGCCGGCGCCCGCGGCAAGCGGTACGCGCTTCCGCACGCCCGGATCATGATGCACCAGCCGTCGGGCGGCATCGGCGGCACCGCGGCCGACATCGCGATCCAGGCCGAGCAGATGCTCTACGTGAAGAAGACGCTCGCCGAGCGGATCGCCCATCACACCGGCCAGCCGCTCGACCAGATCGAGCGTGACTCCGACCGGGACCGCTGGTTCACGGCCGAGGAGGCCAAGGACTACGGCTTCATCGACCACGTGGTGCGCAGCGCCCGCCAGGTGCCCTCCGAGGGCGCCGTCTCGTGACTGGAGCTTCCCAGATGAGTGAGCTGATCCGGCCGGGTGACATCAACGGCCGTTACGTCCTTCCCTCCTTCGTCGAGCGCACGTCGTACGGCGTCAAGGAGATGAACCCTTACAACAAGCTGTTCGAGGACCGCATCATCTTCCTCGGCGTCCAGATCGACGACGCTTCGGCGAACGACGTGATGGCGCAGCTGCTGACGCTGGAGTCGCTGGACCCGGACCGCGACATCAGCATGTACATCAACTCGCCGGGCGGCTCGTTCACCGCGATGACCGCGATCTACGACACCATGCAGTTCGTCCGGCCCGAGATCCAGACGGTCTGCCTGGGGCAGGCGGCCTCGGCCGCCGCGGTTCTGCTGGCCGGCGGCACGCCGGGCAAGCGGTTCGCTCTGCCGAACGCCCGCGTGCTGATCCACCAGCCCTACACCGAGGGCGGCGGCCAGGGCAGTGACATCGAGATCCAGGCTCGTGAGATCCTGCGGATGAGGTCGCTGCTCGAGGAGATCGTGGCGAAGCACTCGGGCAAGGCACCCGACGAGGTCCGCAAGGACATCGAGCGTGACAAGATCCTCAGCGCCGAGGAGGCGAAGGCGTACGGGCTGGTGGACGACATCATCCCGTCGCGGAAGAAGCGTGCGGCGGCGGTCGCCGCTTCCTGAGGGAGTTGCCGCACCGGAACGGTGCCCATTTGGGCACGTTCCGGTGCGACTCACCGCTAGGGGGCTCACTGAGGGCCCGAGAGACGGTAACGTCGAAACCTGAGCGGGATGACGTTTTCGCACCGGATCGCGATCACCGGATCATGAGCCCGGATCGTGAACAGGTGCGGACGGAAGCGACCGCGGCGGCAGGGGCGGTCCCACGCAAAGGAGTATCTGGGGTGGCACGCATCGGCGACGGCGGAGATCTGCTGAAGTGCTCGTTCTGCGGCAAGAGCCAGAAGCAGGTCAAGAAGCTCATCGCCGGACCAGGCGTCTACATCTGCGATGAGTGCATCGATCTCTGCAACGAGATCATCGAGGAGGAGCTGTCCGAGTCCTCCGAGCTCAAGTGGGACAACCTCCCCAAGCCGCGCGAGATCTACGAGTTCCTCGACGCGTACGTCATCGGGCAGGACAAGGCGAAGAAGGCGCTGTCGGTGGCGGTCTACAACCACTACAAGCGCGTCCAGTCCGGGGAGCGGGGCCGTGACGACGGCCTGGAGCTGGCCAAGTCCAACATCCTGTTGCTCGGCCCCACCGGGTCGGGCAAGACCCTGCTCGCGCAGACCCTCGCCAAGATGCTCAACGTGCCGTTCGCCATCGCGGACGCGACCGCGCTGACCGAGGCCGGCTACGTCGGCGAGGACGTGGAGAACATCCTCCTCAAGCTGATCCAGGCCGCCGACTACGACGTCAAGAAGGCCGAGACCGGCATCATCTACATCGACGAGGTCGACAAGATCGCCCGTAAGAGCGAGAACCCGTCGATCACGCGGGACGTGTCGGGCGAGGGCGTGCAGCAGGCGCTGCTGAAGATCCTGGAGGGGACCACGGCGAGCGTGCCCCCGCAGGGCGGGCGCAAGCACCCCCACCAGGAGTTCATCCAGATCGACACGACGAACGTGCTGTTCATCTGCGGCGGCGCCTTCGCCGGCCTCGAGAAGATCATCGAGTCGAGGGTCGGCAGGAAGGGCATCGGCTTCAACGCCATCATCCACTCGAAGGAGGAGATGGACTCCTCCGACATCTTCTCGGACGTCATGCCGGAAGACCTCCTGAAGTTCGGCATGATCCCCGAGTTCGTCGGCCGGCTCCCGGTGATCACGTCGGTGCACAACCTCGACAGGGACGCGCTGATCCAGATCCTCACCGAGCCGCGCAACGCGCTCGTCAAGCAGTACCGGCGCCTGCTTGAGCTGGACAACGTCGAGCTGGAGTTCTCCGACGACGCGCTGGAGGCCATCGCCGACCAGGCCATCCTGCGCGGCACCGGCGCCCGCGGGCTGCGCGCCATCATGGAGGAGGTCCTCCAGTCCGTGATGTACGAGGTGCCGTCCCGCCAGGACGTGGCCCGCGTCGTCATCACCCGCGAGGCCGTGCTGGAGCACGTGAATCCGACCCTGGTGCCGCGCGACCAGCTGCAGGCCAAGCAGCAGCGGACCCCGAGGGAGAAGTCGGCCTGACGCGGGTCTTCGCCGCCACGTTGTCCACAGGGCGTGCGGCGACGGCTCGGGCGGCGTCCGGACGTCCCTAGAATTGGGCAGCGTGACTACGTCTGAGCTGCCCACCCAGTACGCCCCCGTCGATGTCGAGACCCGGAGCTACGAGCGCTGGGTATCGGCGGGCTACTTCACCGCGGACCCGGGCAGCGGGCGCGAGCCGTACAGCATCGTGCTTCCCCCGCCCAACGTGACCGGGTCGCTCCATGTGGGCCACGCCCTCGACCACTCGATCCAGGACGCGCTCACCCGGCGGGCCCGGATGCGGGGCATGGAGACGCTGTGGCTCCCCGGCATGGACCACGCCGGCATCGCCACGCAGAACGTCGTGGAGCGCGAGATCGCCAAGGAGGGCCTGTCCCGCCACGACTTCGGCCGTGAGGCGTTCGTCGAGCGCGTCTGGCAGTGGAAGGAGGAGTCCGGCGGCCGGATCCTCGGCCAGATGACGAAGCTCGGCGACGGCGTGGACTGGTCCCGCGAGCGCTTCACGATGGACGAGGGGCTCTCCCGGGCCGTCCAGACGATCTTCAAGAAGCTGTTCGACGACGGGCTCATCTACCGTGCCGAGCGGATCATCAACTGGTGCCCCCGCTGCCTGACCGCCCTGTCCGACATCGAGGTCGAGCACAGCGATGACGACGGCGAACTCGTGTCGATCCGGTACGGCTCCGGCGACGCGGAGATCGTCGTCGCCACCACCCGCGCCGAGACCATGCTGGGCGACACCGCGGTCGCCGTCCACCCCGCCGACGAGCGCTACGCGCACCTGATCGGCAAGTACGTCGAGGTCCCGCTCACCGGGCGGCGCATCCCGATCGTCGCGGACGAGCACGTGGACCCCTCCTTCGGCACTGGCGCGGTCAAGGTCACCCCCGCGCACGACCCGAACGACTTCGAGATCGGGCGCCGCCACTCGCTGGAGTCGCTCGTCATCATGGACGAGCGCGGCGTCATCACCGCCCACGGTCCCTTCCTGGGTCTCGACCGGTTCGAGGCGCGGCCCGCCGTGGTCGCCGCGCTGCGCGAACAGGGCCGCATCGTCGCCGAGAAGCGGCCCTACGTGCACTCCGTCGGGCACTGCTCCCGCTGCAAGACCGTGGTCGAGCCGCGGCTGTCGCTGCAGTGGTTCGTCAACGTCACGCCGCTGGCCAAGGCCGCGGGCGACGCGGTGCGCGACGGCCGCACCCGCATCCACCCGCCGGAGCTGGCCAAGCGCTACTTCGACTGGGTCGACGACATGCACGACTGGTGCATCTCCCGACAGCTGTGGTGGGGACACCGGATCCCCGTCTGGTACGGCCCGGACGGCGACATGGTCTGCGTGGGGCCCGACGAGGAGCCGCCGGTCGGTTACGAGCAGGACCAGGACGTCCTCGACACCTGGTTCTCCTCCGGCCTGTGGCCGTTCTCCACGCTGGGCTGGCCCGACGCCACGCCCGATCTGGCCCGCTTCTATCCGACGACCGTGCTCGTCACCGGCTACGACATCCTGTTCTTCTGGGTCGCCCGGATGATGATGTTCGGGTTGTACGCGATGGACGGCCAGCCGCCGTTCCGCACGGTGGCGCTGCACGGAATGGTGCGCGACCAGTTCGGCAAGAAGATGTCGAAGTCGTTCGGCAACGTCGTCGACCCGCTCGACTGGATCGAGCGATACGGCGCGGACGCCACGCGCTTCACGCTCCTGCGCGGTGCCAACCCCGGCTCCGACGTGGCGATCAGCGAGGATTGGGCGGCCGGATCCCGCAACTTCTGCAACAAGATCTGGAACGCCACCCGCTTCGCCTTGATGAACGG